>CAWEJY010000007.1:0-261028 GCA_963809525.1 uncultured Solirubrobacteraceae bacterium | reverse complement strand
CGAGAAGCGACACCGACGTGTTCAGGCGCCCCGACCCCGCGAGCGCCAGTCGTCGGCCCGACCGACCAGACGTGGGAGCGCCAAGTCGCCTCCCACCACGACCTATGCGTCCGCGAGGTCGGCCGGCACCAGGCGCACGTCAACGCCCAGCGCTCGCGTGAGCGCGCCGAGCGTCGCGGTCGTGGGGTTCGCCTGTCCGCGCTCGATCCTGCTGATCTCGGCTTGGTCGATGCCGGAACGGGCGGCGAGCTGCTTCTGGGTCAGGTGCTGCGTGCGCCGGCGCTCGGCCAGCTGGCGGGCGAGCGAGAAGTGCAGGCGGAACGCCTCGAGCTCGGCGAGCGCGTCGGGGCCCTCGGCCCGGGCCTCGGCTTCGAGCTCCTGCAGGAAGGTGTCAAAGGATGTGCTCATCTTGAAGTTCGCAGCGCGTCCAGATATGGCTTATAGCCCATACCTAGACGACTAGTCAACCACGTGCGCGGCGCTGGAAATCCGCGAGCCGCTTGCGGGCGGTCGCGATCTCACGCTGCTGGCGTCTGGCGTTCGGGTCGGCGCCCTTGTCGTAGCCGCCGAGCAGCAGGACGAGCCGGTCACCGTGCGCGTGGCAGAAGACGCGCAGCAGGATCCGCTCCCCGCCGGATTCGGCACGCGCCGGCTTGCCGACGCTGCGCAGGATCTCCGCGGCGTCGTGACGCAGGCGAAACTCGAACAGCCCGCCGCCGAGCTGCCGGCCGTAGCCGGTGCGGCACACGCCGATCCCCTCGACCTGGAGGATCTCGGCCATCGCGACACCGATCGCCCGCCGCTGGGTCGCTGTCAGCTCCTCGCGCAGCCATCGAAGCACCGGCTGATCGCCGCCGGCGTCCTCGTAGAACTCAAGCTCGTAGCGACTCACGGGACGCGCCACCCTACGCCGACCCGCCGACACCGAACCCGGCTTGTGCGCCTCGAGCGACACTGCAGGCACCGAAACGCACAACCGCGGCACACAGTGGCATTGGCAATGCGGCGTGTACCCGTAGACGCGGAGAAGGTCATGTCCCACGCGGCTACCAGTCGGGCAGGTCCATCGCCTGCTGGCCCGGCTCGTCGCCGGCCGGCGGGACGGGCGGTGCGGCCCGGCGCTCGAGCCGTTCGATGATGACCGCGACGTCCTCGTGCAGCTCGCGGGCCCGCTCGAGTGCGTCGAGCAGCACCTGGTCGTCGACTGTGCCCTCGCGGATCCGCCGAGCACGATCGCGCTCGACCTCGCGCCTCGACGAGTCGCCCGAGCACCACGGACATCGGGGTGCTACCCGCGGCGCGCCGGAACTCGGCCCAGACCTCGTCGGGGACATGCACTCGTGCCATGTGATCGCGGGTCGGTCGCCGGCCGCGATGTGGCCCGGCCCGCCGCGTGCTTGCGAGATCGTCGTCCCATCAGCCCGCGTCCACGGGTATACGACGCATTGGCAATGCAACTGTGTGCCGGGTTCTGCGCTTGTCGTCTTGCGGGCGTTCGTGCTGGCTCCGGGCGGTGGCGATCCACTGCTCGACGTCGACCGGTTCGGTGCGGCGGTGTTCGGCCATGACGTGGGAGTAGGTGTCGAGCGTCATGGTCGGGGCGTGGCCGAGCTGTTCGGCGAGCTCGACGATCGAGGCGCGCTGCTCGCGGATCAGCAGCGAGGCGAACGAGTGGCGCAGGTCATACGGCCGCGGCCGGCCGAGTCCCGCCGCGGCCGCCGCGGGATGGAAGCGGCGGTTGCGCCAGTTGGTCCAGTCGTCCCGGTGCCACGGGTCGCCGTCCGGGCGGCCGAAGATGAGCCGCCGCGGGTCGGCGTCGGGGAGCGTCGCGGTCCACGCGGCCAGGTCGCCGCGCAGCACGTCGAAGAGGTCGACGGTGCGGTAGTTGCGCCCGGTCTTCTGCACCTTGAGCCGCCCGTGCGCGACCGCCTGCTCGACGAGCAGCGTGTTCTCGCGCACGTGCCGCAGCTCCAGGCCCAGCGCCTCACCGGGCCGCAGCCCGGCGTAGGCGAGCACGCTGACGAGCGTCGCCGAGCGCAGGTCGCCCGCGGCGAGCAGCTGCGCGCGGATCCGCTCGACGTCCTCGGGCGCCAGCGGGATCACGACGCGCCGGCGGCCCTGGCGGGGCTTGCGCACGACGCTGACCGGGTTCGCGTCTGCCTCGCCCCACTCGATCGCGACGGTGAAGATCGCCTGCAGCAGCACCATCGCCTTGCGCACCGCCTCGACGCCGAGCCCGTCCTCGAGCAGCTCCGCGCGCCAGCGGGCGACCATCCGCGGCTTGATGGCCCGCAGCTGCTCGTCGCCGAACGCGGGCTGCAGCCGCGCGGCCCAGACGCGCTCGTGCGCCCGCGCGGTCTCCGGCTGCAGGCGGCTGCGCGCGTCCGCCAGCCACAGCGGCCAGAACTCGCGCAGCAGCGTCGCCGACTCCTCCTCCCCCTCGTCGCCTCGCTCGCGCGGCCGCGACGCATTGAGCGCCAGGCGCGCCCGCTCGAAGTCGGCCTCCTCGCGCGAGCCGCAGCTGCGCCGCCGGCGCCGGCCCTGCGCGTCATACCAGCGCACCGACCACAGCTCGCTCTCGCTGCCGTCGCGCGCCGGTGGCGGCGCAGCTCGATCGTCGGCTCGCGCCGGCTACGAGGCGACATCGCCGAACACCCACGCATCGAGATCGCCGGGACGGATCCGGTAGCCGCCGCGCGAGCCGGGCTCGCCGCGCACGCGTCCGGCGCGCAGCGCGCCGCTGTCGATCGCGCGGCGGATCGTGCGCTCGCAGCAGCGCACCCGCACGGCCGCCTCGGCGATCGTCAGGAACTCCGACGCCTGAGCGTCGGGCCGGTCCGGCTGGAAGGGGAACTCGAGCTGTGACATCACGCGACCTGTGCACCTACTCAGTCGCGCGAACCCGCATACACCCCCCTCCCCAATCGACCCGAAAGGACTCACTGGGTCCGGTTCAGACCCGTTTCGGACCCAGTGCGGACCCAGTAGACGACCCTCGCGCCTCCCCCTAGAACGCGAAAAGTCCCTGCTCAGCAGGGACTTCGCCAGAGCCCTCCATCGGACTCGAACCGATGACCCCTTCCTTACCATGGAAGTGCTCTACCAACTGAGCTAGGAGGGCGGGTCTGCGGCCCGGAGGTTAGCGGGTCGCGAGCACGTGCCGGGCCGAGGCGCTCAGGTCAGAAGGCCGAGGCGCTGGGCGCGCTGGACGGCCTCGGCGCGGTTGCGGACCTCGAGCTTGCGGTAGAGGCCGCTGGTGTGCTCCTTGACGGTGTGCGGGGAGAGGAACAGCGACCCCGCGATCTCGCGGTTCGTCGCACCGGAGGCGATCAGCTCGAGGACCTCGCGCTCGCGCGCGGTCAGCTCCAGGCCGGTCGGCGGGCTCTGGGGCGGGAAGACGGTCATGCCCATGCCGACCATCCGCACGGCGTTGGCGACGTCGGCCGCGGGCCAGTCCTTGAGCACGAACCCGGCGGCCCCCGCGGCGCGCGCGGCGCTCGGCGAGATGCGGCCGGCGCCGGAGATCAGCAGGACCTTCGGCGGGACGTCGAGCGTGCGCAGGCGCTCGGTGATCTCCGCGCCCGACTCGCGCCCCATGAAGAGGTCCACGAGTGCGACGTGCGGCTCATAGCGCCGGGCCAGCGCCACGGCCTGGTCGCCGGTGCGCGCGCTCAGCGTCCGCTCCACCCAGCTCAGCTGGCCCAGCATCACACGAAAGCCCCAATGGACGACGTCGTGGTCGTCCACGACCAGCACGCGCAGGCGCCGCTGCGGCTGCGCCCCGCCGCCGCCGTTCTCAGCGACCACCGGACACCACCAGCCGCACCTGCCAGTCGCCGGGCGCACGCTCGCCGAACTCGAGGATCCCGCCGTGCTGGAGGGCCTCGAGCGCCGCCAGCCGCAGCCCCATGCCGGAGACGCGGCGCGTGCGGTCGCTGACCCCGTCGTTGCGCACCTCCAGGACGAACGCGCCGTCGTCGTCGGCGACCCGCACGCGTACGCTCGTCGGCCGCGCGTGCTTGTGGGCGTTGCGCACCGCCTCGGTGAGCACCGACTGCGCGAGCGGCTCGAGGTCCGCGGGCACGTCCGCGGGATCGCCGTACTCGAGCACGACCCCCAGATCGGGATGCTCGGCGCCGAGGCGCTGGAGCTCCTCGGCGAGCGTCGTCTGCGTCGGGCGCGAGTCACGGCCGAGCGGGCGCTGGAGCGCGACGCGCAGGTCGGCGAGCGCCGCCTGCAGCTCGTCGGAGGAGCGCGCCCGCGCCTCCTCGGGCAGCGGGCCCTCGCCGGACAGCGCGAGCGACACGCCGAACAGGCGCTGGATGACGCCGTCGTGGATCTCGCGCGCCATGTCGATCTTCGCCTCGAGCTCGCGCGCGCGTTGTGCCTGGAAGGTGGCGATGCGCGCCGTCGCCGCGAGCGCCGCCGTCTTGCCGAGCATCCAGAGCATGTCGCGCTCGGACTCGGAGAGGCCCGGGCGATCGGCGGGGCGATCGGCGATGATGACGCCCATCCAGCGCCCGGCGGCGGCGATCGGCGTGACGACGAGGCCGGCCTCGCTGACGAGGGGCGCGAACTCGCTGGGCACCACGACGTCGCCGTGGATCTCGATGACGCGATCCTCCTCGAGTGCCTGGCGGGCGGCCGCGAGCGTCTCGACGGTGAAGAACGCCTCGTCGAAGATGCCGATGTCGATGCCGTGCGCGCCGGCAGCGCGGACCTTCCGGCGCGCGGCGTCGTAGCGGAAGATGACGGCGCGGTCGACCGCGGACAGCTCGCAGATCGCGACGCACAGCCCGCTGTAGAACGTCAGCCCGTCGCCGTCGGCGAGCGCCGCCTCATCGGGGATGCCCGCGAGGACGTCGACGAAGGCGTCGAGTGCCTGGATGTGCGCGCCGGGCTCGGTCGTCATCGGGCTGTCGCGACCATCAGCGACAGGCGCAGCAGCTGCTCGGGGAGCAGCGCGACGGTGCGTTCGTGCCCGCATGCCGTGCAACAGCATCGCGCATGACCATCCTCCGAGTCACCCTCCAGGGCGACGACGGTGGCGGCATGGAGGCACAGCGGGCACGACAGCGAGGCCTCGACGAGGGCGTCGACGTCATCGGTGCGGAAGCTGGCGACTTCTGCCATGCCCTCACCGTAGGCGCGGATCGGCCGCAGACGGGCGCGTACGGGAGGACAACCCCCCGACCGGGGGTGGGCGCGGGATACGCGGAGGAGACGTGCGCATCCCGCGCCGCCAATCCCGGGGGTCAGCCGGGGTCCACCACCGCACACGAGGAGCGTGCGACGGTCCCGCCCAGACTGTCCCTCGCCCCTGGGCGCCGCAAGACCGTGTCCCGCGTGCACCCCCGATCGGGGGGTGAGCCCCCGTTCTCAGCGCGGAAACCCGCACATTGCTGACGGTTCGTCCCGCGTGCCGTTGACGCGGACCTCCCGGCTTGCGAGGGTCCCGCTGGGGGAATGATGGAAGCACGCTGAGGCGTCCTCAGGCGACAGCCACCGGAGGGCGCCTCGCGTCGGCGCCCGCGCAGAGAAATATCCCCTTTGCACGGATCCCGCGCGTGGGACGATCCCGGGGTACGCCACGAGCGGCGGCCGGGACCGACACTCCGGCTGACATTGTCGCTCGTGGCGTCGTGCGGCCGGGCCGGTTAGCCTCACGGGATGCCCGCTGGAGCCGTGACCGCCATCCACCTCGCCGCCGCGCAGGAGGCACCCGTCTTCCCGGTCGAGCGGGTCGATGCGGTCGCCGGTACGGGCCTGCGCGGTGACCGGTACTTCGCGGCGGGCGCGGAGCCGGCGCGCCAGCTCACGCTGGTCGAGTCCGAGGAGCTCGAGCACCTCGCCGCCGCCCACGGCATCGCGCTCGAGCCGGGCGCGTCGCGCCGTCAGGTCACCACCAGCGGTGTGCGGCTGAACCCGCTCGTCGGGCGGCGGTTCAGGATCGGCGAGGTCGAGTGCCGCGGCGTCGAGCTGTGCGAGCCGTGCACCGACCTGCAGCGCTCGACCGGCCGGCCGGAGATCCTGCGCGCGTTCGTGCACCGCGCGGGCCTCAACGCGGAGATCCTCACCAGCGGCGAGATCGCCGTCGGCGCGCCGATCGTCGTGCTCGACGAGGCGTGATCGCGCCGAGCGCGCGCGTGACCGGGCTTCAGCCGGCGACGCCCGCGTCCGATACGGTCTGCGGAGCTTCCATGCCGGTCTTCCCCATCCGCACGAAGCTTTCGGCCCTCATGGCTGCGGTGGCGCTCGTCGTCGCCGCGCCGGCGGCTCCCGCGTTCGCGAAGAGCCACCAGCTCAAGAAGCCGACCTGGCTGCCGAAGGTGACGATCACCGAGTACTACCCCGCTCCGGAGCGGTGGTTCGTCGGCGTCCCGGTCACGACCCCCGGCCTCGACCGCAGGAGCCGCGTCGACTGGCTGTACTCCGCGCGCGGCGTGTCGATGGAGGGCGACGGCGTCGGGCTCGACGGCCAGACCTACCACATCGACTCGGTCGGCTCGAGCGGCTGGATCACGAAGTCGGGCAGGAAGGCGCGCTTCGGCTCGGATTCGTCGGTCTTCGCTCCGTTCTGGCGCGCCGAGGGGTTCTGGCGCAACAGCAGCGGCGACGTGACCTTCCCGCTCGCGCAGGGCGGGTGGTTCGCGGGCATCGGCAAGCACTACGTCGCGCCGACCGACATCACGTTCGGCGCGGGCACCTCGCGCCCGCTGCGCTACTACCGCAGCATCGCCGTCGACCCGGACCTGATCCCGCTCGGCAGCCTCGTCTACGTGCCCGCCTACAAGCCGCTCAACAGCGACGGCTGGTTCCGTGCGGACGACACGGGCGGCGCGATCATCGGGCGTCACATCGACGTCTACCGCCGCCCGCCGGAGAGCCCGTCCGACCAGGGCCGCTACCTGCGCGACCGCCGCATCTTCGTCGTTCCGAAGGACAGGATCGCGGCGTACGTCAAGGGCGTGCACGGCGGCGCCGTCGCAGCGACGGCGCACGCGCGGCCGCTGCCGCCGGCGAGCCTGCTCGGCGCGCCGCCGGCGGCGCTGCTGCGCGTCCGGCGCTGAGCTTCAGCGCCGGCGCACCGGCGCCGCCAGCGCCGGGTTCGCCCAGCCGGCGTCCGTCGGGTTGATCGTGCGGCCGGGCGCGACGATCTCGTCGATCCGGTCGAGCAGCGCGTCGTCGAGCACGACGTCGGCGGCGCCGAGCTGGGACTCGAGCTGCTCGAGCGTGCGCGGGCCGATGATCGCGGCGGTCACCGCCGGATGGCGGATGACGAACGCGAGCGCCATGTGGATCAGAGAGATGCCCGCCTCGTCGGCAAGCTGTCCGAGCGCGTCGGCCGCGTCGAGCTTGGCCTGGTTCTCGGGGATCGACAGGTCGTAGCGCTGCGGGATCATCGCCGAGCGCCGCGAGGTGAGGTCCTCGGCGCCCTTGCGCCAGCGCCCCGACAACCAGCCGCCGGCGAGCGGGCTCCACGGGATGACGCCCATGCCGAACTCGCGGCAGGTCGGCAGCACGTCCGCCTCGATCCCGCGGACCAGCATCGAGTAGGGCGGCTGCTCGCAGACGAACCGCTGGTGGCCGCGGTCACGGGCCACCCACTGCGCCTTGACGATCTGCGCCGCCGGATAGGTCGAGGAGCCGATGTAGCGCACCTTCCCCTGCGTGACGAGGTCCGAGAGCGCGCCGAGCGTCTCGTCGTGGTCGGTCCACGGGTCCCAGCGATGCACCTGGTAGAGGTCGATCGAGTCGGTGTTCAGGCGCCTGAGCGAGGCCTCGACCTCGCGGAAGATCCAGCGCCGCGAGTTCCCGGCCTCGTTGGGGTCATCGCCCATCGTGCCGTGGAACTTCGTGGCGAGCACGACGTTGTCGCGCCGCCCGCCGGCCAGCGCCTTGCCGACGATCTCCTCGGACTCGCCGCGCGCGTAGACGTCGGCGGTATCGATGAAGTTGATCCCGGCGTCGAGCGCGCGGTGGATGATGCCGATGCCCGCATCATGGTCGGACTCGCCCCAGGCGCCGAACATCATGGCGCCCAGGCAGAGCGGGCTGACGTGGACGCCTGTGCGCCCGAGCGTGCGATGGTCCATGCCCTGCACGCTACCGTTGCGGCGAGGGCGGCCCGGCGGGCGGGCTCTCAGCGCTCGAGCGTGACACGCTCGTCGTAGCCCAGCAGCTCGGGCACGGTCACGAAGGTGTAGCCACGGGCGCGCAGCGCGCTCACGATCAGCGGCAGCGCCGCGAGCGTCTGCGAGCGGTCGCCGCCGCCGTCATGCGACAGGATGATCGCGCCCGGGCCGGCCTGTGCGAGGACCCGCGCGATGATCGCGTCGGTTCCCGGGCGCGCCCAGTCGCTGGGATCGACGCTCCACAGGACCGACGTCATTCCCTGCTCGCGCACGCGCGTCACGAGGTCCGGTCCGGTGGCACGGTACGGCGGGCGGAAGAGGCAGGGCGTGAATCCGGTCGCGCGGCGGATCGCCGCGTTCGTGCGGATCAGCTGGTCGGTCGCAGCCGGGCCGCCGCCGGCGAGGTTCGCGTGGTTCCAGCTGTGGTCGCCGATCGCGTTGCCGTCGGCGAGCACCTGGCGCGCGATCGCCGGCAGCGCCTGCACCTCGCGGCCGATCATGAAGAACGTCGCCGGCACGCCGAGCCGCTGCAGCTCGGAGAGGAACGCCGGCGTCTGCGCCGACGGGCCGTCGTCATAGGTGAGCGCGACGCGCCTGCCGCGCGGACCGCTGAGGACCTCGGGCGGCCCCGTCGCCGTGCACCCGGTGACGACCGCGCGCCAGACCCGGCCGGCGAACGAACCGCCGTCGGGGACGCGGTCCGCGCAGCCGGCCGCGGGCGTCACCGGCGCGGGTGCGGACGGCTCATCGTCCGCGCCCGCGCCGCCGCTGGAGGCCGTCGACGCGTTCGCTCCGCCGGCGCAGCCCGCGGAGCGTGCATAGATGCGCCAGCGCAGCGGCCCGGGCTCGAGCCCCAGCGCCGCCGGCTGGAAGCGGATCGCCAGCCGTCCCGCGGACGGCTGTCCCACGCTGCCGGCGACCGTCCGCGTGCCCTGCCGCAGCCGCCACGCCGAGGCCGCGCGCGTGATGCACAGGCGCCGCGCCGCGCCGCTCGCCTGCTCGAAGGTCGCGCAGAGCTCCCCGCCGCCCGCGCCGTCGAGCTGCTCGGGCGTGATCCGCGCCGCGGCGCGGACCGTGAGCACGAGGTTGCGCGCCTCCTGCCCGAGACCTGCCGCCGTCAGGTCGAGCCCGCCGCCCTCGGCCGGGTCGGCATGCAGGCCGCCGCCGGCCGACGCCGGGGACGCCTGGGCCGCGGGCGCCGCCGCGCAGCCCAGCGTCAGCGCCGTCGCGACGGCGAGCGCCGCGTGCAGCGTGCGTTGGCTGAGGCCGCTCACGCCGACGACAGTAGGCGCGGAGCCGGTCGGCTCCGCGCCCAGCCGGGCTACTGCTTGGCCGCCGTGACCTTCTTGAGGTCGACGTCGAACACGAGCGCCGCGTTCGCCGGGATCGTCGGCGGCTGACCCTGCGCGCCGTAGGCCAGATCGGCCGGGATGATGAGCCGACGACGGCCGCCGACCTTCATGCCGGTGACGCCCTGGTCCCAGCCAGGGATGACCTGGCCGCCACCGAGCGCGAAGTCGAACGCCTTGTTGCGCTTCCAGGAGCTGTCGAACTCCTTGCCGTTGCTGCGCAGCACGCCGACGTACTGCACGCTGACCTGATCGCCGGCCTTGGCGGTCGCGCCCGTGCCGACGATGAGGTCCTGGGCGACGAGCGACGTCGGGTCAGCACCGGTCTGCTTCGGGATCACCGGCTTCTTGTTGATGTCGGTCTCGCCCGCGCTGGGCTTGACGACGACGGCCTTGACGGTCGGCGTGGCGACGTCGGTGACCGTCGGCGGGTTCTTGAGCTCCGCCTGGGCCTGCTGGGCGGCCTTGTCGGCCTGGCTCTCCTTGGTGCTGCTGCCGCAACCGGCGAGCACGAGCGCGCCGAGCGCCACGATCAGGGCGAGGGTCATGGGACGAATGAGCTTGTTCATGTGGCCGCGGTTGATAGCACGCCGGACGCTGCCGCGCGCCACCGCGTCAGTCGAGCATGCGTGCCAGCGAGATGCGCGTCACGCGCCCGGAGCGGCCGATCGAGAAGTCGGTCACGACCTGCCCGGCCTTCTGGACGCCGACGACGCAGTGGCGGTAGCCGTACTCCTCGAGGCACTTGACGCCCGGGACGCGCTGGCGCACGATCGCCTCGCTGGAGCCCACGCCGACGCCGCGCGCGGTGCGCTCCTTGCGGCTGGTCGTGGTGATCGTCACTGCCTCCGAGCTCGGCTTGACCCCGTCGAAGCGGACCGTGACCAGGCCGAAGGTGAGTGTCAGGGTCGCGCCGATCCCCGGCTGCCTGCCCTTGTGACGCGCAGCGGGTTTGCCGAGGACGGCCTCCGTCTGGGCGGGCGTCATCCCCAGCGACACCCCGCGGATCGACACCTGCGGGATCAGGCGCAGCGCCCGCGTGGTGACCCGTGTACCCGCCGCATCAGCGGTGGCCGTGGCGGGCAGCGCGAGCAGGACGAGAAGCGGAAGGAGGGCGCGGCGCACGTGCTGCATCATGGTGCCCCGCCGGGCGGAATGCGCCGGTGCGCCGGCGCTCGACCTCAGCGGGGAGCCAGGTCTCGTGCGAGCCATACGCGATCCAGCAGCGCGATGCCGTCGATGACGATGGGTTGCGGATACCCGGTGGCCGCGGTGAACGCATCGCGTTCGACGGAGAGCAGCCGGAAGCCCGAGCGCTGGTAGAAGCGCAGATTTCCCACGTCCGCGGCGGCCGTCGCGACCACCATCCGTGACCACCCCTCGGCCTCGCACCTGAGGGTTGCCGACCGGATGAGCGCGCGGCCGACCCCGGCGCCTCGCTGCTCCGGCACGACGGCCATGTTCTTGAGCTCGATCTCGCCGGGGTGCGTGGCCGGCACCAGTTGCAGGTGACCGAGCACCACCGGACCACGAGCGGCCACCAGGACGCGGCCCAGCTCGACGTACTGATCGAGTTGGCTCTCGGAGTCCTCAGCCAGCTCGAACAGCTGCCGCAGCTCCGCGCGCGGACCGTCGTGCCAGTCGATCTCCACCCCCGCCAGCCGGCCTTCGGTGCGGTGCCTGCCCGGCGGTGACAGCTCATGCTCGACCTCGTCGATCCAGGTGAGATGGAGCTCGAGCAGCCGGCGCAGGAAGCTGGTGACGAGGAGCAGGTACTTGCGCCGGTGGGGCAGCGCCTCGGCGCTGGCCTCGGTTTCGGCGAGCCGATGGAGGAGGTCGTCGATGTCCGAACGCAGGGTGAGGACGCTGTGGCGCGTTGCGGCCTCGCCGACCAGGTCGGCGATCAGCAGCCGCAGCAGCGCCTCGCTCTTGAGCGGGGTGAAGGCGACGGGTGTGCGTGCGTAGCGGCGCAGGGCGTCGAGGCCCTTGTCGGTGAGGGTGTAGACGGTTCGCTGGCGCGTCTTGCCCGGTTCCCTGCGCGCGTCGAGGTAGCCGAGCTGG
This sequence comes from uncultured Solirubrobacteraceae bacterium, assembly GCA_963809525.1. GTDB lineage: Bacteria > Actinomycetota > Thermoleophilia > Solirubrobacterales > Solirubrobacteraceae > F1-60-MAGs163. The sequence goes on along the minus strand of CAWEJY010000007.1, from coordinate 249,483 downwards.
GCCAGGCGCTTGGGCTCGACGTAGTACTGGCTCTCGCCCGCCCAGTCGAGGATCCGTCCCCGCTGCGCCATCCGCAGGAGGTCGTGGGCGCCTGCGCCGGTGGATCCCACGAGTCCCAGAACCTCGTAGGAGAACAGTGTCAGCTCATCCCTTGACATGACTATGTTTCATAGCTTATGTGTGGTCCGTAGCTTTCGAGCGGAGGAGTGGGATCATGCCCTCGAGGCGCGGCGCGTGGCCCCCGGGCGGCCGGTGGTGATCCAGGTCTGGGGCCGGCCCGAGCGGCGATGAAGCGGGCGCTGGCGCGGTTCATGCCGGCTGCACGCCGGGAGGGACCGCCGGCGCACGAGCTCTGGAGGGCGGGCGTGCTCGAGCACCTCCCCGCCGGCTCCGGGCTGACAGCGGAGCGCGCCTTCGATGTCTCCTGGGCCTACGAGTACGCGGACGACGAGGCGCTCGCGCCCGGCATGCTCGCGGCAGGGCTGGTCGTCGAGGTCCTGCGCACGAACCCGGAGGACACTGTCCGAGCCACCATCATCGACGGCCTCCCGCGACATCGAACGCCGAGCGGCTCCTACCGCCTCACCAACGAGTGGCACTGCGTCGTCACGCGCGCATAACGCCCGCCTGAAACATCCAGGCGCCGGAGCGGACTGTCTCGCATGGCTTCAGACATCCGCATCCTGCTCGTCTCAGGCAGTACGAGGACGGCCTCCACCAACACGGCTGCCCTCCTGGCCGCGCGCGACGTGAGCGATGAGCGCGTCACGACCGTCCTGTACGTCGGCCTGCCGCAGCTCCCGGCCTTCAACCCCGATGACGACGCCGAGCCGCTCCCGGCCCCGGTCAACGAGTTGCGCGGACAGATCGCGGCAGCCGACGGCGTCCTGTTCTGCACCCCGGAGTACGCCGGCGGCCTGCCCGGCAGCTTCAAGAACCTGCTCGACTGGACGGTCGGCGGCGGAGAGCTCTACGACAAGCCCGTCACCTGGATCAACGTCGCGCCCGCGGGCCGTGGCGAGCAGGCCGACGCGGCGCTGAGGGTCGTCCTGGGCTACGTGGGCTCGATGATCATCGAGCCGGCAGGCACACGTCTCGTGGTCCCGCGCGCCGAGCTCGATTTCGAGGGCCGCATCGCCTCCGGCGACCTGCGAGCCCGGATCGAGCAGGTCGTGCGCGCCTTCGCCGACCGCGTGCAAGCGACGCGCATCGCACCCGAGCGCCGATCGGTCGAGCCGGCATGACCGTACGCGGATTGTTCGAGACGCACCTGACGGTCGCCGACCTGCCCCGCTCGGTGGCGTTCTATCGCGACGTCGTCGGGCTGCCGGTCGCGCTCGAGTTGCCGGAGCGCGGAGCCGCGTTTCACTGGATCGGCGGCCCGGGGCAGGCGATGCTCGGCCTGTGGTCGATCGGCTCGGCACCGATCGGCATGCAGCTGCACCTCGCCTTCGACGTGGCCCTGCCCGACGTGCTCGCCGCGCCCGAGAAGCTGCGCGCACGCGGCGTCGAGCCGCTGTCGTTCTTCGGCGAGGCGGCGGACGAGCCCAGCGTCATCGGATGGATGCCCGCTGCAGCCGTCTACTTCCGCGACCCCGACGGACACATGCTCGAGTACCTGGCGATGCTCGAGGGTCCGGCACAACCGGAGCTCGGCATCGTCGCCTGGTCACAGCTGCAGGGGTGATGATGCTCGCGACCGGCCGCGACCTGTACACCCGCGGAGCCGCCACCCTCCTCGCCTCATGGGAGGAATACGCCCGCGGCTCGGCGGGTGCTGCGCTCCGGCGCTTCGGCGGCGTCGCGGCGGCGGTGTTCCCGAGCGATCCCGAGCGCGCGATCTACAACAACGCGCTGCTCGACCGGGACCTCGGCTTCACCGAGCGCCCAACCGCCATCGACGCGATGGAAACGGTCTACCGCAGCGCCGGCATCGAGCGCTATGCCGCGTGGGTGCACGAGAGCGACGAGGGCATGCGCGCCGAGCTCGCCGGCCGCGGATACGCGCTCGACGCGTCCACACGGGCAATGGGCATGTCGCTGAGCGACATCTCGCCGCCGGTCCCCGAACCAGAGCTCGGCGCACCGGACTGGGCTGAGCACCTGCGGCTCGTCGGCGTGCCCGGCCTGCTCCGCGGCGCCGACCCACGCGCGTTCCACATCCTGGTGGCGCGGCTCGCGGGCGAGAACGTCGCGACCGCGATGGCCCTCGACCACGACGGCGACTGCGGGGTGTTCAACGTCTTCACGCTGCAGGCGGCACGGCGCCGAGGAATCGGCACTGCGCTCACTGCGCGCCTCGTGCGCGACGCGGCCGAACGCGGCTGCTCGACCGCGAGCCTGCAGTCGACCGCGATAGCCGAGCCGGTCTACTCCGCAGTCGGCTTCCGCGACCTGGGACGGATCCTCGAGTACGTGCCGTAGACGGAAGATGAGGCGACTGCCCCATGCGCCGTATCATCCGGCGACCTACGGTCCGGGACACGCTGACAACTCGCATGAGGAGGACGGAGATGAGTGTCTGGGGTTCGGTGTTCGCGGCGATGTACGACCGCATGGTGGCTCGAACCGAGGAGGCGGGTCTGGGCGCATGGCGCGCCGCACTGGTCGGGCAGGCCAGCGGGGACGTGCTCGAGATCGGGGGCGGGACGGGTGCCAACCTCCCGTACTACCGCGCCAGTGTGCGATCGCTGACAATCACCGAACCGGAGAAGCCGATGGCCCGCCGGCTCGAGAAGCGGATCAGCGACATCAGTGCTGACGCGACGCTGCTGCGCGCGCCGGCGGAGGATCTGCCGTTCAACGACGCGAGCTTCGACGTCGCGGTCTCGACGCTGGTGCTCTGCACCGTCGACGACCAGCCCCGGGCGCTGCGCGAAGTGCGCCGCGTCCTGCGGCCGGGAGGCCGCCTGCTGTTCATCGAGCACGTCCGCGCCGACGACCCGAAGCTTGCGCGCATGCAGGACCGGATGCTCTGGCTGAATACGCGCGTCGCACACGGCTGCCACTGCAACCGGCCCACGATCGACGGCATCCGGAGCGCCGGCTTCGAGATTCAGCGGCTCGATCGGGACACGCTCAAGCACGCGCCGCCCTTCGTCCGCCCGCTCGTCATCGGAGCAGCCGAGTCCGCAGCGGTCGGAACCGGAGACCGCGAGAGCCGCGACGCCACCGTCGCCGCTACGTGACCTCGGCACCGGCGCCGGCAACGGGGCGCCCATCGACGAACGCGACGTGGACGGGGAAGTCGCGCACCTCCTGCGGGTCCGGCAGGCCGTGCCGCGCCCGCAGGCTGTGGAACGCCGGATCTGCGGCGAACCCCTCGAAGACCTCGCGCGACGGGCATGTGTCGACGAGGACGATGCCGTCCGGCGCTCGCAGGCAGAGGTGCAACCGCATTCCGGGCAAGTCGGCGATCATCGCGTCGTAGCGGCGCAGCAGGTCGTCGGGGTCGCCGGCGAACCGCCAGATCGAGGCGTGCATCACGACACCACGGCGTAGTGGGTGCGCACATACGGGCGGCTGAACCCGAGCCTGGCGAAGTGCGCGTACGCGGGGGTGTTCATGTCGGGCGACGGCGCCTCGATGTCCGCCAGGAAGCTCCGCGCGCCGCGCGCGAGGCCATCGCGGACTGCGACGTCGCAGATTGCCGCATCGGGCTCGTAGTCGTCGGTCGTCACCCCCGGAACGGGTCCGTCCATGCCGAGCCAGGCCATGCCGTCGGAGCCGATGTACATACCGCGCGCGGCGACGATCTCGCCCTCTCGACGGGCGACGTACTGGTGCCAGCCCGCGCGGCCGATCAGCCGCGGGAGCCAGGGCCCGGTGTCAAGGCGGTAGACGCGCTGCAGGAACGCCGACCACTCCTCGGCTGCGTGCGGGCCGACGCGCTCGACGGTCAGGTCGCCACGCCGGGCGTCGCTCCCGGCCGCCGGCGCGGGCGCCCCGCCGCGGATGATCCGGTCCTGCGCGTCGAACGCCTGCAGCCCGCGCGTCCTCAGCCAGGCCTCGTACTCGGCGGGCCGGCAGTGCGGCAGCGACTGCAGCAGGAACATCGTGATGCCCGCCTGCCGGTACTCGTCGAGGATCCGATCGAGCGCCTCAGGCGTCGCGGCCTGCGCGACGCCGAGGCCGATCACCCGGCTGAAGTAGCGCCGGCCCGTAGCCGCCCAGCGCAGCGCGAGCGCCCCGTCGACCTCGCGCGCACCGACGCCGGCTGCGGCCGCGAACTGCGCGGGCGCCGCCGCGTACATGTCGGTCCACGCGCGCGCCTCGGCGCCCTCGATCGCGGCCGCGGTGCTCCGATCCACCGGCGTCGTATCCATCGTGGCGATGACGATTGTGCCCATCTGACGCTTCCTCCCGATGAGTGGACAGTGTGTCTAGACCCCTTGCCCACGAGCGACGCTACCAATGACTGGACGTGATGTCTAGACTCCTGGTCCATGCCCCCCCGGTCATACCGCGCCCAGCGCCGCACCGAGCGGCCCGACGGCACGCGGCAGCGGATCACGGCGGCCGTCGCCGAGCTCATGGCCGAGGGGACGTTCCACGAGTCGACCGTCGGCCAGGTCGCCGACCACGCCGGCGTCTCGCGCGCGACGCTCTACCAGCACTTCCGCTCGCGGATCGAGCTCGTCGACGCGATGTGCGAGCGCTTCGACGAGAACCCGGCGCTGCTGCGACTCCGGGAGGTCGTGGAGCTGCCCGACGCCGGCGCCGCGCTCGCCGAGACGATCAGCGAGACGGTGCGGTTCTGGTCCTCTGAGGATGCGATCCTCGGCCAGATCTACGGCGTCGTCGCGGTCGACCCGGCCGCCCGCGACCTGGTCGACCGCCAGCGCGCCGACCGCCGCGGCGAGCTGACCAGGCTCGCCCGCCAGCTCAGGAGGACCGGGTCGCTGCGCCCCGGGCTCGCCGAGCGGCGGGTGCTGTCGGTGCTCATGGTGCTCACCAGCTACGAGACGTTCTGCGAGCTGCGCCTCGCCGGCGCGTCGGACCGCGAGCTGACGACGTCGCTGCAGCAGAGCGCACGCGAACTCCTGCTGACCTGAGTCACGGCCGTCAGGCCGGGTCGCCGACGGGCCGGCGGCGCGTGCGCGCGCCCGCGACGAGCCGAGCCGGCGCTCGCGCAGCGAGACGGCCGTGACCGCGGATGCGATCAGGGCGAGCGCTGCCGCGACCGCGAGGCCGCGGCTGTAGCCGGTTGCGAACGCGTGACCGGCGACCGGACCGTCGTGCCGGCCCGCCGCCAGCACCGCGCCGATGATGGCGATGCCCAGCGACCCCCCGTCTCGCGCGCGGTGTTGAAGATGCCGGAGGCGACACCCGACTGCCGCGCCGGGACCGCGCCGATCGCCACGGCGTTGAGCGGGATCGTGAGCGCGCCGCCCAGGCCTCCGATCAGCAGCCCGGGCAGCAGGTCGACGTAGCTGCTGTGTTCGTCGATCCCGGTCAGCAGCAGCAACCCCAGAGCCATGATCGCGAGCCCCGCGGTCACGAGCACGCGGGGCACGACGCGCTGCGTGAGCGATCCGGTGAACGGCCCGATCACGAGCAACATGAGGATCCACGGCAGCAACGCCGTTCCGGCCCTGACCGGCGAGTAGCCGAGCACGTGCTGGAAGTAGAGCGACGTGTAGAGGAAGACGCCGAACGTCCCCAGGTTGAAGATCAGGACGGCGATGCCCGAGCCGCTGAACGCTGGGATCCGGAACAGCGAGACGTCGATCGTGGGAGCGGCCGCGCGGCGCTCGATCGCGTTCGGGGCACTCAACGCCGCCTGGTCGATCTGGGCGGCGGACAGCTCGAGCGACCTCCGGTCACTCGTCGATGTCGCCCACGACACGCTCGACATCGGCTTCAGGCGAGCTCTTGGCCCCCACCTGAGCTCGTGACCCGAGCGTGGGGCTGTAACGCGTCGCGCCCACACCGTGACGACAACGCATGCACTACCCACGCGGCGACCGTTTCCCCGACATCCTGGCCCGGGACCACGCCGGCCGGGCGCGCACGCTCGGCGAGCTGGCAGCCGGCGACCCGCTCGTCCTCACGACCTACCGCGGCTTCTGGTGCCCGAAGGAGCAGGCGTTCATGCGACGCCTCGTGACGTTCCAGGACGACGCGGAGGTCGCCTACACATCGATCGTCTCGCTCAGCGTGGACCCGCCGGAGGTCGCGGCGGCGTTCCGCGCGGGCCTCGGTGCACGCTGGACATTCCTCTCGGACCCCGACCGGGAGCACCTCGACGCACTCGATCTGCGGGAGACGACCGACACCGTCCATCACCCGTATCAGCCGGCCGTCTTCGTGCTCGGGCCCGACCTGACCGTGCACAGCGCCTACAACGGCTACTGGTACTGGGGGCGCCCCGGGCTCGATGAGCTGCGCGCGGACCTGCGCGAGCTGACCCGGGCCATCCGGCCCGACTGGGAGGTGGCGCGTGAGCGACCGCTGCTGGCTGGCGCTCGTTGACCGCGCGCCCGCGTCGGCCGACGCGGCGGCGGCGGTGCGCGACCGGGCCGGAGCGCCGCACGGCTGGCTCGTCGCCTGGCTGCGTGCGGGCAAGCCGCTCCGAGCGGCGCGGCGCGCAGATCCGCGGATCGTCGATCCGGATGGCGCGGCGGCGGCGATCTCGCTGGTGCTCCCTCCGCGTGACGCGCTGACGATCTTCGACGACCCGACCGTCCAGGGCGCGCGCCGGACGGTCCTCGCCGACGCGGAGCCGGCTGACCTCGTCTCGACGCTGCTCGTGGACGCCTCCCACTTCGCGGGGTCGCTGACCGCGAGGCGCGGCCCGAACGCGATGGCGCGGCTGCGGGACGATCCGTTCCTTCGCGTGGCGCCGGGGATGCTCCTGTTCGCCGACCGTGGGCTCCTCGGGACCGTGCCGGCACCCCCCGGACCGGTCATCGAACGTCACGGCAGCGACGTGCCCTGGCCCGGCGGGCGCTTCGCCGCCGTGTGACGCGGGCCGGTGCCGCCACTAGGCGGCTGCCGCGACCTCTGCGCCGGGCTCGACGTACTCCTCGAGCGCGCGCCGCAGACCCGCTCGGCCGCGATGCAGGAGCACCCGCACGTGCGTCTCGGTGATGCCCAGCGCACTTGCGGCCTCAGCGGTGTCGAGACCCTGAACATCGCGCAGCGCCACGGCGAACCGCTGTGCTTCGGGAAGCCCCTGGAGAGCATCCCGCAGGCGTGCGCGTGCCTCGACGGAGAGGAGGCGCTCCTCCGGCTGCTCCCAGACGCGCGACGCGGTGGCCCAGCGCCCGGCGCAGCGGCCCTCGGCCACGGCACCTGCAGCAGCGCCGCGACGAGCGTCCGGCGACCTCCGAGGTCCGCGCGGTAGAGCAGCGCCGGCACACCGCGCACGAGCAGCAGCGCGAACAGGAACACCGGAACGCGTGCGAGCGTGCTCGAGCTCGAGACGAGCGCATCGAGGTCGAAGCGCAGCCCGCTCGTGACGAAGAAGACGGGGATGAAGACCCCGTAGCCGACCGCCTCGAGCTTCGTGCGGAACTCCGGGTGCATCATCTGCTGGTCGCGGTCGGTGAGCTTGAGGATCGCCCCCGCGGCGAACGCTCCGAGGATCACCTCGAGCCCGAGGCCCTGCGCGAGCGCGGCGAAGGCGATCATCAGCAGGAACGCCCCGCGCACGCGGATCTGCGCCGTCGTATTGGCCAGCCTGCCGACGACCTCGCGAACCGGGCGAATGTGCTCGGCCCCGGCCACGACGAGGCCGGCGACGACGGCGAGCAGCAGGAACGACCCGAGCAGCAGGAGCTGGGAAGCGGTCCCGGCGCCCTCGCGCGAGAAGAAGATCGAGAGCAGGATCACCGCGCCGAAGTCGGCGATCGAGCCTGCCGCGATGACGAGCTGGCCGAACTTCGAGCTGCTCTGCCCGGCGTCCTTGAGCAGCGGGATGATGATCCCCAGCGACGTCGCGGACAGGATGATCGCCGCGAACAGCGGCTGCGAAACGAACCCGGCGGCCTTCAACACGAGCCCCGCGGCGACCGCCAGCGCGAAGGACATGAGGAACCCACCACCGGCGAGGCGCAGCACGCGTCCGCGGAGCATGTCGAACTCCACCTCGAGGCCGGCGAGGAAGAGCAGGAAGGCCAGGCCGATCAGGGCGAGCACCTGGATCGGCGCGTCGATCTCGACCCACCCGAATCCGGCCGGCCCGATGATGATCCCGGCGACGATCTCCAGGACGACGGCAGTTGCGGGACCATGCCGAGCAGCAGCGGCACGGAGAACCCGGCGGCGACGACGATCAGCAGGTTCGTGAAATGCAGCTCGGACATGCGCTCGAGTCTCCGCCGGCGGCGCCGGCGTTACGCGGGCGGGCTCTTGACTACACGTTCCGTCCGCTCGGCCGCAGCAGCAGCCAGAGCCCGCCGAACTCGCGCACGTCGTGACACAGCGCCACACCCGGGCGGTCGCGCACGTAGTAGTACAGCGGCCGCCCCCCATAGGTCGCCTGTAGTCGCCCGTCACGGCGTCGGTGGCGGCCGAGCAGCGACCGGCTGGCGCCGCCACGGGCAAGCGGGCTCCCCTTCGCATAGGTGACCGGCCACGCCGCCGCGCAGTCGCCGTAGCACCGCGATGCCGAGCCCCGGTCGCGCGAGAAGGTGTACAGCGGGAGTCCACGCCCATCGACGAGCACGCGGCCGTAGGTGCCGACTCTCCGGGTCGTGATCGTGATGCCGCGGCGGGCGGCGTGCGCCGGCGTGCCGGTCGCGGTCGTCGCTCGGGCGACGGGCGCCCCCTTCGATCCGACACCCGCCTGAGATCCGCCGATGGCAAGCGCCGCGAGCAGTGCCGCCGTCGCCGGGATGGCCACAAGTCGTCGCATGATGAAGATCCTCTGAGAAAGGTCGTGTCGCTCGGTGAAGCGGCAGGCCGGCTAGATGAGTTCCGCGTCCGTCATGACCTCGACGAGCGCCGGACCATCGTGGGCCAGCGCGCGGGTGAGCGCGTCGTCCAGCTCGCCGGCCTGCGTGACGCGGATGCCCAGCGCCCCGCAGAGCTCGGCATACCTGGAGAAGTCGGGGTTGTGCAGCTCCGTCTGCCAGACGTCCCACTCGCCGGCGCGCTGCTCCTTGCTGATCTTCCCGAGCTGGCCGTTGTTGAGCATGACGTGCGTGATCCGCATCCCGTGCCTGACCGCCGTGAGGACCTCGGCCATGTACTGCGCGAAGCCGCCATCGCCCGTGACCGCGATCACGGGGCGCTCGCCGCGGGTCGCCGCCCATGCGCCGATCGCCGCGGGGTAGGCGAAGCCGATCGAGCCGAGCAGCCCCGACATCAGCACTTCCTGCCCGTCGCGGGACTCGTGGTAGCGGCCGAAGCTGTAGGCGTGGTTGCCGACGTCGACGGCGATCACCGCGTCCTGCGGGGCGTGACGGTTCAGGGCTGCGAACACCGCGGCGCTGGCGATGCCGTGGCCCCGGTCGTCCGCGGCGCGACCGGCCTTCTCGACCGCCCAGAGCGCGCGCCGCCGCGCAACGTCCGCCGCCTGACCGGAGTCCTCGTCGTGGCGCATCGGGAGCGCCTGAGCGAGGGCGCGGGCAGCGACGCCCGCGTCGGACAGGAGCGCCACCGCCACCCCGGTGGTACGCCCGAGCTGCAAGGGATCGCGGTCGATGTGCACGATCGGCTTGCCTGCGTAGATGCCGGTGTGATTGGCGAACGACGCGCCGATGACGATCAGCGCGTCGGCCTCGTTCATCACCCACGAGGCGACGGGTGTCCCGCTCCGGCCGAGCGTCCCGCAGGCGAGCGGATGGTCGTCGGGGATGAGGCCCTTGGCGCGGAACGTCGTCATCACCGGGGCGCCCAGGTGCTCGGCGAGCATGACCACGTCCGCGCGCGCGGCGCGTGCCCCCGTGCCCGCGATGATCGCGGGGCGGCGAGCGTCCGTGAGCAGCGCGATCGCCTCGGTCAGCGCGCCCGCCGGCGGCGCGACCGCGAGGTCGGGCAGGCGCCCGTCGGGCACTGCCGGCACGGCGCCTTCGGCGGGCAGCGTCTGCACCTGGTCGGGGAACACGAGATGTGCGACCCCACGCTCGAGCACCGCGTGGCGGACCGCGAGCGCAGCGAGTTCGGCGTGCCGCGAGGCGTTCAGCACGGTCTGCGACCACGTTGCCACCGTGCCGAACGCGCCCTGCAGGTCGATCTCCTGGAAGTGGCCGGCGCCGAGCACCTGCGCATCGACCTGGCCTGTGAGCGCCAGCACCGGCGCGCCGTCCATGTGAGCGTCCCAGAGGCCGGTCAGCAGGTTCGTCGCCCCGGGCCCCGCAATCGTCAGACACGCCGCCGGGCGCCCCGTCAGCTTCCCGTAGGCCGAGGCGGCGAACGCGGCGGCGCCCTCGTGCCGGATGCCGATGAAGCGCAGCTCGCCGGCCTCCTCACGGCGCCTGAGCGCATCTGCAATTCCCAGGTTCGAGTGCCCGACCATCCCGAAGACGTCGGTCACGCCCCATGCCACGAGCGTCTCGGCCATGACGTCCGACACCGTGCGCTCGTGCGGGACCTCCGGTGGGACGCCGACCCAGATACCACCGTCCTCGCGCAACTCGACCTCGAACTGCTCGACTCCGTCGCCGAACTCGCTGTCGCCGGTCAGCGGGCAGTAGTCGTACCCGTGCCACGGACAACGCAGCAGCCCGTTCTCGATCGTCCCCTCGCCGAGCGGCCCGCCCTGATGCGGGCAGCGATTGTCGAGCGCTCCGAACTGCCCCTGGAAGTGCGTCAGCGCGACGCTGCGATGACCCGCCGTCACCGTCGTCACCCGGCCCTCCGGCAGCTCGGCAGCGTCGAGAACGCGGTGCCAGTCGTGCGTGGCCGGTGTGCCTACGGGGGTGGTCATTCCCCGCAGTCGTCGCTGCCGAGCGGAGCGTTACACCGCTACCTCACGCTGAGCCCGCAGGCACCTGACGATCGCCCATGTCCGTTTGGGCGCGCGCTGCGGCAGCTACCGGGCCGACGCCGGCCGATCGCGCAACCAGCCCCGCGCGGGTGGCGTGACCGCTGCGGGAGTGCGTGAGAACGCAGGAGGCGCTTCGCACCCGAGCGAGAGCCCGAAGGGTGGGCCGAGCGACGCCCCCGCGGCGTGGGGCGCGCGCAGGTCGGTCGGGGCCGCCGTAGGCTCCGACGATGCTCACGTGCGCGAGCTGCGGGCAGGAGAACGCGGACGGCCTCGACATGTGCGGTGGCTGTGGCGCGGACCTGACGCCAGTCCGGGCGCGCGAGGTGCGCAAGACGGTCACCGTCGTGTTCGCGGACATCACCGGCTCGACCGCGTTGGGCGAGCAGCTCGACCCGGAGTCGTTGCGCCGGGTGATGGCGCGCTATTTCGACACCGCGAGGACGTCTCTCGAACGGCACGGCGGGACGGTGGAGAAGTTCATCGGCGATGCGGTGATGGCCGTCTTCGGCGTGCCGACAGTGCACGAGGACGATGCGCTGCGCGCCCTGCGCGCAGCCAGCGAGCTGCGCGACGCGCTCGTGGCCCTGAACGTCGAGCTCGAGGGCGACCATGGCATCTCGCTTGTCCTGCGGACGGGTGTCAACAGCGGCGAGGTCGTCACGGGCACCGAGGAGCGCCTGGCCACCGGGGACGCCGTCAACGTCGCGGCTCGGCTCGAGCAGGCCGCTCGCCCCGGAGAGATCCTGATCGGGGAGCAGACATGCGAGCTCGCGCGCGGCGCGATCGACGTCGAGCCCGTCGCGCCGCTCGTGCTCAAGGGCAAGGCGCAGCCGGTCGTCGCGTACCGCCTGCTGGAGGTCGTCGGCGGCGCAGCGGCGATCGAGCGGCGGCTCGACACGCCGCTGGTCGGCAGGCAGCGGGAGCTGGCCGCTCTGCGCGGGGCGTTCGAAGCCGCGACGTTCGAGCGGCGCTGCCGACTGGTCAGCGTGCTCGGCCCGCCGGGGATCGGCAAGTCGCGGCTGGCGCACGAGCTCGCCGTGAGGCTGGCCGCGGAGGCGACCGTCCTCTCGGGGCGCTGTCTTGCCTACGGCGAGGGCATCACCTACTGGCCGCTCGTCGAGATCTTCCGCGCAGCGGGAGCCGAGCACGAGCTCGATGACGCGCTCGCGGCAGGTGCTCCGGAGGAGATCTTCTGGTCGGTGCGCAAGGCGTTGGAGCTGCGCGCGCGTGAGCGCCCGCTCGTGGTCGTCGTCGATGACATCCAGTGGGCCGAGCCGACGCTCCTGGACCTGCTCGAGCATCTCGTCGACTGGACGCGCGACGCTCCGCTGCTGCTCGTGTGTCTCGCACGGCCAGAGCTGTCGGACGAGCGGCCCGGCTGGGGAGCTTCGGCGCAGGCCGACACCATCACGCTGCAGCCGCTCTCCGACGTTGAGTCCGACGAACTGATCGGCGTGCTGGTCGCCGGGGCTCCTATCCAGGAGGGAACCCGCGCGCGGATCCACGAGACCGCCGGGGGGAATCCGCTGTTCGTCGAGCAGCTGCTGGCGGTTCTGGCAGAGCGCGGCGAGCCGGGGGATCTGCCTCCGACGATCCACGCGCTGCTCGCCGCGCGCATCGACGAACTCCCCGCCGGGGAGCGCGACGTGCTCGAGCGCGCGTCCCTGATCGGGCTGGAGTTCGAGTGGGAGGCGCTCGCCGCCCTCGCCGCCGATGGGCAGCGGCCCCCCGGCGCCCAGCTCGCGGCGCTCGTGCGCAAGGAGCTGATCCGACCGCACGAGGCGCACGAGGACGTCTTTCGCTTCCGGCACATCCTGATCCGCGACGTCGCCTACGGGCGCATGTCAAAGGAGCTGCGCGCCGAGCTGCACGAGCGGTTCGCGCGCTGGCTCGACGGCCGTGGTGAGGAGCACCAGGAGATCGTCGGCTACCACCTCGAGCAGGCGTACCGCTCGCTCGAAGCGCTCGGGCCGCTGGGCGCTCGGGCGCGGACGCTCGCTGGACAAGCCGCGGAGTGCCTTGCCGACTCGGGTAGGCGGGCTGAGGCGCGCGGCGACCCGCGCGCGGCCGGAAAGCTCTATGAGCGAGCGGCCGCCCTGCTGGTGCCAGATGACCCCCGGCGCCTTGAACTGCTGCCTTCGCTCGGCCGTGCGCTGCGAGCCGCCGGCCAACGCGATCGGGCACAGGAGGTCCTCGCCGAGGCGGTGACCCGGGGACGTGCCGCCGGGGAGCCCGCAGTGGCAGCCGACGCGGGCGTCGCGCTCGCGGACCTGCGGTTCCACAGGCCCGCCGAGACAGGCGTCTACCGGCGCGACGTGCTGCGCGAGATCGCGGCGGCGATCCCGGTCTTCGAGCAACTCGGTGACGACGCGGCGCTGGCACGAGCGTTGAGCCTCGCGGGCAGGCTTCGCTTCTGGAAGGGCGAGGCCACGGCAGCCCTCGCGGATCACGAACGCGCCGCCCTGCTCGCGCGCTCGGCGGGCGATCGGGGTCAGGAGGCCGAATGCCTGCGGGACGTCGTGGTCGCGATCCGCCAGGGCCCGATGCCGGTCGACGAAGCGCTCGAGCGGTGCGAGGAGATCCGCACGAGCGCGAGCCCGAACGTCGGGCTCGAGGTCGCTCTTCTGGTGGCCGGTGCGCAGCTCGAGGCGATGCGAGGGCGCTTCGATGTCGCGCGCGAGCTGGCCGTGCAGGCAACGGCATTGGCAGAGGGGCTGGGCCGCCAGTTCATGCTCGATGCCGAGGTCGCCCCGGCAGCCGCGTTCGTGGAGATGCTCGCGGGTGACCCCGTCGCTGCCGAACGAGTGCTGCGCCCCGCCTGCGAGGGCCTCGAGCGGATCGGGGAGCTGGGCTATCTCTCGAGCGTCGCACCCGCGCTAGCCGATGCGGTCCTGGCACAACGCCGTGACGAGGAGAGCCTGGGGCTCACCGAGCGCTGGCGCCCCGAACGGCTCACCGTCCCCGAGGACGCCGACGCGCAGGCCGGATGGCGACGCGTGCGAGCGAAGCTGCTGGCACGCCGAGGTGACTTCGACGAGGCCGAGCGGCTCGGCCGCGAAGCGGTGAGCATCGCCTCAGATACCGACTTCATCGACCTGCACGCCCATGCGTCCGCGGATCTCGCCGAGGTCTTGCGCCTGGCCGGTAGGCCGCAAGAGTCGGCAGCCGCGCGCCAGCAGGCGATCAGCCTGTGGGCTCAGAAAGGGAACGTCGCCGCCGCCGCAGCGCTCGTGGGCGACGCCCCGGCGTCAGGCCCCGGGTAGAGGCGGTGGCGAGCCGAACGCGGGTGCTGCCGCGAGCTGTTCCAGGGCGCTCGCTGCGATCACCGGGGTGTCGATCTTGGCGAAAGCGCGCGCAATTCGCTCCGCTCCGGGGCGCAGTTCGATGGCGGTCTGCACGGCTTGGAGGAGACGGTCGGGGTGCAGCTTCCGGGCGGGGAGCTTGACACCCGCGTGGGCGGTCTCGACGCGGCGGGCGACTTCTGGCTGGTCGCGCCCGAACGGGATCGCCACCACTGGCACACCATGGGCCAGTGCCTTCTGGGTGATCCCCATACCGGCGTGGCAGACCACGCAGGCTGCGCGGTCGAGCACCGGCGAGTGCGCGATGAAGCGCTGGATGTGGATCCGCGTTGGCGCCCGGAAGCCGGATGGGTCGATGTCCGCCGTGGTGATGACGACATCGATTGGCTGATCGGCGAACGCTTCGCAGGCGACCCGCACGATTCGGCTGTCGTTCTGAAAGAGCGTCGAGCAGTTGACCAGCACCAGCGGGCCCTCCAGGTCATCTAACCAGGCCGGGGGTTCCGTTGGGGGCTCCCAGACGCCCGGTCCGACGAGGCGCACCTTGTCGGGCCAGTCCGATCGCGGATACTCGAACGGCTCGGCGGTGAAGGCGAGCACGAGCGTGGCGGCGAGGTAGAAGTCCGCGACGGTTCGCATGGGCGCCAGGCCGAGCTCGATGCGCAGCGGGTTGACGTGCCCGGCGATGAGCCGAGCAAGACTCCCGAGCGCCACCCGCGAAGCGATCCCATCCCGGACTCGGCCGAGGGCGTCGTTGCGCGGGGCGAGCCCGAGTCCGAACGGCGGCGCGTCGCGCGATGGCAACGGCACCGGCGAGGGAACGCAGAACGCCCACGGGAGCCCGGATCGCTCAGCGGCGGCGGCCGCTCCCCACGATGTCTCGTCGACGAGCAGCACATCAGGATGCTCCAGCTCGATTGCGCGCTGTAGATCCGGGATCTGGAAGCGGGCTCGCTCGCCGAACTGGCCGAGCCCGGCGAGCAGCGCGCCGAAGCGGGTGCGTGCGCGCCAGTCCTGCGGCTCGAAGTCCACGATCTCCGCTGCTAGGGGTTCAGCGTCGATACCGAGCGAGCGCAGGAGCTCGACCTCCTTGGTGCCTGTGCGGACTGTGACTCGGTGGCCGCGGCGGACAAGCTCCTGAAAGGTCGAGATCAACGGGTACAGGCGACCCGGCACAGGCTCGACGTAGGCCAGGAAGACCGCCATCGGGCGCTACGTCGTCGGGACGTCCGGGCCGGGCGGCGCCGCTTGCATCGCAGCGGGCTCAAAGCTGACACCAAGCTGATAGGCCCGCTTCAGGTAGCCGTCGATGGTCGCCTGGTCGGCGACTGTGGCGCGGTAGAAGTAGACGTGCTCCACCTGCTTGACGCCGGGGTAGCTCAGCGTCCAGTCGATGATGCGCCGCATCGGTTCCCGCCACTCGGCGTCGTAGTCCTCCTCGCTGAACAGCGTCGGGGTCATCAGCAGTGCCTTCTCGTGCTTCAGCAGCCCGATCCGCCCGCTCACGTGTCCCTCCCAGCCGTCGGGGTCGAGTGCGAACGCGTTGCCGTAGCTCATCGTGCGCTCGAGCCAGCCCTTGAGGATCGCCGGGAACCCCATCCACCAGACCGGTGCGATGAATGCCATTGCGTCAGCCTCGGCGACGTGACGCCACTGCTCAGCGGCGTCCTTCGGGCCGTGTTCGCGGACCATCCGGGCGATCTCCCGGTCGTCCTTGCCGCTCATCGCGCGGCGCGCGAGGAACCGCTTGACCGGATTCTCGATGCTGTCGAGAACCGCCTGGCGCGGGTTCCACCGCTCCAGAACATCAGCGGGCATGTCGGGGTGAAGCCACGTCGCCCCGTCAGCCAAGGTGAACACCGGGTCGAACTTCATCGCGTACAGATCGAGCACGTCCGGGACATGCCCCGCATCCCTGAGGCCCTTGGTGAACTCGCCCAGCACGGCGTGGCAGAACGAGTTGGGATTGGGGTGCGCGTAGACGGTCAGGACGCGCATCGGTTCAGCTCCGGTGTTCGAGGCGATGCATCTCCCGACCGATCTCCTCCTCGGTGATCGGTCGCCGGAAGTAGACGTCCCAGGCGTTGAACAGGAGGCCCAGCCCCCAAAGGAGCGTGACCCACAGCGGCCAGGGATCCCAAGTGTGCGACGTGACCCCGACGATCACCCACACGCCCCAGAGCACGAAGTTCACCGCCAGGAAGGCGAACACGTGCGCGTGGAAATCGCGGCGCTTCTTCAGGCTGCGCAGCGCCTGCTCCCGAAGCACCTCCGGGCTGCTGGCTACAACGTCGTCAACGGGCCGGGTCTCAGCCATGACAACAGTCTTCGGGGTCGCGCCACCCGTGGCATCCGGAGAAGCACACCGTCTCCCAGGCGTAGGAAGTACGGCCTCGACCAAATGCGCCTCGGGCCGTGCGCCGTAGCCGATGTGGCGGGTCGACGGGCCGGCTGCCGCTCGGCGATCTGGCCCGCTGCGCCCCCGGCGGCCCGTGGCGGCGCGACCGGGGTGAGATGGAGGGAGCAGGATTCGAACCTGCGTAGGCAGAGCCAACGGGTTTACAGCCCGTCTCCTTTAACCACTCGGACATCCCTCCGGGACCCAGACCGAGCGTCTGAGCGGGCAGATGGTAGCGCGTGCCGGCAGCGCGAAGGCCGGTCGCAGCGACCGGCATTCGCGCTGTCCTCCCTCCCCCTGGGACGACCTTTCAGCAGGCGTCGCGCAGCCGCTGCGCCTCCGGCAGCGACTCGAGCTTCTTGAGCGTGTGGTTCTCGATCTGGCGGATCCGCTCGCGCGTGACGTTGAACGCGCGGCCGACCTCCTCGAGCGTGCGCGGGCGCCCGCCCGTCAGCCCGAAACGCATCTCGATGACCTCGCGCTCGCGCGGCGGGAGCGCCTGCAGCGCCCGCTGGACGTTCTCCCGGCGCAGGTTCTCCGAGGCGAGCTCGAACGGCGACACGGCCGTCTGATCCTCGACGAAGTCGCCCAGCTCGGACTCCTCCTCCTCGCCGATCGGCTTCTCGAGCGAGATCGGCTGCTGGCTCATGCGCAGGATGTCGCGGACCTCGCGCGTCGTGCAGTCGAGCTCCTTGGCGATCTCCTCGGGCGAGGGCTCGCGGCCGAGCGACTGGACGAGTTGGCGCTCGACGTGCACGACCTTGTTGAGCTTCTCGACCATGTGGACCGGGATGCGGATCGTCCGCCCCTTGTCTGCGATCGCGCGCGTGACCGCCTGGCGGATCCACCAGGTGGCGTAGGTCGAGAACTTGTACCCGCGGCGGTAGTCGAACTTCTCGACCGCGCGGATCAGCCCGAGCGAGCCCTCCTGGATCAGGTCCAGGAACGTCAGGCCGCGGCCCAGGTAGCCCTTCGCGATCGAGACGACGAGCCGCAGGTTCGCCTCCACCATCTGCTGCTTGGCCTGCATGTCGCCGCGCTCGATGAGCTTGGCGAGCTCGACCTCCTGCGCGGCGGTCAGCAGCGAGACGCGGCCGATCGAGCGCAGGTAGAGCCGCAGCGAATCGAGGCTCGGCTCGACCGTGAGGTCGATCTCCGGCTTCTTGCGCTCGCTGGCCTTGCCGCCGCGCTCGGGCGGCCCCTCCGTGGTGGGCGGCGCCGGGGCGGCGAGCCCCGACCCGTCGTTCTGCATGAGATCGATGCCGAGCTCCTCGAAGTGCGCGTGCAGCTCGCGCACCTGCTCCTTGGTGACGTCGACCTCTTCGAGACAGGCCGTGACCTGCTCGATCGTCAGGTAGCCGCGCTCCTGGCCGTCGGCGACGAGCTGGCGGAGCTCATCGAGCTCCCAGATCGGCGCTTCATCGGCGAGCAGGCCCTCGCTCTTGGTGGTGGTCAATGCTGGTCCTTCGCGACGACTCTCAGGGCGGACCCCATGTGACCGCCCCCTCCCGTGATGCCCTCGTAAATCGACCTTCCCTACGTCCCTCCCCGATCCCGCCGGCTGAACCACTGTCTCCCCGCGCCCGTAGGCGAAAGGGGCTCAGCCGAAGAGTGCGTGATTGATAGCACAAGCTCCGGGACCTGCCCAGATACCCTCAATCTCCCTCCCGAAGCCAGGTGCACCATGGAGCCCTCCTCCCTCACTCACGAGCCCGACGTCCAGAACCGCGCGCCGGCGATCCACGTCTCGCTCTCGCGCGTCGGCGTCACCGGTGTCGAGAAGGTGATCCGCATCGGCGAGCCCGGCGCCGAGCAGGCCTACCACGCCAGGCTGGAGTGCTTCGTCGACCTGGGTCCGCGCCAGAAGGGCGCGCACATGTCGCGCTTCGAGGAGGTGGTCAACGAGGCGATCGGCGAGGCCATCTTCGGCGGCACGCGGATCCGCGCCGAGCTGCTCGCCGAGCAGATCGCCGAGAACGTGCGCGAGCGCCAGGACGCGCTGCGCGCCGAGGTGACGATCGAGGCCCGCTACCCCGAGCACAAGCCCGCGCCCGTGTCGGGGATCCTCACGCAG
Organism: uncultured Solirubrobacteraceae bacterium; assembly: GCA_963809525.1. Classification (GTDB taxonomy): domain Bacteria; phylum Actinomycetota; class Thermoleophilia; order Solirubrobacterales; family Solirubrobacteraceae; genus F1-60-MAGs163. The sequence continues at coordinate 230,773 of CAWEJY010000007.1, read as the reverse complement.
GAGATCTACACGCTGTTCGGCTCGGCCGTCGCCTCCGAGCGCGGCACACGCCGGCTCGTCGGCGTCGCCGCGCAGGGCATGACCGCCTGCCCGTGCGCGCAGGAGCTCGTCGCCGCCTCCGCGCGCGAGCGACTCTCCGACGACGGCTTCAGCGGCGCCGAGATCGAGCGCATCCTCGAGGCCGTCCCGGTCGCCACGCACAACCAGCGCGGGCTGGGAACGCTGCACATCGGCTGCGTCGAGGACGCGCCCGCCGACGTCCTCGCACAGGATCTGCTGCAGATCGTCGAAGGCTCGATGTCGAGCGAGATCTACGAGCTGATGAAACGCTCGGACGAGGGCGCCGTCGTCGAGAAGGCCCACCACCGCCCGCGCTTCGTCGAGGACTGCGTGCGCGAGATGATCAAGGGCGTCATCGAGCGCTTCGGCGACCTGGGCGACGGGACCTTCGTCTCGGCCCGCCAGGAGAACCTCGAGACGATCCACCAGCACAACGTCGTCGCCGAGCGCTTCGGCCTGCTCGGCGAGCTGCGCGGCGAGCTCACGACCAACGAGCACCTGCGCCACCACACGTCGGTGCGCGAGTGGCTCGACGCCGCGGGCGCCTGAGAACGGGCTACTGCGAGCGCTTCGCGCACGCGACGAGCGAGCCCGTCACCGGCGTCTCGACCGCCACCAGCGGGAAAGCGTTCGGCTGGTCGTACACGCGCCGTCCCACGTCGCCGCCGAGCGACGGGGCGTCCGGGTTCGACAGCGCGAGCACGGCGTAGGAGCGATCGGGCGGCTGGAGCAGCACGGCGTCGGTGCGCCCGAAGTCCCAGCGGCGCACCGGGCGCAGCGCACCCGTCGAGACGTCGGCGCGCGCGACGTTCAGCGCGGCGCTGTTGTGCGCGACCGTGAGGCCCGCCTTGTTGACGCATGCGGTGATGTCGTTGGGGACCGGGTCGCGGTTGTGCAGCACGACGTACACGGCCGTCCCGATCGTCGCGGCCGCGACGACCACCACCAGCGCGATCGCCCACCTCACTGGACGTGGCTCCCGCGTGCCTTCGCGCGCCGGGCATCCGCCTCGCGCAGCAGGCGGCGCATGCCGAAGAAGTAGTCGATGCCGCTGACGATCGTGATCGCCACCATCAGGTAGACCAGCACGTCCACCCAGACCGGCGAGGGGTCGATGAGGATCAGCAGGAAGATCGTCAGCACCTGCACCGCCGTCTTGACCTTGCCCCACCAGTTCGCGGGGATCACGACGCCCTCGCCGCGTGCCGCCATGCGCGCCACCGTGACGGCGAACTCGCGCGCGATGATCACCATCGCGACCCACGCATCGAGCCGGCCGAGCGAGACGAGCGAGAGCAGCGCGGCGATGATCAGGAGCTTGTCGGCGACCGGATCCATGAGCTTGCCGAACGTCGTGACCGAGTCGCGCGAGCGCGCGAGGTAGCCGTCGATCGCATCGGTGAACGAGGCGACGGCGAAGACGACGGCGGCGAGCACGTCGCTGGCCTCACCGCCCGTCCCGAGCAGCGCGACCACCAGCACCGGCACCAGCAGGATCCGCAGGAGGGTCAGGGCGTTGGGGAGGTTCAGCGTGAACACGCGCTGGTCAGTATCGCGGTCGCGGCCCCGGGCACGCCCTGGGCGGCGGGCTCAGGCGTCGAGCGTCGCCTCGACGTGCTGCGTCGCGGCGCCGCGCGTGACGCCGACGCTCGCCGCGACGACGAGGGCGATCGCGACGATCTCGCGCGCGCCGAGCCCCTGGCTGAGCACGAGGAAGCCCGCGAGCGCCGCGACGGCGGGCTCGAGCGACATCAGCACCCCGAACACGCGCGCGGGAATGCGCCGCAGCGCCTCGGTCTCCAGCGAGTACGGGATCACCGAGCTGAGCAGCGCGACAGCGAAGCCGGACAGCAGCAGCGAAGGCCTCAGCAGGGCGCTGCCCGCCTCGGCGATGCCCGGAACGATCGGGATCAGCGCCGCCACGACCATCGCCATCGCCAGGCCCTCGCCGGCGTCGAAGACGCGCCCGGCGCGCTCGGCGAGCAGGATGTACCCGCCCCAGCAGGTGGCGGCGCCGAGCGCGAACGCCAGGCCGAGGGCGTCGATCCCGCCGCCGGAGCCCGGCGCTGCGAGCAGCACGACGCCGCAGACCGCGAGCACGACCCAGACGAAGTCCAGGCGCCGCCGCGAGAGCGCCGTCGCCACGCCGATCGGGCCCAGGAACTCGACGGTCACCACGATGCCGAGCGGGACGCGATCGAGCGCCTCGTAGAAGAGCAGGTTCATCGCACCGAGCGTCAGGCCGAAGGCCGCCGCCAGGCGCAGATGGCGCCACGGGTGGCGGCGCGGGTTCGGGCGCCAGACGAGCACGAGCACGATCGCCGCGAAGCCCAGGCGCAGCGCCGAGGTGCCCGACGGCCCGAGCTGATCGAACAGCGTCGCGGCGAGCGCGGCGCCGAACTGGATCGAGGTGACCCCGAGCAGGACGAGCGCGACCGGCGGCACCGGATCGAGCGCGGGGATGCCGCGGCCGGCAGGTGCCTGCGGCGCTTGGGGATCGGCGGGTGCCACGCGGCCCATCCCACCACGATCGCAGCACCGGCGGGCTGCGACCCGGGCTCAGTACGGTGGAGCAATGGAACAGCGCACCCTCGGCACCGGCGGTCCCACCGTCTCCGCACTCGGCCTCGGGTGCATGGGCATGAGCGCCTTCTACGGCACGACCGACGAAGGCGAGGCGATCGCGACGATCCACCGCGCGCTCGAGCTCGGCTGCACGCTGCTGGACACCGCGGAGATGTACGGGCCGCACACCAACGAGCAGCTCCTCGGCCGCGCGCTCGCGGGTCGCCGCGAGGAGGCCGTCGTGGCGACGAAGTTCGGCATCCGCTGGGCGCCGACCGAGGAGGACCCGACGCGGCGCCTGATCGACGGCTCGCCGGAGAACGTGCGGCGCTCGATCGAGGGCTCGCTGCAGCGCCTGGGCACCGACCACGTCGACCTCTACTACCAGCACCGCATCGACCCGAACATCCCGATCGAGGAGACGGTCGGCGCGCTCGCCGAGCTGGTCGCCGAGGGGAAGGTCCGCCACCTCGGGCTCAGCGAGGCGTCCGCCGAGACGATCCGCCGCGCGCACGCTGTGCACCCGATCGCAGCCGTGCAGACCGAGTACTCGCTGTGGTCGCGCGACGTCGAGACCGAGGTCCTGCCCACGCTCCGCGAGCTCGGCATCGGCCTGGTCGCCTACTCCCCGCTGGGCCGCGGCTTCCTCAGCGGGCGCTTCAACTCGGCCGACGAGCTCGACGAGTACGACTTCCGCCGCTACCAGCCGCGCTTCTCGGACGAGAACATCGAGGCCAATCGCCGGCTCGTCGCCAAGATCGCCGAGCTCGCGGGCGAGAAGGGCTGCACGAGCGGCCAGCTCGCGCTCGCCTGGGTCCTGGCGCAGGGCGCGGACATCGTGCCGATCCCCGGGACGAAGCGGCGCGCGTACCTCGAGGAGAACCTCGCCGCCGTGGACGTCGAGCTGAGCGCGGACGACCTCGCGCGCATCGACGCGGAGGTCCCGGCGCCCGCCGGGGAGCGCTACGACAGCTTCGGGATGACGACACTCAACCGCTGACCGCGCGGGCCGGCCGGAGGCGCCGTCGCGCTAGGGTCATTGTGTGCCCCTGATCCCCACGGTCATCGAGCAGACCGCGCGCGGTGAGCGCGAGTACGACCTCTACTCGCGGATGCTCGGCGAGCGAATCATCTTCCTGGGTCAGCAGGTCGACGACCAGATCGCCAACCTCGTCGTCGCCCAGCTCCTGCATCTGGAGTCCGAGGACCCCGACAAGGACATCTCGATCTACATCAACTCGCCCGGCGGCTCGATCTACGCCGGCATGGCGATCTACGACACGATGCAGTTCGTCAAGCCGGACGTGTCGACGATCTGCTGCGGGATCGCGATGTCGATGGGCTCCCTGCTGCTGACCGCGGGCGCGCCTGGCAAGCGGATGGCGCTGCCCAACAGCCGGATCCTAATCCACCAGCCCTCCGCGGGCTTCGAGGGGCAGTCGACGGACATCGAGATCCACGCGCGCGAGATCCTCAAGATGCGCGACACGATCGACGCGATCTACGCCCACCACACGGGCAAGTCGATCGAGCAGGCCCACGACGACATGCTGCGTGATCGCTTCTTCACCGCCGAGCAGGCCGTCGAGTACGGCCTGATCGACCGCGTGCTCGAACCGCATTGAGAAGGGCTTTCAGAATGGGCCGGGTGTGTGTGGGGTGGTGCAGCCGTGGATGGCGGGCGGTGCGCGGGTGCGCAGCCGATGCTGGTTGCATCGGCAAGTGATCGCGTGACGTCCGGCGCCGCGGATGCACCGCACCCGCACCGCCCGGCATTCTGAAAGCCCTTCCAAGACCTCCTGGTACACCCGTCCGCAAGTTCCGTGGGTTTCGGCGGAGTGAGCTCGCGCCTGGCGCCCGTCGGCGCCCGGCCCCGTGCCGGGCGGGTGGGTCCGAATCAGCCGGGTCACCGCCAGCCGTCAGATCACGACCGCACCCGCGCCGAATTCCACGCGGAACTCACGGCCGGATGTACTAGGTCGAGAAGCTCGCGACCGCGCGCTGGAGCACCGGCGCGAGGCGCCCCCAGTCCTGCGGCATCGCGGCGGCCACCACGACGGTCGTGGCACGCGCGCCGCGCACGAGGCACGCGATCTCCCGGTAGTGCGACGACACGGTCGCGTAGTGGTCGACGACGCAGGAGCCGGTCGCCGCGCCACGGAAGCGCAGATGCGTCGCGCTGGCATCGGTCACGACGCTCCTGTCGCCCTCTTCGTGATTGTGGGCCGGGCGGAAGCGGCTCCAGTTGGCGAGCGTCTCGGCACCCGACTGCGGTGTCGCGTTGAGGTAACCGCGGATCCGGCCGCGGGGCCCGAGCAGCGCCGCGGAGACCGTCCCGGGGTCGGTCGGGATCGCACGCCATGCCGGCGGGTAGGCCAGGCCGGCCGCCCCGGATCGCAGGTGGGCCACCGTCCAGCCCGCGGGCGGCGGCGCCGGGCGCAGCCAGTCGAACCCGCCGGCCCGCGCGTGGCCGCTGCCGTGCTGCGCGCCGCCGCAGCCCGCGACGGCCAGAGCCGCCGCGAGCGCGAGGAGTGCGGGTCTAGATGGCCCCATCGCCATCGCTGGGGCCGCCCCGGTTGTCGGCGTCGTGGTCGCCGCCGTTGTGCTGGGGGATCGCCGTGTGGTGCGCGGCATGATGGCGGCGGCTGTGGTGGTGGGGATGGTGGGTCGCTGCGGCCGCGGCCTGCGTGAAGCCGGTGAGCGCGAGCGCCAGTGCGGCCGCGCCGGGGAGCAGCCTGCGGAGCATGATGGTCATGAGCGTCTCCTTTCGAGTGGTCTCCGTCCCCTCTGAAGACGCCGCCGCCCGCGGGAGCCTTCCGCTGGGCCGCGATTCTTTAGCGGATGGTTAGCTGAGGCCGTAGAGCGCCGTGTACTTCTCGCGCAGGTAGCCGAGCAGCGGCTCGGGGTCAAGTTCGCTGCCGGTCGCCTCGCGCAGCAGCTGCGGCGGATCGAGCCGCCGCCCGTGCCGGTGGATCGTGCGGCGCAGCCAATCCCGCAGCCCGCTGCAGTCGCCTGCGCGCAGGTCCGCGTCGAGGTCCGGCAGCGCGCGCCGCGCCGCCGCCCAGAGCTGGCCGGAGACGACGTTGCCCAGCGCGTACGTCGGGAAGTAGCCGAGCTCGCCGTAGCTCCAGTGGATGTCCTGCAGGCAACCATGGGCGTCGTCCGGGACCTCGACGCCGAGCATGTCGCGCATGCGCTCGTTCCAGGCCGCGGGGACGTCGGCGACGGCGAGCGTCCCCTCGATCAGCGCGACCTCGAGCTCGAAGCGCAGGATCACGTGGAGGGCGTAGGTCGCCTCGTCGGCGTCGACGCGGATCAGCGTCGGGCGCACGACGTTGATCGAGCGGTGGAAATCGTCCAGCGTCAGGTCCCCGAGCGCCTGCGGGAACAGCTCGAGCGCGCGCTGGTACCAGTGCTCCCAGAACGGGCGCGAGCGGCCGACCTGGTTCTCCCAGGTGCGGCTCTGCGATTCGTGGATGCCCAGCGAGACGCCCGTGCCGAGCGTCGTGCGGTCCAGCGCGGGATCGATGCCGGCCTCGTAGAGCCCGTGGCCGACCTCGTGCATCACGGCGAAGATCCCGCTGAGGTCCGCCTCGTTCCAGCGGGCGGTGACGCGCACGTCGGTCCGCGCGATCGACTGCGCGAACGGGTGCACGGCGTCGTCGATGCGCCAGGCGTCGTCCTCGAAGCCGAAGCTGCGCGCGACCTCGAGCCCCAGCGTGCGCTGAGCGGCGACCGGGAACGGGCCGGGCAGGGGCGACGGCGCGGGACGCTCGGCGATCGCCTCGACGAGCGGGACGAGCCCGGCGCGCAGCCGCGCGAACACGTCGCGCACGCTCGCCGTCGTGGCACCCGGCTCGTAGTTGTCGAGCAGCGCGTCGTAGGGGTGCGCGAAGTCCGGGAAGCAGGCTGCGACCTCGCGCCGCAGCTCCACCTGGCGCTCGAGATGCGGGCGGAAGCGCGCGAAGTCCGACTCCGCGCGGGCCTGCATCCATGCGGGGATCGCATCAGCCGTCGCGTGCGCGATCGCCACGACGAGCTCGCCGGGGATCCGCGTCGCGCGATCGCGGTCGCGACGGGCGATCCGCGCGATCACGCCGTCGTCGGGGGCGGCGCCCGGTTCGCCGGCCTCGATCGCCGCGGCCTCGATCAGCTCGCCGAGCGTCGCGTCCGCGGCGCGCTCGTGCGCGAGGCGCTCGAGCGTGGCGGTCAGCTCGCCGCGCGGCTCGGCGCCGCGCTCGGGCATCACCGTCTCGCGGTCCCAGCCCAGCAGCGAGATCGTCGTGCCCAGGTCGGCAAGCTCGGCGAGGCGCTCGCGCAGCGCGATCGCGGCCTCGCGGCCATTCACGGACTCAGGTGATGACATGCTCGATCTCCCCCAGCGATTCGATCGCGACCCTCACCGTATCTCCCGCAGCGAGGAAGCGGGGCGGGTCGAGCGCCATTCCCACCCCGCTCGGCGTCCCGGTCAGGATCAGGTCCCCGGCCTCGAGCGTGATCGTCTCGGCGATGAACGCGATCAGCTCGGGGATCGAGAAGACGAGGTCCGAGGTCGAGGCGTCCTGGCGCAGCTCGCCGTTGACCCACGTGCGCAGCGTCAGGTTCTCGGGGTCGGCGATCTCGTCGGCGGTCGTGATCCACGGCCCGAACGGGCAGAAGCTGTCGGCGCCCTTGGCGCGGGTCCACTGCGACTCGCGCCGCTGCAGGTCGCGCGCGCTCACGTCGTCGGCGACGGCGTAGCCGGCGACGCTGTTCGCCGGCCCGAGCACGACGGCAAGCTCGCCCTCGTAGTCCAGGCGGCGCACCACGGCCGGCGTCACGACCGGCCCGCCGGGCGCGGCGACCGAGGTCGGCAGCTTCATGAAGACGATCGGGACCTCGGGCGGCTCGCGCCCCTGCTCGGCGGCGTGTGCGCGGTAGTTGAGGCCGATGCCGAAGATCGCGCGCGGCGTGTGCGGCGCCAGCAGCGTGACGTCGGCGAGCGCGAACGCCTCACCGGCGGCCGGGGTCCGGTCACCCGAGGCGAGGCGCCCCAGGACGGTGCTGCCGTCGGCGAAGGCGACGACGCGCTCGCCCTCGACCTGGCCGGCCTGGGCGGGGCCGCCGCCGGGCGGGAGGAACGTCGCGAGCTTCACGGCGCGTGAGCCTATCCGCGCGCGAGGCCGTGCACGGTGCCACCTGGACAGCTTTCGCCCGAGCTCCTGCGACCATGTGCTCGATGCCTGTCCTGTTCCAGCTCGCGGCCGCCGGTGGCGGCTCCTCCGGCTTCGGCGGGGGCGGTGGCGGTGGTGGCGGCGGCTTCTCCGGCGGTGGGGGCGGCGGCGGCGTCTACATCGGCGGCGGCTCGGGCGGTGGCATCCTGCTGCTGATCCTCGTGATCGCCGTCGTGGGCTTCTTCCTCTTCACGACGATCGCCACCTGGCTGATGGTGCGCAAGATGCGCGCGCGGCTCGACGAGCGCGACCGGCGCGTGCGCACCGCCTCCGCCGAGGCCGCCGAGAACGACGCGGCCTTCGCCGCCGACCGCGTGACGCAGGACGCCGCGGTCATGTTCCACGCGATCCAGGGCGCCTGGGATGCGCGCGACGAGCGCACGCTGGCGACGATGGTCGGCGACGACCTGCTCGCCGAGTGGCACCGGCGCCTGGCGGACTTCGAGCGCAAGCGCTGGCACAACCGCGTGCGCGTGATCAGCGGGCCGGAGGTCAAGTACGTCGGGCTGGTCAACCGCGAGGTCGATGCCGACGACCGGATCGCCCTGCACGTCGCCGCACAGCTCGAGGACTACGTCGAGCTCCCCAACGGCATGCGCATGCAGCACAGCGGTCAGAGCTCCTCGATCACGGCCTGCAGCGAGTACTGGACGCTCGGCAAGCGCGACGGGCGCTGGATCCTCGTCTCGATCGAGCAGGACGCCGAAGGCCGGCACAACCTCGACGCGCCGATCGTCGCCTCGCCGTGGGGCGACGAGGAGCGCCTGCACGACGCCGCGCTCGTCGAGGGCGCGGTCGCCGACTCAGGGGCGGGCGGGACGCGGTTCGCGACGGCCGAGCTCGTCGATGTCGACCTCGCGGCCGACGCCCGCGCGCAGGCCCTGGACCTCTCGCTCGTCGACGGGCGCTTCGCTCCGGACGTGCTGGCCGCCGCCGCTCGGCGCGCCGCCGATGGCTGGGCCGAGGCCGTCGATGGCGCCGACGCGCCGCTCGAGGCGGTAGCCACGCGCGAGGCGGTCGACGCCCTGCTCTACGCCGGCGACGCCAGCCGCGCCACGCGCCTGGTCGTCCGCGGGCCGCGTGTCGAGCAGGTCCAGATCGCTGAGCTGTCGCCGACGCCGGAGCCCGCGCGCATGACGCTGGCGGTCCGCGTGCGCGGCCGGCGCTACGTCGAGGATCGCGACACCGCCGCGGTCACGGCGGGGTCCAAGGACCGCGAGACGACGTTCACCGAGCACTGGACGATGGCGCTCGACGGCAGCGACGAGACGCCCTGGCGGCTCGTCGGGGTCGCCTGAGACGGTCTGAAAGCCGGTTCACAGCACCGGTCTGGACAACGGCGCGCCGCAACATGTTGCGCACCGGCGCGACGGACGTCCTCCAGCCTGCACTACGCTCCGGAAACCGTTGGACATCACGTCCGTGGGGCGGAACGAGATGGAGAACACCGGGGAGGAAGAGCGCGTGCAGTCAGGCGCCGCGGCGGCGGCAGCATCCGCCACCCCTGACATCCGGCTGATCGACCTCGAGAAGCGCTTCGGCGACTTCGTCGCCGTCGACCACATCGGGCTCGACATCGCGCCCGGCGAGTTCTTCACGATGCTCGGCCCGTCGGGGTCCGGCAAGACCACGACGCTGCGCCTGATCGCCGGGTTCGAGGTGCCGGACTCCGGCCGCGTCGAGCTCGCCGGCGAGGACGTCGCGCGGCGCCCGCCCTTCGAGCGCGACGTGAACACCGTCTTCCAGGACTACGCGCTGTTCCCGCACATGACCGTGCTGGACAACGTCGCCTACGGGCTGAAGATCCGCAAGGTCGGCCGCCGCGAGCGCCGCGCGCGCGCCCAGGAGGCGCTCGAGATGGTGCGCCTCCCCGACGTCGGCGGGCGTAAGCCCTCCCAGCTCTCGGGCGGCCAGCGCCAGCGCGTCGCGCTCGCGCGCGCGATCGTCAACCGCCCACGTGTGCTGCTGCTCGACGAGCCGCTCGGCGCGCTGGACCTCAAGCTGCGCGAGAACATGCAGGTCGAGCTCAAGCGGATCCAGCAGGACGTCGGCATCACGTTCGTCTACGTGACGCACGACCAGGACGAGGCGCTCTCGATGAGCGACCGCCTCGCCGTGTTCAACAACGGCCGCATCGAGCAGGTCGGCACGCCCGCCGAGGTCTACGAGCATCCGGCCAACGAGTTCGTCGCCGGGTTCGTCGGCGTCTCGAACGTCATCGAGCGCGAGGGCCGGCGCTTCACGATCCGCCCGGAGAAGGTGCGGATCCTCGCCGACGGCGACCCGACCGACGGCCTGCACGTGGAGGACGGAACGGTCGTCGACGCCAGCTACGTCGGGCAGGCCACGCGCTACGGCATCGCGCTCGAGCAGGGCGGCGAGATCGTCGTCACGCGGCAGAACTTCGAGACCTCGCACGAGGAGGCCCGCATGATGAGCGGGCGCCGGGTCCGTGTCGGCTGGCGCCAGAGCCAGGCCTACACCATCGAGACAGCAGACAAGCACCCTGAGGAGGGAGCATGAAGCGCATCAGCGTCTACGCGGTCATCGCGGTGATCGTGTCGCTCGGCATCGCGGCCTGCGGTTCGAGCAGCAGCAGCAGCACCTCCGGCAACGCGGAGTTCAAGGTTCCCAACGTGCCGATCGCGAACACGATCGGCAAGGGCGAGGGCCAGCTCAACATCGTCAACTGGGTCGGCTACGCCGAGGACGGCTCGACCGACAAGAACGTCAACTGGGTCGGCCCGTTCGAGCAGCAGACGGGCTGCAAGGTCAACTCCAAGGTCGCGGCCACCTCCGACGAGATGGTCACGCTGATGCGCACCGGCAACTACGACGGCGTCTCGGCTTCGGGCAACGCCTCCGTGCGCCTGATCGCCGGCGGCGACGTGCGGCCGATCGACACGAAGATCCTCACGAACTGGCCGCAGATCGACCCGCTCGTCAAGTACCAGCCCTACAACTCGGTCAACGGCCAGATGTACGGCGCGCCGCACGGCTACGGCGCCAACGAGCTCGCCTACAACACCAAGGCGATCACGCCTGCCCCGACGAGCTGGAGCGTCATCTACGACCCGGCGAACAAGGGCAAGGTCACGATCTACGACGATCCGATCACGATCGCCGACGCGGCCGTCTACCTGGCGGCGACCCAGCCGAGCCTGGGCATCAAGAACCCCTACGAGCTCGACCAGAAGCAGTTCGACGCGTCGGTCGCGCTGCTGAAGAAGCAGCGCCCGCTGATCGGCCAGTTCTGGGCCGACGTCACCAAGCAGCAGCAGGGCTTCGCGCAGGGCGACCTGAACGTCGGCTCGATCTGGCAGTACACGGCCAACCTGCTGACCGCCGACAAGCAGCCGATCGCCACGACGCTCCCCAAGGAGGGCGCGACGGGCTGGTCGGACACCTGGATGCTGTCCACGAAGGCCGCGCACCCGAACTGCATGCTGTTGTGGATGAACTACATCCAGACGCCGAAGGTGCAGGCGCAGGTCGCCGAGTGGTTCGGCGAGGCCCCGGCCAACGTCAAGGCCTGCCAGTACACGCAGGACAAGACGTTCTGCAAGACCTACCACTCCGCCGACAAGGCGTACTTCGACAAGGTGAAGTTCTGGGCGACGCCGACGAAGAACTGCCGCGACGGGCGCGGCAACATCTGCGTGGACTACTCCAAGTGGGTCCAGGCCTGGACGGACATCAAGGGCTAGTGATCCGCTAGGTGTCCGTCGCACCGGCTGAAGAGAAGAGCTCCGCGGGCAGGCATCCGCTCGCGGGGCTCTTCTGGCGCATCCGCGGCCTGCGCGTCGGGTCGCTGCTGATGCTCCCGCTCGGGTGGCTCGGGGTCGTCTACCTCGGGTCGCTCGTCGTCCTGCTGATCGCCTCGTTCTGGACGCTGGACGAGTTCAGCGGGCTGATCGTCAAGGGCTTCAGCCTCGACAACTACCAGACGATCATCACCGAGCCGGTGTACCGGCGGATCGTGCTGCGCACCGTCTCGCTGGCGGCGCTCGTGACCGTCACCGACATCGTGCTGGCGTTCCCGATCGCCTTCTACATGGCGCGCGTGGCGCGCGCGCACACGAAGGGGCTGCTCGTCGTCGGCGTCCTGCTGCCGCTGTGGGCGAGCTACCTCGTGAAGGTCTACTCGTGGCGCACGATGCTCTCGACGGACGGCGTCATCAACTGGCTCCTCGACCCGCTCGGGCTGCACGTCCCGACCTCGGGCTACATCCGCGTGTGGATCGTGATGGCCTACCTGTGGCTTCCGTACATGATCCTGCCGCTCTACGCCGGGCTCGAGCGCATCCCCGACTCGCTGCTCGACGCCTCCGGCGACCTCGGCGCGAGGCCCTGGCGCACGTTCCGCGCGGTCGTGATGCCGCTCGCCCTCCCGGCGATCGCGGCCGGCTCGATCTTCACGTTCTCGCTGACGCTCGGCGACTACATCACGCCGGAGCTGGTCAGCAACACGCAGTTCATCGGCAACGTCGTCTACGCGAACGTCGGCGTGGCGAACAACCTGCCGCTCGCCGCGGCACTGGCCACCGTGCCGATCCTGATCATGCTGATCTACCTGGGCATCGTCCGGCGCCTGGGCGCCTTTGAGGCCTTGTAGGCATGCCCGTCTCCGGTGGCACGAAGTGGCTCCTGCGGATCGGCTCGGCGATCACGCTGGCGTTCCTGTACTTCCCGCTCGTCGTGATCGGCATCTACGCCTTCAACACGACGCGCGTGCAGACCTGGCCGCCGACGAGCCTCTCGACGCGCTGGTTCACCAACGCCTTCCACAACACCGGTGTGCGCGACGCGCTGCGGACGAGCGTCGAGGTCGGCTTCGCGGCGATGCTGCTCGCGCTGATCCTCGGGACGCTCGCCGCCTACGCGCTCGCGCGCTACGACTTCTTCGGCAAGGAGTCGGTCTCGTTCCTGATCGTGCTGCCGATCGCGCTGCCGGGCATCGTCACCGGCATGGCGCTCAACGCGACGTTCACCCAGATCCTGCACGTGAGCCTCGCCGTGTGGACGATCGTCGTCGCCCACGTCACGTTCTGCATCGTCGTGATCTTCAACAACGTCGTCGCGCGATTGCGGCGCACGCCGGCGTCCTTCGAGGAGGCGGGCGCCGACCTCGGCGCGATCCCGCGGCGCACGTTCGCGGACATCACGTTCCCGCAGATGCGCTCGGCGCTGATCGCCGGCGCGCTGCTGGCCTTCGCGCTGAGCTTCGACGAGGTGATCGTCACGACGTTCACCGCGGGCAGCACCGAGACGCTGCCGATCTGGATCCTCTCAAACCTCCAGCGCCCCAACCAGCTGCCGGTCGTCAACGTCGTCGCCGTCTGCGTCGTCGTGCTCTCGATCATCCCGGTGTACATCGCCCAACGCCTCTCGAACGATCCGGTGACGGCGGTCGGCACCGTCACCGACGCGCCCGCCGTCCCGGGCGACTGACGTCCGGGCCCGGGCGGTAGATTCGCCGGGTGCGCGTCCGGCGATCGCTTGAGGGGGCGGGGTGATCGGGCTCGAGCTCATCGGGCTGCTGCTGCTGATCGCCGCGATCGGCTTCTTCGTCACCGCCGAGTTCGCGCTCGTCGCCGCGCAGCGGACGGATCTCGAGCGCCTGGCCGCCGAGGGGCGCCGGGGGGCGCGGGCGGCGATCGCGCTCGCCGATGCTCCCGACCGGGCCGTCGGAACGGCGCAGGTGGCGGTGAGCATGCTCGCCATCGCGCTGGGCGCACTCGGCGTGACCGTGCTGCGCCAGATCCTCGACCCGGTGCTCGCGGGGGCGCTGTCGTTCCTGATCGCGCTGCTCGTCGTCGTCGCCTTCGAGGTCGTCCTGGGCGAGCTCGTGCCAAAGGCGCTGGCGCTGCACCGCGCCGCCCCGCTCGCGGCGGCGCTGGCCCCGGCGCTCGTGGCAGTCGACCGCCTGCTGCACCCGATCGTCCGGACCTTCCAGGCGGGTGCCGGTCTGGTTCTGCGCCCGTTGCGCGTGCCAGCCGCCCCGGTGGGGACGTCCGTGCGCAGCGTCGAGGAGCTGCGCGAGATGCTCGCGGTCGCCGAGGACTCCGGCCTGATCGAGGAGGCCGAGGAGGAGATGCTCTACCGCGTCTTCGACTTCGCCGACCAGGAGGTCGGCGACGTGATGGTCCCCTGGTCGGACGTGACAGCGCTGCCGGTCGGCCTGAGCGCCGCCGAGGCGCTGGAGCGGATCGTCAACCAGCCGCACACGCGCTACCCGGTGTACCGCGAGGACCTCGACCACATCGCCGGAGTGCTGCACGTGCGCGACCTGTTCATCGCGCTGTACGAGCGCGGCCAGGGGGCGGTGCGCATCGAGGAGCTGCTGCGCCCCGCGAGCTTCGTCCCGGAGATGAAGGACCTCGGCGCGCTGCTGAGCGAGATGCGCCGCTCCAGCCAGCACCTGGCGATCGTCATCAACGAGTACGGCTCGACGATCGGGCTCGTCACGCTCGAGGACCTCGTCGAGGAGATCATCGGCGAGATAGAGGACGAGTTCGACCTGCCCGACGAGTCGGTCGTGCAGCTCGACGACGGGCGCCTGCGCGTCTTCGGCAGCTTCACCGTCGACGACTTCAACGAGCAGTTCCACACGAAGCTCCCCCAGGAGCGCTACCGCACGCTCGGCGGGCTCGTCTTCGGCCAGCTCGGCCGCCAGGCCCAGGTCGGCGACCTCGCCGAGCTCGCCGGCATCGAGTTCACCGTCGACGAGGTCGAGGGGCCGCGCGTGGAGCGGCTCGTCGTGCGTCTGCCGGACGAGCGCTAAGAAGATGCGGGCGACGCGCCGATGTCGGGCGGCGGGTTGGGCTTCGGGACCGAGCCGGGCTGCGCGATCGGCAGGTTGCCGGGTGAACAGCAGCGCGAGCAGGGCGATGAGCGCGAGGACCGAGACTGCCGAGCGCAACCCGTCGATGCGCGCCTTGGCGTTGGCTTCGACGACGGCGTCGGCAGTCGCCGGCGGGACGTTCGCCTCGTCGAGCGCGACCTTGAGGTCCTTGTCGGAGACGAACGGGACCCACTGCTGAGGTTCGCCTGAGCCTGCGTGGTCAGGTTGGCGGGGACGTCGGGGTTGTTCTGGACGGCCGCCAAGAACGACGCGGTCAGCGCGGAGATGAGCACCGCGCCCGCCAGCGCGGTCCCGATCGACGCACCCAGCTGGGTCCCGGTGTTCTGCAGCCCGCCGACCTCGCCGCTCTGCTCGTCGGGGACGGCGGACACGGTCGCTGCACCGAGCTGCGAGGCCATCGCACCGAGCCCGCTGCCGGCGAGCAGCAGCGGCCAGGTCACGATCTCCGGGCCCGCCCCGTCGTCCAGCAGGGCGATCAGCAGCACCAGGCCGGCGAACAGCGACATGAAGCCGAAGTTGACGACCCGCCGCGGCGATTCGCGTTCGGGCGCAGCTTGGGGACGCCGACGGCGAACGCCAGCAGCGTGAGCGAGAGCGGCAGCAGCCGCACGCCGGTCTCGATCGCCGACAGCCCGAGTGCCACCGACAGGAACAGCGGGACGACGAAGAACAGCCCGGCCTGGACGAGGAACATGAACAGGAACGAGCTGACCCCGCTGCGCAGCTGAAGGTTGCGCAGCATTCCCGGGTCGATCAGCGCCGCCCTCGCCGCGCTCCATGCGCCGGCTCTCCCACTTCAGGAACAGTGCCAGCACCACGCCGCCGGCGAGGATCATCCAGATCACCGGGGAGAGCCCGAGCCACTGCGGCGCGTCGGGCTTGGGCTGCACGAAGCCCCACGTCCCGGACTTCAGGATCCCCAGCACGATCACGCCGAGGCCGAAGCGCGGACAACCCCGTGCCGATCAGGTCCAGCCGCACGCCCTCCTCGGCCGGCGTGTCGTTCACGCGTCGCGCGAGGAGGAGGATGACGAGCACGATCAGCACCTCGCCGGCGAACACCCACCGCCAGGAGGCATAGGTCGTGAAGAAGCCGCCGATCAGCGGCCCGAGCGCGGCCGCGATCGCGCCGGCCGCGGCGACGAGCCCGTAGGCACGCGGGCGCTCGGGCTTGCCGAAGTTCGACGCGACCAGGGCCACGATCGCCGGCATGATCAGCACGGCACCCAGACCCTCCAGGAACGACCAGCCGATGATCAGCATCGTCAGGCTCTGCGACAGCGACGTCGTCAGCGAGCCGCACGCGTAGATGACGCAGCCGATCGTGAACGCGCGCTTGCGGCCGAGGATCTCGCCGACCTTGCCGCCGGTGATCATGAGCGAGGCCATCACCAGCGTGTACAGCGTGATCGCCGTCTGGATCCCGGTGATCGTCGTCCCGACGTCCTTGGCGACCGTCGCGATCGCCGTGTTCATCACGGTCGTGTCCAGCGCCATGACGAACTGGCCCGCGGCCAACGTCAGCAACACGACGCCCGTCGCTGCGCTGGCCTTCCGCCCGACGACATCGGTCATGGGCGAGGACCCTAGCGGCGACCGCCGATGACCAGCGATGCGGCTGCGAGGCACGATCCTCACGCATCGGCGTCCGGAATGACTGGCAGGCTCTGACGCGGTGAAGCTCATGGACCACATCTCGCGCGCGTTCGAGTGGATCGGCGTGGCGGTGATCGTCGGCGCGTTCGCGCTGACGCTCGTGTTCGCGCTGCGGGACCTGAGCCGGGACCGGGGGACCGCCGAGATCTACGAGCGCGTGCGCCGCGTGTTCGGCCGCGGACTGCTGCTCGGGCTCGAGGTGCTCGTCGCGGCCGACCTGATCCGCACCGTCGCCGTCGAGCCGACGCTGCGGAACGTCGAGGTCCTCGGGATCCTCGTGCTCATCCGCACGCTGCTGAGCTTCTCGCTCGACGTCGAGATCGACGGCGTGCTGCCGTGGCGCAAGCGCCGACCGCGCGATGCCACCGCCGTCGAAGTCGTGAGCGGCGCGCACGACGCGCACCGCGTCGCGTTCCTGGACTGGCTCGCGTGCGCGGCCGGCGGGCGGGATGCGCGCGCCGCGCGCGCCGCGCGCGCCGCCGGCGACGGGCTGCTGGAGAACATCGCGGCGCTCGGCGCCGCCGGCCACGTCCTGGACTTCGACGACACCTACCTGCCGGGGATCGCGCACCTGAGCGCCGCCACAGCGCCCGCCGCGCTGGCATTGGGCGCTGCGCGCGGGGCGACGGTCGGCGCGGTGCTCGACGCCTACGCCGCCGGCTTCGAGCAGACCGCGGCGCTCGCGCGCGCAAGCCACCCGGCGCTCTACGAGCGCGGCTGGCACCCGACCGCGGTCTGCGGCGCGGTCGGGGCCGCGACCGCGGCGGCGCGGCTGCTCGGTCTCGCGCGGCGATGCGCACGACAGCGCGCTCGCGCTCGCTGCGCTGCGCGCCGCGGGCCCGCGCGTCGGGTTCGGCTCGGACGGCAAGGCGCTCGGCGTCGGGCTCGCCGCGGCCGACGGCGTCCACGCGGCGCTGCTGGCCGCCGGCGGTGCGCGCATGCCGCCTCGCCGCCGTCGCGGGCCCGGCCGGCTTCGCTGCGGTGACCGGCGGGACGTGGGCGCAGCCGGACCCCGCCGAGCCGCCCGCAGCAGCCGAGAACTGGATCAAGCCATGGCCATGCTGCCTGATGGCCCATGCGCCGATCGAGGCGGCGCTCGGCCTGCGGGCGGCCGGTCCGGCACCGGCCGCGCTGGTCGTGCGCGTCCACCCGCGCGCCCGCCAGGCGGCGGCCTACGACGATGCCGCCGACGGCCTGCAGGCGCGCTTCTCGATCCCCTACCTGACGGCGTTCGCGCTGCTGCGCGGCGCGCCGGACGTGGCGGGACTCGACGGCGTCGACGACGAGGTGCGGTGCGTTCGCCGCCAGGCACGTCGACGTGATCGAGGACGCAGCGCTCGCCGAGAGCGAGGCGCGGATCGAGGACGCGGGCGGCACCGTCCTGGCCGTCGTCGTCGCCTCGCTCGGCTCGCCGCAGCGGCCGCTGACCGCCGCGCAGCTGGGCGCGAAGGTCCGCGCGCTGGCCGGCGAGCGGCTCGACGGCGTGCTCGACGACGACCGCCGCCCCGCTGCACATCTGATCGCAGCGATCGGCTGAGCGCCGGCACACCGCTATCCTGAACGGCAGCGTTGCGGCAACCGGCCGCACGCGAGGCAGCTTTCTTGGGTCCCGCCTTGAGCGGTTCGGGTCAGCAGTGCCTCCCGAATCAGCGGCCCCGGCCGCATCAAGGAGCTTTCCCCATGTCTTCGCAGTCCTTCGCCGATCTCGGCGTGTCCCGTGCCGTGTGCACGGCCCTCTCCCAGCGCGGCTTCGAGCAGCCGTTCGCGATCCAGTCCAAGGTCATCGGCGACGTGCTCGCCGGTCGCGACGTGCTGGCCAAGTCCCCCACCGGGTCGGGCAAGACGCTCGCCTTCATGGTCCCGATCATCGATCGCATCGAAGCGACCGACCCGCGCCCGTCGGCGCTGATCCTCGCCCCGACGCGCGAGCTCGCCACGCAGATCGTCGAGGCCAGCTACCCCATCGCCCACGCCCGCGCGCTGAAGGTCAAGGCCGTCTACGGCGGCGTCGGCCTCGAGAAGCAGGCCCGTGAGGCGGCCAAGTCGCACATCATCGTCGCGACCCCGGGCCGCCTGGAGGATCTGCTCCAGCGCCGCGCCTTCTCCCTGTCCGCGGTGAAGATCCTCGTCCTCGACGAGGCCGACCGCATGCTCGACATGGGCTTCAAGCCCGCCGTCGACCGCATCGTCGCGCAGTGCCCGCGCCGGCGCCAGACGCTGTTCTTCTCGGCCACGCTCGACGGCGAGGCCGGGCGCATCGCGCAGGCCTTCACCACCGACGCCGTGCGCCACGAGCACACCCCGCCGGTCCAGCAGGTCACCGACATCGAGCACCGCTTCGTCGCCGTCGAGCGCGACGAGCGCATCCGCCGGCTGATCGCCGAGCTGCGCGAGGAGCGCGACCTCGCGCTCGTCTTCGTCCGCACCAAGCGCGGCGCCGACCGCCTCGTCAAGCGCCTGAACACCGAGGGCCACGACGCCGTCGCGATGCACGGCGACAAGAGCCAGCGCCAGCGCGAGAAGGCGCTCGCGAGCTTCGAGGCCGGCCGCGTCGACACGCTCGTCGCCACCGACGTCGCCGCGCGCGGCATCCACGTCGACGGCATCTCGCATGTCATCAACTTCGACCCGCCGGAGGATCGCGAAGGCTACGTGCACCGCATCGGCCGCACGGGCCGCGCCGGACGCACCGGCATCGGCATCACGTTCGTCGGCAGCGAGCACGCCGGCGACGTCTCGAAGATCGCCGCCGAGCTGCGGCTCGAGAGCGAGTTCGAGGCCTCCGGCCACCGCGTCGCGCCGGCCTTCGGCGGCCGGGCGCAAGCAGGGCGGGCGCTCCGGCTCCCGTCAGGGCGGCGGCGGGCGCAACAGCCGCACCGGCTCTGGCGCGGCGGGCGGCAACCCGCGCAACGTCCACTCCCAGCGCCCGGGCGGCTCCGGCCGCGGGCGCCGCTCGAGCGCGCGTTAGAACCGGTTTCGGAATGAGGCGGCGGTCGTCGGGCGACGGGACCGTGGATGGCGGGTGCCGCACGATGGCGAAACCGATGCTGGTTGCATCGCTGAGACATCGGGTGGCACCCGGCGCCACGAGCCCGCGCTCCGACGAGCGGCGGCTTTCTGAAACCGGTTCTCAGAACCCCGGGCGCAGGTGCGCCCAGCTCTCCGGGTACTGCTCCAGGTACCCGGGGAGCGTCAGCGGCGCGTGGCCGGCGAGCAGCTGCACGGCGTCGCCGACGACGTCCATCTCGCCTGCGGCGATCGCCGCGTACGAGGTCACCCATCCGTCGACCTCCCATGGCGGCGCGCCGTAGTGCGCGCGTGAGGCGTAGGCCTCCTCGAGCGTCTCGTCGACGTAGCTGACCGGCCGCCCGGCGACCCGTGTCAGCTCCGCGGCGACCTGCGCGAGCGTCAGCCGCTCACCACCGGTGACGTCGTAGGTGTGGCCGGCGTGCGCGGGATCGGTGATCGCCGCCACCGCGACGTCGGCCACGTCGTCGCGCGCGACCGGCGCGATGTGGCCGTCGCCCGCCGGGCCGCGGATCACGCCGTCGGCGCCGGCGAAGAACGGCATGAAATCCAGGTAGATGCTCTGGCGCAGGAAGGTGAACGCCGGCCCGGCGGCGCGGATGTGCTCCTCGGTGGCCCAGTGATCGCGCGCGAGCGTGAACGTCGCCTGCGGCCCGGCGCCGAGAAAGGACAGGCAGACGATCCGCCCGACCCCCGCCGCGACGGCGGCGTCGACGGCGCTGCGATGCTCGGCGACGCGGTCGGCCGACTCGCGCCCGGAGACCAGGAACAGCGTGCTGGCACCCGTCAGCGCCGCGCGCATCTGGCCTGACGCGGCGTAGCCGAGCGCCTCGGCGACCTCGGCGCCGGGGAGCGCCGGCGCGCGGCCGGCGTCGCGGACGATCAGCCGCTGCGCGACGCCGAGCGCGGCCAGGCGCGCCGCCACGCGCCCGCCGACCTGCCCCGTCGCCCCCGTGACCGCCACGAGCCCCTCACCCATGCGCGCGTACGCTAGACCTTGCACATGCGCATCGAGGAGACGTTCTCCGTGGCGCGGCCGCCCGAGGCCGTGTTCGACTACATGACGAACCCCGCCAACCTCGCCTCCTGGCAGACGTCGAAGACATCCGTCGAGCAGCTGACCGACGGGCCGCCCGGGCTCGGCACGCGCGTGCGCGAGCGCACGAAGCCGCCGGGCGGCAAGGAGTTCGAGCAGATCGTCGAGTTCACGACGTTCGAGCGGCCGCGCGCCTTCCACGTCCACATCGTCGAAGGGCCCTACCCGGTCGACGGGGCATGGGATCTCGAGCCCGAGGGCGCGGGGACCCGCGTGCGCTTCACTGCCGAGGGCGAGCTGCACGGCGCGATGCGCCTGCTCGAGCCGATCACGAAGCGGATGATGGCGCGGCAGTTCGCCGGCTATCACCGCAACCTGCGCAGCAACGTCGAGGCGTCCCCGGCGGGCTGACGTGGCGAGGACCGTTCGCGCCAAGAAGCGCTGCTGCAACAGCAGCCCGCGCTGCAAGCGCTGCCCGCTCGTGCTCAAGCGGCTCAAGCAGGCCGGGCTCGCAGAGCACCTCCACGGGCGCGACTTCCGCCTGGATCCGTCGCTGCACAAGGCGCAGCTCAAGACCGCGCGCCGGCGCGCGCGATGAGCTCCCCAGCCGACGGTCGCTGCGCCGATCGCCAGCGCCCGCACGCCCGAGCAGCTCGCCGAGCCGATGGCGATGGCGCCCCTCACGCTGAGTGCCGGCGAGCTCGCGCGCCTGGACGCCGCGAGCGCCTGAGAACCGGTTCTCAACCGTCGGCCGTCACGTGCAGCGTCGTGCCGGCGACCGCGACGACGTCGCCGGGGTGCAGCTGACGCCCGCGGCGGTTGTCGGCCTCGCCGTTGACGAGGACCTGCTCGGCGTCGAGGAAGGCCTTCAGCTCGCCGCCCGCGTCGACGAGCCCGGCGAGCTTCAGCAGCTGGCCGAGGCGGATCGTCTCGCCGCGGATCGGGACATCCTGGGGCACGCTCCCAGCCTAGGGCGTGGGCGCCGCCCAGCCGGCGCGCGGATCCGGCAGCGGCGTCAGGCGCGCCTCGATCTGCTCGCGGTAGGGCTCGAGCTTCGGCGGCAGGATGACCTCCGAGCCCAGGCGCTCGAGCGGCACGTCGACGGTGAAGCCCGGCGCGTCGTCGGCGATCTCGAACAGCACGCCGCTCGGCTCACGGAAGTAGATCGAGTGGAAGTAGTGGCGGTCGATGATGCCCGACGTCGGGACGCGCGCGGCGCGCAGGTGCTCCTCCCAGCGCGGATGCTCCGCGACCGTCGTGCCCCACGCCACGTGGTGCACCGTCCCGGCGCTCTGACGGCCGGGCTCGGCGGGCGCCGCGTCGTAGGCGATCGTCCCGCCGCGGACGGCGCCGCGCAGCTCCCAGCTGTCGCCCGGTAGGGCGGCCGCGCCGAGCACGCGCTCGAGCAGCGCTGCGCTCTGTGCCGGATCTGCGCTGTAGGCGCGCACCCCGAGGAAGCCCTGCAGCGCGTGCCCGCGCGGGATCTCGGGATGCTCGGCGCTGAGCGGCGCGTCGAGGGTGTCGCTGAGCGCGAGTTCGTGGCCGAGCCCCTCCGGATCGGCGAAGCGCAGGCGATCGGGTTCGCGCTCGGTCGCGACGCCCTCCCCCGTCAGGCGCGATTCCCAGAAGTCCAGCGCGGCGGGCGACGCGACGCGAGAGATGACCCGGTGCACCATTCCCGCGCCGGCGCGGCCCGGGATCGCGTGCGGGTACTCGAAGAACGTGATGTCGGCGCCCGCGTGGCCCTGCTCGTCGGCGTAGAAGAGGTGGTAGACGCTGGGGTCGTCCTGGTTGACGGTCTTGGCGACCATCCGCAGGCCGAGCACGCGCGTGTAGAAGTCGACGTTGCGCGCGGCGTCACCGGTGATCGCGGTGATGTGGTGGATGCCCTCGAGCTGCATGTCGTCTCCCGTTCAGCAGATAGTTGCACACACAACTATAGGCTGTCCGGCACGTCTTGCCAAGCCTGGCGGGTCGGACCCGCCACGAGCAGGGCGATCAGCCTGCGCCGTCGGGATCGGCGGGGGCCTGCGCCTCGCGCGCCGCCTCGACGCGCTCGGCCCGCCGCACCGCATAGGCCGGCGACAGGGCGGCCGTGACGATCATGATCGTCGTCGCGATGACGATCCAGAAGAAGAGCGCCATCACGATGCCGATCCCGCCGTAGTACTTCGAGTACCAGTTCAGCCAGCCGGAGAACACGTTCGACGACAGCGCGCGCAGGATGACCAGGCCGACGGCCGCGAGCAGCGCGCCCGGGATCGCGTCGCGGACCGTGATCCTGTTGTGCAACAGGAACACCGGCGTCCACGCGAGGAACCCGACGATCGCGACCAGCCACAACGGCGCGATGGCCCATTCGATCCAGTTGCTCGACGACTTCAGCAGCGTCTCCTCGACGACGTAGACGACGCACCCCACGAGGAAGATCATCAGCCAGAGGAAGTACCGCACGCGGTCGACGAGGCCCTTCGTCGGCGGGAAGCCCCAGACACGACCGTAGATCAGCTGGAGCGTTCGCCCGATGCCCATGCCGAAGGTGACGACGCTCGCCACCGCGATGACCGTCGCCGTGAGCTGGTGCCCGCCGGCGCCTTGCAGGACCTCGCGCACCAGCGACGCCGTGTCGCCCTTGAGATGCAGGCGCGCGATCAGCTTCGCCGCCAGCGCCGTGGGGTCCTCGTTCGAGTAGGACGCCATCGCGATCACGGCCGGCACGATCGTCACGAACAGGTAGGCGGCGAGCAGCAGCGCGAACAGCTGCCCGTCCGCCTGCCTGTAGCGGGTGAACCAGCCGATCGCGACGCCCGACGGCGAGCGTGCCTCCTGCCGGTCAGCCCACACCTGAGCCTTCTTCGCGAGGTCCTCTGTCCAGGCGAAGGCCTTCGTCGCGAAGTCCACGACGCGGTCGCTGAACGTCGTGGCGGCGTCCCCCTCGGGCGTCTCCTCCGGCGGCTGCTGCGGCGGCTGTCGCGGCGTGCTCTCTGCCATGGTCGGCTCCCCGCTCAAGTGAGCGCGCTGATTCCCTCTGCGAGGGCGTAGACACCCGCGACGAATGCGACAACGGCCCCGAACGCCCAGCCGTTGTGACTGAGCCAGTC
Source organism: uncultured Solirubrobacteraceae bacterium (assembly GCA_963809525.1). GTDB lineage: Bacteria > Actinomycetota > Thermoleophilia > Solirubrobacterales > Solirubrobacteraceae > F1-60-MAGs163. The sequence continues at coordinate 207,250 of CAWEJY010000007.1, read as the reverse complement.
GTTCGCTCGCTTGAGCCCCGAAGCGACGCTGCCGGGACGGACGAACAGGGCGATGACGGTGATCTCGAGGAAGACCAGGTAGCCCACCGCGCAGATCAGCACGGCGGCCACCTTCGACGAGCTCGAGTCCCCGCTGTTGACGATGTCGCTGATGCCGAGAAGGTAGAGCGGCGAGGGGAGGAACATGGCGATCCCGAGGATGAACGCCCACTTCTGGCTCGTCGTGGCGCGCTTCGACCACTGCGAGATGCGGCTCTCGGGCCTGCCCTCGTCGGCGACGGGCTTGTCCGGCTGGTGCGTGCGCCGGCGCCAGAGCCAGGCGGAGAGGATGAAGAGCAGGATCCCGACCCCGATCTGGAGCTCGGGGCTGCCCGACGTGCTGCTCTCGCTCGTCGCGCCCGCGCTCTGCATGACGCCGAGGGCGATCAGCCCGCAGCCGAAGACCATCAGCGCCGCCCCCGCGAAGTACGCGAGCACCAGCCGGCGGGGGTGCTCGCCGGTCAGCAGCAGGATCAGCACCAGCAGCGCCGGAGGGTAGATGGAAGCGCTCAGCGCGAGCGGGAAGGCCGTGGGGAGCGCGCTCATCGCGGGCGAGTGTATGCGGCGGTCGCGACGGCGAGCGGCGTCACCGCCACGATGGCGGGCGCCCGCTCCATCGCCGGCTCAGCCTGCTCGCGCAGGCAGCTGCCCGGGCGTCACGTCGTGGCCGGCTGCGATGCGCGCCAGCGTGCCGAGCGCCTGTATCGGGGAGTCCGGGAGCGCGGCGGAAGGCGAGGCGCCTGGATGCTGCGGCGCGACACGCACGCGAAGCACGCCGGGACGGATGACGAAGTGCAGCGGCGCGTCGAGCACCACGGCCTCGCCGTCGATGCCGGCCGGGATCCGGCGGTCAGAGCGGACCTCGAAGTCCGTCACCGTCCACTCGGTCCACGCGCCGCGCCCGCCCGAGCCGAAGACCGTCACGCCGAGCAGGCCCTCGTCGAGCCGGGGGCGCGTCGCCGAGTCGACGAGGCGCAGCCGATAGGCGTTGTTCGAGACGAGGATCGCGGCGCCCGATGCCTGCTCGGTGCCGTCGGGGCCGTTGTAGCGCAGCGCCGGGCCGTCGCTCTCGGGCCCGAGCGCCGCCGGGATCGAGTCGAAGATCGTGCGCAGCTTCGCCTCGCGGTAGCCCTCCTCCTGGACGGCCTCGGCGTACAGCCCGAGCGAGACGTTGTTGACGAACACCTGGTCGTTGACCTCGGCGAGGTCGACGCGCCGCTCCCCGCCCTTGACGAACGCGTCGAGCGCGCCGACGACGTCGTCGCGGTCGACGCCCAGGTCGAGCGCGAAGTGGTTGCGGGTGCCCGCCGGGATGCAGGCGTAGGCCAGGCCCTCGCGCGCGGCGTGCGTGGCGACGATCGCCTGCGATCCGTCGCCGCCGGCCATCGCGAGCCCGTCGGCGCCGCCCGCGATCGCATCGCGGACCAGGTCGTTGAGGTCGTCGCCGGGCTTCAGCTCGATCGGCTCGATCCCGCGCTTGCGCGCCTCCTCGGGCAGGTGGAACTTCTCCGCCTTGCCGTCACCCGAGCGCGGGTTCCAGAACAGCACGGCCTTCTTCGGCGGCTCGGCGGCGGGGAGCTGCACGTGGATCGACGAGGCCGCCTTCGCGCAGGTGAAGGCGAGCACCAGCGCGAGGACCACCCCCAGCTCGCCCAGCAGCGGGCCGACCGCGATCATCAGCACGAGCGCGGCGGCGAGCAGGAGCCCGCCGGCGACGAGGCGCACCCAGCGCCCCGCCCCGCGGCGGACGATCCCGTGCCACGCGAGCAGCGCGCCGATCGCGACGAACGCGATCGCGAAGAGCCCGCGCGGGAACGACGTCACGGCGATGGCGATGGCGCCTGCCACCGCAAGGGCCAGCAGCACGAGCGCCGCGAGCGCTGCGAGCCGGCGACTGTTCATGACTCCACCGCCGTGTGATGCATCAGAGGCCGAGGATCTTCTGCTTCTCGGCGTCGTACTCGGCCTGGGTGATGGCACCCGCGTCGAGCAGCTCTTTGAACTTCGCGATCTGGTCCGCCTGATCGCCCGCCGGGGCCGCCGCAGCGGGCGCCTCTCCGGCCGGGGCCTCTTCCTCCTCGGCGCCCTGCTCGTCCTCGTACTGGTCCTCCTGGCCGGCTGCCTCCTCTTCGTTCTTGCGCTCGCGGTGCTTGCCGTACGCGTAGGCACCGACCCCGGCGGCGGCCACGCGGCGCCGGCGGACACGTCGTCTTCTTCCGAAAGGCATTGCAGAGAACTCCCTCGTCGTTGCTGGTCGCATTCAATGCTCTCAGGATCGCCGCTTCCCCGTCCGTTCCGGTCGAACCGCGCCGTGCGCTCTCATCCGCTTCGGATGAGGCCGTCCCGGTCGCGATCCCGTAGGTTGCCTATGAATCCCGGGATAGGAGACGTGACCATGAGTGTCGATCAGCCGGACCCGCAGCCCGCAGAGGTGACCAGCGAGGCGCCCGCGGCGCCCGGCGCGGCCGACGGCGCGTCGGCCTGGGATCGGTCCCGCGGCCGCCGCATCTCGGTGCGCGCTCTGCTCGTCCTGGCGGTCGTGCTCGGAGTGCTCTCGATCTTCTCGGTGTGGACGCGGCAGCAGCTGCTCGACACGAACCAGTGGACGAAGACGAGCACCCAGCTGCTCGAGAACAAGCCGATCCGCGACCAGGTCTCGCTGTACCTCGTCGATCAGCTCTACAGCAACGTCGACATCACCGGTGAGCTGCAGTCGCGGCTGCCCAAGCAGTTCGCGCCGCTCGCGCCCGCCGCCGCGTCGGGCCTGCGCAACCTGATCCAGCAGGGCACCGACAAGGCGCTCACGACCCCGGCGGTGCAGAACGGCTGGGAGGAGGCCAACCGCGCGGCGAGCAAGATCCTGGTGAAGATCGTCGACGGCGGCGGCACGAACGTCAGCACCAACAACGGCACCGTCACGCTGACGCTCGGCCCGATCCTCGCGAAGGTCGCAGCGCGCATCGGGATCCCGCAGGGCCTCATCGACAAGATCCCGCCCGACGCGGCGAACATCCAGGTGCTGAAGTCCGACCAGCTCAGTACAGCGCAGGACGGCGCGAAGCTCCTCAAGGCGCTCGCATTGGTGCTCGGGCCGCTCGCGTTCCTGTCGCTCATCCTCGCCGTCTACCTCGCGGGCGGGCACCGGCGCCAGACGCTGTTCGCGGCTGGCTTCGCGGCGGTCACCGCGGGGCTGATCGTCCTGCTCGCCCGCACGATCATCGGCAACCAGGTGACGAGCGCGCTCGCCCCCCAGGCGTCGGTCCGGCCGGCGGCGAACGCCGCATGGACGATTGCGACGGACCTTCTGAAGGTGCTCGGCTGGCAGGCGATCGTCGTCGGCCTGGCGATCATCCTCGCGGCGTGGGCGGCCGGTCCTTCGAAGATCGCGACCCGCATGCGCCGGGCGCTCGCCCCCGGGCTGCGCGACCGGCCGGAGATCGCCTACGGGATCGCTGCCGCGTTCGTGCTGCTGCTGGTGGTCTGGAGCCCGCTGCCCGGGCTGCACCGCCCGTTCTTCATCCTGCTGCTGATCATCCTGGTGCCGCTCGGCGTCTGGGCGCTGCGCCGCCAGACCGAGGAGGAGTTCCCGCCGGGCGCGGAGGCCGCCGCCGTCGAGCCCCCGGCAGCGAGCGCCTAAGGCGGCACCGTGCCCCGCGTCAGGCTCCGCCGCGAGACGCGCCTCCAGCGGGCGGAGCGGATCAGCGACGCCTATGGGCTCGTCCTGCTGCTGATCCTCGTCACGTTCGTCGTGACGATGACGCTGCCGCCCGAGGGCTGGGGCGGGCGCGTGGCCGCCGTCGCGGTGGCCGCGGCGACGGCGATCGTCGGGCTCACGAGCTCCGACGTCCGCGCCGGCCGCGTCCGCCTCGCGGTCGTGATCGGATCGCTGGCGGTCGTCGCCGCGATCGTCTCCAGGCAGACCGCCTCGACCGAGCTGCTCGGCGCCGCGTTCGTCGCGGACGCCATCCTGCTCGCCGCCGCGGCGGTCACGATCCTGCGCCGTGTACTGGACGCCGCCACGGTTGAGTTCCGCACGATCCTCGGGGCGATCAGCGTCTTCACGCTGCTCGGCCTGCTGTTCTCGTTCGCCTACATCGCTTGCGGGCGCTGGGGAAGCAGCCCGTTCTTCGCCGGGACTCCCCACCCGCGTAGCAGCGACTACGTCTTCTTCAGCTACACGACGCTGACAACGACCGGCTACGGCAACCTCGTCCCGGCGGGCGGGGTCGGCCAGTCGTTCGCGGTCTTCGAGATGCTGCTCGGCCAGTTCTTCCTCGTCACGCTCGTCGCCGGCCTCGTGAGCCTGTGGCGGCCCGGCGCCAGACCCAGGCCAGGAGAGACGGAGACGTGACGAGCAGCCGATCCCCCGCGGGACGAGGTCGCCGAGCTCGAGCAGCTCGCGACCGAGGAGCAGGTGGAGGCCTCCGGGGTCTGGGCCCGCACGCGCCGGATCTTCAAGGCCTCCGGCACCGTGGTGCGTCTCGCCAAGCGCGACCCGCACCACATCGCGGAGCGCCTGACGCTGCTGTCGGTGGACCGCCAGGCCGATCCGGCGCGGGCCTGGGCGCAGCGGGCGCTCGCGACCGCGCCCGACGCTTCCCCCGCGCTGCTCGCCGACGACCTGCGCCGCAGGACGATCGGCGTCGCGCGGATCGACGGCGCGATCGCCGGCACGCCGTTCTTCATCGCGCTCGTGCCGGCGTACGTCACGTACCTGCAGCAGGAGTCCCGCCTGATGTTCCGCACCGCGGCGCTCTACGGGCACGACCCGGCGAATCCCGAGGTCGCCGCCGACTTCCTCGTGCTGCGTGGCGTCCACCCGGACGCCGAGACGGCGCACGCCGAGCTCGAGAAGGTGCGCCGCACGGAGCTCCCCCCGGAGGGCGAGCGGACGCCGCTGAAGTCGTGGTACCAGGCGATCCTGCGGATCCTGATCCTCGCCGGGTTCATCGGCCCCCCGGAGGAGGGCGACGACGTCCCGCTCACCCGCGGCCAGAAGACGATGCGGGTCGTGCGCTTCCTCATCGCGGCTGCGATCTGGGCGATGACGTGGATCATCCCGATCACCTTCATGATCGTCATGTCGTGGGCATGCGAGAGCGATGCACGCCGCTTCGGCCAGCGCGTCCTGACCCACTACGGCAGCGAAGAGGACGACCTCGCCGTCGCGATCGCCCGCGCCGACCGCAAGGCCGGCGGCAACCGGATGCTCGGCGTCGCACGCGGCGCGCTCGTGTTCGTGTCGGTCGCCCTCCCGCTGCTGCTGCTCGGCGTGACGATCCTCAACGGCAGCGGGCCGCTCGGCGTCAAGCTGCCCACGGCAGCGGGGGCGCTCGCCGGTCTGGCGCTCGTCATCGGCGTCGCCGTCGCCGCCGCGCGGGGCTGAGGCGGACCTGCTCGCTACTGCGAGAGCGCGCCCGACGGGTACGGTTGACCGATGGGACTCCTACGACACGGCGACGACGGGCCCGAAGGCCGCCGCTTCCAGATGCGCGAGAAGCTCATCTCGATCGGCGACGACTTCTGGATCGAGGACGAGCAGGGCGACAAGGTGTACAAGGTCAACGGCAAGGCGCTGCGGATCCGCGACACCTTCGTCCTGGAGGACCGCGACGGCAACGAGGTCGCGAAGATCCAGGAGAAGAAGGTCCGGGTGCGCGACACCATGGAGGTCCAGCGCGGCGACGCGACCGTCGCGACGATCCACAAGGCGGTCGTCGGCATCCGCGACCGGTTCGACATCGACATCGAGGACGGCGAGGACCTGAAGGCGCACGGCAACGTCGTCGACCACGAGTACGAGATCAAGCGCGACGGCGACGTCGTGGCGAGCGTCTCCAAGAAGTGGTTTCGCGTGCGCGACAGCTACGGGATCACGATCAGGTCCGGTGAGGACGAAGCGCTCCTGCTGGCGCTCTCGGTCGCGCTGGACGAGATGGGCAGGCGCTGAATCTCAACCGTTCGGATGAGGCTCGTCGCCCGGCACCGGCATACGGTCTGCGACGACGGGCCGGCGGACCTGCCGCAGGCCCGAACAGCGATGACGGGGATGAGGCGATGACCACGACCAAGGCCGTGAGCACCGAAGCAGTGGAGCACCAGCGCTCGCCGCGCGCTTCCAGGCCAAGCTGACGAAGGAGATGCGCAAGCGCCTGGACAAGAGGCTCACCAAGGCGCAGACCAGCGACAGCATGAAGGCCTTCGCCAAGCTCACCGAGGACGTCGAGGGCCATCTTCCTCGGCTGGCAGAAGTTCAAGGGTCCCGACGGCAAGGTGCGCCACTTCTACGCGCGCCAGCTGAAGGACTGGAAGGGCAGCTTCGAGGCGGGCCCGGCGACGCAGCCCGAGGGCGCCGCGTTGTACGGGCGCACCTGCGGGAGAGCTACGCCGATCAGAACGAGCGCGACTACGCGACGCTGATGCAGGCCGTCGACGACGGCCGGCTCACGGTGCAGACCGGGTACTGACGGCCGGGCCGACTACAGCGCGCCCGCAGCCTGGGCGCGCTCGACGGCCTCGGCGCGCGTGGTGGCGCCGAACTTGCGATAGATGCTGGCGACGTGGGTCTTCACGGTGCTGCGCCGGACGCCCAGCTGATCGGCGATCGCGCTCAGCGTCAGATGCGTCGCGAGCAGCGGCAGGACGCGCGCCTCGGCAGGAGTGAGCCTGACGGAGCCCTGTGACCCGGGCTTGTGCTCCTGCTGAGCGCTCATCGTTTCACCTTCCGACCCTGGGACGCCGTGTCTCGCACTGGTTAACGACCGACCACAGGACCGTAGACCGCGATACCCTGCGGGTTCCTCGGCCATTGTGGTCGAATGCGGTCCCGGCGGCCGATCAGCGTCACATGCCCTCCTCCCCAGCACCCGTGACAGACCGGGACGGTCCGCCACGAACGATGGTCGGCACGGCCAAGCTGCGTGCCCCGCGCCACCGGAGAGACCTGGTCGAGCGCCGGCGTCTGGTCGACCGGCTGGCCAGGGTCCGCGAGCGCCGCGTCATCCTGCTCTGCGCCCCGGCGGGCTCGGGGAAGACCATCCTCGCCGCGCAGCTCAGTGACCGCGACCCCCGGCCGACCGGTTGGATCCACCTCGACGACGCGGACAACGATCCGGTCGCCCTGCTCGAGGCGGTGCTGGGCATGCTCGAGCAGCTCGGCCCCCTGTCGCCGGCGCTGCTTGAGGAGCTCGACGCGCGCGGCGGGCGGCTCGACCCCGAGATGCTGCCGCTGCTCGAGGAGGAGATCCGGTTCCGCGTGCCGTTCCTGCTCGTGCTCGACGATGTCGGGCTGATTTCGCACCCCGCGGCGATGGCCATCATCGCGGGCGTCCTGGGCGCACTGCCGGTCGGCGCGCAACTCGTGCTCGCAAGCCGCGGCGAGCCGGACCTGCCGCTCGGCCGCCTGCGCGCCGAGGGGGAGCTCGTCGACGTCCGCGTGGCGGATCTGGCCCTGGATGCGGCGGAGACCCGCGCGGTGCTCGAGCACGGCGGGGCACACGTGAGCGAGGAGCAGGCCGAGGCCCTGCGCGAGCGCGCGGAGGGCTGGCCCGCGGGCATCGCCCTTGCGGCGTTCTCCCACCAGCACCCCGCCGATGCGAACGTCCTGCCCACCCTGGCTGTCGGGCCCTCGTCCGACATCGCCGCCTATCTGCTGGAGGAGGCCGTCCAGCGTCAGCCCCCTGCGGTCCAGCACTTCCTCCTGGCGTCCTCGCTGCTGCGGCGCATGAGTCCGGAGCTGTGCGACATCGCACTGGACACCGAGGGCTCGGAGCAGATGCTCGCGGGGCTCGGGCGCTCGAGCCTCTTCGTCGTCCCCCTCGACGGCGACGGCGACTGGTACCGCTACCACCACCTGTTCCGGGATCTGCTGCGCGCGGAACTGCGCCGGCGGAGCCCCGAGCTGATCCCAGGCATCCTCGAGCGCGCAGCCGTCTGGCACGACACGCACGGGGATCCGAGCGCCGCGTTCGAGTACGCGCACGAGCGCGGCGACCTCACACACGCCGGCTCGGTCACACTCCGGCACGCCGAGGCCCTCATCGCTCGTGGCCAGACCGACACGGTCCGCGGCTGGCTGCGGCGCTGCACCCCCGCCGAGCTCGCCTCGGATCCGACCCTCGCGCTCGCCGGCGCCTGGCTCGCGCTGCTCACCGGCGACGCCGCCGAGGCGCGGCGGCTGACCGTCGCGGCCGAGAGTGCCGGGGACCTCGACGTCGCCTCGCCCGACGGAGCGACCTCACTGCGCTCCTCGCTCGCGAACCTGCGCGCCACCCTCGCGACCGACGGCGTCGGCGCGATGCTGCGTGACGGCGAGTACGTCGTCGCGGTTGAAGAGCCCGTGGGCTCGCGCTGGGCGCTCGACGGCTGGCGCGCCGTCGGGACGGCCCACCTGCTCGACGGCCGGCCGGAGGAGGCGATCGCCGCGTTCTCGGAGGTCGTGCGGCGCACCCAGGGCCGCCCTGAGTTGCGTCACCTCACGGTCAACTGCCTGGGCCACTCATCGCTCGCCGCAGCCGACGCCGGTGACTGGCGACGGGCCCGCAAGTGGGCCCGCGAGGCACACGCGCTGACGACCGAGGGCGGGCTGGGGCGGGTGCTTCAGGGCCTCGCGTCGCACACGGCTCACGCGACGGTCCTGCTCAACGATGGCCTTCACCGCCAGGCGGCGGAGGCCCTGGCCGAGGCGCGGGAGGTCGCGCCTACGGTCCATGCGCTGCGCTGGTGGGAGGCGGACATCAGCCTGCGCTTCGCCGACCTCAGCCTCGGGCTGGGCGACCTGCCGGGCGCGCTCGACTCGGCCGACACGGCGCGCGCGGCGCTCAGCCATTACCCGGACGCCGGGCGGCTGCCGCAGCGGCTCGCCAAGCTCGACGCCCGGCTGCGCAGCGGCAGCGACCTGAAGCTCACGCCCTCGGAGCTGCGGCTCGTCCCCTTCCTCGCGAGCCACCTGTCCCTGCAGGAGATCGGCGAGCGCGTGCACCTCTCGCGCGCCACCGTCAAGACGCACACCGTCTCGATCTACCGCAAGCTCGACGTTCAGAGCCGCTCTGCCGCCGTCGAGCGACTCGAGGAGCTGGGATTCTTCCAGCGCCGTTCCGCTCCCGGCGCCTGAGAACCGGTCTCGGAATCAGCCGAACGCACGACGGGCCCGGTCTGACCGGGCCCGTCGCCGCACATCCGAAGGTGCTGCTCGGTCAGGCCGTGCTCGAGCCCTCCGGTGACTTCGCGAGCTCGTAGATGATGATGATCGAGAGCGCGAAGATGCAGATGCCCCAGAACGGGTAGGCCGGGATCGAGAGCAGCGCGGAGATCGACGCGAGCGCTGCGGCGATGATGCCGATCCAGCGACCGAAACCACCGCCGCCGAACAGCGAGAACGCCGCGATCAGCTCGACCGCCCCGATGATCAGCGTGATCCAGCCCCACGTGTGGAGACTGCTGATGATGTACTTCTGGCCGGCGACGAAGAACTTGGCGTCCGACACCGCTCCGATGCCCCAGATGATGTTCAGGGTGCCGGCGATCGCGAGCATGATTCCCGCGAACACCCACCACCCGGTGACACGTGATTCGTTGTCCATGATGCGTGCTGGTCCTTTCGGATGAGCGGTTGGTTGCGAACTAGTTGCGGCGCCGCGTGCGACGGCGGACTCTGCGGGTGCGACCGAGCATGATGTATGCCTCCTCGGTGATGTGACTGGTTGAAGGGTCTATGACCTGGACTCGACGGCGTCGTGCTCCTCGATCTCGCTCTCGGCCAGCAGGCCGATGGCGACGAGGTCGAGCGGGCTGATGAAGCCCTCGCTGATGCGGTAGCCGTTGGCGCGGGCGATCGCATTGCGCAGCGGGACCGCCCACTGGTGCTCGAGCAGCAGCAGCACGGCGGCGGAGTCGTTCGGGATCTCCTCGATGATGTCCCAGGCCTCCTCCTCGTCGAAGACCTCGATGCCGCCGTCGGCGGCGGCCTCGGCGCCCGCCTCGGCACCGGCCTCGGCACCCTCCTCGCCCGCGGCCCCAAAGCCGATCAGCGCGCCGACCGTGGCGCCGAGCTCGACGCTCTCGTCAGCGGTGAGGTTGCCGGTGTGCAGCACCTCGACGTTCCCGTCGGCGTCCTTGTGAACGGCGAGCGCGTCGATGACGCGCACCGTGTCGCTCGCGCGCAGGCGATCGAGCTCGGCGGCGACCTCGCCGCGGATCTCGGGGTGATCGAAGCCCAGCACCAGCATCTGCACAGGTCCGATGGCCATCTCGTACGTCCTCTCGGTTGGCGGGTGACCCGGGAAGCACATTCGGAGCGCTCGCGGCGGGTCCTCGGCAGGTTCATGGTCGACACTACGACGGCGCGGCGCCGCGTACCTCAACCAATTCGGATGATTGCACTGCGCCCCCAATCAGGGACACCCGCTCGGTGATCCGCTTGATCACGCCACCCTTGCCGGCGGTGTCGCGGCCCTCGAAGACGATGACGATCTTCGCGCCCTCGCGCTTGACCCACTGCTGCAGGTGCGCCAGTTCGACCTGGAGCTCGCGCAGCTCCTTCTCGTAGGGCTTGCGCTTCATCCGCGCCGGAGCGGGACCCTCGCCGGCCCGTGCGTCCTCGGACTGCTTGCGGTGCTTCTTCCTGGCCATCGCGTGCTCCCGTCCGACGGTGCCGATGAGCGCGGCTCCGGCGACCTACCTGACGAGACGAATCCTCCCGCCCCCGTCGCGCTCAACCCTTTCGGTCGACGACAGGCCGGCTGCGTCGGCGGGACACTGCTCGCGATGGGATGAGCCAGCCGGCGGGGCGGTCCTCCCCTCGGTCGCTCCGCCGGACTGGTCCGTGTCTATGTGGCGGGCGCCGCGGCACCGGCGACGGACTGCTGCTCGCCGCTGCCGGGCGCGCAACGTTCTCCCGCCGGGATCGGCTCACCGCGACGCTCGACGGCCCTCATCGCCGGCTGCGCCTCGGCCGAGGCCTCCCGCTGGTCGCCCGAGGTCTCGATCTCGCAGGCTGCGTCGAGCACGTCCGCCACGCTGCCCGCGAGCCCGGGCCAGCCCCAGCGCGCCTGCGCGTCGCGGCGTGCCGCGAGGCCGCGCTGTGCGCGCTCCGGTCCGTCGTCGACCGCGTCGACGATCGCCGCGACCAGGCCGTCCAGGTCGTCGGGCTCGACGAGCCAGCCGGTGCGGCCGTCGTCGACGATCTCGGCCGGTCCTGCGCGATCGACGGCGATCGCGGGGAGCCCGCATGCCATCCCCTCGACGAGCACGAGCCCGAACTGCTCGTCCACGGACGCGAGCACCTGCACGTCGGCCGCGTTGAAGGAGCCGGCGAGCTGCTCGTGGTCATGCCAGCCGGCGAGAAAGACGTCCTGCGCCCCCGTGCGCTGCACGGCGTCGTAGGGGTGCTCCCCCTCCCACTCGCCCGGGTGGCCGCCGAGGAGCACGAGCGCCGCGACGCGGCGCGTCCGCCTGCGGGCGATGGTGAACGCCTCGATCAGCAGGCTCAGCCGCTTGACGGCGGTGTAGCGCCCGACCGCGAGCAGGACTACGGCGTCGTCCAGCCGCGCGATCTGCTCCTCGCCATAGCCGATGCTGCCGGGCTCCCGTCCGGGCAGCCAGCCGCGCGGGGCCTCGACGAGGAGCCGGTGCCACCAGGCGCTGCGATCGACGGGCGCCGGGCGGAAGGTCGCGGGATCGAAACCGCTGGCGATGACCACGCAGTCGTCCGGGTCGACGCCGAGCAGCCGCACCGCGCGCTCGCGCGTGGCCTCCGTCGGGACGATCAGCTGCGCGCATTGCCGGGCCCAGCGCCGCAGGCGCCGCGCCCAGGCCTCGGCGTGCACCCACTCGGCCGGCGCGCCGGCGGCGATCCGCGCGAGCATCGCCAGCTCGGTGCCATGCAGCTGGCCGACGACCGGCACGCCGGGCGCGACCCGTGCCGCCGCCTCGTTCAGCGGCGTGAGGTGATGCAGCAGCAGGACATCGGCGGCACCGGCACCGGCGCCGTGCAGCGCGTCGGCCCACGCGTCGACCTGCGCGGCGTACCCCGCGTCGTCGATCCGCGCGAAGCAGACGTCCGGCGCACCGGTCCGGTCCTCGTACGAGGGGTGCATCGGGGCGTCACCGCGCGTGAAGTCGACCGCGGCGACGTCGAGGCCCGCGTAGAAGCGCTCGGCGTCGCCGAGCCCGCCGGGAATCGAGCCCGAGAGGACGCGCACGTCCCAGCCGAACTCCGGCAGCTTCTGGGAGAGCGAGCGCGCGACCTGCGCGGAGCCGCCGCGCGGGAAGAACAGCAGGCCGTTGATCACGCGCACACGGCCAGTCTAGGGCGACGAGCCGGGGGTACCCGGCTCGGCCGACGCTGGGAGCGGGTTCTCAGCCCGCCGGCGAGAACACCAGCGCGGTGGCGATCGCCCGCCCGCCGGGCACCGGGAGGCCGTGCGCCTCGCGCGGCACGTTGCGCAGCCTCCCGCCGCAGACGAGCGACGCCGAGCCGCCGCCGTCGAGGTTCAACGCCTCGCGCGCCCCGAGGTCGCGCATCGCCTGCGCGAGCTCGCCGATCGTCAATCCGGCCTCGTCGTCCGCGCGCCCGTCGCAAGCCAGCGCGAAGACGCGCTCACCGTCGCAGCCGAGCGCCGCACGCGGATGGCGGCCGACCGTGATGTCCGAGTCGAACTGCGCCGCGCCGGCCGAGAAGCCCTCCTCGTCGCCCTCGACAACCGCGCCCTCGCGCACGAGCAGGGGGCCCGCCTGCAGCAGGTCGCCGGGCGGCTCGGCGGGCAACTCGTCGCGGCGGCTGATGCGCAGCGCGCCGTCGCCGGCGACGTGGAGGCAGGCGCGGTTCGCGTGCCATGGGTCCATGAACGGCAGGAACGCCTCGGGGGCCCCGCCCACGCGGACCTCGCCCAGCGGCGAGCCGGCGAACGACTCGCCCGGATCGCGCTGGTAGAACCCGCCGACGAGCGCCTCCTGGATCGCCTGCGCCTCGCACCAGGCGCCGAGCGGGGTCAGCGCCGGCAGACGTGCGACGCGCACACGCGTGCGCACGAGCGCGTGGATCGCGACGTAGGCCGTCGTGCGCGCGCCATCGGCCAGCGTCAGCCGCAGGCGGCGCAGATGTGCCGGATCGGCGCCGGCTGGATCTCGTGCCGGGAGAACGGGCATGGCCGTCGCGCCGGGATGCTGACAGGTCAGACCATTCCCGTGTCGGTCGAGACGCCCAGCGCCATGCGCCCCAGGCGCTCCATGAAGAGCGGGCTGTTCGCGCCGTGCTGGGTCGCCGTGTGCACGTCGCGGAAGCAGCGCTGCAGCACGCTGGCATCGTGGATCGAGGAGCCGCCGCCGGCGTTGTAGGCGATGTCGACGGCGCGCGCGGAGCGCTCGGTGGCGTTGATGGCCGCGACGCGCAGCAGCCGCCGGCTCTCCTCGCTGATCGCGCGCTTCGCGCACGCCTCCTCCCAGCAGCGCTCGACCTGGTCGCGCAGGACCGTGCGCGCGGAGAGCCACGCGGCCTCCGCCTCGGCGACCTGGCCCTGCACCGCGGCGCGCTCGGACAGCGCGCGCGTGCCGCCCGCCGGCACCTTCGCGGTCGCGAGGGCGATCAGCTCGTCGATCGCCCGGCGCGCGATGCCGACCGAGACGAACGCCACGCCGGTGGCCAGCGCGCCGACCGAGGTGAAGCGGTAGAGCGGCTCGTCGACGATCGGCTCGCTCATCGGGAACGCCGCCCAGCGACCCTCGGGCACGAGCACGTCGTCGACCTCGTAGTCCACGCTGCCGGTGCCGGCCAGGCCGAGCGTGTGCCAGTTGTCGTGCAGCGTCACCTCGCTGCGCTCGAAGAACACGACCGGGGTCTTCAGCCCCGAGGACTGCGCGGCGGCGCCCTGGCCGTCGTCGCTGACGAACACGCCCCCCACGATCCAGTTGCAGTGGGTCGTGCCCGACCCCCAGCCCCAGCGCCCGCTGACGCGCAGCCCGCCCTCGACGGGCCGCGCGCGGCCGGCCGGGCCCGCGAACCCCCCCGAGACGGTGCGCGGGTCGCCGTAGATCTCGCGCGCCCAGTGCGGGCTCACGAACCCTGAGGTCAGCGCCGTCGTCCCGCCGACCATCACGCACCAGGCGACCGACGCCTCATAGACGGCGACCGTCTCGATCGCGTCGAAGAGGTCCATCGCGCTGCCACCGCGCCCGCCGTAGCACTCGGGCACCCAGGTGCGGAAGACCCCGCTGTCGATCAGCCGCTCGACGAGATCCGCGGGCAGCCGCCGGATCTCGCGAATCGCGAGGGCGCGCGCGTCGGCGCTCTCGCCGATCCCCCGCAGGATCGCGATCATCGCCTCCTGGCCGCTGCGCGCCGTGGTCATCGGGTCCTTTCGGGGCCTCATCTGGGGAGCAGGCAGGATGGCGCAGCCGCCGCACTCATGCCTCATCCAGAAGGGATGGTCGGTGCCGGCGATCGCGCGTCTACACTCGCGGCAGCCCGCAGGGGCGGCTGTATGAGCGTTCACGCAAGCGATGGGAATGACGTGCCGGCGCCCGCGCCGCGGCCCGCGATGCGCTGGGTTCCCGGCGGCGAGTTCCTGATGGGCTCGGAGGACTTCTATCCCGAGGAGGGGCCGGTCCACCGCGTGCACGTGGACGGCTTCTGGATCGATCGCCACCCGGTCACCAACGCACAGTTCGCGACAGTTCGCCCGGGCCACCGGCTACAGGACGGTCGCCGAGCGCCCGCTGGACCCTGCGATGTACCCCGGCGCGCTGCCCGAGCTGCTGGTGCCGGGGGCGCTCGTCTTTCACGGGACGCCGGGGCCGGTGCCGCTGACCGACGTCAACCGGTGGTGGTCCTATGTGCCGGGCGCCGACTGGCGCCACCCGCTCGGCCCGGACAGCGACCTGGAGGGCCTCGACGACCATCCCGTGGTGCAGGTCGCCTACGAGGACGCGGCCGCCTACGCGAGCTGGTCGGGCGCCGAGCTGCCCAGCGAGGCCGAGTGGGAGTTCGCCGCGCGCGGCGGCCTGGACGGCGCCCGGTTCGCGTGGGGCGACAAGGACACCCAGGACACCGCGCCGCTGGCGAACACCTGGCAGGGCCCGTTCCCGTGGCAGAACCTGCTCACCGACGGGTGGCTGCGCACCTCGCCCGTCGGCTCCTACCCGCCGAACGGCTACGACCTGCTCGACATGACCGGCAACGTCTGGGAGTGGACCGCCGACTGGTTCGTCGCGCGGCGTCCGCCGGACCCGGTCAAGGCCTGCTGCGTCCCGCGGAACCCGCGCGGCCCCGCGGCCGAGCAGAGCCTCGATCCCGGCCAGCCCGCCATCCCGATCCCGCGCAAGGTGCTCAAGGGCGGCTCGCACCTGTGCGCGCCGAGCTACTGCCTGCGCTACCGGCCCGCGGCGCGCTCGCCGGAGATGATCGACACGGCGACGAGCCACATCGGGCTGCGCTGCATCGTGCGCACCACCGTCTGATCCGCCGCCCGGCCTCGCTGTCGGTCACTCGCCGCGCAGATCGGCCTTCGCCCGCGCGAGGCTCGCCCTCAGCGTGCGAGGTGACGCCTTGTCCGAGCTGTGTGCGTTCAGTTCAGGCCCGCGCGCTGCGTGAGCGCGTCGGTCAACTCGAGCACGTCGCTGACGTGCGTGCAGACCGAGACGCCGGGCGCGCTGCAGGCCGCCTCGCGGTGGCGCTCATCAGGGCCGTTTGCGGGGGGCTCCATCGGCGATCCCGCGCCAACGCTACTCCTCGCGGCAGCACTGCCGGACCGGCGAGCGGTCGGCGGACCGGTCGCCCCCTAAGAAGGCCTCTCAGAAAGTCGAGCGCGCGGATGTGGCGCTTCCGCGGCGCCGGATCGGCCCGCGGCTTCTTGCCGATGCCACCGGCATCGCCTACGAAACCGCGCCCCGCCCGGCATCCACGGAACCACCACCCCGACGCGCCCGTCTCATTCTGAAACACCTTCTAAGCCGTGGCGACCGAGTTCTCCCCGGTGACGGGTGAGCCGTCGCGCCGAGCGCCGTCGGGCGCGCGCGGGACCAGGTCGAGCAGCTCGGCGTGTGCAGCCTTCAGGCGGGTGATCAGATCCCATGCCTCGTCGAGCATCTCGCGGTCGGCGACGATGCCGAAGTCGAGCTGGTCGCGGTAGCTCAGCAGCGTGATGTTCATGCCGATGCCGTCGATGATCGCGGAGATCGGGTACTGCGCCTCGAGCCTGGCGCCGGCGAGGAACATCGGCGCGGGCGAGCCGGGGACGTTGGAGATCACGAGGTTCGTCGGCGCCTCCAGGCCCCGTGTGACCGCGAGGCGCGCCGTCACGCGCGAGGCCCTGGCAAGGAGCGCCGGCGGGATGATCTCGTTGGCGTCCTGCAGCAGCGAGGCGGGGAGTGCCTGGTGGCGCTCCTTGGCCGATCGCATCGTCTCGTGCATCAGCTCCAGGCGCCGGGCCGGATCGGCCTCGTCGGTCGGCAGCTCGACGATCATCGTCGAGACTCGGTTGCCGAACGTCCCGAACTGCTCCGGGGTGCGGACCGAGACGGGAACCATCGTCACGAGCGGCTCAGCGGGAAGCTCGTCGTGCGCGAGCAGGAACGAGCGCATCGCGCCGGCGCAGGTCGCCATCACGACGTCGTTGACGGTGCACCCGGTCGCGTTCTTGATCGCCTTGACCTCCGAGAGCGACAGCGAGCCGAAGGCGATCCGGCGGTGCGGCGAGATCGCGCCCTGGAAGCGGGTGCGCGGGGCCCTGAGACGACGCCCCTCGAGGATCCCGCCGTCGTCGCGTCGCGGGGCGATCACGCGCCCCACGCGGCGCGTGGCGCCGGCGATCGTCCCGGCCCCCGGGAGGTGGCGCATCGTCGGCAGCATGTCGAGATTCGCCAGGGTCTTGGGCAGCCGGCGCGCGGCGCGGACCGGCTGGCGCGGCATCCCGGCAAGCCCGCGGGCGAGCATCTCGACATCGCCGGGCTTGCGCTCCCCACGGCGGTTCGTGGTGGGCGGTGGCTCGATGTCGCGCCCTTCCGACGAGCCGTCGAGGAGCACGCTGAGGATCTCCGCACCGGAGAGGCCGTCGACCGCGGCGTGATGGATCTTCGTGAACACGGCGACACGGCCACCACGCAGGCCCTGGATCACGTAGAGCTCCCACAGCGGATGCGCGCGGTCGAGCTGGCGCGCGAAGAGCCGCGCGACCTGCTCGGCCAGCTGCTCGTCGCTGCCCGGCTGCGGCAGCGCGAGCTCGCGCACGTGGAACTCGAGATCGAAGCGCTCGTCATCGACCCAGTACGCGTGGTCCAGGCCGAACGGAACCTCGGCCAGCCGCCAGCGAAACGGCGGCAGCAGGTGCAGGCGCTCGCTGACCGTCGCCTTCACGCGCTCGGCGTCCAGGATGCCGTCCGGGGCCGTCGACGGGTCGTAGATCGCCAGGCCGCTCACATGGCCGTAGTGGCGTCCATCCTCGATGGCGAGGAACTGTGCGTCCAGGCTCGTCAGCTGGCGCATACGCGTCCGAGCCTACAGCGGCGAGTCCGGCGGCGGGAGGATCTAGTGGGCCTTCTCCAAACGTCTGACCGGTAACGCCGGACGGCAACACCGCCGGGCCGTGTCCTCGGATCGGGCAATGCCACCGGCATTGCACCGATCCTGCGTCCTTGCCCGACGGCGCCGCCGCCGCGGCGTTACCGGCCCGACATTCCGAGAAGACCCACTAGCTGGCATGAGGTGCGCCCGGTGACCAGTGCTCAGCGACGGCGGTGAGCGCCGCGACCCCGAGGTCGAGTGTCTCCCTGTCGAGACGCCCGCCGTCACGGAAGGCCACCTCCAGGGTCCGGTCGCCGTAGTCGACGATCAGGTCGAAGACCGGCGCGGGCGTCTCCGGGCGCACGAGCGACGTGCTGATCAGCAGCGCCTGCATGCGCCGGGCGAGGCGCTGGTTGCGCTGGCGGACCGACTCGACCACGGGGGGCGAGGCACGCCCACCGAACCACAGCGCGACGAATCCCGGGTGCGCCTCGAAGTAGGCGGCGTGCAGGTCGAGCTCGAGCCGGATCAGGTCCTCGATGCCGCCCGGCTCCCACGCCGCCTCGGCCGCCAGCGCGTGCTCGTCGAGGTCGACGATCATCCGCTCCAGGACCGCATCGAGGATCTCGTCGCGGTCGGCGAAGAACCGGTAGAGCGAGGAGACGGCGACGCCTGAGCGCTCGAGGATGGCCCGCGTCGTGGCCGCGTCCGCGCCCGCCTCGCCGACGATCTGCTCGGCGGCGTCGAGGATCTTCTCGACCGAGCGGCGGCTGCGCTCCTGGGTGGGCTCCCGTCGAGCCCTCGTGGAGGCGTTCATCGCTCCCCGCAGTGATTTGACATCTGCATCATGCATCAACTATAACAGTATTACTGTTCCTGTTCCAGTCGATGGAGA
Organism: uncultured Solirubrobacteraceae bacterium; assembly: GCA_963809525.1. Taxonomy (GTDB): domain Bacteria; phylum Actinomycetota; class Thermoleophilia; order Solirubrobacterales; family Solirubrobacteraceae; genus F1-60-MAGs163. The sequence goes on along the minus strand of CAWEJY010000007.1, from coordinate 188,822 downwards.
AGCGATGACGACGTCCGACCTGGGCCCCGCCGGGGCCTCCACCATTGAGCGCCCGCCCGCGCGGCAGCAGACGAGCGGGCCCACCGAGGCCCCCCGCGACGAGCGCGGCGCGACCCACGTGCGCGTGGCGATCATCGGCAGCGGGTTCACCGGGCTGGCGATGGTCCATGCGCTGCGCGAGGCCGGCATCGACGACTGGCTCGTGCTGGAGAAGTCCGCAGGGGTCGGCGGCGTGTGGCGTGACAACACCTACCCCGGCATCGCCTGCGACGTCCCGTCCCACCTGTACTCGCTGTCGTTCGCGCCCAACCCGGACTGGGAGCGCACGTTCTCCAGCGGCCGGCAGATCTGGGAGTACGAGGAGCGCGTCGCGCGCGACCTTCGCATGGCCGAGCGCACCCACTTCGGCGAGGAGGTCGTCCACGCGCGCTGGGACGCCGCACACGGCCTCTGGCGGCTGCGCACGACGACGATGGAGCTCAGCGCCGACGTCGTCGTGGACGGGAGCGGCGTGCTCTCCGAGCCCTCGCTGCCGGCGATCGACGGAATCGAGCGCTTCCAGGGCGCGCTCTTCCACTCCGCGCGCTGGAATCACGACCAGGACCTCGCCGGCAAGCGCGTCGCCGTGATCGGCACGGGCGCCTCCGCGATCCAGATCGTCCCCGCGATCCAGCCGCAGGTCGAGCACGTGACCGTCTTCCAGCGCACGCCCGGCTGGGTCATCCCACGCAACGACCGCGACATAACGCGGGCCGAGCAGCGCCTGCTGCGCGCCTTCCCGGCGCTGCAGAAGCTGATCCGCGCCGGCCAGTTCGCCTACCGCGACGCCGTGCTGCTGCAGGTCATGCACCGCCCGCGCATCCGGCGGATCTTCGAGGCGATCTCGAAGGGCTACATGCGCCACACGATCGACGATCCGGCGCTGCGCGAGAAGCTCACGCCGGACTTCGAGATCGGCTGCAAGCGGATCCTCATCACGAGCGCCTGGTACCCCGCGCTGAACGAGCCCAACGTGGCCGTCGAGACCTCGCCGATCACCGAGATCCGCGAGCACGCCGTCGTCACGGCCGACGGGACCGAGCACGCGGTGGACGCGCTCATCTGCGCGACCGGCTTCCACGTGACCGACCCACCCTCCGGGCAGATCTTCCACGGCCGCGACGGGCGCTCGCTCGCCGAGACGTGGGGCGCCAGTCCGCGCGCGTACCGCGGCGTGACGACCGCCAACTTCCCGAACCTGTTCCGCATCGGGAGCATCGGCACCGGTACGGGCCACACCTCGCACGTGATGCAGATCGAGTCGGCGATCGCCTACGTCATGGACGCGCTGCGCACCATGGACGCCCGCGGCCTGGCGAGCGTCGAGGTCGCCGAGGACGCCCAGGAGGCATATGCCCGCCGCCTGCACGCGATGGTCAAGGACACCGTCTGGGCGACCGGGGGATGCTCCAGCTGGTACCTCGACGCGAGCGGTGAGCCGTCGGCCGTGTGGCCGTCCTCCGCCTGGCACTACCGCAAGTGGACCCGGCGCTTCGACGTCGAGGCCTATCACGTCACGAGCGCCACCGCCGCCGCCACGCCCGCACGGGCCGGCGCCGCCGCCACGTTGCTCGCGGCGAGCCCGCGATGAACGTCGCCCCCAGCGCCACCCCGCGCGTTGCCCATCGGGCTTGTGCGCGTCCATGTCCGCAGCGGGAGCGCGCTCGCCCCGGATAGCCTGCCGCCATGCCCGACGACGCCCCCTACGTCCCACGGCTTCCCGAGCATCCCGCGTTGCGCGAGATCGCGCTGATGCTCGAGGGCATGGGCATGATGGGCGAGATCCTCGACGACCGGTTCCGCAGTGTGTTCGTCGCGAGCGAGACGGTGCGGATGACCGGCGTGACCGCCGACGAGGCGCGCGGCCTGCTCGGCCTCTCGCTCATCGCCCGGACGTTCGACGAGCGCTACGCGGATGTCGTGCGCGTCACCCAGGAGAGCGGCAACGCGTGGACGCGGCACAACGTGCCGATCATGCGCTGGTACCTGCACCCGGGTGATCCCGACTTCAACGAGGTGTTCGATGCCGCAGCGCCCTACGCGGCGAAGGTCGAACCCGTCGAGGCGCCGCCGCGAGCGTGGTTCGACACCGTCTCCTTCCCGCCCGGTCTGCGGTTCCGCCGCTCGATGCTCGGCGACCAGCGGCAGGCCTGCCTGCGGATCAACGACGACGACGGGCGCCTCATCGGCATTCTCTATCTCTACCGGGGAACGATCGGCGACAGCCTGCTGCAGCGCCTGGGTCGCGGCGATCAGAGGCTGTTCGAGCGCATGGACCGCGTCAGCGAGCCGGGCAGGCGGGCGGCGGGCATCCTGTTCGCCGACCTCGAGGCCTCGGGCGACCTCTCGCGGCGGCTCTCCTCGCGCGGCTACTTCGAGCTGATCCGCGACCTCACCGATCTGATCGACTCGTCGGTGATCGCGCGCGACGGGATCGTCGGCAAGCACGCCGGGGACGGCGGATCGGCGCTGTTCCTGGCCGAGGACTTCGGCGGCTCGGAGTCCGCCGCGGCCCGTGCGACGGTCGAGGCGGCCCGCGCGATTCGCGACGGCGCGGAGCAGCTCGGCCCAGAGGCGGTCTCAGTGAAGCTGAACGTCGGCGTGCACTGGGGCGCGACGCTGATGGTCGGGCAGGTCGCGACCAGCGGGCGCCTCGAGGTCACCGCGCTGGGCGACCAGATGAACGAGACCGCGCGCATCGAGGCCGCTGCCACCGGCGGCGCGATCCTCGCCTCCAAGGACCTCGTCGAGCGACTCGACGCGGCCGACGCGCGGGCGACCGGCGTGGACCCCGACGCGCTCGCCTACGCCCCGCTCGGGGAGCTCGACGGCGCAAGCGACAAGGCGATCCGGGACGCCGGAGCGATCCCCGTCACCGAGATCTGACCTGCGGCATCCCGAACATGGGCTGACGTCGGTTCCGTAGTTCCAGCGGTGTGAGGCTCGCCTTGAGCGCCATAGCCTCGGCGCATGAGGTCCAGTCGCGTTGTCAGCCGGCGTTCGTCGATGAGCGTCGTGGTCGCGTCGGTCGCGCTGCTCGCGGGGGCTCCTCAGGTTCTCGCCGCCGCACCGTGGTCGGCGCCGCAGACGATCTCCGGCGCGTACGTGGCTCGATGGGAGCCTGTCCAGACCGGGGGCCTGCGGGGCTTTGCGTTCAAGAGCGTCGATGGTCTGCTGGGCTTCACGCCGGGCGGCGCAGGGGTCGCGGTGCTCGGCCGCGAGGCCGGGGGACGCGGCATCACGCAGTTCTCGGGCTCGGCGGGCACGTTCGGCCCGCTCACCGCCTCATCGCTGGGCGGCGTCGCTCCCTCGCTGATGGCGCTGTACGGACGCGCAGGGATGCTGCTCGGGGGCCAGGCCAACATGTCGGGAGACCCGCGCGCCAAGCTCAACCCGGACATCCTTCTCGATGCGGCGATCACGCGCAGATCGAGCAGCGGCGCGTTCACGCGCCGGCAGGTTCTCGCGAAGGGCGTCTCCTACGCGAACGGGGAGTTCGGGGCGGCGACTGTCACAGCGCTGGCGGCGAACGCGGCGGGCGATGCTGCGGCGGTCGTGAGCGTGCCCGTGCGCGGCAGCGTCAGGGTCGTGGCACACCGGTCCCGCCTGTTCGTCCGCGGGCGCGGCCAGCCGTCGTTCCGCAAGGTCGCCGACATCGGCATTCGGACGGTCGGCCAGAGTCCCGCCACCCTCGCGATCAACACTCCCGGCGACGTGCTCGTGGCCTGGGACGACCGCACGAGCGTGCGCGCGCGGTTGATCACCGCAGGCGGGAGGATCGGGGCCGAGCAGCGACTGGGCCAGGGCGGCTCGGCGTTCGGCGGCCGGCGGCTCGTCGCCTCGATGGACGCGACCAGGCGGATGCTCGTGGCCTGGATGGCCCAGCGAGTCGGCGAGGGCGACTACGCCGGGGGACCGGGAATCGTGGCGCTCGCCTACGCCCCGCCCTACGGCGCCTTCCGCAGGGCCCAGGTCGTCCAGCGCGACCTGCCGAAGGGCGGTCTGCGCGCGATCGGAGGCACCGCGGTTCAAGCGGCGCTGCTGCGCAACCGGGGCGTCGTCGTCTGGACCGGCTACGCGAGCGGGCGCTACGCCGTGCGCACCGTCGACATCAGCTCGGGCAGGGCCGGCAGTCCGCGCGATCTCTCGCCGCCGGGGGGCGCCGCGCGGCTGCAGGGCCTCGCCGTCGGCCCTCGCGGCGGAACCGTCGTCGCGTGGTCGAGCGGCGCCACGCGCGCCAACTCCCTTCCGAAGCCCCCGCTCACACTCCAGGCGGTGACGCGCGCAGCCGACGCGAGCGCCTGGGGTCCGATCGAGACCGTCGCGACGACGGACAGCAACGGGCGGGACTTCATGCCATCCGACGCCCTGGTCGCAGCCAACCCCGTGTCGGGTCAGACCGTGATGCTGTGGAGCGACCCGCTCCTCGGCCCTCCGAACGCCATACCGGTCGACTACAGCGTGCGCTCGAGCCCGGACTGACGCTCCGGGTACGGCCACTGAGGGGCGGCGCGGATGGGGTTGGTGAGCGTCCCGAGCCCTTCGATCTCGACACTGACGGTTTGGCCCTCGCGCAGGAAGATGCCCTTGAAGCCGCCCACGCCGGCGGGGGTGCCGGTCGCGATGATGTCCCCGGGGACCAGCGTCATCGTGCGTGAGAGCCAGGCGATCGTCTCGGCCACGCCGAAGATCATGTCGCTGGTGCTGCCGTCCTGGACGATCTCACCGTCGATCCTTGTGCGCACTGCGAGGTCGTCGAGGTCGCCGGCCTCGTCGAGGGTGACCAGCGCGGGGCCGCACGGGGCGAAGGTGTCGATCGCCTTGCCGCTGGTCCACAAGGGGTTCTGCAGCTGCAGGTCGCGTGCGCTGACGTCGTTGAGCGGCATCGCACCGGCGACGTAGCTCAGTGCGTCGGCTTCGTTGACGAGGTGGCAGTCGCGGCCGATCACGACCGCAAGCTCGGCCTCGTAGTCCACGAAGTCCGCGTGCGCGGCCGGGAGCACGATCGTCTCCCCGTCGCCGATCAGCGAGTTGGCGAACTTCCCGAACCAGCGCGGATGCTCGGGGATCTCCTGCCCGGCCTCCAGCGCATGATCGCGGTAGTTCAGGCCCATGCAGATGATCTTCTGCGGGTCGGGGACCGGCGCCAGCAGACGCACGCTGCGCAGCGGCAGCCGCCGGCCCGCCTGCTCGGCCTGCGCGGCCAGGCCGGCGAGAGCGTCCGCGTCGTAGGCGGCGAGCAACCCGCGCACGCTGTCGGCGCGGGCCCCCAGCGCCGCGACCGGGACGATCTCCTCGCCCAGCAGCACACCGGCATGCACGCCGGCGCCGTTGCCATAGGTGACCAGGCGCACCGGGTCAGCCCTCGGTCGGGATCTCGACGGGCGCCTGATCCGGAGCGAACTCGCCGGCGCCGGCGCGCGCGTGGATCTCGCCGAACGTCACCCCGCTCGCGGCCGCCTGCGCCACCCTCGCGGGATCGACGAACGCGCCGATCGGGTTGGCGCGGAAGTCCTCGCTGGTGCGCATCCACGCGCTCGAGCGCGACCAGTCGCCGAAGTTGTCGACCTGCAGCTCGACGTGGTTTCCGTCCGGGTCCTTGTAGTAGTAGGAGAACGTCATCCCGTGATCGAGGCAGAAGTCCGGCTCGATCCCCGCCTCGCGCAGCCGCAGGTAGCTGGCGTTGAGATCCTCGAAGCTCGCGTACTCGAACGCGCTGTGATGCAGCCCCGTGCGGGTCTCCTTCTCCGGGTCATCGGTGAACCCCGGGAACGCGAGCAACGCGATGCGGTGGTTGGCCTCGTCGTTCGACAGCCACGCGCCGACGTCGTCCTGATGCAGGACCTCCGCGCCGACCAGCACGCCATACCAATCGATCATCTCCTGCAGGCGCGTCGTCTTGAGGTTGAGGTGATGGAACTTCGGGTGGATCACGACGGTGTCGGTCATGTCGGTGGCTCTCCTTGGTCAGGCGGGGACGGCGGTGGACAGGGGACGTGCGAGGACGGTGCTGAGCGCGGCGGTCAGGGTGCAGACGGGGTCCTCGGAACTGCTCAGGCTGCGCCAGCCGATGAAGCGGTCCGGCCGGACGAGCACCGCCCCGTCGGCGGCGATGCCGCGGTGGCGCAGCCAGGTGCAGCGGGGGTCGTAGAGGTCGCCGTCGATGTGGCCGATCCGCAGCGCGTCGAGCGGCAGGCCGGCGGCGCCGGCGACCTCTTCGGCGGCATCGCACCAGGCCTGCCCGTCCTCCCCGGCGATGAGCAGGAAGCGACCGGGGGCGACGAGGTCCTTGATCGGCCGCCGCGTCCCGTCCTCGTCGTCGAGCCAGGCGTGCGGCAGCGGTGCGCCGGGACGGGTGGACGGCGTGTAGATCCGGATGTCGTCGGGCGTCTGCGGCGGCGGCGTCCCGTCCGGGACGATCGCGTCCGAGGCGTAGGCGTAGCCGTACTCGACGTTGTGCTCGCCGAACTCCATGGACTGCGCGCGGATCGTCCGCAGCAGCGCGGAGCGGTGCTCGGCGTCCTCGGGCCTGCCGCTCCACAGGCGACGGAGGTTGGCGAGGTTCTGCGCCTCGGTGTTCTCGTGTGAGACGCCGGCCTGGGCGATGATCGTGAACTGGTTGACGGCGTTCTCGAGCGAGCGCTGTGCGTTGCGCTCGAGCGCGCTGCGCCGCTCGGGCTCGTAGGTCTCCAGCAGCTCGGGGCTCGCGTGGCCTGCGATGACCGCGGCGAGCTTCCAGGTCAGGTTGTGCACGTCCTGGATCGCGCTCGTGAGCCCCAGTCCGCCGGTCGGCGGGTGGCGATGGGCCGCGTCGCCGGCGAGGAACACGCGACCCTCGCGGTAGCGCTCGGCCATGACGGCCTCGACCGACCAGCGCGTGACCCGGTGCACCGTCATCGGAAGGTCCGGGATCCCCAGCGCGGCGCGCGCGTCGGCCTCGACCTGCTCGTCGGACTGCGCGCGCGGGTCGTCGACCGGGTAGTTGAGGTGGATGACCCATTCCTCGGAGTGCCGGCCCCAGCGCTCCGGGCCCATCGGGACCATCACGACGCCGACGCCGGTCTGCGGCGAGAGCATCCAACGGATCAGCACGTCGTCGTCGGGGGCCAGCTCAGAGAAGTCCGCGGAGACGTGCAACGTCGCGGTCTGCGTGATGACGCCGAGCCCCTGGTGGGCGATTCCGACCAGCGCTGGGACGGTCCGGCCGCCGTCGGCGCCGATGAGGTAGCGGCAGCGGACGCGGTACTCGGTTCGGGCTTCGATGTCCCGGACGCGGGCCGTGACGCCGCCGTCGTCCTGCGCGAGCTCGCGCAGCTCGTGGCCGAAGCGGATCCGGCCCGGCGCCAGCTCGTCGGCGCGGTCCTTGAGGACCGGTTCGAGGCGGATCTGCGGCAGGTTCAGCTGATGCCATGCGCTGGCGGCGCGCCAGTTTTCATCCGCGCCGCCGGCGCCCCAGCTCTCGAGCCTGGCGATCAGCCGCCCATGGTCCTCGGTCGCACCCGTGAGCCCGGCGTAGAACGCCGTGGCGGCCATGTTCTCGGCCGGGGTGCTCCGTGCGGCGATCGCATCCGCGACACCGACGTCGTCGAGGATCTCCATCGTCCGCTGGTTGAGGACGTGGGCTTTGGGAAGGGTCGACGTCGTCGCCAGCGCGCTGACGAGCAGGTGGTCGACACCGAGCTTCGAGAGGAGCATCGACGCGGTGAGGCCGGCGCCGCCGCCGCCCACGATGAGGACATCGGTGGTGTGGTCGGTCGTGGTCATGGATCGGTCTCCTAGGCGGTGGTGATCTGGAGGGCGAGCGCGCCGGCTGACAGCAGGAGCGCAAGGACGGCCGGGGCCGCTTCGGCGAGCGGATTGCGCAGGCGCACCTGCGCGGCGCAGGCGCCCAGTGCGATCAGCACGAGGCCGGCGAGCGCGGTGATCCCGAGCAGCAGCAGGGCGAGGCCGACGAGCGCGCCGACCGCGCCACCGACCTCGAGCACGCCGATCAGCCGGTACGCACCGGGGCTGAAGCCCAGCCGGTCGCGCGTCTGCATCGCGTGCTCCTCGCCCGCGAACTTCACCCACGCCGCGGCGAGGAACAGCAGGGCGGCGAGGACGGTGATGACGACGGTCAGGGTGTCCATGGCGGGCACCGTACACGAAACTGAGGCTACATTCAATTATGAAGCTAGATTCAGTATCCTGTCTCTCATGCATGATGCGGCGATGGCCACGGGCGGGCGCAACGAGCGGCGCAAGGCGCGGACGCGGGCGAGCCTGATCGCCGCCGCGCGCGGGCTCTTCGCCGCGCAGGGCATCGAGGAGACGACGATCGGAGAGATCGCCGAGGGCGCCGACATCGCAGTCGGCTCCTTCTACAACCATTTCGCCGGCAAGGAGGAGCTGCTCTCGGCGGTGCTGGAGAACTCCCTCGGCGAGCAGCTCGCGCGCATCAAGGCGCGCCAGGCGCAGGTGGAGAGCCCGGCCGAGCGCGTGAGCATCGCCCACCGCACGCACATCGAGACCGCCCGCGCGGATCCCGACTGGGGCTGGCTGCTCGTCCGCCTCGAAGCCACGCACCAGGTCGGCCACGAGGTCAACCGTGAGGCCGCGCTGCGCGACCTGCACGACGGGATCGCCTCAGGCGAGTTCGCGGTCCCCGAGCTCGAGGTCGCCTGGCGCGCGAGCGCCGGCGCCCTGCTCGGCGTCATTCACGGCGTCCTGCTCGGCGAGCTCCCCGGCGCCGCGGACACCGCCCACGCCGAGGGGGTGCTGCGCCTCTTCGGCGTGCCGCCGGCCCGGGCCGCGCAGATCGCCCGGCGCCCGCTGCCGCAGGTCAGCGGGGCTTCGTGACGCTCACGCCGGGACGGCGCCCCGCACGCGCACGGGGACCTCGCGCTGCTGGTTGAGGAACAGCGAGCGGATGAAGTTGGGCTCACCGGTGAGCTCCATGTCCGGCCAGCGCTTGACGACCTCCTCGAGCAGGATCTTCAGCTCCAGGCGGGCGAGCGCCGTGCCCAGGCAGAAGTGCCGGCCGCCGGCGCCGAACGCCTGGTGGTCGGCGCCGCGCTCGACGTCGAGCATGTGCGGGCACTCGTAGACCGTCTCGTCGCGGTTGGACGACGGGTACCACATGACGACCTTGTCGCCCTCGCGGATCTGCTTGCCGCGGAACTCGACGTCCTTCGTCGCGGTGCGGCGGAAGTGCGAGAACGCCGGGGCCCAGCGCAGCAGTTCCTCGACGGCGACCTCCACCTTCGACGGGTCGTCGACGAGCTTCTGCCACTGCTCGCGGTTCTCCAGCAGGGCGACGATGCCGTTGGAGAACGTCGCCTTCGTGCTGTCGTTGCCGGCGAGCTGCAGCAGCGCGAAGCCCATGATGATCTCCTCGTCGCTGAGGCTCTCGCCGTCGACCTCCGCGGTGACGAGGACGCTCGTGAGGTCGTCGGTCGGCGCGGCGCGGCGCTCGGCGACGAGCTTGCCGCCCTCCTCGAAGGCCTTGTGGACCTGCTCCATGACGGTCTCGAGCCCGTCCGGCTGGAGCTCCTCGTCGCCGAAGGCCATCCCGCGCAGCGCGAACTCCGACCAGCCGCGGTCGTCCTCCTCGGGCGTGCCGACGAAGCTGCCGATCACGCGGCTGACGACCGGCGTGGCGACGTCGGCGACGATGTCGAACTCGTCGCGGCCCTCGAGGCGGTCGAGCACGCGCGTGACGATCGCGCGGATCTCCTCCTCGTGCTGGGCGATGCGCTTCGGCGTGAAGCCGCGCTGGAAGAGCGCCTTGATGCGGTCGTGCCGCGGCGGGTCCATGGCGATGAACATCTGCGTCTGGAGCTCGATCGGCGTGCCGTGGTCGGTGACGATGACGCCGCCGCGCTGCGAGGAGAATGTGTCCCACTGACGGCTGATCTCGTGGATGTCGTCGGCGCATGTGATCGACCAGAAGCCGGGCTCGTTCTCCCAGGTCGCCATCGGGCTCCAGTGCACCGGATCCTCGCGGCGCAGGCGCTCGAAGACGGCGTGCGGGAAGCCGTCCTCCCAGAGGCGCATGTCGCCCAGATCGATCTGCTCGACGGGAATCTCGGTGATGTCGGTCATGGTGCTCCTTCGCTGCGTGCGGGGGTCGGCGGCCGGCTTGGCTCGCTGCAACATACACCATCGAGTGTCGCAGTTGCGTCATTTCTTCAACTTTGTCTCACTTGCACTACGATGCGCCGTATGGAGCTCCTCGATGCAGGCCTGCCGGCGTTCCGCCGCCCCACGGAGGCCGATGCGATCGCACTCGCTCAGGAGATGTTCCTCGCCGACCAGCGCGTCGACATGAACACGCTCGCCGGGCGGCTGGGCGTCGCGCGCGCGACGCTGCACCGGTGGGTGCACACCCGCGAGAACCTGCTCGACCAGGTCCTCGGGCAGATCGCCGACGAGTTCTTCGAGGATGGCCTCGCACGGGCGCACGAGCATCCCGACGACGCGATCGCCGAGTTCGCGCGCGCGCTCGTCAGCGCGACCTCGGGATCCCGCCCGCTGCGCGGGTTCGTCGAGCGCGAGCCGGAGCTCGCGCTGCGGCTCCTCCTCGGCCCCGACGGCGCCGTTCGCCGCCGCGCGCGTGCCGGTGTCCGGGCGCTGCTGGACAGCGCCTACCCCGCGGAGGCCGCGCAGCTGGCCGGCTTCGAGGAGGCCGTCGTCGACGTCGGCCTCGCGCTCGAGTGGACGACCCTGGCGGCCGGCGCCGAGCCGTCGGCCGAGCGCATCGCGCAGATCACGCGCGCGCTCCTGGCCGGTGCGCGCGCCGGCGAGCTCCCGCGAAGCCGCCCCTGAGCGTCGCTCGGGGCGGAGAAACCCACGCGAGGACCCCGCAAACTACGGATGGAGCAAAGCACGGCCCGGCATACGGTGATCTGGCGATCGCGCCAGCTGATCGCCTCCCCGACAAACCACTGGAAGGTGAGCATCGTGTTCCGGTCCGGCTCCTCGCGCACGGCACTCGTCGGTGTCACCGTCGCGCTCGCCGCGTTCGTCCTGTGCCTCGCGGCCCTGACCGGGAGCTGGATCGTCTGGGTCACCGCCGTGGCCGCTGCCCTCTGGGCGGCGTGGACGGCCGCCGACCACGTCATGCGTCAGGTGGTGGACCAGCCCTCCGACGCCGAGCGCGTACGCGCGACGAAGCCATAGAATCCGTGCGAGCCGGCTGGTCGCCCTACTCGCGCAGCCCGATGACCAGCAGCACGATGAGAAAGCCGGCCACGAGCCCCAGGCCCACAGCCCACACGGGGCCCCCGACCACCATGACGAGCGCCGCGAGCAGCACAGCGAGGACCACGCCGATGATCCAGTTCTGACTGGTCATTCCTCGACGGTACCGGACGAGAGGGACGGTTCCGCGCTCATGAGACTCACGCGATGAAGCGCTCGGGATCCAGTGCGAACTGGCCCGCGCAGGCGATCGTGCAGAACAAGTAGGCGGTGTCGTCGACCGTGAGCCGTCCGGCGGCGTGGTCGGGATCGACGGCCATGTGGCAGACGGGGTCGACGACGAGTCGGTTGTACGCCGGCTGCCCGTGGCGGACCGCGGCGAACAGCGCGACCGGCTCGCGCACGTTGCGCAGCGTCTGGCGCCCCCGGGGCTCATAGAAGACGCCCTCGAGGTCGGGGGCCAGGCCTGCGGTGTGCGCGGTCAGCAGGACCTCCCCCCGCTCGCAACCGCGGATACCCGGGCGGCGAGGTTGACTGCGGCGCCGAAGTAGTCACCGTCGGGTTCGACGGCGGTGCCGTGGTGGAGGCCGACGCGAACCGCCGGTGAGCCGTGGACGCGCATCAGGTCGTGTGTGATCCGCAGGCCGAGCTGCACCATCGGCGCCATTGACGCGCCGCTCTGCGCCTGCCCGGCCCGCGTCATGGCCGTCATCGGGCCGTCCTGCCCGTGCGTGTCCGTGACGACGCGAAGACAGCTCTGGAACGGAGGGGTCGCTTCGGTGGCGTTGCCCAGCGCGGCTGCGCTGCCGGCGACGGCGGCGAGACCCAGGGCGAAGGCTGCGAGACGGGAGGCGGTGGACATGAGGATCCTGTCGGTTCGTTCTGGTTGCCGGTACCCTGTGGGGGTATCTGCCGGAAACCCTAGCAGATACCCCTCGGGGGTATAGTGTGATGTGCCCCACACAAACGCGGAACGAGGAACGCACCGATGACGACGACGAGCGAGACGCACGGCTACGCCGGCAACAAGGACCCGCTGATCAAGCGGCTCAGGCGCATCGAGGGCCAGGTCCGCGGCATCGAGGGCATGGTCGCCGGCGACCGCTATTGCGTCGACATCCTCACGCAGATCTCGGCGGTCCAGGCGGCCCTCGACAAGGTCGCGCTGGGCCTGCTGACCGATCATGCCGAGCACTGCGTGATCGGCGCGGCCCCGGGCGACCAGGCCGAGAAGACGCAGGAGCTGATGTCGGCCGTCGCCCGCCTGATGCGCCGCGGCTAGAGACCCCGGAACGACCGGCGCCCGCCGAGAGGCGGGCGCCGGCGCGAGGGAGATCTCCGGCCGCTACACGTGCGCGGTCAGCGCCTCCCCCTCCGGAGCGAGCTGCGGCAGCCAGCTCAGCGAGCTCGGCAGCCACCAGTTCCAGTCGCCGAGGAGCTTCATGCTCGCCGGGAGGAGCACGCCCCGGATGATCGTCGCATCGAGGAACACGGCCACGGCGAGACCGACGCCCATCTCCTTGAGCGGCAGGCTCGACAGCGTTCCGAAGACGGCGAACACCCCGACCATCACGATGGCGGCGCTTGTGACGACGCCGGCCGTGCTCTTTATGCCGTGCGAGACGGCGTCCTCGGTGCGCATCCCGCCGTCGTAGGCCTCTCGCACCCGCGTCAGGATGAACACGTGGTAGTCCATGGAGAGCCCGAACAGGATCACGAAGAGGAACAGCGGCAGCCACGCAACCACGGCGCCGTTCGAGTGGAAGCCCAGCAGGCTCTCGCCCCAGCCCTCCTGGAAGACCAGCACCAGGACGCCGTAGGCGGCGCCGACGCTGAGCAGGTTCAGGGTGATCGCCTTGATCGGGATGACGATCGAGCGGAACGTGATCAGCAGCAGCAGGAACGCGGCAGCGAGGACGAACCCGAAGACCAGCGGCGCGTGCGCGCTGAGGCTGTCGCTGAAGTCCCGCGTCTGGGCGGTCATGCCGTCCACGCCGGCGGTGACGCCCCGGAGCCGTCCGAGTGTCTGCGGCACGAGCCCCGTCCGCAGGCGGTCGAGCGCCCGCTGCGAGGCGGCGTTCGCCCCGTCGCCGGCGGCCGGGATCGAGATCCTGGCGACGGTGCGGTCCCTGCTGATGTCGACCGACGCGGGACCGGGGAACAGATCCTTCTGCGTGGCCGCGCGTGTCCTGAGCCGGGCAATGGAGGCCGCGACCGGTGCCGCGGTGACGTCGCGCGCCTGGACCACGACGAGCGCCGGGGGGCTCTGGCTTGGGAACGCCGCCTGAATGCGGTCGTAGGTCTGCATCACGGCGATGCTGCGCGGGAGCGACTCGGTTCCGGGCAGCGACGTGTGCATGTTCAGCGCGGGGATCGCCAGCGCGACGAGCACGCCGGCGCTGATGGCGACCGAGACGAGCGGGCGACGCAGCACGACGTCGATGACGCGCGACCAGGTCCCGGCTTCGCCGGCGCTGCGCCTGAGGCGCCCCAGCAACGGAATGCGGCCCCGGTTGACTCGATCGCCGAGCTTCGAGAGGACGGCGGGGAGCACGGTGAGCGAGCCCACCATCGAAACGCCGACGACGAGGATCGTGCCGGTGGCGAACGAGAGGAACGTGGCCGAGCCGGCCAGATACATGCCCGCCATGGCGATCATCACGGTGAAGCCCGAGACCAGCACGGCTCGCCCCGATGTCGCTGCCGCCGGCGGAGTAACTGGAGGCGGCGTCTGTTGCGACATGGAGCGGCGGCGCAGTACGGTCGCCTGCCAGAGATCGACGACGAGGAGAGCGCGATGCGCAACACACCCAGGATCTCGGCGGTGCTGTGCAGCACCGACGTGGACCGCAGCCGGGAGTTCTACGAGCAGCGGGTCGGTCTGACGCTGTCACCGGAGACCATCGCGAACCATCTGCTGTTCGACGGCGCCGACGGTTCGTCGCTGTTGGTATACGGGCGTCCCGGCCCCAACCAGGGCGACCACACACAGGTCCGGTTCTGGTCGGCCGACGTGGAGGCCGACGTCCGCGAACTCGTGGAACGAGGCGTGGTGTTCGAGGACTACGACTTCCCGTCGCTGAAGACGGTCGACCACGTCGCGACGACCGCCGGCGTCGGGCGGTCCGCATGGTTCAAGGATCCCGACGGCAACACTCTCGCACTGTTCCAGCCGGAGTAGCACCGGGTCACCGTCTCGTCAGCCCGGCAGAAGGGCCGCTCGAGCGAGAGATCGTGGATGCCTGAGGTCGGACGCGGGTGGGGTGCTGTGCCGGAGGCACAGCCCTCACCCGCGGGTGGCGTCAGGCGCCACGAGATCCGCGAACCACTCAGCCGCAGCCGGTGTTGTTGCCGCAGCTCGTGCACGTGTAGCACGCACCCGTCCGCTGCATCATGCCGCCGCACTGCCCGCAGGCCGGCCCGAGGTCGAGGCCGTTGAAGCGGGCCGGGACGACGGGGGGCGTGTCGGTGAGCGACGCTGCCGCCGGGGTGGCGACCGGCTCGGCCGAGGCCTGCGGGGCGCCCGCGCCACCGCCGTCGTGTCCGCCGTTCGTCGGCGTCGCCGTGTCCGACGTCAGCGACGTCGCGGCGTCCTGCGCGGCCTTCCGGGCGCGGACCTCGGCGGTCAGGATGCCGAGCTCCTCCTGGATGTCGGCGTCGAGGAAGCGCGAGGCGAGCCAGCGCATGATGTAGTCGGGCATCGACTTGGCGAACGGGATCTCCGGGTTCTGGGTGATCCCCTCGGGGTCGAAGCGCATGTAGGCGAACTTCTGCACGAGCGTCTCGAGCGGCACGCCGTACTGCAGCGCGATCGAGATCGCGGTCGCGAACGAGTTCATCATGCCGCGGAGGGTCGAGCCCTCCTTGCCGATGTCGGTGAGGAAGATCTCCCCGAGCGTGCCGTCCTCGTACATGCCGGCGGTGATGTAGCCCTCGTGCCCGCCGATCGAGAACTTGTGCGTGATCGACTGGCGCTCGCGCGGCATCCGCTGGCGCTTGGGCGCGGCCTGGCTCTTGGCCTCGGCGACCGCCGCGGCGATCAGCTCGTCGACCTGCTCCTGCGTGAACCCGGTGGTCGTCGCGCCCTCGGTCGCCTCGTCCTGGGCGTCGGTGCGCAGCGCCTGCGCGGTCTTCGAGCCGTCGCGGTAGATCGCCAGCGCCTTGATGCCGAGCCGCCACGCCTCGATGTAGGCGTCGGCGATGTCCTCGACCGTCGAGGTCTGGGGCATGTTGACCGTCTTGGAGATCGCGCCCGAGAGGAACGGCTGGACGGCGCCCATCATCTTGATGTGGCCCATCGCGGAGATCGCGCGCTCGCCGACCGCCACGTCGAACACCGGCAGGTGCTCGTCCTGCAGCTCCGGGGCGCCGACGATCGTGCCGTACTCGGCGATGTGGGCGACGATCTGCTCGACCTGCTCGTCGCTGTAGCCGAGCGTCTCGAGCGCCAGCGGCACCGTCCGGTTGACGATCGTCATCTGCCCGCCGCCGACCAGCTCCTTGAACTTGACGAGCGAGAAGTCCGGCTCGATGCCGGTCGTGTCGCAGTCCATGAGGAACGAGATCGTGCCCGTCGGCGCGAGCACCGTCGCCTGCGCGTTGCGGTAGCCGAACTCCTCGCCGAGCTCGACGGCCTCGTCCCACGAGCGGCGCGCGGCCGCGAGCAGCGGCGGGTCGCTGACCGTCGAGTCCGGGATCGCGTAGGAGGCGTCGCGGTGCATCCGCATGACGTTGTTGTGCGGCTCGCGGTTCTCCTCGTAGTGCTCGTAGGGGCCGATCGCCGCGGCGACCTTGGCCGACTCGGCGTAGGCGCGGCCGGTCATCAGCGCGGTGATCGCCGCCGCCGTGCCGCGGCCGGCGTCCGAGTCGTAGGGCATGCCGTTGGACATCAGGAACGCGCCGAGGTTCGCGTAGCCCAGGCCGAGCTGGCGGAACGCGCGCGCGTTGACGCCGATCTCCTCGGTCGGGTAGCTCGAGGGCCCGACGACGATCTCCTGCGCGAGGAACACGATGTCGATCGCGTGCTCGAAGGCGGGCACGTCGAACGTGCCGTCCGGCCGGCGGAACTTCATGAGGTTCAGCGAGGCCAGGTTGCACGCCGAGTCGTCGACGTGCATGTACTCCGAGCACGGGTTGGAGGCGTTGATGCGCCCCGAGCTCGGCGAGGTGTGCCACTGGTTGATCGTCGTGTCGTACTGGACGCCCGGATCGGCGCAGCGCCACGCCGCCTCGGCGATCTCGCGCATCAGCTCGCGCGCGGGGATCGGCTCGCCCACCGGCTCGCCGGTCGAGCGCGCGGTCGTGCGCCACTCGGCGCCCTCCTCGACGGCGTGCATGAACTCGTCGGTGACGCGCACCGAGTTGTTGGCGTTCTGGTACTGGATCGAGGTGAAGCCGTCGCCGTCGATCGACATGTCGAACCCGGCGTCGCGCAGCGCGGCGGCCTTGTCCTCCTCCTTGGCCTTGCACCAGATGAACTCGCGGATGTCCGGGTGGTCGACGTCGAGCACGACCATCTTGGCGGCGCGGCGCGTCTTGCCGCCGGACTTGATCGTGCCGGCCCACGAGTCGGCGCCGCGCATGAAGGAGACCGGCCCGCTCGCGGTGCCGCCCTTGCTCAGCGGCTCCATCGAGCCGCGGATGTTCGACAGGTTGATGCCCGAGCCCGAGCCGCCGCGGAAGATCTTGCCCTCCTTGGTGTTCCAGTCGAGGATCGACTCCATCGTGTCCTCGACGGAGAGGATGAAGCAGGCCGAGCACTGCGGCTGCTCCTCGAAGCCGACGTTGAACCAGACCGGCGAGTTGAACGCCGCCATCTGGTGGAGCAGGATGTAGGTCAGCTCGGCCTCGAAGCTGTCGCCGTCCTCGGACGTGGCGAAGTAGCCGCGCGAGCGGCCCCAGTCGGCGATCGTGCCGGCGACGCGGCCGATCATCTGCTTGACCGAGCGCTCGCGCGCGGGCGTGTCGAGCTGGCCGCGGAAGTACTTCTGGGCGACGATGTTGGTCGAGTTCTGCGACCAGGACTTCGGGAACTCGACGCCGAGCTGCTCGAAGGCGACCTTGTCGCCGTGACCGATCCGCGCGTCCCGCAGTTCCCACTCGACGGTGTCGAACGGATGCACGCCCGGCTGCGTGAACCTTCGCGAGATGGTCATCGCGCGCCCGGGACGGACGTCCTCCACGAGGGTCGTCTGCGTGCTCTGCGGGGTGTTGTCCATCTGTCCTCTGCCTCTCCTTCGCCGCGATTTCTCGCTGTTTGCGGCCTCTGCCGACGCCCTTTGGGGGTAACAGCGGACCCTCTCACCGGCGCCGGACGGAACCTCGGTCCGAGGGTTCCGGCCGGGGCCGCGGCATGCCCGTGAGCGGCTCGGATTCCACCCTTCAGGATAGGGGGTCGAGCGGCGCGAACCGCATGCTCGCCACGGCAGACACACCGGATGTAGGCTCTCGCCGATGGACCCATCCGGAGCAGTCATCGTCGTCACCGGCGGCGCCTCGGGCATCGGCCGTGCACTCGCGCAGCGCTTCGCCGCGGATGGGGCGAAGGGCGTCGTCGTCTGCGACGTCGACGAGGCCGGCGCGCAGGCGGTCGCGACCGAGATCGGGCAGCGCGCGCTGGGCCTGGCCTGCGACGTCACCGACCAGGCGCAGGTCGCCGCGTCGATCGACCGCGCCGAGAGCGCCTTCGGCCCCGTCGACCTGTACTGCGCCAACGCCGGCGTCGGCGCCGGCACCGACGAGCACACGCCCGACGAGCTGTGGGAGCTCTCGCTGCAGGTCAACACGATGGCCCACGTCTACGCGGCGCGCGAGCTCGTGCCGCGCTGGCTGGAGCGCGGCGGCGGCTACTTCCTCACCACGGCATCGGCCGCCGGCCTGCTGACGCAGATCGGCTCGGCGCCGTACGCGGTCAGCAAGCACGGCGCGGTCGCGTTCGCAGAGTGGCTGTCGGTGACCTACGGCGATCGCGGCGTGCGCGTGAGCTGCCTGTGCCCGATGGCCGTCGACACGCCGCTGCTGCACGCCGGCGAGAACAGCGGCGACCCGATCGGCGCGACGGCCACCGCCGTCGTCAAGGCCGCGGGCGCTGTGCTGACGCCCGAGGAGTGCGCCGAGATCGTGGTCGCCGGCCTGGCGGAGGAGCACTTCCTGATCCTGCCCCACCCCGAGGTGCTCGAGTTCTACCGGCGCAAGGGCAACGACTACGATCGCTGGCTGGCCGGCATGCGCCGCCTGCAGACGATGGTCGCGGGAGCCGGCTGACAGGACGCCACGCCGATGATCGCGCTGCCATTCGCCGCCTGCACCGCCATCGCGAGCCTCACCTTCGGGGCCCTCGGCCCGCCGCGCGGCCCGCGCCTGATGCTCGGCGCGCTGACGCTCGGCCTCGGTGTCATCCTCGCCGACCTCGCGATCGGCGCCCTCTGCATCCATCGCTCGCTGATCGCGGCCTACCTCGTGTGCGGCGCGCTCGCGGCGGCCGGCCTGGCGCTGCGCTGGCTGCGCGGCCCGATCAGCGACCCGCCCGACGACGGGCCCGGCGACGACGACGGCGGTGGGCGCCCGCGCAAGCCGCGCCCCCATCCGCCGACCCTGGACTGGGAGGCGTTCGACCGGGCGCGGCGGACCTGGGAGTCCACGCGCCGGCGCGACCCGGTGCCGTGATCTTCAGACCTTCTCAGGCGTCGTGGTCTCGGACGGGGCCTTCGTGGCGCCCGGGCGCCACAGGCTGACGAGCCCGGCGACGAGCGTGACCAGGAAGATCTGGCCGACGAGCATCTCGATGACCGCGAACGACTGGCCGATCTGCTCGGCCGGCACGAGGTTCCCGTAGCCGGTGGTCGTCAGCGTCGTGTAGCTGAAGAAGAGGAAGTCGCTCGATTCCGGATGCGCGACGCCGCTGAAGAAGTCGCCGCTGATCAAGCGGTCCAGACGCCGACGTACAAGAACGCGAACAGCAGTCCGAGCAGCGTGAAGACGCTGATCGCGCCGAGGATCGTGCGGAAGTCGACCACGCTCGCCGCGATGACGCGGCGCAGGATCGTGACCGCCGCCAGCGCGAGCAGCACCGCGTCGGTGACGAACGCGAGGCCGAGCAGCTGCTGCGAAGGAATGACCTCGGCGAGGATCGCCAGCACGACGGCCCCGCTGCCGATGATGATCGCCCACCGCACGCGGTCGGGGCGCACGTCGGAGCTCGTGAACGAGATCACCGCCGTGAGCGCTGCGACGGCCACCGCGACCACACGCCCGCCCGCGCCCTCGGGCGGCAGCGTCATCATCACGACGAACGTGACGAGGATCAGGATCAGGACGAGCCCGTAGGCATCGCCGATCCGCTCGGCGCGCTCGATCCGCGTCTCGTTGCGCCGACGGCGGGCGCCGGACGAGCTCGGGCGGCGCTCTGGTGACTCGTCGGGCACCCGTGGACGTTCGGGCGCGCGGGCGGCGCTCCTCCACGGTGCATGAAACCGCTCAGCGCCCGAAGCGCAGGAAGTCGCGAAACTCGGCCCAGCCGAGCCCAAGCCGCCAGCCGGCCTCGGCGGTCGCGTGACGCCAGCTGCGCATCCAGCGCGGGTCCCAGCCGCGCACGCGCCACAGCGCCCAGAAGAGCACCGCGAGCAGGACGATCACGGCCAGCACGATCGCCGCGACCGCCAGCCCCGTCGGCCCGTTGTCGCTCTGCTGCTGCTTCTTGGCGTTGGCGAGCGCCTGCTGCTGCTGCGGGGTGAGCGTCGTCGTCGTGGTGCTCGTCGCGGTCGACGTCGACGGCGGCGGCGCGGTGGTCGCCGTGGCCGGGGTCGTCGTCTCGCTCGCCGGCGGCAGCGTCGTCGTCGGCACCGTCGTGGTCGTCGGCCCGGGCGCGGCCTGGCCCGGGATCGGCTCGACCGCCTGCGGGGCGGTGGTCGTGGACGAGGTCGCCGCGAGCGCGCTCGCGGGCACGCACGCGAGCGCGAGCGCGATCAGCAGCGAGATGCGCGGCAGCCGGGGCACGGCGCGAAGGCTAGCCGCCGAGCAGATCCGCGAGCGCCGCCAGCGCGTCGGCGAGCACGGCCTCGGGCGCCTTTGCGCCATCGAGCACGCGGATACGCCCGGGCTCGGCGGCCGCGAGCTCGTCGTACGTCGCGGCGATCGCGTCGAAGAACGCGCGGCCCTCGAGCTCGAGGCGGTCGAAGCCCTCCAGGCGGGTGCCCGTGCGCGCGCGCCCCAAAGCCGGGTCGACGCGCAGGTAGAGCGTGCGGTCAGGGGTCAGGTCGCGGGTCGCGAAGCGGTTGAGCTCGGCGATCTCGGCGACCCCGAGCCCGCGCCCGCCGCCCTGATAGGCCAGCGAGGAGTCGACGAACCGGTCGAGCAGCATCCACGTCCCGCCCGCCAGCAGCGGCCGCAGCGCCTCCTCGACCAGCTGGGCCCGCGCGGCCGCGTAGATCAGCGCCTCGGCGCGCGCGCCGACCGTCAGCGCCGGATCCTTGACGAGCGAGCGCAGACGCTCGGAGACCTCCACCCCGCCGGGCTCGCGCAGCAGCTCGGCGTCACGGCCGCCGGCGCGCAGCGCGTCGAGCAGCCCGGCCGCCAGCGTCGTCTTGCCGGACCCGTCGAGTCCTTCGATCGTGATCAGGCGCCCGGGCATGCGGGCGCCGACGATAGTCGTAGCATCGGGCTGCATGAGCCTCCCCGGCCTCGAACGCCACCCCCACGCCCGCGCGGTCCTCGACGCGGCGGTCCCGCCCGCCGGGGCGCCCTCGCACGCCTACCTCTTCCACGGGCCGGCCGGCGCCGGCAAGTCCGACGCGGCGCGGGCGTTCGCCGCCGAGCTGCTCGCCGAGGGCTCGCCCGATCCGCAGGGGACGCGCGCGCGCGTGCTGCGCGGCAGCCACCCCGACCTGACCTGGGTCGTCCCGAGCGGGGCGCATGAGTTGCGCAAGGAGGACGTCGAGGGCCCCGTCGTGAGCGCCGCCTCGCGCACGCCGTTCGAGGCGGCGCGGCGCGTGTTCGTCATCGAGCGCGTCGACACGATGACCGACCCGGCCGCCAACAGCATGCTCAAGACACTCGAGGAGCCGGCCGCGTACGCCCACCTCGTGCTGCTGACCGATCGCCCGAGCGAGGTGATGCCGACGATCGCCTCGCGCTGCCTGCCGGTGCGCTTCGACGCGCCGACATCCGGCGAGCTGGCCGAGCGCCTCGGTCGCCACGGCGTGCCACCGGACACGGCGCGCGCCTGCGGGCGCCTCGCGCTGGGCGACGCAACCCGCGCGCTGGCGCTCGCGCTCGGCGACGGGCCGGCGCTGCGCGCCGCCGCCGAGGCGTATGCGCGCGCCGCGCTGCGCGACGACTTTGCGGAGCGCCCGTGGACGGCGCTGCTGCAGCGCGGCCGCGCGCTCGGCGACGCGGCCCAGCTCACCGTCGAGGAGCGGGTCGCGGCCGACGCCGACTTCCTGCCCCAGCGCGAGCGCCGCAGGGCCGAGCGTGAGGGCGGCGTCGAGGCCAAGCGCGCGGCGCGGCGCGCGACCCGCGGGGCGCTCGACGAGGCGCTGCGCCTCAGCGGCCTGTGGCTGCGCGACGTCGCCTGCGTGCTCGACGGCGCCGAGGACCTGGTCCACGCGACCGATCGCCTGGAGGCGCTGCGCGAGGACGCCGCGGGGCGCAGCGTGCATCGCCTGCGCGAGGGCGTCGCGATCGTCGACGAGACGCGTGCGACGCTGGCGGTCAACGTCGGCGAGGAGCTGCAGCTCGAGGCGCTCGCCTACCGACTCGCGCGCGAGCTCAGGGCGTAGTGGGCGGGAGCTCCGCCGCGGGCTTCGCCTGCTCGACCTCGGCGTAGTCGGTCTGCCCCAGGTCGGCGAGCCAGCGGCGCATGTGGCGGTGCATGTGCTCGGAGCCGACGACCGGCTCGGTGGGCAGCGCGAACTCGCTCGGCACCAGCACGAACGGGAAGCTCTGCTCGCCGCCCATGCCGCCGTGCGAACCGACGAGCTCCTCGAACGCGGCGACCTCGTCGCTGTCGGCCCAGTAGGTGCTGTTGATCATGAGGTCCGCGCAGTGCGGGAACTCGTCCGTGCGCTTGACGTGGTGCGCGGCGTTCGGGCCGAACGGCGCGAGCGGGTCCTCGCCCTCGACGATTCCGGTGTCCAGCTCGTGGCGCCCGCGCGCGCCGAGGACCACGGCGCCGCGCTCCGCCGAGCGCACGAGCACGAAGCCGATGCCGTCGTGCTCGAGCAGCGTCGGCAGCAGCGCCGGATAGCGCTCCTCGAAGCGCTCGAGGGTGACGCGGCCCGGCTCGCGCGGGAATGAGACGAGGCCAAGGCAGCCAGAGGCCATCACGACGATCTCCGGTGGCTCCTCGCCCTTGGGAGTCATGGCCGCCGCCTCGATCTCGGCCTTGTGCTCCTTGCGGTCAGGGCCGAGCAGGACGGCGTCGTCGACGGTCTGGTGCTTGGTCGCACGGTTCAGCAGGCGCCCGGTGCGCGTGTCCGCGAGCCGCGCCTCGGTGACGGAGGCGTCGAGGAACTGCGAACCGCTGTCGTGGCCCTCGGTCAGCGCCAGCGACGGCGCGTTGCACGCGCGCTCGACGACCTGCTCCAGCGACTCGCCGTAGCGCTGCAGGAACGTCGCGCCCTGCGACTGGCCGTGGTCGGCGAGCACGACGAAGTGGTAGGGCCGCGGCGCATCGCGCGCGGCGGCGGCGATCCGCCCCAGCTCGCGGTCGACGTGGCGCAGCACGGTGAGCGTGTCGGCACGCTCGACGCCCGAGTGGTGGGCGACCTCGTCGTAGGCCAGGAACGTCGTGTAGGCGACCGGGCGGCCGGCGGCCAGGTCGCCGATGATCGAGGCGACCTGCAGGTCGCGCTGGATGATCGTCGCCCAGGCGCGCATCAGCGCGTAGGTGAAGCCACGCTCGATCCGCGGCTGCACGTCGCGCCGGCGCTGCTGCGAGGCGGCCGACAGCTCGACGACGATCTCGCGGAACGTGAACAGCGCGGTGCGCAGGACCGAGTAGGGGTTGGCGAAGTAGGCGTAGTAGTCCTGGCCGATCCGGCCGCGACCGCGCTGCAGCGCCGTCGACATCGTCAGCAGCGAGTGCGGCGCGTCGCCGGAGAGGATGTTCGCGCGGCTCGCGCCCTCGGAGTACAGGAGGCCGCGCCCGTCGGACTGGCGGCGCTCGATCTCCGCAGCGTCCTTGGGGTGGTTCGTGACGAGCGCGCGCTGCGTCTCCTTCTCCCACCAGCGGAACGCGGGCATGTCGTGGTTGTTGCCGTGCAGCAGCCCCGCCTGGCAGGCGCCCGTCTGCGAGCTCCAGTCGGTCTCCCAGCGCAGCAGCCTGTGCGAGCCCTCACGCAGCCAGCGCGCCATCGTCGGCGCGTTGCCGTCGCGGATCGCGCGCTGCACGACGGCGTGGGCGAGGCCGTCGATCTCCAGGAAGAACAGGCCGGGCGTGTCGCTCATGCCCTCGATCGGCTTGATCCGCTTGCGCACGACGTTGCGGAAGAAGAAGTCGTCGTCGTCGATCGCCAGCAGCGACGTGACCATCGTCGTGACGAGCGTCAGGCCGAACGCGACGACGATGCCGCTGGCGACGTCCTTGACCTCGATCGAGGGATAGATCGCGGCGACGAGGGCGATCAGCGCACCGTTCAGCACGAGCACGCCGAGCCCGAGCGTCAGCACCGTGAACGGCAGCGCGATCCGGATCACGAACGGCCACAGCAGCGCGTTGAGCAGGCCGATGATCGCGGCGCCGACGAGCGCCGCGAGCGCGCTGTTGATGTTGAAGCCCGGCAGCAGCGCCGACAGCAGGGACAGCGTCGCGGCGTCGACGAGCCAGACGACGAGCACGCGCAGCCACGGGAAGCGGCGGCCGAAGGCCTGCTCGCGCGGGACTGCCTCCTCGATGCTCTCGCCGCTCATGAGCGGGACCCTAACGACGGCGCGGCCCGCGCACCCCGTGGGCGAGCGTGCGCCGCTCAGCTGATCGTGTTGCTCGCGGCCAGCGCGATCACGAGCAGGCCCACGATCACGCGGTAGATCACGAAGATGTTGAAGTTGTGGGTGCGCACGTAGCGCAGCAGCCAGGCGATCGTCAGGTAGCCGAAGATGAACGCGAAGATCGTCGCCAGGATCGTCGGGGCGACGCCGGCGTGGTTGCTGCCGCCGCCGATCTTGCGCAGCTCGAAGAGCCCGGACAGGACGACGGCGGGGATCGACAGCAGGAACGAGTAGCGCGTCGCGGACTGGCGCGTGAAGTCGCGGAACAGGCCCATCGAGATCGTCGCGCCCGAGCGGCTGACGCCCGGGATCAGCGCAGCGGCCTGGGCGAGACCGATCGTCACGCCGTCGCGCAGCGTGATCTCCGGCAGCTGGCGCTCGCGCGTGCCCGCGCGGTCGGCGGTGTAGAGCACGAGGCTGACGAGCACCATGACCGCGCCGATCAGCTCCAGCGAGCGCAGCTGGTGCTCGATCACGTGGTTGAAGGCCAGGCCCAGCACGGCGACCGGGATCGTGCCGATGATCAGGTACCAGCCCAGGCGCGCCTCGGTGTCCTCGCTGCGCCAGAGGCTGCGGTCGCGCAGCGAGCCGATGAAGGCGTGGAACAGCAGCACGAGCTCGTGGCGGAAGTACACGAGGACCGCGGCCATCGTCCCGAGCTGCACGACCGCCGTGAACGCGGCGCCGGGGTCCTCCCAGCCGGCGAGCGCCGGGACGATGCGCAGGTGCGCGGTGCTGGAGATCGGCAGGTACTCCGTGAGCCCCTGGACGATGCCCAGGACGATCGCTTCGAGCGCTGACACGGCGGCGAACCGTAGCGGCTCAGGTGGTCGCCAGCGGCCCGAGGTCGGGCTCGTGCCCGCAGAGGTCGAACGCGCGGAAGGCGTTGAAGCGCGCGTGCAGCGGGCCGTGGAAGTCCGCGCTCCCGGTGGTGAGCAGGCCGAGCTCGCGGGCGAGCTCCACCAGGCGGGTCGTCTGCTCGCACGTGTGCGTGACGTAGAAGGCCTCGACACCGTCGATCCCGCCGGCGGCGAAGCGCGTCAGCGTCGCGCGCACGTCCTCGTCGGCGTCCACGTCCCAGTAGGGGTGCGCCCAGACCGCCAGGCCGCCGGCCGCGTGGATCGCCGCGACCGCCTCGTCGACCGTCGGCGTCGTGCGCCGCCGGTAACCGGGCCTGCCGGGCAGCAGGTAGGCCTCGAGCACCGCGCCCGGGTCGCCCAGACCCTCGCTGCGCAGGCGCGCGGCGTTCGCGGGATGGTCGAGCACCGCCTGCGCGATGTGCGGGCGCCCGATCGGCCGCGCGGCCGGCGAGGTCTGCGGCAGGTCGAGCTCCAGCCCCTCGCCGCGCAGCGCCTCGGCCATGCGCAGCGCGCGGGCGTGGCGGTCGACGCGCCAGGCCGCGAGCGCCTCGAGCAGCGCCGGGCTCGTGTGGTCGATCGCGTAGCCGAGGATGTGCAGGTCGTCGTGGCCGCCGTCGAGTGCGCTGATCTCCACCGCGGTGACGACGGCGATCCCCTCCAGGCCCGCCGCGGCCTCCAGCGCCTCGCCGACGCCGTCGACCGTGTCGTGATCGCTCAGCGCGAGCAGCTCGACGCCGGCCGCGTGCGCCCGCGCGACGACCTCGGCCGGCGCGAGCGATCCGTCCGAGCACGTGGAGTGCGACTGCAGGTCGAAGGTGGGGCGGGCCATCCGGCGCGCCGGCCCTACTTCGTCGCGTTGCAGGCGGCCATCGCGGCTGCGGTGGCCTGGGCGAGCTTCGGCGGTACGGACGTGGTGCCGGACCCGATGAGGGCGACGATCTGCTTGTCGCTGATGGCGCTGCGCAGCTTGCGCTCGACGCATGTGATCGCGGCGGCTGGCGATGTTGTCCTTCTTGAGCGACTCGCTGATGCCCTGCTCGAACTTCTTGCGCAGGACGGACGCGGTGCCCGTGCCCGCGCCGGTCGCGCTCGTCGTGCCGGAGGTCTGGGTGAGGCAGTCGGTGACGATCGACTTGATCTGGGCGCTCGCGGCGGGCTGATCGCCCATCGAGCCGTAGGAGAGGGTGCGGAACGACGCGTCGTCGAGCGCGGAGACCTTCTTCGCGATGCACGCCTTGAGATCGGCGGCGACCTGGCGGTCGTTGCGCACGCCCGCGTCGAACTGCGAGCGCAGCAGCGCCGACGAGAGGTCGTCCACGCGCCAGCCCTTCTGCTGGCTGACGAGCGACAGCTGGCCGCCCGCGCCGTCGTTGTCGCCGCCCGTCACGGCGACGACCGCGGTCGCCGTCCCGCCGTCGACCTTGACGTTCGTGACCTTGACGGCCGTCGCGGGCTTGTTCGTCTTTGCGTTCTTCGTCTCGACCGCGATGCACTTGGCCTGGCTGCCGTAGATGCGCTGGACGAAGCCCGTGCTGAACGTCTTGGTGCAGAGGACCGCCGGGTCGTTCGTCTTGAGCCCCGTGGTCAGCGTGTCGGTGATCTGCCCGGTCGAATCGCTGCCGCTGCTGCCACCGCAGGCGGCGAGCGCGAGGCTGGCGCCGAGGGCTGCGAGCAGGGCGACGGAGGTGCGGCGGACGGCTGCGGGCATGGCGGCGAGGTTATCCACGGATGCGGCGCAGGCGACTTGCGGTCGGAGCGATGGACCGGCGACCGGTGGATAGGTAGCACGCTACGTAGCGTGCTACCTTGTCGGCGTGAATCCCTCCGCGACGCAGCCGACGGCCACCTCCGACGCCGAGCTGCAGGCCTTCGCCGACGCCCTCGGCGAGTTCACCCGCGCGACGCGGCGCGCCCGCGGGCGCTACGCCGCCGAACCGCCCGCCGACGGCGACATGCTCGGGGGCCTGACGCTCTCGCAGTACGAGCTGCTCGACACGCTGCTGAACGCCGGGCGCCCGCTGACGGTGCGCGAGGTCGCGATCGGCGCGGGCGTCGCCTCCCCCACCGCGACCCGCAGCCTGACGACGCTCGAGAACGAGGGTTTGGTCGCACGCGAGCGCCCGCAGACCGGTGACCAGCGCGTCGTCCTGATCCACCTGACCGCCGAGGGCCGCGCACGCGTGCAGGCCAAGCGCGAGCGCGTGGCGCAGTGGCGCCGCGACGTGTTCGAATCGCTGACGCCGAGCGAGCGCGGCCAGGCCGCACGCCTGCTGAGCCAGCTGGCGGCGGCCGTGGAGCAACTGTGAGCGCGCGCGTGTTCGGATACCGGCAGCGTCGTACGAGCGGCGGCGGGCAGTCGTTGTGAGCGTCGCGCCGGCGCACGCCGGCCCCGGCGGGTTCGACCCCGACCGGGCCAACCCGAACCGCACGCTCTTCATCCTCGCGCTCGGCGCGCTGGCGTACACGCTCGCGCAGACGATGATCGTGCCGGCGTTGCCGCAGATCCAGCACGAGCTGCACACGACCGCCGCGGGCGTCACCTGGCTGCTGACGGCGTTCCTGCTGGTCTCGTCGATCACGACGCCGATCGTCGGGCGCTTCGGCGACATGTACGGCAAGGAGCGCATGCTGCTGTTCGCGCTCGCCGTCTTCGGATTGGGCAACCTGATCGCCGCGTTCGGCCATTCGCTGCCGGTGTACATCGTCGGGCGCTGCGTGCAGGGTGCCGGCGGCGCGATCCTGCCGCTTGCGATCGGCATCATCCGCGACGAGTTCCCGCGCGAGAAGGTCGCCACGGGCATCGGCACGATCTCCGCGATGTTCGGCATCGGCGGCGGCATCGGCCTCGTCGTCAGCGGCGTGCTCGTCGACCGGCTCGGCGTCGACTCGATCTTCTGGCTCGGCGTGATCGCCTCGGTGATCGCCGCCTTCGCGACGTGGCGCTTCGTCCCCGAGTCGCCCGTGCGCGCGCAGGCGCGCATCGACTACATAGGCGCCGCGCTGCTGACGGGCACGCTCGTCGCGCTGCTGATCGGCGTCAGCGAGGGCAACGCGTGGGGCTGGACGAGCGCGCGCGTGCTCGGGCTGTTCGCCACGGCGATCGTGCTCGGCGTCGTCTGGGCCTGGCACGAGCTGCGCACCGTCGACCCGCTCGTCGACCTGCGGCTGATGCGCCAGAAGCCGATGTGGACGGTGAACCTGTCGGCGTTCGCGATCGGCTTCGCGATGTTCGGCTCCTACATCCTGATCCCGCAGCTCGTGCAGGCGCCGAAGTCGACGGGCTACGGGTTCGGCGCGAGCGTCACGCTCAGCGGGCTCTACCTGCTGCCGAGCGCGCTGCTGATGCTGTTCTCCGGGCCGCTGTCCGGGCGGATCTCGACGACGCGCGGCTCGCGCCTGCCGCTGAAGCTCGGCTGCGTCGCGTCCGGGATCGCGTACTTCCTGCTCGCGGCGCTGCACGCGCAGCCGTGGCAGATCTTCCTCGGCGGCGCCGTGCTCGGCCTGGGCATCGGCCTGGCGTTCGCGGCGATGGCGAACCTCGTCGTCGACGCCGCGCCACAGGACATGACCGGCGTGGCGAGCGGCGTCAACACGATCGTGCGCTCGATCGGCGGCGCGATCGGCGGCCAGGTCGCCGCGGCGATCCTGACCGCGTCGGCCGTCATCCCCGGCGGGCTGCCCGCCGAGAGCGGCTACACCGGCGCCTTCCTGATGAGCGGGTTCGGCGCGATCGTCGCGCTCGGCGCCGCGTCGCTCGTGCCGAAGACCGGACGGCGGTCGATCGAGACGACGCTGACGGCCGAGGAGCTCGAGGCGTTCGACGAGGCGGCAGTGTTCGCGGGCGCGTATGGGGCATCGGATGTGCTTCCGCCGGCCAACAGCGACGGGCAGGCGGCGGCGACGGAGGAGGCCGAAACCGCGCGATGAACGAGGACAACAGGCTCTCGCCGGAGGTCAAGGCGGTCGCGATCGTCGTCGTGATCGGCGCGATCATGTCGATCCTCGACACGACGATCGTCAACGTCGCGCTCGACACCCTCTCGAACGATCTGCACTCGCCGCTGGCGACGATCCAGTGGGTCGCGACGGGCTATCTGCTGGCGCTCGCGACCGTGATCCCGCTGACCGGCTGGGCCGCGGAGCGCTTCGGCCCCAAGCGCGTGTGGATGACCGCCGTCGGCGCCTTCGTCGTGACGAGCGCGCTGTGCGGGCTCTCGTGGAGCGCGCAGTCGCTGATCGCCTTCCGCGTGCTGCAGGGGCTGGCGGGCGGCATGATCATGCCGGTCGGGATGATCACGCTCGCCCAGGCGGCGGGCCCGCGCCACATGGGGCGCGTGATGAGCGTCGTCGGCGTGCCGATGCTGCTCGCGCCGGTGTTCGGCCCGGTGATCGGCGGCCTGCTGATCGACGACCTCTCGTGGCGCTGGATCTTCTTCGTCAACGTCCCGGTGGGTGTCGCGGGGCTGCTGCTCGCGGCGCGCCGGCTGCCGTCCGAAGGGGCCGCCGGGCACAGCGGCGCGCGGCTGGATCTCGTCGGGCTCGCGCTGCTGTCGCCCGGCATCGCAGCGATCGTCTACGGGCTGAGCGAGGTCGCGTCGACCGGGTCCTTCGCCGGTATGCACGTGTGGGGGCCGCTGGCGCTCGGCTCGGCGCTCGTGATCCTCTTCGCGCGCCGCTCGTGGATGCACGAGTTCCCGATCGTCGACGTGCGGCTGCTGCGCAGCACCGGGTTCAGTGCGTCGGCGGCGACCGTGATGCTCGTCGGCGCGGCGCTGTTCGGCGGGATGCTGCTGCTGCCGCTCTACTACCAGATCGACCGCGGGCTCTCGCCGCTGCAGGCGGGGCTGCTGCTGGCGCCGCAGGGCATCGGCGCGGCGATCGCGATGCGGTACTCCGGGCGGCTGACCGACCGCATCGGTGGCGGCCCGGTCGTGGTGGCGGGCCTGCTGACGCTGATCGTCGGCACGCTGCCGTTCACGCAGGTCTCGGGCTCGACCTCATACGCGCTGCTGGCGTTGGCGCTGGCCGTGCGCGGCGTCGGACTGGGCTTCACGATGATGCCGGCGATGGCCAGCGCCTACGCGCTGCTCGAGACGAGCCAGGTGCCGCGCGCGACGCCGATGCTGAACGTGCTCCAGCGGGTCGGCGGGTCGATCGGGACGGCGACGCTGGCGGTCGTGCTGCAGCGCCAGATCGCGGCGGCGGTGCCCGCCGCCGCGGGGTCCGGCGTGGGCGGCGGCGAGGCGGCCGCGCAGGTGCTGCCGGCGGGCGCCCGTGAGCGCCTCTCGGACCCGATCGCGACCGCGTTCGGGAACACCTACTGGTGGTCGCTCTTCCTCGTGGTGGTCGCGCTCGTGCCCGCGCTGATCATGTGGCGCGAGCAGCGCCGCACGCGGGCGCGCGCCGAGTTCGGGCCGGCGACCGAGGACGCCGTCGAGCGCGAGGAGGCCGAGGCCGACGCCGCACACCGGCACGCGCGCGAGCCCGCCGGCATCCACTGATGCTGGACGTCATCGCGCGCGTGGATCGCTTCCGGGTCGACTACCCGTAGGCGTCGAGCACGAGCGCCGCGGCAGGCTCGATGCTCGCCGCGACCTGCGGCGAGAGCGCGCCGCCGGCGCGCTCGTCGGCGGCCTCGATCCCGACGACGAGCACGCGCCGCGGCAGCCGCCCGAGCGCCCGCGCGAGCTCGAGCGCCTCGGCCAGGCCGAGCCCGTGCGTCGAGGCGCCCGCGGTGCGCGCCGGCAGCGGCCGCGTGCTCGCGTCGAAGCGGTGCAGCGTGCCCGGCGGGGCGCCGGTGCGCACCGCGTCGACGATCACGACGCGCTCCAGGCCGTCCCACGCGGCGAGCAGCTCCGCCGGGTCGCCGCCGGACTCGAGCAGCCGCACGCCGTCCGGTGCGCGGCCGGCGAGCCGGCGCAGCACGGCGGGGCCCGCGCCGTCATCGGCGCGCAGCGGGTTGCCGAGCGCGATCACCGCCGCGTGCGGCTCACCCACGGTCGACCTCGAGGTCGAGGAAGTGGGTCGCGCAGGAGATGCACGGGTCGTGGTTGCGGATCGCCTGCTCGCAGACGCCGCGCAGCTCCTCGTCGGGCAGGTCGAGCCGGTCCGCGACGACGAGCGTCAGGTCCTCCTCGATCGCCGCCTGGTTCTGCGAGGTCGGCGGGATGATCTGCGCCGCGAGGATCGTGCCCTCGGCGTCGATCTCATAGCGCTGGTAGAGCATTCCGCGCGGAGCCTCGGTCGCCCCGTGGCCGACCCCGGCGCGCAGCGGCAGCTCGACCGCCGGCGGGTCGGGCGGGTCGTAGGCGTCGATGAGCCGCAGCGCCTCGTCGCAGGCGTAGAGGATCTCCGCGCTGCGCACGACGATGCTGCGGAACGGGTTGCGCGTGCCGGGCGGTGCGCCGGCCGCCAGCGCGACCTCGCGCACGTCGGGCGACAGCCGCTCGAACGCGTTGGCGTAGCGCGCCATCGGCCCGACGAGGTAGCGCCCGCCGTCCCGCATGCGGGCGTGCAGTGCGGTGGAGTGCGGCACCTGCTCCTCGGCGAACGCCTCGCCGAACTGCGCGACGGGGATGTCCAGGCCGCCGGAGGAGACGATGCGCCCGCGCTCGATCGGGTAGTCGGCGCCCTCGGGAAGCAGCGAGACGAGCGTCACCTCGCGCTCGAGGTCGGGGAAGTCGAGCGTCGCGGTCCAGCGCAGCGTCTCGAGCGCCTCCTCGCGCGCGGGCTGCAGGCGCTCGCGCAGCGCCCGTAGCTCGCCGGGCGCCGGGGCGCGGTAGAAGCCGCCGACGCGCACGTTCACCGGGTGCACCGAGCGCCCGCCCACGACGCGCATGATCTCGTTGCCGGCCTGCTTGAGGCGCAGCCCGCGCTCGACGATCTCGCGGTGCTCGCCCGCCATCTCGACCGCGCCGTGGTAGCCCAGGAAGTCCGGCGCGTGCAGCAGGTAGACGTGCAGCGCGTGGCTCTCGATCCACTCGCCGCAGTAGAGCAGCCGCCGCAGCGCCTGGATCTGGGGCGGCACCTGCACGCCGCAGGCGTCCTCGATCGCCGCGACCGAGCTCATCTGGTAGGCGACCGGGCAGATGCCGCAGATGCGCGCGGTGATGTCCGGCAGCTCGGTGCACGAGCGCCCGCGCAGGAACGCCTCGAAGAATCGCGGCGGCTCGTAGATGCGCAGCTCGACGTCGCTGACGCGCCCGTCGCGGATCGTCACGCGCATCGCGCCCTCGCCCTCGACGCGGGCCAGCGCGTCGACGCGGATCGTGCGCCCGGACGGCGCGCCGGCGTCAGCCATCGTGCTCCTCTCCTTCGGCGCGGAATGCCGGGGCACCCGCGTTGAACGTGCGATAGACGCGCAGCAGGTCGCGCTCGTCGGCGCCGAGCTCGCGCCAGCGGCCGCTCAGCGAGGCGGTGTTCGGGGTCTCCTTCGGTCCGAAGCAGCCGTAGCAGCCGCGGTCGCAGGCGGGGCAGATCGCGCCGCAGCCGGCGTGCGTGACCGGCCCGAGGCAGGGCGTCCCGTGGGCGACCATGACGCAGACCGTGCCGCGGCGCTTGCACTCGATGCAGACGCTGTGCGGGCGCACGTCCGGCCGGCGTCCGCGCAGCAGCGCGCTGATGACCTCGAGCAGCTGGCGGCGGTCGATCGGGCAGCCGTGCAGCTCGTAGTCCACGTCGACGTGCGCGCTGATCGGCGTCGAGGTGGCGAGCGTCGAGATGTACTGCGGCGAGGCGTAGACCGCCGCCGTGAAGTCCTCGACGTCGGCGAAGTTGCGCAGCGCCTGGATGCCGCCCGCGGTGGCGCAGGCCCCGATCGTGACCAGCGTGCGCGAGCTGCGGCGGATCTCGCGGATGCGCTGCTCGTCGGCGGCGGTGGTGATCGAGCCCTCGACGAGCGAGAGGTCGTACGGGCCGGGCTGCACGGCGCTCGTGGCCTCGAGGAAGTGGGCGATCTCGATGTCCCCGGCGAGCGCGAGCAGCTCGTCCTCGCAGT
Source organism: uncultured Solirubrobacteraceae bacterium (assembly GCA_963809525.1). GTDB lineage: Bacteria > Actinomycetota > Thermoleophilia > Solirubrobacterales > Solirubrobacteraceae > F1-60-MAGs163. Next base: position 155,762 of record CAWEJY010000007.1, on the reverse strand, counting down.
TCAGCAGCGAGAGCTGGCAGCCGTCGCAGGAGGCGAACTTCCAGACGGCGAGGGTGGGCCGGGCCGCTGCCATCAGAGCTCCGCGACCCGCATCCAGGGGGCGATCTCGTCGTAGCGGTAGACCGGGCCGTCGCGGCAGACGAGCGTCGGGCCGAGCTGGCAGTGCCCGCAGCGCCCGAAGCCGCACTGCATGTTGCGCTCCATCGACAGGTGGATGCGCTCGGCGGGCAGCCCGCGGTCCAGCAGCGCGGCGGCGCTCGCGCGCATCATGATCTCCGGGCCGCAGACCATCGCGACCGCATTCGCGGGGTCGAACCGGGCGCCCGCGAGCAGCCCGGGAACGACGCCGACACGCCCGCGCCAGCCCGGGTCGGCGGCGTCGACCGTCACCGCGACCTCGATCTCTGCAGCCTCGCGCCAGGCGTCGAGCTCGTCCGTGAAGAGCAGCATGTCGGGCGTGCGCCCGCCGTAGAGGAGGCTCACCCGCCCGTAGTGCTCGCGCGCGGCGAGCACGTGGAGCAGCGCGGGGCGCAGCGGCGCCAGGCCGATGCCGCCCGCGACGATCACGACGTCGCGCCCCTGCGCCTCGTCCACCGGCCAGGGCCGGCCGAACGGCCCGCGCACGCCGAGCCGCTCGCCGGGGCGGGCGGCGCAGATCGCCTGCGTCGTGGGGCCGAGGGCGCGCACGGTGTGCACGAGCCGCCCGCGGTCGGCCGGGTCGCCGGAGATCGAGATCGCCGCCTCCCCCGTCCCGAACGCCCAGAGCATCATGAACTGGCCGGGCGCGAACGCCAGGCCGCCGCCGGGGTCGAGCTCGAGCGTCGTCGTGTCCTCGGTCTCCTGGCGGCGCGCGAGCACGTCGAGCATCACCGGCACGAGCGGGTCGGCCGGGTGCAGCAGCAGCGCCTCCGCGCTCACACGGGTGCCCCGTAGACGTCGAGCAGCCGCACGCGCGCGGCCTGCAGGCGCTCGACCATCACGTGCGAGAAGCGCTGCAGCAGCTCGTAGCCGAGCGCCGGGTCCTCGTCGCACTTGCCGCGCAGGCACGCCCCGTCGAGCGCGACGGCGGCGGTCGGATCGATGGCGCGCGCGTCGAACGCCCAGCGGTAAGGCGGCACCAGCCACGACCACCCGACGACGTCACCGTCGTGCAGCGTCTCGATGATCAGCGGGCGGCGGCCGGGGACGTGCATCTCAAGCGCCACGGCCCCGTGGCGCAGCACGTAGAAGGTGTCGGCGTGCTCGCCCTCCTGGAAGAGGCGCTCCCCGGCCTCGAAGCGCACGTTGCGCCCGCAGCCGGCGATGTACGCGAGTGCCTCGCGGTCGAGCCCCGTGAAGACGGGGCTCTCGTCGAGCAGCTCGTCGATCGTCCTCATGCGCTCTCTCCCCGCATGTCGGAGGCGCGGATCGCCGCGACCTCCTCGGTGATGTCGATCGCGACCGGGCACCAGGTGATGCAGCGCCCGCAGCCAACGCAGCCCGAGCTGCCGAACTGGTCCCACCAGGTGGCCAGCTTGTGGGTCATCCACTGCCGGTAGCGCGAGCTCGTCGAGGAGCGCACGCTGCCGCCGTGCAGGTGGGAGTGGTCGACGGTGAAGCACGAGGACCAGCGCTGCTCGCGCTCGGCGACCTCCCCCGTCGCATCACCGGTGTCGGCGACCTCCACGCAGAAGCAGGTCGGGCAGGCCATCGTGCAGTTCCCGCACGACAGGCAGCGGTCGGCGACCTGCGCCCAGCGCGGGTGCTCGAGGTTGGCGAGCAGCAGGTCGCGCAGGTCGCCGGCCTCCATCGAGCGGCCCATCTGCGCGGCCGCGCGCTCGGGACGCTCGGCGGCGGCCCGCGCCTCGGCGTCGCTCGCCGGCCGGGTCGGAAGGCCGTCGAGCAGCGCGGCGCCCGCGGGCGTGCCCACCTCGACGGCGAACCAGTGCTCGCCGTCCTCGAGAACCTCGGTCAGCGCGAGGTCGAAGCCCGAGTCGGCGCGCGGCCCGGTGCCCATCGACGTGCAGAAGCACGTGCCGCCGGCCTCGCCGCACTGCACGGCGATGATGAGCGCCTCGTCACGCCAGGCCGACGGCGCCGGGCCCGAGGTCAGGACGTTGTCGAGGACGCCGAGCCCGTGCAGGTCGCACGAGCGCACGCCGACGAAGGCCAGGCGGCGCGGGGGCTGCGGCGGCTCGGTGGCCGTGACCTCCCCGTGCGCCCCGCCGCTCGAGTGCAGGACGGTCAGCGTCGCCGGCAGGCGCCAGCGCTTCAGCGAGTCGGGGCCGACGACGTGGCCGAAGCGCGCCTCATCCGCGCGGCGGCGCAGCCGGTAGCTGCCCCGTCCTGCTCGTCGGTCCAGCCGCTCGGCAGGTCCTCGTCGCCGGTGATCTCGGCCATGCGGATCGCCCCGTCACGCACTGTCGGGCCGATCACCGTGTACCCGTCGCCGCGCAGCCGCACGATCAGCGCGTCGAGACCCTCGAGCGGCAGGCGATGCAGCGCCGGCTCGCTCACGTCGCCTCGGCACGCGCAGCGGGGTCGGGGACCATCGCCTCCATCTTCGCCCGAAGGCGCGGGGACATCAAGGGGGCGGCAGGCTGTGCCTGCGCTGCGCGCTCGCGCCGCCGCACGGACCCGCGCGGGTGCCGGCGACACCCGAGGGCTCGGCAGGTCGTATCCTGTGGGCTCGCTGTCGCCGGGGGAGCCTCTATCCCGCAGGCGGCGGCGAACCTTCGCCGACGTAGCTCAGCTGGTAGAGCACTTCACTCGTAATGAAGGGGTCCCCGGTTCGAATCCGGGCGTCGGCTCTTGAAAAGTCCCTGCTTGCGGGGGCTTTTTGCGTTTCGGGGCGAGCGCCCGCCGAGGGTTACCGGGTCCGTACCGGGTCCGGAACTCGGGTCCTGCGGGGTCCAGCCGGGTCCGCTCGCGGAAATTGGGGCGGGGGTGGTCGGCCGGTTCGTGCGACTCAGTCAGTGAAGGCGTCACCGACTGGAGAGCCGCTGATGGAGCAGCTCGAGCTGCCGTTCCCCGACGACGCGGCGCCCGCCGGACGTCGAGTTCCTGACGATCGCCGAGGCGGCCAGGCGCGTGCGCTGCTGCGAGCGGACGATCGGCGCGCGATCGACAACGGCGCGCTGCGCGCCGGTCGCGTGCGGGGCGCCGCGGGCTCGCGCGGCGGCTTTCGCATCCGCCCCGCCGACCTCGAGCGGTGGGTGTTCAGCGATGCCTCGTAAGCAGCGCGAGCCGACGATCGGCGTGCGGCGCTACCGGCTGGCCGACGGCTCGACGAGCCAGACCTGGTCGGTGCGCTTCTACGACGCGAGCGGCGCACGGCGTCGCCGGTCGTTCGACACGATCGAGGAGGCCGAGTTCGAGCGCGCGCGGCTCGCGCTCGAGCAGTCGCGCGGCGGACCGATGGTGGCACCGCCGACGGCCGAGCCCGCGGTCGAGCAGGGCCTCACGCTCGCCGAGTTCTGGCCGACCTGGCGCGGCGACGCCGCGAGCCGGCTCGCGCCGTCGACGCTGCGCGAGTACGAGCGCCTGTGGGACCGGCGCCTGCGCGAGCGCTTCGGGCATCTGCGGCTCGACGACATCCGCCCGCGCATGGTCTCGCAGTGGCGCACTGAGCTGCTCGACTCGGGCGTCGGCACCGAGGCGACGCGCTACGCGATGGTGCTGCTGCAGGCGATGTTCAGCGTCGCGATCGAGTGGGGCGAGGCGACGACGAACCCGGTCAGCGTGGTGCGCAAGCCGCGCCAGGGCCGCAAGCGCGCGGTCGAGCCGCTGAGCCCGGACGCGGTCGAGCAGATCCGCGCGCTGCTCCTCGCCGGCGGCGACCTGCGCGCCGCCACGCTCGTCTGCGTCCTGGCCTACGCCGGTCTGCGGCCGGGCGAGGCGCTCGGCCTCGAGTGGCGCCACGTCCGCGAGAGCACGCTGCTCGTCGAGCAGGCCGTGAGCGACGGCCAGCTCAAGCGCCAGAAGACCAACCGCGTCTACCGCACGGTCGACCTGATCGCGCCGCTCGCCGAGGACCTGACCGCATGGCGGCGCGCCACCACGCTTCGCGGGCGACAGCGACTTCGTCTTCCCCCGCACCGACGGCACGCCGTGGCGCACGGACGACTGGAACAACTGGCGCCACCGCCACTTCGACCCCGCGACCGAGCGCGCCGGCCTCGGCCACCCGCCGCCCCTACGACCTGCGCCACTCGTTCGCCTCGCTGCTGATCCGCGAGCAGCGCACCTCGATCGTCGAGCTCGCCGAGCAGCTCGGCCATGCGCCGACGATGACGCTCAACACCTATGCGCACGTCTTTGCCGAGCACCGGCGGGCCGAGTCGGTCGACGTGGTCGAGTGGATCGGCCGAGCTCGGCGCGCCACCGAAGCTGGGCGCTGATCGCCCGACGGCGGACGGGCCTCCGCGGGCAGGCCGGCGCTCAGATGCCCGCCAGGAGGCGATACGCGGCGCGCGCGATACGAAGCCGCGCCGGGTCGACGGTCGCGTCGAGGTCGCGGTCATCGAGGTTCAGCGCCGGCTCGATGTCGCGCAGCCATCGCCGCTCGCTGGCCTGCAGCGTCTCGGCTGCCGATCGCGGATCGGTCATGAGACCGAGCAGGAGGATGACGTCCTGTCGCTGATCCTCGGGACGGCTGTGGACCGCGAGGCTGCGCGCCTTCAACAGGATGGCTCCGAGCAGCGTCGGCCGCCTCAGCCCGACGCGCTCGTCGCCGATCACGATGTCAACGCGCTCGGAGCGCGTCAGCGCCTGACTGCCACCAGGGATCTGGATGGTTTGTTTGCCGCGTCCGGTCATCGCCGGGCGGCCGAGGCCGTCGGGGGCCAGCACGTCGACCACCTGCCCCGCGACCTCGAACCGGAAGCCCCTCTCCCCCTCGAGGCCTGAAGTCTCATGCGGCGTCGCGTCGAGTTCGTCCCGCAGTCTCGCCGCTATCCATTCGGTCCCGCTCGGACGCTGTCGGGCGTCGCCGAGGATGTCGATGTCGACGGTCGGGCGCGCGGTCTGTCCCGATTCGATGGCGTAGAGCGCGACCATCAGGCCGCCGACCAGACACCAGCGCATGCGATCGTCGTCGAGCCGCTTGGCGACGTCTGCCACCGTGCGCCACAGGGCCATCGTGCTCGGATCCAGCAGGTCGATGCGGATTCCAGTGACGGGGTCGATGCTCACGCCTCTGCCGGGATGCCGTGGTTGAGCCACTCAAGCAGCTCCGTGCCGACTCGCGACGATCTGGAGTCCGGGTACGAGGCGAGGTCCAGAGCGACGGCAGCCTTGGGGGCGATGCGGCGGTCGTCGAGCAGCCATGCCTCGTCCGGGACGGCGCGCAGCGTGACGTTCGCCTGCGACGACGACGCCTCCTCCAGGGCGTGCGCACGCACGATCTCGTCGAGGCGCCGGAGGGGGACGTAGGCATCGATCGCATCAGGCGCCGCGAGCTCGAGCCCCAGCGCTCCGGCGGCGCTGGACCCGGTGAGGACGAGCGCGTCGCTGTCGCGAAGGGCACGTAGCTCACCGGGCAGGGCCCAGAACTGCTGGACACGGGCCCGCCGGTCCAGCCGCCGGGGGATCGCGAGGAGGCCCCAGTGTTGAAGCGCTTGGCGTCGGCGCCAGCGCGCGACCGGCTCGACGTCGCCGGGGACCGTCTCGCCCGAGGCCTCAAGGAGCAGCGCCCAAGCGTTGTGCGGCGTCAGCGGCCGACCCGGCGGCACGGGCGCGCGCCGGCGCGCGACGACGCTGTCCCAGTGCACGAGCCAGCGCCCGCCCACCTTGTCGGCGCGTAGCGCACCGTTCGCGATCAGCGCCCGCACCCGCGAAGGATCCAGGTCGAGCTCGCGCGCAGCTTCGGCAACGTCCACCAGCTCGGGCATAACAAAACAGTAGCGCAAACACTTTTGATTTGTAATCTAAAGTGGGAACGTGTTAGTTCTGTAATCAACGCAGCGCCCGACGTCGGCTACCGGTTGCGCCTACGCGAGGCCTTCGCCGAACGCCGCTCGGCCTTGCGCGCCTTGCCACTCCCGCTTCCAGGCGCTCGCGCAGACGGCTTGAGGCACAACAACACCGTCGGCCATGCTCCACGTCAGAAGATCGCGAACTGCCGCGTCACCGGCGAGAGCGACGGACCGAAGAGCAGCGCGAGCAGGCTCTGCTGGAGCTCGTCTCCGAGCGACTTGATCTCCCGCCACACCGGCGACGCGTCGCGTGTGCTCGCGGTAAGCCGGAGCAGCTCGGCGCGCACCTCACCGTCGGCGAGCAGCTCGACGAACCGGTCGTAGGCCTGAAGCCCTCGCGCCCCGGCGTCGGCGGTACGGCCCTCGTCAAGATCGAGAAACGCCTCGGCGATCCGGTCGGTCGGGACGGCGCGGAGCTGCCCCGATATGAACGCGAACTGTTCCTCCCTCGGCACAGCGCTCGACGCCAGCAGGGGGATCAAGCCTGCCGCGAAGAGCAGCTTGCGTGAGGTCCGGAGCTTCGCGTTGCGCGTCACCCACTTCGCGTCGGCTGCCCCGTCCCAGTGCTTGCCCTCGAAGTCGACACACATCGTCCGCCAGTAGCGAACCAGATCGTTGAGCAGGAACCGTGGCGGACGGTAGTCCTTGGCGCCGCGATCCAGATAGGTGTGCAGAACGCGGTCCCAGCAGCGGGCATGAGCGTCGCCACCCAGCACGGGTACCGACTCAAGCAGCAAGAGCATTCGGCGCGTCAGCAGGCTGTTGACGTCTCCTTCACGGTGGGGGGTCGAGGCGTAGCCGTGGTCGCCGTGCGCGGCAGCTCGATCATTAGACGGGCGGTGAGCGCCGGCCGAGGCGGCACCCTGGCAACCCGATGGCAACGCTGAAGGCCGACCGTTCGGGTGCTCGAGGTCGAAACGGTCGCGCTGCGCAGGTACGGTGTTCTTTGTGGTGCGGCGAGAGGTGATTGAGGCGGCAGGTCGTCGGGTGATCCAGGCGGCGGGTCCTCGTGCCCGCGTGATCGCGTTCGGCTCGATCGCTCGGGGTGAGGCGACCGCCGATAGCGACCTTGACCTGCTGGTGATCGAGCCTGCGGTCAATGACACGGCAGCCGAGTCGGCTCGACTGCGTGGAGTGATCGGCAACATCGGGATTCCCGTCGACGTCGTCGTCGTGACTGAGGCGGTCGCCGAGCGCCGAGCCGCGGTCGCCGGCACTGTGGTGCACGCCGCCCTGCGTGACGGGTGGGTCGTTGCCGAGTCCTGAGCAGTCCGAGTACGCGGCGACGCTGCTCCGCCGCGCACGCAGCGACGCGGCGGCGGCACACGTCCTGGCCGGGAGTCCCGAGGCCGGCGACGATGTCGTCGGGTTCCACGCCCAGCAGGCCGTCGAGAAGAGCCTCAAGGCGGTGCTGGTCACGCACGGCAACGAGTTCCCGCGCACCCACGACTTGGCCTTCCTGCTGGACGTGGCAGCCGAGGCGGGCATCGCGCCTCCCGAGAACGTCCGTGACGGGGCGTGGCTACACCCCTTGGGCGGCCCAGCTTCGCTACGACGAGGGGCAGGCGCAACTCGATCGGGCCGCGGCGCTCGAAGTGGCCGACGCGGCGATCGACTGGGCCGGCTCTGTCATCGCCTGACCCGGCGCGCGGCCCGAGCGACCCAGGCCGGTCGGGCCGGACCCCAACGAACTGAAGGGGTCGGGACGGTGCATCGCGCGCCGGTGCCGAGCTCCGGGCTGGTCCGCGGCGAGGTGGCAACGGATGGCAAACGGGTCGAGCGCGTCGCCCCTTGCTGGCTGGCGCTCGCGGTAGCGAGCCTCAATCTGGGACGTTGAACGAGCTCCGCCGAAACCCACGGAACTTGCGGATGGGTGTACTAGATGAGCGAGCGCGACAAGATCAAGCTCACGCTGGGTATCGACCTCGCAGCGCAGAACAAGAAGACGGTCGGCTGCCTGATCGACTGCTCGAAAGGCCGTGCGGTTGTCCGTGAGCCGGTCACGAGCACGGCGACCGATGAGGACGTTGGATGGCTCGTCGACCTAGTCTGCTCGGGCGATAAGCAGCCCCTGATGCCGTAGGCATCGATGCGCCCTTCGGCTGGCCAGTCGAGATGCTGGCCGCCGTCACCGCCTGGGCGGCGCGAGCAAGCAGCCCGTACCGACGATCGTGCCGCCCGGCTGCTGCCAGGCGGCGTAGTGGTCGGCGAGCGCTTCGGCGATCTCGGGGCGACGACGCTCGCCGTGGTCCCCGTTGAGGCGGATCAGCTCGGCTCCCGGCCCGATCGCGAGCAGAGCGTCGATCGCCTCGTCCATGTCCTTCCCCATGTAGTAGGGAAAGTCGCGCCGGTGCAGATCGACCTCCTCGAACCCGGCGGCCTCGAGGATTCCGCGGCACGTGTCAGGGCCGCCCAGGGAGAATGGCCCTGGCCCGCAGGTGTCGGCTTCGTACTCGTCGGGACGCGAGAGGAAGCGCTGCACCACCTGCTCGGTCTCCGCCCAGAGCGGGCTGTCGCTCTTATGGCGCCAGCACATCTTGTCGAGCCTGCCGCCGGGCCTCAGCGCTCCACGAATCGCGCGCATGGCAGGGACCGGCGCAGCGAAGAACTGCGTCCCCATGCGTGAGAAGGCGTGGTCGTAGGTGGGGTCCCAGTTCGCCGTCTGCGCATCGGCGACCTCGAAGTCGACGTTCCGGGCACCGGCCTCGGCGGCTTCGCGGCGGGCGTCCTCGATGAACTTGGGGGAGGAGTCGGTGCCGAGCGCGAATCCCCCGGCTCCCGCCAGCTCGGCGAGTCGTCGCGTCGTGTCACCGAACCCGCAGCCGATGTCGATGCAGCGTCCGCCCTCAGGTGGCACAAGAGCGATCGAAGACCTCCTCGGCGACCTCATCCAGCGCGCCGACGAAGACCTCGCGGTTCATCTTCCAGCGCCCTTACAGGACCGTGTCCCACGCTCGCACGGCCTCCCCGTTGGCTGGTGATACCGCCCCGGCAGACTGGTGTTGAGACATCAGCATTCCTGCCTCGAATGGAGGCCGCGGACAAGGCGCGTCGTCAAGCCGCACTCGGGACACCGCTGACAGGGGGTTCTGTCAGGAAGTCGTCAGCCCTTGGCCACCCGCGCCAGGAACGGGATCAGGCGCTTGAAGAAGTCGTTGTGCGCCGGGGAGGCGGAGTTCGGATCGTTGTGCGCGTAGGTCTTGTGGCGGTCGACCAGCGTCAGCCGGCTGGACGGGATGTGCGACTGGGCGGCCAGCGCACGGGTCGCGTCGAGCACGCGCGTGCCGCCCAGCGCCGCGCCGAACGCGTACATGCGCAGCGTCCTGGGCAGGTCGTGCCCGTGCGTGGCGTGAACGCCGAGGATCTTCTGCGCGTCGTTGGCGTTGCCGTCGGCGACCGCGCCGGCATCGATCGTCAGGCGCAGCGGGTGGTACCAGGCCGTTCCGTCGAGGCCCTTCAGCCCCCAGCCCGAGAACATGTCCGCGAACCGGCTCAGCGGTGTGAGCTCGCCGCCGTCGACCCAGCCGCGCGGGTTGCCCTTCGTGGCGAGGTGGCCGAGGTGCGCCTGCGCGGCGGCAAGCGCCGGCGGTGATGTCGCGGTGTCGAGCGCATAGCCGTACTGGCCGGCGTTCGTGGCGGGTACCGGCGGCTTGAGGTCGGCGGGCAGCAGGGCGAAGTTCTGCGCCGCCGAGGGCTGGTCGGGCGCGATCTTCACCAGTGCGGAGCCGCCGGAGTTGAACAGGCCCGCGAACGGTGCGGCGATGCCGCCGAACGACAGCCACGGCGACCCGGCGGCCAGGTCGGTGAGCTTCTGCGTGGCGTCCGCGGGGGTGAGCGGCGTCGGGCTGCTGGCGCCGTCGATGAAGACGAGCCCGGACAGCCCCTTCGCTCCGGGCTTGCCGCCGAAGTCCCAGGTGGCGTAGGCGGTGGTGATCGAGCCGCCCAGCGAATGGCCGCCGACGACCACCTTTCCGCCCAGCGCCTTGGCGCGCAGGACGACCCGGCGCAGATCCTGGATCTCGGTGTTCATGCCCCACTGGCGGGCGTAGCCGACCTCGCTGTCGGGAATCAGCCGGAAGTGCGACTTGACGGAGGGGTCGTCGATCCAGCCGAGGTAGTAGTCGAAGAGCTGCTTGGCGGTCGCCCTGCCCGTCTTGGCCCTGTCAAGCATCGACTGGTCCTCGAGCAGGTTCTCGCGCCGTTCGACCGACCAGACCTGCCAGCCTCTCGCCCTGCTGACGATGCTTCGCGCCAGCGGCGCGAAGTAGGCGGCGCTCGCCGACGTCCCGGGGTTGAGAACCAGGACGTTCCTCGCGCGCGGATTGCCGATCCTCAGGATCCCGACCCGGTCGTACTTCGCGGGCGTGCCCGGCGAGGCGAAGCCGGCGATGCGCGCGAATCGCACCTGGACGCGCGCGGCCGAGGCCGGGCCGGACGCGAGGAGGAGCAGCGCCAGCAGAGCGGCCAGGGCGAGGACGAGACGACGGGGCAGACGGCGCGACATGGACGCTCCACGACGGGGACGGTGACCGCCGATCGTACCCCCGGTCAGGCGGCCGCGCGCCGGGAGTTCGGCCGCGACGACTTCGCGGCGGCGGCGAGCGTGCCCGGTTCGGCGACGCTCGCCGATGTGGGGAACTCCCGATGCGCGCTCCATGGGCGCGGCCCTAGCGTGAGGCTGTGAGCGCGACCCGACACGCGATGAGCAACGCCGATGCGGCGTGGCTGCACATGGACCGTCCGCAGAACCTGATGGTCATCAACGGCGTGCTCTCGTTCGACGAGCAGGTCGACTGGGAGCGGCTTCGGGAGGTCCTGCAGGAGCGGCTCGTCGGGCCGTTCCCGCGCTTTCGCCAGCGCGTGCGCGAGCCGCGGCTGGGGATCGGCACGCCGCAGTGGGAGGACGATCCCGAGTTCGACCTGGACCTGCACCTGCACCACGTCGCGCTGCCGGCGCCGGGCGATCGCGCGGCGCTGCAGGCGTTCGTCGCCGACCGGATGGCGATGCCGCTCGATCGCTCGCGAGCCCTGTGGGAGTTCCACCTCGTCGACGGCTACGGCGAGGGGTGCGCGGTCGTGGCGCGCATGCACCACGCGATCGCCGACGGGATCGCGCTCGCCCGCGTCCTGTTCTCGCTGACCGACGCAGGCCCCGATCTGGCGCCGCGGGCACGCCTTCGAGCGAGCAGCGGCGGGCGGCACGCTCGACGCGCTCGCCCGCCCCGTCGGCGCGGCGGTGTCACTCGGCCGCGGCGTCGCCGGCATGGCCTGGCACGAGGGCATCGAGACGCTCGCGCACCCGCGGCACGTGGCCGAGCTCGCGCGCACCGCCGGGTGAGGACATGCTGACGCTCGCCAAGGTCCTGGCCGCGCGCCCGGACACCGACACGGTCCTGCGCGGCAGCGCGGGCATCGCCGAGCGCGTCGCGTGGTCGGACCCGTTCGAGCTCGACCCCGTTCGCGAGCTCGCGCACGCCCACGGTGCGACCGTCAACGACGTGCTCGTCGCCGCGACGACCGGCGCGCTGCGCGAGTACCTCCTGGCGCGCGACAGCCTCGTCGACGAGATCCACGCGATCGTGCCGTTCAACCTGCGGCCGCTGGACGAACCGCTCCCGCGCGACCTGGGGAACCGCTTCGGCCTCGTGACCCTGCCGCTGCCGGTCGGGATCGCGCACCGCGACAGCCGGCTGCGCGAGGTCATGCGCGCGATGGGGCGCATCAAGACCTCGCCCGAAGGGCCGATCTCCTACGCGCTGCTCGAGCGCGATCGGCGCGACGCCGGCCCCGGTCGAGGCGGCGCTGGTCAACGTCTTCAGCGGGGTGGGCTCGACCGTGCTCACCAACGTTCCCGGCCCGCGCGAGACCATCTTCCTCGCCGGCTCCCCGGTCCGCGGGGCGCTCGTCTGGGCGCCGGTCTCCGGCAACGTCGCGATGAGCGTGGCGATCTTCAGCTACGCCGGCAGCGTGACCATCGGCGTCATGACCGACGCCGGACTCGTCCCCGACCCGGAGACGATCGTCGACGCGTTCGCCGACGAACTGGCAGCACTGTCGACGGGATAGTGCACGAGGGTTCGCCCATGGAACCCGCCCGCGGTCCGGACCGCCAACGATGCCCGCGCGCTGGTCGCCGAGCGCGCCCCGTCGCATGTCGCCCGCCGTCGGCTACGTCGACGTCGACGGCCTCCTGCGCGCGAAGCTCCTCGCGCGCGAGAAGGTCCTGGCGGCGCTCGATGGCGGGCTGAACTACTGCAACGTCGTGCTCGGCTGGGACAGCGCCGACGCGTTGTACGACAACGTCACCGCGAGCGGCTGGCACACCGGGTCCGCCGATGCGCGGGTGCGAATCGTGCCCGAGACCTGCCGGCTGCTCCCGCTCGACGGTGACCGGCCGCTGTTCCTCGTCGAGATGACCGGCACCGAGGCGCATGGATGTCGACTGCGTCGGTCCGCACGAGCGGGAGCGATCGGGCGTGCGGTAGCCCGCGAGCCCAGGCGGACCCCTCGAGATCGCCCAACTCGGTCGATAGGCCGGATCCGCTGTTCTAGTGCGTGGAGAACCAGGCGGGCAGGCAGACCGGGCCGGCGGCGCCGAACGTTCCGGTGACTTTGTCCGCGGAGAGGGGATAGGGCGGGGACGAAGCCGGACGAACATCTGACAGCCTGGTCGCAGAGGCTTGCGCGGATCCGATCGACGCAAACGAAGGACGTCTTTGCTGAGCACCGGCGGGCCGAGCCGGTCGACGTGGTCGAGTGGATCGGCCGAGCTCGCGCCGCCGAAGCCGGGCGCTGATCGCCCGACGGCGGACGGGCCTCAGCGCGGGCAGGCCGGCGCTCAGATGCCCGCCAGGAGGCGATACGCGGCGCGCGCGATGCGAAGCCGCGCCGGGTCGACTGTCGCGTCGAGGTCGCGGTCATCGAGGTTCAGCGCAGGCTCGATGTCGCGCAGCCATCGCCGCTCGCTGGTCTGCAGTGTCTTGGCTGCCGATCGCGGATCGGTCATGAGACCGAGCAGGAGGATCACGTCCTGGCGCTGGTCCTCGGGACGGCTGTGGACCGCGAGGCTGCGCGCCTTCAACAGGATGGCTCCGAGCAGCGTCGGCCGCCGCAGCCCGACGCGCTCGTCGCCGATCACGATGTCAACCCGCTCGGAGCGCGTCAGCGCCTGACTGCCACCCGGGATCTGGATGGTCTGCTTGCCGCGTCCGGTCCTCGCCGGGCGGCCAAGACCGTCGGGGGCCAATACGTCGACCACCTGCCCCGCGACCTCGAATCGGAAGCCCCTCTCCCCCTCGAGGCCTGAAGTCTCGTGCGGCGTCGCGTCGAGTTCGTCCCGCAGTCTCTCCGCTATCCATTCGGTCCCGCTCGGACGCTGTCGGGTGTCGCCGAGGATGTCGATGTCGACGGTCGGGCGCGCCGTCTGTCCTGATTCGATGGCGTAGAGCGCGACCATGAGGCCGCCGACCAAACACCAACGCATGCGATCATCGTCGAGCCGCCTGGCGACGTCTGCCACCGTGCGCCACAACGCCATCGTGCCCGGATCCAGCAGGTCGATCCGGATCGTGACGGGCTCGATGCTCACGCCTCTGCCGGAACGCCGTGGTTGAGCCACTCGAGCAACTCCGTGCCGACTCGCGACGATCTGGAGTCCGAGTACGACGCGAGGTCCAGAGCGACGGCAGCCTGTGGGGCGATTCGGCGGTCGTCGAGCATCCATGCATCGTCCGGGACGGCACGCAGCGTGACGTTCGCCTGCGACGACGACGCCTCCTCCAGGGCGTGCGCACGCACCACCTCGTCGAGACGCCGCAGGGGGACGTACGCATCGATCGCATCAGGCGCGGCGAGCTCGAGCCCCAGCGCTCCGGCGGCGCTGGACCCGGTGAGCACGAGCGCGTCGCTGTCGCGCAGGGCGCGGAGCTCACCGGGCAGCGCCCAGAACTTCTGGACACGGGCCCGCCGATCGAGCCGCCGTGGGATCGCGAGGAGCCCCCAGTGCTGAAGCGCCTGGCGCCGGCGCCAGCGCGCGACCGGCTCGACGTCGCCGGGAACCGCCTCGCCCGATGCCTCAAGTAGCAGCGCCCAAGCGTTGTTCGGCGTGAGCGGTCGGCCCGGCGGCACGGGCGCGCGCCGGCGCGCGACAACGCTGTCCCAGTGCACGAGCCAGCGCCCGCCCACCTTGTCGGCGCGTAGCGCTCCGTTCGCGATCAGCGCTCGTACCCTCGACGGATCAAGGTCAAGCTCGCGCGCGGCTTCGGCAACGTCCACCAGCTCGGGCATAACAAAATAGTAGCGTAGACGCTTGTGATTCGTAAAACCAACTGGCTGCGCTTTAGTTCTGTAGTCAATCAACGCCTTCGCTGCCGCTGCAAGAGTCGGTGATCAAGCGTTACGACCGCAACGCTCCATCAATCCCAACCGTCAGCCGCCGAGCGAACGTCCACAGGGCCAGCTGCGGCCGTGACGCTTCCCGCCCTCGGTCCAACGGACCTGGTAGCGGCCGTTGACCTTCCGACGAACGCTCATGCCGGTCCGAGGGAGGGTCGACCTGCTCGACGAACTCAGGCGCGCCCTCGCATACCCCAAGCTGCGCAAGCGCATCCCCGAAGAGTCGGCGACCGTGATCCTCGACCTGTTGGCGCGGGGCGCCACCGTGGTCGATGACGCCTCCGATCCACCAGCCCGATCCGTCGACCCAGGCGACGACTACCTGCTTGCGCTGGCCGAACGCCAACGCGCAGTCCTCGTCTCCGGAGACAGGGACCTGCTGGACCTCCGGGACCGCTTCCCGATCTTCACGGCGGCGGACTTCCTTGACTGGCTGGATCGAAGCGTCTGACACCCTGCGCCTCGGGACCGCCGCAAGGCAACGCGTGCTCGAAACGCCAGCGGCGACCTGACCCCTTTGTTGACACGCTGACGGCGTCAAGCCGTCAAGATCCCCGCCGACATCTCGGCGGAGTCGCCGCAACGATCGGGCAAGAGCACCGGCACGGTGCTCAACGTCAACAGCGGCGTCGCGCCCGCATACCCGCGCTGAGCTTCAGGTCACACGGAAGCTCTTCTGCGTCGCCGTGGACCGGCCGCCGGCGGTGGCGAAGATCGTCAGCGTGTAGCGGCCCTGCGGCAGCTTGCTGAGCTTGATCGAGCCGGCGCCCGAGCGCTCGCCGGCCTTGTGATTGACGACGCGGTGCCTGCCGCGCGTGACCTGAACGGTCACCGTCGCCCTCGCGCCCAGCTTGAAGTGCACGACCGCGCGTCGGTGAGCCCGGCCACCGGTCACCCGTACGCCGGCGAGCGCCGGCGGCATCTGCAGCGCTGGAACGAGCGCCCGGTCGGTGGCCGGCCACCCGGTCGTTTCGGTGTACGCGCGGCTCTTGGGGGTCAACATCACGCCCTCGCCGGCCGGGAAGTCGAACTCCGGCCTGCCCGTGACCCTGATGAAGCCCGTGCCTTGGATCACGTGGAACAGGACCTGGCCGTTGGGCTGTACCGACTCCGTGAACGCGCTTCCTCTGACCCCCGGGCTCGCATCGGGCGCCCCTCCCGCGTCGTCGAACTCGTGACGCGGGGCGCCGGTCACCTCCTCGATCGCTCCCCACACGTGACCGAGCAGCAGGTGGAACTGATCTTCGATGGTCGTCGGCGGCTTCTGGCTGGTTGTCTCCTGGCTCTTACAGGTCATCTTGCTGTTAGGCCCAAGTCTGTAGATCGCGCCGTCGGGCAGCGTGATCTCAAGGCGTGAGCCTGTTCCGGTGGCAATGGTCTGGCCGGGGTTGATGAGTGTCCCAACGGCCGGCGCGTCGCCCTCGCTCGAGCTGACGATGCCGCACGGCACCGAGATCTTGATCGTCCCGCTCCAATGCAGGCTCATCGGACACTGGCCCTCCGGGAGCCCGAATTGGTCGGCGCACGAGCCCGGGAGCTGCTGCGGGGCGTCGCCGTCGCTGACGTTCTGGGTGAACGTGCCACTCTTGATCGCGTCTGGCGGCAATGTGATGCGCGCCGCGAGCACGTCGGGCAGTGACTGCCCGAAGGTGCCGGCGAGGTTCGCGGCGTCGGCGCTGAGATCGACGCTGTCGCCGATCGGCCCGGTCCCCTGGCAGCTGACCTGGTTGGCGTTGTTGTTCTGGTCGACGGCGGTGATCGACTGGACAGTCAGCACGTTGTCGCTGTCGGTCGCCACCGGCGCCGGCGCGCCCGGGGCCGACACCAGCGGCCCGCTGCAATCGGCGGTGTCGAGCCCGGTGCTCGTGAAGTGGAACATGCCGGGTGGTGGGGCGGTCGTCTGCGTCACCTCGCCGCTCGCGGCGGCGCCGGTCGCCTGCAGCCCCGAGATCGACCCGTCGGACTCGAGCGTGCCGGCGTACGTCGTGGTCCACTTGAGCGACACATCGGCGTGCGATGGGTGGTCGGTCCCGGCGCCGTTGGTCGCCGAGAACGTCCCGGAGCCGTCGAACTCGATGACCACCTTTGGCGGATCGGCCGATGCCGACGCCGCGCCGACCGCCAGCAGCGCACCGACCACCACCGCCGCCGAAACCCACACGCGACTGCGTCCAACAGCCCTCATGGCCACGCTTCTCCTCCGTTGCTGCTTGTGCGGACGTGATGCTACGGCCTGGTCCGCATGACTGCTGCACCCCGCACGACACCCGACGACCCTGACGGCCTCGGCGGAGAACGGGTCTCAGCGGGGGCTCCTGCGCCTTTGGGGATCGCTCGATCGCAGACGTGGACTAACCGGACTAAGTCTTGCTAGCTTGTGACCATGAAGCCGGTGAAGATGCACGAGGCGAAGACGAACTTCTCCAAGCTGATCGGGCTCGTTGAAGGAGGCGCAGAGGTCGTGATCCAGCGCGGTGACATTCCCGTCGCGAAGATCGTGCCCTACGAGACCGGCGGGCATGCCCGCCAGGCCGGGGCGCTGAAGGGCCGGATCGAGATCGCCGGGGACCTCGAGGCGATCCCGCCCGGCTTCGAGGAGTACGTGGGTTGACGGCGTGGCTCGTTGACACCCACGCGCTGCTCTGGTTCCTCACCGACGACGAACAACTCTCCGTGCGAGCCAGGACGACGATGGAGTCCGGCGAGAACGTGCTCCTGGCGAGCGCGGCGTGCGTCTGGGAGATGGCGATCAAGGCGAGTCTCGGGAAGCTCACCGCGCCCACCGACCTCCCGAGCATCCTGCGCGGGCAGGGCTTCTCCGAGTTCGACGTGACCGCCGAGCACGCCTGGGCCGTCGCCACACTGCCGCTCACCGAGCACCGAGATCCCTTCGATCGCCTCCTGGTCGCGCAGGCCCTCGTCGAAGGGCTGCCACTCATCAGCAACGACACGCAGCTCGATCAGTACGGCATCAAGCGCCACTGGTAGTCCGCCTAGTCCGGGCCGGCGCCGGCTCGCATGAACATGTCGAACTCGCGATCTGAGTACAAGTGGAAGACGACCGCATCGATCGCGTCTGCATGCTCAGCCCACGCCTCGCGAACCGCGGCAATCGCGACCGGCGCAGCGAGCTCGAGCGGGTAGCCGAAGATCCCCGTCGAGATCGACGGGAACGCGACCGATCGAGCTCCCACCTCGGCGGCCACCTCGAGTGACGAGCGATAGGCGCCCGCGAGGAGCTCCGCTTCGCCGCTGTGACCGCCCTCCCAGACTGGGCCGACTGCGTGGATCACCCACGTCGCGGCGAGGTTGCCCGCGGTCGTCGCCACGGCTGACCCGGTCGGCACCTCCGCGATCAGGTCGCACTCAGCCTGGAGCGCCGGTCCAGCCGCATCCGCGATCGCCCGCGCGAGCCCTCCGGCATGCATCAGCCGCGAGTTCGCAGCGTTCACGATCGCGTCGGTCGTCGCGTACACGACGCTCCCCGAGATGAACTCCACGTTCATTGCCCGAGCCTAGAACGGGATCTCGGAGTCGTCATCCTCATCCAGCTCCTCCGGCGACCACACTGGCCGCTGCATCCCCGACCCCAAGAACCCGACCGCGAACCGCCGCCCCAGCTCTGCCCGCGCACGCTTCCACAGCGTCGCCGCCTGCTCGTCGAGCGCGGTGCGGTCAAGCGCCGCCTCGAATCGCGCGAAGCCGCGCTTGTCGGGATCCTTCTCCGCTTCAAGCTCGGCGTACGCCGCACGCAGCTTCTGCATCGCACGCGTGAGGTCCGCGGACATCGGGAGATCGTCCGCAGCGATCGGGCCCGCCTCCGCGGAGGGGTCCCACCAGCGCACGTCGCCGCTGCCATCCGCGACAAGCACGAGCCGCGCCCGCGCCGGCCGCACGGGGCGCTCGAACGCGGCCACTGCGGCGGTGTCGACCTCCACGAACCCGTCGTGGAACACGAGCAGGTCAAGGCCTTCGCGGCGGTCGTCCTCGGCGGAGCGATCCTCGGTCAGGACGAGCGCCGTCTGGGACAGTCCGCACTCGATCGCGGCGTCGACGACGGCGGCGGCGCGTTCGAGCAGGCTCCCTCCGCGACGGAGCGCCTCGGGGTCCCAGACCCCGACCTCGGCCTCGTCGGCACCCCCGGACTCGGGCAGCAGCTGCACGAGCGAGCCCGGATCGAACGCGTCATCCTGCACGGACTCGTCGTCGTCTTCGTGGATCGCGACCGTCACGATCCGTACGCCGTAGGCGACGAGCAGCGGGTCGGCCCGGTCAATCTCCGGCCCGCCGGGAAGGCGGAGCTTGAACCCGTGGACGAAGCAGTTCTCGTAGCTCGGCGTGCGGGTCGGGAGCAGCGGCTCGAGACTGAGGCGAAGCGCGGGCGGCGGACTCACACATGGAGGTCGGTGGCACCCAGCGCCGTCTGACATCCCGCCGTCCGTCCACCGCCCTCAAGCCCGGGACCGCGTCAGCCCGATTCCTCCGTCGTGTCCAGCGCGCGTTCAGGAACGCCCACAGCCGCCCGTCGGCCCGGCCAGCACGGGTTCGAGACGATCCGCCGGCACGCCGCGTACTCGCTTCTCGGCCTCGCGCTGCTCGTGACCATGACCGTGATGGTCGGCATGGCGGCCGGATTCAGGAGCGGCGTCTTCGTGGTCGCCGAGATCGCGGTGATCGCATTGATGCTCACCGGAGGTCGCGCGATCACCGAACGACTCGACCGTCGCGAGCGGGGCGTCGTCGGAGAGCAGAAGGTCGGCACCGAACTCGAGAAGCTCAGCGACCACGGTTGGCTCTCCCTCCACGACGTCCAGACCGGCCGCGGCAACATCGACCACGTCGCGATCGGGCCTGGTGGCCTGCTCGCGATCGAGACGAAGAGCCACGCCGGGCGCCGCACCGTCGACCGCATCGATCCCGCCTGGCTGAAGCAGTGCTACGCGCAGAAGTGCTGGCTCGAGCGGGTCACCGGCACGAAGGCCGACGGCCTGCTGGTCTTCAGCAGCGCCTACCTCGACCGTCACATCACGAGGCGCAAGGGCGTGCTGATCCTGCCGGCGCGCAGCCTGACGCGCGAGCTGCAGCGCCGACGGCCGGAGCTGAGCGCCGACCAGGTGCGGGCGCTGCATCGCAAGCTCTGTGCTGCGCTCGACAGCGACGACGCGTCGTGACGCTCAGGTCGACAGGGCGGTGATCTCCTCGACCACGCGTCGCAGCTCATCGACCGCCGGGCCGGCGGCTTCGCCCAGATCGTCCCGGCGTGCCTCGAACCCGGTCGCGAGCGCGCGGTAGTACCAAAGCTGCTCGTCCCGGCCGGCGCTGAACCGCTCCCAGAGTGCGTCGGCGTCCGTGCGGTAGTCGAGCAGGATCGCTCGCGCGTTGTGGAGCTTGTCGGCAAGCGAGACGCGTAGCTCGTCGGGCCGCTTGTGTGCAATCGCCGCGACGTACGCCTCCTTGCGCGGGCGCCACGGCGGCTTCGGCTCCTTGTCCGTGTCGGAGCAGGCGCGGACGATCCGCGCGACGTCCTCACCGAAGTCTGCGCGAATCCGGACCTCCGCTTCGACGCCTCCCCCGTCCTCGATCACGTCGTGCAGCAGCGCGGCGATCGCCTCGTCCTCGCTGGCCTCCATGTCGAGCACCAGTGAGCAGACGCCGAGCAGGTGCGAGAGGTAGGGGATCGCCGTGCCCTTGCGGATGTCGTTCACGTGATGCTCACGGGCGTAGGTGAACGCCCGGTCGAGCTTGTCGGTGAGTGTCGCCGGCTGTGTCATCCGTAGCGTCCGCCTTCCTGGAGTCCGAGCAGGATGCCCCACACGCCGGAATAGACGTGCGCGCGGCTGGAGCCCTGCCGCTCGGCCACCGCGTTCTTGCCCAACCGCCGACGGCGCGATCGCCTGGGTCAACGGCACCCAGTTCCCGGCGCGCCAGCGCTTCACCCTCGCTCATGAGTTCGGACACATCCGCTGCGGACACGATGGGCGCCTCGCCGTCGACACGTTCGAGACGTTGTCCGGCGTGACGACCGACAGTCGTGAGATCCAGGCCAACGCCTTCGCCGCCGAGTTCCTCGCGCCCGCCGAGGGGGTGCGCGCCATGGTCACCGCCGAGCCGACGCTCGAGACGGTCGTGCAGGTTGCCGGGAGGTTCGGGCTGTCCAAGATCGCGGCGCTCTACCGCCTGAGCACGCTCGGGCTCACCCAGCGCTACAAGCGCCTGAAGGACGAGATCGACGCCGGGGTCCACGAGGAGGTCTGGGAGCGCCTCGATCCGGCGACGCCCGACGACGGTCGACACCGGATACTGGCCCGCCCTCACGGCCCCCGACCCCTTCAGGACATCGGTACGTGCTGCGCAGCGCCGTTACCGCTCTCAGGGACCAAGACCCTCCAGAACACCGTCGGCGGCCCACGCCTCACCCCTGAGGCATTCGCCCTATTCCACCACCGCCCCCTCCAGCAAATACTCGCCCGCAGCCTGGTGCCGCTCGGAGGCACCAGATCAGAAGGAGGGCGACATGCTCCTGGCAACCACGACGGTCGAGGAGTTCGACCGCTTCAAGGACATCTTCTCGACTGCGGGAGCCGAGAAGCGCAAGCAGCACGGCTCCAACGGCGCGCTGGTCTTCCGCGACCCGCGCGAGGACGACCGCGTCTGGGTCATCTTCGACTGGGACCTCGACGGCTGGCAGGCCTTCGCGACCGATCCCGAGGTCCCGGGGATCATGCAGCAGGCCGGCCACAAGAGCCGCCCGGATGTGCCGTCGCTGGCTTTCCGCTGCGAGGCGTAGGCCATGTCCGACGCGATCCGCATCGGCGTCATCGCCGACCAGACCGGCGCCCTGGCCCCGCTCGGCGGCGCTCAGGCCAACACCGCCATGCTCGTGGTGGACGAGATGAACGCGGCCGGCGGGCTGCTCGGGCGGCCGCTTGAGCTGCTGCTGGAGGACAGCGCCTCCGACGATGCCCGCGCTGCGGAGCTGGCGGCCAAGCTGGTCCAGGAGGACCAGGTGGACGTGCTGCTCGGCGGCATCTTCAGCTCGACGCGCCAGGCAATCAAGCAGCCGGTGTGCGAGGAGGGGCAGACGCTCTACATCTACCCCGAACAGTACGAGGGGCAGGAGTTCCACCCGCTGCTGTTCTGCACCGGCCCGGTCCCCGCGCAGCAGGTCGAGCCGCTGATCCCGTGGGTGATGCAGCAGACCGGGGCGACGACGTTCTACCTGCCCTCGGCTGACTACATCTGGCCGCGGGTGATGAACCGGAAGGTCCACGAGGTCGCCGCGGCCAACGGCGGGCGGGTCGTAGGCGAGGAGTACTTCCCGATCGACCACACCGACTGGGACGAGACGGTCGCCCGGATCGACGCGAGCGGCGCGGACGTCGTGTTCAACACCACCGTGCCACCGGGGGCGTTCCCGTTCCTCGAGGCGCTGAGCGCCTCGGAGTTCGCCGCTCGCGGCGGGCGGGTCATCGCCACGTACTTCGACGAGAACCTCACCGAGGCGCTGCCGGCCGAGCAGATCCAGGGCATCTACGCCTGCATCGACTACTACCACTCGGTCAGCGACCCGTTCAGCCGGGCGCTGCTGGACCGCTACGACCTGCGGTTCCCCGAGGGGCCGCGGTTCAGCGCGGGGAGCGGCAGCACCGGCCTGTACCGCGGGCTGAAGCTCTGGGAGGCCGCGGTCAACGAGGCGGGCTCGCTCGACCAGGCCGCGATCGTTGCGGCGCTCGACCACGCGGAGATCGCCGAGGGCCCGGGCGGGCCGGCCGCGATGATCCCCGGCCAGCACCATGTGCGGCTCAACGCGTACATCGCGCAGGTCCTCGACGGCACGTTGGAGGTCGTCGAGAGCCTCGGCGCAATCGACCCGGGCCAGCCGGTCCACGCGATCGCGTAGAGGAGCGACCGTCGATCGTTCGTGGGGCGCCCGCGTGACCTCGCCGCGCGGGCGCCGCTCGGCGGCCCTAGGATCGCCGCATGGGTAGCGAAGTCGGACGGGCCGCGGAGACGACGCGCGTGCGCGCCGCGGAGGTGATCGGCGCGATGTCGATCGCGACCGACCTGGGCACGGGCCAGCCGCTGGAGCACGCGCTGCGGACCGCGATCCTCGCTGTGCGCCTGGGCGAGTTGGCGGACTTCACCCCCTCCGAGCTCGTCGACGCGTACTACATCTCGCTGCTGCACTCGATCGGGTGCACGTCGGATGCGACCGAACAGACCCAGCTCTTCGGGGACGACATCGAGCCGCGCGCCAAGTTCGCCCTGGTCGACGGCGGCGACCCGCAGGCGCTGGCGGACTTCCTGCGCGAGGTCGTCGGACAGGACCGTCCCCCGCAGGTCCGCCGGGAGATGGTCGAGCACGCCGTCGAGCACGCGCTCGACATCGCGCGCGGGACGTTCGCTCTGCACTGCGAGATCGCCCAGCGCTTCGCCGGCTGGCTGGGCTTCGGGCCCGGCGTGATCGACAACCTGGCGTGGGTCTTCGAGCGCTGGGACGGCAACGGGTTCCCGGGCCTTGTGGCCGGCGAGGCGATCGGCCGGCCGGCGCGCGTGCTGCACGTGGCCCGCGACATCTCGGTGTTCCTGTCGGCCGGCGGCCCGGATCGCGCCCGAGAAGTACTCGAGCAGCGCTCCGGCGGCGCCTACGAGCCGTCGCTCGCCGCCCTCGCCCTCGAGCACTTTGACGAGCTGCTCGGCGACCTGGACGACGCGCTGATCTGGCAGCAGGCGATGGCCGCCGAACCGCCGCCGCGGCGCCAGATGAGCGCCGAGGAGATCGACGCGGCATTCCGCGTCATCGGGACGTTCACCGACCTGAAGTCCTACTGGCTGCGCGGGCATGCCGAGGGCACCTCGCAGCTCGCCGAGGCGGCCGCGTGGCGCCTCGGGCTTCCCGAGGACGAGGTGGCGATGGTGCGACACGCGGCGCTGGCGCTCGACCTTGGCCGGGTCGCGGTCTCCAACGCCATCTGGGAGAAGCCGGGGCCGTTCGGGCTGACCGACTGGGAACGCGTGCAGCTGCACCCCTACTTCACCGAGCGCTCGTTCGCCCACTCCCCGGCGCTTGCGCGGATCGGGGAGCTCGCGGGCACCCACCACGAGCGCCTGGCCGGCGACGGCTACCACCGCAAGACGCAGGGCCCTTCGCTGAGCCGCGCTGCGCGGATCCTCGCGGCCGCCGACGCCTACCAGGCGATGCGCGAGCGCCGCCCGCACCGGCCCGCGCTGGACGCGGACGCCGCGCAGGCCGAGCTGCTCGCCGAGGCAGCGGCCGGGCGCCTGTGCCCGGAGGCCGTCGACGCGGTGCTGGCCGCCGCGGGCCATCGCGTCGCCAAGCGGCCGCGCGAGCTGCCCGGCGGCCTCACCGAGCGCGAGTACGAGGTGCTGCTCGCGCTCGCCTCCGGCAAGACGAACAAGGAGATCGCCGACGACCTGGGCATCTCCGCCAAGACTGCCGGCAACCACGTGCAGCGCATCTTCGACAAGACTGGAGTGCGGACCCGCAGCGCCGCGACGGTCTGGGCGTTCGAGCGTAACCTCGTGCGCTCGGCCTGACGCCGGCGGCTCACGGGTCCGTCGCGCGGACCGCGGTGTTCCCCAGATGGCAGGCGGTCCGCGCGTAGCGAGGCTTACGGCATGCGGTCGCGATCACGCTCCTCGCGCCGTCCCCTTCCTGATCGCCGACGCGTCTCCCCACGCCTCGCATCCCTACCTTCGATGCCCCCGACCCCTTCAGGGGCGCCGCAGCGCAGGACTGTACGCTTCGCTCCAGGCCAATGTCGATCCACCGCGGCGCCATGCCGGGCCTGGACAGCGGGACGCCGCAGGCGTTACCTATCTGAGGATGAGGATGCGCCCACGGGTCGCCGTTCTCACCGCGCTGCTCTGCGCTTGCCTGTCCGTCGTGGTGAGGGTTCGCTGAGGCGCCCGAAGTGATCTTCGGCCTGCTGCTGGCCCTCGCGTCGGCCCTGACCATCAACCTCGGCTTCCTGTTCAAGTACCGCGGGGCCGTCGTCGCCGCGCCGGTCGAGGCCCGCCACCCGCTCCGCAGTGCCGCGGCGCTCTTTCGCTCCAAGTGGTTCGCGGTCGGGTGGCTGATCGCGATCGTCGCCTGGCTGCTCCACGTCGGTGCGCTCGCTCACGCGCCGCTGTCGCTGGTGCAGGCGGTCCTGGCCGGCGGGCTGGTGTTCCTTGCGGTCCTCGCCGAGCGCTTCTTCGGCTTCCATCTCGGCCCGCGCGAGTGGTTCGGTGTCGCGATCACGGCCGCCGGGCTGGCCGTGCTCGGACTGACCGGCGGCACGGCGATCCATCCGCACCATGCGTCGCTCGCAGCGCTCATCGCGGTGGAGAGCGCCATCGTCGCGACCAGCGGCGTCCTCCTGGCGGTCTCCACCCATCGCCGCGTCTCAGACAGCACCGAGGGCCTGCTGCTGGGCCTGGCAGCCGGAGGCCTGTTCGGCGTCTCCGATGTTGCGGTCAAGTACCTGACGCACGCGTCGGGGCCGCTGCACGGCCTCGTGAGCCCGTGGACCGCGACGGCGGTCGGGGCCGGGACGATCGCGTTCTACGCCTCCGCCCGCAGCCTGCAGCTCGGGCCCGGCGTCGAGGTCATCGCATACACGTCGGTGGCGGCGAACCTGACGGCGATCACCGGGGGCATTCTCGTGTTCAGCGAGCCGCTCGGTTCCGGCCCACTCGCGATCACCGGCCGCGTGGTCGCGTTCGGGCTGGTGATCGCGGGTGCGGCGCTGATGCCGTCCGAGCCCGCAGCGGCGCCCGCTGAGCGGTAGGCGGCACGGCGCGGCTGCGACCAATGTCCCGTTGCGGCTCGGACCGGGCGGCCGTCATAGGCATCTGCTCGAAGTCGTCGACAGCGAGCTCTTCCTTGGACACACCCATGGCGAGGCGGGCCGGCACAGCCGCGGGCGCGGCGGGTGAGGGGGCGTGCGCCGTCAACGGTGCCCTCGGTCCTGACGGGTGCCGATTGCAGGGGCGTGCCTCTCACGCGCCCTGCGACACCCGCTCGCAGAGCTCGATGAACCGGCTCGAGATCGCGGTCCACGAAGAGGTGGAGCGGATCTGCGTGTCCACGTTCTCCGCGCGCGCGCCGTGCATCCGCATCGTTCACGGCCTCGGCCAGCGCGGCGGCCAACTCGCTCTGATCGTCCAGGCCGACCAACCAGCCGTTCGGCCTGCCCCGCTCGCTGTTGACGAACGACAGTGGTCCGCCGCTGCGGGTCGCGATCACCGGAACCCCGCAGGCCATGGCTTCGAGGAACACCAGGCCGAAGGGCTCGTCCTTCGAGGGCGCGACCATCACCGCGCAGCACGACAGCCCGCGCGCCAGGTCCTCGTGGCCGCGCCAGCCCACGAAGGACACGTCAGCCACGCCAAGGGCGGTCGCGATGGAGTGCGGGTGCGCGCCCTCCCACTCCCCGGGGAATCGCCGCCGGCCGGCGGGTGGGCAGCGAGGCGCGCCTTCTTCCTCGACGGCCGGACGTTCATCGGCGGGGAGGCGCCGTCGATCGCCGACATCCGGCTGGCGGCGACGCTCGAGTTCCTGCGCGCGGTGGACTACAGTTCCCGGCCTGGACCGAGGCGTACATGACCGCGACGGAGACGCTCGGCGAGGCCTACACCGAGCCCGCGACGGACGTGCCTGACTTCATCGCCGCTGTGAGATCCCAGCAGGCGTGAATCTCGACCGCTGGCTGGCCGAGCCCGTCCTGCGCACCCGCCATCAGCGCGAGAGCCGTGCTACCGAAGCGGATTTGTGGGCGTGCGCGCAGGCCGTCCGGCTGCGCGACTGCCGCGTCCTGGGCCGTCTGATCCGCGCGCGGATCCCAGGCCTGCGGGCGGACCTCACGTTCGATGAGCTGTTTCGCAGCGACCCGTTCAACCCGCTGGAGGCGGGCCCGACCTACGCGCTGTCGGGGCTGTGCGGGCGCATCTGGACGGTGCGCCGGGACTTCGCGGTGCTGGCCGACCCGGCGGAGTTCGATGCCTGGGCGGTGCCGGGCACCGTGCGGGTGCTGTTCGCCCATTGGACGGAGCCGACCGAGCTCGGTGCCTCGCTGGTGAGCGAGGTGCGGGTCGGACCGGTCGACCGCCGCGCAGCGCTCTACGCGCGCGGCATGGAGCCCTTCATCGGCGCGTTCCAGCGCCTGATCGGTATCGAGCCGCTGAGCATCGCGGCGCGCCGCGCGGGTCGCTGAGCGGTCAGAGGCGGGCGATCACAAGTCCCGCGGCGAGCAGGACGAGCGCCAGCGCGCAGGCCGCGAGCGCGCCGTCGAGCGGCGCCGCGAGCCTCGCCGCGTCGAGGTCGATGACCGTGCCGTCGGTGAGCTGCTGGCGTCCGCTGACGGCGGCGGTGCGCCTGCGCAGCTCGCGCGCCGGGGTGCTGAGGCGACGCTGCGCGACGCTGAGCATGAAGCAGGCCGCCGCGACCAGCAGCCCCTGCACGTGCAGGTTGAGCGCGTTGCTCCAGTAGCCGGTCAGCGCGGGGAACGCGCCCCACGCGGCGGCGAACCAGAAGTCCGTGTGAAATCGCCCGCCGAACAGCTCGAGGCTGTAGGCGACGACGAGGAACGTCCCGGCGACCACGAAGACCGTCAGGCCCGGCGAGACGGTGATGGCGCCGGCGATGCCCAGCGCGACCGCGCCCGCCAGCCCGACGCCGGCAAGCGCGACCAGCGTGCGATCCGACAGGCGCGTGCCCAGCGGCCGGCCGTTGAGCTCGTCGAGCGCGTGCGCGCAGACGCCGACGGCGAGGAAGAAGGCGCCCAGCGCCGCGAGGAGGCGACCTGTGTGCAGCTGCGGCGCCGTGGCCGCGCCGATCGCCACGTAGCTGAGCATCCAAGCCGTGTACGGCGGGTGCAGGAGCGTGACGAGGTCGCGCCACCCTCCGGGCCGCAGCGCGTAGAAGGCCGGTCGCTCAAGCCGGGATCGTGTGGTCATCGGCCCTCGTCCCCCACATCACGACGCCGCCGCCGAGGCTCATCCGCCGCACCTGCACCGCGCCGATCCCGGCGGCGGACCACAGCCCAGTCAGCTGCTCGAGCGGATGGCGCGCATAGAACTCGGGGATGCTGCGCGCCAGGAAGCGCCCGGTCTCGGCCCACTCGCGCGAGACGACGCGGCCGAGCGCGGGCAGCCCGATCCGCGTGTACGCGCTCCACAGCGGATGCCACAGCCGGGAGTCCGGCACCGCGAACTCCAGCGACGCCACACGCCCTCCGGGCCGCACCACGCGGGCCAGCTCGCGCAGCGTCGCGGCTGGGTCGTCGACGTAGCGCAGCAGGTAGGTGAACGTCAGGTGGTCGAATTCGCCGTCGTCGAAGGGCAGGCGCTCGGCCTCGCCGGCGACGAGCGTCAGGTGCCCCCGCAGCGCGGGAGACCGGGCCAGCCGCGCGCGAGCGGCGGCGAGCATCTCGGGGCTCTGGTCGAGCCCGACGACGGTGCAGCCGTAGCGGCGCACGAGCGCTTGCGCGACGAGCCCGGTGCCGGTCGCGACGTCGAGCACCCGCTCGCCGGGACGCGCATCGATGGCCGCCACCATCGCCCGCCGCCAGCACGGATCCTGCCCGAAGCTGAGGGCCGCGGCCACGCGGTCGTAGTGGCGCGGCAGCCCGGCGAACAGCTCGAGCGAGTGGCGCTTGCGGACGCCTGTGTCTGCCCGGGCGTTCATGCCTCGTCAGCATGGTTGCCCGGGCGCGTGACCGCAAGCCGCCGGGATCAGTCGCGCGGCGCCGCGACGACCGCGGCGCGCGCGCAGGTGGCCAGCGCATACCTCGATCCTCGCGTGTGCCGGTGCACGCGCGTCGATTGCCTCGACGGTCCCCAGGGCCGACCGGGAGCTCGACACTCCGGTGGGCGCTGCTGTAGCGGCAGTCAACGCCTTCAAGCGTCTTCGCGTGCGCGAGGTAGTGGTGCGAACCGCGATCACGATGCCGACAACCACGTAGACGAAGCTGAGCAGCCCGAATCTATCGCGCCAGGCCCCGCAGGTCGCGAGGTCGCGCGGTCATCGGTTTTCAGCCTTGCTCCTAAGGTGCTCGAGCGCATCTTGTGCCTTGTTGACCGCGTCGTCGATCGAGCCCTTGAGCTTGCCCCTGTCCTCTCGCGCCCACCTTCGCGCTTGGGTTCCTCGTCGCCGCTGAGGGCGCCGGCGGCCTGGTTGGCACGGCCGCTGATCTTGTCGGTCTTCCCACCCATGGTGATGCCTTCCGGTGTGGCGATCTGGGTCCAGACGCATCGCCTGAACATTGTGAGTCCGGGGCCGATGTTCCCGTGCGCCCTGGTGCCGGCGTCAGTTCGATCCGGACTCTCTTCTCACGGACAACGAGGAGGGCCCGCGATCGCGGGCCCTCCCAGTGACAGGAACTTCGTCAAGAGCCGTTAGGCCTTGACGAGCTCGCGCATCTGATGCACGACCACTTCGCCGCTGGTGACCTTCGGCGGAGTCGGAAGTGCCTTCTCGAGCTTCTGCTCGCGCACCCAGGTGGACGCGACGCGGGTCGACTCGTCAGCGTGCGCCGACGTGTCGAAGAAGCCTACGGAACTGATGACGCCGTTGCCGGCATCAATCAGGGAGTAGCCGCTGAACCCGGGCAACTCGCTCAGGCGCGGGAGCAGGGTGTCCTCTGCCTTCTTGATGAGCTCGTTGGTGCGAGCCTTGTCGATCGCCTCGTAGCGTCGAATGGTGGCGTACATGCTGATGCTCCTTCCGGTTGGGACAACTCGGTTGGGTCATCCCGTTGCAGCCGCGGCCCGAGATGACGTGGAAGGGAGCTAGTGAGCTCGACCGCGTCGGTGGGGGACCTGTGGCGCATAGGCACCGTACCACTTCTTGACGACGTGGACTACATTGCTACGTTTTCTACGTTTCCCTCGTAGAAGGCCAGCAAATGAGCCCGTTCTCCGTCACCCTGCAGAACGTTCCTGACCGAGACTCGGTCCGCTGCTGACGCAGCTCTCACGGCGGGTTCGACAGCCCGGTCATCAAGGCCTCGGCGCCGACGGATGAGCTCGCGGACGCGCTGGATCGAGCGCGTACCGGCAGCCTGCCGGAGAGCTGGCGCCTGCTGCGGGAACGCGACGGCGAGTCGTACGGATGGCCGAACGGGCGCGATCGCTATTCGACCTACCGCGTGTTCATGGCCACGACGCGCACCGAAGGCGCGGTACAGATCGGACTGGGCGAGACGATCCGCGAAAACAAGTGGGGGCGCGACCGAAAGTACGTCGTCGCGTTCCTGAGCAGCGGCTCCCCGCAGCAGCCGCTCGTGGAGTTCGTCGCCGCTGACGATTACGAGCAGACGCGCGAGCTCGTCGCGGTCATCCGTGGCAGCGACGGCGGGCGGCGCATGTACAGCGCCGGCGACACCCTCCCCGCGCTCTACAACGAGCGCTTTCGAACTCAGATCTACAACGAACGGGTCGTGTACCCCGGTGCCTGGAACAAGGTCGTCGTCGTCGTCGCCCGCGAGGACGACGAGCAGACGATGCTCAACCACGCGCTCATCCAAAGCCGACGGCGCGACCGACGCTAGCCGAGCGCGTCGGCGAGCCCCACCGGAGGGCCGAGCCGTCGCCGATCAGCTGGACATCGAGCGCGGCCGGGTCCATGGTCACGCCTCCGCTGCGTTGAAGGCGGGGCTTGCCTTCGTCCACCGCCCGCCGTCGAAGAGCGTGCCTTAGCCGTGCCAGACGAACAGGTCGGTCCCCATCATCTCGAGCAGACGCATCGCGGGCGATGGTAGACCGGGCGTCGTGTGGGTCGTCACACCAGCAGGGGTTCACTGGCTGGGCGGGCGGGCTCCCACCTGCACCGATGTTCCGTCAGCGCTGAAGAGGCCCTCGACCGAGAAGTACCGCTCCCCGGTGTCGTAGCAGAACGTGAGCACCGTGCTCCCGTCCGGGATCTCGGGCAGTTTCTGCGACACGGCGGCCAGCGAGGCGCCGGACGAGGGACCGACGAAGATCCCCTCCTCCCGAGCTGCGCGAACGGTGTACGCGTAGGCGTCCTCCTCAGAGACCTGGATCACGCCGTCCAGCGTCGCGACATGCAGGTTCGCGGGCACGAAGCCCGCACCGATGCCCTGCAGGCGGTGAGGGCTTGGCTCGCCGCCGCTGATGACCGGCGACTTCGCGGGTTCCACCGCGAACGTCTGAAGCGCGGGAAAGTGCTCCTTCAGGACTTCGCTGACACCGGTGATGTGCCCGCCGGTGCCGACACCCGTGATGAGGTAGTCGATGCCGTCGGGGAAG
The DNA here is from genome assembly GCA_963809525.1 of uncultured Solirubrobacteraceae bacterium. Lineage (GTDB taxonomy): Bacteria > Actinomycetota > Thermoleophilia > Solirubrobacterales > Solirubrobacteraceae > F1-60-MAGs163. The sequence goes on along the minus strand of CAWEJY010000007.1, from coordinate 125,142 downwards.
TCGGACAGGACCTCCTGCGCGGTGCTCTCGCGGTGGATCGCGATGTTCGCCGGGTTCTCGAACTGCTGCGGCATCCACGCGCCAGGGATCTGCTCGACGAGCTCGTCCGCGTGGGCGATCGCCGCCGTCATCCCGCCCTCGCGCGGCGTCAGTTCGACCTGCGCGCCGTAGGCCGCCATTAGGCGCCGGCGCTCGAGCGACATCGACTCCGGCATCACGAGGATGAGCTTGTAGCCGCGCACCGCGGCGGCGATGGCCAGGCCGACGCCGGTGTTGCCGGAGGTCGGCTCGACGATGGTGCTGTCAGGGCCGAGGATGCCGCGGCGCTCGGCGTCCTCGACCATCGCGAGGCCGATGCGGTCCTTGATGGAACCGCCCGGGTTGGCACGTTCGGCTTTCATCCAGACGTCGACGTTCCGGTCGGCGTAGAGACGGTTGATCCGAATGTGGGGGGTGTCCCCGATGGTGTCCAGAATGCTCGCGGCCTTCACGGTGTCTCCCGTCTTCGCTGCCTAGATGTTGAAGTCGAGGACGTCGTCGCCGGGTGTGCCATCGTGGCGCTCGACGCGCGCGGTGGGCGTGACGACCGAGTGAGCGGGGACGCTCTGCGTCAGCCACACATTGCCACCGATCCGACTGCCCTCGCCGATCACGGTGTCGCCGCCGAGGATCGTCGCGTTCGCGTAGATGACGACGTCGTCCCCGATCGTCGGATGGCGCTTGGTGCGAGCCATGCGCTTGTCCACGCTGAGGGCGCCGAGGGTCACGCCCTGGTAGAGCTTCACGCGCGCACCGAGGACGGCCGTCTCGCCGATGACGATGCCGGTGCCGTGGTCGATCGCGAAGGACTCCCCGATTCTCGCGCCAGGGTGAATATCGATCCCGGTGTCGCGGTGGGCGATCTCGGTCAGGACGCGGGGGACGAGCGGCACGCCGGACCCGTAGAGCTCATGCCCGATGCGGTACACCGCGGTGGCGAAGAAGCCGGGATACGCGAGGATCACCTCGTCGACGGACTCTGCAGCGGGATCGCCGTCGAAGATCGCCTCAGCATCGAGCAGTAGCGACGCACGGATCGCCGGCAACTCGGCGAGCAGGTGGTCGACGACCGAGTCGGGCTCCGTGCAGTGGGCAGCCGGCAGACGCAGGGTGTCGACGAGCAGGCCTCGCAGCGCAACGAGTTCCTCGGAGACGTCGCCCGTGCTCCGCCCCACCTCGGCCGCGAAGTGCGGGAAGAGCAACTCGAGCACACGATGCACCAAGACCTCGGCGAGTTCGTGCAGCCGCGGCGGCAGCGCGTAGTCCTGTCGCTCGCGGGCGAGCAGGTCCGGGAACGAGGCGGTTCCATCGCGCTCGCGGGCAAAGGCCATCATGCGTGAGCGTACCTGCCAGGAGATGCCCGCCGGCCGACCGAGCCTCTGTTCCCGCAGGCACCCGAAGTCGCGACCTGGCCGGCGGCGCGGCGCGGCTGCGACCAATGTCCCGTTGCGGCTCGGACCGGGCGGCCCGCACGCTGCCTCCTGTCACCCCAGACACCCAGGAGGTTCCCATGTCCACCACTCGCATCCTCGTCGCCGCCATCGTCACCGCGGTCGCGGCCGTGAGTCCCGCTGTGGCGTCCGCCAGGCATGGAGGCACGAGCGTCAGAGGCACCTGCTCGAAGTCGTCCACGGCAAAGCTCAAGCTCAGCGGCGACGGTGCGCGCATCGAGACCGAGTTCGAGGTCGATCAGAACCGCAACGGCGTGCGCTGGAGCGTGACGCTGCGCCGCAACGGCGCACGCGTCACGTCGATCAGCGCGACGACCAGGGCCCCCAGCGGCTCATTCACCGTTCGGCGACTGCTGCGCAACGGTGCCGGCGCCGACAAGGTCAGCGCCAGGGGCGTCAGCCCGTCGGGTGAGGTCTGCACCGCGCACGCGACGCTCTAGAGAAACGAGGGCTCAGCCCCCACCGGCGACAAGACACCGACAACACGACCTCAGAAGACAGGCGGAAGGGCGCGCAACGTCGCAGGGCTGACACGACCAATAGTCCTGGAGACCGAGACGTTCCGAAACCGGCGGCTATCGCCTCATCTGTCTCGTAATTGAAGGGGTCCCCGGTTCGAATCCGGGCGTCGGCTCTCACAAACCCGCCGCTAACGGCGGGGCTTGCTGCTGTCTCACCGGGCGTCCATCTCATCCGCGGCTCGCGAATGGAAGCGCTATGGAAGTCTTGCCCTGGGGTGGGAGGGCGGATCCACGCGCCTCGCCCCTTTGACGTCGCGACGCGCAGTTGAACGCCTAGGTGTTCGGAATCTTGCGCAGGTCGGGGGTCGACGGGTAGAGGTACTGGCCAATGCCGTCGAGCGGCTCGCCCGGGTCGCGCGGCGAGAAGCGCTGCAGCTCGCTGTTGACAGAGAAGCGCGGGCCGATCAGCACCTCGCCCGCGGCGACACGCGTGTAGAAGCGATCCAGCGGACGCACCGGCGGGCCGCCCTGCACCTTGCCGACGAAGTCGTAGACGCCGCCGTGACATGGACAGACGAAGCGCTGCGCGGCGCTGACGTAGTGGACGGGGCAGCCGACGTGCATGCACGACGTCGAGATCGCGATGTACGCGTTGAACTGATCGCGCTTCTCCTTGTCGACCGTCGGGTTGAAGCGACGCACATAGACCGTCGACTTGCCGGTGCTGCCGATGCCTTCGACGAGGTTGATCGTCCGCGGGACGTACGTGTCCAGGCCGAAGTCGGCGGTGTTCCCGATCACCTGCCAGGGCTGGTGGTACTGCTCAAACACCGGACCGAAGGCAAAGCCCAGCGCTGGGAGCAGGAACGCAGCAGCCGCGATACCACCGGCGATCTGGCCGCTCGTCGTCATGAACGTGCGGCGCGTCACCGTCTCGCCCTCGAAGGCGCCCGGGATCTGCCGAGCGGCCGTGTACTTGCTCTTGATCGCTCTGCGATCTGCCACCGAGGCTCCAACGTCGTGCGGCGGGTGGGCTCGCCGACTGACGGCACAAGGCTACACCCGCCGATCGGAGGTCGTGCGCACTCGGCGTCCATTCGACGGCGGCACGAGCCGAGGGTCCCGCCGCGTGTCTGTGGGTTCTCCGCAGTGCGGCGCGTAGTGGGTGCGGTTTCCTGACCCGCGGCCCGTCGTACAGGCTGCGTGCTGGCAGCAAGCGTCGATGGCGTGCGAACCTCCCCGACACGCCTTCGAAGGTCCAGGGATGGGGGCGAAGGGCCGCCTTGCCGGGCGGCCCTTCCGTTGAGCGATCAGTGATGTGGCGGCCTGGCTGGGGCGCCGCCACGTCCGGGGGATCTTGACCGCGGCGGCGCTTCGCTCTGACGACAGCTGGTCGGGCCATCCGTATCTGACCGCCGAGGCAGACCCACCGGGCGAGCAAGTCGCCCGGCCAACCGACCCGAGGCGGCGGACCCCGGAACGCGTGCTTTGACCGGGGGCCCTTGGGCCTCAGCGCGAGCATACGCCTGCGTGACCGCGCTTGTGGGAAGTCAATGGGTGATGAGGATGCCGGCGAGGAGTGCGAGCCAGGCCAGGGGCGCATTCGCAAATAGCGAGAAATCGGTCGCCGCCGAGCCGTTGTTGGCCGTGGGCGTCGTCTCGCCGAAGTCTCATCCCCCCGGACGAGGCGGCGCCCCGGCGACGCCTCCCCCTTGACTTAGCCCCTGACTTCCTTCCCCCCTGCGGCGTTGTGCGTCTGTCAGCGGTTCCGCGAAGGGTCGGCCGACTTCCCCGGATTGCTCGGCTCGGGACCGCTGGCGGCCGCTCCCCCGGGCGCAGCAGGTAGCGGACGCCCCGCAAACGACGAACGCCCGCGACGCGGTCCAATCGTCACGGACGTTCCAGGCACAAGTCGGGAGAGAGGGCCTTATTCTTCCCCTCGGCTCGCACCTCGCCGGGCGTGAGGGTCGGTGGGCCGCGGTGGACGAGCGTCGGAGCGTGACAGCCGCAGCTTGCAAGGTGAAGGAGCGTCGCATCCCGTGCGCTTCCACGCTGCGTGCCAACAGAGTCCCAAGACGCCGCTCAGGATCGGGTCAGTAGCCGCCCGTAGCTTGCTCGGCGGCGACTACGACGGCCCAGCACTATCGGGCCTGGCCGAGCCGCTGGAGTGCGGAATCCCAGATGCCCGCGCGAACCGACGACGGCCCCGCTGAGACGCGGGGTCGTCGTGTCTACGGGTCGCCGGCTACCGGCCCAAGCGCCTTCCTGACCGTCACGGCCGACCCCGCGGTCGCGACCTTCGTCCGCTGCACCGCCTCCCCGGCCGTCTCTGCGTGGACCAGGACATCGTGGCTCTCCGTGCCTCGCAGCGAATGACTCGCGCCGGCCGCGAGTATGCCAAAGCGACCGAGGGCCTCCTCGACCTCTCGGGTCATCGGACCCCGCAACTCCACATTCCAGACCGGCACGTCATCCAGTCTCCCCGCCAGTCGGCATCCAAGGCATCCGGGGGATCTACCCATTAGCAGGCGGATCGTGAGCCCAGGCCGGGGGTTCCGACGGCTCGGGACCCCCGGGGTCGACGGAGCCGCTTGGCGCTGACGGCTGCGAGGATGGAACGGCGGTGTAGGTGAGGGCGGCGGAGTAGGCGACCACGGTCGCCGTGACCCCCAAGCAACGGGAGGGCACACCCCCTCGCTCAGAGCATGCTGGCGAGCCGCTCGCGCCGCACGCGCGACAGCACGTCCGGGACGTCGACGTCCTCGGACACGAGCGCGCCCAGCACGGCCACCAGCCGCTCGGGGAGGGCTCCCAGCAGCGCTTCCACGTGGCGCTCGGACGGCGCGCTGAGCGAGATGTCGCCGTCGTCCGGTGAGACGGTGATCTCCCCCAGGATCGGGGGATCGGCGGCGTCCTCCTCGCACAGCTCCCAGATCACGCCCGGCTCCTCGGGTGGGGCGCTCGTCGCGCTGATCGCGGGCGCAGCGGCGCGGAACACCACGTCGTCCTCCCACAACGTCCCCAGGTCGTCGACCTCGGTGAACCCGGCAGCCGCGCGCAGCAGCGTGATCGCGTACTCCGCGTCGTCCAGCTCGTAGTAGCGAGAGCGCTGCGCGACGATCTCACCTGCGGCGGTCACGGTCCGCTCCTCGGGCCAGCGCAGAGCCGCGCACAGCGCCTGATCCGGCGCGCGCGCGAGCAGCGCGAGCACATCTTCGACGACCAGCTCGTCGACCACGATCGGCCGGCCGACGAGCGCGACGTGCCCACCGCCCATCGCGACGCCGCGCGCGACCACGAGCGCGCCGTCGTCGAGCTCGCCGAGCGGCTCGTGCCCGCTGTGGAGCATCAGCGGCTCCTCGTAGCGCCACTGCGTCGCCGCGAGCGGGAAGTCATCACCGCGCGCCCACCAGCCGCAGATCTCGCTCGCGCGCAGCCGCTCGTCGACCGCGCGCGGCGCGGGGGTCGCCTCCAGCGGCGTGCGTCCGCCGATCACCGGCGCATCGCAGACCAGCCAGGTCTCAAACCACGCCACCTCCTGGACGGCGGCCGTCCCGAGGCGACCCAGCGGCCCGATGCTGCGCTCGAACTCCGCGCGCCACGCCGGGAACGCGTCGCGGCGCGCCTCATAGCCGAGCTCGCCGATGCGGTCCTCCAGCTGGCCGGCGTGCCGCAGCGCCGCGCTCCGGGCATCAAGGCAGCAACGCTTGTGCTTGCGCCCACTGCCGCAGGGACAGAGATCGTTGCGGCCGACCTGGAGCATGAGGCCGAAGGTAGTCGGGGGCTCAGACGGACGTTCAAGAACCGGCGTTCGCGCCGGATCCGGCCGGCAGGCCCCGTCCGCGACCGCGACAAGTCCCAGCTCCAGCCGATGTCAGCTACCGGCTCCGCGCCCGTTCCAACGCGTCGGCGAACCGTCGTGCCACATCGACCGCCCACTCCGCGCCGCCCGGATCGCCGGTGTGCTGCAAATCAATACGCGGATCTTGGTTTGCGTCCTGAGGTGCTTCCCGTCGATGACTACATCCCGAAGGTCCGGCCCACGATCGAGCCGGGGGCACGCGGACGCATCCGTTCGAGCGGTACCGGATCGCGTGCGCGACATCCTCCACCCCTCCTTGAGCGGCCCCTTGCGAACCCGTCGTTGCAACCGCCGTGTATCGCCAGCCCACATGAGTCCTGACCCCTTCTTTGACAGAACCGCATCATGATGCGAATGCATCATGATGCTAGAGTTGGCGCATGGCGAAGGTCCGGACCACGCTCACGATCGACGAGGACGTCCTGCGCGCGGTCAAACTCCGAGCGGCCGGGACCGGCAGGGGCGACAGCGAGGTGATCGAGGACGCCTTGCGCCGCGATCTGGGCCTCGATGCGCTCGACGAGCTGTGGGCCAGAGTCGAGGCGCTCCCCGAGGACGAGGCGATGACGCTGGCGCTCGAAGCACAGCAGTTTGCGCGGCGCACGAAGCGCTGAGCCGTGCGCGCGGTCCTCGATCCCAACATCATCATCTCCGGCCTGCTCTCCCCAAACGGGGCGCCCGCGCGAACGCTCAAGGCCTGGCAGGAAGGCCGCTTCGCCCTCATCGCCTCCCCCGGGCTGCTCGACGAACTCAGGCGCGCTCTCGCCTACCCCAAGCTGCGCAAGCGCATCCCCGAACAGTCGGCGACCGTGATCCTCGACCTGTTGGCGCGGGGCGCCACCGTGGTCGACGACGCCTCCGATCCACCGGCCCGATCCGTCGACCCAGGCGACGACTACCTGCTTGCGCTGGCCGAACACCAACGCGCAGTCCTCGTCTCAGGAGACAGGGACCTCCTGGACCTCCGCGACCGCTTCCCGATCTTCACCGCGGCGGACTTCCTTGACTGGCTGGATCGAACCGTCTGACACCCTGCGCCTCGGAACCGCCGCAAGCGAGGGCGTGCTCGACACGCAGCGGGGGCCCGATCCCTTCACGGACACCAAGACACCGGTCAGCGGCGGGTGCCGCGAGTATCCCCGGCCTACCATGACGTCGCACGGGACGCCTCGGTGCTGCTGATGCGACGCCCGCGCCGAACCGCCGGCGGATCTTCCAAATGGCTCCGCCGCCCGCCCATCGGCTGATCCGCGAGGATGTCGACTGTGCCGAGCGGGCGTCGTCGATCCGAGGCGCCGGCCGACCCCCTCGGGGCTGCGCTGTGCCTGCTGTCTGCCGCCGGGTTCGGCGCGATGGCGATCTTCGGGAAGCTCGCCTACGAGGCGGGTGTGTCGACGCTGACGCTGCTGTTCGTGCGCTTCGCGCTGGCGACCGTGATCTTCGCGGTCCTGCTGGCCGCACGCCCATCGCTCGCGGCAAGCCTCCGCGGCGCGGGGGGCCGGGCGCTCGCGATCGGGTTCGGCCTCGGCGCGATCGGCTACGCCACGCAGGCCGGCCTGTTCTTCGCCGCACTGCAGCGGATCGATGCGTCACTGCTCGCGCTCGTCCTCTACACCTACCCGGCGTGGGTGATGCTCGGCTCGTTCGCGCTCGGTCGCGAGCGACCGACACGGCGGCGCCTGCTGGCGCTCGGGCTCTCGTCGGCGGGCCTCGTCGTCCTGCTCGCAGGCGCAGCGGCGGGCAGCGTCGACGCCGCCGGGGTCGCGATGGGCATCGGGGCCTCGCTTGCCTACACGGTCTACATCCTTGTCGCCGACCGAGCGGGGCTGGACATCGCGCCGCTCGCACTGACCGCGCTCGTGTGCGCAGGCGCCACCTGCAGCTTCGCCATCACAGGGGTGCTGAGCGGCGCCCTGCAACGCGACATCGTGGCCGAGGGCTGGCTGTGGCTCGGCCTGATCGCCGTCGTCTCGACCGCGCTGCCGATCGTGGCGTTCTTCGCCGGCCTCGCCCGCGTCGGTCCGAGCTCCGCCGCGATCCTGTCGAGCTTTGAACCGGTTGTCACGGTCACGCTCGCCTACCTGGCGTTCAGCGAGATCCTCAGCGGCGTGCAGCTCGCCGGCGCCGCGCTCGTGCTCGGCGCGGCCGTGCTGATCGCCTCGCCGACGCGCACCGCACCGCCGGTGCCTCCTGACTGAGAGGGGCGCGTGCACGCCGGCGCCGCCGCGCTCCCGTGCCGAGGTTCCACTGCGCACCATCGGTCGCATCAGGCGGACTTCGCCTCGCGCGGTGCGGCGCACTCAAGTGGTGGGGGCCTCGGAGCCGAGCGCCAGGCGAGCGAGCTTCTCGCGATCGGCGATCAGGTCGATCGCCACGATGCGCCCGCGCGCGCTGGTGAATCCCACCACCGCGACGGGGCGGTCGACGGGCACGATGACGACGCCGGGTGCACCGTTGACGATGGCGGCGCGGGCGAAGCGCGCGAACGGCGTGCCGCTCTGGATCACCTGACGCGCGACAGCCTCGGCGCCCGTGATCGGCTCGCGCGCGTGCGGCCCGCGGCCGCCCGCGTCGATGCGGAAGACCACGTCCGGCGCGAGCACTTCGACGAGCGCCGCGAAGTCACCCCGCCGCGATGCCGCGAGGAAGGCGTCCACGAGCTCGCGCTGCTGGCGAGGATCGGGGTCGGTGGCCGGGGTCGCGCCGCGCACGCGGCGCCGCGCCCGGCTCGCGAGCTGGCGCGCGGCAGCGGGCGTCGTGTCCACGATCGCCGCGATGTCGTCGAAGGGCACGGCGAACATGTCGTGCAGCACGAACGCGAGCCGCTCGGCGGGAGCCAACGAGTCCAGCACGACGAGCAGCGCGAGCCCGACCGAGTCGGCGAGCAGCGCCTCGAACTCCGGATCGCCTTCGCCACCCTCGAGGCGAGCGACAGGCTCCGGCAGCCAGCTGCCGACGTAGTCCTCACGGCGCGCTGTACGCGAGCGGAGCATGTCCAGCGAGATCCGCGCGACGACGGCGGTGAGCCAGCCCGAAAGGTTGGCGATCGCCTCCGGATCGGAGCGGTTCAGCCGCAACCATGCCTCCTGCACGGCGTCGTCGGCATCGCTGACCGAGCCGAGCATGCGGTACGCGACGCTGCGCAGCCGCGCGCGGTGGCGCTCGAACACCTCAACGCAAGGATTGCGCTCGCTCATCGCCTCGGACCTCTCGGTTTCGCGGCCATCACTGGGATGACGAAACACGAGCGACGTTTGTGACCACAGGCGCGGCCGGTCACATCTCCGCGCTGCGGTTCGTCAACGACGTGAAGCCACATCCAAGCAAGGAGATCACGCACATGGAGGCGCACTCGCTCCCCCTCCCGGCGGTCCGGGTCAGCCGGCTCACCAAGACCTACCCGGGCGGCGTTGAGGCCGTCAAGGGCCTCGACTTCCAGGTCGCGCCCGGCGAGGTCTTCGGTCTGCTCGGACCCAACGGCGCCGGCAAGTCGACGACGATCGGGATGCTCACCACGACGATCGCCCCAACGAGCGGCACCGCGACCCTGGCGGGCCACGACGTCGTCCGCCAGGCGCTGCGGGCGCGCGCTGTCAGCAGCGTCGTCTTTCAGGACGCGGTGGTGGACCGCGGCCTCACCGGCAGGGCGAACCTCCGGCTGCACGCCGACCTGTGGGGCGTCGAGGCCGACATCGCCACGGGGCGCATCGCCGAGCTCGCGAACACGCTCGGGGTCGCGGAGATCCTCGATCGGGTGGTCGACGGCTACAGCGGCGGCGAGCGGCGGCGACTGGAGATCGCGCGTGCGCTGGTCTCCCAGCCACGCGTGTTGTTCCTCGACGAGCCGACCGTCGGCCTGGACCCGCGCATCCGTCTGGAGCTGCTCGACGCGATCGCCGCAATGCGACGGCGCGAGGAGATGACGATCGTCCTCACGACGCACTACCTGGAGGAGGCCGAGCGCCTGTGCGATCGCGTGGCGATCCTCCACGCCGGCGCGATCGTCGCGCTCGACACGCCCGCGGCGCTGCTCGCCGGCCTGGGCGAACGAGCTGCTCGAGCTGCGCGTCCAGGGCGACGTGTCGGTCGCCATCGCGGCGGTCGGCGCACACGGCATCGTCGCCGACGACGCGTACGTCGTCGGCTCGACGCTCACCGTGCCGCTGCACAGCTCGAACGCCGGCGGGGTCATCGCTGCGATCGACCGGGCGGGGATCGCCACCAGTGCGGTCGCCACCCGCCGGCCCACCCTCGACGACGTCTACCTGCGGCTGACTGGCGAGGATCTCGCCGCGGCCGCCTGACAGCTGCAAGGAAAGGCACCACACCATGGCCACCATCATCGCCCGCCCTGCCCCGCCGGCGTTGCGCCCAGAGCGAGCTCAGCGCGCGCGCCTCGGCCGCGGACTTCGGACGCTCGCCACGCGCCGCCTGGCGCTGACCGCGCGCAACCCGCGCCAGATCGCCGTCCCGATGCTGACCCCGATCCTGTTCGCCCTCGTGATCGCGCCGGCGCTGAAGGCGGCGCTGGGCGGCCTGCACTCGCACATCGACTACACCGCCTTCGTCGCCGTCGGCACCGTCGGGCTGCTCGTGCCGCTCGCCACCACGTTCGCCGGGCTCAGCGTGCTCGTCGACCGCGACAGCGGCGCGCAGCGCGAACTGCTCGCGGCACCGCTCCCGCGGCCTCTGCTCGTGCTCGGCAACCTGCTGGTCGTGCTGGCGCTCTGCACCGTCCAGGTGGTCGTCGTGATCGCCGCGGCGGCGCTGCGCGGCGCCGACTTCCACGTCCGTCCCGCGGGGGTCGCGTGGTTCGCGGCGGCGGCCGTCCTGTTCGTCGTGCTCATGTACGGGATCGCCGAGACCCTCGCCGCGCGCATCCACCAGCAGGAGGAGTACATCGGGGTCACGCCCGCGGTCGCGATCCTGCCCTGGTTCTTCGCCGGCGCGCTGTTCCCGATCGGCGCGCTGCCCGGCGCGCTGACGGTGGTGGCCAAGGTCCTCCCGCTCACGCATGCCATGGCGCTCATGCGCTACGCCTTCGTCGACCCGGGCGGACGCGGGCTGCACGACATCTGGGGGATGCACAGCACTGCGGCCGAGGCGTGGCTGAGCCTCGGAGTCGTGGCCCTGTTCGCCGCGGCGTCCTTGACCTTTGCGATCCGGTCCTTCACGCGGTCCGCGGTGAGCTGAGCCCGAGCGCCGCATTCGGGGGGCTTGCGCGACTTCGTGCTTGCAAGGCCGGGGGGTCCGCCGGCCGACTTGCCCGCCGGTTGCCCTCAGTCGGATCAGCGTGCCGGACGTCCTCAGTTCTTGAGCGCCTTCCACAGCCCCGACCGCTTCAGGACACCACCGCGAGTCCACGAGCTCCCGACAGCCGCTCGGCATCGAACCGGGGCAACGGTCGCAGCGGTCATTCCGGCGCCCTGAGAGCGGCTGCGAGTTCGTCGCGCGAGTGGATTCCGAGCTTGCCGTAGACATGGCGCAGGTGGTACTCGATGGTCTTGGGACTGACGAAGACGGCGGCGGCGGCCTCTCGCGTCGTCTTCCCGCCGGCCAGCAGACGAGCGATCTGCAGCTCCTGTGGAGTGAGCTGGTCGAGGGTGCTGACATCGCGGCGTCGCGCCGTCTCCCCGGTCGCCGCCAGCTCGGCTTCGGCCTGGTCCGCCCAGGGCTTGGCCCCGAGTCGCTCGAAGGTCGCGAGCGCGGCGCGGAGTTCGTCGCGCGCGCGGGCGCGCCTGCGGGCCCGCCGCAGGCGCGCCCCGTACGCCAGGCGGGTGCGCGCGGTCTCGAAGGCGTCGGGCGTGCGATCGTGCAGATGCAGCGCCTCCTCGAAGCACGTCTCGAGCTGATCGGGCTCCGCAAGGAGTCCTCGGCAGCGGGCGGCGCGAGCCAGCGCCCATGGCTGCCCCTTGGCTTCGGCGCGCGCGAGGTACTCGGCCGCGACCGGAGCGGCGTCGGCGTTGCGGCGCAGGCGAACGTAGGCATCGACGACTTCGGGAGCGGGCGAGAGGTCGACATCAGCGATTCCGCACCGGCGCAGGGCAGCGGCGTGAGCCTCGTGGTGGATGAGTGCCTGGGCCGCATTCCCGAGCCCGAGCTCGAGGTCCCCGAGCGCCTGGATGGCCCAGACGCCGTAGAGACCGATGCCGAGCTCGTCGCACAGGGCCGTCGCCTCTGTCGCGTGGTCGCGGCATGCGGTCTCACGTCCCTGGCGCGCGTCGAGACATGCGAGACCGGCCAGCGCCGCGCCGAGCTCGACCCGCTGACCGGTTTCCCGTGCCAGCCGGATTGCCTCGTCGTAGCTCGCCTCCGCGGCCGGCCACTGGTCGGTCGTCGCCTGGTCGCGCGCGAGGATGTGGAGCAGCGGGGGCAGGACGCCGACGGCCACCTGCGCTCGCGCACGCTCGAACGCCCGGTCGATCACCGCACGGCCCGCGTCGGCCTCGCGCAGCCACAGGGGCCCTACGGCGCCCCACAGGAGCAGTCCCGGATCGTCTTGGAGTTCGTCGCTCTCCTCCAGGATCTCGACCGCACGGCGGACGGCCGTCGCGCCGATGTCGCCGGATCCGTCCGCCACCAGCGCCATGCCGTGCGCGATCGTGGCGAAGAACTGCGCGCGCCGCGAGTCGTGGCGGTCGGCCAGTTCGACGGCGCGCTGGGCCGCTGAGACCATCGCCGGCGTGTCGCCCGCGTAGAAGCATGCGTGCACCGCCTGGGCGAGCATGATGACGGCCAAGTCCGGATCGACATCGGCGATCCGCTCCGCCGCACCGACCACGAGCGGGTATCCCTCCATGACCGGCCCGTGGCGGATCGCGACCTGGCCCCGGAGGTGATCGATGCGTGCCGCGCCGAGCGGATCGGCGGCGTACGGCTGTGCATCGTCCAGGCGCGCCAGCGTGCGCCGCGCGTCCCCCGCAAGCCACGCCGCCTCGGCCGCGGCGAACAGCAGGCGGCCGCGCGTGTCGTCCGCGGATGCGAGGACCGCGCCGCGCTCAAAGGCCGCTGCGGCGACCGCGTAGGCGCTGCGCCGGCGCGCCCGGTCCCCGGCCTGCTCGAGCGCTGATGCGGCCTGGTCGTCTGGGCCCACGCTCGCAGCGGCCAGGTGCCACGCGCGGCGGTCGATCTCGTTGTCGGAAAGCGCGGCCGCGAGGGCGCCGTGCGCTTGACGGCGCTCGTGCGCGGATGCCTCGGAATACACGGCCGCGCGGGCCAGGGGGTGCTGGAACGCCATGACGCCGACGCCAACGACGATGAGGCCCGCCTCTTCGGCCGCCTCGAGGTCGGCGATATCGAGCCCGAGCGCAGTGGCGGCGCGCGCGAGGACCGTGAGGTCGCCCGAGTCGCTCGTGGCCGCCACGACGAGCATCCGCCTGGTGGGTTCCGGAAGCCGTCCGAACCGGCCCAGGAACGCCTTGGCGATGCTCGTCGAGATCGGGACCGGAGCAGCTGGCGACGCGGCCATGAGCCGCGAGCCGTTCGACGCGAGCTCCAGCAGCGCGAGCGGGTTGCCGCCGGTGGTGCGGATCAGGGGCTCCATGAGCTCCTCCGAGACCTCGGCCCCCGCCAGCAGGGTCGCCGCATCCGAGCGGCTGAGGCCGGCGAGCCGCAGCACGCGCAGGTCAGCGCCGTCCAGGAGCGAGGCCTCGCCGTCGCGCGCGGCGAGCACGAGCGCGATCGGATCGGCGAGCAGACGGCGGGCCGCGAAGAGCAGCGCCTGCGAGCTCGGATCGTCCAGCCAGTGCGCGTCGTCGACGAGCATCACGAGCGGCCCGTCCTCCGCGCCGGCCGACAGCAGGCTGAGCGTCGCGGCACCGATCGCGAACCGATCGCCCGCGCTCGCAGGCCCGAGCGCCAGCGCGCCGGCGAGCGCCTTGGACTGGGGAGCCGGGATCCGGTCGATCGCGGGCAGCACGGGCCGCAGCAGCTCCGCCAGCCCCCCGAACGGGATCTCCGCCTCGGACTCGATCCCGCGCGCGCGCAGCACGCGCATCCCGTCGGCCTGCTCCGCCGCGTACTCGAGGAGCGCCGTCTTGCCGATTCCCGGCTCGCCGACGAGCGCGAGCACTCCGCCGCGCCCGCTTCGGGCCTCCGCAAGAAGACGATCGAGCGCCAGCCGCTCGTCGGTGCGGCCCAACAGCATCTGGCGATCTTAGGTGCCCCCCTGATGCGATGGGGGATCGTGCGCGCCTACGGTCGCCGAAACCCGACCAGAAGGAGCTGAGCATGGCCACGATCGAACACACCGTCGACGTCGACAAACTCAATGAGTTCGTCTTCCGAGCCGTCGACGAGGTCGGCGCGACCCTGAACGCCGCGCTCGTCGTCATGGGCGACAAGCTCGGTCTCTACCGAGCGCTGGCAGGCGCCGGCTCGCTGACGCCGGTCGAACTCGCTCGGCGCACGGGCGTCAGCGAGCGCTACGTGCGCGAGTGGCTGAACGCCCAGGCCGCCGGCGGATACGTCGACTACGACCCGGCGGACGGCGGCTACACGCTCCCGCCCGAGCAGGCGATGGCCCTCACCGACGAGCAGAGCCCCGCCTACCTGCCGGGGTTCTTCCAGATCGCGCTCGGGACCGTCATCGACTCGCCGCGGATCACCGAGGCGGCGCGCAGTGGGGACGGCGTCGGCTGGCACGAGCACAACCACGACGTCTTCGAGGGCTGCGAGCGGTTCTTCCGGCCCGGCTACAACGCGGCTCTGGTACCGGAGTGGCTGCCGGCGCTCGACGGCGTCGTCGCGAAGCTCGAGGCCGGGATCGCGGTCGCGGACATCGGCTGCGGGCACGGCTCGTCGACGATCCTCATGGCGCAGGCGTTCCCGAACTCGACGTTCGTCGGCTCCGACTACCACGAGGATTCGATCGAGACGGCGCGTCGGCGCGCGCAGGACGCGGGCGTCGCCGACCGCGTGCGCTTCGAGACGGCGGCCGCCGGCACCGACCATGGCGACGGCTACGAGCTCGTGACGATGTTCGACTGCCTGCACGACATGGGCGACCCCGCCGGCGCGGCACGTCAGGTCCACCGCATGCTCTCCCCGGACGGGACGTGGCTGATCGTCGAGCCGATGGCCGGCGACCGGGTCGAGGACAACTTCAATCCCATCGGCCGCGCGTTCTACGGGTTCTCGACCTTCCTGTGCACCCCGGCATCGCTCTCGCAGGACGTGGGGCTTGCGCTCGGCGCCCAGGCCGGCGAGGCGCGGATCGGCGACGTCGTCGCGGCCGGCGGGTTCACCCGATTCCGGCGGGCGGCCGAGACCCCGTTCAACCTCGTGTTCGAGGCGCGGCCGTGAGGACTACGATCGACCGCGTGGTCGACCTGGCGCCCGCACCCGGGAGCGGCGCGGAGCAGACGCGCGCGCTCTACCCCGACGAGCAGGGCTACGTCGAGCGCGACGGCGTGCGGGTCTTCTGGGAGCGCTACGGGGATGGTGATCCCACCGTCCTGCTGCTTCCAACGTGGACGCTCGTGCACTCGCGGGTCTGGAAGGCCCAGATCGCCTACCTCGCCCGCCACTTCCGGGTTGTCACGTTCGATCCGCGCGGGAACGGCAGATCCGACCGGCCCGGGGACCCGCGGCTCTACGCCGAGTCGGAGTTCGCGAGCGACGCCCTCGCGGTGATGGATGCGACCGGCACCGAACAGGCCGTGATCGTGGGCTTCTCCCGCGGCGCGCAGCGTGCGCTTCTCCTGGCCGCCGAGCACCCCGAGCGGGTGCTCGCGGCGGCCTTCATCGGGCCGTGGTTCCCGGCCAGCCGCCTCGGCGGGCTGCGTTGGCGGATCATGGCGCACCGGCGGTTGCGCGGGATGATGCTCCGCCCGCCGCTGGTGGCGCGCTGGTGGGGCAAGTTCAACGCGGTGCACTGGCGCACCGACTACGGCGACTTCGTCGAGTGGTTCGTGCGCCGGATGTTCAACACGCCGCACTCGACGAAGCAGATCGAGGATGCGATCGGATGGGCGCACGAGACCGACGCCGAGACGCTGCTCGCCAGCGCGCTCGGGGCCGACGCTGCACCGGCCACGCGCCGCGAGCAGCTCGCGATCGCCGGCCGGGTGCGCTGCCCGGTGCTCGTCATCTCGGCGCCCGACGACAAGATCACCGCCCACGCCGACGCCCGAGCGCTGGCGCGGGCGACCGGCGGCACGTTCATGAGCATCACCGATGGCAGCCACGCGCCACACGCACGCAAACCGCTGCCGGTCAACCTCGCGCTGCGCGATCTCGTGGAGGGCACCACAGCCGACGGCAACGGCCATGCCGTCCGCGATCCGACGGTGCACCGCGCCGACTCGCGGCCGCGAGCCCTCTACGTCTCCTCGCCGATCGGGCTCGGCCACGCGCAGCGGGACGTCGCGATCGCCCGGGAGCTCCGGGCGCTCGTGCCCGACGTGCAGATCGACTGGCTCGCGCAGCACCCGGTGACGAACCTCCTGGAGGCGGAGGGCGAGCGCATCCACCCCGCGAGCAGGCACCTTGCGAGCGAGTCTCGCCACATCGAGTCGGAGTCGGCTGAGCACGACCTGCACTGCTTCCATGCGATCCGCCGCATGGACGAGATCCTCATCGCGAACTTCATGGTCTTCCACGACGTCGCGCGCGAGGCTCGCCACGACCTCTGGATCGCCGACGAGGGCTGGGAGATCGACTACTACCTCCACGAACACCCGTGCGAGAAGCGCGCCAGCTACGCGTGGCTCACCGACTTCGTCGGCTGGCTCCCGATGCCCGACGGCGGGTCGGGCGAGGCCGCTCTCACCGCGGACTACAACGGGGAGATGGTGGAACACATCGCGCGCAGTCCCGGCGTGCGGGACCGCGCCCTGTTCGTCGGCAACCCCGACGATGTCGTGTCCGACCGGCTCGGCCCCGACCTGCCGCTGATCCGCGACTGGACCGAGCGCCACTTCGACTTCGTCGGGTACGTGACCGGGTTCGATCCTGCGCAGTTCGCCGATCGTTCAGCGCTGCGCGCCGAGCTTGAGTACGAGGACGACGAGCAGGTCTGCATCGTGACCGTCGGAGGTTCGGGCGTCGGCGCGGACCTCCTGCGGCGGGTGATCGCCGCGTTCCCGGGCGCCAAGGAGCGCGTGCCGGACCTGCGCATGATCGTGGTCGCCGGCCCGCGGATCGATCCCGACTCCCTCCCACAGGTCGACGGCCTCGAGATCCGTTCCTACGTACACAACCTGTACCGCCACCTCGCTGCGTGCGACCTCGCCGTGGTACAGGGCGGACTGACCACAGCGATGGAACTCGCGGCCAACAAGCGCCCGTTCCTGTACTTCCCCCTGCAGCACCACTTCGAGCAGAACTACCACGTCGCCCACCGGCTCGAGCGCTATGGCGCAGGGCGAAGGATGGACTACGAGACCGCCACCCCGGAGGTGATAGCCGACGCGATCGCGGCCGAGATCAGCCGCGACGTGGACTACCGCGACGTCGAGACCGACGGCGCGCGCCGTGCCGCAGCCCGGCTGGCCGAGATGATCCGCTGAACCACGCTCCCGTGCCCGCAGCGCGAGCACCGCGAGCGACCCGTCCGGGCCGCCGACGCGTCCCAGCCACCAGCGTCGACCAGAGCGTTGCCGATGAGGCCTGTGGGTTTCCCGCAGCCGGACCCGTTCGGCGCACCGATGGCGGTCGCGGCGACGCCGTGTACGTTCGCCGCATGAGCGCTGAGCAGCTCTCCGCGCTGGATTCCACGTTCCTCGAGCTCGAGCAGGCGGACGGGTCCGCCCACATGCACATCGGCGCCGTACTGGTCTTCGATCCCGTTCCCGGCCGCGGTACGCCGACTCGCGAACAGGTGCTTCGGCGCCTGGGCGGGCGGCTGCCCAAGCTGCCGCGTTTCCGGCAGAAGCTGTCGGAGCCGTCGGTGTCCGGCCTGCGCCGGCCCCACTGGGTCGACGACCCCGGCTTCGACCTCAAGGCGCACGTCGGCCGCGCGGCCCTCCCGGCGCCCGGCGGCGAGGCCGAGCTGCTCGAGTGGGCCGGCGGCTTCTACTCGCAGCGCCTCGACCGGCGGCTGCCGCTGTGGGAGTTCGTGCTGGTCGAGGGCCTCGAGAACGGCCGCTGGGCACTGGCGACGAAGCTCCACCACAGCCTCGCCGACGGGATCGGCTCGCTCGAGATGACGACGCTGTTCCAGGACGGCGTCCCGGACGCCCCGGGTCGTCCGCAGGTGCGGGCGGACGATCACCCGCCGGCCGTCGCGGAACTGCTGCGCGAGGGATTCAACGTCCTCCGGCACCCCCGCCACGCCTCCCGGAAGGCCGAGGCGCTCGCGGAGCTGATCGTCCGCGAGGAACTGATCGCAGCGCCCCCCTGCTCGCTGAACGTGCCGATCGGCGAGCACCGGCGCCTGGCCGTTGCGCGCACGACGCTCGCCGAGGTCGCCACCATCCGCCGCGCGTTCGGCGGGACCGTCAACGACGTGGTCCTGACCGCGGTGACGACGGGCCTGCGCGACGTCCTGGTCGCGCGCGGCGAGGAGCCCCCTGAGGCCGGGCTGCGTGCGATGGTGCCGGTGAGCCTGCGCACCGAGGACGACGAGGAGCTCGGCAACCGCGTCCTGTCGCGCTTCGTCGCCCTGCCGGTCGACGAACCCGAGCTCCTGCAGCGCCATCGGCGGGTCATGGCCGCCGGGCGCGGCGCGAAGCACGGCCACCAGCCGGTGGGCGGCGCCACGCTGATCTCGCTCGCCGAGCATCTGCCCCCGGTGCTGCATCTGCCGCTCGCCCAGTCGCTGTTCGGGACGCGCCTGTTCAACGTCACCGTCACGAACGTGCCCGGGCCGCCGCGGGCGACCCGCACCTTCAAGGCCCGGCTCGCCGACATCGTGCCGATCGTGCCGCTTGCCGCCGAGCACGCCGTCGGGGTGGCGGTCATCTCCCACACGGGGCGCCTGACGTTCTGCGTCAACGCCGACCGCGACACCGTTCCGGACGCCTCGCTGGTGTCAGCGGGCATCACGCAGGCACTCGAGCAGCTCGGCGCCGCGGCCGCCGCCGGGGTCCCGGCCTCGGCTGCCCCGGGCGGCACGGGCTCCGGGCAGTAGCCGGCGCGCGTCCCGGCTTCGCAGGTGGCCGACCTCGTGCGCGAGCGTGAAGCGCCGCTGTGTGGCCGCCTGGGTGCCGTTGACCCAGCACGATCGTCGAGAGCCGAGAGTTCAGCCCGGGCCGTGTGGTGTCATGCGGGCATGGTCCGGCACCCGATCCCCCGCGCGGCGGCGTTCGCGCTGACCGCCGCCGTGCTCGCCCTCGTCGCCGCCCTTCCGGCACCGGCGCTCGCGACCGCGGTGTGGACGAGCCCGATCGACTTCACGCCGACGAGCCCGACGACATACCCGATCCGGGCGGCGGTCGCACCCGACGGGACGATCGCGATCGGCTCGCTCGATGCGGGCACCGGGCGGATCGAGGTGCAGGTGCGGCCTCCCGGCGGCCCGCTCGGCTCCCCCGAGTTCGCCTCGCCGGATGGCACGAGCGCCGATGCCATCTTCGACCTCGCCTTCGACGGCGCGGATCGGCTGACCGTGATCTGGTCGGACACGTCGGCGAAGAAGGTCTGGGAGACCGAGCGACCGGCAGCCGGAGGCTGGAGCGCCCCGACCGGGCTCTCGCCGAACAACAGCGAGACCGCGGACGGCGGCCTGGCGATCGCCGAGAACGCCGCCGGTGACGCGGTCGTCGCATGGCGCACCGACGTGCCCGGGCCCGATACGAAGGTTCGCGTCGCCTCGCGCACGGCCGGCGCGGCATTCGGGCCGTCCGCACTGGTCACCGGCTCGGCGGGCGCCGGCGGCTTCACCTTCACTCCCCCTGAGCCGTTCCCGCTCGCCATCGACGCGGCCGGCGACGCGGTCGTCGGGTTCGCTGTCGCCAGCGGGAGCTCGGGGTCGGCCGCCGTTGCCACGCGCGACGCGGGCGCGGCCGGTTTCACGGCCGCGACGACCCTGCCCGCGATCGCCGGCAAGCCCGTCGGCTGGGAGCCGCAGGTCGGCATCGACGCGCACGGGAACGCCGTGGCGCTCTACCGCGTGACCGACCTGCTCGTGGCGACGCAGTACGCGCTCGCCGCGGCGGTCCGCGCGCACGGCGGGAGCTGGTCCGGCCTCGGCGCGATGCCGCTTGGAACCGCGACGCTCAAGGGCGGCGACGAGTGGCACCTCGCGGTCGACCAGCAGGGCACCGCCTATGCGCTGTGGACGGCCAGCTCGAGCCCGTCGGTGACGAGTCTCTACGCCTCGACGCGCCCGCCGGGCGGGGGCTTCCCGAACCCCGCGCTGCTCCAGAACGACGCCCTGTACGCGACGGTGGCGGCCCGCGCGGGCGGGGGCGCGATCGCCGCCTCCCGCGAGGCATCCCGGACGGCTGCATTCGCCAACCCGGGGAGCGGAGCGTTCGACCAGGCCGTCTTCGGACCCGAGGCGATCGCATCCACGGGCAGCACACCGGGCCTCGGCTACGGCTTCCAGGCGCTGCCGGACGCCGGGGGTGACGTCGTGCTCGCCTTCCTCGCCGAGGGAACCGCGCACGCTCAGGCGCTCGTGCTCGACGGCTCCGGCCCCGTCCTTCGCGGGCTCAGCGTCCCGGCCACGGCCGTCGCGGGCACGGCCGTACCACTCGCCGTGGCCCCCGTCGACGCGTTCTCCGGCCTCGGGGTCACGACCTGGGACTACGGCGACGGGACAAGCCAGGGCGCGGGGACCCAGCTCACACACACCTATACGACGCCCGGCACGTACACGGTGACCGTGACCTCGCGCGACGCCAACGGCAACACCTCGAGCGCCACAGGCACGATCCAAGTCCAGGCACCCGTGCCGCCGGCCGGCGCGGACCACACCCCACCCGTCCTCAGCGTCCTCAAGCTCAGCGCCGCCCGCTTCCGTGCGGGGTCGAAGACGACAGCGCTCAGCGCGGCCGCGAAGCGCCGAGCCCGCAAGATCCCGAGGGGCACGACGATCACCTTCAAGCTCAGCGAGCGCGCCGACGTCACAATCGCGCTGGCGCGGCGCAAGGGGAAGCGCTTCGTCGCCGCCGGCACGCTGCGCCGCCGCTCAATGGCGCCCGGGAAGGACCGGATCGCCTTCAGCGGCCGCCTGGGCCGCAAGGCGCTGAAGCCCGCGACCTACCGCCTGACGCTCACCGCGCGCGACACGGCGGGCAACACGTCGAGGCCCCGTACAGCGACGTTCACCGTCGTGCGCTGAGCGTCACCGCCTGTCCCGCGTGGGGCCGGCGGCGCCGATGCTCGCGGCACCTGTCTACCCTGTGCTGCCGCCCCACCTCTGCTGCCGCACCGCTCGGCGCTCTCCCGCCCCCCACGAGACCGAGGATCCCAAGCTCCATGCGCCCTTCCGCGCTTCCGCGCTCTGCAGTCACGCGTCTGATCGGCCGCGCCGCCGTCGTGATCGCGCTCGTCGCCATCGCGGCCCAGCCGGCTGCCGCGGCGCCCAAGCGCCCAGCGGCGCGCAGAGCAGCGGTCCCGCCGATCGTCGGCATCGCCGAGCAGCACCCCGACCTGTTCGGTGACCCGCTCTTCACCCAGACCGGCATCACGCACGCCCGCCTCCTCGTCGGCTGGAACGGCATCTACAGGGACGCCGAGCGGGCCAACATGGACGCGTACCTCAACATGGCGCACGCGTCGAACATCGACGTGCTGCTGACCTTCGGGAATGCCTGGGGCGACGGTCGCAACCGCCCGACGCCGGCCGGCTTCGCGCAGGCGTTCCGCGCAGTGCGCGCGCGCTACCCGTGGGTCACCGAGTTCGCGACCTGGAACGAGCCCAACCTCGCGGGCGCGTCGCCGGCGCTGACCGCGAAGCTACTGGCGGGCGTTGCGCCGCGAATGCCCGCGCTGCACGATCCTCGCCGCGGACATGGTCGACACGCCGACGATGCCGAAGTGGATCAAGCGCTTCCGTCGCGCCGCCCACCGCGAGCCCCAGTTCTGGGGCCTGCACAACTATGTCGATGCGAACAAGTTCCGCTCGACCGGCACCCGCGGCATCCTCCGCGCGACCCGGGGCCAGGTGTGGCTCACCGAGACCGGCGGCGTCGTCGCCCGGCACAACGCGAGCACGATCAGGTTCGCGACGGGCACCGCCCACGCCGCGCAGGCCGTCCGCTTCATCTTCGGCCGCCTGGTCCCGCTCAGCCCCCGGATCCGGCGTGTGTACCTGTACAACTGGCGCGCCAGCCCGGGCCCGACGACCTGGGATTCGGCGCTCGTCAACCCGGACGGCACGCCGCGCGCGGCCTACACGGCGCTGCGCGAGCAGTTGGCACGGTACCCGGCGACGCCGGTGCGGTAGCGCAACGGCTCGCGGCGGCGGAGCCCAGCAGGCAGGTGGCTCAGTGCTACCGGACCGGTGCGGGCGCCGCAGCGTAGGAGGGCGGAGTGATCTCGTCGATGCGGCAGTTCGTGTTGTACTGAGCCCCGGCTTCTGCGTCAGAGCAGCCAAGGACCTCGTAGAGGCGTGAGCCGGTGTCCGCAAAGCCGTCAACCCGGATCGGGCCGGGTGTGCCGCGTTCGTAGCTGTCGTTGGACAGCCGGTAGCGCCACGGGCCGGCGAAGCTCCTGCAGCTCGCCTCCGTGACGGCGCAGGCCCGGTACCAGGCCAGGCGTCCGTCGAAGAACGACGGGCCGACGAACCCCTGCCCGTTCATGCCGCTGACGGACCGCGCAACGAGCTGACTGGACTTCGCTCTGACCGAGTCCAGGCGCAGATCGGTCTGCGCGATGCCTGAGCACCCCGTGCACGTGTAGCTGACGACGACGGCGAGCTCGCGCTCGCACGCAGCCGACGTCGGATGCGACGGGCTGGGTCCACACGCTCCGGCGTTGGCGTCCTGGCGGAGCTCGAGCGCGCTGACCCGGCGAGCGGTCGTCGGCCCGCACACCTTGTCCACGTCACCGCACCGTGTCTGCGGTACGCCGGGCAGGCGCGTTGAGGGCTGCGAGCGCGGCGCGGTCAGCGTCTTCGTGTACACGATCGGGTTCGCGTCCTTGCCCGAGCCGTACTCGCGCGTCCACGCGATTCGCCCAGCCCAGAGCGTCGCGTTGACGTCGTTGTGCGTGGCATCGTTGGCGTTGCGCACCGGGCGCTCACCGGTCGCGTCGGCCAGCGAGTACACGAACAGCTCGCAACCGGTGCGCGTGATGATGATGATCGGAAACTGCGGGATCGGGCCGGGCGTCGCCGTCGCCGTCTTGGCGCACCGCTGGTAGATCAGTTCCGGGCGCCCGCCGCTGTCGGTGCCGATGTCCGCGTCGAACGGCATCGCGCTCGATGCAACCGCCAGGCGCTGCGCCTTCTTGGCGCCCGCCCTGCGCACGCTCAGGTACCAGCGACCCGCGGCCTGATCGAAGTCGCTGAAGACGATCGTGCCGCCGTACTCGCGCACCGCGGTCTCCGCGCCTGGCTGGGCCACGGTCGCGGCCAGCGCCGCAGCCGAGGCCGCCACTCCCCCGAAGGCAAGCGTGACCGTCACGCCAACGCACACACGAACACGCCGAACGGAGAGAACGCTCATCCACGCACCGTGCCACGCGTCAGGCACCCACCACATCCGTACTCCGCCGATGGTCCCATCCGTGGCGGAATACCCGACGAGCAGCACACGACGCTGCCGCGTCCCCGTGCAGGGAGGAGCGCTGCATGGGCCCTTGTGAGCCCGCGGCGCACGATCGAGCGGGCGGTTGCTCAGCTGAGGACTTGCTTGGCGGTCTGCTCGCCGCGGAGGTTGCGGGGCAGGTAGCCGGTGAACTGGATGGCGAGCTGGCCGCCCGCGGCTGCCGCTGCGGGCAGTGCACGATTGAGCGTCCAGGTGCCCTTGGCGATCTTGGCGTTCCAGTAGAGGAAGTCGGTGCTTGCGTCGGGGTTGTCGTAGCCCAGGCGGATGCGCACGACGCCGCTTGCCCGGCTGGTGACCGTGCCGCTGACGATCAGTCGGCCGTTCTGGATCTTGCTGGTCTTGCGCGTGAGCAGCGACTTGCCGGAGGCGGCGCGCAGGCGCACCTTGTCGGGTTGCACGGTCGAGCTGCCGGCATAGATGAGTTCGACGATCCCGGTGTCCTTCTTGCGCTGGCTCGCCGGCAGATGCCTGCGGATCTTCACACGGGTCTCCGCGGCCCGCGCGTGCGGGCCACCGGCGCTCGAGGTGGCGGCGATCGGGACGCTGAACTTCGTCGTATGTCCGCTCGACCCGTAGGTCAGGTCGAGCTTGGCGCCTGAGGTCAACGCGCGGCTGGTGATCTCGACGAGCATGTCCAGCACCCCGCCCTGGACGCCCGCGCGCAACACTCGGATCTTCGCCGGCGCCCGCGGCGTCGGCGCGGGAGTCGGCGGCGGCGGGGGCGGTGGCGGCGGCGCGGGCGGTGGGGGTGCGGGGGCGAACGCCGCGCCGACATCGAGTGGGCCGTCGACGGTGAGCGAGCAGGTGGTGGCCGCGCCAGCTGGCGCGCACGCGCCGCTCCAGCCGGTGAGGACGCTGCCGGCGACGGGCGTCGCGGTGAGCGTCACCTGGCGGCCGGCGCCGTAATGCTGCACGCAATCGGTCAGGCACGAGATCCCCTCGGGCGCGCTCGTGACGGTGCCGCGGGTGATGCCGGTGACGGTCACCTGCACCGCGTGGGTGACCGGCGGGGCGGACCCGGGGGCATCGAATCGCAGCACGCGGTCGTTCCCGCTGTCGGCGACGAGCAGCGTCCCGCCGTCGGCGCTCAGCGCGAGGCCGGCGGGCTCGATCACCTGGCTCGGCCCGGGACCCTCGGTCGCGATCGTGTCCCAGTCGAAGCCGGCTCCGCTGGGCACGCCGCGCATGATGCGCGCGCCGTTCGGCGTGCCGGGCCGCCGCTCGCTGACGTAGAGCGTCCCGTCGGCTGCGACGGCCAGGCCAGCCGGGTGATCCCACACCCCGGACCCGGGCGGCGGCGCCACCTGCACGCCGCTTGCGACCTGCAGCACGTGCGTGTCGTCTGCGGCGTAGAGCGTCGAACCGGGGCCGCCGACCGCGACCGCCGCAGGATGCGACAGGCTGCTGCGGAGCAGCGTCACGCCTCCGCCGGGGGCGATGGCGACGACCCGGTCGTTGCCGGTGTCCGCGACGACGACGCCGCCACCGGACGCGTCGCGGGCGATCGCGCGCGGGCCGGAGAGCGCGCCGGCGGGGCTCGTGAACGCCACCGCGCCCGTCGCGGGCACGATCTCGACGACGCGGTCGTTGCCGGTGTCCGCGACCCACGCGTTGCCCGCGGCGTCGAACGCGACGCCCTCGGGCCGGCTGAACTGGCCGGTCGCCGACCCCTGCGTGGCGAAGCCGTTGAACGCGCTCACGAGCCCGAAGAGCCCGCTCCACGTCCCGTCGGCGTCCAGACGCGAGATGCGGTGATCGAACGTGTCGGCCACCGCGATGCCGCCCGCAGGGTCGAACGCCACGCCGCCGGGGCGCGTCACGTAGCCCGCGCCGCGACCGGCCAGACCCCATGCCCCAAGGACGGCGCCGGTCGCGTCAAGAGCCTGGACGCGGTTGTTCGCGGTGTCCGCGACGTCGACGCCGCCGCGTGGATCGTCGGCGATCGCGCCCACGGCGCGCACGATCGAGAACAGCCCGGGCGTCCGCCCGAACCCGCCGAATGTCCCGACCGACGCGAGCGTCGCGGCGTCGAACACGTCGACGCGATTGTTGAGGTTGTCCGCGACATACAGCTGGAACGGAGCGCGCGCGTCGACGGCGACGTCGTAGGGGTTCTGGAACTGCCCCGGGCCGGTGCCGAAGCTCCCGACCTGCGCGACGAACGCGAGCGTCTGCGGATCGAGCACCACGACGCGATGGTTGTCGTCATCGGCGACGTAGAGCCGCGTCCCGGCCGCGTCGGTTGTGATCCCCTGCGGGAAGTTCAGGCCCAGCGACGGCGAGCTGAACTGCGGCGGGCCGGTCGGAGTGAGCGTGGTCGCATCGAGCACGAACCGCTCGACGCGGTCGTTGCCCTGGTCAGCGACGAACACGATCGGAGACGCCGTGGGCGTCGCCTGCCAGACGGTGACCCCGCTGGCGCTGATGCCGCCGTCCGGACCGGGCACCGTGCCGCTCGTCAGGTCGAACACGCTCGTGTCACCGAACGCCGTCCGAAATGTGCCGTCGGCGGCGTCGAAGACCTGAACGCGATCATTCTCCGAATCGAGCACGTAGACGTGCCCGCTGCGATCGACCGCCACACCGCCGACGACCCCCAACCGGCCCGCCTCCCGCCGACTGGCCCGCGAACCGAACGCGAACTTGAAGGCGCCGTCGGCTGAGAAGGCCTGCACGACGCCGCTGAACTGATCGCCGACGAAGACCGTGCCGCCCCCGGGCGTGAAGCCGACAGCCTGGGGAAAACGAAAGACACCGCCGCCGTTCGGCGGCTCGCCCACGACCGCCGGCGTCAGCGCGGGCGGGGCGGCCGCAGCAACGCCCAGGTGAATGCCCAGCAGCGCCGCGACCATCAGCACGAGTCCCGGCCGGCGGAGCGCCATCGCCGCAGTGTGACAGCGTCACGCCCGGGTTCCCCTTCCCGCATCGACGTCTTCGCCAGCGAGAACCCCGCGCTGAAGCTCATCTCCGCCGGACGCCGGCGATCGGCGTTTACGTGCCCTTGTCCCGGGGCGTGCCACCGTGACTGCAATGCCTGTCCTCCATCTCGAGCGTCACCAGCTCGGACCGCGGGTGACGGTGTTCGGGGTTCGCGTCCACGAATGGCATCTCGGTGCCGCCGGCCTCGCAGGGGCCGGCCTCGCGGGCGCGCTCGGCGCAGCGGCGGTCATCGTCGCCCTGCTGGTCGCCGTCTCCCTCTGGCTCATCGCCAAGGACTGGCGCGATCTTGTCCCCGCGACCCGGGACAGCGCTGCCTGGGCCCCCGGGATCCACCGCCCGCCCGGTCTGCAGACGCCGCGCGGGGACGCCGTCCCGGCCGTCGCCGCGCTGGCGACGGCCGCTGTGGGGGTGCTGAACCTCGCCTCCGCGATGACCCCGGAGCTTCCGGGTCGCCTGCGCGCGCTCGTCAGCCTCGCCTCGATGCAGGAGATCGAGCTCGCCCAGGCGCTGGCGGTGCCGGCCGGCGTCGCGCTGCTCGGCGTCAGCTGGCATCTGTGGCGCCGGCGGCACGGGGCGCTCGTCGCCGCGCTCGCCCTGCTCATCGTGCTGGCCGGTCTCGACCTCCTGAAGGGGCTGGACGTCGAGGAGGCCGCGATCACGCTCGCTCTCGCGGCCGGCCTCTGGCGGTCGCGAGCGGCCTTCCGCGTCCGCCACGACGGGCCGCGCCCGCGGTCGGCGATGGTCCGGGCGGGCGCGGCGCTCGTCGCGACGGTCGCGGCGGCGGCCCCTGCCGCCGCGCTCGCCGGGTCCGTCCCGGCGCTCGGGATGCTCGCGGGCGGCGGCATCGTCGCACTGGCCGCGTGGGCGTTCGCCGCGCCGCCGATCGCCGCCGGCTGCACCGATCGTGAACGCGCCGCCCGCGCTGTGCGCTCGCACGGCGACGACACGCTCAGCGCCTTCAAGCTCCGCGCCGATCTGCACCGACGCTGGTCGCAGAACGGCCTGGCGTTCGCCGCCTACAGGATCGAGGCCGGGACGCTCATCCTCGCCGGCGACCCCGTCGGCCCGGCGGCGTCCGTGTCCGCGCTGCTCGACGACCTGGCGGCCGACGCCCGCCGGCACGGTCTGCTGTTCGGCGTCTGCGGCGCCGGCGCCGCGACGGCCGTAACGGCGCACGATCGCGGGCTGCACCGGCTGTACATGGGCGACGAGGCGATCGTCGCCGCCGGGCCGATGGACCTCTCGGGCGGGTCGCGCAAGAGCCTGCGCAAGGCCGTCAACCGGGTAGTGCGCAACGGCTACACCGCCGAGCTGGCCGAGGTCTCACGCCTGGAGCCCGCGACGCTCGCCGCCCTCGAGCAGGTCAGCGCGCGCTGGCGCAACGGGGAGCCGGAGCGCGGCTTCTCCATGACCCACGACACCGTCGCCGACGCATTGCTGCCCGACGCGCTGATCGTCCTGGCGCGCGATGGCGACGGCGTGGTCCGCGGGTTCCTGCACTTCGTCCCGATCTTTGGGCGGCCCGCTGTGTCGCTCGGATTCATGCGCCGCGAGCGCGACACCCCCAACGGCGTCATCGACTTCCTCGTCGTCGAGGCCGCGCGGCTGCTCGGCGAGCGCGGCGTCGAGGAGTTCTCGCTGAACTTCGCGGCGTTCGGCCGCTGGCTGCGCGACCCGGCCAACGTCATCGAGCGAGTGCTTGCACGGGTCCTGATCGTCGGAGACCGCTGGTTCCAGGTCGAGCGGCTCCTGCGCTTCACGCAGAAGTTCGACCCGCGCTGGCAGCCGCGCTACCTGCTGTTTGAGAAGCCCACGGCGCTCCCCCGCACGGCACTCGCAGCGATGTGGGCCGAGGGCCAGTTGCCCAAGCCGGCCCTGCCGAGGCCGCAGCGACGCACGTCGCCCGTCGAACTCGCCACGCCGTAGGGGCGCCTCGGGGAAACCGATCACCCGGCGCAGCGTGTCATCGCGCCGTTCAAGGGCGAGGGCGACTCGTGGTCGGTTGTGCCGCGGTCGGCCGCGCCGTACCCTCGGTCGCCCACCACGGACGGAGCGGGTCTTGCACAACATGACGAGCAGGCTGAGCGGGCGACGCATCGGCGCCTTCGCAACGGTCATCGCGGCGGCCATCGCGGCGCTGGCACTCTGCGCCTCCGCCGCTCTCGCGGCGAGCGTCGCCTATCTCGAGGCCGGCAACGTCTGGCTCTCGTCTCCCGACGGGACGAAGAAGGTGCAGTTGACGACGACGGGCACGCCCGCGAAGCCGTGGCTCGGCGTCGCGCAGGCACCTGACGGACGCACGGCGGCGGTCTACAACAACGACCCGAGCGGCAACGCGAACTCGCGCCTGCAGTGGTTCAAGGTGTGGGATCGCAACGGGAACGAGATCAAGGACCTGCCGCTGCAGTCGAAGGACGTGGGCACCTTCGTCAACCGCCCGCTGGCGTTCGAGATCAGCGACGACGGGGACTGGACGGCGAACGAGTGGAGCTACTGCGTCGTTTCGTACACGCCGTACAACATCTGCGCGAGCCTCCCGCACGGCGCGTGGTTCAGCCTCACGACGGCCGCGAACCTCCTCGACCCGCTCGAGGTCGCCGACGCCCGCCAGTTCACGTTCTTCGGCAACCGCCTTGTGTTCTCGGACGGGAACGCGATCAGCGTGCAGAGGGCGGCGGGCGCGCCGGGCACCCAGGAGAGCGACCTGTGGACCTCGCCCCCGAGCGGTTATTCCTTCAAGCGCGCAGACGTCCCGCCCAGCGGCGGGAAGGTCGCGATCGAGGTCTACCAGAGCGCCGGAACGCCCAAGAACGTCATCCAAGTCGTCCCGTTCAGCGGTGATCCGGGCACTGGGGCGCTCGACTACGCCAACGGCTGCGACCTTCCCGCGACCGGGAGCGCGCACAGCGTCGCCTGGTCGCCCGACGGGTCGCAGATCGCCTGGCGCGACGACCAGGGCCTGAAGGTCGCGGGGACCCCGGTCCTGCCGTGGCCGACGAACGCGCCGTGCAGCCTCACGTCGCCACCGGTCCTCATCAGCGGCGTCGCGCCGAAGGACAGCCCCGACCTCAAGGACAGCGTCTATCTGACGACCACCGGCCCGAGCTTCGGCGGCGCCGATGTCGGCGCGATCCTCGAGGCCCGGCAGGCGGCGTCGACCCCGCCGCCGGCCGTCCCGCCGGCCGTCCCGCCGGCCGGTCCCGCCGCCGGTGGCTCCGACTTGAAGATCACGCCGCCGACGGGCCTGAAGGCCTCGGCCCTGGCCAAGGGCCTGAGTCTCAAGGTCGTCGCAGCAGCAGCAGGCCGCATCGACGGAGCGGCGACGATCCCCGCGTCGGTCGCCAGGCGCCTGAAGATCCCGGCCACGATCGCCCGCGGACATGTCACCGCCAAGCGCGCAGGCCAGGCAGTCACGCTGAAGCTCACGCTCACCACCAAGGCCCGCCGCAGGCTGAAGAAGCTGCACGGAGTGAAGGTCACCGTTCGCGTCACCCAGGGCCCGCGGCGGGCGAACACCACGATCGTCCTGCGCTGAACAGCGCCCGGATCGCGTGGCCAGGCATGCGCATCTTCGTCTGGCACGGGTATCTGCTCGGTGGCACCGGATCGAACATCTACGCGCGGCAGCTCGCGCACGAGTGGAGCCGCGAAGGCCACGACGTGACGTTGTTCTCCCAGGAGCAACGGCCGGAGCAGCTCGACCTGGGCGGCGCGGCGGTGGTCAGGCCGGACGTCGGCGGGCTGCTTCCGGTCTTCGTGCTCGACCGGTACGAGGGCTATGAGGTGAAGCTCGTGCAGGACTGCTCCCGCGCGGAACTCGACGCGTGGGTGGAGGCGAACGCCGGCGCGTTGCGCGATCAGGGGCCTGCCGATCTCGTCTTCGTCAATCACGTGCTGCTCGGCGGTCCCGTAGGAGCCGCGAGCGGAAGCCGCTATGTGGTCAAGGCGCACGGCTCGGAGCTCGAGTACGCGATGCGCGGGAACGACGAGTTGTCGATCTGGGGCGGCGAGGTGCTCGCGGGCGCGGTGGCGACGATCGTCGGTTCCCGACATATCCGCAACGTCGTCCGAGAGGTCTGCGGGACGGTCGAGGGCGTGCACGAGATCCCACCCGGCGTCGACGTGGAACTCTGGAGGCCCGCCTCGAAGGACGAGGCACTCGAGCGACTGATCGCGGAGGCGCGGCTCGACCCGGCGAACCCCGGCAACGCAGACGAGTGGCTGCCGGACGAAGGCAATCCAGCGCGTATCAAGGCCTTCCTCGCCGGTGAGCGACCCACCGTCGTCTACTTCGGCAAGCTGATCGAGAACAAGGGCGTGCAGGTCCTGCTCGAGGCGCTGCGCGGGCTGGACGTGCGGACAGTGATCGTCGGATTCGGCGACTGCCGCGCCGAGCTCGAGCAGCAGGCTGCCGGCCTCGACGTCCTCTTCACGGGCCCGCTCCAGCACCGGCATCTCGTACATCTGCTGGCGCTGGCAGACGCGGCCGTCGTGCCGTCGATCTTCCCCGAGGCGTTCGGAATGGCGGCAGCCGAAGCAGCCGCCGCTGGGTGTCCGCCGATCGTGGCTGACCACTCCGGCCTGGCAGACGTCGCCCGCGGACTGGAGGAGGAATACCCGCCCGGACGCGGTGGGCTCGCGAGCTTCCCGAGCGGCGACACCGCAGCGTTGCGCGACCGGCTCAAGGATGTCCTCGCACTCCGAGGGGCCGAGCGTGAGGCGCTCCGCGCGGCGGCCCGCCGGGCTGCCGTCGAGCGTTGGAGCTTGACGAGCGTCGCGCGGCGCATCCTCGCCGTTGCCAACTGAACCGCGGTCGATCTCCTCAGCCGGCACCTCGCCCGCTCATGGCTCGATCCCCGCCGATCGGTGACGGACAGCACGACGGCCGACGGGTGGCGTGTGTCGTCAAGGATCTCCTGGTCGCTCGCCCGCAGCTGCGTCCCGGTCGCAACCGGCTCACCGGTGCCGGGGTTGTGCGCGTAGCGGGGATGGGCCCCGGAGGCCGAGAGAACCCGCACGCGGTGCCCGGCGACGAACCGGTGGGCGGCCGGCCACAGATCGAACGTCACGTGGCTGACGCCGTCCGGGTCCTGCGGGACGGCTCCGGGCACGCCGCGCAGGAGCCCGTCGCTGACATTGCGCGAGACGCCCGCGGCATCGACGTCGCACACGCGGACGAAGACGTCGTGGTGCGGGAGGCGGAACGCTGACGATCCGCTGCGTTCCGGGGTTCGAGGCGTTCCGCGCCGCCACCGCGCAGCTCATCGAAGCTCACTTTGGCTCGCGGCATCTGCAGCCGATACGTCCGCGATGTCAGCGGACGCCTTTGAGCGGCAGCCAGGCCAGTTCGCACGGGCGCGATTCGATGCCCGCAAACGCGCGTGGCTGCGCCGCGTGTGGTGGGTCTTCCCCATCCTGGTTCTCCTCGAGATCGCGATCCCCGTGGTACTGGGGTCGATCCTGCAGCCCGAACACATCGGCTTCTACTGGGGGTTCGGGCTCGGGGTCGCGATCGCGATGGTCATCCTGCTCAGCGATTCGCCGCCGCATCACATAGAGCGTTGGCGCCAGGGAGCCGAGGGCGAACGCGCGACCGCTCGCGCACTGCGGCCGCTGCTGCACGACGGCTGGGCACTGATCAACGACATCGACACCGGCCGGGGCAACATCGATCACGTGCTCATCGGACCCGCCGGGGTGTTCCTGCTCGAGAGCAAGAACCTCAACGGACGGGCGTCGGTCCACGCCGACGTCCTATCGGTCCGTTGGCGGGAGGATCCAGACGACGGCTACGAGGTGTCGCAACTCGCGCCACGCGCGCGAGCGGCATCCGCGAAGCTCTCCCGGTCACTCGCTGATGCGGGACTCGGGCGCGTCTGGGTGCAGCCGGTCATCGTGCTGTGGGCAGACTTCGAGCAGCGCTCGATCCTCCCCGAGCGCGTCGCGTGGGTCCAGGGCAAGAGCCTGGCGACCGTGCTCGCGCAGCGCCCCGCGAGGCTGCGCCCCGCGGATGTCGCCCGGATCGCGGCGGTGGTTCGGCAGCTTGGCGCGCTATCGAACCGGCAGGCGACGTTTCACCGGACAGGCGGCGAGCTCTCCGAAGGCGACACCGCCGCCGCCCGATGAGCAGTCCCACCGACATCACTGCAGGTGCATCCATCTGGATCGGTGACGGGCACTATCTCGTCCACTCCTACACCGCCGATGGGACTCCCGGCCGAACGCTCGGCACGATGACCGGCCTGGCCGACCGAGGCACGACGACGTGCACCGGCAACGTCGAGGGGACGGACATCGTCAGCACCGACTACCTCGTCAAGTAGCGAGACGCAGCGGGGCGGCCCGGCGCGCGAACGCCGGCGGCCCCGCACCCGCTCGCACCGTGCCGGTCAGCGCACGTCGATCGCGCGTGGGAGCGTGAACGTCGGCGTCGCCGCGTTCCCGCGAGCGCGCGTGGCGACCTTGGTCTTGGCGCGGTACATGAGCGCCTTTGCGGACGCGGCCGGGACCGGGAACCTGATCGTGAAGCGCCCGTTCGCGCTCGGCCGCACGCCCTTGACGGCGAGCGTCTCCTTGCGCTGGCATGAGCGGTAGCGCTGGATGCCGATCGTCGCCGGCCGCCGGGCAAACGGCTTCGTGATCTGGCCGGTGAGCGTGAACGTGCTCCCGCTGCGGGTCAGCCTGGCCGTCACCATCCGGCGCTCGAGCTTGAGGTTCTGCGAGCGAACTGCGCCCGCTCGTGCCTGGTAGCGGGCCTTGGCGAGCCGCGTGCGTGATGGCGCGCGCACCGTCGCCTGGAAGGCTCCGGTCGTGCCGACGACCGTGGTGCCGACGCGCCTGCCGTCGAGCAGGATGTCGACCGTCTGGCCCTTCAGTCGCAGGTCGGCCGCACCGGTGACCCAGACGGTGCCGCGAGCCGCCGGCAGCACGTCGACGAGGAGGAGGTCGAGTTTCGTGCATGCGAGATAGAGGTCGTTGGCGGTGCCGTTGGTGAAGGCCGCCTCGCCGCGGACCGTGACGGGCGTCGCGGGGGTCACCGGCGTCCCGGTGTCCTGGGGTCGTCGGGGCCGTGAGCGTGAAGGACCGGATCGGGCCCTCGACCACGCCGTCGGGGTCGCCGAAGTAGCTGATCCGGTAGGGCTGCCAGTAGTACGTGCCGGCCGTGTTCATCCAGAACGACGCATACGTGAGGTGGGTCGGGGCGGCCGACCACACGGCCGGATCCGCGGTCTGCGTCATCGACTCGATCGCAGCGTCGTGGCCGATCAGCCCGCCCGCGTCGGCGATCTGCGGCGAACGTGAGACGTGGAGCCACACGTACTCCGGCTTGTCGCTCGCCATGGCAGATGCCTGGAAGGTCTGCGGGCCTGCAGGCAGCGTCGCCCCGTCGGCGGGCGCAAGCGGCTGAGGGCCGATCTCGACGGGCCGGATGCCGGTGACGGTCAGCGAGCGCACCGGCGCCTCGATGCACCCGTCGGCGCCACCGAAAGCGGAAGGCCTGCCAGTAGTAGGTGCCGGGACGGTTCAGCCAGAAGCTGTAGCTCTCGAAGTTCGTCGGCGTCGCCTCGTAGAGCGTGGGGTCTGCGACCGTCGCATCGAGCGGAGCTGTCCCGACGTCCGAGCCGATGGTCCCGCAGGTCTCGGCAGCGGCCGGCGAGTGTGAGATGTGCACCCACAGGTAGTCGTCACCTGGGCCCGAACTGACCCGGAACGTGACGGCGGACCCCGCCGCGATCGTGGCGCCGTCCATCGGGGCGACCACGTCGGGCGCTATCAGCTGATCGAACGCAACCGCCGGGCCCGCGGACCACGCAGCCGACAGGACGAGCACGAGCGAGAGCAGCGCGATCACCGTTCGTCTGGCCGACATGGGGCGTCCCTCCCGAGTCGTGGAAGCTGCAGCAAACGTACGCCCGGGCCGCCCGCCGAACATCCGGGGCGCGCCGCGACGCCGTCCGTAGTCTGCGCCGCTGGCCGGCGCCGCTAAGCCCTCACGAGGCGCCGTTCTGGGGAGTCCCGTGCTCGTGCGTGGGAGCGCGTCGCTCACGTCGCGCCACGCCGCTGGCGACGGCCGCCTCGGCGACGGCTTCGGCGACCGAGTCGGCGACGTGGCGGTTGAAGACGCTCGGGATGATGTAGTCGGCGTGCAGGTCGTCCTCTGGGATGGCTCGCGCGATGGCGTTCGCCGCGGCGAGCTTCATCTGCTCGTTGATCGTGCTTGCACGCACGTCGAGCGCGCCGCGGAAGACGCCCGGGAAGGCGAGCACGTTGTTGATCTGATTGGGGTAGTCCGAGCGTCCGGTCGCCATCACCGCGACGTCGTCACGGACCTCCTCCGGCTGGACCTCGGGAACGGGGTTGGCCATCGCGAAGACGATCGCGTCGGGTGCCATCCGGCGCACAGCGGCTGCCGAGACCGCGCCTGGGCCGGAGACCCCGACGAGCACGTCCGCGCCTGCCAGCATCTCGTCGGCGGTACCTCGCAGCCCGCGCTTGTTCGTACGCTCGGCAAGCGCGGCCCGCTCGGCGTCCAGGTACTCCGCGCCCGCGTAGAGGGCGCCGCGCCGGTTGCAGGCGATGACGTCGCCGACGCCCTGGGCGAGCAGGATCTCCGTGCAGGCCGCGCCGGCCGCCCCGGCACCGACGACCACCACGGTGATGTCCTCTGGGCGCTTGCCGACGACGCGCAGGGCGTTCAGCAGCGCGGCCAGTACGACGATCGCGGTGCCGTGCTGGTCGTCATGGAAGACCGGGATGTCGAGTTCGGCGCGCAGGCGCCGCTCGATCTCGAAGCACCGCGGCGCCGAGATGTCCTCCAGGTTGATGCCGCCGAATGTCGGCGCGACCGCCCTCACGAACCCGACGATCTCGTCGACATCCTTGGTGTCCAGGCACAGCGGGAAGGCGTCGACGCCCGCGAACTCCTTGAACAGCATCGCCTTGCCCTCCATCACCGGCATCGCGGCCTCGGGCCCGATGTCGCCGAGACCCAGGACGGCGGTCCCGTCGGAGACGATCGCGACGGTGTTGCCCTTGATCGTCAGGGTCCACGCCTTGCTCGGGTCGTCGTGGATGGCCATCGAGACACGCCCCACGCCGGGCGTGTAGGCCATCGAGAGATCGTCGCGCGTCTTGATCGGGACCTTGGGATTGACCTCGATCTTGCCGCCCTTGTGCATCAGGAACGTGCGATCCGAGACGCTGTCGACGCGGATCCCCTCCAGGTCGCGCACCGCGCGCACCACCGCCTCGGCGTGCTCGGCGTCCACACATGCGACGGTCACATCGCGGACAACCTCGTCGGAGCCGACGCGCACGAGATCAATCGCGCCGAGCATCGCCTCCGTGTCGCCGATCGCCCGGGCGACGCGAGCAAACGCGCCTCCCTGCTGAGGGATGTGCAGGCGCATGGTGACGCTGTACGAGGCCGAGGGCTGCAGCCGAGGTGACGGTGCGGACTGCGGTTCGTGGGACATGCCAGCTCCTTGTGTCGATCGCCATCCAGCGGCTCCTCGGGCTCAGCCGTCCAGCTGCCCGCCGCGTAGGCCGCTGTCCACACAGCGCCTGCAGCGGTTCCCCGCCTCCCATGCGCGCGGCAGCGCCAGCGCCGCGGCGTCGCTCATATCCGAGCGCTCATACATGGTCCGCAGATCCAGCCCGCAGAGGGTGCGCTCCCCGTCCACGGACAGGTGCACGGGAGGGTCCGCCGGGCGCGGCGTGCGAAGGCTCGCCCGGGCTCCGCGCGCCGCCGCGTACACGTGAGCGCTCATCAGCGCAGCGTACGGTCACGGCGCAAAGCCCGCACGCCGCTGGACTGAGCCCAGGGCGTCAGCCGGCCCGAACATCCCCGCGCACCCCGCTGAGGCCGCCAGACGCGGACCGGCTGAGAGTTCGACGGTTACCCCGGACGCGAGAAGCGTGCCGCGGCGGCGGCGCGCGCGGACCTGCCGGAGAGCCGCAGCTTTGCGTAGATGTTCGACAGGTGGCGCTCCACGGTGCGGGTGCTGAGAAAGAGCCGGTCCGCGATCTGCTCGTTGCTCATTCCCGCCGCCACCAGCGTGAGCACTTCGCGCTCACGTTCGCTCAGCTCTGAGATATCGCCCGCGATGACGGGCGCCCCCTCGCCGTCGCTCAGGAACGCGCGCAGCTCGGACAAGAACACCTCCCAGGCCGGCTCTCCATCCTGCAGGATGTGGTTGTCGGTCTCGAGCGTCACGAACCGAGCGTCCGGGATGAGTGCGGCCAGCCGCCGACCCTCCTCATACGGGATCGCCCGATCCTCGAGCGCGTGCAGGACGAGCGTCGGCTGGGTGAGGCGGCGCGCAATGTCGCTGACATCGATCAGGGTGCGTGACTCCGACAGCCGCGCGGCCATCTCTCCGCTGCTCGAGGCCTGCTGCATGTCGTCGTACCAGCGTTTCTGCTCTTCCCCCCCACTCGGGATGTAGGTCGAGCTGAACACCTGCCGGAACGCGGGGACCGTTCCTCCCCAGCCGACTCGCATCAGATCGATGAGCAACCGCGACTGTTCGGCCGCGCCGTCGCCGCGCCTGAAGCGCCCGCGCGCGTAGGTCCCGCAGAGCACGAGATGGCTCACGCGCTCGGGGTTCTGAACGGCGTATGCGATCGCGGTCGGCCCGCCGCCGGAGAGACCGAGCAGGGCGAAGCGCTCGAGTCCGGCGGAGTCCACCACCGCGGCCAGGTCACCGACGTACGTGTCAAGCGTGGGCGTGTCGTCGAACTGCCGGTCCGAGAGCCCGCAGCCGCGCTCGTCGTACCGGATGAGGGTGAGCCCGCGACTGAGCTCCCGCACCCAGTGACGCCAGACCGGACTCTGTCGATCGAAGTCGAGATGGGTCATCCAGTTGCCCGCCTTGACCAGCGGCGGTCCCTCGCCGTCAATCGCGTAGGCCAGTGTCACGCCGTCGGGCGAGGTGCAGAACCGGGTCCCGTGCTTCAAGCAGCGATCGTAGCCCAGCTGACCAGGCCCGGGTGCTGCGCGGCGGGGGGTGATCGGGGCCGCCCAAAGCCTCAGGCGAGACGACGTGCCCGAGTACGTGCAGCCCGCCACGCTCCCGGCTGGAGTTGGGTGGTGGCACCGATGTCGCGAAGGCGCCGGCGGAGGAGAGTTTCGCCTCCACCACGAGGACCCAGGAGGTCTCGAAATGAGCACAGTCACAGACACGATCCGCAACGGCGTGGACACCGAGAAGATGTTCGCCACGCTCGACCTGATCAAGGCGCAGCCGGAGCTGGCGAAGTTCCAGTTCCGCGCCACCAACCGCTGGATCGACGGCTCCCACAACCGCTCGACGATCAAGGACTTCTACGCCGCCGGTGGCGAGGACACCACGCGCAGCGAGGCGTTCCAGATCGATGCGGGCGAGCCGGCGATCCTGCTCGGCACCGACAGCAGCGCCAACCCGGCCGAGTACCTGCTGCACGCGCTCGCCGCCTGCCTGACGACGTCGATCGTCTACGTGGCCGCGGCGCGCAAGGTGGAGCTCACGTCCGTGGAGTCGACGCTCACCGGCGATATGGACGTGCGCGGCGCACTCGGAGTGGACGACGAGCCGCGCAACGGGTTCGAGCGAATCGGGGTGGCGTTCCGCGTGACCGGCAACGCGCCGGAGGAGAAGCTCCGCGAGGTCGTGGAGCGAGCCCAGAAGCGCTCAGCCGTCTACGACATGGTCACCAATGGCGTGCCCGTCGCCGTCGAGGTGACGACCGCTTGAGGCTCGCATGAGGCAGGTGGCCGGAGCCGTGCTCCGGCCACGGCCGCATGTGGAGCGGACTGGAGACCTACCATGCCGATCGAACTCACAGCCCATACCGACCCCGGCGCCAGGCTCGTGGCGATCGCCGAGGAGCTCTCGGAGGAGCTCGCCGCCCGCGCAGGGGAGCACGACCGCGACGGCACCTACCCCTTCGAGGCGATCGAGGCGCTCAAGGCCGCCGGGTACTTCGCAGCCCCTGTCCCGATCGAGCTCGGCGGGCTCGGCGTCTCGTCCGCGCACGACCTTGTCGTGGCGTCGAGCCGCCTGGCGCGCGGCGACGCCTCCGTCGCGATCGGCGTGAACATGCACCTCGTCGCAGTGCTCAACATGGAGCGTCGCCGCCAGGTAGCGGCCGCCACCGGGGCGGAGCGCCGCGCCCGCGGCTTCGCCGCCTCGCTCGAGCAGGTCGCCCGCGACGGCGTCGTGCTGGCCGCCGCCATAAGCGAGCGCGGCCAGGACCTCACGCGGCCGGGCACGCTGGCCACCCGCACGGAGTCGGGCTGGCGGATCGACGGTCGCAAGATGTTCTGCACGATGTCCCCGGCCGCCACCGACCTCTATGTGGCCGTCACCTATGCCGACGACGCGGGCATCGAGCGCTACGCGTATGCGATGGTGCCCACCGGCGCGCCCGGCGTCGTGGTGCACGACGACTGGGACGCGCTCGGCATGCGCGCCTCCGGCAGCAACTCCATCTCACTCGAGGGCGTCGAGCTGCCGGAGTCCGGCGTGCGAGGCGGCTTCCGTGCCGGCGACCCGCTTCCATACATGGAGCGCAACCTCGTCGCCGGGCTGTTTCACGCAGCCGCCTCGCTCGGCATCGCCGAGTCGGCCGACCAGGTCGCCCGCGGCGGAATCGCCGGGCGCATCAACGGCGATGCGCGCCCGCGCATGCAGGTGGCCGACAACGCCGTCGACCTCGCCGCCTCGCGCGGCGTCCTGTCGCGCGCGGCTGCGCTTGTCGACGAGCACCGCGCCGCCAACCCGGCTTCAGACGGCAGCGCCGAGCAGATCGGCGCGTTGTTCGCCGAGGCTCAGGCCGCGAAGGCGTTCGTCAACGAGGCCGCCGCCCGCATCGTGGACCGTGCGCTCGCCCTCTCGGGCGGCGCCGGCTACGTCAACGGCAGCCCGCTCGCTCGCGCGTACCGCGACGTCAGGGCGGGCTCGTTCATGCACCCGCTCGGCGCCAACCGCGCCTATGACTACCTCGGTCACGTCGCTCTGGGCGAAGACCCCTCGCTCCATTGAGATGGCACTCGCAGCCACGGCCGTGGAGGGGCGCTCGTTCCGCGACGCACTCGGCAGGTTCGCGACCGGCGTCGCGTTCGTCACCGCGGCGCCCGGCGGTAAGCCCGCCGGACTGATCGTGAACTCGCTCGCGTCGGTCTCCCTCGAGCCGCCCCTGGTGTCGTTCTCGCCGTCCCGCAGCTCGCGCATGTGGTCGCACATGCGGCGTGCGCGGCGCTTCGGCGTGAACGTCCTGGGGCGGCAGCACGAGCAGTTCGCAAGGCGCGCCACCCCACCCGGGGCGGACCGATTCGCCGGCCTGGATTGGGAGCTTGGGCCTGGCGGCGCACCGCTGCTCACGGACGCCCTCGCCTCCCTCGAGTGTGAGATCGTCGCCGAGCATCCCGCCGGCGATCACTGGATCGTCGTAGGGCGGGTCGACGACCTGCGTGTCTCCCCCATCAAGGACCCGCTCGTGTTCTTTGCCGGCGCATTCGGCGCCGTGCAATCGCGAATGCAAGGCTGCGGATCTCCATTGCCGTGAGGCCGAACGATCGACCGCCGCCGCCGCGGCTGCGGCGGTGTGCTTCTCGCGGTCTTGCGGAGCCTCCGAGCACTACGTGAATCCCGCCACACGCAGGCGCTGAGTTGGGTGGTGGCGCCGATGGCAGGCGGGCTGCGCGTCCGTACGGTCGCCTCATGATGTTCTCACGCCGCCGCGATCCCGCCGTGATCCTCTTCCTGACCCTGTTCGCATCCCAGTCCGGATTCCTCGTGCTGACGCCGATCCTGCCCGATGTGGCCCACGATCTCGGCGTCTCGACCGGGACCGCAGGCGAGCTGCGCATCGCCTCGGGCCTGGCCGGCGGCGCCGTCGCGCTCGCGCTCGCAGTGGCGCGGAGTCCTCTCGGCCTACGTGACCTGATCGTCGCCGGCCTCCTGCTGATCGGGGTCGGCTCGGCCACCGCGGCCGTCGCGCCGACGTTCGAGGTCCTCGCCGCCGCCCAGCTCGCGGTCGGCGCGGGGAACGCGATCCTGCTCTCCGGCGGCGTGGCCGCGGCGGCACGCTGGAGCGCGACGGGCGAGCGGTCGCGAGTCCTCTCCTGGGCGCTGCTCGGCCAGCCGGCGTCCTGGATCGTCGGGATGCCGCTGATCGGCGTGCTCGCGGGCTCGAGCTGGCGACTCGCGATGGGTGTCCCGCTCGCCGCGAGTGCGATCGCCCTCGCCGCCCTCGCCGGCCGACCGGCCGACCCGCCGGACGCCGCGCATCGTGGGATCTGGACCCTGCTCGGCCGCGACCACGCCATCGCGGGCTGGGCGGTCGGCGAACTGCTGGCCTATGCCGCCTGGAGTGGGACGCTCACTTTCGTTGGGGCGTTGATGATCGAGTCGTACGGGGTGTCAGCGGGCTTTGTCGGTGTGTTGCTCGCCGTCTCGGCCGTCGCATATTTTCCGGGCAATCTGCTTGCGCGCCGGCGGGCCGCTCACTCTCCTCGGCGCCTGCTGGCTCTCCTCGGCGGTGGCCTGGCGGTCTCGGTGGCCGTGTTCGGTGCGGTCCGGCCCGGCCTCTGGTTCAGCGTGGCGCTGTTCGCGCTGATCATTCTGCTCGGAGGTGCCCGCACGCTCGCCGGCAGCGTCGCCGGTCTCGATGTGGCACCGCGGGACGAGGTCACAGTGATGAGCATCCGAGGGGCCGCCACCCAGCTCGGCATCGTGGCCGGCGCGCTGCTCGGCGGCCCCGCGTTGGCCGCCGGCGGCTACGGGCTGCTCGGCGCGGTGCTCTCGGTCCTGTTCGCAGCCGGCGCCGCGCCACACCTGGGGGCGGTGCGCAGTCCCTCGATCACCCATCCATCAGGTCTCGTGCCCGCGACCAGGGAGGTCTCGGAATGCTCGTGATCACAGACCCGATCGGATCCGGGTCGGCGCCGACGCCGACGGCGACCCGGCGGGTTGGGAGACCGGCATGATCGAGACGATCGCACCATGCTTGATGGTGTTGATGCTGGTGGCGCTTGGAACGATCGCTGCAACCCGCAGGCGGCGACAGATGCGCCGTCATCCGGCGCCGACGTTCGTGTTCGCCGATCTCGCCGGTTACACGACGCTGACCGAGCATCGCGGAGACGAGGCCGCCGCCCGGGTCGCGAACGAGTTTCGGCGCACGATGTGTGCCATCAGCCGCGACCATGGCGCGCGGCAGGTCAAGTCGATGGGTGATGGCGTGATGATCTGGGCTCCCGATGCGGGGGACGCGATCTCGCTTGCCGCCCGCGCCGTCGAGGAGGTCGGCTCGAGGCCCGATCTGCTGCCGGTGCGCGTCGGCGTCAACACGGGGCCAGCCGTGATGCGCGGGTATGACTGGTACGGAAGCGCGGTCAACGTCGCGGCGCGCCTCGCTCGCGAGTCCGCGCCCAACGAGGCGCTCGTCAGCGCATCAACACGCGCGGCAGCGCGCGACGAGTTGCCTCACCGGCTGATCGCACGTCGCGAGCTCTCACTCCGCGGCGTCGACCGCCCGATCGCAGCGTGGAGGCTGGCATGAGCGCGACCGCGGCGCGCCCCGGTCGTTGTGGCTCAATCACCGCGGAAGGCGCCGCGCCCGAGCCTACCCTTCACGGATGACCCGCGTTCGTCGTCCCGCAGTGTTTGCCGCCGGCATCGTCCTCGCGCTGCTGACGGCTGCGCCGGCGGGTGCGTCGCTCTCGCTGTGGCCGACCTGTGTCGCCCCGCCGGCCGGCGACTATGCCCGCTGCGAGACGGGTGCGTTCCCGCAGTCGATCATCCCCGGGCCGGACGGCGCGATGTGGTTCACGACGGCCCGGGCGGACCTCGGGCGCGTGACGCCCGCCGGCGCGTTCGTGCAGTACAAGCTCCCGCTCCCGGCACCCGGGGCGACGTCGACGCAGCTGCTCGGCGGGCTCAGCGTGGGCCCCGATGGTGCCCTGTGGTTCCCGAGCGCGTTTGGCGCGCCGTACCTGTGGCGCGCCACCGCGACGAGCCCGCCGGCGTTCTCGGCGACGCTGACCCCCGGTGACACGCAGCCACGCACCGCACTGCTGGGCCCGGACGGCGCGATCTGGCTGGCGGAGTCGAAGAGCAACACGCTCGGGCGCCTCGTCGCTCCGGCCGGCCCGTACGCGTCGTTCCCGCTTCCCGCCAAGCCCGCCGGCACGTTCGTCGGCCCGCTCGACGTCGTCAACGGCCCCGACGGGAGGTTCTGGATTCCGCGGCCGCGCGACATCGTCGCGATGACCACTGCGGGCGCGGCGACCCTCTACACGATTCCGGGGCTCGACCCCGAAGACGCCACGGCAGGGCCCGACGGCGCGGTCTGGGTCACCGGCTTCGGCACCGACAACGTCGCGCGCGTGCGCAGCAGCGGGTCGGCGACGGTCTTTCCGCTGCCGGCCGGCAGCGGTCCTGCGGGTATCACCACCGGCCCGGACGGCGCACTGTGGATCGGGCTGGGCAAGTCCTCCCCCGCGATACTGCGCCTGACCACAGGCGGTCCATGGACCGTGACGCCGCTGATGTGGGCCTCGCAGGTCAGCTCGCTGACGACGGGACCCGACGGGGCGATCTGGTTCGCGGACCTCGTCGGCAACCGCATCGGCCGGCTGACCCTCAACGACATTCCCTCGCCGGCGGTGCTCTCGCTGAGCCCGTCCGCCGGCCCGGCGGGTACCAGCGTGCGCGTTCGCGGCAAGGGCCTCGCCGCCGCGACCCGCGTCACGGTCGGCGGGACCGCAGCGAGCTTCCGCAAGGCCGCGGACGGTCTCGACGTGACGATCCCGCCAGGTTCGGGCGCAGCGCCGGTCGTCGTCGCGACGAACACCGCGCACACGGTGCCGACCGACGCGGCAACGTTCAGCTACGCGACGGCCGCGACGGGCGGGACGCCTTCACCGCCCGCAGTGAAGGCGGCGACGGTGGCGCTCGGCGCGGCTGCGCTTGACGCGACCGGCACGCTGACGGTCACCGTGCGCACCAGCGCCGCCGCACCCTTCGACCTCGCCGCGGCGCTCCCGGTCAGCGGGACACGTGCGCGCATCGCGGCGTCGGCCGCCTCCGCGAAGCTCGCGATCCCGAAGGCCGGAAAGAGCAGGGGGCGCTTCGTGCGTGCCGGGACGACACGCGTCCGGCTGCGCCTGTCGGCGTCGGCACGGCGTGCGATCGCCCGCGCCGGAGGCCGCGGCGCGAGCCTGGAGGTCGGCGTGCGCCTGCGGCTCGGCCCCGGCCAGACGAGCATCGGCCAGCGGACCTACCGCCTGCGGGCCGGCTGAGGCTCTCACCGACGCGATCGACTGTGGTGCAGTGCCGAGCTCAGCGGCGGATCGGGCGCAGCTTGATCGGCTGTCCTGGCTGCAGCGTGAAGCTGTCCGCCGCCGGGTTCAGCCGGTGGAGCGTCGAGAGCGGCACGTCCCAGCGGATCGAGATCGACGACAGCGTGTCTCCTCGGTGCACGCGGTAGATGCGCTTCCCGGCCGGCTTCGCAGGCACGTCGGCGGACCTCTGACTTGCCGCGCTCTGATCCCCTGAACTGGACATGACGATCGCGTACATGACGGCCGCCACCGTGAGAACCGCGAGCGGTGCGAGCCAGCGTGTAGGCGACCTGCGAGGCATCAGGTCCGCAAGAATAGGTCGCGATCGCCGGCGCACAACTGCCGCACAAAGCCCTGCAACGCCGATGGATCGCACGCGTGCGGCCGAAGTCCCACGGCGCTGACCGGGATCTCAGCGGACGTGGAGCCGTGCCTGTACCCCGAAGTTGCCGCCCCCGCAGCGGGCCGTGATCGAGTACGTCCCGGCGCGCCGCTTGGCGGGGATGCCCACGGTGTGGTTGTAGCGATCGCCGGCGAGGACTTCGGCGAACACCGCGGGAACCCCGGCGAACTCGTGGGCATGCGGGAATGCGCGGGACAGCAACGTCACGACGTCTCCCTTCGGACAGCCGCCCGCCAACCCGTACACCAGGACCTTGCTCCCAGCGCGCACCGACACGGGCTTCACCCGGATCGACGGACCCGCCTCGAACGCGATCGACGGGCTCACCGGACCGGCCCCCCAATCCCACGTGACGCGGTAGCGCCCCGGACCGCGGAAGGGGAAGTGGCGCACCCAGGAGACGGAGGAGTCGTACATGCCCTTCTCGATCCGATGGAGCCGGAATCGCCGGCAGTCCTTCTTCCCGCCCGGTCCGCGCACGCACACGCTGTAGCGGGTGAAGTACCCCGCGAACAACGTCAGGCGCAGACGCACGGTCGTGCCGCTACCGAAGGCGCCGTAGCAGAGGTCTCCGCTTGGAGAGCAGTACTGCGCGCGAGTCGCCGCGGTCCGGCCGGCCTTCGCGCCGAGCAGCGGCTCCCCTTGTGTGACTCCGGCCAAACAGGCCATGAGGGCGAGTACGGCAAC
This sequence comes from uncultured Solirubrobacteraceae bacterium, assembly GCA_963809525.1. Classification (GTDB taxonomy): domain Bacteria; phylum Actinomycetota; class Thermoleophilia; order Solirubrobacterales; family Solirubrobacteraceae; genus F1-60-MAGs163. Next base: position 80,310 of record CAWEJY010000007.1, on the reverse strand, counting down.
CACGAGCAACATCGGTCGAGCGGCCATCTGCCGATCATGCCGACGGCCGTCTCATGCTGCATCCGATGCAACTGCGCGCCCGGCGGCCCCGCCCCCTTGGGGGCGAGGCCGCTCGGTTCGCGGAGGCCGGTTACCGGCGCTTCGCCACAGTGCCCAGCGCGAGCGTCACGCGCTGCGAGCTGACCGCGATCCTGCCCGACGGGCCCGTCGAGGCGACGACGGTCGCCTTCAGGTGCCCGCTGCGGTCCGCCAGCCGCCGGGCCCCGGTCGCCACCTTGACGTTCAGCGTCTTCGAGGCGCCGGGGGCGACGTCGTAGCGCGCGCTGCCGATCTGCAGGACGACCCGCAGCCCGGCGATCCTGACGCTCGTGGCGGTGCGCAGGACGAGCGAGCCGGTGCAGTGCGTCGTCGAGGCCGCCGGGCAGCTCACGCGGATGTCGGCCGTGCCGTGACTCACCTTGACCGTGCCGCCCCGGATCGCCACCGGGACCGTCGAGGTGTCGATGGGCCCGGGATCGACGACCGGCGGCCGGTCGACGCTCTCGAAGCCGTCGAGGACGTCGAGGTCCGCGCCGTCGGCGACCACGGAGTCGTTGCCGTCGCCGCCGCGGGCCACGTCGGCCGTGTTGTCGCGGATGTTGACCCGGTCGTCGCCCTCGTCGCCGGAGACGACGTCGATGCCTCCGCCGGCGGTGATCGTGTCGTTGCCGGTCCCCCCGAGGAACGTCTCGGACGAGGCGCCGCCGGTCAGCGTGTCGTTGCCGGCGCCGCCGGAGGCGGTCACGGAGAAGCCCCCGACGTCGCCGACCGTGATCGCGTCGTCCCCGCCGAGGCCGTTTGCCTGCATCGCCTCGCTGGAGCCGATGTCGAGCGAGAACGGCACGAGGTTCGTGCGATCGAACCTGATGCGCGCCCCGTTCGGCTGGACCGTGAACACGTCGCCCGCGGTCGGGGCGCCGTTCACCTCGACGGTGTCGCGGCCGTCGTCGCCGTTGACGACGTCGGTGCCGTCACCGTTGTTCCAGACCAGCGTGTCGTCGCCGGTGCCGCCGTTCATCGTGTCGCTGCCGCGGTCGCCGACGATGCGGTCATCCCCGCCGCCGCCGCTGAGGACGTCGTTGCCCTCGCCGCCGAGGATCAGGTCGGGGCCGTCGGAGCCGGTGACGGTGTCCGCACCGGCGCCGCCGTCGACCGAGAGCAGCGTCAGCGCGCCGACGCCCGCGCTCGTCGAGAGCGAGTCGTCGCCGCCGAGCCCGTTGACCTGGAAGCGCTCGGTGGCGGTGTCGAGCGTGAACGGCACGAGGTTCGTGCGCTGGAACTTCACGCCGCCCGGCTCGGGAGCGAGCGTGAACGCGTCGCCGAGGGTGGGCGAGCCGTTGACCTCGACGCCGTCGTTGCCGGCGTCGCCGGACATCCGATCGGAGCCGTCGCCGTTGTTCCAGACCAGCGTGTCGTTGCCGTCGCCGCCGTTCATGACGTCGACGCCCTTGGCCCCGATGAGCCGGTCGTTGCCGGCGCCGCCGTTGAGTGTGTCGTTGGAGTCGGCGCCGGTGAGGACGTCGTCGCCGCCGTCGCCGTTGAGCGTCGCACCGGCGATCTCGGTGCTCTTCGCGAGCACCGTGACCGCGTCGTTGCCGTCCCCGCCGTTGACGATCACGGTGAACGTGCCGTCGGCGGCCACGGTCTGGTCGCCCGGCGTCGCGCTGTCCCAATCGGATCCGCTGTTCAGCCCGCCGGTCGTCTGGCCGTGCACCAGCAGGCCGCCGGACACCGACACCGTGACGTTGTCATCGGCGCCGTCGAGGTTCAGCGTCGCGGTCTTCGCGTTGATCGACGCCGAGCTGACCGCCGCGCCGGCGGGGGCGGCGCTCACGGCGAAGCTCGCTGCGAGCGCCGCGGCGAACGCCGCCAGGGTCGTTGTACGTCTCATGTGAGGTCCTCCTAGGTGGTGTGCCATCTCCACCTAGGACGCCGCGCGGCGCCGATTCCTGCCAGACCGTCATGCGAACGCGCTCCGCGCCGGCGCGATCTCCTGGGCGCCGAGCCGCCTGCACAGGCGGGCGTACTCGTCCGCGGCGTCCTGCTCGCGGTCGAGCGCGTCCGCGCAGGCCTGCGCCAGCGCGGGATCGCCACCGCGTACGGCGACCCAGCGCTCGTGCGCTTCGGCCAGCGCGATGCATTCCCGGCGCCACTGCAGATAGGCGTCCATCGCCTCGTCGACGAGTCGCTCGACCTGGAACGCCCCCGCCTCGGGGATCGAGCTCGTATGCCATGTGGGTCTCATCTCACCCAACTCCTTTCAGCTCGTATGACGCCTCCGCGCGCCGGTTCCTTCCACCGGCGCCTCAGCCGCCGGACAGCGCGAGCACGTCCGGCAGCTGGCGCCGGGACGAGATGTCGAGCTTGCGGAACGCACGCCCGAGGTGGGTCTCCACGGTCTTCTCCGTCACGAAGAGCGCCTGGGCGATCTCCCGGTTCGTGTCGCCTCCGGCGGCGAGCCCGACCACGCGCCGCTCGCTGGGGGTGAGCGAGTCGGCGCCGGTGTGATCGCTGGTGCGCGGCCGCAGACCGATCGCTGCGAGCTCTGCACGTGCCCGGCGCTCCAGGGCGACCGCGCCGCAGCGGGCGGCCAGGGCGAGGCCCTCGAGCAGCGGCTCCCTGGCGGCGGTTCGCTGTCCGGCGGCACGGAGCGTCGCCCCGATGTCGACGAGCACGCGCGCGTGCTCGAGCCGCGCCTGGGACGGCGCCAGCACCGACAGCGCGTCGGCCAGCCGGTCGGCGCGCTCTGCGCTCGGGCCGACGAGCGCCTGGGTCCGCAGCGCGATGCCGATCGCTCGCGGCGCGCCGAACGCCCGCGCGCGGCGCACCTCCTCGGCGGCCAGGCTGAGCGCCTCCTCGGCGCGGCCGAGCTCCGCGAGCGACAGCGCGGCCGCCGAGCGCCACGGCAGCACCGCCGGATTCTCGCCGCCGAACATGGGATGGTCGAGCGCACAGCCGCGCAGCTCGTCGATCGCGGCTTCGTGATTGCCGGCCGCGGCGCGGAGCAGGCCGGAGGCGTAGCGCAGCTGGGAGCTCGCCGGCAGCTCGGCGTCGCACCGGACGTCGGCGTCGTCCACCAGCCGGCGCAGCGACTCGGGGGTCGCATCGCGGTCGAGGCCGGCGAGCACCGCCGCCGGCACGGCCATGACGATGACGAACTCCGAGCCGACCAGGTCGGCGGCGAGGTCGATCGCCGCCTGCGCGTCCGCCTCGGCGGCGGGCAGGTCTCCTCCGCGCAACGCGATGAACGCCCGATGCGCCGAGACGGTCGCGACGGTGAGCGCCGCGCCGCGCTCGCGCGCCTGCTCGAGGATCTCGTCCGCGCCGCGCCGGGCCGCGTCGAGGCCATCGGCGATCGCGAGAACGGCCAGCGCGAGGACCTCCCATGCACGGTGGGGTCCGGCCGGTAGGCCGCCGGCGAGCGCGCGTTCCGCGAGGTCGACGGCCGTGGAGGCCGAGCGCAGATACATCACCTCGTCCATCGCGAGCGTCGCGAGCGTCGCGGCCTGCAGCGCGCTGTGGGCCGGCCCGCCAGGGTCGCGCAGGCCGCTGATCGTCGCGTCGGCCTCGCGCCGGGCGGACGCCGAGGTCCCGCACACGCCCAGCAGCGCGATGTCCAGCTGCTCCTGGGCGGGCGCGCCCGCAGGCAGCCGCTCCTTGGCCCGGCGCAGGACCGCCGTCCCCTCTCCGGCGCGGCCGGTGAAGAACAGCAGGCCGCTGAGCTCGATCGCCGCCGCGGCGATCATCGCGTCGTCCTCGCCGTGCTCGACGATCTCCGACAGCGGTGCGATGGCCTCCGGCGCGCCGGCGCGGGCCTGCGCCTGGCCGAGCTCGAGCAGCACGAACGAGGCACCCCCGTCGGCAGGCGGCTCATCGACGGCCCGCGCGAGCAGCGCGGCGGCGCCGGCCGCGTCGCCCAGCCGGAGCGCGTCGCGGGCCGCCTCGCGCAGCAGCGCCACGGCATCGGGATCCGCGGCGGGCTCGGTCTGCATGACCTGCGCCGCCACCTGGGCGGCGGACGCGCCACGCGCGCGCAGGATCGCCGCCGCGGAATGGTGCAGCCGCTCGCGTTCGGCGGCGGACAGGTCCCCGTAGATCGCCGTCCGCAGCACCGGGTGGGTGAAGCGGATCGTCGCGCCCGATTCCACGATGCCGGCGCCGACCAGGGCTCCCATCGCCGTTTCGAGGCCGGCGTCGGTCAGCCCGGCCAGCCGCGCCGCGTCGCCGACCTGCGCGCCGTCGCCGAGCGCGCTGAGCGCCCGTGCGAGCACGCCCGCCTCCGCTGAAAGGCGCGCCAGGCGGAGCAGGACCGCGTTGGCGACGCCGCGCGGCACGATCGCGCCGACGTCCGCCGCGGCGGTCGCGGTGGGATCGAGGCCGCGAGCCGCGGCCTCGCTGAGCAGCTCGCCGAGGAGGAACGGGTTGCCGCCCGTGGCCTCGATGCACGCGCGGACGAACCGATCGTCGGGTTCGCCGGCGAGCCTGTCGGCGACCAGCGCAGCGACCGACGCCGGCGTGAGCGGCGCCGGCCGCAGCACCTCGATGGCGGGGTCGGCGCACAGCGTCGCCACCTCGGGCGTGCGCACCGGATCGACCGGCCGGGTCGCGAGGGCCAGCGCGAGCTGCAGGCCCTCGAGCCGGCGCGCGATGAACGCCAGCGCCCGGGCCGACGGCGCGTCGCACCACTGCAGGTCGTCGATCACCAGGATCAGCGGCGCATCGGCGGACAGGTTCGAGGCGAGCCAGTAGAGGCCGTGCTGCCAGGCGTATCCGCCCTCGCCGCCGGATGCCCCGGCGACCGGCGCCCTGGCGGCCGACCCCGGCGCCACGGTCAGGACGTCCGCGGCCAGCGCGGCGGCACCCGCCAGCCAGCGATCGCGCTCGGCGCTGTCGGCCTCGAACAGCGGGCGCTCGAACAGCTGGCGCACGACGCCGAACGGGAAGCCCTGCTCGAGCTCGGTCGCCCGCGCACCCAGGACGCGCACGCCGAGCGCCGCCGCGCGCACCCGGACCTCCTCGAGCAACCGGGACTTCCCGATGCCCGCAGCCCCCTCGATGAGCAGCGCACCCCCGGAGCCCATCCCCGCGGAGCGCAGCGTGCCCTCGACGCGCTCGAGCTCGCGCTCGCGCTCGAAAAGCGGGGTCGGCCGGGCGACGGCGGACTGGCTCATGCGCAGGCCGATCCTAGGTCGGGTGACACCCCGGCGCAATGTTCGGGGGTCGATGTCAGGGAGGACGCCCGATGTGCAGGCGACCGGCCGCGCGGACCATCGCCTCATGACCGCCGATGCCATACCAGCGGTCGCGGGTCCTGCGGTGCACCCGGGGCCGCGCCGCCGGCTCGATCCCAACCGCCTGCCGGACCACATCGATGCGATGTACCGGGCGGCGTGGGCGCTGTGCGGGTCGCAGCACGAAGCGGAGGACCTCGTGCAGGAGACCTTCGTCAAGGTCCTGAAGCGCCCGCGGCTGCTGCGCAAGGACGACGAGCGCGGCTACCTCCTGCAAGCGCTGAGGCACACGTACGCGAGCCGTTATCGAACCGCGACGCGGCGACCCGTCACGCGCCAGCTGCTCGAGGCCGATGCCCCGCCCGCACAGGAGAGCCGCATCACCGCCCGCGAGCTGATGGAGGCGATCGCCGGCGCGCCCGCCCCGTACCGCGACGCGGTGATCGCCGTGGACGTGCTCGGCCTGAGCTACGAGGAGGCCGCGCGCTCGCTGCACACGCGCGAGGCGACGATCGCGTCACGCCTGCACCGCGGGCGCCGGCACGTGGCCCGTGCGCTGGCCGACGAGACGGCGCCCGTGCGCTGAGCGACCCGCTCGCCCGAGCACGCAGCAGGGTGCGCACATCGTGTGCGCTCTCCTCACTTTGGGCGCCCGATCTTCGGCGCGGTCCAGCTGACCACCCCGCTGTCGGCGCGCGCGCAGGCGCTCACGCTGCCGGTCAGCCGCAGCGTGCCCCGCGCCTGCCCGAAGCTCTTTGAGAAGCGGCCCTTCACGGTGACCTTCGCCTGGCCGCCGTTGACCGTCGCGGTCGCGCTGAAGCGGCGCGTGGCGCTGACGCTCATCGTGCGCGCGAGCGTGTCGCCGCCGATGCGTCGGCCCGCGCGCAGGACGCGGCGGGCGGCGATCCGCCTAGGGTTCGCCCATGGAACCCGCCGCGGTCCGGACCGCCAACGATGCCCGCGCGCTGATCGCCGAGCGCGCCCCATCGCATGTCGCCGTCGGCTACGTCGACGTCGACGGCCTCCTGCGCGCGAAGCTCCTCTCGCGCGAGAAGGTCCTGGCGGCGCTCGATGGCGGGCTGAACTACTGCAACGTCGTGCTCGGCTGGGACAGCGCCGACGCGTTGTACGACAACGTCACCGCGAGCGGCTGGCACACCGGGTTCGCCGATGCGCGGGTGCGAATCGTGCCCGAGACCTGCCGGCTGCTCCCGCTCGACGGTGACCGGCCGCTGTTCCTCGTCGAGATGACCGGCGCCGAGGCGGCGGTCTGCCCGCGCGCGACGCTCGGCCGCGTTCTCGAGCGTGCCGGTGCGCTCGGTTTCGAGGTCGCCGCCGCGTTCGAGTACGAGTTCTTCCTCTTCGACGAGACCCCGGAGAGCGTGCGCGAGAAGGGCTGGCGCGACCTGCGCCCGCTCGCGCCCGGCGCGTTCGGCTACAGCGCGCTGCGCAGCGCGACGCACGCCGAGCTCTACGCCGCGATCCTCGAGCTCTGCGAGCGGATGGCGATGCCGCTCGAGGGCCTGCACGAGGAGAGTGGGCCGGGTGCGCTCGAGGCCGCGATCGCGGTCGACGCGGGCATGTCGGCCGCCGACCACGCGGCGATCTTCAAGACGTACCTGAAGGTCCTCGCTCAGAGGCGCGGGGCGATGGCGACGTTCATGAGCCGCTGGTCGAACGACTGGCCGGGCAACGGCGGCCACATCCATCTGTCGCTGCGCGCGGGCGCCGGGGGCGCGCCCGCCTTCCACGAGCCGGGCGCGCCGGACACGATGAGCCCGGTGATGCGTGCGTTCCTGGCCGGGCAGCAGGCGCTGATGCCCGAGCTCCTGGCGCTGGTCGCGCCGACCGTCAACTCCTACTCGCGCCTGGTTCCCGGCTACTGGGCGCCGACCACCGCGACGTGGGGCATCGAGAATCGCACCTGCGCGCTGCGCGTGATCACCGGGTCGCCGGCCGCCCAGCGGATCGAGTACCGGATTGCAGGCGCCGACGCGAACCCCTACCTGGCGCTCGCGGCTGCGCTCGGCGCGGGCCTGTGGGGCATCGAGCACGGGCTCGAGCCGGGCGCGCCGGTGACCGGCAACGCCTACGAGCAGGACGTTGCGGACGCGCCGGCCCTGCCCGCGACGCTCGGGGAGGCCGCGCAGGCGCTGCGCGGCTCCGGCGCCGCGCGCGAGCTCTTCGGGGCCGGCTTCGTCGAGCACTTCGCCGCGACGCGCGAGTGGGAGGAGCGCGCCTTCCGCGCGAGCGTCACGAGCTGGGAGCTCGAGCGCTACTTCGAGGGCATCTGAGGGAGGATCACAACCAGAGGGCGAACGGCGGTCATGAAGCCGTCATTCGTGGTGTGCGAGTTCTGCGCCGGACGGCTCGGCCTCGTCGTGCACGTGCTCGCGCACCTGCCGATCCGGCCGCGCGATCAGGAACAGGATCGCGCCGACGACCGCGACCACGAACATCACGCTGGCCGTGATCCAGTCGATGTTGAAGTACGCACGCGGGCTGCTGAGGCCGGTCGGTGCGACGATGTTCACCAGCATCAGCCCGAGGTAGCCGACGGCCAAGATCAGCACCGGCCAGGTCCAGCGGCCGAGCCGGAATACCCCCTCCGGCACCCAGCCGCGCGAGTGAGCAACGACCGAGGCGATCACCGCCAGCAGGAACGACAGGTAGATGCCGCTGACGCCGAACGAGACGAGCGAGACGAGCACGTTCGTGTTGGCCGGGTAGGTGATGAACAGGATCTTGACGTCCTTGGTCGGCGACAGGAACACGAGCAGGACGAAGAGCACGGTGATTACCGCACCCACGAGGAGCGCGTTGACCGGCGTCCGGTAGCGATCGTTCACCTTGGCGACCCATCGGGACGCGGGCAGCGCCCCGTCGCGTGCGAACGAGAAGGCGAGACGGCTGCCGGCCCCCTGGATCGAGGTGCCGCATGAAAAGAATGCGAAGATGATCAGACACAGCAGGAAGTCCTGCATCCCCTCCGACAGCTGACCGAGGATGAACGGCACGCCGCCGCCCTTGACGGTCGCTGCGACGGGGTTGTGGGCGGGCATCGCCAGCAGCAGGCCGGCAGTCAGGACGAGCGCCGCGACGCCACCCCAGATCAGCGCGGCGCGCATGGCCCGCGGGATCTGGCGGCTCGCATCCTTCGTCTCCTCGGCGATGTCGCCTGCCGACTCGAAACCGTAGAAGATGTACACGGGCGCGAGCACCGCGATCAGCGCTGCGCCGGTCAGCCAGTTGCCGTGGAAGTTCAAGCCGAGCGAATTGCTCGCAGCGTGCTGCACACCCTGGTCGCTGAACAGGAAACCGAGCCCATGGTGGAAGCCATGGATCCACAGGATCAGGAAGATGCCGAAGGTGCCGACGATTTCGACGTAAACGCCGAGCCGGGCAACGCGTGCCATCACCTTCGCGCCGGTGATGTTCAGCGTCGTCTGGATCGTGAGCAGGATCAGCGTGACGATCAGGATCGTCGAATGCTTCGTCGGGTCGAGGTTCCAGCCGAACCAGTTGTGTGTCAGCGCGGTCAGGTAGCTGACGACGCCGGTGTCCACGGCGGCGACGGTGACGAGCAGCGCGATCCCGTAGAACCAGCCGACAAACCAGCCGTAGCTTGGGCCCACGGAGAACTTGCTGTATTGGTAGAGCCCCCCGGCGATCGGATAATGACTCGCGAGCTCGCCGAATACGAGGGCGACGAACAGCATCCCGATCAGCGGGATGAAGGTCAGCCAGATGTACGACGGACCACCCGTCCCGACGCCGAGGAGGAACAGTGAGTAGATGCCGACCATTGGCGACAGGTACGTGAACGCGACCGCGAAGTTCGAGAAGAACCCGAGCACGCGGTTGAGTTGAGGCTCGTAGCCGAGGCTGGCGAGGCGCGCATCGTCGTCCGAGCCAACGGGCGCATGCGCAGGGCCGCTACCGGGCGTGTCCATGAGCATTCCTCTTTCGTCGCAGGCGGGGCGGCTTAGCCTAGGTTTCTAAAGGTTTGGCTGTCAAGCATCGACATGTCCGCGCTCGTCCCTGTCCTCGTGGCTGGTCGTCGAGTAGTCGCGAGCGGGCCTGCTCGTCTATGACGAGCAGGTCGGGATCGACTGGCAGTGGCTGGCTATGGACGGCGCCATCACCAAGGCGCCCCTCGGGGGGTGCGGACACGAGTCCAAATCCCACCGACAGAGCCAAGTGGGGCACCAAGCGGTCGGTCATCTGCGACGCGTCGGGAATCCCGATCGGGCTTGCGGTCGCCGGCACCAACCGGCACGATCAGAAGCTGCTTGAGCCCACCCTCGCCGCACTGATCCTGCAGCCGCCAGCAGCGCGCCCAGGACACCACCACGATCGCGATCGGGCTGTGCCTGGATCGCGGCTACCGCACCAAGCAGATCCCGGTCACCGTCGCCGAGCACGGCATGGTCGCCCACATCCAGGGCCGCGACGAGGAGATCAAGGCCAAGCAGTTCGACCCGGCCTGGAGAGCACGACGCTGGGTCATCGAGCGCACCCACTCCTGGCTCAGCCGCTTCCGCGGCCTGCTGATCCGCTGGTCCAAGAAGACCGAGAACCACACCGCACTACTTCATCTCGCCCGCGCCGTCATCACCCGGCGCAGCATCCCCCGAAACCTCCTACCCGAGATAGGCCCTTAGCCGGGGTTGGTGGCGGTGACGATCCAGACCGCTGCGCGACTGACGATCGAGCCATCGGGCTGCTGCCAGGCGGCGTAGTGGTCGGCGAGCGCCTCGGCGATCTCCGGTCTGCGGCTCTCGCCGTCCTCGCCGTTGAGGCGGATCAGCTCGGCGCCGGGCCCGATCGCCAGCAGCGCGTCGATCGCCTCGTCCGTGTCCTTCCCCATGAAGTAGTCGAAGTCGTGCGGGTGCAGCTCGATCTGCTCGAACCCGGCGGCCTGGAGAATGCCGCGGCAGGTCTCCGGGTTGCCCATTGAGAACGGTCCCGGCCCGCAGGTGTCGGCCTCGTACTCCTCGGGGCGCGCGAGGAAGCGCTGCACGACCCGTTCGGTCTCCGCCCAGAGCTGGCTCTCGTCCTTGCGCCGCCAGCAGACCTTGGCCAGCCTGCCGCCGGGCCTCAGCGCCCCGCGGATCGCGCGCATCGCCGGGACCGGTGCAGCGAAGAACTGCGTCCCCATGCGTGAGAAGGCGTAGTCGCAGATCGGGTCCCAGTGCGCCGTCTGCGCATCGGCGACCTCGAAGTCGACGTTCTCCACCCCCGCCTCGGCGGCCTCGCGACGCGCGTCCTCGATGAACCTCGGGGAGGAGTCGGTACCCAGCGCGGAGCCCCCGGCACCAACCAGCTCAGCCAGTCGCTGCGTCGTCTCGCCGAACCCACAGCCGACGTCGATGCAACGTCCACCCTCAGGCGGCGCAGAGAGATCGAAGACCTCCTCGGTCACCTCCTGCAGCGCGCCGACGAAGACCTCGCGGTTCGTCTTCCAGCGCTCGTACAGGACCGTGTCCCAGGCGCGCACCGCCTCCTCGTTGGCGGGTGATACCACCCCGGCAGACTGATGTTGAGACATGTCGCAGGTGCTCCCTGGTTCGAATGTACCGACCCCGCGGATCGGCGAGGCCTCCTGTCCGGCTCAGCTGTCGGCGAGCGGTGTGCCTCAGGTGGCTGCTGTGGTTCGCGGGGTGGGCGGGCGCTTCCTACCGCTCGACCGTCACCCGCAGGTAGGTCGCCGGGATCGACGTGGCGTCATCGCTGGTGTTCTGCTCGCGGAACAGGACGTCCAGCTCAGCTTCGAGCTCGGCCTCCCGGCCGGCCGTCGCTGCCGCCGCGAAGGCGTTCATGGTCGGTCCGTAGTAGTCCCGGAACGTGCCCAGGAGATCGGACGGGTGACCCGGCTGTTCGAACCTCCACGTGTCCCGCTCGAAGGAGATGCGGTTCTCGGGAACCCCGGCGGCTGTGAACCGCTCGATGACGTGCTCCTCGACACCCCAGGTCATCGGGCTGACGAAGCCCGCCGGCGGCGGCGGCGAGTACGACGAGCTGATCCTCAGGACCTGCGCGACCAGCGTCGGGTCACCGGGAATCCAGTTCCCCATCACGATCCGGCCACCAGGCCGCGTGACGCGCACGATCTCCTTGGCCACATCGAACGGCCTCGGCGCGAACATCGCCCCGAAGATGCTGACGACGGCGTCGAAGTCCTCGTCGTCGAGGTCGTGCAGATCCGACGCATCGCCCTCCTGGAACCGGCAGTTGGTGAGGCCGAGGCGCTCAGCCCGTGCGTTGCCCGCGGCCACCAGGTTGCTGGCGATGTCCACGCCCAGCACGTCGGCCCCGAGCTGCGCGGCCGGCAGCGCGGTGGTGCCGTCGCCGCAGCCGAGGTCCAGGACGCGCGCCCCCGCGGTGATTCCGAGCTCTCCGACCAGCGCCTCGCCGCTTGCTCGCATCGTCTCCGCGATGCGGGTGAAGTCCCCCTTCTCCCACAGCGCCTTGTTCGCGTTGATCGGCGCGTTGATCGACATCGTCTTCTCCTGTGGTCCGTGATGAAAGCACGATCGGTCGTGCTGCTTGATCCCGCAGGACTGTACAACCGGTCGTGCTAACTTGTCAACCCGATGACCTCGAAGAGCCCCCCAGCCCGTCCTCCCGCAGCCCGCCGCCGATCCGACGGCGAGCGCAGCCGGGCGGCGATCCTCCACGAGGCGGCGCGGATGGCGACCGTCGACGGACTCGATGGGCTCTCGCTCTCGCGCCTGGCCGACGCCGTCGGCATGAGCAAGAGCGGCCTCTTTGCCCACTTCGGCTCCAAGGAGGAGCTGCAGCTGGCCACGATCGAGGCGGCCACCGTGATCTTCGAGGAGGACGTCATCGCACCGGCGGGAAAGGCGGCTGCCGGCGTGCCCCGGCTGCGCGCCTACACCGAGCGATTCCTCCATCACATCGAGGACGGGGTCTTCCCCGGCGGCTGCTTCTTCGTGTCCGCTGTCAGCGAGCTCGACACCCATCCGGGCCCCGTCCGCGACGGCGCCATGGCCTTCAGCCAGCACTGGATGACGCTGCTCGCCGAGCAGGTCGCCGCCGGGCAGGCCGCCGGCGACCTCGACCCCGATGCCAACCCGGCGCAGGTCGCCTTCGAGCTCAACGCCTACATGGTCCTGGGCAACATTCAGTTCGTCGCCAGCGGTGATCGCGCCGTGCTGGCTGCCGTCCGCCGCGCCATCGACACACGGCTCGACGCGCTCGCCGGCTAGTACACCCATCCGCAAGTTCCGTGGGTTTCGGCGCGGAACTTACGGCCGGATGTACTACTAGCCCCAGACCTCGTCGGCGACTGCGACCACGAGCCGCAGCTTGTCGGCCTGCTGCTCGCGGCTGAGCACGTTGCCCTCCACGGTCGACGAGAACCCGCATTGCGGCGACAGGCAGAGCTGATCGAGGTCGACGAACTGCGACGCCTCCTCGATGCGGCGCAGGAGGAGGTCGCGGTCCTCGAGCTCGCCGCGCTTCGTCGTCACCAGGCCGAGCACCACGACCTTGCCCGCCGGCACGAACCGCAGCGGCTCGAAGCCGCCGGACCGTGAGTCGTCCCACTCCATGAAGAAGCCGTCGACGTCCAGCTCGTTGAACAGTGCCTCCGCGACGAAGTCGTAGCCGCCCTCGGCCACCCACGACGAGCGGAAGTTGCCGCGGCACATGTGCGTCGTCACCGACATGCCGGCGGGTCGGTCCGCCAGCGCCTCGTTGATGTGGCGGATGTACTCCTCGTGCTGGTGCACGGCGTCGCCGCCGATCTCGCGGACGTGTTCACGCTGCTTGGGATCGTTGAGATAGGCCAGGCTCGTGTCGTCGAACTGCAGGTAGGTGCAGCCCAGCTCCGCCAGCCGCCGCACCTCCTCGCGGTAGGCGGCGACCAGGTCGATCCAGAACCCGGCCATGTCGGGATACAGCGACTCATCGATCGAAGCCCGACCGCCGCGATAGTGGACCATGCTCGGCGACGGGATCGTGAGCTTCGGCGTCTGCGCGTCCGAGACACATGACGTCAGGTACGTGAAGGCATCGCCGAAGATCGTCTCCGAGACACCGAGCGGGCCGTCGATGCGCATCGCCGCGGGCGTGAACTCGATGTCCCCCTGGGCGTTGTGGAACTGAACCTTGAGATCGCCCGGCGCCTTCGTCACGCCGTCCAGCGAGTAGATGAAGTCCATGTGCCACGACGCGCGACGGAACTCACCGTCGGTCGCGGTCCGCAACCCGACGTCGCGCTGGAGCTTCACGGCGTCGCGGATCGCGTCGTCCTCGGCGCCCTTGAGCTGGGCGTCGTCGATCCGGCCGGCCGCGTGGTCCGCGCGCGCCTGCAGGAGCTCGGGCGGACGCAGCAGGCTGCCGACGTGGTCTGCGCGGAACGGCGGCGTCTCGCGGAGCGCCATCAGATCGGGTAGTGCCTTGCGCCGTCCTGGACGGTCATCCAGCGCAGCTCCGTGAACTCCTCGATCGCGGCCCGCCCGCCGAACCGCCCCCAGCCCGAGGCCTTGACGCCGCCGAAGGGCATCTGCGGCTCGTCGTGGACAGTGGAGGAGTTCACGTGGCAGATGCCGCTCTCGATCCGGCGGGCGATCCCCAAAGCGCGGTCCACGTCTGCGCCGAACACCGCGGCCGACAGGCCGTACTCGGTGTCGTTGGCGACGCGCACCGCCTCGTCGTCGCCGTCGACCGGCACGATCGTGACGACCGGCCCAAACGACTCCTCGCCGTAGATGCGCATCTGCGGCGTGACGTTCGCCAGCACCGTCGGCGCGATGACGTTTCCGTCAGCCGAGCCGCCTGCGAGCACCTCAGCGCCCTTCGTGCGAGCGTCTTCGATCAGCTCGAGGATCCGCTCACGCGCGCCGTTGCTGACCACTGGGCCGATCATCGTGCCCTCGTTGCGCGGGTCGCCCGTCGTGAGCCTCGCCGCGCGGTCGGCGAGCTTCGCCCCCAGATCATCGGCGACCGATCGGTCGACCACCACCCGCTCGGTGGACATGCAGATCTGCCCCGAGTTCATGAACGCCCCGAAGCTCGCTGCGTCGGCGGCCGCTTCGAGATCCGCGTCGGCCAGGACGACCTGCGGCGCCTTGCCGCCGAGTTCGAGCAGGCAGCGCTTGAGGTGCTCGGCGCACTTCATGGCCACGATCCGGCCCACGCGCGTCGAGCCCGTGAAGTTCACCCGCCGCACAGCCGGATGCGCGATCAATGCGTCGACGACCTCCGGGGCGTCCTGCGGTGCATGGATCAAGAGGTTGATCGCGCCATCTGGCACGCCGGCGTCTGCGATCGCCCGCACGACCGCTGCGTGGGTGCGCGGGCACTGCTCAGAGGCCTTCAGCACCACCGCGTTTCCGTAGGCCAGCGGCGTCGCCACCGCCCGCGTCGACAGGATCACGGGAGCGTTCCACGGCGCCATGCCGACGACCACGCCGACCGGCTGGCGCACGCCCATCGCAAGCGACCCCGGCACGTCGGAGGGGATCACCTCGCCCGTGACGGCATAGGTCTGGGCAGCCGCCTCGCGCAGCATCCGCGAGGCCAGGTCACAGTTGAACATCCCCCACCCGAACGTGCCGCCGACCTCTTCGGTCATGGTCGCGGCGATCTCCGGCGCGCGCTCCATCAGCAGATCGGCGGCCCTGGTCAACAGCGCGCGGCGCTCGCCCGGCGACGTGCTCGACCAGGCGCCGAACACCGCTGCAGCCGCGTCGCAGGCGGCGATCGCGTCCTCGGGCGCCGCCGCCGCCGCCGCGGTCACCGGATCGCCGGTGAACGGATCGATGCGCTCGAACGTTCGACCGCTCGATGCTCCGGTCCAGTGACCCCCGATCAGAAGCTGCTGCTGCTCGACGTCCGTTGCGGCCATCGTCTCCTCCTGTGGTCCCGGTGACGTCACGGTAGCGCTCGGGCGTGGTTCGCCCGCACTGCCGAAACCCCGCATAGTCCTCTCGCCGACGCGCGGGCGCGCGCGCCGGCTACCAGTGGCGTGTCTACCAGCCATGCCGTCAACCGGTGTGCTCCTCGAAACCGGGTGGGGATCGCCTCGACGTCCGCGGCGATCTCGACGCGGCCCTTGAGCGCACCGGCCTTGCGCGCGCGAGCAGATGCCTCGAACGGAACGACCTTGGCGACCGGGACGTCACCGCGCTGGACCACGACCTCCTCGCCGGCCTCCACACGCCCGATCAGCTTCGAGAAGTTCGTCTTCGCTCCATGGATCTTCACGGCTTCATGCCGCGAGCCCATGAGGCATTGGTCCGGTTAGTCCATCCCCGTCAGGACGCGCCTGGCCGTGGACCCCCGGCGTGCGCGAACACCTCGAACTCCTCGTCGCCGAACAGGTAGAACGCCACGGCGTCGATCGCGTCCGCGTGCTCAGCCCAGGCCTCGCGAACCGACGCAATTGCGGTCGGCGCGGCCAGTTCGATCGGGTAGCCGAAGATCCCGGTCGAGAGCGACGGGAACGCCACGGAGCGCGCGCCGATCTCGGCGGCGACCTGAATTGACGAGCGGTAGGCGCTCGCCAGCAGCGCCGGCTCGCCGCGGTCGCCGCCGTGCCAGGTCGGTCCGACGGCGTGGATCACCCACGTCGCGGCGAGGTTGCCGGCGGTCGTTGCGACGGCCGAACCGGTCGGCACCTCCGGGAGGAGGTCGCATTCGCGCTCGAGCTCCGGGCCGGCGACGGACGCGATGGCCGCCGCGAGGCCGCCGCCGTGGGCGAGTCGCGAGTTCGCGGCGTTGACGATCGCGTCGACGCGCGCGTCGACCACGCTCCCCCTCCTGATCTCCAGCTCCATGGCGTCAGGCTACGTTCCGGCCACGAGCCGGCGTGCTCAGAACGGCATCTCCGGGTCGTCGTCGTCCTCGAGCTCTTCGGGCGACCACACGGGACGCTCCATGCCGGCGCCCAGGAATCCGATCGCGAACTGCCGGCAGATCCTCGGCCTCGATCGGCCCGGCCGACGCGGACGGGTCCCACCAGCGCACGTCGCCGCCGCCGTCGGCGACGAGCACGAGGCGCGGGCGCGCGGGGCGGTCGGGGCGCCGGAACGTCGCGGCGGCCGTGATGTCGACGGTGACGAACGCCTCGTGGAAGACCAGCAGGTCGAGTCCCTCGCGCCGGTCATCCTGCGGGCTGCGATCTTCTGTCAGGACGACGGCCGACTGCGAGAGGCCGCACTCGATCGCCGCTTCGACCACGCTCGCCGCGCGGTCGAGCAGGCTCCCGCCGCGGCGCAGGCCTTCGCCATCCCAAACGCCGACCTCGGCGCCGGCTCCAAACTGCGGCAGCAGGCGCACGAACGACCCGGGGTTGAACGCATCGTCCTGCAGCGGCTCGCGACCGTCACGACGCGTGCGCCGTAGGCGGCGAGCAGCGGGTCGGTGCGGTCGACGAGCGGACCGCCGGGGAGCCGGAGCTGGAAGCCGTATTCGAACCAGCTCTGCTGCGCGGTCGTCCTGGTCGGGATCAGCGGCTCGAGCATGAGGCGGAGCGGGACGGGGCGTGTCACACCGAGGAGTCGTCCCGGCCCGACGCGATCTGACGCTGCGGGAGCCACATCAGGCCGCGTCCTCCGCGCCCGCCTGGAGCTCGGCCAGCAGCCCGGCGGCGTCGGTCTCCTGGCTGCTCGGTTCGAGCTCGATCGCGCGCCGGAACGCGGCGCGTGCCTCGTCGAGCTCGCCGATCGCCTGCGCGGCCTTCCCGTACCAGCACCAGTTCCAGGCGCCGGCCGGGGCGAGCTCGGCGTAGTAGCGCAGATGGCGATAGGCCTCGTGGAAGCGGCCGAGGTCGTAGAGCGTGTAGCCGAGTGCGAAGTGCGCCATGCAGTCGCCGGCCTCCAGGCAGTCGAGCCAGTTCTCGAGTGCCGCCTCGCCGCTGGAGTCCACACCCGCGCTGAAGCAGACGCGGTTGATCGTCGGCTCCTGTCCGAACAGCGCACGGGAGGCCAGCACGGTCTCCCCGACCGTCGCGGCGCCGAGACCGAGTTGCGGGACGTGGAAGCGCGGGCCGTCCCAGACCTCGCACAGGTCGCGCGCCTCGTCGTCGAAGGTCGAGAGGCTCGTGATCTTGAAGCCGACCTCGCGGCCGCCGGGCTCGTCGAGCAGGAACCCGATGTGCTCGCTGACGCCGCGCCAGTGGTCCGCGGGCTGCCCGTCATCGATGCGACCGAACTCGAGCGCTATCAGCCAGTCGTAGTCGGGCAGGTGGTTGAGGTAGAGCCGGACGTCGCTCACCGGAGCCGCCTGCGCGATGGGCGGGCGACGCCACCGACGACGTCCTCACGCGGCGCCTGGCTCGGGAAGGCGCAGAGCGCCACGAGCTCGTCCTCGAGCGACAGTGTGCTGCCGACGACGCGCGGGCCGACGAGCGAATGCGCCGCCCCCAGGCCCGGGGTCTCGACGGGCCGGCGCGACGCAGTCAGTGCGCGGGCGAGGAACGCATCGGCGACGCTCGCATCGGCAGCCTCCGCGCGGGCCAGGCCGACCGAGAGCGCGTCGAGTGCGTATCCGCGGGCGAGCCGGTCGTGCAGCGCCCGGAAGACCTCCGGCCGGCTGACGACGTCCAGCGCGATCGGCGCGCCGCCGACGCATGCGAGTGCCCCGACCTGATCGGTCACGGCCTCGATGTCGTCGGCGAGCGCGCCGATCTCCCCCGAACGCTGCTCGAAGAGATCTCCGAACTTGGAGTTCTCCGAGGCGACGGCGAACCGCCGCAGGCGTGAGCCGACCTCCTGCCACACCTCGCCCTGCGCCGGTCGCCCGGCGAGCCCCTGCTCGGCGCTGCGCAGGGCCGACTCACGTTTGATGCGCCGCAGCGACGGGTCGTCGGCCTGCATGGCGGGCGCGAAGTGCTCGTCGCGGCGACGGCCGTCCCAGCGGCCCTGCTCGACGCAGCTGACCGGCACCTCGATCTGCGCGCCGGCGCCGACGAGCACGTTGCTGTCCAGGGCGCGGTCCTGCTGGGCGCCGACGACCTGCTCGCCCTCGTAGAGCAGGAGCGCCCTGTCGGTCGGGTTGCCGACGACGAGCCGGTTGACCGACGCGCCCCGGTCGAGCTCCTTGACGAACGCGCCGTGCCCGATCGCGTCCGAGAACGCGCGGTACGCGAAGACCGGCGACGGTCCGAAGACCGGGAAGACGGCGAGCCGGCCGACGACCTGCGGCTCGCCGAGGGTGAGCGGGGTGGTGATCGTGTCCATGCCGCCTGGGTCGGAGCCGGCGCGGCTGATCTGACATCGACCCCCGTCTGTGCGAGTGTCAGGTCGTGACGGCGGCGAGCGACCCACCCCTGGTGAGACGTCATGAAGGCGAATACCTGCGCCGCTTCCTCGTCGCCCGCGCCGCGGGCAACCGCGAGGAGATGGGCGTCTGGTGGGAGGCCCTGCTCGCCGACAACGTGGACCGGATTCGCGGGATGGTCGCCGCCGAGGCGCGCGGCCGGCTGTCACAGGACGAGCAGCAGGAGGCGGTTCAGCGCGCGCTGATCAAGCTCGCCCGCAATATGGTCCTGACGTTCAAGGGCTCGTCGATGGGCGAGTGGGTCAAGGCGACGCGCACGCTCGTCAGGCGTGTCTGCATAGACGTGCAGCGAGACGCCGCGCGTATCAGCGGGCGCGAGTCCTCGCTCGACGCAGGGCGGCGCGACGGCGACGAGGACGGCCCGGGGCGCTACCGCGCCGCGATCGCCCGGGACGCCCGCGAGCGCCGGCAGCTCGACGACGAGCGCGCCGACGAGGACGAGGAGTTCCAGCTCGGCCGCGACTTCCTGGACTGGGCTCTCCCCCAGCTCAGCAATCGCCTTCGCACCGTGATCGAGCTCGACCGCCGGAACGTCTCGGTCGAGGAGATGCAGAAGCAACTCGGCGTGTCGCGCGACGTCATCTACGCGTCGCGAAGCCGCGCGTTGAGGGAGCTTGAGAAGCTCATGGAGGAGTACGCGTCATGACGAGCATCGATCAGGCCCTCGGCGAGTTCATCGACGCCTGGAAGGCCGGCCGGCGGCCGGACGTCGGCGAGTGCCTGCAGCGCGTCCCGGAAAGTGACCGCGACGAGCTCGCCGAGCAGCTGCTCAACTGGCTGTCGGTCGCGTCGACGCCCGCCTACGACGAGCCGACCCGGGCGCAGATCGCGGCCGACCCGCTGCTCCAGGCGTCCGTCGAGGAGCTCAACGCCGTCAGCGTGCCGCTTCCCGAGCGCGTGACCGCGATGCGCGTGCGAGCCGGGCTGGCGATCGCCGAGGTCGCGCGCAGCGTCGCGAGCACGTTCGGGCTCGGCGGGCAGGAAGCCCGAACGGAGGAGTACCTCCAGCGACTCGAGGACGACGAGATCGACCCCTCGCGCCTCTCGCGACGACTGTGCGATGCGCTGGCGAAGATCCTCGGCGCAGACCCGGAGCTGCTGAGACCCTCCCCCTCATGGTCGCTCGGCACGGCCGGGTCGGCGCAGGCGCTGTTCCGCGCCGACGAGGTTCCGGACGCTGGGATCGCTGACGCGTTCGATGTCCTGTCGAAGGCTGCGATGGCTCCGGCGCCCGAGCCGATGGACGAGCTCGATCGGCTCTTCCTCGGCGGCCCGGAAGGCTGATCCGGCTGGGTCAGCCGGTGACAAGGCCCGCGCCCGCAGCGAACCGCCGCGGGTCGCAGCCCAGCCCGTGTGCCACGTCACCGGTCGACGCGGCGCCCTCGAGCCACGCGGCGAGCGCGGAGCTCTCGAGCGCCGGTGAGAGTCGCGGGAGCTCGCCGGGCGTCAGGCGAGCGACCACGTCGTCGTGCTCGCGCAGGCCCAGCCGCGCCCAGACCTCCTCGTGCAGGCCGCCGTCGATCTCGTCCTTCAGGCGCTTGTAGCGCCTGGTGAGCGACAGCGTGTTCAGGCGATAGAGCGTGGCGATCGTCGACAGGCCGAAGTGCGCCGCGAGCCTCACGACGGTCTCGAGCGTCGGCTCGCCGTCGAGGAACTCGCGCAGGCCGGCGGCCGGTGCGAGGAACTCCGCCGCGAAGGCGTTGGCCTGGATCTCGCGGGCATCGGTCGTCTTGCCCGCGAGCGTCTCGAACGAGTCGATCGCCACCCGCGCGTCGTGCCCGCAGCGCAGGTGACCGAGCTCGTGCGCGAGCGTGAAGCGCTGCCGCGGCGGGAACTGCGTGCCGTTGACCCAGATCAGCGCTGCGGTCTCGCGGCTCCAGACGCAGCCGGCGATGTCCTCGGGGAGCGCGCAGAGGACGACGGGGACCGCGGCATCCCGCTCGATCGTGGTGAGGATGCAGGCGACTGGCTCGGTTGGGTTGAGACCGAGCGCGGCGCGGGCCTCGCGGGCGCGCTTGGCGCCGGTGTTGGTGTCCTTGCTGGGCACGGGGCGGGATGGTGACGGAACCGGCGCCGAGCCGATCTCTCGGCGACTCCCCGCCGTCGTCGGGGAGTGGCGCAACGCGAGCGGATGCCCCAGCCTCGTGCTCTCATCCTGTTGCCACACGTCTCGGAGGCGCCCGCGAGGCCCGACAACCGAGCGCCGCCAATTCCCCGACCCCTTCAGGGGCGCCCGCGCCGCAAGTGGCCCGGTTGAGATCGCCGTCGCTCGCGCCAACGATGATCAGCTGGCGCGTCGGCCGCGCACCACATATGCGGTCAACTACGCGGAACTGTGCGCGCTCCAGGGTGTTTACACAGGTATGAAGACCACCACGTCCTCCCGCCTGTTCGCAACCGCTGCGCTCTCCGCCGCGGCGCTGCTCGTCGCAGCTCCCGCCGCCTTGGCCGTCGGGCTTCCCGAGACCTTCGCCCGCCAGATCGTCGCCACCGGCGTCAAGCAGAACGTCCGGGTGACGACGTTCACCGTGGCGACCAGGGCGCAGGGCACGGCGAAGGTCCGTGTGACGGTGCGCCTTACCGCAGCCAAGCTCGCCGGCGGGCCGAGCGGCCTGACGGTCGCCGTCGGGCCGTGCACGAAGGGCGCACCCAACAGCCCGCTCTGCACGCCGACCGCCAGGTCGACCGTGAAGCTCCACTCGACGCCGGTTTCAGCAACGCGCACGTTCACCGTGGGCCGGCCCGCGAAGAAGACCGACGCCCTGCGGGTGACGCTGACCGCGGCGGGCCAGCCGATCCCGTTCCGGCCAGAGAACGTCGGCGGGGGCGGAGGCACCGCCGAGCTGCTCCTGAACAACGGGATGTGGCGCTACAGGCAGGGCACCCAGTGGGGGCTGGTCTCCACGCCGCCTGCAACGCTCGCGTTCGACCACGTGCTCTTCAACAGCCGCCGCTACGAGTGGCGCGCGACCTCGCAGGTGAGTGCGAGCGCCTCGACGACGATCGGCTACCAGGGTCAGCAGCCGCGCTGGACCTTCGCCAACACGATGAAGGCCGGCATCCCGTTCGCCTTCTACCGCACACCCAGCCAGCCGGTGCAGCAGCCGCGCACCGCGCCGAGCGTCCTCTCCTACGCCGCGACCGTCGACGGGCACCAGCTCTTCACCGTGCTCATGCCGCTGTCGGCGTGGAAGCCGGCGTAAGAAGGCCTTTCAGAAAGCCGAGGCCGCCCCTCGCGAACGACGCTCGCCAGGGGCGGTATCTCACTCAGCACGAAGTCACCCCAACGACTGCTCTACCGCGCCGCCGGCCTCCAGCCGCCCGCCAGGTGCTCCCCCAGCCGGAGCCCGAAGCGCTCGGTGAGCTCGGGCACCGTGTCCGGCTGCATCTCCAGGCCGTAGCGCTCGTTCAGCGCAGCCAGCCTCTGCGGATCGGCCTGGAGCACTCCGCCCATCGCGACCAGCTCGCGGAAGAACTGCTCGAACCCGGCCGGCGAGATGATCTCGAGGATCCGGCAGGACTCGTCGCCCGCGGTCCAGAACGTATGCCACTGGTTGCGTGGCTTGAAGACGAGGTCACCGGGCCCGGCCTCGACGACGTCGTCGCCCAGGAGCGCGCCCATGCGCCCCTCGAGGACGAAGCTGTACTCGTCCTCGCGGGTGTGGAGATGCAGCGGAGCGGCGAGGGCGCGCGGCGACATCGCGTGCTCGACGAGCGAGAAGCGCTCGCCCGCGTCGTGGCCGTCGATCAGGAAGCGGGCACCGATGCTCCCCAGGAAGCCCTCGTCCCCGTGGTCGGGGCTGACGATCCTGACGCTCGCGGCGGTGGTCTCCATGGTGTTCCTCCTTTGATTGGACAGTGATGTCGCGCGAAAAATATACGACCGTCCGCCGCATCTGTCAAGATTCGTTCGACAGCTATGTCCGATGAAAAACGTCCCTACCGGATGCAGCGCCGAGCCGAGCTCGAGGAGCAGACGCGCACGCGGATCACCGAGAGCGCGGTCGGGCTCCACCAGGAACTCGGTCCGGCGCGCACCTCGATCAGCGCGATCGCCGATCGCGCCGGCGTGCGCCGCTCGACGGTCTACCGCCACTTCCCCGACGAGGAGGCGCTGTTCGACGCCTGCTCGTCGCACTGGAACGCGGCCAATCCGCCGCCCGACCCCAGCGCCTGGACCGCGATCGCGGATCCCGCCGTGCGCCTCCGGACCGCTTTGGGAGAGCTCTACGCGTACTACGGCCGGACCGAGGGCATGTACACGAGCCTGCTGCGGGACGAAGCTCTGGTCCCGTCCGTCGAGCGCCGGCTCGGCGGCTTCCACGACTACCTGCGCACCATCCAGGACATCCTGACGGCGGGGCGGGACCTGCGCGGAGGCGCGGTGCGCCGGACGCGCGCCGCGATCGGTCACGCGCTCGCGTTCCCCACCTGGCGCTCGCTCGCGCGCGAGCAGGGACTGGCCGACACCGACGCCATCGCCCTGATGTGCGCGCTCGTCGAAGGCGCCGCCGCCACGCCGGCGCGCTGAGCGCCCTGCACGTCAGCGCCCCGCGGCGCTCCGCCGCGCGGGCGAGGGCGGATCGCCCGCCCGGGGTAGCCGGGATCGCCCACGCGGGCGACGACGCCCCAAGCACTCCTGCGGGGCGAAGGACCGCAAGCTGAAGCTCACCAAGGCCGAGGCCGAGCAGCGCCTGCGCAGCGACCTGGCGAAGACGTTCGAGCCGCCCGTGCATGCGCTCAAGCTCCAGCTCACCCAGTGCCAGGACGACGCGTTCGTGTCCTTCGCCTACAACGTCAGCACGAAGAGCTGGCGGTCGCTGACGAGGGGCCTGACCCAGCGCGGGCTGGCGACGATCAGCCCCCGGCTGCTGGCCTACAACAAGGGCAAGGTCATCAAGACCGGTAAGTACCGGGTCGTCCCCGCCGTCGATCTGCGCCGCCACCGCGAGGCCGCGATGTTCGACCACTGCCCGTGTGACAGCGCGCTGCCGGCCATGAAGGCGCCGTACTGCCGGTGATCAGCAGCGTGTCGCGGGTCGAGGTCATGAAGGGCCGCCTATGACGTGCTGTTGCGCTTGACCGTCACGACCCCGTCAGTCGTGAAGCCGTCGCCGCCCGACAGCACATTCCCGTTGATCGGCTGAGAGCCGCCGGCGGCCGGGAGCTCGAAGTCCTGCGGCTGGGCGAAGGCGAGCTCGACGAGCGGCTGCCCTGGAATCGGCGGGGGATCCGGATCGCCGGGTCCCCCTGGCGGGCAATCCACGGCGGCCGTCGCCGTCCCGCCGCCCTGATCGGTCTCCCAGCGCACATTGAGCCGGCCGTCGAGCGTGATCGACAGCTTCACCGTCATCACGCCGCCGGTCAGGATGTCCGTGTAGGCGCAGTCGGTCTTCGACGTGATCGAGATCGCGTCCCACTGGGACACCGCCTGGCCGGTCCAGGTCGCAGGGAGCCGGCCCACGCCGCCGCCGGGTGTCGCGACGACCTTCGTCAGGAACTTCGCGGTCGCGCTGTGCGTCGCGAAGTTGCCGGCCCCGTTCGCGGCGACCGTCACGTCGTAGGTCACGCCGCAGAGCTGGTCGAGGAGCCGGTCACCGATCTGGGCAGCCGCCTCAACGAAATCCCCACCCGGCGGCAGCGTGCCGTAGTCGCCGCCGACCGCAGCCCCGTTGTTCGTGCGGTCGAGCAGTCTCACGTCCCATGTCGTCGTGCCGTCCGCCGCCACGGTGACCGAGCCCTCGATCGTGATCTGCGGAGGGATGTTCTTGACCTTCACGCGCGTCTTCGGATCGGTGTAGCCCGACCTCTGGAAGGCGAGTTCGCGGTCCACCTCCTCGCGCCGCATGCTCTCCATGGTCTTCGGCTCGCATCCCGACCGGCCGGTGACCATGTCGTGCTGAAGGAGCTCCGACAGGCCCTTCCCGAGAAACTGCGCGTCCGGCCCATTCCCGGGCCCTCGGAATGCGATCTCCCTGACCGCGACGATCGGCGGGATCGCGGCGCCCCGCGCCAGTGGCACGCCGGCCTTCGACGCGCGCCGTCGCTTGACGGCCTTCGGCGCGCGCTTGCGCTTCAGCGACACGCGCACCGCCGTGCTGTGTCCCGCTCGCACCCGCGCGACCGGCGCGATCGCCTCCACCACGCGGCCGCGCACGGGCACGACGCTCGTCGTCAGGACGTACTGCCCGGCGGGCACGGCGAGCCGGTAGGCCCCGCCGCGGGCGGCGAACCCGGAGGCGACGATCTCACCGTCCGCCACGTTCACCGCATTGACGATCGTGCGACCGGCCGAACCGCTGACGACCCGGCCGCCCGTGACCTTGCCGGCCAGCGAGCCGCCGGCGGCGCCGGCGGCACCGGCCGGCAGAGCGGCGAGAGCCGCGAGCAGTGCGGCCCCACCGCTGATCGTCCGTGACATCGAAGGAGTGAAGCACAGGCGCCGGACCCGGCCAGGTGGCGGCGTGCTCAGCTGGTCGCGCCCAGCGGCTGCCCCGTCCAGGACTGCGTGCCGCTGTCGCACCTCTTGTTCTGGAACGTGATCCTGGCGCCGCCGGGCTTCGGCGTCACGCTGCTGGTGAAGCGCACCTTGCCCTTGACCCTGTTGGGAGCCGTGAACGTGCCGCTCCACGTCAGGTGGCCGATCTTCGCCTTGGCGCGGAACTTGTCCACGTAGGCCGGCCCGTCGTAGCTGAATCTGCCGGCGGAGATCTTGATCGCCGACGCCTTCACGACGAGGTTCGACGAATTGCACTTGAAGTTGCTCGGCGCGACGATCGCCTTGTTCGCGCCGCTGCCGGACGGCTTGATCGACGAGCCGCCCACCAGGAACGATCCGCTCGACTCGCCGCCGCTCGTGGTCCACTGCCCCGGTTGCGGTGTCGCCGCGATTGCGCCGCCTGCTGTCGCCAATGCCGCGATCGCCGCGCCGGCGACGGCGTAACTCCCCCCAAGACCCAACATGCCTTCCCCCCGTCGTTTCGAAGAGCGCACCCTCTCATGGCCGGGGCGCTTCACGCAACAGCCTCGGACCAACGACGCCGGCCGCCGAGGTGACGTGGGCAGTCGGTAGTTCCCGGGTCCCGATCGGCCGCGGAGTACGGATCTCAAGCCCGATGACGCGGCGTACCTTCCGCGGGAGAGATGTCCAGATCGGCGACCACGCACCCGCCGAAGCTTCCCCCGACCGCCACGCCGCTCATCGAGCTGGCCGGCGTCGAGAAGACCTACCGGACGGGCAAGCTCGAGTACGCGGCGCTGCGCGGCGTCGACCTGGTGATCGACGCCGGCGAGATGGTGGCCATCGTCGGTCCATCGGGAAGCGGCAAGACCACGATCATGAACCTCGTAACCGGCATCGACCGGCCGACGGCGGGCACCGTTACCGTCGACGGCAGGCGCGTCGACACGATGAGCGAGGAGGAGCTTGCGGCCTGGCGCGGGACGACCGTGGGGATCGTCTTCCAGTTCTTCCAGCTGCTGCCGACGCTGTCCGCCCTCGAGAACGCGACGCTGCCGCTCGATTTCGCCCGCCGCGGAACGAAGCGGGAGCGCTTTGCCCGCGCCGCGCACAACCTCGACCTCGTGGGGCTCGGTGACAAGCTCGACCACCTCCCGTCGGAGCTGTCCGGCGGCGAGCAGCAGCGCGTGGCGATCGCCCGGGCGCTCGCGTCCGACCCGAAGCTGGTGATCGGCGACGAGCCCACCGGCAACCTCGACACCGCGACAGCGGCCGAGATGTTCTCGGTGCTCGCCCGTCTCAACGACACCGGCAAGACGGTCGTCTATGTCACACACGACCCGTCGCTCGCGGCCGAGGCGCACCGCATCGTCACGATCCGGGACGGCGTCGTCGTCCGGCAGTGAGGCGAGATGCTCCTCTCCGCACTCCTGCGCAAGTCGATCACCGACCTGACCCGCAGGCCCGCCCGGACCGTTCTGGCGGTCAGCACGCTGGCGATCGCGATCGCGAGCATCGGGATCTTCGCCCTGCCGCCGCTCGCCGATCGCGCAATGCAGAAGGAGATCGCCTCGAGCCGCCTCGCCGACCTCACGCTGGACACCACGCCGCTTCCGCTCAGCGCCCAGGAGCTCGCGGCGCTGCGCCGCCTGCCCAACGTCGAGGCGGTCCAGCCGCAGGCCTTCTTCGCCACGCGGGCATACCTCGGTGCCCGGCGCGCCAAGGCCTTCGTGATCGGCGTTCCGGACTTCGCGCACCAGAGCGTCGACGTCGTCCACCTGGTGTCCGGCGCGGCACCCGAGGGGGACGCGCTGCTCACCGACATCCAGAACGCGCGCCGCCACCGTGACGTCGGAGGCGCCGGCGACAGCGTACGCGTCATCGCCGGCGACGGGAGCGTGCGCTCGCTGCCGATCAGCGGCGAGGCCCGCAACCTCACCGGCGGCCAGCTGGCGATCTCCGAGAGCGTCATCGTCCTGTACACGACTCCGCAGACGGTCGCGCGCCTGAGCGGCAAGCCGGGCTTCAGCACGCTCGCGTTCCGGTTGCGCGACCCGAGCCGGGCGACCGCCACCATCGCCGCGGTGCGAGACCAGCTCGGCGCCAACAGTGCCTTCACCGGCTTCTCGGATCTGCCCGACGTGCGCGCCACGGGCGACTGGCCCGGCAAGGAGATCTTCAACCGCTTCACCGAACTGCTCTACATCATCACCCTGCTGGCGCTCGTGTCCGCACTCGTGCTCGTCGCCAACACGATGACGACGCTTGTCGGCGAGCAGACGAGCGAGATCGGCACCATGAAGGCGATCGGCGGCGGACGCCGGCAGATCGCCGCCGTCTACCTGCGGACATCGCTGATCCTCGGCGCGCTCGGCTCGATCGTCGGCATCGTGCTCGGGCTGGTGCTCGCCAACCTCCTCGTGCGCTTCTTCGGCTCGACGTTCTTCGCGATCAGCGCGGGCGTCGGCGCCGACGTCCCGGTGCTGGTCGCCAGCCTCGCGCTGGGGCTGCTCGGCGCGCCGCTGGCGGCGCTGCCGGCGATCCGCCGGGGCGTCCGAATGCCGGTGCGCGAGGCCCTTGAGGCGACCGGATCGGCCACCGGCGGCCAGGGCGCGCTGGACAGGGCGCTGCGACGCGTTCGCTTCCTGCCGCGGCCGGTCCAGATCGGCGTGCGGAGCATCGGGCGACGCAAGCGGCGCAGCCTCGCGACGATCTTCGAGGTCGGCTTCGCGGTCGCCACGTTGCTCGCGGTGCTCGCGCTCGGCACGTCGGTGACCAACCTCACGCGGGCCGCCTGGCGGGATCACGGCTTTCAGATCTGGGCCGGCACGAGCATGAAGCAGCCGTTCGACCGGCCCGCGGCCGCGCTGATCCGCTCGACGCCCGGCGTCGCCGCCGCGCAGCCCGCCATCACCAACGATGTCTCTCTCCGCGGCAAGGACGCCTTCCTGTGGGCGCTGCCGGCGAGGACGTATTTCGGCTACAACGTGTCGGCCGGGCGCTGGTACACCGCCGCCGAGGAGCGCGCCCGGGCACGCGTCGCGGTCGTCGAGCGCACGATCGCCAACTCCACCGGAACGCGCGTCGGCAGCACGATCAGACTGGAGACCGCCACCGGGGCCGCGCGCTTTCGCGTCGTCGGGATCATCGACAACGTGCAGGAGAACGGCGACGTCGTGTTCGCGCCACTGCGGACTGCGCAGGACGTCCTGGGCGCCGGCGAGGCCGTCAACGCGTACTGGATCAGGACGACCTCCGGCGACCACGCGTTCATCGACCGCACCACCACCCGCGTCGAGGACGCGCTCGCCCAGCACGGCTACGAGGTCGGCACGGAGATCACCTACGTCGGTGAGCGCGACAACGTGGCCGCCAACCGCGTCCTCACCGGAACGATCACGGTGCTCGGGTTCCTCATCGTGGCCATCAGCATGATCGGGCTCGTCAGCGCGATCACGATGAGCGTGCTCGAGCGCACGCGCGAGATCGGCATCCTGCGCTGCATCGGCGCCCGTGCCCGCCACATCCGCCGGATCTTCACCGCTGAGGGGCTCACGCTGGCGCTCATCGGCTGGCTCGTCGGGATCCCGCTGGGCTACGCGCTCGACCGCTTCCTGATCTGGCTGTTCGGCAGGGTGATCGAGATCGACCTCGCGTTCGTCTTCCCGGCGTGGAACCTCCTGGTCGCGCTCGCCGGGACGATCGTGCTCGCGCTCCTCATCATGCTCGTCAGCGTGAGGCGCGCCGTGCGCCTGCGCCCCGGGGACGCGCTGCGGTATGCCTGAGGGGCGGGTGACGACTGCGCTCGCCCAGAAAGTCCTGCCGACAGGCCCGCGACACCCCCGCGGCTCTACCATCGCCCACGATGCCCACGGTGCCCGGCGAACCGCAGCCCCTCGACGACCCCGCGAGCCCGCCGACAGCCGCAGACCTGCAGCCGACCGCGTTTCTGGACTGCGAAGCCGATGCGGTGCGCGACCTGGCCGCGCGCGTCATCGCCGGCGCCGAGGACGAGCACGATGTCGCCGCGCTCCTGTTCGCGGCCGTGCGCGACGGCGTGCGCTACGACCCCTTCCGGCTGCCGACCGATCCCGCCGGCTACCGGGCGAGCGCGGTCCTCGACGCCGGGAGCGGCTTCTGCGTGCAGAAGGCGGTGGCGCTCACGGCGCTCGCGCGCGCGGCCGGCATCCCGTCGCGCCTGGGCTTCGCCGACGTGCGCAACCACCTGCAGTCCGAGCGCCTGCGCGAGCTCATGCGGACCGACCTCTTCGTCTGGCACGGCTACAGCACGCTCTTCGTGGGCGGTCGCTGGACGAAGGCGAGCCCCGCCTTCAACGCCGAGCTGTGCGCCCGTTTCGGGGTTGCGCCGCTGGACTTCGACGGCACCCACGACGCGCTGCTGCACGCATTCGCCGGAGACGGCTCGCAGTACATGGAGTACGTGCACGAGCACGGCGTCTACCTCGACCTGCCGCTCAGGCGGATCCTCGTCGCCTACCGCTCGGCCTACCCCGCCATGGACCTGCGCGACCCGGCGACCGCCACGGACGCCTGACCATGGACCCGGTCGCGCTCGACGTCCAGCTGGTCGGCGACGGGCTCGAGGTGCCGTGCCTCGGCGACATCGCGCTTCCCTACCTGAACCTGGACGCGGCGGCATCGACCAGCCCGCTGCCGGCCGTCGCCCAGCGGGTGACCGAGTTCCTGCCGTGGTACTCCAGCGTCCACCGGGGCGCGGGCTACAAGTCCCAGCTCTCGACCGCGGCCTACGAGGACGCGCGCGACGCGATCCTGCGCTTCGGCGGCCGCGAGGACCGCGACGACGTGGCGATCATCTGCCGCAACACGACCGAGGCGATCAACCACCTCGCCTACCGCATGCGCCTGGAGCCGGACGACGTCGTGGTCACGACCGTCGTCGAGCACCACGCGAACCTGCTGCCGTGGCGGCGGCTCGCCTCGCTGCGCTTCGTGGAGTGCGGCCCGGACGGGACCTTCGACGCCGAGGCCGTCCGCCGCGCGCTCGACACGCACCCACGCCCGAAGCTGCTCGCGGTGACGGGAGCGTCGAACATCACGGGCTGGCTGCCTCCGCTCGCAGAGATCATCCGGGACGCGCACGAGCGCGACATACCGGTCCACGTGGACGCCGCCCAACTGGCTCCGCACCGCCGGCTTCCATCCGACGCGGACTTCCTGGCCTTCAGCGGCCACAAGATGTACGCGCCCTTCGGCGCCGGCGCGCTGATCGGCCCGCGCGCGCACTTCACACACGGCGACCCGTTCCTCGCCGGGGGCGGCGCCGTCGACCTCGTCGACCTCGACGAGGTCGTCTGGACCGCGCCACCCGACCGCGAGGAGGCCGGCTCCCCGAATGTCGTCGGCGCGGTGGCCCTCGACTCCGCGATCCGCGAGCTGGAGCGGATCGGCTGGTCGGCGATCGAGGCCCACGACCGCGCGCTCTCGCGCCGTCTGAACTGCGGCCTGCGCGCGATCCCCGGCGTCCGCGTGCTCGGCCCGGGGCCCGAGCACGACCTGCTGCCGGTCGCAAGCTTCGTGGTGGACGGACTGCCGCACGCGCTGGTCGCCGCCCGGCTGAGCGCCGAGTTCGCGATCGGCGTGCGCCACGGCTGCTTCTGTGCCCACCCCTACCTCATCCGGCTGCTCGGGCTCGGGCACGACGACCTCGAGCACTTCCGGGCGGCGGCGCGCCACCATGACCGGCGATCTCTCCCAGGCGCGGTGCGCGCCTCGGCGAGTCTCTCGACCGGCATGCATGACCTCGACCGGTTCCTCACCGCGGTCGAGGCGGTGGTGACGACCGAGGCGCCCGTCCCCTACCACCACGACCCGGCGACCGGCGACTACTGGCCGGAGGGACACGACAGCCCGGGGCCGCCGTCGGGTCGTTCAGCCGCCTGCAGGCCGGGCTGAGGATCTCCCATCGGTCGCCGGGCAGCATGCGCCTGCGCCGAAGCCGCTGCGCCGGCCGTCGCCGGGTTCACTCGCGCGTCTCGCCGGCGCCGGACAGCAGGGCCCGGACGGGTGCGGGCAACGCTGCCAGCACGTCGGCCACCTCGCCCTCCGACACGTGTCGGCGCAACATCCCCACCGTGGTCTGCGCGGCGAAGGAGGCCTCGGTCTCCCCGGCCATCTGCGCCTCGACCGCGATGCGTCGCAGGAAGGGTTCGACCCCGTGGTAGGTCTCGGGCGTGCTGCTCGGGCGCCAACCCTCGTAGTAGGCGCCGCGGACGATCAGCGGGAGCTGGGCGGCGAGCTGCGCGGACTCATCGTGGGGGATCCGGTCACGCAGCGCGTGCAACACGGCGCGCAGCACGCGGTACGCCTCGTCATTGTCCAGCTCGAGCGCTCGGGCCAGATCCGCCACCCAGCGGTCGGCGACCTGGACGCTCTGGGCGAAGGCGCGAACGGTGCTCATGGCGCACTCCTTGGTCGGTCGGGGCCGGAGCTCCGACCCTAAGACCTCACGCCCGCGCACGCATCCGCACTCAGCCGCAGGCCACGGTGGCGTGCTCGCCGCTCCGCCGGCCGCGGATCGCCCGAGCTGCGCCCTTCGGTGCGACACTGCGAACGGTCATGACCGAGGTCTGCGACCGATGCGGCCGGGAGGCCCCGCCCGAGGACGCCAGGGGCGACACCGGCTGGGAGGCGACGGCGCGCGAGGACGGCACCGTGGAGCTCGTCTGCCCCGAGTGCCTGGCGCGCATGGAGGAGGACGCCATCGACGAGGGCCGGCTCTGGTCGGAGATCGAGCGCATGCCGCCCGAGGATCTGGACGGCTGAGCGGACGCGGCGGCCGTGAGGCGCCAGAGCTTCGCGACGGTGTGCGCCGTACCGGTCAAGGGGTGGCCCGGGCGGCTCGCGCCTCGCGTGCGAGCCTGCGGGCGGCCCGCAGCGGTTCCGGGGTCCGCGAGCGCCCGCACGCCGCGAGCACCACGGCCGCAGCGGTCGCCAGGTCGGTGCGCCAGGCCGGGTGGACGACGACTGCCCGCACGCCTGCGCGGGTGCGCAGCCGGCAGGCGACGATCTCCGCACCGATGCACAGATCGGCGCGAGCACCGCGCCCCGGACCGGGTGCCTGCCCTTCGGCGACGAGCGGGCGGTCGGTGACGCCGATCGTCGGCAGCTCGAGCAGTGCGCCGAGCTGCAGGGCCAGGCCCGCCCGGCGGGGATGGTCTCGGCCGGTTGCGTTGACGAGCAGGATGTCGGGCCGCCGCGCCAGCGCGCGCACGGCGCGCTCGAGCACCGGCCCCTCGCGCAGCGCGAGCAGGCCGGGGACGTAGGACGCGCCGGCGCGTCCGGCCACCACCGCCGTCGCCGCCACCCGGCCGTCGTCCAGCACGGCGGCGGCCGCCCACACCGGATCGCCGCCCGCGCCGGCGCCCGCGAAGCCACGCGGGAAGCACGCCCAGCACCCGCCGACCACGAGAGACTTCGTCGCCGCTCGCCACGGCACAGGGCGTACCGCTGCGAGCCGCTCCTGCTCGTCGAGCAGGGGGTCGCGCGATCCGGGCCAGCGCGAGGCGCCCCTCATTGCAGCGCGGCGACGATGACGGCCGAGGGCCGAAGGGCATCGTGGAAGACCTCCTGTTCGCTCGCATGCAGCTCCGCGGCGGTGGCGATCGGCTCGCCGGTGCCGGGATTGCGCGCATAGCGGGGGTGGGCGCCGGAGGCGACGAGCACGCGCAGGCGGTGCCCGGCGGCGAACCGGTGGGCTGCCGGCCACAGATCGAATGTCACGCGGCTGACGCCGTCCGCATCCTTCGGGAACTGGCCGGGCTCCACGCGCACCAGCGCGTCGCAGACGTTGCGCGAGACGCCCGCCGCGTCGACGTCGCACAGGCGGACGAAGACGTCGTGGTGCGCAAGGCTCGAGCGGACGAAGACCTCGGCTCGTACGGGGCCCATGACGGTGAGCGGCCGCGCCAGCGGGTCGCTCGTGAACGACAGGACGTCAGCGCGTGCCTCGAGGGCGCGGTTGTCGACGACCGGCTCGCGCGTGAGCAGTACCGGGCCCCCGATCGCCGGCGTCGGGTCGGCAGGGTCGTAGCGGTAGCGGCTCGGGCCTGCGGACTCCTGCGGGCCGGGTATGTCGCCCGTGAGCGCGCCCCTGGCCCCGAGGTGCCAGCGCATCTCCCGGGCCGACGGCGGCGGCCAGTCGGAGAGCTCGCGCCAGCCTGGGTCCGCTCCGGTCACGTAGACGCGCACCGGGCTGCGGCGCAGCATTCGCTCGTCGCCGAGCAGATGCGCGCGCAGCCAGGCGAGCCCCTCGCGCACGCCGACGCCCATCAGCCCCGGGGAGGTGTGTGCCCACGGCCCGATGATCAGCTGCGGCGCGCGGCCCGCTCGCTGCAGCGCGACGAAGTCCTCGACCATCCAGGGCAGGAAGATGTCGTACCAGCCACCGACGAGCTGCACGGGCGCGTCGACCGCTCCGACGCCCGTGGAGAAGTCGCGCGTGACCCAATAGGCGTCCTCGCGCGCGGTGTGCTGCAGCGCCTCGCGGTACCAGGTCAGCTGGGCGCCGCTCGCGCGCTCGTCGAGATCGCCGATCGGGAGCTCGTCGAGGAGGACCGGGAGACGGCGCAGGCCGCGGAGCATGTGCACCGGCGCCAGCCGGCGCTCCTGTGCGGCGACGAGGACGAGCCATGAGGCGGCCGTCTCGAGCGAGATGCTGCCGCCGGCATAGGTCTGCCCATGGAACTGCGAGGCGGTGACGGACAGCGCCATCGCGCCGAGGATCGGTCCGGCGTCAGGCGCCAGCGCCCACTGCGTGAGCCCGAGGTAGCTCGCCCCGGTCGTGCCGACCTGGCCACGGTGCCACGGCTGCCGGGAGATCCATCGCAACGTGGCAAGGCCGTCAGCGCGCTCGTCGAACGGGCTGAACTCGCCGCCCGAGCCGAACGTCCCGCGCACGCTCTGGACGACGACCTGCAGACCGCGCTCTGCCAGCAGGCGGCCGTAGATCATCCCGAAGAACCCGCGCCGCCCGTACGGGCTGCGCACGAGCACCGTCGGCTGCGGCACGCTCCCGTCCGGCCGCCGCGACCCAGCGGTCGGCGAGCAGCACGGCGCCGTCATCCATCGGCACGCGCAGGTCGAGGTCGACATGCACCTCGTGGGTCAGCGCGCGCGGCAGGCGCAGTCGTCGGGCGAGAATCTCGCTGGCAAGGCTGATGTGCGCGAGGGTAGTCGCAGAGCACGATCCTCGCCGCGCCTCCCTCCCGCTCGGCTGGCCTCCGACCTCTCGCCGTACGATCCGATCATGCGTCGCTCGCGGCACTCGCCGGGCTCCGCCCAGCAGCTCGTGCCCGAGCCTCCCGCTCCGCACGCCTCCGCCGCGGGCGCCGGGCTCAGCGAGGCCGAGGCGCAGCGGCGGCTGGCCCAGCGTGGCGAGCTGCGTCCGCCCGCCACGAGCCGCTCCTACACCAGCATCGTCCGCGCGAACACGCTGACGGTCTTCAACCTCATCCTCTTCGTGTTCGGCGCGATGACGCTCGTATTCGCGGACTGGCGCGACGCGCTGTTCCTCGGGATCCTGGTCGCGAACACGACGATCGGCATCGTCCAGGAGGTGCGCGCCAAACGCGCGCTCGACCGGCTCGCTGCGCTCGTCGCGCCGACCGCGACGGTCGTGCGGGACGGCCGCGCGCGCCAGGCAGCCGTCGACGAGCTCGTGATCGGCGACCTGGTGCGTCTCAAGCCGGGCGACCAGGTCGTCGCCGACGGGCGCCTCGCCGAGGCGACGGCGCTGGGCGTCGACGCCTCGATCCTCACCGGGGAGTCCAAGACCGTCGCGGTCGCGGTCGGCGACGAGGTGCTCTCCGGCTCGTTCGCCGTCGAAGGCGGGGGCGCGTACCTCGTCGAGGCGGTCGGCCCCGACAGCTACGCCGAGCAGGTCGCCGGCCAGGCGCGGATGTTCCGCCACCCGCGCTCCCCGCTGGAATTGGCGATCAACCGGCTGCTGTTCTGGCTCGTCGGGCTGATGGCCGTGCTCGGGGCCATCCTCGGCTACTCGCTGTGGCGCCGCCACGCCGCGCTCTCGGACTCCGTGTCGACCTCGACCGCGGCCGTGCTGAGCATGATTCCCGAGGGGCTCCTGCTGCTCGTGAGCCTCACGTACGCGGCGGCGGCGCTGCGCATGGCCCGCCGCGGCGCGCTCGCCCAGCAGCTCAACGCGATCGAGTCGCTCGCAGCGGTCGACGTGATCTGCACCGACAAGACCGGCACCCTGACCGAGGCCGCCCTGCGCGTCGTCGACGTGCTGCCCGCAGCGGAGCTCGAGCGCGACGAGCTCGAGGACGCGCTGGCCCGCTACGCCGCGAGCACGCCCGAGCGCAACAGCACGCTGGCGGCGATCGCCGAGGAATTCCCGGCGGATGCCGAGCCGCTCGGAGGACGCGTGCCGTTCTCCTCCAGGCGCCGCTGGAGCGCGCTGGAACTGCCCGGCGAGACGCTCGTGCTGGGCGCGCCGGAGCTGTTCGAGATCGGGCCGCTCGGCGATGCGGCCCGCGGCCACGCGGCTGAGGGCCGCCGTGTGCTGGCGCTTGCACGTGCCGACGGAGCGCTGCCCGGCGACGTGCCCGGGGACGAGCCGCCGCCGGGGCTGCGCGTGCTCGGGCTCGCGATCCTCGGCGAGCGACTGCGCGGCGACACGCGCGAGATGGTCGAGTTCCTGGTGCGCGAGAACGTCGAGCTCAAGGTGCTCTCCGGGGACGCTCCGGAGACCGTCGCTGCGATCGCACGCGACGCGGGCATCCCCCTGTGCGGCCCGCCGCTGAGCGGCGCGGACCTGCCGGAGGATCTCGCACAGCTGCGCGAGGTCGCGCTGAGGACGACCGTCGTCGGACGGGTCTCACCGGAGGACAAGCGCCGCTTCGTCCAGGCGCTCGTCGACGCCGGCCGCTACGTGGCGATGATCGGCGACGGCGTGAACGACGTGCCGGCGCTGAAGGCGTCGCGGCTCGCGATCGCCCAGGGCGCAGGAGCCCAGATGGCCCGCAGCGTCGCCGACCTCGTGCTCGTGCGCGGCAGCTTCGCCGCGGTCGTGCCGATGGTCGAGCAGGGGCGGCAGGCGCTGCGCAACCTGCAGCGGGTGGCGAAGCTCTACGTGACGAAGTCGGCATTCGCGGCGTTCCTCATCCTGCTCATCGGGACGACGTCGACCGCCTACCCGCTGCTGCCGCGGCACTTCAGCCTCGCCGCGACGATCACGATCGGGGTCCCGACGTTCTTCCTCGCGCTGACACCGAGCAGCGGGCCCTGGCGGACGCCGAGCTTCACGCGCGAGGTCGCGCGGTTCGCTGTGCCGGCGGGCTCGATCATCGGCGCCGGCGTGCTCGCGAGCTACCTGTTCGCGCTGCACGCGCTCGCGCTGCCGCTGATCCAGGCGCGCACGGTGGCGATCACGGTCCTGATCGTCCTCGGGCTGTATCTCATCGTCGTCCTCGAGGCGGTGGGGATGCGACGACGCACGATCGTCTCCCTCGCCGTCGCCGCGCTCGCCGGCGTCTACGTCGCCGCGCTGCTCATCCCACCCGTGCGCCACTTCTTCCTGCTCGCAGCGCCGACGCTGGCGATCGTGGCGACGGCGATCGGCGGGAGCCTGATCTCGCTGTTCGCCCTCGTGCTCAGCGGCTACACGCCGGGCGCGGCAGCCGTGCTGGGGCCGCCGGACACCCCAGGGTCAGACGAGACGTCGCACGACGGATCGCATCCTGACGACGCGCCGGCCCGAGCCGCAACCTCGTCGAGTACCTGAGCGGTCAGTTCGCGGGCGAGGGCGATCACCGGTGCGCGTCTGGGCGCTGCGTCGGTGAAACGCCGAAGCTCTGTGGCAGGGGTCAATGGGCGTGTCCGACCGCGGACGCCTTCCAGTTCCGGCTCAGCGCTCGGGGATGTCGATGCGATCGCGCTCGTCGATGCTGCGGTGCACCTCGGCCGGGACGCCCGCCGCCACGACGGCGGCGGGCAGGTCGCGCGTCACGACCGCTCCGGCGCCGACGACGCTGTCGCGCCCGATCGTGACGCCCGGGCAGACGATCACGCCGGCGCCGAGCCAGACGTTGTCGCCGATCGCGATCGGCGCGGCGCTCTCCCACCCAAGCCGGCGCACCCGTGGGTCGATCGGGTGGGTGGCCGTCAGCAGCTGAACGCGTGTGGCGATCTGGCACCGGGCGCCGATGGTGATCGGCGCCGGGTCGAGCATGATGCAGTCGTAGTTGACGAACGTCCCCGCCCCGATGCTGATCGGTGTGCCGTAGTCGCACCGGAACGGCGGCTTGATGACCACGCCCCGGCCCACCGTTCCGAGCAGGTCGCGCAGCAGGCGGTCGCGAGCGTCCTGCTCGCCGTGCCCGGTCGCGTTGTAGCGCTCGAGGAGTCCCTGGGCGCGAGCGTGATCAGCCGCCAGCTCGGGGACATCGGCCGTGTAGAGCCTGCCGCTCAGCATCCGGTCCCTCATGGAGTTCACGGTCGCAGTGTCCCGCACCCGGCGCCGCCCGGTGCCCGGGCTGGGGTACAGTCGGGCCGCCGATGGACTCCGACCTTCAAGCGGCGATCTTCGCTCTCGGCGATCACGTCCGGTACGTGGCATTCGGTGATGGGCAGGAAGTCCGCACGCATCAGCGCGAAGGCCTGACAGGAGCCTCGGAGCCGCGCTCGGACTTCTTCGAGGAGCTTCTGGTCAATCCGACCCTCCTCAGGCTCGCCGGGCAGCGCGGAGACCTCGACTGCGGCGGCCTGCGTCACGTCATCGTGGGCTACGGCAACTTCAACCAGGTGGTCCTCCCGCTGTCGGGCACGGCGCACGTCTCGGTCTGCGTGGATCTCGCCGCCGACGCCGGCCATGTCGCCGCGCAGGTCGCCGCGCTCCTGGCTCGGCACTGAAGTGAGCTCGTGTGGCGAAGGGAGTCCGGGGCCCCGCACAGCGCAGCGTGCACAGCGTCCCGTCGGGTCGGTCGGGCCGCGGGCCATGCGATGGAGCCCTACGATTGCGCGAGGCCTCAGGAGGAGTCACGTCATGCCCCACGTCAGCTCACCGCGCCGGTCAGTGATCGCGACCGCCGTGCTTGCAGCGATCGCCTCGCTGGTCGTCTCCGGCGCCGGCACGGCGCTCGCGGGCACGAACTACCTTCCCTCGAAGCTCGCCCGCCTCACGAACGCGCGCTACGGCCACGACTGCTTCTGGGCTCCGCCGAAGGGCATGGACTACGCGAACCTGCCGGGCGCCCTGCCGATCCAGACGCCGAACCTCTACCCGGACGTGGGCTCGACCTACTTCGTCGGCCAGTACCTGCTGCCCGCCGGCGCACAGCTGACCTTCAGCGGGCGCTACCCGCACGAGCGCTACTTCTCGTACACGATCTTCAAGTCGGTCGGCGGCGGCCAGATCGGCCCCGGCGACCACCTGCGCGACCTCCAGATCGCCCCGGATCGCGGGTCGGTGAACCCGTTCGTCCCGAGCCATCGCCGCGACGCCGGCGGACCGCGCGCCTACACGCTGCACGTCATCGGCGGGCCGATCCCGGCGAAGCGCGCGCGCAACACGGTCTACACGGGCCTGACGGACCCGTCGGTGCGCGTGCGGGATGAGCATCCGCAACTACCTCCCCGACCGGGGCCTCGACGGGACCGGCGGCGTGGGCCTGCCCAAGCTCACGCTCACGCTCGCCGGCGGCACGACGCTGCGCGGGGCGGCCGCGTGCAAGGTTCTGCAGCCGATCAAGGACAAGAGCACGTCGACGTTCCCGCCCGACCTGTGGAAGTCGCTCGTCGCCGCCGCGCCGGATCCGGTGAACGCACCGGCGGCGAACCCGCCGGTGTGGGAGCGCTTCTGGAACGCGCCCTACAGCGTGGCCGGCATGTTCGTCGCCGACCAGGCCCTGCGCGCGTCGCTGTACCCGCCGACCGACGCGGGCGGGTTCCAGTCGAACCCCGACACGCGCTACATGACCGCGCCGATCAGCCTGAAGTACGGGCAGGTCGTCACGGTTAGCGGGAAGCTGCCGACCTTCCCGGCGACGCTGCCGGCGGCGCGCCGCTGGATCCCGGCGAAGTACCAGGTGCGGTACTGGTCGCTCTGCACGGGCTCCTCACCCGTGTCGGGCCTGGGCTACGACTGCGTCTACGACCAGCAGGTGCCACTGCGCGGGGATCGCCGCTACACCCTGATCGTCAGCCGCCCGGCCGACCGCCCGAAGAACGCGACCGAGGCGTGCGGCTACCGCTGGCTCGCGTTCGGCGCAGGCGAGAAATACGACGACCCCGCCTCGCGCGACTGGATCGACACGCTCTACATGCGGTTCATGGCTCCTGACCCGAGCTTCGCCCAGGCGCCTGTGCGGGTGACCGCACCGGGCACCGAGGCGACGGTCATGGGCGCCTACTTCCCGACGTCCGCGTACACGACGAAGGCGGCCTTCGAGGGCCGCGGCTGCTCGAAGAGCGGCTGACCGAGGAACCTCCCGTGCGCCTGCTGCGCAGCGTCATGGCGAAGGCCCCCGCCGGGGCGGCGTCGCGTGCCCGGACCGGCGGGCTGAGCCTCGCGGCCGCGTTCGTGCTCGCGGCGGCGTGCGCGGTCATCGCCGCGCCGGCGGCTCACGGCGTGACCGCCCGCGACCTCACCGGCGGTCCGTTCTCCGACTGCTTCTGGACGGTCGGAGCCATCAACGGCGACCGCATCAACATCGCCTATCCCGACGCGGGAGCCAACTACTGGGCCGCCGAGTACGTCGTCCCGCCGGGCGCGACATTGCGTCTCAAGGGCACGTTCCCGCACGCGCGCTACAGCTCGGTCACCGCCTACAACGACCTGGGTGCGATCCAGGACGCGCTCGCGGACTTCCAGCTCAACCCGGACCCGGGATCGGTCAACCCGTTCCGGCCCGGCGTGCGGCGCGACGCCGCGCGGCGCTCGTTCACGGTCACGCTGGCGGCCGACCCGCTCGCCGCCCCGCCCGACCCCGACCAGCGCACCGACGAGCCGGCCCGCAACGTCCTGCATGCCGCCGCCGCCGGAAGCACGGTGCAGCTCATCCTCTGGCGGGTCTACGTGCCCGACCGCGGGCGCGACCTGCGCGGCGGCGTGCCGCTGCCGCGGCCCGAGCTGCAGCTCGCCGACGGGCGCGTGCTGACCGGCCAGCCGCTCTGCGACGCCCTCACCTCGCAGGTCGCGCGCCTGCCGGACCCGTCCGCGCTGTTCCTCTCCCAGAGCCAGTACGACGCGCTCCGCTACCAGCCCGGCAAGCCACCGTACTTCCCCGCGCAGCCCACGCCGGTCTGGCGAGTCCAGTACACGCGCGCCTACCTGCTCGCACTCTGGAGCGGCGAGCAGATCCCCAACCCCACGAAGACGGGGCAGTCGGGCTTCTTCCCGAACCTCCACAACCAGTACATGCGCGCCGCGCTGAACCGCAAGCTCGGCAAGGTCGTCGCCCTGCGCGGGCGGATGGCCACCACGCCCGCGACGTTCGATGGTGAGCGCTACCTGCGACCGACGGAGCTGCGCTACCAGTCCTTCTGCATGAACGAGTCGCCGCTGACGACCCGCGTCATGGACTGCCTCTACGACGAGCAGATCCCGCTGCGCGCCGGCCGGCGATACGTCGTCGTCACGAGCCGCGTCGAAGACCGGCCCCGCAACGCGACCCGCCGCTGCGGCGTCGCCTGGGTGCGCTGGTCCGCGCGAGGCGACGGCGGCCGCGATCACGACTTCGGCTGGATGCAGATCCGCAACATGCTGCCCTCACCGGGGTTCCACCACGCCGTGCAGGACACCCGCACACCCGGCGACGAGCATCGCGTGCTCGGCTCCTACCTCCCGAGCGCGCGCTACTACCGCGACCGGCGGGCGTTCGAGCGGCTGGGCTGCCCGGTCCGCTGACGCAACCGCCTCCCCGACGCCGACGGTGCGAGCGGTGCCGCGGTACTCCATGAGACGTCGCTCCCTATCCGAGCGTCCCGAACACCAGTCGGGTGCCCGGCGCAGCCGGGCCGGTCATCCAGATGACGGCCAGCCGACCCGATGGTGAGACGGCCGCCGCAGGCAGCGTCCCACCGGTGACGGGCGTCAGCGGCTGAACGGGCGTCCACGTCCCAGCCGGAGTTCGTGTCGACAGCCGCAACTGCGTATCGATCGAGGAGTACCGGCTCTGCTCGCCCCACACACTCAGCACGCTGCTCGTCCCGACGGCGATCAGGCCGGGGCGACGCCCACCGGCCGGCGACACGTAGACCTTCGGGTTCGACAGTGCCGTGGCGCCGCTCCACGTCCCGTCGGCGGCGCGGCTGCGCGTCCGGACGGTCGCGGTGACGTCGCCGGTGTCGGCGCCGTAGCCCGGGTAGGACGCCCAGACGACGGTCGCGGCGCCTCGGGAGTCAGCCGTCGCAGCCCAGCCTACGAGCGGGCCGGCGTAGCTCGCCAGGACCTTCGCGTCGCCGATTCCCCGGTCCGAGAGCGTGGCGGCGACGATCGTGTCCCCGCCGAGCGCATCGGTGGCGCTGCTCGGACGCACCCAGGCGATCACGCCACTCCCGTCGGGGCCGTAGGCGATGGCGGTGCGCGCATGCGGGATGCCGTACGAATTGACAGCGGCGGTCTTCTGCAGCCTCACCGGGGCGCCCGTCCCGTCACGGTCGGCGACGAGGGCCATCAGGCTCCCCGGCACGCTGCGGGACACCGGCCGCGTCGCCCACGTCAGCACGCCCCCACCGCCCGGGCGCACCGCGACATCGATCCGCGTCCCACGCGCCACGATGCCGTCCGTGCCGGGCACGGTGTGCGGAGGCCCGAAGCTCGCCTGGCCCGCCTGCCGGACCGCGTACTGCACGTGCCAGCGCGCGTCGGCGTCGTGGCGCACGAACGCAGCGATCGCCTCGCCGTCGGCACCAACCGCGAGCGCGGGCGTGTCGGCCGTGCGACCCGTCTGGGAGATCGTCACCGGCGCGCTGATGGCGCCCGAAACAGCGCGAACGACGACCCGCACCCGCCGGTGCACATGGGCCCTGTTGGCGCTGCGCGTGTAGACGACGCTCAGCTCGCCGCCGGCGCTCACGCCCGACACCGCCTCCCACGGTCGCGGCTCGATGGCGAGCAGCCGCTCCGGTGTTCCGAGCGTTCCGCCGAACGGGGCGATCGAGGTCAGGCCGTCGAGGCCGACGAGATACGCGGTGCCGTTCTCATCGAGCGAGAGCGTCGGATCGGCGAGAGAACTCGGCACGGCCTGCTCCGGCAGCAGCGTCAAGGCCGACGCCGACGCCGGGAGGAGCAGCAGCGCGATCAGTGCCGGCAGGGCGCTACGCGGACAGAACAACCGGACCATGGTTCCCACCTCGCTCGAGTCACTCGACGGCACCGGGCCGCTCAGTCAATTCAACGCCGTCGGAGGCGGGAAGGTGCGCGTAGAAGACACGGCTTCGCTGCACGCTTCTACGCGTCAGCGGCTCACGGGACCCACGTCTCGGCCAGCGGCGTCACCTGCAGCTCGTGCGTCGCCGCGCGCGACCCCTGATTCGCCAGGAACAGGACGGCGTCGGCGATCTGGCGTGGATCGGCCAACGCCTCCGGCACCGTGCCAGGGCGCGCCTGACCGGCGAGCGGCTCGATCCCCGCATCGACGATCAGCAGGGCCACGTGGACGCCCTGCCCGCGCAGCTCCAGCGCCGCGGCCTGCGTGATCGCACGCACGCCGAAGGCGCCGGCGGCCCAGAGCCCGCGCCCGGGCATCGCGCGCCGCGATGAGCCCCCCGTCACCTGGATCAGCGTCGCCGGCCGGGCCTGGCCGACCAGGAAGCTCCCCGCGCCGGACAGGAACGAGAAGGCCGAGCGCGCCGGCGCGGCCGCCCACGAGTCGAACGCGTCGGCGTCGGCCGCTGCGATCGGACCCCCGCCGAACGGGCCGCTGCGCGTGCCGCCGTAGGCGGAGGCCGCGTTCAGCACCAGGTCGACGCCTCCGTGCGCCTGCGCCGCCTGCTCGACGGCACCGTGGACGCCGGCCTGGTCGGTGACGTCCGCGCGCAGCGCGAGCGCCCCGGCGGCGGTGACGCCCGCGAGCGTCTCCTCCGAGCGCGCGACGCCCGCCACCGCCCAGCCGTCTGCGATCAGCGCCTCGATGACGGCGCGACCCAGGTTGCGGGCGCCGAACACCAGGGCGCTCCTGCGACGCTGCTCCTGATCGGTCATTGGTTCTCCTCCGGGATCCCGCGTGAACGCTCGCGATCGTAACCCGGCGAACACACGTGGCATACTTCTTCGATCGAAGCCTTCGCAGGAGCGGTACATGTCGAAGACACCATCAGGTCCGGAGTTGCTCGACGCGACCATCAGCGTCGCCGCGCACCTCGAGATCGA
The DNA here is from genome assembly GCA_963809525.1 of uncultured Solirubrobacteraceae bacterium. Taxonomy (GTDB): domain Bacteria; phylum Actinomycetota; class Thermoleophilia; order Solirubrobacterales; family Solirubrobacteraceae; genus F1-60-MAGs163. The sequence goes on along the minus strand of CAWEJY010000007.1, from coordinate 36,899 downwards.
GCTGGAGGAGGCGCTGGCCGGGCAGCACCTGACGCGGGCGACGTTCCTCGTCCTGCTCGCGTTGGACGACGCCGAGGGCAGCGCGCTGACCCAGAGCGAGCTCGTCTCGAGAGTCCGCAGGACCTCCGGCACGATGAGCGTGCGCCTCGGCCGTCTCGAGCGCGCCGGCGTCATCGAGCGCGAACGTGATCCGCAGGACCGGCGGACCGTCACCGTTCGCCTCACCGACCGTGGGCACAAGCTCGTCGCAGCGGCACGCCCCGTGTACGAGCAACGCGCCGAGCAGCTGCTCTCCGCGCTGCCCGACGACGCCCGCGCCGACCTCGCTCGGCGCGTTCCCGGGTGGCTCGCGTTCTTCGAGCCCGACGAGCGCAGCGCGCCGCGGCTGGGCGTCGCCGTCGCGCCTGCGGCGATCGCCGCGCGCATGCGCCGGGCCGTCGGCCTCTCAGCCGACCCCGGCGTGCTCATCGTGCGGGTCATGCCCGAAAGCGCGGCGAGCCGCGGCGGGCTCGCCCGCGGCGACCTGGTCGTCGAGATCGACGCCCAGCCGGTCCGCAGCGTCGGCGATCTGGATCGGGCGGTGCGCAGTGCCGAAGATCACGTCCGCGTCAAGGTGCTGCGCGGCGCGGCACCCAAGAGCCTGCAGGTGAGCCTGCCATGAGCCCTGTGACCAGTCCCCCCGCCGGCGACGCCGCCGAGCGCTCGGCGACCGCACTCGACGCGTACTCGCGGACGGTCGTGCAGGTCGCCGAGTCGCTCGCGCCGAGCGTCGCCAACCTCCAGGTCCACCGTCGAACTCGTCGCGGCGAGGCGGTCGGCGGTGGCAGCGGCGTGGTCATCACCCCCGATGGATACCTGGTCACCTCGGCGCACGTGGTGGAACGCGCCACGTCCGCCATGGCGAGCTTCCCGGATGGGCGCGAGACGCGGGCCATGGTCGTCGGCGCCGACCGCCTGTCGGACCTCGCCGTCCTTCGCACGGAGGACGGCGACCTCCAGGCCGCCATTCTCGGCGACGCGAACGACCTGCGCGTCGGGCAGCTCGTCGTCGCCATCGGCAACCCGCACGGCTTCGCCAGTTCGGTCACCGCCGGCGTCGTCAGCGGCCTCGGCCGTTCGCTGGTCGCCGGGCGCCGCGGCGGACCCCAACGCCTGGTCGAGAACGTCATCCAGACCGACGCCGCACTCAATCCCGGCAACTCCGGCGGGGCCCTGGTCGACAGCGCCGCTCGCGTCGTCGGGATCAACACCGCGCTCGCCGGGATCGGCCTCGGGCTCGCCGTCCCGCTCAACGAGGCCACCGCCTCGATCGTGTGCGCCCTGATGCGCGACGGCCGGGTCCGGCGTGCGCTGCTCGGCGTCGCCGTCGCCCCCAGGCCGCTGACCGCTGCGATCGCCGTCCGAGTCGGCCGCAGCCGGGCCGTCGAAGTGCTCGAGGTGGTCGAGGGGAGCGCGGCGGCGCGCGCAGGAGTCCGCGTCGGCGACCTGCTCGTCGCGCTCGACGGACACCCGATCGAGGACGCCACCGACCTCCAGCGCCTGATGGGCGCCGAACGCATCGGCCGGTCGACCGAGGCCATCACGGTTCGCGACGGCCTCGAGCGAACGATCGCGGTGGTGCCCGACGAGCTGGCGGCCTGACGGATCCCGCCGCTGGTCCGGCCGCGAGGCGGCCCTACCCTCGACGCTGTGACGACGCTGGACTGGATCATCGTCGTGGTGGCCCTGTTCGCGGCGGTCCAGGGCCTGTTCCGCGGCTTCCTCGTCGGCGTGCTGACGCTCGTGGGCTTCGCCGCGGGGGCGCTCGCCGGCTCGCGCCTGGCGGAGTCGATCGCGCGCGGCGGGGCGGCGTCACCGTGGTCGCCGGCGGTTGCGCTCGGCGGGGCCGTGCTGGTCGGCGCCGTGGTCGCCGGGCTGTTCGAGGTCCTCGGCCTGCGCGCGCGCCGCGGCGTGCGCTCGCCGGCGCTCACCGGCCTGGACGCCATGCTCGGTGCGCTGCTCGGCGCGGGCGTCGCGCTCGCGTTCGCGTGGATCGTCGGCGCTGTCGCGCTGCAGACGCCCGGTCTGGGGACCCTGCGCACCGACGTGCAGCGGTCCGCCGTGCTGCGAGCGCTGAACGGCGTCCTCCCGCCATCGGGGCCCGTGCTGCGCGCGCTCGCGCGCTTCGACCCGCTGCCCGCGATCGAGGGCCCGTCGACGACGGCGATCGAGCCGCCCGATCCCGCGGTCCTGGGCCGTGCCGGGGTGCGCCTCGCCGCCGCGGGCACGGTGCGGATCCTCGGGACGGCCTGCGGCCTGGGGGTCGAGGGCTCGGGCTGGATCGCCGCGCCGGGCGTCGTCGTCACGAACGCGCACGTGGTCGCCGGCACCGACGGCGACGTCGTGGTCCACGCGCAGAACGACGGCATCAGCGTCCCGGCCCGGGCGCTCGCGTTCGACCCCGTCAACGATCTCGCCGTCCTCGCGGCCCCCGGCCTGCCCGGGCGCACGCTCCAGGTCGCCTCCACGGCCCCGCAGGGAACGGCCGGGGCGATCCTCGGCTTCCCCCACGACGGCCCGTTCGACGCGCGCGCCGCGCGGATCGGCGCCACGCAGACGGTCATCACGCAGGACGCCTACGGGCGCGGGCCGGTGCGCCGCATCATCACGTCGATCCGCGGGCTGCTGCGCCACGGCAACTCCGGCGGACCGGTCGTCGACGGCCGCGGCCGGGTGCTCGCGACGGTCTTCGCCGCATCGACCAGGACCAGCTCGCACGGCGGCTACGCGGTGCCGAACAGCGTGCTCGAGAGCCTGCTCGCAGCGATCCCGCGCGGTGCGCCCACCGTGTCGACGGGTCCGTGCACGGCGTGAGCGCCTCGCTCGTCAGCCCATGCCCGCACTGCGCGCCCGCTCGACCAGGCTCGGCGTGAGCTCGCCTGGGACGGTGACCGTCGCCGCGGCCAGCGCGAGCGCCTCGGCGTCGGGCGGGTAGTGCGGGTTGGGCACGGCGATCACGGCCATGCGCGCGGCCGCGGCGGCGCGGATTCCGTTGGCGGAGTCCTCGACGGCGACGCTGCGCTCGGGCCGCGCGCCGAGCCGCCGCGCGGCCTCGAGGTAGACGTCCGGCGCCGGCTTGCCACGCCTGACCTCCTCGGACGAGACGGTGGCGCCGAAGGCCTCGCCCAGCCCGGCGCGCTGCACCACGAGGTCGATGATCTCCCTGTTGGAGGACGACGCCAGAGCCAGCGGCCAGTGCCGGGCGAGCGTCTGCACGGCGTCGACCGCGCCGGGCAGGAGCGGCAGATCGCGAGCGTAGCCCTCGCGCATGCGCTGCACGACGTCGCGGTTGATGGCGTCGGGCTCCATCGGCACCGCGAGCACGTCGCGCAGGTAGCGCGACCACTCGGGCGAGCTCATGCCCATCATCGTGACCGCGGCGTCGTCTCGCCAGTGCCCGCCCGCCTCGCGAACGAGCGCCTCCTTGGCCTCGTTCCACCGCGGCTCGGAGTCGAGCAGCACCCCGTCGAGGTCGAAGATCACGGCGTCGGGCATCGGCGCGGTGATTCTCCCAGGTGCCACCTGCCAGGATCCGCCGATGGCATCCCCCTCGCAGGACCGCGACCACGACATCGTCATCTTCGGGGCGACCGGCTTCGTCGGCGGCCTCACCGCCGCCTACCTCGCCGGCGCAGCGCCCGCGCAGGCGCGCGTCGCCCTCGCGGGGCGCTCGCGGGACAAGCTCGAGCGCATCCGGGCGCAGCTCGGCGGGGCAGCGAAGTCCTGGCCGCTGATCGTGGCCGACAGCTCCGACGCGGACGCGATGGCGGCGCTCGCGCAGTCCACGCGCGTCGTCGCCACGACGGTCGGCCCGTACCTGCGCTACGGCGGGCCGCTGGTCGCCGCGTGCGCGGCGGCCGGGACGCACTACGCCGACCTCACCGGCGAGACGCTGTTCATGCGTCGCACGATCGACGAGCACGACGCGACCGCCCGGGCGGGCGGGGCGCGGATCGTCCACACCTGCGGGTTCGACTCGATCCCCTCCGACCTCGGCGTGCTGGCGCTGCACGACCACGCGCGCGAGCACGGCCTCGGCGACCTCGAGGCGACCACCTACGTGGTGGTCCGCTCGCGCGGGGGCATCAGCGGCGGCACGATCGACTCGCTGCGCGGTCAGCTCGACGAGGCGCGGCGCGACCCCGCCGCGCGCCGGATCATCGAGGACCCCTACGCGCTCAGCCCGGACCGCGCGGCCGAGCCGGCGCTCGGGCCCGAGCGCGACCCCACCTGGATCGTCCACGACCCAGACCTCGGCGGCTGGCTCGCGCCGTTCGTCATGGGCCTCATCAACACCCGCGTCGTGCGGCGCAGCAATGCGCTGCAGGGCTACGCGTACGGGCGCCGGCTGCGCTACCGCGAGCTGATGCTCACGGGCGACTCGCCGGTCGGCCCGCTGGCGGCCGCAGGCGTCGCCGGCGGCCTCGCCGCCGTGGTGGCCGGCCTGTCGTTCGAGCCCACGCGCAAGCTGCTCGACCGCGTGCTCCCCGACCCCGGCGAGGGCCCGTCCGAGAAGACGCGCGAGCGGGGCTACTTCCACATCGACATCCACACGACCACGAGCAGTGGCGCACGGCTCGTGTGCGAGATCCGCGCGTCCGGAGACCCCGGCTACAAGGCGACGGCGGTCATGCTCGGCGAGAGCGCGCTGGCGCTCGCGGGCGACCAGGAGCACCTGCCGGACACCGCCGGCGTGCTCACGCCGGCGACCGCGATGGGCGCGGCGCTCATCGAGCGCCTGCGGCGCGCCGGCCAGGCGTACGACGTGCGCACGAGGTAGCCGCGGCCGCATGTCGCCGAGGACCGGGCACCTAGAATCGGGATGGTGAGCCTTCATCGCGCCATCGGCGGATCCGGGCCGCTCGAGCCCGAGCCGGTCGGCTCCGCCTCCGGCCCGCAGGTGCTGCGCCGTGCGACGCGCTCGACCCTGGTCGCGGTGGGGACGCTCGCCTGCCCGTCCTGCGACGCGCCGGTCCTGCCGCCGTCCGGCCGTACCTCACCCGCCGACCCGGTGCGCTGCGCCTTCTGCTCGCACGAGGACGCCATCCGGGAGTTCCTGCGCATCGGAGAGCCGACCCGGCCGACCCGGGTCGCCGTGCACGTGCGCGAGCATTCGCGCTGAGGCACCGGGGGACGCGCGGCCACAGGCAAGGACGGTCATGGACCGGCGTCGGTGAGCGCCAGCAGCCGGCGGGCATTGTGCACGGCGAAGCCCTCCTGGTCGTTGTTGCAGTAGACGTAGACGTCGCCGTGCGTGCGCGCGCCTGTCAGGCGGGCGGCCCACGCACGCAGCTCGCCCTCGCCGTAGTTGCCCCGGCGCCCGCGGGCGCCGCAGTGCAGCCGCACGTACGTGAAGTCCGTGGTGCGCTCAAGGCGCTGGAACGGGCGCTCGGGATGGTCGCCCCACACGAGCGCCACGGCGTGCTCGGCCAGGAGGGCCAGGACGTCGTCATCGAACCACGACGCGTGGCGGAACTCGAGCGCGTGGCGGCCGGCTGGCAGCACCGCGAGGAGTCCCTGCAGCCGGCGATCATCGCGATGGAAATCCTCGGGCAACTGCCACAGCACCGGCCCGAGCAGACCGGCCTCGCGCAGTGGCGCGAGCGTTGTCATCAGGCGGGCGACCGCGGCAGCGGGGTCGCGGAGCCGGCGTACGTGCGTGAGGTAGCGGCTGCCCTTGACGGCGAAGCGAAAGCCAGGCGGCACCTGTGCGGCCCAGGCGCGCGTCGTGTGCTCGGTCGGCAGGCGATAGAAGGTCGCGTTCACCTCCACGGTGTCGAAGACCTCGGCGTAGCGCGCAAGCCAGTGCGGCGGGGAGAGCCCCACGGGGTACAGCACGCCGCGCCAGTCGCGGTAGTTCCACCCCGAGCACCCGATCCGCAGCTCGCCCGTCATGAGCACCGTCTCAGCCGCCGGCGCCCGGGGTCTTCACCCTCTCATCCCTGGCCATCGCCGGGCAGGACGACCCGCTCCGCCTGCTCGGCGGTCACGACCGTGACCGGCACGCCGAGATGCTCGACGCGGTGAGCGAGATCGAGATGCACCCAGCGCGAGATCCGCGCGGGCAGCGTCGAGACGATCACCTCGTCGAAGTGCTCGCGCTCGAGCGCCTCGCGGACGGCCTCGAACGGGTTCGCTGCGCCCACGAGCCCGTGCACGTGCGAGCCTGCGGCCCGGTCGAGCAGCGGGATCGCGAGCTCGAGCGTCGCCGCCGCCTCGTCGGTGTCGGGATCCCAGTACGGCCGCGGGACGAGCAGCGTGAACGTGCACGGCCCGCGGCGCGCCCGCTCGGCGACGGCGGCGAGCAGCCTCGGCGTCGCCGCGGTTCGGTGCGCGACGATCAGGATGTCGGCCGCATCCACCACTCCACGTCTCCTTCCCTCGGAACCCGTGAGCGCTTCACGATCGTCGCTGCGACGCCCACCGTCATCCGCAGAGACCCGCGGTCCCCGGGCGCGGCAGACTACGGCCACCGGCCAGGTCACGGCCGGACTCTCGCTCAGGGCGCGCGGACCGTGCCGTCCTGGTGCACCACGAGCACGTCGCAGCCGGCCGACCGGACGATCCGGCCGGTGACCGAGCCGAGGACGTGCGCGGTGTGCCCGCTGCGCCGCGCGACGACGATCAGGTCCGCGCCCTCGCGCTCGGCGGCGGCGAGGATCTCGGTCGCCGGGTGGCCGATCATCGCGATCGGCCGGGCGTCGATCCCTCGGGCGGCCAGGAACCGCTCGGCCTCGTCGAGGATCCCGGCCTGCCGGTTGAGCTCCTCGGGCGGCTCGATCCGGGCGCTCACGCCCGGCTCGGGCATGACGTTGACGACGCTCAGCACGTCGCCGGGGCCGACCAGCTCGGCGGCGCGGGCCAGCGCCAGCTGCGCCGGCGCTGAGCCGTCGTAGGCCACCAGCAGGTGTCGGGCGCCCGTCGTCAGGTCTCGTACGTCGGGATGATCACGGCGCGGGCCAGCGTGTGGCCGAACAGGTGGAAGCCCATGACGGCGGGCGTGGCGTCCGCGTCGAGCCCGAGCGTGTCGGTGTCGACGGCATGCACGGCGAACACGTAGCGGTGCGGGCCGTGACCCGGCGGCGGAGCGGCGCCGATGTAGCGGGCGGCGCCGGCGTCACAGCGCAGCGTGATCGCGGCAGCGGGAAGGCCCGGGCTGTCCGGGCTCCCGGCGCCGGCCGGCAGGTCGGTGACCCCGGCCGGGATGTCCGCGACGGCCCAGTGCCAGAAGCCGCACCCGGTCGGCGCGTCGGGATCGAAGCAGGTCACCGCGAAGCTCCTGGTCTGGGCCGGAAAGCCCGACCACGAGAGCTGCGGGGAGATGTCCTCACCTCCGGCGCCCATCACGCCCGAGACCTGCGGCAGCGACAGACGCTCGCCGTCGGCGACATCGGAGCTGGTCACGGTGAAGGACGGAACCTCGGGCAGGGACTCGTACGGCAGCTGGGCTCGCCCGGCAGCGCTCATGTCAGCTCCTCGCGTCGGCATCACAGCCGATTGTGCGTCTCACCGCCCGGTCGCGCTTCCGCAGAATCCCGCAACCTGCTCGTGCGCTCAGTTCAGGCGGATCGTGGCGGTCACGCCGGCGTGATCGGAGGGCCACAGGCCCCCGATCCGGTCGCTCGGCCTGTTGCCGAAGACCTTGCTCGACACGACCTTGGCCTTCGGCCGCACGACGATGTGGTCGATCCAGGTCTTCAGCTCTGAGACCGGGTTGCTCAGGAACTCGTTCTGGCAGCAGGTCGCGACGCGCTTGCCGGTGTCGACGAAACCGCCGGCGATGACGGCCTTGTAGGCGTTCGGCTCGGGGTCGTTGGGGTCGGAGTTGAAGTCCCCGGCGATGATCACGGGGCGGGTGGTGATCTTCGCCGCGCCGGCGAGCAGCTCCCCGAACTGGCCCTTGGCCGCCGTGGCCGAATACGCCTCGGCGTGGGGGGCGAGGAAGCGGAACTTCTTCCCGGCGATGGTGCCGTCGATGCCCGCGTAGCCGCGCGTGAGCTGCACGGCCTGGCCGTCCTTGAGCGTCAGGTGCAGCTGGTTGGCCGCCGCGAAGTTCCCGGCCAGCTTCGCGGTCACCTTGACCTTGGCCCCGCTGCCGCCGCGCACCAGGACGGCGTTGCCGAGCTTCAGGCGCAGGTTGTAGCCGTCGTCGGAGGGGACGGTGATGTCCATCTCGGTCTGCTCGGCAGCGTCCGTGTACGTCTGATGCCGGGCCTTGAGCTGCTTCTGGAGGAGCTTCATCCAGTCGTACAGCGGCGTCGTCGCCTTCTGCCCGGGGGTCGCATCGGCCGAGCGGTAATAGCGGGCGACCTCCTGCACGGCGATCACGTCGGGCCTGTACGTCGCGATCTCCTTGGCCAGCGCCTTGGCCCGCAGCGCGAAGTTCGTCCTGTCGACGGTGGCGTGCAACGTCTTGGCGTTCGCCCTCTCGCCGGCCAGGTCGGGCGCGGAGGCCAGCTGGATGATGTCCGCCCCCAGGTACAGGTTGCGGGACATCACGGTGAGGGCGGGCTGCGACTTCTTGGCCGCAGCGGCCAGCGCGAGCGCGGCGCCGGGGATGGCCAGGAGGACGAGGGCGAGGACGCTGGCGACGAGCAGACGGCGGTTCATGAGGGGCTCCCATGGGAGAAGGCCGGACCGATGGTCCACGCTAACAGCGCGCTGGCGCGGGCGCGCCGCTCGGCTCGATCACCCGCTGCGCGGCGGGCAGGACGTCGTCACCAGGGCTCGTGCCGCGAGCACTGCGGCATCAGCGGCGATCGGATCGGCGTCGAGCACGCCGGCCGAGAGCCCGCCGTCGAGGATCAGCGTCAGGCCGTGGGCGAGTGCGTCGGGGTCGCCGGCGCCCGCCTGCGGCTGCCAGCTCGCGGACCCATGCGCGCACGGCGCGCTTGTGCGCGACGGTCCGCGCGTGGACCGGGCCTCCGGGCTCGGATTCGGCGGCCGTGTTGATGAAGGCGCAGCCGTGATAGCCGTCGCGCCGGCACGCCGAACCGAGCGCATCGAAGAGGCCGATGAGCTGGTCGCGCGGCGCGGGGCCGGCGGCCTCGGCGGCCGTCCGCAGGGCGTCGCGCCAGCCTGCGTCGACGCGGTCCAGGTAGGCGAGGACGAGCTCGTCCTTGCTGGGGAAGTGCCTGTAGAACGTCGCCTTCGCGACGCCTGACTCGGCGATGATCCTGTCGACGCCGACGCCCCGGATGCCGTGGGCGTAGAACAGCCGGAACGCCGTGTCGAGGATGCGATCCGAGGCGCTCGCCGTCGCTGTCGGCATCGGGTCAGCGGACGATCTTGAAGTTGAACGCCGGTGTCCCGAGCGTGCGCATCAGCCGCAGCCAGATCGGCAGCAGCATCTCGGTGCCGCGGGCTGTGCTCAGGTCGCCGAGATCGATGATGTCCTCCCATCCGAAGCTGCGCAGCAGCTCGGTCACCGTGGCCTTCGCGTCCGCGTCGTCGCCGCTGACGAAGATCGTGTGGTCGGCCCCGGCCAGCTCGGCGGGGTCGACCATCAGCACCGCGTTGAGCGTGTTGAGGCTCTTGACGACCTTGGTCTCCGGGTACGCGCGCTGGATCTGCTCGCCGAGCGAGTCGGTGTCCTTCACGGTGAGGGTCGGCGGGAAGCCGGCGGAGAAGTCGAGCGGGTTGGCGATGTCGATCAGCACCTTGCCCGCGAGGTTGGCGGCGCCGGCGAGCTGCAGGACGGAGAGCGAGCTCGTGCCGGACGTCGCGTTGACCACCAGCTCGGCCTGCGCAGCCGCCTCGTCGAACGGGAGCAGCCCCACCGCCGGATGCTCGGCCCGCCAGACGCTGAAGGGCTGGTTGCCCATCGCGTCGGCCTCGGTCCGCCCCAGCGTCGCCGCCGGGTCGCGCGTGCCGACCACGACGTCGTGGCCGAGCTCCGCGCAGCGCCCGGCGACTGCCCGGCCGACCATGCCTGTGCCCAGTACTGCGATCTTCATGCGGGACTCCTCCCACTCGACTGCCTCGTCGAGAACCTACCAGACAGACCTGTCTGTCCAGCAGGGCGCGGCCTGGGGAGGTGGCGCGGTGGGCAAGCGGGAGAACTACAGCTCGGCCTCGGGAGCTGTTCCCAGGCCTCCCTCGAGCCGGTCGATGACGAGGGCGGCGTTGTACCCGCCCATGCCGATCGACGATTTCAGCGTCGGACCTGGGGCTCGCGGCGTGACGCCGTCGAGCACCCGGGGACCCGCGCCGGCGACGAGCGCCGGGGCGGGGATCTCGCCCCGCTCGTAGGTCAGCGCGGCGATGGCCGTCTCCAGCGCCCCGCCCGCACCGAGGCCGTGGCCGGTGAGCATCTTCGTCGAGTACATCCTCGTGCCCGCCGGAAACAGCGCGTCGGCGACGCCGGCCTCCACGGTGTCGTTCAGGAGCGTGCCGCTGCCATGGGCGTTGATGTAGGCGATGTCGTCCGGCTCGACTCCGGCGTCGGCCATGGCCTGCGACCACGCCGCCGCCACCTGCAGCCCGTCGGGCTTGATCGCGATGGGATGGAAGGCGTCATGGGTGAGCGCTCCGCCGAGCACGTAGGCGTATCCCGCGACGTCGCCCTGACCGCTGACGACCAGCGCCGCCGACGCCTCCCCGGCGAGGAACCCCTGGCTGCCCTCCTGGAAGGGGCGGCATGCCTGCTCGGGCGGGCCGTCGGTGGCGAGCACGTTGAGGGCTCCGAAGCCCCAGGCATTCTCCGCCGTGACCGACAGGTCGGTGCCGATGACGATCACGTCGCTGGCGAACCCGCTGACCAGCCATTGCCGCGCCAGGATGACGCCGAGCGCCCCGGACGCGCACGCCGCTCCCACGTTCATCGAGGGCCCGTTGAACCCGTTCTCGGCCATGAACATCGACGGCGCCGTCGACGGCAGCAGCTGCAGGTAGTGGCGTCGCCGGACGTGGCCGTGGTGCTCGAAGTACAGCTCGCGCCACCCCTGCACCTCGCCGAGCGACGTGCACAGGATCACCCCGACCCGCGCCCCCGGGTGCCACCCCCGAGCCTCGGCGTCCGCCAGCGCCTCACGGCCGGCCCCGTACAACGCCCGACCGAAGAGGGTGACCGAGTCCTCCTCGTTCCCGCCATCCGGGACCACCGCGGCGAGGCCGCTGAACTCCTCGAACGCGACCGGCCGCGCCGCGGACCTGCCGGAGAGCAGCCCGCTCCACAGTGAATCAACTCCCCAGCCGTAGCCCGACACCGCGCCCAGCCCGACGAGGCCGACCGCCTGCCTCACGTTCATGGCTACAGCGTTGCACGGATCCGGCCCCATGACGATGGCATTGTCGTCGGCCCGCGCGGTGCGGCTGCGGTGCTCACCTCCGGCTCATTCTGAAAGACCTTCGTAGGGAAACCATGCACGGTCCCATCGAGAGATCTCGAACGGCGCTCCCGCGCGGCCTCCGATCGCGAGGATCGCTGTGCCGTCGACGGTCGCCCGGGCACTTCGGACAAGAGCTGGGTCGCGCACAACACCAGCATGCCAGCGTTCCTCCTCTCGCCTCACAGCGTCACTCCGCGCACCCATCCCGCACCTTTCGCTCAGGTGCGGTTCCGTGCCGTCCATCGAGGTACCCGCGTAGACGGACTACCGCTTTTCGTCCTTTCGGACGAGCTTCGAGGGTTCGTTCACAAGCGCCAGGGATAGGAGTACTGTCGGTGGCGTGCTGGTCCTGCGGCCAGAACGTTCGGCCCTAGCCCGGAAGCCACCTACGGCGCGATCTGCGCCACGCGGCGGGAGGCAGGGATTCCTGGTTTTGACTGCGGGGCCGGTGTCGTAACCGCACAGGCGATACCCCACCGTCAGGTGGCGTCGTCTCAAACTGATTGACCGCTCGGGGTTTCTGACCCTCTCGCCTCCACGCGGACCCAACAGAGGGACGGGAAGACCTGAAGACCATGACGCGTAGCAAACAGGACCGGGCAGCGCGAAGGCGAGACGAATTCAACCGGAGCCACGGCCCCCGCCGGAAGCGGCTCTCGGCGGCAATCGATGCTCGCCGACGCATGAACGCCGGGCGAGCGAACGACAGCCCGACCAGAGCGGAGCGGATTGGTCCGAGCGATCCCCGCTACGCCTACCTCACGCAATCCCACGACTAGAGGTGCCCGCCGCCGACGGATGCCAGGCGTAGTTTCCGCTCCCACTCGCCATGCACAGCGGCATCGCCTCGGCGCGGTGCCACGCCTCGCACTCATTCCGCGACTTTCGCTCAGGGCCGCTGCCGCTGCCCGAGATCGTCGTCGACGGCGGCATCGGACGGGTGATCCGCTCGTTCGTGATCGAGCCGGTGTCAGAGTCGGTGCCGGCACCTGTGCCGGCGCCTCGTAGGGGCCGCACCACGCTCGCCTCGCGGCCTTCGGGGCCGTAGCCGAGGTTTGCTCCGCCGTCAGGCGAAGCCGAAGCGCAGACGACAGCCGACCGGCTACGCACCGGGCGACGCTCCGGAGTTGAAGTTCAACAGCGGGTGCGCTACACGAGCGACATGCAGAGCTGGGAATACATGACGTTCGATCTCGTGAAACCGAAGAACGAGATCGAGGAACTCAACCGGCTCGGCCGGGATGGGTGGGAAGCCGTCGCGATGGTCTCTTCCTGGGGCATCGGGTGGCGTATGGTCCACCCCATCGTGCTCCTTAAGCGGCCGCTACCGAACGGCGTGAGGGATCACCTGGGTGATTGAGGTCCGGGCATTGAGTGCTAACGATCCTCGTAGTGCCACGCCTGCCACCCATACCGCGCATTTCGCTCAGGTGGGGTACCACTCCCGGCGATCACCGTTCCTGCCTAGCCAGGCTCCTGCGTCTTGTCCCGTGCGGGAGTCGAGTGCGACGGCAGTAGTTCGCCGCGGTCGCGGCCAGTTGAACGCACCGTTGCCGGAGGCGCGCGGGGCTGGGACCGTGGCGCGCACTCCGCGTCTGCGTCGCAGGCGCCTGCCCAGTCCAGAGGTGACGCCTCGTGTCGCTGATAGCCGCAAGCCTGACGTCGGTAAAGGACATTTCAACCGGCCTCGCGTTCGTGTTGTTCCCCGCGCTGTTCGTGTTCGGGTTCGCCGTGCACCCGGGCCTGCGGCATCCGCACGTGATCACCGACCCGGACGAGATGATCGCGCGCGCCCACGGGAACCGACTGCTCCACATCGGGCATGTCGCGGTGCTCGCGGGCTGTCCGCTGCTGATCGTCATCGTCATCCACTACACCAATCTGCTCGCGGGCTCGTCGGCCGAGTGGGCCGGGCTGGTCGGAGCGGCCCTGGCAGTGACGGGAGTGATCGGCCTCGCCGCGGACAAGGGGGCGCTGTGCCTGACCATGAGCGCATTCGACACATTGCCGGAGCCCGAGTTCGCCCAGCTCGCGCCGGGCCTGCGAGCGCTCTATGCCAAGGCCGGGTGGATGGTGCTGCTCTGGGCCGTCTTGCTCCTACCGCTCGGTTTCGCCGTCCTCGCGGTGGCGTTGCTGGCTGCGGATGCCCTTCCGGCGTGGCAGGGCATCGCGCTGCTCGTGGGCAGCCTGTTGCTGATGGTGCCCGACGGGCTTGAGCTCGTCAGCCTCACCGGCTGCGCCTTCCTCGCACTCGCGATGATCCCGACCGGTGTCGAGCTGCTGGGCGGCTGACACCTGTTCATGCAAAGCAGGAGTGCCAGCGCAGCCAGGAGCCCTGGCATCCGATCAGGCGCGAGCCTCAGCGTCACCGGGGATCTACGTACCGCGACTCGTATGGACCGCCGGGACGATCCGCAGCTCGCGCGGACGGCGGTGAGGCGCTCCTGAGCGAGAATGCTCGTTCGGAGCGGGAGTCGAGGAGGGGTGCCGTCGTGGGTGTCATCGATGAGCAGCGTGACCGCAGCGGGACCACCCGCCGGCGGTTCCTGACGCGGGCCTCGGCCACGGCGGCCGCCGGTCTGCTGGCCGGGCCGGTGAGCGCCTCGGCAGGTGCGGTCCGCGCGTCCAGCACGTCGTCACTCGCGTTCGCCGACACCGCGGTCGACGCCGGCGAGGTCATCCTCGCCGCTCGCAGCATCGGGTCCGGCGAGCCGATCGTGATCCTCCCCTCGCTCGGCCGCGGAGCGCTCGACTTCGATCCGCTGGCGCGCCTGCTCGCCGCGGGCGGCCACCGCGTCATCTCGATCGACGTGCGCGGCATCGGACGAAGCTGGGCCCCGCCGTCCACGATCCAGAACGCGACCCTGCAGACCTACGCGGACGACGCGCTGGCGGTGATCCGGCACTTCGGCCTTCGCAAGGTGCACCTCCTCGGGCACGCCGCGGGGAATCGGGTCGCCCGTGTCATCGCGACCGATCACCCGGACACGACGCAGACCCTCATCCTCTGCGCCGCCGGCGGCGGCACCCCCAGCCCGAAGGCCCTCCAGGGACTGCAGACGGTCACCGACCCCATCAGCACGGCCGCGCAGATCCGCGCGACGACGAAGGCCGTCTTCTTCGCGCCGAGCAGCGATCCGCGACCGTGGTACGTCGGCTGGTACCCGCAGGGCGGGCGCCAGCAGCTGCTCAGCGGCGGCCAGGTCGACTTCACGAAGTACGAGGGCGGCGGGAAGGCGCCGATCCTGGTGGTGCAGGGCAAGGACGACATCGTCGCCCCGCCGGCGAACGGTCACAACCTGCGCACGAAGTACGGCTCGCGGGTCACCGTCCACGACATCAGCGCAGCCGGCCACGCCATGATCATCGAGAAGCCGGCCGAGGTGGCGACGACGATCACCCGGTACCTCGCCAAGCACCGGATTCGCCACTGACGGCACGCCGCACCCGGCACGGATGCCGCCCGGTCAGTCCGCCCCGCCGAGCAGGTCACGCACGCGCACCTGCTCGGTCAGCAGGCGGCGGTGGCGATCCGGCCGGCCCGCCACGTACGAGCGGCAGAGCTCGCGCCCGGCCGGGTAGGTGACCACGTAGGTCCGCGACGTCGGCTCGTTCAGGAACCGGATCATGTGGGCCGCGAGCCTGGGCGTCATCAGGCCCCAGCGCTCGAGGTAGGCGCTCGCCTCGGCCTCGCTCGCCCCCTCGTCGTGCAGCATCAACGCCGCATTGACCTCCGCCCACCGGCACGGCTCGACCGCCTGAGCGACGGCGCGGGCGTGAGCGAGATCGAGCTCGATGCCGGTGACCTGCGTGATCGCGGCGAGCGCCGCTGCGCCGTCGTCCTCGAGCAGCACGTGCGGGGCGAGCTCGGCGATCCCCTCCGAGACGAGCGACTGCGGGGTCGGCACGAGCACCAGCGTCTCCTCGAGCAGTCCTCGGCCGCGGACGAGCCGGTCCTCCTTGGCGGCGCGCTCGGCGTGGTGGCCGGGATACGCCTCATGGGCGGCGAGGTGGAGCAGATCGATGGCCGACATCGGGAGGTCGACGTTGATGGCGATCCGGCTGCGCAGGTCTCCGAGGTAGTGGTTGAACGCCATCCAGGGCTGGTCGCGCACGATCTCCAGGACGACGCCCTCGCCGTCCGGCAGCTCGACCAGAACGCCCGTCCACGCGCGCGCCGCCTCGACGGCCGCGGTCACCGCGTGCTCGACCTGCTCGGTCGGCACGCGGGTCGCGTCCTGCCAGCGCTCGTAGCGCTCGGCCGGCGACCCGTCGCCGGGGAGCAGCTCGTCGAGGCGCTCGTGCGCGGCCGTGAACACGGCCTCGTCGGTGTGGGTCGGCCGCACGCCGTAGCACCCCTCCACCTCGTCGGCGTACGACATCGACTCGCCCGCCAGCGCGCCGGCGTAGGTGCGCAGCCCGACGACCTGGTCGCGCAGCCACCCGTCCTCGAGCTCGTCGAACAGGGCCTCTGCGGCGGCGGCGATCGCTCCCGGCTGGAGTGGCGGGGCGGCCTCGACCGCCGCCGCCGGCTCCGCAGGCCCGAAGTAGACGTCGACGATCCCGTCGACGTGCCGGCCGAGCTGCAGCCCGAGCCGGAGATAGCGCTCCGCGGCGGACTGGGTCACGCGCCGAGCGTACGTCACCGGCCCCGCCCGCCCGCGGTGCCGCCCGGCTTCTCAGGCGTAGAGCGCCTCGATCTGCGCGGCGTAGCGCTCGGCGATCGGCTTGCGCCTGAGCTTCATCGTCGGTGTCAGCTCGTCGCCGCCCGGCTCCCAGTCGTTGGGCAGGATCGTGAAGCGCTTGACCTGCTCCACGCGCGCAAGGTGGCTGTTCGCGCCCTCGATCGCCGCCTCGATCGAGGCGCGGAGCTCGGGGTTCTCGCTCAGCGCGGCGAGCGAGGCGTCCAGGCCGCGCTCGCCCGCCCAGGCCGCGGTGGTGTCCGGGTCCAGGACGATCAGCGCGACGTTGTAGGGGCGCCGGTCGCCGATGCAGACCACCTGGCCGATCAGCGGGCTCGACCCCTTCAGCTGCTGCTCGATGTTCGCCGGCGACATGTTCTTGCCGGCGGCGCTGATGATCAGCTCCTTCTTGCGATCGACGATCTTCACGAACCCGTCGGCGTCGATCTCCGCGACATCGCCGGTGTACAGCCAGCCCTCCTCGTCGAGCGCCTCCGCGGTGCGCTGCGGGTCGGAGCGGTAGCCCTTCATCACCAGCGGGGCGCGCACGAGCAGCTCTCCGTCGTCGAGCAGGCGCAGCTCGACGCCGGGCAGCGGCCTGCCGACCGTGCCGACGCGGATGTCGTCCGGCGGGACGATCGTCGCCACGCACGAGAGCTCGGACATCCCCCAGACCTCGCAGATCGGCAGGCCCAGATCGAGGAAGTACTGCAGCACCTCCGCGGGGATCGGGGCCGCCCCCACGGTCAGCCACTCGGTCTCGTGCAGGCCGAGCTTCGCCCGCAGCGCCGCCTTGGCCTCCTCCGGCAGTGCCGCCGGGTCGCTGACCCCGGCGGCCTCCAGGCCGGCCTTGAGCTTCTCCCAGATGCGCGGCACCGCACCCCAGGCCGTCGGATGGACGCTGGCGAGCGCAGCGCCGACCTGCCTGATGTCGGGGACCGACGTGATGGTCGCCCCGAAGCACAGCGAGGCGTAGTAGTGCGACAGCATGCGGTCGGCGATGTGCGCGCTCGGCAGGTAGGAGAGCTGGCGCCCGCCCGGCGTCATCGGCAGGACCGCCGCGACCGCCCGGCACTCGAACATCATCCCCGCGTGCGTCAGCTGGGCGCCCTTCGGTGGACCGGTGGTGCCCGACGTGTAGATCACGGTCAGCACGTCATCGGGCTCGACCGCGCGCCAGGCCGCGTCGAAGTCGAAGCCGGCCTCCCCGCGCGTCTCGAGGTCGCTGAGCGGAATCGCATCCGGGTGCGACCCCTCGACGAGCACGAGGTGCTCCTGCTCGTCGCCGCGAGCCGCCGCGATCGCCTCGAGGTACTGCGGCTCGGTCACCACGACGCGCGCCTGCGCGTTGGACAGCTGGTAGGCGATCTGCTCGGGACTGAGCGTGTTGTAGAGCGAGAACGGCACGGCGCCGAGATGGATCGCGGCGGTGTCCACCAGGTTGAACTCGGGCCGGTTGGTGAGCAGCATCGCGACGCAGTCGCCGCGCCGCACGCCGAGCGCATGAAGCCCCGCTGCGATCGCCCGCACCCGCTCGGCGTACTGCGCCCACGTGACCTCGGTCGCGCCGTCCATGCTGCGGTGCGCGACCGCGTCCGGCCGCACGGCGGCCGTGATCTGGAAGGCCTCGCAGAGCGTCGCGGCCCCGAGCGCGGGCACGGCGGCGACCGTCGGCACAGCGGTGGACTGCTGCATGCTGGTGGCACTCCTCGAGGATCGTGTGGCTGCGGGGCACCGGCGCCCCGTGGAGTGGCCATCCTCTCCATGGGGGGGTGTCGGCGCAACCCGGCCGTCTGCAAACTCCCAGGCTGCTCTCAGCTTCGCTGTGCATGATGACGCCAGACGCGCCACCCACCCTCCCCCGAGGGCGATCGAAGGAGCCGTGGATGTCCCATCGGATCACGAAGGTGCTCGCAGGCCTCGCGGCGCTCGCCGCGCTCGCGCTCGGCGGGTCGGCGCTCGCCGGCGCCCAGACCTCGTCGAGCCCGTCGCCGGGAACGACGACCCAGCAGCAGAACGGCCAGGGCGACCACAGCGCGATGCCGGCGCCCGGCAGCGCCGCACACGAGAACGCCGAGAAGGCGGTCACCGGCGACGCGGCGGCGAAGGCCCGTGCCGCGGCGGTCAAGAGCGTCGGCGGCGGCACGGCCGGCGCGGTCACCACGGACTTCGGCGGGCGCGGCTACGAGGTCACCGTCACGAAGGCCGACGGTACGAAGGTCGACGTCCATCTCGACAGCTCGTTCACGGCCGGCAGGCCCTGCCCCGGCGGCCCGCGCGGCGGCGCGCCGAGCGGCGCGGCGGATCCCGGCTACGGGGTCGCCGGCCCCAGCTCCAGCGTCTGACCACCAGTAGGTAGTTCGCCGCACCGCACGTCGCACCCTTCTGCGGTGGCGCCGTGCACCCGAGCGCTGTAGCTTCGCCTGCAGCGCAGTCGAGGAGAGGTGAGGTGAGGTCGTGGCCTTGCAGGAGCGCGTCGAAGTGCACATGCGCGACAGCGATGCCTTCTCCTGGTACATGGAGAAGGACCCGCTGCTGCGGTCGACGGTCGTGTGCGTCCTGCTCCTGGAGGGCACCCCTGACTGGGATCAGCTGCCGGAGCGGCTGGAGCGCAGCACGCGGCTCTCGCCGGGGTTCCGGCACCGGGTCGTGATGCCGTCGCTGCGGCTGGCCACGCCCCGCTGGGTCGTGGATCCCGACTTCGACCTGTCGTGGCACGTTCGCCGGTTCAAGGCGGCGCCGCCCAGGACGCTCGCGACGGTCCTGGAGTTCGCTCGCAAGACCGGGATGGCGGGCCTCGATCGCGATCGCCCGCTGTGGGAGTTCACGTTCATCGAGGGCCTCAAGGGCGGCCAGACGGCGCTCGTGATGAAGCTCCACCACTCGCTGACCGACGGCGTCGGCGGCATGGACATCGCGCGACTGCTGTTCGACGTCGAAGCCGACCCCGGCGACCTCGGACCGATGCCCGAGGCGCCGGAGGGCGAGCACCTCGGCACCGTCGATCTGGCCCGCGACGCGCTCGGCTACGACTGGTCGCAGCTCTTCGACTTCTCCAAGCGCCACCTGGCCTCGGCGGTCGGCGACGTGACGCACGCGTTGCGCCACCCGCGCGAGACCGTCGGCGAGACCGTCGCGACCGGCCAGTCGATCGCGCGCTTCGTAGAGCCCGTCTCGGACACGCTCTCGCCGGTCATGACCGAGCGCCACCTGACCTGGCACTACGACGTGCTGGAGTTCCCGCTGGAGGCGATGCTGGAGGGCGCGCACGCCGCAGGCGCCAAGCACAACGATGCGTTCCTCTCGGGCATCACGGCCGGGCTGCGCCTGTACCACGAGCGGCACGACGCGCAGGTCGACGAGCTGCGCGTCACCATGCCGATCAGCATCCGCAAGGCGGACGACCCGATCGGCGGGAACCGCATCACGCTGATGCGCTTCAAGGTTCCCGTCGGCATCACCGACCCGAGCGAGCGGATGGCGGAGACCCACCGGCGCTGCGAGTCGGTGAAGACCGACCGCTCGCTGCCCTTCACGAACGCGATCGCCGGCACGCTGAACCTGCTGCCGCGCTCCTACATCGGCGGGATGCTCAAGCACATCGACTTCCTCGCGAGCAACGTGCCCGGGATCCCGGTGCCGCTGTACCTCACCGGCGCGAAGGTCGACAGGTTCTACGGCTTCGGGCCGACGATCGGCGCCGCCCTGAACATCACGCTGATGTCCTACTGCGGGACGTGCTGCGTGGGCGTCAACATCGACACCGGTGCGGTGCCCGACCACGACGTGCTGATGGAGTGCCTGCAGAACGGCTTCGACGAGGTGCTCGCCGTCGGCGGCGGGACCGAGCACGCGGTGCTGCCGCTCAGCACCGCGTGAGCGCGCCGCACCGCCGAGGCCCGCACCGCTGAGGCCCCCCGGGGCCTACTCCTCGGGCTGCTCCTCTGCCTTCTTGCGCTCGGCGGCGGAGAGCGTCGCGCCGCTCGACAGCGGGCCTTCGTGGATCGCCTCCGGATCGCCTGCCGCACGGCTCAGCGGGTGCTCGGGCAGCTCCTGCTCCTTGCGCTTGGTCTCCTCGACGTGCTCGCCGAGCTCGCTGAGCCGGCGCTCCATGTCCGCTGCGACATCGTCGGCCGCCGGCTTGCTCGCGTCGTTCTCGTGCTGGTCCTGGGTCATCGCTCCATCCTCCTCGCCGGAGGTTCAATCATCGCACCACAGCAGCCGCGGCGGTGCTCAGCCCGAGGTCGGCGCCTGCGTCGGCTGCGTGCCGAGCGTCAGCGTCAGCTGCGTGCGGGCGCCACCGCGGACGACCGTCAGCGGCACCTGCTCGCCGGGCTGGTCGGCGGCGATCGCGGCGACCAGGCCGTTGACGCTGTCGATCCGCGTGGAGCCGAATGCGACGACGACGTCGCCGGCCTTCAGCCCCGCCCGCGCGGCGGGGCCGCCGGCCTGCACGGACTGGATCAACGCGCCCTGCCCGTCGCTGTCGGGCGACGTGCTGACGCCGAGGTAGGCGTGCGCGATCTTCTGGCCGCTCTCGAGCCGGCTGAGCCCGGCCTTGACGTCGTCGATCGGGATCGCGAAGCCGACGCCCGTGTAGCTGTCCGCACCGGAGCTGCCGGTGGCGATCTGGTCGACGACGCCGACCAGCTTCCCGGAGGCGTCGAGCACCGGGCCGCCGGAGTTGCCCGGGTTCACGGCGGCGTCGGTCTGGATCGCGTGGGCGACGGTGAAGCCGTTCGGTGCGCTGATCGTGCGGTCGAGCCCGCTGACCAGGCCGGTGCTCAGGCTGCGGTCATAGCCGAAGGGGTCGCCGATCACCGCGAGCGGGTCGCCGACGCGCAGGGCCGCGGCACTGCCCAGCGGCAGCGGCTGCAGTGCCAGCCCGGACGGGTCGACCTTGATCACGGCGGTGTCGGTCGAGCGGTCCGAGCCGACGAGCCTGGCCTTGCGCTTCGTCCCGTCCTGGAATGTCACGGTGATCGAGGTGGCCCCGTCGGTGACGTGCTCGGCGGTCAGGATGTGCCCCTGGGCGTCGATGACCGAGCCCGTGCCCAGCGCCGTCGTCGACTGGTCCGGTGGCTGGAACGGGCCGCCCGCCCCCGAGCTCGACGCGTTGCTCGTCACCTTGATGTCGACGACACCGCCCGCGGTGCGCGCGTACAGCGCGCTTGCATTCAGGTTCGACGGCGTGCCCGCCGACGCCGCTGAGCCCGTCGAGCCTCCGCGCACGATCGTGGTCGTGCCGCCGGCGGAGTGGATCGCTCCGGCGGCGAACAGCACGGCGGTCAGCATGCCGGCGCCGAGGAGCGCGGCGCCCGCCAGCAGCGCCACGAGCAGCCCGCCGCGCGGTGAGCGCCCCGCAGGAGCGCGCGTCTGCTCAGCTGCCGGCTGCCCGGGGAGTGCTTCGGTTCTCGTCTGGGATGGATCGGTGATCGACATCGGCTCCGCCTGAGTTCGAAGGCGTCCTCCGATGGAACCAGACCTCCCTGAGAGTCAGCTGAGAGCAGGCGGCGGGCGGCGCCGGGGCTCTGCACCCGGCCGGCCCGCGCCCGGCGCAGGTGCCGAGCCGACACCGGTGAAGGTCGTCCGCGGGGGGATGTCC
Source organism: uncultured Solirubrobacteraceae bacterium (assembly GCA_963809525.1). Lineage (GTDB taxonomy): Bacteria > Actinomycetota > Thermoleophilia > Solirubrobacterales > Solirubrobacteraceae > F1-60-MAGs163. The sequence goes on along the minus strand of CAWEJY010000007.1, from coordinate 15,243 downwards.
TGCTCGGCGACCGACCCTGCCTCCAGCACGGCCTCCTCGCCGACGCTGACGCCCGCGGTGACGCATGCACGGGCGCCCAGCGTCGCGCCGGCGCCGACCCGCACGGGCGCGCTCAGCAGCGCCTGCAGGCGGACCGGGCGCTCGACGTCGCCGTATGCGCGCCCGCTGTCGTCGATCATCACGAAGTCCCCGGCACGCACGCCCGCGCCGATGTCGATCCGCTCGCGCGCGACGACGACGCAGCGATTCCCCAGCACAGCGCTCGCGCCGACGCGGACCTCGCCGCCGGTGACATCGAAGCGCGTCCCCTCGCCGATCCGGCATCCGGGCTCGAGCACCACGCGGCCACCGTCCGCGAGCTTGAACCGCACGCCGCGCTCGAGCCGAGCGCCCGGCGCGACCGTGACGCCGTCCGGCAGCCGCCGGCGCAGGAGACGGTTGAGCCTCACGCGGCGCAGCGTAGCCGGGCCACCCGCGTCACGGGGCATCCGGCGTCATCCGGGCGGCTGCAGCGCGCTCGGCGATCCTGCGACGCAGGTCGGCGGCCAGCAGGTGCGCGCGGTGCCGGCGCCAGGCCGCGATGGCCTGCGGGGAGCGGTCCGCTGCGGTGATCGCGCTGATGTCGCCCGGCACCTCGACGCCCCTCGACGAGGCGAGCGCCCGCAGCGCGCGCACAGCGATCTCGGCGGCGCCGAGCGCGGTCAGGTGCACTCCGTCGGGCAACACCAGATCGGGGCCGCCGAGGTCGTCGAGCGCCACGACGACCGAGCCGTGGCGAGCGGCCGCGCGCCGCACGATCGCGTTCGCCTCGCGCGGCTTGGGCGCCGCGGTCGGTCTGCCGAGATCCTCGGGCAGCGTCGCGACCAGCACGACGTGCGCGACCTGCGCGAGCCCGGCCAGGATCGCGTCGAGATCGCGGGCGAACGCTGCGCCGTCCCACGACGGGTCGCGCGCGTCGTTGACGCCGACGTAGACGCAGGCGACGGCCGGCGTGCCGCGCACGAGCCCGAGCTGCTCGGCGCGCACGGACGCGGCGCTCGCGCCATCGCGGGCGACGTTCGTGCACGACAGGCCGAGTGCTTCGGCCAGCAGCTCCGGCCATGGCCGGCCTGGCAGCCCGAGCATCGGCTCGCCCCCGCCGGCCGTGATCGAGTCGCCGAGCGCGATCAGGCCGCTCATCCGCGCACGCGCCCGGCCTCCGCGCTCGCCGCCCGCAGCCGCTCGGCGTGGGCGCGGGTGAGCTGCCCGGGCGCGAGCCGCCAGCGCCACTGCCCCACCGAGCGGCCCGGATGGTTCATGCGCGCCTCGCTGCCCAGCCCGAGCACGTCCTGGACCGGCACGATGCAGAGCCGCGCCGGGGAGCTCTGCGCGAGCCGGATCATCCGCCACTCGATCTCCGGGTCGCCGAACCCCCGCATGGCCGCGTCGGCGAGCGCGCGCCGCTCGGCGGGAAGCGTCGCCCACCAGCCGCGCACGGTGTCGTTGTCGTGCGTCCCGGTGTAGACGACCTGGCGCTCGCGCTGGTGCTCGGGCCAGTGCGGCGTGTCGGGCTCGGCCGGGTCGAATGCGAACTGGAGCACCGCCATGCCGGGCAGGCCGAGCGCGTCACGCAGCCGCGCCACGGGCGGGGTGATCACGCCCAGGTCCTCGGCGATCAGCGGCAGGTCGCCGAGCTCGCCCTGCAGGGCATCGAACACCGCGCGGCCGGGTCCGCGCCGCCAGTGCCCCCCGCGCGCGTCGTGCGCGCCGTCGGGGACGGCCCATGCGGCGACGAACCCGCGGAAGTGGTCGATCCGCACCACGTCGAAGAGCTCCAGCACGCGGCGCAGGCGCTCGACCCACCAGCGGTAGCCGGTGCGCCGCGCGGCGGGCCAGTCGTACAGCGGGTTGCCCCAGAGCTGGCCGCGGTCGGTGAAGGTGTCCGGCGGCACACCCGCCTGCAGCCCCGGCAGGAACAACTCGGGATGGGCGCGGTGGTCGACCCCGTCGCGGGCGACGTAGATCGGCACGTCGCCGATCAGGCGCACGCCGCAGTCGGCGGCGTGCGCGCGCAGCGCGCCCCACTCGCGCGCGAAGCGCACCTGGTCGGCCAGCGAGCGGCGCCCTGCGGCGGCCTCCCAGTCGAGCGCCCAGGCGGCATGCCGCGCGCGGAACGCGGCGACCTCCTCGGCGGCGACGGGCGCACCGGGCGCGGCGAGCAGTCCGCGCCACGCGGCGAACGCCGACGGGGAGCGGTAGGGCGAGTGCCCGCGCCCGGGCGGGCCGATCGGCAGGAGCTGCCACCACGACTGCCCGGCCAGCGCCAGCCAGTCCACGAACGCATGCGCCTCGGGTCCCAGGCGACCGCCGGGCAGCGAGGAGATGTGGAGCAGGACCCCACTGGCGCGCTGGGAGCTGATCACCGCGCGTCGTATTGTGCGCGACGGGATGCCGAAGCCGTCGCCTCCGCCGCAGACGCCACCGCCACGGATCCAGATCGCGACGCTCGCGCCGCAGGTGGATGGAGGCCGCTGGCCCGTGAAGCGCTGCGTGGGTGACCACGTGCGGGTCGGCGCGGACGTCTTCCGCGACGGGCACGAGTCGCTGCGGGTCGTCGTGCAGTTCCGCGGCCCGGGCCGCCGGCGCTGGCAGGAGGCGCCGATGGCCCCGGTCGACGCGCACCTGGGCGGGGTCCGCTGGGAGGGCGAGTTCGCGGTCGCCGACCTGGGGAGCTGGAGCTTCCGCGTGCTCGCGTGGGTGGATCCGCTGGCCTCGTGGCTGGATGAGCTGCGCCGCAAGCTCGAGGCGGGCCAGGAGGATCTCGTCGGCGAGATCTCCGAGGGCGTGCCGCTGGTGGGCGCCGCGGCCGAGCGGGCCTCCGGCGCCGATGCGCGCGCGCTGGACGTGCTGGCCGGCGGCCTGCTGGCGGGCGAGGACCCCGCGGGGCTGCTGAGCCCGGCGGCGCAGGAGCTGTGCGCGCGGCACGGCGGGCGCTGCGGAGGAGGTCCACAGCGCGGCCCTGACCGTGCAGGTGGATCCGCTGCTCGCGCGGGTCAGCTCGTGGTACGAGCTCTTCCCGCGCTCGTTCGGCGGCCTGGCCGGCGTGCACGCCCAGCTGCCGCGGCTGGCCGAGCTCGGCTTCGACGTCCTCTACCTGCCGCCGATCCACCCGATCGGCCGCACGAACCGCAAGGGCCGCAACAACGCGCTCGTCGCCGGCCCGGACGATCCCGGGAGCCCGTGGGCGATCGGCGCGGCCGAGGGCGGGCACACCGCGATCCACCCCGACCTCGGCAGCCTCGACGAGTTCGAGGCGCTCGTCGCGGAGGCGCGCAGCCTCGGCATCGAGGTGGCGCTCGACCTCGCGCTGCAGTGCTCACCGGACCACCCGTGGCTCGCCGAGCACCCGGAGTGGTTCCACCGCCGCCCGGACGGCACGCTCAAGTACGCGGAGAACCCCCCGAAGCGCTACCAGGACATCTACAACCTCAACTTCGACAGCCCCGACTGGCGCGCGCTGTGGAGCGCGATCCTCGAGGTCGTGCGCTGCTGGATCGACCGCGGCGTGCGTGTCTTCCGCGTCGACAACCCGCACACCAAGCCGCTCGCCTTCTGGGAGTGGCTGCTGGGCACGGTGCGCGCGAGCGACCCGGACGTCGTCTTCCTCAGCGAGGCGTTCACCCGCCGCGCGGTGATGCGCGCGCTCGCGAAGGCGGGCTTCCACCAGTCCTACACCTACTTCACGTGGAAGAGCAGCCGCTGGGACCTCAGCGAATACCTCACCGAGCTGACGACGTCCGGCGAGCAGGAGTACTTCCGCCCGAACTTCTTCGTCAACACGCCCGACATCCTGACCGCCGAGCTCCAGCACGGCGGCCCGCCGGCGTTCGCGCTGCGCGCGGTGCTCGCGGCGACGCTGGCGCCCAGCTGGGGCGTCTACTCGGGCTATGAGCACTTCGAGCGCGCACCCGCGCGCGAGGGATCCGAGGAGTACCTGAACTCCGAGAAGTACGAGCTTCGCAGGCGCGACCTCGACGGGCCGCTGCTGCCGCTGATCGCGACGCTCAACCGCATCCGCCGCGAGAACCCGGCGCTGCAGCGCTTCGACAACCTGCGCCTGCTGGAGACGCACAACGACGCGCTGCTCGCCTACGCCAAGCGCGAGGGCGCGAACCTCGTGATCGTGGTCGTCAACCTCGACCCGCACGCCGCCCAGGAAGGGCTCGTCACGGTGCCCTACGACCTCGGCACCGCCCCGACGATCGGTGCGACCGACCTCCTGGACGGCGCGGACTACCGCTGGCGGCTGGGCGGCAACTACGTCCGCCTCGAGCCGGGCGAGCGGCCGGGACACGTCCTGCGCGTGGAGTCGGCGTGAGCGCCGGCCCGACCGCCTCGTCGAGCCGCTGGCTGGAGAGCGACCCGCTGTGGTTCAAGCGGGCGATCTTCTACGAGATCCACCTGCGCGGCTTCTTCGACAGCAACGGTGACGGCTCCGGCGACCTGCCGGGCCTGACCGAGAAGCTCGACTACCTCGAATGGCTGGGCATCGACTGCATCTGGCTGCTGCCGATGTACGCCTCGCCGCTGCGCGACGGCGGCTACGACATCGCCGACTTCTACGCCCTGCACCCGGACTACGGGACGGTCGACGACGTCCGGCGGTTCCTCGACGCCGCCCACGAGCGCGGCATCCGCGTCATCGCGGACCTCGTGATGAACCACACCTCGAGCGACCACCCGTGGTTCCAGCGCGCGCGCGAGGCGCCGGCCGGGACGCCCGAGCGCGACTTCTACGTCTGGTCGGACACGCCGCAGGTGTACGAGGACGCGCGGATCATCTTCGTCGACACCGAAGCCTCGAACTGGACCTGGGACCCGGTCGCCGGCGCCTACTACTGGCACCGGTTCTTCTCGCACCAGCCCGATCTCAACTACGAGAACCCCCGTGTGCGCGAAGCGATGCTCGACGCGCTGCGCTTCTGGCTCGACCTCGGCCTGGACGGCTTCCGCCTCGACGCGGTGCCCTACCTCTACGAGCGCGACGGCACGAACTGCGAGAACCTCCCGGAGACGCACGCGTTCCTCAAGGAGGTGCGGCGCACGGTCGACGCGGAGTACCGCGACCGCGTCCTGCTGGCCGAGGCCAACCAGTGGCCGGAGGACGTCGTCGAGTACTTCGGCGAGGGCGACGAGTGCCACATGGCCTTCCACTTCCCGGTCATGCCGCGCATGTTCATGGCCGCCCGGCGCGAGGAGGCGACGCCGATCTACGAGATCCTCGACCGCACGCCGGGCATCCCCGAGACCTGCCAGTGGGGGCTCTTCCTGCGCAACCACGACGAGCTGACGCTCGAGATGGTCACCGACGACGAGCGCGACTACATGTACGCCGAGTACGCCGAGGACCCGCGCATGAAGCTCAACCTCGGCATCCGCCGGCGGCTCGCCCCGCTGCTCGACAACGGACGCGACGACATGGAGCTCATGCACGCCGTGCTGTTCTCGCTGCCGGGCAGCCCGGTCCTCTACTACGGCGACGAGATCGGCATGGGCGACAACGTCTACCTCGGCGACCGCGACGGCGTGCGAACGCCGATGCAGTGGACGGGAGACCGCAACAGCGGCTTCTCGCGCGCGGACTTTGCGCAGTTGTACGCCCCGCCGCTCATGGACCCGGTCTACGGTTATCAGGCTGTGAACGTCGAAGCCCAGCTGCGGACACCCACCTCGCTCCTGCGCTGGCTGCAGCGTTTCATCGAGCTGCGCAAGGGGCACCCCGTGTTCGGGCTCGGCAGCTACGCACCGATCCTCACGAGCAACCCGAGGATCTTCGCCCACATCCGCGCCTACGAGGACGACATCGCGCTCTGCGTGCACAACCTCGCCAGGTCGGCGCAGGCCGTTGAGCTCGACCTGCGGATGTTCGAGGGCCGCATCCCGGTCGAGATGCTGGGGTCCACGCCGTTCCCGCGGATCGGCGAGCTGCCCTATCTGCTGACGCTCGCGCCGCGCGGCTTCTTCTGGTTCCTGCTGACAAGGGAGGAGACGCACCAGCTCGCGCTCGAGACCGAGGCCGACCTGCCGCAGGAGGAGGGCCATGGACCCCACTGAGCTCGTGCTCGGCGTCGCACCCGGCGCGCTCGACGACTGGGTCTCCGGCCGCCGCTGGTTCGCGTCGAAGGCGCGCGAGCTGCTGCGCGTCGAGATCGTCGACGCGGTGACCCTCCGCGAGCGCGACCCCGTGCTCGTCGTGGCGATCGCCGAGGCCGTCTTCGCCGCTGGAACCCACGAGCACTACCAGCTGCCACTCGTGCTGCTCGACGCGGCCGGCCAGGACGAGCCGGCCGGGGTGGCGCGTGAGGGCGAGGTCGTCCTGCACGACGCGCTCGAGGACGCCGCGGCGGGCCTCGCGCTCGGCGTGCTGATCTTGGAGGGAGGAACGGCCGGCGGCGCGGGCGACGGCGCGCAGGTCAGCTTCCACCACGCCGGCACGGTCACGCTCCCGCCCGTGGACGAGGTCCTGCCGCTCGCCGCCGAGCAGTCGAACTCGTCGATCGCCTTCGACGAGGCGCTCGTCCTGAAGTGCTACCGCCGGCTCGAGCCGGGTGAGAGCCCCGAGCTCGAGATGGTGCGCTTCCTCGCCGACCACGAGTTCGCGCACGTCCCCGAGCTCATCGGCTGGTACGAGTACCGCGGCGCGGCGATGGACGCGACCCTCGGCGTCGCGCAGCGGTTCGTGCGCGGCGGGCGAGACGGCTGGGAGCTCGCGCTCGAGCGGCTCGCCACCGATCCGGACCGCCTGCTGGGCGAGCTGCGCGACCTGGGGCGTGTCGTCGGCGAGCTCCACGCGGCGCTCGGCTCGGACGCCGAGGATCCCGACTTCGCGCCCGAGACGAAGGGCGCCGAGCACCTGGACCTCGTCATCGCGACGATCGACGAGGAGATCCGCGACGTCTTCCAGCTGCTGCCCGAGGACGACGAGCGCGTCGCGCCGCTGCACGGCCGCGAGGCGGCCCTGCGCGAGCGCCTCGCGGCCGTGCAGCACCTCAACGACCTGGGCATGGCGATCCGCGCGCACGGCGATCTGCATCTCGGGCAGGCGCTGCTCGACGAGCGCGGCCGCTGGATGATCATCGACTTCGAGGGCGAGCCGGCGCGGTCGCTGCGCGAGCGCCGCCGCCGGCGCTCGCCGCTGCGCGACGTGGCCGCGCTGCTGGAGTCGGTGAGCTACGCCGCTGCGGCGGCCCGGCTGGACGGCGTGGACGTGCCGGAGGCCTGGGAGCACGCCGCGCGGGCAGGGCTCCTGGACGCCTACCTCGAGCACGTCGACGCGAGCCTGCTGCCGGCGGGCGACGACGCCACCGCGGCGCTGCTGGGGCTCTTCGAGATCGAGAAGACCGTCTACGAGCTGCGCTACGAGCTGCACAACCGCCCGGACTGGGTGGGGATCCCGGTTGCGGGCATCGTCCGGCTGCTCGAGGCGGAGCCGGCGTGATCACCATCGCCGATCTCGACGCGCTCGCCGCCTGCACGCTCGCCGACCCCCACCGCGTGCTCGGCGCCCACCCCGCCGGCGACGGCGTCAGCGTCGTGCGCGCCCTGCAGCCCGATGCGGTGCAGGGTCGAGGTCCTCCCCGACGACGGCCCCCCGGTCGCGCTCGAGCGCCTCCACCACGCGGGGATCTTCGAGGGCGAGGTCCCCGGGCTCGATCCCCCCCACTACGCACTGCGGGTGACCCGCGCGGACGGCGGCCCGCCCGTCGAGCTGCGCGACGCCTACGCCTTCCTGCCGACGCTCGGCGAGCTGGATCTGCACCTCGCCGGCGAGGGGCGCCACGCCGAGCTGTGGACGCGCCTGGGCGCGCACCCGCGCGAGATCGACGGCGTGGCGGGCGTGGCCTTCGCGGTCTGGGCGCCGAACGCGCGCTCGGTGAGCGTCGTGGGCGACTTCAACCGCTGGGACGGGCGCGTGCACCAGATGCGCTCACTGGGGGCGTCCGGCATCTGGGAGCTGTTCGTCCCGCAGGCCACCGCGGGCGCGCACTACAAGTTCGAGCTGCGCACCCCAGCGGGCGAGCTGCTCCTGCGCGCCGACCCGATGGCCCAGCGCGCCGAGCTGCCGCCGAAGACCGCGTCGGTCGTCGAGCGCTCCGAGGGCGCCTGGGGCGACGCGGCCTGGATGCGCGCGCGCGAGTCGGGCGACCCCCAGACGGCCCCGATGTCGGTCTACGAGGTGCACCTGGGCTCGTGGCGCTGGAACCCCCTGGAGGGCAACCGCTCGCTGACCTACCTCGAGCTCGCCGACGAGCTCGGCGCGTACGTCGAGGACATGGGCTTCACGCACGTCGAGCTGCTGCCGGTGATGGCCCACCCGTTCAGCGGCTCCTGGGGCTATCAGGTGACCTCGTACTTCGCCCCCACCCCGCGCCAGGGCTCGCCCGACGACCTGCGCGCGCTCATCGACGCCCTGCACCGGCGCGGCATCGGCGTGATCCTCGACTGGGTCCCGGCGCACTTCCCGCGCGACGAGTGGGCGCTGGCCCGGTTCGACGGCACGGCGCTCTACGAGCACGAGGACCCACGCCTCGGCGCGCACCCGGACTGGGGCACGCTGATCTTCAACTTCGGGCGCAACGAGGTCCGCAACTTCCTGATCGCGAGCGCCCTCTACTGGCTGCGCGAGTTCCACGCCGACGGGCTGCGTGTCGACGCCGTCGCCTCGATGCTCTACCTCGACTACTCGCGCGTGGAGGGCGAGTGGGTGCCGAACGCCTTCGGCGGGCGCGAGAACCTCGACGCGATCGCATTCGTGCGCGAGCTCAACGAGATCTGCCATGCCCAGGAGCCGGGCGTCGCGATGATCGCCGAGGAGTCGACGGCCTGGCCGGGCGTCTCGCGCCCGACCTACGTCGGCGGCCTGGGCTTCGGGCTGAAGTGGAACCTCGGCTGGATGCACGACACGCTCGAGTACTTCTCGAAGGATCCGGTGCACCGCCGCTTCCACCATCACGAGCTGACGTTCAGCCTGATGTACGCGTTCAGCGAGAACTTCGTGCTCCCGCTCTCCCACGACGAGGTCGTGCACGGCAAGGGCTCGCTGCTCGCGCGGATGCCCGGCGATCGCTGGCAGCGCCTCGCCAACCTGCGCGCGCTCTACGCCTACATGTGGAGCCACCCGGGCAAGAAGCTGCTGTTCATGGGCGGCGAGCTGGCCCAGGAGGCCGAGTGGAGCCACGAGCGCTCGCTCGACTGGCATCTGCTCGAGGACCCGGCCCACGGCGGCGTCCAGCACCTGGTGCGCGACCTCAACCGCCTCTACCGCGAGCATCCCGCCCTGTGGGCGACGGACGCGCGCCCCGAGGGGTTCTGGTGGATCGAGCCCAACGATGCGGAGCACAGCGTCTTCGCGTTCTGCCGCGCGGACCCGGACGGCGACGACGTCATCGTCTGCGTGGCGAACCTCACGCCCGTGCCGCGCGAGGGCTACCGCGTCGGGCTGCCCCGCGGCGGCGCCTGGGACGAGGTGCTGAACACCGACTCGACCTTCTACGGCGGCTCCGACGTCGGGAACGCCGGCGACATCGAGGCCGAGCCGCTCGGCTGGAACCATCAGCCGTGCTCGGCCACCCTGACCCTCCCGCCGCTCGGCGTGCTCTGGCTGGCGCCGCGGCCCGTCCCCACGCGCGCCCGATGAGCAGCGCGGTCTGGCCCGGCGCGCCCCTGCCGCTCGGTGCGACGTGGGACGGGCAGGGCACGAACTTCTCGCTCTTCTCCGAGCGCGCCGAGGGCGTCACGCTGTGCCTCTTCGACGACGAGGGGCGGGAGGAGCGGATTCCGCTCACCGAGCGCACCGCCTTCCACTGGCACGCCTACCTGCCCGGGGTCGGACCGGGTCAGCGCTACGGCTGGCGCGTGCGCGGGCCCTACGCGCCCGAGCAGGGCGACCGCTTCAACGCGCACAAGCTCCTGATCGACCCGTACGCCAAGGCCATCGACGGCCCGGTGCGCTGGGAGGCGGCGAACGTCCTGCCCTACGTGCCCGGCGGCGGGCCCGACGCCGACCTCGAACCCGACGACGAGGACGACGCCGAGGCCGTCCCCAAGTCGATCGTCACCGACCCGTCGTTCGACTGGCAGGAGGACCGGCCGCCCGCCCGCCCGTGGGCCGAGACCGTGATCTACGAGGTGCACGTGCGCGGGTTCACGATGCGCCACCCGGGCGTGCGCGAGGACCTGCGCGGCACGTACGCCGGGCTCGCGTCGGACGCCGCGATCGAGCACCTCACCTCGCTCGGCGTGACCGCCGTCGAGCTGATGCCGATCCACCACATCGCCGACGAGTACGAGCTGAGCGAGCGCGGGCTGACCAACTACTGGGGCTACAGCTCGATCGGCTACCTCGCGCCGCACGCGGGGTATGCGGCGGGCGGCACCCGCGGCGAGCAGGTGCGCGAGTTCAAGGGCATGGTCAAGGCGCTGCACCGCGCCGGCATCGAGGTGATCCTCGACGTCGTCTACAACCACACCGGCGAGGGCGGGCACCTCGGGCCGATGCTGTCCTTCCGCGGCATCGACAACGCCTCGTACTACCGCCTGCAGCCCGAGGATCCGCGCCACTACATGGACTACACGGGCACCGGCAACACGCTGAACCCGGTGCACCCGAGCGTCCTGCGGCTGATCATGGACTCGCTTCGCTACTGGGTGATCGAATGCCATGTCGACGGCTTCCGCTTCGACCTCGCCTCCGCGCTGGCGCGCGAGTTCTACGACGTGGACCGCCTGTCGGCGTTCTTCGACGTCATCCACCAGGACCCGGTGCTCTCGACGGTGAAGCTGATCGCCGAGCCGTGGGACGTCGGCCCGGGCGGCTACCAGGTCGGCAACTTCCCGGTGCTCTGGAGCGAGTGGAACGGCATCTACCGCGACGTCGTGCGCGACTACTGGCGCGGGCAGGCCGACGTGGCGAAGTTCGCCTCGCGGTTCACCGGGTCGAGCGACCTCTACCAGTCCGACGGGCGCACGCCGTTCGCCTCGATCAACTTCGTCACGGCCCACGACGGCTTCACGCTGCGCGACCTGGTCAGCTACGAGCACAAGCACAACGAGGCCAACCTGGAGGACGGGCGCGACGGCACCGACGACAACCGCGCGTGGAACTGCGGTGTGGAGGGCGATACCGACGACCCCGCCATCCTCGAGCTGCGCGCACGCCAGCAGCGCAACTTCCTCGCGACGCTGCTGCTCTCCCAGGGCGCGCCGATGCTCCTCGGCGGGGACGAGTTCTCGCGCTCCCAGCACGGCAACAACAACGCGTGGTGCCATGACGACGAGCTCTCCTGGTTCGACTGGGAGCACGCCGAGGACCAGGCGGAGCTGCTCGAGTTCGCGCGGCGGCTGATCGCCCTGCGCCGCGCCCACCCGGTGTTCCGCCGCGGGCGCTTCCTGGAGGGCCGCGGCTGGAACGGCTCGGGCCTGCCCGACGTCTGGTGGTTCCGGCCCGACGGGCGGCGCATGACGCGCCGTGACTGGGAGGCGGGCGGCTCGCACATCGGCGTGTTCCTCAACGGCGCCGAGATCGCCGATCGCACGACCGACGGCGAGCGGGTGATCGACGACTCCTTCCTGCTGCTGTTCAACGCCGGCCACGAGGACGTCACGTTCCGCCTGCCGACGACGCGCTACGGCGCGCAGTGGATCTACGAGCTGTGCACGTTCGACGACGGGCTCGGCCCCGCCAGCCCGCCGCTCGCCGCCCGCGCGGAGGTGCTGGTCACGGCCCGCTCGATGCAGCTGCTGCGCCGCGCCGCCTGAGCGCCGGCCTCGCGGCGACCGGCCGGTACCCTTCCCGCCGGTGGCAGAACGCGTCCTCATGCTCTCCTGGGAGTACCCGCCGCTCGTCGAGGGCGGGCTCGCCCGGCACGTGCGCAAGCTCGCCGAGGAGCTCGTCGAGCAGGGCGTGGAGGTGCATCTGGTCACCCGCGGCCGGCGCGCCGACCGGCGCGAGGAGGTGCGTGCCGGCGTGCATGTGCATCGCGTGCTCGAGGCCCCGGCGCCCCGCGAGCTGAGCGCGTTCGTGCGCTGGGTCGAGCAGCTCAACGACGACCTGCTCGCCGTGGCGCACCGAGTCGCGCGCCGCAGCCCGCCCGACGTCGTCCACGGGCACGACTGGCTCGTGGCGCCCGCTGCGGGGATGCTCGCCGGCGACCTGCACGTCCCCTACGTCACGACGATCCACGCCACGGAGTGGGGCCGTCACAACGGCTGGGTCCAGCGCTTCCCCCAGACGCACATCCACGGCGTCGAGTCCTGGATGGCGCGCCGCGCCGAGCGGGTCATCGTGTGCTCGCACTACATGCGCGAGCACGTCTGCGACATCTTCGGCGTCGAGCCCGCGCAGGTGCGCGTCATCCCGAACGGCATCGACCCGCTCGACCTGCAGCCGGTCGGCGACCTCGAGGCGCTGCGAGCGCGGTTCGCGGCGCCCGACGAGCGGCTCGTCGTGCTCGTCGGGCGCCTGGTCTACGAGAAGGGCTTCCAGCTCGCGCTCGAGGCGCTCGAGCCGATCCTCGACGAGCTGCCCGACGTGCGCTTCCTCGTCGCCGGGTCGGGCACCTACGAGGAGCAGCTCAAGCAGCAGGCTCGCGAGCTGGGGATCATGGAGCACGGCACGTTCCTGGGCTGGATCGGCGACGACGTGCTGCACTCGCTCTACCGGATCGCCGACCTGTGCGTGGTCCCCAGCCTCTACGAGCCGTTCGGGCTGGTCGCGCTCGAGGCGATGGCCAGCGGCTGCCCGTGCATCGTGGCCGACACCGGCGGCCTGCGCGAGGTCGTCCCGGCCGGCGAGCGCGTCGGCCTGCGCTTCAACGGCGGCGACGCCGAGCACCTCGGCGTGATGATCGAGCGCATGCTCACCGACGACGAGCTGCGCGAGCGGCTCGTCGCGGAGGCATCCGAGCACGTGCTGCTGTTCGACTGGGCGGACGTCGCGCGCCAGACGCGCACCGCCTACGGCGAGCTGCCGGCGCTCACGCCGGCGGAGCGTAGATCTTCCGCCGGTAGTCCCCCAGCATCCGCGCGGCGCTGAACTCCGGGGCGAGCGCCGCGATCGACGCGCGCATCTTCGTGATCCAGGCCTGCGGCAGCCCGGCGTCGTCGCGCTCGTAGAAGGCGGGGAGCACCTCAGCCTCGAGCAGGCCGAACAGCTCGTCGCTGTCGCGGAGGTCCTGCGCGTCGTGGTCGTCGGAGACCTCGCCGTCGAGGGCCCAGCCGCGCGCCGGGTCGTAGCCCTCGGCCCACCAGCCGTCGAGCACGCTGAGCTGCAGCCCGCCGTTGGCGGCGGACTTCATCCCGCTCGTCCCGCTGGCCTCGAGCGGCGGGCGCGGGAGGTTGAGCCATACGTCGCAGCCCTGCACGAGCGTCTGCGCCATGCCGAGGTCGTAGTCGTCGAGGAAGACGACGCGGGCGCCCGCATCGCCCGCTGCCCGGTTCGAGAAGAGCTCCTCGACGAGCTCCTTGCCGGAGTCGTCCTTCGGGTGCGCCTTGCCGGCCAGGACGATCTGCACGGGCCGCCGCCCGGCGAGCAGCCGCAGGCCGCGCTCGGGGCTCTTGACGAGCAGGTCCAGGCGCTTGTAGGTGGCCAGCCGCCGCGCGAACCCGATCGTCAGGACCGCGGGGTCGAAGACGCGCGCCGCGGCCTCCACGTACGCCTCAGGCTCGCCGCGGCCCAGGCGGTCCGCGACGCTGCGCGCGCGGACGAACGCCACGAGCGCGGCGCGCTGGCGCTGGCGGGTCTCCCACAGCTCGCCCGCGGGAACGTCCGCCAGCGGCGCCCAGGTCTCCTCGTCGGCGGCGCGCGCGGCCCAGTCCGCGCCGAGATGGCGATCGAACAGCTCGCGCATCGCGGGGCCGACCCAGCTCGGCAGGTGCACCCCGTTGGTCACGTGCGTGATCGGGACGCCATCGACGGCCCGGCCCGGCCACAGCGCGCGCCACATCTCCCGCGAGACCGCGCCATGCCGGCGGCTGACGGCGTTCGTCGAGCGGCTCGTGCGCAGCGCGAGCTGCGTGATGCCGAAGTCCTCGTCGAGGTCGAGCGGGTCGCTGCGCCCGAGCCGCAACAGGTCCTCATCGTCGAGCCCGATCTCGCGCGCGTAGGCTCCGAGCGCGCCGATCGCCCGCGCGGCCGGATAGGTGTCGTTGCCCGCCGGGACCGGCGTGTGCGTCGTGAAGACGATCCGCCGGCGGGCCTCCTCGAGCGCGCGGTCGACAGGGACGCCGGCGCCGATCTGCTCCTTGGCCAGCTCGAGCGCCGCCAGTGCGCCGTGGCCCTCGTTGAGGTGCACGAGCGCGGCGTCGATCCCCAACGCCTCGAGCGCCTGGATCGAGCCCACGCCGAGCATCGCGTACTGCGCAAGGCGGATCTGCGGGTCGCCGACGTAGAGCCGCCCGCTCGTCCAGCGACCGATCTGGGAGTTCTCGGGCAGGTCGGTGTCGAGCAGGTAGAGAGGGACGCACCCGACGTCCACCCGCCAGATCCGCGCGGCGATCTCCTCGCCGTTCGCCGGCACCCGGATCGTGACGGCCTCCCCGCCGGGGCCGGTGACGAGCGCCGCGGGGAGCCGCTCCGGGTCGGTCTCGATCCAGTACTCGTGCTGGCGCCCGACGGCGTCGATCCGCTGGCGGAAGTAGCCCTGGTGGTACAGCAGCCCGATCCCGATGAGCGGGAAGGCCTCGTCGGCGGCCTGCTTGAGGATGTCGCCGGCCAGCGCACCCAGCCCGCCGGAGTAGATCGGCAGCGAGCGGTGCACCCCGAACTCGGCGCAGACGAACGCGACCGGATGGGTCGCGCTCGCATCCCCCGCCTCGCCGGCCGGCCGCTCGCGCTCGGCGATCAGGGTCGCCTCGACGCGCGCCGCGTGCGCCAGCAGCGACTCGTCGGCGGCGGCCGCCTCGAGCCGCGTCCGCGAGGCCTCCTGCAGCAGGTGCACCGGGTTGGCGCCGCAGAGCTCCCAGCGGTGCTCGTCGACGCTCGCGAACAGCTCGTCGCCCCCCGGCAGCCACGACCAGCGGTAGTCGTATGCGATGCGGGCGAGCGGGGCGAGCGGCGTGGGGATGCGCGCTGCGAGATCGGCGGCCGCGCGCTCGAGATCCTGCTGGCCGGGGGTCACGGGAGATGATGATGCCATCCCGCGCCACATGGCCGGGGGGCGGCGCTCATATGCTGCCCCTCCGGGCTCTGAGCCGCGCCGCGGCCAC
>CAWEJY010000006.1:0-12954 GCA_963809525.1 uncultured Solirubrobacteraceae bacterium | reverse complement strand
GCGGAGGTCTGCCCGCATGCGCACCGACTGTCATGCGGCGAGCTCCACGCCGAGGACGATCCGCGGCTGGGTGAGCCGCTGTGCCCGGAGTGCTTTGACTATGACCGCGCGGTGATCTGGAACGCGCTCGCGCCCGAGCTGTGGCGGCGGACGGCGATCCAGATCCCGCGAGAGCTCGCGCGGCTCGCGGGTATGTCGCACCGAGAGCTTCGTCGCCGCGTGCGCGTGTCGTACGTGAAGGTCGCGGAGTATCAGCGCCGCGGGTCGCTGCACTTTCACTGCGTGATCCGGCTCGATCGCGCGCAGCCGACGCGACAGCGCCGCCTCTCGTCCAGGCGCCGGATCCGGTGTTCTCTCTCACCTGCTGTGCGAGGCGGTCCGCGCCGCCGCCGGGCGAGTGTCCGTCCCGGCGCCCGAGTGCGACGGGACGCCGGCGGGCGGCGAGGTCCGGTGGGGGCTCGAGCTCGAGACGCGGCCCCTCGAGGCGGCCGCCGGCGAGGCGTCGAAGTGCGCCGGCTACATCGCCAAGTACGCGACGAAGTCGACCGAGGTCGTCGGCGGGCTCACCTACCGCCTCGGGGCGGGCGACATCGCCGGGCTGCGGGTACGCGATCACGTCCGCCGCTACGTCGAATGCGCGTGGCGGCTGGGCGGCGACCCCGACCTGCGCGACCTGCGGCTGCGCAGGTGGGCGCACACGCTGGGATTCCGCGGGCACTGCTTCACCAAGAGCCGGCGGTACTCCACGACCTTCACCGCGCTGCGGCGCGCACGCCACGAACACGCGGTGCGCCGGCGCATCCGAAGGGGCGGCGTGATCCGTGGGGCCGGCCGGTCGGCGACGGCGCCAGCCGGGAATGGTCGCGCTTCTCGCTGGTCGGGATCGGCTACCGCACGGCGGGCGACGCGTGGCTTGCCGAGTGCGCGGCGGCGAGAGCCCGCGAGGAGCGCCAGGTCGCGCGCGAGGAGCTGCACGCCGCGCGACTGGCACGAACTGCAGAGCAACGGTCCATGACGAGATTGGAGGTTGGGATGGTCCAGGAGCGCTACATCACCGCCCGCGAGGTCGCCGAACGCGTCGGGCTCTCGCCCGACACGGTGCTTCGCTACTACCGCGAGGGCCGCATCCCCGGCCGCCGGCTCAACGGCCGCATCCGGCCGGTCCGGTTCCTGTGGAGCGAGGTCGAGGGTGCATGGGACGGACACGCGCAGCTGAGCATCGAGGATCGGGTGGCGTGACCGCCAGCGTGGACAGATCTACCGTACGAAGGCGGGCTGTGGGCGATCCGCTACTGCGACGCGCACGGTCGGCGTCCGCAGAAGACGGGGTTTCGCACCAAGGGCGAGGCGCGCGAGGCGCTGGAGGAGGCGCTGCGTCGCGTGCGACTTGGATCGTTGTATCGGCCGAACGTGACGCTGCAGGAGCTGGCGGACGCGTACCTCGAGCAGTACGAAGCGGCGCCTGCGACGGTGGAGTGGCTGCGCGACAGCATGGGCCCTGCATGGCGCGCTTCGGCGATGACTCGATCGGCTCGCTGAAGGTCGATCAGCTCGCCAAGTGGCGGAAATCGCTGCCCGCGGGTCATCGTCATCACGCGCATCGCGCGCTGCGCCAGGTGCTGGAGGCCGCGGTGCGCTGGAAGTGGGTCGAGGACAACCCCGCGTTGCTCGTCAAGAACCCCGCGCCGAAGCCCGGTGAGATCGACCCGTTCGACTCGTGGAAGGAGATCGACGCGATCGCCGCCGAGCTCACGGGACGTTCGGGCGCCCTCGTCGTCTTCCTGGCCGGGACTGGTGTGCGGCCCGAGGAGGCGTTCGGCGGCGAATGGCGCGACGTCGACCTCAAGAGTAACGTCGTCATGGTGCGCCGCGCGTTCGCCAAGGGGCGGTTGAAGGACTACACGAAGACGACGGGCTCGCGGCGAGCGGTGCCGCTACGGGCGGTCGTCCTCGAGGCGCTGACGGGACTCGACGGCTCGTCGGGGTATCCTGTTCCCGGCCTCGGGTGGGGGGCGGATCGACCTGAACAACTGTCGCTCGCGGGAGTGGACGCCGGCGCGTCGGGCGACGGGGATCGCGCATCGGCGCATCTACGACCTGCGCCACACGTACGCGACGTGGAGCCTCGCGGCGGGCATTGACATCTTCACGCTGGCGCGACGGATGGGCACGAGCGTGAAGATGATCGACCGCACGTACGGGCACCTGATCGCGGGCGCCGACAACTACGAGCGCGACCTGCTGGACGCCTTCGATCGAGGGCGTTCTGGCCCTTGGACGCGAGGTGGACGCGGAGGGCGAGCTGAGGGCTACAAGGACTGGCGACGCCTGTTGCCCGATTTGCAGGGATGGAGCCAGCCGGGATCGAACCGGCGACCTCCTGCTTGCAAAGCAGGCGCTCTCCCATCTGAGCTATGGCCCCGCGGGGGCCTCGAGTCTAGCGGCCGTTCGTTCAGCCTTCCGTCCAGCAACGGGGCCGGATCGTGAAGATCGGAGGGCGTGCGGTCGACACTTCGACGGCATAGGCAGCGCGTCTTGTGTTGGGGAACGGGAGGCGCGCGAATCGCTTCCGCTTGCCACGGAGGGCCAAGCACACCGCGGGCGCGCCTGCGGCGCCATGACCGGGCGCCAGGGCGCGCCCGCCCTGGCCTTCGCAGGCGTCGTGCTCAGAGCTCGATCTCGCCCTCGGCGAGCAGGACCACGTCCCCGGCGACGCGCACGCGCTCGCCGGCCTCGCACATGAGGCGGCTCGGGCGGCCCATGGCCTCGCCCTGGACGATGTCGACGCGGGCGGCGCCGGTGCGGGCGTTGAGGTAGGCGCACAGCGGCCCGGCCGCCGAGCCGGTGGCCGGGTCCTCGATGATGAGCCCGTCCGCCGCGAAGTAGCCGCGTGCCTGCGCCGCGTCATGGGACGGGTCGTAGGCCGTGAGGTACGCGCAGATCACGCCGAGCTCGCTCAGGAGCGCGTCGAGCAGCGCGTTGTCGGGCCGCGCGCGGAGCAGGACGGCATCGTCGCGCGCGGGGACCATCAGGTGGGTCAGGCCGGTCGAGACGACCTGGGGCGGCAGCTCGGGGTGCGCGTCGGAGGCGTCGAGGCCGAGCGCGGCGAAGACCCGCCCGGGGTCGATCTCGTCGCCGAAGACCGCCGGCTCCTGGAGCATCGACGCGCGCGCGACGCCGCTGGGCCCGAGCTCGACGTCCACCGCCTGCAGTCCCGCCTTCGTCTGCTGGACGTAGTGCGCCTCGGTCTCCGCGCGCGCGTGCGCGATGGCGACCGCCGTGCCGAGCGACGGGTGCCCGGCGAAGGGCAGCTCGCTCACGATGGTCCAGATGCGGTTGCGGTAGTCGGCGCCCGGCTCGGTCGCGCTCTGGACGAAGCTGGTCTCCGAGAGCTTCGTCTCACGCGCGAAGGCGAGCATCGTCGCGTCGTCGATGCCGTCGGCATGGTGGACGACGGCGAGGCCGTTGCCGGTGAGCGGGCGCGACGTGAAGACGTCGAGCCACGTCAGGCGCTTGGCCACTAGAAGTCGAAGTCGCGCGGAGGCTTCTGCTCGAACCAGAGCCGGTCGTGCTCGGGCGTCTCCTGGAGGAACTCCGGGGTCTCCTCGAGCACGTCTTCGCCGTCGGGCTCGTCGTCGGCGGGGACGACGTCCTCGGCGGGCGGGGCCCCGGCCTCTGCGGGGGGCGCGGGCTCCGGGGGAGCCTCGGGCGCCTCGGTGGCGGCCTCGACCTCCTCCAGCGAGAACTGGCGCGTGGGCTGCTCGACCTCGACCGGCGGCTCCGGCGCGGGCACCGGGGCCTCCTGCGCGACCGGCTCGGGCTCGGGCTCGGGCTCGACGTGGTGGATCGGAGCCTCGAGGCGCTCCTCGGCGGGAACCTCGTCGTGGTCGCCGTCGTCGTCGAGGAAGAGCTCGTGGTCGGCGACCGGCGCGGGCGCCGGTTCAGCGGCCACGGGCTCATCGACCGCGGCGGGGGCCGGGTCGCGACGGGCGGGGCCCAGCGCCTCGTGCTCGAGGCGCGCGACCTCGCCGGGGTCGGCGCCGTGGCGCCGCTTGAGCTCGAGATGTTCCTTGATCGCGTCGTCGAGCAGTCCCATGGCGTCACAAACCCTAGCGACGCAGGCCGCGATCTACAGCCGGGGGGAGCCCTCAGCCCGCACGGTGCGGTTCTTGCCGGCGCGCTTGGCCCGGTAGAGCGCCTCGTCGGCCGCCGCGACGAGCTCGCGCATGTCGTCGGCCGAGCCGGGCAGGGTCGCCACCCCGAAGCTCGCGGTCACGCCCAGCGTCCCCTCGCCGTCCAGCAGGGGCAGGGCCAGCTCCTCGATCCCGGCGCGCACGCGCTCGGCCAGGTTGTAGGCGCCCTCGAGGTCGGTGCCGGGCAGGACCACGGCCAGCTCCTCGCCGCCGTAGCGCGCCGGCTCGTCGATCTCGCGCGAGGTCTCGCGCAGCACGCGGGCCACCTCGCGCAGGACGAGATCGCCCTGCTGGTGGCCGTAGGTGTCGTTGACGGCCTTGAAGTCGTCGAGGTCGAGCAGCACCAGACCGACCGGCTGGCCGAAGCGCTTGGAGCGCTCGACCTCGGTCGCCATCGCCTCCTGGAAGCGCCGGCGGTTGAACAGGCCGGTCAGCTCGTCGGTCACCGCCTGGCGCTCGACCGTCTCGTGCAGGCCGACGTTCTCGATCGACACCGCGGCCTGCTCGGCCAGGTAGTGGAAGAGCTCGCGCTCGGCGGCGCTGAACGGCCGGTCGCGGCGCGCCACCGAGACCACGCCCGACACGCGCGCGTGGACGTCGTCGCCGCGGCGCATCGGGTGCGACAGCGCCCCGACGCCGTCGACGGTGGCCTCACACGGCTCGCCGGTCTCGAGCACCTTCGCCTCGGCGGCACGCACGGCCTCCTCGAGCCCGTCGACCGAGCCGGTCAGCGCCACCTGCTCGAGCGGCGAGCTGGCGTTCGGCCGCACCGAGGCGCGGCCGGCGTCGGCCCCCACGCCGTCGACCGCGGTCCTGACCACGATCTCCAGCAGGCCCTCGCGATCGAGGTTGGCGGCGAACGTCTCGCCGATACGGCGCATCGCGTCCTGCAGGCGCGCGCGCTCCTGGTTGAGCTCCTCCAGGCGCTCCTCCAGCTGGCGCGACATCTTGTTGAACTCCTCGCCCAACGCCGCGAACTCGTCGTGGCCCTCGGTCGGGACCTCGACGGTGAAGTCGCCCGAGCCCAGGCGCCGGGCGGCCTGTAGGAAGGCGTCGATCTGGCGCTGCAGAGAGCGCGAGACCAGCAGCGCGAAGGTGAAGGCGAGGACGAAGAAGCCGGCCAGGATGCCGGCCGCCAGGATGCGCCCGTTGCGCACGGCGGTGGATTCCTTCGCCTTGGGCGCGAGGACGGCGACCCGATCGGCCGCGCCGAGGAAGCTGGGCACGGCGAACGAGGCCGCGGCGAAGCCCTTGCCGCCGACCGACAACTCACCGTGGTCGGACGGGATCGAGCCGGGGTCGACGCCCTTCACCGACGCCGCCAGCACCGGGCCGCCGACCCGCTGCACCACCGCCCCGGAGTCCGTGACGCGCGAGAGCAGGCCCGTGTAGGTCGACGGCTCCTGCACGGACACCTGCAGCGTGCCGAACGACCGGTTGCCCCGGCCCACGAGGTTGCGCGACGCCGGGAAGACGGCGGTCGCGCTGCCCGACTGGGCGATCGCCCGGTTGCCGCGCGCGATCACGATTCGGCGCACGTTCTCCTGCTTGAGCAGGACGTCCAGGCGCGCCTGGAGCCCCTGGGTGTCGTTCGTGCGCAGCGCCTGCGCCAGGACCACGTCGCCGCCGATCTTCTCCGCCGCCCGGTTGGCCCGGTTGTAGTCCTCGCGGTAGAGGTTGATCGCCGAGCCCTTGGTGGCCGCCAGCCGCGCGTCGGCCTTCCCGCTCTCGTTGTCGGCGATGAGCCGGAAGAGGACGAACGCCACCGCCACCATCGGGACGACGACGATGAGGACGAAGAACAGCGTCAGCCGGTTGCGAAAGCTCATGGGTGTTCGTGCGCGGACGATAGCCGCGTCTCCGGCCGGCCGATCTACCCAGACCCCCAGCGCCCGAACGCGGGCTACACTTGGCGACCCACCCGGGGCTATAGCTCAGTTGGGAGAGCGCCTGGATCGCACCCAGGAGGTCGGGGGTTCGAGTCCCCCTAGCTCCACTCGAGGAACCCCCCCGCAAGCGTGGGGGTTTCTTCGTTTCAGGGGAGCGGGTTTCACACGCGCATCGTCGCGATTCTGCGGTTTTGGCCCGGTCTTTGGCCCGATCTCGGCCCCCGTGACCCGATTCAGCCGGGATTCCGGCCTCGTCGCGCGGCCGTCTTGGAGCGACTGACCGGGCGCCTCGCACCCCTTGCGGCGCTACGCGGCTCGCCTCTTCCGCCGCCGACGAGGAGATGGTCGAATGCCCGTCCGATTTGCTCGCGATCGCGGCGCTTGAGGACCTGCGCGTAGATCTCCAGGGTGACCTTCGAATCGCCGTGGCCGACCTGGGCCATGACGTAGGGGATCTCCGCGCCGGCGGCGAACATCATCGAGATGTAAGTCCGACGCAAAGTGTGCGCCGTCACCCTCGAGGGCAGCGGCGGCAGCTCTCGCAGCGCCCGGCGTTCGTTGGCGCGCCGGACCGCCGGTCGTATCACGCGCCCGTTGATGTTGTCCTTGTCGCGCCGGCTGCCCGCCCGGGTCGGGAAGAAGGGACTCTCGGGTGTTGGAGCGTCGAGCGACGCGCGCCACGCCAGCAGCTCGTCGCGCAGCATCGGGCTGAGGTCGACCTTGCGCACGCCGGCTTCGGTCTTGGCGTCTGCAACGTTGATGGTGCCGTGCGCGAAATCGACGTCGCGGATGTCGATCGGACACAGCTCCGTGTTGCGCAGCCCGGCGCCGGCGAGGCAGGCGATGATCGTTCGACGCGCGCTGATCCTCGGGCGCGCATGCTGCTGGGTGTAGTAGATGGCCGTGGCCTCGGCGACGCCCAGGCGCCGACCGATCTCCTTCCAAGCCACTCCTTGGTCCCGAAGCGCGCGTGCCGTGGCGCCTCGCTCGAGGACCTTCGGGGTGATCTTCTGGTCGATTTCGGCGGCGGCGGCGAGCAGGTCCTCGAGTTCGTCGATCTCCAACACGTTGCCGCGCGGGCGCTGCTCCTTCAGGCGTAGGCCCTTCTCTCGCGCAGGGTTGACGACCAGCAGCTTGCGCCTGACCGCCTCGTCGAGGACCCCGATCAAGAGCTCGACCGTGGCGTTGATCGTCGAGTTCGCCAGAGGGCGCTTGCGGCAACCGCTGGCATCGGTGAGCGTCACGCCGCGACGGGTCGCCTCGCGAATCTCCTCGCTCTCGAGCTGCTTGGCCTCCACGTAGCGATCGATCGCCGCGTAGTCCAGCTGGGACAGCCGCAGCGCCGCGAACGCCGCCTCGCGAAGATCCAGGCCGCCATCTGGCGTTAGGGGCTTCCGCCCTACGAGCTGCGACCCGGCACCGGTCGGCGCGGCCCGGGCGAACTCTGGACACGGTTCGACGCTGCGGTGCAGCAGCTCAACCAGGCCGGCGCGGGCGACAACCTGGGCGATGTCGTGGACGCCTACGCCGCGGTGGCCCAGGCCGCGTCGGAGCTGGCCGACGCGCTACAGGCCGCGGACGAGTAACGCGAGCGCTCGCCCGCCGAGTGCCCGCTGGCGAGCACGGGTCCCGCAAGCACTCGCAACTGCTCCTTTGCATCGGCGAGTCGCGCGACTCGGTGTCGTCGGGTGCTTGGAGAAGCGGTGGGGTTGACAGGCCGGTCGTGTTCTCGGCCTCGGCTGCGGCGAGCACCGGCGGCGTGCGCATGCGATTGCGGGCTTTTGCTGAGGCGGGGCGGTGTGGTGGTACGGATGTTGCCGACGGCTATGGCCGGGATGCTCGGTGTGATGTCATCGGCGGCGGCATCGGTGGTTGGGCGCTCGACACAGGGCGTGCCCTCGGGTTCCTTCGGGGGGCGCGCTTGGCGGTGGTTGGTCGAGTATCGGTCGCGCATCCTTGCCGGTCTCGCCCTCGTGTCGATCGTGGTCGGGGGCGCGCTGCATCTCGCGGGCGAAGGCGCGGCCGGGGATCTCGTGTGGCGCGTCGCGGTGGCGGTGCTGGCGGCGGAGCTGGCGTTCGAGGTCGTGCGCACGGTCGTCGTCGATCACCATTTGGGGGTCGACACGATCGCGCTGGTCGCGATGGTGGGGGCGTTGGCGCTGGGGGAGGAGCTCGCCGGTGTGGTGATCGGGCTGATGTTCTCCGGTGGCGAGGCGCTGGAGGGGGCGGCGTCGCGGCGGGCGCGACGCGAGTTGACGGCGCTGGTCCAGCGCGCCCCGAAGGTCGCGTGGCTGCGCGTCGATGGCGGCCTCGAACAGGTGGCGGTGGAGCGGGTCGAGGTCGGCGATGTCGTGCTGGTGCGGACGGGCGAGGTGGTCCCGGTCGACGGCACGGTGGTGAGCGCCGAGGCCGTGGTCGACACGAGCACGCTGAGCGGCGAGCCGTTGCCGGTGACCGTCTCGGCGGGCGGGTCGGTGTTGAGTGGATCGGCCAATGCCGGCGCGCCGTTCGAGGTGCGGGCCGACCGGGCCGCCACGGAGAGCGCCTACGCGGCGCTGGTGCGCCTGGTCGAGCAGGCGCAGCGCCAGCGCGCCCCGTTCGTGCGGATGGCCGACCGCTACGCGGGGTTCTTCCTGCCGGCGACGCTGGTGGTCGCTGGGGCCGCCTGGGCCGTCAGTGGGGACCCGGTGCGGGCGCTGGCCGTGGTGGTCGTGGCGACGCCGTGCCCGCTGATCCTGGCCGCCCCGATCGCGCTGGTCTCGGGGCTCTCGCGCGCCGCGCGGGCTGGGGTGATCGTCAAGGGCGCGGGCGCGATCGAGACGCTCGGCCAGGCCCGGACGGTGTTGTTCGACAAGACCGGCACGTTGACGGTCGGCAGCCCGGAGGTGCGGGAGATCGTGGCGCGCGACGAGCTCTCCGACGGCGAGCTGCTGCGCCTCGCCGCCTCGGTTGACCGGATGTCCGCGCACGTGCTCGGCGAGGCGCTCGTGCGGGCAGCCACGGAGGCGGACCTGCGGCTCGCCATGCCCACCGACGTGCACGAGGATCCGGGGCAGGGCATTGAGGGAACGATCGACGGGCGCCGCGTGGCGGTCGGCAGCCGAGCGTTCCTACGTGCCGCCGGCTACCCGCCGGACGAGGTGGGAGCGACCGCGCTCACGATCGGTCGCGGCTCGGGAGAGACCCGCGTGCTGGTCGGTGTCGACGGCGTCGTGGCGGGCGTGATCGTGATGGCAGACGAGCTGCGCCCCGACGCCGGGCACATCGTGGAGGCGCTGCGCTCCGAGGGGGTACGCCACGTCGCGATGGTCTCCGGCGATCGCCGCTCGGTCGCCGAGCGCGTCGGGCGCGAGCTCGGCATCGATCGTGTCTATGCCGAGCAGTCGCCGGAGGACAAGCTCGACGTGGTCCGGCGCCTGCGCGCCACGGCCGAGCTGCAGCCGGTCGTGATGGTCGGCGACGGGGTAAACGACGCCCCCGCCCTTGCCCTCGCCGACCTCGGCATCGCGATGGGCGCCGCGGGTGCGACGGTCTCGTCCGAGACCGCCGACGCCGTCATCACAGTCGACCGCGTCGATCGCGTCGCGGACGCCGTCCACATCGGCCGGCGGGCCCTGTTCATTGCACGCCAAAGCGTGCTCGCGGGCATGGGCCTCAGCCTCGCGGCAATGGGCGTCGCGGCCGCCGGCTACCTCCCCCCCGTGGCCGGGGCGCTCTTCCAGGAGGTCATCGACCTCGCCGTCATCCTCAACGCCCTGCGCGCCCGACGCGGCTGACCCCGCCGACCCTTGCATCGTGCAGGACCGCCCGGACCCTCATCGCCACCGCCGAGGTCCCGGCCGCCGGCCTGCCGCGCCTCCGCGAGGATTGATGGCCCGATCACTTGCGAGCTGGACGAAACTGAGCAGCGGCGGGGCCGGACCTTGATGCGCGTCTAGATCTCGTGTGAGTGCTGGCGAGTGTTGTGGTGACCGAGGTCTTGTTGAGCGCGTTGGAGGTCGTGGTGGGCGCGTTGCCAGCGCGCCCGGTCGCGCGTGTCGCTGGGGGGTGATCCGAGGGCATGGCTGGTGTCGGTGATGGCGTGGTCGAAGCGGTAGGCCTCGATGCGCGCGGCGGCTTGCTGCCATGTGCGGCGAGCGAGCGGCTTCTCGGGCAGAGCGCCCAGCGCTTCGGTGAGGTAGGGCGCTGGCCGTTCGAGGACGACGGATAGGTGCTCGCGGCGGCAGCGCGGCGGCGGTCGCGCTGCTGAGCCCCGTACCAGACCACGAGGGCGGGAATGGCGAGCAGGCCAAGCAGCACGAGCGGGGCGGCGAAGCTCATGGCGTATGCGCGAGCCGCCCCTCCACCAGTCCTGCCGCGCCCTTACTCACCCACGTCATTGCCCTAGGCAGGCTATGCCGGCGGGCGTCAGCTGCTGGTAAGGCACGCCCGCCTTGATCGCGCCTCGCAAGCGACCCACGTGCCCGTGGTAGGACGCGCGAGGGCGGCATGGCTTGACCGGCCAAGTCATACGCGATGCTCTCGTGGCTCAGCGCCGGCCGCTCCGCGATGCGCGCGGGGTGGGGCGAGCGACGCAAACTTCAACCCGGGAGGTAAGCGATGGCTGTCGGAAAGGCGGAGGCGCACCCTCCCGAGCAGGCGTCCACGACGGGATTCAGCTTCGTGGTGCCATGCGTGAGTCAGATCGACGAGGCGCGGATCAGGGACTACCTCGCGCGCGATGAGTTCTTCTGGCTGGACGTCACCGCCCCCGGCAAGCAGGACGTCGAGAAGCTGCACGAGCTGTTCGGTTTTCACCCGGTGGCCCTGGAGGACGCGCTGCACTTCGGTCAGCGCCCCAAGCTCGACGACTACGGCGACTACATCTTCCTGGTCTTCTACGGCGCGCTCGAGCACAGCCCGGAAGACAGGACGCCGCTGCTGGAAGTACAGATGTTCATCTCCGGGCACTACCTGGTGACCCTGCACACCGACCCCTTGCCGGCGCTCGACGAGCAGCGCGAGCGCCTCGCCGGGCTCGCGCTGCACAGCGAGCAGTTCCTGCTCTTCCGCGTCTTCGACGCGCTGACCGACAGCTTCTTTCCCCTGCTGGCGCGGATGGACGAGCAGATCGACGAGCTCGAGGCCGCGGTCCTCGCCGGCCCGACCGACGAGCAGCTGCAGCGGCTCTTCGGGCTCAAGCGCGAACTCGTCGCGATGCGCAAGGTCGTCACCCCGCAGCGCGACCTGTTCGCACGGGGGATCGATCAGATCGCCGACCTCCCCGGGCTGACGCTCGACGAGCGCGACTACTTCCGCGACGTCTATGACCACCTCATCCGCATCTCCGACCTCATCGACTCCTACCGCGATCTGCTCTCCGGCGCCACCGACCTCTACCTCTCGACGGTCAGCAACCGCCAGAACGAGGTCATGAAACAGCTGGCGATCGTCGGCACGATCTTCCTGCCGCTGTCGTTCATCACCGGGTTCTTCGGCCAGAACTTCAAGTGGCTGGTGGCGACCGGGATCTCCTCGACATGGTCGTTCTTCGTGCTGGGCATCGGCAGCATCCTCGCCACCTGCGTCTTCCTGCTGAACTTCTTCAAGCGCAAGGGATGGATGTGACGGCACCAGCAGGCCGTCCCGCAGCGCCCTGCACCGGCGCCGTCGTGGCACGATGCGTGCGCACGGCGCGCACGACGAACCGCGCGTCGCCGGCCAGCAGCGCAACGCTCGCAGCCCACGGGAGCGCGCCCGCATAGAGCACCACGAGCGCGCGCACATTCACCGCAAGCAACAGGTCGACCGTGAGCCGCTGCGACGGGGAAGGCCGAGCACCACGAAAGCGCCGAGACGCCGAGCGCGCGCTCGTGATCACCACGCGTACGGATGGATCGCATCGTCGACCGCCCTGAGCGCCAGACCGATGAGAGCGCCGGTTATGGCGGACGCGGTGAACGCCACGCCCGCGGACGCTAGCTCACTGGCCCAACGCCTGCCCGGGAGTACGACCCGGAGGTCATACTCCTCGCCCGAGGTGACGGCGACCACGGTCGTCACCGGCTGCCGTTCGAACGGCGTGAGCGTGAAACGCGTGCTTGTGGCATATGACGGCTCCGCGCCGGCGCGGCGGGCGCTTGCTCATGCCGCCGAGCTTGCCCGGTCCGGCGACGCGGTGACCGTCGTCAATGTGATGCCCGAGCCGGGCGTGGGCGCTCGGATCGAGCCGCCCACCGACGAGCGCAACCGGCAGTGGTGCTTACTGGACGAAGCGCAGCGGCTCTTGGCGGACCGTGGGATCCACGCGCGCACGATGGCGCCGGTCGGCGACGCGGCGACCGAGATCCTCGCTGCGGCCGAGGTCGTCCGTGCCGACCTGATCGTCGTCGCTCGGCATCGCGGGCACCTGCCTCATCCTCTCGGTTCGATCACCAGTCGTCTCGTCCGCTCGGCGAGTTGTGACGTGCTCGTAGTCCACGAGGCGTCTGCGGAGCCCGGTCCGGACGACCAGGCGACCACCACCCCCTGTTAGACCTCGATGCGTGAGCCGAGGATGACGGTGCGGTCGCGCGGGAGGCCGAAGTAGTCGGCGGCGTCGGCGGTGATCCGCGAGGTGGCTAGGAACAGGTTCTTGCGCCAGCGGCTCATGCCGGGCTCGTCGCCGCGGCACAGCTCGATGGTGGAGAGGAAGTAGGAGGCATCGTCGACTTCGAGCGGGGATTCGATGTCGGTCTGCGCGATCTGGCGCAGGACGTCGGGGACGTTGGGTTGGTCCATGTGGCCCAGGGCGGTGGCGTGGGTGATTCCGTCGTCGGTGTAGCCGAGGTCGTCGATCACGAGCCGGTCGGCCGCCGGCACGTGTGGGACGGCGAGCGTCTCGAGCGAGAGGA
>CAWEJY010000005.1:0-192514 GCA_963809525.1 uncultured Solirubrobacteraceae bacterium | reverse complement strand
TTTATCGGAACGGGGCCGGAAAATATCAGGCCGATTTCAGCTTCTTCAGCTCCGCGATCATCTCCGGCACCGCCTTGAAGAGGTCGGCCACCAGCCCGTAATCCGCCACCTGGAAGATGGGTGCCTCCTCGTCCTTGTTGATCGCCACGATGACCTTGCTGTCCTTCATCCCCGCCAGGTGCTGGATCGCTCCGCTGATCCCCACCGCGATGTAGAGCTCCGGCGCGACGATCTTGCCGGTCTGCCCCACCTGCCAGTCGTTGGGAGCCCACCCCGCGTCCACCGCCGCCCGCGACGCGCCGATCGCCGCGTTCAGCTGGTCCGCGAGTTCCTCGACCAGCTTGAAGTTCTCCTGCGCCTTGATGCCGCGACCCGCGGAGACGATCACCCGCGCCTCGGTCAGCTCCGGCCGCTCCGTTTTCGTCTCCTGCCGCGAGACGAACGCCGTGCCCCCCGCCTCCGCCGTGACCGCCACCTTCTCCACGGGGGCTTTCGCTCCACCCATCGGCACCGCGTCGAACGCCGTCTGCCGCACCGTGAACAGGAGCGGGCTGCCGGAAAGGGTCACCGTGCCGATCGCGTTTCCCGCGTACATCGTGCGTTTCACCCGCAACGCGTCCCCGTCCTTCTCCAGCCCGACGATGTCGCTCGCCAGGGGGGCGTCGAGCAGCCCCGACAGCCGCGGCATGAAATCCTTCCCGAACGTCGAGGCCGGCGCGAACACCGCGCCGTACCCCTTCGCCTTCACCACCTGCGCCACCGCGCCCGCGGACGTCACCGCGAGGTATTTCGCGAACGCCGTCCCCTCGCCCAGCAGGACCTTGCGAACGCCCGTGCCGGCCGCCACGTCGGCCACCGCCACCGCCGCGACCCCGTCGCCAAGGACCAGCGCGTCCACCTCGCCCCCGGACAGTCCCGCCAGGACCTTGGCCGCCGCCACGACCGACAGCGTGTTCTTCTTGAAGACCCCTTCGTGATGCTCGACGACTACCAGTATGTCCGCCATCGCCCTCTCCCTATATGACTTTCGCTTCGTTCTTCAGCTTCGACACCAGCTCCGCGACATCCGCCACCCGGCCGCCTCCCGCGCGCTGCTTCGGCGGGGCGAACGAGAGCACCTTCACCTTCGGGGTCGTGTCCACGCCCAGCGACGCCAGCGGAACGACCTTCACTTCCTTCTTCTTCGCCTTCATGATGCCGGGGAGCGACGCATACCGCGGCTCGTTCAGCCGCAGGTCCGCGGTCACCACCGCCGGGAGCGCCACCTCGATCGTCTCCAGCCCGCCGTCGACCTCGCGGGTCACGTTCGCCTTCTTGTTGTCCGCGGTGAACTCGACCTTCGACGCGAAGGTCGCCTGCGGCCATCCGAGCACCGCCGCCAGGATCTGCCCCACCTGGTTGTTGTCGTCGTCGACCGACTGCTTCCCCATCAGCACGATCTCGGCCTTTTCATCGGCGACGACCTTCGCCAGCACCTTCGCCACCGCCAGCGAGTCGAGGTCCGTCCCCGCCTCGACCAGCACCGCGCGGTCCGCGCCCATCGCCAGCGCCGTGCGCACCTGCTGCTCGCTCTCCTTCGGGCCGATGGTCACGATGACCACTTCGCCGGTCAGCTTCTCCCGGATCCGAAGCGCCTCCTCGACCGCGATCTCGCAGAACGGGTTCACGACCATCTTGATGTTGTCCAGGACGATCCCGCTCCCGTCCTTCTTGATCTTGACCTTCTCGTCGGGATTGGGGACCGGCTTGATGGCGACCAGGATCTTCACGTCGCACCTCCCATGGGATTCAACGCTTCGAACGCCATAACATATCGGAAACGCATGTCAAACGCAAGAATGAATGATGGTTCAATCCTTGAAGGCGCGGGAGAAGGGTAAATGTTTCGGCGTGAGGAGGAACGGGAAGACCGACACCGCCACGGCCGAGCAGAAGCCTCCCGACGTCCCGCCCGCGAAGTCCGCCACCCAGTCGAGGAATTCCATCGACCGGCCCGGGATCCACTGCTGGTGGAACTCGTCGACGGCGCCAAGGAGAGCCGCGAAGATCGCCGCCCAAACGACGGCCACCGCCGCTCCCGCGCCGATCTCCCTGCGCCACAAGACGAACAGGAACCCCGCGACGCCGTAGAAGCCGAAGTGGGCGACCTTGTCCGCCCCCGGGAACGAGGGGCCGAACTCCGGGTTCGGGATCGACGTCAGCGTGAGGGTGAGCGCCACCCACCCCGCCAGCATCGCAAAATACAGCCGCCCGCGCGTCAATCCACCCTCCTACCTACCCCAAAACCGACCCCAAAACCGGGACGTTCACAGAACTCCTTCAAATCCGGGACACACATAAAGTGCTTTCCCCCTCATCTCTGTCCCTTTTCTGTGGGAGTTCTGTGAACGTCCCGGTTTTGGGGTCAGCTGCAGGGGTCAGGCGCGGTCCTTGCGGACGTACCAGCGATCGTAGAACGACTGGTACTCGCCGGACTGGACCGCCCGCCACCACGGTTCGTTGTCGATGTACCAGCGCACCGTGGCGCGCAGCCCCTCCTCGAACGGGACCCGCGGGACGACGCCCAGCTCCGCACGGATCTTCGCGTCGTCGATGGCGTAACGCCGGTCGTGACCGGGCCGGTCGGGGACGAACTTCATCGACTTCTCGTCCTTCCCCATCGCGGCGATCAGCAGCTTCGTGATCTCGATGTTCGTCCGCTCGTTTCCCCCGCCCACGTTGTAGATCTCGCCGGGGCGCCCGCGCTGCAGCACCGCATCCACCGCCCGCGAATGGTCCTCCACGTGGATCCAGTCGCGCACGTTCATCCCGTCGCCGTACACCGGCACCGGCTTCCCCTCGCGCAGCAGCGTCACGAAGAACGGGATGAGCTTCTCGGGAAACTGGTACGGGCCGTAGTTGTTCGAGCAGCGGGTGACGAGCACCGGCAGGCCGAACGTCTTCCCGTACGCCCGCACCAGCAGGTCCGCCGACGTCTTGCTGGCGGCGTAGGGAGAGTTCGGCTTCAGCGGCGACTCCTCGGAGAATTGCCCCGTGGCGCCCAGCGAGCCGTACACCTCGTCGGTCGAGATCTGCAGGTACCGGGCGACCTTCGCCTTGCGCGCCGCGTCGAGCAGCACCTGCGTCCCCAGGATGTTCGTCCGCAGGAAGAGCGCCGGGTCGTCGATGCTGCGGTCCACGTGCGTCTCGGCGGCGAAATTCACGACCGCCTCGGGCTTCTCCGCCGCGAAGATCCGCGACGACTTCCGCCGCGTCGCAGATATCCGCCCGATGGAAAGCCGTATCGCGGGTCCCCCGCCCTATCCGCCAGATTCGCCAGGTTCCCCGCGTAGGTCAGCTTGTCCACGTTCACGACGGACCAATCGGCGTGGGCCCCGAGGAGGTACCGGATGAAGTTCGAGCCGATGAATCCGGCCCCCCCGGCGACGAGAATCCGCATCAGCGCGTGCCCCCTTCCGAATCGATCATTTCAAGGTACTCCCCCACCGCTTCCTCCCACGGCCTCGGGGAGATTCCGGTGATCGCGCGATATTTCTCCTTGCTCAACACGCCATACGCCGGCCTTGGCGCCGGGTACGGCAAGTCCCGTGTTTTCGCCGCAACCAGCGACCCTGTCGACAACCCGCAACGCTGCAGCACGTACCGGGCGAGGTCGAACCAGTTCGTCTCCCCTTCGCTCGAGAAGTGGACCGTCCCCCGCGCGCCCGCGCCGAGCAGGTTGCGGACGGCCCCGGCCAGGTCCCTCGAAAACGTCGGGCACCCGACCTGGTCCGACGCGACGCGAAGCGTTTCCCCCCGCCGCGCCTTCTCGAGGATCGTGCGGATGAAATTCCTCCCCGCGGGGCCGAAGAGCCACTGGGTGCGCACCAGCAGGTGGTCGCCCCCCTCCTCCCGAAGCGCCTGCTCGGCCGCCCACTTCGTCTTTCCGTACACGGAGAGCGGGTTCGCCGGATCCTCTTCCCGATACGGACGGGTGGAAGCGCCGTCGAAAATGTAGTCGGTGCCGAACGTGACCATCAAGGCCCCGCGCTCGCGGCAGGCGCGGGCGACGTTGCGCGTCCCCTCGACGTTGAGGAGGCGCGCGATCTCCGGTTCGCTCTCCGCCCGGTCCACGGCCGTGTAGGCCGCGCAATGGATCACCACGTCGGGGCGGAACCCGTCGACCTCCCTCCGGCACGCCGCGGGGTCCGTCACGTCCCACTCTTCCCGGTCCGTCGTGCGAATCCCGGCGGAGCCTTCGAAGACCCGCGCGATCTCTTTCCCGAGCAGGCCGAGCCCGCCGGTGATCAGCAGCCGCACGCGGTGGCCCCCGGCGCCCCGCCCGCTACGGTCACCCGTCCTTCCTCGCCCAATCGTAGGGGATGTCGTTGTCGTGCGGGGGAAGACGGAACTCGTCCGGCGCGTCGTACTTGTACGTCTGCGTGGAGACGTTGATCAGAAACGCCTCTTCCTCGCTGATCGTCTTGAAGCCGTGATAGACGAGCGGCGGGATCCGCAGGACGATCGGCCGGTGCTCGCCGAGGAAGAATTCGTTCACCTCCCCCTTCGTCGCGGAGCCGTCCCGGGAATCGTACAGCACCACCTTCATCATCCCCTTGACCACGCAGAAGTGGTCGAACTGGACCTTGTGGTAGTGCCACGCCTTGACGACGCCCGGGTACCCGGTGGTCAGGTACACCTGGCCGAACCGCATGTAGATCTCGTCGTCCTCGCGCAGGATCTCCATCAGCCGCCCGCGTTCGTCCGGGAGCACCCTCAACTGCTTCACCATCACGCCATCGATCATCTCACCCCTCCATTCAAACCCCAAAACCGGGACGTTCACAGAACTCCCCCAAATCCGGGACACTCTTCAATAATAATTTCATCGCATCGCAACCATCGGTAATCCGCCATCTCTGTCCCACTTCTGCGGGAGTTCTGTGAACGTCCCGGTTTTGGGGTTTCGTGCCGTTGCGTGGCCCTCGTGGGCCTTGCGGCCGATCGAGTGGTAGAGGAAGCCGCGCTCCCGCATCTTCCGCGGGTCGAAGATGTTGCGCCCGTCGAAGAGGACCGGCTGCCGCATCAAGGTCTTCATCAGCCCGAAGTCGGGCTTGCGGAACTCGTTCCACTCCGTCGCGATCACCAGCGCGTCGGCCCCCTGCAGCGCCCCGTACGACGACTCCGCGTATTCGATCCGGTCCCCGTACCGCGCCCGCGCCCCCGCCATCGCCTCGGGGTCGTACACGGCCACCGTCGCCTTCCCTTTCAGCAGCTCGTCGATGATATGGAAGACCGGCGCCTCCCGCGTGTCGTCCGTGTTCGGCTTGAACGCGATCCCCCAGACGGCGAACCGCCGCCCCTCGACCTTTCCGCCGAAGTGCTCGACCATCTTCCGGAAGAAACGCTTCCGCTGCTCCTGGTTGATATCCTCCACCGCCTGCAGGACCGAGAGCGGCGCCCCCGCGTCGGACGCGGTCTTCAGCAGCGCCTTCACGTCCTTGGGCAGGCACGACCCGCCGTACCCCAGCCCCGGGAAGAGGAACTTGTGCCCGATCCGCGAGTCGGAGCCGATCCCGTCCCGGATCCGGTCGATGTCCGCCCCCACCGCGTCGCAGAAGTTGGACAGGTCGTTCATGTAGGAGATCTTCAGCGCGAGGAAGGCGTTCGCCGCGTACTTGGTCACCTCGGCGCTCTTCTCGTCCATCACGATGACCTTGCTCCCCGGCTGCAGGAACGGCTCGTAGAGGTCCTTCAACGCCACGATCGCCCGCTCGGCGACCGACCCGATCACCACGCGCTCCGGCCGCAGGAAATCCTCGACCGCGAACCCCTCGCGCAGAAACTCCGGGTTCGACACGACGTCGAATTCGAAGGCGGGCCCCGCGTTCGCCCGGATCGCCGCCCGCACCTTTTCGCTCGTCCCCACCGGCACGGTCGACTTGTCGACCACCACCTTGTACCCCGCGTCCGGCCGGTTCGCGAAGATCTTCCCCAGGTCGTTCGCCACCTGCAGGATGTACTTCAGGTCCGCGGAGCCGTCTTCCCCCGGGGGCGTGGGCAGGCACAGGAAGATGATCTCGGCCGGCACGACCGCCTTCTCGAGATCCCCCGAAAAGGAGATCCTCCCCTTCTTCAGGTTGCGCAGGTAGATGTTCGTCGAGCCCGGGCTCGTAGATCGTCACCTGTCCCGCGTTCAGCTTCTCCAGCACCGACGGATTCGTGTCGACGCAGTGCACCGCGTTGCCCCGCTCGGCCAGGCACACCCCGGTCACCAGTCCCACGTACCCCGTTCCGACGATCGCCACATTCATCCCGAAAACCTCGCGGAATCCGACGTGTTATCCGGTCAAAGATACCCCAAACGGCCCTGTCCCGTCCATGCGCGGGGTATACTGTCAGGAATGTTTTTTACCCGACGCATCCCCGGCGCCAACGC
This sequence comes from uncultured Solirubrobacteraceae bacterium, assembly GCA_963809525.1. GTDB lineage: Bacteria > Actinomycetota > Thermoleophilia > Solirubrobacterales > Solirubrobacteraceae > F1-60-MAGs163. Next base: position 186,096 of record CAWEJY010000005.1, on the reverse strand, counting down.
GTTCGTCGCCGCCCTCCTCCTCTTCGCGCTCTTCCACCCGACCCCGGCGGAAGCGATCGGGGGGCCGCGGCCGGTCACGGTCACCGTGGAGGGAGAGGTCCGGCGCCCCGGCAGCTACACGCTCCCGCACGACGCGACGCTCGCCACCCTGATCGTCGCCGCCGGCGGATACACCGACAACGCGGACCTCGCGGCGGCGACCCTGACGCGGGAATACGGGGCCAACCACCCCGCCCGCCTTCCCGCCCCCCTCTCCCATCCACGGCTGCTGAAAGGGAAGCCCCGCGGACCTGCCGCTTACGGACGGCGACACGCTCCGCATCCCGACGCGGACGCCGGGCGCCCCGGCCCGGACGCGCGCCCGCCCCGCCGGCGACGAGCCGTTCACCGGCCCGAACAACTTCGGCGTGACCGGCCTCTTCGAAACGCCCACCGCGCGGATGATGCCGGAGAACCGGTACCGCCTCGGCGCCACGCAGGTCCACCCGTACCGGTACTACTTCGGCACCGTCGGCCTGTTCGACCGGCTCGAGGTGAACGGGCGGGTCACCGAAATCATCGGCGTCAAGGCGTTCACGAATCTCCCCGGATCCAGCTACGGGAACGACAGGGACAAGGCCGTCGACGCGAAGCTCCTGCTTCTCAAGGAGGGGACGTTCCTCCCCGCCGTCGCCGTCGCGATCTCCGACCCGCACGGGACGCGCATCTACGCTTCCCAGTCGATCGTCGCGAGCAAGCGGTTCTTCCCCTTCGACGTCTCGCTGGGCTTCGGCAACGGCCGCCTCGGCAAGCGGCCGCTCCCCGCGCAGGGGGAAGGGTTCAAGGTCGAGCTGTTCACCGATCCCGCCAAGTGGGCGCGCGAGGCCCTCCCCTTCGGCGGCATCCAGTACGCCCCGACGCCGTGGCTCTCGCTGCTCGCGGAGTACAGCCCGATCCGCTACGACCGCCAGACGACCGACCCGGCGCAGACGAAATATTTTCCGACCGCCGTCCGCTCTCCGTTCAACGTCGGCGCCCGCGTCAAGCCGCTCAAGTGGCTGGAAATCGACGCGAGCTGGCAGCGGGGAAGCGAGATCGGCGTCACCGCCTCCGTCGCCTTCGACATCGGCCGCCCGCTGGTCCCGATCCGCGACGAACCGTACCTGGAAACCGTCGAAGCGTCCCGCGCCCCGCTCCAGGACCGGATCGCCTTCGCCCTCGCGGACGCCGGCTTCAGCGACATCGCCGTTTCGGACGGCGGGTTCACCTTGCGGGTCGACGCGCAGAACGACCGGTACTTCTTCGCGCCCCGCGCCGTCGAGGTGCTCCTCGCGACGATCGCCCCGTTCGTCCCGCCGAGCGTGGAGTACGTCCGGGTGCAGTTGAAGGAGAACGGGATCCCCGTGGCCGAGGCGACCGTACCGGCCTCCGCGCTCTCCGGGGCGGGCAGCGGCTTCTTCCTCACCGACCGGATCCGGGCCGCCGCCGGTTTCCGCTCCGGGAACTTCGACGCGCCGATCCGCGCGACGACGCACCGCCGCCGGTTCGACTACAGCCTCAAGCCGTCGTTCGAGGCGTTCCTCAACGACCCTTCCGGCTTCTTCAAATACCGCCTCGGGCTGGCCGGCTCGCTCAGCGCGTTCCCGTGGCGCGGCGGCACCGCGCTCCTCGGCGTCGAGGGGTACCCCGTGAACAACATCTCCACCTCGAACGCGCCGCTCTCCATCCCCATCCGCAGCGACACGGCGGAGTACAAGAAGGAAACGGTCACCCTCGGGCGTCTGCTCTTCGACCAGGTGTACGCGACGCGAGACCCGGTATATTTCCGGGCGGCGGCGGGGATGCTGGAGACGATGTTCGGCGGCGTCGACGCCGAGACCGCGCTTCCGTTGTGGAACGGCAGGATCCTCGCGGGGGCGTCGGGAAGCGTCGTCCGGAAGCGGGCGCCCGACGACCCGTTCCGGTTCCTCGGCAACGAGAACTACCACACGGCGCTGCTCCAGGGGCGGCTGAACGTGCCGGAGATCGACGCGGCGATCGACGTCAAGTGGGGGCGCTTCCTCGCCGGCGACCGGGGCGTGCGGGTCGCGGTCTCGAAGTTCGTCCGCGGCGTCACCCTGTCCGCCTGGTACAGCGCCACCGACACCGGGATGTTCACCGATCCGTTCAACCGCGGCTATCACGACAAGGGGATCTCGGTGGAGATCCCCATCCGCCTCTTCACCGGGCAGGACTCGAAGACGGCGTACCGGTACAGCCTGTCGCCGTGGACGCGCGACGTCGCGCAGGACATCGACCGGTACCTGCCGCTCTTCGACCGGATCGGCCGCAACGCGGGCGTCCTCCTTGACAGGGACCAGGGATCGACGTATCGTGGCGCGAGATAATACGGCGTTTGAAATGGGAGGTTTACATGCGCGGAACCCGTCTCCGGTCCACGGTGAAATCCGTCGTCGCGATCCTTTGCGCCGCCTGCTTTCTCACCATGAGCCTCGGATCCGTTTCCCGCGCGGTCGCGGCCGACACCTTTGAAACGTGGCCGAAAAAGACGGCCGAGCCCGGCGTGGAGCCGAAACCGAGGCACAGACGGGGCGGCCAAGGCCGGGGATGCCGCGGGGCAAGAAAACCGCGACGGGACTATCCTCCGGAACGATCGGCTGGATCGCCGTCGGGACCGCCGTGGTCATCGGGATCGCGATCGCCGCCGGCGGAGGCGGGGGCGGCGGGTCGACGACTCCAGCCCACCACTGACCGCAGGCCGCTCGCCCATCGATTGAACCGCATCCCGTTTCCGCTTGCCGTTGGCGTTCTCTTTGCCGTGTCGATGTTCCATCCGCTTCCCGCGTCCGCCGCCTCCCCCGAAGACCACCCCGCCGTCCCCGCGATCCTTGCCCGCGCCGAATCCCTCTTCCAGTCGATGAAGAGTCGCGACTACCCGGCGATCTTCGCCGCGCTCAGCGCGAAATCACGGGAGACGATCGTCGCGGAGACGTCGTCCGCCCTGGCCGCCGCGGCAAAGCAGGCGCCTCCGGGGACACCGACCGCCGCCGCGAAGAATCCGGCCCCCGGCCCCGAGGCGGTCCGCTCCGATTTCATCGCGGGCGGTCCGATCGCGCGCGATTACTGGGACGCCTTCCTTCGCCGCTTCGACCCGGACGCCGCCCTGGAGCACAGCCGCTGGGAGATCGGCTCCGTGGGGAAGGACCGCGCGGAGATCCTCCTCACCCACCACGGCGCGGACCACCCGGCGACGCTGAAAATGTTCCGTGAAGACGGCGGCTGGAAAGCGGGCCTCGTCGAAACCTTCTGGTCCCGCTAGAACCGCAGGAACGTCCCTGTTCTGCGGTTCCGGTTCCGGGGTATCGGGGTTTATTCCAGCCATGTCCCGGCAGGCGTGCCGAAAAACTCCTGGAGAGGGATGCCGCTCCCGCCAACGACGAGAACCCCCGCTTCGGAATACCGGGCACGAAACGGATCCAGTCCCGGGGTCTTGCCGCTCCTCCCGCTTTTCACCTCGATCGCCCAGAGCTTTGTTCCGCGGGCAACGACAAAATCGACCTCGTATTTCCCTTTCCGCCAGTACGTGAGGGAATAGTCCGCAGGATGCAGGGTATTGACGAGATGCCCCCCCACGGCGTTCTCGACCAGACGTCCCCACCAGGAAGCATCCGCGATGGATTCATCGAACGAGCGGGTCGACAGGGCGTTGATCAGGGCATTGTTCCAGAGCAGCAGCTTTGGACTGCTCCCCCTCTTGCGGACGGACCCCCTCGAAAAGAGCTCCAGCCCGCTCGCAAGAAAAGCGGTCTCCAGCAGCCGGAGATAGTGGGCAAGGGTCGTCGTGTTGCCGGCGTCCTGCAATTGTCCGAGCATTTTGTTGTAGGAGAGGACCTGTGCCGGGAACGTCGCCGCCAGCGCGAACAGATGTCGCAGAAGCGTCGGCTTGGTGATTTTTTGCAGCTGGAGCACGTCCCGCGCCAGGACCGTTTCGATCAATGAATCGGTCACGTACCGTTTCCATTTCCGCTCGTCGTCGCAATAGGCCGCCGCGCCGGGATAACCGCCGAAATAGAGCCAGCGCGGCAGATCCCAGCCGAAGGCGTCGACGCACTCCCGAAACGTCCAGTGGCCGCAACGATGCAGGAAAAATCGTCCCGCCAGGCTTTCCGATAACCCTTCCCGGATCAGCAGCGCCGATGACCCGAGGACCAGTAAGCGAATATCACGTGGCGTACGCCGGACGGCATCCCACCTGCCTTTCAGGGATTCACTCCAGCCGCGCACCTTCTGGACCTCATCGAGTACCAGAAGCACCGCTCCGGCCGAACGGTCCGCCTCGACCTCGGCCCGGCGCCACTGGGTTTCGATCCATTCCGGTCCCGGCGGCAGAGGCGTGTCCGCGGAGGCGTAGACGGAAGGAAACGGGAGCTTCTCCATCACCTGCCGGGCGATCGTCGTTTTCCCTACCTGCCGGGCGACCGGTCAGCACCTGAAAGACGGGCTGCCGCTTATCGAATTCCTTGACCAGCAACTGCACCATGGATCGTTCGAAATTATTCATATGCGTAGATTAACCGGCCGCTTATCACATCGCGGAAAACCCGAACGGCAGGCATGCCGAGCCGCGACTGCAGCAGCGCCATCGACTCGAGCACGACGTAATTCGTCGTCACGAGACCCCCTTCGCCTGGTGGTTCCCCCTCCCATAACTTCAATGCGGGGAGGTGCTCCGCATCGTCTCCGTCCAGAAGTGCGTAGAACGCGGATGTGTCGACGAAGATCATCTGTCGTCGAACGCTTCCGCCAGATAATGGTCGTGCCTCCTCGACACGTCCTTCAGCCCCGAATGGAACTTTCCCATCACCGCCATCGCCCGGCGGACCCGCTCCTCCCAAGGGACCCCGGAAACCCCCTCGCGGATCTTCGCGTCCACGGCTTTACGAACGACCTCCGCCATCGATACACCCTCCCTGGCGGCCATCTTCTTCAATTCCCGTGCCTGCCGCTCCGTGAGCTGGATCTGTGTCCGGACCATGGCTCCCTCGTGATTACACATTTTCCATTATGTTATCACTTTGGAGAGAAGAAGTGTATGCCCGTTCCGGCAGTCTGTCCCTGTTCAGCGGGAGTTCGCAGGAACGTCCCGGTTCAGCGGTTCACGTCTTCGGAATGAACCGGACCGACGGCAATCCTTTCAGGTCGGCGTCGGAGGTCACCAGTTCCGCACCTTCCCGGCAAGCGGTGGCCAACACGATCGCGTCCGCCATGGCCAGCTTGTGTCTCACGGCGAGGTCGGCCCCCTCCAACGCGATCACCGCATCGAGGTCCACGACGCGACAGGAGGTCATCCTTCCAGCGCATCGCAAGGCCGTTTCCTCGCCGGCGGTGCGCAGCAGGAACTTGTACACCTCGTGGAGGACCACCGTGGGAACGACGATCCGTTCCGGTGGCGCCGAGAGTTCGGACGCGTATTCGTCCGCCGAAGAACCGTTCGTGAAGAACTCGATCCAGCCGCAGGAATCGACCAGCCGCATCAATACCGATCTTCCTTGTCCCGGAACCGATCCGCCGGCACCATGGGGGCAACCCCCCGGAGATCCGTCAACGGGCCTTCGGGGATGAGATAGAGGACCCCCCCCTTTTCCAGAACGGTGAGTTTCTGGCGCGGCTTGAGCCGGAGCCGCTTGCGGACCTCGCTGGGAATGACAATCTGGTATTTGGTCGAAATCGTCGCCTGCATAGCACGCCTCCTGACGCTTTACAATAATAGTATCGATCGGCTAAACGTAAGTCAACCTGAGGGAGTTCTGTGGTTCGCAGGAACGTCCCGGTTCCGGGGGAGTTCTAGGGACGTCCCGGTTCTGGGGTAAGGACGTGAAACCGGGGGGTTCCTCTCAAGGCTCTGTCGAAGGTTATCGTGACCGACGCGCCCTCATCCTCGTTCAACCGCCCCAGGAGGTGATCCGAAAAATCCCCTCTGCCGGCGCGGTAGTCGGCAAGGGACCGCCAGACAAGGTCTTTCCCGGGGATCTCGAACTGGGCCGTCCGGAGAATTCGTTCGAAGACGTCCAGAAGTTCCTTCTTTCCGACACCGTAGGCGCTTTCGAGCACCCAGGCCAGCTCGCACAGGACGAGGGGCTGGACGACCAGCTTTTCGCCTTTCCTCCCGGCCCCCTCGATCTCCTTGACCGCCGCGGCCGCTTGCCGGGGATCATCCTCCGTCAGGTAACGGACCAGGATGTTCGTGTCGAGGCCTTTCACCGCACCCCCGCCTTCCGTTGCCGGATGATCCGGTTCATCTCCTCGACGCTTACCGGCGCTCTTCCCGGCCGCCGCAGAAGACCTTTCAGCCGACGCACATCCTCGGTCGCGGGCCGCATCAGCACGTTTCCATCGTCGAGCACGACGAAATCGAGCCGGTCGCCCGGGTGAAGCCCCATCAGATCGCGGATCGGCTTCGGGACGACCAGCTGCCCCTTGCTCGTCAGCGTCGCGGCAGGCATACGACCTCCTGTAGTACGAAAACTCGAAATTCTTACTTGATTGTAAGAAATGGCGGGCCGAGAGTCAACTCCCGGCACGTCTGTCCCGGTTCCGGGGGAGTTCCAGGAACGTCCCGGTTCTGCGGTTCTTGGGGGTGGTGTCGGGGGGAGGGGTTAGTGGACGGACTTGGAGGGGGAGGCGGGGTCGGCGGGAGACGGCGGCGGCGACGGACGGTCCGGGGACGGCGACGCCGTGGAATTCGTAGTTCGGGCGGTACCCTTTCACGAGGGCGTCGAGCTTCTCGACGACGGCGCGGCGCTCCCCGGTGATGGCGCACACGATCAGCTCCTCCAGCTGCTTCGACCAGGAGGGGGGCATCCGCTCGTTGCCGATCAGCTTCATCACCTTCGGGTGGGCGGTGCCGCTCACGTCCTCGCCCTCGACGATCAGCTCCTCGTGCAGCTTCTCGCCCGGGCGCAGCCCCGTGTACACGATCTCGGCGTCCACGCCCAGCTCCTTCCCGCTCAGGCGGATCAGGTTCTTCGCCAGGTCGACGATCTTCACCGGCTCGCCCATGTCGAGGACGAACACCTCGCCGCCCTCCCCCATCGCGCCCGCCTGCAGGATCAGCCCGGCCGCCTCGGGGATCAGCATGAAGTAGCGCGACGCCTCCGCGTGGGTGACGGTCAGCTTCCCCGTGGTCATCAGCTGCCTGCGGAAGATCGGGATCACGCTCCCCACGCTGCCGAGGACGTTGCCGAACCGGACGGCGACGAACACCGTCGGCCCCTCCCGGTTGGCGATGTTGTGGATGACCAGCTCCGCCAGCCGCTTCGTCGCCCCCATCACGTTCGTCGGGCGCACCGCCTTGTCCGTCGAGACGAGAACGAACCGCTCCACCCCGAACTTCGCGGCCGCCTCCGCCACGATCCGCGTCCCCAGCACGTTCGTCTTCACCGCCTCCACCGGGTGGATCTCCATCATCGGCACGTGCTTGTACGCCGCCGCGTGGAAGATGATCGCGGGACGATGGGCGCGGACGATCTCCTCGACCCTTCCCCGGTCGCGCACGTCGCCGATCACGGGGACCAGGCCCACGGTCGGGAACTTCTCCCGCATCTCCATCTCGAGGAAGAACAGCGGGCTCTCCGCGATCTCGAACAGGATCAGCCGCACCGGCGACAGCCGCGCGATCTGGCGGCACAGCTCGGAGCCGATCGACCCCGCCGCCCCGGTCACCATCACCGTGCGCCCCGTGATGTGCCGCTCGAGCAGGTCGGCATCCAGCGCCACCGGGTCCCGCCCCAGCAGGTCCTCGAGGTCCACGTTCCGCAGCGCGCGGACGCTCACCTTGCCGTCGATCAGGTCGCCGATGCCGGGCAGGATCCGGAACGTGGCGGACACCTCGCGGCAATGCTCCACGACGTGACGCACCACCGACGCCGGAGCGGACGGGATCGCGATGATGATCTCGTTGACGTCGTATTTCGCGCAGATGTCGGCGATCTTCCCGTGGCCCCCCAGCACTTTCACGCCGTGGATCCGCGTGCCGATCTTCGCCCGGTCGTCGTCGATGAACCCCACCTGCTCCATCCCCAGGGAGACGTTCTCGGCGATCTCCCTTGCGATCATCTGCCCGGCCGCGCCCGCCCCGACGATCAGGACGCGCCGCTCCGTCCCCTGCCCCCGCCTTCCCAGCCCTTCCCTTCCCATGCGGATGAGGTACCGGGCGCCGAGGACCAGCGCCATCGTGTTCACCCAATCCAGCAGGTAGATCGACCTCGGCACATGGGACGGCCCCCACAGCCACCAGACGGCCGCCGCGAAGAGGACCGACCCGAGCGCGGAACCGGCCGCGATCGGCAGCACGTCCCTGATCGACACGTACCGCCACCAGCCGCGGAACTGCCCGGACGCGAGGAACCCGAGCGCCTTCGCGATCACCAGGACCGGGATCGTCTGCCGCATCACGCCGACCATGTTCGGCGGCACGTCGAATTCGAACCGGATCAGGTAGGCGAGGTAGTTCGCCGAGATGAAGATCCCGAGGGTCAGGAAGAATTTCACCGTCGTCCGGCTCCGGAGCGCGACATCCAGGAGCGGGGACAACAGCCGGGCGATTCTTTCGCGAAGGTTCATGAGGCTCCTAACGCTCCTATGAGTCTATTCCTGTTCCGCTCTCCATTGCACGTTCCTTGCCCCATACCCAGACCTCCCGCAGGCGATCCCCGCGATCACGGAAACCACCAAAGCGATCCGCACCGCAGGACCGGCCGGGATGCAGGCCGCGGCGGCGGCACAGGAAGCGATCACCACGAGCAGTTCGATGGAAGTGACTTTCCCGTGGGTCATCCCGAGGTCGGTCATCCTCTGGTAGAAGTGACTGCGGTGGGCCTGGTACCACTTCTCCCGCCGAATCAGCCGCCGGAACAGCGTGAACGTCGTATCCAGGATGAAATTGGCGAACGGCAACACGAGAACAGGGAACGGGACAGGCGTTGACAGCGCGGCCACCACGGATTGCATCCCGTAGAACGCCCCGAGGAACGCGCTTCCCGCATCCCCCATGAAGATCCTCGCCGGGGGCCAGTTGTGCACGAGGAACCCCATCGAAGCCGCCGCCACGACCAGGTTCGCGACCGCCCAGCCGGACTGGCCGTAACAGGCGAAGACCAGGAAGAAGAAGGAAGACGCCACGGCCGCCTCCCCCCCCGCAAGCCCGTCGATCCCGTCCATGAAGTTGTACAGGTTGAGCATCCAGACGACCCAGAACGCGCCCGGTACGACCCATGCCCACTTGGGCAACACCCATTTCCACAAGGAAACATCCGGAAGAAGGGGCGCGAGGAAAACCAATAGCAACAAAGCCGAAACGAACTGGACCAGGAACCGGAACAGGGGGGAGAGATTCCGCAGGTCGTCGTAGAAACCAAGGAGGAACATGGCAAGAGCGAACAGGAACGTGTACGGAAGTCCCCTTTGAACGTTCGCTTCTCCCGCCGCGAGGAACACCCACCCACCGAACGCCAGCGCCGCCGCCGCGACCATCGGCACGCCCCCCATCCTCGGCGTTGGCAGAGAATGGGAACTGCGCTCGTTGGGGACGTCCATCACCCCGACGCGTTCCGCGATGCGGATGGAACCCCACACTCCCGCAGCGGAAATTGCCAGAGAGAGGGCGGCGAACCCGAAGGTTACTGGACCGAACGCTTGTACCACCGCACCGTCCTTGCGAAAGGAACAATCACCTCTTCGTCGACTCCCAGGCAGTTTTTTGCAACCCCAGGATATTCTTTATACAACCTACCAATACGGCGACATTTAACAGGAAGAAATAGTAAAGCGCATAAATCGGTTTCCAGCGGATACCGAGCAAATGGACCACAGTCATGAACGTGTAGGCTGCGCACTGCGCCACCAGAAGGGCCTGATAAAATAGCTCTCGCTCCGCCAACAGAGCGTTAAGTACGAATGCCAATATGAGGAAAAACGGGATCATCCATCGAAGAACGCGGTGACTGAAATAGAAAAAGAATCGTTTGCCCTTCAACGGGTTAAGCAGACGCCAAAGGTACCTCATGGCGCGGAAATGTCCGGCACCGTCGCGAACATGGCGACGGAACTCCTCCTTATCCGTGGTTACGAGCGGCTCTTCGGCCACGGCATCAGCCGCATAAACAACGGAATGCCCGCGCTCATAGATGCGCATCGAGATGGAAAAATCATCGTTGATGGTGTCGGGCGGAAGCGGCTCGAACAACTCCCGCCGAAACAAATAAATCGCGCCATTGGCCCCGATCACCGAACCGAAATCGCTCTCGGCCATCTTCATGAACGTCTCGATACGCCAATAGATGCCTTCCCCGGAGTGCCCCTCGTCGTCCAGCAGCACCAATCGCCCGCACACGACCCCGACGCCATCCCGCATGTGCGCCATCAGTCGGGTCACCGCATCCGACCGGAACATGCTGTTCGCATCGGTCATCACGACGTAGGGTTGCTAGACCTTCTGCAGGAGCGCATTGATGACACTGACCTTTCCGCCGCGCGGAAAAGTGAAGACCTTGACCCGGTCGTCACGGACCGCCCGACGTATTTCCGCCAAGGTGTTGTCGGTACAGCCATCCAGACCCAGGTAAAGCTCAATGTCCGGGTAATCGAGGAGGTAAAAGTTCTCGATCTTGCTGGGCGATGACCTTTTCTTCGTTGTAGACCGAGCAGACCACCGCCACCGGTCCCGTCGCGCCGTTACCGCGTATTCCTTTCCTCTTCCGTGGCAGGACATACAGCAGCGCGGGATAAATGAGATGTGGGATAGAAGATGAGCAGGACGGAGATCCAGAAGACTGATTCCATCATCGATGCTCCCGGAACAGATGGCCGACGAGCGTGGTTGCCGCCTTGACGGTCCGGCGGATCTCGCCGGGGTTGCGCAGGACGTCCATCGTCTTGTAAGCAAGGTACCGTGGCCGCAGGTAAAACCGGCGGCGGGCATCATCACAGAAATCCACCAGTTCGCGCCGCCGAGATGTTCGGTATGGAGCACGCAGTTGTGCATCCCCTCTTCGGTGAGCCACTGCCGAAAGTTGTCCGCCTGTATATACCCGTTCTTTTCCGCCCAACGATAAGCTTCGGTGCCGGGGTAGACCATGAGGGGAAAAAACTGGGCGGTGTCCAGAGGCAGGCGCAGGGCGAAGTCCAGGGTCCGCTGTAAGGTCTGCCGATCTTCGCCCCGATTGCCCGACCATGAAGCATCCATGCACGCGCAACCCGGCCCTTTTCGGCATTGCGCGCGAACTCCTCCGCCTGTGCCAGGGTCGTGCCCTTGTTGATACTGTCGAGGACGCTCTGGTCGCCGCTCTCGAATCCCGCCACCAGAAGCCGGCAACCCGCCGCTTCATCTTGACCATGATCTCATAGCGGAGATTGACCCTGGCCTCGCACGTCCAGGTGACGGCAAGTCCTCGGCGCACGATCTCATCGCATATCTTGGCCACAAAATCCTGATCGGCGGTGAAGTTGTCGTCGTCGATCAGAACCTCGCGGACTTCCGGAAATTCGCGCCGGATGTAATCAAGTTCATCCACAACATGTGTCACTGATCGGTGCCGGTAACGGCGGCCGAACATGACCTGGGGATACACGCAGTAAAAGCAGCGGTTGGGACACCCCCGCCCCGCGAAAAATGAGATGACGGGATTCCGGCAGTGGGCGTAAAAATAGTTGTCGATGTCCAGGTGCTTCTTGTAAACGCTGCTCACGAACGGCAGTTCGTCGAGGTCCTCCGCGTAAGGTCGGTCCGGGTTGTGAACGACGCGGCCGTTCCGGCGGTAACTGATGCCGGGAATATTGTCTATATGATTCGGTCTGTCAGCCAGTTCACACAGCGTCCAGTCATATTCGCCGCGCGCTGACGCGATCGCGCCGCATCAGCGTCCGGCGGTCACCGACGGCGCCGCCGCCGCCGCATCCGCCCACCCCGACGGCTTCGCCGGGAACTCGACCGTCGCGACCGTCGACAGACTCGTCGCGCCGCCGACCAGCCCCGCCTCCGCATATCGCGACGGGTTCGCCGCGAACGTCCGCGGCTTCTCCGCGACGAACACCGGGCCCTCCGGCTCGGACACGCCATGGATCGGGATCGGCGTGGGGCTCCTTGGCACCCTGCTGATCGCCGGCGGCGTCTTCACGCTCCGCCGCCAGCAGCGCCGCGGGCCCCAGGGCACGCCCAGCTACGGCATCTGAGACACGTTCGGTGGGGGACAGGACAGGAGGGCGGCGGCACACGCCGCCGCCCTCCACGGGCCCCCTCAGTACCGCGCGATCAGCCGGAACCGCTCGCAGACGACGAGGGTGTCGTCTGCGACGTCGGCGTGTGGGACGTGCGCCCGCCAGAACCGCTCGTGACCGGCGCGCCACTCGCGCGCATCCGCGTCGCCCTCGCCCTCGTCGCGTGCAAACTCGTCGTCCACCTGTGCGAGCGGCACTACGCGGATCTCGGTCGTCTCGACGACGCCGCGCTCACGGCCCGCGCCGTCGATCAGCGCCCAGCGGCTGCCGATGGCCGGCGGGTCGCGCCCCTCGTCGGTGAACTCGATCAGCAGCGTGCACGTCGCCGTCTTCATCCCGGCCAGCACGAGGCCGATGAGCTTCTCGGTCAGCGGGCCGCCACCGTCGCCCAGCTCGAAGTCCTCATGGCCGCTGTACTCGCCGCGGCGCAGTGGAACCCTCGCTACGCCCGCTCCAGCAGCGCCACGCACTCGATGTGCGGGGTCTGCGGGAACATGTCGACCGGGCGGACCTTGACCAGGCGGTACCCGGCCTCGACGAGCTGCGCGGCGTTCGGCGCGAGCGTCGTCGGGTTGCAGGAGACGTAGACGATGCGCTTCGGCGAGGCCTCGGCGATCCGTGCGACGACCTTCTTGGAGAGGCCTGCGCGCGGCGGGTCGACCACGACGACGTCGGGCCGGGGTCCTTCGGCCTCGGCGAGATCCTTCAGCACCACGCGCACGTCGCCGGCCAGGAAGCGCGCATTGTCGATCTCGTTGCGGCGCGCGTTGGCGATCGCGTCGAGGACGGCCTGCTCGACGATCTCCACACCGATCACCTCCGAGGCGCGCGGCGCGAGCGTGAGGCCGATCGTGCCGATGCCGCAGCACAGGTCGTAGACGCGGTCCCAGCCGCGCAGCGCGGCGTACTCGCTCGCGACGCCGTAGAGCTGCTCGGCCATCTCGGTGTTCGTCTGGAAGAAGGCCTCGGCGCTGAGTGCGAAGCGCATGCCGGCGAGCTCCTCGGCGATGCGATCGGCGCCGGCCAGGAGGATGTCGCGCCCGCCCTGCGTGGTCTCCGCGACGCCCGCGGCCTGCGTCCAGACGACGCTCTCCACCGCGAGCGGCGCGATCGCCGCGAGGAAGGCCTCCTCGTCGAACCCGCCGGGCGAGGTCACCAGCCGCACCTGCACCTCCCCGCTGCGCCGGCCCTCGCGCACGACGAGGTTGCGCAGGAAGCCCTGCTGCGTGCGGCGGTCGTAGGCGGTCAGGCCCATGTCGCGCACGGCCTCGAAGACGCCCTGGCGCACGGCGTTCCCGCGCTCGGAGGCGAGCAGGCAGTCCTCGACGTGCAGGATCCGCGACCACGACCCGGGCGCGTGGAACCCGCAGACGAGGCTCGCCGCCTCGTCCACGCCGAAGGAGTACTCGAGCTTGTTGCGATAGCGCCACTGCTCGAGTGCCGGGACGATCGGCTCGAGCTCGAAGCCGTCGAGATGACCGAGCCGGCGCAGCGCGTCGTCGACCTGGCCCTGCTTGATCGCGACCTGCTGCTCGTAGGCGAGCACCTGCCAGGGCGCGCCGGGATGGTCGGCGACCGGCGCGATCCGGTCCGGGCCGGGCTCGAGGACCTCGAGCGTCAGCGCCTCGGCATAGTCGCGCTTGCGCTTGGTGACGCGAGCGCGGACCCGGTCGCCCGGGATCGCGCCGCGCACGAAGACGACGTAGCCGCGGTCGCCCAACGCAAGGCGCGCGACGCCGTTCCCGCCGAAGGCGAGCGACTCGATGCGCAGGTCCAGCTCGTCACCGCGCTCGGGGCGCTTGGCGACGGCGGGCGAGGGGACGGCGTTCTCGGTGGTCACGCCCCCAGGATCGCAGGATCCTCGCTAGCGACTCCCGCGGATCCTGCGCTCGGCCTCGGCGAGCAGCTCCTCGACCTGCCGCCGGCCGGCGTGCGAGAGGCGCTGGGCGATGTCCGCGGCGTCGTCGGGCAGCATCCGGCCGCGCCGCACGGCGTCGTCGAGCGTCTCGTGGAGGCGCTCGACCGTGAGGACGAGGTGCTCGGCGAGCAGCTCGCCAAGCGCGCCGAGATTGTCGAACAGCGCGACGTCGCGCGCCGCCTCCGAGGGTGAGCGCGCGACGGCCGTGCGCTTGCTGCGCCGCTCGGCCGGCTTGGCGGCGACGCGCGGCGGCGCCTTCGCGGCCGGGGGCTTCCTTGCAGCCGCCGGCTTCTTCGCGGCCGCGGGCTTCTTCGCAGCCGCGGCCGGCTTCTTCGCAGCCGCGGCCGGCCGCTTCGCGGCCGCGGGCTTCTTTGCCGCTGCGGGCTTCGCGGCCGGTTTCCTGGCGGTCGTCCTGCGTTCAGCCATGGCTCGTAGCTCCTGATCCGTCGGACAGCAACCATTCCAGCAGGGCCTTCTGCGCGTGGCGGCGGTTCTCCGCCTGCGTCCAGATCCGCTGCCGCTCGCCGTACAGCACGTCCTCGCTGATCTCCTCACCCGGGTGGGCGGGGAGACAGTGCAGCGCGATCGCTCCGGGCGCAGCCTGCGCGAGCAGCGCGTCATCGATTCTGTACGGCTCGAGCGCGCGGCGGCGCTCGACGGCCGTGGCCTCGTCGCCCATCGACACCCATACGTCGGTGTAGACGGCGTTCGCGCCGCGCACCGCCTCGCTGGGGTCGTTGGTGCGACTGCCGCCGGCCTCGGGCTCGAGCTCGTACCCCGGCGGCGAGGCGACCGCCACCTCGACGCCGGCGATGCCGCCGACGACCGCCAGCGAGCGTGCGACGTTGTTGCCGTCGCCGACGTAGGCGAGCTTCAGCCCGTCGAGCGCGCCGAACTCCTCGCGCAGCGTGAGCAGATCGGCGAGCGCCTGCGAGGGATGATGCCCGGCGGTGAGCATGTTGAAGACCGGGATCGAGCCCTCTGCGGCGAGCTCCTCGAGCAGCGCGTCGGGGCCCGTCCGCACGCCGATCGCCTGGACGTGCGACGAGAGGATCCGCGCCGTGTCCTTCACCGACTCGCCGCGCGCGAGCTGCATCTCCTCCCCGCGCAGGATCATCGGATGCCCGCCCAGCTCGACGACGCCCGCCTCGTACGAGAGGCGCGTGCGCGTGCTCGGCCGCTCGAACAGCAGCGCGACGACGGTGCCCGCCAGCGCGGCGGAGGATCGCGGCGCCGCCTTCAGCTCGAGCGCGCGCTCGAGCAGCCGATCGAGCTCGGCTGTCGACAGCTCGGCGCCGGTGAGGAAGTGATGCGGCAAGCGCGGGAAGATACCGCGGTGGTGCGGGTCCTCACCTGGAATCTCTTCCATGGGCGCTCGGTGCCGGACACGCCGCGCGACCTGCTGCCCGAGTTCGCCGCCACGCTCGCGCGCTGGGAGTGGGACGTCGCAGTGCTGCAGGAGGTGCCGCCGTGGTGGCCGCCGGTGCTCGGCGCCGCGGCGCGGGCGCTCGCGTTCACCGCGCTGACCTCGCGCAACCAGCTGCTGCCGCTGCGCCGGATCGTCGCCGAGTACCGCCCGGACCTCATCCGGTCCGGCGGTGGCGGGGCGAACGCGATCCTCGTCCGCGGCCACGGGGTGACTGAGCACCGGCGCCGCCGGGTCGCGCTGCGGCCCGAGCGGCGCGTCTTCCACGCGGTGCGCCGCGACGACGGCCTCTGGATCGGCAACCTGCACGCCACGGCCCACGACGTCGCGCGGGCGCAGGGCGACCTCAACGAGTCCGCCGACGCGCTGCTGCGCTGGTCGGGGCCCGAACCCGGGATCATCGGCGCCGACTGCAACACGAAGACGCCCAGCTTCCCGGGCTTCGAGCACTGCGGCGGGCACGTCCTCGATCATGTCTTTGCGCGTGGACTGGAAGCCGTCGCCCCGCCCGAGCTGCCCGACCGCGGCGGGCTCAGCGACCACGTGCCGGTGCTGCTGGCGCTCACGCCGTCGACGCGCGAGACTCCCTGATGTCCCGTCGGGCGTCGTCCGGTCCCGGTGTCCGTGATCCCGGAGGTCCACCCATGCCGCGCATCCTCGCGATCCTCGCCGCCGCGACGCTCGTCGCCGCGACCGGATGCGGGAGCAGCAGCTCGAGCTCGTCCAGCTCGGCGCCCGCCGCCACCACTCCCGCTACGACGACGGCCGCCGCGCCCACCGCCGCCGGCACGACCGCGGTGACGATGCAGAACATCGCCTTCAGCCCGCCCGTCGTCTCGGTGAAGGTCGGCCACACGGTGAAGTGGACCAACGAGGACTCCGTCGCCCACAACGTCACCGCGACGCAGGGTGCGACCTTCAAGTCCGACAACTTCGGCAAGGGCGGGACCTTCACCTGGAAGGCCGACAAGGCCGGTACGGTGTCCTACGTCTGCACGATCCATCCGGGGATGAACGGCAAGATCGTCGTCACCGGCTGACCGGCTAGTACATCCGGCCGTAAGTTCCGCGTGGAATTCGGCGCGGGTGCGGTCGTGATCTGACGGCTGGCGGTGACCCGGCTTCGTGCTGGTCGGCACGGGGCCGGGCGCCGACGGGCGTCAGGCGCGAGCTCACTCCGCCGAAACCCACGGAACTTGCGGATGGGTGTACTAGCGACGCCCGATCCCGAAGCCGCGCAGTGCCAGCAGCGCGCGCTCGCCGAGCGAGCCGCGGCGCGGCAGGACGCCGACCTGCACCGCCGCCTCGTAGGCGTCGAAGAACGCGCGCACGCGCCAGAGCTGCTCGCGCGGCGGATCCAGCTCGCAGTAGAGCACCGCGTGCACGACCACGTAGTGGCCCGTCGGCGGGATGCCCTCGAGCTCGCCCAGATGCGTGCCGCTGATGCGGATCGGGGCGGCGATGAAGCGCCCGTCGGACAGCCGCTCGCCGGCCGCCTCGACCTTCGCGTCCGGGAACGCCTCCCAGAGCCGGGCGGCGTGATCGGCCAGCGCCTCCGGGCCGTAGAGCGGCTCCTCGCAGAACGGGTCCTCCCAGTGCAGGTCGGGCGCGCACATCTTGCGGAACGCCCCGCGGCGCCGGCCCATCCAGGCCTCCTGGAAGGCGTCGAGCAGGTCGTTCACAGCTCGGCGAGCCCTTCGAACGAGGAGGAGGCCTCGGCGTGCAGGCGCCGCGGGATGCGCCCCGCCAGCCGTGCGAGGCGCCCGCCCTCGACGCCCGCTCGGATCGCGCGCGCCATCGCCTCGGGGTCCGCGGCGCGCGAGATCGCGCTCGCGCACAGGACCGCGTCGCAGCCCAGCTCCATCGCGAGCGCCGCGTCGGAGGCCGTGCCGACCCCCGCATCGAGGATCACCGGCACCCCGGCGCGCTCGACGATCAACTGGATGTTGTACGTGTTGCGGATGCCCATGCCCGAGCCGATCGGCGAGCCGAGCGGCATCACGGCCGCGCAGCCGACGTCCTCGAGGCGCCGCGCCAGCACCGGATCGTCGGTCGTGTAGGGCAGGACCGTGAAGCCCTGGGCGACGAGCTGCTCCGCCGCGCTCAGCAGCTCCGGGGCGTCCGGCAGCAGCGTGCGCTCGTCGCCGATCACCTCGAGCTTGATCCAGTCGGTCTCGAACGCCTCGCGCGCCAGCCCGGCGGTCAGCACGGCGTCGCGCGCCGTGAAGCAGCCGGCGGTGTTCGGCAGGATGTCGACACCGGCCTCCTGGAGCACGTCGGCGAGCGAGTGCGGCGCCTGCGGGTCGATGCGCCGCATCGCGACGGTCACGAGCTCGGTGCCGCTGACCCGGATCGCCGCGCTGAGCGTCTCCATGCGCGGGAAGCCGCCGGTGCCGAGGATCAGGCGCGAGCTCAGCTGACGGCCGGCGATGACGAGCGGGTCTGCGTGCACGCTCATCCGCCCTGCATCGCGGTCAGCGCCTCGACGCGCGCGCCGGGGGCGACGGCGCGGCGCGCCCAGTCCGCTCGCGGGACGACCTCGCCGTCGACGGCGACCGCCACGCCGCGCGCCTGCGGCTCGACACCGAGGTCGGCGAGCAGGTCGGCGACGGTGACGCCGTCGCGGCCCTCCAGCTCGCGGCCGTTGAGCCAGATCATGCGGCCACCTTCGCGAAACGGTCCGGCGCGAACGCCGGGGCGACGGCCGCCTCACCCGTCAGCTCCGCGGCGATCAGGTCGCCGGTCAGCGGTGCCAGCAGGATGCCGTTGCGATGGTGCCCGGTCGCCCACAGCAGCCCGCCGACGACGCTGCTGCGCCCGAGCACGGGCGCGTTGTCCGGCGTCCCTGGGCGCAGCCCGACCGGCAGCTCCTCGACCTCGAGCTCGAGCACGCCGGGCACGAGCTCCTGCGCGTCGCGCAGCAGCTCCCAGAGCCCCAGCGCGGTGACCGTGGTGTCGAACCCGCGCTCCTCGACGCTCGCGCCGAGGACGTAGCGCCCGTCGCCGCGAGGCACGAGGTAGCCGCCCTCGAAGCGGATCACGCGCTCGAGCAGCCCCGGCCCCGACGGGTCGCGCAGGCGGATCGACTGGCCCTTGACCGGGCGCACCGGAACACGCGCGGCGGCCGGGATCCCCTCCAGCGCACCGGACCACGGGCCAGCCGCCACGACGACCTGGGCACACGCGATGCGCTCCCCGCCGGGAAGCTCGACGCCGCTGATCTGCCCGTCGGCTGTGAGGACGCGCGCGACCTCGACGCCGGGGTGCAGCGCGGCGCCGGCGCGCTCTGCCGCCGTCGCCAGGGCCGCGCAGAGCGCGCGCGGGTCGACGGCGTGATCGCTGGGCACCTCGAGCGCGAGCCGCAGCGTCGGCGCCAGCGCCGGTTCGAGCGCGCGCGCCTCGGACGGCAGCAGCCGCCTGCTCTCCAGCCCGAGGCGCCCGCGCAGCGCGAGCTCGCGCTCGAGCGCCTCGGCCTCGTCGCGATCGCGCGCGACGACGAGCGTGCCGCAGGCGCGATAGCCGACCGCCGTCCCGGTCACGTCCTCCAGCTCGCCGGCGAACGCGGGCCAGCGCCGCGCGCTCTCCAGGCCGAGCGCCACGAGCGCGGGCTCGCCGGCGTCGGCCTCGCTCACCGGCGCGAGCATCCCTGCCGCGACGGCCGAGGTAGCCGCGCCGAGCGGGCCGCGCTCGAGCAGGCAGACGCTGAGCCCGCGCGCACGCGCGCGCCAGGCGACCGCGAGGCCGCATGCCCCGCCGCCGACGATGACGACGTCGTAGCTCGTGTGCTGCGTGTCCGACAGAACGTCCGCTCCTCGCTTCGCCGGCATGACCCGGATCAGCTGTTGACGGTCGGCGGCGGCGCGCCACCCTCTCAGCCCCCGCTGCACCCGGGGCTCCCGTTCGGGGTTCATGGTACTCCCGTTCGCAGCGGGGGCCTGCGAGACTGAAGCGCATGCGGACCGCTGCCGAGCGCCGCGCGCGCCTGGACGGTGCGCGCCTGTATCTCGTGGCCGGCGCCGCCCCCGGCGGGCGGCCGCTGTCCGACGTCCTCGGGCCTGCGCTGGCGGGCGGCGTCGACGTCTTCCAGCTGCGCGAGAAGGACGCGCGCGACGCGGACCTGCTCGCCGCCGCGGCGATCGCCCGCGCCCTGTGCGATGACGCAGGCGCCCTCTTCATCCTCAACGACCGCCCCGACCTGGTCGCGGCGGCCCGCGCCGACGGCGCGCATGTCGGCCAGGACGACGACCCGGTCGCGCGCGCCCGGGAGCTCGCAGGGCGCGGAGCGCTGATCGGGATCTCGACGCACGACCCCGAGCAGGTCGACGCCGCGCACCGGGACGGCGCCGACTACCTCGGCGTCGGCCCGGTCCATGCCACGCCGACGAAGCCCGGGCGCCCGGCGGTCGGGATGGATCTGGTCGCATACGCGACGGCCCGCGCGACCCTGCCGTGGTTCGCGATCGGCGGCCTCGACGCCGTCACGATCGCGGACGTGGCGCGTGCCGGCGCCGCGCGCGCCGCCGTCGTTCGCGCGCTCGCGCTGGCCGGCGACCCGCGCGCCGTCGCGCGCGAGCTGCGTGCGATCCTCGAGACGACGCCGCTCCCCGGCGCTGCGCCGGAGGCCGTGCATGGGACGGCGTAGCCGCAAGCCGCCCGCGCGGCGCGACGCGGCCCAGCCCGTGGCGGCCCCCGCGGGCGAGCCGGAGCGCCGCACACGCGGCGCCGAGCGCGACGCGGCGATCCGCGAGGGCCTCGAGCCGCTCGCGCCCGGCGAGCGCCCGGCCGCGCTCGTCGCCGGCGCGGCGACCGCCACGGCCCTCGCCGTTCTCAACGTCGTCTTCTATGCGATCGGCGTCGACGTCAAGGGCAAGGCGCCGGCGCTGGGCGGCGTCCTGTTGTTCGCGGCGATCATGCTGCTCGCGGCGTGGGGCATGTGGACGAAGCGCTACTGGGCGGTGCTGGGCTTCCAGGCGCTGCTGGCGATCTCGCTCGTGATCGCCGGGCTGTCGATCATGGTCGCCGGCAACGTCGCCGCCGTGGCGCTGTGCCTGGTGGTGCTGATCTTCGGCGGCTGGCTGTTCTGGAAGCTCGTCCGCGTGCTCGCGCGCCTCGGCGTGCCGCGCCCCGGCGCCTGAGCGCGTTGTGCATAGACTCGTTTCATGGCTACCGCGACGTACGACTGCATCGTCATCGGCTCGGGCCCCGGCGGGTATGTGGCCGCGATTCGCGCGGCGCAGCTGGGGCTGTCCACGGCGTGCATCGAGAAGGGCGACGTCGGCGGGCGCTGCCTGAACGTGGCGTGCATCCCGGCCAAGGCGGTGCTCAGGAGCGCGGACATCGTGCAGGAGATCCGCGACGCCGGCGAGTTCGGGATCGTCGCCGGCGAGCCGGTGGTGGACTTCGCCAAGGTCATGGAGCGCCGCGGCGAGGTCGTCTCCACGCTGACCGGCGGGGTCGCGATGCTGCTCAAGAAGCACAAGGTCGACTACATCGAGGGCGCGGCGTCGCTGACGAAGGCCGGGACGGTCAGCGTCGGCGAGCAGGAGCTCGAAGCGGCCAGGGCGATCGTGCTGGCGACGGGGTCGGTCGCCCGGTCGATCCCGGGCACGGCGTTCGGCGGCCGCGTGATCGGCACCGAGGAGGCGTGGGCGCTGAGCGAGCTGCCCGGGCGCCTGGCGGTGGTCGGCGCCGGCGCCTCCGGGACGGAGATCGCCAGCGCCTACGTGCGCCTGGGCGCGCAGGTCCAGCTCTTCGAGGGGCTGGACCGCGTGCTGCCCGGAGAGGACGCGGACGTCAGCAAGGTCGCGGCGCGCGCGTTCAAGAAGCAGGGCATCGAGGTCCACACCAAGACCTTCGTCTCCGGTGTGGAGTCCCACGCGGACAGGGTGACCTTCAGCTACGGCGACGAGCAGGGCGAGGCGGACTGGCTCGTGATCGCGACCGGTCGCGGCCCCGACGTGGAGGGCCTCGGGCTGGAGGCCGCCGGCGTCAAGCTGGCCGATACGGGCCTGATCGAGGTCGACGGGATGCTGCGCACGAGCGCCCCGAAGATCTACGCGATCGGCGACCTCGTCGCCGGGCCGGCGCTCGCGCACAAGGCCTCCGAGGAGGGCGTGATCGCCGTCGAGCACGCCGCCGGCCACGACCCCCGGCCGCTCTCCTACCCCGACATCCCGCGCGCGACCTTCTGCCTGCCGAACGTCGGGTCCTTCGGCCTGACCGAGGCGCAGGCCAGGGAAGCCGGCTACGACGTCGTCGTCGGGAAGGTGCCCTACGGCGTCGCCGGCGCGACGACCGTCTACGGCGACCGCAGCGGCATCGTCAAGATCGTCGGCGACAAGCAGTACGGCGAGATCCTCGGCGCGCACATCGTCGGCTCGAAGGCCACCGACATGATCCAGGAGCTCGTCAACGCAAGGCTCCTGGAGGGCGGCTACCCCGAGCTCGCCACGATGGTCCACGGCCACCCCACGTTCAGCGAAGCGATCCTCGAAGCGGCCCGCGCCGCCGATGGCTGGCTCATCCAAGGCTGAGCGGTGGGGCTGGACGTCACGCGCCACGAGCCGGGCGCCGGTGCGCCGCACCGGGATGCCCATCCCGCCTTCTACTTCGATCTCGCGAGCCCGGAGGCGTACCTCAGCGCCGAGCGCATCCTGCAGCTGATGCCGGTCGCCACCGAATGGATCCCGGTGCTCGCGCGGGACCTGCCGGGCGGCGCGCCCCCGGCGGATCGGGAGGCGGTCGCGAAGGTCGCCGCCGCGCGCGGCATGCAGGGTCTGCGCTGGCCCGAGCCGTTCCCGTTCGACAGCGAGCTCGGCATGCTCGCCGCGACGTACGCCCGGCAGATCGGGCGCACGGTGGCGTTCACGTTGGCCGCCTTCCGCCAGGCCTATGCGGCCGGACGCGCGATGTCCGAGCCCGACAACGTCGTCATCGCGGGGTCGGCATGCGAGATGCACCCGAGCGCGCTGCTGAAGGGCTGCGAGCTGCGCGGCACCCGCCACGCGCTCGCCGCGGCAGACAAGGCTCGCCGCCGAGCGCGGCGTGCGCAGCGTCCCGGCGGTGTGGGTGCCGGCCGCGACGCGCGGGGCGCCGGGGCAGGTCTTCCACGGCGACGAGGGCCTCGAGCGGGCCGCAGCCCTGATGGCGGCCGCGGCGTGATGCTGGCCCGCGGCGCCTACCGCCTGACCGTCACGCGCAGCGGCCGCGCGCCCGCGCTGCTCGCCGCACCCGATCGCGTCGACACGCTGGAGATCGTCTCGATCGACGACATGGAGGTCGTGCTCTTCTGGGACGTGCCCGCCCGGGCGACGTCGAAGCTCGAGGCGACGATCCGCGCCGACCTCGACTCGCTCGATGCCGAGGAGTTCTATGCGCGGTGGGCGGCGTTCGACGTCGCGGACATCGAGTGACGTCGCGTAGGGCTCTGGAGAACCGTTTCGCAGCTCCCGTTCGCGCTTCGCGCTTCACGTTCGCGCGACGTCACACGCGTCGGGGCCGCTGTCACCCTCCGTGCGCCGCAACCGCCTCATCGGCCGTGCTGGCCAGCCGGTCCACCAGTCGCTGGAGGAGGGGGCCGTAGGTGCGCCCGAGCGTCGCCTCGAACGGGCCCGGCGCGCTGATCGTGATCGTGACGCGGCTGCCGCCGTCATCGCACGGGTCGACGACGTGGTCCATCGTCACGAGCCCGACGCGCCATTCCCATGCGTGACCCGGGTCGACCCGCGTGATCTTCGCCGGCACCGGTACGGCGCCGAACAGGCGCAGCGCGCCGAGCGACCCCTCCTCCACCTGCGGCCACCCGAGGTGCCAGCCGCCGCGGACGTGCGGCGACCACTCGGGCCAGCGCGAGGGGCAGGCGATCAGGGCCCACGCGGTGGGCGGAGATGCGTCGGTGTGGGCTTCGTAGCGCAGCACGCGGGGAACGGTACGAGAGTTGGGCTGAACCCGGTTTCCGGGTCCGAGCGATGTCACGCAATACTGTGCGGACACATGGCCGACCACCCGTTGCCGGAGCCCGAGGTAGCCCGCGAGTGGTTCGCGGCGATGCTGCTGATCCGGCACTTCGAGGAGCGCGCGGGCGAGCAGTACGCCCGCGCGAAGGTCGGCGGCTTCCTGCACCTGGCGATCGGCGAGGAGGCCTCGATGGTCGGGACGGTGCGCGCGATGCGCGACACCGACTACCTGATCTCGACCTACCGCTCGCACGGCCAGACGATCGCGCGCGGCACGCCGCCCGGGAAGGTCATGGCCGAGCTGTTCGGGCGCGTCGACGGCCTCTGCCACGGCCGCGGCGGCTCGATGCACATGTTCGACCTGCCGCGGCGCTTCATGGGCGGCTACGGGATCGTCGGCGGCAACCTGCCGATCGCCGCCGGGTTCGGCCTCGCCGCCGACTACCTCGGCAACGACGACGCGACCGTCTGCCAGTTCGGTGACGGGGCGTCGAACCAGGGCACGTTCGGCGAGACGATGAACCTCGCGGCGCTGTGGCGCCTGCCCGTCGTCTTCATGGTCACGAACAACCGCTTCGGCATGGGCACGGCGCTCGAGCGCCACTCCGCGGTGACCGACCTTCAGGTCAAGGGCGAGGGCTTCGGCGTGCCGGGCATGGAGTGCGACGGGATGGACGTGGTCGACACGTTCCACGTCACCACCGAGGCGCTGCGCATCGCGCGCGAGGAGCGCCGGCCCGTCCTCGTCGAGGCGCTGACCTACCGCTTCCGCGGGCACTCGATGGCCGACCCCGAGGAGTACCGCACGAAGGACGAGGTCGAGGAGTGGCGCAAGCGCGACCCGATCGTCACGTTCGGCGACCGCCTCGTCGCCGAGGGCGTCATCACCGAGGACGAGCGCGCCGAGATGGACGCGACCGCCCAGCAGGCCGCCGACGACGCGGTCGCGTTCGCCGACGCCTCCCCCGTGCCCGATCCCTCCTCGCTGTACGACGACGTCTACGTCCTCGGCGGGCAGGTCCAGGGCTGGTACTCGGTCGACGAGCGCGGTGCCGGCGTGCGCAGGGGCGAGGACATCTGATGCCGACCATGCGCTACCGCGAGGCGCTCAACGAGGCGCTGCGCGAGGAGATGACCCGCGACGAGCGCGTCTTCCTGATGGGCGAGGACATCGGCGTCTTCAACGGCGCCTACAAGGTCACGAACGGGCTGCTCGAGGAGTTCGGCGAGCGCCGCGTGCGCGACACGCCGATCTCCGAGAACACGATCGTCGGCATGGGCGTCGGCGCGGCGATGCTCGGCCTGCGCCCGGTCGTCGAGCTGATGACGATCAACTTCTCGCTGCTCGCGATGGACCAGATCGTCAACCACGCCTCGCACATCCACTACATGTTCGGCGGCCAGGTCGCGGTTCCGCTCGTCGTGCGCATGCCCCAGGGCGCCGGTCACCAGCTGGGGCCGACGCACTCGCATTCCTGGGAGGCGCTCTACCTGCACGTCCCGGGGCTGCTCGTCGCCGTGCCGAGCACGGCGGCCGACGCGAAGGGCCTGCTGAAGGCCGCGATCCGCGACGAGAACCCGGTGGTCTTCATCGAGCACGAGTACCTCTACGGCCAGCGCGGCGAGGTGCCCGAGGGCGAGGACATCGTCGTCCCGTTCGGGAAGGCCGCGATCCGCCGCGAGGGCACCGACGTGACGATCGTCGGCATCTCGCGGATGGCGATCACGGCGGAGAAGGCCGCGGCGCTGCTCAGCGAGCAGCACGAGGTCGAGGCCGAGGTGATCGATCCGCGCACGCTGCGCCCGCTCGACCTCGACACGATCCTCGCGAGCGTGCGCAGGACCAACCGCTGCGTGATCGTCGAGGAGGGCTGGCCGCACGGCGGCGTCGGGGCGAACCTCGCGGCGCTGATCCAGGAGCAGGCCTTCGACGACCTCGACGCGCCGATCGGGCGCGTCACGGGCGCGGACGTGCCGATGCCGTACGCCAAGAACCTCGAGCAGATCGCGTTCCCGCATGAGCCGGACGTCGTCGACGCGGTGCTCGCGACCTTCAGGGACATGTGATGAGCGAGATCGTGATGCCGCGGCTGTCGGACTCGATGGAGGAGGGCACGATCATCCGCTGGCTCAAGCAGGCAGGCGAGCAGGTCGAACGCGGCGACGAGCTGGTCGAGATCGAGACCGACAAGGCGACGATGACCTACGAGTCCGACATCGCCGGTGTCCTGGAGATCCTCGCCCAGGAGGGCGACACGCTGCCCGTCGGCTCGCCGATCGCGAACCTCGGCGACGGCGACGGCTCCAGGGGGCCGTTGTCGACGACCGACGGCGAGCTCGCGCCGGTGGAGGACGCCCCGGCCGTCCCGACCGCGGCGCCCGGCGCGATCGAGTCGCCCGCGATGGCGCGCCCCTCGGCCGACCAGTCCGGCGCTGCGGGACCCGCCGCGTCCGCGGCCGAGCCGAGCGGTCGCGTGAAGGCGTCGCCCGTGGCCCGTCGCATCGCGCGCGAGCGCGGCGTGGACCTCGGCACGCTGCGCGGCAGCGGGCCGGGGGGACGCATCGTGAAGGCCGACGTGGAGAACGCGGGCGCCGCGCCCGCCGCCGCGCACGCGCCCACCCCTGCGCCATCCGCGGCACCCGCTCCCGCTCCGACACCGCACCGGCACCGGCACCCGTCATCAGCGGTGCGGCCGGCACCGGCAAGGGTGAGGTCGCGACCACCGAGCTGACGCGCACCCAGTCGCTGATCGCCCGGCGGATGGCCGAGTCGCGCGCGACCGTCCCGTCGTTCACGCTGCGCGCGACGATCGACATGAGCGCCTGCGTGCAGCTGCGCGCCGGGCTGAAGGCCTCCGGAGCGGAGGTCGTCCCGTCGTTCAACGACCTCGTCGTCAAGGCCAGCGCGATCGCGCTGGCCGAGCACCCCAAGGCGAACGGCGCCTACAGGGACGCGCGCTTCGAGCGCTACAGCCGCGTCAACGTCGGCGTCGCCGTCGCCGCCGACGACACGCTCGTCGTGCCGACCGTCTTCGACGCCGACCGCAAGGGCCTGGCGCAGATCGCGAGCGAGACGCGCGCGCTGGCCGAGCGCGTGCGCTCCGGGCAGATCACACCGCCCGAGCTCTCCGGCGGCACATTCACCGTCAGCAACCTGGGCATGTTCGGCGTGCGCTCCTTCGAGGCCGTCATCAACCCGCCGCAGGCCGCGATCCTCGCCGTCGGCGCGCTGGAGCGCCGGCCGGTCGTGCGCGGGGATGCGGTCGTGATCGCCGACCAGATGGACGTCGAGCTCGCCTGCGACCACCGCATCCTCTACGGCGCCGAGGCCGCCGAGTTCCTCGCGCGCATCCGCCAGATCCTCGAAGCCCCGCTCACGCTCGCGCTCTGATGCCGCGCTCGGGAGACCGCCTCACCAGCCGCGAGCGCGCCGAGCGCCGCGCAGCCCGCGCGCTCGCCGGTCTCTCGCCGCGCAACCAGGTGCGCCTCTCGCGCAAACCCGCCGTCCGGCTCGACGGCCAGACGCTCGAGCCCGAGATCCAGATGACGCTGGCGCTGCTCGACCGTCGCGGCGACCCGCCGATCGAGACGCTGACGCCCACCGAGGCGCGCGCCCAGACGCGCCGCCGGGCGCGGCTGGTCGCAGGCCGGCCGGTGCCCGTCGGCGCCATGCGCGAGCTCAGCATCGACGGCGCCGAAGGCCCGCTGCACGCGCGGCTGTACTCCTGCGACGAGCCCGGCGGGCCGCACCCGCTGCTCGTCTACTACCACGGCGGCGGCTTCGTGATCGGCGACCTCGACACGCACGACGGCGTCTGCCGGATGCTGTGCGTGCACGCGGGCGTCCACGTGCTGTCCGTCGACTACCGCCTCGCCCCCGAGCATCCGTTCCCGGCCGCCGTCGAGGACGGTCGCGCGACGCTGCGCTGGGCGCTCGACAACGCCGCCGGGCTCGGCGCCGACCCCGCGCGCGTCGCGGTCGGCGGGGACAGCGCGGGCGGGAACATCGCGGCGGTGGCCACCCAGCTTGCGGCGCGCGACGGCGGCCGCGGCCCGGCGCTCCAGCTCCTCATCTACCCGGCGACCGACGCGAGCACGCCGCGCCCGTCGGCGGGGCTGTTCGCCGAGGGCTTCTTCCTGACGCGCCAGCAGATGGACTGGTTCACCGGCCACTACGCCGCGAACGCCGACCTCACGGACCCGCGCATGTCGCCGCTGCTCACCCAGGACCTGTCCGGTCTGGCGCCGGCGCTCGTCGTCACAGCCGGGTTCGACCCGCTGCGCGACGAGGGCGAGGCCTACGCCGCGGCGCTGCGCGCGGCCGGGACGCCGCTGCTGCTGCGCCGTTTCCCGGGGCTCATCCACGGGTTCATCAACGCCGCCGGGATCAGCCACGTCTCACGCGACGCGCTGATCGAGGTGGCCGGCGCAGCACGCGCGATGCTCGCCGTGCTGCCCTCCGGCACGCCGCTGGCCGGGCCCGACTGAGCTCACGGCTCGATGACGTTGCGCGGGTCGGGCTGCTCGCCGGCGGGCGCCTGGCTGTAGTCGCCGAACGGCCCGTCGCGCTCGGCGACCACCGCGCCGACGCCCTCGTTCTCGGCGATGCCGATGAACCGGCGCGCGTCCGGCGTGTTGCGCATCAGGCCGTCGAGGATCGGGCCGAGCGTCTGCGTCGACGCGAGGCCCATGTTCTCGTAGGCCTGGTTGACCACGAGCTTCATCGCCGCGAGCTGGGAGAGCGGGATCTGCGCCAGCCGCCGGGCCTCCTCGCGCACCGTCGCCTCGAGGTCGGCGAACGGGACGGCGCGATTGATCAGGCCGACCTCAGCCGCCTGCACGCCGGACAGCGGGCGGCCGGTGAGCGCGTATTCCTTGGCGCGCGTCAGCCCGAGGCGGTAGAGCCACATGCCCGACAGGTAGGCGCCCCACATGCGCGCGTACGGCGTCCCGATCCGCGCGTCCTCGCTCGCGATGACGAGGTCGGCGCACAGCGCGAAGTCGCTGCCGCCGCCGACGCACCAGCCGTGGACCTGCGATATCACCGGCTTCGGCGAGCGCCAGACGCTCATGAACTTCTGCGTCGGCGACTCGCTCGGCGCGGTCGCCATGACGAAGTCCTTGCCCGGGTCCCACGCGCCGTCGGTGGTGATCGCGTCGTCCCAGTGATGGAAGCCGCCGGAGAAGTCGTAGCCCGCGCAGAACGAGCGACCGGCGCCCCGTACGACGATCACCTTGACCGCGGCGTCCGCGACGGCGGCGTGAACCGCCGCCTGGACCTCGTCGGGCATCGGCGGGACGATCGTGTTCAGCGACGCCGGGCGGTTCAGCGTGATCGTCGCGATCGCGCCGTCGACGGTGTAGAGCAGCGTCTCGTAGGGCATGCGGCGCAGGCTACGCCTGCGCCGCTGCGATCGCCGCGGCGAGCTCGCGTGCGACGTCATCGAGCGGCTGCGTGCTGTGCGCGGCCCGGCACTGGACCACGGCGCCCTCGATCGCGCTGACGATCAGCGCGGCGAGGCGCGGGGCGCGCGTCCGGCTGACACCGCCGCGCCGCAGCGCCCGCGCGAGCTGCTCCTCCCAGCGATCGAATGCGGCCGCGGCCGCCTGGTCGAGCGCCGGCGAGTCGTGCGCCTCGACCGCCACGGCGACGACCGGGCAGCCCGCGCGGAAGTCGCTGCGCTCCAGCCGCCGTCGCCACCCTGCCACGAACAGCTGCACGGCCTGCACAGCGTCACCGGCCGCGACCGCCCTGTCGATCTGCGCCGCCGTCACGTCGGAGGCGTGGCGCACCGCGCTCTCGGCGAGCTCCGCCTTCCCGCCCGGGAAGTGGTGGTAGATCGAGCCGCGCGGCGCGCCGCTGTGCTCGATCACGTCGCGGAACCCCGTCCCGCTGTAGCCCTGCTCGCGGAACAGCGCTGCGGCGCTCGCGATCATGCGCGTGCGTGCGTCGTGCTCGATGGGGTCGGACCGGCTGGTTATGACGGTCATCATAGTGTACGGTGCAGGCCCATGACAGACGTCATAGCGGCAGTGCCGGAATGGCAGCAGACGGCGTGCATCCTCTGCAGCCTCAACTGCGGGATCGAGGTGCAGGTGCACGGCCGGCGGCTCGCCGCGATCCGCGGCGACCGGCAGAGCCCGCGCTCGCACGGCTATGCGTGCGAGAAGGCGCAGCGCCTGGACCGCTACCAGAACGCCCGCGACCGGATCACGGCGCCGCTGCGGCGCCGGGCGGACGGCAGCCACGAGCCGGTCGACTGGGACACCGCGATCAGCGAGATCGCGGAGCGCCTCGTCGCGATCCGCGACGAGCACGGCGGGGAGAGCATCTTCTTCTACGGCGGCGGGGGCCAGGGCAACCACCTGGGCGCGGCCTACTCCGGCGCCACGCGCGCGGCGATCGGCTGCAGGTACATGTCGAACGCGCTCGCCCAGGAGAAGACCGGCGAGTTCTGGGTCGATGGGCAGCTGTTCGGGCGCCCGCGCTGCCACACGACGCCGGACTTCGCCAACGCCGAGGTCGCCGTCTTCGTCGGCAAGAACCCGTGGGAGTCGCACGGGTTCCCGCGCAGCCGTGTCGTCCTGAAGGAGATCTCCAGGGATCCGGGGCGGGCGCTTGTCGTCATCGACCCGCGGGTCACGAAGACCGCGGCGCTCGCCGACCATCATCTCCAGGTCAGGCCCGGCGGCGACGCGCACTGCCTCAGCGCGCTGCTCGCCGTGCTGATCGAGGAGGACCTGATCGATCACGACTTCCTGGCTGCCCACGCCGGCAACGGCGAGCGGCTCTTCGCCACGCTGGCCGGGATTCCGGTCGCCGAGTACTGCGCGCGTGCGGGCGTGCCCGAAGACCTGGTGCGGACGGTCGCACGGCGGATCGCCGGCGCGAGCAGCGTGTCGATCCTCGAGGACCTCGGGATCCAGCAGGCGCCGCACAGCACGCTCAACTCCTACCTCGAGAAGCTCATCTTCCTGCTGACGGGGAACTTCGCCAGGCCGGGGGCGATGAACATCCACACCGGCATCCACAAGCTCGGGGGCGACCACAGCCGCCAGACGGCGACCCGGGTCACCGGCCAGCGGATCATCACGGGCCTGATTCCCGTCAACGCGATCGCCGACGAGATCCTCACCGACCACCCGGACCGCTTCCGCGCGATGTTCATCGAGAGCTCGAACCCGGCCCACTCGGCCGCCGACAGCCCGCGCATGCGCGAGGCCCTCGCGGCGCTCGACCTCGTCGTCGTGATCGATGTCGCGATGACCGAGACGGCGCGCCACGCGCACTACGTCCTACCCGCCGCCTCCCAGTTCGAGAAGTGGGAGGCGAGCTTCTTCACGTTCGAGTTCCCGAGCAACGCGTTCCAGCTGCGCGCACCGGTCCTCGACCCGCTCCCCGGGACGCTGCCCGAGCCCGAGATGCACTGCCGGCTCGTGCGCGCGACCGGCGCGCTCGACGGCGTCGACCTCGAGCCCCTGCACGCCGCCCTGGCGCAGAGCCGCGAGGCGTTCGCCGGTGCGCTGTTCGGGCTGATCGCAGAGCGGCCCGAGCTGCGCCCGCTCGCGCCGGTGATCCTCTACGAGACGCTCGGCACGACGCTGCCCGGCGGTCCGGCGCCCGCCGCGCTGTGGCTCTCCGCGCACGGCGTCGCGCAGCTCTATCCGGACTCGGTGCGCCGCGCGGGGTTCGAGGGCGAGGGCCTGGCGCTCGGCGAGGCGCTGTTCGAGGCGATCCTGACGCGCCGCTCCGGGCTCGTCTTCACCGTCGACGAGTTCGATGACACCTGGCGGCGCATGGCCTCGACCGACGGGCGGATCAACCTCGGGATCGACGTGCTGCTCGACGAGCTCGAGCAGCTGGGCGGCGAGCAGCTCGCGGCCGACGACGAGTTCCCGCTGATCCTGTCGGCCGGCGAGCGGCGCTCGTCGACGGCGAACACGATCTACCGCGATCCCGGGTGGCGCAAGACCGACGCCGACGGCGCGCTGCGCATGCACCCGGCCGATGCGGACCACCTCGGCGTGACCGATGGCGCGCGCGTGCGGCTGACGACGAAGCGCGGCAGCGTCGAGACCGCCGCCGAGGTGACCGACACGCTGCAGCCCGGCTACGTGTCACTGCCGAACGGCTTCGGGCTCTCCTACCCGGGCGCCGACGGCGTCGACGCGGTCCACGGCGTCGCGCCGAACGAGCTGACCGCGACCGAGGACCGCGACTGGCTCGCCGGCACCCCCTGGCACAAGCACGTCCGCGCGCGCGTCGAGGCGCTCGCCTGAGCGCCGCGGCCCGCGCCGCCCGCGCGCGGCCCTACGCCCGCGCGGCCTGCACGGCGGCGGCGACCGCCTCGGCCGAGGCGCCGTCGCCGGGCTCGACGAGGAAGCTGCGCTCACCGAGCTCGAGGATCCCCGGGTGCTGGCCGTCGGCCGCGGCGAACGGCTGCCAGGCCGAGAAGGTCTGGCCGAGCGGCTCCTGCGACCAGCCGCCGGAGCGCGCGTCGACGCGGTCCCCGGAGCGGCCCTCGGTCGTGAACACGTAGAGGCTCGACCGCGTGACGGCGATGACGTACGTGCCCTCCGTATGCCCCGCGGCGACGAGCTTCTCCCCCTCGCCCTGCGAGGACAGGCCGGACGTCGCCGTCTCGTTGACGAGCGACAGCGGCGTCTCCGCGGTCGCCGTGTTGATGTCGCCGCTGTACGACGGCGCGGTGATGCTCGAGGCGACCGTCGCCGCCAGCACCTCCTCGCCGCCGGCCACGAGCCCGTGCTCGCGCACGCCGTCGAGGATCGCCTGCTTGATCTCCTGCGGGTCGCGTGCCATCGCGCCGATCCTACGCCCCCGCTCAGCGGATGCGCAGCACCGCCTCGCCCGGCCCTGCCACGACGGCGTTCGGCTCCTGGCTGCGGTCGCGCGTGACGCCCGCGGGCGACTGGTCGGTCGTCACGTAGACGCAGAGGTGCTTCGCCGGGTCGGGACCCGGAAGGCAGGTGCGGTAGAGGTGGGGGCCGGCCTTCCACGTGGTCATCCGCGGCAGGTTGCGCCGATAGGCGGGCGGCGCCTGCGCGTGGAAGTAGGCCCGTGCCGCAACCGCCTGGACACCCAGTTCGTGCGACGCGCTGCGCACGGCCGGACGGTGGGCGAACCCGCCGAGGACGAGCAGGGCGAAGAGCCCGGCCAGTGCGAGCACCGAGCCCCGGTCGCGCGCAGCGAACGCGGGCATGGCGGGGTGGCGCCGGCGCAGCCAGACGCCGCTGAGCGGGCCGACCACCGCGACGATCACGAGGTTCATGAAGCCGGCGAGGATGACCGTCGCGACGATGCCGGGCCCGCGGTCGCCCGCGAACGGCCAGGCCTGCAGGACCCCGGCGTCGAGCAGCGTGAAGGCGACGAAGGCCGGGGCCTGCCACGCGCCGCGCAGGCGCCAGCGCAGACGGCGCGCCCACACGAAGCGATCCTCGTGGGCCTCCACAGGACAAGGGTACGCTTGACATCGTGCAGCAGCTCGACCGACCCGAGCTCTGGGTGTGCCAGCTCGGCCGCCTGCCCTACCGCGACGCCCTCGCGCTCCAGGAGCGCGTGCGCGACGCACGCGAGCGTGACCTCGTGCCCGACACGCTCCTGCTGCTCGAGCACGACCCGGTCTACACACGCGGGCGACGCAGCGGCGACACCGAGCTGCCGTTCGGCCAGGCCTGGTACGCCGAGCGCGGCATCGAGGTCGTGGACGTCGACCGCGGCGGCCGCGTGACCTACCACGCCCCGGGCCAGCTCGTCGGCTACCCGATCGTCCGCACGACCGACGTCGTCGCACACGTGCGCGACCTCGAGCGCGCGCTGATCACGGCGCTCGCCGAGGAGGGCGTCGCCGCGCGCTCGCGCGCCGACGAGGGCAGCGACTACACCGGGGTCTGGGTCGAGGACCGCAAGATCGGCTCGATCGGCGTGCATGTGCGCCGCGGCGTGACGACGCACGGGTTCGCGCTCAACGTCGACATGGACCTCGAGCCGTGGACGTGGATCGTCCCGTGCGGGCTGAGCGCGCAGATGACCTCACTCGCCGCCGAGACCGGCCGCAGCGGGCTGCTCCCGTGCATGCGCAGGCGCGTGGCCCACGCGGTCGCGAGCGGGCGCGGCGTGCGCCAGCGCCTCATCACGCCCACCCGCCTGCAGTCGGCGCTGGGCGCGGACGCCGTGGCGATAGCCTGAACGGCGTGACCACCGAGGCCACAGACCGCCGGCACCGGACGCGCTCGCGGGCGAACCCCGGGGGCATGGACGTGCTCACGGTGCTGGGCAGCGACGTCCAGCCGATCCGCGCGCGCAAACCGCCCTGGTTCAAGGTCCCCGCCCCCGGCGGGGAGAAGTACCGCGAGCTCTCGGACATGATCCGCGAGGAGAACCTCCACACGGTCTGCCAGGAGGCCGCGTGCCCGAACGTCGGCGAGTGCTGGGAGCGCGGCACCGCGACCTTCATGATCCTCGGCGACACGTGCACCAGGCGCTGCGGCTTCTGCAACGTTGCGACCGGCAAGCCGACGTGGAACGACCCGCTCGAGCCCGCCCGCGTCGCGCGCTCGATCGCGAAGATGGGGCTGCGCCACGCTGTCATCACGAGCGTCGACCGCGACGACCTGCCCGACTACGGCGCGGGCATCTGGGCGGCGACGATCCGCCAGTGCCGCCGCCAGGCGCCCGACTGCAAGGTCGAAGTGCTGACGCCGGACTTCCGCGGGCAGGAGATGCCGCTGGCGAAGGTCCTCGCCGAGCGCCCCGACGTCTTCAACCACAACGTCGAGGTCGTCCCGCGGCTCTACCCGATCGCGCGGCGCGGGTCGCGCTGGGAGCGCTCGCTGCGCGTCCTGCGCAATGCGAAGGCGATGGGCGAGGGCCGGGTCGTCACGAAGTCCGGGCTGATGGTCGGGCTCGGCGAGACCCACGACGAGATGGTCGCCGCCTTCGAGGACCTGCGCGCCGCGGGCGTCCAGGTGCTCACCGTCGGGCAGTACCTGCGGCCGACCGAGCGCCACCTGCCGATCGTGCGCTACTGGCATCCGGACGAGTTCAAGGCGCTGGAGACGGCGGCCTACGAGCTCGGCTTCGATCACATCGCCGCCGGCCCGCTCGTGCGCTCGAGCTACCACGCGGACCAGCACGTGCCGCAGGAGCGCCCCGGCGTGGGGCCGCTGCACGCAGCGACCGCGTAGCGTCAGCGGTCCTCCGTGTTCCCGGTGACAGACGACATCGAGCGCGTCCGCACTCCGGTCGTGACGCTGCTGCTGACGGCCGCCGCGATCGCGGGCGCGTGCGTGGAGCTCCTGCGTGGGGCGGGCTGGACGGCGCTGGCGCTGCTGGTCTGCGCCCTGTTCGCCTGGGTGTTCGGGGCGACCGAGGAGGATCGGCTCGGCGTCCCGCTCTTCCTCGTCGTCGTCACCGCCGGGGTCGCGGTCGGGGTCGGGGTCGCCGCGGCGCTCGGGGACGCCCCGGCGGGCGTGCTCGGCGCGGTCGGGGTCGTCAGCGCGATGGTGCTCGTCCACGTCGTGCGCTTCCGGGGGGCGCGCGTGCTCAGCTTGGTCCTGATCCCGTTCTTCGCGGGGTTCGTCGCCGTGCGCGCGTGGATCTGGGCGCTCACCTGGCCCGCCCTCGTCGCGGGCCTCGCCGTGCTCGGCGCCTTCGAGAGCTGAGCCGTGCGCAGAGCGATCCTCGCCGTCGTCAGCGTGTTCCTCGTGGGCTTCGGCGTGCTGACGATCTACGCCGCCATCGATCGCGGCTTCACGATCCTCTCCGTCGTCTCGATCCTGATCCTCGCGCTGCTGTCGATCGGGATCCTCGGGGCCTTGTGGCAGCAGCCTCCAGATGATTAGACCGCTCCGTATCATCCCGCCAGGCACTCCCGACCGATCAGTCAGTCAAAGGAGCAAGGGTGGATCTGAACGACACCCCCGAGCAGGCGCAGTACCGGGCGCAGATCCGGGCCTGGCTCGAGGAGCACAAGTCCGAGGCGCCGATCATCGAAGGCGACGGCGCCCTGACCGATCCCGACGAGATCCTCGCCGCGCGGCGCGCGTGGCAGGGCCGCCTCGCCGAGGCGGGGCTCGCCGGCGCGACGTGGCCGAAGGAGTACGGCGGCCAGGGCGTCGGGCCGATCGAGAACGTGATCATCAGCCAGGAGATGCGGCGTGCCGGCGTGCCCGGCATCCTCGACGTCATCGGCGTCGGCATGCTCGGGCCGACGATCATCGCCCACGGCACCGACGAGCAGAAGGGCCGCTACCTCGGCGCGATGCTCCACGGCGACGAGGTCTGGTGCCAGCTCTTCTCCGAGCCCGCCGCCGGCTCGGACCTGGCGGCGGTGCAGACGCGCGCCCGCAGGAACGACGACGGCAGCTGGACGCTCAACGGGCAGAAGGTCTGGACGACGAACGCGCAGTTCGCCGCCTTCGGCCTGATCCTCGCGCGGACGAATCCCGACGTGCCCAAGCACAAGGGCATGACCATGTTCATCGTCCCGATGGACGGCGCCGGCGTCACGGTGCGCGGGCTGCGCCAGATCTCCGGCGAGGCCGAGTTCAACGAGGTCTTCTTCGACGACGTCACGATCGACGCCGGCTCGGTGGTCGGGCCCGTCGACGGCGGCTGGGGCGTGGGCCTGACGACGCTCATGTTCGAGCGCCTGACGATCGGCATGGGCGGCGGCTACCGCTCGGACCGCTTCGCCCGCGCGATCGCCGGCGACCCGGCGGCGCGCCGCGACTCCGGCGTGCGCCATGAGCTCGGTGAGCTCAGCGCCGAGCTCGAGTCGATCCGCTGGACGGGCTACCGCTCCATCAGCGCGCTGCAGAGCGGCCAGATCCCGGGGCCGGAGTTCGGGCTGGCGAAGGTGACGATGGTCAACTGCGCCGTGAAGGCCGGCGACCTCGTCGCCGACATCGTCGGGCCCGACGCGCTCGCCGAGGACGGCGAGTTCGCCTACATGATCTCCTTCCTGCCGGGGCTGAAGTCCGCCGGCGGCACCGAGGAGATCCTGCGCAACACGATCGGCGAGCGCGTGCTCGGGCTCCCCCCCGAGCCGCGCCTGGACAAGGGCATCCCGTTCAGCGAGCTGCGCGCCAAGGAGAAGGAAGGGGTCACGGCATGAACCTGAACCTGTCCGACGAGCAGGAGTTCCTGCGCGAGGCGGCGCGTGGTGCGCTGTCGCGCTTCAAGACCGTCGAGGCCGCCCGCGAGGGCCTGGAGGACGACGCAGCGCGCCTGGACCTCTGGCCGACCGCGATCGAGGCCGGCTGGCCCGGCCTGCTGATCGCCGAGGACAACGGCGGCGCGGGCCTGGGCGTCTACGACGCACTGCTCGTCGCCCAGGAGGCCGGCCGCGTGCTGGCCGGCGCGCCGCTGCTGGGCCCGCTGCCCGCCTCCCTGCTGCTGGACCGTGGCGGCTACGCCCGGATCGGCGACGTCGCCTCCGGCGAGCTGAAGGCCGCATGGCTGCCTGCGCGCCCGCCGAGCGAGCTCGAGGAGTCGTGGACCGTCGACGCGGTGGCCGGGATGACCCGGCCCCCCGCCCCGGCCGCGACCGTCGACGGCGACAGCGTCACGCTCAACGGCACGGTCGCGTGGGCGCCCGACGCCGGGGAGGCCGACGTGCTCGTCGCGATCGGCCGCACCGCCGACGGCGAGCCGGTCGCCGCGGCGCTGGACGTGGACGCCGCGGGTGTCGCCATCGACCGCGGCTGGCGCTACGACGCGACGCGCGGCCTGGCGACCGTCACGCTCGCGAACGCGACCGGTTCAAGGCTGGCCGTGTCGGGCACCGATATCGCGCAGGCGTGGTACCTCACGCAGGCGCTGATCGCCGCCGAGTCGGTGGGCTCCGTTGAGACCGCGCTCGAGGTGTCCGTCCAGTACGCGAAGGAGCGCTACACGTTCGGCCGCGCGATCGGCTCCTACCAGGCGATCAAGCACGGCCTCGTCGAGATGCTGCGCCGCCTGGAGAACGCGAAGTCGCTGCTGATCTACGCCGGGTTCGCCTTCAGCGACCACCCGGACGAGATCGCCTACGCGGCCAGCGCGGCGCGCTCGGTCGCCGGCGGCGCGCTCGACTTCGCCGCGCGCCAGCAGATCGCGGTGCACGGCGGCATCGGCGCGACCTGGGAGCACGACGCACCGCTGACGTTCCGCCGCGCGCAGCTGAGCCGGCGCCTGGTCGGCGGCACGCACGACGCGACCGACCGCGTCACCGAGGAACTGCTCGCCGGCCGCGGGCCGGCGGCCGAGGCGGCGTAGGGACCTGAGGCGGACTGCGACCGCGCCCCGTCGTCGGGGCGCGGTCGTGCCTCGCCTCTCAGGACAGCGTCTGGCGGCGCATCGCCGGCAGGAGCACCGTGCGCGGCACGTAGCGGCCGGCCAGCGTGAGCACCTTGTTCTGCGGGCCGGGGATCACCGAGCGCTTGCCGGTCAGCATTCCGCGCACGGCCTGCGCGGCGACCTCCTCGGCGGAGATCTTCAGCACACCCGGGAAGCTCGACTCCTCGAACCCGGCGACCTCGCCGAACTCGGTGTCGACCGGCCCCGGGCAGAGTGCCGTGACCGACACGCCCGACCCGGCGAGCTCGGCATGCAGGGCCTCGGAGAACGACTGGACGAAGGCCTTCGTCGCCGCGTAGGTCGCCATGCCCGGCATCGGCTGGAAGGCGGCGGCCGACGCGACGTTCAGCACGGCGCCTGCGCGACGGCGGACCATCTCCGGGACGACGGCGAGCGTGAGGTGGTGCAGCGCCTCGATGTTGAGCTCGACCTGGCCCTCCTCGCGGTCGAGGTTCAGCTCCCACGCCCGCCCGTGTGACCCGTAGCCGGCGTTGTTGGCCAGGCCCACGACATGGCGGCCATCCTCGGCGATCGCGCCCAGCAGCCCGATCCGCGCGTCGCGACCGCGCAGATCCACAGCGTGCACGAAGACCTCGACGCCGTGACTGACGCGGATGTCGTCGGCGAGCTCCAGCAGCCGGTCCTCGCGCCGCGCGACGACGACGAGATCGTGCCCGAGCGCGGCGAGCTGCTTGGCCAGCTCGGCGCCGATGCCGGCCGACGCGCCTGTCACGACGACGACGGACTCCTTGGTGGGAACGGGAAGGCTCATGCCCGTGATCCTTTCAGGTGGCCGGCGTGGGCCCACCCGCGAGGCCGGTGACCGGCGCGCCGGGCGACCGCTGCATGGAAGACTTGCGCCGATGAATGCCCTCCCCGCCTCGCGGCGCGTGCCGCGAGGAGTGCCTGTCGCCGCCGCTCTGCTCGCTGCGCTCTGCTCCCTCGCGCTGCTCGCCGCGCCACGCGCGAACGCGGCCGCCGCCAAGACGACCTGGCTCTGCAGCCCGAGCCTCAAGAGCGACCCGTGCCGCCCGAGCCTCGCGACGACGCAGATCTCGCCGACCGGGGCGATTCTGGGCAGCACGACGGTGACGGCGGCCAGGAAGCCGGCGTTCGACTGCTTCTACGTCTACCCCACCGTGAGCAACCAGCCGACGCCGCAGGCGACGCTGAAGATCGACCCCGAGGAGCGCTCGATCGCGCTCTACCAGGCTTCGCGCTACTCGAGGGACTGCCGCGTCTACGCGCCGATGTACCGCCAGGTGACGATCCAGGGGCTGCTCAACCCCACCACGGTCACCGCGCAGATGCGGGCGAGCGCGTACGCGGACGTCGTGGCCGCCTGGCGCGACTACCTCAGGCACGAAAACAAAGGCCGCGGCGTCGTCCTGATCGGCCACTCACAGGGCAGCTTCGTGCTGCGCAGCCTGATCGCCAACGAGATCGACAGCAGGCCGGCCGTCCGCAGGCACCTGATCTCCGCCCTGCTGCTCGGCGGGAACGTGCTCGTGAAGAAGGGCTCGGACCGCGGCGGTGACTTCAAGAACGTGCCCGCGTGCCGCAGGGCCACGCAGCTCGGGTGCGTCGTCGCGTTCTCGACCTACAACGAGACGCCGCCCGCCAACTCGCTGTTCGGCCGCACGAGCAGGCCGATCGCCGGGCTGCCGGTGACCAGGCGCAAGAACGTCGAAGTCCTCTGCACGAACCCCGCCGCGCTCAGCGGAGGCTCCGCGCCGCTGGACTCGATCTACCCGACGACGCCGTTCGCACCGGGGACCGCGATCGGCGCGCTCGTCCCGCTGATCGGGTTCCCGATCCCGGCCGTGTCGACGCAGTGGCTCGAGGCGAAGGGCGCCTACACCGGGCGGTGCTCCTCGGCCGGCGGCGCGAACGTCCTGCGGATCGCAGGCGTCGACGGAGCTCCGGTGCTCAAGCCGCTCGCCGACGCCACCTGGGGTCTGCACCTGGCCGACGCGAACATCGCGCTCGGCAACCTGACGGCGCTGGTGGAGAGCCAGGCCAAGGCCTATCTCAAGCGATGATGCGGTACGTCGTCTCGATCCTCGCCGCCCTCGGCGTGCTCGCAGTGGGCGCGCCGGCGGCGCCCGCCGCAGCTGCGGCGTACAGACCCGCGCACCTCTCGGTGCTCGTCACGAACGACGACGGCGTCGCCGCGCCCGGCATCGACGCGCTCGTCCAGGCGCTGCGCCGGCAGCCCGCCGTCAGCGTGACGGTCGTCGCTCCCGCGAAGAACCAGAGCGGCACGGGCGGCAAGACGACCCGCGGCGTCCTGAAGGCGCACGCGGCGAAGACGAAGAGCGGCTACCCGGCGACCGCGGTCGCGGGCTACCCGGCGGACACGATCAGCTACGCGCTGACCCACCAGTTCAAGCGCCGCAAGCCCGGCCTCGTGCTGTCGGGCATCAACTTCGGCGCGAACATCGGGCCGTTCTTGGGCATCTCCGGCACCGTGGGCGCGGCACTCGCGGCCGGCCGGCGAGGCATCCCGGCGCTCGCGACCAGCCAGGGCGTCGGCAGCCCTCCGGACTTCGCGGCCGGGGTCCGCCGGACGATGACCTGGCTGTCGGCCAACCGCGCCCACCTGCACAAGGGCCGCGTCGTCAGCATCAACACGCCGACATGCTCGGCCGGCCACGTCCGCGGCATCCTCGGCGCCACCGTCGCGGCCTCGTTCGGCAGCAACGACCCGTTCGGCGAGGTGAACTGCGCGACGACGGCCAAGCCGGCCGCCGGCGACGACGTCTCCGAGTTCTACGCCGGCTACGCGACGATCGGCGTGCTGCGCCGCTGACCGGCTGCCGCAGCCTGCGCGTCAGTCGCGCACGAGCTTCGACAGGTGATGCAGCCGGATGTGGCCGCAGTTGCCGCACAGCATCGCCGCGACCTCGAATCCGTCGGCGGTCTCGCCGGTGAAGGCGATCTCGCCGCCCGGGGTGATCGCCTGCATGAAGAATGTCTCGTCCGCCAGCTCGAGCGAACGCTGCCCGCAGGCGGCGCAGGTCGGGTCGTCGGCGCCCTTGCGGTGCAGCGCGTCGACGATCACGGCCAGTCGCGGCTCGAGCTCGTCGTCCAGCGGTTCGTCGGTGGCCATGCGCGCATCGTCCCACGCGGCGGCGCCATCGACGGCCGCCCGTGTTCGCCGGCAGCGGATCCGCGCCTCGCCGCTGGAGGCCAGCCGGGCGGTCGAGGCGTTGCGGCCAGGGGCATAGCGACTGCCACCGGGCCGCGTCATACTGACCGCCAGGAGCGCGGGTACTGACCGCCAGAGCGCGCGTCGGCGTACCGGCGCGTCCTCGAGGTCTTGGAGGCGGAGATGAGCCTTATCAACAAGGCGCCGAACCAGGCGCTCGTCGGCGGCGAGTGGGTCGACGGCGGCGCGGGCACCTTCGACGTTCGCTCACCACATTCGGGTGAGGTCGTCAACGTCGTCGCGCGCTGCGACACCGCCGACGTCGACCGCGCCGTCGCGGCGGCACGCGCGGCGCAGCCGGCCTGGGCCGCGCTGCCGCTGATCGAACGCGCGAAGATCCTGCGGCGAATCCATCAGCTGTTCCGGCCGCCCTCGAGTCTGAGGCGGAGATGAGCCTTATCAACAAGGCGCCGAACCAGGCGCTCGTCGGCGGCGAGTGGGTCGACGGCGGCGCGGGCACCTTCGACGTTCGCTCACCACATTCGGGTGAGGTCGTCAACGTCGTCGCGCGCTGCGACACCGCCGACGTCGACCGCGCCGTCGCGGCGGCACGCGCGGCGCAGCCGGCCTGGGCCGCGCTGCCGCTGATCGAACGCGCGAAGATCCACTGTTCCTCGACCGGGCCGAGCCGGTCGCGCAGATGCTCACCGCCGAGATCGGCAAGACGATCACGGACTCGCGCGAGGAGGTCTACGAGTACGCCGCGCCCTCCTACGGGAAGGCGGCCGAGGAGGTGCTGCGCCACCGCGGCCTGTCGCTCCCGTCCACCCAGGAGCAGACGACCAACAAGCGCCTGGTCATGAGCCATCGCCCGCTCGGCGTCGTCGGCGTCATCACGCCCTACAACTTCCCGACGGACATCTCGTCGATCGCCATCGCGCACATCATCGCCGCGGGTAACACGGTCGTCTGGAAGCCCTCGGAGTACGCCGCGACGAGCTGCGCGATGGTCGCCGAGCTGTTCGGCGAGGCCGGGTTGCCGGACGGAGTGGTCAACGTCGTCCAGGGCTTCGGCGACATCGGCGCGGCGATCGTCGAGCACGACGACGTCGACGGCATCTTCTTCACCGGGTCGACGGCCACCGGCGAGCAGATCGCGCGCAGTGCCGCCCTCAAGCCCCATCTGCTCGAGCTCGGCGGCGACGGCCCGTTCATCATCCTCGCCGACGCCGATGTCGACGCCGCGGTCGAGGGCGCCATGAACGGCTGCTTCTACTACACCGGGCAGGTGTGCACCTCGGCCGAGCGCCTGCTGGTTCACGAGGCGGTCTACGACGAGTTCGTCGAGAAGCTGACGGCGCGCGCGGCGCAGCTGCGCATCGGGGACCCCGCCGATGAGGACACCGAGATGGGCCCGTTGTGCAATGCGGGAACGCTGCGCCGCGTGGTCGAGCACATCGACGACGCTCGCGCCAAGGGCGCCGAGATCGTGCAGTTCGGCCCGGTGGAGGGTCTGTACTTCCCGGCGACGATCCTCACGGGCGTCACGCAGTCGATGCGGATCATGCAGGAGGAGACGTTCGGCCCCGTCGCGCCGATCATGAAGATCGCGTCTGCGCAGGAGGCGATCGATATCGCCAACCGCAGCGAGCTCGGACTGATCGCCTCGCTCTGGACCCGCGACCTGGCCACCGCGTGGCGCGTCGGCGAGGCGCTGCCCCACGGCTCGGTCAACATCAACGAGACCAGCAACTACTGGGACCAGCTCGCCCCGTTCGGCGGCGCGGGCAAGAGCGGCGTGGGCCGCGAGCTCTCGCAGTGGTTCCTGGAGTCGTTCACCGAGCGCAAGCTGCTGGTCTTCGAGCTCGGCGACACCGACGTCAAGTACGACCGTCGCG
Source organism: uncultured Solirubrobacteraceae bacterium (assembly GCA_963809525.1). Classification (GTDB taxonomy): domain Bacteria; phylum Actinomycetota; class Thermoleophilia; order Solirubrobacterales; family Solirubrobacteraceae; genus F1-60-MAGs163. The sequence continues at coordinate 143,137 of CAWEJY010000005.1, read as the reverse complement.
CTGAAGGGGGTTGGTGACCCCGGCGCGACGCTCGCGCGGTTGACATCGCAGTGCGAGGCGAGTAGAGCATGCACGACCATTGATGTCGGCCGACGCGGGCGCTCGTGGCGACCGGCTGAGGCGGGCCCGTCGCCGGAGGGAAGGCCCATGCCTGATCAGGAAGGGCAGACACCGGTTCCCCTTGACCGTGTGATGACGCGCAGGCGGTTGCTTCAGGCCGGGCTGGCGACGGCGGGGGGCGCTGCCCTGGGTGCGCTGGACGGCGCCGCCGCATCGGCGTTCGCGTCCGGCCCGACCGCCCGACCGGCGGCCCCGGCGGCCTTTCGGGTGGACCCGCGCCACTTCCCCGCGGCCGACCAGCTCAAGGCCTGGCATCGACAGCTCGATCAGCTGGGCCTGCGTGCGACGGGCACTCCCGTGCATGAGCGCTACATCGACACCCTCCATGATCGCCTGCGGCGCGCCGGAGTTCGCCAGGTGCACCTCGAGTCCGTTCCGTTCCGGCGGTGGACGACCGACTCCTTCAAGCTCGAGATCGTCGGCGGCGCGAGCGCCGGGCCGGTCCAGACGGCGTCCTACATCCCCTACACCGGTCACACCCCGCGCTCGGGGGTCACCGGCGAGCTCGCTGCGTTCGACGCGGCCAACCCGCCTGCAGCCGGCTCGCTGAACGGGAAGATCGCGCTGTTCGACGTACCGCTCGCGACGCTGCCCTTCAGCTTCTTCACCAGCATCAGCTACAAGTACTACGACCCGCACGGACTGTTCACCGCGCCGGGCGCCGTCTACGCGCGCCCGTGGCTCGGACAGGGCGGCGTGGTCGATGCGCTCGAACTGGCGTCCCGCGCCGGGGCGATCGCGGTCGTGGGCGTGCTCGACCTCCCCGCCGGAGCGGCACACGGCAGCTACTACCCCTACGACGGCACGATTCGAGCCGTCCCGGGGATCTATGTCGACCGCACCGTCGGCGCCCGGCTGAAGCAGCTGGCGGCGGCCGGAGCCACCGCAAGGGTCACGGTGCCCGCCAAGATCGTCAGCACCAGCTCGCGCAACCTGATCGGCGTGATCCCCGGTCGCTCGGACGAGCTGATGATCCTGCACTCCCACACCGACGGCCCGAACGGGATCGAGGACAACGGCCCGGATTCCATCGTCGCGGCGTGCCGGTACCTCTGTCGACTTCCCCGGGCCAGTCTGCCGCGGACGATCCTCGTCCTGCTCACCACAGGACACTTCATCGGCGGCAAGGGCGTCGAGTCGTTCGTCGCCCGGCACAAGGACGATCTGATCCGCCGCGTCGCCGCAGCGGTGACGCTCGAGCACCTCGGCGCGAAGGAGTGGAACGCGGGCCCGAACGGTGGCGCGCCCCGGCTCACCGGCGCCGCCGAGCCCGGCACGTTCTTCGCCCCGGAGACCGGCGCGCTGGTCGACGGTTCGATCGCCGCGCTCAAGCGCGCCCACGCGGCACCTTCGGCCGTGATCCGGCCCTACGTCTCGGCTCCGGGGAGCCCGGACGGCAACGGCTGGCCGGCCGAGGGCACCGGGCTGTGGACACAGGGCGCGATTCCCACGACGAACTACATCACCGGCCCCACCTACCTGCTCAACTGGGGCATCCCCACCACGGACAAGTACGACGCGGCGTTGGCCCGCCGGGAGGCCATCGCGTTCACCGAGCTGCTCGTGCAGCTCTCGCGTGTGCCCAGGAGCCGCCTGCGGAAGCTGGATCTTCTGGCCTGATGACCGCGACCGATGTGCTCTTCCCGCGGGTCGGTGGGCAGGGGCGCAGCAGCCTGTACACGGGGCGGTCCGTGGTCGCGGACGCCGCGCGGGCTGTCGATCCGGCGCTGGCCGAGCGCATTGCGGCCATCGACGAGTGGCATGACGGCTACGTCGGCGCGCTGCGCGACCTGACCATGGCGGGAGCCCGTGACGGGCGGGCCGCGCTCGACATCGCGGATGCGGGTCTGGCTGCGGTGCGCTCGCGGCTCGTGCTCGCGCGAGACGGCGAGGAGCGGCCCCTGGCCGATGCGTTCGCCGGCGCGGCCGGTGGCGAACCGCCGCGCGCGGTCGCCGTGCATGGGACGCGGCCGGCGGTACGCGAACTCGAGGTGCCCTACAGGGGTCAGAACCTCACCGGTGACCCGCTGCGCCGGCGCCTCGAGCAGTGGGTGCGCGACGGCGTCGTGGAGCCGACCTGCGCCGAGGCCGTCGCCACTGTCATCGCCGAACCCGAATGGCTGCGCCTCGAGGGCCGGCGCATCGCGCTCGTCGGCGCCGGCGCGGAGGTCGGTCCGCTCGGCCCGCTGACGGCCTGGGGCGCGGAGGTCATCGCGCTCGACCTGCCGGGCCGCCAGTTGTGGGAGCGCGTCCTTGCGATCGCGCGCAGCGGCGCGGGCGTCGTCCACGTGCCGCTCGCCGATGGCCGGCCCGGGTCGACCGCGGGCGAGGGCGACGCTGAGCTTGCGAGCTCCGCAGGGCTGGACCTGGTCGCGGCGCTGCCGGCCGCGCATGCCTGGCTGGCCGAGCATGCCGCCGATGCGCCGCTCGTGCTGGCCGACCACGCCTATGCCGACGGCGCCGCGCACGTGTGCGTGACAGCAGCCGCGGATGCAGTGGCCGCCGACCTGCTCGCCGGCGGAAACGACGTCATGCTGGCCTTCCTGGCGACACCGACGGACTGCTATCTCGTCCCCGCCGAGGTCGTCGATGACGCGCGCCGGCGCTGGGGCGAGCGCGGCGGGCGCGCGGTCCTCCAGGCGCCGCTGCGCGCGGTGACGCGCGGCCGTGTGTTCACGCCGTCCTACCGGCAGCCCGTGCCCGGCGGCGACGGCCAGTGAATGGGGATTGGCAGACGCGCTCGTACCCCAGCAGGGGCCGAACTACGCCCTGGCCAAGCGCATCCAGCGCTGGTGCGGGCTGCTCGCCCGGGACGCCGGGCATCCGGTCTCGTTCAATGTCGCGCCGCCGACCTGGACACGCTCCGTCACGAAGAACCGGCTTCTCGCAGCCGCCTACGGCGGGGCGCGTCACCTCGGCGTGGACGTGTTCGAGCCTGCGACCACGCGCGCCCTCATGGCCGCCCTGCTCGTCCACGACATCCATCACCCCGAACGCGCCGCCGCGGCGGCACCGGAGCACCCCGAAGGCCTGTTCATGACAGGCGCCGCGCACGGCGGGCTGTGGCGGCGCCCGTATGACCCGCGCTCGGTCCTCGGCCTTGCGGCGCTCGTCGGCCTGCCGAGGGCTGTGCTCCCGGGGTGACGGCACCGGTGGGTGGGGCCCGGTCGGCCCTAGCTGCCCTGCTGATCGGCGTCCGGCTCGAGGAGCCCGGTCTCGTAGGCGAGCACGACGGCCTGCACGCGGTCGCGCAGGTTGAGCTTCTGCAGGACGTGGGTGACGTGCGTCTTCACCGTGCCCTCGCTGATGTAGAGCTCCTGCCCGATCTCCGCGTTGGAGAGCCCGCGGGCGATCAGCCGCAGGACCTCCTGTTCGCGCGCCGTGAGATCGCCGAGCTCCTTGGGCGGCGTGGGCCGTGGGACGCGCTTGAACTGCCGGATCACGCGCGTCGTGATCCCCGGTGAGAGGATGGCGTCTCCGGCGGCCACGGTGCGGATCGCGGCGATCAGCTGCTCGGGCGGGTCGTCCTTCAGGACGAAGCCGCTGGCACCGGCGCTGAGCGCTTCGTAGACGTATTCGTCCAGGTCGAACGTCGTCAGGATCAGGATGCGCGCGACGTCGTTGGCGGCGAGAATGCGCCGGGTGGCCTCGAGGCCGTCGAGCTCCGGCATGCGGATGTCCATCAGCACGACCGTCGGATCGAAGCGGGACGCCTGGTGGACGGCCTCCTCGCCGTTTCCCGCCTCGGCCACCACCTCGATGTCCGGTTCGCGCGCCAGCAGCATGCGAAAGCCGGCCCGGACCATGGACTGGTCGTCGGCGACGAGCACCCGGATGGTCATCGCCGGTCACCGTCGAGCGGCAGCGTCGTCGTGAGGATGAAGCCGCCCCCGGCCGCGGCGCCCGCGGACATCTCACCGCCGTAGATCTTCACGCGCTCGCGGACGCCGACGAGCCCGTGGCCGAGGCCGTCGCCGTCCGAGTTGCCGTGCCCGTCGTCACGGACGTCGATCCGGAGCTGGTCGGGTCCGTAGCGGACCACCACGTCCGCGTGGCTCGCATGCGCGTGCTTGAGCGCGTTGGTCAGACCCTCCTGGACGATGCGATAGGCGGAGAGGTCAAGCGTGCGGGGCAGCGGGTAGGGCTCCCCGTCGACCTGCAGCTGTACGGGAAGGCCGGCGCGGCGGACGTCGTCCAGCAGCGGGTCGAGACTCCCGAGGCCTGGCTGCGGTCCGAGGTCGACGTCCTCACCGTCGCGGCGCATCGCGCCGAGCAGGCGCCGCATCTCGGCCAGCGCGGTGCGTCCGGTCTGCTCGACGCCCCTGAGCGCGTCCTTGTCCTCGGCCAGCGTGTCGGGCAGGTTGTGACGCACGGCGCCGACCTGGAGCACCATCACGCTGACGGCGTGGGCGACGATGTCGTGCAGCTCGCGCGCGATCCGCGCGCGCTCCTCCGCCACGGCGATGCGCGCGGCCGCCTCGCGCTCGCGTTCCGCCTGCGCCGCGCGCTCCTCCGCCGCCTCGGCCTGCGCGACCCGCTCTCGCAGCGCGAAGCCGGCCAGCCAGGCGATCCCATAGAGGGCCGGGATGAAGACGAGGTCGCCCGGCAGGTGGTTGGGGTCGTTGTAGACGATGATCGCCGCAGCGCCCAGCACGATCGCCAGGCCGACCTGCGCCTGACGCATGTCCGGGACCTGGCCGAGCAGGAATGCCGCAGCCATCCCGGCGACGCCGAGGCCCGCCGTGAACACGACGAGCCGCCCGTCGACGAACGAGATCGCGGCGGCGAGCAACCAGACCGAAGCCGGTGCCCCGAAGCGCCAGCGGCGGCGCCCGAGCAGCGGCAGCACGACGAGCGCGGCGGCCGGCACGGCGAACCACGGCGACGAGCGCGGGGCTCGCAGCGCGTCCTCCTTGAAGGCGACTTCGAGCGCGCCCTCGAGCGCCGCGATCACGATCAGCAGATCGAAACCGTGGCTGCGCGCGAGGGACCAGAACCGGCTCACGCGCCGAACGTACCTCACGCACTCGGTCACCGCCTCCGACGAAAGTCAGAGGCGGGATCAGCCCATGGTCAGAGCTCGAATCCGGCTCCCGGGCGACGACGCCGCGACAACCCGCGCGTAGCGTCGTGACATCGACCCAACCACCCGAGGAGAGCACACGAAATGACCATCACGACGAAGTACCAGACGCTCGACCGGCCGGCCGCGACACGCGTCGCCCGCCCGGAGGCGACGCAGTCCTCGATCCGGCAGTACTCGGGCCGGATGATCGCGGCCGTCTGGGCGGCCGCCGCGCTTCCGATGGCGTTCCTGGCCTGGGTCGTCGCTCCATGGCTCGCGGACCGGCTCCACGGCCCGAACGAGCTCCCCAAGGCGCTGATGCTCACCCTCACGGCGGGGCTGATCTGGCAGTTCGCCCTCGTCGTCGCGCTGGTGGCGAGGGAGCAGCGCACGCTGCGCTGGTCGCGCGTACGCCCGGCGCTGTGGCTCAACGCACCGCGCAGCCCCAAGACCGGCCGGCGCGGCGGGCGCGTGTGGTTCATCCTGGTGCCGCTCATCGTCGCCACCGCCGTCGAGGCGATGCTGCCGACCCTGACCCACGCCGGCAGTCGCGACTTGGGCGTCTTCCTCGGCTCGGACGCCGGTCACGCGTTTCTCTCAGGCGCCTGGGGATGGTTCGCGCTCATCGCCGTGATGGCGGTCTTCAACACGGTGCTCGGTGAGGAGCTGCTGTTCCGCGGGCTCCTCCTGCCGAGGATGAACGGTGCCTTCGGCGAGCGGGACTGGGTGGCGAACGGCGTGCTCTTCGCCGTCTATCACCTGCACGTCCCGTGGGCGATCCCGGCCACGCTGCTGGACACGTTCATCATCTCCTACCCCGCCAAGCGCTATCGCAGCTCGCTGATCGGCATCGCCGTGCACAGCGCACAGAGCATCGTCTTCCTCGCGATCTCGCTCTCGCTCGTCCTGGGCTAGTGTCCTGAATCAGAAGTTCGCCGGCGCTTTCGGCGCCCGCTCGCGCCTGAGCCCCGTCGGCGCCCGGCCCCGTGCCACCGGCACGAAGCCGGGTCACCGCCGAGGCTCAGATCACGACCGGACATCCGAAATCACGCGACCGAACTTCCGACTCACGACACTAGGGCGACCGCAGCGCGACAGGAAGCCCTGGACCCGGCGCGGGTCCGGGGCTTCTGTCTGTCAGTCGGGGAAGGTCGAGCCAGTCGGGATCGAACCGGCGACCTCCTGCGGAAACCGAGGCCAGGTCGTCCGCGACATTCGGCCGAATCACACCGGTGCCTGCAGCGCAGCCCCCAGTTCGCGCCGCGACCTGATGTCGAGCTTGAGGTAGGCGTGCCCGAGATGCGTCTCGATCGTCTTCGCCGTGACGAACAGCGACTGTGCGATCTGCTTGTTGGACATGCCGGTGGCGGCCATCTCGCTGACGCGACGCTCGCTGGCCGTGAGTGAGTCGGCGCCGCGCAGAACGGCTTTGCGCGGACGTGCGCCGGTCGCCAGCAGTTCCTCGCGGACCCGCAGTTCCAGTGCATCGGCTCCGCAGCGATGCGCGATGTCAAGCGCCTCGCGAAGCGGCCCGCGGGCATCCGCCCTGCGGTTCGCGCGACGGAGAGCAGCACCGATGTCGGCGAGCACGCCCCCGTACTCGAGCACTGCCGTCGAGCCTTCGAGGATCCGGGCCGCCTCGATCAGACGGTCGAGCTCGGGTCCGTTCGCCGCGGTGATCGCGTTGTTCCACAGGGCGATCCCGACCGCCTCGGGTGTCCCCCATGCACGCGCGAACCCGAGATGCGCCGCTGCCACCGCTCGCGCCTCGTCACGCTCGCCGAGCTGCAGGAGGGCTCGGGTGGCCACGAGCCGCCACGGCGTACCGCGCGGATTGCCGGGTACGCCCCAGCACTTGAGCCGCCGCTCGAGCTCACGGGCATCGGCGAGGGCCCGATCAGGCGCCCCGGCGGCCAAGTGCAGACGCGATCGTCCGTACAGCAGCATGCTGAACGGGAAGAACTCGGGCAGCTCGCCGGACCACCCGGAGGCCGCGAGCATGTCGAAACCCTCTTCGCATCTCCCCTGCTCGACCAGGGCTTGGAGCAGGCAGCCCAGGTGCCACGGTGAGAAACCCGACATCTGCGCGAGCTGCATGAGCGATCGGCCCTCCACCTCGGTCTCGCGGACGCGGCCGGAGCGCAATAACCCGAAGATCGTCTGGGACGACGCCAGGATGAAACCGTTGTAGGAACCACGACGCCGGACATCCGCCATGCGCAGTTCGTGCAGCCGGTCGGCGAGATGGATGCTGTCAGCCGAGGTGAGAGCACCGATGCCGAAGGCCACCGTCGGGCTGTCGCCTCCTCCGGAGGCGAACAGCGCGGCGTCGGCGCTGGCGCGCTCCATCAGCGCGACGACGTCCGCCGCAGGGGTCGACAACGTGAGCGTCCGGCTCCAGGCCAAAGCCATCAGGACGTGACGCTCGCCGTCCGTGACACCCTCCAAACCGGCATAGCGCTCCAGCCGCTCGGGCGCCAACGGCCGTGAAGTGTCGAGCTGGGCGGCCATCGCCAGCTCCGCCTCCAAGCGCAGGGCCAATTCAGTGTCGTCGGCCCCGAGCTCATCGATCGACTCAGACAGCAGCGCTCGCGCCTCCGTGACGCGCATCTCGATGAACAGCGCGCGCCCGCCATGGATCGCCAATTCCGCTCGCCGTGAGGGCGATGTCGCGACGTCCCGCGCTTGGGTCAGCGTGGCGGCTGCCTGATGATCACCGGCCAACAGGAACGCCACCCCGAGCGCCGCCAGTATCTCCGGACGGGACGCCGGCAGCGGCGGCTCGTCGAGCGCGCGTTTCAGATACGAGGCCGCCAGATCCGGCGCCCCCGACGCCATCGCTTCCCTGGCCGCCAGGGCGAGCGCCTCCACCACCCATTCGGCACCCTGCGCCTCCCCGGCGAGCAGATGGGAGGCGACCTGGCCGGGCGGCGCGCCCGCATCGGCGAGCACACGCGCCGCGGCGACGCGCATCAGTGACTGCCTTCCCGCCGGGATGCCGTCCAACACGGCATGCTCAGTCAGCGGGTGCGCGAAACTGAGCGGAAGCCCCGGGGCGAGAATGCCCGCGGCGGCAAGAGCGTCCGCCGCCGCGGCAGCGTGTTCGATGCCCTGCCCGGCCATCGAGGCGACCATCCGAAGCGGTGCCTGCGCGCCGATCACCGCAGCGGCCTCGGCCAACGGCGTCGCGTCAACGCCGAGCCCGGCGACGCGCCCCCGAACCCAGGCGCGAACCGTCTCGGGCGTCGTCTCCTCAACGTGAACGACGCTCTCATCATCCGGCACGACCTCGCGGCGCGCGAGGTCTCGGGCCAACTCCCCCAAGAGATAGGGGTTGCCGCCCGTTACCGCTCTACAGCGCGCGGTGAAGGCATCCGATGGGGGCATCCCGAACGCAGCGCGAAGGAGCGCTTGCGTCCCCGCTTCGCTCAGTGCCTCCGGGATGATGTGCTCGACCGCCGGATCCTCCAACACCTCCGCGAGCTCCGCCGTGGCACCGGTAACCCCGTCGCGCGCCGTGAGCATCATGACCGCGTCGAGGTCGGCCGCCCGCCTTGCGCAGTACCCCAGCCATCTCAGCGACGGCGCATCGGACAGCCGGACATCGTCGATCAATGCGACCAGCGGCGCCTGAGCCGCGAGGTTGGCCCAAAGCCAGTACAGACCGTGGATCACCGCAAAGGATCGGGCAGGATCATCCGTCGGCAACTCCGCACTGAGGCCGAGCGCGGGACGAGCGAGCTCAGCGGCATCCGAGAGGAGCTCCCTGCGCGCCGCGGATGATTCCTCAGCCAGGGCCGGCTCGAACAGCTGACGGACGATGCCGAAGGCGAACGAGCGCTCGGCCTCGGCGCCACGGGCCCGCAGGACACGCCAACCACATCCCTCGGCGATGCGGCCGGCTTCGGCCAACAGCGCCGTCTTGCCCATGCCCGCAGCGCCGCTGATCACGATCACATGACCGCCGGCACCGGGTCGAAGCGCGGCGTGCAGGCCGCTGATCTCAGACTCGCGCTCGATCAGCGGCACACGACTGCGTGTCGGCGCCGGAACTGACATGCGGACCAGAGCAGACACTACTCCGGGGGTCACCCGCGGACAAGTTCAGGGACGCCCCCCGACGCGAACATCGTCCTCTTCGACGGAGGCTGGCGTCGTCCCAACCCGGGGCAACGTCAACAAGGAGGCTCGCATGTCCATCCGCGCGACACTCAACCACCGCATCGGGGGCCTGGTCGGCGCGACCATCGTCGTCTCCCTCGCCCTGGCGCCGTCAGCCTCGGCCGCGCCGCATCGCTCATGCCACAACACCGGGGCCCGCATGCTCGGACAGAACACCTCGACGATGCTCACCGTCGACCACCCCCGGTACGGGCAGCTGGCCATCGTCGCGTGCTCGAAGGCGACCCGTCGCCTGACGACGATCGCCACACTGCGCGAGGAGGGTGGCCACACGGACGCCGTCATCGCCTGGAACCTCGCCGGCAGCGTCGCAGCGATCGAGGTGCGCAGGCTCACCGCCGAGCTCGAGAGCGTCACCTGCGCGACCACCATCGTCGGCGTCGATGCCTCCTCAGGCCGGCGCATCGGCACCGCCGATGCCAACGACGCCTGCGCCGGCGTGGAAACGCTGCTGGCGATCCCCAGCGGTGAGATCGACTGGACCGCGACGACATCGCCGCGCGCATGGGGCGGCAGCGGTTCGCTCACGCTGTGGCATCTGGGTCTCGCAGGATCCACGATGCTCGACCCCGGGCCGGTCGATCCCAGCAGCCTGCGGTTGACTGCTGCGGGCACGCCGACGTGGACACCCCAGCACCCGGCATGAGGAGCCGTAGGACGAATGCGGCATGTGCTGCCGCCGGGCGCTCACGCGCAAGACAGCGGTGGTACCCGACCGCGAACTCCGTGCGATCGCGCAGGCTGCGCGATCGCACCCTTGGACGGCACGCGGCCCGCCGCCCGCTGCTGCTTCCGTTGCGGGAGCGGGTCGTCGGGACGTGACGGTCGCCTGATGGGGAAGGGCGCTTCGGCCGCGGTGTCGACGCAGCCGCTGCGAGCGCGTCCCTCCGGGTCGTCACATGTGAGCACCGCTCTTGTAGAACGCGTCCCCTTGGGCCTTACCCGGGGCAACGGCGCGGTCAGGCTGCCCTCGGTGTCGTCGTTCGGCCCGCAACTCGCGCCGAACGGCCCACCGTTCCCGACGCCGACTCAGCCAACTCAACATGATTCCCTCCGCGGTCGTCGTGTGATTGGAGGGGACGTTACGCCCGTGCCGGTTCAGAGGTCAACGAGGCCAGACGTGGCGGACCGGCGCCGTCGGTTGCCTCCTAGAAGGACGAGGACGTCCAGCCGTTCCCGCCCTCGCCGTACTTCGGCTCAGGCGCCTCGAGCGCCTGTGCGAGCTCAGGACGAACCGCGAGCGCACCGCTCCAAGCCATGCCGGAGGGCGGAGGGCTCGAGCGGCGCGATTCCTGTTGAGCGCTACCTGGACCCGAACACACGCTCCAATAGGCCGGTGTCTCCCGCCGTCTGGAACTTGACGAGCTTCCCGTCGCGATAGGTCAGCACGTCTGCCTGGTCTGCCTGCTCGCCACCCACGCTGATCTGTGTGAGCACGACGACACGGTCCTCGTCGGAGAACCAATGCTGCGGCGAGGTCGTGAAGCCCTTCTCGGCGAGCTTCGCCCACAAGGCGCCGACCTGTTGCTTGCCGTGCACAGTGCCGCTGATCGCGCTGTTGCCGGGCGTTATCCACTCGACGTCGTCCGCGATCCTGGCCATCGCGGCCTCGGCGTCACCCGCTGAGAACGCGGCGTAGGCCTGCTTGGCGGTCTCGACGTTCTGCTCTCCGGCCATCGAGCAACCCTCTTCTCATATCGGTGGGGAACGATGCTCCCCGGGTCCAGACGACACTAACCCACGCGCGTCGAAGACACACAGATAGGCCCGCAGAACTAGTGCCAAGCTCGTGGCCCACGTCGTCCGCTGCGCCGCGGCCGTGATCCGCTCCGTGGACCGGAAGCGCTTCGCGCGTGACCGCTCAATGGGACCGCCCGCGCGTCACCAGCGCGGACCTCGACGCGACGCGCGTGCGCGACGGGAGACCAGCGGGGTGGGGCTCGAGCGCCCGCCGGGGGGGCTGAGCGTCATGCGTCGTCCACTTCATACCGCGGCGCGCTGATCCTGCAGTCGATTCCTGCAAATCGCGGCCCGGACGCGCAGGACCGCCCGAGCGGGGCCTCACGGCATCAGCTGGGACGCGGCGATCGCTCCCGGCTGCCGGCGTTCGCGGTCCGCTGACGCCGCTTCAGTCCGTTCGCCGTCGCCGCGCGTCCTGCAACGGGCGCTGCCCGGGGGCGCCGTACCGGTCGAGCGCAGCCGGGCCTGGGAGCACAGCGGACAAGGTTGAGCGTGCGGCGGCCGTGGCCGCCGCACGCTGTTCCGGCAAGGGGGATCGGGCGTTGGCACGGCCGTCGTGCGGGTGCGCGGCACTCCGCTTCAACCGGCGCCGCCTCACGTCAGTCGAGGCCCGCCCGGCGGGCGCGGGGCGGCGCCACTGCGGATGATCACGACGACCAGGCCGAGCACCAGCATCGCGGATGCTCCGATGGCGATCGACAGCCCGTCGAGTCCGGTCGACGCATCGGCGCGGGTGAGGGGCTGGACCGGAGCCGGATCGGAGCACTTCGCGGTGTCGCGGTGTGTCGAGCCCAAGGGGCACTTGTTGACGATCGGGACAGTGGGTCCCTTGTCGGCCTTCCGGGTGAGGGGCTGGACCGGAGCCGGGTCGGAGCACCTCGCGGTGTCGCGGTGTGCCGAGCCCAAGGGGCACTTGCTGACGATCGGGACAGCGGGTCCCTTGTCGGCCGGCCGGGCGAGGGCCGGGCTCGTGGCAAGGCCGGTGGCGACCAGCGCGACGATCGCCTGGCGGGTGAGCTGCCGAGCGGTGAGCATGACGACTCCTCTGGGGTTTCGGGCCGCCGGCGGCGGCGTCGAGAGGCAGCTTCGGCGGGCGGCGTGCACGCTCCGTAACGACGGCGTAACGGCCTCAGGTAGCGTGGCCCGGTGGAGTCGGTCGACTTCCGGATCCTCGGACCGCTGGAGGTCTGGTGTGGTGCACACCGCGTCGGCGTTGCGGGCGCGAGGCAGCTGGCGATCCTGTCGGTCCTGCTGCTCCATGCGGGCGAGGTCGTGTCGAGCGACCGGCTCCTCGACGAGGTCTGGGGCGAGATGCAGCCGGCCGCGGGGGCCACGGCGCTGCGGGTTCGCGTCTCGCAGCTGCGCCGCGCGCTGGGGCCGGCGGGCGAGCTGCTCATCAGCCGCCCGCCGGGCTACGTCCTGAAGATCGAGCGCGAGCAGCTCGACCTGCGGCGCTTCGAGCGCCTCGTCGAGGAGGGCGAGCGAGCGCTGGACCGCGACGCCCCGAGCGCCGCTGCCGACGCGCTTCACACGGCGCTGGCACTGTGGCGCGGGCCACCGCTGACCGATGTCGGCGACGTCCCGTTTGCACAGGCCGCGGTCGTGCGTCTGGACGATCTCCGGCTGGCGGCGCTCGAGCTGAGCATCGAGGCGGAGCTCGCACTGGGGCATCACGCGCGCCTGGTCGGCGAGTTGCAGGCGCTCGTCCACGAGCATCCGCTACGTGAGCGGCTCTGCGGCCAGCTGATGCTGGCGTTGTACCGCGATGGCCGGCAGGCCGAGGCACTGGCCTGCTACCGCGCGGCGCATCGGCGGCTCCTCGACGAGGTCGGGCTCGCGCCCGGCCCGGACCTTCAGGCGCTGGAGCAGCAGCTCGTCGCGCGGGACCCGGCGCTGCTGCTCGGGCGCCCGCGCCCAGCAGCCCGCCGGGCGATCCTCGTCCTGGCCGGGGTCGGGGCATCAGTTGTGGCGCTCGCCGGCATGGCCGAGCCTCTCGCCGCGCACAGCGGGCACGATCTGCTCATCGCCGTCCTCGTACCCCATGAGGACCAGCTCGAGCCGGCGTCGGCACGGGCACAGGCCGTGCGCGCGGACATCGCGACGCGTGGCGTCTCGAGCCGTGCGGTGACATTCACCTCGCTGGACCGTGGGGCCGACGCGCTGCGACTCGCCACCGAGGAGGACGTCGCCCTGATCCTGCTCGACGCGTCCGAGGAGCTCACACTCGCGGGCGCGCCCGGCGAGGACGTTGCTCGCCTGCTGGCGAACGCCGTCTGCGACGTCGCGCTCATCGCCGGGGTGGAGCGCGCGGGCGCGGCGGCCGGCACCGCGGTGCTGGTTCCGTTCGGCGGCCACGAGCATGAATGGGCGGCGATTGAGCTCGGTGCCTGGTACGCCCGGGCGACCGGTGGGGCGCTGCGGCTGGTCGGCACGCGGGCGGATCCGCGAAGCGGACGTCGCGACGCCAGCCGCCTGCTCGGCCACGCCTCGCTCGCGCTCCAGCGGGCGTTCGGCGTTGCCGCGGAGCCCGTGCTCGTCGAACCGGGGACCGACGCGCTGCTGGAGGCAGCCGCCCGCGCCGCGCTGATCGTCGCCGGGCTCTCCGATCGCTGGGCCCGCGAGGGCCTTGGTGCCTCGCGTCTCGAGTTGGCCCGCTGCGCCGCCGCGCCGGTGGTGCTCGTGCGGCGCGGGCTGCGCCCGGGCGGTCTCGCGCCTGCGCGAGCCCTGACGCGCTTCACCTGGTCGGCGGGCTGAGGCCGGCGCCGGCGCTCATCGCACCCAGAGCTGGTCGAGCAGAACGCCGAACTCTGGGCTGTACTGGAAGTCACCCGCGCGCTGGGAGACGAAGTCGACCCATTTCAGGCTCGCCAGCGGAACCGAGGCCGCTTGGTCGACGACCCGGCGGTCGGCCCGCGCCCACGCGGCGTCGGACGGGCGGCCCGCTGCCTGCAGCGCGCTCGCGTGCCGCATGAGCCGGTCACTCGTCGGATCGCAGAACTCCGAGAGGTTCATCTGTTGCCGTGTCGGCCGGGGTGAACGCAGCGCAGCTGAACAGCATGGGGAGGAAGTCCCCTGGCGCGAGATAGTCGGCCTCCCAGTCCCCAAGTCCGACCTGCGCCCGGTGCCGCGAGTCCTGGACGTACGCGGAGAAGTCGGCATTGGCGGGGAGGAGATGCAGCCTCGCCCGGTAGCCGAGCTGGCTGAGCACCCTGGTGATGTATCGCTCCACCAGGATCTGATTGCCCTGCTGTGCCCACACCGTGACGCGCATGCCCTTCGTGTGCGACCGCGCGACCAGGCGCCGTGCGCTCGTGAGGTCTGGAGCGCTCCACGGCGCGCCGGAACGCGCGTCGCGGGTGTATGGGCAGTACCGGCGGTAGCCGGGGAAGTCGGGCGGCAGCACCTGACAGGTCGGCTTCACCAGCCGCGCGCCGCCGTTGAGGTCCGCGATGACGTGCCGATCGATGGCGAAGTTGAGCGCGCGTCGCGCGTCGACGTTGTCGAACGGCGGCACCCGGTTGTTCAGGAACACGTAGATGAACCCGGGCAGCCGATTGATGTGCACCTGCCCGGCGTAGCGCGCGAAGGTCGCGTCGACCTGCGCGCGCGGCGCCCCGAGCAGGGCACCCAGCGCGTAGTCCGCCTGTCCGCGCTCCAGAGCGCGGACGGCGGTCTGCTGCTCGACGCCGAAGCGAAAGTCGATCGCGTTCGGGTAGCCGTCGGGGCGGGCCTCGGCCGACCACTGACGGAAGTACGGGTTGCGCACCAGCCGCAGGCGGTTGCTGTGGACCGTTCCGTCGAACGCGTACGCCCCGGTGGCCGGCAACGGCCGGCGGATCGCCGACAGGCCGGTCCCCGGCGGGACGGCCACCGCGAAGGGCAGCGCCAGCTTGTTGAGGAAGTCCGGGTCGGCTTTGACGAGGCGGATGGTGATCGTCCCGGCGGCGTCGTCGACCTCCACACCGCGCGACAGATCGCAATGCGCCGGCGAGCGCACGCAGCGCGCCGCGCCGCTGGATGCCGGTGTAGAACGGCACGCCCTGACCGCCGCTGCGCAACACCCGTAGCAGCTCGCGGCGGATGTCCGACGCCTGCACGGGGTGCCCCGTCGAGTACCGCACGCCACGCCGGACCTGGAAAGCATAGGTCCGGCCGCCGTCGGTCAGCGTCGGAGGCGCGACGGCGAGGTCCGGCACGACCTGGCCTCCGGTGCGCCCGCCGACGTGTTGGAAGGCGACGAGGCCGTCGTAGGCGAGGCTGAGGATCTCCCGCCCGGGGGTCGTGGAGCTGGTCGCGGGGTCGAGGCCCGCAACCTTGCCGGGGCTGGGCCAGCCGTTGAGGCCGAAGGACGCGCAGCGTCCCGCCGCGGTGCTGCGCGCCGGTCGCGCGGACGCCGACCCACAGCGCGCCGTCGACGAGCGCCAGGCCCTGTGGCCGGCTGCCGATCCGCAGCCGTTGCGCGACCCTGTTGCGCGCCGGGTCGATGCGCGCCACCGTGCCGGTGCCCTCGTTGCTGACCCACACCTCGTGCGCGTCGGCGGCGATGCTGACGGGCCTGGCGTCGGCTCCCATGGATACCGTCCCGGTCACGACCCCATTTCGCGGGTCGATGCGCGAGACGGTTCCGTCGCGTGTGTTGGCGACCCAGAGCGCGCCCGCGCCGAACGCCAGCCCGCTGGCGCCTCGGCCGGTGCTGACCGTCCAACCCAGTCGCCCGTCACGGCGTCGATCTGCGTGACGGTGCCGGCCGACTCGCTGCTCGCCCACACCGACCCCGCGACAGGCCAGTTGGCTGGGAGGCGTGTCGAGCCGGATCTTCCTGGTGCGCAGGCTGATCGGGTCGACGCGCACGACCTGCGGGTCGAACGAGTCAGCGACCCAGACGGCCTGGTGCTGCCACGCAGACGCCCGTGGGACCGTTGCCGACGTTGAACTCGTGGACCATCTCGTTGGTCGCGGGCGAGATCCACGACAGGGTGCCGTCGAGGCTGTTGACGACCCACACCCCGCCGGCGCCGACGGCGACGGCGACCGGACCCGCGCCGACCCCGATCGTCTGCTCACGGTTCATGGTGCGCCGGTCGATCCGCGAGACCGTCTGCGCGTCGGCGTTCGCCACCCACACCGCACCGGCGCCGACGGCCATCTGCGAGGGCGACGAACCGGTCTTGATGTCCGCGGTCAGCGAATGCCGCGCGGGATCGATCACCGCGACGGCATCGGCGGCGGGCAGCGTCAGCGTCCTGGATGCTGAGCGACTCAGCACCAGCGCGCCGGCACCGACAAGCGTCGCGGCAGCGACGGCGAGCGCCACGAGCGCCCGGCGGCGGACGCGTCGGGGTCGCGCGGCGCCGGCGGTGCCCGAGAGCGCGTCGCGCGCGGCAGCGGCCAGGGCGGCACCGGACGCGAAGCGGTGCTGCGGGTCCTTGGCCAGCCCGCGCTCGAGCACGGCGTCCAGGCCGGCGGGCAGGCCCGATCGACGCTCGCTCACGCGCGGCGGCTCGTCCTCGAGGTGCGCGTAGATCGCGGCGACCTCCGATCGGTCGGGAAACGGCACCTCCCCGGTCAGGCACTCGAACAGGATGCACGCGAGCGAGTACAGATCGGCGCGGCCGTCGGCGGGCTCCCCGCGGATCCGCTCGGGGGCGAGGTAGTCGACCGTGCCGACGAGCTGGTCGCTCGCGGTGATCCCGCCGGCCGTCCCGACGTGCTTGGTCACGCCGAAGTCCGCGAGGTAGACGTGCTCGCCGGCGCCCTCCAGCGCGATGAGCGCGTTGCTGGGCTTGACGTCCCGATGCACGAGGCCGCGCGCATGCGCGGCGTCCAGCGCGTCCGCGAGCTGCGCGACGAGCGCCACCGCGCGCTCAGGCGCCAGCGGCCCCTCGCGACGCAGCAGCGACGCCAGGTCGGTGCCCTCGACGTAGCGCATCGCGATGTAGAGGTGACCATCGATCTCGCCCGCCTCGTAGATCGGCACGATCCCCGCGTGATCGATCGAGGCGGCCAACCGCGACTCCGCGAGGAACCGCCGGCAGAACCGCTCGTCCTGGCTCAGGTGCTCCGCCAGGAGCTTCAGCGCGACGTTCCGACCGAGGCGCAGGTCCACCGCGCGATAGACCACGCCCATGCCGCCGCGTCCGAGAAGCGCCTCGAGCCGATAACTCCCGAGCTGCACTCCCACGTCGGGAACAGAAGCAGACAACGCATGGCCTCCTGGTGGATCCCCAGCCTACTCCGAGCCACGTGAGGTCGGTGACCAACGTGCAAGTGCCAGATGAGGAGCGGTTCCTCGCACGGGGTGCCTCGGCATCTGTGCCGAGCAACGAACGAACGGCATCAACCGCACTGAGCCGGGCTGGGGCCGGAATCACGCCACTTGGATGTGCTCACACTCTCGTCTGGCTTGGCCGTCAGTGCGACGGCGCAGGCAGGTGCCGGCTTCGGCACAGCACAGCGCGTGTCGGCTCTGGTACGCGAATTCTGCGCCCGGCAGCCTCGGGCCAGCAGCGAGACCGGTTGCCTTGGCAGTGTCAGTCCGCGCGCGCAACGTGAACGTGCTGAGCAGTGCGAAGCCGTTCCGGCGCGGTCGACATCAATCTCGCGTCCGGCGAACGGCGGAGCTACCGAACGATGCGGAACAGGGCTTTGACCGTGTGGCCGATGTTGCCGGAGTCGTCCTTGGGCGTTGGGTTCAAGCGGTAGGTGCCGGGCTTCAGCGCCTTCGCCGCACGCGTCCGGTGAATCGCATCTGGTTGGGTCCGGCAGAGTCCCGGTGAGCAAAGGTGCCGCGCACCGCGAGGAACCGTGTGCAGCGCTTTCCGCTCGGCGCCCTTCGCGGGGGCCTCACGCAACTACGTCCGCGCCTGACTCCGGGCAGGGCGTTCTCGACCTTGAACGTCGTTGTGGCCGGCTCGGAGGCGGCGTAGCTGAGCTTGCTGCCGAGGTTGGCGGCCGCGATGCTGGCCCCTGAGCGCGCAGCGCGAAAGACACTCGGGCTGAGCTTGAGGCGCGTCAGCGTCGGCGCGGTGGTGTCCGGCACCAGCCGCTCGCGAAACAGGGAGACGGCGGTGGAATTGGCGGTGAGGATGTCATTCGAACCGTCGCCTTCGGCGTCGATGAACGACCAGATCTGGCTGCCCAGGTTGACCGGCGGACCGGGCTTGAATGCGCCTTGCGGGTCGAGGATGAAGAGCGGCGCAGAACCGGTGGCCCCGATGACTTGGAGACCGAAGTCGACTCTGCGGTCACGGTTCAGGTCGCGCTGACGGATGAAGGACGACCATGCGCCGTTGTTGTCAGTCTGCGGCAGTCGGCTCGCGGTCTCGTCGCCGAACGTGCCGCCGCCCTTGTTGATCAGCAGGCGGGCCCTTCCGCTCCTGCTTGCCGTTCCAAACGGGCGCGCACGAGGTTCGCCGTCGGCGGCGACCAGGAACGCCGGCGCAAGCGCTACGAGCGGGAGACCCTCGTGGTCAGGTTGACCGTCCTGATCGGGTCGACCCCTCCGGAGAAGAAGTTGAGCTTCAGTTTGAGATCTCGCTTCGAGGTCGTGTGCGGCACGTTGAGCAGCAGGCCGAACTCGCCCTTCTCTGAGCACGCCGACGTGGATGTTGACGAGCAGCTGCGTGCCGCGGTTCAGCCAGACCTCGATCATGCCTGGCTTGGACACCTTGAGCGTCATCGGCAGTTTGGTGGTTCCGCGCTTCTTGAGCTTCAGTCGCTTTGGAGCAACGATCGAGAGGTCGTCGCCGCCGCGACGTTGCGTGCCGCCACCGCCCGCGCGGCGGCTGACCTGGTTCGCGGACAATGCCGCGGTCACATCGGAGACGTCGTCGCATGAGGACAGCTCGCCGAACGTCGCGATCGCGGAGCTGATCCGCGCCTCGCCCGCCTGAATGCTCATCACGCCGTCCGCGAACGTGAGGGCCCCGGCCTCCATGCTGGCCTCGGCGGCGCCGTAGCTGTAGGCGAGGAACGCGTTCGCGGCCGCCTCCCAGTGGTCCCCGGCTTGGTGGTGCTTCGAGATGCCCGCGTTGATCTGCGCCATCGCGGGCTCGATGAGGCTCACCACCCCGCGCCTATCCGTGAAGTCGGAACTGCGCCGCATCGCGTCGAAGTCCAGCGCAACAGCATCCAGCTTGGAGCGGTAACCCGGCAGCGATCCGAGCGCTTCGTTGGCCTCCTGGATCATGCGAGCCGTGTTCGGCTTCGCATACTCGTCAGCCAGGCCGAGATGCCCTTGCACATCATTCTCCGCGGCGAAATCCGCGTCGTAGAGATCTACGTGGAGTTTGCGCAGGGCGCCCTGGAAGCTATCGAGCTTCGAAAGCCCCCCGGGATCGGTCGAGCAGGCGTTGACCTGACCCGGGAGCGCCGGTGGCGCGCCAGTGGCCGCGCCACCGGCAGCCAAGACAAGCGTCACCACCGCTGCGCCGACCGGCAACACCTGTCGCATGGGTCGAGACTAGGTCGCCGCCGCCCCAGCCGAAACGGGGAAACGCCACACAGTCGCTGCGTGGTTCGCCCCGTCGGTGGGCATGACGACCCGCCACCGCGACTCCCGCGTTCCATGCCGAGCGGGCGTGTCGCTTTTCGGGGCATGAAACTGTTGCTCGGAGGCTGTGTCCGGGTTCGGGGCTACGGTCGCGCGACTGGGACAGGGGCCTCTTGGGAGAACGCAGATTGGGCAGGCCGGTTCTTGGGACGATGGGCTTTGAGCCCGAGCTTTTCGTTGGCCGCCCCTGCGACTTGCCCGGTTGCGCTGCGAGCGCGGATCCGTCGTTGTCGTTTGCCCACTGGTTCTCCCGACCGTGTGATCGAGAGCAGGAGGTGGTGTGGTGAGATCGATCGGGTTGGACGTGCATCGCGATTTCTGCGAGGTCGCGATCTTGGACTCCTGCGGGGGCCGCGCGCGCGGGCGCGTCGCGACCACGCCGCAGGACCTTGAGCTGTTCGCGCAGAGCCTTGGGAGTGATGATCGGGTGGCGTTGGAGGTGACCGGCAACGCGTGGGAGATCGCGCGGATCCTCGAGCCGCACGTCGCGCGGGTGATCGTCGTCTCCCCGAGTGACACGGGGATCCGTCAAGCGCGCGCGAAGACCGACCGCCTCGACGCATTGGCGCTGGCCAAGTTGCTGGCGGCCGGGTCGCTGGACGCGGTCTGGATGCCCGACGAGCCGGTCCGCGTGATGCGCCGGCGCCTGGCGCGGCGCGCGCAACTGGTCGCGGCGCGCACGCGCGCCAAGAACGAGATCCACGCAGTGCTCGTGCGTCGCCTGAAGGGCCGCCCGCCGGCCAGCGACCTGTTCGGCGCCCGGGGCCGCCAGTGGCTCGCCGAGCTGCAGCTGCCCGTCGAGGAGCGCGAGAGCGTCGAGGGCGGGCTGCGACACATCGCCTTCCTGGACGGCGAGCTCGAACAGGTCGAGCGGCTGATCGCCCAGCAGGCACTCAGCTGGCCGCAGGTGCGCCGGCTGATGAGCGTGCCCGGTGTCAACGTGACCGTCGCTGCGACGTTCCTGGCGGCGGTCGGTGACATCCACCGCTTCCCCACTCCCGGCAAGCTGGTTGGCTACCTGGGCCTTGATCCCAAGGTCCGCCAGTCCGGTGAGGGCCCCGCCCGCCACGGACAGATCAGCAAACAGGGCTCCGGGCCCGCGCGTCACGCCCTCGTCGAGGCGTGCTGGTCAACGGTCCGTCAGCCCGGCCCGCCACGCGCGTTCTACCAACGCGTCAAAGCGCGCCGCGGCCACCAGATCGCGATCGTCGCCCAGCGCCCGCAAACTCGCCTGCCTGTTCTGGTGCCTGCTCACCCGCGGCGAGGACTACGCGTTCGCCCAGCCATCACTGACCCGCAAGAAGCTGCGCCAACTCGAGCTGCAGGCCGGCGCGCCGCGCCACCAAGGCGCCCGCGGGATCTGGTCTACGAACACCGCGATCAGACCAGCCGAACGCGAGCTGGCACTCCAAGCCCAGCGCGCCTACGAGCGCACCGTCAAGGACTGGCAGCACAGCGCGGGCGCGAGCGCGACAGCGGGCCGCGCATCTGATGACTCCTCAAGGGAACACGTCGCGCGGCAGACCCCAAGGCCCAAGTCTGCCCTTTGACTCGTCGTCACCCGCGCCCACCAACACTCTCCCAAAGCAGCACGCCTCCGACAACACCATCAACCGCGCTTGACACGCCGACCCGCCACAGATAAGCGGCAGCGATCTGTCGCGCGCAAAGCGCCGTCCGCGCGTAGACCGTGGATCTGGCCGCCGATAGGATCGGGCCTGACTGGGGTTGCGAGCTGCGCCCGTCAATCCCGCTGGCTCGCTGAACGTGTGGAGGGACCAGATGATCGGGGTCAACGTCACATTCGAATACGACGACAGCTTTGATCGCGCACGCGTGATCGAGGTGGCCGAGAACGCCCGCGGCATGTTCGAAGGCATGCCCGGTCTTCGCTTCAAATTCTTCACGTTCGACGAGGCGCATCACCGGGCGTCGAACTTCTACGTCTGGGACTCGGATGACGCAGCCGAAGGCTTCTTCTCAGACGAGTTGCGGGAGCGAGTGACCGGCCTGTACGGGGTACCACCCACCATCGATTTCGTCGAGATCGCCCAGGTGGTTGACAACTCCGCCACTTAGCAATACACCTGCGACGCGGGCTCATTGGCCTCGCTCGCCCATCCGCAGGCGGCTACCGGTCGCCGTCCTAAGCAGGAGCCGGGAAGCGCCATCGCTGCTTTCGTCCGGCAAGAGCAGCCCACCGGGCCCGGCGGCCGCCACTACCGCTTCCCATGGAGGCTGTCGCACAAACCCCCGAGTTGGCCGATCTGTTGTCGAGATCCGCAGTCGGCGTCGGAGCCCCCAGGTCGATTCCTCCATCGCCTTTGGTTTGTGCGACAGACTGCACGGGGGGAAGCGCCATCCGTCGGTGGCTCACGCAACGCTTCAGATAGAGGTCAGCGCACGGCGTCTTTGCGTGCGACGACGACAGTCTTGTACCAGTTGGCTGGGTCTCGGGGGTTGTACGCCTTGGTCGTGTCGAACACGATGCGGTAGCGCCCGGCGGGGACGGGCCGGAATGGGAACTCGCGCATCGTCGTGGTGAGATCGCCGCATGGCGCCTTGAGCGAGCCGATCTTCACGGTCTGCTGCAGGTGGCCTGCTCGCATGTAGTGCCCGTAGAGCGTCGACCCGAGCGATGTCCATCCGTGTGCGGCGAGCGTGACCCGGTGCTTCGGGTGTCCACGAGCGGGGCCCACGGTGTCCCACGGCTTGACGACGGCGTCCCAGATCGAGACGGTCACCTGGGTCAACGCGAACGTGTCCTCGGGCGGGCCGATCGGACCGGTCGGGCCGAGCTTCGCCTGATCGTTGGCGGTGATGGAGAGCGTGTATCGCGGCGGCTTCGCGCCGAAGTCCGAGAACTTCGGGGCCGTGAACCAGTCGAGGATCGCCCCAGTGCTGTCCGCCGTCGCCGGGTAGGTGCCGATCCTCCCGTTGAAGGAGGGCAGCGAGGAGAGGAGCAGCACAACGGCCCCGCTCGGGGTGTACCCGTTGCCCGTGAAGTGGATCGCTTCCCTCTCCGCATAGCACGCACGGTCTACCGCGAGCGTGGGACGTGCGAGCGCCGGGCAGGGCAAGACCGATACGCCAATCGCAACGAGGATCAGAACACTCGCAAAGCGGCGCATCGCGAATCCTTTCCGTGGAGGCCACCGACCGTAGACCCGTCGCGGCGCTCGCACCGCCGTAGTTCCGAGCATTCCTCGCGTGGTACTCCACGCATCACGGGGCACAGCCAACGCCCGTTCGCCGTCGTTGATCTCGCGCGTCTAGTGCGCCGCAGATCGGACTCGCGGCGCGGTCGCCCGTTCGTCCGGTCGGCCGCGCCAGCCGTCATGTCCAGCGAGAGCCGCGCCGCGAGGCGAGTACGGCCGCGCCTCCTCCACTCAGCTCAGGCTTGGAACGCCCGGTGTCGCGGACGTTGGGCGTTCATGTGGAAGCGCGGGCGTGGGGCCGACTGACCGGGCCGGACGCCAGTTAGCCGACAAACGTTGGTACGACTCCGCGACAGCGGCTAAAGACGCGGCTCTTGACTCCGACGTTGCCGTCGGCGTCGACCGCGCTGACGCGTACACGGTGGCCGCCGATTCGGATACTGTCGATCGGGATCGAGATCCCGAAGACCGGGCTTCGTGGCGTGCGTATGAGACGTCCATCGAGGACCACGCGGATGCGGTGGACCGGGTTTGCGTCGAAGATGCTGATGCGCAGTTGCACGTCGCTGCGGGTGCAGCTGGCTGGGATGTCTCCGATGACGATCTGCGGTGGTGTGGTGTCGTTGGAGCGCAGCGTTCCGACGACGCCCTCAGCGGAGAAGGAGAGGATGTTCGAGCGTCGCGCCGACTCCCCGGGCTTGAGCTGGATGTACCAGCTCAGGCCCGACCCGTTGTCGATGTTGCTGCCGCAGCGGCAGGTATCGGGAAAGGAACGCTTGCGCGCGATGGCCCTCCACACATCGTCGAAGTTCGCTTCGATGAAGTGGTGTCCGCTGCTCAGCGGAACCCACTGCTCGACGCGGTCTGGCGGCTTGTTGTCCGGTGTGCGGGTGCACGCTACCGAGCCGCCCTTGCCGATGAAGCCGAAGCCCTCGTCGGACTCCTGCAGATAGCAGTCAGCCGCGCGATAGAGCACCAGCGTCTGGGTGGAACTGCTCTGGTTGGTGATCGTCACGTCGGTGCGATAGCCAGCATCGCGCGCGATGTAGGAGTCGACCTCGCGCAGCACCAGGCCGGTGGCCCCGGCGCGCACTTCGGTGGCGATCTGCCAAGGGCTCGTGGTCGTACCTTGCCCGCTGCGCGCTGATTGCGACACCGGGGTGAACGGTGTGTATGGCTCCAGACTCAAGGTGGCCGCGTTGTCCTCCCCTCCGGCGTGGCCTTTGAAGTTCGGCGTGTACAGGGCACCTGCGACCGCGAGGAACGTTCCGCAGCTCCCAGGGGTCCCAGAAGGGTTGAACAGTTCGAAGTCCGTGTCCCCGAGGAACCGGACCTGGCAGCTCAGCTCGTCGCCGACCGAGATCCGTGTGAGCGGACCGGTCGAGATGATCGACTGATACGGCGTCGATGTCACCGTTGGCGCGCTCGCTGGTGGCGGCGAGAGCGGCGCATCGTCCTTGGCTGCGCGGGCGTGGGGCGCGAGCACCGCCAGGCCGAGCGTCACCCCCGCGGCAACCGTCAGCACCCGAACCTTGCGAACCGCGATCCCCGCGAACATGCCAGCAACCTTCCCGCCCCCACGAGCCGCGTGGAACCGTAGGCCCCCGCCAAGTCCGTGCGGGGAACCCCGCGCACCCTGCTTGGCCCGACACTCCGCTGTCGCTGGAACTGCCGCCCTGCGACGAGCAGCCCTCAGGCCCGCTCGATGTGCCTTGAGACGATCGCGTAGGCGGCGATGCCGCGGACATCGACCGGAACGGGGCCAGCATCGGTGTCGAGGTCGATCCGGTCCGACGCAACCAGGTCAAGCACGCCGCTGATCTGACGACCGTCGCTCAGCTTGAAGGCGACGATCAGGTGCGTGAGGTGCTTTCGGAGTTCGTGCGCGGGCCACGCGGGGTCGGCGTCCGCCGGTCGCTGGATCCAGTCCATGCGAGCGACCGTATCGCGGGACGAGCCCGCCAGGGGTGCCGGGCGGTGAGGGCCAGCGGACGCTCGCGGAGCGCGTGGTTGGCACCGACCCCGTCAGCGGAAAATCCGTGCTGCTGTGGTACCAGAACGACGGCCCCGGCGGCGAGCGCGGCATGTACGAAGCCGTGGCGCCAACCCACCTGAGCACCACCGCTGCGCGAGACCCCGGCCGACTGCCGCTTCAGCGCGGCCTGCTGAATGGGACACAATGGGACGCGAACCGGCCCAGCGAGCCCCCTCGGAGGCCCGGCGGGCGGCCTCAGAAGCACCGAAACCCCGCCATCTGCAGGGGTTCCGTGAGTGGAGCCAGCCGGGATCGAACCGGCGACCTCCTGCTTGCAAAGCCGGAACGAGCACCGCTCCACGACTGGGAATTCCAGGTCCCGGCGGGGAATCGGGTCAAACGGATGTGCTCGGACGTGCTCGGATGTAGGTGGATACGGGCACCAGAAACGCGCTGGTGCCCAATGACCTCGACGCTCAAGTCGAGTGACGAGCGGCCAGCCGGCCTCACTCGGCTTCTTGTCCAAGCGAGCGTTTGCTTCCCGCGGTTTCCGGGCACCCGCTCACCGCACGTGGCAGGCGCGCCCCGGTGATACTCCACCCGTGGGACGTCTTCGTGACGCAGCCAGGCTCGCAGTAGTCGTAGTGACCGGCGTCCTGTCTCGGCGCCCAGTTCGTCCGCTTGGCGACGAGGCTCGGCGATCGCTTCCGGGCGACGAGTTCGTGCCGAGCGTCAAGATCCGGTGGACCCACGGGATCACGATCCGCGCTCGACCGACCGAGATCTGGCCCTGGCTCGTGCAGATGGGCTGCAGGCGCGCCGGCTGGTACAGCTACGACGGCCTCGACAACGGCGGTGTTCCAAGCGCGGAGCGGATCGTTCCCGAGCTCCAGCTGGCCGGGGTCGGGGACATCTTCCCGATGACGCCGACGGCCGACGACGGCTTCGTGGTCCGAGCCATCGAGCCGGAGTGCGCGCTCGTCCTTGCCGACGCTGCCGGGTCGGCCACCTGGACGTTCGTCCTCGAGCCCATCGACGGGGCGAGCACCCGCCTCGTCACCCGCGTCAGGGCAGGCTCTGAGCACTTCGCCGTCGGACTGCTGATCGGACTTGTGTTGCGCCCGATCCACTTCGGCATGCAACGACGCCAGCTGCTCAACCTCAAGCGGCGCGTGGCGGCAACTCCCAGGACAGCACGGGCCGAACCAACTCCGCCATCGCGGCATTGACCGTGGTCGGCTCGTCGACGAACGGCTCGTGGCCGGCCTGCTCGAACCGGACGAGCTTCTCCGAAGGCGCGGTCAGTGCGCCGACATACGCAGCAGGGCGTAGGAGGACTCGTGGAACTCGCTCCTCTGACGCCCGGCGTCATGCGGCGGGCGCGATCGGCGCCGTCCTGCCCGCCGCGTCGCTCGCGGGCTGCGTGGCCGCCGGGTGCGCCTCGATGGCCGCAAGGTACGCCTCCTCGTAGCGGCGCGCGACCTGTTGCGGGTCGCAGAGCGCGATCGCGCGCTCGCGGCAGGCCGCGGGGTCGAGCCTCGCGGCCGGCTCGATGGCCTGCGCCATGCCCTCCAGGTCATCGACGAGGAACCCGGAACGCCCGTCCTCGACGAGCTCCGTCGCGGCGCCACGTGGGAAGGAGATCACCGGCGTCCCGCAGCCCATGGCCTCCACCATCACCATGCCGAACGGCTCATCCCACGTGATCGGCATCAGCAGCGCGCGCGCACCGGCGAGCAGCTCGCGCTTGCGCTCACCGCCGACCTCGCCGGCGAAGCACACCCGCCGCCCGTCGACGTGCGGCGCGATGCAGCGATCGAAGTAGTCCTGCTGCCCCGGCTGCACGACACCGGCGAGGATCAGCGGGACCTCCGCGCGCCGGGCGGCGGCGATCGCATGGTGGGCGCCCTTGGTCTCCGAGAAGCGTCCGAGCCACAGCACGTGGTCGCCCTTCGGCGGACCGGGGCGCCACTCTGTGGTGTCGAGCGGGTTCGGGATCGCGCCGAAGACGTGCGCGGCCGTCGGGGCGGCGCTGAGCTGCGACCTGCTGAGACCGACGATCAGCGCCCGGTGGCCGTGACGCTCGTAGAAGGACCGGGCCGCGTCGTCGAACGGCCCGTGCTCAGTGTGCACGAGCGGCATGTGGAGGCGGTCCGCCATCGCCAGGCCGACATGCCCGCAGTGGTCGTGCACGACGTCGAAGCGCGGACGGGCGGCCTCGATGGCGTCGAAGGCCGCCGCCACATGATCGGCCTCGTGCTGCGCCGCCCCGATCTCGTCCGGCACCTCCTCGTCCAGCATGGACTCCGTCCGTCCCGCCGACGAGGAACCGGGGGCTGCGAACAGGGTGACGTCGTGCTCGCGCGCCACGAGGGCATCGACGAGTATCGCGATGACGGTCTCGATGCCGCCGTAGCCGCTCGGTGGGATGGCGATCCAGGGCGGCGCGAGCATCGCGATCCGCAGACGTCGCGACCCCTGAGCGCCGCTGCTGCGCAGCACGCATGGTCGCTCGGGGGAATCGGAACGTGTGGGGGGGTGCTCGGTCACCTCAACCTTCTTCCTGTATCCGGGCCGCAGGAACGGTCGCGGGCGCGGGATCCCCCGCGCCCGCGACACCTCAGTAGTAGTGCCGACGGCCTCCGATGGCCCGCCCTGTCGAGCCGGCGAGCATGAGGATCAGGCCGACCACGAGCAGGATCACGCCGATGGTCCAAAGGACCGGAACGCTCAGCGCCAGGCCGAGAACAAGCAGGATGAGACCGAGCAGAATCATCGATGACTCCTCACCGTTGGGTGGGTTGGGGTACCAGCCGCCCCTCCGTACCCGTTCGGCGAGCGATCGACACGCGGGCCCGGTCGCGGTGCGCCGCTCGCGGCGGCCGCCTCGGCAGCCTGCGCCGGCGCGCCGAAGCGCAGCAGCCCGCCGCCGAACGCGATCGCGCAGACGGCGAACCACGCCCAGCCGAGGGCGAGCCCGCCGACGACGTCGGTGACCCAGTGCACGTCGAGCATGACCCGGCTGACCGCGACGCCGACGGCGATGCCGACCGCCGCACCCGCCAGCAGCGCGCGCCCGCGCGGGCCGGCCTGGCGGCCGATGACGAGCGCCGCTGCGGCGTAGAACGCCGCCGCGGCGGTGCTGTGCCCGCTCGGGAACGACGGCCCGAGCGTGTGCGCGATCGGGTTGAGCGTCGGACGGGCCCGATCGACGAGGTTCTTGATCGTCGTGCTGAGCAGCAGCTCGCCCGCCAGCACGACCAGCAGGAACGGGAAGATCCAGCGGCTACGCGTCCGAACCGTCTCGGCGATCGCCAGCAGGACGGCAAGCGAGATGACGACCACCGTGCCGCCGAGGTTCGTCACGACGTCGAGCCCGTGCGTCGACCAGCTCGTCGCATGGCGGTGCGCCCATGCCGCGATCCGCGCATCGAGGCTCACGACGGTCGGATCGCCGTGCAGCAGCACCGCGAGGCCGCCGACCACGATGCCGCCGGCGACCAGCACGAGCAGCGCGAGCGTGAGGGCCAGCCCGGTCAGCGCGGCCGGGTCGATGCGCGACGCGAGCGCGCGGCGCAGCGCCGGATGCCGTCGCGCGGCGCCCGCCGCGTCGCCGGCTGCGCGCGCCGCGATCGGGGCCGCGCCGTGGCGCTGGAGATGGCGCGCGACCGCCGCGGCGCACGCGCCTGCAGCGAGCGCGAGGACGAGGAGGACGAGGAGGGGCATCGTGAGGCTTCGGGTTGAACGTTGCGCTTCAACGTAGGGAAAAGGGGGAACGACACTGGCTCGTGAACGTCTCTACCCGCACCGCCACGCCCGCAATCGCCGACCCGGTCGCCCATCCCCGCACGGCCGCGCGCCCGCCTTCCGGCGCGGACGCCGACCCCTTCGTCCCGCCGATCCTCGACGCAGCGCCCGGCGGCCCGGCGGAGCGCTTCGCCGACAGGCTCGAGGGCCGCCACCCGGCGCTCGTATTCTTCGCGGCCGTCATCTTGGGCTTCGCGCTGGTCGGGGCGCTGTCGATCGGCATCGGGTACGTCGTCAACCACGTGCTGCTGCCGTTCGCCGGGATCGGCTCGGCCGACGAGTCGGTCAACGTCTGGCTGGCCGGGCACCGCACGCCCACGGAGACCGACGTCTCCGCGGTCGGCTCGACGGTCGGCGGCGCGCCGCTGCTCCCGATCCTCGTCGGCGTCATCGCGCTCGTCCTCCTGGCGCTGCGCCGCTGGCGCCTGGCCGCGTTCGTCGTGTTCGCGCTCGCCGTCGAGTCGGCGCTCTACCGCGTGACGACGCTCGCGATCCACCGCCACCGCCCGGACGTCGTGCGCCTCGAGCACCTGCCGGTCAACGCGAGCTACCCGTCCGGCCACACGGCCGCGTCGGTCGCGGTCTACTCGGGCATCGCGCTGCTGCTCACCTCGCGCTTCACGAACGGCCGCTTCCGCGCGCTCGCCTGGGCCGCGGCCGTCGCGGTGACGCTGTTCGTGGCGGCCTCGCGCATGTATCGCGGGATGCACCACCCGAGCGACACGATCGCCGGCGCGATCCTCGGCATGGCCGCGCTCGTGATCCTCGTGTTCGCCTGCCGGGCAGCCGGCGTCGCCGCGCGCACCCGCGCCGCCGCGGAGACGGGGAGCGGGGCATGAGCGCCGCGGTCAACGGGTCCGAGCCACGCGGCGTGGCGGTCGTCGCGCATGCGGGCAAGACGCTCGGCGGCGGCCTGCCGGAGCTGCGCCGTGTCGCTCGCGGACCGGCTGCCGGACGAGCCGTTCTGGGTCGAGGTGCCGAAGAGCCGCAAGGCGCCCGATCAGGTGCGCCGCGCGCTCGACGAAGGCGCTGACCTCCTCTTCGCCTGGGGCGGCGACGGCATGGTGCAGCGCTGCGTCGACGTGCTCGCCGGCACCGACGCCGAGCTCGCGATCATCCCGGCCGGCACCGCGAACCTGTTCGCCTCGAGCCTCGGCATCCCGAAGGACATCGCGCGGCGCGGTCGAGATCGGCCTGCACGGGCCGCGCCGCCGGCTCGACGTCGGGCGCTTCAACGGGGAGCGCTTCGCCGTGATGGCGGGCGCCGGGTTCGACGCGTCGATGATCCGCGACTCCGGCGGGCTGAAGGACCGGATCGGCCGTGCCGCCTACCTCTGGAGCGGATCGGAGAACCTGCGCTCCAGCGGCTTCAAGGCGCGCATCGACGTCGACGGCGTCGAGTGGTACAAGGGTCGCGCGAGCTGCGTCCTGGTCGGCAACGTCGGCGAGCTCTTCGGCGGCGTCGTCGGTCTTCCCCGACGCAGAGCCCGACGACGGTCTGCTGGAGCTCGGCATCGTGACCGCGGAGGGCACCGTGCAGTGGGCGCGGACGACTCGCGCGCACCGCCGTCGGCGACCCGCAGCGCTCGCCGTTCGTGCGCACGACGAAGGCGCGCAGGGTCAAGGTGACGTTCGACCGCAAG
This sequence comes from uncultured Solirubrobacteraceae bacterium, assembly GCA_963809525.1. Classification (GTDB taxonomy): domain Bacteria; phylum Actinomycetota; class Thermoleophilia; order Solirubrobacterales; family Solirubrobacteraceae; genus F1-60-MAGs163. Next base: position 112,896 of record CAWEJY010000005.1, on the reverse strand, counting down.
GTGCTCTACGAGCTCGACGGCGGCGACCGCTCGAAGGTGAAGTCGTTCAAGGCGCGGGTCGAGCCCGCGTCGATCAACGTGTGCGTCCCCGACAGGGCGAGGAGGAGCGATGAGCATCACGGCAGACGGTCGTCCAGCCCCGGTGCGCGAGGCCCGCGCAGGTGGCGAGCAGGTCGCGCACAGCCGCCCATTCGAGTGGCTCGCGCGCGGCGGCTTCGTCGCGCGCGGCGTGATCTACGGCATCATCGGCGTGCTCGCCGTGAAGCTCGCGCTCGGCGACGGCGGGAAGGCGACCAACCAGCAGGGCGCGCTGCGCACGATCGGCCACCAGCCCTTCGGGCGCGTGCTGCTGATGATCGTCGCCGTGGGCCTCGCCGGCTACGCGATCTGGCGGCTCGTGCGCGCCGCGATCGGCCATGGGCCCGAGGCGCAGGACAGCGGGTTCGACCGGATCGCGGGGCTGGCGAGCGGCATCGCCTACGCGATCCTCTGCGTGACGGCCGTACAGCTGCTGCTGGGCTCCGCGCCGAGCAACTCCGGCAGCCCGCGCAAGCCGGCGGCGGGCGTCCTCGGCTGGCCCGGCGGGACGTGGATCGTCGGCGCCGCGGGCGCGATCCTGATCGGCGTGGCCCTCTACCAGGGCTACCTCGGCCTCGGGCATGGGTTCCTGGAGAAGTCCAAGACGGAACGCATGAGCCCCGGCGGCGAGCGCGCGTTCACGACGCTCGGCGTCGTCGGGTACGTGGCGCGGATGGTCGTCTTCGGGCTCGTCGGCTACTTCCTCATCAAGGCCGCGGTCGACTACGCGCCCCACCAGGCCGTCGGCCTGGACGGCGCGCTCGCGCGGCTGGCACACGACTCCTACGGGCCTGTCCTGCTGGGCGTCGTCGCCGCCGGCCTCGTCGCGTTCGGCGTGTACTCGATCGTCGACTCGCGCTACCACCGCATCTAGGCACACCAGGATGCCGACACTCACGCTGGGCCCGATCCTGCGCTACGTCGACGAGCGCGCGGCGACGATCTGGGTGCAGACCGATGCGGCCTGCGAGGTCGAGATCCTCGGCGCGCGCGAGCGCACCTGGTGCGTCGCCGGCCTGCACTTCGCGCTCGTCACCGTCGACGGGCTGGAGCCGGGGGAGGACCACGCGTACGAGGTGCTCCTCGACGGCGAGGTCGCGTGGCCGCAACCGGACGGCGCCTTCCCGCCCAGCACGGTGCGGCTGCCAGCGCCGGGGGCGCGGCGCGAGGTCGTCTTCGGATCGTGCCGCATCACCCGGCCGCACGAGCCGCCGTACACGATGCGCGCGGCCCGACCATCCGGACGGGCAGGGGATCGACGCGCTGCGCGCCTATGCGCTGCGCTGCGCCGGCGCGGGCGGCGGGGCCGCGTGCCCGGACATGCTGCTGATGCTCGGCGACCAGATCTACGCCGATCAGCCCTCGCCGGCCCTGCAGGCGGCGATGGCGCGCCGGCCGCGCGCGCCGGACGTGCCCGAGGACGAGCTGGCCGACTTCGGCGAGTATGCGCTCGCCTACCACGAGGCGTGGCGTGAGCCCGCGGTGCGCTGGCTGCTCTCGACGGTGCCGACGGCGATGGTCTTCGACGACCACGAGATCCACGCCGAATGGCGGATCTCGCAGGGCTGGCTCGACGAGATGAACGCCGAGCCCTGGTTCGACCGCCACATCCGCGCAGGGTTGATGGCGTACTGGGTCTTCCAGCACCTGGGCAACCTCTCACCCGCCGACCTCGAGGCCGGCGGCCTCTACGACGAGGTGCGCGCGAGCGCCGACGCGGCCGAGCTGCTCGCCGCGCGGATGGACACCGAGGGCCGCCAGGTCGGGCACAGCCGCTGGAGCTTCGCGCGCGACATCGGGGACGCACGGCTCGTCGTCATCGACTCGCGCGCCGCCCGCAAGGTGACGCCCGGCGCCCGTGAGCTCGTCCAGGACGAGGAGTGGGAGTGGATCCGCGAGCAGGCGCGGCGCCCCGCGCGCCACCTGCTGCTCGCGAGCTCGGTGCCGTTCCTGCTGGCTCCCGGCCTGCACCACGTCGAGGCGTGGGACGAAGCGCTGACCGACGGCGCCTGGGGCCGACTCGGCGCGTGGGCGGGCGAGCGCCTTCGGCGCATCGCGGTGATGGACCACTGGGCGTCCTTCCAGCGCACCCACCGGCGCTTCGCCGAGCTCGTCGACGACGTCGCCCACGACCGCGAGGGCCGCGCGCCCGCAGCGCTCGTGATGCTCTCGGGCGACGTGCACCACTGCTACGTGGCCGAGGTCGCGTTCCGCCCGGGAGGCACGCCGCACGCGCCGGTCTGGCAGGTCGTCTGCTCCGGCTTTCGCAAGGAGCTCGCGCCACACGAGCGCGCCGCGATCGCGTTCGGCCATTCCGCGCTCGCGGGGCGGCTCGCTGCACGCCTGGCGCGCGCGGCGAGGGTTCCGCCGCTGCCGTTCGGCTGGCGCGTCGTCGACCGTCCGGCGTACGCCAATCAGATCGCGACGCTGACGCTGGACGGCGACCGCGCTCGCGTGCAGGTCGAGGCCGTCGCGGACGACATGTGGCAGGCGCCCGAGCTGCGGATCGCCTTCGCGCGCGGGCTGACCGCTGGGGGGCTACGGGGCGAAGGCGACGCCGGCCAGCGGTCCGTCGCCGGCCGGCAGGTCGCCGGTGTCGAGGCCGCTGTCGCCGATCCGGTGAGCAGCGCCGACCGCGTCCCCAACCCGGAGGACTACGCCGATCGCCCCATCGGGGACTTCCTTGAGGCGCGCGGGGTCGAGGTGGACCACGCTCGCCACGCGGCCGAGGAGGGGGTGACGACGAGCTACTTCAACGTCGGCCGGGCGCTCCGCGCCCGGACCACCCACGTCACGTAGTGGTCGGACTCAACGGAGCGTCGGACCCGCCAATTGGGCACCGATCCGTCTTTGCGGCGCGCGAGCGGCAACCGCCACCGATGCCTCCACGCCCAGAATCCGCGGACTACCAGGCGATTCCTACATGGAGCCAGCCGGGATCGAACCGGCGACCTCCTGCTTGTAGAGCCGGAACGCCCGCCGCTCTGCCACTGGGAATTCGCGGCCCTCACGGCCAATCCGGCGGTTTGGATGTGCTCGGATGTGCTCGGATGTAGGTGGATACGGGCACCAGAAACTCGCTGGTGCCCAATGGCTCCGGGTGAGCCAGGCTGGGTTTGACGGAGACCTTGATCGCAGGGCATCGTCCTGCGGGAAGGGGATCCTCAGATCTCATGGCCCGTCCGAAGAAGTACCCCGATGAGCTGATCCAGCGCGGCGTCCGATTGGCGTTGGAGAGCGAGCGACCGATCGCGCACATCGCCGCCGACTTGGGCATCCACTCTGAGACGTTGCGCAAGAAGGTGCGCCAGGCGGAGGCCGATAGCGGCGCGCGGCCGGAGCTGACGTCCAGTTCTGAGCGCGAGGAGCTCAAGCGACTGCGGCGTGAGAACTACGAGCTGCGCCGCGCGAACGAGATCCTCAAATCGGCAAGCGTGTTTTTCGCCAAGGAGCTCGACGAGGACCGAACGAGGTGAGCCGCTACATCGATGAGCATCGTGGCCGCTTCGGCGTCGAGCCGATCTGCAGGGTCTTGGACGTGTCGGCGTCCGCCTACTACCAGCGCGCCAGCGGCGAGCGCTCCGCGCGGGCACTGGAGGACGAGCGGCTGCTCGGGGTGATCGAGCACACGCACGCGGCGAACTACTTCGCCTACGGCTATCGCAAGATGTGGAAGGCGCTGCTGCGCGCCGGTGAGCAGGTCGGCCGCGACCGCGTCAAGCGCCTGATGCGCCAGGCCGGCATTCAGGGCGCTAAGCGCCGCGGCAAGCCGTGGCGCACCACCACGAGCGACCCGGCCGCGCACCGCGCGCCGGACCTGGTGCAGCGCGACTTCAGCGCCTCGCGGCCCGACCGGCTGTGGGTCGCGGACTTCACCTACCTGCGCTGCTGGGAGGGCGTGGTGTTCTTCAGCTTCGTCCTGGACGTCTACTCACGGCGCGTGGTCGGCTGGCAGTTCGCGTCGCACATGCGCACCGACCTGGTCCTCGACGCGCTGCGCATGGCCTTGGCGCGAAGAGCGCCGGGCGCTGATGTTGAGCTCGTGCATCACAGCGACGCCGGATCGCAATACACCAGCTTCGCCTTCCAGCAGGTCCTCGACGATCACCAGGTGCTCGCGAGCATCGGGTCGGTCGGTGATGCCTACGACAACGCGATGGCCGAGAGCTTCGTCGACACCTTCAAGACCGAACTGATCACCGACCGCGTCTGGCGCACCCGCACACAGCTCGAGCTGGCGATCGTCGAATGGGTCGCCTGGTTCAACCAGGCGCGCCTGCACGAGAGCCTCGGCGACCTACCGCCGGCCGAAGTCGAAGCTCTCTACGCTGCGCAGATCGCTTCATCTCCCTCCCTCAATCAATGAAAAGAGGGAACCAACAAATCCGGTCTCCGCGAAACCCAGCCCGGCTCACACCGCGTTCGCCGGCGCCGTCAGGGCAGGCGCTGGTCGTCCTCAGGGCAGGCTCGGGCGTGGCGGGTGCGTTGGGAGCGCACGGGGGCGCGCGCCACCCGTGCATGCCCGCGTGGCCGAGCAGAGCAGGGGCAGGACAGGCTGATTGTCCGCTCGGCCTGGGGTGTTGCTGGCCGGGATTCGAGGCCTTCGCGCCCGCCGCCGATGCGCTCCATGGCCGACGCGAATCGGGCCGACGTTGTCCTCGGCCGTCCATCGCATGGCGGACGCGATCATCGACTTCGCCGGTCGGGCGGGCGATCGCGTCAGTCGTTCGAAGTGTTCGGGGACGGCGAGCCGGTGGTGGCGCGCTGCTCGCCGGCGAACGTCGCGGTGTGCCGGGACTCGCGGAACTCGTCGAAGGACTGTCTCCAGATGGCGCTCGGCCAACGGTATTCCACCCGACCCTCCGCCGGGAAGTAGGCGGCGGTGTAGATCGTTCCGAAGCCGCGCCCGTGCTCGGTGCTGTGCAGCGGCGGTTGCAGAAACGCGTCGATGAAGCGGTCGCGGTCGAGCGCGGGATCAGCGAGCAAGTCGACCACACAGTGCTCGCGCTCGACCGAGCGGATCGCGTGCGCGTACTCGGGCCAGTCAACAGTGCCCTGATGGTTCGTCGTCGCGGCGACCGCTTCCAGCCTCGGCTCGCGGCCCGGTCCGAGGTAGGCCGTGAGAAACGCACCGGATGCGTCGAGCACCGTGACGTTCTGGGCGGCGTGGACCGGGATCCGCGCCAGCGCCTCGCCCGCCTCGGCCGCCGTGGCGCACGTCTCGAGGACGTAGCGCACGACGAGCGGGATCGCGAAGCCGTCGCCGACCTCGCGGCGGCCGCCGAATGTGAGCGACACGGCGAGGCCGGCGTCGTTGATGCCGTCGAGCAGTCCCCACAGGCAGTCGCTCATCCCGATGACGCGGCGGCCGTTCCAGGCGGTCATGGAGACGATGCCCTCCAGCCGCGATGCCGGGTAGTCGTAATTGCGCACGAGCACCGGCGCCCCGCGCGTCCACGCGCCCTGTGAGCAGCCGACCACGAAGCCCGGCGGCCGGTACAGCGAGAGCAGCCGCGCGGCAAGCTCGTCGCCGCCGGCCAGCTCGACGAGGCGCCCGTAGGTCGGGACGAGTTCGGGCATGTGGCGGGCGAGCGCTGCGCGGCAGCTGACGAAGTCCGGGCGGTCCTGCTCGCCGTTGCGCAGGTACCACGCTCGGTATGTCGGCCACATCGCGTCGAAGCGCGCTTTCCAGGCCGCCCCGGGCTCGAGCTCCTCGACGGCCTCGAACTCGATCTGCTCCACACCGGCGGCGACGGGTATCGTCGGTGCGCGCCGCGGATGCTCGGGAAGCAGCCCGAGCTCGTCGCGCAGCGCCTCCCAGACGGGCGTCCACCAGCGGTCGATGGCCGCAGCCGCCTCGGTGGGCAGACCGAACGACTTCACCCAGTCCGGCAGGCCGTGCAGATCGGGCTCGGACATCTCAGCCCTCGGCCACGCCGTTGCAGCCGGTCAGGTCGCGGCTCAGACAGGCGGTGCCGGGCGCGCTCGCGCCAATCGGCCGCGCATCCCCGAAACCGAGGCTGGAGCCGCGCTGCAGGCATTCGATGCTCTCGAACGTGACCAGGTGCCGACGGGCCGAACAGGTGAACGCGCGCATCCCACGTTGATCATGACGGGTCCGGAGTCGACACTCCGCGTCGCCGCCAGTTCGTGCCGGGGCCGGTCGCAGCGCGCGCATGCCGCGGCCACGCCTGGGCGGCGCGCATGCGGCGTTGCAGTCCTGCTCATCATCCTCCTGCTTCTCTTCGCCCGCGGCTGGGGCGTCAGCCGCCGCGGGCGTTGCATCTAGGCGGTCGCCCCACGCGCAATTCACGGCCCTCTCCGAGGGTCGGCGCCGCCGAAACGCGGCTCTCCATGAGCCACCCGAGTCCCACGGAAACACGAGAACCCCCGCGTTACCAGGGGTTCTTTCGATGGAGCCAGCCGGGATCGAACCGGCGACCTCCTGCTTGCAAAGCAGGCGCTCTCCCAGCTGAGCTATGGCCCCGCGGCCGGCCGAGTGTAGCGTGGCGCGGAGCGCCCTCGGCCGGCCGCTGCACCCGCACGGCGACGGGTGCGCCCCATGGCCGGAAGGCCTCCGGGGCGCACCCGCAGCGTCCTTGCCCTCCAGTGGCAGGAGCACATGTGCCGTGGTGCGCGCCGCCTGTTCCCCGACGAAGCGGCGCGCGGATGTGATGCATGGAGCACTTCGGCGTGCGCCCAGCGGCCCTCAAGCCGGTGTGGGCGGCGGTGGACGCTCGTTCGGGCCGTGATGGGCGCTGATCAGAGGCGGACGTCGCCCGTGGCGATGACCACGACGTCCCCCGACACGCGCACGCGATCGCCGTCGATCTCCGCCACGAGACGGCTCGGGCGGCCCATCGCCACCCCCTGATCGACGATGACGCGATCGCCCCCGCTGCGCCGATGCAGGTAGGCGCACAACGGGCCCGCGGCCGAGCCGGTCGCCGCATCCTCCACCGGGCCGCCCTGTCCCTCGAAGAACGACCGCGCCTGCGCCATGCCGAGCTGCGGCTCGGCGGCGACGACGTACGCGCACGCGGCCTCGTGGGGGCTCAGCACGGCCTGCAGCGCGTCGAGCCGCGGTGCGCAGCGCTGGAGCACGTGCGGATCGCCCACAGGGATGATCAGCTGCGTCAGGCCCGTGCCGACGACCTGCGGCGGCAGGTCCGGGTGGCCGTCCTGCGGCTCGAGACCGACGGCGGCGAGCGCCTGCGCGGCATCGGGCTCGGGGCCGAAGACCGCGGGCTCCTGGAGCATCGACGCCTGCGCGCGAGCGCCGTCCGCGCTGAACTGGACCTCGACCGGCTGTAGGCCGGCCGGCGTCTGCTGGATGTAGCGCGCCTCGCCGTCGCCGCGCCGCAGCGCCTCGGCGACCGCGGTGCCGAGCGACGGGTGGCCGGCGAAGGGCATCTCGCCGTGGCGCCACCAGATGCGGTTGCGGTAGGTCGCCCCAGGCTCGGTGGGCGACTGCACGAATGTCGTCTCGGACAGCCCGGTCTCGCGCGCGAACGCGAGCATCGTCACCTCGCCGAGCGCGTCGGCGTCGTGGACCACCGCGAGCTGATTGCCCTCCAGGGGCTCCGCCGCGAAGACGTCCAGCCAGGTGAGCGGGTAGGTCAGAAGTCGAAGTCCTTGGGCGGCTTCTGCTCGAACCAGAGCTTGTCGTGCTCCGGCGTCTCCTGGAGGAACTCGGGCGTCTCCTCGAGCTCGTCGTGCTCTGCGGGGTCGCTCGCCGGCTCCGGCTCGTCCTCCTCGTGAGCGCTCGCAGGCGCGGCCGGCGCCTCACGGCGCTCGGCCTCCTCCAGCTCCTCGAGCGTGAACTGCCGCGTCGGCTGCTCGGGCTCGGGGAGCGGCTCGTGCCGAGGCTCGGGAGCCGGCGCCGGGGCCGGGGCCGCGGGCCTCGAACTCGAACGGCTCGTCCGCCGTCGCGACGGATGCCGGTGGCGCCTCGTCCTCAGGCTCGTGTGCTGCATCCTCGGCGGGCTCGTCGGCGTCCGCCCCGAACGCGGCCCGCTCCAGGCGGGCCAGCTCGGACGCGTCGGCGCCGCTGCGGCGCTTGAGCTCGAGGTGCTCGCGGATCGCGTCGTCCAGGAGTCCCATCGAGCCGGAACCCTACTCCGCGCGGGCGCCGGCAGCGGCTCCTGACCGCTTGGTCTTGTTCTTGCCGGCACGCTTGGCGCGGTAGAGCGCCGCATCCGCCCCCGCCACGAGGGCTCCAGCGTCCGTCGGACCCTCGCCGAGCGCGGCCACGCCGACGCTGACGGTGACCCGGATCTCCTCGCCGCTGTCGAGCGGGAGGACGAGGTCGGCGACGGCGGCGCGCACGCGTTCGCCGACGCGCGCCGCGCCGTCGAGATCGGCGCCCGGCAGGATCAGCGCGAGCTCCTCGCCGCCGTAGCGCGCGGGAAGGTCGATGTCGCGCGCGGCGTCGCGCAGCACCTGGGCCACACCGCGCAGGACGTCGTCGCCGATGAGATGGCCGAAACGGTCGTTGACGAGCTTGAAGTCGTCGATGTCGATCATCAGCAGTCCGACCGGCTCGGGGAAGCGGCGGGCGCGCTCGATCTCGTCGGCCAGGCGCTCCTCGAAGCGCCGCCGGTTCGCCAGCCCGGTCAGCTCGTCGGTGACGGCCTGGCGCTCGACGCGCTCGTGGAGGTCGACGTTCTCGATCGACGTGGCCGCCTGCCCGGCGAGGTAGTCGAACAGCTCGCGCTCCTCGGTCGTGAAGCGCCGGCCGGCACGCGCGATCGCGACGACGGCGACGGTCGCGCCGGCGCGCGAGCGCAGCGGCAGCGCGAGCGACGAGGTGACGTTGTCGGAGACCTCGCTGGGCTCACCGGTCGCGAGCGCCTGGGCCTCGGCGTGACCGAGCGCCGCCCCATATGTCTGCGGATCGCCGGTCGTCGCGACGCTGACGAGCGGACCCGTGTGGCCGCGGCGCACCGACGCGCGACCGGCCCCGGCGCCGACGCCGTCCGCCGCGGCCGCCACGACGACCTCGAGCAGGCCGTCGCGGTCCAGATTGGAGGCGATCGCCTCGCCGATGTTGCGCATCGCGCCGCGCAGGCGCTCGCGCTCGATGCGCAGCTCCTCGACGCGCGCCTCCAGCTGGCTGGACATCTTGTTGAACTCGCCGCCGAGCTGGGCGAAGTCGTCGCGGCCCACCGTCGGGACGCGGGCGCTGAAGTCGCCGGCGCCGACGCGCCGCGCCGCGATCAGGAAGCGCTCGAGCTGGCGGTGCAGCGAACGCGCGATGAACCACGCGAGCGTGACGGCGAGGATGAAGAACCCGGCGAGCAGCAGGCCGATGAGCAGCCGGCTCTTGCGCTGCGCGTTGCTGTTGATCGCGCTGCGCTCGAGGACGGTGACCCGCGCGTTCTGCCCGGCGAAGCCCGGGAGGCTGAAGCTGGCGCCGCGGTAGACCCCGTTCGTCGTTCTCACCGTGCCGCGGGTCGCGGGCATCGGTGTCGCTCCGAGCCCGGTGACCGTCGACCCCAGCGGCTTGCCGTCGATGCTGACGACCGCTTCGAGCGAGGTCAGCGCGGCGATGCGCGCCGCGAAGGCGGGCGCATCGGTGACGGCGACCTGCAGCAGGCCCTGATGCGTGCCGCTCGAATCCACCAGCGGGTGGGTGATCGGGAGCAGCGCGGTCGGCGCGCCGACGTTCGCGACGACCGCGGGGCCGCGCGAGACCTCGATCCGCGTGCCGCCGTGGTGGCGCTGGATCGCGGCCAGGCGACGCTGCAGCCCCGCGGCGTCGTGCGTGCGCAGGGCGGTCGCGACCTCCTGGTCGCTGCCGATGCGCACGGCGAGGCGATCCGCGGCGGCCACGAACTCCCTGCTGAGGTTCAGCGTGACGTCCTGCTGACTGGCCAGGCGCGCGTCGGCCTTGCCGGTCGCGCTGTCGTCGACCAGGCGGAACAGGACGAATCCGACCGACACCATCGGGACGACGACGACCAGGACGAAGAACGCGATCAGCTTGCTGCGGAAGCTCATCGGCCAACCCCGGCGGCTAGACTGCGTGGCCCTGAGGGGCTATAGCTCAGTTGGGAGAGCGCCTGGATCGCACCCAGGAGGTCGGGGGTTCGAGTCCCCCTAGCTCCATGCACCGGACCCCGCGCCGCGGGGTCCGCGTCGTTCAGGGGGCGCAGGAGCCTCCCGTCGGCGCGAGGCCGTTGCGGGAGCCGGTTCGCGGACGTCGGCGGCACATGAGCCCTATCGGCAGATATACGAGTCTTCCGTAGCACTCGGGTACAGATTCGCGGTATTTGCTGCAATTCCGCTGTCATTCTTCGCGCCTGCGATCAGCCCAGCAGCCTCAGCACGCGCTCGGCGACCGCTTCGGCGGTGATGCCGAGGTGCTCGAGGACCTCCTGCCCGGGCGCCGAGGCGCCGAACCGGTCGATCCCCACGGATGCGTCGACCCAGCGCGCCCAGCCCATCGAGACGGCGGCCTCCACCGACACCGACGGCAGCCCCAGAGGGAGGACCGTGGCACGGTAGGCGTCGTCCTGGGCCTCGAAGAGCTCCCAGCTGGGCATCGAGACGACCCGTGCGGCGATGCCGCCGGCGGCGAGCAGGTCGGCGGCGCCGAGCGCGACCTCGACCTCCGTCCCGGTGCCGACGATCACGGCCCTCGCGTCGTCGGCCTCGCGCAGGACGTAGGCGCCGCGCGCCAGGCCGCTCGCCGGCGCGAGCCCGCCCTCACCGCGGTCGTAGACCGGCGTGTTCTGGCGGCTGAGCGCCATCGCGGCCGGCCCGTCGAGGTCCTCGACGATGACGCGCCACGCCTCCGCGGTCTCGTCGGGGTCGGCGGGGCGCAGCACCGTCAGGTGCGGGATGGCCCGCAGCGCTGCCAGGTGCTCGATCGGCTGATGGGTCGGCCCGTCCTCGCCGAGGCCGACGGAGTCGTGGGTGAAGATCCACGCGACGGGCAGGCCCATCAGGGCCGACAGGCGGATCGCGCCGCGCATGTAGTCGGCGAACTGCAGGAACGTCGAGCCGTAGGGGCGCACGATGCCGCCGTGCGCCGCCATCCCGTTGACCGCGCCGCCCATGCCGTGCTCACGCACGCCGAAGTAGACGTTGCGCCCGGCCTGGGTCTCGGTGAAGCGCTCGCTCTCGCCGCCGGGGAAGAGCGTGTTCGTCGAGCCGCTGAGGTCCGCTGCGCCGCCGACCATCGTCGGCACGTGCGAGCCGAAGGCGGCCATCGCCTCCTTGCCGGCGACGCGCGTCGCCAGCGACTCCTTCGACCATTTCGGCGGCAGCGTGGCGGCGAACCCGGGCAGCGGCCTTCCGGCCCAGGCGGCGTCCCACTCCTCCGCGCGGCCGGCGTCCTCGGCGCGCCACGCGGCCATCGCGGCGTTCCACTCGGCCTGCAGCGCGGCGCCGCGGGCGGTCTGGTCCATGTGGGCGGCGACGTCCTCCGGCACGTCGAAGTGCAGGTCCGGGTCGAGGCCCATGATCTCCTTCGTCGCGCGGACCTCGTCCTCGCCCAGCGGCGAGCCGTGTGCGCCGCTGGTGCCCTGCTTGTTCGGGGCCGGGTAGCCGATGATCGACTTGATCCGCACGAGCGACGGGCGCTCCTCGTCGCGCATCGCGCGGTCGATCGCCAGCTCGAGCGCCTCCAGGTCGTTGACGTCGGCGACCTCCTCGACGTGCCAGCCGTAGGCATCGAACCGCTTGCTGACGTCCTCCTTGAAGCTCAGCGCCGTCGGGCCGTCGAGCGAGATGTCGTTGTCGTCGTAGAGGTAGACCAGGCGCCCGAGCCGCAGGTGGCCCGCCAGCGAGGCGGCCTCGGAGGCGATGCCCTCCATCAGGTCGCCGTCGGAGACGATCGCGAAGATGCGGTGGTCCTGCGCGACGGCGCCGAAGCGCTCGCGCAGGAAGCGCTCGGCCATCGCCATGCCGACGCCGTTGGCGAAGCCCTGGCCGAGCGGGCCTGTCGTGACCTCGACGCCGGGGGTGACGTGCACGGTGTCGCGCTCGGGATGGCCCGGGGTGATCGAGCCCCACTGACGGAAGGCCTGCAGGTCGTCCATCGAGACGCCGTAGCCGCTGAGGTGGAGCATCACGTACAGCAGCGCCGAGCCGTGGCCGGCGCTGAGCACGAAGCGGTCGCGGTCGGGCCACAGCGGGTCCTTCGGGTTGTGGCGCATGATCCGCTGATAGAGCAGGTACGCCGCGGGCGCCATGCCCATCGGAAGCCCGGGATGCCCGGAGTTCGCCTTCTGGACGGTGTCCATCGCAAGCGCGCGGATGGTGTCGATGCAGCGGCGGTCTATGTCGGTGGTCACGCGCCGTAGTATCGCCCAATGACCCACCGTGCAATCCGCCGCGCATGACGACCATCTGTCTCGTCGAGATCCCGAAGGGTTCGCGCAACAAGTACGAGTGGGACGAGGAGCTGCAGGCGATCAAGCTCGACCGCTTCCTCTTCTCGTCCGTCGTCTACCCGACCGACTACGGCTTCATCCCGGACACGATGGGCGAGGACGGCGACCCGCTCGACGCGATGGTCTGCGTCAGCGAGCCGACCTTCCCCGGCTGCGTCATACCGGTCAAGGTGATCGCGCTCTTCCGCATGCGCGACGACAAGGGCGTCGACGACAAGGTCTGCTGCGTCCCGCTCGAGGACCCCAACTGGAACCACATGGAGTCCCTCGACGACCTGCCCCAGCCGCTGCGCGACGAGATCTCGCACTTCTTCTCGATCTACAAGCAGCCCGAGGGCAAGCACGTGATGGTCGACGGGTGGTTCCCGCGCGCCGACGCGATGACGGCGATTGATGAGGCGCGGGCGCGGTGGGCGCAGGGGCGCAAGACGGGCGGATCGGGGCCGTGAGGACGTCGGGCGAGTCCATCAGCGCGGGCTGACACGTTGCGTGACCACCCGCCGCGCCTCTGACCTTGCGACGACGCGCGCGTGCAAGGTTGAACGGTGGCGGCGCGTTGGTCGGACGTGGACCGCACAGAACACGCTCCTGGGCATGCGCGCACGCGACGGTCTTCGGAGCCCCGGCTCTCGGGGCAGTCTGGGAGTGGCTCAGTCCGCCACGCGAACCCGCAGGTGGTCCATCTCGACCGGACACAGTGGGAAGCCTCTGTCCGGCAGTTTCGCGACTACAGCTACCGCCAGAGCTGGGCCTACGGCGTCCAGCTCGCGAGCAAGCGCGGGGCGACGACCGAGCACGTGGCCATCCGATGCGGGGGCGACACCATCGGGCTCGCCGATCTGCGGATCAAGCGGCTCCCGCTGATCGGCGGAGGATTGGCCTACATCAGCGGTGGTCCGCTCGTGCGGGGACTCGACGGCTCCGAGGATGACCTCACGCGTTTCGATCTCGCCATCGAGGCGCTGGTGCGCGAATTCGTTCACCGAGCGTGGTCTCACGCTTCGCGTCATGGCGCCCGTCGGGACCGCCGAGCACAATCAATCCGTCGCGCAGCGGCTTCGACACGCCGGCTTTCGGCCGCCTGAACACGGCGCCGCCTACCGCACGGTCCTGCTCGACGTCGATCGGCCGCTCGAGCAGATCCGCTCCTCCTTCCACCGCCATTGGCGGCGGCATCTCAACAGCTCGGAGCGGCAGGGCCTCGAAGTGACCTTCGGCACCGAACCCGATCGCTTCGAACACATCGCCCGCATGTCAGACGCATTGCGTGCTCGCAAGGGGTTCGAGCTCGATCTCGATGCCAGGTTCTACGCGGACGTCCAACGCGAGCTCGAGGATCGCGATCGGTTGGTCGCCGGCCTGGTCCTGAAGGACGGGACGCCGGTGGCCGGAAACATCACGGCGGTGCACGGCGACACGGCCGTCTACCTCGTCGGTGCCAGCACCGAGGGAGGCCTCGCGTGCAGAGCCGGCTACCTGATGCACTGGCGCACGATCGAACTCGTGCGCGCGCGCGGGCTTCCGTGGTACGACCTCGGTGGGATCGATCCCGTCGCCAACCCCGGGGTGACGTCGTTCAAGCTGCGCACGAACGGCTCCGACGTGACGGCCGCGGGTCCGTTCGAGTTGTCCCCGCCCGGCATGCGCGGGCGGGTCGCCGGCTGGGCCGAGCGCGGCTACGTGCGTGCAAGGCGGGCCGGTGTCCGGTGAGACCGGCGCCGGCGTTCGCGCGTCCACACCGCCGTTGATGCACGTCTAGGAACGGGTGTGCGGCGCGCCGCCGCGCCGCCTGCGTCCCACTGCGATTGACGCGATCGTCGTCCGGTCTTCCGCGGCCCGCAGAGGTCAGGATCGGAGGGCTCGCGCACGGCGCCTGAGTACCCTGGCCGGAGAGCCCTGCATGGCGGCTGGCGCGAGTCGTCCGTCCATTGGGTATCTTTCTACCCACCCATGGGGTACCCCCCTCCCCCCACGGCCACATGGGATCAGGACGCGCTCAGCGGCGCTCGACGGCATTGAAGCCGGTCGAACGCGCTGTTTCGAGGCACGCCAACCGTCGGCGTGCACAGGGTCCGTCCTGCTGCCCGGCCCAAGTCACCGGAGCCCGCACATCATGTCGAGACGACACCTGCTGATCCTTCCCGTACTCGCCATCGCGGCGACACCCGTCGCGATGGCGACCGCTGCTCCGCATGGTCACAGCAGCGCGCTGGCCTACCGCACGTGGGCGCGACAGCACCACGTGGCGTCGAAGCGGGCCGACCCCGATCATGATGGGCTGACAAACCTCCGTGAGTACCGCCTCAAGACGAATCCGCGCGCTACGGACACCGACCGCGACGGGCTGAAGGACGGCGCCGAGGTGCGTCGCTACCACACCAATCCGCGCCGAGCCGACACCGACGGGGACGGCGTCAGCGACGGCGCCGAGGTGAAGGCGGGAACGAATCCGCGCAAGGCCAGCAGCCGGCCCGCGACAGTGCCTAAGGCGCCGTCCTCGACGTCGCCTAAGACGCCGTCCTCGACGTCGCCTTCGACCACGCCGGGCGGCGGGACGGCGGCAGCAGCAGGGCGTTGTGCGACGCAGACGCCCAACGACTCTGACGGACCTGACCCCTGGGGCGGCTGCTTCCCCGGCCCCTCGAGCACCGGGGTTCCCGCGGGTACCACGCTGAGCGCCTACACGGGCCCCACAACGATCACCAGCGCCAACACCGTCATCGACGGTAAGCGGATGGGCTGCATCAGGGTGAGCGCACCGGGCGTCGTGATCCGCAACTCCAAGATCTCCTGCCCCAGCAGCAGCAGCGCGTATGCGGTCCTCAGCGGCGACGGCGACTACTCCGGCACCCCGCTGCTGATCGAGGACTCCGAGATCGACTGCGCCAACACCAACGGCACAGCGCTCGGCGAAGCGCTCATCACCGTCCGCCGCGTGAACATCCACGGCTGCGAGAACGGCGGCGACATCAACCAGAGCTTCACCGTCGAGAACAGCTACATCCACGACCTCTACAACAGTGCCGCCGCGCACACCGACGGCTTCCAGTTCGCCTCCGGCCACATCGTGAACGGGCAGGTCGCCTCCGGCAGCCTGAACGTCACGATCAACCACAACACCATCTTCGGCATGGGCGCCGACGGCTCGTTCGGCACCTCCGCGATCATCAGCAACCGCGGCGGCGACACCAACGTCCTGATCGAGAACAACCTGCTCGCCGGCGGCGCTTTCACGCTCTACTGCGAACAAGGCACCAAGGGCAACAACTACCGCGTAATCAACAACACCTTCACCCGCAAGTTCAGCCAGAAGGTCGGCTTCTACGGGGACTCGACCGACTGCTCCGACGAGACGCAGTCCGGCAACATCTACGACAGCGGACAAACAACCGCACTCCCCTAAGGCGCAGTTGCAGGCTCGCGAGCCTCACAGGTGGATCCCTCTGTCGGTTCGGGGCTCTGGCGGCCACAAGATCTGCCGCCGGCCAGCCGTTCGTCCTCTGATGTCCCTTGAAGGCCGCCGATCTCCTACCGCCTCGCACGGTCTTGAACCAGCCAGCCAGCTCCGGCCGGCACTCGCCGAGGATCTGGCGGTCATAGAGCGAGCGACCGGATCGTGCCGGCCACGGCGCTGAGCGGCCTGCTCCCCGTGAGGGTGAGCGGGCGCCACTACGGCGAGAACCTGGCGCGGCTTGACCTCCTGTTGAGTTCGCTGCTGCACTTCGCGCCGACGTTGCTCGACGAGCTGGTCGTCGTAGCGCGCGCCGACGAGATCGATCGGATCGGCCCCTACCTGGACCACTGGCCCGAGCTGCCGATCCGCCTGGTCGTCGAGGACGAGCACTTCCCGGCCTTCCGGCGGTTCACCCGCCCATGGCAGATCCGGCCGTGGCAGCGTCAGCAGATCATCAAGTTGAACGCTCCTGCGATGACGGGCGCCGCGTTCGTGCTCACGCTCGACCCCGACGTGCTCGCCCTCAAGCCGATCACGCGGGACCTTATCCTCCCCGGCGGCCGCGCGCTGCTTGAGCCGGAGCCGCGGTCGGTGCATCCGCGATGGTGGCGCGACTCGGCCGATCTACTCGATGTCGAGCCCGAGCTGGAGCGGCCTGGGATCAACGTCACGCCCGCGGTCCTGTCCGCCGCCATCCTCCGGGAGCTCCAGGAGCGGCTCGAGGCCGTCAGTGGACGCCCCTGGATGGACATGCTGCTGACGAGCTACTGCGAGTGGACCGAGTACACGCTGTACCTCCTGGCTGCCGAGTGGGCGTCGCTCGTCGATCGAGAACACCTGTGGTCCGATCGAGCCGGCGTCGCCCGCCCGCTTGCACACCGATCCCGCCCGCAGCATCTGGGGCGGCGCCGGCGCCTCGGGTGCCGACGTCCGGCGGCTGTTCTCCGAGGACGACCCAGGCTTGTTCGCGGTCGTGCAGAGCAGCAGTGGCCTCACGGCGAGTCAGGTCGCCAACGCCGTCGCACAGCACGTCCCCGTTCGCCGGACCGACTCGGTACCCGTGTCCGACGCTGCCGCGCCCTCGGCGCTCCGGGAGCGCGGCCGTGTAGCGACTCGGCTTGCCGCGCAGCGAATCTACCGCGGTCACCGAACGGTGCGGCGAGCGCGCCTCCGTGCTGCGCGGCGTTGAGGGGCCTGAACTTGGAGCACGCGCGGTAGACCAGCCGCCGCCATCGAGCCGACGTGCCCGCCGGCGGCATACGGTTCCGCGTGGATCAGCGCCACTGCTTGACCCATCCCTTGCCCTTGCGCAGCAGTGACGCGGTCTCTCGCGAGTTGTCGAGCACCCGCTCGATCGCCTCGGCCGAGTCCGACCGGCGCACCGTGTTGCGCGCGATCAGCCAATCGGTGGATCCGGCTCGACCGCCGTCGCTTGTATACACACGCTCGAACCCCGTCCCTCGCAGCGCCCGCAACGTCCGCCGGTCATAGGACCCGAACGGAAACGCCGCGGCATCCACCGGCGCCTGCAACACGTCCTCGAGGATCTGCTTGGCCTTGACGATCTCGCGATCGATCCCGGCCGGGTCCAACCTGCGCCATCGCACGTGATCCATCCCGTGCGAGCCCACCGACATTCCCGCCTGGCGCAGCTCGCGCACGTCGTCCTCGTCGAGAAACTCCGGGGTGCCGAGACGCCCCGCGCAGATGAAGAACTCCGCTCGCAGACCGCGGCGCACCAACTCGGGCAATGCCTCGCTGACGTCGGAGCGGTTGCCGTCATCGAAGGTCAGCCGCACGTCGCTGCGACCGCGCACGACATCGAGGATCTCAGCGAACTGCTGGGGATCCACGCAAACGTCGCCCTCGCCGTTGGCGAACTCGCGCTTCGGCCTGCCGATGCAGTGGAAGTTCAGCACGATCATGGAGCCCAGGATCGCCCCCTGAACAAGTTGGGCCGGATTTTCGATCACGTCGTACGAACCGGAGTCGGCGCTGTCGACAGCTGCCTGGGGCAGACCGAGAACGAGCTCCACGGCGAGTGTGGCGGGGGCGATAGGCGCAGAAGCGTCCTGACCGCCGCCCGGTTGGCCGTCCGGCGGCTCTTCGCATCTTCGCCGCGACCCGCGAGCAGCCCTCGAAGCCCATGCCGTAGGAGCAGGATCGCGAAGTACAACGCGCGATGCGCCGGCGAGAAGTGCTTGCGGGCATACACCAAGCGACTGTGAGCGCTCATGCTCTCGATGCGCGGGTCGACGCCCGCCTTGGCGCCGTAGTGGAGGATCGTCATCCAGGGGAAGTGGCGTACGCTCCATCCGGCGCTTCTGATGCGACGGCAGAAGTCGGTTTCCTCGGAGTACATGAAGAAGCGCTCGTCCATGAAGCCGGCGCTCTCGATCGCCTCGCGACGGGCCAGCATGAACGACCCGCTCGTCCAGTCGCATTCCACTTCGCGGTCGTATACGTCACGATCGAGCTCGCGCTCGCCCAGCCAGCGCGGCCGGCCGGGCACGCGCTCGCCCGAGAGCGCGTCGCCCAGCACCCGCAGCGCGTTGGGAAAGCGACGGATCGTCAGGTCCAGGCGGCCTTCGCCGTCGATCTGCCGGGCTCCGACGAGTCCGACGTCGGGCCGCTCGTCCATCCGCGCAACGAGATCGCTGAGGCTGCCCTGGAGGATTTCGGTGTCCGGGTTCAGGAAGAGCACGTAGCGCGCATCGCAGGTCATCAGGCCGCGGTTGTTGGCGTAGGCGAAGCCGCCGTTGCGGCCGCGGATCAGCCGCACCCCGGGAAAGCCCGAGACGATCGCCGCCGTGCCGTCGGGCGGCCCGACATCGACCACCACCAGATCGGCACGAAGTGAACCCAGGTGTGCCAGGACGCTCTCCAGGCACGCCGCGATGTATGGCGCGCTGTTGAACGCGACGATGACGACTGCGAGGTCGCTCAGTTCCATCGGCCAAACAACGCGGCCGCGGCCCACGCTCTTTCGCCGCGCCGGTGCCGCTCATGATGCGCCCTTCGATCGACGCGGAAGTGCGCGGGCCTGGACCCCGTTGGTCGGTCACGATGCAACATTCGAGGCTCCATCTCGCCCTCCAAGCCGAAGTCCCGGTCCCTTGACGACAGTGATCGTTGTGGCGGCGGTCGTGCTGGGCCTACCGGGCCTTGCCGCCGCCGCGCATCTTGGTGTCCTGGCGGCGGCTTCGCTGTGGTATCGCCAGCGCAACGGGCAGGCCGGGGAGCGGCTGCGCTTCCTCGTCCTGATCCCCGCCCATAACGAGGCCCTCGTGATCGGCCGGTGCCTCGAGGCGATCCGCGCCGATGCTCGCGCGGGAGACGCGTTCCTGGTCGTGGCCGATCGCTGCGCCGACGCGACGGCGGAGATCGCCCGGCAGTTCGGCGCCCTGGTGCTCGAGCGAGGCCCTGAGGAGAAACCCGGTCGCGCCGCCGCGCGTCAGGCCGGGCTGGAGCACGCGCGGTCGCTGGAGTGGGACGCGGTGGTGATGCTCGACGCCGACTCGGTGATCGCGCCGGGGTTCTTCGACGCCTGCCAGCAGGCACTGGCCGCGGGCGCCGACGCAGTGCAGGCGCGCAGCGAAAGCCGCCGCGGCCACAGCCTCGCGGCCGAAGCCTCGCTGGCCGCGTTCGCGCTGCAGGGCATCACGATCCCGCGGGGCCGCGACCGACTCGGCCTGTCCGTGCGTCTGCGCGGCACCGGCATGGCGATCCGCCGCTCGCTCGCGCTGGCCCACGAGTTCCGCGCGCCCGCCTCGGAGGACCTCGCCTTCACGTTGGACCTGATCCTCGGCGGGACGCGCTGCCGCCACGTCGAGACCGCCCGCCTGCACTCCGAAGGCGAGAACCGCTGGAGCACCTTCGGCAGCCAGAAGGTCCGCTACGAAGCCGGCCGCATGAACGCCGCCCGCGCCTACGTTCCGCGCCTGCTCAGGCGAGCCATCGATCACCGCGACGTCGCAGCCTTCGAGGCCGCCTGGTTCCTCGCCACCCCGCCGTTCGCGCTCGCCACGCTCTCAGCTGTTGACGGCGCTCACGCTCGCCGCTGTCGCGCAGGCGTGGGTCCTCGCGGCGGTGTTCGGAGCAGCACTGCTGACGCTGGCGCTCGTCATCGTCACCGGCCTGATCCAGGCGCGTGCCGGGCGCCGTACCTGGCTCGCGCTGCTCGTCGCACCCTGGTACGTGGCGTGGAAGGCGATCATCCAGCTGCGTGCGCTCGCCAGCGTCCTTCGACGCGACGACTACTTCCCCCCGACCGCACGCGCCTGAGCGATGGCGCTGATTGAGCGCGGGTTCACGCCAGGAGATCGCCCACCAGCCGCAGCTCGGGGTGAACCTGCTCGGGCCACTGCACGGGATCGGCCGGCCACCACTGGTGGGCGTCGTGCTCGCCGTCAGGGTGCACCTGCGCGCCCGGCGCGAGCCAGGCCTGTCCCACCAGCACCGCCATGTCGTTCGGGGTTGCGATCAGCGCCTCCACGGCCAGGCGCTCGGGGACCACGCCCCACTCCTCCTCCAGCTCGCGGCCCAGCGCGCGCGCCGGGTTCTCGCCGGCGTCCACGGCTCCGGCGGCGCCGAGCGCCCACATGCCTGCCCATGCGGCCACCCACGGGGCGCGCCGGCCGGCCAGCCAGCGTCCTTCGGCGTCGCGCACCACGCACAGCACGGACAGGGCGACGGACCCGTCCACCAGCCGCAGGGCCCAGCGCATCCGCTGCAGCTCCAGCCGCAGCTCGCCGTCGTCGGCCTCGTAGCCGTCGAGCCGGGCGGCCCTTCCGTCGTGGGCGGGCGAGCCACGCTCGCGCAGCGCAGCGAGCGCTGCGTCAGCCGCCTCGCTCTCTTCCGGCAGCGGCTCGTAGGCGCGGTCACTCCAGCGCGCTGAGACCTGGGCGGCCGGCCAGGGGCCACGCGCGAGGATGCGTGGCGGGTGGGGCAATGTCCTCAGCGCCGCCTAAGAAACCGAGGCTCGCTCGGCCGACGCCAACGTCCCGTTCGCCGCATTCGTAGCCTTGTCCATCGGCGAGATCTCGCCCGGCGACTGCGGCCGGTCCCCGACCTGCACCGACAGCCGGCTCGGCGGACCGTATGGGACGGGCAAGTGGCCGAGAAGGGTCTTGATCGCGGCCCAGCTGGCCCTGCGCCGCCTCGCGCCGACCTCGCCGTGTCCCGCGAACAGGACCCGAAGGCAGTGGTTCAGGAGGACCGTCCCGAAGTACAACCGGCGGTGGACCGGGGACAGATGCTTGCGTGCGTAGGCGATGCGGTTGAAAGCGCTCAGGCTCTCGATCTTGGGATCGGCGCTGACCTGCGCGCCGTAGTGGAGGATCGTCATCCAGGGCAGGTGTCGCACGTCCCAACCCGCGCTCCTGATGCGCCGGCAGAAATCGGTCTCCTCCGAGTACATGAAGAACCGCTCGTCCATGAACCCTGCGCTCTCGATCGCCTCCCGCCGGGCGAGCATGAACGAGCCGGCCGTCCAATCGCAGTCGAACTCGCGGTCATAGGCGCCGGGGTCGAGCTCGCGCTCGCCGAGCCAATGCGGGCGTCGGGGCAGGCGCTCGGCGGAGACAGCGTCGCCGAGCCCCCGAAGCGCGTTCGGGAAGCGGCGGATCGTCAGATCCAGGCGACCTTCACCGTTCAGCTGGCGGACCCCGGCCAATCCCACCGCTGGTCGGCGCATCCATGCGGGCGACAAGGTCGCTCAGGCGGCCTTCCAGAATCTCGGTGTCCGGATTCAGGAAGAGCACGTAGCGCGCGTTGCACGTCATGAGGCCGCGGTTGTTCGCGTACGCGAAGCCACCGTTGCGGCAGCGGATCAGCCGCACACCGGGGAAGCCGCTGACGATGTCCGCGGTGCCATCACGCGACTCGGCGTCGACCACGACGACGTCTGCGAGCAGCGGTCCCATGTGCGCGAAGACGCTTCGCAGACACGGCTTGATCCATCGCGCGCTGTTGTGTGAGACGACGATGATCGCGAGGTCGTCCATCCGGCCGATCAACGCGGTTCAGCCGCTGATTCTTGCGCCCTGGGCGGATCACATGGATGGAGCTCGCAAGCGCGGTGACCCCGCGGCCGTTGATCATTCGTGACGGTGATCGTCATGCCGTTCTCCGGTTCGCCGAGGTCAGCACCTGCAGCCGCCGGTCGGCGAGCGAGACGAAACCAGGCCACGAATCCATGCTGCTGGATGACGGCACCGCGGATGAGCCGACAGATCCGAGCGACGCGGCACAAGACGAGGAGGCCACACGGATGTCGAAATGGCTCGTGCTACCCCTGGTCGCGCTCGCTTCGATCGCCGTGACCGCGAGCAGGGCCACGCGCACCTGGACGATCAACACCAGCGCGACGGGCGGGGCGTGTGCGACGCAGACACGCAACGACACCGACGGACCTGACCCCTGGGGCGGCTGCTTCCCCGGACCCTCGAGCACCGGGGTTCCCGCGGGTACCACGCTGAGCGCCTACACGGGCCCCACAACGATCACCAGCGCCAACACCGTCATCGACGGTAAGCGGATGGGCTGCATCAGGGTGAGCGCACCGGGCGTCGTGATCCGCAACTCCAAGATCTCCTGCCCCAGCAGCAGCAGCGCGTATGCGGTCCTCAGCGGCGACGGCGACTACTCCGGCACCCCGCTGCTGATCGAGGACTCCGAGATCGACTGCGCCAACACCAACGGCACAGCGCTCGGTGAGGCGCTCATCACCGTCCGCCGCGTGAACATCCACGGCTGCGAGAACGGCGGTGACATCAACCAGAGCTTCACCGTCGAGAACAGCTACATCCACGACCTCTACAACAGTGCCGCCGCGCACACCGACGGCTTCCAGTTCGCCTCCGGCCACATCGTGAACGGGCAGGTCGCCTCCGGCAGCCTGAACGTCACGATCAACCACAACACCATCTTCGGCATGGGCGCCGACGGCTCGTTCGGCACCTCCGCGATCATCAGCAACCGCGGCGGCGACACCAACGTCCTGATCGAGAACAACCTGCTCGCCGGCGGCGCTTTCACGCTCTACTGCGAACAAGGCACCAAGGGCAACAACTACCGCGTAATCAACAACACCTTCACCCGCAAGTTCAGCCAGAAGGTCGGCTTCTACGGGGACTCGACCGACTGCTCCGACGAGACGCAGTCCGGCAACATCTACGACAGCGGACAAGCGCTCTCACTTCCCTAGCGGGCCCTGATCGGAGGAAACCGCCCCGTCGCGCGAGAGGGGGACGGACCGTCGCTCGGCACGCTCCCGGTCGATGACCCGATCACCCGACGTGGGACGACTGCTGCGTCGCTGGAGCCTGGACGAGCTCTCGCAGCTGTCCGACGTCCTGCGTCGTCGGTTCGCGACCGTCGTCTCCTTCGCGGTCAAGCCCGGCCTGACCTGTCTCTCGCGGGTCAGCGAGCGCACGTACGAGGAGATGGTGCCCCTCGACATCGAGTGCGCCCTCGATCGGACCCCTCCTGACCGAGCTCGGGATCCTGATCCGGACTCCGGGCGTTCGTGATTTCTGCGGCGCGGCGCCGCGTAGTTCAGCGGACTGCCGACCACGACCAGCCCCCTCGCGGCGCTCGAACATCCGTCCGCTGCGGGAATCGGACTCGAGTGCCGGCGGCCGGGTGACGCGCGGGTCGCTGGACGCCGGGCGATCGTCAGCCGGCGCGCCCGGGATCTCTCAGGCCAGCACCGGCCCATCGTCGGGGGGCGGCGAGGGGGTGCGTCGGCACTCCGCCGTTCGACCGGCGGCGAGCCGCCGGGCGCCGTCGCTGCACGACCGCCCGGCGCGGCATGCTACCGGCCTTGCGCCGAACAACTGACGCCGGTCACGGCGAGAATGCCACCGATTTCCGGAGGACCGGCTGTCAAATATAACCGTCACCGCAGCGGCGTTGAGCGTCACCCGGTGTATGCCCGCTGCAAGCTCCCCGGGCAGATTCCCCCGGGTTGCCGCCAGTCGTACACCCGGCCAGAAACGGGGCTGCTTGCTCGTGTTCGGCCGAAACGCCCTCCATGCACTCCCCCACCAGGTCGTCTGGCGCGTTCCCGCGCCCCGCCACGCGTCGTCGTGTTCCCGGGCGCGTCGGCACGCTGATCGTCCCCGTGGCGCTGCTCGCGCTCGTCGCGCTGCCCGCGATCGCCCAGGCCGCCGGCCACGACAGCGACGGCGACGGCCTGTCCAACCACTATGAGCGCACCGTCTCCCATACGAACCCCCACCGGGATGACACGGACAGCGACGGCCTGCGCGACGGCTATGAGATCCGGCGCTCGAAGACGAACCCGCTGAAGAGCGATACCGACGGCGACGGCCTCACCGACCGCCAGGAGTTGTTTCCGGTCGGCTACCTGATGTCGGCCAAGGTCGCGCTGAGCGCCGGAACGTTCACGGTCAAGACCCCGAAGACAGACCCACGCCGCCGCGACACCGATGGCGACGGTCTCTCAGACGGCTACGAGGTCCGCACGTCGTTCACGAGCCCGATCATGCGTGACACCGACAGCGACGGGCTGGGAGACGGCGTGGAAGTGCTGACCACGCACACGAACCCGCTGAGCGGCGACACCGACGGCGACGGCATCGGTGACTGGGAGGAGGTGCAGGCGGGGAGCAACCCCCTGGACCCCACCAGCCGCCCATCGTCGACGACGCCTCTGCTGGCCGACACCACTGCGCCGACGCCTCTGCTGGCTGACACGACCGTGCCGGACACAACCGCGCCGGACACCTCGATCACCAGCGGCCCGAGCGGGACCGTGACCTCCAACGCCGCGTCGTTCAGCGTGAGCTCGACCGAGACCGGCTCGACATTCGAATGTCGCCTGGACTCAGGCGCCTGGAGCGCCTGCCTCTCACCGAAGGCCTACAGCAACCTCGCCGACGGCTCGCACACGTTCGACGTGCGCGCCACCGACCGGCCGGCAACACCGACGCCACGCCCGCCACGCGCACGTGGACGATCAACACGACCGTGCCGGACACAACCGCGCCGGACACCTCGATCACCAGCGGCCCGAGCGGGACCGTGACCTCCAACGCCGCGTCGTTCAGCGTGAGCTCGACCGAGACCGGCTCGACATTTGAATGTCGCCTGGACTCAGGCGCCTGGAGCGCCTGCCTCTCACCCAAGGCCTACAGCAACCTCGCCGACGGCTCGCACACAGTCGACGTGCGCGCCACCGACCTGGCCGGCAACACCGACGCAACGCCCGCCACGCGCACCTGGACGATCAACACCAGCGCGACGGGCGGGGCGTGTGCGACGCAGACACGCAACGACACCGACGGACCTGACCCCTGGGGCGGCTGCTTCCCCGGACCCTCGAGCACCGGGGTTCCCGCGGGTACCACGCTGAGCGCCTACACGGGCCCCACAACGATCACCAGCGCCAACACCGTCATCGACGGTAAGCGGATGGGCTGCATCAGGGTGAGCGCACCGGGCGTCGTGATCCGCAACTCCAAGATCTCCTGCCCCAGCAGCAGCAGCGCGTATGCGGTCCTCAGCGGCGACGGCGACTACTCCGGCACCCCGCTGCTGATCGAGGACTCCGAGATCGACTGCGCCAACACCAACGGCACAGCGCTCGGTGAGGCGCTCATTACCGTCCGCCGCGTGAACATCCACGGCTGCGAGAACGGCGGTGACATCAACCAGAGCTTCACCGTCGAGAACAGCTACATCCACGACCTCTACAACAGTGCCGCCGCGCACACCGACGGCTTCCAGTTCGCCTCCGGCCACATCGTGAACGGGCAGGTCGCCTCCGGCAGCCTGAACGTCACGATCAACCACAACACCATCTTCGGCATGGGCGCCGACGGCTCGTTCGGCACCTCCGCGATCATCAGCAACCGCGGCGGCGACACCAACGTCCTGATCGAGAACAACCTGCTCGCCGGCGGCGCTTTCACGCTCTACTGCGAACAAGGCACCAAGGGCAACAACTACCGCGTAATCAACAACACCTTCACCCGCAAGTTCAGCCAGAAGGTCGGCTTCTACGGGGACTCGACCGACTGCTCCGACGAGACGCAGTCCGGCAACATCTACGACAGCGGACAAACAACCGCACTCCCCTAAGGCGCAGCGAACGTGATGGGCGGCCGCCTCGCCGTGACGCCGTTATGGCGGGGTGGGTCTGCCTCACCAACACGGTTAGCGGCCGACGGTCCCTGCGGTGCCACAGAAGTAGCGCTCCCGATGGGCCGTTTGTTCAGCAATCGGGCCGTCAAGGAGCTGTATGAAGATCACGATCATCGGGCTGGGCTACGTGGGCGCCGTGTCGGCTGGCTGCCTCGCGCGCGCTGGCCATGAAGTCACCGGAGTCGACGTCAATCCGCGCAAGATCGCGGCCATCAACAACGGTGAGGCGCCAGTACTCGAACCCGGGCTCGCCGAGGCGATCGCCGAGGCGGTGGCAGCCGGTCGACTGCGCGCCACCGATGATGTCGCGGCGGCGGTTCGGGCGACCGATGTCTCGCTGATCTGCGTTGGTACGCCGTCTGGATCGCAGGGGTCGCTCGACCTCACCGCGCTCAAGCGCGTCTGCGAGGACGTCGGGCCGGCCCTGCGCGACAGCGAGCGCCGGCACACGGTCGTGGTTCGCAGCACCGTGCTCCCTGGCACGACCGAGGAGACGGTCATCCCGGCCCTCGAGCGCACTTCGGGCCTCAGGGCAGGTCGCGACTTCGGCGTCGCCATGAACCCCGAGTACCTCCGTGAGGGCACCGGAGTCGCCGACTTCGATACCCCTCAGAAGACCGTCATCGGCCAGCTGGACGACGCGAGTGGCGATCCCCTGGTCGAGATGTACGGGAACTTCGCGGACCGGATCTTCCGCGTTCCGATTCGCGTCGCCGAGGGTGCGAAGTACGTCGACAACGCGTTCCACGCGCTCAAGGTGGGCTTCGCCAACGAGGTCGGCGCGCTCAGCGTCGAGTTCGGCATCGACTCGCACCAGCTGATGGAGATCTTCAAGGCCGACCACAAGCTCAACATCAGCGAGGCCTATCTGACGCCCGGGTTCTGCTTCGGCGGGTCCTGCCTGCCCAAGGACCTGCGGGCGCTGCTGCATCGTGCCAAGGGATCGCACGTCGACGTGCCGATCCTCGAGAGCGTCCTGCGGTCGAACGAGGCCCACTTCCGCCGGACGTACGACCTGCTGACGGCGAACGGGCGTCGCCGCGTTGGTCTCTTCGGCCTCGCCTTCAAGCCCAACACCGACGAGCTCCGCGAGAGCCCGTTCGTCGAGCTGGCCGAGCGCCTCATCGGCAAGGGGTACTCCCTGCGCATCTACGACCCCTCGATCCACCTGGAGAGCCTTACCGGAACCAACCGGGAGTACATCGAGGAGCACCTGCCGCACCTGAAGGAGCTGCTGGCGGAGACCGCCGGCGAGGTCGTCGAGCACGCCGAGACCTGCATCGTCGCGTCCCGGCACGCAGAGGTCGGCCGCGCGCTCGAGGGCGCCGACGGCCGGATGATCATCGACCTCGTCCGGCTTCCGGACACCGCTGAGCTCGAACGGAAAGCCGAGTACCACGGTGTCGCCTGGTAGAGCGCTCATCTTCGTCGAGAACCTGTCGGTCCCGTTCGACCGGCGGGTGTGGCAGGAGTGCCAGGCACTTCGCGAAGCGGGCTACGAGGTCACGGTCGTCTGTCCCCAGGGAGCGTCCCAGGACCGCGAGCCCTTCGCGCGGATCGACGGGGTCGACCTCCACCGGTACCCGCTGACCCCGGCGACTGGAGGGTGGACCGGGTACGTCCGCGAGTACCCGGTGGCGCTCTGGCGCTCGTGGCGTCTGGCCCGTCAGCTTGGCGGGTTCGACGTCGTTCACATCTGCAACCCGCCCGACCTGCTGTTCCTGGTCGCGCTGCTCTTCAAGCGCCGTGGGGCGCGAGTGATCTTCGACCAGCACGACCTGGTACCCGAGCTCTACGAGTCCCGCTTCGGTCGTGGGAAGGACCTGCTGTATCGCGGCGTGGTCGCGCTCGAGCGCCTGACCTACCGGGTGGCGGATGTCGTGATCGCGACCAACGACACCTATCGGCAGACCGCCATCGAGCGCGGCCGAAAGGCGCCCGATTGCGTGTTCGTCGTGCGCAGTGCGCCCAATCTGACCCGTTTCACCGGGGGCGTCCCGGATTCCGCGCTCAAGCGGGGCAAGGAGCACCTCCTGTGCTACCTGGGCGTCATGGGTCCGCAGGACGGGGTCGATTACGCGCTCAAGTCGCTCGTCGCGCTGCGCGACATCCGGCCTGACGACTGGCACGCGGTGTTCGTCGGCTCGGGCGACTGCTTCGACGAGATGCGCGCGCTCGCGAGCCGGCTCGGCCTGGATGATCACGTCACGTTCACGGGGCGGATCCCGGACGACGAGCTGCTTGCGTGCCTCTCGACGGCCGACGTCGCGCTGTCACCGGATCCCTACAACCCGCTGAACGACGTCTCGACGATGAACAAGGTCCTCGAGTACATGGCATGCGGTCTCCCGATCGTGTCCTTCGAGCTCCGCGAGGCGCGCGTGTCGGCCGGCGACGCGGCCCGCTACGTCCCGTGCAACGACACGGACGCGTTCGCGGCCGCCACCTCCGCGCTCCTCGACGATCCCGCCGAGCGGGACCGACGTGGGCGCATCGGCCGCGAGCGCGTCGGCGGCGCCCTCAGCTGGGACCGCTCCAAGGTGGAGCTGCTGGCGAGCTACGCGGCGGCCATGGGCGTGTCGGCTGAGCCATCGGCCGAGCCGGCTGAACGTCACGCGCCCGTTCCCGCCCCGCTCTAGCGGCGGACGAGCGGAGCTGATCGTCCAGCTGATCGTCCTGGCGGTAGGTGTCGCCCGGGAAGGGGCGCACGAAGGACGTGGGAGTCGGCCAGCAGCAGCACATCGGCGCTGAGCTCCGCTGCTGCGGCCAGCTTGACGACTTCTGCATCACCCGTCCTCGGATCGGGATGCGGCCGGCGGAGTTCACCCGGGCATTCTCCCCTGGGATCGCCGCGGGGCACGAGCTCGTCGATCGTCCACACGTGTGAGTCCGTACGCCTCCAAGCGGGGCGAACAGCGCGCGGTCGCGGCGCGGAACGACGAGGTGGGGTTCAACCTCGGCGCGGAAACACGTCGAGGACCGAGCGTTTGAGGTCCCCACAGAGCCGGAAGTCCGGCCCGTAGCTCGGAGTGAGGACTGCGAAGCCGGACATTACCCGCTGGCACGTTCTGTAGCTGGCTGAGCAGCGGACACAACGGTCGGCGCGGGGATCTCTTCTCCCGTCGCAACCGGCCGTGGGACCTTCGGCGCGAGACGCAGGATCGGCAGTGTCCGGAACGCGCTCAGGCTGCGATGCCGCAGGAATGGCGCCTCGAACACCAGATGGAAGCCATAGCTCAGTGCCAGGACCAAGGGCACCCCGACGGCCACCATCAGGGCGAACGTCGCGAGCGGCGAGACATGCATCGGCCCGACCAGGTACTTGTCGAGCACCCCGATGATCGGGTCATGGACGAGATAGATGCTGTAAGAGAACAGCCCGATCCACAAGCCAACGCGCGACCCGAAGACGCGGCGCAGAGGTGCCGCGCCGCCCGCGTGGATGAGTGCCAGCACGCTGGCGACACCGAGGCCGAACAGGAGATCCATCCAGAAGAAGCTGGCCACCACCCACTCAGAACCCTTGATAAGCGCCAGTGCGACGAAGGATCCCAAGGTCACGAGCGCGACAGCTGCGAGTGGACGACGTAGCCTTTCGGTCCGGTCGCCGCGTGCGAGCCAGACGCCCAGCGCGCCCAGCGCGAAGAGGGCGAGGAACTGCGGCGTGAGCCCGTTGATCTTGTCCAGGGGGCCGCCAAGGCCGGCGATCGTGTGGGCCGAGAGCACGACGATGCCCGTGACTGCCACGGCGCGGACCACGTCGGTACGGCGCGCCAGCAGCAGGATGATGGGGAACACGAAGTAGATCTGCCACTCGATGGCGATGGACCACAGTGCCCCGTTCGGCGTCTGGCTGCCAACGACGTCCTGCAGGAGCAGACCATGGACACCCAGAGTCCTGGCGATCGCCCCCGGGCCGTAGTCGGGACGCAACAGGATCGCCGTAACGAGCACCGACAGGACCAGCGCCGCCCAGTAGGCGGGCACGATCCGCCAGGCGCGCCGGCGTAGGAAGCGCCGAACCCCGCCGGACAGCCGGCCTCCGTCGCGCATCGGCGCGAGGGCGAGCGAGAAGCCGGACACCACGATGAAGATGGCGACCGCCATGTGGCCGTAGAGGAGCCACCCGAGCCACCAAGGCCCGCTGTCGTGCGGGAACGTCGGCCACGCTGCCAGCCAGATGTGGTGGAGAACCACCAACATCGCCGCGGCCCCGCGGATGCCGTCGAGCCAGTGGATTCGCGGGGCGCTCTCGGCCCCGGGCGCTACCGCCGCGCTTCGCGGGTCCATGGCAGGAGGAGATCCGGGTCGGGAACTGACGAGGGCCGATCCCAGCCGGCGCTGGACCGCGGGTGGCTGCTCGACTTCCCGCTGGCGGAGTCACGGTGCGGCGTCAGCGGGGGCGCGGAGGACGCGTCCGGGTCAGTGCCGTGCTCTGCGCTGCGACTCTGTTTCCAGTCCCCACGTAGAGCACTCACGGCGTCGAGGATCGAAATCGCGATGAACAGCAGAATCGTCCCCAGAATGAGCAGTGCGACAAGAGAGCGCAGCTTGCCAGACGCCTTCAGCTTCGCGTCGGTGGCGGGGACGACGGCTTCGGTCTTGATCCAGTATGTCTTGTCGACTCCCTGGGCCTCCTGCATCACGTTCAGCTGGTGGGCCAGAGCCTGGCCCACCAGGTTCGTCGTCTTCACGGCCGCCGTGGGCGTCGTACCGGTACCTGTGATCTGCAGGATCGGGGCACTGAACCCGAACTCGGCGCTCGGCTGGGCGATGTAGTTCTGGTCCACGCCCTGTCTGGCGAGGCTGAGGCGAACCTGATCGCTGCTCAGCCGGCTCGCCAGAACCTGCACGAGCACGGCAGGGTCGGAGTATCGCGTGTAAGGGTTGTCGCCGTGAATGCCGGCGAGCGCCGGATCGCGCGCGATCTGGGCGTCCGTTGGGGGTGCCGGCGGATTGACGAGGATATAGGTTCCCGACGACTCGTACGTGGGCGCCTGGATGGCGATCACATAGAACGCCCCGACGATTACGAGGACTACGATCGGGACCGTGACCAGCCTGTAACTCCAGATCTTCCTGAGGATGAGCAGCAGGCTCATGTTTCAGCCCTCCGTGGTTGAACCCCGGAGAATCGGGGGATTGCGATACGCATGCCTGTAAGAGCATGGGCCCGTCCCGGCCACCGAGCTGGGTCTCGATCTGCAGGGGCGAGACGTGAACACGCGCCGATCAAGCCGATCACCAACGCGTAGACATTGGCGAACATCGGGAAGGCCATGGAGTCGAACGTCAGGGAGGCCACAGGTGCGACCAGTGCCGCGCCGGCCAATGCCGCGCAGAGCACACGGAGGTCTGAGTCGGACGTGCACCGCCGCGCTGCGAGAGCAACGAGTCCCGGGATGAGCAGAAAGACCACGAGCGCCACGACGCCGGCCAGCCCGTACTCGACCGCCGAGGTCAAGTACTGGTTGTCGAAGATGTTCAGCGGATCGGCCGGCAGCCAGCTGCCGGGCCCGTGGCCCAACCATGGGGCGCTCTGCCACACATGTTCAGCCACGGGATAGTCGTGGGTGCGGTACCGGATCGACGGATCGCTTGACGCGCCGGTGAAGAACGAGGCGAGCGTGCCGATCAAGCCGTGCGCCGACATGAATATCCCTCCGAGCGCAAGTGGTACGGCACCTAGCACGGCCAGCCGCGGCACGGGCGGCAGCAGAACCACCAACACTGCGAAGGACACGACGATCGACAAGATCGCCGAGCGCGACACCGAGGCCGCAAGGCCGAGGACGATGAGCGTCAGCGGCGCCCATCGCCTGAGCGGTGGCTTGTCTGCGTCGTACAGCGCGAGGCAGATGGCGATGGGGGTCAGCATGGCCATCACGACGCCCAGCTCGATCGGCGTGATGGCGGTGCCGGAGACCCGGTTCAGCGACCCGCGGGCCTGGATGGTGGGGTCGTCATGATTGACGACAAAGCCGGGTAGCTGACGCAGGTACTGGGTGAGGTCGAGCTTCATCCAGAACTGGAGTACGGCGACCAACCCGCTGAACGCCCCAGCCCAGCACAGCACTCGGACCACCCGCATGATGTCGTCGAGCGAACGCAGCCGCTCGGCCGCCACCAGAGCGACGCCGGTGATCACAGCGAAGCCGATCAGGATGCGATCGGCGCCGGCGAGCTCGGCGCCGGTCAGCTGACCGCGATCCATGAAGATGTACGAGGCCAGCACGGCGACCCAGATCGCGGCCAGCACGCCACGAATGGGGTGTGCCTTGCCGCGCGGATCGTGGAAGCCGAGCAGGACTGAAGCGGCAAAGAGTCCGAGAACGCACATCCCCACCAGCGACGCCGGATATCCGGAGGCGCCGAGAGGCTTGAACACGGTGGTCGAGGGAAACACCATCAACGTGATCGCGAAGACTTGAAGCATCACGATCGCGATCGCGTCCGAGCGGGCTGTCCCGTCGTCAGGTGCTTCAGGAAGATGGGAGATCGAGTCGACCTGCACGGCGTCACCAGACGAAACGGGTCGTCGGCGGGATTCCTTCTGTTCGTCGGGGCCCCCGGGTCGGAAGAGCAAGACCCGCACATCCGTTTGAAGGTCATATGGAGCGAACTGAGGCCAACGCCGCCCCTGGCATGGAGCGGCTCGTCGGCATAGGGATCACGTGGAAGCTCGCGGGCCAGGTCGCGGTACAGCTCATCCGCCTGCTCACCGTCGCGGTTCTCGCACGCCTCTTGACTCCGCGCGATTACGGGGCGGCGGCGGTCGCCGTCGCGCTGGCGGCCTTCGCGCCGACCGTTGCCGACATGGGCATCGGGTCCGCGCTCGTGCAGGCAAGAGAAGCGTCGCAGACGGTTCGCTCGACGGCCTTCTGGGGGTCGCTCGGGTGTGGCGTCGGACTCTTCCTGCTGACTGCCGCCGCGGCGGAGCCGATCGCGATGTTCATGGGCGAGCCGGAGGTCGCCGGGATGGTCGTCGCCGGGGGCATCACCTTCGCGCTCTATTCCGTCGGGTCGACGAGTCAGGCCGTGTACATGCGCAAGATGAGGTTCCGCAGCATCGAGTTGCGCAACTGGCTGGCGCTGCTCACCGGCGGAATCGTCGCCATCATCGCCGCGGTCGAGGGGGCCGGGGCATGGGCCCTGGCACTGCAGCAGATCGCGTTCATGGGCACGCTAGTGGCGGCGCTCTGGTTCCGCGCCGGCTGGCGGCCGACCTTCGAGTTCTCGCAGCGGGAGTTCCGCGAGCTCGGCTCATTCGCGATCAGGATTGCGGGCGGTCGCTGGGCACGCCTGCTGGAGTTGCTCCTCCTCACGGTGCTGATCGGCAAGCTCACCAGCGTCACTGAGCTCGGAGCCTGGTCGTTCGGAATGAGCATGGTGATTCTCCCGCTGAGCCTGATCGCGATCCCCATCGCGGAGGTGCTCTTCTCGGCCTTCTCCCGCCTCCAGGACGAGCCCGAGCGGATGGCGGCGCTGTGGCTCGACAGCATCGCCTACCTGGCGGCGATCCTGCTACCGGTCTTGCTCGGCCTGGTGGTGGTCAGTCCCGATCTGATCCCGGCCGTCTTCGGGTCGCGCTGGGCGATCTCGGTCGGCATCGTGCAGATCCTGAGCGTCTACGTGCTGATCCGCGGCCTTCAGTCCTGGGGCTCGGTGTACATGGACGCCGTCGGCCGGCCTGAGGTCACGTTCTGGACGCAGCTGGCGTCGCTCTGTCTCACTCCAGTGGCGATCGTGGTCGGCGTCCACTGGGGAATCGAAGGGGTGGCGGTCTTCTACGTCATCGTCCAGATGATCGCCGTCGAGATCCCGATGTTCGTCATCGTGCTGGCCCAGATGCGTCTCTCGGCGCGGACCGTCGCTGCGCGGCTCGCCGGCATCGCTGCCGCATCGGCCGTGATGGTGGTGGCGTGCCTGGTCGGGCGGTGGGCACTGGGGACAGTCGGCATCAATGGAGCGGAGCGCGCTGTTATGACGATCGCGCTCGGCGTAGCGGTATACGTGCCCGCGCTGTGGTGGCTCGCACCGAACATCGGCCGGCGGGTGCTCGAGATCGGCAAGGGCCGCCTCACGAAGCTGACCGATGCCCGGCGGCGGGGAGCCGTCCTGCAGCCGGAGCACGGATGAGCGCCGGCATCCCGGTCCCGGCCCTGTCGGTGGGCTTGGCGGTCCGCAACGACCCGCAGCGCGTCAGGCGATGCATCGAATCGGTGCTGTCCCAGGACTTCGCGGACATCGAGCTCGTGATCTGCGACAACGCCTCCGACGACGACACGGTCGACACGCTGCAGGAGTATGCGCGTGCAGACCGTCGGGTGGCGGTCTCCGTCAATCCCGTGAACATCGGCTCTCATGAGAACATGAACCGCGTGTTCGAACTGTCGCGCGGCGCGTTCTTTCGCTGGATCAGCGCCGATGACTGGCTCGAGCCACAGGCTCTGTCAGCGGGCCTGCGAACGCTTGAGCGTCGCCCCGATGCCATCGGCGTCACGTCGGGGTTTACGATCCACGCGCCAGGAGCGGCACCGCGCCTCGAGCACTACCCGGGCGAGTTCCCCAGCTCATCCGACCCGAGTCGCCGCTTCGAGCGGATGCTGTGGTTCTTTCACGCCGGCAACGCCAAGTACGATCCCGTGTACGGGATCTACCGTCGCGAGCAGCTCCTGCGGTCGGGCAGGATCCGGCCCAATGAGCGCACCGATTGGCTGCTGAGTGCCGAGCTCGCGCTGATGGGGCCGATCCTCCACATTCCCGACATGCTGGCCCACCGTACCGCGCGCACCGTGGTCGGCGTGGACCAGGCGGCGTTCAGACGCCGCCTGGACCCTGCCAAGGGCGAGTTGCTGAAGACCTCCCCCAGCGGGCTCTGCCGCGCCCTCTACGAGCTCGTACTGTCGGCCGGGCTCACGGACGAGCAGGTACGTCGTTGCCGCCGTGCCCTCAGGCGCTTCTGGCTCTACGAGGTTGAGCGCACAGGCCGGAGGCGCGCGTCGGACGTCCGCCATCGCATCCGCGCGCTCTGACGAGCCCCAGGCTCGTGAGACGTCGCTGACCGCGCCGGCGCGCCGGCGCGCGGACTACCGGTCAGATGCGTTGACGGCCGCGACCGGCAGCTCCGTGCCGTTCGTGCTCGTCACCGTCTCGGGCATGGGAACGGGCGACTCGACGCGCTCGAGCCACGCCTCACGCCAGTATGCGTAGATCTCCCGCGGGCAGAACCAGCGGCCCGTGCTGCACTCGCCCGAGCACACGCCGCCCTCGAGGATGATGGCGTCCCGCTTGATCGTGACCATGCGGCCGGTCGACTCCGCGATCAGCGTGGTGACCCGGGCCTTGACCCGAAACGTCTGGCCGCAGTACTGGAGCATCTCACGGTCGAACGAGAGCCCGCGGTTGAAGCCCTTCTCGTCGAGCGTCGCCTTGACCTCCTCGGGCGAGCGCACCCGGACGAACTCGCCGGGCTGCAGGTCGAGCGGCTCGGTGTCGGGCGCCTTCGCATCAGGTCCGCGCAGCGGCAGCTGGCTGGTCATCCCGAGCCGGTGCGCGACCTCCATGAAGAACGAGCGCACGAAGAGCCAGCTGAACCGAAGCCGGTCGTAGTTGCCGTTGGTGAACTCGCGCCAGTATTGACCGGGATCCTTGAAGACCCGAAGCTGCGTGCTGGCCTTCACCGACTCCGTGTTCTGGCAGCGCCACAACTCCTCGCCGTCGCGCCTGACGTGCGTCCCCGCCTCGAGCACCGCGTCGAGCGCGGGGCACGGTTCCTGGGGCGCGGCCGAAGAGGCTGGCTCCGCGGCGTCCACGCGCCGGAGCCAGTCTTCCTTCCAGTACAGCCTGCAGCCGGCCTGGCACCCGCCGTGGGCGGAGCCGTCGCAGCGCAGGTCATCGAGGTAGACGGTCGACCGCATCCGACGGCTGCCGGTGTCGGTCACCGTGTCGCAGATCTTGTCGACGCGCCGCGCGACCGTGTATCGCTTGCCCGTGTGACGAAGCATCTCCGCCATGAAGGGCATCTCGTCGATCGAGTCGCCATCGAGCGTGGCGAAGATCTCGTCAGGAGACTTGACCTCGACAACGTCTCCTGGGCGCAGAGGCCGTTCGCGGTCGGAATTAACGGTGTCCACTGGTCTCCTGTTCACGGCGGTCGTAGCAACCGGCTGTTTCAGCCACGAATCTAACGATCCCCCAAGCCGATTACTTGCTCGATCGACGATCCTCAGAGCGGCGGCAGCCGCTCGATGTTGGAGCGGTAGAACTCCACAGTTTGCGCGAGCCCTTCGTCCAGCGCGGTCCGCGGACGCCATCCCATCAACTCCTCGGCCGGCTTCGGATCAGCAGCCCGGACGCGCTCGAGGGCCCGGTCCGGGACCGCGCCGAACGCGGGCTCGACTTCGCCGCCGACCAGGTCCCGCAGGCGCACCACCACTGAGCGTGCGCTGACGAGCCGCCCCGAACCGACATCCAGCGACCGGCCTTCGGCTCCCGGCGCGACGGCGGCGCGCAGAAACGCGTCGACGACATCGTCCACGTACACCCAGTCGACCTCACGGGTGCCGCTCGTGAGCCGTGGCGCCTCGCCGCGCAGAAGCGACACGGTCGCGTATGGGACGAGCTTGCGCAGGTCCAGCTGGCCGGGGCCGTACACCATGAACACGCGCAGGTGGACCACGGGCAGCTCGTGGAGCGCCGAGAAGTGGCGGGCATAGGCGAGCTGGCCCCACTTCGCCACCGCGTACGGGGACTGGGCGACGGCGTCGGGATCACCCATTTCCGGCTCCTCCATCGAGCCGGCGAGCACGAGGCGTGGGTGGCCGGACTTCGTGCAGGCGACCATGAGGTTCACCGCCGCCAGCAGGTTCGCCCGCAGCATGGGCAGCACCAGCTGGACGTCACGGCTACCGCTCACCTCGCTGGCCAGGTGGAGGACGACATCGGGCTGCACGCGCCGCACGAGCTGGCGCACCGCCGTCTCGTCGGCGAGGTCGGCGCGTTCCCAGTGCAGGCCGTTGTCCGAGTGTTGGAGCGCCCGCGAGACGGCGTGCACGGTCGCTCCCGCCTCGACCGCCCGCCGGCAGAGCCGAGCGCCGATGAACCCCGTGGCGCCCGTTACGAGCAGGCGGCGTCCAGATAGCGAATCGAGCGGACCGATGAACATTCCCGCACGCAGCGTACGAAACGGCCGTCGCCAGCCGTTGAAACTGTAGGCCCTCGCCTGGGCCATGCGAATGATTCGTAGGCCTTAGGAGGTCCCTTGCGCGTTCTTGTCACCGGTCACCACGGCTACATCGGCACGGTCCTGGTTCCGCTCGCTCTGCGGGCCGGCCACGACGTGGTGGGGCTCGACTCGGATCTGTTCGCCCCGTGCGTGTTCGGGACTGCGCCGGCCGACGTGGACTCCCTGCGCAGGGACGTCCGCGACGTCGAGGTCTCCGACCTCGAGGGCTTCGACGCCGTGCTGCATCTCGCGGCGGTCTGCAACGACCCGGTCGGCGATCTCAACCCGCAGACCACGTACGACATCAACCAGATCGCCTCCGCCGAGCTCGCCGCGAAGGCCAAGCAGGCCGGCGTCTCGCGTTTCGTGTTCTTCTCCTCTTGCAGCCTGTACGGCAAGGCCCCGGGCGCCGACGCGCTTGACGAGACCGCCGGCTTCGCGCCGCAGACGCCCTATGGCGATTCCAAGGTGCTGGCCGAGCAGGCCATCTCCCCGCTCGCCGACGACACCTTCAGCCCCACGTACCTGCGCAACGCGACCGCCTACGGCGTCTCGCCGCGCCTGCGCCTCGACGTCGTGGTCAACAACCTCGTCGGCTGGGCCCATACGACAGGCGAGATCGTCCTCCAGAGTGACGGCACCCCGTGGCGCCCACTCGTGCACATCGAGGACATCTCGCGCGCCGCGCTGGCGGTGCTCGATGCCCCGCGTGAGCTCGTCCACGACGAAGCCTTCAACGTCGGCTCGACCGACGAGAACTACACGATCCGTGAGGTCGCGGAGATCGTCGCTGAGGTGACCGGCGGCACCGCGACGTTCGCCGCCGGCGGCGGCGAGCCCGACACTCGCTCCTACCGCGTCGACTGCTCGAAGCTCGCCCGCGTCCTGCCGGGCGCCGCGCCGCAGTGGACGGTCAGGCGCGGCGCCGAGGAGCTCGCGCGCGCCTATGCCGAGTGGGGCATGACGTTCGAGGACTTCACCGGCCCGCGCGGCCTGCGCATCAAGCGCGTCCGCGAGCTGCAGGACGCCGGCCGGCTCGACGGCGAGCTGCGCTGGACGCCGGTCGCCGTCGGCTAGCGCCGATGATCTTCACGCGAACCAGGCTGCTGGACGCCGCGATCATCGACGTCGAGCCGCGCGGCGACGAGCGCGGTTTTCTGGCACGCGTGTTCTGTGAGCGCGAGTTCGCAGAACACGGGCTGCCGACGCGGTTCGTCCAGGGCAGCACGATCCACAGCCCACAACGCCACACGCTCCGGGGCCTCCACTTCCAGGAGGCCCCCCACGCCGAGAGCAAGCTCGTGCGCTGCACGCGCGGCGCGGTCTGGGTCGTGATGGTGGACCTGCGCCCGGATTCACCCAGCTACCTCGACTGGCAGGGCGTCGAGCTGACGGCCGAGAACCGGCGCTCACTCCTCGTACCCGAGGGGTTCGCGCAGGGCTATCAGACGCTCGTCGACGACTGCGAGGTCATCTATCAGATGACCCACGAGTACGTGCCCGAGGCCGCGAGCGGCGTCCGCTGGGACGATCCGGCATTCGGCATCGAGTGGCCGCCCGCCGACGAGCGGCTCATCTCTGAACGGGATCAGGCCTGGCCGGACTATGTGCCGGCGCGAGCAGATCAGCCTGCTCGAGCCGCTCCGCCGCACGCCGGATGAGCGGGTAGGCGATTCCGGAGCGGTCGGCGATGTCGAGCAGGCTCGACGTGCCGTCGCTCAGGTTGAGCACCCACAGCAGCGCCTTCTCGTCGGCCGGCGACGACACGGCGCCGCCGGCCGAGCGATAGAGCCCGCGTCGGCCGAGCTGCGGCTCGCCGTAGGGGCTGAGGCTGACCAGCGTGCGGTTGGTCTCGAGCACGTCGATCACGGCAAGGCAGGTCTCGACGGCCTCCTCGAGCGCCGCCGGCGAGATCCTGTCCAGACCGTCCGCCGAGGTGTGGTAGCCGTCGAACTCGCCGTGTGGCGTGCGCATCAGCGTCCCGACCGGCAGGTTGAACCCCGGCGAGCAGAACTGGCGCTCGTCGCCGCCCCACGGATCCCATTCGAGGACTCTGTGCGGCCTGCCCGAGTCGCGGAGAACGCGTCGCGACGGCGCGGTCGACGTCGGCGTCGCCGCGGCGGCTGCGCTTGTACGTCAGGCCGCCGGTGTCGCCGATGCAGGAGACGGTCAGCCCGTGCGCGATCCGGTCGAGCGTGTCCCGGTTCTCGTGCAGCCATGTCAGCGGGCCGATCGTGCCGGGGGCGAACACGAACCGGTAGGTGTGACGCAGCTGCCGCTCGGACAACTCCTTCGCCAGCATCGCGGCGACCGACGATGCCCGAGAGATTGTCGTTGGCCAGCGACGGGTGACAGACATACGTCGAGATCAGCACGTCCTGGTCGCCGGCGCCGTCGAGCACCACCTCGCCATAGGTGAGGTGGCCGGGGCCGAGCGTCGAGTCGATCACGACCTCGTAGTCGCCCGGCTCGAGCTCGGCGAGGCGACGGTGCGGCAGGCAGAAGCCCCAGGTGCGCGAGTAGTAGGAGGTGCGGTAGGGGATCTCCTCCGGCTGCTCGGGCAACGTGAACAGCTGCTCGCGAAGCTGCTCGAGCGGGATCGTCGCCCGCACCGGCTCGCTGTAGGAGACGACGTGCAGCGACGACTCGCGGAAGTCGATGACGCGCGTGCCGTCCGCCGCCGCGACGTACGCGTCGCGGATGTTCCACTCGTCGGGCACGGTCCAGTCGAACACCTGCGTACCGGTCGGCACCTCGGTGCGGGTGATCGGGATGTGCTCGGACAGGATGTCGAACGTCGCCCGAACGCCGGCGCCGGTCAGGCTGCGGCAGAGCGGGAACAGCCGCTGCATGAGCGCGTAGGCGGTCTCCCCGGTGGTCACGCGAGCACAGCTTTGCGACAGTAGAACGCCTCGGCGTAGGCCGTGGGCGAGTTGCACTCCATGCCGCGCAGCCGCAGCAGGCCGGTGAACAGCTCCTCCCTGAACCAGCGCTTGGGCGCCTGGGTGTCGAAGTGCTTCATCAGATGCTCGATCTTGCGCCGTCGGATCTCGTCGTCGATCGGGACGTACAGGTTCGGGCGCCCCATGTCGCCGTCGTACTTCGGCACCTCGTACTCGAGGATGAGGTGGTCGCGGAACGTGTTCCAGGTCAGCTCGCAGGTGAGGCGGTGGTCCTGGTGGAGATCGTGGCGCTGGTGCGTGAGGATCAGGTCGGGGTCGAAGTCGCGCTTGACGTCCTCGAAGAACCCCTTGATGTCCGCGCCGTCGTACGGGAAGAAGCCGTCGCGGAACCCCGGCTGCAGGATCGTGTGCTCGGGCACGCCGGCGAGCATCGCCTCGGCGCTCGCGCGGGCCTCCTCGACCCGCGCGTCCGTGCCGCTGAGGACGACCCAGCAGATGCTTCCGATCGCGCCGTCGGCGATCAGCTTGAAGATGGTGCCGCCACAGCCGATCTCGATGTCGTCGGAATGGGCCCCGAGCGCGAGCACGTTGAGGGGCGCAGCCCCCTGCGCGGCCCAACCCCACCGGCAGCATCAGGCGGAGGCTAGCTGAGACAGGCTCCACGTCGACCCCGTGGCGGGTCGTCCACAGCTCCCACGGCGCCTGGCCGCTCTCGTGCAGGCTCTCGAGCCACTGCTTCTCCTTGAGCGTGTCCATCGGCGCCCAGAAGCCGTCGTGACGGTGGGCGAGCAGTCGATTGCGCGGCGATCAGCCGCTGGAACGGCTCCTCGACGAGCTCCTCGCCCGGGCGGAGGTCGTCGAGGACCTCCGAGCGCATGACGAAGTAGCCGCCGTTGATCCAGATGTCCGACTTCGTGACGTCGCTGATCTCGCGCACGCGCCCGTCATCGTTGACGGAGACGACGTGGAAGCTGTAGTTCGGCCTGACGGCGACGAAGCTGCCCATGCGCCCCCGACGTCCTGACGGCGTCGATCATCGTGTGCAGATCGACGTCGGTGACCGTGTCGCCGTAGTTGGCCAGGAACATCTCGTCGTCGCGCAGCAGGTGGCGCACGGCGCGCAGCCGCTCGCCGATCGAGGAGTGCAGGCCGGTGTCGACGAACGTGATGTTCCAGTTGTGGATGTCCGTCTTGAGCAGGTGCACCTTCGCACCGCCGTCGCTGAGCACGAAGTCGTTGGACAGCGCCTCGTTGTAGGTCAGGAAGAACTGCTTGATGACCTCGGCCTTGTAGCCCAGGCACAGCACGAAGTCGGTGAACCCGAAGTGGGCGTAGTACTTCATGACGTGCCAGAGGATCGGCCGGTTGCCGATCGGGATCATCGGCTTGGGCACGAGCTCGGACGCCTCGCGCATGCGCATGCCCTGCCCGCCGCAGAAGAGGACGACCTTCACAGCACTTCCACCCGGGGGATCGGCACGATGAACCTGGCGCCCCACTCGCGCGCGTACTCGAGCTGGGCGACGATCTCCTGCTTGAGGTTCCACGGCAGGATCAGGATGTAGTCCGGGCGATCCTGCTCGAGCACCTCCGGGTGCAGGATCGGGATGTGGGTGCCCGGCAGGAACTGGCCCTGCTTGTACGGGTTGCGGTCGACCGTGTAGGCGAGCAGGTCCGTGCGGATTCCGCAGTAGTTCAGCAGCGTGTTGCCCTTGCCGGGCGCGCCGTAGCCGGCGATGCGCTTGCCCTCGCGCCGCTTGGCGATCAGGAACTCGAGCAGGCGCCACTTGGTCTCCTCGACCTGGCGGTGAAGGCGAGGTGCGCCTCGAGCGTGTCGTAGCCGAGGTCCGCTCGAGCTCGAGCAGGTCCTTCACGCGCGGCTCGACCGGTCGGCGCCCGGTCGCTCGCGCGCTGCGCGTAGAGCCGCAGCGAGCCGCCGTGCGACTTGAGCTCCTCGACGTCGAACAGCTCGAGCCCGTGATGGGCGAGCACGCGCTGCGCGGTCAGGCAGGAGAAGTACTAGAAGTGCTCGTGGTAGATGGTGTCGAACTGGTTGTCCTCGACCAGCCGCAGCAGGTGCGGGACCTCGATCGTGACGACGCCCTCGTCGGCCAGCAGGATCTCGAAGCCGGCGACGAAGTCGTTGAGGTCCGGGACGTGCGCCATCACGTTGTTGGCGACGATCAGATCGGCACGGCGCCCCTCGGCGACGAGGTCGCGGGCGGTGTCGCGCCCGAAGAAGCGGACGAGCGTCTCGATCCCGAGTCTCCTGCGCAACCTTGGCGACGTTGGCGGCCGGCTCGATGCCGAGCGCCGGGATGCCGCGCTCGACGACGTGCCGCAGCAGGTAGCCGTCGTTGCTCGCGACCTCCACGACCAGGCTGTCGGGGCCGAGTCCGAAGCGCTCGACCGCCATGTCCACGTACGCGCGCGCGTGCGCGACCCAGGAGTCCGAGTACGACGAGAAGTACGCGTACTCGCCGAAGATGTCCTCGGCCGTCACGAACTCCTCGAGCTGCACGAGCAGGCAGCTCTCGCAGACCTTGGCGTGCAGCGGGTAGAAGGGCTCCATCGCGTTGACGCGCTCGGCCGGCACGTAGCTCTCGCACAGCGGCGACATGCCGAGGTCGACGAACGTGCGGCGCAGCGGCGCGGCGCAGAAGCGGCACGTGGGCAGCGATGCGTCCGCGCCGGATCGCGCGACGAGGGTTTCTGTCTGGAGTGTCGGCACATCGGACTAACGGGGTTCGGGGCGCCGAACTGTCGCGGTGGACGCATGGTCCATGGGTCGATGTTCCGCTCGGGCCGCCACGACCTTCGACCGTTCCGCGCGACGCGCCCGAATCCTGGAGCGCCCTTTGTGCGGCGCCTCGCGGATGAATCGGCATCGATCAGCCGTTGGTGAGGGTATGGAGATCGCAAAGGCCCTCATCATGGCCGGACAGCCACGCGACGATGGCGGCAGTCCAGCTGACCTTTGCGGCAGTGCTCATCTGTTCCCGATTGCGAATCGCCCCCTCTTGTTCCACAGCCTCGAGGCGCTGCGCGCGGCGGGCGTGCTGGAAGCGGCGATCCTGACCGAGGGGGAGGGTGACGAGCTGACTCGGCGGGCTGTCGGCGACGGAGGCCGCTGGCAGCTCAGTGCCCGCTTCATCGATTGGAAGCCGTCCTCCGGTCTTGCCGGCGCGCTCGCAGCGGTTGAGGAGTACCTCGGCGGTGAGCCGGTCCTCGTGCAGCACGGCAGTGCGCTCCTGCACGAGCATCTGCACACCCACATCTCCAAGTTCGCCCGCGACCGACTCGATGCGCTCGCGCTGAGACTCCCCGCGAGTGCCCGCTGGCACGACGGCCCGCGCACGCCGGCCTACCTGCTGAGCCCCGGCGCGATCTCGCTCCTCCTCGGCAGCCCCGAACTGGGACAGGACCCGGTGGCGGGCGTGCGTGCCCAAGGCGGCCGCACGCGGGTTCGGCAGGTTGACGGCTGCTTCGTGTCCGCCGGCCACGTCGACACGCTCCTCGAGGCCAACCGTCGCGCGCTCGAGGGTCTGGGTACCAACGTTGAGCCCGCCTCGCTCGAGGACTGCACCGTTCAGGGGCCGATCAGCGTCCATCCCACCGCACGGCTCGAGCGCACACTGCTGCGCGGCCCCATCGTCATCGGACCGGGAGCGCGACTGAAGGACGCTTATATCGGTCCGTACACCTCGATCGGTGCCGATACGCGGATCGAGGGGGCGCAGATCGAGCATTCGATCGTCCTGGCGGACGCGGAACTGCGTTTCGTCGGCACGCGCCTTGAGTCGAGCCTGATCGGGCGCGGCGCACGCGTCATTCGCGGCTTCCAGCTCCCTGGGGCGATCCGCGTGTCGATCGGAGACGGCGCCAAGGTCATGCTCCCCTGACGGGGGGCACCTGCTCCTGGCGGGTCGGCGGGTCAGACGTTCCCGTGGCGCAGTACGTGCCGCGCCGTGCGGACGAGCAGCTTGAGGTCGAGCCACAGCGACCAGTTGGCCACGTAGAGGTAGTCCATCCCGACCATCTCCTGCATCGGCGCGCGGAGCCCCAGCACCTGCCAGGTGCCGGTCATTCCGGGGGTGAGGTGGAGCCGGCTGCGGACGAGCCCGACGATCTGGGCGTCCTCATCGGTCACGAGCGGACGCGGGCCCACGAGACTCATCTCGCCGC
This sequence comes from uncultured Solirubrobacteraceae bacterium, assembly GCA_963809525.1. Classification (GTDB taxonomy): domain Bacteria; phylum Actinomycetota; class Thermoleophilia; order Solirubrobacterales; family Solirubrobacteraceae; genus F1-60-MAGs163. The sequence goes on along the minus strand of CAWEJY010000005.1, from coordinate 68,478 downwards.
GAAGGACGTTGAAGAGTTGGGGCAGCTCGTCGAGGGACGTGGCGCGGAGAAACCGGCCCACGCGCGTCACGCGGGGGTCATCGCTGATCTTGAACATCCCATCGCCGACCTCGTTGAGATCGCGGAGCTGGTCCCTCTGCGCGTGGGCGCCGACGACCATCGAGCGAAACTTGAAGATCCGGAAGTGTCGCCCGTCGCGCCCGACGCGGACCTGGCGGAAGAACACCGGCCCGTCGGTGTCCAGGCGGATGGCAAGTGCGATGCCCGCGATGATGGGGCCCACGACCAGCAGGCCCACGGATGTCGCGACGAGGTCGAAGCTCCGCTTGAGCATGCGGGACGAGCGGGACAGACCAAACGGGCGTACTGCCAGCATCGTCATGCCGTCGACGTCCTCGAGTTCGACTGCGGATCCGACGACCTCGAACATCCGCGGGAGCACGCTGACCTGCGCCCCGGATGCCTTGGCAAGCCGGATCAGCTCAACGACATCTGCGGACTCCGTCGTCGGGGCGATGATGATCCGATGGACATGAAGTTCCTCGACGATGCGACGCACGCTCGGAGCATCGATCAGGTCCAGGTTGTCGCCGCCCCAGGGGAGGGTTGCCACGACCGTCGCGCGCGCGTAGCTTGCGGAGAGCTTGCTCCGGATCCAGTCGGCCCGCTCGCGCTCAGCGATGATGAGGCACCGCTCTCGGCTGACGGCGTGTCCGGCGATGCACCGCGCTCCGGTTCGGGCCCCGGCGACGGCCACGAACGTCGTCAGCCAGAGCACGGCGATCGCCCCGCCACCGAGGCCGGTTCCCAGAACGACCGGCTGGAGAATGGCGACCGCCAGCGTGTACAACCCGGTCAGCTGGAGGAGGAGCGGCATTTCGTCCAACGTGGACGGCGCGAGGTGCAGCTGGTCCCGATCGTAGAGCCCGGCCACCTTGAACAGGAGGATGACGAGCGGCATCACCACGATCGCGGCGAGCCCCCGCTCGCCAGAACTCAGCACGGACGAGACGAGCAGCAACGAGACGGCGGCGGCGAGAACGTCCGCGCACGCCAGCAGCCTCCGATACCGCGATTCGCGCTGGCTCAGCGTGATGGGTGCCTTCGCTTCGACGAGCACCTGCGAACGCGCGCGCGGGACGCGCATCGGAATCCGCTCGTCGACCATCCCCGGGTGGCGGGAAAGCGCGCCATCCACGACGTTCTCCTCATGGAGCGTCAGCGCCGCGGCGAGTTCAGGCGTCATCGTGTCTCACCGTCGACGGACGAGCGAGGCGTCCGGACGTCCGGGTCGACGCCGCAGAAGCCAGCGGCTGGTCGCTCATGCCGGCGCGAGTGCGCCGTCGACGGTGCGGAGTCCAAGCGGAGGAGCTCAGCCTGCAGCGCGCGGCGACCCCGATGGTGGAGACCGTGGATGGAGCTCTCAGAGCGACCCATCTGGACGGCGATCTCGGCGGGGCGTCAACCCGCGCACGTGGCGCATGAGCACGACGCTGCGCTGCTCCTCAGGCAATGCATCCAGTGCCTCGTGCAGCGTCATGGAACGGTCGCCCGCGCCCTCGTCCGCTCGGATGTCCGATCCGTAGATCTCCTCCGTCGGGACGGCTCGGCGAGTACGCAGGTAGTCGATGGACGCGTTGTGCGCGAGCCGGAGGAGCCAGGCCAGGAAGGGCACGCTCCGCTCGTCGTACTTCACGAGGACGGTCATCAGCTTCGCAAAGACGTGCTGCGTGATGTCCTCGGCGTCGTGATGATCCCGCACGATGCTCCGGACGTAGCCGTACACGTTGTCCGAGTACCTCAGATACAGGACCCGCAGAGCCTCTTGGTCACCCTCCTTGGCGCGGGCCACGGCGCGACGTACGACACGATCAACGTGATCTGATCCCCGGGAGGCCGTCCGCGCACGAAACTCGCTCTTGGTGCGCTCATCGCTTGAGCGCGAGCTCACCGATCATGCGCGGGCGCTCTGCGCCACGGCTCGACGCGCCTTCCTCGCGCGAAGCAAGCGTCCGTACCGCCTCCGCGCCATCCATCCCCATCATCGAATCCCCCCGCTTCCAGCCTTGGACTAGTGAGAGGAATCGTTCAGCATCCGCCGTCGACCCGAGTGGGAGATGAATCCCCTCGAGAGGGGCCAATATCGCTCGCCCGTCGGGTCGGCTATCTGCCCCAACTGGGTAGATATCCCCCCGGCGTGCCGCGTCGTGCAGGCTCGGGTCGCCCGAGGGGGCTGGACCCCTGCTGCGAGCTGACGCAAGCTCGCGCGGGCTCAGCTCAATTGCCGGTCCGTCGCCGTCTGACGGGGGGTCGGTGCGGGGTCACTCGGGCAGAACGTCGCAGGCGGCCGAGTTCTTCCGCGACCGCCGGAGCTGACCCTGGACGCCGCGCCTGGTGCTTCGCCTCAGGACACCGCAGCCGCACGCACCGCCGCCACCAGCGACCCCGCCGGCGACGTCTTCAGCACGTGCACCACACCGTCGTGCGCTTCGAGCAGCGCGCTCGTCCGCGCCGCACCCACGCCCGAGTACACCACCACGCCCGCCTCCGGCGCCCCGTCCCGGACCGCCGGGATCAACGCGTCCGGCATCGCCACCGGGCATCGTCAGGTCGAGCACGATCGCGTCCGGTAGCTCGCGGGCTGCGAGTGCGATCGACGTCGGCGACGTCGCCGGCCTCGCCCGACGACGCGCAGATCGCCGTCGCGCTCGAGCGCGGAGCGGACGACGTCGCGCAGGTCCGCGCTGTCGTCGCAGACGATCACGCGCAGTCGAGGGCGTGACGGCGTCATGGCGTTGCCGGGAGGTCGAACGAGAGCATCGCCCCGCTCGGGGGTCGCGGCGCGGCCTCGATCCGCCCGCCGTGGGCCGCGACGATCCGCCGCGCGGCGACCAGTCCGAAGCCCGCGCCGACGAGCGGACCGCGCCCGGGCGTCACCGCGAACGGCTCGAGCAGGCCCGCGGCGCGGTCGGGTCCGAGGTCCGTCCGATCGTCGCTCAGCGTGATGCGGACGCGATCGCCGCGGCGCACGGCGCGCATGTCGACGCGAACGGTCCCGGGCCTCGCCGCCGACCCCAGGAAGCGCAGCAGATGGCTGAACGTCGCGACGAGCGGGTCGCGATCGCCGATGACGGCGGGCAGCGAACCACCGGCCGTGACGGTGATGCGCTCGCCGCCGGGCAGCTCCTCCACGGCGGCCGCCGCCTCGGTGACCAGCTCGGACAGACGCAGGCGCTCCCAGCTCGGATCGACCGGCATGTCCAGGTCATGGAGATCGGCGACGAACCGCACGAGGCGCAGCTGCGCGGCGCGCAGCGAGCGCTCGCCCACGGCGCCGCCCAGCTCGACACCGGCGCTGAGCAGCGCGGTCACCTCGCCGAGCTGATGCGCGACGCGGCGCGCGTGCTGGTCGAGAAGCTCGTCGGTGAGGCCGGCGCGGGCGGTGTCGATCGCTGGCAGCGTCACTGCGCGCCTCCCGCCGAGCGTGACCATCGTCGACCTGATGCCGCGCGCCTTCGCGACGGCGTCGGCGCGCGAGCGCACGCCGAGCTTGCGCAGGATGTTCTTGATGTGCGAGCGCACCGTCTCCGGCGAGAGGACGAGCGCGTCGGCGATGTCCTCGGTCGACCGGTCCGCGCAGAGGAGATCGAGGACCTCCCACTCGCGCGGCGTCAGCGGGCTCTTGACCGGCCGCACGCCGGCGCCGTCGGCGCTGACGCGCCGCGCCGTCTCCATCAGCCGGAGCGTCAGCCGCCGCGAGACCACCGCCTCGCCACGCGCCACCGAGGAGATCGCGCGGGGCACCGCCTCGATCGCCACCGACTTGGAGAGGAACCCCACGGCGCCCGAGCGGATGCTCAGCAGGCCGAGCTCGTCGTCCTCGCTCGAGGACAGGACGAGCACGCGGAGATCGGGCTGGGCATCGAGCAGCGCCCGCGTCGCCGCGAGCCCGTCCATCCCCGGCATCACGAGGTCCATGACGACGACGTCGGGGCGGTAGTGCAGCGTGAGCTCCACCGCCTCGCGACCGTTGGCTGCCGTCGCGATGACGGTGATGCCGGCCGCCTGGAGTGCGTCGCGCAGCACGCGCCGCGACAGCGCATCGTCATCGGCGAGGATCACGCGAAGCGGAGCGTCACGCTGCGCCGGCTCGTGCGCTGCGTCGTCCGCGGCGGCGTACGCACCAGACGCGTCTTGGACCTGCAGTTCCATACGTCCCCCCCGGGAATCTGGTCCTTCGCGGCGTACTCCACCGGGCTGTTCCGGCGGCTCCGTCGTCACGGCCCTCGGCCGGACAGTGGGGCGGTTATACCCCAGCAGGGGGTTGGTTGTCCACCCCGATCTTCACAAGTAGACGAACGGCTGGGTCGGCGCGCCGAGCGGCGCGGCATTCGGCCACAGGCGGCCCCTCGGGGGGTTGAGGGACCGCCCGCAGCGCTTGTCGCCGGTGTTTCGGGCACCGGACAAGCTGGTGACCTGATCGGGTGGAGCGCACGGCCCCCGCCGAGCGGTCGCTCCTAGATTCCCGCGCCCGCCCGCCCGCCCCGTGGTGACTTCCGCCCCGCGCAGGGTCGCGGGTCTGCCCACCCGTGAAGCAGGAAGCTGACCCCGTGGACGGAAGATTTCACAACGGGGAGCCCGGAACGTGCACAATGCAGTCCGATGAGCTCGCCAACGACGGCGGGGTCGCAGCGCCAATCGGGGGGTTGGTTGGAATGGATGACACGCAGGCTGTCGCGGAGATCGCGCATGACATGCGCACACCGCTGGCGATCATTCTCGGACTGTGCGACAGACTCGAGGATGGTGCTCTGGACGAGCAGGCCACGCAGGACGTCGCTCGCCTGAGAGCGAACGCGGAGCGGCTGGCACGGGACTTCGAGCGCCTGGTCGAGCCACTGGAGGCGGAGGCCGCTGAGCCGCCGGCTCCACCGGAGATCGTCGATCTCACGGCGCTGACGTGGGGCGTCGCCGCCGACCTGCGCGTGCTCGCCCACGCGCGTGGTCAGCGGCTCAAGGTCACGCCCGCCCCGTCGGCGAGCGTGCTCGGCTGCGAGGCGGACCTGCGCTCCGTGGTCTGCAACCTGCTCGCCAACGCGCTGCGCTGGGCGCCCGATGGCGGGCTCGTGCGCTGCTCGCTCTCCGTGCGCGGCAACCGCGTGCGCCTCGAGATCGCCGACGACGGCCCGGGCATCCCTGACGCCGAGCGCGCTGCCGTGCTCGAGCCGTACACCCGCGGGCGGGAGGCAGTCGAGGGCGACGGGGGCCGCGGGCTCGGCCTCTCGATCGTCCGGCGCATCGTCGATGAGCATCACGGGCGCCTGGAGATCGGGACAGCGCCCGAGGGCGGAGCCCTGCTGACGGTCGAGCTGCCGCTGCTCGCCGCTTCGCGTGGCCGGCGGCACCGCGGGGCCCGGTCAAGCAGCCCACGTGCAGTGGGGGCCGCGCGGCGCCGGTGGCTCTAGGCCGCCCGCCCTACTTCGACTCCTCCAGCTCCTTCGGCGCGGCCCCGGGCTCCAGGCCCGGCTCGCTGCGCTGCGCGCGCAGCTCGTAGGCCGCGCGGATGTTCGGGTCGGCGCCGGAGAGGACCTTGTCGGCCTTCAGCGCGCGGCTGAGCGCCTCGCGCCCGCTGCGCGGAACGACGGCCATGACCTGGTTGAGCGGACCGACCGAGCGCGGCACGAAGACGTCGAAGCGCGGCTGCTTGAGCGCCGAGACGATCTCGGCCGCGACGTCCTCGGGCTCCACCTGCTTGACGCCGCGCGTCGCCGGCAGCCCGGAGCCGAGCTCGGTGTGGACGACGACCGGCATGACGACGGAGATCTCGACGCCGGTGCCGCGGATCTCGCCGCGCAGCGCCTCGCTCATCCCGACGACGTAGTGCTTCGTGCCGCAGTAGGTCGCGCCGTGCGGGTAGCCCGCCTTGCCGGCCGCAGAGGCGATGTTGATCAGGTGGCCGCGACCGCGCGGGACCATCCGCTCGCAGCGCGAGCGTGCTGCCGTAGTGCACGCCGTAGACGTTGATGTCGATCATCCGCCGCGTCGTCGCCGGGTCCTCGGCGAGGAACGGGCCGAGCTGCATGATGCCGGCGTTGTTGATCAGCACGTCGATCGGGCCGAGCTGCTCCTCGACGCCGTCGACGAAGGCCGCGAACGAGTCGGGGTCCGTGACGTTGAGCTCGAGCGCGATCGTCCCGCCGCCGATCTGATCGGCGGCCTCCTGGGCGGCGGCGAGGTCGAGGTCGCCGATCGCGACCCGCATGCCTTCGCGCACGAGCGCGCGTGCGGTCGCCTTGCCGATGCCGCGGGCGCCGCCGGTGATTGCGGCGACCTGCCCGACGATGATGCGTGGCTGCTTCGCCATCAGAGAGCTCCTCGAGGATGGTGCGGGGACGGTGTGACGCGGTGGCGGAGCGTACCGCGAAGGTGACGCAGGCGTCACCGTGCCGAACTACGCCGTTGACTTCGCAGCCGTGCTCCGGCGGAGAGTCTCGGCCGCATGCCCGAGCGTCGGCCGTTCGCCATCAGCTCCATCGACGACCTCGAGCACAACGGCTCGTGGGCGCTCGCGCGCCGCGGCCTCGATCTCGAGTCCTTCGGCCTCAACGTCGTCGACATCGCGCCCGGGGACACGATTCCCGAGCACGACGAGACCGGCCGCGATCAGGAGGAGGTCTTCCTGACTCTCGCGGGCGACGCGGTGCTCGTCATCGAGGGCGCCGACCACCCCCTGCCGCAGGGGACGCTCGCGCGCCTGGACCCCGAACTGCGGCGCACCGTGCGCAACGACGGCGAGGTGACCGCCCGCGTCCTGATCGCCTCGGCCCCGCGCTCCAGCGGCTACCAGCCGATGAGCTGGGCCTGAGCCGTCGCGGCGGCGCGTCGTCTCAGCCGACCTTCACGCTCGTCGACGTCGTCGCCGCGGCGGCGCCGGGTGCGCTGAGGCGCAGCGTCAGCGTCGCCGCGAAGCGACCCTTGGCGCTGAGCACCTTGCGGCGGGCACCCTTGCTCAGCGCGAGCCTCACCTTCACGCCCCCCGTGGCGAGGCAGGCCCCGCGGCCGGATGCGATCGGTACGGACTTCGCCCGCCGGGGAACCTTGAGCTTCAGCTTCCGCGCGATCTTGGCGGTGACGCTCAGGCTCAGCGTCGCGGCGGCGTTTCGCGAGCACGACACCTTGACCACGAGGCCCTTCCTGAGAGCCGAGCGCCTGAGCAGCGCACCGCGTGACAGCCCCGTCCGGCCGGACAGCGCAACGGCCGGAAGGGCGCCGGGCGGCTGGCCGGTCGCACCGCCGTCGCCGCCGGCCGGCGCGACCGGGACGACGCCGCCAGGGCACCCGTTGAGGGATCCGTTGCCGTTCGTCGCGGGACACAGATCCGCTCCGCCGAAGATGCCGTCGCCGTCCGGGTCGGTCTGCACGCCGGGCAGGCAGCCGTTCGGGAGCGTGCCCTTGGTCGACGGGCAGGCGTCGCTGACGTCCGCGACGCCGTCGCCGTCGGTGTCGGGCCCGGCCAGCGTGTGGAAGTCTGCGGACTTCGTAGCGTGCTGAACGCCGTTGTCGTTGTATGTGAACGTCCAGGTGATCCGCATGTCCCGGTCCCACTCACCCACGGGGTCGGCGACGCTCGGCTTGTCGAACCAGAACGGGGCATACCCGCCGTTCGGCCCCGTCACCGCCGGATCCCCGGGCTTGACCTGGAGCAGCATCTGCGCCGGATCGCTGGTCGCGTTCACCGTCTGGTTGAAGGGGGAGATGGTGCAGTCGGCACGCTTGCTGCCGTCGGAGATCCGGTCGACCTCGTAGCAGAGGGTTCCCGCCTTCCCGGCGCTGTAGAGGTTCGCGAACAGCTCGACCCGGTTGCTGTCGGCCGGGGCCGAGGGCGAGTCCGACTTCCAGAACGGCGTCGCCGCCGGCCGCGTGAAGTACACGAACGGCGTCGCGCCGGACGCGCCGCTCGCCGGCAGGACATTCGCCCACACGGTGCTGAGGCCGGGGTTCGCATAGACGCCCGTCGCATTCGTCAGCCAGCGGAAGCCGTCGGCCGGGGACGCGCCGATGCCGACGAGCGGTGCCGTGGACTTCACCGGCACGAAGATCTCGAACAGCTGCCCACTCGCCAGCGGGCGGAATCCGAACGACAGGGCGCCGGACTGGAACGACGAAGGGCTCGCGGCCGTCGGGCAGTACGGACCGCTGCCGCCGAACGCCGACCACGAGCCGCCGGTCAGCTCGACGAACGTGGAGGCGTTGCGCGGCTGGCCGAAGCAGCGGATCGGGGCGCTCGTGTCGACCTCCGTGTGCGGTGGCAGGACGAGGTCGGTCGCGACGGCCGAGGACCCCGACCCGCACGGATTGCCCGGGGATCGAGATCAGGAACGAGGTGTAGTAGCGCTGACCCACCTGCGGGATGCCGGCGACGCCGCCGTAGGACGCGATGCCGGACACCATCACCTCGGTGTACGGCTCCCCGAGGATCGCCGTCGAGCAGTTCTCGCCCGTCTGCTGGAGCAGGTCCCCGGAGAACCAGCTTGCCCCCGGCGCGACGGTCTGCTCGGGGTCGAGTGCCAGAGCCCCGGAGGGGGCGAGCGCCATGGCTACGGCCAGGGCGAGCAGGGCGACGAGCAGACGGCTGGGCATGAGCGGCTTCCTTCCGTGGACGCGCGAGATCGTACGCCACGCCCACCGCAGACTTGCAATTACACTCCGCAAGTCCCTGACACCGTGTCACCGCCCGGAGGAATGCGCATGGCCGTCTCAGTCGTCCTGTCCGAGGTCCAGCAGGCTGCGCTCGCTGCGCTCTGCGACACGTTCGCCCCGGCGATCGAGCGCGATGACGATCCGACGGGCTTCTGGGGGCGCAGCGCGTCCGACCTCCAGATCCCGGCGATCATCGAGGAGCGCCTCGGCGGCGGCCTCGTGCCCGAGGAGCAGGTCGACGGCCTGCGCCAGCTGCTCGACGCGCTCGCGGCGCAGGGGCTCGTCGAGGCGCCCCAGGAGGGGCGCGAGCAGATCGTTCACGGGTTCATGGCCTCCGGCCCCGAGGCCCTCGCCGGCCTCGCCTCGATGAAGGGCCTGACGCACCTGCTCTTCTACGCGCTCCCCGACCCGCAGACCGGGCGCAACCCGAACTGGGAGGCGATCGGCTACCCGGGCCCGCGCGCGGTGCCGCCCTCGCCCGCCGAGGCGCCCAAGACGATCACGGTGACGCGCCCTGAGGCTGAGGATCTGACGCTGACCGCCGAGGTCGTCGTCGTCGGCTCTGGCTCGGGCGGGGGGGTCGTCGCCGGGCACCTCGCCACGCAGGGCAGGGACGTCGTCGTGCTCGAGGCCGGCGGGTACTACAACGAGGCCGACTTCAACCAGCTCGAGCTGTGGGCCTACGAGAACCTCTACCGCGCAGGCGGCCTCTCGGCGACCGCCGACGGGCGCCTGGCGCTGATGACGGGCGCGAACCTCGGCGGCGGCTCGACGGTCAACTGGACGAACTGCCTGCGAACCTACCCATGGGTGCGCGAGGAGTGGGAGCGCGAGCACGGCCTCGAGGGGCTCGCCGGCGCGGACTACGATCGCATCCTCGACACCGTCAGCGCGCGGATCAACGTCACCGACCGCTGCTCGGACTACAACCCGCTGACCGAGACGCTGCAGCGTGCCTGCGAGGCGCGCGGCGACGGCTTCCAGCGCATCACGCGCAACGCCGACGAGGCCAACTACGACGCCGACCTCGCCGGCCTGATGGGCTTCGGCGACGTCACGGGCGCCAAGAACGGCACGCTGCGCACCTGGCTGCAGGACGCGGCCGACGCCGGCGCGCGCTTCGTCGTCAACTGCCATGTCGACCGCGTGCTCGTCGAGGACGGCCGCGCGGCCGGCGTCGAGGGCACGTACGTCGATGCCGACGGACGCACCGCGAAGGTCACCGTTCGTGCGCAGACCGTCGTGCTCGCGGCGGGCGCGCTCGACACGCCCGCGGTGCTGCTGCGCAGCGGGATCGGCGGCCCGGCGGCCGGCGACTACCTGCGCCTGCATCCCGCGACCGCGATCGCCGGCTTCTACGACAGCCCGCAGAAGGGCTGGTGGGGCCCCCCGCAGGCCGGTCTGTCGATGGAGTTCGCCGACCTCCAGGACGGCTACGGCTACCTGATCGAGACCTCGCATGCGAGCCCGGGCGTCAGCGGCGCCGCCTTCCCGTGGCACACCGGCGAGGGCCACAAGGCGATCATGGCGCGGGGGCCGGTGACGGCCGCGTTCGTGCTGCTGATCCGCGACCGCGGCCATGGGCGCGTGTCGATCGACGCCGCGGGCGACCCGGTGCACGAGTACCCGTTCGACGACGAGCTCGACCTGCGCAACTTCGCGCACGGCCTCGAGGAGCTCGTGCGCCTGCACGACGCCGCGGGCGCGAACGGCATCGCGACCTTCCATCGCGAGCTCGAGCCCTGGTCGCGCGACGGCGGGGAGCCGATCGACGACTACGTGCGCCGCGTGCGCGAGGCGTCGCTGGCGCCCTTCGACCACGCGACCTTCTCCCTGCACCACATGGGCTCCGCGCGGATGGGCAAGGACCCGGCGACGAGCGTCGCAAACCCCTGGGGCGAGCTGCACGACACCCCCGGCGTGTGGATCGGCGACGCCAGCGGGTTCCCGACCGCCTCGGGCACGAACCCGATGCTGACGACGATGGCGCTTGCCCTGCGCACGGCGGAGGCGATCGCCGCAGGGCGTGGCGCCTGAGGGTGCGGGAGAATCAAGGGATGGCCATTCCCCAGACGCACTACTTCGAGCACGACGGGCACCGCCTCGCGTACGTCGAGCGCGGCGAGGGGGAGCGGCTCGTCGTGCTGCTGCACGGCCTGCTGCTCTCCAAGAAGATGCACCGCAACCTCTCGCGCACGCTGTCCGAGCGCGGCTACCGGGTGATCTCGCTGGACCTGCTCGGCCACGGCGAGTCCGACCGCCCGGAGGACATGACGCAGCACTCGATGCAGCTCTACGCCGAGCAGGCGGTGGCGCTGCTGGACCATCTCGGCGTCGAGCGCGCCGCGTTCCTCGGCACCTCGCTCGGCGCGAACACGGCGCTCGAGGTCGCGGCGCTGGCGCCCGGGCGCGTCGAGGCGATGGTGCTCGAAATGCCCGTGCTCGACAGCGCGATCGTCGCGGCGGCCGTCGCGTTCCTCCCGTTCATGATCGCGATGCAGCTCGCGGGCCCGGTGTTCGAAGCCGGCTCGTGGCTCGCGCGCCGTGTCCCGACGACCGGCCTGGGCGTCATCGACACGATCTGGGACTGGCCGATGGACCCGCCGAAGCCCTCGCTCGCCGTGCTGCGCGGCCTGTTCTTCGGGCGCATCGCGCCGCCCAAGGCGATCCGCCGCACGCTGACGCCGCCGGCGCTCGTGATCGGGCACCCCAACGACCCGGTGCACCCGTTCACGGACTCCGACGAGCTCGTGCGCGAACTGCCCAACGGCCGCCTGCTGGAGGCCGAGTCGATCATCGAGATGCGCGTGCGGCCAGAGCGGATCAGCGGCGAGATCGCGGCGTTCCTGGACGAGGCGTTCAGCGCAGGGGCGAAGGCGCGGCGCAAGCCGGCCGCGCGCAAGTCTGCTGCACGCAAGTCCGCCGCGTAGCCGCGCGGCCGCCGGTCAGCGCGTCCCCTCCGGCGGCGCCCAGCCCGCCGGCGTCCCGTGGCGCAGGTGGTCCCAGAGGCCGGCGGCCACCGACGCGGTCGTCAGCACGTAGTAGCGCGCGACGAGCAGCGGGCGCGCGCGGACGGCGCCTGCGAGCGCGGCGGCTCCGAGCACGGCGACCTGGACGGCGAACGTGACCTCGTAGATCGTGCCTTCGCCGAGCAGCGCGGCGTTCGTCGCCAGCGCGACGACGTGCAGCAGCGGCGCCGCGTAGCGCAGCACCCGGTGCGAGAGGATCATCAGCGCGTAGAGCGGCGGGTAGCCGCGCGGCGAGAGCATCCCGCCGTGCAGGACGATCGGCCAGGCGTGGCTCATCATGCGCCGCTTGCGCGCGAACTCGCCCTCGATCGTCGGGACCATCTTCTCGGTCGCCCGCGCCCGCGGCTCGTAGACCGCGCGGTGCCCGCGCTTGACGAAGTTGAACGGGAACGAGAGGTCGTGCCCCATCACCGGGTCGACGACGAGGTAGTCGGCGCGGCGGACCGCGTAGATCGCGCCGTTGCCGCCGGTCACCGACGCCAGGCGCGACTCCAGGCGGCGCAGCCACATCTCATAGCGCCAGTAGAGGCCCTCCTGGTTGGTGCCGTCACCCGGGTTGACGAACCGCACCTGCCCGCAGACGTAGCCGACGCCGTCCTCGCCCAGGCGCGCGAGCAGCGTGCGCAGCGCGTCCGGCTCCCATTCGGAGTTCGCGTCGCTGAAGGCGATCAGCTCGCTGCGCGGATCGGCCGCCGCGACGCCCTCGTCCTGCGCGCGGACCTTGCCGCCGCGCTCGAGCTCGAGCACGCGGTCGGCGCCCGCCGCCCGCGCCTGCTCGGGCGTGTCGTCCGGCGAGCCGTCGCACGCGACGACGAGCTCCAGCCGCTCGCGCGGCCAGTCCAGCGCGAGCGCGTTGCGGACCTTCTCGGCGATCACCGGCCCCTCGCGGTGGGCGGCGATGACGAGGCTCACGTGCGGCTCCTCGCCCGCCGCCACGGGCGGCGGCGCGGGGCGCCGCGCGCGCAGCCGGTCGAGCGCTGCGAGCACGAGCGGGTAGCCCGCCTGCGTGTAGACGAGCAGCCCGGCGGACGTCCAGAACGCGGCCTTCAGCGCGGTCATCAGGTTCCCGAGTCTCGCAAGGTCAGCGTGCCAGGCGCTCGTAGAGGTCCAGGTGGGCGCGGGCGATCGGCGCCCAGCCGTAGCGCTCGCGAGCGGCGCTCGCAGCCCGCGCGCCGAGCGCCGTGCGGGCCGCGGGATCGTCGAGCAGGCGGCGCAGCGTGGCGTGCAGCGCCGCCGCGTCGCCGGGCGGCACGAGCTCCGCGGCGCCGTCGCGGGCGACCTCCGGGAAGCCGCCGACCGCGCTCAGCACGAGCGGGCGCGCGAAGGCCAGCGCGGTGAAGAGGACGCCGGACTGGTCGATCTCGCGGTAGGGCAGCACGACGACGTCCGCGCGCTCGAAGAACGCCGGCAGCTCGCGGTCGCCGACGAAGCGCTCGACGAAGCGCACGCCCGGCGGCGCGGCGGCGCGCAGCGGCCCCACGTCCATGCGCGGCATCCCGACGACCCACAGCTCGGCGTCATCGATGCCGCGCCATGCCTCGAGCGCGACGTCGATCCCCTTGTAGGGCCGCATCAGGCCGAACAGCAGCACGACGGGTCTGGTGACGGCCGCGAGCTCGGGCGGGAGCGGCTCGGTGTCCGGCACGTCGAGCAGATGCGTGAACGCGCCGTGCGGGATCACGCTGACCTGCGCGGTGTCGAGGCCGAGCTCGCCGACGAGGCGCGCGCGGCCGTGCTCGGAGTGCACGACGACGGCGTCGACGCGCTCGTAGAGCCGGCGCTGGGCGTCGCGCTGGCCGGGGCGCGGCTCGCGCGGGAGGATGTCGTGCGCGGTCAGCACGACCGGCCGCGAGCGCGGCAGCAGGTGCGCGTCCAGATGCTGCACGGCGAGCCACTGGAAGTGCACGACGTCGGCCCGCTCGGCGCGGTGGCGGTAGCGCAGCATGTCCGGTACGTGCCGTGCCAGGCGCGCGGCGCGGCGCAGCGACGGCGGGCTCGCCGGGACGCGGCGGTAGAACGCCTCGTCGACCGCGTACCCCGCGGCGGGCGGGACGCCGGCGTAGGCGAAGCGGCTCGTCACGAGGGTCACGGCAGCGCCTGCATGGGCCAGCGCCGCGCACAGCGCGTGGTCGTACGGCGGCGTGTACGCGGCAGGGTCGACGACGTGGACCTTCACGGCCGATCACACTATGGCCCCGTGACGGACGTCGAGGTCACCTACTGCATCGTCAACACCCAGCAGCGCGAGCTGCTGGTGCGCGGCCTGGACGCGATCGCGCGGGAGCGGGCGAGCGTCCCGTTCGTCACCGAGGTGATCGTGCTGGACAACGCGTCGACCGACGGATCGGTGGGTGCGGCGCGGCGCCACCCCACGGTCGACGTCGTGATCGCGCGCGACCAGCGCACCGGGAAGGCCGACAACGACACGGCGCTGCTGCAGCGCTCGCGCGGGCGCTACGCGCTGCTGCTCAACGAGGATTCCGAGCTGCTGCCCGGGGCCACGGCCGCGCTGCACGCGGCGCTCGAGGCCAACCCGCGCGCGGGCGCCGCCGGGGCGCGGCTGCTCGGCCCGTCCGGGCGAGCGCAGGCCAGCGCGTGGAGCTTCCCGTCGCCGGGGACGGCGCTCGCCGCCGCGCTGTTCATCCACCGCTGGACGACGGTGCAGAGCCGCGGCGACCACGTGCGGCCCGTCGACTGGGCGCAGAGCGCCGCCCTGATCGTGCGCCGCCAGGCCGCGCGCGAGATCGGCTGGTTCGACCCGCAGTTCTTCGTCTACTCCGACGAGGTCGACTTCTGCAAGCGCCTGGCCGACAACGGGTGGCACACGCTCTACGTGCCGGGCGCCGCGGCGATCCACCACGAGCAGCTCTCGACCGGCGACGTCCCCGAGCGCCGCATCATCGAGCTCTCGCGCAACCGCGACCGCTACATGCGCAAGCACCACAGCGCGCTCTCCGCCGCGATCGTGCGCTGGCTGACCGCGTGGACCTACGCGGTGCGCGCCGTCGTCGCGAACGTCCTGCCGCGCCACGATCCGCGCCGCTACTGGTTCCACGTCGGCGCGACGCTGCACCCCGACCGCGGCGAGGGCCTGCGCGAGGCGGCGCTGGACTACAACCGCGGCGGCCCGCGGCTCTAGCCGTTCAGTTGCCGGTGCGGTCGTGAGCTGACGGCGCGTGACCCGGCATCGACCCACGCCGGCACGGGCCGCGCGCCGCAGGCGCGACGCGCGACCACGGCCGTGTCAGCAGCCGCTCGCAGCCGCCGGTCCGCTCGTGCCCGCGCGCGAGCTCACGCACGCGCGCCGCGATCAGCGCGGCGGCGATCACGACGAGCACCGCGAGCGCGCGCGACCAGCCCGGCGAACCCCGCCGTCGGCAGCAGCAGGTTGCCCGCGAGCGACAGGCCGCCGATGATGACCACCGCTCCGCCGATGCGCCGCCACTCGAACGGGACGTGCAGGATCCCGCGGGTCAGCAGGTGCAGCACGATCAGCATCGCGACGTAGGCGACGCACAGCGAGATCGCCGCGCCGCGGATGCCGAGCGGCGGCACGAGCCAGATCAGCACGCCGACGTTGACGACGACGCCGATCAGCGCCGCGGGCAGCGTGCGGATCGTCGCCTTGCGGCGCCCGGCGATCGAGACGAGCACGAGGTAGAGCCCGTACAGCGCCCAGCCGAGCGCGACCCACGGCAGCGCGCGATGGGCACCGTAGAACGACGGCGCGGCGAGCAGCCGCACGACCCAGCGGCCGAGCAGCACGAACCCCGCGACGATCAGGCCCGTGAAGACGACGTACGTCGTCGTCACGCGCGCGTACACCCGGGTGACCTCGGCGTCGTCGGTGACCGAGTAGGCCAGCGGCGGCCATGCGAGCTGGAAGCCGCGCACGAGCACGATCACGACCGTCGCGAGCTTGATCGCCACGGAGTAGAGACCGGCCGACGCGGGGCTCGAGACGCGCAGCAGGTAGGCGCGGTCGACGACGTTGAGCAGGAACACGGCGGCGTCGGCGGGAACCGTCGGCGCGCCGAAGCGCATGAGCGGGCCGAGCGCGACACGCGCCTGCGGCAGCCCGATGTGCTCGCGCACCGCGAACACCCACAGGCCGACGAGCACGACGGCCGACGATGCGTAGTTGCCGAGCAGGTAGCCGCGCGCGCCGTCGTTCAGGAACACCACGAGCACGACGGTCAGGATCACCGTGAGCACGACGTTCACGGCCGAGGCGACGAGATACGCCCGGCGGCGCTCCTCGACGCGCAGCAGCGCGTAGGCGACCTCGAGGTTCGTGAACGCCCAGATGCCGAACACCGCGTAGGCCATCAGCGTCGCGTCGCGCGTGCCGAGCACGAGCCGTGAGAGCGGACCGGCGAGCAGCACCCCGGCGAGCAGCGCGCACGTGGTCGTGATCAGCACGAACGTCGTCGTCGTGCGGGCGAGGTGGCGGCGCCGGCCCGGATGGTCGTCGTCGAACCACGTGCGCAGGAACGCCTCGCCCATCCCGAAGCGCAGCAGGATGCTCGCGAGGATCACGAGCGTGAGGAGCGTCTCGGCGTAGCCGAAGCCTGCGCGGCTGATGTGCCGCGTGTAGAGCGGGAGCGTGAACAGCGCGAGGAACCCGGAGAGCAGGCTCGCCGACTGATACGCGAGCCCGGAGGCGGCGAGCCGCTTGAGGTAGCCCTCCATGCGGGGGCCACGCTATCCGGCGGTCCGTACCGCAGGATGACTAGGCTGCCGCTGCGGATGGCTGCACCTTCCGCCGAGCACCACCCGATCTGCGTCCTGCTGCTGCCGCGCGAGCTCGAGCGGTTCATCCTGCGCGAGCAGGCCGAGGACCTCCTGCGCGCCCCGTACGTCGTCGCGGTCGACCCGCCGCGGATGCCCTACGGGGCGGTCGGACGGATGCCGCATGCGGCCGCCGACGCGCTCGCCGCCGGCCAGGCGCGGCGCCTCGTGCGGACCCTGCGGCGCGACCTCGGCGACCCGCGCGTCGTCGTGATGTTCCACCCGCTGCAGTACCCGCTCGCGCGCGCCGTGGTCGGCCTCTGCCCCGGCGCCGAGCTCTGGTACGGGCGCTGGGACCGCTACGAGCGCGCCTACGACGCCTCGCCCAGGCTGCGCACGCGGCTCGAGGAGCTCCACGAGCTCGCCGCGACCCGCTCGTCGCTGACGTTCGTCGCGTCGGTCGAGCTGGAGCGCATCGAGCGCGAGGCGGGACGCAGCGCCGAGCTCGTCTCGCTCTCGGCGGGCAGCTTCCCGGCGCCGGACCCCCAGGGGACCGTCGTCGCCGTCTCGCTCGGCCACCTCGGCTGGCGCACGGACTGGACGCTGCTGCGCGCCGTCGCCGACGCGCTCGGCGACCGGCTCGTGCTGCTGCTGATCGGCGCCTGGCACGAGGACGAGTGCCGCGAGGACCCGGACTTCGCCGCCTGCCGCGAGCACCCGAGCCTCGTCTGGCTCGGGGAGCGCAGCGACCAGGAGTCCGCCCGCCTGATCCTCACCGCGGACGTCGGCATCGTGCCGTTCAAGGTCGAGCCGTTCAACGATGCCGGCCTGCCCTACCGGATCCTCAAGTACGCGCGCCTGGGACGGCGCACCGTGACGCCGGACCTCGCGGGCGTGCGCACGTGGGACCGGGCCGTCAGGACCGCCGCGGACGCCGACGGGTTCGCCGCAGCGCTGCTCGACCACGCCGGCGCGCGCGCGCGACCGGACCTCGAGTTGCGCGACTGGGCGCTGATGCAGACCCCGCAGCGCCAGAACGCGCCGCTGTGGCAGCGGCTGGAGCGGCTGGGCATCGCGCGCGACGTGTGACCCGCGCGTATGGTTGCCCCATGAAGCTCTACACATGCGGGCAGACCGACCACCAGGCCGCCCTCGGGCACCCGTGCGGGCGAGCGGCCAGAGCGCTGCGCGAGGCCGGTTACGAGTTCGAGATCGAGACGGTCAAGGGGTACCGCCTGCTGCCGTGGACGCGGCGTGGCGGCGTACGCGACGAGATCCGTGCGATCTCCGGGCAGGAGGACGTGCCGGTGCTCGTCACCGACAACGGCGACGTCGTCAGCGGCTCGGGCGCGATCGCGCGCTGGGCGAAGGCGAACCCCGCCGCCGCAGCGGCCTCTACGGGCAGCTGACGTACGCCGCGAAGCGCCCGTGGCGCACCAGCGGCAGGAAACCCGCGTCGGGCACGTTCGTGCGCGGGCTGGCGCCGTCGACGAAGCCGTAGCGGTTCAGCGTCTTGGGATCGACCAGGAAGATCGCCACCCCGTGCGCCCGGCGCCTGGCCGACCGCGCCCCGACCTGCGTGCGCGAGGCATCGAGGATCCAGCGCCCGTCCGGCACGAGCCGGTAGTTCGGGAACGTCACCGGGCCGCAGCGCCGTGCGCGTGCCACCGCCGGGTCGTGCAGCGTCGCGACCAGGTCGTCGTGCACCCCGGTGATGAAGCGCAGCTCGCCGGTGAAGCGGTGGACCACGTCGACCTTGCGTCGCGATGAACACGACGCCGATCAGCGCGAGCACCACGACGCCCGCGCCCCAGCCGCGCCGCTCGCGCCCGCCGCGCGGCAGCGTCGTCCAGCCCGCGATCGCCTCGCCGGCGAACAGCGTCAGCGCGATCACCGGGACGGTCAGGTAGCGCGGCAGGATCGAGAGACCCGCGGCGCCGGTGATGACGAAGGCCAGGATGCCGGCGCCGAGCAGCGCGAGCGGGACATGCAGCGAGCGTGCCGGCGGGCGCGGGATCCGCAGCGCGACGAGCACCACGCCGGCCAGCGCCGCGAGCGCCACCGGCAGGCGCAGCGCGTCCACGATGAACGAGAAGAAGGACCCCGGCACGTGGGCGATCCCGCGCACGCGATGCAGCTCGTCGGCGAGGTCGCTGGTCGCGTGCAGCGAATGCAGCGGGTCGCCCGTCACCCAGAGGTCGACGAGCGCCCAGACGACGGGCCCGACGGCGGCGAGCGCGAGCAGGCCCAGACGCGGATCCCGCCGGCCGTCCGCCGCGCGCGGCCAGGCGCACCACGCCCAGTAGGCGCCGGCGAGCAGCCACGCCTCCGGGCGCAGCAGGCCCGCCACGGCGAGCAGCGCCATCACCGGGGCCCCGCGGCGCGGGCGCTCGGCCTCGAGCGCGGCGGCCCAGAGGACGACCGCCAGGAACGGCATGTCGACGTAGGCGCGCGCGACGTAGAGCAGCAGCGCGAAGCTCGAGCCGGTCAGCAGCGCCGCGACGGCGCCCTGCCACGTGCCGAAGACGGCGCGGCCGGTGCGGAACACCGCCCACACGAGCGCGACCATCGACAGCACGCCCAGCAGCACGAGCGCCCTGTCGGCGTGGTCGCCGAAGACGCCGGCAAGCACGGCGCTGATCCCCAGATAGAGCGGGTGCTCGGTCGGCGCCTTGTACGCGCCGAACGTCGGTTTGTGGCCGTGGAGCAGCTCGCGGCCCCAGTCCAGGTGGTAGTAGGCGTCGTAATTGGGGTACGTGCGCACCAGCGCCCAGACGGCGACCGCGACGACGGTCAGCAGTGCGAACGCCGCGACCTCGCGCCGGCCGGCGGTCATGTGCCGGTGTCCCGGCGCGCCGCGCTGCGCTGCGGCTGAGCTCCGCCTCCCGTGGCCGCCGCCGCCAGTGCGGTCCCGACGCCGAGCAGCGCCCACGCCAGCGGGTCCTCGAGGAAGGCGGCGTACATCAGCGTGTGCGCCACGAGCGCCGTGAACGCCGCCGCGACGCCCGCCCGCAGCGCGCCGCTGTCGGCCGCGCGGAACATGCGCCGGAAGGCGAACCACAGCAGGGCGAGGTAGACGGCGAGCCCGAGCAGACCCTGCTCGGCGGCGACCGTGATCGGGATCGTGTGTGAGGCGGACGTCGCGCGCTGCGCGGACACGTGCTCGGCGCGGCGGTACTCGCGCGGGAAGCCGCCGGACCCCTGGCCCTGGAGGGGGGCGTCGGCGAACAGGCGCACCCCGCCGCTGATGAGGTTCGAGCGCCCGCTCGTCGCCTTGTTCGTCGAGCCGCCGCCGTTGAAGACGCTCGTCCCCACGGCGAACGCCGCGACCGCGGCGAGCGCGACGACAGCGGAGGCGATCAGCGCCCACTTCACGCTCCAGCGCAGCGCGCCGAGCACGGCCAGGCCGACGAGCAGCGCGGCAAAGCTCGACTGCGAGAGCGTGAGCACGAGCCCGCCGAACAGGAACGCGAGCACGAACGAGGCCCACGCGACCTGGCGCGCCTCGCGGCGCCAGAGCATCCACGCGACGAGCAGCACGATCACGATCGCCAGGAAACGCCCGTAGATGTTCGGATCGAAGAACAGCGAGTTGACGCGGAAGTAGTCCTCGAGCTCGTTCGACGCGATGACCTTGGGGTTCAGGAACAGGTGGCGCGTCGCGTACTCGACGTAGCCGACCGCGGCGAGCGCCACGGCCAGCCCGGTCAGCACCGCCAGGCAGCGCCCGGCCAGCCGCCTGGACCACTGCAGGCGGGCGAGCAGCACGAACAGCGCGGCGAACGGGATGTAGAAGAAGACGACGTTCTCGAGCGCGCGGCCGGTGTCCGCCGAGTATGCCGTCTGGGCCGCGTAGAGGACGAGCGTCGCGGCCAGCGCCCACTCCAGGCCGCCCGCCTTCTGGGGCGGGTCCTCGACGCGCCCGCTGATACGCGGCGCGGCCCACGCCAGCGCGCCCGCCGCGACCACGAGGTAGAGCGGCAGCAGCAGGTTCGAGGACGCGCCGCCGACGGTGATCGGGACGCGGAACGGGACCGTCGCCACCGCCGCGATCGGGAACGCCGACGGGATGCGCGCGAACAGCACCGCGAGCGCGGCGACCAGCAGCAGTCCCAGCGCAACACCGCCACCGGCGATCGCGCCGTGGTGGCGCAGCGAGACGACCTGGCTGGCGTCCCAGACGTGCACGACGAGGATCACGGGTGCGACGACGAGCGCGAGCAGCAGCAGCCAGGCGCGCGCGGTCGAGCCGCGCACGACGATGGCGCCGGCGGCGAGCGCCGCGCAGGCGATCAGCGGGAGAGCAGTTGCCATGAGCGTCCCATCAGGCCCTGGACGTCGGGGTCGGACTGCAGCCGGCCGGCCAGCTCGGGCAGGCCGAAGCGGATCACGAGGCCCTTCCCGACGCGCAGGCCGACGATCACCGCACGGCCGTCGGGCGTGACCGCCGAGGCGACGAGCTTCGCCGCGCCCGGCGAGGTCGTCTCCTCGACCGCGTGGAAACCCTTGAACAGCCCGCCGGTCCCCTGGAACAGGCCGATGTCGTCCTTTGCGTTGGTGAGGTCGAAGCTGCCGGCGCGGAGCGGGGCGAGCGTGCTGCCGAAGAGGTCGGTGGTCGCCGGCGGTGTCGGGCGGATCAGCCGCGGGAAGCCGGTCAGCCGGGCCTGGCGCTCGAGCGACCCCGTCCCCATCGAGACGAGCGTTCCGCCGGCCACGACGAATCGGCGCAGCTGCGCCTGGAGCGCCCGCGGGAGCCAGACCGCGTCGCCGGCCAGGAGCACGCCCGAGTGCCCGGCGAGCCTCGGTCCGGTGCCGAGCGCGAGCGCGAGGTCGCTCGTCACGTCATAGCGATGGCGGCCGCGATCGAGCCAGATCAGGGTCTGCGCCTCGTGCGCCGCGAAGCCTGCGGGCAGCGGGGTGGCGAGCACACGCGGGAGCTTCACGCCCTGCCCGGTGGAGAGCAGGTTCGGCAGGCCGTCGCCATCGTCATCAACCGGGTTGCGACCCTGCCAGGTCATCACCGGCAGAACGACGAGGACGCGATGCGCCGCGGCGTCGTCGACCGCGAACGGTGCGCTCGCCGTGCGCCGCGCAACGCGCGCCTGGAACAGGTAGACGCCCGACTGGCCGGTGGGCGCCTTCAGCCGGACGATCGGGCGGTTCGCGGCCCCGCGGCGGATCGTCGGCCCGCCGACGCGGCGCGCCGTCCACGTGTAGGCGCGCCGGCGCGAGTCGACGCCGAACGGCACCCTGCTGCCGGCGGCGGCCGGCAGCAGCGGCGGCTGGACTGCGAGGCTGCGCACGGTGATGCCGCCGTGGCCCGGCAGTCGCGCGCCGTAGGTTCTGACGGGGAGGCCGTCGGAGCCCAGCGGCACGGACGTGCCGATGTTGCCGGCGACGTCGCGGCCCTCGGCGACGGCGACGTACGTGCCCGGCTCGGTGGGTCGCCCGGCGTCGTCGTTGCCGTTCCAGGTGATCGTCGTCACGCCCTGCGCGATCGTGATCGTGCGCACGAGAGCGACCGGCGCAGGGGCGGTGCGGAAGATCAGCAGGCGTCCCTGGCGCACGGGCGCGTTCAGGTGCACCCGCGCGGGCCTGCCATCCGGGCGCGGGAGCAGCTCAGGGCCCGGTGCCGTCTCCGGGCCGATGGCGACCACACGCACCGTCGGCGGCGTGCGGTCCACGCGGAACGCGTCCTGCAGGATCACGCTGCGCCCCTGGTCGCGCAGGGTGATGCGCACGCGGTAGGTGCCGTCGGGCGCCGGGCGCCCCGAGCTCGTCGTCCCGTCCCATGCCGGCGACGGGCTCGGGTAGCGGTAGGCGTCGAGATGCAGCCCGGAGGCGACCTCCTTCACGACGTCGCCCTGGTCGTCGACGATCGCGACGTCCGCGACATCGGCGGTCTTGAGCCGGAAGCGGATGCGCTGCGCGTCGTTGCGCCCGTCGTGGTTGGGCGAGATCACGGGCCAGCGGAGCGTGAAGCCCTGCACGACCGATGGCGAGGACTTGAGCTTCTGCGCGACGAAGAACGCCCCGAACGCCGCCAGGACGAGCACCCCGAAGACGACCTGCGCGATCCGTGTCACAGCGCGACGAGGCTTCCGTTCTCCGGGCGGTCGGGCACCTCGCGCCCGGCCGCCCGCAGCGCGAGCCGGATCACGTTGCCGTGGCAGACGATGACGACCGGGTGGGCATTCCCCCGCGCGCGCCAGTCCTGAAGGCCGTCCTGGACTCGCGCCGCCTGCTCGGCGAACGTCTCGCCGCCCGGGAAGCCCCAGTCCGCGTCCAGGGTGAGGAAGCGCTCGAAGCCGGCCGGGTCCTCGGCGAGCACCTCCTCGAAGGTGCGGTCGGTCCACGCACCCGTCGCGGTCTCCGCGAAGCGGGAATCGACGACCGGCTCGAGACCGATCCGGGCGCCGACGATGACCGCCGTCTCCTGCGCGCGGGCGATGTCGCTGCAGACGAGCGTCGCCGGGGCGACGGCGGCGACGGCCGTCGCGAGGTCGAGTGCCTGCGCGCGGCCCGTCGCGTCCAGCGGCACGGGCGACCAGCCCTGGAAGCGCCCCTCGGCGTTGTACGCCGTCTGCCCGTGACGGGCGAGGTAGAGGTCGCTCATGTGGCGGAGCGGGGCTATTGCGCCTGGTCGGCGCCGACGATGACGACGACCGGCGCGTTCTGTCCCAGCACGCGCGTGTTCTGGTCCATGGGCTGGAGCGCGCTGCGCGCGACTCCGATGACCGTGGCCGCGTCGAGCGCCGCGGCCCGCGCGGACGGCTCGTAGAAGATGACGGTGCTCGGCCGCGCCTGGTTGGAGGTGTCGGTCGTGACGGGGCCGACCTTCTTGTAGCCGGCGGCGGTGAGCTTGTCGGCGGCCCCGCGCGCGAGCCCGGTGACGGTCGTCCCGTTCAGGACGGCGACCTGCGTGGTGGCGCGGTCGACGGTCGTCGCGGGCTTCGTCGTCGACGTGCCGGACGTGCTCGTCGTCTGCGTGCCTGAGCCGACGGTGTTCGGCTTGGTGGGCGTGCTCGAGCCGTTGTCGCTCGAGAAGACCTGCGTGATCAGCAGGACCGCGATCGCGACGATCGCCAGCCCGCCGAGGATGACCCCGACGAGCGCGCGGTGCGAGCCGCCCGAGCTGCCGCTGCCGTCGGCGCTGCGCGGCGGGAGGGCGGCCTCGCTGGTCGTGGCGCGCACGGGCGCGGCGGCCGGGCGCGGACGCGTCCTGGCGGCCGGGGGCGGCGGGGTCGCAGGGCGGGTCGCCCCTCCAGACGCTGCAACGGTCGCCACGCCGGCAGCCGCGGCGGTCGTCGCGGGCTGCGGGGTCACGGGCCCCGCGGGAGCCGGCGGCTGCGGCGGCGTCGCCGCAGGTTGCGCGGGAGCCGACGGCGTGGCCGCAGGCCGAGCCGGAGCCGACGGCGCTCCTGCGGGCGCGGTCGCCGGGGCCGCCGCGGGCGGCACGGCGGGTGACTGCGTGGCCGGGGCCTGCCTCGCGCTGGCCGGAGCGCCCGCGGGTTGCGGGACGCCGGGCGGCGGCGACTGCCCCGGGACGCCCTTTGCCCCGCCGGCGGCGGTCACCGCGGCGGCGGTCGCAGCGGCGGCGGCGGCCGTCGCACCGGCGGCGGCCGGGGTCGCAGCAGCCGGCGTCACGGGCGCGGGCTGACCGGCGGCCCGGGCGGGCTGCGCAGCGGCGGGCGCCTGAATCGGCCGCACCGCGGGCGCCGGCCGCACCGCAGCCGCGGCGGGCACGGCCGAGCGCTGCTGGGCCTGGGCGACCACGCGCTGCTGGAGCTCGGCGTCGCGCTCGGGGGCGCGGCCGGCCCACTCGCGCAGCCGCTTGACCTCACGTGCCTGGGCGAAGTAGAGCAGCGACAGGACGCCGAGCCCGACGATCGCCGCAAGCCCCGCGAGCGCGCCGTAGTGGTCGATCTTGCTGGAGATCGAGAGCGCAGCGATGACGGCGGTCATGAAGCGCGCATCTTAGATGGCGCCCTCGCCGGACGCGGCATGCGCGGCGGCCTGCCCGCCGCCGGCCAGCTCGCCGACCTTCGCCGCGAGGCCCGCCGCGTCGCCTTCGAGCGCCAGCAGCGAGATCTCGTCGAACCACCCCGCGACCTGCACCGGATCGCGCGGGGTGCGGCCGGCGAGCAGGATCTTCTCTGCGGGTGTGGGCTGCGGGCGCTCCTGCGGGTTGAAGAGCTCCTCGTGGAGCTTCTCCCCCGGCCGCCGGCCGACGATCTCGATCGCGATGTCCTTGTCGGCGCGCAGGCCCGAGAGCTCGATCATGTCGCGCGCCAGCTGCAGGATCGGCACCGGGTCGCCCATCTCCAGGACGAAGATCTCGCCGCCCTTGCCCAGCGAGCCGGAGCGGATGATCAGCTGCACCGCCTCCGGAATCGTCATGAAGTAGCGCGTCATCCGCTCGTCGGTGACGGTGACGGGCCCGCCGCGCGCGATCTGGCGGCGGAAGATCGGGACGACCGAGCCGGACGAGCCGAGCACGTTCCCGAACCGCACCGTCGCGAACCGCGTCCCATGGAAGCGCGCGCTCATCTCCTCGACGGCGTACTCGGCCAGCGCCTTGGACGCCCCCATCACCGTCGCGGGGGTGACGGCCTTGTCGGTCGAGACCAGGACGAAGGTCTTCACGCCGCACTCGCCCGCCAGGCGCGCGACGAGCCGGGTGGCGAGCGCGTTGTTGCGCACGGCCTCGACCGGGTTGGTCTCCATCAGCCCGACGTGCTTGTAGGCCGCGGCGTGGAAGATCACGGTCGGCCGGTGCTCCTCGAGCACCTCGCGCATCCGCTCGCCCTCCTTGCAGTCGGCGAGCACCGCAGCCAGCGCGGAGGGATGGACATGCCGATCGTCCTCGAGCTCGCGCTGGATGCGGAAGAGGTTGTCCTCGGCGTGGTCGATCAGGATCAGCCGGCGCGGCGCGACGCGCGCGATCTGCCGGCAGAGCTCGGACCCGATCGAGCCGCCCGCGCCCGTCACGAGCACGACCTCGCCCGAGAGGTAGGAGCCGACGCGATCGAGTTCCATGCGCACCGGCTGGCGACCCAGGATGTCCTCGACCTGCACCTCGCGCACCTGGCGGACGACGTGGCCCGAACCGGCCTGGAGCAGTTCGAAGACGGTCGGCAGCGTGCGCACCGGGATCCCGCGCTCGCGCCCGGCGCGCACGACGCGGGCGCGCATGCTGCCCGGCGCCGAGGGGATCGCGATCAGGATCTCGTCGGGCTCGGTCTCGTCGAGGATCCGGCCGAGCGCCTCGGTCGGCCCGAGCACCTTCACCCCGTCGATCCGCAGGCCGGCCTTCAGCGGGTCGTCATCGAGGAACCCGACGGGGTCGAGATCGAGTGTCGGGTTGCGCAGGATCTCGCGCAGCGTCAGCCGGCCGCCGTCGCCCGCGCCGACGATCAGCACGCGCCGCGCACCCTTGCTCGCGCGAAAGCCGCGGATCGGGCGCTCGTAGACGGCGCGCGAGAGGAAGCGGCTGCCCGCCGACGAAGGCGAGCGTCAGCAGCACGAACAGCGCCATCACGCCGGTCGGGATCGAGAGATTCACCTGGCCGCTGGAGCGCGACGGGACGGTCACCGGGTGCGCGAGGGCGACGAATCCGACGACGGCCAGCGCGAGCACGGCGACCGCCTGGAGCACGCCGCTGTAGTCGCGCTGTGTGACGTAGCGCCACTGCTTCTGCTCGATCCGGAAGCAGCGTGAAGATGACCAGCGCGAAGACGACGACCCACGGGAGCGTGGCCTCGAACAGGCGCTGGAAGCGGTGGGGCACCCCGATCGCCTGATCGAACCGCAGCCGGTATGCGAGGAAGTACGCCAGGGCGACGAGCGCCCCGTCGACCGCCAGCTGCAGCAGCGAATGGCGATGAAGCGGGAGTGCCGCCGTACGGAAGCGACGGCGCATCAGGTCCGGATTCTAGCCGCGTTCCGGCGCCACGGCGCTCGCCGCAGGGAGACCGCCGGCAGCGCGCAGCGGCGCGCACAGGAGATCCACCAGGAGTTCGGGGTCGCGCCGGATGCGGCCCGCCAGCGCCGCGCCTCCGCGCCCGCGGCGCGGCGCACGAGGTCGACGTCCTCCGGGCGCTCCAGGTGCCGCAGCCGGCCCTCGGCGATCAGCCGCTCGTCGACCGCGCCGAGGCGACCCTCGAACGTCGTCCAGACGGGCGTGCCCGAGCGCGACCGCCTCGCGGTTCATCGTCCCTCCGGCGCTGACGACGACGTCGGCGATGCGCGATCAGCGACGGCGCATCGACCGCGTGCTCGGGCACGATGAACCCGCCAGCGGCCGCCAGCTCGGCGCGCTGGGCGTCGACGCGCGGCAGCACCACCACCTGTCCCTGCGAGCGCAGCCGGTCGAGCACCCCGGCGAAGACGTCGTTCTCGAAGCGGTGGTAGAGCGAGACCACCGGGGGCGTGCGCACGACCGCGAGCGGGGCGAGCGGCGTCGATGCCCGAGCTCGCCGAGCACAGCGGGGTCCGGCTCGAAGTCCGCGAGGTAGTACTCCTCCTTGAGGCCCGGGTAGCGGCGCAGCTTGCGGCGCGCGCCGTACCGGTCAAGGCGCTCCGGCGGGATCGCGTCGGGCACGACGACGGCCTGCGCCAGGCGGCAGTTGATCGTGTGCTGGACCGTCGCGAACTCGTAGTCGAACATCGTCGAGCACGGGATGCGCAGGAGCCGCGCGGCGACCGTGACGTCGTTCGAGCCGTGGCCGAGCGCGAGGTCGAAGCGTCGCCCGCGCGCCCAGCGCAGCGAGCGCCGCCGAGCGGTCCGCCAGCCCGACCGCCTTGGCCGCGACGTGCGCGCGCCGCGATGGCGCCCGATCACGGTCGCGTCGATGCCATGGCGCTCGCACAGCCGACCGTCTGGGCGAAGTCGCGCGCGGTCACCTCGACCTCCGCGCCGCGTGCCCGCAGCCGCTCGATCACGGGGCGCAGCACGAGAACGTGCGGCGAGTTCGTGAGATCGACCCAGACGCGCATCCGGAAGCCAACGCTACCCTCTCCGCGCGATGCCGCTCTCCGCGCTCCTCGTGCTCGCATCGATCACGGACAAGCTCGCCAACTGGGCGACGACCGTCGTCGGCGACCTCGGCCTGCCGGGGATCTTCGTGCTGATGACGCTCGAGAGCATGCGCATCCCGATCCCGTCCGAGGCGACGATGCTGTTCGCCGGCTTCAACGTCGACAAGGGCACGTACTCGCTGTTCGCGGTCGTCAGCGTGGCGCGTCGCTGGCGAACCTCCTCGGGTCGTGCATCGCCTACGCGATCGGCTACTACGGCCGCCTCGAGCCGATCGAGCGCCACCACTGGCTGCACGTCAAGCAGTCGCACCTGGACTGGGCGGACCGCTGGTTCGAGAAGTACGGCGCCTGCGGCCGTCTTCTTCAGCCGCATGCTGCCGATCATCCGCACGTTCATCTCGCTGCCGGCCGGCGCCGCGCGGATGCCGTTCGGCCGCTTCGTCCTCTTCACGATCGCTCGGCTGCATCCCCTGGATCCTCGGGCTGACGCTGATCGGCAAGAGCGTCGGCAGCAACTGGGAGGACTGGAAGGGCTACCTGCACTACGTCGACTACGCGGTCCTCGCCGCTGATCGTCGCTCGGCGTCGTCTACCTGTTCGTGCGCTGGCGCCGCGGCCGCGGCGGCCCGGCCGCCGATGTCCCCGCCGCCTGACGCCCGCGCGGTGCTGCCGTCGGCGCCACGCGCTCGCGCTCGGCCTGCTGCACGGGCCCGCGGAGCTGCTGCCGGTCTCCTCCTCGGCGCACGTGACGCTCGTCCCGTGGCTGCTGGGCTGGCCCTACCCCGAGCTCGACCCGGAGCTGCGCAAGGCCTTCGAGGTCGCCGCTGCACGCCGGCACCGCGCGCGGCGCTGCTGATCGCGCTGCGCCACGAGGTCGGCGAGGCGGCGCACGACCTCGACCGCCGGCGCGCTGACGCTGATCGTCGGCTCGTTCGTCCCGCCGGCGATCGTCGGCTGCACGCTCGAGCGGCCCGATCGAGCGGCGGCTGGGGACGCCCGCGATCGATCGCGGTCGGCCTGCTCGCCGGATCGGTGGCGATGGCGATCGCGGACCTCGTCGGCGCCCAGGAGCGCACGCGCGAGGACGCGACCGCGACGGACGCGCTGCTGCTCGGGCTCGCCCAGGCGGCGCGCTGATGCCGGGCGCCTCGCGCAACGGCATGACGCTCGCCGCGGCGCGGCTGCGGGGCTTCGACCGCGAGGACGCCAACGCGCTCTCGCGCCACGTCGCGCTGCCGGTGATCGTCGGCGCGAGTCTGCTGAAGGGCGTGCGCCTGGCCCGCGCGGCCTTCCGCCGCGGCATGGGCGCGGCGCTTCGCGGTCGGCACCGGCGGCGGCGTTGGCTCGACGCTCGGCTCGGCGCAGGATCGATCCGCCAGGTCGAGCGCGTCCGGCTCGCTGCTGGCCGTACGCCGCCTACCGCGTGGCGCTGGCGGGCCGTCACGCCGGCTGCGCCGCGTCTGCCGACGTGCGAGCATCGCGCGCGATGAGCGACGCGTACGCCGCCGCCGGCGTCGACACCAACCAGGCCGACCGGGGCGTCGAGCGCGCTCGTCGGCGTGCTGCGCACGATCGAGACGGGCGCTCCGTCGCGCTCGGTGGTGCGCTCCGGGCCACTACGCGAGCGTCCTGCGCGTCAGCGACGCGCTCGGCATCGCGATCGTCGACCGACGGCGTCGGCTCCAAGCTCGTGCTCGCCGAGCAGGCCGACCGGATCGAGACCGTCGGCATCGACTGCATCGCGATGAACGTCAACGACGTCGTCTGCGTCGGCGCCGAGCCGATCGCGATGGTCGACTACCTCGCCGTCGAGCAGGCCGACCCGGAGGCGCTGGCGCGCATCGCGCTCGGCCTGAAGCTCGGCGCCGACGGATGCGGGCATCGAGATCCCGGGCGGCGAGCTGGCGATGCTGCCCGAGCTGATCCGCGGCCATCCATCGCCGCACGGCTTCGACCTGTGCGGCACCGCGATCGGCACCGTCGACGCTCGACGCGATGATCACTCGGCGACGCGATCGTGCCCGGCGACGCGCTGATCGGCGTCCCCTCGAGCGGCGCTGCACTCCAACGGCTACACGCTCGCGCGCCGCGTGCTCATCGACGAGGGCCCCGGCCTGGATCGCCACGTCCGCCCGAGCTCGGCGGGCGCCAGCGTCGCCGACGCGCTGCTCGAGCCCACGGTCATCTACGTGAGGGCCGTGCTGGACCTGCTGCGCTGCGGCGTGCCCGTGCACGGTCTGGCGCACATCACCGGCGGCGGCCTGAAGAACCTGCTGCGCCTGGCGCCCGGACGCGTCGGCTATCGCGATCGAGGAGCCGCTCCCCGCGCCTGGCGATCTTCGACGCTCGATCGCGCGCCTCGGGGCGATGCCCGCGGCCGAGATGTGGGAGGTCTTCAACATGGGCTGCGGCTTCGTCGCCATCGTGCCCGAGGAGCACGCCGACGAGGCGGCGGCGATCCTCGGCGAGCGGCATCCGGGCGCGCGGCGGATCGGCACCGTCACCGACGAGACGGGCGACGAGACGTCGCGCCCGGCGGCCTCGCCGCTCGGCTGATCAGCGGCGTCGCGCCGACTGTTTGACACCGGTACGTGCAGGACCCCCCATGATGTAGGTGATGCGCACCTGGCCGGCGAACTCCAGGAGCATCCGGCGAGACGCCCTTCGGGCCGCCCGCGAGCGCGGGCATGCCGGTTCGGCGAGGTCTGCGACATGCACACCGCCAACACCCCCACAATACGTTCGATGAGCTCATCGTCCGCGCGCTGCTGAATGGGCGCTATCGCGTCGAGGAGCCGATCGGCCGCGGCGGGATGTCGACGGTCTACATGGCGTTCGACACGACGCTGGAGCGGCCGGTCGCGATCAAGATGATGCACCGCGACGTCGCCCGCGACGCCGACCAGCTCGAGCGCTTCCGCCGCGAGGCGAAGGCGATCGCCAAGCTCTCCTCGCCGTACGTCGTCGGCGTGATCGACGCCGGCGAGGAGGACCACACGCCGTACATCGTCCTCGAGTACGTCGACGGGGAGACGCTGAAGGAGCGCATCCGGCGGCTCGAGCGGCTGCCGGTGCCCGAGGCCGTCGCCTACGCGATCGAGGTCGCGCGCGGCCTCCAGGCCGCCCACGACCGCCACATCGTCCATCGCGACGTCAAGCCGCAGAACGTGCTGCTCGACGAGGACGGCGCGGCGCGCGTGACCGACTTCGGGATCGCCCGCTCGCTGACCGAGGAGGGGCTGACGGCGGACGGCCGGGTGCTCGGGACGACCGACTACGTCAGCCCCGAGCAGGCGCTCGGCCACACCGTGACGCCGCAGTCCGACCTCTACTCGCTCGGCGTCGTGCTCTTCGAGATGCTGACCGGGGACGTTCCGTTCCACGGCGAGAACCAGGTCGCGGTCGCGATGCACCACGTGCGCGACGACATGCCCGACGTGCAGCGCGGCGCGGCCCGAGGTCTCCAGCGCGCTCGGCGGCGATCGTCGACCGCGCGACGGCGAAGGAGCCTCGACGAGCGCTATCGGCGACGCGGGGAGCTGATCGCCGACCTCGAGGACGCGCTGGCGATCGAGACCTCGCGCAGCGGGCAGCTGACCGGCGAGGCGACGACCGTCTTCCAGTCGCTCCCGGAGGGCAAGCGCCGGCGCGTCCGGAGGCGCATCCAGCATCCCTGGCGCTGGCTGGCGGCGATCGCAGCGCTCGCGGTCGATCGTCGTGGTGCTGTTCGCGCTGCTCGCCCAGCGCGCCGAGCGCGGCACGGGGACGCCGACGCGCAGGCCGGCGCCGGGACTCGAGCGCGTTCTCGCTCGGCCAGAGCGCGGCGAAGGACTACGACCCGTTCGGCGGCGACGGGGAGCACCCGCTGCAGGCCGGCGCCGCACTCGACGGCGACGCGGTCGACGTTCTGGTCGACCGAGACCTACCACGAACGGGAACCTGCAACAAGCCGGGCGTCGGGCTCGTCATCGACGCCGGCCGAGCGTGATCGCGGCCGCCGCCTGGATCGTGACGCCGTCACGCCGGGCTGGACGGGCGCGGTCTACGCCGCGCCGCGCGGGTCGTGCCGACGGCGTTCACCGACCCGGCCTGGCAGCGGGTCGGCATCGATCGCCGGTGGCCAGGCGCACGCACGCGCGTCGACGCTCGACACCGCCGGGCGCGCCTTCCGCTGGTACCTCGATCTGGATCACGAAGTTCGCGCCGGGCCAGGAGCGCGTGAAGATCGACGAGATCACGATGTACAAGTAGGCCACGCGGGCGGCGGCTGTCGAAGCGTCGTCCTCAGAACCGGTAGCGGCGCTCCCGCGCGTGGCGCTCGAGCGCGATCGCGCACGAGCCGGTCGCAGAGGTCCGGGTAGGGCACGCCCGAGGCCGCCCAGAGCTTGCCGTAGACGCTCGTCTGCGTGAAGCCGGGCATCGTGTTGAGCTCGTTGAGCAGCACGTCCTCGCCGTCGACGAAGAAGTCCGCGCGCGCCAGCCCGCTGCAGCCGCCGTGCGCGGAAGGCCTCGCACCGCGAGCCGAGCGCACGCGCTCGCGTCGCCGCCGGCGGAGATCCGCGCCGGGACGACGAGCTCCATGCCGCCGGGCGTGTACTTCGCCTCGTAGTCGTACCAGCCGCCCGGCGAGGCGCTGCGCAGGACGACGATCTCGCCCGGCCGGCTGGCGTGCCGCCGCGGTCGTGTGCCCGAGCACCGAGCACTCGACCTCCAGTCCCGGCGGCCGCCGCCTCGACGATCGCGCGCGGATCGTGGTGGAAGGCCTCCTCCAGCGCCGCCTCGAGCTCGTCGGCCGCGGCGACGCGGACGATCCCGACCGACGAGCCCAGCCGCGCCGGCTTGACGAACACCGGCAGCCCGAGCGCGGCGACCTGCGCCTCCACCGCGCGCGCGGTCGTCGCGCCAGCGCGCGTCGTCGACCGCCGCGTAGCGCACCTGCGGCAGCGCCGGCGCGCGCCATCAGCTCCTTGAAGACGACCTTGTCCATGCAGGCGGCCGAGGCCAGCACGCCCGACGCCGACGTACGGCACGTCGAGCAGCTCGAGCAGGCCCTGGACGGTGCCGTCCTCGCCGAACGGGCCGTGCAGCACCGGGAACACGGCGTCGGCGCCGAGCAGGCCGCGCCCCGGGTGCAGCGCGACCTCGCCGCCGTCGTGGCGCCAGGCGCCGTCGCGGTCGAGCTCGACCCACAGCACCTCGTGGCCGGCCTGCGTCAGGCCCTCCATGACGGCCGCGCCGCTGCCGCAGCGAGACCTCGTGCTCGGACGAGCGGCCGCCCGCGAGCACCGCGACCCTCATGGCGTCGCCGGCGTGGTGGTCGTGGTCTGCCCGCCGGTGGGCGTGCCGCCCGTGGTCGGCGTCGTCGTCGTCGGCGGCGTGAAGTTCCGACCCCGATCGTCACCGTCGAGCCCGGCTTGGCCTTGCCGCTCGAGGGGCTCTGCGTGATCACGGTGCCGTCCTGCGGCTCGTCGGTGACGCGCACCGGCTCTGGTCTTCACCTTGAAGCCCGCGCCCGAGAGCGCTCTCGATCGCGGTCGCCTCGTCGTCGCCGACGTGTTCGGGACGTCGACCTGCGCACGGCTTCTTGGCGACCGTGAGCGCCACCGCCGATCCCTTGTCGGCCTTCGCGCTGCGCGGCCGGGCTCTGGCTGAGCACCGTCCCGGGAGTCGGCCTTGGCGTCCTCCTGCTCGGTCGAGGTGACCGTGAACCCGGCGGCGGTGAGCGTCGCGCGGGCGTCGTCGAGCGTCTGCCCCACGACGTTCGGGACGACGACCTTCGCCTTGCCGGACGAGACGTTGAGCGTCACGGTCTGCCCGCGCTCGAACGCCGTGCCCTCCGCGGGCTGCGTGTCGATCGCGTCGCCCGCCGCGACGGTGTCCGACTCGACGTCGTGCACGCGCACGACGAAGCCCGCTTCGCCTGGAGCAGGCGCCTGCGCCTGCGAGGCGGTCAGGCCGTCGACGCGCGGGGATCGGCGTGGTGCCCGGTCCGTCGGACACCGTCAGCGTCACGATCGAGCCCTTGTCGGCCTTCTGGCCGGGGTCGGCGGCTCCTGGCCGAGCACCTGGTGCAGCGGCTGGCGTCGACGTCTTGACGACGGTGTCGACCGAGAAGCCCGCGCGCTGCAGGACCGACTCCGCCGTCGCCTGGTCGGACCCGACGACGTTCGGCACGACGACCTGCTGCGTGCGCAGCAGCAGGAGCGCCGCGATCACGATGCCGACGACGACCAGCGCGCCGAGCGCGAACAGCCACCAGCGCCGGCCGGGGCCGTCGTCCTCCGGCGCCGCGCCGTTGTCGTGCGATCGGGCGGCGGGTGGCCGTAGCTCGGCGGGACCGTCTCCTGCGGGTAGACGCTCGGGCCCACCGGGCGGGCGCGCCGACCGCCGCCATGCGCCGACCATCGTGGCCTCTGTCGGCGGGCCGCTGTGCATCGCCGCCTGCTCGAGCGTCGCGATGAAGCTCGTCGGCGTCGGAGTAGCGCGCGACCGGATCCTTCTCCAGCGCCTTCAGCACCGCGGCCTCGAGCGCCGGCGACACGGCCGGCGTTGTAGACGCTCGGCGGCACGGGCGCCTCGCCGACCTGCTTGAGCGCGATCGCGACGGCGCTCTCGCCCTCGAACGGCACACGCCCGGTGAGCATCTCGTAGAGGATGATCCCGATCGAGTACAGGTCGGACTGCGCGCTGACGGCGTGGCCCTGGGCCTGCTCGGGCGAGAGGTACTGCGCGGTGCCCATGATCGAGCCGGTCTGCGTCATGTCGGACGCGCCGGCGCGGGCGATGCCGAAGTCGGTCACCGTCGCGCGGTCGTCGTCGTCGACGATCACGTTGTGCGGCTTGAGGTCGCGATGGATGACGCCGCGGCGGTGGGCGAAGCGCGCCGCGCGCAGGATCTGGATCGGCGAGGTCGATCGCGCGCGCCGGATCGAGCGGCGCCTCCTGGTGGATGACCGCCTTCAGCGAGCGGCCCTCGAGGTACTCCATCGCGATGTAGTACGTGCCGTCCCACTCGCCGCGGTCGTAGACCGAGACGACGTGCTGGTGCTGCAGGCCCGCCGCCGACGGAGGCCTCGCGGCGGAAGCGCTCGACGAACTCCGGCATCCTCGGCGAAGCGGCGGTAGAGGACCTTCAGCGCGACGCGCCGGCCGAGCTGCGCGTCGGTCGCGAGGTACACGTCGGCCATGCCGCCGGAGCCCAGCCGCGATTCGATCTCGTAGCGGCCGTCGACGATGGTGCCGGCTTCAAGGCGTTCGGTCATTGCAGGAGAGACTCCATCACGGCTTTGGCGATCGGTGCGGCATCGATCGCCGCCGAAGCCGCCGACGACCTTCTCGATCGTCACGGCGATCGGCGATCCGCGGGTTGGCGGCGGGGGCGAAGGCGATGAACCACGGCTGCGTGATGTTGCGTGCCGACGTCGCCGCTCGGCGGTGCCGGTCTTGCCGGCGACGTCGATGCCCTGCAGCGCCGCAGCGGTGCCCGTGCCCTCCTGGACGACCTTCTGCATCATCGCCGTGATCTTGTCGGCGGTGCGCGGGCGTCATCACGTGCGAGAAGCACGGTCGGCTGGTTCTCCAGCATCGTCCGCCCGTCGGGGTCGACGGCGCGCGTGGCGATGAACGGCGTCATCAGCGTGCCGCCGTTGGCGACCGAGGCGGCGACCATCGCCATCTGCAGCGGCGTGACGAGCAGCTTGCTCTGGCCGATCGCGACGCGGCCGATGTCGACGCAGTCCGCGGTCGGCGCGACCAGGCGCAGGCGCCCGCCGCGCTCGCAGTAGGTGCCGCTCGGCGTAGCGCTCGTCGATCGGCAGGTCGACCTGGACGGGCTTCTCGAACCCGAGGCGGTTCATGTAGCGCTGCATCGTCGCCTTGCCGAGCTTCTCGCCGACCTGCGCGAAGACGGTGTTGACGAGTGCGTGAGCGCGTACGTCAGGTCGACGGCGCCGCAGTCGACGCCGCCGTCGTTGTTCAGCGGCACGCCGGAGATCTTGATCCCGTTCTTCCCGTTGACGATCGAGTCGGGCGGTACTGGCCCGTGTCGATCGCGGCGATCGACGTGACGACCTTCATCGTCGAGCCCGGCGGGTAGAGGCCCTGCGTCGTTGCGGTTCAGCAGCGGCGCGCCGGGCGCGCGGTTCAGCTGCGTCGTCGCCTTCGGCGGTGCGAAGGGTGTTGGGGTTGTAGCTCGGGGACGGACGCCATCACGCGGCACCCGCCCGGTGCGCGGGTCGAGCGCGACGACGGCGCCGGCGCGGCCCGTCGAGCTGCTGCAGCGCGACCTGCTGGGCGCGCGGGTCGAGTGAGGTGCGCAGGTCGTTGCCCTGACCGCCCTTGCCCTGGAGCTTGCGCAGCGTGCTCTCCAGGCCGCGGCAGCGGCCGATCAGGCTGCCGTTGTAGAAGCTGCTCGAGCCCGGCCGTCCCGGGGAGCAGATAGGCGATAGCCCGACGGCTGGGAGAAGAGGCCGCTGCTGCGGATAGCGGCGCGTGTAGGTGCCGTCGGCCGCGCGCACGAGCGCGCCAGCGTCGTTCCGTCGCCGGCGAAGATCGACCCGCGCGCGATCTTCTCCTGGGCCAGCAGCGCGCGCTTGTTCTGCGGGTTGTCCTGGAGCTCTGCTGCGATCGATGATCGTCCAGCGCGCCGTGTAGAACGGCGAGCAGCGCGAACAGCACGAGCACGACGCCGAAGACGCGGACGATCGGCGTGTTCACCGCTTGCGCCTCGCGCCGTGCGCGATCGGACATCAGCAGCAGCAGCGCGACGATCACGAAGTTCGCGACGATCGAGGACCCGCCGTAGGAGACGAACGGGAGCGTCACGCCGGTCAGCGGGATCACCTTCGTCACGCCGCCGACGATCACGAACACCTGCAGCGCGACCACCGTCGTCAGGCCCGTGGCGAGCAGCTTGGAGAACGAGTCGCGCGCGAGGATCGCGATCCGCAGCCCGCGCTCGACGAGCAGCAGGTAGACGAGCAGCAGCGCGACCGCGCCGATCAGCCCGAGCTCGTTGACGATCACCGCGTAGATGAGGTCGGTCTTCGCCGCGGGCAGGATCGCGCCGTCGCCGGTGCCGACGAGCGCCTGTCCGAAGCCCTGCCCCCAGATGCCGCCGTCGGCCTGCGCGAACAGCGACTGCGCGAGCTGGTAGCTGCCGCCGATCTGCCCGTAGAGGTGCGCGTCGAACGGGTGCTTCCACGCCTGCGACGCGGCTCTCGACGTGGCCGATGGTGTTCGCGAAGAACGCCGCGCCGGCGGCGAACAGCCCGAAGCCGACGACCGGGAAGACGAGCCGGTTCGTCGCGACGTAGAGCATCGCCAGGAAGCCGCCGAAGAACATCAGCGACGAGCCCGAGGTCGCGGATGAAGACGAGCAGCACCATCGCCAGCCCCCACACGAGCAGCAGCGGCGCCAGGTGCTTCAGCGGCGGCACGGTGATCCCGCCGACCTTGCGCGAGACGAGCAGCTGGCGCGTGTCGCGCAGGTAGCTCGCCAGGAAGATGATGATCCCGATCTTCGCGAACTCGGCCGGCTGGAACGTGACCGAGCCGAGCGCTGATCCCGAGGTAGGCGCCGTTGGCCTGCGGCACCGATGCCCGGGACGCGCGGCAGCAGCAGCAGCAGCAGGCTGCCGGCGGCGATCAGGTAGCGGTAGCGCTCGAGCACCCGGTAGTCGCGCAGCACGCAGGATCGTCGCCGGAGAAGAAGATCAGCCCGATCACGAACCACTGCGCCTGATCGCGCGCGAACGTGTCGTCGAGCCGGTAGATGAAGACCAGGCCGACGCTCGCCAGCACCGCGACGATCGGGAACAGGTACGGGTCGGCGTCGGGCAGGCGCAGGCGGATGACGATGTGCACCGCGAGGCAGAGCCCGAGGAAGATCGCTCCGTAGGTCAGCGACGCGTTGGCGATCACCGCGTGCTCCTGGACGAACACCGCCGCGAAGCCGGCGATGATCAGCAGCGACGCGGGGATCAGCCCCATGAGCTCGCGGTTGCGGGCGCTCATGGCTCAGCGCCCGCTCAGTTCCGAGCTCCAGCTGGCGAACGAGCTCGTCGGAGTCGCCGCCGCGAGCGCAGCCGGTGCTCGACGATCGTCGTGCGCTGCTGCGGGGTCAGCTGCTGCGGCGCTGACGCCGGAGACGTAGTCGCGGTGGTAGAGGCTCAGGCCCGCAGGCAGCTCGTAGGGGACGCCGCGATAGATCGAGACGAACCCGTCCGCATCGGAGCCGACGAAGTAGACGGTCTGCGAGGCGAGGTAGGCGCCGACGACGAGGATCCCGAGGAAGCACGCGGCGACGATCCAGCCCATGCCGAGCCGCATGCGGCGCCGGCGCCGGCGGGGAGCGGCCGTCGGCGCGCGCGGCGCGACCGGCTCGCGGCGCGCGACCGGCTCGGCGCGCGGCGGCGCGGCGGGCATCGGGGCCGTGCCGGAGTCCGCCAGCGCGCGGCGCACGTCCTCGGCGCGCAGCGCCGCCACGCCGGCGCGGGTCGCATCGTCCGCCGTGGCGTCCGGCACGCCGCCCGCCGGCAGGATCTCCTCCAGGCGGAAGAGGATCACCGTGATGTTGTCGCGGCCACCCGCCTCGTTCGCCTGCTCGATCAGCCCGCGGGCCGCGGCCTCGAGCGTGTCGGAGCGTGCGAGGACCTCGGCGACGAGCGCCTCGCCGACCATGTCGGTCAGGCCGTCGCTGCACAGCAGGAAGACGTCGCCCGCGCGGGCCGGGAACGTGTGCGAGTCCGGGTGTACGACGGCTTCGGGTCCGAGTGCGCGCGTGATGATCGAGCGCTGCGGATGGTCCTCGGCCTCCTCGGGCGCCAGGCGCCCCTGCCGCACGAGCTCCTCGACGAGCGAGTGGTCGGTCGTCAGGCGCTCGAGCGCCCCGTCGCGCCAGCGGTAACCGCGGCTGTCCCCGACATGCACCACGGTGACGTCGTGCTCGCCCACGTAGGCGGCGGTCAGCGTCGTCCCCATCCCTGCGAGCTCGTCGCTGGAGACCGACAGGCCGTGGATCTGCTCGTTGGCCCGCTGGACCGCGCCCGCGAGGCGCTCCTCGACGCTGCCGCCACCGGGCGGCAGCCCGTGGTCGAACACCGCCGCAGCCGTCTGCGAGGCGACCTCGCCGGCCTGCGCGCCGCCCATCCCGTCAGCGATCACGAACAGCGGCGAGCGCGCGACATAGGAGTCCTCGTTCATCCGGCGCTGGCGGCCGGTGTCGGTGCGCTCGACGTGTTCGGCGACGCGCAGCATCAGCGGCCCGCGATCATCGGTCGACGTACGTGAACTCGCTGTCGCCGATCCGCACGCGGTCGCCCTGGTGCAGCGGCTGGGGGCCCGTGGCGAGCTCCTCGTTGAGATAGGTGCCGTTCGTCGAGCCGAGATCCTCGAGCACCACCACCGGGCCCTGACGCACGAGACGCGCATGGCGCGCGGAGGCGAACGGATCCTCGAGGCGGATCTCGGCCTGCTCACCGCGGCCCAGCACGGCGCCGACGCCGATCTCGTACTCGAGGCCGGGCGCGTGCCCTGGCGCGCGTTCGACGATCAGTCGCGGCTCGACGGCGGCGCCGGCGACGCCGGCCCGCGCCGCGCTGTGCAGCCCGGTCGCGTCGGAGGGCGGCGGCGCGATCGGCGAGGCCATTGCGGCGCGCAGCTCGTCCGGGCGGCGCAGGTCGCGCAGCGCGCTGCGCGCGACCCAGACGACGAAGAGGAAGAGCACGGCGAGGAACGCGGCCTGCAGGGCGACGGCGGCGGGCTCGAGCATCACTCGACCTCGAAGCGCGCCGAGACCGTTCCCACGTCGAGCCGGTCCCCGGCGTGCAGCGGGTGGGGGCCGGTGATGCGGCTGCCGTTGACCTGGACGCCGTTCGTCGAGCCGAGGTCCTCGATCATCCAACCCGCATCGTCGTCCAGCGTGATGTGCGCGTGGCGGCGCGAGACGTTCGAATCGCCCAGGACGACGTCGCATTCACGGCTGCGGCCGACGACGGCACCGGCCGGCCCGATCGCGAAGCGCTTGCCCTCGGCCGCGAGGATCGCGCGGCCGCGCCGCGTGGAGCGGGCGTCGTCGAGCTGCTCCTGCACGCGCTCGGACGTGGAGAAGACCATCGTCTGCCCGGAGGGCGCCGGTGCCGCAGTGGTCACGCGCGGACCGGGCGCAGGCGCAGGCGCGGGTGCTGCGGGCTCCACGTGCACGAGCCGCGTCTCGATCCCGAACTCGCCCAGGCCCAGGCGCTCGTCGGTCTCGAACTCGACGACCGGCGTCGAGACCAGCGCCAGGCGCTCCGCGCGGGCGTGCTCGAGCAGGTAGGCGCAGAGCTCGTCGGTGACCTCGCGCTCGATCCCGGCGTAGCGCTCGCGGTCGGCGGGCGAGAGCCAGACGATGTACTCGTTCGGCGCGTAGGTGCGCGACAGCGAGACCGTCGTGTGCTCGTCCATCTCGCGCGCCAGGCGGCGGGCGAGCTCGACGGGACGCACCTCCGTGCGGAAGACGCGGCTGAACGTGCCCTCGACAAGGCCCGCCAGCTTGCTCTCGAGGTTCCTGAGGACGCTCATGATCGTCGCGCGAATGCCGCTCCGGCGGCCCTCGAACGTCGTCTCATGCTAGTGGGCCACCACTGGTCCCGGGGCCCGGCACCGCCGCTCAGAACCGGGGCTGCGACCGAGCCGCGGCGCCGATCAGCGCCACGCAGCCCGCGGCGACGGCGCCGAGCACGAGTCCGCGAACCGCGGGGGCGCCGCCCGCCCAGGGCAATCCGGCTGCGACGCTCGCAGTCGCGGCGGCGAGGCCCGCCGCCCAGGCGCAGGCGAGGATCGCGTCGACGATGACACGGCGCCCGCGCACCAGGAACGGCAGCATCCAGGCGGCCGCGGCCCAGACGAGCGCGAGCAGCACGACGCCGTGGGACAGCAGCGGGACGAGCACGTCGGTGACCGCATGCGCCGCCGAGGACTCCCAGACGTGCGGCAGGGGCGTGCCGGGAACCTCGCCGAGCAGGAGCCTGGGCCGGGCGAGCGCCTCGGCGAGGGCGAGCCACCACAGGCCCAGCCCGCCGAGCGCGGCGCGCGGCAGCGCGCGGCGGAGCTGCCCGGCGCCCGCCGGCCAGGCGAGCGCGAGCCCGGCAAGGCCCAGGACCGGCGCGAGCACGGGCGCCGACCACAGCAGGCCGTCGCGCGGCAGCAGCAGGACGGTCGGCAGCGCCGCGGCGGCGAGCAGCACGGCGACCCCGGGCAGCCCGGCCTGGATGCACCAGGCCGCCAGGGCGCTCATCGCCAGCAGCCAGCCGGCGCGCGGCAGCAGCAGAACCGCCGCGGCCGCGGAGGCCGCACCGATGAGCGATCCGCCCGGAGGGGGGGCCGCGCCGGGCGGCAGCAGCGAGAGCGCGCCGCCGCAGAGGCCCGCGGCCGCGGCGGCCGCAAGCAGGCGCTCGGCCAGCCGGCCGGCCAGCGGCGCGGCCTCGTCCTGGTCGTCGGCGGTGGGCTCGCCGCGCCGCGCCGGGCGCGCGAGCGGGCGCGGGCCGTGCGGCACGAAGTCCCCGGCGTCGGAGAGCTCGAGCGCCGGGCCGCTCACCGGGCCGACGCTCGTGTCGGCGGTCTCCAGGGCCGCGTCGAGCGCGTCGCGCAGCTCCACGAGGGTGCCGCGGTCCTCCGGGTGTGGCTGGACCGCGCGGTCGAGCGCCGCACCGAGCGCGCGCGGCAGGTCGGGCCGCAGGCGCAGCAGCGGCGGCAGGCGGACGCCCACGCGCCGCGCGGTCGCCGCGGCCCCGGGCGCGCGCACGGGGTTGATGCCGCTGAGCGCCTCGTAGAGCACGAGCCCGAGCGCGTAGAGGTCGGCCTGCCCGTCGGCCTCACGACCCTCGGCCTGCTCGGGCGCCATGTAGGCGAGCGTGCCGACGACGTCCCCCGTGCGCGTCAGCGCATCGTCGCCCGCGATGCTGGCGACGCCGAAGTCCGTGAGCTTGGCGAGGCCCGCCTCCCCGGTGGGGCGCTCGGGGATGATGATGTTGGCCGGCTTGACGTCGCGGTGGACGACGCCGCGCGTGTGCGCATGCTCGAGGCCGTCGCAGAGCGCCGCGCCGATCCGCAGGACGTCGCGGTCGGACAGGGCGCCCGCCGCGCACAGGTCGCCGAGCGTCTGCCCGCGGACGAGCTCGGACACCAGGTAGACCGCGTCGTCGTCGCGCCGGGCCTCGTGCAGCGCGACGATCGCGGGGTGCGAGAGCCGCGCGGCGGCCAGCGCCTCGCGCTCGGCGCGTGCGGCGACGTGCGCGTCGTGGACCTCGATCCGCTTGACGGCGACCACGCGGTCGAGGTGCTCGTCGTGCGCGAGCCAGACGACGCCGAACGCGCCAGCTCCAAGCCGGCGGATCAGGCGGTAGCGTCCGAGAGCCGGCTCGTCCGGGCGCGCGCCCGCGCCCGCGCTGACGCGCGTCGTGGTGGTCGTGTCGACGGTCTGCACCGCCTCCCGCCTTCGCCGCCGAGCGCCTGCCCCCTGCCTGGTGAAGCAGGAGACGGGCCGATGACGGCAAACTTGCAGGTTGGTGGCACAGCGCTCGCGCCGTGCATACTCCGCCATCTCGCCGCAGGGCGGGCAGGAGCCAACGTGTCCTTCTTCGACGACGACGACCCACCCACGCGGGTGACCTCCCGCAGCGGCCGCCCTGCGCGGCCGGCTGCTCCGCGACGCCCGGCCACCGCCGGCGGTGGCGGCACGGGCGGCGGGTCGACGGATCGCCAGACGGTGCGCACGCGCCAGGCCGTCGCGCTCGGCCTCGGGATCCTCGTCCTGATCCTGCTGATCTTCGGGGTCAAGGGCTGCCTCGACAGCCGCAAGGAGCGGGCCCTGAAGGACTACAACCGCAACGTCGCGGCGATCATCTCGGACTCCGACCAGCAGGTCATGAAGCCGTTCTTCGAGCTGCTCGGCGGCGGCACGGCGGCCGGGAAGGACCTCCAGGTCCAGGTCAACCAGGTGCGCCTGAACGCCGAGGACGACGTCACCCGCGCGAAGGCGCTCGACGTCCCCACCGCGATGCGCCCCGCCCAGCAGAACCTCGAGCTCGTGCTGAACCTGCGCGCCCAGGCGCTCACCGCGATCGCCGAGAAGCTCGCGACGGCGCAGGGCCGCGGCGCGCAGGCGGAGGCCGCGACGGCTGAGATCGCCGGCCAGATGCAGGCCTTCCTCGCCTCCGACGTCGTCTACTCGCAGCGCACGGCGCCGCTCATCAAGCAGGCGCTCGACGAGGCCGGCGATCGGCGGGCAGACGATCCCGCGCAGCCAGTCGCTGCCCGGCTACACGTGGCTCGCGCCGCAGACGGTCGCCAACGCGATCGGCGGGCAGACGGTCAGCACGGGCACCACCGCGGGCGGCACGTGCCCGGCGGGCACCGCGTGCGGTCACGGCCTCGACAGCACCTCGATCGGCACCGTCACGCTGCAGCCGGGCGGCGCCAGCAACAAGGTGCCCGCCAAGCCGCCGCCGACGGTCACGGTGAAGTTCACCAACCAGGGCGACAACATCGAGAAGAACGTCGACCGTGACGGTGAAGCTCACGGCGTCCGGGCGCGAAGCCCGTCACGGCGAAGCAGACCGTGCCCCAGACGACGGCCGGCTCGCAGACGACCGTGTCGATCAAGCTGCCGACCGCGCCGGCCGCGGGCACCGTCGGGACGCTCGACGTTGCCGTCGCACCGGTCGCCGGTGAGAAGACGGTCGACAACAACAAGGCCAGCTACACCATCCTCTTCACCGGCTGAGGCCTATCCTCCACGCGCGTGGCGGACCTGACGAGCACCACCGGGATCGTCGCGCTCGCCGCGATCGTTCTCGCGCTCGCCGGACTCGTCGTCGGGATCATCCTGTGGCGGCGGGTGCGCGCGCTGCGCGCCGACCAGCGCGTCGTGCTCGGCGACCAGGAACGCGACCTCGTCGCCCACGCCGCGGACCTGCAGCGCCAGTTCGAGGCGCTGCACCAGTACGTCGCCGACGTGGCGCTGCGGCTCGACGGCCGCCTCGGCACCGCGGAGGAGCGCCTCGACGCGGCGATCACGTACCGCGCGATCGTGCGCTACGACGCGTACAACGAGCTG
Source organism: uncultured Solirubrobacteraceae bacterium (assembly GCA_963809525.1). GTDB lineage: Bacteria > Actinomycetota > Thermoleophilia > Solirubrobacterales > Solirubrobacteraceae > F1-60-MAGs163. Next base: position 24,881 of record CAWEJY010000005.1, on the reverse strand, counting down.
TCGGGCCGCCAGTCGACCTCGATCGCGCTGCTCGACGAGCATCGCTCGGGGATCGTCATGTCCTCGATCCACCACCGCGAGCAGGCGCGCCTGTACGTCAAGCAGGTGGTCGGCGGGAGCGCCGCCGTGCCGCTGTCCCCCGAGGAGGACGAGGCCGTGCGCGCCGCCCTCGCCGGGAGGTCCCCGACGCTCGCGCCGCCCCCGGGGACGCCGGCTGATGCGCCTCGGCTACCTGGGGCCCGAGGGCACGTTCAGCGAGGAGGCGCTGCGGCGCTCGCTCGCCCTCTCGGGCGTGGCCGACGGCGAGGCGCAGCTCGTGCCGCTGCCGACGGTCCACGCCGTCGTGATGGCCGTCGCGAGCGGCGACGTCGACCGCGCGCTCGCGCCGATCGAGAACTCGCTCGAGGGGTCGGTCAACGAGGCGGTGGACGCGCTCGTGCACGACGCGCCCGGCGTGCGCATCGTCGGCGAGACGGTGCTGCCCGTCCGCTACGTGCTCGCCGCGCGCGAGGATCGACCGCTCGAGGAGTTCACGGCGGTCTACTCGCATCCGCAGTCGCTCGCCCAGTGCGCGCGCTTCCTGCGGGAGACTGCTGCCCGGTGCAGAGGTCCGTGCGACCCGCTCGACGGCCGAGGCTGTGCGCAACGTTGCGACCTCCGACGAGCCCGCAGCCGCGCTCGGCATGCGCCTCGCCGCCGAGCTTTACGGCCTGCGCGTCCTGCGCAGCGACGTGCAGGACGACGATGGCAACGTCACGCGCTTCGTCTGGCTGGCGGGCCCGGCCGACCCGCTCGCGCGCGCCGCGGCGCCGACCGATCCCGCGGCGCCGTGGAAGAGCTCGGTCGCCTTCCTCGGCGAGGGCGACGGCGACCCCGGCTGGCTCGTGCGCTGCCTGTCGGAGTTCGCCTTCCGCGGCGTCAACCTGACGCGCATCGAGTCGCGCCCGGCGAAGCGGCGCCTGGGCCACTACGTGTTCCTCGTCGACTTCGACGGACGCGCCGACACCGCCGGGCCGGCCGCCGACGCGGTCGGCGCGCTGGCCAAGCACTGCGAGGACGTGCGCCTGCTCGGCACGTACCCGGCAGCCGAGCAGCCGGCCGGCCGGCCGTAGCGGCCAGTTCGCATCGCCGTCGCGGGCCGGACCCCTCGGTACACTGCGCCGTGAGCCACGATGGGCACGGTCACTCCACCAGTCCCGAGCGGGTCCGCGCCGGTTCCTGAGCACCGGCCGCGCGGACGTGACGCCGGACGGGTGCTCGTCCTCAACGCGACATACGAGCCGATCAACGTCTGCACCGTGCGTCGCGCCGCCGTGCTGCTGCTCAAGGAGAAGGCCGAGCTCGTCGAGCGCGCGGCCTGGGAGCTGCGCTCCGAGCACACGCAGATGCCGCGCCCCGTCGTGATCCGGCTGATGGCCTACGTCAACGTGCCGCGCGACACCGAGCGGCGCAAGATCACGCGTCGCGCCGTCTTCGCGCGCGACGGATGGGCGTGCCAGTACTGCGGCACGCGCTCCAACCTCACCGTCGACCACGTCATCCCGCGCTCGAAGGGCGGCGATTCGAGCTGGGAGAACATCGTCGCCTCCTGCGCGCCCTGCAACCGCCGCAAGGGCGACCGCCTCCCGGCCCAGGCGAACATGCACCCACGCTGCACACCCAGGCCGCCCAACCCGCACGTCTTCCTCGCCGTCGCGACGCCGCGCATCCCGGCGGCCTGGCGCGCCTGGCTGCCGCAGGCCGAAGCGGCGTAGCTACCCGGCCTCGTAGTCGCGCAGGAACCCCTCGAACTGGCGCAGGTGATCCTGCTCGTCGGCGAGGATCGTGACGACCATGTCCTGCGTGACGGGATCGATCCCGTCGCAGGCCTCGATGATGCGGTTGTAGTGGTTGATCGCCCCCTGCTCCGCGGCGATCACACCGCGTATCACGTGCACGACGTCGAGTGCGTCCGCCGGTGGCTGCAGGGCCTCCTGGGAGGCGCGGAACGCCAGCGTGCCGGGAACCTGTCCGTACAGGGCCTTGATCCGCTTCCCGAACAGCTGCGCGTGAGCGAGCTCCTCCTGGATGTCGGCGACCAGCGAGGCGCGCACCGGATCGGCGCGCACGCCGTCGGGGTTGATGGAGTTGGCGGTGTAGCTCATCACCGTCTCCATCTCCATCCAGTAGGCCTGGGTCAGGAGCTCGACGATCGCGTCGCGTCGCTCTCGGTTGGCGGGATCGAGGATGTCTGCCATGAGGCCCCAATCTACCCGTCGCGGAGCTGGTCACCCACCGCGCGCGCCTGACGGCACTACGGTGTCCCCATGCCCCGGTACGCGGCCTTCCTGCGCGGCATGAACCTCGGCGGCCGCCGCATCACGAACACCGATCTCTGCCGGCATGTCGCCGCGCTCGGCTTCGAGGACGTCGCCACGTTCCGCGCGAGCGGCAACGTCGTCGTCAGCACCGCGGACCGCGCGACGCCCGCCGCGGTCGCCAGGCGGATCGAGGAGGGGCTGGCGCAGGCGCTCTCCTACGCCGTCCCGACCTACGTGCGCACGGCGGCGCAGATGCAGGCGATCTCCGCGCACCAGCCGTTCGATGCGGCGGCCATTGCCGCCTCCCGGGGCAAGCTCCAGATCGCACTGCTCGAGTGCGCGCCGAACGCGGCGGCCGTGAAGGCGGTGCTGGCGCTCCACAGCGACGACGACCGCCTCGCCATCCACGATCAGGAGCTCTACTGGCTGCCGAGCGGCGGCATGTCGGACTCCGCGCTGGATCTGAAGGCGATCGAGGCGGCGCTGGGCCCGACGACGACGCGCACCAAGGGCACGATCGACCAGGTCGCGCAGAAGTTCTTCGCGTAGCCCGGCCCCCGGGAGTACAGTCGCGGTCATGTCCCGACGCAGGGACTCCTTCGTCAGTCGCTGGCAGGATGGCGCCGCCCGGCGCGCGGAGCTGGAGCTGGATCCGACGCTGCGCCGGCGCCTCGACCGCCTGCCGCAACAGCTGAAGGACCGCCGCGAACTGCGCGCCGAACGCCGCCTCCGGGGCAAGCGTGACTTCGGGGACGCCGCCAGGATCGCTGAAGCGGAGATGTGGCGAAGGAGCGGCTGCATCAGGCGCTGAGCCGCGGCGTGCCCTGGTGGTGCAGGATCCGCCAGGAGCCGTCCGTGCCGCGGCACCAGATCGAGGTCCGCAGCGTCCCAACACGAGGTGAGGGCGCCGGGTTCGACACCCCGGCGCCCTCGATACCTCACTGGATTGAACCGACGAGCCTCATCTCACCCACGCAGGGCGTGGAAGGCCGGAGGGACCAGTCCCGGCAGGTCCGTCGACGGTGTCCCGGATTGGATTCCGCTGAGCGGGTCCAGCCAACCGCGGTCTAGCGGCCGGTCACCTCCAGGGTCCCGCAAGAACTTGAACTAATACGGACCACCTCCTTCCTCTGGTCCGAGCAATGTACCAAGCGCCCGGACGGACCTCTCGCCGTCCGCGGAAGATGGGCGCGCAGACCCCTATTCGTCTTCGTCGGCGGCGTCCTCCGCGGGGTCTGCGCCGTTCTGCGCGGCCTCCGCCTCGGCTGCCGCCTCGAGCGCCTCGTTGGCGGCGAGCACCTCCGGATCCGCGTCGCGGTACTCGAGCCCACCGGCGACCGGCGTGACCTCGGCGCCCTCGCCGTCGGTGTCCCCGCCGCCCTCGGCGGCGAGCGCGACGGCGCTCACGACGTCGTCCTCGCGGATGTTCATGACCCTGACGCCCTGTGCGCCGCGCCCGTAGCGGTTGATCCCGGCGACGGCCGTGCGCTGCACCATGCCCTCGCGCGAGATGAAGATCAGGTCGTCGTACTCGCGCACGACGAGCGCGCCCGCCAGCTGACCCTTGGCTTCGGTCAGCGCGATCGTCTTGACGCCCTTGGCGCCGCGGTGGGTCTTGCGGTACTCGCGGATCAGCGTCCGCTTGCCGAATCCGTTCTCGGTCACCACGAGCAGGTCCATGTCATCGCGCGCAACGTCCATGGCGATCACCTCGCCCCGGTCCCCGACGTCCATCCCCCGCACGCCGGTCGTGTCGCGGCCCATCGAGCGCGCGTCCGACTCGCGGAAGCGGACGGTCAGGCCCGCGCGCGAGACCATGATGACCTCGTCCTCGGGGTCGACCGCGCGCACCGACAGCAGCTCGTCGTCGTCGCGGATGTTGATGGCGATGATCCCGTCGGCCTTGATCGGCGTGTTGTAGGCCAGGAACTCGGTCTTCTTGACGGTGCCGCGCTTCGTGGCGAACACGAGGTACTTCGTCTCGGTGAAGTCGCGCGTGGCCAGCACGGCCTGGATGCGCTCGCCCTCGCGCAGCGGCAGCACGTTCACCAGCGCGCGGCCCTTCGCCGTCCGCGAGGCCTCGGGCAGCTGGTAGACCTTCGAGCGGTAGACCTTCCCGCGGTTGGAGAAGAACAGCAGGTAGTCGTGCGACGAGCACACGAAGAGGTGCTCGATGTAGTCGCCGTCCTTCATGTCCATCCCGGTGACGCCGCGCCCGCCGCGCTGCTGCTGGCGATAGGTCGCGAGCGGCAGCGACTTGATGTAGCCGGTGTGCGTGATCGTGATCACCATCTGCTGGTCGGCGATCAGGTCCTCGATGTCGATCTCGTCCTCGCTGTCGGAGATCAGCGTGCGGCGTTCGTCGGCGAACCGCTCGGAGATCTCGGAGAGCTCCTCCTTGATCAGCGCCAGCACCGCGGCCTCGTCGCCGAGCAGCTCGCGCAGCTCGCGGATGCGCTCGGTGACGTCGGCGTGCTCGGACTTGATCGCGTCGGACTCGAGCGCCGTGAGCTGGGCGAGGCGCAGGTCGAGGATCGCGCTCGCCTGGATCACGCTCAGCGCGAACTGCGCGACGAGCTGCTCGCGAGCGCTGTCGCGGTCGGCGGCGGCGCGGATCAGCGCGATGATCGCGTCGAGGTTGTCGAGCGCGATCAGCAGGCCCTCGAGGACGTGGGCGCGCGCCTCCTTGAGATGCAGCTCGTACTTCGCGCGGCGGACGACGACCTCGCGCTGGTGGTTGACGTAATGGCCGATGACCTCGCGCAGCGAGAGCGTCTTCGGCACGCCGTCGACGAGCGCCACGGTGTTGACGCCGAACGTCGCCTGCATGTTGGTGTGCTTGTAGAGCTGGTTCAGCACGACGTTGGGGATGACGTCGCGCTTGAGCTCGATGACGAGCCGCATGCCGTTGCGATCGGACTCGTCGCGCAGGTCGGTGATGTCCGGGATCTTCTTCTCGTGGACGAGGTCGGCGATCTTCTGGATCAGGCCGCCCTCGCCGCCCTTCTTGACCGCGTAGGGCAGCTCGGTGACGACGATCGCCTCCTTGCCCTGGGTCAGCGGCTCGATGTGTGCACGCGCGCGGACCCGGACCCGGCCGCGACCCGTCTCGTAGGCGTCGCGGATGCCCTGCCGGCCGAGGATCGTGCCGCCGGTCGGGAAGTCCGGGCCCTTGATGTGGCGCATGAGGCCCTCGACGGAGATCGCCGGGTCGTCGATGTAGGCGATCGTCCCGTCGATGACCTCCTTGAGGTTGTGCGGCGGGATGTTCGTCGCCATGCCGACGGCGATGCCGGTCGAGCCGTTGACGAGCAGGTTCGGGAAGCGCGAGGGCAGGACCAGCGGCTCCTGCGTGCGCCCGTCGTAGTTCGGCCCGAAGTCGACCGTGTCCATGTCGAGATCGCGCAGCATCTCGACGGCGAGCCGGGTCAGGCGCGCCTCGGTGTAGCGCATCGCGGCCGCGGGATCGTCGTCGACCGAGCCGAAGTTCCCCTGGCCGTCGACGAGCATGTAGCGCATCGAGAAGTCCTGGGCCATGCGCACGAGCGCGTCGTAGATCGCGCTGTCGCCATGCGGGTGGTAGTTGCCCATCACCTCGCCGACGATGCGGGCGCACTTGGCGTAGCCGCGCGTCGGGCCGACGCCGAGCTCGGACATGCCGTACAGGACGCGCCGGTGCACGGGCTTGAGGCCGTCGCGCACGTCCGGCAGGGCGCGCCCGACGATGACGGACATGGCGTAGTCCAGGTACGCCGTCTTCATCTCGTCCTCGAGCGCGCGCGGCTCGAAGCGGTCGGTCAGCACATCGGCGGATGACATCGGCGGGGGGTCCCTTCGGTTCTCGTCGAACTGCTAGACGTCGAGGTTGACGACGTCGCGTGCGTTGTCCTCGATGAAGTTGCGGCGCGGCTCCACCACGTCGCCCATGAGCATCGAGAAGATCTGATCGGCGGCGGTCGCGTCCTCGATCGTCACCTTCTGCAGCGTCCGCGTCGTCGGGTCCATCGTCGTCTCGCGCAGCTGCTCGGCGTTCATCTCGCCCAGGCCCTTGAAGCGGCTCAGCTGCGAGCCCTTCTGCGCGACGCCGAGGACGGCCCCGCGGAGCGCCTCGAACGACGGTGCGCTGTCCGTGCGGTCGCCCAGGCGGATGGTGAACGGCGGCGTGCCGGCGAGCTTGACGAGGTCCTGGTGGACCTTGACGAAGTTGCGGTACTCGGGCGACTCGAAGAGATCGCGGGCCATGCGATGGGTCGTCGCCAGGCCGGTGCCCTGCTCGATCGCGCGGATCGTCAGCGTGTCCTCGTCCTGCTCGACGAGCTCGGTCCAGAGGTGCTCGCCCTCCGGGTCCGGCTCGGCGAGCAGCGCGATCGCCTCCTCCGCGCTCGCGGTCGACTGATCGAGCAGCACCGACTCCTCGAGGAAGCGCACGAGGTCGTGGCCGTGGCGCGCACGCAGCGCGGCGGCGAGCGTCTCGTAGCGCCGCATGCTCCTGCGGTAGGCCTGCCAGCGCGTCTCGGTGACCTTGAAGGCCTTCCCGTCGCGGTCGGTGATCTCGAACTTCTCGTACTTGTCCGAGAGCAGCAGCTCTTCGAGCTCGGCGTCCTTCTCGATGTAGCGCTCGTGGCTGCCCTGCTTGAGCTTGTAGAGCGGCGGCTTGGCGATGTAGACGTAGCCCGCGTCGATCAGCTCCTGCATCTCGCGGAACAGCAGCGTCAGCACGAGCGTGCGGATGTGCGCGCCGTCGACGTCGGCGTCCGTCATCAGGATCACCTTGTGGTAGCGGGCGCGCTCGATGTCGAACTCGTCGCGCACGCCGGTGCCGATCGCGGTGATCAGCGCCTGGATCTCGGTGTTCTGCAGGACCTTGTCGATCCGCGCCTTCTCGACGTTGAGGATCTTCCCGCGCAGCGGGAGCACCGCCTGCGTGTTGCGGTCGCGGCCCTGCTTGGCGGAGCCGCCGGCCGAGTCGCCCTCGACCACGAAGATCTCCGCCAGCGACGGATCCTTCACCGAGCAGTCGGCGAGCTTCCCCGGCAGCCGCGAGTTCTCCAGCGCGCTCTTGCGACGCGTGAGGTCGCGGGCCTTGCGGGCGGCCGAGCGGGCCTGCGCGGCCTGGACCGCCTTGCGGATCACGGCACGCGCCTCCTGCGGGTTCTCCTCCAGGAACTCGGCGAGCTTCGTGTTCACGATCGACTCGACGAACCCCTGCATCCCGGGGTTGCCGAGCTTCGTCTTCGTCTGGCCCTCGAACTGCGGGTCGGCGAGCTTCGCCGAGATGACCGCGGTGAGCCCCTCGCGCACGTCCTCGCCGGAGAGGTTCTCGTCCTTCTCCTTGAGCTCGCCCTTCTCGCGGGCGTACTTGTTCAGCGTGCGCGTCAGCGCCGAGCGGAAGCCCGACAGGTGGGAGCCGCCCTCGTGCGTGTTGATGTTGTTCGCGAACGAGAAGACCGACTCCTGGTAGGAGCCGTTCCACTGCATCGCGACCTCGACCGCGCCCTCCTCGCCCTCGTCCTCGAAGAAGATGACCTTCTTCTGGATCGGCTCCTTGTTCTCGTTGAGGTAGGAGACGAAGTCCTCGATCCCGCCCTCGTACTGGAACTCGACCTTGGCGCCCTCGCCGCGCTCGTCGGTGAGCGTGATGTGCAGGCCGCGCGTCAGGAACGCCGTCTCGCGCAGGCGCTGCTCGAGGATCGAGAAGTCGTAGTGCGTCTCGTCGAAGATGTCCGCGTCGGGCAGGAACGTGATCGTCACGCCGGTGGCCTTCGTCGCCTCGCCCTTCGTGATCGTGTCCTGCGGGATGCCGCGCACGTAGTGCTGCGTGTGCGTGAAGCCGTCGCGGCGCACGATGACCTCGAGCTCCTCGGACAGCGCGTTGACGACCGAGACGCCGACGCCGTGCAGGCCGCCGGAGACCTTGTAGCCGCCGCCGTCGCCGAACTTGCCGCCCGCGTGCAGGACGGTGAGGACGACCTCGAGGGCGCTCTTGCCCTCCTTCTCCATCGTCTCCACCGGGATGCCGCGGCCGTCGTCGACGACCGTGATCGAGTTGTCCGGGTGGATCGTCACGTCGACGCGCGTGCAGTACCCCGCCAGCGCCTCGTCGACGGAGTTGTCGACGACCTCGTAGACGAGGTGGTGCAGGCCGCGGATGCCGGTCGAGCCGATGTACATGCCCGGCCGCTTGCGCACGGCCTCCAGGCCCTCGAGGACCGTGATGTCCTGGGCCCCGTACGACCCCGTCGACTTGGTGTTGCTCGCGCTGCTGTCCCGGTCCTTCGCCATGTGCCTCCGATGACGTGAAAAGCCCCGGTCCCTGGTCAGTTGCAGACGGGCCGGGGCGGGCGCATTCAGTTGACGTAATCATAGCAAACCCTGCCCCGGGACACGGCACCGCCCTGCGCCGAAAAGCGCTGCAAAACGACCCCTTTTGCGCGACTTCGCAGCGATGCGCCGGAAACCGTCAGCGTGGGTCGCGCTCCCACCCGCGAGCAGGCACGCTCTGGCAGCGCAGCGCGCGGATCCGCTCGGCCCCGAGCGCGCCGTTCAGGCGTTCGAGCAGGGTCACGCTCATCAGGTCGAGCTCCTGCGCCCAGACGGCGCTCGAGCAGGTGATCGTCAGGATGCCGGAGGTCTCACCGGTGGGCGTCGCCTCGGCCGCGACGGCCGGGCCCGCGACGTCCTCCCAGACCCGCTGGACTGCCCCGAGCGTCGTCGCGGGAGCGAGCTGCTCAGCGAGCCCGCTCACCGCGAGCGAGGCGGGCCGCAGCTGTCTGCGGCGCGGTGCGCTCACGCCGACGACCCGCCGGAGCTCGCCCGGCCGCTGCCATGGCCCGTCCTCACGCTGCCCTCAGCTCCTCGTGGACGACGCCGTGGTCGACCGCCAGGCGGCGCACGCCCGGGGCTCCGGCGCCGGGGACGTGCGCGAGATCGGTGGTCGTCACGAGCACCTGCCCGCTCTCCGTCACGCGCTCGACGAGGCGCTCACGCCGGTCGAGGTCGAGCTCGCTCATCACGTCATCGAGCAGCAGCAGCGGCGGATCGCCGCGCTCGAGCTCCAGCGCCTCGCGCTCGGCGAGCAGGAGCGCGAGCAGCCCGATGCGCTGCTCGCCCTGCGAGCCGTAGGTGCGCAGGTCCCGGCCGGCGCGGATCAGCGCGAGGTCGTCGCGGTGCGGGCCGTGACCGGTGAAGCCGCGCTCGAGGTCGCCGTCCAGGCGCTCGGCGAGCTCAGCGGCGAACTCCTCCGCCGTCTCGGCGTCCGACCGCGGGCGATAGCGCAGCTCGGTCCCGCCCGCGAGCCCGAGGTCGGCGGCAATCGCCGCAGTGCCCGCGGACACGAGCGCGACGGCACGAGCGCGGTCGGCGCGGATCACGATCGCGTGACGGCCCACCTCCAGGTCCCAGGTGCCCAGCGCCGCGCGCGTCACAGCCCCCGAGCGCACCCGCGGGAGCAGCGCGTTGCGCTGTGCGAGGGCCTGGGCGTAGGCACGGCGCGCACCGGCGCGCGCCGGCCAGAGCCCTGTCACGAGCTGGTCGAGGTGGGCCCGGCGCAGCGCGGGCGGACCCTTGATCAGCTCGAGGCGGTCGGGCAGGAACACGGTGACCAGCGGGCGGAACGGCACGTCGAGCAGCCGCTCGACCGGCGCGCCGTCCGCGGTGAAGCGCTTGGGCTCCCCCGGCGCGTACCCGACCGCCAGGGCGTGGGCGCCGTCGGCCGCCTCGACGTCGGCCTCCACGCGGGCCGCCGGCGCGTCGAAGCGCACGAGCTCGCGCTCGTTGGCGGTGCGGCACGAGCGACCCGTGCAGGCGAAGTACAGGCCCTCGAGCAGGTTCGTCTTGCCGGCGCCGTTGGAGCCGTGCACGACCGTCAGCCCCGCACCCAGCTCGACGTCCGCGGCGGCGTAGACGCGGAAGTCGCGCAGACGCAGGCGGCGGACGGCGGGCATCAGACGTTCAGGCGGATGGGCATGATCAGGTAGAGGAAGCCGCTGCCGTCGGCCGACTCGATCAGGCCGGGGCGCAGCGGGCTGATGAGCTTGAGGACGACGTCCTGGCCGGCGGCGCTCTCGAGGCCGGCGACGAGGAACTCCGGGTTGAACCCGATCTCGAATGGTTCGCCCGCGAACGGCACGGGCAGCGTGTCGCTCGCCTCGCCCACGTCGGGCGTCTGGGCCGAGATTCGCAGCTCGCCCTCGGTGAACGAGAGGCGCAGCGGCGCGTTCTTCTGCGCCATCAGTGCGATCCGGCGTGCGACGGCCAGCAGCTCGTCGGAGCTCATCGTCAGCTCGTGCTCGAACGTCTCGGGCAGCAGCTGACGGTAGTTCGGGAACTGCCCATCGATCAGGCGCGAGGAGAGCGCGGACGCTCCGACGCTGAAGACCACCTGGTTGGCGCGCACGCCGACGGCGATCGTCTCGGTCTCCGAGCCGACGAGCCGGCTCAGCTCCTCGAGCGCGCGTGCCGGCACGTTGGCCTCGAAGCCCTCGGCCAGCGGCGCCTCCAGCGTGGTCTCCTTGACGCTCAGCCGATAGGAGTCGGTGGCGACCATCCGCAGCTCGCTGCCGGTGGCGGAGACGAGGATGCCGGTCAGGATCGGTCGAGTCTCGTCGCGCGAGGCCGAGCGCGCCACCCGCGTGACGGTCTCCACGAACGCGCGCGCGGGCATGGCGACCGTGGTGTCCCCGCCTGGTTCGGGAAGCACCGGGAAGTCCTCGGCGCGCAGCGTGCGCAGGTGGAAGCTCGCGGTTCCGGCGACGACCTCGACGTCCTGCTTCTCCGGCCGCAGCTCGAGCGTCACGCGATCGCCCGGCAGCTGGCGCACGACTTCGAGCAGCAGACGCGCTGGAAGGACCGCCTCTCCGGGACGGGTGACCTCTGCGGCCAGCGGCATGCGCAGCCCGATCTCCATGTCCGTGGCCCGCAGCTCGACGCCGGCGTCGGTCGCGGAGATCTGGACGCCCGAGAGCGCCTGGATCGCGCTGCGCGTCGAAGCGACGCGAGCGACCGTCTGCAGATCCGCCAGCAGAGCGGCGGTGGAGGTGGAGATCTTCACGATGAGTACCTCAGAAAGGAGTCAGACGTCATAGGGGTGTCGGTATGTCGACAGCGTGCAGAAACCCCTGGACGATGCGGGGCTGCTGTGCACAGGGGGATGCGCGCGGAACACACGGAGTCTGTCAGTCCTCGCGGTCGTCGCCGCGGTCGGCCTGACCTGTGAACAGGCGCTGCGTGAGGTCGCGGACGATCGACGATGCCTCCGGGTCGCGCGCGATCCGCTCGGACGCGCGCTTGCACGCGTGCAGGACGGTGGTGTGATTGCGCCCGCCGAACTGGGCGCCGATGGAGGGGAGGCTCGCGTCGGTGTGCTCACGCGCGAGATACATGGCGACCTGCCTGGGCCAGGCGAGGCGGGCCGAGCGGCTGGCGGAGAGGAGCTCCTCGCGCGTGATGCCGAAGGCGCGGCAGGTGGCGGACTGGACCTCGGAGATGGTGATGCGACGGGTTCCGGGTCGGCTGCGGGCGCGCTCGGGGAAGAGCCCGTCGAGGACCTCTGCGGCGAGCTCGGGCGTGAGCGGCCGGCCGCTGAGCGAGGCGAACGCGACGACGCGGATCAGCGCGCCCTCGAGTGCCCGGAGATTCGTCGTGACGCGTGCGGCGATCAGGCTCAGGACCTCCTGATCCTCGACAGCGATGCCGTCGAGTGCCGCGCGCTTGTGCAGCGCCGTGAGGCGGGTCGCGAGATCGGGCGAGCGGACGTCGGCGATCAGGCCCGCCTCGAAGCGGTCGCGCAGGCGGTCCTCGAGCTGCTCGAGGTCGCGCGGGGGCCGGTCGGAGGTCAGGACGATCTGGGCCCCCGAGTCGCGCAGGGCGTTGAAGGTGTGGAAGAACTCCTCCTCGGTCTTCGTCTTGGCCATGAGGAACTGGACGTCGTCGATCAGGAGGACGTCGTTCTCGCGGTGGCGGGCCTTGAAGGCGTCGATGCCACCGGCGCGCAGCGCGGCGATGAACTCGTTCGCGAAGACCTCGGCCGTGGTGACGCGCACGCGCAAGCCCGGCGCGTAGCGCACGAGGTAGTTGCCGATCGAGTGCAGCAGGTGGGTCTTGCCGACACCCGGCGGTCCGCAGAGGAAGAGCGGGTTGTAGGCGGTTCCCGGGTTCTCGGCGACCGCCAGCGCAGCACCGTGGGCGAAGCGGTTGCCGGATCCGATGACGAATTGGTCGAAGGTGTACTTGGGGTTCAGCGGGGCGCCGTCGCGCACCGCAGCGGTGGCGTGGCCACCGGGGGCTGCGGCCGGACGTCTGTGGGCGCGGTCGCCTGCGTGCGCTGCGGGGAGGTCGCCCCCGACGCCGATCACGTCGACTGTCACCTGCGGGCCGAGCACGGCTCCGGCGCTCGTCTGGAGGACCCGGCCGAAGCGCTCGGCCACCCACGCGCGCGTGTCCTCAGGGGCCTCGAGCAGCAACTCCCGCTCGTCGAGGTGCGCGACGCGCAGCGGCGCGAGCCAGATGTCGAACATCGAGGCGCCGACCGCTTCACGGAGGTCCGCGGCGATCCGCTTCCAGGTGGTGTCGGCCGTATCCGGGGTCAAGGGCAGGAGGGTGCGCGGCCCCATGTGGAGCCCGCGTAGAACATGGGAGAGGGAGGCCCCGGGGGGCCGATTCGGCACGCTAGCAGAGGGCTCCCGGCGTGCCGCGCCCGGCTGGATCGCGGCGGGCGAGGACTCCGCAATTTCGCAGGAAATGCGTCAGCGGCCAGATGTCGGCCCGCGCGTGGCGGCCGGGCGGCTATCATCCTCGTCCCCGAACGACCGGTCTCTGTCATGAAGCGCACCTACCAGCCCAAGAAGCGCAAGCGCGCACGCACGCACGGTTTCCGTGAGCGCATGAGCACGCGCGCCGGCCGTGCCGTCCTCAAGCGTCGCCGCACCAAGGGCCGCAAGCGGCTGACCGTCTGACGGTGGACCAGCACCTCCGCGCCTCCAGGCGGCGCCCGAAGCGCGGGCGGCTGTCACGCAGCGCGGAGTTCGAGCGGGTCTACCGGCAGGGCCGATCGTTCGGGAATCGATACCTCGTCCTGCACGCGTTCCCGCGCACGGACGCCGGCGAGCTGACCGAGGGCCCGCGCCTGGGCCTCAGCGTCTCGCGGAAGGTGGGCGGCGCCGTCGAACGCAACCTCGTGAAACGCCTGCTCAGAGAGGCATTCGTGACCCTGACGCCGGGCCTGCCGCTCGGCGTCGACATCGTCGTGGTCGCACGACCGGATGCGCTCGAGCTGGCCGAGCGCGACGGCCTGGCCGGCATGCAGGAGGCGCTGCGCGAGCTGACGGCGCGCCTGGCCGACGGAGTGAGCGCATGAGCGGCGCCGCCCGGAGGATCGCGACGGCGCCGATCCTCGTCTACCAGCGCGTCATCTCGCCGGCGCTGCCGCGCCGCTGCAAGTACGAGCCGACCTGCTCGGCCTACGCTGCGCAGGCCATCGCCAGGTACGGCATACTCCGCGGTCTGGTGCTGTCGGTCTGGCGCGTCCTGCGCTGCAACCCCTTCAGCCACGGCGGCTTCGACCCCGTCGACGCGCAGCACCTGTTCCGCTCCCCTTCCCGCCCCGCCCCGGACTCCCACCCCGCCCGCTGATCCATGCCGTTCGTTGGCGCGAACATCATCGAGCAGATCTTCAGTCCGCTGATCACCGTCTTCGACGCGGTGATCCAGTTCTTCCACGGCCTGGGACTGAGCTGGGGGATGTCGATCATCGCCCTGACGATCGTCGTCCGGACCGCGATGCTGCCGCTGACGATCCGGCAGTTCCACTCGATGCAGGCGCTGCAGAAGCTGCAACCGCAGATCAAGGCGCTGCAGGCGAAGTACAAGGACGACAAGCAGCGCCTGAATCAGGAGATGATGGCGTTCTACCAGGAGCACAAGGTCAACCCGTTCGGGTCGTGCCTGCCGCTGGTGCTGCAGATCCCGGTCTTCATCAGCCTGTTCTACATGCTGCGCAAGGACCTGAAGGTCGACATCTGCGGCCCTGCGTCGAAGATCGCCGCGGTCGCTGCGCAGCAGCACACGACGATCGCGAACACCTACTGCCATCAGGTCGACAAGCTCAATCCGGACGTCGCGAGCTTCGGGTTCATCCCGGACCTGACCGCACCCGCGACAGGCAGCGTCCTGGTCGTGCTGCTGGTCCTGTACATCGGCTCGCAGCTGCTGTCGAGCATCCTGATGTCGGTCACCGCGGACAAGAACCAGCGGTACCTGATGATCGGCCTGCCGTTCGTCTTCGTCCTCTTCATCAAGGGCTTCCCTGCCGGCCTGCTCGTCTACTGGATCACGACGAACCTCTGGACGGTCGGCCAGCAGTACTTCATCCGCAGATCCACCGGCCAGCTGCCGGTGTTCCTGGGCGGCGATGGCGGTATGGTGCCGACGGCGGCGATCGCGCCGCCCAAGCGCGCTGAGAAGACCCGGGACCGGCCGTCGAAGGACGGGAAGGGCGAGCAGGACATCGCGGCCGCCAACGGCGCCGGCAAGAGCGCCAAGGGCGTGCCAAAGGCGCCGGCCAGCGTTGCCGCGGGTCCGCCGCCACCGTCGCCGCGTAAGAAGAAGAAGCGCTCGGGGCGGCGGCGATGATGGTCCCCGAGGAGCAGCTGGAGGCGCGCGTTCGCGAGCTCCTCGAGCGGGTGGTCTCTGCGCTGGGCATCGTCGGCGAGATCGATGTCAGCGATGACGGCGAAACGCTCACCGGGACGGTGCACGGCGAGCAGATGGGCCTGTTCATCGGCCACCACGGGCAGACGATCGACGCGGTCCAGCATCTCGCGACAAGGATCGTCCTGCGCGACGGCGACGGCCCGCGTCGGCGTGTGGTGATCGACGCCGAAGGGTACCGGGCGCGTCGCCGCGAGGCGCTCGAGGGCCAGGCGGCGGACGCCGCGGACGAGGCGCTGCGCTTCGGCCGGCCGGTCGCACTCGACGCGATGACCGCAAGTGAGCGGAAGATCGTGCATGAGCATCTCCGCGACCGCGACGACGTCGAGACGCACAGCGAAGGCGAGGAGCCTGAGCGGCACCTCGTCATCTCGCCGGCGGCGTCGTAGTCCCGCTCCCGAGCGTTCCACGTGAAACGCTCGCGCTCCCCGATCAGCTGGTTGATCCCGCGATCCCCGCTGCGCGGCGGCGGATCGCCACGGCCGATCGACACCGGTAGCACCAGTATCGGAGCCGCTCAGCCGCGCCGCCCGCCATGCCGCTATCACGCACTGACGCATCAACGCGGCCGCGCATTCGACCGTCTACGCTCGTGGCGTGCACGAGGTCGCCGCCCGCATCGCCGATCTCTGCACGCGGTTCGAGCTGTCGCCCGGTGCACCCGCCGCGCTTGAGCGGCTGCTGGAACTCGTGGCCGCCGAGCCGATCGCGCTGACGAGCGTCCGTGAACCGCGGCTGGCGGTGGACGTGCACCTGGCGGACTCGCTCGCAGGGCTGACGCTGCGGGCGGTCCGCGAGAGCTCCGACCTCGCCGACCTCGGCTCGGGCGGGGGGTTTCCGGGCCTGGTCCTGGCCGTCGCGCGCCCCGAGGCGCGCGTCGCTCTCGTCGAGAGCGTCGGGAAGAAGGCCGCGTTCCTGCGCCGCGCCGCCGCCGAGCTGGAGTTGGCGAACGTCGAGGTCGTGGATGAGCGCGTCGAGGACTGGACCGGGGGCCGGGAGTCCGTCGGCCTCGTCACCGCCAGGGCGCTCGCCGCGCTACCGGTGGTGCTGGAGTACGCAGCACCGCTGCTTCGTCCCGCCGGCGCCGCCGTCGCGTGGAAGGGCCGCCGTGATCCAGCGCGACGAGGCTGCCGGCGCGAAGGCCGCTGCGCAGCTCGGACTGACGACCCCGGTACCCGAGCCCGTCCCTTCGGACCTCGTTCCCGGGCGCCGATGAACGGCATCTCTATGTCAGCCTGAAGGTTGCACCGACGCCGCCCAGGTATCCCCGCCGGGCGGGAATGGCCCGCAAACGACCACTCGGAACCTCAGGTGAAGGGTGATGTTCGTTCGTCCCCGAACGTTCGGGGACTGCCACGACGGCGCCTCCGACCGGTCCCGTCGCTAGTTTCCGGGACGGATGGGCACGATCTACGCCATCGCGAACCAGAAGGGCGGGGTCGGCAAGACGACCACGGCCGTCAACGTCGCGGCATGCATCGCCGAGGCCGGCTACGCGACGATCCTCGTGGACGTCGACCCGCAGGCGAACGCCACCGTCGGCCTCGGGTGTCCGAAGGATTCCTCGCCGAACGTCTACGACGTGCTCGCCGGGAGCGTCGAGGCGCGCGACGCGCTCGTGGCGACCGACGTTCCGGGACTGCGGCTGCTGCCGGCGCACCCGGACCTCGCGGCGGCGAACGTGGAGCTGCCGCGTGAGCCCGGATCGGAGGTCCGCCTGCGCGACGCGCTCCAGGGCCTGCGCAGCGAGGCCGCCTACATCCTGCTCGACTGCCCTCCATCGCTCGGCCCGCTGACCATCAACGCGCTGGTCGCGGCCGACCGGGTGATCGTGCCGGTCCAGACCGAGTACTTCGCGCTGGAGGGGCTCGCGGGCCTGCTCGACACGCTCGCGCTGGTGCAGCGCGAGCTCAACCCGCGCCTGTCGGTCGCCGGCATGCTGCTGACGATGCACGACGGGCGCACGCGCCTGGCGCGCGACGTCGAGCACGAGGTGCGCGAGCACTTCCCGGATCTCGTCTTCGACACGGTCATCCCACGCAACGTGCGCATCGGCGAGGCGCCGAGCTTCGGACGGCCGGTGATCCACCACGACCCGCACTGCGCCGGCGCCGACGCGTACTTCGAGCTTGCCAAGGAGGTGGCCGCCCGTGGCTGAGCGCGGCATGGGTCGCGGGCTCGCGGCGATCCTGCAGGTGTCCGGCCAGCACGGGGACCGCCCGGAGCTGCGCGACGTCGCGGTCGAGCTGATCGCGCCGAACCCGAACCAGCCGCGCAAGCGGTTCGACGAGGCCGCGCTGGCCTCGCTGGCGGGCTCGCTCGCCGAGCGCGGGGTGCTCCAGCCGATTCTCGTCCGCCCGCTTCCCGGTGCGCGCTACGAGCTCGTCGCCGGCGAGCGCCGCTGGCGCGCCGCGCAGCTGGCGGGGCTGGACGTCGTGCCCGGCGATCGTCGAGCGGCGCGACGACGCCGAGTCGCTCGAGACGGCGATCGTCGAGAACATGGCCCGCGAGGACCTGAACCCGGTCGAGGAGGCACGGGCGGTCGCGGCGCTCGTCGAGGAGCTGGGGCTGACGCGTGAGGAGGTCGGCCGCCGCGTCGGGCGCAGCCGCGTCGCCGTCTCGAACCTGCTGCGGATCCTCGACCTGCCCGACGACGTGCTCGAGCGCCTGGAGCGCGGCGAGCTGAGCGAGGGCCACGGCCGGGCGCTGCTGCTTGCCGAGGACCACGCGGCCCGACGCTCGCTGGCGCGCGACGCCGTCGAGGGCGGCTGGTCCGTGCGGGTGCTGGAGGATCGCGCGCGGCAGGCCAACGCGGCCGGGCGCGAGGGCGCCGGCCGGCGCCGTGTCGGCGCGCTGCATCCCGATCAGGTCGCGGCCTGCGAGGCCATCGCCGAGCGCCTCGGCGCCGTCCTGGGCCGCGAGGTCCGGGTGCGCCCCCGCGGTACCGGCTACAAGGTCGAGCTGGTCGTCGACGGCGAGGACGACGCGGCCGCGCTCGCCCGCCGGATCGCCGCCGGCGGCTGACCGCCCGGCGTCCGCGCGACGCGGAGCCCGGACGGCGGTGCGGCGCCGGAATCAACCTTCTAGACTGTCCCGCCGCGGGCGATTAGCTCAGTCGGTTAGAGCGCTTCTCTGATAAGGAAGAGGTCCCAGGTTCGAATCCTGGATCGCCCACTCGGAAAGGCCCCGCTCCGGCGGGGTTTTCTGCTGGAGGGGCGCCTGCGCTGAAGTACCGGCCGCCGCTCGTGGGCCGGAAATGGGCCGGATCTGGGCGCGGGCCCGGCGGATCTCCTCCTCGGCCGAGACGCCGGCCTCGCCGTCGAGCTCGTCCATCACGTGCCCGTAGGTGTTGAGCGTCATCGTCGGGCTGTGCCCGAGCTGGCGGGCGATCTCGATGACCGAGTGGCGGCCCTCGTGCAGCAGCAGCGAGGCGAACGCGTGGCGCAGGTCGTAGGGCACCAGCTCGCCGACGTCGAGCGCCGCGGTCGCGGCGTCGAACGAGCGCCGGCGCCAGTTCTGCCAGGCGTGCAGCTGCCAGACGCCGCCGTCGGCGGCGGGGAAGACGAACGCCTCGCCGTCGGGCCTGCCGGACGCCAGTCGCCACTCGGCGAGGTCCTGGCGCAGCGGCGCGAGCAGCTTGACGGTCCGCGGCGGGCGGCCCGTCTTCTGGCCCTTGAGCTTGCCGTGCGCGACCGCGGCCTCGACGAGCAGCGTGCGCTCGCGGACGTTGCGCCAGCGCAGCGCGAGCGCCTCCTGCGGCCGCAGGCCCGCGTAGGCCAGGACGCTGACGAGCACCGCGTCGCGCGGTTCGCCGTGCTCCTGCAGCCACGCGCGGATCTGCTCGACGGTCACGGGCGCAGGCGGCGTGACGGCGCGCTCGGGGCGCACGGTCGGCTTGCGCGTCGCCTTGACCGGGTTGGACGGGATGCGCTGCCACTCGACCGCGACGCGCAGCATCGACTGCAAGCGTCACGAGCGTCTTGCGCACCGTCGGCGGGCGCACGCCGTCACGCTCCAGGTCGGCGCGAAACCGCGTGATCACCTGCGGCGTCAGCTGGCGCAGCGGCACCTGGCCCAGACGCGGCAGCGCGTGCTTGTTCCAGATGACCGCGTAGTTCTTCAGCGTCGCGGTCTGAAGGTTCGGCTTGGCGTACAGCTCCCACCACTCCTCGGCGAAGTCGGCGAGTGTCTCCCGGCCGGCATCAAGGGGCGCAAGATCGCCCGCGCGCTTCGCAAGACGCACCTGCGCCTCGTACGCGACCGCGTCGGCGCGGCGATCGAACGTTCGGCTGCGCTCGGCCCCATCGGGCTCATGCCAGCGCACACGCCAGACGACGTACTCCGTGCCGTCCCGCCTGCAGTGGCAACGCTCAGGCCGCGGCTGTCGCCTGCGTCGGTGGTGCGTTCGGTTTGGCCTCGGCGCCCGGCTGAACGGTCGGCAGTGCGCGGGTGAAGAGCAGCGCGAGCAGGCTGATCAGCGCGAGCACGGCCAGGGCGGAGCGCAGACCGGCGATCCGGGCCTTGGCGTTCTCGTCGACGACGGCGTTCGCCGTCTTGGTGGGCACGTGGGCGTTGTCGAGTGCCGCCTTGAGCTGTTTGTCGGACACGAACGGCACGCCGGTCGCCAACTGGCTCTGAGCGTTGACGACGAGGTTGTCGGGGACCGCCGGATTGTTCTGCACACCGCTGAAGAACGCGGTGCTCAACGCGGAGATGAGGATCGCGCCTGCGAGCGCGGTGCCGATCGAGGCGCCGAGCTGGCTGCCCGTGTTCTGCAGGCCGCCGACCTCGCCGCTCTGCTCCTCAGGGACCGCCGAGACGGTCACGCTTCCCAGCTGGGAGGCCATCGCGCCGAGCCCCGAGCCGATCACCAGCAGCGGACCGGTCACGACCCCCGCTCCGGCGTTGATGTCCAGCAGCGCGATCAACAGCACCAGCCCCGCGAACATCAGCACGAACCCGGCGTTGACCACCCGGCGCGGGTTGGCATCCGGCGCGAACTTCGGGACGCCGATCGCGAATACGAGCAGGCCCAGCGACATCGGCAGCAGCCGCACACCGGTCGCCATCGCCGACAGCCCCAGCGCCACCGACAGGAACAGCGGCACGACGAAGAACGTGCCCATCTGGACCAGGAACATGAACAGGAACGAGATCACCCCGGAGCGCAGCTGCAGGTTTGCCAGCAGCTTGGGATCGAGCAGCGCGCCCTCCCCGCGCCCGATCCGCAGCGTCTCCCAGCGCAGGAACAACGCCAGCACGACCAGGCCCCCGAGGATCAGCCAGATCACCGGGGACAGCCCGAGCCACTGGGGCGCCTCGGGCTTGGGCTGCACCACGCCCCAGGTGCCCGACTTCAGGATCCCGAACACGATCATGCCCAGGCCCAGCGCCGACAGCAGCGTGCCGAACAGGTCGAGCTTCGCGCCCTCCTCAGCGGGCGTGTCGTTCACGCGGCGCGCGAGCAGCAGGATCACACCGACGATCAGGACTTCCCCGACGAACACGTAGCGCCACGAGAAGTACGTCGTGAAGAAGCCGCCGATCAGCGGGCCCAGCGCGGCAGCGATCGCCCCGGCGGCCATGATCAGCCCGTACGCGCGCGGGCGCGCGGGCTTGCCGAAGTTCGCTGCGACGAGCGCCACGATCGCCGGCATGATCGAGCACCGCGCCCAGGCCCTCCAGCAGCGACCACCCGAACAGCAGCATCGGCAGGCTCTGCGAGAGCGCCGTCGTCAGCGACCCGCACGCGTAGATCACGCAGCCGATCGTGAACGCACGCTTGCGCCCGACGATCTCCCCGACCCTCCCGCCGGTGATCATCAGCGAGGCCATCACCAGCGCGTACATCGTGATCGCCGTCTGGATTCCCGTCACGGTCGTGTTGATGTCCTTGGCGACGGTCGCGATCGCCGTGTTCATCACCGTCGTGTCCAGGGCCATCACGAACTGCCCCGCCGCGAGCGTCAGCAGCACCATCCCCGTCGCACCGGCCGCACGGCCCGCAGTCTTCGTCATCGCGCGGATCACACTCGCACGAGAAGCAGTCGACAACCGTAGTTTGCCCGCCGGCGAATCTCGCGAAAGGGCGCCTGCAGAGGTGCGTTGACGCGGTCAGGAGATCGGTCGCCTGACGACCGTTCTGCCCGGACCTCGCTCGTGCCGGAGCCGGTCAGGCAGGCACGGTGGACCCGGTCCCTGTGCGGTCGTGGACCATGTAGGCGACGAGCAGCGCGAGCGGGAAGCAGAAGAGACTGAAGATGAAGTAGCCCAGGAAGCTGTGGCCCTTGCGGCGGGCGACGCGGGCGGGCCAGAAGGCCAGCGCGATCCAGATACACAGGACGACGATCCCTCCGGCGATCCATCCGAAGGTGGAAAGCGCCAAGACCTCGAACATCGCGAGCCTCCATCCGGTGGGTCTCCCCAGGCTCGCGCAACGCCGGCTCACACACGTCAGGAGTTGCTGTGGTCGCTCGCCCGTAGTTCTTACGGTTGGGCGCCGCTGCGGGCGGACCTAGGCTTCGCTCGCGGTCCAGTCCCCATCGGGAGCCCCGGTACGCGCAGGCGGTGCTTCTTTGACCTTGGTCGCGGACGCCTCGCCGAGTGCGCTCGGCGTCCCGGCCAACCAGGATGG
The DNA here is from genome assembly GCA_963809525.1 of uncultured Solirubrobacteraceae bacterium. GTDB lineage: Bacteria > Actinomycetota > Thermoleophilia > Solirubrobacterales > Solirubrobacteraceae > F1-60-MAGs163. The sequence goes on along the minus strand of CAWEJY010000005.1, from coordinate 3,242 downwards.
AGTATGAGCATGGCCAACGAGAACCTGAGTCTCTACGTCGCGTCCTACGCCGACGCTGCGGCCGCCGAAGCCGACTTCAAGTCGCTGAAGGACGCGCAGGCCGCGGAGGACTTCGCGGTCGTCGGCGCGGTCGTCGCAAGCCGCGACGACGCCGGTGAGGTCACCGTCGACGAGCACGGGGCCGCGTCACCGGTCGCGGGCAGCGCCGTGGTGGGCGGCGCCGGCGGCCTGGTCGTGGGGCTGTTCGCGCCGCCGCTGCTGCTGGCGGCTGTGGTCGGCGCCGGGATCGGCGCCGGGATCGGCGAGCTCAAGAAGCGCCACGAGGAGAAGAAGATGGGCGTCGACCTCGAGGAATACCTGCCGCCCGGCTCCTCGGCGGTCATCGTGGTCGTCGACGACATGTACGCGGATCGCGTCGACAAGGCGCTCACCAAGTCGACCAAGAAGATCAACAAGGCCGTGGACTCCGGCGACGTACGACGCAGCTCACCAAGGCACTCCAGGACGCCGACAAGAACGTCTCGGACGCCGTCGACTCCTGACACCGACCGGGCGCGGCTCAGCGCGCACGCGCTGGGCCGTCGCCGCGATTCCCCGAAAGGACCGCACCATGCCGCCCAGCCGCACCCAATCCCGCGCGCGATCGCGCGCCGCTCGCCTTGCCGTCCGCGTCCCGCTGGCGCTCGTTGCCGTCGTGGCGCTCGCGGCGGCAGCCGGTTGCGGTAGCAGCAGCAAGCCGGCGTACTGCAAGGACCGCACCAATCTTGAGAACTCCATCAAGAGCCTCCCCAGCAGTGCATCCAGCAGCGGCCTCAGCGGACTTCAGTCACAGCTGACGACGATCCAGAGCGACGCGACGGCGGCCGTGGACGCCGCCAAGGGCGACTTCCCGAGCGAGACCACCGCGCTCAGGTCCTCGGTCGACACGCTCAGCAGCGCCGTCAAGGCGCTCCCGTCGAACCCATCGACCACACAGATCGCCGCGATCGCCCTCGACGCCTCCAGGGTCGTGAGCTCGGTCAAGGCCTTCACGTCGGCCACCAAGTCAAAATGCGGCTAGCGGTCGCCTCCTGAACCCTGACGTCGCGTGAGCGGACCGCGCGCCAGGTCCGCTGTCCGCGGGCAGGGGTGAGGCGCGATGACCTGCCCCCCAGTGAGTCGCGCCCGCGATCGCGGCGCGCCGCCACGTTCGGCTTACGTGTCCGCTGGGCTGTGGTCGCCGCGCTGGCGGAACACGGCGATCACGGCGACGAGGAGGTACCCGAACGCGGCGACCTGGGGGGCGACCAGCGCGAGCAGCACGACCGCCACGTAGAAGCCGATGTTCGGCGTCGCGGCCTGGGTGATGGCGGCGACCTCCTCGTCGGTGACGTCCGGCTCGAGCAGGTCGCGGTGTGCGGCGACATAGCGCCAAAGTGTGCTCGCCACGATTGAGATCGCCAGCAGCACGAGACCGTAGAAGATGACTGCGGCCCGCTCGGCATCACGGGTCTGGTTGATCGCCTCGGCCATCAGCTTCGTGGGGAACGGCAGGAACGCGACGAGCATCAGCAGCAGCAGGTTGAGCTGCATCACCGTGCCGTCGGCGCTCCTCACGCGGCGAAAGAGCCCATGGTGTGCCATCCACAGTCCGCCGATCGTGACGAAGCTCGTGACGTACCCCAGGTAGGAGGGCCACTGGTCAGCGATCCCTTTCCACAGGTCCTCGAAGCCGCTCTCGGGAACGCTGATCTCCAGCACGAGCAGCGTGATCGCGATCGCGAACACGCCATCGCTGAACGCCTCCAGGCGGCTCGTACCCCAGCGATTGCGCATTGTCGCGGAGTTCGACGCGACCGCGACACCGCCTCCCCGCATGGTGACCTTGCGGAGTGGCGTCCAACCCGCTCAGGCGATCCGCAGGTCGCGCAGCGAGCGCGGATAGGCGGTTGGACGCCGCATCCCGGGGGGAGTAGCGTCGGGCTCATGGCCAAGGGCGCGGTGAAGTCCGACAAGCACGGGACGAAGAAGGCGCCGCGGCATCGTGGCGTGCTGGATCTTCCGAAGGCGATCGAGGAGCGCGTGGAGGAGGGCCGGGCCGAGCGCGAGGCCGTTCCGCTCGAGGCTCATGCCGAGTGGATGGCACCGAGCGATCGCCCGGATCCGGTGGGGATCCTTCAGGAGCAGGACGCGACGCGGGTGCCCGATCTGGTGCCGATCCGTCATGGGCGGATGATCGCTTCTGCGTTCACGTTCTACCGCGGCGGGGCGGCGATCATGGCGTGGGACCTCTCGCGCACGCCGACGACGGGGCTGCGGGTGCAGTGCTGCGGGGATGCGCATCTGTCGAACTTCGGCGTGTTCGCCGCGCCCGACCGGCGCGTCGTGTTCGATGTCAACGACTTCGACGAGACGCTGCCGGCACCGTTCGAGTGGGACCTCAAGCGGCTGGTGGCGAGCTTCGTGATCGCGGCGCGTGACAACGGCTACCGCCCCAAGGAGCAGCGCGCGGCCGCGCGCGCAGCCGCTGCGAGCTACCGCACGGCGATGGACAAGGCGGCGGGGATGCGCTTCCTGGACGTCTGGTACACGCGCGTCGACGTCGACGAGCTGTTCGCCCAGCTGGCGCCCAGCACGGACAAGGCCACGAAGAAGGCGGCGCAGAAGAACCTGGCGAAGGCGCGCGGGAAGACGAGCCTGGGGTCGCTGGGGAAGTTCGCCGTGCAGGTCGACGGCGGGTGGCGGATCAAGCAGCAGCCGCCGGTGATCGTGCGCCCACCGGAGCTGATGAGCGCCGATGCCGAGCAGGTCGTCCGCCAGGGACTCACCGACTACGCGCAGACGCTGACCCCAGACCGGCAGGTGGTGCTCAACCGCTACCACTACGAGGACTTCGCCCGCAAGATCGTCGGCGTCGGCTCGGTCGGGACCGAGGCGTTCATGATCCTGCTGATGGGCGATCGCGAGGATGACCCGCTGTTCCTGCAGATCAAGGAAGCGACGACCTCGGTGCTCGCGCCGTTCGCCGGCGTGAGCGAGTACGAGCATCCCGGTGAGCGCGTGGTGCAGGGCCAGCGGCTGATGCAGGCCGCCAGCGATGTGTTCCTGGGCTGGGTCACCGGAGCGGGCGAGCAGCGTCGCGCGTTCTACGTGCGTCAGCTGCGCGACATGAAGGGCTCAGCCGTGATCGAGGGCATGCCGCCCGAGCGCCTCGTCCTCTACGGCCGGATCTGCGGCGGTGCGCTCGCGCGCGCGCATGCGCG
>CAWEJY010000004.1:0-268578 GCA_963809525.1 uncultured Solirubrobacteraceae bacterium | reverse complement strand
CCCGCGACGACCGCCATCAACTCCATCCGGTTGTTCGTGGTTGCAGGCTCGCCGCCGGAGGTCTCCCACTGCTTGACGATGCTGCCATCGGCGCGGCGGGCGACCAGTGCCGCTGCGTATCCACCGGGGCCACCGGGGTTGCCGGCGCAGGCGCCGTCGGTCCAGAGGTCGAATGTGAGGTCGTCGGGCGAAGCGATGCGCGCAGTCTGCCCAATGATGTCGTCAGCACGCTCGGACGCTGTCAACGTATGCCCCTTCAGGCACGCAGAGCGCTCGTGCTTGTCGTCCGAAGCGACAGGGACGCCGCCACCGCCGTCAGGCGGACGCGTCCGGCGGGCCGTCGAGCGCGACTATTCCGCGGCCTTCGGTGCGAGGGTCTTTGGCGTAGAGCGCGTCCCATCAGCGCACCCCACCGGCGACGAAGTCGGCCAGCGGGACCATGTTCATGGCGAGGTTGAAGATCCGCAGCTCGTCGAACCACAGCCGTATGTCCAGGTGCTGCAGCGCTCCAGGCAGCCCCCACTCCTGAAACAGCGAAGCGCCGTGCCTGGTGCCGCCGGGCGTGCTGCGCCAGTCCAGGCTCAGGCGGTCGAGCCAGTCGTTGTGAGCCTCGGCCGCGTCGAAGAAGCGCCACCCGTAGATCTCCTGAGCGCCGAAGCGCTTGACCGCGTCGTCGAGTTGATCGAGCGTCAGCTGCTCCACCATCGCCGACTGGTCATCCCAGCGTCCGTGGCGCAGCGATGCAGCCACGCGACCGACCGGCACAAGCACGAGTCGCACGACGTGGTCCACATCCTCGCTCTCGGTGCCCGGGAGCGCGAGCACCTCAAGCGTGACCGCCGCTGTCCGCGCACTCTCGTTGACCTCAACGCCGAGTAGCCGCGCCTCGTTCAGCGCAACGTCCAGATCCCGAGGAACTCCACCCCGAGCGCATCGGCCACCCGCTGGCGCCACTTGACCCGGACTGTCCCTTTCTCTTTGATCAGGGTGGTTGTGTCAAATGGTCTCCTTGGTGTGCTCCCGGGTGTGGAGGTGGGGGCTCATTTCTCTTTCGGCGCTTGGTCTGCGCAGAGTGTTCGTGGGAGCTGTCTCGGCTTCTCAATTCCATGCAGGGCCGTCAGGCGGCCAGCATCGGCAGCTGGGCTAATGGGCTGCTGCTATTCGTCCCGACTGGGGGCTGGGGCTGCCATAGGCTTCGCGAATGCTCACGTGCGCGAGCTGTGGGTTGGAAAGCGCTGACGCCGCTCGCTTCTGTGGTGGCTGCGGGGCGATCCTGGCGCCCGAGCGAGCGCGCGAGGTGCGCAAGGTCGTCACGGTCGTCTTCGCCGATGTCACGGGTTCGACGGCGCTCGGAGAGCGGCTCGATCCGGAGTCGTTTCGCCACCTGATGGCGCGCTACTTCGAGACTGCGAGCGCGTGTATGGAGCGTTACGGCGGCACGGTGGAGAAGTTCATCGGCGATGCGGTCATGGCGGTTTTCGGGGTGCCGACTGTGCACGACGACGATGCGCTGCGCGCGTTGCGCGCCGCGGTCGAGCTGCGGGACGCGCTCGTGGTGCTCAACCAGGGAGCTGGAGCTTGACCTACGGCGTGTCGCTGGTGCTGCGTACGGGTGTCAACAGCGGTGAGGTCGTGGCGGGGACCGCTGGAGCGCCTGGCGACTGGGGATGCCGTCAACGTGGCGGCGCGGCTCGAGCAGGCGGCGCGGCCCAGCGAGATCCTGATCGGAGAGCAAACCTACCGCGCTGGCGCGCGGCGCGATCGACGCCGAGCCGGTCGAGCCGCTCGTACTGAAGGGCAAGACCCAGTCCGTCGTCTGCGTTCCGCCTGCTGGAGGTCGTCCGGGGGCGCACAGGCGATCGAGCGGCGCCTCGACACGCCGCTCGTCGGTCGCGGTCGGGAACTCGAGCGACTGCGCGCGGCGTTCGATGCGGCGATCTCCGAGCAACGCTGCCGGCTGGTGACCGTTCTGGGCCGCCCGGGATCGGCAAGTCGCGGATGGCCCACGAGCTGGCGGGGCTGCTGGCCGCTGAGGCGACCGTGCTATTCGGGCGCTGCCTTCCCTACGGCGAGGCCATCACGTACTGGCCGCTCGCCGAGATCTTCCACGAAGCCGGCGCCGAGGAGGAGCTCGTCGCGGCGCATCGCGCCGGGCGCGCCCGAGGAGGTCGTCATGGTCCGGTGCGAAAGGCACTCGAGCAGCGCGCGCGGGAGCGGCCGCTCGCGCTCGTCGTCGAAGACATCCACTGGGCCGAGCCGACGCTCCTGGACCTCTGCACGAGACCTGGTCGACTGGACGCGCGACGCGCCGTTGCTGCTCCTCTGCCTGGCGCGGCCGGAGCTGCTGGACCTGCGCCCGGGCTGGGGCGGGGTCGGACGGGGCCGAGACGATCACGCTGCAGCCGCTGTCCGCGGCCGAGTCCGATCAGCTGATCGGAGGGCTCGTCGCCGGCGACGCGGCTCCGGGAGGAGACGCGCGCGCGAATCCGCGAGACGGCCGAGGGGAATCCGCTGTTCGTCGAGCAGCTGCTGGCGGCAATCGCGGAGCGCGATGACGCCGGGGCGCTGCCGCCGACGATCGACGCGCTGCTCGCCGCGCGCCTGGACGGGCTCCCCGAAGAGGAGCGCGATGTGCTCGAGCGCGCAGCCGTGGTGGGGCTTGAGTTCGAGTGGGAGGCGCTCGCGGCGCTCGCCCCTGACCGAGGTCCGGCCTCCGGGCGCGCGTCTGGCGACCCTCATGCGCAAGGAGCTGATCCGTCCGCACGAAGCGCTCGAGGATGCCTTTCGCTTCCGGCACATCCTGATCCGCGACGCCGCCTACGAGCGCATCCCGAAGGCGCTGCGCTCCGAGCTGCACTCGCGCTACGCGGACTGGCTCGAAGGCCGCGGCGATGAGTTCGAGGAGATCGTCGGCTACCACCTCGAGCAGGCGTACCGCTCGCTCGAGACGCTCGGACCACTGAGTGACCGCGCGCGGATCCTCGCGGGACGAGCCGCAGAGCGACTCGCCGGGTCGGCAAGGCGCGCCGATGGGCGTGGGGACACGCGCGCGGCCGTGAACCTGTTCGAGCGAGCGGTCGCGCTCCTGCCGCAAGGCGATGCCCGGCGCCTCGAGCTGCTGCCGTCGCTGGGGCGGGCGCTCGCGCTCCTCGGGCGCGGCGAGCAGGGACAGGACGTCCTGATTGAAGCGATCGAGTGGGGACACGCGGCCGGGGAGCGTGCGGTGGCGGCCGACGCGGCCGTCTCGCTCGCCGACCTGCGATCCCACCGATCCGACGAGGAGGGTCCCCGGTGGGCGGACATCCTGCGCGAGCTCGAGGCGCCGATGACGGTCTTCGAGGACCTCGGTGACGAGGCAGGCCTAGCACGAGCCCTGTACGTCGCAGGCAGGATCCGCCTCTGGAGGGGCCAGTCCGCGGCCGGGCTCGAAGATCTCGATCGCGCAGCCCGGCTCGCGCGAAGCGCGGGCGACCGGGGTCAGGAGGCAGAGTGCCTGCAAGACGTGCTGCTGGCGATGCTTCTTGGTCCCATGCCGGTCGGCGAGGCGATCGGGCGATGCGAGCAGATCCGGCCGCACGGGACGGTCAACCTGAGACTCCAGTGCGGGCTCCTCGAAAAACGCGGGCAGTTCGAGGCCATGGTGGGACACTTTGACGTCGCACGCAAGCTCATCGCAGACGCGAGGCGCTTGGCCGAGGAGGTCGGCCTGCAGTTACTCCTCGACACGACTGTCGCGTATGCGACCGCCTACGTGGACATGCTCACCGGTGACGCCGCTGCAGCCGTACGCACGCTTCGGCCGGCCTGCGAGGGCCTCGAGCGGATCGGCGAGATGGGCTTCCTCTCCACCTACGGAATCCAACTGGCCGATGCGCTCGCGGTCCAGGGACACGACGAGGAGGCACTTGAGCTGACCGAGCGCTGGCGCCCTGAGCTCACCGATCCCGAGGACGCCGAATCGCCCGTCGAGTGGCGACAGGTGCGGGCCAGACTCTTGGCGCGCCGGGGTGATCTCGCCGAGGCCGAGCGTCTCGCCCGCGAAGCGGCCAGCATGGCCTCGCGCACGGACTATCTCCAGCTGCGGGCCCGCGCGGCTTCGCGGCTCGCCGAAGTCCTGCGCCTAGCGGGCAACCAGGAGGAGTCGGCCACTGCCCTCCGGGAGGCGATCCGCCTGCACCAGCGCAAGGGAAATGTCGTGGCCGCCGCGGCGCTCGCGGCCAGCACCCCGGCCTCAGCACACCCCTAGGCCCGCCCCCCGCAAGGGACGACACGCAGGAGCTGCCAGCACTGTCGCTTTGCATGGAGGCTGTTGCGTAAAGGCCTGCGGCGGCGCGCCGGTCGCCGAGGCGCTGGGCGATCTTGTCCGGGAGCGCTCAGGCCGCGCTGCGCGCTGAACGGCTTCCTCAGGCCGGGCTGAGGGCGTTGTGGTGGCGATGGAGCTTGAGCAGGTTGTGCGTCGCGGTGATCAGCCGCCATTCCGACCGGCAGGCGGCTCTGCCGCGGCGTTGGAAGCGATCGGCGCGGCGGTTGAACTTGGTGTCGGCGAAGACCGGCTCGATCATGCCTTGGCGTTTGGCGTAGAGGCCGCCGCCGTGTTCGGTTGAGAGAACGCGGCGCATAAATGCGTAGAGGCCGCCATCCCAGCCGGGGCGGGCGCCCCGGCGCTTGCCGCCATCGGGCGGGATCAGGACTTGGATGCCCTGCTCGACGAGCGCTTGCATCTGAGGCTGGTGCCAGTAGCCGGCGTCAGCGAGCACGACCCCCGGCGCGTCGGGAACGCCGGCCGCGTGTAGTTCATCCAGTGCGCTGGTGATCATCGGCTCCAGCTGCCCGAAGTCCGCGGAACTGTTGCTGACCTCCGCGGCAACGACGATCTGATCGGCGGTCACGACGGCCTGGGCGTTGTAGCCCTGCAGATAGCCGCGCGGCGTCTTCAGATTCCTGGAATCGGGGTCGGTCAGGTTGACCTTCCCGGCCGGGATCTCGGGCGGCGTGTAGGGCTTGGGCGGTCCGCCGAACCGCCGTCCGTTGCGCATCACCCCGCGCACGCGGTAAGCCTCATAGGCCATGTTCGCGCGCGTCTCGGTGAACAGTTCTTCCTCCAGGCGCCGCTTGGCCTCCCGGGCCCGCGCCGGGCGCGCAGCCGGGATCGGGCGCGCCTCCTTCGCGCGCTCGGCTTCGAGCTGGCGCTTGGCCTCTCGCAGCCAGCCGCGACGACCCTGACTGGTCGACAGCTCCGCCGGCAGCTCATCACCACGGCGCTCACCGAACCGCTCATCCTCCAGGCGATCGACCTCCTCGGCCTCCTCGAGGATCTCGCGGGCGAGCTGCTCGTAATCGCAGTTGGCGCGCTCAGAGGCGCTGGCGTGGATCTTCGTCCCGTCGACCGCGAGCACCTCGCTCTGCACCAAACCCGCGCGAGCACACAAGCCCAAGACCTCGCCGAACAGGCCAGCCAACGCGTCCTGATGGCGCTGCCGAAACCGCGCGATCGTGCAGTGATCAGGCACCCGATTGGCCGCGATCACGCGGTAGGCAATGTCCTCGATGCAGCCACGCTCAATCCCCCGCGAGGACCGCTGCCCACGCGCATAGGCATAGAGCAACAGCGCGACCATCATCCCCGGATCATGCGCCGGACGGCCATGCCCATCGACGCGGTAGGCGCCGTAGAACGCGGCCAGGTCGAGCTCCTCGACAGCCGCAAGAACGAACCACGCGAAGTGATCCTCCGGCAGCCAGTCGCGCACACTCGGCGGCAACAACAACTCCTGATCCCGATCACACGCGATGAAGTTCTGCGCCATCCGGGAATCGTCCCCAGCACCCCGGACACACCCCGGGTTTACGCAACAGCCTCCATGGAGAGCGACTGTCGAGGCTGGGTTCCCTGCGCGGTTTGTCACAGATAGTTTCCTAGCCCCCCTGAGAACTAGAGTGATTGTTTCCAGAGGGAGGGCGAGATGCGTTCTGGCGTTCGGAGTTCGTTGCGCGGTGCCGTTGTCATCGGGGTGGCCGGTGTCGTTCTCGTCGGCTGCGGCGCAACGTCGCACTCGGACAGCACGATGCGCCAAGCGAACCAGCCGCCAGCGAGCCAGCCGGTGGCGCGCACGGTGCATGCGGCCACGCGAACGCCCGAGCTGACCCACCGGCAACTGCTTGCACGCGTGGCCCGGTTGTGCGCCCAGCGGTCGGCAACGACCAGGCCGTTGCTGCGTCAACTGGACGCTCCGGGCATCGCGCCGAACTTTCGTGCGCTGGTTGACGAAGTCGACGCTGCCAACCGGACGCTCGAGTTCGGGCTTACCGGTCTGCACCCGTCGATCCGTGACAGCGAGAGGTTCCGTCGCTATCGCCGCGACGTGATGCGCAACGACACCGTCGCCGACCAGATCAACGCACTCCTTCGCACTCGGTCCGGCGTTCAGCCCTCTCAAAAGGTGATGGATGCTGGCCTGGACAGCGCGCTCCTCGGACAGGCCGACGCCGTCCTGCTCGGAGTACCAGGATGCAACAGCTGGCGCGACTCGGGGATCGTCATGCGCAAGCTCACAGGGAGGTAACGGCTGAGCCACGGGCGCACGCGAGCTGTCGCTTCGGACGACGAGCGACAGCCCGGTTCAGCGCCGGGCGACCCAGAGCATCAACGTGAGGAACGCCGCGACGAACGCGAACGCGAACAGCGCGGCCCGCCAGTTCGCCGAGCCCGTGACCAACGCAAGCGCGACGACGACCGCGACCACCCGTAGAAAGCAGCGACCTTCGCGGGCCGGTGTGCGTCAGCCCGGATGCGTTCACGGCCGAGATCGAACGCACGGCGGGGCGACCCGCCGCCCCCCTTTAGCGCCAGGCCGATGGCGAACGCCACGAAGACGAAGGCGACGACAGTCAGCGCGTGCCCGTTATCCGGGCTCCTCGTCGCTCCACAGGCGCATCTGCTGTTCCAGCTGATTTGCAGGGTCTTCGTGCTCTCGCGTGTCCTCGCGCGCACGCTCGTTCGCGCCCTGGGCTCCCTTACAAGCAGGAGGTCCCCGGTTCGAGCCCGGGACCGCCCATCGCCCGTGCCCCCGATAGCGACGGGGATCGGCGCCTCATGCGGCGAGCCGGCCCTCGTCGGCGCGGGCCGGAACGGAGGGCGCAGTGCCCGTTGGTGCCCGATGCGAGGGGCTTGTCGACCGCGGCGTGCGGTCCGCACGACGGCCCTTCGAGCGCAGCACCTTGGCGTAGAGCCCGAGCGTCATAGGTGCGACGCAGCGCGTGCGGCGACAGGCCGCGCGACGTCGGCTCGGCCGGATCCTTCGCCGGCAGCAGCTCGCAGCCGCCGCTAGTCGCGATCGGCGGTCAGCATCTCCGAGCCTGTGTGCCGCGCGCAGGCAAGGACGGGGCTTCTCCGGTTGCCCGAGAGCGCGGGCTGACGTGAGGTTGGTCGCCCCGATGCGAAGGGATCGCAATGACGAACGCACCTTCTGAGACCCCCGTGCTTGACACGCTCGCCGCAATGACGGCAGAGTCGATCGCCCGCTGCTGGCGCTCGCCGCGGGTACGCGCGGGGCGCCCCCGCGCGTCGGGTCCTTTGGGCCCCGCCGGTCTACACCCCTGACTGGACAGCGACGCGCTCGGTGTCGGCGGCGTGGGTGAACGCCGTGTAGTCGCTGTCGTTCTGGTCGGCATAGGCCACGGCGAACCGCTCCAATGCGCGCTCGAACGTGTCGTCCTCGCCCAGGTACCCGGTGATCTTCGCGGCGTCGCCGGTGCGCGCGTGGGCACGTGCGAGCACGCCGCCGCAGAGCTCGGCGTAGAAGGCCAGGCGCTCGGGCGGCATGAGCTCGATGAGGGCCGAGCCTTTCATGTCGCGCAGCTGGCGCACGTAGAACTCGCGATGCTGATCGCCCCGGCCGGTGACCCAGCCCAGGAACGCGTCGCTGGCCGCCTGCGTGACGCGCTGGCCCTGCACGACGCGCTCGCCGGCGTGCTCGTACTCGCTGGCGCCGGCGTAGGGCGCGAGCACCGAGGTCGTCGCCTCCTTGATCTGCAGGAACAGGGGATCGTCGTCGCGGTCGCCCATCAGCAGGACCATGAGGGCCTCGGTCCCGACCGAGCCGACGCCGACGACCTTCCGCGCGAAGTCCTCGTAGTGATAGTGGTCGAGCACCAGGCGCCGATCGGGCGTCAGCGTCTCCGCGTAGTCGGTCAGGCCCTCGCGGACGATCTGCTCGGCAGCCTGCGCCATCATCTCCGGCGGACGCACGATCACCGGAGGCTGCTGCTTGATCCGGTAGCCGTCGTCGGACTTCGTGGCGAACTTCTCCAGGGAACCGAGGCTGGTCTTCCTGCGCGTCTTCGCGAGGTTCTTCTGCGCGAGCTTCTTCGTGGCCTTGTCCGTGGTGGGGAGGAGCTGCGCGAGCACGTCCTCGATGTCGATGCGCGTGTACCAGACGTCCAGGAAGCGCATCGTCGCTGCCGTGGCCATGTGTGTGCGGTAGGCCGCTGCGGCCGTGCGCGCCGCCGCGCGCTGCTCCTCGGGGCGGTGGCCGTTGTCACGGGCGGCGACGACGAAGCTGGCCACCAGGCGCTTGAGATCCCACTCGAATGGCGCCGGGAGCGTCTCGTCGAAGTCGTTCAGGTCGAATACCAGGCGCCGGTCGGGCGCGGCGAACGCCCCGAAGTTCGACAGATGCGCATCGCCGCAGCACTGCACCCGCAGCCCCGTCGTGGGCGTGCGCGAGAGATCCCAGGCCATGATCGCCGCGCCGCCGCGGTAGAACGTGAACGGCGAGACGATCATCCGCCCATGACGGATCGGAATGAGCTCGGGCACACGCGTCGCGTCCTGCTCCTCCAAGATCCCCACCGGATCCGGACGCTCAGCGGGCGCCGCCCACTCGCCATGGGCCTCCAACGGGACCGTCTCACGCTCGGCGCGACCCTCGGCCATGCGCTCCTCGACCGCCTTCGGAAGATCAAGGACGCCACGCGCGCGCTTCTTGTGCTTCGCGGGCTGCTTGGAGGTCTCGTGCTTCGTGTGCTTCGCCGCTGTCTTGGCCATCCCGCGAGGCTACTCCGCTCGAAACGGCGGCGAATGGCGGCAAACTACGGACGTATGCCAGGCAATCGCTGGGTGCCGGATCAGGCGGCGGGTCACGTCGCCATCCCGGATCCATCCTGGTCTCTTCCGACGTTCAGCGATCCTTGACGGTCGCTGAACGGCACTGTTCGTCGGGAGAGCCGAGCCGGATCCCAAGGACTCCCGGTCACGTTCCCGCTTCTGTCAGGAACGCAAAGAGTGACTTCGAGGCATCGCACGAGAGGTTGACCAGCACCAACTCTGGCAACGAGCCATCGTCAGCGTCCAAGAAGCCGTGGTGCTGCGCCGATAGTTCCGTCGCCTGGTCCACGCTCGGAGGGTACGCGCCGTTGCTTCGGACTGCGATGAAAGGTGGACCTCCTCGGTGTCGAGCTTCGCGTGACACCGAGAAAGGGGTCGAGGAGGCTCGCCCGCTCATCGGGGTCGCATGCTGGCTCGTGGCGTTCGTGAAGGGATCCGCGCTCACTCCGGTCAAGGCGACGTTGGCCCAAGCCGATGCGCGGCGCTCTGCGTCGCGTTAAGGTGGTTTCGTCATGTTGAGGCGACACGCTGGTGTCGTGGTCGCCATCGCGTTGGGGGCCGCTTGCGTGTACGCATCGCCGGCCTCGGCCGGTGGGCCCGCGCTGCAGAACCCTGAGCCGCACGGCGGCCAACCCGCGCACTTCCGGGTGGGGGCCGCGGTCGGCGACTTCACGCCTCCACAGGCTGGGAGCCTGGCTCAGGATCCCTCCGACTGCGCCACCACGGCGGCGCAGCGCGCGCAGTACGACGGGGCGCGGGCGTTCGCGTTCATGGAGCCCTATCAGGACGTCCAGCACTCGGGCCACTTCGATCCGGGTGATCCGTATCTCGATTGCAACGGCAATGGCCGCTGGGAGGGCAACCTGCTCGGTGGCGGCAACGACTCGCCGCGCTTCTTCACCCGGGTGGCCGACCCGATCGGCGCGCGCGCCATCGTCGTCTCCAACGGCCCTCGCACGATCGCCGTCGAGGTCGTCGATCAGGAAGGCCTGTTCAACATCTACCAGGACCGGATCCGCGCGCTGGTGGACAGCACGCCGGGAGTGCATCTGGATGGTGTGTTCATCTCCGCCACCCACGACGAGTCGGCGCCCGACACGCTCGGCCTGTCCGGCGTCGATCAGTTCACCTCGGGGGTCAACTCCTACTTTGCGGACTACCTGGTGCAGCGCTCGGCGGCGGCGATCGTGCAGGCGTACCGATCGCTTCGCCCGGCCTCGATCAGCTACGCGGAGGCGATCGAGCCGGCGAACCTGCGCCAGTGCTGGTCGTCGTATCCGTTCGTCGACAACCAGCTCATGCCCGTGATGCAGGCGGTGGACAACCACCACCAGGTGATCGCCACGCTGGCGGATGTGTCGCAGCACGCCGAGACGCTCGGCTTCAACGGCGACGCATCCGACCCCCAGCGCGCGTGGCTCAGCTCGGATTGGCCGGCGTTCATGCGTCAGGAACTCGAGCGCCGCTACGGGGGCGTCGCGGTTGAGATGGCGGGATCGGTCGGCAGCGTGGAGACGCCGGAGATCTTCGGCTCGGCGATCTCGCGGACGCCCCAGCGGTTCATCGTCGAGAGCCATCCCGCGGGATGCCGGACCCTGTTCGAGGGCGCAGGGACACCGGAGCCGACGGGATACTTCCAGGAGACCCGCACGCTGGGCCGGATGCTCGCGGGCGCGGTGGCTTCAGCCCTCGACCATGCCCAGCCCTCGGTGTCCGGAGACGTCCGGGGAGCGCGGCAGCAGATCTGCCTGCCCGTGAGCAACCTGCTGTTCCAGCTCGGTGGCCAGTTCGGGGTCTTCGACCCGCGGCCGCTGTACACGGACAACTGCCAGACCGAGGTCCCGCCCGGCCTGCCGGGCGATGAGATGGAGACCTCGACCTCGGCGTTCCGGATCGGCGACGGGGAGTTCATCTCGGTCCCCGGCGAGGTCTTCCCGTTCACGTTCCTGCGCGGCTTCCTGGGGCCCCAGGACATGCCGTTCCCCGACGACCCGCTGCCCGCCTGGCCGATCCCGCACATGCACGCGCCCTTCCGGTTCGTCACCGGCCTGGGCGACGACATGCTCGGCTACATCTTCCCGACCGGCAACGGCGTCGGCGTGCCGGGCGAGCGCGGCAACGGCCTCGATCCGTCGTCGACCGATCGCTTCGGCTGTGGGCACTCGGATGACTCCGAGGCGGCCAGCTCCCAGACCTCCAACGTGGTCGGCGACGCGCTCGTGCGGCTGCTCGACAACATGGACGGTCCCCCCGAGCAGATCGCGGTCGGTCGCTACGTGCTGCCCGGTGGCGCGCAGTCGCGCGACCCGCTCGGATCTCCAGAGCTCAAGTGCAACGTCGATCAGACGTTCCACCCCGCCGGCCCGGCCGTCGCGGTCTGGGTGAAGGGCCGCGGCATCGTGCATCCGGCAGCCTGGATGTCGCTGTCCGGCCGGCCGCAGCCAGGGCCGGATCGCAACACGCGCGGGTACTTCACGCGCGACGGCGCGCGGGTGTGGCTGGACGTGTTCCCGGACGTGGCGACCGGGTAGAACGGCGGCGCGCCGTGTGGCGCGCGTTGCCGGATCGCCGTCCGTCCGCGAGGACGGCCACGAGCCTGGCCACGGGCGGTTCGGCGCGTCACCCGCCCCACGAGAACCCTGACCAGAACAGGCGTCCTTGACCATCAGCCTCGTCTGGCGACTCGTCTGAGTTGGGTTGCAAGCAGGAGGTCGCCGGCTCGATCCCGGCTGGCTCCATACCGGGGACGCGAGCCGGGATGCGCAGGGCGGGCTCGTCGTCTTCAGTTCATCGGAGCGTGAAGCGCACGTAGTTCTTCATGCCCCGTCGTCTCCAGTCCTTCACCAGCCCGGGAGTGGGCATCCAGAACGTGTCGGGCACGTGAAGCCCGGCGCGCGTCGGGCGTGTGAAGCCGTATCGATGCATATGGCAGAGCATCTTCAGCACGGGCACCTCGGGCTGGTAGTCGTACTCGAGCCGGCCTCTCCCGATCGTCTCGGTGACCGCGCGCGCGAGGACCGGGGGATCCCGTGTGATGCCCTTGACGTCCGGATGCGCCCGGCGCCATTCGCGGGCGGCATCCTCGGAGGCGAAGAAGCTGTTGTAGTCACACCATCCGAGCACGTCCGAGGCGAACGCCCTGACGGGAACGCCGAGGTGCACGCGCAGCGTCCGAGGCCGGTAGTCGAGCAGGATCCCGTCACGACCGATCAGCTCGACCGGCTCCCCGGTCTGTCGGCAGACCGAGTGGACGATGACCTCGGCGCCGGGGAACATGCTGGACACGGCGCACGCCTCGACGGCGCACTCGGCGTACCACCTCTGGTCGCCGTTGACGGCGATCGGGTAGTGGTTCCGGAAGGCTGCGAACGGGCGGGCGTAGAAGATCTCCCCGGTCGCGGGAAGCGGCTGAGCCAGCGGCTCGTCCTGGAACTGCGCGGCACGCGCGTGGGCCGCGTCCTGGCGCGCGATGCACGTGGCGGCCTCGAGGTCCCGCATGATCCCCGAGAGCTCCGGGCCGGAGAGCCCCAGCTCGGCGGTGAGCTCGTCGCAGGTGGGGGCGGTCCCCTGGCTGAGGATCTCGTCCATGATGCGCCTGCGGACCAGCCGGTGGGTTTCGGTCAGCTTGGCCATCAGCCCTGCCTCCTCTGGTCGGCGCCGGCGCCGGCCGGCGTGGTTTCGGTGATCAGCTCCGCCTGGCGCTCGGCGAGGGCGGCGATCGTCATCGATGGCGGGAAGCCCGGTGCGCTGGGGAACGCGGCCGCGTCGGCGACGAACAGGCCTGGGTTGCCGAACACCTCTCCGGCGTGGTCGACCACGCCGCGCTCGGGCGTGTCCGCGATGGAGGCGCCCCCCATCGGATGCACGGACAGCAACCGGTCGCTGTGCCGGCCTGCGGGCACATTCACGAACGTGCGCCTGGCCCGCATCCCGCCGAGGATCCCTGTGAGCGCCTCCTCGACCTCTGCGAAGAGCTCGGGGTCGATCGCCCTGCTCGTGCGCGTGCGCAGCTCCTGCCCATCGAAGGTCACGAGCTCGTCGGACGCGTCGCGCGCCATCGCGCCGACGACGACGCTGGTCCGCAGGTGCCGTCGCAGCCGGCCAGGCAACGGCAGTGACGCAAGCGGGAGCCCGTTCTCGGCGATCACGAACGGCCGCGCGGACGTGCTCCGGCGTTGGACAGCCGCTCCGCCGCACGGGCCGTACGCGGAGTCATCGACACCCTCGCAGCGGTAGGCGAAGCCGGCCATGTCGCCGCCCGGCGAGAAACGCCGGCCGAGCGACGATGGCAGGTCGAGCGTGCGGTCGCGGTCGCGGGCCGCGAAGAGCAGGCGCAGCGTGCCGAGCGTCCCGGCGGCGAGGATGACTCGCGGCGAGCGGGCGCGATGGCGCCGCCCCGATGCGTGGTCGACCCAGTGGACGACGTACTCGCGACCGACGCGCTCTACGGCCCTGACCTCTGACAGCTCGCGCACGTCGGCGCCGTGATCGATCGCGCCCGGGACATACGTGCCGGCCATCGTCCGCTTTCCCGGATGCTCGCACCCGAGCAGGTAGGTGCTCGCGTGTCCGTTCCCAACGCCCGGGCGCGTGTCTCGCTGCGCCCAGTCGACCGCGAGTTCGGGCCGGTGGGGCATGAACCCACGGGCGGCGGCGGAGCGCTCGAACGCCGCGGTGCGTGCGGCGGTCCCGGGCGCCGGCGCCGGCTGCAGGACCGTCCGCACGCGGGCGTAGTGGCGCTCCATCTCGTGCGCGGTGATCTCCTGCGGGAAGTGCTCCCAGAACCTCTCGTCGGCCTGTGCCTGGATGTCGGCGTACACCAGGGAGCCCCCGCCGACCCCACTGGCGCCCAGGGTCAGGAGGCGCTCGAAGAGGTGGACCTCGAGAAGGCCCCGCGTGTCGAGCACGAGCGAGCGGCTCCGCCGTCCTCGCGACCACCGGACGTTGCGCACGGCTCGGCGGAGGCCGAACGGCCCGCGGGGGAGGGCGCGAGCGGACTCCTCAGCGCCCCACCACGGCCCGCGCTCCAGCACGAGCACCTGCAGCCCGCCCTCTGCCAGACGCGCAGCCGCCACGGAACCTCCGAAGCCGCTTCCGACGACGATCGCGTCGGCCATCAGTCCGCGATCTCGGCGAGGCCGTCCCTGATGGCCAAGCCTCCGTGGTCGGAGGTCGTCTCGAAGGCGACACGACCCGCGCCGGCGGCCCACAGCGAGTGCGTCACCCGCTCGCCGGGCTGCACGACCTTCGAGAACCGCACGGCCAGTCGCTTCAGCCGCGTGGGGTCGTCGGCGCAGAACTCGCCGACCACGGCACGCGAGCAGAACGCCATCGTGCACAGCCCGTGGACGATGATCCCGGGCAGGCCCATGGCTCTGGCGACGTCTTCGTCGAGGTGGATGGGCATCGGATCGCCTGATGCACGGGCGTAGCGCTGCGTCTGGTCGGGGTCGTACGCGTGCGTGATCCGCGCGACGGGCTCACGCGCGCGCAGCGACTCGTCGAAGGCGTGCTCGGTCAGCGACTCACCCTCGTGCACGTCCAGTTCGGCACCGCGGAAGAAGGCCGCCATGTACTGCTCGACGACGAGGTCGCCCGCCCCGGACTCGGTGACGGCCTTGCCGAGCACGACGACGCCGCTCGAGGTTCCGTGAACCCCGATCGGTGCCGCGCGGAACATCAGCGTCTGGCCGGGGGTGATCGGCCGGTGGTAGCGGAAGTCCTGTTCGCCGTGCACGACCCGCATCGCGAGCTGGCGCGGGACGACCTCCATGACGGCGGGAGCGAGGCCGTCGATCAGTGCTCCGACGACTCCGAACACCGGCGGCGCGAGGTCACCGGACCGGTGCGCAGGGTGCTCGTCGTTGGTCGCCTCCGCGTAGGCGATGATCCGCTCGCGCGTGACATCGAAGCTGACCGGCTCACTCCAGTGTCCGAGCCGCTCGAGGTTCCACCGCAGGTCTGTCGAGCTGCTCGTTCCGAGGCCTCTAGTCATCGTGCTCAGGCTCGAAGCTCGCGCCTGGGTGCCGGCGGTGGCGTCGCGACGGACATCGCTCAGGCTGCTCGCCTGTAGATGCTGACGACGGCGGCACCGCCGAGCCCGATGTTGTGCTGCAGCGCCACGTGCACGTCGTCGACCTGGCGCGCGTCCGCGGTGCCGCGCAGCTGCCAGGTCAGCTCGGAGCACTGTGCGAGCCCCGTCGCGCCGAGCGGGTGGCCCTTCGAGATCAGCCCGCCGCTCGGGTTGACGACCGGCCCGGAGCCTCCGTAGGTGGTGGCCTGCGCGTCCACCAGCCTGTGGCCCTCGCCCTGCTCCGCCAGGCCGAGCGCCTCGTAGGTGATCAGCTCGTTGGCGCTGAAGCAGTCGTGCAGCTCGATCACCTGCACGTCCGTGGGGCCGACCTGCGCCTCCTCGTAGGCGAGGTCCGCGGCCTTCCTGCTCATGTCGTAGCCGACGATCGTGATGCAGTCGGCGTCGGCGTCGAAGGTGCTCGAGAGGTCCGTGACCATCGCCTGCCCGGCGATCTCGATCGCCTGATCCCAGAGGTCGTGCTCGTCGACGAAGCGCTCGCTCGCCACGATCACCGCCGCGGCGCCGTCTGAGGTGGGCGAACACTGCAGCTTGGTCAGCGGGTCGTGGATCATCTTCGCATCGCTGATCTCGGCCAGTGTGTACTCCGTCTGGAACTGGGCGTAGGGGTTGTCGACCGAGTGCTTGTGGTTCTTCCAGCCGATCCAGGCGAAGTGCTCGGGCGTCGAGCCGTATCGCTCCATGTGGTCGCGGGCGGCGTTGCCGAACATCTGCGGCGCCATGGGCGACGGCTCAGCATCGCGGATCTCGAGCATGCGCGCGAGGTGCCTGTCCATCGCCGGCGTGCGGTCCGTGTACTTCATCCCCAGCGAGCCCATCTCCATCTTCTCGAACCCGATCGCCAGCGCACATTCGACCAGGCCGCCCTTGACCGCCTGGCGAGCCAGGAACAGCGCCGAGGAGCCGGTCGAGCAGTTGTTGTTGACGTTCACGACCGGGATGCCCGTCAGGCCGAGGCCGTACACGGCGCGCTGGCCGTAGGTCGAGTCGCCATACACGTAGCCGGCGTATGCGTGCTCGATCGCGTCGTAGGAGATCCCCGCGTCCCTGAGCGCCTTCTCCCCGGCCTCACAAGCCCACTGCGGGTAGTCGCCCTCCTTCGTTCCGGGCTTGTCGAACTTCGTCATCCCGACGCCGATCACGTACGTGCGCTTCATCTGACTCTCTGTCCTGTCCTGTGTTGGGTCTTCCGGCGGTCGGCCGCCAAACAAACGGAACGCTTGCTTTGTTTTAGGGTATGCTCCATCGTCTGTCAAGTCCGGCGGACCCGTCGAGTGTGAACATGCCCAGCCAGCGCACAGCCGCAACCACGCAGGCGTCCCGAACGCGTCGGACTCAGGCTGAGCGCCGCGAGCAGACCCGCGCCAGGCTGCTCGACGCCACGATCCAGAGCATCCTCGAGGTCGGATACGCCGGGACGACGACGCGCCGCGTCGCCGAGCTGGCCGGCGTTTCGCAGGGAGCCCAGACCCACCATTTTCCCCACCGGGTCGACCTCGTCGGCGCGGCGGTCGAGCGTCTCGCCGGCCGCCGGATCGCTGAGTTGCACGAGCTCGTGGCCGCCCTGCCGGCGGCGCCGAGCCAACGGATCGCTGCGATGCTCGATCTGCTGTGGGCCGACTACTCGAGCCCGATCTTCACCGTGTTCGTCAAGCTCTGGGTGGCGGCCGCCGACGATCAGGAGCTGTACGACCGGCTCGTTCCCCTCGAGCGCCGGCTCGCTCGCGCGATCGTCGCCGTTGCAAACGACCTCGGCGGCGACCTGGTCGACAGACCGGACTGGACGGGCACACTGCTGCTCGCGCTGAGCGCGATCCGGGGCATGGCGCTCGGCGAGCGCTTCGAGCCGCACGAGCAACGCCGGCGGGATTCCTGGCCGGAGCTGCGGGCCACATTGCTGATGACATTCGAGCGCATCCCCGAGCGCGCATGAGGGCCGCGTCCAGCGTCCGAACGGTCTCGACCGAGGAGAGGATGGGCATGGAGCTCACGCCGCGGTGCGCAGCATCGACGCCGACGACGCCGAGGTTCCGCGCGGAGTCGTCGGAGAGGTCGTGGTGCGCGGCCCGAACGTCATGCTCGGCTACTGGGAGAAGCCCGAGGAGACGGCGGCCGCGCTGCGGGACGGATGGATGCACACCGGCGACGCGGCCTGGATGGACGACGAGGGCTACATCTACATCGTCGACCGCTTCAAGGACATGATCGTCTCGGGCGGCGAGAACGACTACTCCGCCGAGGTGGAGCGCGCCATCGGCGCGCACCCCCTCGTCGGCGCGTGCGCGCGGTCATCGGCGTCCCCGACGAGGAGTGGGGCGAGCGCGTGCACGCGGTCATCGTCCCGCGCGACGGCGCCGTGCTGAGCGCCGAGGAGGTCCGCCGCCATACGGCGGACCTGACCGCCGGATACAAGGCGCCGCGCAGCGTCGAGTTCGTTGATGCGCTGCCGCTGTCGGCCGCCGGGAAGGTCCTCAAGACCGAGCTGAAGGCGGCCCACTGGGGCGCGAACGCGCGGGCGGTGAACTGATGTCGGCGCCGCACGGCATGCCTGAGCGTCACTACCGCGGTCAGAGCGACAAGACGCGACTCGATCGCGTGCTGGCGCGCTTCGGCAGGACCCGCCTCGGCGGTCTGCTCTTCATCACCATCTTCCCCGCGATGGACAAGCGCCTGATGCCGCTCACCGGAGGCCGGCTGAGGGTCGGGATGGGACAGCCGATGCTCCTGCTGCACGCGCGCGGGGCGAAGACGGGAGCGCCCCGCGTGACGCCCTTGCTCTATACGCCGCGCGGAGCGGATTTCATCCTGGTCGCCTCCAAGGCCGGTGCCGAGCGCCACCCGGCCTGGTACCACAACCTGGCGGCAAACCCGGACGTGGAGGTCGAAGTCGACGGCGGGCGGATCCCCGTCCGGGCACGCGAGGCCGGGGGCGCCGAGCGCGAGGAGCTGTGGCGCATGGTCAACGACAACTACTCCGGCTACGAGCTCTACCAGCATCGCGCGGGCGCGCGCCGGATCCCCGTCATGGTTCTCACCCCTCGCTAGCCCCTCGCGCTGAGATGACGGGGGACGCAGAGCCGAACGGGTACGTCATGCCCGTTATCCCGGCTCCTCGTCGCTCCACAGGCGCATCTGCTCTTTCGGCCGATTTGCAGGCTCTTCGTGCTCTCGCATGTCGTCGCGAGCACGCTCGTTCGCGCCCTGGGCCCCTTACAAGCAGGAGGTCCCCGGTTCGAGCCGGGACCGCCCATAATGAGTAGGCTCCCTGCAACCCTCGAGAAGGAAGACGCCGCATGAGCACCTACGCCGTCGTCAACCCTGCCACGGGCGAGACGATCAAGGAGTACCCCACGATCACCGACGCCGAGCTGCGCGCCGCGATCGACCGCGCTGACGCAGTGCACAAGGGCTGGTCGCGCTCGTCGACCGTCGCCGAGCGGGCGGCGCTCATCCGCCGCGTCGGCGAGCTCCACAACGAGCGCAGCGAGGAGCTCGCACGGATCATCGGACGCGAGATGGGCAAGCCCTTCGAGCAGGCGGCGGGCGAGGTCGAGTTCGCCGCCGCGATCTACGAGTTCTACGCCGACAACGCCGCGAGCCTCATGGCCGACGAGCCGATCGAGCTGCTCGCCGGTGAGGGCTCGGCGGTCATCCGCCGCTCGTCCCTCGGCGTGCTACTCGGGATCATGCCGTGGAACTACCCCTACTACCAGGTCGCCCGCTTCGCCGGCCCCAACCTCGTGATCGGGAACACGATCCTGCTCAAGCATGCGCCGCAGTGCCCTGAGTCGGCCGCGGCGATGCAGCAGATCTTCGACGATGCCGGCTTCCCCGACGGGGCCTACGAGAACATCTACGCCTCCAACGAGCAGATCGAGTGGGTCATCGCCGACCCGCGCGTGATGGGCGTCTCGGTCACCGGCTCGGAGCGCGCCGGGTCCGCCGTCGCCGCGATCGCCGGCAGGAACCTCAAGAAGGTCGTGCTCGAGATGGGCGGCTCGGACCCCTTCATCGTGCTCAGCACGGACGACCTGGACGAGACGGTCGAGTCCGCGCTCGCCGCGCGCTTCTACGAGAACGCCGGCCAGGCCTGCAACGCGGCCAAGCGCTTCATCATCATCGACCAGCTCTACGACGAGTTCCTGGAGAAGATGACGAGCAAGCTCGCCGAGACGAAGCCCGGCGATCCGGCGCAGGAGGGCACCGTCCTGGGCCCCGTCTCCTCGAGCACGGCGGCCGATCGCCTCGAGGACCAGCTCAAGCGCGCGGTGGGGGGCGGCGCGAAGGTCGTCCTCGGCGGCACGCGCGACGGCAACTTCTTCGAGCCGACGGTGCTGACCGACATCAACCCGGACAACGAGGCGGCCAAGGAGGAGTTCTTCGGCCCCTTCGCGCACGTCTATCGCGTGGGCTCCGAGGAGGAGGCCGTCGCGGTGGCCAACGACACGGCGTACGGCCTGGGCTCGTACGTCGTCACGACCGACCCCGAGCAGGCCGAGCGCGTCGCCGACCGGATCGAGGCAGGCATGGTCTACGTGAACATCGTCGGCGCCGACGGCGCCGAGCTGCCGTTCGGCGGCGTCAAGCGCTCCGGGTTCGGGCGCGAGCTCGGTCGCTACGGAGCCGACGAGTTCGTCAACAAGAAGCTGATCCGCATCGGCTGACGGCAAGTGCGATGACGGTCGATCGCCGCGAGGTCGCGGCGATCTTCGCCGGCGGGTTCCTGGGCGCCGTCGCGCGCGCCGAGCTCGGCGAGGCGCTCCCGCACAGCCCGGGGGCGTGGCCGTGGGCCACCTTCCTGGTGAACGTCACGGGGGCGTTCCTGCTCGGCTACTTCGCCACGCGCCTGCAGGAGCGCCTCCCGCTCTCGGCCTACCGCCGCCCGTTCCTGGGCACCGGCATCTGCGGCGGGCTGACCACCTTCTCGACGATGCAGATCGAGATCCTCCAGATGCTCGACCGGGGGCACATCGGGCTCGCCGCGCTGTACGCCGGTGTGAGCATCCTGGCCGGGTTCCTCGGCGTGGCGGTCGCGACGAACCTCGTGCGCAGGGCGGCGCTGGTCACGTGAACGCGGGAACCGTGATCGCGGTCGGGCTCCTGGGCGGCACGGGCGCCGTCGGCCGGTTCCTGCTCGACGGGGCGGTCAGCGGGCGGATGCGTCGTGCCTTCCCGCTCGGGACGCTCGCGGTGAACCTCAGCGGCGCGTTCCTGCTCGGCGTGTTCGTCGGCGCCGCGCTCAGCGCCGGCAGCTACCGCCTGCTGGGCATCGGGCTGGTGGGCGCGTACACGACGTTCAGCACCTGGGCGTTCGAGAGCCATCGTCTCGGCGAGGACGGCGAGACCCGGCTCGGTGCAGCGAACTTCGCCGTCAGCCTGGTGCTCGGCGTCGGCGCCGCATGGCTGGGGCGCAGGCTCGGAGCGGCGCTGTGAACGAGGACTGCCTCAAGCTGACCGCCTACCTCGGCGAGCGCGATCGCGCGAACGGCGGCTACCTGGCCGACGCGTTCACCGGCATCTACGCGCGGCACGAGCTGCAGGCGAGCCTGCTCCTGCGCGCGACCGCGGGGTTCGGCGCCAAGCACCAGCTGCGGACCGACCGGCTGCTCACGCTCTCCGAGGACCTGCCGCTGGTCTCCGTCGCCGTCGACACACGCGCGCGGATCGAGGCCGTCGTCGAGGAGATCGGCGCGCTGCGCTTCAGCGGCCTGGTCACGCTGGAGCGCGCGCGGATGCTGACCGGCCCGGTCGAGCGCGTCGAGCTGCCGCCGGAGCTCGATGAGGCCGCCAAGCTCACCGTGTACGTCGGCCGCCAGGAGCGCACGGCGCACGGGCTCGCCCACCGCGCCGTCGTCGATCTCCTGCACGCGCGCGGCATCGCCGGGGCGACAGTGCTGCTCGGCATCGACGGGACCGCGCACGGCGCGCGCGAGCGCGCCGCCTTCTTCAGCCGCAACGCCGACGTCCCGCTGATGATCATCGCCATCGGCGAGGGGCGGCGCATCGCCGACGTGCTCCCCGATCTCGGAGCGCTCCTGCAGCGGCCGCTGATGACGCTCGAGCGGGTGCGCCTGTGCAAGCGCGACGGCGAGCGGCTGGCGACGCCACACGCGCTCCCCGCAACCGACCCGTCGGGGCTCGGCATCTGGCAGAAGCTCATGGTCTACGCCGGCGAGCAGTCACGCCATCGCGGCCGGCCGCTCAGCGGCCTGCTGCTGCAGCGCCTGCGCGAGGCCGGGGCCCCGGGCGCCACGAGCCTGCGCGGCATCTGGGGCTACCACTCCGGTCACGCGCCGCACGGCGATTCCTTCTGGCAGATCCGCCGCCGCGTTCCGGTGGTGAGCGTCGTGATCGACACACCGGAGCGCATCGGCGAGTGGTTCGCGATCGTCGACGAGCTGACCGACGAGGCCGGCCTGGTCACCAGCGAGATGGTCCCTGCGTTCCGGGCCACGTCCGCGCAGGTCCAGCGCGGCGGGCTCCGCCTGGCTCGTCACGCCGGCTGAGAAGGGCCATCGGTCAGCGGCGGCCGGCGCGCAGCACCGACCAGGACAGCACGGACGCGACCGCGAGCGGCATCACCCACCAGACCGCGGCGCCGCCGCTCGCCAGTGCCGCGGTGAGGCCCAGGGCGAGCGCCACGACGACGGCGATCGCGGGGTCCTCGCCGACGATGAAGTCGTAGAGGAACGCGAGGAACGCGCGGACGCGGCTCATGCCTTCGCCCCGACGCTCGTGCCCGCCATGCCCACGAGCCGCGTGTGGCGGCGGCGGAGCACCGCGACCAGCACCAGCGAGGTCAGCAGCGTGAACGCGACCAGCACCGGGATCGCCGCGTCCTGCCCGGGCCAGCTCCCGCCGGCCCCCTCGGTGCCCCAGAAGATCCCGAAGCTCGTGAGCATCACGCCGACCGCGTACTTCAGCGTGTTCTCCGGCACCCGGCTCAGCGGACGGTGCGCAACGACCCCGGCCACGACCACGAGCAGCACGGCGGCCACGGCCGCGATCACCGCGAGCGGGACGTTCTGCTGGTTGCTGCCGAAGGTCACGACGATGAACGCGACCTCCAGGCCCTCCAGCAGCACGCCCTTGAAGCTGACGGTGAAGCCGAACGCGTCGATGCCGTCCCGCTCGAGCGGCACCGCCCGCAACTCGGCGACCTCCTCGGCGAAGATCGCGTCCTCGTCGTGGAGCGCCTTGAACCCGCTCGCGCGCAGGATCGCCTTGCGCAGCCACTGCAGACCGAAGATCAGGAGCAGGCCGCCGACGACGAGCCGCAGCGTGTCGATCGGGAGCGCGGTCAGCGCCGGCCCCATCAGCGCGACCAGCACCGCCAGCGTCGCGAGCGCGGCGAGGACGCCGGCCCACGCCGAGCGCCAGCCGCGCGTGATCCCCGCGGCGAGCACGATCGTGACCGCCTCGACGCCCTCGACGGCGCATGCCAGGAACACGGAGACGAAGAGCAGGACGTCGTGGCTCATGAGCGTGATCCCGCACCGGCGGTGCCCGGTGCCTGCGACCGCACACGACGATACTCCCGCCATGGACGCCACCGACGCCGACGAGCAGACCTGGGAGATCCCGCGGATCCCGGCATCCGCCGGTGCCCTGATCTTCGACCGGCGCGGGCGCCTGCTGATCCTGAACCCGACCTACAAGCGGCACTGGACCGTCCCCGGCGGCCAGGTCGAAGCCGCCGGCGAGACGCCCTGGGAGGCGTGTCGCCGGGAGACCCTCGAGGAATGCGGGCTGCAGGTCACCGGCGGGCAGCTCGTGTGCGTCGACTTCCTGCGCCCCAGGGCCGGCCGCCCGGGAGGCATGCGCTTCCTGTTCCACTGCGGCAGCTTCGACGACGACGCGCTGGCGAGCATCACGCTCCAGCAGGAGGAGATCTCCGAGCACCGGTTCGTCACGCTCGCCGACGCCCAGAAGCTGCTCAGCGGCCCGGTCCGCCGCCGCGTCGGGGCCGGGGCCCGCGTCAAGCCCCGGCGCTGCATCTACCTCGAGGACGGAAGGCCCGTCCAGGGGGTGTCGGCATGACGCCGGCTCGCCGCGTCAGCGCGGTTCCTGGCGCATGACGGCGGCCAGCTCATCGAGGTCGAGCGGCGCGATGGGCATCGCCGACGGGGCGCCGCGCCGCGCGCGCAGGCCGTCCAGCACGATCGTCAGCTGCCGGCGCCAGACCTCCGGGCTCACCGTGCCGGCATAGTCGGCGACGGCGCTCAGCATGTACCCGGCGAGCGCGACGTCGCTCGGCGCGACGTCCTCGCGCAGGCGCCCCTGCTCCTTGGCGCGCTCGACCAGCTGGAAGATGCGCGGCGCGATCTGCTCGCGGATCCGGTCGATGCCGTCACGCCCCTGGGAGGTCGACGTGAGGAGCGTCCTCAGCGCGCGATCCGCCGCCTGCAGCTCGGCGACGCCGGAGATCCACGAGACCAGGCCCTGCCACGGGTCCTGTTGGGCGAGCGCGGCCTCGGCGATTGCGACGACCTCCACCATCCGGTCCTCGAACAGGGCCTCGATCAGCTCCTCCTTGCCGGCGAAGCGCCGGTAGACGGTGCCCACTCCGACGCCGGCGCGGCGCGCGATGTCGTCGAGCGTCGCGTCGAGCCCGCGCTCTGCGAACTCCGCGCGCGCCGCTTCGAGGATGCGCTCGCGGTTGCGGGCGGCGTCGCGGCGCAGCGGCGGATCGGCGGTGGGATGGGCGTTCATGGAGCCAGCATAGAAGAAAACGGAGGCATGCGTTCCGGATGTGCTACGCTCCTCCAACGAAGCGGAGCTACAACCTCCACTTAACGACTCGATCCTGGGGAACTCGCTCATGCAACCGGACAGCCACAACCCGCATCACGAGCGCCGCTGGCTCATCCTCGCCGTCCTGGGCCTCGCCCAGCTGATGGTCATCCTCGACGCCACGATCGTGAACATCGCGCTCCCGTCGGCCCAGCACGGCCTGCACTTCACGAACGACAACCGGCAGTGGGTCGTCACCGCGTACGCGCTCTCGTTCGGCAGCCTGCTGCTGCTGGGCGGCCGGCTCAGCGACCTCTTCGGCCGCAAGCGCACCCTGATCGCCGGGCTGATCGGCTTCGCGGGCGCCTCGGCTCTCGGCGGGTCGGCGCAGAGCTTCGAGGTGCTCGTCGGCGCGCGTGCGCTGCAGGGCGCGTTCGGGGCGCTGCTCGCGCCGTCGGTCCTGTCGCTGCTGACGACGACGTTCACCGACGCGCGCGAGCGCGGCCGCGCGTTCGCGATCTACGGCGCGATCGCCGGTGCCGGCGGGGCGCTCGGCCTCCTGCTCGGCGGCGTGCTCACGGAGTACTTCTCCTGGCGCGCGTGCCTCTACGTGAACCTCCTGTTCGCCGTCCCCGCGACGCTCGGCGCCGTGACTCTGCTGCACAACCAGGCCCGGCACTCGGGCGTGCGGCTCGACCTGCCGGGTGCGCTGACGGCCTGCACCGGCCTGCTCGCCATCGTCTACGGGCTGACGAAGGCGCAGACGGACGGCTGGGGGGCGCCGGTCACCGTCGCGCTGCTCGCCACCGGCGCCGTCCTGCTGATCGCCTTCGTCGCCATCCAGCGCCGCTCGGCCAACCCGCTGCTGCCGCTGCGCATCGTGGCGGACCGCAACCGCGGCGGCGCGTACCTGACGGTCGGCATGGCCGCCGCGGGGATGTTCGGGGTCTTCCTGTTCCTGACCTACTACCTGCAGCAGACGCTCGGCTTCTCGCCGATCCAGACGGGCCTGGCGTTCCTGCCGATGACGGTCGTGCTGTCGGCCGCCGCCGCGATCGCGCAGACCGGGCTGCTCCCGCGCACCGGCCCGAAGCCGCTCGTGGCCTGCGGCATGCTGCTGGCCGCCGGCGGGATGATCGTGCTCGCGCAGCTCGGCGTGCACTCGAGCTATGCGGCGGACATCCTGCCGGGGCTGCTGATCCTCGGCGTCGGGCTCGGCCTGACGATGGCGACCGGCATGAACACCGCGACGCTGGGCGTCAAGCCGGCCGACGCGGGGGCCGCCTCGGCGATGGTCAACACGAGCCAGCAGATCGGCGGATCCATCGGGACCGCGCTGCTCAGCACGCTCGCCGCGAGCGCGACGACGGCGATGCTGCACAGCGCCCCGCCGAGCCCGGCGGCGCTGTCGGTCGCGGCAGTCCACGGCTACACGACCGCGTTCTGGTTCTCGGCTGCGATCTTCGCGGCGGGCGCCGTCATCGGCGGGCTGCTGCTGCGTCCCGGCGTCGACCAGCTCGACTCGGCGACGGCGCCGGCGCCGGCGCTCGCGCACTGATCCGAGTGTCGTGAGTCGGAAGTTCGGTCGCGTGATTTCGGATGTCCGGTCGTGATCTGAGCCTCGGCGGTGACCCGGCTGGATTCGGGTCCCGCCCGCCCGCACGGCACCGGGCGCCGACGGGGCTCAGGCGCGAGCGGGCGCCGAAAGCGCCGGCGGACTTCTGATTCAGGACACTAGGCGAGGGCGGCGAGCAGCGCCGCCCTCGCCGACGCCGGCTCGACCCGCTCGAGCGCGACCGCGTCGCAGCCGACCCAGGTCGCTGCCTCGCGCAGCGCCGTGGCCATCTGCGGGATCGCGGCGGGCTCGACGGAGAGCTGGCGCGCGACGAGCGTGCTGCCGGAACGCGCCGGGTCCACACGCCCGGCGAGGCGCCCGCCGGCGAGCAGCGGCATCGCGAAGTAGCCGTGCACGCGCCTGGGCTTCGGGGTGTAGGCCTCGAGGCGGTGCGTGAAGTCGAACAGGCGCTCGGTGCGCGCACGGTCCCAGACCAGCGAGTCGAACGGCGAGAGCAGCGTCGTGCGGTGACGCCCGCGCGCGGGCTGCTCGAGCGCGGCGGGGTCGGCCCACGCGGGCTGCCCCCAGCCGGCCACGTACACGGGGACGAGGCCGGCGGCCTCGACGGCGCCGGCGACCTGCGCCTGGGTCAGGCGGTGGTGGTCGGCGAGGTCGGCGCGCGTCGCGACGCCGAGCGCGGATGCGGCGTCGGCCACCAGGCGGGCGAGGCACTCGGCGTCGGCGGGCTCGGTCGCGGCGAGGCCCCCGGGAAGCGCACGGGCCGGCAGGTCGTAGACGCGGCGCCAGCTGCGCCGCTCGGTGCAGACGACCTCCCCGATGTCGAGCAGCCACTCGACGGCGACCTTCGCGTGCGACCACTCCCACCAGTCGGCACCCGACTTCGCGCCGCCGAGCTCGCGCGTCGTCAGCGGGCCCTCGTGCTCGAGGCGGCGCAGGATCTCGTCGCACAGGTGCTCGGGCACCTCGTGCCAGCGCCGGCCGCGCGCGCGGAACGCGCGGCGGCGGAAGGCGAACCACGGCCAGTCCTCGACGGGCAGGATGCACGCGGCGTGCGACCAGTACTCGAAGGCGCCGCCGCTCCAGTAGGCGCCCTCGACGGCCTTGCGCCCGACCGCGCCGAGCCGCGCGTAGGCGACGAGCTCGTGCGAGCGGGCGAGGACGGAGATCGTGTCGAGCTGCACCGCGCCCAGGCGGCGCAGCAGCGCCGGCACGCCGCCGCGGCGATCGGGAGCGCCGAGCAGGCCCTGCGCGCGCAGGGCGATCCGGCGCGCCTGCGGGGCGGTGAGCTCGATCGCCGCCACCCGTCAGCCGGCTCAGCCGGTGAACAGCGGTCGCACGCTGCGCGCGCCGCAGCGGCTGAGTTGCAGTTGCAGCGTCTGGGGCCGGGCTCCGCCGCGGAACGTCACGCGCGCGACGACGATCGTCGGCCCGCGCGGCAGCGTGCGTGTGCTGACCACGAGCGAGAAGGCGCCGTTGGCGTCGCGCCTGGTCACGGTGCGCACACGCCGGCCGCGGATCGAGAACGCGACGCTCGCGATCCCGTGGCCGCGCACGCCGACCGTCGCATGCGCGCGCGCCACGCAGCCGGACGGCCCGACGATGCGCGAGCTGCCGACCGGGGTCGTCTCGCCGCCGCCCGTGCTGGTCGAGCCGCTGGTCGGCGGTACGGGTTCGACGCCGGACCCCGGGAGCTTGACGTTGCTGAAGGTGCAGAGCACGTCGTCACCGTCGTGCACGGCGACCACCCTGCCGGCCTCCACGGGGACGGATGCGTCCTGCGCGGCGCGGTTCACGCAGGTCAGCGACGTGGTGTAGTCGGTCAGCGCCTGCCCGGCGGTCGCGACGCTCTCGGCGACGACGTGGTTCCCGGTCGGAACGACCAGCGGGTCGGACTGGTCGCCGTTGCCGAAGGTCACGTCGTCCGCGCTGCCCGCGACCGTCACGTTCGCGCCGTCGAGCATCAGGTTGAACTCCCCGGCGCCGGCCGGGCGCAGCGCCTTCGCGAGCGTCAGCTTCCCGGAGAGCCGGCGGTTGGTCACGTTGCAGACGACGTGCCGGCCGGTCGGGACGGTGAGCGTCCGCGTCAGGCCCGTGCCGGACGGAGCTCCGGCGCCGCTGAGCCCGCAGTCGTCGAAGGTCGTCTCGTAGGCGCTCTGGTCGATGCCGCTCTCGGAGATCGTGTGCTGCGAGTCGCCGGGCACGTCGACCGGCCCGATCGAACCGCCGTCGCCGACGCCGGCCTTGACCTGGTCGTCGATGCCGAGCGTCGCCAGATCGGTCGGGTCGGAGGGCCCGGTGAAGTGCTTCACGAGCGTGATGTCGCTCTTGCGGACGTTCGTGAACGTGCAGGTCGTGGTGTAGGCCGTGCTGGGGGGTACGAAGCGCACCGAGGTGGCGACGGACGTGTCGCCGCCGGGCGTGGTCGTGGTCACGGCCGTCCAGGCAGGTGTCGTCGCCAGTCCGCCGGCCTCGATCGAGCAGCCGGCGGTCGTGGTGTACCCGGGCTGCGCCGCCTCCGTCACCTTGTACGTGACCCAGTTGTTGAACCCCGCCTCGTATCCGGCCCACAGCCCGGCGAAGGTCGTCTGCGTGGCGCCCTCGGTGAACGGGCCCGCCGCGCTGGGTGCGCCGGTCAGCTCGAACGTCCTGGCCGCAGGGTTCCAGACGTCGAGGTAGGCGTTCGGGCTCTTCGTCAGCGAGAAGGAGAACGTGTCGGCGGGCGGGCCGCCGATGTTCACCTTGCGCACGATCAACGTGCCGTGCCATGCCATGGCGTCCGGCGCGGCGACGGCGAGCGCGAGCAGGGCGGCGATCAGCACGGCGCCGCGCGCGCGGAGCCCCGATCGGCCGCCCAGGCGTCCGGCGACGCCACAACGATTCGCCATGAGCACAGCTCTCCCCTTTGTCCGCCCCCCACGGGCTCCTGCCAGGCGGCAGACTAGATCATCGGCCGGGCGTGTGCCGTCGCGGGCGCCGAGCCGTCCAATAGGCGATAACTCGACCGGGATTTGTATATTTCGCCTATGGAACCTTCCGCCGCCGAGCCGCGTCCGGCCGGCCGACCCGGCTCGCTGAGCAATCCCGAGGTCGTCGAGGACGTCCCCGGGCACATCATCCCGATCCTCGAGCAGGAGTTCGACGACTTCGACTCCGAGGCGGCGAAGTTCCTCGGCGGCCAGACGCCGGAGGACGAGTTCATCGGCTTCCGGCTCAAGCAGGGCGTCTACGGCCAGCGCCAGGCGAACGTGCAGATGGTCCGCGTCAAGCTGCCCTTCGGCGGCATCACGCCCGAGCAGATGGACACCTTCGCCGACGTCACCGAGCGCTACGCGCCGCTGAACAAGTCGCACATCACGACGCGTCAGAACATCCAGATGCACCACGTGCCGCTGGACCAGATGACGCAGCTGATCCGCGAGATCTCGGCCGTCGGCCTGTCCTCACGCGAGGGCTGTGGGAACACGGTGCGCAACGTCACCGCCGATCCGCTGGCGGGCATCTGCGAGGGCGAGGTCTTCGACCCCACGCCCTACGTCGGCGCCTACGTGCGCTACTTCGTGCGCCACCCGACGACGCAGCTGATGCCGCGCAAGGTCAAGACGGCGTTCGACGGCACGGGCGAGGATCGCGCGATCACGGGCATCCACGACATCGCGTTCCTCGCGCGCGAGCGCGACGGCGTGCGCGGCTTCGAGGTGCGCCTCGGCGGGGGCACATCGATCATGCCGCGCGTCGCCCCGACGCTCGCCGAGTTCGTCAGCGCCGACGACGGCGAGTACCTGAAGATCGCCGAGGCGTGCTTTCGGATCTTCGACCGCCAGGACTGGCTGCGCGTCAACCGCGCCCGCGCGCGCATCAAGGTGCTCGTCGACAAGGTCGGCATCGACGAGGTGCGGCGGATGGTGGACGAGGAGCTCCAGGGCGACTGGGTCGCCGAGCGCGACTTCACGCCCGACCTGTTCCTCCACGACGAGGAGGCCGGCGCGCCGGGCCCGTACACGGCCGCCGCGAGCCCCAACGGCGATCGCTCGGAGTTCGAGCGCTTCGTGCAGGCCAACGTGGTCGCGCAGAAGCAGACGGGATACTCGGCGGTCACGGTGCGGATCATCCGCGGCGACCTGACGCCCGAGCAGTTCCGCGGCCTCGGGCAGATCATGCGCGACTTCACCGGCGGCTACGCGCGCACGACCGTGCAGCAGAACCTCGTGCTGCGCTGGGTGCGCGACGAGGCGCTCTTCGACCTCTGGCAGCGGCTGCTCGAGCTCGGGCTCGGCAGCGCCGGCGCCGACGAGCTCGTCGACGTCGTCAGCTGCCCGGGAACCGACAGCTGCAAGCTCGGGATCACGAGCTCGATGGGGCTCAACGCCGCCGTCCAGGAGCGCGTCGAGTCGCTGGCGATCGCCGATCCGCTGGCCCGCCGCATCCACATCAAGATGAGCGGCTGCCCGAACGGCTGCAGCCAGCACCACATCGCCAACATCGGGTTCTACGGAGCGTCGATCAAGGTCGGCGAGCACACGATCCCCGCCTACGTCGCACACATCGGCGGGCGCTACGAGGGCGGCGAGATCGCCTACGGCACCCGCCTGAAGGTGCGCCTGCCCGCCAAGCGCGTGCCGGACGCCGTCGAACGCTGGCTGCGCGCCTACCTCGACGGGCGCGAGGGCGGCGAGGCGTTCAACGACTACGCCGACCGCGTCGGCCCGACCGCCTTCGAGGACCTCGTGCGCGACCTCGCGATGCCCGTCGACTTCGGCCTGGAGACGATGAGCATGTTCATCGACTGGAACCGCTCCGGCCCGTTCGAGGTCATCCGCGGCGAGGGCGAGTGCGCGATCTGACGCCGGCGCTCAGACGCTGAGGACCGCGGCCAGCGCGCGCCCGCTGGAGAGCGCCTGGGGCACGCCCGC
The DNA here is from genome assembly GCA_963809525.1 of uncultured Solirubrobacteraceae bacterium. Lineage (GTDB taxonomy): Bacteria > Actinomycetota > Thermoleophilia > Solirubrobacterales > Solirubrobacteraceae > F1-60-MAGs163. The sequence continues at coordinate 238,162 of CAWEJY010000004.1, read as the reverse complement.
GTCGTCCTGGTCCGCCCCGAGCGCGGCGGGCTCGAGCATCGGCGCGCACCAGTCGCCGCCGGCGCCGATGCCGACCTGAGCGTCGACGAGGCAGAGCTGGGGCAGTGGCGCGGTCACGCGCGCGTAGCGCCAGCAGTGTGCGAGCAGAACCTCGGGCGGCGGCAGCGGCCCGGCGAGCAGCGTCACCCCCAGCGCGGCGAGCAGCTCGCGGGCGACCGCGTCCGGGTGGTCCCCGAGGTGTGCGGCGCTCCACCCCGGACCGGCCTGGACCGTCCAGCGCTCGCCTCCCGAGCGGCCGGGCTTCGCGCTCTCACGCGCCGCCCACGCGACCGGCGTCGCGGGCTTCGGATCGCGGTGCCAGTCGTCCTCGATCGCCAGCGGCGAGTCCCACGCCGCCATGACGGCCCAGCACGGCGAGTACGCCGCGCCGGCCGCGACCTCGGCGAGCATCGGCGCCGCGTCCGCGAGCAGGTCCGCGGCCTGCGGTGCGGGCACGGTCACGGCGACCCGCTCGAAGTCGCCGAGCGCCTCGCCGGAGGCGCCGCGCAGCGCGAAGCCGCCGCCCTCCCGCGGCGTGATCGTCCCCACGCGCGCCGACGTCGACAGCGTGAGGCCCGCCGCGAGCCCGTTGCACAGCGCACTCATCGTCGGCTCGGGAACCAGGCGCCCGGCGAAGTCGCCGAGCTGCACGTCCGAGGCCGGAAGCTGGCTCAGCCAGCTGCCGCGGGCCAGCGCCGCGCACCCGTGATCGAAGCGCAGGTCGCCGGCGCGCCGAGTCGACAGCCGCCCGCCGGGCCCGCGCGACTTCTCGAAGACGGTCACCTCGGCGCCGCGAGCGGACAGCTCGCGTGCGCACACGAGCCCTGCAACGCCCGCTCCGATGACCGCCGCGCGCATCGCAGTCAGCGTAGTGGGCGTAGGATCGCCGCTCCACTTCCCCCGTGCACAGGAGACCGACCACCGGCATGTCGAACGATGCGACGAAGTACCTGCTGACCGAGGACCGCATCCCGACCCACTGGGTCAACCTCATGGCGGACCTGCCCGGCGAGCCGCTCCCGCCGCTGAACCCGCAGACCAAGGAGCCCGCCGGGCCCGAGCTGCTGCTGGCGATCTTCCCGCCGGCGCTGCTGGAGCAGGAGATGTCCGCCGCGCCGGACATCGAGATCCCCGAGGAGGTCCGCGAGGCCTACAAGCTCTGGCGCCCGACGCCGCTCTACCGCGCGCGGCGCCTGGAGCGGGCGCTCGATACGCCCGCACACATCTACTACAAGTACGAGGGCGTCTCGCCGTCGGGCTCGCACAAGCCGAACACCGCGGTCCCGCAGGCCTACGAGAACGCGAAGGCCGGGATCAGCCGCCTGTCGACGGAGACCGGCGCGGGGCAGTGGGGCTCGTCGCTGGCGTTCGCGTGCAGCCTGTTCGACCTGGAGTGCGAGGTCTTCATGGTCGGCTCCTCGTACGACCAGAAGCCCTACAGGCGCTCGATGATGGAGACGTTCGGCGCGACGGTTCACCGCTCGCCCTCGCAGCTGACGGCCTCGGGCGTCGCCAACGCCCAGCACCTGACCGGATCGCTGGGGATCGCGATCTCCGAGGCGGCCGAGGTCGCCGCCCAGCGCGATGACACGAACTACGCCCTGGGCTCGGTGCTCAACCACGTCCTGCTGCACCAGACGGTGATCGGGCAGGAGACGATCGCCCAGATGGAGATGGCGGGCGAGAAGCCGGATGTCGTCATCGCCTGCGTGGGCGGGGGGTCGAACTTCGGGGGGCTCGTCTTCCCCTGGCTGCGGCGCAACCTGCGCGACGGCGAGACGACGCGCTTCGTCGCCGCCGAGCCGGCCGCCTGCCCGACGCTCACGAAGGGCGTCTACGCCTACGACTTCGGCGACACCGCCGGGCTGACGCCGCTGATGCCGATGTACACGCTCGGGCACGGCTTCGTGCCGCCGCCGGTCCACGCGGGCGGCCTGCGCTACCACGGCGACTCGCCGCTGCTCTGCGCGCTGGTGCACGAGGGCCTGATCGAGCCCCGCGCCTACCGCCAGACGGAGACGTTCGAGGCCGGCGTGCGCTTCGCGCGCAGCGAGGGGATCATCCCCGCGCCGGAGCCGACCCATGCGATCCGAGCCGTGATGGAGGAGGCCGAGGCCGCCAAACAGGCGGGGGAGGAGCGCGTGATCCTGTTCGGGCTCTGCGGGCACGGCCATTTCGACCTCTCCGCCTACGACGCCTACCTGGCCGGCACGCTCGAGGATCCCGAGTTCTCCCAGGAGGACATGGATCGCGCGATCGAAGACCTGCCGGAGGGCGTCCCGGCGCTCTGAGACACTGCCGCCATGTCCGTCACCCCCAGCTCCGCCGGCCGCCATCTCGAGATCGGCGCCGTCCTCTCACGCATCGCCGAGATCTACGGCCAGTACATCGGCCCGCTGGTCCTGTCGGCGATCATCGTGTTCCTGCCGGTCGCGCTGATCGCGGGCCTGATCGCGGGATCGGCGGGCGGCGCGCTGCTCGTGCTCGTCGTCTCGATCGTGGCGACGCTCTGGTACACGGGCGTCGTCGTGCGCCTCGTCCAGGACGTGCAGGACGGTCAGCTGGACGCGTCCGTCGGCCAGCTGTTCAGCTCGGTGACGCCGGTCCTCATGCCGCTGCTGGGCCTGGGCATCGTCGCCGGCATCGCGATCGGCATCGGGTTCCTGTTGTTCATCATCCCGGGCCTGATCCTGCTGACGATCTGGGCGGTCGCCGCTCCGGTGCTGGTGCTGGAGCGCGCGGGGGTGTTCGCCTCGCTCGGTCGCAGCCGCGAGCTCGTCCGCGGGAACGGCTGGCAGGTCTTTGGGGTCATCGTCGCGATCTTCGCGCTGGAGATCGTCGTCGGGCTGGTGATCAGCGCGATCGGCGCGATCGGCGACTCCACGGCACTGCGCTTCATCGCGCAGCTGATCGTCAACGTCCTGCTGGCGCCGGTCTCCGCGCTCGCAGCATCGACGATCTACTTCGCGCTGCGCGAGGCGCGCGGCGAGGGGGCGGCGCCCGCCTTCGAGCCTCCGCCGGTCCCGGGCGCGCCGGTCCCGGGCGCGCCGGTGGCGCCCACGGCGGCGCCGGCGGCGGCGGGCGGGGCCCCGGTGTCGGGGACCGACGCCTTCGGCAACCCGGTCGCGCCACCCGCGGCGCCCGCGGGGTTCGAGCCGCCTCAGGCTCCGCCTGCCGAGCGCGAGGGCGGCAGCATCCCGCCGCCGAGTATTCCGCCGCCCTCGTAACTCGGTCCGCGCGGCGTTCCAATGGGTGGTACCAGCGGAATCAGCTTCGAAGGAGGATGTCCCATGACACGCAGGACCATCACCGTGGCGGTGGCCGCGGCCGCGTTGGCGCTTGCCGCCGCCGGCCTGCCGGCGCGACCGGCAGGTCGGACGCCGGCTCCCCGAGGGGCGCCCGCCTCGCGGCCTCCATCTACGATCCGACCTTCACGGGCGCGAGGGCGCCGTCGGTGACCGGCGTTCCTGAAGTTGCCCGACCACGGCACGAACGTGGTCGTGCCCTCCTCCGCACATTCACCAACCTCACCGAGGTTCAGGCCATCGATGCGAACTCCCTGTTCGCAGGCGGCGGCTGCGTCGCGAGCTCCGCTCGTGGTGTACGGCACCGTTTGCGGCCACCTTCACGGTCTGTGAGGCCCAACCCGTGCCGCCGGGCTTCAAGTAGCTGACGGTGACCTGATCTGCACCTTGTGTCGGTTGAGCTTGCCGGTGACCGTGATGCTCGTCTTCGGCGGCTTCTTGAACTTCTTCGTCTTGGGGTGATGGACAACGTCGAAGTGGCGCCAGTCAGTCCACCGGTCTTCGTGAACAGCAGACTCGGCTACCGCCGAGCAGGTAGTCCGTTCCGCCGCCGCCGGCGGCCACCCCCTGCTGATTGATCTGACGACACCACGAATTCCGGCGTCCAGGTCTTGCCCGAGTCGGCCGTCCGCAGCAGGAACCCTGCGCGGGTGGGACCGAAGCGGGAGAGATGAGGTAGCCGCGGCTCGCGGAGCTGAAGGCCATCCCGTACCCGCCACCGTTCCCGGTCGCCAGCAGGCTGGTCCACGACTTCCCGCCGTTGCTCGTGCGATACATGAAGCGCTCGTGTCGAGGAAGTATCCCGAGTTGGCGTTCACGAAATCGACGTGCCGGACGCCCTTGGTGTTGACCTTCTTGCCGTTCTTCTTCACGTACTTGCCCGGCTTGAGCACGCTCGTCCAGGTCTCTGCCCTTGTCCGTCGAGCGCCAGACATCCTGAGAGCCGAACGCGAACAGGGCGCTCCCCGCGGAGTCCACATCCGACAGGGACGACTTGCTCGACCGAGCCGGAAACGGCACTGAACGTGTCCCCGGCATCGGTCGAGCGGCGCAGTCCCTTCGGCCCGGCGATGACGACGATCTTGGTGCTGGCTGCCTCGACGGCCGACGGCCGTGCGGTCGTCCCGGTGTCCAGCGCGCGCCAGGTGGCGCCGCCGTCAGCGGTGCGGAACAGCCCGCCGCGGTTGTCGAGTGCAAACCCGTCGTTTGCGGTCGGGAACGAGACGTCCACGACGTCGTTGGGCGTCGAGACGTTGCCGCGCACCCACGTGCTGCCGAAGTCGGTTGTCTTCGCGAGCGAACCCTTGTCGCCCGGTGCGAAAGCGACACCGGTGGGTCCCGCAACCATCGCGGTGTATCTGCCTGGCAGGCTCCCGCCGACGGGCGCGAACTTCGTGCCCGCATCATCGGAGATCGACGTCGTGCCCAGGCCACCGAGCGCGGCGACGCGTATCGCCGACGCGAAGCCCGCGGCGTTGATCGGCGACTGGGACGGTGCCACGAGGGTCCCGGTGTCGCCACCGTCCGCCGTGCGGACAATCTGGTTGGTGCCGGTCGCCATCACGCAACTCGTCGCGCTGGCGCACGAGACGTCGGTGAGGTTCTGCGGACCGGGCAACGTGAGGCCCTTGGCCACCCACGTGACCCCGCCATCACTGGTCACGAGGAACAGCGACTGGTCGCCCACTGCGAAGCCCTTCTTGTCATCGAGGAACAGCAGCTTCCTTGCGGCCCGCTGCGTCGAGTTGACCTCAGTCCACGAGTTCGCGGCATCTGTCGTGCGGTAGATCTTCCCGTTGCTGGTTGCCGCGAGACCCGTGTTGGCGTCAAGGAAGCGGATGTCGTTGACTTGGGCGTTGCCGCCGGTCGCCCTGGTGCCTGGGACGGCGACCTTCTGGGCGAACGTGTCGCCGTTGTTGTCGGTGCGAAGCGTCGTGCCGTCCGCCAGGACGATGTAGCCCGGTGACCTTGCTCACCCCCCACGCCGCGGCGAGCGGTTGGCTGCAACTCGACTCGACGGGCGTGAACGCGACCCGACCCCCGTGGCCCCGCCGTCGTCCGAGCGTCGCCCGACGCAGCCGCCGCCCGCGAACACGGACGTCGCGTCGATCGCCTGCACTTCGGCCTGAGGTTCGTGAACGTGCCCGACTTGACGCTGGTCCACGTGGTGCCACCGTCGACCGTGGCAAGAATCGTGCCGAACTCGCCGACCGCGTACCCGGTGGTGCCCGCGAACGACAACGCGTTCACGGTGTTGCCCTGAGGAAGCGGATTGCCCGACAGCCAGCCGGACGAGCCGCCTGTACCGCGGCACCCGATGGCGCGGCGGCCACGAACGAGATGACGGCCGCTACGGCCGCCCCAACCAACATCTTGCGTCTCATGGCAAGCCTCCTGGTCTGGACCGCGTCCCGGGCGGGCGCACGGCGACGACAACCCAACAGTCCCACCGAAGGGGGCGCGAGGACAAGCTGGGTCTGCCACAGCCGGGCTGCGGGAACCTACGGGCCGGATTCCAGGGTCGATCCGGGCCGGACGGGGCTCGCTTCAGGCGGCGAGTGCGGGCTCCAGCGCCGGAGCCCCGCTCGCCGCCCGGCGCACCGTCACCGGCAGCCCGCCGCGCGGTGAGATCGTCGGCATGTGGCGGATGTCGAGCTCGTAGCCCGGCAGCAGCTCGAGGCGATGGCGTTCGAGGATCGTCCTGGCGATGATCCCGATCTCCGCCTGGCCGAAGCGCATGCCCAGGCAGGTGCGCGAGCCGCCGCCGAACGGGACGTACTGCCCCTTGCGCAGCTGCGCCCTGCGCTCCTCCGTGAAGCGCAGCGGGTCGAAGCGGTGCGGGTCCTCCCAGACGTCCGGCAGGCGGTGGCTCGCCCACGAGCAGTAGTGCACGTGGATCCCGCCGGGGACCGTGTGGCCGAGCAGCTCGAACGGCTCGACGGCGCGGCGCGGCCCGATGTGCGCGGCCGGGTACATCCGCAGCGTCTCGTCAAGGATCATCTCGATCGAGATGCGCGGATCCTCGAGCACCTCGGGGTTGCGCGCCAGCTCGTAGAAGAGGAACGACGTCGTCGAGGTCGTCGTGTCGTGCCCGGCGAACATCAGCGTCATGACCTCGTCGCGGATGTAGCGGTCCTCGAGCGCGTCCCCATCCTCGTCGGTCGCGTCGAGCAGCATCGAGAGGATGTCCGGGCCGCGCTCGCCGCTGCGCCGGCGACGGTCGATCTCGCCGTAGATCAGCTGGTCCAGGCGCGCTCGTGACTGCTTCATGCGCGTGTACGGCGTGCGCGGGCCGCGCGCCAGCTGCAGCATGAAGTCCACGCCGTAGTACGACAGCGCAGACTCGAACTCGGCGGCCGCGTCGAGGCCGCCGGCCGTCGCGGCGTCCGGGTCCAGGCCGAACAGCGCGCGCATCGCGATCCGCAGCGCGACGTGACGGGTCCAGTCGTACAGATCGACGACCGCGCCCGGGACGAACACCTCGGCCGCGCGGTCGACCTCCTCCTGGATGACGCCGAGCGACTCGCGGATGCGGTGCTTGTGGAAGGCGGGCACCATGATGCCGCGCTGCTCGCGGTGGAACGCACCGTCGGTGGTCAGCAGCCCGTCGCCCATCAGCGGGATCAGGTCGCGGAAATGGCCCTCGCGCCAGAGGAAGTTCTTCGCGTTCGTGACGAGCAGGTGGTGGTTGGCCTCGGGCCCGAGCAGCACCACGACGTTGTGGTGGAAGAGCTTCAGCGTGAAGATCGGGCCGAAGCGCTCGTAGTACTCCAGCAGCGAATTCAGCGGATCGGCGGCGTAGCGCCGGGTCCGTGCGAGGCTGAAGCCGAACTCTCCCGGCGGGAAGGGCACGGTCGCCGCACGGTCGGCCCGGATGTCATCCCACATGACGGCCAGCGGATTCGTGCCCGGCGGCGGTGGACCCTGGACCATGGCCCGACAATAACCGAAACTGACGGTGGCGTCAGTTTCGCCTGGACAGGCCGCCGATCAGCCCGCGGAACGAGGCGAGGCCCCGCAATCCTTGCGGGGCCTCGCGCCCTGGTGCACGGCCCGGGCCTCGGCGATCCCTGCCCGCCGCCCGTGCGTGCCGTCCAGTGGTCAGCCGACGTGCGAGGTGTCCTCGCTCTTGGCCTGCGTCTGGGCCTGATCCTCGCTGCGCGCGCTCGGGTCGCGCGGCCTGGGAGCCTTGCGGACGACCTTCTCGCACGAGCCGTTGGGGTTGGCCGGCGTCGCGTCGGTGATGACGTCGACCGTGTCGAGCAGCGCGACGTCGTTGCCGTCGCCGCAGGTGATCTTGTCGACCTCGCCGTCGCGGGTGTGGAACGTGTCGTCGCCGGCGCCGCCGATCAGCGTGTCGCCGACCTGGTCGACCTCGCCGTTCGGGCCGGGCGTGACGTCGCCGCGAGCGAGCGCCCACAGGTCGTCGTTGCCGTCGCCGCCGTTGGTGGTGTCGACGCCGAGGTTGGCGTAGATCCGGTCGTTGCCCGGGCCGCCGTCCTGCGTGTCGTCGCCGTTGCCGCCGGCCATCCAGTCGTTCCCGGCATTGCCGTTGATCGTGTCGTTCCCGTCGCCGCCGGCGAGGCGGTCACGCGCGTCGCCGCCCGTGATCGTGTCGTTGCCCGGGCCGCCGAAGATGCGATCGTTGGAGAACAGGTCGCCGGTGCCGGGGGTGTCGCCGACGAGGTTGTCGTCGCCCGGGCCGCCGTGGATGCGATCGTCGCCCGCGTGCCCGAGGACCGTGTCGTTGCCCGGGCCGCCCCAGAGCCTGTCGTTCCCGGGACCGCCGTCGATGTTGTCGTCGCCCCGCCCGCCGTCGACGACGTCCGCCTGCGCGCCGGCGTCGACGGTGTCGTTGCCCTGGCCGGCGCGGATGCGGTCGAAGCCGTCCCCGCCGAGGATGTTGTCGTCGCCGGCCAGGCCGAAGACGCGGTCGTTGCCCGCCTGGGCGTCGATCGTGTCGGCCGTGCGGGTGCCGATCAGCCGGTCGCTCCCCGGCGTGCCGGTGATGGTGGCCGCCAGCGCGACCGTCGCGCTGACGGCGAACGTCGCGATGACGGCGACGAACGTCAGTGTGATCCGCGTGCTGCGCAATGTACTCCGCCTCCCTGCGTTGGGACGTGCAGTTCCAGACGCCGTAACACGCTCATGCGCGCGGAGTTGTGCCCGCGCGTCAGCGCTGCGGGCGTGTTGCAATACTGATCGGGCGCCCGGGGGCGTAGCTCAGTCGGTTAGAGCGCCGGCCTGTCACGCCGGAGGTCGCGGGTTCGAGTCCCGTCGCTCCCGTCCCACGAAGGCCCTGCTGACGCTGGGCCTTCGGTCTTTGAGCGGCTCGAACGGCGACGCCGGACGGGTGGACGGGTACCGCAAGCGGGTACGGCATCGAGCTCCGATTGAGGATCCTCGGACGGCGATCGACGCCGGGAACGACCCTCGTCAAACGCCCTTCCCCACCTCAGGATCACGCCTCGGCGATCCGGTCGCGAGCCTTCGTCCTCGCCCGCCCGCAGCGAGCAGTGGGCAGGACTTCAATGCTGCGTGACGAGGGCTTGACCCTCGAGGCCTGTAGGTCACCCCCTGCGGATCAGTACGGCGTCGGGATCCAGCGCAGCTCGGGCCCGGCCTCGTCGGCGGGTTTCGCCCGCTTCGGGAGCTTCACCGGTTTCTGCTGGGGATGATCGTAGGGAACCTGCGAGAGCAGGTGGCTGATGATGTTCAGGCGGGCGCGGCGCTTGTCGTCGCTGTGGGCGACGTGCCAGGGCGCCCACCCGCTGTCGGTGGCTTCCAGCATCGCGTCGCGCGCGCGTGAGTAGTCGTCCCAGCGGCTGTAGGAGAGCAGGTCGAGCTCAGAGAGCTTCCAGAGCTTGCGCGGATCGTCGATCCGGCTGCGCAGGCGGCGGGTCTGCTCGTCGGGGCTGACCTCGAGCCAGTACTTGAGCAGGTGGATCCCCGACTCGACCATGATCTTCTCGACGACCGGCGCGAGCTCGAGGAACCGCTCGGTCTCGTGCGGGGTGCAGAACCCCATGACGCGCTCGACCCCGGCGCGGTTGTACCAGCTGCGGTCGAAGATCACGACCTCGCCGGCAGCAGGGAAGTGCGACATGTAGCGCTGGATGTACATCTGCGAGCGCTCCCGCTCGGTCGGCGCGGGCAACGCGACGACGCGGAAGACGCGCGGGCTGACGCGCTCGGTGATCCGCTTGATCGTGCCGCCCTTGCCGGCGGTGTCGCGGCCCTCGAAGACGATGCAGATCCTCGCACCGGACGTCTTGACCCATTCCTGCATCGCGACCAGCTCGCCCTGCAGCTGCGCGAGCTCGCGCTCATAGTGCTTGCGCTTCATCCGCTCAGGTGATCCGCTCATGCGACCGACTCCTCTCCGCCGTGCGCATCGACGCGCGAGCTTGATGACCCACGCTGCACCGCCTCACGCGGGTGTGTCCCCACCAGCTGGGTTGCCCCGCCATCGGTTGGCTCGACCCGGATGACTTCGCCGACCGGATCGGCATCGCTCGCCGGTGGCAGCGCGAGCCGGACGAGATCGCCCGGCTTGAAGCCGATAGATGTCCTGATCACGGCCGGAGCGTAGCTTGGCGACACCGTGTCGATGACCGTACCAAACCCCTGGTTCGTGCGGTCGGTAGGCGACCTGCGAGCCGCACGGTCGTATGCAGCGACCGTGCGAACTACCGTTGTAGACGCTGCGTCGACAACGCATTCTCGGCGCTCCAGCCCGATTCCCATGAACCAAGGAGCAACCATGCCTGATCCTGCAGCCCAGAGCCCGTACTCGACACGCTCCCTCGCCGTGACCGAGGCTTCCCTCACGCGGTGCACGCTCGGCGAGAATGAGCTCATCGCCGCGCGGTTGGCTGCGCTCGTCGCCGTCGACACACCGACAGACTCCCACCTGATCCACATCGGGCCGGCGATCGACGCGGGTGTCACCATCGAGCAGATTCAGGACATCCTCATCGCCGTGGCGCCCATCGTCGGCACCCCGCGGACGACGTCCGCAGCGGCGAAGATCACCGAGGCTCGGCATCGTGATCGTCGCGGTGGAGGCAGAGCTCGAGCGGGAACAGGACGCGTCCTAGGCACGGCCACACGCCGGTCCGTCAGCCCCGGACCCGTGGGCCGCTGACCGGCGGCGTTCATGCCACACCAAGCCCATCCCACTGCTCGGCGCATCCGGCGAAAGCCGGAGGACGCCGAGCAGGAGATCTTCGAAGCCGCGCGCGCATTCCTGGAGCGGAACGACTTTCGCGATCTGACCGTCCGGAAGCTGATGCAGCTCACAGGAATGCAGCGCTCGGCCTTCTACAGCTACTTCGAGGATCGTTATGCGCTCGTCGTCGGGCTCATGCAGCAGCTCGAGGTGGAGTTCGCGGAATCGTCCCGGGTCTGGTTCGATGCGAGTGAGGACTTGGAGATGAGTCTCGCGAGGGCGCTCGAGGCGGGCGCCCGCGTCTGGGCGCGACAAGGGGCTGTTCTTCGGGCCCTTCATGAGGCCAGCTACCACGACCACGAGATCCAGCGGTACTACCGCGAAGGTCTCGTGCAGGGGTTCATCGATGCCGTCGAGCGGAAGCTGCGGGCCGAGAACGAGGCGGGACGGGCGACGGTCCCCAGCCCCAAGAGCATCGCCGAGGGATTGGTGCTGCTCAATATTCAGGTCTACCTCGAGCGCATCGCGTGCGCACCGGGGGCCGAGGATCCGCGTGAGGTCGCCGAGACGGTCCAGTACATCTGGATCCAAGCGATCTACCCGGGCGCTTGGAACCGCTTGGCGACGGGCTGTCGCTGACCGCACCTCCCGACGGATTCCGCCTCTGGGCTCGTGCCGTCAGGGCGCCGTGGGGTTGAAGGGGCGTAGTTCCTCCTGGCTGCCACGAACGTGCGCGATCGTCGACTCCGGGATCTCATTCCATGCCCCGGGCAGGTCGCGGAGTGGCTCTGAGACGATCAGCCGCATGTCCTCCGAGAGTTCGCGCAGGCGGGCGTTCTCCGGGTAGAGGTCACGCAGGGTCGGGATGTCGGTGGTGTAGAAGAGCGATCTCGACTTTCCCTCGCTCGAATAGCGGACGGCCCAGGTGCTCTCACCATCGGTCGTCGCGATCGTGCCCTGGAACGGGGTCGGGATACCGAGTCGCTCGCCCGTGTCCTCGACGAGGCCGACTGCGCGCTCGAGCGCCGCCTGCGGGTTCTCCGTGAGCCCGAACGTCAGTGCGAGGAAGAAGAGGATCTCGGAGTCGGTCTGTCCCTGAATGCTTGGGAACAGCGAGGGGTCGATGGCGAGGGCAAGGTCGCGTTTCATCTGAGCGAACTCGTTGATGAACCCGTTGTGCATGAACAGCCACGTGCCGTGGCGGAACGGATGGCAGTTGGTCTGCTGAACTGCACTTCCGATCGCGGCTCTGATGTGGGTGAAGAAGTGCCCCGAGCGCACGTGGTCAGCGAGCTCACGAAGGTTGTGGTCGTTCCATGCGGGCTCAATGCTGTGAAAGACGCCCGGCGTCTCGACGTCTCCGTACCAGCCGACACCAAAGCCGTCGCCGTTCGTCGTCTCCGCCCCGAGCCGCGAATGCAGGCTCTGGTCGATCAGGCCATGGGCCGGGGTGTACAGCGCCTCTCTCAACAGGACAGGGGCGCCCGAGTAGGCCAGCCAGCGACACATTCCGCACTCTCCTTCCTCGCGATTCGCGCGGTCAGGTGCCCAGGATCTTCTGCTTCTCGGCGTCGAACTCGGCCTGCGTGATCGCTCCGCTGTCGAGCAGCTCCTTCAGCTGGCCCAGCTGCGCGTACGGGTCGGCTGCGGGCTGAGCGGCAGGCTGCTGTGCCGGCGCCGGCGTCTGCTGGCCTCGGCGGCCTCCGCCTCTGCTGACTTCTTGTCGTGATGCTTCTTCGCGGCGTATGCGCCACCGGCAACAGCTGCGACGCGGCGCCGGCGCTGCCTGCGATCTCGTCCTCCGGGCATTGTGTCTCTCCTCCTTCTTGGGGAATCACGACGCTACCCCGTGCCCGGCTGGTCTGGCCAGCGGGGAAAGTACGGTTGTCGACGCGCCGTCGCTACCGGCCGGCCTTCCCGTTCACGGCTGCGCCGGGGACCCGCCCGTAGATCACGTGCAGCCACGCGAACTGGAGCGTCCGGTGGACCGCGGCCGGGTTCCTGCCCGGCTGGCCGCCCCATCTCCTCCGACAGGACGCCGATGTTCATCATGATGAGTGCATGGGCGACGTCCTTGGGATTCGGGACCGACGAGCGCTCCGCGCGCCGCTCGGCCCGCAGCTTCTTGGCGACGGCGTCGATGAACGTCTGGACGAGGCCGTGGCGGTAGTACTGCAGCACGTCGTCGTCGTGGTAGCTCGCCGCGTGCAGGGCGCGAAGAACGTGGCCGTTGCGCGCCCACACGTCGATCGACGCGTCGAGCGCCAGCTCCAGGGACGTGATCGAGTCGTCGGTGTCGTCGAACCACAGGCGCGAGGCCGCAAGCATCTCGTCTTCGATCTGCGCGACGAGGCGCAGAACGAGGCCGGAGCGACCGTTGAAGTAGTTGTAGAAGGCCGAACGACGCATCCCCGTCCCCTGCATGACCGCATCCACGGTCAGGTCACGAAACTCGTTGGTCTCCAGAAACCGGGCCGCGGCGTCGAGAATCTCCCGCTCGGCGACGTCGGGCTTGCGGCGGATGCGACGGGGTCGGGTTTCGTGCGACATCACGTCACGACTATCGCACGTCGGCCGGTGCGGATCTCGCTTCGGCGCGGCGAGCAGACGCGCCCAGGCGCCCGGTCGGCGCCCTCCTCGGCCTCGAGGGCTCGCCGGATCGCCTGGGTCGGACCGCGCCTGTTCCTGGCCGCCCGACCGGCGCGACGGCGGCACCGAACGGCGCTCCCCAGGTGTTCTTGAAGACCAGCACCACGCGCCGTTCCCGGGCTCGCGCGTGGCACCGATCTCCTCCAGATCCTCGTCGGCGAGCAGCACCGCCAGCTCGCCGATCAGATCGCAGGCGGCATCGCTCCCCTTCGCGACACTCACGGTGCTTCCTGACGCTACGCCGGTCGCCGCCTGCTCGCGTGGTGCCGACCCGATTTCACCCGGGTGATCCGGAGAGCCGTCCCTTGCGGTCCACCCGGGGAAGCGACACGATGTCGATGCGGGGTTTTCCCGGATGCCCCGCCCTCTTCCCGGCGCCTAGGGTCTGTAGTCGCAGGGCCGTGGCAGCAGCACCGCGAGACAAGTCCGGGCGGTTGGTCACTTGGTATGGGACGCAATGAGCCCAAGCCGCGATGGCAAGCAGGTTCTCCAGGCGACCGGGTCTGGCGTTGAACAAATCCGCATCACCGCCGGTCGGGTGAGGCACAAGAAGGAGCAACACATGAGAAGCCAGTTGAGGGATATGGAACCGGTTGACGACTACGTCACCCAGAACACCCCGGGCCTCGAGATCTTCCAGGAAGTCTGGGGCGACATGCAGTGCGCCTACCACAAGTTCGCCCCGGGCACTGACTTCACAGGGCTGCTGGCGCCATTGCCGGACGGTCTGTGCGGGGTTCCCCACCACGCCTACATCATCAGCGGCTCGATGGAGGTCATCTACAAGGACGGGAGCACTGACGTCTGCAAGGCCGGCGATGTCTGCTTCTGGCCGGCTCCGCACAACTTCAAGTCAGAGGAAGGGGCCGAGATCATCCAGTTCAGCGGTGCCGGCGCCCTGGCAGCGCAGGCCGCGGTCATCGAGGACCTCTTGGCCAAGCAGGCACAGGCGTAGGCGGTCGGAGCCGTCGAGCGACCGCGGTCGTCAGGGTTCGGCTGATCCACCCTGGTCGCTGAGCCTCGATCCACCGACGGGCGGGACGGTATCTCTCTGGCGGGACACGAAGAATGGCCTCCTGAGCAGGCGAGAAGCGACCGACTGGGACGGTCGCGGGCTGCGTCAGGAGGTCACCTTCATGGTGTGACCAGCCAGTCGGAGCGTGCGGCGCGAATGTCGTGACGCCGATCGCCGCGGTGGCGTCGGGCGCGGCCCTACGTTTCGAACTCGCGGAAGAACGGCGCGATGCCGCGGATCAGTGCGACCGGATTGCGCGATTGCCTGATGCTCAGCAGGACGATGAGGAAGGGCACGGCGATCACGTAGATCGAGACCGCCAGCAGTTCGCCGAGCAGGCCACTGCCCGGCACGGGCGCGCCGCGCAGGCGACCCCAGGCGGCATCGACCGTGTTGCTGGTGCGGTTCATCCACGTCATCGTCCGTGCGACGAGCTCGATGTCACGCTGCTCCTCGGCGCTGAAGTGCTCGCGGAAGTTGGCATCGACCACGGCCGGGGCCGCGACGAGATCGCTTGCGGCGAACGCCTGCGCCCACGCGATCGCCGCCCACGTGCGCGCATCGAACGCCGCCTCGTCCAGGCCCTCGAGCGCGGCGAGCGCCTCTGGCGGCAGGCCCTCGGCCAGCGCCCATTCGCGGTGCGCGTAGCTGCACTGGCGGCACGCGTTGGCGCCGGCCACGGTCAGCATGACCTCCTCCCGGAATGCGGGATCGAGACGAGCGTCGAACCAGATCGCCTTCAGATCGGGCCACCGGCGCAGCAGCGCCGCGGTCAGGCGGAAGTACGGCCCGAGCCGGATGATGGGCTTGTGCCGGGACTGGGATCCGAAGGCCGCGGACCCTGCGGCGCCGGCGTCACTCGTCTGCGCTGCGCCGCCTTCGACCGTGGTCATCTGTCTGCTCGTCACTCGGGCCTCCTTGCCATCGCCCGGGTCGCGGATCACGACCCGGGCGATCCGATCAATCCTCGCGGTTCCCCGGGTGAAGCGTGCCGGTCTCCTCGCGCTCAGGCAGTGTCATACGGTCCTTGTCGAGCTCGTAGGTCCAGGGCAGGCCTGACATCTGCCAGCCGTTCTTCCGGCGCATGCCGTCGAAGACGCTGTCCGGATCCTCGACACGGCCGCCCTCCATCCCGTCGAGGATGTTGTAGGCATTCGTAAACCCGGCGGCCGCCGCCAGCGCATTGATCGCCATCGCCCCGCGTCCGCCGGATCGGCAGGTCACAAGGAGCGTGTCGTCGGGTGCGTACCGGGCCTTGACCTGCTCGATGAAGTTCGGGTTCATCACCCACGGGAAGCCCTGCTTCTCGTCGTCCCACACGTACGACATGAGCGCGAGCGGGACCAGATCGGCCATCGGCGCGTGACCTGTGAACACCCACTCCTCAGGCGTGCGAACGTCGAGGACGTGCACGTTCTCCGGGTCCGCGTGCCACATCTCGTAGGCCTCCTTGGCGGTGACGTACAGCCCCAACGTGGTCTGCCGCTGTTCGATGACCGGACGTCCGTTGTGTGTCACATCAGCCATGGTGTTCTCCTTTTCATCTGCGTAGCGCCGAATGGTGGGCAGGGGGAAGCTTCAGGAGGGACTCCGCCGCGGTTCGCCGGCGGGAGGGATCGTCCTGGTCTCGAGCAGGGTGAGCCCGAGGTCCGACACGCGCTGCAGGACGCCGTGGAGCTCCGCCTGGTCGCGAAGCTCGCCGGTCAGCGTCGTGGTGCCGTCGCTGCGCGCCAGCGTCATCGCCCCGAAAGCGGACGACAGCTGGTCGCTGAGCTCTCCCTCCACAGTCAGCTGATAGGTCCGGGCAGGCACCAACCGAGCATCCCGCCCGGCTCGTCCCCGCACAAGCGATCCGGCCCGGATCACCCGGGTGATCCCGCCTGGTCGAGCAGGTTCAGCGCGGCGCCGCGTGCCACCGCTGCGGTGCGCGAATGCGCTCCGAGCTTGCGGTAGAGCGCTCGCCGATGCGAACGGACCGTGTTCTCCGAGACGAAGAGCTGCTCTCCGATCTCGCGCAGTGAGAGGTCGGTCGCCAGGAGCCGCAGGACGCCGAGCTCGGCGTTGCTCGGCGTCTCGATCGCGGCATCCGCGCCGGCGCGCTCGCGTTCGAGCGCGAGCTCGTGCTCGACCTGCCCCACCAGCGCGGGAAGCAGCCCCGAATCGGGGAGCTCGATGAGCGCCTCGCTCGCGCTGCGCAGCGCCTCCTGGGCCTGGTCGAGCCTTCCGCGACGAAGACGCACGCGGGCCAGCATGGCCAGCAGCCAGGTGTGGTGGAGCGTCGGGACGTCGTCCCGGAGGAAGCGCTCGGCGGCGGCCAGCTCGCGCTCGGCGCCGGCGAGATCACCTTCGGCTGCAAGGAGCGCCCCCATCGCTGCAGAGGCGTTGGCGCCCAGCCAGGTCCGGCCCATCCCGAGCTCGCCGATCGCGTCCTTCGCGCACTGCGCGTGGGTGCGAGCCGCGGTCAGCCGGTCCTCGGCGATCGCGGCAAGCGCAAGGGTCGCTCGGGCATGGACGAGACTCGGGACATTCCTGGTGATGTCGGGGTGCTCCAGGGCTCGCAGCCCGGAGAGCCGCGCGTCCTCGACGTCGCCTGAGAAGTACCGCGCGCGAGCCTGCGCGCACAGCGCCCCCGTCGCGAACTCGCCTGCGCCCGTCTCTGCGGCCGGTCGGCGTCCTCGCCTGCCCGCTCGACGCCGAACTCGAACGCCAGCGCCGAGACGACCCGGCCCAGCGTCTGCGCGTACGGGCCGGCCGACCGGGCCCGCCTGACCAGACCGACGTACCGGCTCCGCTCGAGGGTCCCCCCCGAGACCAGGAGTGCCGCGGCAGCGGCGGCGGCGCAGAGGTCGGGATGCGCGAGCAGAACGTCGTCGGGCAGCGTGCGCGTCCATCGGAGGAGCGTCCGACCCTCGCCGCCTCGGACGAGCTCACGGTGACGTTCGCAGAGTGTCTGTGCGACGAGATCGTGCGCTCCGGCCGCCGACGCGTGGACGACGGCCTCCATCGGGTGATCGTGGGCGCCGAGCCAGCGCGCCGCGCGCAGATGGATCCCCTGTGCCGCGCCCGGATCGGAGGCTTCGAGCTGCGCTCGCGCATACTCGGCGAACAGCGGGTGAATCCGAAACCAGTCTGAACGCTCGAGCCGTGAGGTCAGGAGGCTCGCCCGCTCGAGCTCGGCGAGCGCATCAGCCGAGTCGCGGCGGTCGAGCACTGCGTCGCAGAGCTCGGGCGTGCAGTGGCCGAGAACAGCGGCGCCATGCAGGAACGAACGGCAGTCGTCGTCGAGCGCCGCGAGGACCTCGCTGGTCAGGTAGTCCGCCACGAAGCGCTGGTCTCCCCCGAAGCGGGCCACGGCGCTCGACGGGTCGGGCACGCTGCGCAGCCAGACGCCGGCGAGGATCAGCGCCGCCGGCCAGCCCTCGGTGCGCCGGACCAGCAGGTCGACGTCCGGGGGGGCCAGCTCGAGGCCCCAGTGATCGACGAGCAGGGAACGAGCTTCGCGCACGGTGAATGCGAGATCGCCGGCCCGCAGCTCCGTGAGCTCCTGCGCGGCGCGCAGTCGCGGAACCGCCAGCGGCGGGTCCCTGCGCGTGCTGAGGACGACGCGCAGATTCGCAGGGGCGCCGCACAAAGCGCGGTCGAGCGATGCGAGACACGTGCGCTCGCTCACGGTGTGGAGGTCGTCCAGGACGAGGATCACCGGATCCCCATGACGAGCCACAGCCGCCAGGAGCTCGTCGATCGCGGGCTCGGCCGGGCTCCCTGGGACGCGCAGGCGTTGCAGGGCTGTGCGGCCGAGCCCCGGATGGATGCGGTCGACGGCTGTCGCCACATACGTCCAGAGGCGGCTCGGATCGTTGTCGCCGCCGTCGAGCGTCACCCATGCGAGCCTGTCATCCCGCGTCGCGCACCAGGCTCTGATCGCGGTCGTCTTGCCGTATCCCGCGGGCGCTTCGGCGAGCGTCAGGACCGCGTCGACGCCGAGTGCCCGCCTGATGCGCGGCCGGTCGAGCGTGCCGGCCCGCAGGCGCGGGGCCTCGAGCTTCGCCTCGATCAGCGGGACCGAGAGCGGCGCCTGCGCACGGCGGAGGTGTTCGCGGGCAACGGTCACGGTGTGCCCGGCTCCGGCGTCGTCGGCGCGAGCCTCGCTCGGCGATGGAACGGCGATCGGCGCCATCGAACGGGGTGCACGGACTCGCCCTCCATCGCCGGCGGTCGCGGATGGGTGCCGTACCAGCGCACGTAACGATTGGTGAGCGGCAGGGCCGTGAGCCCGTGGAGGACGACCGAGAGGGCGACCGTGACCGAGATGGTGTCGATGATCATCTGCGTGCCGGGAAGATCCGCCTCGTCGATGATGATCACCGCGAAGACGATCGAGGCCAGCCCGCGCGGGCCGAACCAGCCGAGATAGGCGACCGTCGGGCGGCCTGCGTGCGTGCCGATCAGCGCGAGGGCCACGGGCAGCATGCGGATGATCGTCAGGCTCAGGATCGCGTAGACGTACAGTTCCACGCCTGCTCGGGAGAGCGCATGACCGAGCACCAGCGCACCGAAGAGGATGAACGTGAGCGCATCGAGGGCCCCGCCTGCCTCCTCGGTGAAGAGTGTGCTCTCGTTCTGCTGGTCGGGCCGCATCGCCGCGAAGACAAGCCCGCCGACGAACGCACCGATGAAACCGCTGCCCCCCAGGCCGACGGCCGACCCGTAGGCGAGGGCGGCAGCGGCCAGCGGGATGATCTGCTCCCAGGTCGGCTCGGCGAGCCTGCCGGCGTGGCGCAGCGCCAGTGCGGCGAGCGCTCCGGCCGCCACGCCTCCGACGATTCCCCAGCCGATCTCCTCCACGACGAGGCGCAGCGCCTCACCCTCGCCGATCGTGCCCGCGTGGGCCTCGGCGACGGCCAGGGCGATCAGCAGCAGCGGAACGCAGAGCCCGTCGTTGAGCCCGGACTCGACGTTGAGGCCCTGTCGCACGCGAGCCGGCACGCGTTCGTCGGTGACGACCGCCTGGCCGAGCGCCGCGTCCGTCGGAGCGAGTGCGATGGCGAGCACGAGCGCCTCGACCGCGGACAGCTTCCCCAGCAGGGCGGCGCCCAGCGCGGCACCCGCAACGATCGTGAGCGGGAGGCCGATGCCGAGCAGCCGGCCCGGGAGCGCGAACTCGCGCCGCAGGCGCCCCACATCCAGGCGCGACGCGTCCGTGAAGAGGACGAGCGCGAGCGTGGCCTCGGCTGCGATCAGCAGCACCTCCTGAGCCTTTGCGGGTTCGATCACCCCGAAGAGCTCATCGCCGGCGACGAGACCCGCCGCGACGAAGAAGAACGCCGCCGAGACCCAGTGTCGCGCCAGCACGCCGGAGAACAGGGCGTAGACGCCGATGGTGACGGCGACGACTGCCAGGCTCCAGCCGGTCATCGCATCCTCCGCATCAGTGGCTCGGGGTCGGGCCTGACCTGCGTGGCGATCGCCGCCGAGGGCGGACCGGGTGGAGGGCTGGAAGGGCGACACCGCGCTGAGCCTCCCCTATCGACGCAACGTCGCCAACCGTACTTTCCCCCGACTGGGAAAACTACGGTATCGACGCCGTGTCGTCAGTCATAGCATCGCCGCATCGACCTCTTCGCCCCCATTCAACTGCCCGAGCGGATCGTGACGCGCCTGGTGCGCGAGACCCGCGGGCTCGGCGACCGCGCAGAGGAGCTCTCAGCCCAGCTGGGTGCGGTGACCGACGTGTGGCGCGAAGTCGCACGGGTCGGGGCGGACGGCCTGGGCCGGTTGGACCAGATCGATCGCCGGCTCGACGCGCTCGACAGCGTGCTCGTGAATCTGGGTCCCGCGCTCGAGGCGGTGCCGCGCATCGAAGCGCTCGCCGGCGAGGGGATCGAGCTCGCGCGGCGAGCGGTGCCCACCCTCGAGCGCGCTGTCGAGCTCAGCGAGCCGCTGCTGCCGGTGGTCGAGGAGGCGACCGGCAAGGTCGACGGCCTCACGGCGAGCGTGGACACCGCGTCGGACAAGGTCGACCCCCTGATCGACACGGTCGACCGCGCGATCGTGACGGTCGGCCCGCTGATCGAGACGATGCGCGAGGCGATCCCCGTCCTGGAGCGCATAGCGGAGCTCGCCGGGCCGCTGGAGGGGACCGCCACCCGGCTGGGCCGCCTCTCCGATCGCCTCCCCGGCGGCCCGGAGCGCCCCTAGCTCTGGTCCGCCCGCTCGGCGGGCCAGGAGCGTGACGACCGCCGCCGCCGGCCCGTCCCGCTGCTCCCCAGGGGCTCCTTCCGGGCTCCGGCGACCACGTGATCGGGGCGTTCGCCCGAACGTCCGTGGTCCCGCTGCCGACACATCCGGTGGAATGGACCGCGTGTTCCCCCGCGCTGGCCGGGACGGCAGTAGAGACTACGGTTGTCGACGCAGCGTCGTTAGGTTTTCATCGGCCCTCGTCCAGAGCGATGTCGGAGGAGCGGAATGGTTCAGCATCTGAATCCGGTTCAGCATCTGAGTCCGGAGCAGCGTGCGGCGCTGGGTAGAGCGGCGCGCAAGGAGACGCCGCGCTCAGCCCATGCCGCATGGGATCCGCCCGCCGATCGGCCGAGCCCGGTGGCGCTGCTCGAACTGCAGGCGAAGACCAGGGTGCCTGAGCTCGTGCCGATCCGCTACGGGCGGATGATGGCCACGCCGTTCACCTTCTACCGGGGCGCCGCCCTGGTGATGGCGTGGGACCTCTCCACGACGCCCGTCTCCGGCCTGCGTGCCCAGCTCTGCGGCGACGCCCACCTGACGAACTTCGGGCTGTTCGCCTCGCCCGACCGTCGCCTGCTCTTCGATCTCAATGACTTCGACGAGACGCTTCCCGGGCCGTGGGAGTGGTGGGACGTCAAACGGCTGGTGGCCAGCATCGTGGTGGCCGGCCGCAGCGTCGGCCTCAGCCGCAGGCAGCGTGAGCGTGCGGCCCTTGCGACCGCGGCCGGCTACCGCAGCGCGATGCGCCGGTTCGCCCGGATGCGCAACCTCGACGTCTACTACGCCCGTCTGGACGCCGACACGCTCCGCACCGAGGTCGCCGGGGCGCCACCGCCGTCGAGCGCCGGCGGCTCAAGGCCACACTGGCCAAGGCGCGCACGAGCGACAGTCTCAAAGGTCTGCGCAAGCTCACGCGCGAGGTCGATGGCGAGCCGCACATCATCAGTGACCCGCCGCTGATCGAACTGCTCGAGGATCTCCTGCCTGAGCCCGACGCGGACGCCTGGCGGTCCGCGCTCCATCACGCGCTGCTCCCGTATCGCTCGAGCCTGCCGCCCGATCGGCGTGTCGCGCTCGAGGGCTTCCGGCTCGTCGAGGTCGCCCGCAAGGTCGTCGGCGTCGGAAGCGTCGGAACGCGTGCCTGCTCGGGCGTGACGCGAGCGATCCGCTGTTCCTGCAGTTCAAGCAGGCCGAGCCCTCGGTTCTCGAAGCGTTCGCAGGCGCCAGTGAAGCCTCGAGTCACGGCAAGCGCGTCGTCGACGGTCAGCGGCTGATGCAGGCGGGACCGGACGTGTTTCTCGGGAGCATGCAGGTGCAGCTGGTCAACGACGGCGGGACGCGAGACTTCTACGCGCGGCAGCTGAAGGACTGGAAGGGCTCGTTCGACCCGGACAACGCTTCGCCCACGGGGCTGCCGGTGTACGGTCAGATCTGTGGCTGGACACTCGCCCGCGCCCATGCCCGCTCTGGAGATCGCGTGGCGATCGCCGCCTATCTCGGTGGCGGCCCCCCGTTCGACCGTGCGGTGGCGGCGTTCGCGGAGACGTACGCCGACCAGAACGAACGTGACCATGCACAGCTGGTCGAAGCCGTCGACAGCGGCCGGCTCACGGCCGTGACGGGCCTCTGAGAGAAACACGGACGGAAGGACGCATCCGATGAGCCGTCAACGAATCATGGCCCTCACGGCGCTCGTCGCGCTCGCCATCGCCGTGGTGGCAGCGATCGCCGTCGCCGCCGCGGAGTTCCCGCGCGGGTTGCTCACATTCGCGTTCGTGGCGGCGGCGCTGCTGCTCGGCGCGCGAGCCTGGCTGCACCAGGGCGTGCGACGCTGGGTCGGCCTGGTGGCCGCAGTTCTGATCCTTGCAGCAGCCGTGGCGATGATCATCGTCGAAGGCCCCATCGGCGGCCTCGTGGTCGTGCTGCCGCTGCTCGTCGCACTCATGGCGGCCCGTGCCGCGTTCACCACTCGGGCGGACCTGCCCAGCGCGCCGCGCCCGAAGA
This sequence comes from uncultured Solirubrobacteraceae bacterium, assembly GCA_963809525.1. Classification (GTDB taxonomy): domain Bacteria; phylum Actinomycetota; class Thermoleophilia; order Solirubrobacterales; family Solirubrobacteraceae; genus F1-60-MAGs163. The sequence goes on along the minus strand of CAWEJY010000004.1, from coordinate 215,739 downwards.
AGGCCGTGGTCTTCTGGAATCCGAAGTCCGGCGGCGGGAAGGCGACCAAGGCGAACCTTGCCGCCGAGGCCCAGAAGCGGGGCGTCGAGGCCGTCCAGCTGCACCTCGAGGACGACCTGCGCGCGCTCGTCGACGCGGCCGTCGAGAACGGTGCCGACGCGCTCGCGGCTGCGGGCGGCGACGGCACCCAGGCGATCGTCGCTACGGCGGCCGCCGATCACGGCTTGCCATATGCCTGCATTCCGGCCGGGACCCGCAACCATTTCGCGCTCGACCTCGGCGTCGACCGGGATGACGTGGTCGGTGCGCTGGACGCGCTCGTGGACGGGCGCGAGCGGCGGGTCGACCTCGCCGAGGTCAACGGGCAGGTGTTCGTGAACAACGTGTCGCTCGGCATCTACGCAGAGGCCGTGCAGCGGGAGGGGTACCGCGAGGCCAAGCTGCGGACGATCTCGCGCGCCGTCCCGGAGACGCTCGGCCCGGATGGCACGCCGTCCGACCTGCGCTGGACGGCGCCCGACGGTCGCGAGCACCAGACGGGCGCCGTGATCCTGGTCTCGAACAACCCGTACCGGTTCCGTGCGGTGGGCGCGGGCACGCGCCCGCGCATGGACACGGGCGAGCTGGGCATCGCGGTGTTCGACCCCAGCGCAGGGAACGCCGGGGATGACCCGTCGATGATCCGCTTCAGCGCTCCCGACTTCGAGGTGCGCTCCGACGCCCCGGTGCCCGCCGGCCTCGACGGCGAAGCCGTGACGCTCGAAGCGCCGGTACGGTTCACCAGCCGTCCGGGGGCCCTCAGCGTGCGGATCGCGCCCCACCACCCCGGAGCATCGCCGTCGGCAAACCTTCCGTCATCCCTCCCAGAGGCAGTGCGTGGACTCGCCGCGCTGTGCCTGGGCCGGAAGTCGTGATCTCGCCGACGTGAAGCGCCCAGTCGGGGGACGGCCCGATGGCTAGCCATCGAGCAGCTGTGGAGCGCTGGGTCCCAGGGGTGCGGGTGGCCCGCACCTACGACCGCCGCTGGCTGCGACCCGACCTCGTCGCGGGGATCGTGCTCGCAGCGATCCTCGTGCCGCAGGGCATGGCCTACGCGGAGCTCGCCGGGCTGCCGGCGGTCACCGGTCTGTACACGACGATCGCCTGCCTGGTGGGATACGCCATCTTCGGGCCCTCGCGTGTGCTCGTCCTCGGCCCGGACTCCTCGGTCTCGCCGCTGATCTTCGCCGCGATCACGCCTTTGCTGGCGGGCGGGGACGAGGCGACCGCCATCGCGCTGGCGGGCATGCTCGCGATCCTCGTGGGGCTCGTCGAGGTCGCGCTCGGGCTCGGGAAGCTGGGGTTTGTCGCGAACCTGCTCTCGAAGGAGGTGCAGGTCGGATACATGAACGGGCTGGCGATCACGATCATCGTCGGCCAGCTCCCGAAGCTCTTCGGGTTCTCGACCGATGCCGATGGCTTCGTCGACGAGTGCAAGGCCTTCATCCAGGGCCTCGATCAGACCGACACGACCACGCTGCTCGTGGGTCTCGGCGTCCTTGCCGTTCTGCTCATCCTGCCGCGGCTGACGCGCCGCGTTCCTGCGGTCCTGGTGGCGGTGGTCGGTGCGACGGTGCTGTCCGCGGCTCTCGGGCTGGCCGCCGAGGGCGTTGACACCGTCGGCGCGCTTCCTCAGGGCGTGCCCAAGCCGAGCCTGCCATGGACCGACATCAGCGATGTGGGCCCCCTGTTGCTCGCCGCGTTCGGCATCGTGCTGGTCTCCCTCACCGACACCATCGCCACGGCGACGAGCTTCGCTGCCAGGCGCGGCGACGAGGTCGACGCCGACCAGGAGATGATCGGGATGGGCGCGGCGAACATCACTGCCGGATTCTTCCAGGGCTTTGCGATCTCCACCAGCGGATCGCGAACCGCGGTCGCCGACCAGTCGGGCGCGAAGAGCCAGGTGACCGGACTGGTGGGCGCTGGAGTGGTCGTCGTGCTCCTCCTGTTCCTGCCCGAGCTGCTCGCCGATCTCCCGCAGTCGGCGCTCGCCGCCGTCGTGATCGTCGCCGCGCTGTCGCTCATGGACTTCGCGATCCTGCGGCGCTACTGGCACGTCCGCCGCAGTGCGCTGGCGATCTCGCTGGTCGCGAGTGTCGGCGTGATCCTCCTGGGTGTCCTGCAGGGGATCGTCGTCGCGGTCGTGCTGGCGATCCTGCTCTTCTTCCGGCGCAGCTGGTGGCCGCACGGTGCCGTCCTCGGCAGGCGCGAGGGCCTCCCGGGCTGGCACAGCATCAAGGCCACTCCCGGGGCCCGCGAGCTTCCGGGGATCGTCGTGTTCCGCTGGGAGGCGCCGCTCTTCTTCGCCAATGCCGACATCTTCCGTCAGCAGGTACGCGAGCTGGTGCGCGAACGGAAGCCCGACTGGGTGGTGCTGCAGTGCGAGGCGATCACCGACGTCGACGTCACTGCGGCTGAGATGCTCAAACAGCTCGATGATGAGCTCAACGCCGCAGGCGTGCACATCGCGTTCGCGGAGATGCGCGATCGCCTCCAGGATCTCGTCCTGCGCTATGGCCTGCTGGAGACGCTGGACCGGGATCACTTCTACCCGACGCTGGAGTCCGCGCTGGACGACGTCCGGGACGGCCCGCCCCGGCAGTGACGCCGAACCTCGTGTCGGATCACCCGGGTGAAATGCGCGTCATTCCTCCCGCCGCCGGAGGGGCGGTGGGACGCTCTCGGTGTGGCTACCGGCGACTCTCAAATGCCGCACCAAAGGAGTTGAGACAATGGTCCGGGCGATTCTCGCCGGCGGCGGGTTCGGTCGCTGGGTCGGCATCTCGCCGCATCGCTCAGCGCGATCGCCGCGCTGCGCGACCTGATCGGTGAGCTCGCCGTATTGCTGGCCTGAGACGCCGCTCGGGCGAGGACGCCGAGGCCCCGACCGCCGCCGCGGTCCTGGCCTGTTGGACACGAGCGCCAACGACATCCCGTAGTCGCGGGGCGGAGACGCGGCGGCTCAAGCTCGCCGCCGCGTCTCCACCAGCGTACGACGGGTTCGTGGGTTTCCCGCCGGCAGGGCGGGGCTTTCACCGGATGGCGCTGGATCCGAGCGACGGCATGATCGTCTCGATCCGGCCAGTTCACCGAGGTGACGTCAATGAAGGTCGATAGCAACGTCGCTGCGTTCGAATTCGGCGCGATGACCCCCGAGGGCCGCCACCACCCGACCATCGGGCCGCGAAGGCCCGGGTCCACCACCGCGCTGCTCAGACACGCACGCGACCTCTGGGCGATCTATGTGGGCAAGCGCCTCGATCCAGTTGCATCGGCTCATTGGTCGAGGGCCGGGATCGGATCAGCCAGCGCAGCGCGACCGGGAGGCGCGCTGAAGGGGTCGGCGAAGTATTGGGTCTCGTGGGACACGAGACCGTCGGTGAACTCCATGATGCTGACCGAGCATGTGGGCACGCCGTCATAGGTGATCGCGCACTCGCTCACCCAAAGGTCGCCGCCGCCCAGGATCCGGCGGACCGTGAAGTGGCGTTCGGCCGGATGCCCGCCGCGTTGCGCTTGGATCATGGACCGGCCTATGAAGCGCTCGCCGGACTGTGGGTAGTCCAGGATCGCGTCTGCAGCGTAGATCGCATGTTCAGCGTCGACGTCGCCGCGTTCGGAAGCTTCCCAGTGCTGCTGGAGCCGAGCCCGGGTATCGGCGTCACGATCAATTGCGCTGTTCACCCGTCAGCCCTCTCATGGCCAGTAGGAACCACAGCCAGCGCGCACGACGGATCTTACCGAGGGTTCTCGTGCGACTTGCGACCTCCGTAACGGTCCACGAGTTTCGGCGTGGCGCGTGTCGAGGTCGATGATCCTGGTGTGGTCCGCGCGCTCGAGGGTCCCGTCGAGCGGGTGTGTAGGCGCCGGCCCGGTGGGGGTCCGCACTCAGCGGAGCGCCGACCCGAATGGGGGAAAGGTCCAACCAGGACGACGCTCCCGACGTCGACTCAATCACCGCCCAGGGGTGGGCACATCCGTAGAAGGAGGTGCGCGTTGGTGAGTCCTACGGTCCGCTCCACACCAGCAGGGACGACGCCGCGCGCAGTAAGGCGCGGCCAGCCGCCGAGACCCGCCGGGGCCCCTCAGGTGCCGGACCCAGCCCCCTCGGCGATCGCGACCTGCGCCGCCGCGACGCGCGCGATCGGCACGCGGAACGGCGAGCAGCTGACGTAGTCCAGGCCCGCGCGATGGAAGAACGCGATCGACCTGGGGTCCCCGCCGTGCTCTCCGCAGATCCCGATGTGCAGCTCGGGCCGTGCGGCGCGGCCGCGCTCGCAGCCCATCCGCACGAGCTCGCCGAGGCCCTCCTCGTCGATCGACTCGAACGGGGAGACGTCGACGATCTTCTGGGCCAGATACGTGGGCAGGATGCTGCCCTCGATGTCGTCGCGCGAGAAGCCCAGGCCCGTCTGCGTCAGGTCGTTGGTCCCGAACGAGAAGAACGCGGCGTGCCGTGCGATGCTCCCCGCCAGCACGCACGCGCGCGGCAGCTCGATCATCGTCCCGATCCGGAAGTCGGTTCCTTCCACGACGCCCATCTCGCCGGCGATGCCGAGGATCAGCTCGCGCATCAGCTCGAGCTCGTGCTCATAGGCGACCAGCGGGACCATGATCTCGACGTCCGGTCGGATGCCCGTGCGCTCGTGCACCGCCTTCGCGGCGCGCAGGATCGCCCTGATCTGCATCGCGTATATGTCGGGATGGAGGATGCCCAGCCGCACGCCGCGCGTGCCGAGCATCGGGTTGGACTCCTCCAGCCCGCGCACGAGCGCCGCCTGGATCTGCAGGTCGGGCAGGTCCCACGTCATCTCCAGCTCGGCGCGCTTGAGCTCCTCGCGCACCTCGTAGCGGTCGGGCAGGAACTCGTGCAGCGGGGGGTCGAGCAGGCGGATCGTGACCGTCCGGTCCTCCATCGCCTCGAACAGCCCCTCGAAGTCCGCCTGCTGGAGCGGCAGCAGCTCGTCGAGCGCCGCGCGGCGCAGCTCGTCGTCGCCGAGGCCCATGATCATCCGGCGCACCTTCGGCTGGCGGTCGGCGGCCATGAACATGTGCTCGGTGCGGCACAGGCCGATGCCCTCGGCGCCGAACCGCCGCGCGCGGTTCGCGTCCTCGGGCGTGTCGGCGTTCGCGCGCACGCCCAGGCGCCGCAGCTCGTCGCACCACCCGAGGAGCTTCGCGAAGCGCTCGTCGACCTCGGGCCGCACGAGCGGCACGTCGTCGGTGGTCACGGCGCCGTTGGATCCGTCGATCGCGATCATGTCGCCCGCGTACAGCACGAGGTCGCCGGCGTGCACCTCACGGGCATGCAGGTCGATGTCCAGGGCGGCGGCGCCGGTGACGGCCGGGCGGCCCATCCCCCGCGCGACGAGCGCCGCATGCGAGGCCTTGCCGCCCTCGCTGGTGAGGATGCCGGCCGCGGCGTTGAAGCCGGCGACGTCCTCGGCCTCGGTGAACGGCCGCACGAGGATCACGGTCTGCCCCTCGCGCGCGGCGGCGACGGCCTCCTTGGCGGTGAACACGATGTACCCCTTGGCCGCCCCCGGCGAGGCGGCGACGCCGCGCGCCAGGACGGCGTACTCGGCGTCCGGGTCGAACGTCGGGTGCAGCAGCGCGTCGAGCCCGTCGGCATCGATCGTCGCGATCGCCTGGGCGCGGGTCAGCAGACCCTCCTCGACGGCGTCGACGGCGAAGCGCACCGCCGCCTGCGCGGGGCGCTTGGCGCTGCGTGTCTGCAGCATGTACAGGCGCCCCTCCTCGATCGTGAACTCCGTGTCCTGCATATCGCCGTAGTGGCGCTCGAGCGTGCGCAGGATGTCGAGCAGCTCCGCGTAGACCTCGGGCATCCAGTCGGCGAGCTCGTGCAGGTCGCGCGGGGTGCGCACGCCGGACACGACGTCCTCGCCCTGCGCGTTGGTGAGGAAGTCGCCGCTGGGCTCCGGGCTCCCGTGCACCTCGTCGCGGCTGAACGCGACGCCCGACCCGCTCGTCTCGCCCTTGTTCCCGAAGACCATCTGCTGCACGTTGACCGCCGTTCCCCAGTCGTCGGGGATGCGGTTCAGCCGGCGGTACTCGACCGCGCGGGCGCCCATCCACGAGTCGAACACCGCGCGCACCGCGCGGTCGAGCTGCTCGCGGGGATCCTGGGGGAAGTCGTAGAAGCTGCGGAATGTCGCGACGAGCTCGCGCAGCGCGTCGGTGTCGAGCTCGGTGTCGAGCGTCACGCCGCGCCGGCTCTTGGCCCTGGCGATCGCGTCCTCGAAGCGCTCGCCGGGGATGCCGATGACGACGTTGCCGAACATCTGCACCAGGCGCCGGTAGGAGTCCCACGCGAAACGCTCGTTCCCCGTGCGCCCGGCGAGCCCCTCGACGGACGCATCGTTGAGCCCGAGGTTCAGCACGGTGTCGAGCATGCCCGGCATCGAGTCGCGCGCGCCGCTGCGCACGGAGACGAGCAGCGGGTCATCGGCGTCGCCCAGCCGGCGGCCGGCCCGCGCCTCCAGGCGCGCCAGCATCTCGGCGATCTGCCCGTCGAGCTCGGCGGGGAGCGTGCGCCCCGCGTGCATGTACGCGACGCACGCGGCCGTCGTCACGGTGAAGCCGGCCGGCACGAGCTCGGGCCCGAGGATGCGCGTCATCTCGGCGACGTTCGCGCCCTTGCCGCCGAGCAGATCGCGCATCTCCTTCGACCCCTCGGTGAAGTCGTAGACGAGCTTCGCGGAAGCGGGCGCCTGCTGGGGCGTCGTGGAAGCAGCCATCTCGTGATGATCCTCTCCGTCCACTCGCGCGCGACTGCGCGGAGCCTGCTGTGACCCTCGCCGGTCGCCGCGGCGAGGGCATCCGCAGGGTCGACCGTGCAGGGCACGTAGTTTCCCGCAAGGCCGTCAGCAGTCGAGAGGGATGGCGGGGAGCGGCGGCGGTGGGACTGTTGCTCGATGCGGGGCCTGGATGAGGAGGCGCTCGAGTTCACGCTCGAGTCCATCAGCGAGTTCGCGCACCGCGAGCTGCCTGAAGCCGTGCTGCTCGACCTCGATGCGCGCGACGCGTTCCCCGAGGAGCTCGTGCGCCGCATGTGCGGTGAGGAGCTCGGGGTGCAGCTCGTGTTCGTCCCGGAGGAGTACGGCGGGATGGGCGGCAGCGCCATGGACGTCTACCGCGTCTGCGAGCGCATGGCCGGCATCGACCTGGGCATCGCCACGTCGGTGCTCGCGACGTTCCTCGGGAGCGACCCGATCAGCGTCGGCGGCACCGCCGAGCAGAAGGCGCGCTGGATGGGGCGGATCGCGGAGGACGGCATCCTGTTCGCCTACGGCGCGACCGAGCCGGACGCCGGCAGCGACCTCGCCGCCCTGAAGACGGTCGCCAGGCCGATCGGCGCGGACGGGGAGGTGACCGGCTACCGGATCACGGGCGCCAAGCAGTGGATCTCCAACGGAGGCGTCGCCGACCTGGCCACCGTGCTGGCGCTGGCGCCCGGCGGGCCGACGTGGTTCGTCGTCCCCCGCGACGCCGCCGGCTTCACGCAGGGCGTCCCGGAGCACAAGCACGGCATCCGCCTGTCCAACACCGCCGCGCTGTTCCTGGAGGACGTCGAGGTGCCCGTGTCCGACCTCGTCGGCGGCGTCGAGGGCCAGGGGCTGCAGCAGGCCCAGGAGGTCTTCGGCTACACGCGCCTGATGGTCGCGGCGTTCGGCCTGGGCGGCGGCTGGGCGGCGCTCGACCGCGCCATCCCCTACTCGCAGGAGCGCCTGCAGGCAGGCGGCCCGCTCAGCGAGAAGCAGGGCTACACCCACAAGCTGATCGTCCCGCACGCCGTCGCCCTCGAGGTGGGACGCGCGTCGATCGAGGAGACCGCGGCGCGCATCGATGCCGGCGAGGGCACGCTGAACACCGAGGGCGCGATCGCCAAGTACCTCGCGACCGAAGCGGGCAACGCGGCCGCCGACGCGGCGATCCAGGCACTCGGGGGCTACGGCTTCACACACGAGTACCTCGTTGAGAAGATCCGTCGCGACGTGCGCATCACGACGATCTACGAGGGCACCTCGGAGATCATGGAGATGACGATCGCGCGGGATCGCTGGCAGCAGCATCTGAAGACGCGCGGCGAGCACTACCACGTCATCGCCCGTGAGCTCGAGGCGCTCGGCGACCCGGCCGGGGGGACGGTGGCCGCGCTCGCCCACCACGCGCTCGCCGAGGTGCTCGAGGCCTGCCGCGTCGGGCGCCTGACCCGCCACCAGCACATCCTGCTGCGCCTCGGCGCGCTCGAAGCGTGCGCGGAGGGCGCCGGCGCCCTCGTGCGCCGCGCCGCCGCGCACGCCGCCGGCACCGCCGGGGCGAAGGTCTCCAGGCGCTTCGACGCTGCTGCGCTCGCTGCGATGAGCCGCATCGCCGCGCGCGACGCGGCGCTGACGATCGCCACCGAGGGCCTGCGCCTGGTCGCCGGGGCGCAGGGCGGCGACGCGACGGCGCTCGCCGGCCGCGTGGGTCTCCCGGCCGTCCAGTCGGCGCAGGGCGGCCTCATCGCCGACATGGACCTCGTCGCCGACGTCCTCTACAGCAGGGCCTGAGACATGCGAACACCCGCCGAGCACGCCATCGCCATCGTCGGTCTGGGCGCCATCCTGCCCGACGCCCCCGATGCGGGCGCCTTCTGGCGCAACGTCACCGAGGGCCGCTACTCGATCTCCGACGTCGATCCGCAGCGCTGGGATCCCGACCTCTACCACGACCCGGACCCGCAGGCCCCCGAGCGCACGTACTCGAAGATCGGCGGCTGGGTCCGCGACTGGGAGTGGGAACCGCTGGCCTGGCACCTGCCGATCCCGCCGAAGGTCTCCGAAGCGATGGACGACGCCCAGAAGTGGGGTGTGGCGTGCACGCGGATGACGCTCGCCGACTACGGCTGGCCCGAGCGCCCGCTCGACCTCGAGCGCACGGCGGTCGTCCTGGGCAACGCGATGGCCGGCGAGAAGCACTACCTCACCGCGCTGCGGCTCTCGTTCCCCGACCTCGCGCGCTGCCTGGACGGGGCGGCGAGCTTCGCCGCGCTGCAGCCGGCCGACCGCGCCGCGATCGCCGCCGAGCTGCACGCGAACCTCGAGGCGTGGCTACCGCCGACGACCGAGGACACGATGCCCGGCGAGCTCGGGAACTGCCTCGCGGGGCGGATCGCCAACCTCTTCAACCTGCGCGGGCCGAACTTCGTCGTCGACGCCGCCTGCGCGTCCGCGATGGCCGCGATGGACGCCTCCGTCGAGGGGCTCGTCGAGGGCGAGTTCGACGCGGTGCTCACCGGCGGGATCGACCGCAACATGAGCGCGGCGAGCTTCATCAAGTTCTGCGCGATCGGCGCGCTGTCGGCCACCGGCACGCGGCCCTACCGCGACGGCGCGGACGGCTTCGTGATGGGGGAGGGCGCGGGTTTCATGTTGCTCAAGCGCCTCGCCGACGCCGAGCGCGACGGGGACCGGATCTACGCGGTCGTCCGCGGGGTCGCGGGCTCCAGCGACGGTCGCGGCAAGGGCATCACGGCGCCCAACCCGATCGGCCAGAAGCTCGCGGTCGAGCGCGCATGGGCGAAGTCCGGGCTGACGCCCGAGGCCTGCGGGCTGATCGAGGGCCACGGCACGTCGACCCGCGTCGGCGACGTCGTCGAGCTGACCGCGCTGGCCGAGGTGTTCGCCGGCGCGGGCCTGGCGCCCGGCTCGGTGCCGATCGGCTCGGTGAAGTCGAACATCGGCCATCTGAAGGGCGCGGCCGGCGCGGCGGGGCTGCTCAAGGCCGCGCTGGCGCTCCACCACCGGGTCCTGCCGCCGAGCCTCGGCGGCGAGCCGCCGAACCCGAACCTCGACTGGTCGCAGAGCCCGTTCTCGATCTGCACCGAGCTGCGCGACTGGGAGGCCGGCCCCGCACCGCGCGTGGCGGGGGTCAGCGCCTTCGGCTTCGGGGGGACCAACTTCCACGCAGTGCTGGAGGAGTACGTGCCCGGACGATTCGCAGGCGCCGGCAACGGCTCGATCGCCGTTCCGGCCGACATCCCCGCAGCGCGCCCGAACCGCCGCGCCGCCGCGGCCCCGCCGCCCGGCGCGTCGTCCGCGAAGCCGCCCCTGCGCGGCGCGCTCGTCATCGGCGCCGACGACGCGGCGGGCCTGGCCGCCGGGCTGCGCGCGCTCGAGGGCGCGCCCGCCCCCCCACCCGCGCCACCCGACCCGCAGGCGCTGCGGGCGCCGGAGCGGATCGCGATCGACTACGGCGATGCGGCGGAGCTGCAGGCGAAGGCGGCGCTGGCGCTCAAGGCGCTCGACGCGGGCGGCGACGGCGCCTGGAAGGCGCTGCGTGCGCGCGGCATCTTCCGTGGCAGCGGCCCGGCGCCGAAGCTCGCCTTCCTCTACAGCGGCCAGGGGTCGCAGTACGCGAACATGCTGGCCGAGCTGCGTGAGATCGAGCCGGTCGTCGCGGCCACGTTCGCCGAGGCGGACGCGGTCATGCGCCCGCTGCTCGACGGCCGCGCGCTCAGCGACATCGTCTTCGTGGACCCTGACGACGCGGCCGCGGTGGTGCAGGCGACCGCGGACCTGATGCGCACCGAGATCACGCAGCCGGCGGTGCTGACCGTCGACATCGCGCTGACGCGGCTCCTCGGGGCGTACGGCATCACCCCGGACCTCGTCATGGGCCACAGCCTCGGCGAGTACGGCGCGCTCGTCGCCGCCGGCGTGCTCCCCTTCGCGGAGGCGCTGGAGGCCGTCAGCGCGCGCGGACACGAGATGGCGAGCCTCGACGTCCCGGATCCCGGCGTGATGGCAGCCGTCTCGGCGCCGCCCGAGACCGTCGAGCAGGTCATCGCCGAGAGCGACGGCTACGTCGTCCTGGCGAACGTCAACTCCTCCCACCAGGTGGTGCTCGGCGGGGCGAGCGAGCCGGTGCGGGCGGTCGTGGCGCGCCTGAAGGAGCTCGGCCACCAGGCGACGGAGCTGCCCGTGAGCCACGCCTTCCACACCGCGATCGTCGCGCCCGCGAGCGAGCCGCTGCGCGCGACGCTGCGCCGTCTGCACGTGGCTGCGCCGCGCATCCCGGTCGTCGCGAACGTCGACGGCGGGCTCTACCCGACTGGAGCGGACGCCGTCGAGCAGATCATCGACCTGCTCGGCCGCCAGGTCGCCTCGCCGGTGCAGTTCATCGAAGGCCTGCGCACGCTCTGGGCGCAGGGCGCACGCGTGTTCGTCGAGACCGGCCCCAAGCGTGCGCTGCAGGGTTTCGCGAGCGACGTCCTTGGCGACGACGAGGCGCTCAACCTGCACACCAACCACCCCAAGGCGGGTGACCTGCCCTCGTTCAACGTCGCGCTCTGCGGCCTCTACGCCGCGGGTTTCGGCGCCGTGGCCGCGGTGGAGCCCGCGCCGGCGCCCGTCACAGCTCCGTCGCCGGCCATGGCTGTACCGACGGCCGCGACGCGGGCCGCCTCGGCTTCGCCCCCGCCCGCGTCCGACGCGACGCTGCTGGAGCTCGGCCGGCTGTTCGCCGACACGCTCCAGCGCGGCAGGACGCTGCTCGGGGACGGTGGGTCCGCCGCGCCGCCGCGGCGCGAGCCCGTCGTGATCACCGGCGCGGGCCTCGGGCTCCCCGGCACCGAGCAGCTCTTCGACGAGCACAACGTCGCGCGGATCCTCCACGGCGAGCAGCTCATCGACGTGATCCCGCAGGGCATCCGCCACGCGATCGCCGACCGGCACATCACGCGCCTGGTGAAGGGCGACGACGGGCAGGCGACCTTCGAGGAGATCGACGACGTCGCCGACGTCATCAAGCTCGCCGCGCGCGCCGGGAGCTTCGACGTCGGGAGTGAATTCGGCGTCGACGCCGAGCGGGTCGAAGCGCTCGGGCACGCGACGCAGCTCGCCGTCGCCGCCGGCATCGACGCCCTGCGCGACGCGGGCATCCCGCTCGTGCAGCACTACCGCGACACGACCACCGGCACGCGCCTGCCCGACCGCTGGACGCTGCCCGAGGCGCTGCGCGACGACACCGGCATCATCTTCGGCTCGGCCTTCCCCGGCTACGAGGAGCTCGCCGGCGAGCTCGACCGCTTCTGGGCCGACCGCAGCCGGCGCGAGCAGCTCGCGCAGCTGCGGGAGATCCTGGCGCGTGTCCCCGAGAGCGACCAGGTCGCGCGCACGGAGATCGAGCGGCGCATCCACGACGTCACGCTCGAGCTCGAGGAGCATGCCTACGCATTCGACCGGCGCTTCCTGTTCCGCGTCCTGTCGATGGGGCACTCGCAGTTCGCCGAGATGATCGGCGCGCGCGGGCCCAACACGCAGGTCAACGCCGCCTGCGCGAGCACGACGCAGGCCGTCGCCATCGCCGAGGACTGGATCCGCGCCGGGCGCTGCCGGCGGGTGATCGTGATCGCCGCCGACGATGCGACCTCCGACCAGATGCTGCCGTGGATCGGGGCGGGATTCCTCGCCTCCGGCGCGGCCGCGACCGACGAGGTCGTCGAGGACGCGGCGCTCCCGTTCGACGAGCGGCGCCATGGGATGCTGCTGGGGATGGGCGCCGCGGCGCTCGTAGTCGAGAGCGCGGAATCGGCGCGCGAGCGCGGCATCACGCCGATCTGCGAGGTGCTCGGCGCCGTCACGGCCAACAGCGCCTTCCACGGGACGCGGCTCGACGTGGACCACATCGGCCAGGTCATGGAGGGGCTCGTCGCGGGCGCCGAGGCGGTCGGCGGCGTGCCGCGCGCCGACATGGCGAGCGAGCTCGTGTTCGTCTCGCACGAGACCTACACGCCGGCCCGCGGCGGCAGCGCCGCCGCGGAGATCCACGCGCTGCGCGAGGTGTTCGGCGCGCGCGCGGACAGCATCGTCATCGCGAACACCAAGGGCTTCACCGGCCACCCGATGGGCGTGGGGATCGAGGACGTCGTGGCGGTCAAGGCGCTCGAGACCGGGCTCGTCCCGCCGGTGCCGAACTTCCGCGACATCGACCCGTCGCTCGGCGCGCTGAACCTCTCCAAGGGCGGCGCCTACCCCGTGCGCTTCGCGCTGCGCCTGGCGGCGGGGTTCGGCTCGCAGATCTCCATGCTGCTGCTGCGCTGGACGCCGGTCGCCGACGGCCGCCGCCGCAACCCGGAGGAGCTCGGCTTCGCCTACCGGGTCGCCGATCCGGCCGTGTGGGAGCGCTGGCTGGCGCTCGTCAGCGGGCAGGACGCACCGCAGCTCGAGGTCGTCCAGCACCGGCTGCGGGTCGTCGACCGCGGGCCGGGCGCGGTCGATGCTCCGACGCCGGCCGTGGAGCAGCCGGTCGCCGCGCCGGCCGCACCGGTGGCGGTGGCGCAGCCGGCCGCTGCGCCCGAGGCGGTGCCGGTGGCGGCGGCGGTTGCGCCGGAGCCGGTTGCGTCGGCGCCGGTGGGTGATGCGGTGTTGGAGAGCGTGTTGGGGGTGGTGGCGGAGGAGACGGGCTATCCGGTGGATCTGCTGGATCCGGATCTGGATCTGGAGGCGGATCTGGGGATCGACACGGTCAAGCAGGCGGAGGTGTTCGCGACGATTCGTGAGGCGTGGGGGATTGCGCGTGATGACGATCTGAAGTTGCGTGACTATCCGACGCTGAACCATGTCGCGGCGTTCGTGCGCGAGCACACCGGCGCGCCGGCCGCTGCGCCCGAGGCGGTGCCGGTGGCGGCGGCGGTTGCGCCGGAGCCGGTTGCGTCGGCGCCGGTGGGTGATGCGGTGTTGGAGAGCGTGTTGGGGGTGGTGGCGGAGGAGACGGGCTATCCGGTGGATCTGCTGGATCCGGATCTGGATCTGGAGGCGGATCTGGGGATCGACACGGTCAAGCAGGCGGAGGTGTTCGCGACGATTCGTGAGGCGTGGGGGATTGCGCGTGATGACGATCTGAAGTTGCGTGACTATCCGACGCTGAACCATGTCGCGGCGTTCGTGCGCGAGCACACCGGCGCGCCGGCCGCTGCGCCCGAGGCGGTGCCGGTGGCGGCGGCGGTTGCGCCGGAGCCGGTTGCGTCGGCGCCGGTGGGTGATGCGGTGTTGGAGAGCGTGTTGGGGGTGGTGGCGGAGGAGACGGGCTATCCGGTGGATCTGCTGGATCCGGATCTGGATCTGGAGGCGGATCTGGGGATCGACACGGTCAAGCAGGCGGAGGTGTTCGCGACGATTCGTGAGGCGTGGGGGATTGCGCGTGATGACGATCTGAAGTTGCGTGACTATCCGACGCTGAACCATGTCGCGGCGTTCGTGCGCGAGCACACCGGCGCTCCCGCGGGGGACGGCTCGCCCGCGCCCGCCGCCGAGCCCCAGCCGGCGGTGGCCGACGACGGCGCGGCCGACGACGACCCCGACCCGGCGTTCCCGCGCCGCGTCCCGACGGCCGTCGTCCGGCCCGCGCTCGAGCGCTGCGTGCCGACCGGCGTGACCCTCGGCGAGGGCGCGCGCGTGATCCTCGCGCCGGACGTTCTGGGTGTCGGCGCCGCGCTCGCCAAGCGCCTCGAGAAGCTCGGCGCCGAGGTACTCCCGCTGGACCTCGACGCTGACGTCGAGGTCCAGGTCGCGGCATGGCTCGCGGCCGGTCCCATCGCCGGCGTGCACTGGCTCCCGGCGCTCGACGACGAGGGGCCGCTCTCCGGCCTCGACCCCGCGGGCTGGCACGCGGGCCTGCACCGGCGCGTGAAGCTCCTGGCCGCGACCATGCGGCTGCTCCCGCCCGAGGCATTCCTCGTCAGCGCCACCCGCCTGGGCGGGCGCCTTGGTTACGACGCCGGCGCGACGTCCGTGATGGGCGGCGCGGTCAGCGGCTTCACGAAGGCACTGGCGCGCGAGCGCGCGGACGCGCTTGTCAAGGTCGTGGACTTCCCGGACAGCCGCAAGACCACGGCGCTGGCCGACATCCTCCTGGCGGAGACGCTGCGCGACCCCGGCGCCGTCGAGGTCGGCCACGCCGACGACCTGCGCTGGACCGTCGCGCTGCGCGAGGTTCACGCACACGCCGATCCGCAGCGCGCGCTGACGCCCGCGACGCGCTTTCTCGTGACGGGCGCGGCGGGGAGCATCGTGTCGGCGATCACGGCGGACCTCGCGGCAGCGGCCGGGGGCGGCACCTTCCACCTGCTCGACCTGGTCGACGCGCCGGATCGCGCCGACCCCGACCTCGAGGCGATCGTCCTCGATCGCGAGGCCCTGAAGACGGCGATCGCGCAGCGCCTGCGCGACGCCGGCGGCAAGCCGACACCGAAGCTCGTCGAGCGCGAGCTCACCGGGATCGAGCGTCGCCGTGCCGCGCTCGACGCCATCACGGCCATCGAGGGGGCCGGCGGCGCGGCGCACTGGCACCAGTGCGACCTCACCGACGCCGCGCAGGTCGCGGGGGCCGTCGCGGCGACGCTCGGCGAAGGCGCAGGCCTCGACGTGCTCCTGCACTGCGCCGGGCTGGAGATCAGCCACGTCCTGCCCGACAAGCCGCAGGCCGAGTACGACCTCGTCTTCGACGTCAAGGCCGACGGCTGGTTCCACCTGCTGCACGCACTCGGCGACCGCCAGCCGGGAACCGCTGTCGTGTTCAGCTCGATCGCGGGACGGTTCGGCAACGGCGGCCAGACCGACTACGCGGCGGCCAACGACCTGCTCTGCAAGAGCGTCAGCCGGATGCGCCGCGACGGCGCGACGCGCGGCATCGCGATCGACTGGACCGCGTGGTCGGGCATCGGCATGGCGAGCCGCGGCTCGATCCCGAAGATGATGGCGCTCGCCGGGATCGACATGCTGCCGCCCGACCACGGCGTGCCGGTCGTCCGGCGCGAGCTGACGGCCGCCGGCGACGGTGGCGAGGTCGTCGTCGCCGGTGCGCTCGGCGTGCTGCTCGAGGAGCGCCATCCCACCGGCGGCCTCGACCCGGCGCTCGGCTCCAACGGGGGCGGGGGGCCGATGACGGCGCGCGTGACGGCGTTCGCCGTCGGCGACGGCGCCCACGTCGAGACCGATCTCGATCCCTTGCGCGAGCCGTTCCTCGACCACCACCGGATCGACGGCACCCCCGTGCTGCCGGGCGTGATGGGCATGGAGGGTTTCGCCGAGACGGCGGCGGCGCTGATCCCCGGCTGGCGCGTCGTCGCGCTGGAGGACGTGGACATGCGCGCGCCGCTGAAGTTCTACCGCGACCAGCCGCGCACACTGGAGTTCCGCGCGCAGACCCGCGCGGGCGCCGGCGGCACGCTCGTGGCCGACTGCCGGCTCGTCGGGCGCCGCGCGCTGCACGGGCAGGGCGAGCAGGAGACGGTGCACTTCACCGGCCGCGCGCGCCTGGCGCGTGAGGCCTCCGCGGCGCCGCAGCACGCGCTCCCGGCCGACCCCGGCCCCGGTGGGAGCGTCGCGCACGACGCGATCTATCGCGTCTACTTCCACGGCCCGGCCTACCAGGTGCTCGACCACGCCTGGCTCCACGACGGAGAAGTCGTCGGCCGGCTGGCCGACCCGCTGCCGGACGATCACACGGGCGCGAGCCCGCTGACGATCGAGCCGCGGCTGATCGAGCTGTGCTTCCAGACGGCGGGGATGTGGGAGCTCGGAACCTGTGGTCGCATGGGCCTCCCCACGCACGTGGATCGCGTCCTGCTGTTCGACCGCGACGGCGCCGAGCCCGGTGGGCGCTGGGCCCTCGTGACCCCGCGCGGCGAGGGGGTCAGCGACGCCGACGTCGTCGACGACGGCGGCCGCGTCGTACTGCGCCTCGAGGGCTACCGGACGATCGAGTTGCCCGGCGGCCCCGGTGCGGAGGAGCTCGCGCCGATCCGCGAGGCCATGGGCGCATGAGCGTTGCGCTGCGCCGGCTCGCCATCGCCGGTCGCGGCCAGATCGCGATGCGGATGGTCCACGCCGCCCGCGAGGAGGGCGCCGCGCGGGGCGAGCCGATCGACCTCGTTGCGCTCCATGGCCCGGGCGAGCGCGGCACGCTCGTCGTACGCGAGGCGGATGCGGCGCTCGAGATCGACCCGGCCGATGATGCCGGCACGGCGGCCGCGATCGTGGCGGCCGAAGCCGATGCCGTGTGGATCGGGCCCGGGCTGCTCGTCGACGGCGCCGCGCTCGCCGACAGCTGTGCGCAGCTCGGCGTCGCGACGCTCGGGTCGCCGGCCGACGCCTGGCGGCGTGCAGCAGCTGCCGGCCCGGCGGTCGCAGAGGGGCCCGGTGTCCCTGCGCCCACCGTCGCGGTCCACGTCGTCGGCGACGGCGCCGACGGAGCCTGGCTGCTGGGAGCGGCGCAGCTCGCCGGCGGCGCGGTGCTCGCGGAGTCCGTGGCCGCCGTCCGCGGGGACGTCGACGTGGCACGCGCCGGCGCAGCGGCCGTCGAGCTCGCCGTCGCCTGCGGCCACGTCGGCCCGGGGGCGGTGCTGTTCGCGAACGGTTCCGGCGGCGGGCAGCCCGCTGCGCTCGTGCGGTTCGAGCCGCACCTCGTTCCCACGCACGTCGTGAGCGAGCTGACGACGGGGGTCGACGCCGCCCGGATGCAGCTCACGCCGCGCGGCCACGCCGCGGGCGCGGCGGGGGGCGTCCGGCCGCGCGGGCACGCGATCCAGGCCTCGCTGCGCGCCGAGCTGCACGCCGGAAGCGCGCGCATCGGGCTCCTGCGCCTGCCGACCGGGCCGTTCGTGTGCGTCGACACGGACGTCGGCGAGGGTGACGTGATCGACGCGCGCGACCCGGCGATCGCGACGATCTCCGCCTGGGGAGCCGAGCGCGCCGAGGCGCTCGCACGTCTGCGCCGCGCGCTGGCCGAGACGCTGATCGTCGCCGAGGGCGCGGGCACGAACCTCTCGCTGCTGCTCGACCTCACCGCGCATGCCGCGGTCCGGCGCGGGCCGGTCGCCCGCGCGCCGCTGCGCGAGCGCGGCGCCCCCCGCCGGGGCGCCGACATCGCGCTGCTGCAGGCGGCGATCGAGGTGGCGGGCGAGCAGGCGGACGTCGAGCGGCGGCGATTCGCGGCGTTCGCGCGCCGCGGCCAGCCGACCGCCGAGGCGCCGCTGTCGCGCACGATCGAGCTGCGCCACGACGGCCACGACTACCGGCTCGCCGTGGCGCAGGTGGCACCGTCGTACCACAGAGTCGTCGTCGACGGGGCGCGGATCGACGTGGAGGTCGAGCGCCGCGGCGCGCACGAGCGGCGCCTGACGATCGGCCGGCGCTCCGTGCGCACGCTCACCTCGGCGCTCGACCCCGACCTGCTCGTCGAGGTCGACGGAACGACGCACCGCATCGGGCGCGACGACGGCGGGATCGTGCGCAACCAGGCTCCCGCGGTCGTCGTGTCGCTGCCGGTCGCCGTCGGCGAGGAGGTGCGCGCGGGCGACGTCGTGGCGGTCGTGGAGAGCATGAAGATGGAGAGCTCGCTCGTCGCGCCGTTCGCCGGGCGCGTGCGGGCGCACCTGGCGACGCCGAACGTGCAGGTCGGCGCCCGCGCGCCGCTCGTGCAGCTCGAGCCCCTCGGCCGCCGGGCGGCGCGTGAGGACGGCGCCGGGCGCGTCGCGTTCACGAGCAACCCGGCCCTGGGCAGGGCGCCGGTCGACACGGCCCTGTGGCTGCTGCTGGGCTACGACGTAGCTGAGGCGGAGGCCACGACCGCGATCGCCGAGCTGCAGGCGCGCGGGGGCGCCGAGGCGGCCGCTGCCCAGCAGCGCGTGCTCGAGTGCTACGCCGACCTGCAGGCGCTGACCCGCCCGCGCCACGAGCCGACCGACCAGGACGCGCTGCAGCGCAGCCCGCAGGAGCATTTCCACGCCTGGCTGCGCACGCTCGACCCCGAGACCGAGGGCCTGCCGCCGCACTTCGCGGCGGCGCTCGAGCGTGCGCTGGCCAACTACGGGGTCCACAGCCTCGCGCGCACGGAGGCGCTCGAGGACGCCGCCTACCGGCTGTTCGTCGCCGAGCAGCGCGCCGGCGCGGCGCGCGCCGTCACGCTCGCAGCGCTCGACTGCTGCCTGGCGGGCGATCCGAGCGCCGCGCCACCGGACATGCGCGCGACGCTCGATCGCGTCGTACAGGTGGCCGCGCGGCGCGACCCCGTCGTCTCGGACGTCGCCCGTGAGGCGCGCTGGCGCCTGTTCGACGAGCCGGTGGTCGAGGAGGCGCGCGAGCAGATCTACGCCGACGCCGCGCAGCGGCTCGACGAGCTGCTCGGCGACGTCGGCGAGGCGCGGCGCGGCGGGGCCATGGATGCGCTCGTGGGCTGTCGCTACCCGCTCGTGACGATGATCAGCGAGCGGCTCGCCCGGGCCGACGCGCGGCAGCGGCGCGCGCTGCTCGAGCTGATGACGCGCCGCTTCTACCGCATGCCCTCGCTGCAGGGCTTCGGCGACCGCGACGGCATGCTCACCGGCGACCTACCGCTTCGACGGGCGTGAGCGTCACCTGGTGACCGCGTTCGTCGAGCTCGCCGGCCTGGAGGCCGCCGCAGCGCAGTTCGCCGGCCTGGCGGCCCCGCTGCCCGCCGGCGCCGAGATCTCCGCTGACCTCTATGCGCGCTGGGACGGCGAGCCGCCCGACAGCGCGGCGCTGGCGGGCGACATCTGCGCCCGGTTGCGGACGGTGGGGCTGCCGCCGACCGTGCACCGGATCGTCGTGGCCGTCGCGGTCCCGGCCCGCGGGCGGGGGCTCGGGGCGGTCGAGACGTTCACCTTCCGCCCCGGACCTGAGGGGCTCCATGAGGACGTGCTGCTGCGCGGGATGCACCCGATGATCGCCCACCGCCTCCAGGTCCCTCGCCTGTCGAACTTCGAGCTCGAGCGCCTGCCGAGCGTCGAGGACGTCTACGTCTTCCACGGCGTCGCACGCACGAACCCCAAGGACGAGCGCCTGTTCGCGGTCGCCGAGGTGCGCGACCTGACGGCGGTGCGCGACGACGCCGGGAGGCTGACCGCGCTGCCGGAGTACGAGCGCATCTACACCGAGGCGCTCGAGGGCCTGCGCGCCTACCAGGCGCACCGCGCGACGGGCCGGCGTCTGCACTGGAATCGGGTGCTGCTCAACGTGTGGCCGGTGATCGAGCTCGCGCCCGAGGACATGACCGGGCTGCTCACACGCCTGGCGCCGGCCGCCGAGGGCCTGGGGATCGAGATGCTGCTCGTCCGCGGGCGGTTGCGCGAGGAGGACGGGACGGTGCGCGACCGCGTCCTGCGCTTCTTCGCGCCCGCCGGAGCGGGCGTGATCGTCGAGGTCGACGACCCGCCGACGCGCCCGCTCGAACCGCTCGACGAGGGCGCCCGCCGGGTCGTGGCGGCGCGCCGCCGCGGCACTCCGCACCCCGCCGAGGTCCTCAAGCTGCTCGGTGGCACGTTCGAGGAGCACGACCTCGACGCGGGCGGCGCGCTCGTGCCGGTCGAGCGCCCGATCGCGACGAACACGGCGAGCGTCGTGGTCGGCCTCGTGCGCAACGTCACGGCGCGCTACCCGGAGGGCATGCTGCGCGTCGTGCTGCTCGGCGACCCGACGCGCGCGCTCGGCTCACTCGCCGAGCCGGAGTGCATGCGGATCAACGCTGCGCTGGACCTGGCCGAGCGCCTCGGCGTGCCGCTGGAGTGGTTCGCGCTCTCGGCCGGGGCGAAGATCGCGATGGACAGCGGCACGGAGAACATGGACTGGATCGCCGACGTCCTGCGGCGGATCATCGACTTCACGCAGCGCGGCGGCGAGCTGAACGTCGTCGTCACGGGGATCAACGTCGGCGCCCAGCCCTACTGGAACGCCGAGGCGACGATGCTCATGCACACGCGCGGGATCCTCGTGATGACGCCGGAGAGCGCGATGGTGCTGACCGGCAAGCAGGCGCTCGACTACTCGGGCGGCGTCTCGGCCGAGGACAACTTCGGCATCGGGGGCTTCGAGCGGATCATGGGCCCCAACGGCCAGGCGCAGTACTGGGCGCCGGACCTCGACGGCGCGTGCCGCACGCTGCTGCGCTACTACGACCACGCCTACGTGGCCCCGGGCGAGCGCTTCCCGCGCCGGGCGAGCACGGTCGACCCGGCCGGCCGTGACGTGTGCGTCGCCCCGCACGAGGCGCCGGGCTCGGACCTGCGCACCGTCGGCGCGATCTTCAGCGATGAGACGAACCCGGGGCGCAAGAAGCCGTTCGACATCCGCAGCGTCATGCGCGCGGCGATCGACGCCGACCATCCGCCGCTGGAGCGCTGGGCGGCGATGCGCGGCGCCGAGAGCGCCGTCGTCTGGGACGCCCACCTGGGCGGCTGGCCCGTCGCGCTGCTGGGGCTCGAGTCGCGGCCGCTGACGCGCTTCGGCGCGATCCCCGCGGACGGGCCCGAGCGCTGGACCTCCGGGACGCTGTTCCCGCGCTCCTCGAAGAAGATGGCCCGCGCGATCAACAGCGTCGGAGGCCGCCGGCCGCTCGTCGTGCTGGCGAACCTGTCGGGGTTCGACGGCTCACCGGAGTCGATGCGCGAGTGGCAGCTCGAGTTCGGCGCCGAGATCGGCCGCGCGGTGGTGAACTTCGACGGCCCGATCGTCTTCTGCGTCGTCTCGCGCTACCACGGCGGGGCGTTCGTCGTCTTCTCGCAGCGGCTCAACCACCAGCTCGAGGCGGTGGCGCTGAAGGGCTCGCACGCCTCGGTGATCGGCGGCGCGCCCGCCGCCGCCGTCGTGTTCGCCCGCGACGTCGACACCGCCGCGCGCGCCGACCCGCGGATCGCAGCGCTCGACGAGGCCCTCGCCGGCGCCGAGGGCGCCGAGCGCCAGCGCCTGCGCGCCGAGCGCGAGCGGCTGTGGGCGGCGGTGCGCTCCGAGAAGCTCGGAGAGCTCGCCGACCGCTTCGACGCGATCCACAGCGTCGAGCGCGCCGTGGAGGTCGGCTCCGTCAGCGGCATCATCGACCCGCAGGCACTGCGGCCCTACCTGATCGACGCGATCGAGCGCGGCGTCGCGCGCTTCGGCGAGCACGGCGGCTGATGCGGGACGCCGTCCATGTGCTGTGCGCGACGGCCGACGTGGCCGACGGCGACGCGTGGCTGGGCAGGCGCGAGCGGGCGCTTCAGCAGGCGCTCGCACGGCCGCAGCGCCGCAGCGCGTGGCGCCTGGGGCGCTGGGGCGCCAAGGCGGCCGCGGCGGCGTGGCTCGACGTGCCCGCGGCGCGGATCGAGATCCTGTCCGCCGCCGACGGCGCTCCCGAGGTGTGGCTCGACGGGGTCCGCGCGCGCGCCTCACTGTCGCTCAGCCACCGCGCCGGCCGCGGGCTGGCGCTCGCCGGGCCGCCGGACTGCGCGCTCGGCTGCGACATCGAGCTGATCGAGCCCCGCAGCCACGCGTTCGTGCGCGAGTGGCTCGCGCCGTCCGAGCGGGCGCTCGTGGCGGCGGCGCCCGCCGGCCCGGCGCGCGAGCTCGTGGCCAATCTCCTCTGGACCGCGAAGGAGGCCGCCGCCAAGGTCCGCCGCGAGGGCCTGCGCCTGGACGTGCGCGGCGCCGTGGTGACACTCACTCCCCGCACCGACGGCGACTGGCGGGGCCTGGAGGTGCGCTGGCCGGCGAGCCCGCCGACGCCCGGGTGGTGGCGCACCGCCGGCGGCTGCGTGATGACGCTCGCCGGCACGCCCGGCGACGCAGCGCCCGCCGGCGGGCGCTGCCTGCCGGAGCCGCGGCACGACGGATAGGCTCGCGGCGTGACCCCCCTGCGCCGCACAGCACTGATCCTCGCCGCAGTCCTGCTCGCCGGCCTGCCGGCGGCCGGCCCCGCGAGCGCCAGCGTCGTCACCTGGAAGCGCATCGAGTCGCCCTCGAAGCTCATCTCCTGCTTCGCGCTGAAGTACGGCGGTCCGGGGATCGAGTGCACGGCGCCCTATCTGCCGCGGATCGGCGAGTTCGACCCGTACTACGAGCTGCGCCCGCACGGCGGGAGCCGCGCCGGACAGCGCAGCGACTACCCCGGCTACAACGTGCCCGATCGCGTACTGCACTACGGCGACGTGTGGAAGCGCCCTGGGATCCGCTGCTCGATGGCGACGACGGGACTCACCTGCCACAACCTCGACCGCCACGGCTTCCACCTCCAGAAGAACGCGCTGCGGCGCTTCTAGGAGCGGCGCGGCGCGCTCGATAGGGTCGCGCCATGGACCCCTTCATCACCGCCACGAGCCTGACCGCGGCGATCCGCGCCGGTGAGCTGAGCGCCGTCGAGGCGCTCGACGCGACGCTGGCCCGCGTCGCGGAGGTCAACCCGCAGATCAACGCGGTCGTGGCGTTCGACGAGGACCGGGCTCGCAGCGCCGCCGCGGACGCCGACGCGAAGCGCGCGCGGGGGGCGTCCGTCGGCCCGCTGCACGGCCTGCCGATGACGATCAAGGACTCGTGGGAGACCGAAGGGCTCGTCACGGCCTGCGGCGCGCCCGCCCTCGCCGAGCACGTGCCCGCGGCCGACGCTCCGGCAGTCGCGCGCCTGCGGGCAGCGGGGGCGGTGATCTTCGGCAAGACGAACACGCCGATGATGGCGATGGACATCCAGTCCTACAACGACGTCTACGGGACGACGAACAACCCCTGGGACCCGGGGCGCACATCCGGTGGCTCCAGCGGCGGCGCCTGCGCCGCGCTCGCGACCGGGCTCACGCCGCTCGAGCTGGGCAGCGACATCGGCGGTTCGATCCGCACCCCCGCCAGCTACTGCGGCGTGTACGGCCACAAGCCCTCGTGGGGCGTGGTCCCCCAGCGCGGGCACATCCCCGGCCCCCCGGGGTCGCTCGGTGTCGTGGATCTCAATGTGGGGGGCCCGCTCGCGCGCAGCGCCGAGGACCTCGACCTGGGGCTCGGCGTCGTCGCCGGACCGGATCGCTGGGACGATCGCGCCTGGACCCTTGCGCTGCCCGCCCCACGTGCGACGGCGCTGCGCGAGTTCCGCGTGGCCGCCTGGCTCGACGACGCCTCCTGCCGCGTCGACGACGCCGTCCACGAGCGCCACGAGGCGCTGGTCGAGACGCTGCGTGCGGCGGGCGTGCAGGTCGACAGCGAGGCCCGCCCCGCGCTGTCGCTCGACGACGCCGTCAGCGTCTACCTGCCGCTGCTGGGCTCGGTGATCGGCGCGGGCCTCCCGCCCGAGGTCTACGAGCGGCTCGTCGAGCTGGTCGCCGCGTCGGATCCGCAGGACGAGGACCCGATGGTCAGCTATGCGCGCGTCCTGACCGTCAGCGCGCGTGACCGGATGTTCATGAACGAATGGCGCCAGCAGCAGCGCGCCGCGTGGAGCGACTTCTTCGAGCGCTTCGACGTGCTGCTCGCCCCGGTGACGCCCGTGCCGGCGATCCCGCACGATCACAGCGACCCGATGCCGCTGCGCACGGTCGCGATCAACGGCGAGGAGCGCTCCTACCTGGACCTGTTCAGCTGGATCGCGCCGGCCACCGCCGCGTTGCTGCCCGCGACGTCCGCCCCGGCGGGCCCCACGCCGGACGGGCTGCCGGTCGGCGTCCAGATCATCGGGCCCTACCTGGAGGACCGCACGCCGATCGCGTTCGCGCGGGCGCTGGCCGAGGTCGCCGGCGGCTTCACCGCGCCGCCGGCCTACGCCGGCGCGTGAGCGAGGCGCCCGACCTCGACGCGATCCGCGCCGACGTCGTCGCGCTGGCCGGCCGCGTGCGGGATTCGGCCGGCGCCGGGGAGCGCGCCGCGGCGCAGTGGGCAAGCGAGCGGCTCGCCGGGAACGGCGCCCGCGAGGCGTGCACCGAGGAGTACCGCGGCCGCGCCACGAACAGCTGGAGCTTCGCCGCGCACGGGCTCGCGGGGCTTGTGGCGCTGCGCGTCGGCGGCCTGCGCGGCGCGCTGCTGGCGCTCGCGACGGCGGTGTCGCTGGAGCGCGATGCGAGCGGGCGCAGCCCCTGGCGCCGGCGCGTGATCGGCGGCGGTCGCGGAGCCAACGCGGTCGGCCGCGTACCCGCGGCGGCGCAGCGCCGCGCGACGGTGGTGCTCGTCGCCCACCTGGACGCGGCGCGGACAGGCCTGGTCTGGAGCCCCGCCGTGGTGCGGGCGGGCGCGGCGCGCCATGTGCGGACGCGCCGGGTGGAGCCCGTCATGGGCCTCCAGGCCGCCGGGCTGCTCGCCGCAGCGGCGGCCGGCGTGCTCCCGCGCACCGCGCCCGTGCGACGCGTGCCGGCGGGGTTCGCCGCGCTCGCCTGCGGCGCGGCGGTGGCGCTCAACCTCGACATCGCGCGCTCGCCGACCGTCCCCGGCGCGAACGACAACGCCACGGGCGTCGCCGCCGCGCTCGAGCTTGCGCGCCTGGTCGCCGCGGCGCCGCTCGAGCACACCGACCTGATCGTGGCGCTCGTCGGCGGGGAGGAGTCCGGGATGGGCGGCTTCAACGCCTTCCTGCGCGCGCACGCCGCAGAGCTCGACCCTGCCACCACGCTCGTGGTCGGGCTCGACACGCTCGGCAGCGGCACGCCGATCCTCGCGGGCGCCGAGGGGGCGGTCCTCACGCACCGCTACCAGCCACAGGACCTCGCACGCGTCGACGCCGGCGCGGCGCTGGCCGGTGAGCCCGCCCCGGAGCGCTGGCGGATCGGCGCCTGGACCGACCCGCTGCTCGCGCTCCACACGGGCCTGCCCGCCGTCTCGCTGCTGTCGATCGGCCCGGGGTACTACCCCCACTACCACCACCCCAGCGATGTTCCCGAGCACGTCGACTGGGCCTCGGTCGGAGCATGCGCGCGGATAGCGCTCGGGCACGCTGCGCGCCTACGACGCCGCGCCGTAGGCCTACCAGCCGCGGGTGCCGGCGGCGCCCTTGAAGGGCCCGCGGATGTCGGCAGTGATCCAGCCGCCGTAGAAGCCGCCTGCCTGCGAGCGGACGCGCTCGTCGTCCAGGTAGCACGCGTCCATGCGCCCCGGGTAGAAGGAGACGTGGTCGCGCAGGGCGGCGAAGGCGGGAACCGGGTCGGGGTAGGCCCACGCCGCCGCCTCGGCCGTGCGACCGCCGGCCGTCACGTCGAAGTAGCGTGCGTCGCCCTTCCACTCGCAGAACGTGCGGTGCTGGGCGGAGGGGCGCAGGCTCCCCTCCAGGACGTCTCGTGGCGGCACGTAGATCGCGGGCGGATGGCTCGTCTCGAGCACGCGCATCGCGCTGGTCGAGTCGGCGACCACGACGCCGCCGAGCTCCACGCGCACGCGCCGCGCGCAGGGCTCGAGACGCGGCGGGCGCGGGTAGTCCCAGACGCTCTCCATGGCAGTGGATACGCGGATCGCCGCCCGCCGGATGTCCGCCGAGTGATCGCGCCCGCTCGGACGGCGGCGCGAGGAGTCGCGGTCCCCTGCCAGAATGACGCGACCATGAGCTCGAAATCCGCCAAGAAGCCCGCCACAGCGAAGCAGGATCCCGCGAAGCGACGCAACATCATCATCGCCAGCGTCGTCGCGCTGGCGCTCGTCGCCGCCGCGATCGTGATCATCGCCGGCTCGGGCGGGAGCAGCAATTCGGCCACGCCGGCCGGCGCGCCGCTCGCGGGGACCTCGGAGACCAAGGCGCTGCTCGACGGCATCCCGCAGAGCGGCAACGTGCTCGGGAAGGCCAACGCGCCGGTCACGATGTACGAGTACATCGACTACCAGTGCCCGTTCTGCAAGGAGTTCACGCTCACGACCTACCCGCAGGTCATCAACGACTACGTGCGCACCGGGAAGGTCAAGCTGATCCAGATGCCGCTGACGTTCATCGGGCCCGACTCCGAGAAGGCCGCGCGCGCCGCCGCCGGCGCCGGCCAGCAGAACCGGCAGTTCAACTTCGCAGACCTCTGGTACTTCAACTCGGGCCAGGAGAACTCGGGCTACGTCACCGACGCCTTCATCAACAAGATCTACGACGGGGCCGGCGTCGACAAGGCCAAGGCGAACGCCTACCGCGCGACGCAGGCCTCGAAGGCGCAGGGGCAGGCCGCGCAGGCGGGCGCCCAGAAGTACGGCGTCGTCAGCACGCCGTCCTTCGTGATCGGCAAGACCGGCGGCCCGTACCAGAAGCTCGAGATCGACACGAGCAGCGAAGCCGGGTTCAAGGCCGCGTTCGACACGTTCCTGAAGGGCAACTGAGGTCGGGCCGCCGGGCCATGCTGGATCGCAGGCTCAGGATCACGGCGATCGTGCTCGCCGTGATAGGCGTCGGCATCGGCACGTATCTCACGTACATCCACTACGCCGGGATCAACCCGGTGTGCAGCATCGCGCACGGCTGCATCAAGGTGCAGACGAGCGAGTGGTCGAAGGTGCGCGGCGTGCCGGTCGCCCTGATCGGGCTGATCGGGTATGTGCTGATTCTCGGCTCGCTGCTGTTCCTCCGCGGTGACACCGGCCGCATCACGAGCGCCGCGCTGAGCCTGTTCGGCTTCATGTACAGCGCCTACCTGACCTACCGCGAGCTGTTCTCGATCCACGCGATCTGCCAGTGGTGCGTGATGAGCGCGATCATCCTGACGCTGCTGGCGATCGTCACCACCTGGCGGCTGCTGCGCTCGCCGACGCTCGGCGGCGAGGCGCCGGCGCGGCCGGCGGACCGGCCGAGCCCTCCCTGCCCTGAGGCCACGGCGCGGAATCGGCGCGGCGCCGGAGGACCGGTCCCTAGTCTTCCGCGCATGCTCCGCCTGCCCGGGTCCTGCGCCGCTCCGATGCTCGCCGCGGTCGCCACGGCGGCGCTCCTCGCCGGCTGCGGCTCGGGCGGGTCGTCGACGACGCCTCCCGAGCGCTCCGAAGCCCGCGGCGCCCGCAGCCGCCTTCCCGGCTGCGAGCGGACGACGCTCGGCCAGCTGAAGGCGAAGTACCCCGAGGGTCCGATCCTGGCGCCGAGCGTCTCGATCCTCCAGCCCGGGACGAACCGCTTCGGCTTCGCGCTGTTCGACGAGGCCCGCAACTTCGTCACCACAGCGGCGCCCGCGCTGTACACCTCCAAGCCCGACGGCACCGGGCTGCGCGGGCCGTTCCCGGCACGGATCGAGTCGCTCGGGTGCGCCCGGCCTTCCGCAGCCAGACGAGCGCCAGGGATTCGGCCGCCGCCCGGCAGGTCTACGTCGCCGACGTGAAGTTCGCGGCAAGGGCCAGCACGTCGTCAGCGGGCCTCGCGCGATCGGCGGGAAGACGTCAGACGACGCCCTACAGCGTCAACGTCGGCGGTGACCCGCGCACCCAGCCGCCGGGCGTCGGCGACAAGGCGATCCGCGTGCACACGCCGACGCTGGAGAGCGCCGGCGGGAACGCCCGTCGATCGACACCCGCGTGCCGGCGGCGACCGATCTGCTGAAGACCGATCTGTACGACGTGCTGGGCAGGAAGCCGGTCGTGCTGACGATGGCGACGCCGCAGCTGTGCGCGAGCCGCGTCTGCGGGCCGGTCGTCGACGTCGTCGACCAGGTCGCCGTCGAGACGGGCGGCAACGTCGCCTTCATCCACAATGAGATCTACAGGACAACCAGATCAGCAAGGGCGTGCGGCCGCAGGTGGCCGCCTACCGGCTGGCGTCGGAGCCGTGGACGTTCGTGATCGACCGCCACGGCATCGTCCGCACCCGCTTCGAGGGCGCGTTCTCGACCGGGTGAGCTCGAACGTGCGGTCGCCGCCGTGAACGACGGGAAGGCCTGACGGCTTGCGCAGCGTCAGCGTAGGGTGATACCCTACGTTCGTGAAGAAGACGAGCATCTACCTGGAGGACGATCTCGACCGGGCGCTCGCGCTCCGAGCCGCCGAGGAGGGCGTCACCAAGGCGGAGTTCATCCGCCGCTCGCTCAAGGGCGTCGTGATGCGGCCGGCCCGTCCCAAGCCCAGCATCGGCGTCATCTACAGCGGCCTCGGCGACCTCGCCGCGCGTGACGAGGAGTACCTGGCCGACACCGGGTTCGGTGCGTGACGATCGTCGTTGACACGTCGCTCGTGCTCGCGCTCTACGACGCCGACGACGACCTGCACCGCGACGCGGTGGCCTGGCTCACCGACATCGACGACGAGCTCGTCACGACACCCCTGGCGCTGGCCGAGCTCGACCACCACATCGGGCGCTTCGGCGAGCAGCCGCGCCAGATCCTCTACGACGACCTCGACCGCGGGTCGTACGTCGTGCGCTGGTGGGCCGACGCCCTCACCGAGAGCGTCGCGATCGCCCGCCGGCGCCCGGACGTCGGGCTGACCGACGCGTCGCTCGTCGCACTCGCCAACCGCCTTCGCACCAACCGGATCGCGACGTTCGACCATCGCGACTTTCGCACGCTGACCGACGCGTCCGGGGAGCCCTTCGTGCTGCTGCCCGCCGACGCCACCTGACAGAACCCGAGGAGTTCCGACATGTCCGCCAACAGCTTCGACGCCAAGAGCACGCTGCGCGTGGGGGGCCGCGAGCTGGAGATCTTCCGGCTCGACGCCCTGCAGGAGAAATACGACGTCGCGCGCCTGCCGTTCTCGCTGAAGATCCTGCTCGAGAACCTGCTGCGCACCGAGGGCAACGGCGCGGTCACAGCCGACGACGTGATCGCGCTCGCGAGCTGGGACGCGAAGGCCGATCCGAGCCTCGAGATCGCCTTCACGCCGGCGCGCGTCGTGATGCAGGACTTCACCGGCGTGCCCGCGGTCGTCGACCTCGCCGCGATGCGCGATGCGATGGCACAGCTGGGCGGCGACCCGGCGAAGATCGAGCCGCTCGTTCCTGCGGAGCTCGTGATCGACCACTCGGTCCAGGTCGACGAGTTCGGCACGGCCGGCGCGTTCGCACACAACGCCCAGCGCGAGTTCGAGCGCAACGAGGAGCGCTACCAGTTCCTGCGCTGGGGCCAGGACGCGTTCGACACCTTCAAGGTCGTTCCGCCGGACACCGGCATCGTCCACCAGGTCAACCTCGAGTACCTCTCGCGCGTGGTCTTCGTCAACGACAGGACCGCCCAGGCGTACCCCGACACGCTCGTCGGCACCGACTCGCACACGACGATGGTCAACGGCCTGGGCCTGCTCGGCTGGGGCGTCGGCGGCATCGAGGCCGAGGCGGCGATGCTCGGCCAGCCGATGTCGATGCTGATCCCGCAGGTCATCGGCGTGCGGCTCGACGGCGAGCTGCCGGAGGGCGCGACGGCGACCGACCTCGTGCTGACCGTCACCGAGCTGCTGCGCGCCCGCGGTGTCGTCGGGAAGTTCGTCGAGTTCCACGGCCCGGGCGTCTCGCGCCTGCCGCTGGCCGACCGCGCGACGCTCGGGAACATGAGCCCGGAGTTCGGCTCGACGTGCGCGATCTTCCCGATCGACGCCGAGACGCTGCGGTACCTGGAGTTCACCGGCCGGCCGGCCGAGCTCGTCGCGCTGGTTGAGGCCTACGCCAAGGAGCAGGGCCTCTGGCACGACGAAGACAGCGAGCAGCCGACGTTCAGCGACACCGTGACGCTCGACCTCGGCAGCGTCGTCCCCTCGATCGCGGGGCCGCGCCGCCCGCAGGACCGCGTCGCGCTGACCGAGTCCCAGGAGGCGTTCCGCCGCGAGCTGAAGGGCTACGCGCCGGACTGCGACTTCACCGACGAGGGCGTCGCCGAGTCCTTCCCCGCGAGTGACCCGCCCGCGGCGATGGAGCCCGGCGCGCACGAGCACGCCGGCTCGCCGGCGCAGCCCGCCGTCGTGGCCGAGCGCACGACGCGCCCGCGCGTCGACGTCACGCTCGCCGACGGCACGCGGACGACGCTCGAGCACGGGCACGTCGTGATCGCCGCGATCACCAGCTGCACGAACACGTCGAACCCGTCGGTCATGCTGGCCTCCGGCCTGCTCGCCCGCAACGCCGTCGCTCGCGGGCTGAGCACCAAGCCGTGGGTCAAGACCTCGCTGGCGCCCGGGTCGAAGGTCGTCACCGACTACCTGCTGCGCGCCGACCTGCAGGGCGACCTCGACGCGCTCGGCTTCAACCTCGTCGGGTACGGCTGCACGACGTGCATCGGCAACTCCGGGCCGCTGCCCGAGGAGATCTCGGCGGCGGTCGCCGAGGCCGACCTCGCGGTCTGCTCGGTGCTCTCGGGCAACCGCAACTTCGAGGGGCGCATCAACCCCGACGTGAAGATGAACTACCTGGCCTCGCCCCCGCTGGTGGTCGCCTATGCGCTCGCGGGCACGATGGACATCGACATGCTGATCGACCCGCTCGGCCAGGACTCCGACGGGCAGGACGTGTACCTGCGCGACATCTGGCCCTCGAGCCAGGAGATCGCGCACACCGTCGAGGAGGCCGTGCAGTCGGACATGTTCCGCAAGAGCTACGCCCAGGTCTTCGACGGCGACGTCAACTGGAACGCGCTGGACGTGCCGACCGGCGACCGCTACGCCTGGAGCGACGAGTCGACCTACGTGCAGCGCCCGCCGTACTTCGACGGGATGCCGGCCGAGCCCGCGCCGGTGCGCGACATCCTCGGCGCACGTGTGCTCGCCAGGCTCGGCGACAGCGTCACGACCGACCACATCTCGCCGGCGGGCGCGATCAAGCGCGACGGCCCGGCCGGGGCCTATCTGCAGGAGCGCGGTGTCGCCCCTGCGGACTTCAACTCCTACGGCGCGCGGCGCGGCAACCACCAGGTGATGGTGCGCGGCACGTTCGCGAACATCCGCCTGCGCAACCTGCTTGCGCCTGGAACGGAGGGCGGCGTGACGCGCCACCTGCCCAGCGGCGACGAGCTGTCGATCTTCGAGGCCGCCGAGCGCTATGAGCGCGAGGAGACAGCGCTGGTCGTCCTGGGCGGCAGGGAATACGGCTCGGGCTCCTCGCGCGACTGGGCCGCGAAGGGCACGCGCCTGCTCGGCGTGCGCGCGGTGATCGCCGAGAGCTTCGAGCGCATCCACCGCTCGAACCTCGTCGGCATGGGCGTCCTGCCGCTGCAGTTCCCGGAGGGGCAGACGGCGAAGTCGCTCGGGCTGTCCGGGCAGGAGGTCTTCTCGATCACCGGGTTCGCCGGCCCGCTCAACGCCGGCGAGCTGCCGCGCCACGTCACGGTCAACGCCGGCAACATCGAGTTCACGGCCGTCGTGCGGATCGACACCCCGAAAGAGGCGGACTACTTCCGCCACGGCGGGATCCTGCCGTACGTGCTGCGCCAGCTGGTCAGGCAGTCCGGCGCCTGAGCGTCAGCGCCCCGAGGACCAGCGCGAGCACGCAGAAGCCGAACGTGACGGCGGCCGCGACCGCGGCCGCCGATCCGTCGGCGGAGGCGATGTCGGCGAGCGCCTCATAGGCGTAGGTCATCGGCAGCACGGCCGAGATCGCCTCCAGCCCGGCGGCCATCTGGTCGCGCGGCACGAGCAGTCCGCACAGCAGGATCTGGGGCAGGATGAAGGCGGGCATGAACTGCACGGCCTGGAACTCGGTCGTCGCCAGCGAGCTGAGGCCGAGGCCGCAGGCCATGCCCAGCTCGGCATTCAGCACGGCCACGGCGATCAGCGCGATCGTCGAGCCCTGCACGTCGAGCCCGAGCACGAGGATCGCGAAGCCGGACGCGACGATGCCCTGCACCCCCGCCAGCAGCGCGAACGCGAGCGCGTAGCCGGCGACGAGGTCGGCGCGGCTCAGCGGCATCGTCATCAGCCGCTCGAGCGTGCCGCTCGTGCGCTCGCGCAGCATCGTCACCGAGGTCACGAGGAACATCACGACGAGCGGGAAGATCCCGAGCAGCGGCGGGCAGATGTGCTGGAACTCCGGCTCGTTGTCCTGGAAGAGGAGCCTCAGCAGCCCGAGCAGCACGAGCGGGACGACGATGATCAGCGCCAGCGTGCGCGGGTCGCGGCGCAGCTGGTCGAGCAGGCGCCGCGCCGTGGCGGCCGTCGCCCGGCGGCTCACGACCGGCGCTCGATCAGGCGCACGAAGGCCTCGTCGAGATCGCTCGTGCCGGTGTCGCGCCGCAGGCCGTCGGCGGTCGTCGTCGCGAGCAGCCGCCCTTCGCGCATGAGGACGATCTCGTCGCAGCGGGCGGCCTCGTCCAGGACGTGCGTCGAGATCAGCAGCGTCGCGCCGCCGTCGCGCAGGCGATCGAAGAGCGCCCACAGGTCGCGGCGCAGCATCGGGTCCAGCCCGACGGTCGGCTCGTCGAGCACGAGCAGCTCGGGCTCCCCGAGCAGCGCTCCCGCGAGCGAGACCCGGTGGCGCTGACCGTCCGACAGCGACCCGACCGGGCGCTCGGTGTCCCCGCTCAGCCCGACCAGATCGAGGGCCCGGTGCACCTCCGCGTCGCCGCGACCGAGGATGCGGGCGAGGTAGCGCACGTTCTCGGTCGCGCTGAGGTCGTCGTACACCGACCCGAGCTGCGTGACGTAGGCGACCCGGCTGCGCAGCGACGCGGTGCCCGCAGGGGCGCCGAGCACCGTGACCGTGCCGCCGGCGACGATCTGGACGCCGACGATCGCGCGCATCAGCGTCGACTTGCCGCTGCCGCTGGGGCCGATCAGGCCGCTGACGCTCCCCGCCGGGACCTCGAGGTCGACGCCGGGCAGCACCGTGCGCCCGCCGCGAACGACGCGCAGGCCACGGATCGCGATCGCGGGCGGCTCGTTCACCGGCGGGAGACTACGCGGCTGCGATAGCGTCGAGCCCCATGCAGATCCGCGCCGCAGTCCTCGAGGAATTCGGAAAGCCGCTCGTCGTCCAGGAGGTCGGGCTCGACGGGCCGAAGGCGGGCGAGGTGCTCGTCCGCGTCCAGGCCTGTGGCGTCTGCCACACGGACATGTACACGGCCAGCGGCGTCGATCCCAGCGGCTACGCGCCGACGGTGCTCGGCCACGAGGGCGCCGGAGTGGTCGAGGCGATCGGTGAGGACGTCACCTCGCTGAAGCCCGGAGACCACGTGCTGACCCTGTTCTCGCCGCAGTGCCGCGAGTGCATCCACTGCACGTCGGGCAAGACGAACATCTGCCTGGCGATCCGCGAGCAGCAGGGCCTGGGCTACCTGCCCGATGGCACCACGCGACTGCACCGCGGCGATGAGCGCATCCGCCACTTCATGGGAACGAGCACCTTCGCCGAGGCGACGGTGATGCCGGAGATCGCGCTGGCGAAGGTGCCCTCGGAGGCCGGGCTGGACATCCTCTGCACGCTGGCCTGCGGGGCCACGACGGGCATCGGCGCGGCGCTCTACATCGCGAAGGTCGAGCCCGGCTCGACGGTCGTCGTCTTCGGCGCCGGCCTCGTCGGCCTCGGCGCGGTCGCGGGCGCCAAGCTCGCCGGCGCGGAGCGGATCATCATCGTCGACCCGAGCGAGGACCGCCGCCGCGAGGCGCTCGACCTCGGCGCGACCGACGAGCTCGCCGGGGGCGACGGTGTCGTCGACGAGATCCTCGAGATGACCGCGGGCTTCGGCTCGGACTACACCTTCGAGGCGACCGGGCTCGTCGCCGTGATGCGCCAGGCGGTCGAGGCGGCGCGCATGGGGTGGGGTCAGTGCGTGATCGCCGGCGTCGCGGGGCGCGGCGAGACGCTCGACATCATCCCCCGCTACCTCATCACCGGGCGGCGCGTGGCCGGGGCGTCGTTCGGCGGCGCGCGCGGGCGCGACAACGTGCCCGAGCTCGCCCAGCTCTACCTCGACGGGAAGCTGCCGCTCGAGAAGTTCATCTCGCATCACCTGCCGCTGGAGCAGGTCAATGAGGCCTTCGATCTGATGCACCATCAGGATGGGATCCGGACGGTGCTGACGTTCTGACGCTCGCGACCGCCTGTTCAGATGGCGAGGAACTGCGCGACCGCCGCGTGGTACTCCGGCACGTCGAGCAGGAACGAGTCGTGCCCCCACGGTGAGGTGATCTCGGTGTGCCCGGCGTCGACGCCGCCCGCGCGCAACTGCTCATGGATGTACGCAGAGTGCTCGCTGCCGAAGCGCCAGTCGGTGTCGAAGGACAGGAGCAGGAACCGCGTCGCCGCCGCCACCACGCGCGCCAGGTCGATCCCCGGCTCGGCGAACGGCTCGAAGTAGTCCATGGGGCGCGTCAGGTACAGGTAGCTCAGCGCGTCGAAGCGGTTGAGGAAGGTGCGGCCCTGGTGGTCGAGGTAGCTCTCGACCTCGAAGTCGATGTCGAAGGTCTGGCGGGTGTCGTGGCCGCGGCGGCGCTCGCGGTCGAACTTCAGCCGCAGCGACTCGGTCGAGACGTACGTGAGGTGGGCCATCATCCGCGCGATCGCCATCCCATGCACGGGGCCGCGGCCGGTGCCGACGTAGTCGCCGTCCTGGAAGTCCGGGTCGCGCATGATCGCCGTGCGCGCCACCGCCGTGAAGCCGATGTTCTGCGCGGTGAGCCGCGCGCTCGCGCAGACGAGCACCGCGCGCTCGATCTGCTCTGGCGCGTCGAGCGCCCACTGGAGCACCTGCATGCCGCCGAGCGAGCCGCCGATCGCGCCGTGCAGCCGCTCGACGCTCAGGTGGGCGAGCAGCGCGCGGTGAACCGTGACGAGGTCGCGGATCGTGAACTGCGGGAAGCGCAGCCCGTAGGCGCGCCCATCGTCGCCGACCGCCGGATCGGGCGACGAGGGCCCCGTCGTGCCGGTGCAGCCCCCAAGGAGGTTGGGGCAGATCACGAACAGCTCGCCGGTGTCCAGCGCTCGCCCCGGGCCGATCAGGTTGTCCCACCAGCCGCGCTGCGCGGGATCTCCGTGATGACCGGCGGCGTGCGCGTCGCCGGTCAGCGCGTGGCAGACGAACACGGCGTTGCCGCCATCTGCCGCCAGCTCCCCGTACGTCTCGAAGGCGACCTCGACGGGCCCGATCGTCCGGCCGGACTCGAGGACGAGCGGGTCGTCCTGTGTGAACAGGACGACCCGCTGCGTCTCGACGCGGCCCAGGCCCGGGCCGCCCGTGGTCATGCGGTCGTCGCCGCCTGCTGCGTCGCGGCGAGCGCCTGGTCGAGGTCGGCCAGGAGGTCGTCGATGTGCTCGATGCCGACCGAAAGGCGCACGGTCTCCTGCGTGACGCCCGCCGCGGCCAGCTCCTCGTCGTTGAGCTGGGAGTGCGTCGTCGACGCGTTGTGGATCGCCAGCGACTTCGCGTCCCCGATGTTCGCCAGGTGGCTGAAGAGCTGCAGGCTCTCGATGAACGTCTTGCCGGCCTCGAGGCCGCCCTTGACGCCGAACGTGACCAGCGCGCCGTAACCGCCGGTCAGCACGCGGTCGGCGACCTCCCTGTAGGGGCTGGAGTCAAGGCCCGGGTAGGAGACCCACTCGACGTCCGGGTGGTGCTCGAGGTGGCGCGCGACCGCGAACGCGTTCGCGTTGTGGCGCTCCATGCGCAGCGGCAGCGTCTCCACGCCCTGCAGGATCAGGAACGCGTTGAACGGCGAGATCGCCGCGCCGGTGTTGCGCAGCAGCACGGTGCGGACACGCCCGATGTACGCGGCCGCCTCCAGCGCGTCGCTCCAGACGACGCCGTGGTAGCTCGGGTCGGGCTGCGTGAGGCCCGGGTAGCGATCCGCGTGGGCGACCCAGTCGAACTTCCCGCTGTCGACGACGGCGCCGCCGATCGACGTCCCGTGGCCGCCGAGGAACTTCGTCAGCGAGTGCACGACGATGTCGGCGCCCAGGTCGAACGCGCGCGTGCCGACCGGGGTCGGAACGGTGTTGTCGAGGATCAGCGGCAGGCCCGCGGCGTGCGCGGCGTCGGCCCACGCCGGGATGTCGACGACGTTCAGGCGCGGGTTGCCGATCGTCTCGGCGAACACGAGGCGCGTCTTCTCGTCGACGAGGCCGGCGACTGCGCCGGGCTCATCGGCGTCGACCCAGCGCACCTCGATGCCGTACTGGGGCAGCGTGTGGGCGAAGAGGTTGTAGGTCCCGCCGTAGAGCTGGCTCGTGGAGATGATGTTGTCGCCGGCGCGCGCGAGGTTGAGCACCGAGTAGGTGACCGCGGACTGGCCGGAGGCGGTGACGACGGAGGCGATGCCGCCCTCGAGGTCCGCGAGGCGCTGCTCGAGCACGGCCTGCGTCGGGTTCATGATGCGCGTGTAGATGTTCCCCGGCACCTTCAGCGCGAAGAGGTCGGCGGCGTGCTGCGTGTCGTCGAAGACGTACGAGGTCGTCTGGTAGATCGGGACGGCGCGCGCGTTGGTCGCAGGGTCCGGAACCTGGCCGCCGTGCAGCGCGATGGTCTCGGCGTGGAACTGGGGCTCGTCACTCATTGCTGTGCTCCTGGCGGGATCGGGGACGTCCTTTCGGATCAAAATAGCTGAATCCGGATTGGGAAAGTGCTCAATCGGCTTGGAGCGCTCCGCGGCGGTGCGCGACGGGCGCTCGGCAGGCGTCCGGCCGTCGTCGCGGATCGTTCGCCCCGGGCGGGGCGTTAGGGTCCGCGCCTATGCCGATCTCGCCCGTCCTTCACTCGCTGCTGACCGCCCACGGGCCCTCCGGCTACGAGAGCACCCCCGCGGCGGCGTTCCGTGAGGCCGCGCGCGCGTTCACCGACGACGTCCACGGCGACGTGATGGGCAGCACCGTCGCCCGGGTCGCGGGAACCGGCGACGGGCCGGCGCTCGCGATCATCGGCCACATCGACGAGATCGGCGTGATCGTCACCCACATCGAGGACTCTGGCTTCCTGCGCTTCGCGGGCGTCGGCGGCTGGGACCCGCAGATCCTGATCGGCCAGCGGATCGAGCTGGCGACGAAGCGGGGTCCGGTCGCAGGCGTGCTCGGCAAGAAGCCGATCCACCTGCTCAAGCCGGACGACCGCAAGAAGGTGCCGGAGCTCAAGGAGCTGCACATCGACATCGGCGCCGCGGACGGCGACGAGGCGCGCACGCTGGTCCGCGTCGGCGATGTCGGGGTCATCGCCGGCGAGCCGATGGAGCTGCCCAACGGGCGCGTCGTCTCGCGCTCGATGGACAACCGGCTCGGGTGCTTCGTGGCGCTCGAGGCCGCGCGGCTCGTCGCAGAAGCCGGTGGCGCCGCCGGCGACGTCGTCGCCGTGGCCGCGGTGCAGGAGGAGACGACTTTCGGCGGCGCGCACACGACCGCCCATTCGCTGGCTCCCGCGCTGGCGGTCGTCGTCGACGTCACGCACGCGACGGACGCGCCGGGCATCGATGAGTCGGAGATCGGCAAGCACCACTTCGGGTCGGGCCCGGTGATCGAGCGCGGCTCCAACCTGCACCCGGTCGTCACCGAGCTGCTGCTCGAGACCGCGGCGGCCGAGGGGATCCCCTTCACCCCAGCCGCCTCGGCGCGCAGCACCGGCACCGACGCCGACGCCGTCCACGTCTCGCGCGGCGGCGTGCCGACCGGGCTCGTCTCGATCCCGCTGCGCTACATGCACTCGCCCGTCGAGATGGTCCAGCTCGACGACCTGCACAACGCGGCGAAGCTGATCGCGGCGTTCGCCCGGCGCCTGCCGGCCGGCGTCACGTTCGAGCGGTAGTGGGAGGCGCGCGGTCCTCCTCCTGTTCGACATCGACGGGACGCTGCTGATCCGCGCGGCCGACGCGCACGGCGATGCGCTGCACGCGGCGATCACGGAGGTCTGGGGCGTCGACCTGACCGGCGTGCGCGTCGAGACCGGTGGGCGCACGGACCCGGACATCGCGCGCGACATCCTGCTGCGCGGCGGCGTCGGGCAGCGCAGCATCGACGACGGCTTCGAGACGTTCCGCGCCGCGGTCGTCCGCCACTACGCGCAGCTCGCGCCCGGCGACCTCTCGGCGCACGTGGCGCCAGGCGCCGTGCAGGCGCTTGACGAGCTCGGCGGGCAGGCGGCGATGCGCCTCTCGCTGGTGACCGGCAACCTCGAGCCCGTCGCGCGGCTGAAGCTCGCGCGCGCCGGCATCGGGCGGCGCTTCGCGCACGGGCAGGGAGGCTTCGGCTCCGACAGCGAGGACCGCGCCGACCTGCCGGCGATCGCGCGCGAGCGCGCGGGGCGCGCGTGGAACGGCGGCGCCCCGTGGCCGCGTGAGCGCACCGTCGTGGTCGGGGACACGCCGCGTGACATCGCCTGCGCGCGCGCCGACGGCGTGGCGGTCGTCGCGGTCGCGACCGGCCCGTTCGGGGCCGACGCGCTGCAGGACGCCGACGCGGTGCTCGAGGATCTGCGCAGCCTGACGGCGGCGCTGGCCGCCCTCGGCTGAGAACCGGTCCCCGAAGCCGGTTCTGAGAACCGCGGTCAGGCGGCCAGCGTCCAGAAGCCGTCGAACCCGACGTGCTCCTCGACGGCGACGCGGCCCAGGCGCTCGCGCGCGTCCTCGTGGCTGATGTCGCAGACGACGGCGACCTCGCGGGTCGCCAGCGGCGTCCCGGTCCACTCGAGGACCTCCTCGACCGATCCCGGCGGCTCGTGCCGGCGCAGGCCCGGGACGAGGTTGGCGAGGATCACGTCGTAGACGGCGAAGGGCTGGAAGCCCGGCACGGCGATGCGCACGCCGTCGGACCGGCGCACGATCTCATACGACGGGCACGTGTAGCGCCGCCCGCCCGACCAGTTGGCGAGCTTGGCGTCGAGCACGCGCGCGGCGAGGATCGGCTCGCGCGCGCGGACCATGTCGGCCCGCAGCGCGGCGCTGACGTCGTCGCCCTGGGCCCAGCGCGCGAGGTCGCCGGGGTCGACGCCCGCGTCGCACGCGGCCGCGGCGATCGTCTGCGGCGCGTCGAGCAGCTCGCCGGAGAAGTGGCGCACGCGCAGGCGGCGCAGCACGTGGCGCTCACGCTCGGGTGCGTGCAGGCGGGCCGCGATGACGGCGCGGCAGGCCGGCACCGTGGCGGCGACGTGGGGCTTGGGCCGCGAATCGATCGGCATCCCGTAGCGCTCGGAGAGCTGCCGCCCGCTCGCGGCCATCTTCTCGGCGGTGTAGCCCTTCTCCAGGTACTCCTCGGTGGTGGCCGCGAGGCCGACCATCGCCGTGCGCCAGGCGAGGTGCTCGCCGTAGAGCCAGTTCAGGCGCCGGCGGAAGGGCTCGGCGGAGTAGGCGAACGGGCAGCCCGGGTCGGTGAACTCGGTGATCCTGACGTCGGGCTCACCGGACATGCGGCTCAGTTCCGGGTCAGGCGCTTGTAGGTGATGCGGTGCGGGCGGTCGGCCTCCGCGCCGAGCAGCTCGCGACGGTGCTCCTCGTAGGCCTCGAAGTTGCCCTCGAACCACGTCACCTGGGAATCGCCCTCGAACGCCAGCACGTGCGTTGCGACGCGGTCCAGGAACCAGCGGTCGTGGGAGATGATCACCGCGCAGCCGGCGAAGCCGAGCACGGCCTCCTCGAGCGCGCGCAGCGTGTCGACGTCGAGGTCGTTGGTCGGCTCGTCGAGCAGCAGCACGTTGCCGCCGCTGCGCAGCAGCTTGGCGAGGTGCAGGCGGTTGCGCTCTCCGCCGGAGAGCTTGCCGACCTTCTTCTGCTGGTCGGAGCCCCTGAAGTTGAACGACGAGGTGTACTGGCGTGAGTTCATCCACTGCTCGCCGACCTTGATCTGGTCCTCGCCGCCGGAGATCTCCTCCCAGACGTTCTTGTCGGGGTCCAGCGCGTCGCGGCTCTGGTCGACGTACGCGAGCTCGACGGTGTCGCCGACGCGCAGCGTCCCCGCGTCGGGCTCCTCCTGGCCGGTGATCATCTTGAACAGCGTCGTCTTGCCGGCGCCGTTGGGGCCGATCACACCGACGATCCCGCCGCGGGGGAGGCTGAACGAGAGGTCCTCGATCAGCAGGCGGTCGCCGAAGCCCTTGCGCAGGCCCTCCGCCTCGACGACGACATCGCCCAGGCGCGGTCCGGCCGGGATGTGGATCTGGACCTGATCGAGCTTGACGTTGGCATCCTGGGCGAGCAGCGCCTCGTAGTTGTTCAGGCGCGCCTTGGCCTTCTTGCGCCGGCCCTTGGGGTTCTCGCGCACCCATTCGAGCTCGCTGGCGATCGTCCGCTGACGCGCGACCTCGGACTTCTCCTCGCGCGCGAGGCGCTCCTGCTTCTGCTCGAGCCAGCTCGAGTAGTTGCCCTCGTAGGGCAGGCCGCGGCCGCGGTCGAGCTCGAGGATCCAGCCGGCGACGTTGTCCAGGAAGTAGCGGTCATGGGTGACCGCGACGACCGCTCCCTTGTACTCGGCGAGGTGGCGCTCGAGCCACCCGACCGACTCGGCGTCCAGGTGGTTCGTCGGCTCGTCGAGCAGCAGCAGGTCGGGGCTGCGAAGCAGCAGCCGGCACAGCGCGACGCGCCGGCGCTCGCCGCCGGAGAGCCTGCCGACGTCGGCGTCGCCGGGCGGCAGGCGCAGCGCGTCCATCGCGTACTCGAGCTGCGTGTCGAGGTTCCAGGCGTCGGCCGCGTCGATCTTCGCCTGCAGCGCGCCGAACTCGTCCGCGGTCTCGTCGGAGTAGTTGGCCGCCAGCTCGTTGAAGCGGTCGAGCAGCGCCTTGGTCTCGGCGACGCCGTCCTCGACGTTCCCCCTGACGTCCTTCGACTCGTCGAGCTGGGGCTCCTGCTCGAGCAGCCCGACCGTGGCCCCGTCCGCGAGTGCCGCGTCGCCGCGGTACTCATGGTCGAGGCCGGCCATGATCTTCAGGACGCTCGACTTGCCCGCGCCGTTGTAGCCGAGCACGCCGATCTTCGCGCCCGGGTAGAACGCGAGCGTGACGTCGTTGAGCACGGTCTTGTCCGGCGGATAGACCTTCGTCAGCCGGTGCATGGTGAAGATGTACTGAGGGGCCATTGCCCGACCACGATAGAGCGGGCTGCGATCCTGTCGGCGTGAGCAGCCAGGCACCACCGGCGATCCGCCTGCGCGGCGTGGTCAAGCGCTACGGCGACATCACCGCGGTGGCCGGTCTCGACCTCGAGGTGCCCGACGGCCAGTGCGTGGGCCTGCTCGGCCCCAACGGCGCCGGCAAGTCGACGACGATGCGCCTGCTCACGGCGCAGGCGATCGCCGACGAGGGCGAGATCACCGTGCGCGGCTACGAGCTGCCACGGCGCTCGAAGCCCGCGCGCGCGGAGATGGGCGTCGTGCCGCAGCTCGACAACCTGGACACGACGCTCACCGTCGAGCAGAACCTCGTCGTCTTCTCGCACCTCTACCGGGTGCCGAAGGCCGGCCGGCAGGCGGCGGTCGAGCGCGTGCTGGGGATCGCGAACCTGCGCGACCGCCGCGGCGCGAAGGTCGACGAGCTCTCCGGCGGGATGCGCCGCCGGCTGCTGATCGGGCGCGCGCTGATCCACGAGCCGGGCCTCGTGCTGCTCGACGAGCCGACCGTCGGCCTCGACCCGCAGGTGCGCCAGGAGCTGTGGGCGCTGATCGACCGGTTGCGCAACGAGGGGGTCTCGATCCTGATGTCGACGCACTACATCGAGGAGGCCGAGCGCCTCTGTGACACCGTCACGATCATGTCCCACGGCCGGGCCGTCGCCGTCGGCCCGCCGCAGCAGCTCGTCTCGCGCTACGCCGGGCGCGAGGCGGTCGAGATCTACGGCTCGCCGGCGCGCCTCGCCGAGGCCGAGGCCGAGATGGCCGCGCAGGGATTCCCGACGCGCCGCACGGGCACGTCGATCGCCGTGCTCGGCCTGGATGATGCCGACGGCCGCGCGCCCGCGGGCGAGCGCCGGCCCGCGAACCTCGAGGACGTGTTCGTGCTGCTGACCGGTGAGGAGATCGACTGATGGCGACCGAGATCGCAAGCCGGCAGGACGCGCCGAACGCGCCCGAGGTGCCGCACCAGCCGCGGCGGCTGGACCGCGCCGCGATCGGCGGCGTGCTCGTGCGCGAGATCATCAACTTCTCCTCGTACTGGCGCTCGACGACATTCTCCTCGACCGTCGAGCCGACGATCTACCTGCTCGCCTTCGGCCTCGGTTTCGGGTCGCTGCTCACGACGGTCAACGGCCTGCGCTACGTCCAGTACGTCGGCACCGGCACCGTCGCCACCGCGGTGCTGTTCTCGAGCGTCTTCCCCGCGATGTTCGGGACCTTCGTGAAGTACAAGTTCCAGCGCACGTACGACGCGATCCTCGCGGCGCCGGTCGACACCGAGGAACTCGTCACCGGCGAGGCGCTGTGGCTCGCGATGCGCGCCGCCGTCTACGGGTGCGCCCCGATGCTCGTCGCGATCGTCTTCGGGCTGGACCCGAGCCCGGGGATGCTGCTCGTGCCGTTCATCAACTTCGTCGCCGGCTTCGGCTGGGCGTGTGCGGGGATCTCGATCGCAGGCCGGCTCAACGGCATCGAGAACTTCAACTACGTCACGAGCGCGGTCATCACGCCGCTGTTCCTGCTCGCGGGGACGTTCTTCCCCATCGCGGGCCTGCCGACGTGGATGCAGGTCATCGCCGAGATCAATCCGCTGTTCCACTGCGTCCAGCTCGTGCGGCACGCCGTCTTCGGGGTGCTCGGCCCGGTTGACCTGTGGAACCTCGGGTACATCGTGGTCTTCGGGGCCCTGATGTGGCGGTTGGGCATCGTCTTCATGCAGCGCAAGTTGATCGACTGATCTGGGCGGGACGCTCGCGGGGCTCGTGGCGCCTGAGGCGCCGCGCGGTCGGGGGCAGTGCATTCGCACAGCACCCACTCCCGCCCGCCACCTCATGCATCCACGATCCCTCGCTCGGGCTTGTGGTGGACGATTTCCGCGGTCGCTCGCCGCGGCCTGACGCTTCTGTGGCCTGACCTCACCGTTTCTCAGGATGGTGTGCGGTCGCGTCGGTGGCGCCGACGTGGTCGCAACTGCCTCGGGCGCCGGCGGCGGCGTGTTGCCTGACCTCGCCGGCG
This sequence comes from uncultured Solirubrobacteraceae bacterium, assembly GCA_963809525.1. Lineage (GTDB taxonomy): Bacteria > Actinomycetota > Thermoleophilia > Solirubrobacterales > Solirubrobacteraceae > F1-60-MAGs163. Next base: position 172,008 of record CAWEJY010000004.1, on the reverse strand, counting down.
GGTCTCGGCCACCCGGAGGTCATGATCCGCCACGGTGCCGGCCCCCCCGCCCGGGCGATGATGGTTCCGGTCGAATTGCGACGCGTACTGTCATCGAGCGCGAGCGAGACGCACGCGGATCACGGTTGCCGTCGCTCGGCGACGCGAACCATCATCGGCCGACCAGACCTGGCGGTCCGCCGGCAGCGCCCGGGCGATACACGCCCAGCCGGCCTCGCGACCACCAACGCCTCGCGGGGCGTCCAACCGCGCCAAACGCTCACCTGACCGCCGCACCCGGCCGATATCCTCGCGTGTCGTGCCGACTGTGCTGGACATCGAGCAGGCGCTCCTCCTCCTGGAGCTCGACCCGCCGTTCGATCAGCGCGCCGTGCAGCTCGCGCGCCGGCGGCAGGCGAAGGTCTGGCACCCCGATCTGGCGCCTCCCGGCAAGCAGACCGCGCACGAGCGCCACCTGAAGGCGATCAACGAGGCCGCCGATCAGCTGGAGCGGATCGCGGAGGGCTCGCGCGGCGGCACGGTCTCGCGGAACGCGGTCAAGGTCAGCGCTGCGGCGGCGCGCGCCGCGCGCGCCGAGGCCGGGCGCCGGGCCTACGAGGAGGAGCAGCGGCGCAAGGCCAGCGACGCCGATCGCGCCGCCAACGACCCGTTCGGCTCGCGCGTCCCTGACCATTCGGTCGTCCATCGCTACGCGCGCTGCCTGAGCTACCCGGAATGGGGCGTGGGCACCGTCAGCGGCATCTACTTCACCGGCGACGGCGACGAGATGCAGCAGTGGGCGCGGGTGCGCTTCCAGCCCGGCGTGCGCACGGTGCCGGCCGGCAGCCTGCAGTTCGTCGACTTCTCCAAGCCGGACCCCGGCGCCGAGCGCGTGCAGCGGTTCATGACCGCCGCGCAGCACGCCATGGCCGAGAGCGACTACGAGCTCGCCGCCAAGCGCCTGGTCTACGCGCGCGACGCCGACCCGCAGAACCCCGCCGTCCTGCGGCTGATGACGCTTGCCTTCTGGCAGGCCGGGGATCTCCCGGCCGCCGGCCGCGCCGTTCGCGACTGGGGCCGCGTCGAGAACGAGCGCCCGGCGCCGCACCGCTTCGCCGCGCGCATCTACGAGGACATGGGTGCCCTGGACCTGGCCGCGGAGGCCGCGCAGCGCGTCGCCGACCGCGCGCCGCAGGACGCCGACGCCTGGGAGCGCGTTGGGCGGCTGCGCCTGCGGCTGATGGACCGCGAGGCGGCGATCGACGCGCTCGAGCGCGCGCGTCGCCTGGGCCCGAGCGTCGACGGTCTGCTCGACCTCGCGCTCGCCTTCCACCTCGCGGGCGACCTCGGCGCGGAGGTCACCGCCACCGAGCAGGCGACCCAGCTCGCCCCCGATTCGGCGGCGGCCTGGGCGCGCTACGCACATGCGCTGGCGCGCACCGACCGGGTCAGCGACGCGATCGGCGCGGGCGAGCACGCGCTGCGCCTGGATCGCTCCAGCGCCGAGCTTAAAGATCTGCTTGCACGCCTGCGCGGATCGGTACCGCGCGTGCTTCCGGCGGCGTAGAGCCCGCGCCGGGAGGCGCGCGGGCGTCGGACATCCGCCGAGCGGGCGCTCAAGCATCACGCAGGGATGCCCGATTAGACGGGTGTGCCGCGGAAACACCCGGTCGTCCTGCACCGTCTGGCGCTCGTCGTCGCACTCGTCGCATGCGCGTTGGCGGCCATCCCGGCAGCTGCAGGTGCGGCCGACGTGGGCGTCAACGTCGACGGCCTGACGCCGCAGCAGGCGGTCGACCAGGCGAGCGCCGTCGGCGCGACCTGGATGCGCTCCTTCGTCCAATGGGACGATGTCGAGCCCGCCGGTCCCGGGCGCTGGAACACCGCCCCGGTGCAGGCGACGGACGATCTCCTGAACCTCGCGCAGCAGCGCGGGATCAAGGTCCTGGTCGTCGTCGTCGGCGCGCCGCAGTGGGCCAACGGCAGCACCGACCATCTCGTGCCCCCGTCGAACCCCGCCGACTACGCGCGCTTCATCGGCTCGTTCGCGGCGCGCTACAAGGGCCGCGTCGCGGCCTGGGAGGTCTGGAACGAGGCGGACGCCCCCGAGTTCTGGCACGGCTCGCCGCCGAGCCCCGCCGCGTATGCCGCCCTCCTGCGCCCCGCGTACAAGGCCGTCAAGGACGCTGACCCCGGCGCGCTCGTCTACGCCGGGCCGCTCACCGGCAACGACTACCCCTTCGTGCAGGGCCTGTACGACGCCGGAGCGGGCGGCTCCTTCGACGGCGTCGCCGTGCACACCGACACCGCGTGCAGCATCACGCCCCCGGACAGCTACTACCGCGACGACGCGGGGCGGATCGGCCAGTTCAGCTTCCTGGGCTTCCGCGAGGTCCATGCCGTCATGGACGCCCACGGCGACGGCGCGAAGCCGGTCGTCATGTCCGAGCTCGGCTGGTCGGCGACCGCCACGCGCTGTGCGCGCGGTGTCAATGCCGGCAAGAAGGCCGCGGGCGTCAGCGAGGCGGTCCAGGCATCGAACCTGAAGCTCGCCTACCACTGCCTGGCGGGCTACCCGTACGTCACGCAGGCGATGTGGTTCTCGATGAAGGACCACGGCCAGGCCGACACCGAGCTCAACCGCTACGGCCTGCTGCGCTTCGACCTCGGCCAGCGCCCCGCGTTCGCCGCGCTCTCGGACATCGGCCATCACGGCGACCGCATGACAGGACCCTGCGGCGACTTCGACGCGCCCTCCGTCAGCGTGCGCAATCCGACCACCGGCCGCCAGTACGACCGTGACCTGCTCATCAGCGCCTCCGCGAAGGACGCCCAGAGCCCGCTCGGGCGCATCACCTTCTACGCCAACGGCCAGAAGATCCGCAGCTTCACCGACGGCCTTCAGAACGGCAAGCCGGTGCAGATCGACTGGATGGGTGCACGCAGCCTCCCGCTGGGCCCCGTCAAGATCACGATCGAGGCGCTCGACGCATTCGGCAACACCACCACCCGTGAGATCGACGTCGTCCACGCTGACGCCGCCTCGCTGCCGCCCCAGCAGACCGTCGTGAAGCTCAAGGTCAGCGGCAAGGGCCTCAAGCGCACCGTGCGCGGCACGGTCAAGGCGCCGGGGACGAGCTTCCCGGTGACGGGCAAGGTCCTCGTGAAGTGGCAGTACAACCGCAAGGGCCACTGGGTCACCCTGCACAAGGCCAGCCGCAACGCCAACAAGCCGTTCATCTACAGGCAGCGGCTCGCCAAGCCCGGTCGCTGGCGCGTCGTCGCGCAGTACCAGGGGCAGAAGCCGTTCATGTCGGCGCGCTCCAGCAACCTGCGCTTCAGCGCCCGCTGAGCGGCCCCCGTCGTTGTCTCGTCGACGAGCCGGCTGGGCGTCCGCGCTCGGCGACGAGGTCGTCGGCGTTCGGCACGCCGAAGCCGGTCGTCTCGTCCCAGCCGTTCAGCACCCTCTGTCCCGGAACGGCCGACGGAGTCCGCGGGCTTGTTGCAGTTCGTGCCGCCGGGCACCGGAGACTGACGCTCACACCACGCCGCACTCGTCCCGGCGAGGACGTACATTCCTCGCGATGCGCCTGATCGTCGCCCGCTGCGAGGTCACCTACACCGGGCGGCTCACGGCCGTGCTGCCGGAGGCGCTGCGGCTGCTCATGCTGAAGTCCGACGGGTCGGTGATGGTCCACGCGGACACCGGTGGCTTCAAGCCGCAGAACTGGATGACGCCGCCGACCGTGATCGAGGAGGAGGTCGACCACATCGTCGTGCGCAAGCGCGCCGGAGCGACCGAGGACCGGCTGGACATCCGCATCACCGAGGTGCTCTCCGACGTCACGCACGACATGGGAGAGGCCGCGGAGCTGGAGAAGGACGGTGTCGAGCGCCATCTCCAGGAGGCACTCGCGGACGCGCCGCAGTTCTGCGGCGAGGGCTTCCGGCTCGTGCGCCGCGAGTGGTCGACGGACATCGGCCCGGTCGACCTGATGTGCCGCGACGAGGCCGACGGCTGGATCGCCGTCGAGATCAAGCGCGTCGCCACGATCGACGCGGTCGAGCAGCTGGCGCGCTACCTGGAGCGCATCCGTCTGGACCCCGCGATGCAGGACTGCCGCGGGGTCCTCGCCGCGCAGACGATCAAGCCGCAGGCCCGCACGCTCGCTGAGTCACGCGGGATCGCGTGCGTTGAGGTCGACCTGGCGATCGTGCGCGGCGAGCGCGAGCCCGAGCTCACCCTGTTCGGCTGAAAGGCCCGCTAGGTCAGCTTGAGGTCCTGCCGCAGCCGGTTGCTGGTCTCGGTCACGAGCAGGACGACGAGGATCACGATGATCCCGGTCTCGACCGCCAGCGCGCTGAGGCTCTGCGCGGCCACGCCCCAGACGGCGATCGCGACCGTCGCGGCGACACGCTTGCGCGTGATGCTCGCGATCATCGCGTAGCGGAAGCCCAGCTGGCCGATCAGGTAGATCACGGGTCCGCCGACGAGGCACGCCAGGCCGGCCGTGCTGAGCGTGTCGCCGGGATGCGCGACGAGCAGGTCGTCGCCGACGGCGGCGACGATGATGCCGGCGACGATCGGGATGTGCAGGTAGGTGAACGCGTCGCGCCCGAGCTTCCCACGCTCCTCGTGGCCCTGGAGAAAGCGCTGTGAGCGCACTGCGACCTCGTCGAAGTACAACCACCACAGAGCGGCGCTGCCGATGAAGGCGACGATCACCGCCGCGGCGCGCGCCGCGTCGATCGTCAGCTCCGACGCGGTCGCGCCGGTCGCGACGATGCTCTCGCCCAGTGCGATGATGATGAAGAGCTGGAAGCGCTCGGCGAAGTGCCCGCCCTCGATGCTCCACTCCGCGAGATCGAACTCGCCGCGCCCGGGCAGCCAGTAGCGCACCGCCGGGCCCAGGTAGTCGAGCCCGAGTGCCAGCAGCCACAGCAGCGTCCGCGCCTCGCCTCCCAGCAGCGCGCCCGCGATCCACGGGATCGCCGCGATCGCGCACCACCAGGTCAGGCGCAGGAACGTCTCCCGCCCGCGCGAGTCGGGCCGCATCGAGCTCAGGCAGAAGACGTCGCGCGTGAGCTGCAGCGCGACGTATGAGCCGGCGAACAGCAGCGCGCGGTCGCCGAACGCGTCGGGGATCGCGATCGCCATCCCCAGGCTCGCGAGCATGCAGAACATCAGCACCATCCGCACGCCGACCCAGTCGGGATCGAACCAGTTGACCATCCAGGTCGTGTTGATCCACGCCCACCAGACGACGAGCAGCAGGAACGCCGTCTTCGCCGCCCCGGTCCAGGTCAGGTCGTGCAGCAGCAGGTGCGAGAGCTGCGTGACCGCGAAGACGTAGACGAGGTCGAAGAACAGCTCGAGGTTCGTCGTGCGCTGCTCGCCGACGTCCTGCTCGCGCAGGCGCAGCGCGCGGCGGTTGCGCGTCGCGCTCACCCCGACGGCGCGCCGGAGTTCGCTCGGCGTGGGCGGCGGTCCCTCATCGCCTGCGCTCACGTTGCCGGCAGCGCTGCGACGAACGCCGCGAGCGGCGCGCTGCCGCGCACCGGGGGGCCGTGGCCGAACAGCGTCAGCTCGGGGTTCAGCGCCGCGAGCCGGCGCTCGCTCTCGCGGTTCTGCGCGGAGTCGTAGTTGAAGAGGTGCGGCGGCTGACGCAGGCCGTGCGCCGTCGTGACGATGTTCATGTCGAAGAACACGTCGCCGCAGACGAGGACCCGGTCGCGCTCGCGCCAGAAGGAGACGTGACCCGGGCTGTGGCCTGGTGTGTCGAGCACGACGAATCCGGGCCCGACCTCGTCGCCCTCGTGCAGCTCGCGCGCGGGCTCCACCTTCGGTGACCCCCCGTAGATCGCCATCAGCGAGGCCCCGCGGCGCCCGGGTGCGATCTCGGCGCGGCCGCGGCGCAGTGCCTGCGCGTCGCCGGCGCCGACCCAGACCGGGATGCCGAGCGTCTGCGCGACGCGCCTCGAGCCGCCCGCGTGATCGTTGTGCACGTGGGTCAGCGCGTGCGCGGCGATCGGCCGGCCCTGGATCGCGCGGAGGACCCGGCTGCCGTGAATCACGAGCCCGGCGTCGATCAGCACGTCGCCGATCACGTAGGCGTTGATCCCCTGGCGGGGGACGAGCGGGATCTGCCAGATGTCGTCGGCCAGCTGATGCACGCGGCGGACCCTACACCGGCGCGGCGGCGACGCCGCACGCGTCATAGAGTGCGGTGCATGTCCGATCAGAGCACAGAGCAGCCGGTCCTCACCGAGCGCCGCGACAACGTCCTCCTCATCACCCTGAACCGCCCGCAGGCACGCAACGCGGTCAACCGCGCACTGGCCGACGGGGTCGGCGCGGCACTCGACGAGCTCGACGGCGACGACGCGCTCGCGATCGGCGTCCTGACCGGCGCCGGCAACGGGTTCTGCGCCGGGATGGACCTCAAGGCGTTCGTCGCGGGCGAGAGCGCCTGGCACGAGCGCCGCGGCTTCGCCGGCATCGTCCAGGAGCCGTCGCGCAAGCCGCTGATCGCCGCGATCGAGGGCTTCGCCGTCGCCGGCGGCCTGGAGATCGCGCTGGCCTGCGACCTGATCGTCGCCGCGGCCGGGGCGAAGCTCGGCGTCCCGGAGGTCAAGCGCTCGCTGGTCGCCGCGGGCGGCGCGCTGCTGCGCCTGCCGCGCAAGCTCCCGTACGGGGTGGCGATGGAGCTCGCGCTCACCGGCGATCCGATCAGCGCCGAGCGCGCCTACGAGCTCGGCCTGGTCAACCGCGTCGCCGAGCCCGGCACCGCGGTCGATGCTGCGCTCGAGCTCGCCGCCGCGATCGCGAAGAACGCCCCGCTCGCCGTCGCCGCGACGAAGCAGATCCTCGAGCAGCAGTGGGACTGGAGCGTCGAGGACTTCTGGGTCAAGCAGGGTGAGGTCTCCGGGCCCGTCTTCACCTCTGAGGACGCGCGCGAGGGCTCGATCGCGTTCGCCGAGAAGCGCGAGCCGGTCTGGAAGGGGAGGTAGCCGCCGGCCCGCACAAGGCCGCTGTACAGGCGGTCCAGGTCCGCCTGTACGGGCGGCCAAAATGTCGGACGTTGCCGGGTTCGCGGCCTACCATCCGCGCATGGGGGTCCGCATCCCGCAGATCGTCGCGTTCGGCGGCGGCGGCTTCTCGATGGAGGCCGGCAACCCGCTGCTCGACGACTACGTGCTGTCGCTCGCCGGCCCGCGGCGGCGCCCGCGAGTCTGCTTCATCCCGACGGCGTCGGGCGATGCCGACCACTACGTCGTGCGCTTCTACCGCGCGTTCTCGCCGGCGCGCTGCGAGCCGAGCCACGTCTCGCTGTTCCGCCGCGACACCGGTGGCGGTGCCGTCGAGGGTGACCTCGAGGCGCACCTGCTCGCCCAGGACCTGATCTACGTCGGCGGCGGCAGCGTCCTGAGCCTGCTCGGTGCCTGGCGCGCGCACGGCCTGGACGCGATCCTGATGCGCGCGTGGGAGCGGGGCGTGGTGCTGTGCGGCCTGTCGGCCGGCTCGCTGTGCTGGTTCTCCGAGGCGGTGACCGCCTTCCACGGACCACCGCAGCGGCTCGACGGCCTCGGGCTGCTGCCGTACTCCAACTGCGTGCACTACGACGGCGAGCCGGGCCGGCGCGAGGACTATCACCGCTTCGTGCGCGACGGGATGCGTCCCGGCTACGCGGCCGAGGACGGCGCGGCGCTGCACTTCGTCGGGCACGACCTCGCCGAGGTGGTGACCTCGCGCTGCGGCCGGCGCGCCTACCGCGTCGAGGTCCGCCGCGGCGCCGTGCGCGAGACACCGCTCGAGGCGCGCTACCTCGGCGACGGGCTGGCGCGCGAGCCGGCGCTGGCGACGGCCTGATGGCGCGCACGATCCTCGCGCTGGGCGGCGGCGGCTTCACGACGCCGCCGGGCGATCCGGCGCTCGACGAGCTCGTGCTCGAGCTGACCGGCAGGCGCGAGCCGCGGCTCCTGTTCCTGCCGACGGCCAGCGGCGACGCCGGCGACCAGGTGCACCGCTTCCTGGATGCCTACGTGCACCGCGCCTGCCAGCCGAAGGTGCTCTCGCTGTTCCGCCTGCGCGACCAGCGCCTGCCGCTGCGCGACCTGATCCTCGCCCAGGATGCGATCTACGTCGGCGGCGGCTCGATGCGCAACCTGATCGCGCTGTGGCGCGAGCACGGGCTCGACGACCTGCTGCGCGAGGCCTGGGAGCAGGGCACGGTGCTCGCGGGCCTGAGCGCCGGCGCGATGTGCTGGTTCGAGCATGGCCTGACGCGGTCGGCCGGCGCGGCGGCGCCCGCGCCCGGACTGGGGCTGCTGGCGGGCTCGTTCTCGGTCCATCGCGACTCCGAGCCCGAGCGGCTTCCGGCGTTCGTCGAGGCCGTCGGCGCCGGCGCGATCGAGCCCGGGTGGGCTGTCGACGACGGCGCCGGGATCGTCTTCAGCGCCGGGCACGTCGCCCGCGTGGTGAGCGCCCGTGCGGGCGCGGGGGTCTCGCGGGTCGAGCTCTCCGGCGGCGTGGGCGTCGAGCGCGAGCTGGAGGCCGAGCGGCTCGGCACGCCCGGGACGCGCGTGCAGCAGGATGCCGCCGTGCGGGAGCTGCGCGCCGTGCGCGGCATGCGCGCCCGCGGCGTCGGCGCGCGGCAGTGACGGGCGCGCCTACTCCCCCTGCAGGGTCGCGAGCAGCGTGCGCGGGCCGCCGTGGTCGCGGTGCTCGCACAGGTAGACGCCCTGCCAGATCCCCAGCGCGAGGCGCCCGCCGCCGATCGGCAGTGTCAGGTCCGCGCCGGTGAGCACGGCCTTGGCGTGTGCGGGCATGTCGTCGGCGCCCTCGAGCGTGTGGGTCCAGGCGAAGTCCTCGGGGGCGAGCACGTCCATCCACGCCCGCAGGTCGCGCCGCACGTCCGGTGAGGCGTTCTCGTTCAGCGCCAGCGAGGCGGACGTGTGCTGCAGCAGCAGGTGGCACAGGCCGACCTGCAGGTCCGCGAGCTCGGGCAGCGCCCGCGTCACCTCGCCGGTGATCATGTGCACGCCGCGCGGCCGGGCCTGGAGGAGGATCTCGCGCTGGAACCACATGCGCGCCAGGCTAGATGGTTGATTCACCGGCGAGCAGCGGGGCCGCGGAATCAATCATCTAGATGGAGGGCGGGCCGAACAGCCGCGCGATGCGCATGTCCACGCGGCCACCGACCAGCGGGACGCCCTCGGCGTCGAGCAGCCGGCGCTGACGTTCGCCCTGGGCGAGCGAGCCGTCGGCGCGCACGACGCGGTGCCAGGGCAGTCCGCGCTCCGCAGTCCGGCGCAGGACCGTGCCCGTGAAGCGCGGCGCCTGCGGGCAGATGTCGCCGTAGGTCGCGACGAATCCCTCCGGGATCGCGCGCACCCGCTCGAGGATCTCCGCGGCCCGCGCGTCGCTGCCCACCATCGCCGGGACGGTAGCGTCGTCCCATGCTCCGCAGCGGCACGTACTCCATCGTCGCGCGCGACGCGGCCACCGGCGCCCTGGGCGTCGCCGCCCAGTCGCACTGGTTCGCCGTCGGCTCGATCGTTCCCTGGGCCCGGCCCGGTGTCGGCGCGGTCGCGACGCAGTCGATCGCCGAGCCCGCCTACGGGCCGCGCCTGCTCGACCTGCTTGAGGCCGGGGCGCCGGCGCCTGAGGCACTCGCCGCGCTGCTCGCCGAGGACGAGGCGGCCCGCTACCGGCAGGTCGCCGTGGTCGATGCGGGCGGGCGCGTCGGGGTGCACACCGGCGAGCGCTGCATCGCCCACGCGGGTGACCGCTCCGGCGGGCAGTTCAGCGCCCAGGCGAACATGATGGCCTCGCCCGACGTCTGGCCGGCGATGGCCTACGCCTTCGAGTCGGCGCCCGGGAGCCTCGCCCGCCGCCTCGCCGCCGCGCTGCACGCCGCCGAGGCGCACGGCGGAGACGTGCGCGGGCGACAGTCCGCGGTGCTGCTCGTCGTCCCGCAGGCCGGCGGACCGTGGCAGACGACGGCGAACCTGCGCGTCGACGACAGCGATGAGCCGCTCGCCGAGCTCGACCGGCTGCTCGACCTGCAGGACGCCTACGACCTGGCCAACGAGGGCGACGCGCTCGCAGGAGCCGGGCGCCACGTCGAGGCGGGCGACCGCTACACGCGGGCCAGCGCACTGGCGCCCGACAACCACGAGCTGCTGTTCTGGGCGGGCCTCGCGGCGGCCCAGGCCGGTGACATGCCCACGGCGCTCACGCGGGTGCGCCGCGCGATCGAGCTGCGGCCCGCGTGGCGCGAGCTGCTCGACCGCCTGGAGCCGGACATCGCGCCGGCGGCGGCGGGGGTGCGGGAGGCGCTGGGGTAGGGGTGGTCCTCGGGCGCGGGCCGTTGCTTCGACGAGGTGCGTCCGTCGTGGATGCATCCAGGTCGGCTGCGCCGGCGCTGTTGCATCCACGTGCTCTCGGGTCGGTCCGGCAGAGGTGATGCGAGCTCGCCGCCGGTGAGGCAAGCGCCCGTGCGCCAGGACCCAGAGACAGTTGTGCACGCAATTGGATGTGCTATGTTGCTTGCGCACGCAACTAACACCTCTTGGAAGGAACCCACATGAGCGCGACCGGCACCGCCACCTGGACCCTCGACACCGTCCACTCGACCGCTGATTTCACCGTCAAGCACATGGTCGTGGCGACGTTCCGCGGGACGTTCGACGAGATCGGCGCCACGCTCGACTACGACGGCGACACGCCGCGGATCACGGGCACCGTGCCGGTTGCGAGCGTCGTCGTGAAGGACGAGAACCTCTACGGGCATCTGCAGGGCCCGGACTTCTTCGACGCCGAGCGCACCCCGCAGATCACGTTCGTCTCGACCGATGTGCGGCCGATCGACGGAGGCCCCGCCGTCGAGGTCGACGGCGACCTGACGATCAAGGGCGTCACCAACGCCGTGACCGCCACCGGCCACATCACCGAGCCGACCGAGGACATCGCCGGGAACAGCAAGGTCGGCGTCGAGCTGACGACCGTCATCGACCGCACCGCGTTCGGCCTCAACTGGAACGCGCCGCTGCCCAAGGGCGGCTTCGCCGTCGACAACGACGTGACGCTCACGGTCAACCTCGAGTTCGTCGCCGCGCGGGCCTAGTCGCATGCGCGTCCTCGGCATCTCCGGCAGCCTGCGACGCGAGTCACACAACACGCGGCTCCTGCGTGCTGCGGCAGCGCTGCTGCCGGAGGACGCCGAGCTGACGATCCTGGACCCCGAGCTCCTGCGGGCGATCCCGCCCTACGACGACGACATCCAGGCGTCGGGAGCCACGCCGTGGGCCGTGCGGGTGCTGCGCGAAACCATCGCGCAGTCCGACGCGGTGCTGTTCGCGACGCCGGAGTACAACCACTCGATCCCCGGAGTCCTGAAGAACGCGCTCGACTGGGCCAGCCGGCCGCTGGCGAGCAGTCCGCTGCGGGGCCGCGACGTCGCCGTCGTCGGCGCGAGCACCGGCATGTTCGGCGCGGTCTGGGCGCAGGCCGAGCTGCGCAAGGTGCTCGCGGCGATCGGCGCGCGCGTCGTCGACCGCGAGCTGCCGGTCATGCAGGCCGCCGACGCCTTCACCCCGGACGGCGACATGCTGGCGGACTCGGGCCAGCACGAGCAGCTCGCCGAGCACGTCGCGGCGCTCGTCGACGCGGTGCGCGTCAGCGACGAGCTGCAGAGCGCGGCGTAGACGCCGCCCTACCGCTCGCCCGGGAGCTTCTTGGGGTACGCCGAGACCGGGATCAACGGATCCAGCGCCGTGGCGAGGATGCGGTTCTGCTCGGCGTTGTGGGCTGCCGGGTAGCCCTCGCCGGGTGAGGCACGCTCGGGCCGGCCGACGAACCCGAACTCGAGCTCCGCGGGCATGATCTGCATGAGGCGCGGGAACATGTGCGCGCGGGCGCCCATGTTGCGCGGCTCCTCCTGCACCCACAGCACCTCATGGAGGTTCGGGTAGGTGGCGATCAGCGCGCGGATGTCCTGCTCGGGGAACGGGTAGAGCAGCTCGACGCGACCGATCGCGACGGAGTCGTTGCCCTCGCGCAGCTTGTGCCCGACGAGGTCGTAGTAGATCTTGCCGGTGCACAGCACCAGCCGCGTGACCTTCTCGGCCGGGACGCGCGGTTCGCCGAGCACGGGGAAGAACTGCGTGTCGCTGAGATGCTCGATGCGGTTCGTCGCCTGCTGCAGGCGCAGCAGTGACTTCGGCGTCATCACGACGAGCGGCCGCTGCTTGCCGATCAGCGCCTGGCGGCGCAGGAGGTGGAAGTACTGCGCCGGCGTCGTGAGGTTCGCCACGCGGATGTTGCCCTCGGCGGCGAGCTGGAGGAAGCGCTCCAGGCGGGCCGACGAGTGCTCGGGCCCTGAGCCCTCGTAGCCGTGCGGCAGCAGCAGCGTCAGGCGCGACGTCTGCCCCCACTTCGCCAGGCCGCTGACGATGAACTGGTCGATGATGACCTGCGCGCCGTTGCCGAAGTCGCCGAACTGCGCCTCCCAGAGCACGAGCGTCTCGGGCGACTCCTGCGAGTAGCCGTACTCGAACCCCAGGCACGCCGCCTCCGACAGCGGGCTGTTGTGCAGCTCGATCGGGGCCTGGGCCTCCCGCAGATGCTGGATCGGGGCGAACGTCTGCCCGGTCTTCGCGTCGTGCAGGACCATGTGACGCTGGCTGAACGTGCCGCGCTCGGCGTCCTGGCCGGTCAGGCGCAGCGGCACGCCCTCGACCAGCAGCGAGGCGAAGGCGAGCGCCTCGGCCTGCGACCAGTCGATGCCGCCGTCCGGGCCGAGCGCCTCCAGCTTCTTCTCGAGCTGCTTGACGAGCTTGGGATGGACGTTGAAGCCCTCGGGGGCCGTCAGCAGCTCGTCGTTGAGCGTGCGCAGCAGGTCGGCGGGCACGGCTGTCTGCACGGGCGGGCTCTGCGTGCGGTCGAGCTGGTACTCACCGGTGGGCTGCTCGACGGTGCCGGCGGCCTGGGCGGCCTTGATCTGGGCCTTGAGCTCCTGGTGGCGGCGCGTGAGGTCGTCCCAGACCTCCTGCTGCCAGGCGTCGACCTCGTCCTTCGTGACGACGCCGCGCTCGATGAGGCTCGTCGCGTAGAGGTTCGCGACGCGCTCGTGGCGCTTGATCTCGACGTACATCTCGGGCTGCGTGTACGCGGGCTCGTCGGCCTCGTTGTGGCCGAAGCGCCGGTAGCCGATGAGGTCGATCAGTACGTCGTGGCCGAACTCCGCGCGGAAGGCCATCGCGAGCTGCACCGCGGCGATGCACGCCTCGACGTCGTCGGCGTTGACGTGGATGATCGGGACGTCGAAGCCCTTGGCGAGGTCCGAGGCCCACTGGGTGGAGCGCGAGTCCTCGAAGTCGGTCGTGAAGCCGATCTGGTTGTTCTGCACGAGGTGCAGCGCGCCGCCGACCTGGTAGCCGTCGAGGCCCTGGAGGTTCAGCGACTCGGCGACGATGCCCTGCCCGGGGAAGGCCGCGTCGCCGTGCAGCACGATCGGGACGGCCGCGCGCGGGTCGCGCTCGGCTCTCGGCGCGCTGCGATCGGTCTGGGCGGCGCGCGTGGCGCCCAGGACGACCGGGTTGACGAACTCCAGGTGGCTGGGGTTGGACTCGAGGTTCACGAGCACGCTTCCGCTGCCGTCGCGCAGGTCGTACTCCTTCGTGAAGCCGTGGTGGTACTTCACGTCGCCGGTGCCGCCCTGCGGGATCTCCGTCACCGCCTTGACGACCTCGACCGTCGAGGTCCCCTCGAACTCGCCGAAGATCGTCTCGTAGCGGCGGCCGAGGTTGTGCGCGAGGACGTTCAGCCGCCCGCGGTGGGCCATGCCGATGACGACCTCTCGCGCGCCGGCGCGCGCCGACAGCTCGATGGCCTCGTCGATCATCGGGACCGTCATGTCGAGACCCTCGATCGAGAACTGCTTCTGCCCGAGGTAGGCCTTGTGCATGAAGCGCTCGAGCGCGTCGACGGAGATCAGGCGCCGCAGCAGCCAGCGCCGGCGCTCGGCGTCGAGCGCCGTGCGGAACGTGCCCGATTCGATGTGCTCGCGCAGCCACACGCGCTGGCGGTGGTTGGAGATGTGCTCGATCTCGTAGGCGATCGTGCCCGTGTAGGTCTCCTGCAGGTGCGGCAGGGACTCCTCGAGCGTCGCGCCGTCGACGTAGATCCGCAGGATCTTCGACGGGATCCGCCGCATCAGCTCGGGCGTCAGGTGCACCGTGTCAGGGTCGAGCGCCGGGTCGCCGATCGGCGTCGAGCCGAGCGGGTCGAGGTCCGCGGCGAGGTGGCCGTTCGTGCGGTAGGCCTTGACGAGCGACGTCGCCGCCTGCACGGCCTGCATGAGCACCAGGTCGTCGCCGGCGACAGCGGGCGGCGGTGCCGCGGTGGCGGCTGCGAGCTGGGGCTCGGGCGGCTCCGGGACGGCCCCGAGCGGAGCGCCCAGGTCGGCGAAGATGCCCTCGTAGAACTCGCGCTCGCCCTGGAGGTAGGCCTCGACGGTCTGGAGGAAGCGCCCGGACTCGGCACCCTGGATGATGCGGTGGTCGTAGGTCGAGGTCATCGTCATGACCTTCTCGGCGCCGAGCAGCGCGCCGACGTTGCCCAGGCCCACCGGGTAGGCGATCGAGCCGGTCGCGACGATCGTGCCCTGGCCGACCATCAGGCGCGGCACCGAGGCGACGGTGCCGATGCCGCCGGGGTTGGTCAGCGAGATGTTGGCGCCCTGCAGGTCGTCGGCCGACAGCGTGTTCGTGCGAGCCTTGTCGATCAGCGCGTCGAACGCGGCCTTGAAGTCCGCGAAGCTCATGCGGCCGGCGTCGCGGATCACGGGCACCATCAGCGTGCGCGAGCCGTCCTTCTTCTCGACATCGACGGCGATGCCCAGGTTCACAGCGTTGTCGTCGACGCGCTGGGGCCTGCCGTCGGACTCGGCGAAGTGGTGGGCCATGACCGGCATCGAGTCGGCTGTGGCCTTCGCGATCGCGTAGGCGATCAGGTGCGTGAAGGAGACCTTCAGCCCGGCCTCCTTGAGCTGCCTGCGCCGCCCGTCCATCTGCGTGACGGTCATCGTGCGGAAGGACGTCGCGGTCGGGATCGACCGGCTCTCGTCCATGTACTTCGCGAGCATCGCGGCGGCGCCGCGGATCGGCTGTGCGTTCGGGGCGGCCGCCGGCGCGGCGACGCCGTCCCTGGCCGCGAGCACGTCCGCCTTCGTCACGCGGCCGCCGGGTCCGCTGCCGCTGACGGCGGCGAGGCTGACGCCCTCGGCCGCAGCCACGCGGGCAGCGACCGGTGAGACCTTCAGCCCGTCGGGGGCCGGAGCCGTCGCGGCCGGGGCACGGGGCGCCGGCGCTGCACCGTTGCCGTCCGCCGACGGCGGGGTGGGCGTCGCGGCGCCGGCGCCGAGACGCATGCGCGCGATGACCTGACCGACGGTGACGGTCTCGCCCTCGGCGGCGAGCAGCTCGGTGATGACGCCGCCGGCGGGGGCTGGGAGCTCGACGTCGACCTTGTCGGTCGAGATCTCGACGATCGTGTCGCCGTCCGCGACGGCGCTGCCGACCTCGACGTGCCACTCCAGCAGCGTGCCCTCGGTGACCGACTCGCCGGCGCCGGGCGTGACGATGTCGACGATCTCGCCCCCGGACTCGGCGGCCGCGGGCGGCGTCGCGGCGGCCCCGTTGTCCTGCGCCGCGTCCGCCGCCGGGGCGGCGCCGTCGTCGACAGCGCGCCGATGCTCGCTGGGCGCAGGCGCTCCTCCGTTGGCGTCACCGCTCGCGTCCGGCTGGATCTCGGCCAGCACCGCGCCGACCGAGACCGTGTCCCCGTCGGCGAAGTGGACCTTCACGACAGTGCCCGCGACCGGCGAGGGAACCTCGGCGTCGACCTTGTCGGTCGAGATCTCGACGAGCGTCTCGTCCACCTCGACGCGATCGCCCTCGGCCTTGTGCCACTCCAGGACCGTGCCCTCGGTCACCGACTCGCCCATCGCGGGAAGAGTCACCTGGACTGTGGTGGAGACGGCCATGCCTGAAGACCGACTCTAGCGCGCGCGCGGCACCGGGGGCGGCGCTGCAGCGGCGCTCGCAGACGGGCGTTCGACGGACGGCGGGCGGCGGGTCCCGGGACCGTCCCCCAGCGCCGCGCGGCGGCGCTCCTCGCGGACGAACTCGTAGGAGCCGAAGAACGGTGCGATGCCGCCCAGGACGCTCACCGCGAAGGCGGTGCGCATCGGCACGACGCGTGCGCGCAGCGCCGCGAAGATGAGGATCACCATGCAGATCCAGCCGACGCCGTGCGTGAAGCCGAAGATCATCTCCTCGGTCGCCAGGCCGGGGACGAGCCACACGATCAGCAGACACGTGTAGATCGTCGAGTGGGCGAACGACAGGCGCTTCAGCGTGGGGAACGACAGGCTCACGCCGGCGTCCCGTCGAGCAGTGCGGCCATCCGGCGCAGCGGCTCGTCGGCCTCGTCGGGCCAGCGGGCGATGTCGGCGGGCCACCAGGCGTACGTGTCGTGCTCGTGGTCGGGGGTGACCTCATCGCCGGCGGCGAGCCACGCCTGGCCGATGAACATGCTCATGTCGTGGGGCAGCACCACGAGCGCCTCGCCGCGGATGCGGTCCGGCACGACCGACCACTCCTCGCGCAGTTCGCGCACGAGCGTCTCGAACGGGCTCTCGCCGAGGTCGACGGCGCCGCCAGCTCCGAGCGCCCAGCGCCCCGGCCAGGAGGCGAGCCACGCTGCGCGCCGGCCCGCGAGCCAGCGCCCGTCCGCGTCGCGCACCGCGCACAGCGCCGCCATCGAGCCCGAGGCGTCGCCCTCGACGAGGCGCAGCGCCCAGCGCGCGGGCTGCAGGTCCATGGTCAGGCGCCCGGCTCCATCGACCTCGTAGTCGACGAGCCGCGCACTCCAGCCGTCGTGGCTGGGCGAGCCCCGCTCGGCGAGCGCCGCCACGGCGGCATCGGCGGCCGCGGTCTGCTCCGTCGGCGGCGCGTAGCGCTCCTGCGACCAGCGCGCCGTGACCTGGTCGCTCGACCAGGGTCCGCGGGCGAGGATGCCGGGCACGGTGCTCATCCGCCACACAGGCTACGAGCACGGGGCCGGGGCGGACGCATACGCTCAGGTCGATGACCGCGCGACGGGCCAGGAACCGGTGGGGATGGGGGTTCGAGGACGCCGTGATCCCGGCGGCCGAGGCGCTTGCGGGCGCGCCTCACGTGACCGAGCTGCTCGGGGTTCCGGCGGCCGAGCTCGAGGAACCGGTCGCGCTCGAGCGGGCGGTCCTGCCGGCGGTGCGGATCGCGCCGCCGGCCGGCGCGCTGGGCGCGATCTGCTCGCAGGAGAAGGCAGCTCGTGCGATGCACGCCTACGGCAAGTCCTACCTGGACACGATCCGCGCGTTCCGCGGCAGCTACGAGCACGCGCCGGACGTGGTCGCGTGCGCGCGCGACGAGCACGACGTCGAGGCGATCCTGGAGTGGGCGGCGGGGGCGAACGCGGCGGTCATCCCGTACGGCGGGGGCACGAGCGTCGTCGGCGGCGTCGAGGCGCGCGTCCCGGAGCGCTTCGACGGGGTCGTCGTCCTCGACGTCGGCGCCCTCGATGCGCTGCACGAGGTCGACGACGTCTCGCGCGCGGCGCTCGTCGGCGCCGGCGCCAGCGGCCCGCGGCTCGAACAGCAGCTCGGCGCCCACGGCCTGACGCTGCGCTTCTACCCGCAGTCGTTCGAGCTCTCGACGCTCGGCGGCTGGATCGCGACGCGCGCGGGGGGTCACTTCGCCACGGGGCCCACGCACATCGACGACCTCGTCGAGAGCGTGCGCGCGATCACCCCGGCTGGGGCGTGGGAATCGCGCCGCCTGCCCGGATCGGGGGCCGGGCCGAGCCCGGACCGGATGCTGATCGGCTCCGAGGGGATCCTCGGCGTCATCACCCAGGCGTGGATGCGCGTGCAGCCGCGCCCGCAGTTTCGCGCCGGCCGAACCGTGCGCTTCCCGGGCGGCCTCCTGCCCGGGGCGGAGGCGGTGCGCACGATCGTCCAGTCGGGCCTGCGCCCGGCGAACTGCCGGCTGCTCGACGAGCTCGAGGCCTTCCAGACGGGAGCTGGGGACGGCACCCACGCCGTCGCCGTGCTCGGCTTCGAGTCGGTCGACCATCCGGTCGAGCACGAGCTCGCGCGGGCGCTGGAGATCACGCGCGAGCACGGCGGGGTGCCCGACGAGTCCGCGCACGGCGCGGGCGGCGGATCGGCGGGCGCGTGGCGTGAGGCGTTCCTGCGCATGCCGTACGTGCGCGACATGCTGCTGCGCCTGGGCATCCTCAGCGACACATTCGAGACGGCGATCACCTGGGATCGCTTCCCGGCGCTGCACGCCGAGGTGCTGGGCGCGGTGCGCGAGGCGCTCGGCGAGCCGTGCCGCGTGACGTGTCGCTTCACACACGTCTACCCGGACGGCCCCGCGCCGTACATCACCGTGATCGCGCCGGCGCGGCGCGGCGACGAGGTCGCGCAGTGGCACGAGATGAAGCAGGCGGCGGGGGAGGCGATCCTCGCCGGCGGCGGCACGATCACCCATCACCATGCCGTCGGGCGCGACCATCGCCCGTGGTACGACCGTCAGCGCCCGGACGCTTTCGCCGCTGCGCTGAGCGGGGCCAAGGCGGCCGTCGACCCGGCGGGCATGCTCAATCCGGGCGTGCTTCTGGGGTGAGGCGCGGGCGCCCGCGCGGGCGCATGGCGAGCGCCCCCACGAGGAAGCAGAGGGCTCCGATGAACGTGCCGGCGTTCGCCGCCGCGGCGTTGGCGAGCTCACCGGTGCTCGGATCCACGTAGGCGCCCAGGGCGGAGATCCCGAAGGCCACCGACCCGGCCATGTTCAGCCAGGAGGTCCACCACGTGCGCGCCTCCGGGTCCCAGAGCCGGTCGCGCCTGGTCGTGGCGGCGAGCGCCAGCGCGCTCGCGGCGAGGAAGCAGACCGAGCCGAGGGCGTCCGGGCGCCACACGTGGTCGTGCTGCTGCGTCGCGTCGAGTCCCTTGACCAGCGCGGAGGCGGTGCTGACGTTGAAGAAGAGCGTGCCGATCGCCTGGATGCCGGCGGCCCACCAGTCCTCCCACTCGCCGGACCGGCGCCACGCGCCGAGCTCGCGCGCCGCCCACTGCGTGACGCCCCCGCCGGTGAAGAACAGCGAGCCGACGAAGTAGGTCACGTTGTCGGCGGTCACGCCGACGGCCTGCGCGTAGCCCGGCAGGGCGCCGAGCGCGAACAGCAGCGCGCCGACGCCGAACAGACGCGCCTCGCGACGCTGCCGGCCGACGGGGGTGAGCTGGAGCGTGTGCTTCATCTGGGGCAGCCGCGGTCCTCGCGGCGGGCGTACCTTATCCCCGGCTTGACAGATGGTGTGAGTGAGTACATACTCACACTTCAGCGATGCCCGCTCCACAGACAGCCCGCAAGCTCCAGACCGCCGACGAGCGCCGCGAGGACGTGCTCGTCGCGGCACTGCCGCACTTCGCCCGCAAGGGCTACTACGGCACGCCGACGACGGAGATAGCGCGGTCGGCCGGGATCTCGCAGGCGTACCTGTTCCGGCTCTTCACCACGAAGGAGGAGCTGTTCATCGCGGTCGCCGAGCGCTGCATGGATTCGGTCTGCGAGGCGTTCCGCCGCGCGGCCGCCCCGCACGCCGGCGACGAGGACGCGATGTTCGCGGCGATGGGCGACGCCTATGAGGCGCTGCTCGCCGACCGCGACCTGCTGCTCGCACAGCTTCAGTCGTACTCGGCCTGCCAGGAGCCCGCGATCCGCGACGCCGTGCGCCGCCACTACGGCCGCATCGTGGACATGGTCCGCGAGACGACCGGGGCGAGCGAGGAGCGCGTGACCGCGTTCTTCGCCACGGGCATGCTGCTGATGGTCGTCGCCGCGATGGACGCCCACGAACTGGACGCGTCGTGGGCCCGGTCGCTGATGGCCGGCATCGACAAGGACTGCTGAACCCTCGCCGGATTGAAAGGACCGACGCATGAGCTCCCACGCCACAATAGTGAGTAAGCAATCACACACAACGTTCCCGCTGGCGACGTTCCTGATCGTCTCCACGGCGCTGTTCATGGTCACCCTCGACAACCTGGTCGTCACGACCGCGCTGCCGTCGATCCGCCTGGACCTCGGGGCGACGCTCGAGTCGCTCGAGTGGACGGTCAACGCGTACACGCTCGCCTACGCGGTCTTCCTGCTGACGGGCGCGGCGCTCGGCGACCGCTTCGGTCGCCGGCGCGTGTTCACCATCGGCGTCGGGCTGTTCACCGCGGCCTCAGCCGGCGCCGCGCTGGCGCCGAGCACGAGCGCCCTCGTCGTCGCGCGCGCGCTGCAGGGCGTGGGCGCGGCGATCATCACCCCCCTGACGCTGACGATGCTCTCCGACGCGGTGGCGACCGAGCGCCGCGGCCTGGCGATCGGCATGTGGTCCGGCGTGAGCGGCCTGGGCGTCGCGCTGGGGCCCGTCATCGGCGGCGCGATCGCCGGCGGCATCTCATGGCACTGGATCTTCTGGGTCAACGTCCCGATCGGCATCGTCCTGGTTCCCGCGGCGCGCGCGCTGCTGCCGGAGAGCCACGGGCCGAACACGCGCCTGGATCTGCGCGGCGTCGGCCTCGCGGGCGCCGGCCTGCTCGCGCTCGTCTTCGGGATCGTGCGCTCCGGTGCGCTGGGTTGGACGAGCGCGCCGGTGCTCGCCGCGATCGGGTCCGGCGTGGCGCTGCTCGCCGGCTTCCTGGTGTGGGAGGCCCGCGCGCCGCAGCCGATGCTCCCGCTGCGCTTC
Organism: uncultured Solirubrobacteraceae bacterium; assembly: GCA_963809525.1. Taxonomy (GTDB): domain Bacteria; phylum Actinomycetota; class Thermoleophilia; order Solirubrobacterales; family Solirubrobacteraceae; genus F1-60-MAGs163. Next base: position 151,181 of record CAWEJY010000004.1, on the reverse strand, counting down.
TTCGGCAGCCGCACGTTCTCGGCGACGAATGCCGTCTCCTTCGCGATGTTCTTCGGTGTCTTCGGCTCGATCTTCTTCCTCTCGCAGTACTTCCAGACGGCGCAAGGGCTCACGCCGCTGCAGGCGGGCCTGCACACGCTCCCCTGGACGGCGATGCCGATGTTCGTCGCGCCGGTTGCGGGCCTGCTCTCCGATCGCATCGGCGCGCGCCCGCTGATGGCGACGGGTCTTGCGCTGCAGGCGCTCGCGCTGGCCTGGATCGCGGCGATCGCCACGGTCGACAGTCCGTACGCGGCGCTGGTGCCCGCGCTCGTCCTGGGCGGTGCCGGGATGGGGCTCGTCTTCGCGCCGGCCGCCAACGCCGTCCTGTCAGCGGTGCGCCCGCAGGAGGCCGGCCAGGCCTCCGGAGCGACGAACACGATCCGCGAGCTCGGTGGCGTGCTCGGGATCGCCGTCCTGGCGACCGTGTTCACCAGCGCCGGCGGGTACCTCTCGCCGCAGGACTACGTCGACGGCATGACGGCTGCGCTGCCGGTCGGCGCCGCGGTCCTCGCGGTCGGCGCGGGTGCCGCGCTGCTGGTGCCGGGCCGCCCGCGGACGCGCCGCGCCGCGGTGGCGCCGGACCGCGAGGCGTCGCTACCCTCCGTGGCGTGAGCGGCTTCGAGTCGAAGAACCTCGCCGCGATCCGCGCGGCGCTCGACCACCACAACGCCGACTGCCCGGTGCCGGCGAACGCGATTCTGCTCAACCCGGTCGATCACGAGCTGATGGGCTGGGACGAGCTCTGGGGGCTGCCGGTGCTCGCCGACGAGCGCGTCCCGACCAAGCGCGTGCGTATCCAGTGCGACGGGTCGGCGTTCGGGATCGAGGACGAGGTCGCCGACGCCGTCTCGAGTCCGAACGAGCTGCCCGTCGTCGTGCCGGTCGGCCCGGTCTGGGACGACGACGACGAGCTGCCGGGCGCCGACGACCCGCCGTTCTAGCCGAAGCGCTGTCGCGTGCCCGCGCCACCTGGCGTGCGGCGACGATGCCGGGCTGCGGAGTAGTGCGGATGCGTCATGGCGAGCCGCGGTGGGACGCTGCCCGCGGGATGTGGCCAATGGCGAAGACGCGTTCGGCGGACCCCTCCCCGGGCACGAACGGCGGCGTGGCCGGGGGAGACCGGCACGCGCGCGCGGGCCGCACTCGCCTGGTCCCGGCGATCGCCGTGCTGGGGAGTTACGGTCGCGGCGCTCTGCGGCGCGACGTTCCGGCCGGCGTCGTGCTCGCGGCGCTGCTGGTGCCGCAGGGGATGGCCTACGCGGAGCTCGCCGGCCTGCCGGCTGTCCTCGGGCTGTACGCGACGCTCGTCCCGCTGCTCGTGTACTTCCTGCTGGGCCCCTCGCGCATCCTGATCCTGGGGCCCGACTCGGCGGTCTCTCCGCTCGTTGCGGCTGCGATCGTGCCGCTCGCGGTCGGGGGACAGGCCTCGGAGCGGGTGGCGCTCGCCGGTGCGCTGGCACTGCTGGTGGGCATCCTCATGTTCGCGGGCGGGCTCGCCCGGCTCGGCTTCGTGACGGAGCTCGTGTCGATGCCCGTCCGCACCGGCTATCTCATCGGCGTCGGCGTCACGGTCATCGTCGCGCAGCTCCCCAAGCTCTTCGGGTTCTCGGTGAGCGCCGAGAGCCTCCTCCCCGAGCTGCGCGACTTCGTGCGCGGGCTGGGCAGGACGAACCTCACTGCGCTGGCGATCGGGGTCGGGTCGCTCGTGCTGATCCTGCTCCTGCGCCGCTTCGCGCCGCGCGTTCCGGGCGTGTTCATCGCCGTGGTCGGGGCGACGGCGCTCGTCCGCGTCCTGGGGCTCGCGGATGACGTCCCAGTCGTCGGTTCGGTTCCGCAGGGCCTGCCGGCGTTCGGCCTGCCGGACGCCTCGCTGCACGAGTTCAAGCGGCTGATCCCCGCGGCGGTGGGGGTGGCGTTCGTCGCGTTCGCGGACACGAGCGTGCTCTCGCGCGTCTATGCCGGCCGCGTCGGCCAGGAGGTCAACCAGAACCAGGAGCTCGGGGTGCTCGGCGTCGCCAACTTCGCCACCGGGTTGTTCCAGGGATTCCCCATCTCGACGAGCAGCTCGCGCACAGCGGTCGTCGAGGACGTCGGTGCGCGCAGCCAGGTCGCCGGACTCGTGGGCGCGCTCGTCCTCGCAGTGCTGCTGCTCGTCGGCATGGGGCTCGTCCAGGACCTGCCGATCGCGACGCTCGCAGCCATCGTCATCGTCGCGGTGCTCGGGTTCGTCGACCTGCCGGCGGCGACTCGGTTGTGGCGCTGGCGGCAGTCGGAGTTCCGTCTGGCCATGGTGACCCTCGCCGGCGTGGCGGTCCTGGGCGTGCTCTGGGGTGTGGGAGTCGCGATCGCCGTCTCGCTGTTGAGCTTCGTCCGGCGCGCGTGGCGCCCGCACGACGCCGAGCTGGGCCGCGTCGACGGCATGAAGGGCTACCACGACACCGAGCGCCATCCGGAGGCGCGCCGCATCCCCGGCCTCAGGCTCTATCGCTTCGACGCGCCGCTCTTCTTCGCCAACGCCGACTACTTTCGCGAGCGGGTCCGCCGGCTGGCCCGCTCCGACGACGTGCGATGGATCATCGTGGCCGCCGAGCCGATCACGGACGTCGACGCGACCGCGGGTGAGATGCTTCGCGCGCTCAACACCGAGCTCGACGAGGCGGGCCTCGAGCTCGCGTTCGCCGAGCTCAAGGATCCCGTGCGCGATCATCTGATCAGCTACGGCATCCACGACGAGATCGGCCGGAACCGGTTCTGGCCGACGCTCGGTGCCGCGGTCTCCGCGTACGTCCGCGAGACCGGAGTGGAGTGGATCGACTGGGAGCACGCCGTCGGGCAGCCCCCCCGCTAGTACACCCATCCGCAAGTTCCGTGGGTTTCGGCGGAGTGAGCTCGCGCCTGACGCCCGTCGGCGCCCGGCCCCGTGCCGGGCGGGTGGGTTCGAATCAGCCGGGTCACCGCCAGCCGTCAGATCACGACCGCACCCGCGCCGAATTCCACGCGGAACTTACGGCCGGATGTACTGGTCGGAGGCGCCCCGGCGCTACGTCACGACGAGCCGCCGCCCGAACGCGCGGTCGAACAGCTCGACCTCGCGCGAGGCCGCCCAGCGCGGCACCGTCGCGTCGCCGTCGGCCATGAGCTCGAGCCGCACGACGTCGTCGCCGACCTGCGCGCGGGCCTCGCGCACGATCTGGTCGCGGCTGCGCTCGAGGTCTTCGCCGAGGCGCAGCAGCACCGCGCAGCGATCGAGCAGCTCGGCGTCACCGTCCCGTGTGATCGCCTCGAACGGGCCGAGCGCCGGCATGCCCTTGCGGTGGTAGCGGACGATCTGGCCGATCAGCGCGACCTCGCGAGGCGCGAAGCCCGGCAGGCCGGCGCTCAGGATCAGATAGCGCGAATGCTTGTGGTGATCGTCGTAGTCGACCGCCACGCCCACGTCGTGCAGCAGGCAGGCGGCCCACAGCAGCTCGCGCTCGGCAAGGTCGCCGGCATGGGCGCCGGCGGCGGCGAGCTGGTCGAACAGGCCGAGCGCCAGCGCCGCCACGTGGCGCGTGTGGGCGGCGTGCGGGTCGTACTGCGCGGCGAGGTTCAGGACGCTCGCGCGGCGCACGTCGTCGAGCAGCGGCTCGCGTGCTCCGCCCAGCGTGCGCTCGAAGAAGACGCCCTCGCGCAGCCCCGCCTCGGTGGCCTCGATGCCGGCGAACCCGCCCGCCTCCAGAACCGACTGCACGACGACGGCGCCGGCGAGCACGATGTCCGCCCGCGCCGGCTTGATGCCCGGCACCTGCGCGCGCTCGGCGACCGGCATGCGCGCCAGGCGCTCGACGAGCTCGTCGAGCGCCCGGCGCTCGATGCGGAAGCCCTGCACGCCGAACTCCGGGATCTCCTCCATCCGCTGCACGGTCGCGGCGAGGTTGCGGACGGTGCCGCCCACGCCGACGATGCGCGCTCCGCGCCCGGCCAGCCAGTCCGCGCGCTCGAGCTTGCGCTGCACGTGGTCGCGCAGCCGCCCGAGCGCCCTGGCGCTCTGCGGCCCGTCGCCGGGCAGGAAGCGCTCGGTCATGCGCACGGCGCCCAGGCGCCATGAGCCGACCTCGAGCTCGCGGCGCCCCGCCACGTGGACGAGCTGCATCGACCCGCCGCCGAGGTCGAGCACGGCGCCGTCGCGCAGGTCGGTCGAGTTGATCGCGGCGAGGTAGCCGCAGCGCGCCTCCTCCTCGCGCGAGAGGACGCGCACAGGGAGCCCCGACGCCGCCCGCGCGCGGCGCAGGAAGTCCTCGGAGTTCGAGGCCTCGCGGATCGCGCTGGTCGCGACGGCGTCGACCTCGGCGGGCTTCAGGCCCGCGGCCTCGCAGAAGTGCGCGAACACCGTGATCGCGGCGATCGCGCGCGCCATGCCCTCCTCGCCGAGCGCGCCCGTCTCGTCCATCCCGGCGCCGATCCGCACCGGTTCGTAGATCTCGTCCGTGCGCTTCCACCATCCGCCGAGCCCGCCGGGCGCGGCAGCGTGCGTGGTGAAGACGACGAGCCGGAAGGAGTTCGAGCCGAGGTCGACGACCGCCAGCCGGGAGTCGCCGTCAGGCTGCAAACTCGAGCAGCTCGATGCGGTAGCCGTCCGGGTCGCGGACGAAGCACAGGCGCGGCCCGTTCTCGCGGACCGTGTAGGGCGGCTTCTCGGGCTCGATGCCCTGCTCGGCCAGCCCGGCGAGCGCGGCGTCGAGGTCGTCCAGGCGCACCGCGATGTGGTTGTAGCCGGTGCCAAGCTCGTACGAGTCGACGCCGAAGTTGTAGGTCAGCTCGAGGCGGGCGCCGTCGTCGGGGAAGCCCATGAAGACGTTGATGGCCTCGTCGCGGATCGGCAGCCGGCCGAGCTCTTCGAACCCGAGCGCCTTGTAGAAGGCGACCGAGCGCTCGATCTCGCCGATGCGGTAGCAGGTGTGGATCAGCTCGGGCATGCGGCGTAGCGTAGCCTGACGGGCATGGTCGTCGAGCGCTCTCTCCTCCCGGATTTCCTCACCAACACCTACCTCGTCGGCGAGCCCGGCGGCGCCGGGTTCTTCGTCGACGCCGGCGGTCCCGTGGAACCGCTGGTCGAGGCGGCCGAGCGTCACGCGATGACGCCGACGCACGTGCTGCTGACCCACCACCACTACGACCACGTCTGCGCGCTCGACGCACTTCTCGCGCACTGGCCGGACCTCGAGGTCCTCATCCATCCCGCGGAGCGTGCACTGGTCCCGCAGGCGACCGGCGACCTGCTGCCGGGCGAGCCGCTGGAGATCGGTGGCCTGCAGATCACCGCGCTGCACACGCCGGGTCACACCGCCGGGATGCTCGCGCTGCTCGTCGAGGGCGAGGTGTTCACCGGCGACACGCTCTTCAAGGGCTCGGTCGGCGGCGTGCGCGCCCCCGGCAGCACGAGCTACGCGGATCTCAAGGCCTCGATCATGGACGGGCTCATGCGGCTGCCGCACGAGACGATCGTGCGGCCGGGCCACTCCGATGCGACGACGATCGGCGACGAGTGGGAGCACAACGGGTTCATCCGCATCTGGCGCGGCGTCGACGCCGAGGGCTCTGAGCAGTGCACCGCGCTGGGCGACCCGGCGACCCTGATCCTGCTCGGCGACGACTACGACGGCGGGCACAAGGCCTGGGTGCGCTGGCCCGACGGGCGCGATGACATCGTCCCCGGCTCGCAGGTGTCGACGGAGTAGTGAGAGCAGGGGACATGGACGCGCGCGACCGCGACGAGGAGGACGAGGGGGCGCCCGGTGCCGGCGAGATGCCCGCGACGCGACTGCGGCGCAGCGCCGTGCTCGGCCGCCTGGCCGCCACCGAGGCGGCGAAGTACGCCGGCACCTACGCGGCCAATCTGACGCGCTCGCCGCAGGAGGCCGAGGACGCGATAGGCCGCCGTCAGGTCGAGGCGGCCCAGCAGATGGTGCGCGTGCTCGGCTCGATGAAGGGCGTCGCGATGAAGCTCGGCCAGATGCTGTCGGTCGCCGACCTCAGCGCCGTGCCGGAGGCCTACCGCGCGGACGTCCAGTCGGCGCTCGCCGAGCTGCGCGACGCCGCGCCGACGGTCGCCTTCAAGGACATGCGCCGCGTGCTCGAACAGGAGTACGGCGAGCCGGTCGGCCGTGTCTTCGCCGAGCTCGATCAGGAGCCGATCGCCGCCGCGTCGATCGGGCAGGTCTACCGCGCGCGCCTCCACGACGGGCGCGCAGTCGCGGTGAAGGTGCAGTACCCCGGCATCGCCGCGGCCGTCCGTGCGGACCTGCAGAACCTCGGGCCGCTGCTGCGGATCGCCAAGCAGATCGTCCCGGGGCTCGACGTCGACGGCACCGCGGCCGAGGTGCGCGAGCGGATGCACGAGGAGCTCGACTACGAGCTCGAGGCGGCCAACCAGCGGGCAGTGGCGCGCGCCCATCGCGGCCATCCGTTCATCGTCGTCCCGGCGGTCGTGGGGGACCTGTGCCGCGAGAAGGTCATCGTCATGGAGTTCGTCGAGGGGCTGGGCCACGCCCAGATCCGCGAGCTTCCACAGGCCGAGCGCGACCGCGTCGCCGAGATGATCTTCCGCTTCTACTTCGGTTGCATGTACCGCCACCATCAGTTCTCCGGCGATCCGCATCCGGGGAACTCGCTGCTCATGGCGGACGGGCGCATGGCGTTTCTCGACTTTGGCCTCTTCAAGCGGATCAGCGCTGCCGCGGCGGACAGCGAGCTGGACATCCAGCGCCTCGGGGTCGAGGGCCGAGGCGCGGAGATGATCGAGAAGATGGCCGCGGCCGGCATGCTGCCGAACCCCGAGCGCGCGACGCCGGAAGGCGTGCTCGCGCAGTTCCGTGCCTATTCCTGGTGGTTCACCAGCGATGCCGTGCTCGAGCTCGATCCGAGCCTCGCGACGCGGATCGTGCTCGAGTTCAGCGACCCGACACAGAGCCAGTTCCAGCAGATCCGTCACGAGCGCCTGCCGGCCGAGCACGTCTTCGGCCGCCGGCTGGAGATGATGACGCTCGCGGTGATGAGCCAGCTCCGCCCGCGCGGCAACTGGTTCCGGGTCGCGCGCGAATGGCTCTACGACGCTGAGCCCGAGACCGAGCTGGGACGCCAGGAGGCCGCCTACTACGCGAGCCGCGCATGAGGCGCGAGCGCGAGCCGGACACCGGCGCGATGCGCCGGCTTCTGCGCCGTCCCCGCCCGCGCCCGCCGGGCCCGCGTGCGCGGCTGGCGATGCTCGTCGTCGGGACGGCGAGCGCGTTCGCGATCCTCGCGCTGTCGGGGTCGCTGTCGGTGGCGCGCGTGCAGAGCTGGTTCGCGGGGCTCGGCTGGGCCGGGCCGGTCGTCTTCATCCTCGCCTCGAGCGTGCTGACCGCCGCGATGTTCCCCGGCCCGCTGCTGGCGGGCGCGGCGGGCCTGCTGTTCGGCACCGCGCTCGGGACGCCCGTGTCGATCGTCGCGGCGACGACGGGCGGCGTGCTCGCGTGCGTGATCGGCCGGCGCGTCGCCGGGGACGCCGTCGAGGAGCTGGGCGGCGAGCGCGTCACGCAGCTGGCGGCCTGGGTCGCACAGCGCGGCTTCGCCTCGGTGCTCTACGCCCGGATAGCCCCGCTGATGCCCTACAACGTCATCAACTACGCGTGCGGCCTCACGGCGATCCCGATCGCGACGTTCGCCCTGGCGACCGCGATCGGTGTCGCCCCGCGAGCATTCGCCTACACCGCGCTCGGCGGGTCGTTCGGCAACTTCGGGTCTCCGGAGACGGTGGTGGCGGTCGCCATCCTCGTGGGGATGGCCGTCGGAGGGCTCGTGATCGTGCGGCGAGACGTCAGGCGGCAACGGGTGTCCGGCACCGGGACCGCAGGGCCCAAGCTTCGCGGTGCTGCGGCGGCGAAGCCGTCGCAGCGGTAACGTCGCGCGGACGTGACGGCGCAGCCGGCACGGGAGCTGCGAAAGCCATTTCCGGGGCCAAGCAGGAGCGCGCCCTCCACGACCTCGCGCCCGCGGCGGGACGCGGCGGCCACGGGTGGCCGGCGCCGGGACCGCAGGGCCCGCGGTTCGTGGTGCTGCGGCGGCGACGCCGTCGCAGCGGTAACGTCGCGCGGACGCGACGGCGCAGCCGGCATGGGAGCTGCGACAGCCATTTCCGCGACCCGGCGAGCGCGCCCTCCACGACTCGCGCCCGCGCGCAGCCGAGCCCGTGCTGGGACGCGCCCTCCACAGCCCGCGCCCGCGCGCAGCCGTTGGGGCGCGCACTTTGCTTGGGCTCGGGGAGAACGGTTTCGCAGCGCCGCTGACGACTGCGTCGTCAGCGGCGCGCGACGTTACCGGCGCGACGGCTTCGCCGCCGCGCCCCAAGGTCCGCCGCCACGCTGCCCTATTCCAACGCCTGTGGCCGCCCCGGTCGCAGCGGCTCGAGCCGCTGGATCTGGAAGAGGCTCGTCGTGCCGGGGCGGCCGCTGGGCAGCCCGGCGGTGATGCCGACGCGCTGGCCGGCGGTGCACCAGCCGAGCTCGATGACGCGCTGGGCGGCGTCGGCGATGAGCGCCTCGGTGATGGTGTGTTTGCGCATCGACGCGGCGCGGACGCCCCACATCAGTCCGCAGCGGCGCACGGTCTCACGCCCGGGCGACAGCGCGTAGATCGGCACGGTCGGGCGGTGGGCGGACACGAGCCGGGCGGAGCGCCCGGAGAGGGTCGGGACGATGATCGCGTCGAGCTCGAGCTCCTGCGCCGCCGCGACGGCGCTGTGCGCGACCGTGTAGCTCGCGTCGCGGCCGTCGCGGCGCACGCGCGTCTCCATCCAGCGGCGGTAGGGCGCCTCGCGCTCGGTCGTGATGGCGACCGAGGCCATCATCTCGATCGCCTCGACCGGGTAGGCGCCGATCGCCGTCTCCTGCGAGAGCATCACGGCGTCGGTGCCGTCGAGGATCGCGTTGGCGACGTCGGTCACCTCGGCGCGCGTCGGACGTGCGGAGCGGACCATCGAGTCGAGCATCTGCGTCGCGGTGATCGAGATCCGCGCGCGCTCGCCCGCGAGGCGCAGCAGGCGCTTCTGAGCCATCGGCACCTCCTGGATCGGCAGCTCGATCCCGAGGTCGCCGCGGGCGACCATGATGCCGTCGCTGACGCGCACGATGTCCTCGGCGCGGGCCACCGCCTGCGGCTTCTCGATCTTCGCGATCAGCGGCACGCGCGTGTGCTCGCGGACCTGCAGGACGTCCTCGGGGCGGCGCACGAAGCTCAGGGCGACCATGTCGACGCCGATCTTCAGGCCGGCGCGCAGATGCTCGAGATCCTCCTCGGGCACCGATGGGAGCTGATCGGCGGGCCCGGGGATGTTGAGGCCCTGGCGCGACGCGACCATGCCGCCGAGCTCGACCTCACAGTCGAACTCGCCCTCGGCCTCGCGCACGTGCTTGACGCGCAGGCGCACCGAGCCGTCGGCGAGGTAGACGGCCTCGCCGATCTCGACGGCGGACGCCAGGCCGGGCCAGGCGACGGTCATCAGCCGCTCCGTGCCGGTGGCCTCCGCGCCACCGCAGCGAAACGTGACCGCGTCGCCGCCGCGCAGGATCGCCTTGTCGCCCTCGAGCGGCCCGATCCGGATCTTCGGGCCCGGGAGATCCTGCAGCAGCGCGACGGGTCGTCCGACGCGCTTCGCGGCGTCGCGCACGAGCTGTGCGGTCTCCTCGTGCGAGGCGCGGTCGCCGTGGCTGAAGTTCAGGCGCGCCACGTCCATCCCCGCCTCGACCATCCGCGCGAGGATCTCCGGATCGCGCGAGGCGGGACCGATCGTGGCGACGATCTTCGTGCGGCGGTTCATGGCGGGCCTGACGGTACCGCCTGCGCCCGCCCGCTCGCCGCCGCTCACGCCTTCGACGGCACGTCCTTCGGCAGGTGGCCGACGCGCGGCGCCATTGCCTCGCCCATCGCCGCCAGCCCCGACAGCGGACGGATCATCACCGTGAACTCGCGCACGAGGCCGTCGTCGTCCATGACGAGATGGTCGAGACCCTCGACCGACTTGCCGTTCACGTTGGCCTTGAAGATCAGGGCATGCGTCCCGTCGCCTTCGAGCTCATCGGTGTACTCGAAGTCCTCGAACACCTCGAAGAGGTTCCAGAACAGCTCGGCGACCGCCTCGCGGCCGGCGAACGGCTTGAACGCGACGGGGCTGTACAAGCGGATGTCCGGCGCCATCAGCGCGGCCATCGCGTCGGGGTCGCGAGCTTCGACGGCGATGCGGAAGGGATGGGGCATGCGCGGCACGCTGCCAGGTCTCGCACGGGCGGTCAAGGCGGCGCGAGGGCTCAGAAGGGCTTTCAGAAAGACCTTCTCAGGACGGCGGCAGCCCGACGAAGCGCCCGTCCGTGACCAGCGGCTCGCCGTCGACGCTGAGCACGCCGCCGGCGCGCAGGTCGCAGATGAGGTCCCAGTGCAGCGCCGACAGGTTCCTGCCGCCCGTCTCGGGGTACGAGCGCCCCAGCGCGAGGTGAACCGTCCCGCCGATCTTCTCGTCGAACAGGATCGCGCCGACCGGCTGCTCGATCCCGAAGTTCGTGCCGATGCCGATCTCACCGAGGCGCCGCGCGCCCTCGTCGGTCGCAAGTGCATGGCGCAGGTAGTCCTCGCCAGTGTCCGCGCGCGCCTGCACGACCTCGCCGCCGCGCAGCTCGAGCTCGACGCCGTCGACGTCCACGCCCGCCGGCGAGGAGCGGATCGTGAACCGGATCCGCCCGTCGGCGCTCGTCTCGACGGGCCCGGTGAAGACCTCGCCGCTGGGCATGTTCCGCCGGCCGTCGGAGTTCACCCAGGTGCGACCCCTGACGCTCAGGAGGAGGTCGGTCCCCTCCGCCTCGATCCGCACCTCGCGGGCGCCGTGCAGGCGCGCGATCAGCGTCTCCTGGAAGGCGCTCAGGCCGCGCCATGCACGTACCGGATCGTCCTGGTCCAGGAAGGTCGCGCGGCGCACGACGGCGGCGAAGCGCTCGAGCGACATCCCGGCCTGCTCGGCCCCCGCGAGGGTCGGCCACAGCGTCGAGCACCAGCGCTTCTTCAGCGTGCGCTCGCGGATCGGGCGGCGCGCGCGGGCGGCGCGCGTGATCCGCTCGGGGTCGACATCGGCGAGCTCGCGCAGGCTGTGGGGTGCCTGGATGCCCAGCACGACGTCGACCGCCTTGGCCTGCGCCATCGCGACGTCGTCGTAGTCGTCGAGCTGGGCGTCGCGGGCGTGGGCGTAGAACCCGCGCGACTGCCCGGGGAGCTCGACCTCGAAGGTCGGCCAGGCCTCACGCTCGAGCACGGCCCGCTGGAGCTCCAGCAACAGCGGGGTGGCGAGCGTGGACGAGCGCAGCAGGACCCTCTGCCCCGGCTCGACCTCCAGGCAGTAGCCGACGAGCAGGTCGGCGAAGGCGCCCGCGTCGAGGAACTCCGCGGTGAGCGCCGCGCCGTCGGCCGACATCAGGGCGCCTCGACGTCCGGGAACCACTCCGCGCAGTGCGCCCGCAGCGCCTCGCGGACGAAGCGCCGCTCGTCGGCGCTCGCGGCCCGCAGCCGTAGCAGGAGGTCGCGCTGGCCCTCGGTCACCACGTCGCTGATCGTCCAGCGCAGGGCGAGCCGCTCGAACAGGAACTCCACCGCGCGGTTCCACGCGTCCTCCTGCGAGAGCGTGTTGCCGCGCAGGGTCTCGGCGTACTGTGCGCGCGTCTTGGGAGTGAGCACGCAGCGGAGCGTCAGCACGTCGCCGCCGGCGGAGCGGTGATCCTCGGTCGGCGCCTCGAGCTTCTCGGCCCGACCGCGCTGGCGGCTGCGGCGCCCCACGTCAGTGGGCCGTCACGTGGTCGCCGCGGCCGTCTCCAGCTGGCCGCGGACGTCGCCGGTCAGCCCGTCCGCGTGCCCGGGCCAGGCGGCCGCGGGCTCCATCGCCGCGAGCTTGCGGATCGACGCGCGGGCCTGCTCGGTGTCCTCGTTGAACGCCGAGATCGGGACGCGCGGGTGGCCCTTGAGACCCGTCTGCGGGTCGAGCGTGTAGAAGCAGTCGCTGACCAGCGCGAGGCGGTCGGATTCGCGCCAGAGGCCGATCAGCCCCGGCGCGTGGCCCGGCAGGTGGATGACGCGGAAGCCGGCGATCTCGTCGCCCTCGTCGAGCGTGCCGGAGATCGTGACCGGGCCGCCGTCCCAGGTCGGCAGCAGCCGCGGCAGCAGGAGCCTGCCGATCGGGTTGAGCTTGGAGAAGTCGAAGTAGTGCGCGCCGCCGTCGCCCTCGGCGTCGGCCTTCTCGGCCGCGTGGCACAGCACCGGCACGCCGAGCGCGGGGGCGACGCCGCGGTGGTCGGCATGCGCGTGCCCGAGCACGATGCGGGTGATCCCGCCGAGCTCGACGCCCGCCGTGGCGACCGCGCCGGCCATCGACCTGACGCCGGCGTCGAACAGCATCACGCCGTCGCCGTCGCGCACGAGATAGACGTTCATCGTCTTGCCGGGGAAGCCCCCACGCACGAGCCAGACGCCCTCGGCGATCTGCTCGGCCGGGCTCGAACCGAGCTTCGTCGCCATCTTCGTCTTCGCGTTGAACGCGCTCTTCATCCCGCGGTCGGCGGACGAGCCGTCGGGCGGCACGAGGCCGAGCTGGCGGGCCAGGGTCATGCCGTCGGCGAATGCGTTGTTCTCGACGATCAGCCCATCGCGCACGATCAGGACGTCGACGCCCTCCAGGTGGATGCGCGCCCCGGTCGGCGCGATGCCCTGGAACGGCTCGCCGGTGAACGTGGCGCGCGCCTCCCAGCGCACTGCGGCGCGGTCGTCCTGGACGGTCGTCTCGAGGACCTGGAAGCGGAAGTCGGGGAACGAGGCGAAGATCCCGCCGAGGAAGGCGATGACGCCCTCGGGGGCGGTCGTGTCGACCTGGCCGCGGACGTTCTCGCGGCCGCCCGGCTTCCAGAACGCGACGGCGCCGTCGAGGTCGAGCTCGTTGATCGCGTCGAAGTACCCGGCCGCGACGCGCGCCGTCTCCTGCGGGTCGATCGCACCGTCGTGGACGGTGCCCGTGGCCTGCTCGACGTGCGTCATCCCGCTGCTCCCTTGGTCGCTGTGCGCTGCGTCGCCCAGGCTATCGCGCCGCCTTCGACGCGGACGGCAACCCCGTAGGGTGGGCGCGGTCATGCCCGACTCCACCCGCAAGCGCGAGCTCGGCCGGGGCGAGCGCGTCCTCCCCGGCGTGTGGCGCCTGCGGCTGCCGCTGCCGTGGCCGGGCGTGCCGCACTGCAACGCGTGGGCGCTGGCCGCCGGCGACGGGATCGTGCTCGTCGACTGCGGGATGCACGAACCCGGGTCGTTCGCGCATCTCGAGCGGGCGCTGAGCCAGGTCAACCTGCGCGTCGAGAACGTCCGGCTGCTCGTCTGCACGCACGCCCACTCCGACCACTACGGGCAGGCCGCGACGATCGTCGAGCGCACCGGCTGCGAGCTCTGGATGCATCCCAACCACGAGCACATGACGCGCGCCGCCCAGGACCCGGATGCGGCGCTCGAGCGCCGCATCGAGGTCGCGCGCCAGAGCGGCGTCCCCGAGGCGCCGCTGCGCGCCTACCAGGAGGCGCGCAAGGGCCAGGGCTATGGGATCTCCGGCATCATCGAGCCCAGCCGCGACCTGCTGCCCGGCGTTGAGGTGCAGACGGACCTCGGCACATGGAAGGTCGTGGAGACGCCGGGCCACGCGCCCTCGCACGTCTGCCTCTACCAGGAGGAGCGCCGGATCCTCATCTCCGGGGACCACCTGCTCGGGCGCGTCTCGATCTACTTCGACCACGGCTGGACGCCCGACCCGGCGGGTGAGTTCCTGCACTCGCTCGGTGTCGTCGAGGACCTCGACATGCGGCTCTGCCTCTCAGGGCACGGACGCACGTTCACCGACGTCCAGGCGCACATCACGGCCAACCGGCTGCTCGTCGCCGAGCGCCTCGAGGCCTGCCTGACCGTCCTGGGCGACCACGGCCCGATCACCGCGTTCGCCGCGATCCCGATCATCTACGGCGACGCGATCACCCCCGCGAACGCCAACTGGTGGCTGTCGGAGACGCTGTGCTACCTCGAGCACCTCGAGGCCACCGGGCGGGCCGAGCGCAGCGCCCAGGACGGCGAGCCCGACCGCTGGCGGCCGGCGTCCTCCTAATCTCTCTGGCTATGCGCATCGACGAGATCCTGCGCGAGAGCGACGACCCCGTCTTCTCGTTCGAGTTCTTCCCGCCGAAGACCCCCGAGGGCGAGCGGAACCTCTATGCCGCGGTCGGTGAGCTGCGCGAGCTCGAGCCCGCCTACGTGTCGGTGACCTACGGCGCCGGCGGCTCGACGACCGGCAAGACGATCGAGATCGTGTCGCGGATCCGCGACGAGTTCGGCATCGAGGCGATGGCGCACTTCACCTGCGTCAGCGCGACGACCGAGGAGCTGCGCGGGACGCTCGACGCGATGGCCGAGCAGGGCTTCGACAACGTGCTCGCCCTGCGCGGCGATCCGCCCGCCGGGCAGGAGGAGTGGACGAAGACCGAGGGCGGCCTGGAGTACTCGCGTGAGCTCGTCGAGCTGATCCGGGGCGACTATCCGTTCTCGATCGGCGCGGCCGCGTTCCCCGAGACGCACATCCACGCCACCAGCCCCGAGGACGACCTGCGCCACCTGAAGGCCAAGGTCGACGCCGGCGTGGACTTCCTCATCACCCAGCTGTTCTTCGACAACGCCGCCTACTTCGACTTCGTCGCGCGGGCGCGGGCGATCGGCATCGACGTGCCGATCATCCCGGGCATCCTGCCGATCACGAACGTCGCCCAGCTGCAGCGCATCACGTCGCTGTGCGGGGCGACCGTCCCCGACGCACTGCTCCGCGAGCTCGACCTGCGCGGCGAGGACGGCGAGGCCGTCGCGGAGTTCGGCGTCGCCTACGCGACGCTCCAGTGCCGCGACCTGCTCGCCGGCGGCGCGCCGGGGATCCACTTCTACACGCTCAATCGCTCGCCGGCGACGCGGGCGATCCTCAGCGCCCTGAAGCTCGCGCGGCCCTGGGTGCAGGACGCCGCGCCCGTCCCGACCGTCTGAGCCGGCCGCTTCAGGCCTGCTCGATGTCGAGGCGCTCGGCGACCGCGGTCGTGCCGTCGGGGCGCGTCCAGTGGACGTCGACCGAGTCGTCCTTGCGATATGTGCCGACGCCCCAGGCGCCCAGCGCCCAGCGCCAGCCGCTGACCTTGTCCTTGCGCAGCTCGCGCGTGAAGACGAGCGCGCCGTCGCGCACCTGGTAGTCCGATCCGGGCTGCTGGGGCACGCCGTTGACGTAGACGTCGAACGGCGAGCGGACCTCGGAGGGCAGGTGCACCACGGACGTCGTCACGACCGTGGATGATCCCAGGTCGATGGCCGAACCCACACCCTCCCCGATCGTCGGTGCCCTCAACCGCGATGTGGGGCGCTACCACCGCTGGTCGACGCCGTCGATCCTCGAGCACCAGGAGCGCGTGCTCGACTTCTACGCGTCCGACGTCTCGATCTCGGCCGGCTTCTTCGGCACGCTCGTCGACCACACGGGCGTCTTCGGCGAGGCCGAGCGCTTCGCCGCCGCCGCCCAGGGTGCCGACCGCACGATGTTCTCCGTGCACGGGACGAGCGGCTCGAACTGGATCGTGCTGCGGATGCTCGCGCTGGAGCGCTCGGATGCGGTCGTGCTCGTCGCGCGCAACATCCACCACTCGGTCACCAACGGGCTGAAGGCGTTCGGGCTCGACTTCCGCTTCCTCCCGACTCCGTACGAGCCGCGCTTCGAGGCGCTGCTCCCGCCGAGCGTCGAGGAGATCATCGAGGGCCTGCGCCGCTACCCGGAGGCGCTCGCGGTGATCTACACCAGCCCGACGTACGAGGGCCTCGCGGCGAACACCAGGCAGATCAGCGCCGCGGTGCACGAACACAGCGACCACGCGATCGTCGTCGTCGACGAGGCGTGGGGCGGGCACCTGCGCTTCCACCCCGACCTGCCGGCCAGCGCCATCACCGCCGGCGCCGACGTGGCCGTCCAGTCCACACACAAGCTCGCCGGCGGGCTCCAGCAGACCGGGCTGATCCACTGGCAGGAGGCCCGAGTGGACTCCGAGCTGATGGAGGAGGCCTACCGCGAGTACGTGACGACCTCGCCCAGCTACCACCTGCTGGCCAGCGCCGACGCCGCCGTGCGGACGCTCGCCGCCGAGGGCGAGGGCGCGCTCGACACCGCCATCAGGCGCACCGCCCAGCTGAAGGACGCGCTGCGCCGGCTCCTGCCGGATCTCGACCTGCTCGACGATCCGGCATGGCTGGAGGAGGTCGCAGACCACGCCGGGGGCGTCGACCTCGTCAAGACGACGCTCGGTCTCGAGCGCTACGAGCTCTCCGGCTACGACGTCGCCGAGGCGCTCGTCGCTCGCCACATCGTGATCGAGAAGGCCGGCGTCAACACGATCACGCTGATCACGACGTTCCAGCTCGGCCCGACGGCCGTCGAGGAGACCGTCGGCGCGCTGGCGGAGATCCTCGGTCCGCTCGTGCGGCCCGGCGGTGCGCGCCGCGAGCCCCCGCGAAACCCGTTCCGCGCGATCGATGACCGGCCCGTGATGCACCCCTACGCGGCGCGCCGGCACGCGAAGTCGATCGGGCGCGAGGTGCCGCTGCGCGAGGCCGTCGGCAGCGTCGCCGCCGAATCCGTCGAGATCTACCCGCCGGGCGTCCCCCTGATCCTGGAGGGGTTCCGCGTCAGTGCGGACGCCGTCGACTACCTGATCGCCGCCCGCGACGAGGGCGGCTCGATCGTCGCGCGCGACACGTCGCTCGAGACCCTGCGCGTGCTGTGAGGGCGCACTCACCACGCGCGCTCCGGGACGCATCGGGTCCGCCCCATACCCTCTGAGCCGTGGCTTCCGAGGACCTCGCGTACACGATCCGGCGTTCTGCACGGGCGCGGCGGGTGCGGGTGCGGGTCGAGCCCGACGGCGCCGTGACCGTGACCCTGCCGCAGCGCTCGCGCGAGCGGGAGGCGGCCGCCGCGGTGCGCGAGCTGCGCCCATGGATCGACCGCCGCCTGGCCGAGGTGCAGGTCGCTCGCGGCGCGATCGAGCGCCTGCCCGGCACGGTCCCGTGTCTGGGCGAGCCGCTGACCCTGCGCGAGGAGCCCGGCCGCGCCCGCGCCCATCGCCGCGGCAGCCTGCTGCTCGTGCCGGAGGGCGATGCGGGTGGGCCGGCGATCGAGCGCTGGTACCGGCGCACGGCACGCGCGGAGCTGGGGCCCCGCGTCGCCGAGGCGACCGCGGCGCTCGGCGTCGAGCACTCGCGGATCACGATCCGCGACCAGCGCACCCGCTGGGGCAGCTGCTCGCCGACCGGCGCGCTGGCGTTCAACTGGCGCCTGCTGCTCGGCCCCGAGGGCGTGCTCGACTACGTCGTCTGGCACGAGGCCTGCCACCTCGTCGTCTTCGATCACTCGCGGCGCTTCTGGGACCTGCTCGAGCGCCATCGCCCGGACTACCGCGCGCCGCGGCGCTGGCTGCGCGACAACGGGGCCGCGCTGCACCTATGACATCGCCGCAGGTGCGGGCCGGGGTCGTCGGCCACGTCGAGTGGATCCAGTTCGCCGTGGTCCCGCGGCTGCCGGCGGCCGGGGAGATCCTGCACGTGCGCGAGGCGTTCGAGCTCGCCGCAGGAGGCGGCGCCGTCGCGGCGGTCCAGCTCGCGCGGCTGGCGGGCGGCGCGCGCTTCCTGACCGCAGTCGGTGACGACGCTCACGGTCAGCGGTCGGTCGCCGAGCTGCGCGCGCACGGCGTCGACGTCGCCGCTGCCGTGCGCCCCCACGAGCCCACGCGGCGCGGGTTCACCTACCTGGACGACGACCATGAGCGGACGATCACGATCCTCGACCCGCGGATCGTCCCGCACGCCGCCGACCCGCTCCCGTGGGCGGAGCTCACCGATCTCGACGCGATCTACTTCACCGGCGGCGACGCCGGCGCGCTGCGCGCCGCGCGGGCGGCGAAGGTCCTCGTCGTCACCTCCCGCGCGCTCGCGGTGCTGCGCCAGACGGGGATCGAGGTCGACGCGATCGTCTGCAGCGCCAACGACACCGGCGAGACCTTCGATCCCGCCGAGCTGGATCCGGCGCCCCGCATCGCGTTCGCCACCCGCGGTGCGAACGGGGGCGACTGGCACCTGCGCAGCGGCCGCAGTGGAAGCTGGGGGCCCGAGCCGCCGCCGGGCCCGCCGGTCGACGCCTACGGCTCGGGCGACGCGTTCGCCGCCGGCCTGACCTACGGGCTAGGCGCCGGCATGGAGCCGGCGCAGGCGGCGCGCCTCGGAGCCCGCTGCGGCGCGGCGTGCCTGGCGGGCCGCGGCCCGTACGCCGCCCAGCTGCGCGCCTGAGTCAGGCGCCCTTCTGCGCCGCGCCGTCGGCGACGACGCGGCGCAGCGCGTCGTAGGCGCTCTCGCCGCTGCGCTGGGCGACCAGCGCGCGGCGGAAGCGCCCCGTGAAGGCCTCGGTCGAGCCGTCGGCGCGGACATCGACCCCGGCACGGACGCCGCGCCCGGCGATCTCGCCGCGGACGGCCACGATCTCGACCGCCTCGTAGTCGCGGAACAGCGCGCCCTGCACCTCGCCGCTCTGCGCGCGGCTCGCCGCGCGCAGGCGCTCCTCCAATGCGTCGAGCGCCTCGGCGAGCGCGTCGAAGCGCGCCTTGTCGCTGGCGCCCTCCCGGCGGATCGTCAGCGTGTAGCCGGCCACGCGCGCAGCCTACGCGGCGCCCGGGCCGGAAGGCCCGGGACTGCTGAGAACCGGTTTCAGAAGCGGTTCTAAGCGGCGAGGTCGCCGACGAGCTCGTCGATCGTGCCGGCGTGCGTGACGCGCAGATGATGGGAGATCACCGCGAAGAGCCGCTGCGCCGGCACGTTCTCGGCGAGCATCGTCGCCGTGAAGCTGCGCACGCCGCGCTCGCAGGCGGCGTCGGCCAGCGCGAGGCCCAGGGCGGTGCCGAGCCCCTGGCCCTGGAGCGGGTCGGCGATGACGATGGCCACTTCGGCCCGGTCGGGGCGCTCCGGGTCGCGGATCCACCGTCCGACGCCGACGAGCACGTCGGGCTGGTCCGAGAGGAGGGCGACCAGCGCGTAGTGATCGCGCCCGTCGACCTCGGTCAGGTAGCGCAGGTCGGCGCCGGTGAGGCGCGGCTTGGGCGCCAGGAAGCGCCGGTGGATCGTCTCCTCCGAGAGCTGGCCGAGGGCGACCTCGAGCAGGGACTTGTCATCCGGCTCGATCGGCCGGATGCGCACCTGCGTGCCGTCGTGGAGGCGTGCCTGCATCCCACTGACGGTACGCCGAACTCGGCGGCTGTGTGTGTGCGCGATCACACCGCAACCGAACCTTCACACTGGCCCTGGAATACGGGCTATCGCTGATCGATCGGCACGTAGTCGAGCTCGCGCCCGCCCGTGTAGATCTGGCGCGGCCGCGAGATCTTCTGCTCCTTGTCGCCGACCATCTCCAGCCACTGGGCGATCCACCCGCTCGTGCGGCCGATCGCGAACATGACCGGGAACATCGAGACCGGGAGGCCCATCGCCTCGTAGATCAGCCCGGAGTAGAAGTCGACGTTCGGGTAGAGCTTGCGCGAGACGAAGTACTCGTCCTCGAGCGCGATCTTCTCGAGCTCGGTCGCGATGTCGAGCAGCGGGCTCTTGCCGGTCACCTCGAACACGTCGTCGGCGGCGCTCTTGATGATGCGCGCGCGCGGGTCGTAGTTCTTGTAGACGCGGTGCCCGAAGCCCATCAGGCGCTCGTCGCCGGCCTTCACGCCCGCGATGAAGCTGGGGATGTTGTCGGTCGTCCCGATGCGCCGCAGCATCCGCAGGACCGCCTCGTTGGCCCCGCCGTGCAGCGGGCCGTAGAGCGCACCGACACCGGCCGCGATCGCGGAGTAGGGGTCGACCTGCGATGAGCCGACGCCGCGAACGGCGCTCGTCGAGCAGTTCTGCTCGTGGTCGGCGTGCAGGATGAAGAGGATGTCGAGCGCGCGCTCCAGCCGGGGATCGGGCTGGTACTTCAGCTCGGTCATCTTGTACATCATGTTCAGGAAGTTGCCCGAGTACGCGAGCTCGTTGTCCGGGTAGACGTAGGGCTGGCCGTTGCCGTGGCGGAAGGCGAAGGCGGCGAGCGTCGGCATCTTGGCGATCAGCCGGATCGTCTGGGCGAGGCGGTTCTCCGGGTCGGAGATCTCGTTCGCGTCGGGGTAGAAGGTCGACAGCGCCCCGACCGACCCGAGCAGCATCCCCATCGGGTGGGCGTCGTGGCGGAAGCCCTGCATGAAGCTCTTGACGTTCTCGTGCACGAACGTGTGGATCGTGATCTGGTGCGTCCACTCGTCCAGCTGCGCCTGCGAAGGCAGCTCCCCGTTGACGAGCAGGTAGGCGACCTCGAGGTAGGTGGAGCGCTCGGCGAGCTGCTCGATCGGATAGCCGCGGTACTCGAGGATGCCCTTGTCGCCGTCGATGAACGTGATCGCAGAGCGGCACGATGCGGTGTTCATGAACGCCGGGTCGTAGGACATCAGCCCGAAGTCGTCGTCGTCGATCCTGATCGATCGCAGGTCGATGCCGCGGATCGTGCCGTCGGTGATCGGCAGCTCGTAGGTGCGGCCGGTCCGGTTGTCGGTGACGGTCAGCGTGTCCGCCGCGCCGGCTACGGCGCCGTCGCCGCTGGTCTGGGTCTCGGTGCTCATACGCTCTCCTGGGTCGCTGCTCGCTCTGCCTGCATCCTACGACCGCGCCGCGGTCGGCCTCCGGGCGCGGCGGGCTCAGCGCCGGCGCCAGAGCTTGCGAAAGCGCCCGGCGCCGGGCTGGGCCTCGTAGACCGGCCCGCCCGCGGGGTCGCGCTCCGGCAGCGCGCTGACCGCGGCGGCGTCGATCGTGAGGGTCACCGCGCGCTCGGCCAGGCGCCCGATCTCCGGCGCGTCGACGAAACGCGTGCCCCACTCCGTGTCGATCACCAGGCCGTCGAAGATCTGCTCGCGCTCGTTGGCGAGGACCTCGTAGACCTTGCCGACGACGACGCCGTCGGAGGATCGGACGGGCGTCCCGCGGGCCAGGACGTTGTACGAGACGGCGTGGCCGTCGTCGCTCATCAGTTGAGAACGTAGATGATCAGAGCGCCGCAGGCGACCGCGAACACGACGGAGGTCGCGATCAGGGCGTTGCCCACGCCGCGGCTCTCGGCGAAGCTCGGCGTGCGCATCCCCACGAGGCCGATCACGACGGCGTACACGCCGAAGAGCACGCCGAGGATGTAGAACGGCGTCTCGCTGCGGTGGGCGGCCTCGGCGGCCAGGACGAAGAATGCGTCGACCATGGGCGCGGAACCTACCCCACGCCGTCACCGGACGGCAACGTGGCGCGCTCGGGGTCGGCGCCCGGCGGGCGCGCGGCCGGATCGAAGCGGCTCTCGGTCGCCTCGACCTGGCCGTGGTAGTGGCTGCCGAGATCGGGGTGGCCGTACGGGCGCTCGGCCGGCAGGTCGAGCGTCATGAACGACAGCTGGGCGATCGGCAGGCCCGGCCAGAGCTTGATCGGGACGCGCGTGAGGTTGTTGAGCTCCAGCGTGAGCGTGCCCTTCCAGCCCGGGTCGCAGAAGCCGGCGGTCGCGTGGACGATCAGCCCGAGGCGGCCCAGCGAGGACTTGCCCTCGATGCGCGCGACGATGTCGTTCGGCAGCTCGACCCACTCCTCGGTGCGCCCGAGGCAGAACTCGCCCGGGTGGATGACGAACGGCTCGTCGGGCTCGACGAGCACCTGCTCGGTGAGGTCGCGCGGCGGGTCGCGCAGGTCGATCGCCGTGACGCGGTGGTTGTGGAAGACGCGGAACGAGCGCCCGAGCCGCAGGTCGATGCTGGCCGGCTGCACCATGCTCGGGTCCCACGGGTCGATGCGCACGTGACCCTCCGCCACCAGGCGGCGGATCGTGCCGTCCGACAGGACCGAGGTGGTCGTGCTCATGCGCGGCAGTGTGTCAGTTGCGCAGGCGCACGCGCGCACTCACGCGCGATGGCGCGCGCGCACGAGCACGGTCCGCGTGCGCGCCGGGGCCGGGTAGGGCGGCTCACCGTGGGATCCGCGGCGCGGCGCGCGCGGCAGCGGGCCGCGGGGGTGCCGCGGGCGGCGCGCCCCGCCGTCGCCGCCGTCCACCTTCGGCTCCTCGTCCGGGGTCTGGTGCACGGCCCACCACACGATCCAGAGCAGCCCCGCGATCGGGATCTTCAGGATCACCATGAGGTAGATGAAGGTCCAGGTGCTCAGGGCGCCGATGCTACCCCGTGGCGTTGCGGGAAACCACCGATGTGGCGCGGTGCCCGTCGCGCTAGCAGACGATCTTCGATGTGCTCACGCACATCGAACCCTTTCAGGGGGACGTCACCGATCGATGTGCTCACGCACATCGAACCCTTTCAGGGGGACGTCACGTTCGATGTGCTCACGCACATCGAACCCTTTCAGGGGGACGTCACGTTCGATGTGCTCACGCACATCGAACCCTTTCAGGGGGACGTAATCTAGTCGCGCAGGGCGATCGGGCGGTGCTCGAAGGCCGTCATCTGCTGCAGCTCGTCGACCCTGCCGGTGACCGCCGCCGACTCCAGCTCGGCGACGCGGTCGGTGCCGAACGCCTCGACGTTGAACGACGCGAGCGCCGATCCGTAGACCATCGCGCGCACCAGCGCCTCGTGATCGACGGGCTCGCCGGGGTGTGCGGCGATCGAGCCGACGAAGCCGCCGGCGAACGTGTCGCCGGCGCCGGTCGGGTCCACGACGTGCTCCAGCGGATAGGCCGGCATGGCGAAGTAGCCCTCGCGCGTGAACAGGGCGGCGCCGTACTTGCCCTGCTTGGCGACCACGGCCGTCGGGCCCCATGTCAGGATCTCGCGCGCCGCGCTGACGAAGTTCGGGCGCTCGGCCAGCAGCTCGAGCTCCTCGTCGTTGAGGATCACGCAGTCGACCTGCTCGATCGTCTCCACGAGCGACTCGCGCGCGATGTTGATCCACAGGTCCATCGAGTCCATCGCGACGAACCGCGCCGCGCCGCACTGCTCGCGCACCGCGCGCTGCAGGTCGGGCTGGATGTTCGCCAGGAACAGGACATCGCAGGCCTTCGCCTCCTCGGAGAGCTTGGGCTCGAAGGTCTCGAAGACGTTCAGGTCCGTGACGTGTGTCTCGCGGCTGTTGAGGTTGTCGTGGTACTCGCCCCTCCAGAAGAACGTCTTGCCGCCCGCGATGCGCTCGACGTCGTCGGTGACCGTGCCGCGCGTGCGCAGGACCTCCAGCGACTCCTCGTCGAAGTCGTCGCCGACGGGGCCGATGACGCGGACCTCGTCGAAGAACGATGCCGCGAGGGCGAAGTGGGTGGCTGCGCCGCCGAGCATCCGCTCGCGCACGCCGAAGGGCGTGGTGACGGCGTCATAGGCGATGGATCCGACGACGGTGAGGCTCATGCGGCGGAGGACAGTAGCGTTGGCGCCTCATGCGGGCTGTGCAGCAACGCGAGTTCGGGGGGCCGGAGGTGCTGGAGCTCGTCGAGCTGCCGGCGCCCGTTCCCGCGCCCGGCCAGGTGTTGATCGAGGTCACGCGCGCGGGCGTGAACTTCGCGGATACGCACCAGCGGCGCAACGAGTACCTCGCCGCTGCCGAGCTTCCGCTCGTGCCGGGCTCGGAGGTCGCGG
Organism: uncultured Solirubrobacteraceae bacterium; assembly: GCA_963809525.1. Lineage (GTDB taxonomy): Bacteria > Actinomycetota > Thermoleophilia > Solirubrobacterales > Solirubrobacteraceae > F1-60-MAGs163. Next base: position 127,374 of record CAWEJY010000004.1, on the reverse strand, counting down.
GCGTGCGCGCCGGCACCGGGGAGCGGGTCGTCGCGCTGACCGGCGGGCGCGGCGGGTACGCAGAGCTCGCGCTCGCCCCGGCGGCGCACACCTTCCGCGTCCCGGACGCCGTGGACGACGGGACGGCGCTCGCGCTGCTGCTCCAGGGCCTCACCGCCTGGCATCTGCACCGCACCGCCGGGCGCCTGGCGGCGGGGGAGAGCGTCGTCGTGCATGCCGCCGCGGGTGGGACCGGATCGCTCGCCGTGCAGCTCGCCCGCCCGTTCGGCGCCGGGCGGGTGATCGCGACGGCCTCGACGCAGGCGAAGCGCGCGCTGGCGCTCGAGCTCGGAGCGGACGTCGCGATCGAGACCGACGCCGACGGCCTCACCGAGCGCATCATGCAGGCCAACGGCGGCGCGCCGGTGGACGTCGTCCTGGACGCGATCGGCGGCCCCGTGTTCGACGCGTCGCTGGAGGCGCTCGCGCCGTTCGGGCGCCTGGTCACCTACGGCGTCTCGGGCGGGGCGACCAACGCGCCCAACACGCGCGGGCTCATGCGCCACAGCCGCACGGTGGCCGGCTTCTGGTTCCGTCACTGCCTCGAGCGCCCGGCCGAGCTGCTCGAGGCCCCGCTCGCCGACCTGTTCGCGCGCGCGGGCCGCGGCGAGCTGCACGCCGTCGTCGGCGCGACCTACCCGCTCGCGCAGGCGGCGCGAGCGCAGACCGACCTGGCGGAGCGCCGGACGACCGGCAAGCTGCTGCTCGATCCGCGCGCGTGAGTGCAGGCCACTAGGCTGCAAACGTGACGTCTTTCGCCGATCTCGGCCTCTCCGCTCCCGTCCTTCAAGCGCTCAAGGACGTCGGGTACGAGGCGCCGAGCCCGATCCAGGAGCAGGGCATCCCGCCGCTGCTGGAGGGTCGCGACATCATCGGCCAGGCCCAGACGGGCTCGGGGAAGACCGCCGCATTCGGCGTTCCGATCATCGAGTACGTCGATCCGGAGATCGACGGCGCGCAGGCACTGGTCCTCACGCCGACCCGCGAGCTGTGCATCCAGGTGACGCAGGCGATCCGCACCTACGGCGCCCCGAAGGGCGTCGACGTGGTCGCCGTCTTCGGCGGCGCGCCGATCCGCACCCAGCAGGCACAGCTGCGCGCCGGCGGGCACGTCGTCGTCGGCACCGTCGGGCGCGTGCTCGACCTGATCCAGCGTGCCTCGCTGATCCTCCACGACTGCCGCTTCGTCGTCCTCGACGAGGCCGACGAGATGCTCGACCTGGGCTTCCTGGAGGACGTCGAGCGCATCCTCTCGATCACCCCGAGCGGCCGCCAGACGGCGCTGTTCTCTGCGACGATGCCGCCGCCGATCCGCAAGCTCGCCGACCGCTACCTCTACGACCCGGTGACGGTCAAGGTCGAGTCCAAGAACCTCACCGTCGACACCGTCGAGCAGTTCCAGGTGGAGGTCGCGGCCAAGGACAAGAACCAGCAGCTCTACGAGGTCCTCGAATCGGAGCGCCCCACGCAGGCGATCGTGTTCGCACGCACGAAGATCCGCTGCGACCAGCTCTACCGCACCCTGCGCGACAAGGGCATGAACGTGCGCGCGCTGCACGGCGACCTCTCACAGGGGCAGCGCGACGGGGTCATGCTGGCGTTCAAGGGCGGCCGCGTGCCGATCCTCGTCGCCACCGACGTCGCCGCCCGCGGCCTCGACATCTCGACGGTCACGCACGTCATCAACTTCGACGTCCCGCCGTCGCCGGACGTCTACGTCCACCGCATCGGCCGCACCGGCCGCGTGGGGCGCGCCGGCCGCGCGATCACGTTCGTCGAGGCCCGCCAGCGACGCGAGCTCGAGGCGATCGAGAAGCACATCGGGACCGGCATCACCCCGTGGACGCCGGGCGCGAAGACGATCCCAGCGAAGATCGAGGAGAAGCCCAAGCGCCACGAGAAGCCGCACGTCACCCGTCCGGAGATCGAGGAGGCCTGGGCCAAGCTCGTCATCGGCGCCGGCCGCGCGGACGGCCTCGAGCCCGCCGACCTCGTCCATGCCATCACCTCGGCGGCGGGGCTCGACGGCGAGGCGATCCGCGACGTGCGGGTCCTCGAGCGCTTCTCGTTCGTCTCCGTCCCCGAGGCCGAGGCGCCGCGCGTGATCGAGCAGGTCAGCGGAGAGAGCGTCAACGGCGCCATGCTCGACCTGCAGCCGGTGAGCTGATGCACGCCCGCCTGCGGGTATGTCAAGGTTGATCTGATGAATCCGGACGAGACGGAGCCGCTGCCCGCCGACGGCATCCTCGAGCCCGCGGCCGGCGACGTCCCCGAGGCCGAGGGCCCGGTCTGCCGCGCCTGTGGCACGCCGCTGGTCGACGGCCAGGACTGGTGCCTGGAGTGCGGCACCGCGGTCGCACCGCCGCGCCGCATCCCGGGGCTGCGCGCCGTCGGGCTCGCCGGCGCGCTGACGCTCGTGCTCGCCGGCGGCGCCGTGGCCGCCGCGTACGCCGCGCTCACGAGTGAGCAGCCTCCGCCCGAAACGAAGGTCCAGACGGTCGCCACCGCCGCGCCGGCGCCGCCCCCGACCGCGACGACGACCACGACGCCGCCGGTGACCGACACGACGCCCGTCACGCCCGTCCAGCCCGTGACGCCGGTGACGCCCGTCACGCCGGTGACCCCCGTGACCCCGACCACCACCACGACGCCGACGACCACGACGACCACCACCACGACCACGACCACGACGCCCAAGCCGACGGACACCGCCATCGTGCTGGCCGCGGGCGCGGGATCGCTCTACGACCCGCTCGTGCGCGCGACCGCCTCCGGCGACCCGCAGCGCGCGATCGACGGCAACCCGGCCACCTCGTGGTTCGTCACCACACCCGCCGACGGCGACATGAAGGTCGGCTACCTGATCGACCTCGGCGAGAGCATGACGGTCAAGAAGCTCGAGCTGACGACCAAGACCCCCGGCTTCAGCTTCCAGGTCCTCGCCGCGACCGGCGCCGACCCGCCACAGGCCTTCGACGACCCCGCCTGGGCCGACATCGGCGGCGCCGGGTCGGTCGACGTCACCCCGGTCGCGGGCCAGCCGCCGGTGATCGCGCCAGCCACGGGCGACAAGCCCGGCGACCAGGCGCTCGCGCTGAAGCTCGACGCGAAGGGCAAGAAGTACCAGCAGATCCTGCTGTGGTTCACCGTGCCGCCCACGGCCGGCCCGACCGTGCGGCTGATCGAAGTCAAGCTCTTCGGCTGACCCGCGCAGCCCGCACCCCCAACCGCGAACGACAGGAGACCTCGGCATGTCCAAGGCCACGATGAAGACCAGCGAGGGCGACATCACGCTCGAGCTGTACGACCAGGACGCGCCCGAGACGGTCGCGAACTTCGTGAAGCTCGGCAAGGCCGGCTTCTACGACGGCCTGAACTTCCACCGGATCATCCCCGACTTCATGATCCAGGGCGGCTGCCCGGAGGGCACCGGCACGGGCGGCCCCGGGTACACGTTCGACGACGAGATCAACCAGCACAAGGTCGAGCGCGGCGCACTGGCGATGGCAAACGCCGGGCCGAACACGAACGGCTCGCAGTTCTTCATCGTCACCGCGCAGGCGTGCCCGTGGCTCGACGGCAAGCACACGGTCTTCGGCAAGGTGACCGACGGGATGGACGTCGTCGACAAGATCGAGAAGGTCGCGACAGATCACCGCGACACGCCGGTCGAGCCCGTCGGGATCGCCGTCCTCGAGGTCGAGTAGTGGGCCACTCGCCGCGTGGCCCGCACGGGGTCCGGTAGCCTTCGACAGAGCGTCAAGTCCACCGCCGGCAGGAGAGGGAAGCATGGCCAGCGTCGAGCAGACCGCCGGGGAATCCGGCACGTCCACCAATGGAGCGACCGAGGGCATCCCGGTCGAGAACCCCGCCACGGGGCACGTCATCGCGACCGTCCCCGAGCTGAGCGCCGAGGAGGTCCACGCGCTCGCCGTGAAGGGTCGCGCGGCCCAGGCCGGCTGGGAGGCGCTCGGCTTCGAGGGTCGCGGGCGGGTCCTCCTGCGCGCGCAGAAGTGGATCATCGACCACCGCGAGCGCGTGATCGACACGATCGTCTCGGAGACCGGGAAGACCTACGAGGACGCCCAGCTGGCGGAGATCTCCTACGGCGCCGCCGCCTTCGGCTTCTGGGCCAAGAACGCGCCGCGCTACCTGGCCGACGAGAAGGTCAAGAGCTCGAACATGCTCGTCAAGGGCAAGAAGCTCGTCCTGCGCCATCGCCCGCTCGGGCTGATCGGCGTCATCGGGCCGTGGAACTACCCGCTGACGAACTCGTTCGGCGACTGCATCCCGGCGCTCGCGGCGGGCAACGCCGTGATCCTCAAGCCGAGCGAGATCACGCCCCTGACCTCGTTGCTGATGGCGGAGTGCCTGGACGAATGCGGCATGCCGGAGAACGTCTTCCAGGTCGCCACCGGTCGCGGTGAGACCGGCCGCGCGCTGATCGACGAGGTGGACATGATCATGTTCACGGGCTCGACGCGCACGGGCCGCAAGGTCGCCGTGACGGCCGCCGAGCGGCTGATCCCGTGCTCGCTGGAGCTCGGCGGCAAGGATCCGATGATCGTCCTGCGCGACGCGGATCTCGAGCGCGCTTCCAACGCCGCCGTCTTCTACTCGATGCAGAACTCCGGCCAGACGTGCATCTCGACCGAGCGCGTCTACGTCGAGGCGCCGGTCTTCGACGAGTTCGTCCAGAAGGTCACCAAGAAGGTTGGCGACCTGCGCCAGGGCCACTCGACCGGGCCGGGCACGGCCGAGGTCGGCGCGATGACCTTCCCGCCGCAGCTCGACATCGTCGAGCAGCACGTCGCCGACGCCGTCGGCAAGGGCGCCAAGGTTCTCGTCGGCGGCAGGCGGCGCGAGGGCGCGGGCATGTTCTTCGAGCCGACCGTGCTCGTCGACGTCGACCACTCGATGGAGGCGATGACCGAGGAGACCTTCGGGCCGACGCTGCCGATCATGAAGGTGGAGGACGCCGAGGAGGCGATCCGCCTGGCGAACGACAGCCCGTACGGTCTCGGCGCGTCTGTCTTCGGCAAGGACACCGAGCGGGCCGAGCAGGTGGCGCGGCGCATCGACGCCGGCGCGGTCTGCGTGAACGACGCGATGATCAACTACACGGCTCTGGAACTGCCGATGGGCGGTGCGAAGACGTCCGGGATCGGCTCGCGCCACGGCGCCGGCGGCATCCGCAAGTACACGCAGCAGCAGGCGATCCTCGTGTCCAAGCTGCACCCCAAGCGCGACGTGCACATGTACCCGTACACGGAGAAGAACTCGAGGCGCATCGGGAAGCTGTTCGCGTTCCTCTACGGCCGCGGGAACCGCGACTAGCACCAGGCGCCGCAAGACCCTCACGGGGCGGGTGCCGGCGACGGCGCCCGCCCCGTCGTCGTTCCGGTCTTAGACTCGCCCGCCGTGTTCGCGATCGCCCTCTCGCTGTTCGCCGCAGCCTCCTGGGGCGCCGGCGACTTCATCGGCGGCATCGCGACGAAGCGCCTCGCGGTGCCGGTGGTCCTGATGTTCGTCGAGGGAACCGGCGTCGCGTTCGTCGCGCTCGGGCTGATCGTGACCGGCGACCCGTTCCCCTCGGCGCAGATCGCGCTCGAGTCGATGGCCGCCGGCATCGCCGGGATGTTCGGGCTCGGCGCGCTGTACCGCGCGCTGGCGGTCGGCACGATGAGCGTCGTCGCGCCGATCTCGGCCTGTGGCGTCGCGCTCCCGGTGATCGTCGGCCTGGCGACCGGCGATGCGATCTCGGCGATCGTCGCGATCGGGCTGGCGTGCGCGTTCGCCGGCATCATCCTCGCCTCGCTCGAGGTCACCGAGGAGAGCGCCGCGGAGCGGCGCGCCAACCGCCAGGGCGTGCTGCTCGCCTTGGTGGCGGCGCTGGGCTTCGGGACGTACATGGTGCTCGCCGACAAGGCCTCCGACGTCAGCGTCCTGTGGCTCCTGCTGCTGGCACGCTGCGCGATGCTGCCGGTGGTGATCGGCATCACCGTCCACCGCCGGCTCCCGCTGCCGACCGGGCGCCTGCGCCTGACGCTGCTGGCCGCCGGCACCCTCGACGTCCTCGCGACCGGGCTCTACGGCGTCGCGACGACGCGCGGCGCGCTCAGCATCGTGTCGGTGATCGCCTCGCTGTTCCCGGTCGTCACGGTGGTGCTCGCGCGCGTGCTGCTCCACGAGCGCCTGCACCGCCTCCAGGTCGCGGGCGTCGCGCTCGCGATCAGCGGCGTCGTGCTGATCGCCGCCGGCTGATCCTGAGCCCGGCGGCCCGCCGGCCGCGCGGGCGGCGTACCCTGACCTGGTGGACCCGGTGTTCATCGGCGCGCACCTCGGCGGCGGGCGGTTCGCCCCGCTGCAGCTGCTCCCCGCGATCCTCGCGGCGGTGCTCTACGCCGTGCGCGTGCACCACCTGCAGGGCACCTCGCGCGCCGTGCCCGGCTGGCGTCAGGCGTGCGAGCTCGGCGGGCTCGGGCTGATCATCCTCACGCTCGCCTCGCCGGTGAGCCACGTCTCCGACGAGCTCTTCGCCGTCCACATGACCGAGCACCTGCTGCTGGGCGACATCGCGACGCTGCTGATCGTCGTCGGCCTGACCGGGCCGGTGATCAGCCCGATCCTGCGCCTGCCGGGGATGTGGATCCTGCGCGTCCTCGCATACCCCGTGCTCGCGTTCGGGCTCTGGGCGGTCAACCTCTACGCCTGGCACCTGCCTGCGCTGCACGACGCGGCCGTGCGCCACTCGGGCGTTCACGCGCTCCAGCACGCCTGCTTCATCGCGTTCGGCATCAACATGTGGATGGCGCTGCTCGGGCCGCTGCCCAAGCCCGCGTGGTTCACGAACGCCTGGAAGCTCGGCTACATCGTCGCGGTGCGGCTGACCGGGGCGGTGCTGGGGAACATCCTCGTCTTCGGCGGCGGCGTCGCCTACGACGTCTACGCCAAGGGAGAGGCGTACTGGCACGTCTCCCCGTCGGCCGACCAGGCGGCCGCCGGTGGCGTGATGATGGTCGAGGGCTCGATCCTGACGATCTGCCTGCTGGCCTGGCTCTTCCTGCGCACCGCCCAGCAGACCGAGGAGCGCCAGGACCTCGTCGAGCTCGCACAGTCCCGCGGTGTCGCGCTGACCGACGCGCGCGCTGCGCGGGCGGTCGCGGCAGGTCGCGGCGACGAGCTGCGCGAGCGGATCGCAGCGCCGCCGGGCGAGTAGGCCGCCCGCGCGCGGTCGTCCGTGTCGCGCCGGTGTGCTGCCGGCGCTTCCGCGGCTGGCTGGGGGCGGAGCGCGGTGCGCATGCGGCGCGGCGGCGGGATCGCGCCGGTGCCCGCCGGAGGCGCGCTCAGCGCAGCGTGACGCCCAGCATCCGCTCGAGCCCAGGCACTGACTGCTCGGCCGAGACGTGGTGCAGGGTCGCCATCCCCAGCGCGCGGGCCGGCTTGAGGTTTCCGGGCAGGTCGTCGACGAAGACGATCTCGGCCGCCGGCATGGCCATGCGCTCGAGCGCGATGTCGTAGATCTCGCGGTCGGGCTTGCGCACCCCCTCCTCGCCGGAGATGACGACGGCGTCGAAGAGGCGCGGGAACTGGCTGCGGTCGTAGCGGTCGACGCCCCAGGAGTTCGACAGCAGCCCCGTGCGGATCCCGGAGGCCTTGGCCAGCCGCAGGGCGTCGAACATGGCGATGTCCTCCCGCATGCCGCCGAAGAGGCGGTCGACGAGCCCGGGCGCGCGGTCCTCGCGCAGCGTCAGGATGCGCGCGAAGCGCTCCTCGAACTCCGGCTCGGTCAGCTCTCCGGTCTCCAGCGCGAACAGCGTGTGACGGGCCTCCGAGTCGTTGAGGAAGAGGTCGCGGACGGTCAGCTCGTCGAGGCCCTCGTTGCGGCAGAACTGCTGGAAGCTGGCGAAGACGTCCGTGGTCAGGACGCCGCCCCAGTCGATCAGCAGGCCGCGCAGTTGCTTGTCAGGACTCATGGGTCAGTGCTTCCGCGCGGTCGGCCAGTTCGATGACGCCGTCGCCGAAGCGCTTGAGAAACGGGTCATCGGTCGCGCCGGCCAGTGCGCGCTTGTAGTTGCCCTCCATGAACACGATCGACTTCCACAGGGCCAGCGTCTGATACCAGCGGATGTCGGTCATCGAGCGGCCCGAGCGCTCCTCGTAGCGGGCCACGAGCTCGGCGCGGCTCAGGAAGCCCGGCTCGCGCGTCACGCCGGTCAGCTCGAACATCCCGAGCGGCGGGTCGTCGTGGTCGGTCCACAGCGTGCACAGGTACCCCAGGTCGGCGAGCGGATCGCCGATCGTCGCCATCTCCCAGTCGAAGATCGCGACGAGGCGCGCGGGCGGCTGCGGCGCGAACATCGTGTTGCCCAGGCGGTAGTCGCCGTGGACGATCGTCGCGGGCAGCGACTCGGGCATGTTCTCGGTCAGCCAGCGCCCGACGGACTCGACGGCCGGGATCTCGCGCGTGCGGTTGTGCTCCCAGAGCCCGAGGAAGCGACGCACCTGCCGCTCGAGGTAGCCGGTGGGCTTGCCGAAGCCCTCCAGCCCGGCGGCGCGCCAGTCGACCGCGTGCACCTCGACGAGCGCGTCGAGCAGCTCCTCGCTCATGCGGCGCCGGTCCTCGGCCGTGTCGAGCTCGCGCGGGACCACGCTGGTGATGACGTGGCCCTCGACCTGCTCCATGATGTAGAACGGCGCGCCGATCACGTCAGGGTCCTCGCACACCGCGTAGACCTGCGGCACGCGGGCGCGGTCGTCGAGGCCGCGGATCACCCGCGCCTCGCGCAGGACGTCGTGCGCGCTCGGCGGGATCGGCGGGCGCGGCGGGCGGCGCAGGATGAACGAGGCATCGCCGCGCCGGATCGCGAACGTCACGTTCGAATGCCCCTCCCCGACCGTCGCGATGTCCGGCTCGCCGGTCCCCAGCCCGGCGGCGTCGAGGAACGCCAGCAGCGGCTCGACGACCAGCAGCGGAGGGCGCTCGTTGGCCGCGCCCTCGGCGTGCGTGCGGACGACGTCGTCGTGGGCGATCTCGTGCGTGCTCTCTGACATTCAGGCCAGAAACCTAGCGCGCGCTGTGCCGCATCGACGGGGTGTGCCGGCCCGCCCCAGCCGCTACCCTCGGGCGCCGATGGCTCAGCAGCTCTGGCTTCTTCGGCACGGCGAGGCGGAACCGCACGGGACCCGCGAGGACCACGCGCGGACGCTGACCGAGCGCGGCATCGAGCAGGCGCAGTCGGCCGGGTCGGCGCTCGTGGCGCTGGGGATCGTCCCGGAGGTCGTCTACACGAGCCCCAAGGTCCGGGCGCTGCAGACGGCGGAGTACGCATGCGCGGCGCTCGGCCTGACGCCCGTCGAGCACGGCGGGCTGGCCTTCGGCTTCGACGCCGCCGAGGCGCTGACGCTCGCCGCGGGCCACGAGGACGGCGACGGGACCGTCCTGGTCGTCGGGCACGAGCCGGACTTCAGCCAGGTCGTCCACGACCTGACGGGCGCACGTATCGACATGAAGAAGGGCGGGATCGCCGGCGTGCGGCTGGACGGCGGTCGCGGTGAGCTGATCGTGCTGCTGCGCCCACGCGAGCTGCGCGCGATCGCATGACCGGCGTTCTGCGCCAGGTGCACGCCGCCGGCGGGATCGTCGAGCGCGACGGCCTGATCGCGGTCGTCCATCGCCCGCGCTACGACGACTGGTCGCTGCCGAAGGGCAAGCTCGACCCCGGCGAGAGCTGGGAGGCCGCCGCCCTGCGCGAGGTGCGTGAGGAGACCGGGCTCGTCTGCGAGCTCGGCCCCGAGCTGGAGGAGGTCCGCTATCGCGACACGCGCGGACGCCCGAAGACCGTGCGCTACTGGCGCATGACCGTCGTGGAGGGCGAGTTCGCCGCAAACGACGAGGTCGACGAGCTGCGCTGGCTGGATCGCGCCGCCGCCGCCGCGCTGCTGACCTACGCGCACGATCAGGAACTCGTCCAAGGGCTGGGCTGAGGGCGTAGGCTGCGGGGCAATGGAGCATCGCCTGGAACGCGTCTACGTCGAAACCGAACGTCACCGGATCTCGGGAGCCATCACGCTCGCACGCGACGGTTACCGCAGCCGCGTGACAGACGTGCTCAACGCCTCCGAGCGCGACTTCCTCCCGATGACCGACTGCACGGTCGAGCTCATCGGGCGCGAGGGGCAGGGGACCCGGCACGACATGATCGCCATCTCGCGGCGCCACATCGTGCTCGTCATCCCCGAGGACGAGGGCGCGCCGATGCTCCGGGCGGCAGACAACGAGCGCGCCGCGTAGCGGCGTGGCTCGGGGCCGCGGCGGCGCAGCCGTCGCGGCGATGACGTCGCGCGCAGCCGGCGACGCAGCGGTGACGTCGCGCGCAGCCGGCGACGCAGCGGTGACGTCGCAGTCGCCGGCGGAGCTGCGAAACCCGTCTCCCTGGGCCCTCCACAGCGTCGTTACAGTCTCGCGCGTGCGCACCCCCATCAAGAACCCGACCGTCGACATCTACGCCGAGTTCGAGATGCATCGGATGATGCTCCGCGACCGGATCCGGACCGATGCGTTCCAGGCCGCGATCCGGGCGGTGGTGAAGCCGGGTGACACCGTCCTCGACGTCGGGGCCGGGACGGGCATCCTCAGCCTGATGGCCGCACGGGCGGGCGCGGCGCGCGTCTACGCCGTCGAGCGCACGTCGATCGCGCAGCTCGCGCGGGAGCTCGTCACGGCGAACGGCGCCGAGGAGATCGTCGAGGTGATCGAGGAGGACCTCGCCGATGTGGAGCTGCCGGGGAAGGTCGACGTCATCGTCTCGGAGTGGCTGGGCGGCTTCGGCATCGACGAGGGGATGCTCGTCCCGGTGCTCGCCGCGCGCGACCGCTGGCTGCGCCCGGGCGGCGTCATGCTCCCCGCCACGGTCGTGGCCTGGGTGGCGCTGGTCCACGACGAGTACATCGCCGATACCACTGCGTTCCTGTACGACGACCCCTACGGCTTCGACCTGGGTCCGCTGGCCGACAAGACGGTCAACGAACTCTTCTACTCCGCGGGCTCGCCGCGCTCGCTTGCGCGGGAGGACCTGCGCTCCGAGCCGGCGGAGCTCTGGACCACCGACGCTGCCCGCATGCCGCTCGCGGCCGCCGAGGGGACCAGCGAGGCGGAGGCCGTGCTGCGGATCCGCCACTCCGGGAGCGCCAACGCGCTGGCACTCTGGTTCACCTCCGAGCTCGCCCCCGGGATCGAGCTCTCGATCGGGCCGGGAGAGCCGCTCACGCACTGGGGGATGACGACGGCGCCGCTTGCGACCCCCGTCGCGCTCGAGGAGGGCTCCGCCGTGCGGGTACGGTTCACGACGACGCCCGCCGGGTCGGCCGGCACCTGGAGCAGGTGGGCGATCCAGGTCGGCGACGGCCCCTGGGAGGAGCACGACGAGCAGGCGGTGTGGGCGGAGCTGGAGGACTGACGCACCCGCGTCGTACGTCTACGGCGATCGGTGCCGGCGGCGAATCGCGATCAGCGCGTCGGGCAGGTCCTTCAGCGTGTGCGCCAGCGTCGCGTCGGGAGATGCCTGCGCGGCGATGAACGCGCCGTCGAACGCGGCCAGCGCGAACTGCGCGAGGTCGCGGGTGACGGCATCGTCCGGCGAGAGCCCGAAGACGATCGCCAGCTGCGCGGCGAGGCGGTCGAGCGCCTGCCCGCGGACCCGGTTCACCGCTGCGCCGACCTCCCCGTCAGCGGTCACGCGGGGCTGGGCCGCCAGCACGAGCAGCAGCCTGAGGAAGTCGGGCTGCTTCTCGAGCGTGGAGGCGACCACGGCGACGAGCGCGCGCAAATGCGCCTGCTGTGAGCCCAGGCGGGCCCGGCCGGCGGGCAGCGCCTCGAGGAAGCGCTCGGCACCGCGCTCGAGCACCGCCAGCAGGACGCCCTCCTTCGAGCCGAAGTAGTGGTAGATCGAGCTGGGCGGGATGCCCGCCTCCTCGACGATCCGCGCGACGGTCGCGGCCTCGAAGCCCTGCTGCGCCATGACGCGCTCGGCCGCGTCGAGCACCGCCTCTCGGGAGCGCGTGCCGCGGCGATTCGGGGTGACGTCGCTTCCTGTGGCCATGCACGTCAGCGTAGCAACAGAATTGGACTTGACGTTTCAAAACTAGTTCTGTAGCGTTCGTTCCATAACGAGGGTCATGTCAACGAACCGAAAGGAGCCCCTCATGGACATCCACTTCAACGACACGCAGCCGGCGGCCGCCCCCGCGCAGACGCTCTTCGACGTGGTCACCGACTACGCCGGCTATCCGAGCTTCAACGACGCGCTGATCCACGTCGACGTCGTCAGGAAGGACGAGGACGGGGCGGAGTTCGTGGCCGACAGGCGGACGAAGATCGGCAGCAGGGTGCGCGCGTTCGACCGCTACACGCGTGACGCGCAGCTCATCGTCGAGCGCACCTACGACGGAAACGAGACCGCGCGATCGACGTGGACCATCCGTCCCATGGACGACGGCACCTGCACCCTCACCATCGACGCGGTGCAGAGCATGTCGCGCGTGAAGGGCACGGTGATGAAGCCGATGCTCAAGCATCTCTTCTACGGCATCAACTTCACGCCGTTCATCGAGGAGGCCGAACGGCGGGCACAGCCGGCCGGCGCGCCGGCGCGGGGGTGACGCAGGCTCGCGGTCGCGGGCTGGTCGGCCGTCAGCCCTTCCAGCTCACGTACCGCGGCGCCTGACCCACGGCCAGGTCTGCACCCACCACGCCGACGCGCCGCCCGAACACGTCGTGCACCACGGCTCCGCGGTGACTGGGCATGCGGATCGTGATCGTCCGCGGCCCGGTCGCGGGCTCGACGGGGGCGAACGGGCTGGGCCCGTGAGGCGGGCGTTCGTCGGCGTACCAGAGCGCGAGTACGTGCCGGCGGGCGGGCCCGCGGAACTCGAGGGCGAACCCCTGCCCGACGCCGGCACGGCCGCGCGGCAGGCCCAGCGCGCGCGAGCGGTCGGCGACGAAGCGCCAGTCCGCTCCCAGCGTCCGGTGCAGGGCGACCAGGGCACGCTCGGCGGGCTTGGCGGTGCCGTCGGCGCGGAAGAAGCCGAAGTGCGCCTCCTGGTCCTTGCCGCCGGGGTCCTGGCGGTCCCCCCACGTGTACCAGGTGAGCAGGCGCACGCCGTGCGCCCAGGAGAGCAGGGACAGGCGGGCGGTGTAGCGGGCCTGGCGGGCCTCGGTGACGCCGTTCCCGCGCGGGTTGGTCGGCCAGCCGACCTCCGTGTTCCACAGCGGCGTGCCCGCGATCCCGTGCGCGCCGAGGACCCGCTCGAGCTGGTCGGCCGCGTCGATGACCGAGCCGCGGTCGAGCACCTCGGCTTCGGGTGAGGTGAACGGGTAGGGGTAGGGGTGGTAGGCGACGGCGTCGAAGCAACGCCGGATACCGGTCGGGCCGTGGTCGAGCACCTGCCCGAGGAACTTCACCGCACCGGTGCCGATGGCGCCGCCGAGCGGCGGGAAGAACAGGCCGCCGAAGGCGACCGGGGCACCGGGATCGACGCCGTGCACCGCGGCGTGCGCGGCGCACAGCAGCCTGCCGTAGGCGACCGGGTCCTCCTTGGGCTCCCAGAACCGCCACCCGCCGTTCTCCTCGTTCCAGATCTCCCAGCGCGCGACGTCGCCGCGGTAGCGGCGTGCCACGTCGGCCGCGAAGCGCGCGAACGTCTGCGGGTCGTCCGGCGGGTAGTACTGCGGGTCGCCCACGCCGAACGAGCCGACCGGCCCCCGTCCGCCGAGCAGCGCGGCGCTCCCTGCCCGCGAGTAGTCCGGCTGGCCGTAGTCGATGATCCCCAGGATCTGCAGCCCCGCCGCGCGGATCACATGCACGAGGGCGTCCTGCCGGGTCCAGTCGTAGTCGTGCAGCGGCTGGCCGGCCGGCTCGATGTCCGCCCAGCGGAAGTCGATCCGCACGGCCCGGACGCCCATCTCCCGGAGCCGCCGGTAGGACGCTTCGAGCTGCGCATCGTTCGCACCGCGCACGAAGCCACCGCTGAACACCGCGTAGGGTGCCGCCGTGCCGCCGGCCGCGGATGCGGGGGCCGCTCCGAACGCTGCGATCACCAGAGCGGCCAGCGCCGCCGTAACCACCCCGCGCCGCATGCCGGGTCAGCCGCCCGCGATCGGGCGGCCCACCGTGAGCGCGTCGCGCAGCCCGGGCTCGAGCGCGGCGTACCTGTGGTCCGGCTGAGCGCCGATCCCGTCGAGAACCGTGCTGAAGAAGCAGCGCGCGGCGGCCGCCAGCACGACGTCGAGGATCTCGCCATCGGAGAGGCCGGCGGACCGAAGCGGGTCGAGGTCGGCCTCGGTGATGGCGTTCGCGTCCTCGGCGACCTTCTCGGCGAGGTCCATCACGGCCACGTCGACGGGATCCAGGCCGGCCGTGCGGCGGTCGGCGATGATGGCGCGCACGGTGTCCGGCCCGTCGAACTGCTCGGCGAGCACGGTGCCATGGGCGAGGCAGCAGTAGCTCGACCGCAGGCGCTGGGCCGCAGCGACGGTCGCCAGCTCGTAGCGCCGCAGGTCCATGTTCTGCTTGATCGCGCCGTTGAGCCCGCGCCACGCCGCGTACACGTCGGGGCGCAGCGAGAACGCTCGCGTGAAGTTCGGGAGGTGGCCGAACGCCGCCTCGTCCGAGGCGTACATCTTCGCCACCGTCGTCTCGGCCCGATCCGGGGGGATTGTCTCGATGAACGTCATGTGTCTTCTCTCCTCCGATTGCAGCGGCCGCGCCGGTGTCCTGCAGCGGGCGGCGGCGCAGCAGCACGCAGCAGCAGCGGAGAGGGAGGGATTCGAACCCTCGAACGAGCTTGACGCCCGTTACGCGATTTCCAGTCGCGCCCGTTCAACCGCTCCGGCACCTCTCCTGGCCCGCTCGGCGGGGAGCGAAGGGTAGCGAGGCGGGTCGGCTACAGCGCCCAGGCCCCGCCCGCGAGCACCGGCACGGCGGTGCCCTCGGCGGTGACGCCGGAGACCGCCACGTCCTCGGAGCCGATCATGAAGTCGACGTGGATCTGGCTCTTGTTGATCCGCGCGCGATCATCGTCGCCATCGAGGCACATCGCGTAGGCCGAGCCGAGCGCGATGTGGCTGGCCGCGTTCTCGTCGAGCAGCGTGTCGAAGAACACCGTCCCGCTCTGGCCGATGCGCCCGTCGCGGTCGACGAGCGCGACCTCGCCCAGCCGCGCGGCGCCCTCGTCCTTGGCCGCGTACCCGCGCAGCACCTCGGCGTTCTCCTCGGCGTCGATCCGCACGGCGCGCCCCTTGCGGAACTCGACCTCCAGGCCGCGGATGATCGAGCCGCCGACGACCAGCGGCTTCGTCGAGCGCACGACCCCCTCCGTGCGCAGCGGGTCGGGCGAGGTGAAGATCTCCTCCGACGGGATGTTCGGCATGTGCACGATGCCGTCGAGGGTCTTGAAGCGCGCCGCCATGAACCGGCTCGTGGGGAGCAGGCCGACGGTCAGGTCCGTGCCCGGGCCCTCGAAGTGCAGGGCGTCGAAGCGCGGCGCGCTCACGCGCTCGGCCGCGGCGACGAGCGCGTCCGACCGCGCGGTCCAGGCGGCGACCGGGTCGGCCTCGTCGAGCCGGCAGATGACCTTGAGCTGCCCGGCGAGCCGCGCGAGCGCCTCCTCGTCGGTCAGGCCGGGATGCACGAGGCGCGCCCAGGGCAGGCTCGGCGCGGGGCCGATCGTCCAGTTCGTCGTGGCGTCGTTGACGACCTTGCCGGACTCCTTGAGGAACGGCAGCTGATCGCGGCCCGCGCGGGCGGGGTCGATGTCGTCGAGCAGGCCAGGAGCGATCGGGCCGCTCAGCCCGATGCGCGCGCAGCGCTGATCGCCGAGGGCGAGCGTGCGGTCGCCGTACCACGACGGGACGAAGTCGAGCGTGTCCTCCTGGGCGTGGAGCAGACGCGCGCGCTTGACGTGCAGGTCGAAGTACGTGACGTCGGCGAACCTCGCGCCGTGGCGGTAGGCGCTCGCCGCAAGCGCGCGGGCGATCTCCTCCTTGCCGATCTCCGCGCCGATCGCGACGATCTGCCCTGGCTGCACGTTCGCGCCGAAGCCGACCAGAAGGTCGGCGAAGCGCTCGAGGGTGGTCGGGTCGAAGCCGGTGCTTGTCGTCATGCGGCGGCCACACTAACGCCAGCCCGCTGCGCCATGCGACATCATCTGCGCATGGCGACACCCGACTACGCGCTTCCCGGCGCGACGACGCGCGACCGCGCGCATTCGATCTTCGGCCAGGTCATGGGCCTGGTCGGCGTCACCTGCGCGTTCGCCGCGCTGGGCGCCTACATCGGCCGCGACCTCACCGGGATCTGGTGGCTGCTCCCGTGGATCCTCGCGATCGGCTGCATCATCGGCCTGAACGTCGCCAACGCGCGCGGCAGCCACCAGCTGGCGCTCGTCCTGCTGTTCGCCTTCGGGATGCTCCTGGGGATCAGCGTCGGCAGCACGCTGCACTACTACGCCGTCACCGACTCCACCGCGATCTACCAGGCGGCGGGCGCGACGGCGCTGTTCGTCGCCGCGCTCGGCGCCGGCGGCTACGCCACGCGCCGCGACCTCTCCGGGCTCTACCGCCTGGCGTTCTGGCTGCTGCTCGCGCTGATCGTCTTCGGGATCATCGCGATCTTCGTCAACGTCCCTGCGGGCTCGCTGATCTACTGCGTCCTGGGCCTCGGGATCTTCGGCCTCTACGTCGTGCTCGACTTCAACCGCATGCGGCGCGCCGGGCAGGGCGACGTGATCCCGCTCGCGGCCGGGATCTTCCTCGACGTCTTCAACATCTTCCTGTTCTTCCTGCGCATCTTCGGCAACAGGTGAGCGTCTACGGCGACCTCGTCGCCGAGCACGGCCTGAGCGCGGCGCACCGGCTGCTGCTCGAGGCCGTTCCCGCGGGCGCGCGCGTGCTCGACGCGGGCTGCGCGAGCGGGTATCTGGCCGCGCTGCTGGCGGCGCGCGGGCACGAGGTCGTCGGGCTCGAGGCGGACCCCGGCGCCGCCGCGGCGGCGCGGGAGCGGGCGGCCATCGAGGTGATCACCGGCGATCTCGAGCGCGCCGAGGATCTGGCGCGCCTGCCGGGGCCGTTCGGGGCGGTGATCTTCGGCGACGTGCTCGAGCACCTGCGCTACCCTGCCGGCGCGCTGCGCGCCGTGCGCGCGCTGCTGGCCCCCGCGGGTCTGGTGATCGTCTCGCTGCCCAACGCGGTCCACTGGACGGCGAGGCGCCAGATCCTGCGCGGGCGCTTCCCGCAGGAGGACCACGGCCTGTTCGACCGCACGCACCTGCGCTTCTACACGCGCGCGACGGCGCGCGAGCTGCTCGAGCAGGCGGGGTTCACCGTCGTCGACGAGCGTCCCGTCCCCGCGCCGCTGCCGCTCGAGGCGCACGTTCGCCTGCCCGCCGCGCTCGGCCGTGCAGCCGTGCGCCGGCGCCCCGAGCTGTTCGCGCTGCAGTTCGTGCTCACGGCCCGTGCGGCGTAACGTTCGGGCCCCTTCGCAGACCATCCACCATGAGCTTCCTCGACCGCATGACCACCAAGCTGCGCGTCCCCGACCCCGCGGACGCCCTGCCCGGGCGCGACACCGAGTTGCCCGGCATCCCGGCCACGCACGCCGTCCTCGGCACGCCGATCCGCCCGCCCTTCCCGGAGGGCATCCGCACGGCCGTCTTCGGCCTCGGCTGCTTCTGGGGCGCCGAGCGGCTCTTCTGGCAGACCCCGGGCGTCTACTCGACCGCCGTCGGCTACGCAGGGGGCAGCACGCCGAACCCGACCTACGAGGAGACGTGCACCGGCCGCACCGGCCACACCGAGGCCGTGCTCGTCGCCTACGACCCGGCGCGGGTGAGCTACGAGGACCTGCTGCGCGTCTTCTGGGAGGGCCACGACCCGACCCAGGGCATGCGCCAGGGCAACGACGTCGGCACCCAGTACCGCTCGGCGATCTACTGGGACGGCGAGGATCAGCGCGACGCCGCGCTCGCCTCGCGCGAGCGCTACCAGCAGGCGCTGGGCGCCTCGGGCCACGGCGAGATCTCGACGGAGATCGCCGAGGCCGGCCCGTTCTACTACGCCGAGGACTACCACCAGCAGTACCTGCACAAGGTGCCGCACGGCTACTGCGGCCTCGGCGGGACCGGCGTCGCCTGCCCGGCCGGGCTCGTGAGCGCCTCCTAGTCCGCTCCGCCGGATTCGCGCTGCAACCGAGGGCCCGCCGTCAGGCGGGCCCTCGTCGTGGCGTGCGAGATCCGCTCAACTACGCGGTCGCGGCTCAAGTGTCTGGACGAACGGTCGATACGCCCATGTCCGCATCACGCGATGCGGTGCGCCGTCCAAGACCGCGTTCACGAGCTCCATGACATCACTCCGCCGCGTCGCCGCAGTCGCCATCGCCATCCTCATGGCGATCCTCGCGTGCGCGCCCAGCGCCTTCGCCGATCGTGCGTTCGGCCCGCGCTTCATCACGACGGACCGCGGCAACATCGTCAGCGTCGCCAACACGCTGCTCTCGTGTCCGACGGGCGCTGCGAACTGCGCGAACGTACGCAGCGGCGCCAACACGTCGCTGGGGAACAACAGCTTCACCGAGGCGAACGTCGACGTCGACGCGGACGCGACGACGTTCAACTCCAGCCAGTCGACGCTCAGCATGCCGGCCGGCGCCGTGGTCCTGTGGGCCGGCCTGTACTGGGGTGCCGACACCACCGCCGGCACGAACGGCGCCGCCGCGCCGGCACCGGCGAGCAACGGCACCGTGAAGTTCGGCACGCCGCCGCTGGGCACCTACCAGACGGTCAACGCGAGCGTGCTCGACACCGACTCGCTGCGCGTCTCGCGCTACCAGGGCTTCGCTGACGTGACCGCGCAGGTGCAGGCCGCCGGCAACGGCACCTACGCCGTCGCGAACGTCCAGACGGGCACCGGCCAGGACCGCTACGCCGGCTGGGCGCTCGTCGTCGCCTACCGCGACCCGGCCCAGGTGCAGGTCAAGAAGCTCATCGCGTGGGACGGCTTCACGTCGCTGGTCTCCGGCTCGCGCCCCTCCGTCGACATGAACCTCACCGGGTTCCAGACCCCGGCGTCGGGCACCGTCGCCGCCAAGGTCGGGCTCGTCACGTGGGAGGGCGACCGCGACATCGTCAGCGAGACCGCGACGCTCAACGGCACCGCGCTGATCGACGCGCAGAACCCGGCGAACAACCTCTACAACTCGTCGATCTCGCGGCTCGGAGTGCCCGTCACGACGAAGAACCCGAACTACTCCAACCAGCTCGGCATCGACGCCGACGAGCTGACGGCGGACGGGTTCCTCACGAACAACCAGACGAGCGTCGTCCTGCACCTGGCCACCTCACAGGACACGTTCCTCCCCGGGGCCGCGTACATGGTCAACGACGAGTACACGGCCCCACCGTCGATCACGGTGTCGCCGACGATCTCCGGGCTCGCCGTCGACCGGCAGGTCCTCACGGCCAACCCCGGGACGTGGAACGGGACGCCGGCGCCGACCTACACCTACCAGTGGCGGCGCTGCAACGCGTCCGGCGCCGCCTGCGCCGACATCGCCGGCGCCACGTCGTCGACGTACACGCTCACGCCGGCCGACGTCGCCGCGACGATCCGTGTCGTCGTCACCGGGACGAACGTGATCAGCACGGCGAGCGGCACTTCCGCGCAGACCGCCGTCGTCCAGGCGCTGGCGCCGATCAACACGACGGCGCCGTCGATCTCCGGGACGGCACAGGACGCCCAGACGCTGACGCTGAACCCCGGCGCCTGGGACGGCACGCCCGCGATCACGACGACCTACCAGTGGCGCCGCTGCGACGCGTCGGGCCTGAGCTGCGCCGACATCGCCGGAGCGACGGGGCTGACCTACGTCCCGGTCCCGGCCGACGTCGGCAAGACGCTGCGCGCCGTCGTCACCGCCACGAACGCCGGCGGGTCGACGGGCGCCGCCACCGTGCAGACCGCGGTCGTCGCCGCCGCCCCGCCGGCGAACACGGTCGCGCCCGTGGTCTCCGGCACGGCGCGCGACGGCCAGACGCTGAGCACGACGAACGGAACGTGGACCGGGACGCCGGCGATCTCCTACACCTACCAGTGGCGGCGCTGCAACGCCGCCGGCGCGGCGTGCGCGGACATCGCCGGGGCGACCGGCTCGAGCTACGTCCAGGTCGCCGCCGACGTGGGCGGCACGCTGCGCGTCGTCGTCACCGGCACGAACGCGGGCGGCAACGCGAGCGCCACCTCTGCGCAGAGCGGCGTCGTCGCGCCGGCGCCGCCGGTCAACACGGCGCTGCCCGTGATCGGCGGGACCGCGCAGGACGGCCAGACGCTGAGCACGACGACCGGCGCGTGGAGCGGCACGCCTGTGATCACCTACACCTACCAGTGGCGGCGCTGCGACGCGTCCGGCGCCGCGTGCGCCGACATCGCCGGCGCGACGGCTTCGTCCTACGCCGCCGTCCCGGCCGACGTCGGCAAGACGCTGCGGGTCGTCGTCACAGCGACCAACGCTGCGGCCGGCGCGAGCGCCACGGCTGCCCAGAGCGCCGTCGTCGCCGCCGCGCCGCCGTCCAACACGATCCTCCCGGCGATCTCCGGCACCGCGCAGGAGGGCTCGACCGTCACCGCCGGCCCGGGCACCTGGAGCGGGACGCCCGCGATCTCCTACACCTACCAGTGGCGGCGCTGCAACCCCGCCGGGAACGCGTGCGCCGACATCGCCGGTGAGACGGCGACGACCTACACGCTCGTGGCGGCCGACGTCGGGAAGACGCTGCGCGTCGTCGTCACCGCGACGAACGTCGCCGGCACCGCGAACGCGACGTCCCCCGCCACGACCGGCAACCCGGCGGCGCCCGTCAACACCGCGCTGCCGACGACCTCGGGCACGACGACCGACGGCAACACGCTGAGCGCGGCCACCGGCACCTGGACCGGCAGCGCGCCGATCAGCTACACCTTCCAGTGGCTGCGCTGCGACGCCTCCGGCGCCAGCTGCGTGACGATCGCCGGCGCCACCGCCGCGACCTACGGCCTCGTGCCGGCCGACGTCGGCGAGCGCCTGCGCGTCAACGTCACCGCGACGAACGTCGCGGGCACCGCCAACGTGAACTCCGCGGCGACTGCCGTGATCGCCCCCGCCGCGCCGGTCAACACCGCGCTGCCGGCGATCTCCGGCACGGCACGCGACGGCCAGACGCTGACGACGACGACCGGCACGTGGACCGGCACGCCGGTGATCGCCTTCACCTACCAGTGGCGCCGCTGCGACGCCGCGGGCGGGTCGTGCGCGGACATCGCCGCCGCGACCGCCGCGACGTACACCCAGGTCGCAGGCGACGTCGGCTCGACCATCCGAGTCGTCGTGACGGGCACCAACGCGGGCGGCAGTGCCGGCGCCACATCGGCCCAGAGCGGCGTCGTCGCATCCGCGCCGCCGGTCAACACCGTGCTGCCGACGCTGAGCGGCACGGCGCGTGACGGCCAGACGCTCGTCGCCGGCAACGGCACCTGGACCGGTACCGCACCGATCTCCTACACCTACCAGTGGCGCCGCTGCGACGCCGCGGGCGCCGCCTGCGCGGACATCGCGGGCGCGACCGGTGGCAGCTACGCCCAGACGCCCGCCGACGTCGGCGGCACGATCCGGGTCGTCGTCACCGGCACGAACGCCGGCGGCGCCTCCAGCGCGACCTCCAACGCCTCCGCGGTGGTGGCGGCCGCGCCGCCCGCGAACACCGTGCCGCCGGTGGTCTCCGGCACGACCGTCGACGGCGGCACCCTGAGCGCGAGCACCGGCACCTGGACGGGCACCCCGGTGATCTCCTACACCTACCAGTGGCGGCGCTGCGACGCCGCCGGGGCGACCTGCGCCGACATCGCCGGTGCGACCGCCTCCACCTACGCACAGGTGCCGGCCGACATCGGCGGCACCATCCGCGTCGTCGTCACGGCCACCAACGCCGGCGGGAGCGCGCCGGCGACCTCCGCGCAGACCGGTGTCGTCGCGGCGGCCCCGCCGGTGAACACGGCTCTCCCGGTGATCAGCGGCACCGCCCGCGACAGCGTCACGCTGAGCGCGTCCACCGGGACGTGGACGGGCACCCCGCCGATCGGCTCCGCCTTCCAGTGGCGGCGCTGTGACGCGTCCGGCGCCGCGTGCGCGGACATCGTCGGCGCCACGGCGGCGACGTACACGCTCGTCTCGGCGGACGTCGGCTCGACGATCCGCGTCGTCGTCACGGCGACCAACGCCGCCGGCAACGCGTCGGCGACCTCGGCGCAGACGGCTGCGGTCGCACCCACCCCGCCGGTCGTGACCGCGGCGCCGACGATCAGCGGAACGGCGCGCGACGGGCAGACCCTGAGCGCGAGCACCGGCACGTGGACGGGAACGCCCGCGATCTCCTACACCTACCAGTGGCGGCGCTGCGACGCCGTCGGCGGAAGCTGCTCGGACATCGCCGGCGCGACGTCGGCGA
This sequence comes from uncultured Solirubrobacteraceae bacterium, assembly GCA_963809525.1. Lineage (GTDB taxonomy): Bacteria > Actinomycetota > Thermoleophilia > Solirubrobacterales > Solirubrobacteraceae > F1-60-MAGs163. The sequence goes on along the minus strand of CAWEJY010000004.1, from coordinate 104,805 downwards.
CCTACACGCTCGTCCCCGGCGACGTCAACGCGACGATCCGCGTCGTCGTCACGGCGACGAACGCGGCCGGCGGTTCCAGCTCCGCCTCGACCCAGACCGCGGTCGTCGCCCCCGCGCCGCCCGCCAACACGGCGCCGCCGTCGATCTCCGGCGCGACGACCGACGGCAGCACCCTGAGCGCCACGACAGGCACCTGGACGGGCACGCCGGCGATCTCGTACACGTACCAGTGGCGCCGCTGCGATGCGGCCGGCGCGACCTGCGCGGACATCGCGGGCGCCACCGCCGCGACCTACACGCTCGTCTCCGCGGACGTGAGCTCCACGATCCGCGTCGTGGTCACCGCCACGAACGTCGCAGGCAACGCGCCGGCCACCTCCGCGCAGAGCGCGGTCATCGCCGCGGCGCCCCCGGTGAACACCTCCGCGCCGACGATCAGCGGCACGATCCGCGACGGCCAGATCCTCAGCGCCGGGCCCGGCACCTGGACGGGCACGCCGGTGATCTCGTTCAGCTACCAGTGGCGTCGCTGCGACGCGTCCGGCGGCGCGTGCGCCGACATCGCCGGCGCGACCGGCGCGACCTACACACTCGTCTCGGCCGACGTCGGCGCCACCATCCGCGTGGTCGTCACCGGGACGAACGCCGGCGGCACCGCTCCGGCGACCTCGGCAGCGACCGGCGTGGTCATCGCCGCGCCGCCCGCGAACACCGCTGTGCCGACGATCAGCGGGACGGCACGTGACGGCCAGACGCTGACGGCGGCCGACGGCGCCTGGACCGGGACGCCCGCCATCTCCTTCACCTACCAGTGGCGTCGCTGCGACGCGGTCGGCGGGAGCTGCTCGGACATCGCGGGCGCGACCGGCGGAACGTACATCCAGACACCCGCCGACATCGGCGCCACGCTGCGGGTCGTCGTGACGGCGACGAACGCCGGCGGGGTCTCGAGCGCGACCTCGGCGCAGACCGCCGTCGTCACCGCTGCGCCGCCGGTGAACACCGCGGCACCGACCGTGAGCGGGACTGCGCGTGACGGTCAGACGCTGACGGCTGCGAACGGCACCTGGACCGGCACCCCGGTGATCTCGTTCACCTACCAGTGGCGGCGCTGCGACGCGGCGGGCGGCGCGTGCGCCGACATCGCGGGCGCGACCTCGTCGGCCTACACCCAGGTCGCCGCGGATGTCGGCGGCACGATCCGCGTCGTCGTCACCGCCTCCAACGCCGCCGGCAGTGCGAGCGCGACCGCTGCGCAAACGGGCGTCGTCGCCCCGACGCCGCCGGTCAGCACCGGCCTTCCGGTGATCTCCGGCACGCTGCGCGACGGCCAGGTGCTCAGCGCGACGGCCGGCACGTGGACCGGCACGCCGGTGATCTCCTTCGCCTACCAGTGGCGCCGCTGCGACGCGGCGGGCGCCTCGTGCGCCGACATCGCCGGGGCGACCGCCTCGACGTACACGCAGGTCGCCGGTGACGTCGGCTCGACCCTGCGCGTCGTCGTGACTGCGACCAACGCGGGCGGGAGCACGAGCGCCGCGTCCGCGCAGACCGCGGTCGTCGCCCCCGCGCCCCCGGCCAGCACGGCCCTGCCGGTGGTCTCCGGCACGGCGCGTGACGGTCAGACGCTGATCACCTCCAATGGCGCGTGGAGCGGCACGCCGCCGATCTCCTACAGCTACCAGTGGCGGCGCTGCGACGCGGCGGGCGCCGCCTGCGCGGACATCGCCGGCGCGACCGGCGGCAGCTACGTGCAGACGCCCGCGGACGTCGGCGGGACGCTGCGCGTCGTCGTGACGGGCACCAATGCGGCCGGCAACGCGAGCGCCACGTCCGCGCAGACCGCGGTGGTCGCCGCCGCGCCGCCGGTGAACACCGCGCTGCCCACAGTCAGCGGGATCGCAGGCGACGGCCAGACCCTGACGGCCGCAAACGGCACCTGGACGGGCACGCCGGTGATCTCCTACGCCTACCAGTGGCGGCGCTGCGACGCGGCGGGCGCCGCATGCGCCGACATCGCGGGCGCGACCTCGGCGACCTACCCGGAGGTCGGCGCCGACGTCGGCTCGACCCTGCGCGTCGTCGTGACGGCGACCAACGCCGCGGGTTCCGCGGCCGCGACGTCGGCGCCGAGCGGCGTCGTCACCGCGGCAGCGCCGCAGAACACCGCCCTGCCGCTGATCAGCGGCACGCTGCGCGATGGCCAGACGCTGAGCGCGACGACGGGCGCCTGGACCGGCACCGCGCCGATCTCCTTCGCCTACCAGTGGCGCCGCTGCGACGCCGCGGGCGTCGCATGCGCCGACATCGCCGGGGCGACCGCCGCGACGTACACGCAGGTCGCCGGTGACGTCGGCAGCTCCGTGCGCGTCCTCGTCACGGCGACGAACGTGGCGGGCAGCGCGAGCGTGACCTCGGCGGCGACCGGCGTCATCGCGGCTGCGCCGCCCGTCAACACGGCCCTGCCGGTGATCAGCGGAACGGCGCGTGACGGTCAGACGCTGATCACCTCCAATGGCGCGTGGAGCGGCACGCCGCCGATCTCCTACAGCTACCAGTGGCGGCGCTGCGACGCGGCGGGCGCCGCCTGCGCGGACATCGCGGGCGCGACCGGCGGCAGCTACGTGCAGACGCCCGCGGACGTCGGCGGGACGCTGCGCGTCGTCGTGACGGGCGCGAACGCGGCCGGCAGCGCCTTGGCGACGTCCGCGCAGACCGCGGTGGTCGCGGCCGCGCCGCCGGTGAACACCGCACTGCCGACGATCAGCGGCACCGCCCGCGACGGCCAGACCCTGACCGCGGCGAACGGCACCTGGACCGGCAGCGCACCGATCTCGTTCAGCTACCAGTGGCAGCGCTGCGACGCGTCCGGCGGCTCCTGCGCCGACATCGCGGGCGCGACCTCGGCGACCCACCCCGAGGTCGGCGCCGACGTCGGCTCGACCATCCGCGTGGTCGTGACTGCGACCAACGCGGGCGGGAGCACGAGCGCCACGTCCGCGCAGACCGCGGTCGTCGCCGCCGCACCGCCGGTCAACACGAGCCTTCCGCTGATCTCCGGCACGCTGCGCGACGGCCAGCCCGTCAGCGCGACGACGGGCGCCTGGACCGGCACCGCACCGATCTCCTACACCTACCAGTGGCAGCGCTGCGACGCCGCGGGCGGCGCGTGTGCCGACATCGCCGGGGCGACCGCCTCGACGTACACGCAGGTCGCCGGGGACGTCGGCGGCACGCTGCGCGTCGTCGTCGCCGCGACCAACGCCGCCGGCAACGCGAGCGCGACGTCGGCGGCCAGCGGCCTCGTCAGCGCGGCGCCGCCGGTGAACACCGTGCCGCCGACGATCAGCGGCACGACCCGCGACGGCCAGACGCTGACGGCGGCGAACGGGACCTGGACGGGCACGCCGGTGATCTCCTTCGGCTACCAGTGGCGTCGCTGCGACGCGGCGGGCGGCGCGTGCGCCGACATCGCCGGCGCGACCGGGTCGACCTACACGCAGGTCGCCGCCGACGTCGGCGGGACCATCCGCGTCGTCGTCACCGCGACGAACGCCGGCGGCAGCGTGGGCGCCACGTCGGCCCAGAGCGCCGTCGTGCTCGCGACGCCGCCGGTGAACACCGCGCTGCCGACGGCCGGCGGCACGGCGCGCGACGGGCAGACCCTGACCGCCGCAGACGGCACCTGGACGGGCACGCCGCCGATCTCCTTCACCCAACAGTGGCAGCGCTGCGACGCGTCCGGCGCCTCCTGCTCCGACATCGCCGGGGCCACCGCCTCGACCTACGTGCTCACCTCGCCCGACGTCGGCGCGACGCTGCGGGTCATCGTCACCGCCACGAACGCCGTCGGCAGCGCGTCCGCGACCTCCACGCAGACCGCCGTCGTCACGCCCGACGGCCCGGTCGACACCGCTCCGCCGAGCATCTCGGGCGCGACCATCGACGGCGGCACGCTGACGGCCGCCAACGGCACCTGGACCGGCACGCCCGTCATCTCCTTCACCTACCAGTGGCGTCGCTGCGACGCGTCCGGAGGCGCCTGCGCCGACATCGCCGGCGCGACCTCCGCGACCTACGACGAGGTGCCCGCGGACGTCGGCGGCACGCTGCGCGTCGTCGTCACCGCGACGAACGTCGCCGGGAGCTCGAGCGCGACCTCCGCACAGAGCGCCGTCGTCGCCGCGCTGGCACCGGCGAACACCGTCCAGCCGTCGATCTCCGGCACGCCGGTCGACGGCGGCACGCTCACCGCCGCCAACGGCACGTGGACCGGGACGCCGCCGATCTCCTACACCTACCAGTGGCGGCGCTGTGACATCTCGGGCCTGCTCTGCGTCGACGTGATCGGCGCCACCGCCGCGAGCTACCCGCTGAGCGCCTCCGACGTCGGCACGACGATCCGCGTTGTCGTCACCGCTCTGAACGCGGGCGGCAACGCCGCCGCGACCTCGGCCCAGACGGCCCTCGTCGACGCCGCCGCGCCGGTCAACACGAGCCTGCCGGCGATCAGCGGCACGCGCGTCGACGGCGCGACGCTGACCGCCTCCACCGGCGGCTGGACCGGCACGGCACCGATCTCCTACGGCTACCAGTGGCGCCGCTGCGACGCGGCCGGCAACGGCTGCGCGGACATCGCCGGAGCGACCGCGGCGACCCACGTGCTGACGGCAGCCGACGTCGACCAGACGCTGCGCGTCGTCGTGATCGCGACGAACGCCGGCGGCAGCGCGAGCGCGACGAGCAACGACAGCGGCGCGATCGCGGCGACCCCGCCAGTGAACACCGGGGTCCCGGCCGTCAGCGGCACGCCGGTCGACGGCGGCACGCTCACCGCCGCCGACGGAACGTGGACCGGGACGCCGATCATCGGCTTCACCCACCAGTGGCAGCGCTGCGACGCCGGCGGCTCGGCGTGCGTCGACATCGCCGGCGCGACCGGTCAGACGCGCGACCTCACGCCTGCAGACGTCGGTCACGCGCTGCGCGTGATCGTCACGGGGACGAACGAGGCCGGCTCGGCGAGCGCGATCTCCGCGGCCACCGCCGCCGTCACCGCCGCGCCGCCGGTCGACACCGCGCTGCCCGCGATCTCCGGCACGCCGACCGATGGGGCGGATCTCAGCGCCGACACCGGCACGTGGACCGGAACGCCGGCGATCTCCTACGCCTACCAGTGGCAGCGCTGCGACGCGGCCGGGTCCAGCTGCGCAGACATCCTCGGTGCGACGGCCGCCACGCACACGCTCGTCCCCGGTGACGTGGGCCACGCCCTGCGCGTCGTCGTCACCGCGACCAACGCCGGCGGCAGCGCGAGCGCCACGAGCGCCGCGACGAGCGCCGTCGCGGCCGCAGCGCCCGCGAACACCACGCCGCCTGTGATCACCGGCACGCCGCAGGACACCCAGACCCTCAGCGCCGACCAGGGAACCTGGACCGGCACGCCGCTGATCACCTACGCCTACCAGTGGCAGCGCTGCGACGCCGCCGGCAGCGCCTGCGGCGACGTCAGCGGTGCGACGAGCGCCACGTACGACGCACAGGGCGCCGACGTCGGCCACACGCTGCGGGTCGTCGTCACCGCGGCGAACGCCGGCGGCAGCACGAGCGCGGCGTCGGCCGCAACCGCCGTCGTGTCCGCCGAGCCGCCGGTCAACACGAGCGCGCCGACGGCCACGGGCACGCTGCTCGACGGCAGCACGCTGACGGCCTCGGACGGCACGTGGACGGGCACGCCGGCGCTGGCCTTCAGCTACCAGTGGCAGCGCTGCGACGCCGGCGGCTCCGGCTGCACCGACATCGCCGGCGCGACCGCCCAGACGCGCGATCTCACGGCGGCCGACGTCGGCAACACCGTGCGCGTGCTCGTGACGGCGACGAACGCCGCCGGCAGCGCGACCGCGGCGTCCGCGGCCACCGGCCTGATCGCCGCGGTGGCGCCTGCGAACAGCGCCGCGCCCTCGATCGCCGGGACGCTCGAGGACGGCAGCACGCTCAGCGCCGACCCGGGCACCTGGACCGGGACGCCCACGATCTCCTACGCCTACCAGTGGCAGCGATGCGACGCCGACGGCACGGCCTGCGCGGACATCGCGGGCGCGACCGCAGACACCTACGACCTGATCCCCGGCGACATCGGGCATGCCGAGCGCGTCGTCGTCACCGCGACGAACGCCGCCGGCTCCGCAGGGGCGGCCAGCGCCGCCACCGATGCGGTGCAGCCCGCGCCCGTGCACGACATCGTCGGCGCATCGGTCGACGGCATCCCGGCCGAGGGCAACACGCTCACCGCCGACCACGGCGTCTGGAGCGGCAGCGACCCGATCACCTACGCCTACCAGTGGCAGACCTGCGACGCCGACGGCCACGGCTGCACCGACATCGCGGGGCAGACCGGCGTCACCTACGTCCTCGTCGCCGCCGACATCAATCATCAGATCCGGGTGGTCGCCACCGCGACGAACCCCGTCGGCAGCGCCGATGCGATCTCGGCTGCGATCGGCCCGGTCGTCGGAACCCCGCCGGTGAACACCGGCGACCCGTCGATCACGGGCGCCGCGGCGGCCGGCGACACCGCCACCGGCGACGCCGGAACATGGACCGGCACCGCGCCGATCGCCTACAGCTACCAATGGCGCCGCTGCGACAGCGCCGGCAACGCCTGCGCTGACATCGCCGGCGCCACCGGCCTGACGCACGCCGTCGACGGCTCGGACGCCGGCCATCGCCTGCAGTTCGTCGTGACCGCGACGAACATCGTCGGCAGCGCCGGCGCGACCTCCGCGACGACGCCTGTGATCACCGGCACGCCGCCGGCGAACCTGACACGGCCCGCGATCCTCGGCACGTCGCTCGAGGGCCGCACGCTGAGCGCCGACCGCGGCACGTGGAGCGGCAGCCAACCGCTGGTCTACACCTACCAGTGGCTGCGCTGCGAGCCCAACGGCACGCTCTGCGCCAACATGGACGGCGAGACGTCACCGGCCTACGTGCTCCACCAGGCGGACATCGGCGCGTCGCTGCGCGTCCGCGTGACCGCGACCAACGGCCTGGGCTCCGACACCGCGCTGTCGAACAACACGAGCCCGGTCGCCGCGCTGCCGCCGGTGAACACGGTGCTCCCGACCGTCACCGGCACGACCCAGAACGGGCAGACCCTGACCGGCCACCAGGGCACGTTCGCCGGCTTCGGCCCTGTGACCGAGACGACGCAGTGGCAGCGCTGCGACGGCGACGGCTCGCACTGCGCGGACATCACCGGCGCCAACGGCGACGCCTACGACCTGACGCCGGGCGACGTCGGCCACGACCTGCGGATCGTCGTCACGGCGACGAACCCCGGCGGCACGATCTCGGTGGCCTCGAAGAACGTCGGGCCGGTCGGCCCGGCGCAGCCCGGCGGCAACTCCAAGCCGTCCGTGAGCGTGAACGGTCCCTTCCTGACCACCACGAACGGCCAGTTCACCGGCGATGGCCCGTTCACCTACACGTACCAGTGGCAGCGCTGCGACGCCGACGGGACGAACTGCGCCGACATCGCGGGCGCGACCGCCGCGGCGTACCGCATCGCCGCCGGCGACGCGGGCCACGCCTTCCTCGTCAAGGTGACCGCGACCAACGCCTCCGGCTCGGCGACCGCGACCTCGACCGCGCTGGCCCTCGCGGGGTCGCCGGCGACCGGGCCGACAACGACGACGACGACGACCGCGCCCCCGGCGACCGCGCCGTCGACGACGGATCTCAGCGGGCTGCCCGACAGCCTCGTCTCCCCGTCGGTCTGCCAGGAGCTGAGCAACGGCGTCGGCTACCACCGCCTCAACCTCAAGGGCGTCGGCGCGGTGCGCCTGCGCGTGCGCGCCGACGGGGTCGTCGTCCCCGAGGCCCCGCTCGTCGCCGAGCTCAGCGCGGACAACGTCAAGAAGCTCCGCGCGGTGCGCTTCTACCTCGACGGGCGGGTCGTGCGCCCGACCGGCAGCGGCCCGTGGACGGTCGCGCTCTCGCCGAAGGTGCTCGCGACCGCCTCGCACCACAGGCTCACCGTGGTCATCCGCTCGGTCGCCGGCCGCATGTACAGCGTGACCGAGGCGATGCGCTCCGTCTCCTGCTCGGCGCGCTTCAGCGCCGGCGAGTGGCGCACGAAGGCGGGCACCGGCCTGCGACTGCGTGTGGACAGCCGCAGCGCGCTGAGCAGGGTCGTCTTCCCGCTGCCGGCGGCGCTCGTCTCGCCCCTCGCGCTGGCGCCCCGTCCCGGCCTCGGTCGGCTGCGCGTGGTCGTGCAGGGTGGGAAGCGCCGCATGCTGTCGCTGGGCTCCGCACGCGTGAGCAGCGACGCCGGTCTGCTGCTCGGCGGCCCGGGCAAGCCCACCGTCAGGATCCACGGCCGTACGCTGACCGTGACCGGCCTGCCGGCGCGCGCGGGCATCGTCGAGCTGACGCTCTATCCGGCGCGCGCCGGAGGCGTGCACGTGCCCGCTCCGGTCCGGGCGCTCGTGCTGAAGTCGCAGATGCGGACGGCCGACGCGCCGCAGGGGCGCGCGCTGACGACGAAGCTGCGCCTCTTGACCGTGCGGTGATCGCGGCCGGTACGGTTGCGCCATGAACGCGCAGCCTGCCCCGGCCGGCGGCGAGGGCTACCTTGACCGCTCGCGCCTGTCCCGTCCCGAGATCATCGGCATGGTCTCCGGGCTGGTGCTGATCGTGTCGCTGTGGCTGCCGTGGTTCTCGACGAGCGCCAACCCGAACTCGAAGATCTACTCGGCGGGCATCGGGCCCAGCTCCAGCGCGACCGCGTGGGAGACGTTCCCGACGCTGCGCTGGCTGCTGCTGCTGCTCGGGCTCGCGCCGTTCATCCTCGCGTGGATCGTCGCGCGCAGGCACAAGCTCGGCTGGCGGCCGGGCGAGGTCACGATGGTCCTCGGCATGGCCGGCGTCGTCCTCGTGCTCGGCAACGGGATCATCTTCGGGCGCCCGGCGCCGCACGTCGAGATCTCGCTCGACTGGGGCTACTGGCTCGCGCTCGCGGCCTGCATCGGGATCCTCGTCGCCGGCTACCAGCGCCAGGCGTCGTTCGGCGCGGCGGCCAAGAGGCCGCCCGGCTCGGTCTGAGGGGCGTGCCCAGCAGGCGCGCAGCCCTGCGCTGGGGGGCCCCGGCGCTCTACGTGGTCATCGTGGCGGTTGCCGCCGCGCGCGGTCAGCTGTCGCTCAGCACCGACTCGCTGTTCCTGTGGATCGCGGGCTTCATGCTCGCCTGCACGATCACGAGCCCGCGGCGCTTCCTGCGCGGGGTCGTCGACTGGCTGCCGCTCGTCGTCGTGCTGCTGCTGTACGACCTGCTGCGCGGCGCGGCCGACGGCCTCCTGACGACACCGCACCTGCTCCCGCAGATCGACGTCGACCGCTGGCTGGCGGGCGGTCAGGTGCCGAGCGCGTGGCTCCAGCAGCACCTCTGGCACGGCCCCTCGAACCTGCGCTGGTGGGACTGGGCGACGCTCGCGGTCTACATCACCCACTTCATCGCCACGCTCGGGCTGGCGGCCGCGCTGTGGGTGTTCGCCCACGAGCGCTTCCGCCGCTACATGGTGATGGTCATCGTCCTCTCGCTCACCGGGCTCGCGACCTACGCCCTGTACCCGGCGATCCCGCCGTGGATGGCGGCCGAGACCGGTGACGTCCCGCCGCTCGCGCGCATCGTCCCGATCGCGTGGGCACACGTGCACGTCTTCTCGTTCGACACGATCTTCGAGACCGGCCAGCGCTATGCCAACGACGTCGCCGCGGTGCCCTCGCTGCACGCGGCGTTCGCGCTGCTGTTCTCGCTCACGCTCTGGGGCGTGACGCGCCGTCGCTGGGCCAGGGCGCTGCTCGTGCTCTACCCGGCGGCGATGGGTCTCGCGCTGGTCTATGCGGGCGAGCACTACGTCGCCGACGTGCTGCTCGGCTATGTCTACGCCGCCGCGACCTACGCGGGAGTGACCTGGGCGGCGAACGCGTGGGCCGCACGCCGCGCGCCGGCGCCGGCGCCGGCGCCGCGACCCGTGCGGGCCGAGAGCACCGCCGCGGCGCCGACGCCCTGACCGGCTCTCAGATCACTCTCAGGGCGGGCTCATGCTGCGCTGAGCCGCCGCGTCGAGGGTGGGCCGATCACCGCCACCCGATCGCCTGGAGCACCGATGTCCGCAACGCAACGACGCACCGGCCTGCGACGCCTCGTCGCCGCACTGACCATCGCGGCCTTCCTGGCGGCCTTCGCGGGCCTCTCCGTGCAGATGGCCTCCGGCGACGACCCGGCGCTTTCGCGCAAGACCCAGCCGCGGCTGCTCGCGAGCACGACGACGAGCAGCGCACTGCAGGCCGAGCGCGCCCGCCTCCTGCGCCAGCGCACCGCGCTGCTCCTGCGCCGCCGCGAGCAGCTCGCCGCCGCGGCCCGCCGCGACCGTGCCGCGGCGAAGGCCGCCCGGGCGGCCAAGGCGGCCGCCACCGCGCAGGCCGCCTCCGCCGCCGGCGCGCGGAGCGCCGCGGCTGCGGCGGCGACCACGAGCTCGTCGCAGACCACGTCCTCGAGCGCCGCGTCGGGCTCGTCGGGGTCCTCGGGCTCGACCGGCGGCTCGGGCTCGTCGAGCACCCCGTCGCAGTCGACCGCCCCGCTGGCGACCTCGACCTCCTGAGCGCGTCTCTCAGAGTGCTCTCAACGCCTGGCACGAGAGTCCGAGCGGACGGCCTTCCTTCTCTCAGCCTTCTCCCAGCAACCTCTCCCGGTCCTCCCACGCTCATGTCCGAAGCTGACCTCATGGCCTGCACCCAACTCCTCCAGGCGCCGCCGGCGCCCGCCCCGCGCCTCGAGGTGGTGGTCCCCGTATACAACGAGGAGCGCATCCTCGCCGCGTCCGTGCGGCGCCTCTGCGATCACCTCGACGCCTTCGTGCCGTTCACGTGGCGCGTCGTGATCGCCGACAATGCGAGCACCGATGCCACCGGCCGGATCGCGGCGCAGCTGGCCTGCGAGCTCGACGGCGTGGAGGTGCTCAGCCTGCTCCAGAAGGGCCGCGGGCGCGCGCTGCGCAGCGCGTGGCTCGCCAGCGACGCCGACGTCGTCGCGTACATGGACGTCGATCTCTCGACGGACCTGCGCGCGCTGCTCCCGCTCGTCGCGCCGCTGATCTCAGGGCACAGCGACATCGCGATCGGCACGCGCCTGGCGCGCGGCGCGCGCGTCGAGCGCGGGGGGCGCCGCGAGTTCATCTCGCGCACCTACAACAGCCTGCTGCACCTGATGTTGCGCGCCCGCTTCACGGACGCGCAGTGCGGCTTCAAGGCGGTCCGCGCCGACGTCGCGCGGCAGCTCCTGCCGGAGGTCCGCGACGACGGCTGGTTCTTCGACACCGAGCTGCTCGTGCTCGCCCAGCGCGCCGGCATGCGGATCCACGAGGTGCCCGTCGACTGGGTCGACGATCCGGACTCGCGCGTCGACGTCGTCTCCACGGCGATGGGCGACCTGCGCGGGATCGGGCGCCTGCTCATCGCCTCGCCGCTGCTGCGCTTCGTCGTCGTCGGGGTCGCCTCGACGATCGCTTTCGCGCTGCTCTACCTGCTGCTGCGCGACCCGCTCGGCGCGACGGCCGCGAACGCGGTCGCGCTGGCGATCACGGCCGTCGGCAACACGCTCGCCAACCGCGCGTTCACCTTCGGCGTGCGCGGCCGCGCCGGCCTCACCCGGCAGCTGTCGATGGGCGCCGTCGTCTACGTGCTGACCGTCGCGCTCGCCACCGGCGCACTCGCCGTCCTGCACGCGCTCCAACCCGGCCCCTCGCGCGCGCTCGAGGTCGGCGTGCTCGTCGCCGCCAGCACCTGCGCCACCGTCACGCGCTACGTCGCGCTGCGCACGTGGGTGTTCGCCCGCCGCCCGCAGCGCCGCGCGCCAGAGACGCCGCCGCTCGCCGTCGCGCCGCCCGCTGTCGACCGCGCCCCGCTCGTCTGACCCCGCCCGCACACGATCGATCAAGGACCGCCCACCGTGTCAACGCCATCCGTCACCCTCCCGGCCCCATCGCGCGAGCGTCCGCACGCCCGCGCACGCGCGATTCCGCGGCCCACCCCCGAGCTCGTCGGGCTGCTGGCGCTGGCGCTCGTGCTGAACCTCTGGGCGCTCGGCCGCAACGGCTACGCGAACGAGTACTACAGCGCCGCCGTGCGCTCGATGACGCACAGCTGGCACGCGTTCCTCTACGGCTCCTTCGACGCATCCGGCGTGATGACGGTCGACAAGCCGCCGCTGGCGCTGTGGATCCAGGCGCTGTCGGCGCGCGCATTCGGGTTCAGCTCGTGGAGCATGCTCGTCCCGCAGGCGCTGATGGGCGTGGCCACCGTCGGGCTCGTCTACGACATGACGCGCCGCCAGTTCGGCCGCACGGCCGGGGCCATCGCCGGCCTCGCGCTCGCGCTGACGCCGATCGCCGTCGCCATCTCGCGCCACAACAACCCGGATGCGCTGCTCGTGCTGTGCGTCACCGCCGCGGTCTGGTGCCTGGCGCGCGCGCTCGACGACGGTCGCACGCGCTGGCTCGTGTGGGCGGGCGTCGCGGTCGGCCTGGGCTTCGAGGCCAAGATGGCGGCGGCGCTGCTCGTCGTGCCGGGCATCGCCCTGGCCTGGCTGTGGATCGCGCCGCACGGGCGCCTCGCGGCTCTGCGCCAGCTCGCCTGGGGCGCCGTGGCGATGATCGTCGTCGGCCTCGCGTGGCCGATGCTCATGTGGCTGACGCCCGCCGCGGACCGGCCCTGGATCTCCGGCACCAGCGACAACAGCGTCTGGTCGCTGATCTTCGGCTACAACGGGCTCGGGCGGCTCTTCGGCCAGAGCGGCGGCCCCGCGGGCGCCGGTGCGGGCGGGCCGGGCGGAGGTGGTGGCGGCCCGTTCGGCGGCAGCCCCGGCGCCCTGCGCCTGCTGAACTCGAGCCTCGGCGGTCAGGCCGGCTGGCTGCTCGGCTTCGCGGTCGTCGGCGGCGCCGCGATCCTCTGGCGCTCGCGGCTGCGGCGGGGGGACCGGCGCAGCGGCTGGATCATCGCGGTCGGAGGGGCGTTCCTCGTCACCGCCGTCGCGTTCAGCACCGCCAAGGGCATCTTCCACCCGTACTACACCTCCGCGCTCGCGCCCTTCACGGCCGCGCTGATCGGGGCCGGTGCCGTGCAGCTCACCCGCGGGGGCACCGCGATGCGCATCTTCGGGCCGCTCGCGATCGCCGCCGCTGTTGCGACCGAGTTCGCCGTCCTGCACCACGGTGCGGGCGGCGTGGGCTGGGTCGTCCCGCTCGTCGTGATCGCCTGTGCCGCCGCCGCGACGCTGCTCGCCTGGGGTGGCGACGCGCGCTTGCGCGCGGTCGCGGTTGCGGTCGCCCTCGGCGTCCTCATGATCGCCCCCGCCGCGTGGGCGGTGCAGACGCTCGGCCATGCGACGACTGGCACCTTCCCGGCCGGCGGGCCTGCGTCCGCGGGCCTCGGCGGCGGCCCGGGCGGCGGCTTCGGCGGCGGCCCGCGCGCGCTGCGCTCCCGTGGCGGCACTCCGCCCGCCGGCATGCCGATGGGCATGGGCGCGGGGACGCCCCCGCCGGGCGCCGGCGTCGGCGGGCCGCCGGCCGGTGCGCCCAGCGGCGCGGCCGGCGGCTTCCCGGGCGCCGGCACGGCCCAGGGCGGCCAGGGCGCAGGCCCGTCCACCGGTGGGATGTTCGGCGGCGACACCGGCTCGCTCGCGCAGGCGGTGACCTACGCCAAGGCGCACGGCGGCGGCACGATCGGCGTCTCCAGCCAGTCGGGCGCGGCCTCGCAGATCCTCGCGAGCGGCGCGAACGTCGCCGGCATCGGCGGCTTCTCCGGCCGCGAGAGCGAGGTCAGCGCGGCGTGGCTGGCCGACGCCGTCCAGAACGGAAAGATCCGCTGGGTGCTCTCGGACTCCGGCGGGCTGCCGATGGACACCCGAGTCGGTGCACGCAGTGTGCTCAGCGCGGTGGCGAAGGCCTGCACGACGGTGCCGCTCTCCTCGAGCGCCGCGACGGCCGCCGCCACGCCAGCCACCGGGTCGGCCGGCAGTTCGTCGACCGTCCTCTATGACTGCGCCGGGAAGGCGACGGCGCTGCGAGCGGCCGGGTAGCGGCGCTGCGAGGGGCCGCGTACGCCCGCAGCGCGCGACCACCCGGCGCGGGCCCGGCCGGTCGGTGGGGTCGCTGCGGCCGGTGAGCCGACCCCCCGGTTCGCGTGTGCGAAACCCCCCGGTCGGGGGGCATGGGCCGATACCGGTCAAGATCCGGCCGCGATGGGGTAACCGTGTCCCCATGGCATCGCCGCGGGCCACCGCATACCTCTTCCCGGGCCAGGGCGCCCAGAGCGCCGACGAGCTCGCCGCCGTGCGTCGCGACGCGCCCGACCTGCTTGCATGCTGCACGGACCTGCTCGGCGAGGAGCCGTTCACGCGCTGCGACGAGAGCACCCGCTTCGCCCAGCCCGCGATCCTGCTGGCGAGCCTCGCCGCCTGGCGGCGCATCGCGCCCAACGGCGCACGCACCTTCGCGGGCCACTCGCTCGGCGAGCTGTCCGCGCTGGCCGCCGCCGGCGCGCTGAGCCAGCTCGACGCCGTGCGCCTAGCCGTGATCCGCGGCGAGGAGATGGCGCGCGCCGGCGAGCGCGGTGAGCCGGGCAGCATGCTCGCGCTGCTGAAGGGCACGCCCGAGGCGGCCCAGGCCCTCGCCGGCGAGCACGGCCTCGCCGTCGCGAACGACAACGCCCCCGGCCAGCTCGTCGTCTCCGGGCCGCGCGAGGGCATCGCCGCTGCCCGCCGCGGCGCCCGCGAGCACGGCCTGCGCGCGCTCGAGCTGAACGTCGCGGGGGCCTTCCACTCGCCGGCGATGGAGCCCGCGCGCGCGGCGTACGAGCGTGCGCTCGGCGCGATCGACTGGCACACGCCACGCTTCCCGGTCTACAGCGGCCTCACCGCCGCGCCGTTCACCGACCCGGTCCGCGAGCTCTCGCAGGCCGTCGTCGCGCCGGTTCGCTGGCGCGAGGTCATGGCCGCGCTGGCCGCCGCGGGCTGCGAGCGCTTCGTCGACGTCGGGCCCGGCGACGTGCTCGAGAAGCTCGTCGTGCGCAACCTGCCCCAGGAGGCCGACCGTGCCGCTGCCTGAGACGCTGACCGAACGCGGGCGCGAGGCCGGGCAGGCGGCCGGCGTCGCGCTGCTCGGCCTCGGATCCGCGCTGCCCGAGCGCGTCGTCTCGAACGGCGAGATCTCGGCGTCGATCGGCGTCGACGAGCAGTGGATCGTCAAGCGCACCGGCATCCGCGAGCGGCGCTGGGCGGCGCCCGGCGCCAACCTGCACGAGCTCGCCGCGCGCGCGGGCACGGACGCCCTGGCCGACGCGGGCCTGGACGCGGCCGACCTCGACCTCGTGCTCGTGGCGACCTGCACCGCCGACCGGATCATTCCCAACACCGCGCCGCTCGTCGCCGAGGCGCTCGGCGCGGCGCACTGCGGCGCGATCGATCTCGGCGCCGCCTGCACCGGCTTCGTCTCCGGGCTGAGCCTCGCCGCCGCGGCGATCGAGTCCGGCCGCGCGCGGCACGTGCTGGTGATCGGCGCCGAGATCCTCTCGCGCCATCTCGACCCGGGCGATCGCAAGGTCGCGGCGATCTTCGGCGACGGCGCGGGCGCGACCGTGCTCGGCGCGGCCGACGGGTCCGCCGTGGGCCCGGTCGTCCTCGGCTCCGACGGGACGCTCGGCGGGATCCTCTACGCCGACCGCTCCGACGGCTACATCCGCATGGACGGTCCCGAGGTCTTCCGCCACGCCGTCGACCGCATGGCCGCCGCATCGCTCGAGGCGTGCGCGCGGGAGGGCACCGAGATCCACGATCTCGATCTGCTCGTCTTCCACCAGGCGAACGCACGCATCCTCCAGGCGCTGATCGAGCGGCTCGTGCTCGACCCGGCGCGCGTCGTCGCGGCGATCGGCGAGCACGGCAACACGTCGGCTGCGTCGATCCCGCTGGCGCTCGACGCCGCGCGCCGCGAGGGGCTTCTGCGCGACGGGTCGAGCGTCCTGCTCGCGGCGTTCGGCGCGGGCCTCACCTGGGGCGCCGCCGTCGTGCACTGGGGCTCGCGCGATGCGTCCTGACGACGCGGTGATCCTCGTGACGGGCGGCTCGCGCGGCATCGGCGCGGCCTGCGCGCGGGCGCTGGCCGACGACGGCTGGGCGGTCGCGCTGACCTACCGGACGAGCCCGGAGGGCGCCGCGCAGACGCTGCGCGACATCGAGGAGGCCGGCGGGCGGGCGACGGCGATCGAGCTCGACGTCACCGACGCCGGCGGGATCGCCGGGGCCGTCGAGGCCGCCGGCACGGCGCTGGGCGGCCCTGTGCTGGGCCTCGTGAACAACGCGGGCGTCCGCGCGGACGACCTCGCCGTCTCGCTCGAGGACGACGCCTGGGACGTCGTGCTCGACACGAACCTCACGGCCGCCTTCCGCCTCACCCGCCAGGCGCTGCGCGGGATGGTCCGAGCGCGCTTCGGGCGGGTCGTCAACGTCGCCTCGGTCGTCGGGCCGCGCGCCAACGCCGGGCAGGCCAACTACGCCGCCGCCAAGTCCGGGCTGATCGGCTTCACCCAGACGGCCGCCACCGAGGTCGCGCGCCGTGGCGTGACGATCAACGCCGTCGCGCCGGGCTTCATCCGCACCGACATGACGACCGACGTGCTCCAGAACGGCGCGCTCGACGCGATCCCCGCGCGCCGCGCCGGCGAGCCGGACGAGGTCGCCGCCTGCGTGCGCTTCCTGGCCTCCGACGGCGCCGGCTACGTCACCGGAACCACCCTCTTCGTCGACGGCGGCCTGTCCGCCTGATGCACGTCCACCACCCCGATCCCGAAAGGACACCCATGAGCACCACCGTCACCACCGAGCGCGTCGAGCAGGTCGTCTACCAGGCGCTGGAGAGCTTCGGCGCCGACCCGGCCGAGTTCTCGCGCGATGCGACCTTCGAGCAGCTCGACGTCGACTCGCTCGACCTCGCCGAGCTCTCGCAGATCGCCGAGGAGGAGTTCGGCGTGCCGCTGAAGGGCGAGGACGTCAAGGGCATCCGCACCGTCGGCGACGCGATCGACCTCATCGTCAGCCGGGCGTAGCCGTGGTCCGCCTCGCAATGTCCGACACGAACCACTGATGCGCGAGGTCGTGGTCACCGGGGTTGGCGCCGTCACGCCGCTCGGCGTCGGCGCCCGGACGCTGCACGAGCGCTGGACCTCCGGCGCGAGCGGCATCGCGGGCGGCGAGGCCCCGTGCGCGGACTTCGACCCGCTCGACACGCTCACGCGCAAGGAGGCGCGCCGCGCGGACCGCTTCTCACAGCTCGCGGTCGCCGCGGCGGCCGAGGCCGTTGCCGACGCCGGCTGGGAGGCCGAGCTGCCCTACGCGCCCGACCGCGTCGGCTGCATCCTCGGCACCGGCATCGGCGGGCTGGAGACGCTCGAGAGCAACCACGAGGAACTCCTCGGCCGCGGGCCGGGGGCGGTCTCGCCGCTGTCGGTCCCGCTGATGATGGGCAACGCCGGAGCCGGCACGCTGGCGATGCGTCACGGGCTGCTCGGGCCGTGCTTCGGCGTCGTCTCGGCGTGCGCGGCCGGGGCGAACGCGATCGGCGCGGCCGCCAGGACGATCCAGGTCGGCGATGCCGACGCCGTCCTGACGGGCGGCTCGGAGGCCGTGCTCACCCCGCTCGCCCGGGCGTCGTTCGCCGCACTGGACGCCGTCTCGAAGACCGGCGAGTCGCGCCCGTTCGACGCGCGGCGCGACGGCTTCATCATGGGCGAGGGCGCGGGCGCGCTCGTGCTCGAGGAGGCGCAGGCCGCACAGGCGCGCGGCGCGCGGATCCTCGGCTATGTGCGCGGCTACGGCGCGACCTGCGACGCACATCACCTCACGGCGCCCGACCCGCAGGGCGCGGGCGCGGCGCGGGCCATCCTCGCGGCGCTCGCCGACGCCGGGATCGCTGCGGGCGACCTCGTCTACGTCAACGCCCACGGTACATCGACCCCGCTGAACGACCGCAGTGAGACGCTCGCGCTGAAGACGGCGCTCGGCGACGACGCGTACGGCGTGCCCGTCTCGTCGACGAAGTCCGCGATCGGCCACCTCCTCGGCGCCGCCGGCGCCGTCGAGGCGATCGCGACGCTGCTCGCCCTGCGCGACCGCGTCGCGCCGCCGACGCTCGGCTGGGAGGAGGAGGACGAGGGCCTCGACCTCGACTACGTCCCCGCCGCCGCACGTCCCCTCGCGGTCGAGGACGGCGACCGCATCCTCGGGCTGTCGAACTCGTTCGGCTTCGGCGGCCACAACGCCGCACTGATCCTGGAGACCGCATGACCCCCGCCCTGGCACTCGTCGAGCGCGCGGACGAGCGCCTCACGCCGCTCGAGCGGCTCGAGGTGCTGTGCGACCCGGGCTCGCTGCAGCTCGTGCGGACCGGCGTGCGCTCGCACCGCATGGGCGACCGCGCGCAGGACGGCGACGGCGTGCTGGGCGGCACGGGCATGGTCGACGGCCGCGCGGTCGCGTGCTTCGCCCAGGACGCGAGCTTCGCCGGCGGGTCGCTCGGCGAGGCGCATGCGGACACCGTCGTGCGCGTGCTCGAGATGGCCGGCCGTGGGCGCATGCCGTGCGTGGGCTTCATCGAGTCGGCCGGCGCGCGGATGCAGGAGGGCGTCGCCGCACTCGCCGGCTACGGGCGCATCTTCCACGCGCACACCGCGCTGTCGGGCCAGGTCCCGCAGATATCGATCGTCTGCGGCACGAGCGCCGGCGGCGGGTCCTACGCGCCCGCGCTCACCGACGTGGTCGTCATGACGCGGCGCGCGAGCATGTTCCTGACGGGCCCCGGCGTGGTCCAGGAGGTCACCGGCGAGGACGTCGACGCCGCGACGCTCGGCGGCCCGCGCGTGCACTCGCGCAACGGCGTCTGCCACGTCGTGGCCGAGACCGAGGTCGACGCCGCCCTGCTCGCGCGCGACCTGCTCGACCACCTGCCCCAGCACTCCGGCGTGATCCCGCAGCGCTGGCCGACGGTCGAGCCGGCAGAGGGCAGCCCCGACGCGATCGTCCCGTCCGAGCAGCGCCGCGTCTACGACGCGCGGCACGTCATCGCGCGGCTCGTCGACGGCGGTCGTCAGGTCGAGATCGGCGAGCGCTGGGCGCGCAACATCGTCTGCGTCTTCGCGCGGATCGACGGGCGCGCCGTCGGCGTCGTCGCCAACCAGCCGAAGTTCCTGGGGGGCGTGCTCGACGCCGAGTCGGCCTCCAAGGCAGCGCGCTTCGTGCGCACCTGTGACGCCTTCGGGCTGCCGCTGATCGTGCTCGTCGACACGCCCGGCTTCCTGCCCGGCAGCGGGCAGGAGCAGGCGGGCGTGATCCGCCACGGCGCCAAGCTCGTCCACGCGTTCGCGGCCGCCACCGTGCCGCGGATCACCGTCGTCACGCGCAAGGCCTTCGGCGGCGCGTTCATCGCGATGAACTCCAAGGATCTGGGCGCCGACTACGTGTTCGCCTGGCCGCACGCGCAGATCGGCGTGATGGGCGCCCAGCAGGCGGTCGGCATCGTCCACCGCCGCGAGATCGCCGCCGACGAGAACCCCGAGCGCGCGCGTGAGCGGCTGGCGGCGCGCTACGCGGGCGAGCACCTCGACGTGGGCGCGGCCAGCGCCGGGGGGTTCGTCGACGAGGTCGTGCCGCCGAGCCGCACGCGCGAGCGGCTGATCGCGGCACTGGACTCGCTCGCGTCCGTCCACCGCCCACCCCGACCGACGAGGAACATCCCGCTGTGAACTGGTCCGCACCGTTCAACGAGCTCGCCGAGGGCGAGCGCTTCCAGACGCGTGGCCGCACGGTCACCGAGTCCGACGTCGTCTCGTTCGCGGCGCTGACAGGCGACTGGCACCCCCAGCACGCCGACGCCGAGTGGGCGGCGGCCGGGCCGTTCGGCCAGCGCATCGCGCACGGCCTGCTGATCGTCTCGTTCGCCGTCGGCCTCGTGCCGTTCGACCCCGATCGCGTGATGGCGCTGCGCCGCGTGCGCGATGTCGTCTTCCGCCGCCCGGTGCGCCTGGGGGACACTGTCCACGTCGAGGGCTCGGTGCGCGGGCTCAAGCCGGCGAGCGATGAGGCGGGTCTGGTGACGCTCGGCATCGACGTCCTGCGCCAGGACGCGCGCCGCGCCTGCGCCGCGCAGGTCGAGGTGCTCTGGCGCGCCGCGCCGGCGGATGCCGCCGGCACCGCCGAGGCCGCCGCGGCCGCGCCCTGTGGCGAGGACGTCTGGGCGGTCGCGTGAGCATGCTCGCGGGCCGCCGGCTGCTGATCACCGGCGTCATCACGAAGGACTCGATCGCGTACGCGGTCGCCCGGCGTGCGCAGGAGCTCGGCGCCGAGACCGTGCTGACCGGCTTCGGGCGGGCCCGGCGGATGACCGAGCGCGCCGCCAGGACGCTGCCCGAGCCCGCCGACGTCCTCGAGCTGGACGTCAACAGCCCGGACGACCTGGCGGCGGTCGCGCAGGCGCTGCACACGCGCTGGGGCGGCCTGGACGGCGTGCTGCACGCCGTCGCCTTCGCGCCCCCCGACGCGCTCGGCGGCTCCTTCATGAGCGCGCCGGCGGCCAGCGCCGAGCAGGCCTTCCGCACCTCCGCCTACTCGTTCAAGGCCGTTGCCGAGGCGCTGCGGCCGCTGCTGTCCGGCGGCGACGCGGCGATCGTCGGCCTGGACTTCGACGCGACCGTCGCCTGGCCGGCCTACGACTGGATGGGCGTCTCGAAAGCCGCGCTGGAGGCCGTCTCGCGCTACCTCGCGCGCGACCTGGGCCCGGAGGGCATCCGCGTGAATCTCGTCTCCGCCGGCCCGCTCGAGACGCTCGCCGCCGGCGGCATCCCGGGCTTCGAGCGCCTCGCCGACGGCTGGGACGCGCAGGCGCCGCTCGGCTGGGACGTGCGCGACCCCGAGCCGGTGGCCGAGACGGTCTGCTACCTGCTGTCGGCGCGAGCGCGCGGGATCACGGGGGAGATCGTCCACGTCGACGGCGGCTACCACGCGATGGGAGCGCCGGCGTGATCCTGCTCACCGGCGCGACCGGCTACCTCGGCACGCTCGTGCTCGCCCGGCTGCTCGACGAGCCGGACGGCCCCGAGGTCGTCTGCCCGGTGCGCGCCGCGGATGCCGCGGCCGCCCGCGAGCGGCTCGAGGCGGTGCTCGAGCGGGTCTGGTGCGAGCCGGGCGCGCGGCGCCGCGCGCGCGTGCTGCCACTCGCCGCCGACATCAGTGAGGGGCTCGGCGACCACCCCGCGCTGGGCGAGGTCACGCACGTGCTCCATTGCGCGGCGGCCGTGACGTTCGACCAGTCGCTCGCGGACGCTCGCGCGATCAACGTCGGCGGCACGCGGGCCGTGCTCGACGTCGCCGAGCGCGCGCCGCGCCTGGAGCGCCTCGTGCACGTCTCGACGGCGTACGTCGCCGGGCGCCACGAGGGGCCGTTCCGCGAGACGGATCTCGACGTCGGCCAGGAGTTCCGCAACACCTACGAGCGCACGAAGTTCGAGGCCGAGCAGCTGGTCGCCGCGCGCTCCGCCTCGGGGTTGCCCGTCGCGGTGGCACGGCCGAGCATTGTGATGGGGGAGGCGAGGACCGGCTGGACGACGAGCTTCAACGTCCTCTACCCGCCGCTGCGCGCCTACCGCCGCGGGCTCCTGCGCGAGGCCGCGGCGGCGCCCGGCGGGCTGCTCGACATCGTGACCGGCGACTACGTCGCCGACGGCCTGCTCGCGCTGCTCCACGCACCGCGCGTGAACGGCGCCTACCACCTCGTCGCCGGCGCCGATGCGCTGACGGTGCAGGAGCTGGGCGACCTCGCCGCGGACGCCTTCGACCGTCCCGCGGTCGCGCTCTCCGACGCGCCGCCGGGCGGCGACAACGACGTCTTCGCGCCCTACTTCGACGTGGCCTGCCGCTTCGACGATCGCCGCGCGCGCGACCTGCTGGGCGCCGCCGGTGTTCAGCAGACCTCCGCCGCGCGCGAGTTCGGAACGCTCATGCGCTTCGCCGACGCGTCGCTGTGGGGCAAGCGCCGCCCGGTGCGCGAGGCGGTGACCGCGCTGGCCGCCTGAGCGCACCGCGCTGGCGCGCACGGGCATTCCGTGCGATCCTGCCGCGCGTGCGCAGCTTTGCCGTCAGCCTGCTCGGGTCGCTGCTGATGCTCGGCGCCGGGCTCGCGACGTCGGAGTTGCTCGCGCCGACCGGCCTGCCGTACCTCGCCGTCTTCGGCTGCGCCGCGGCGATCGTCGTCGCGATGGCGCTGCTCGTGATCCCGCGCCTGCGCGAGCGGCTCGGCGCATGAACCGCCCGCGCGTGCTCGCCGCGGTCGCGGCACTGGCCGCGGCGGCCCTCACCGCACCGGGCGCGGTGGCCGCCACCGTCCCGGCGACGCCGATCCAGGCGACGGGGCCGGCGCCGACCGTCCCGCAGTACGTCGGCGCGCCGTGGAAGGCCAGACCGGTCCCCGGGGTGACGCCCGCCTGGCAGCACCCGCTGATCGCCGCCAACCCGAAGAACGGCGTCCACAACGACGCATGGCAGAGCGACGACTACACGGAGCTGTCCGGCCCGCTGGGGATCAGGCCGCACGTGTTCTCGACAGGCTTCGGGCGGACGTGCATCACGCTGACGTTCGACCGCAGGGGGCGGCTGATCGGTTCGTGCACGAACCTCGGCGACGGGCCGGCGCTGTACATGCTCGACCCCGTCACGCTCGACACGCTCGCATTCCTGCAGCTGCCGTTCGTGCCGCCGCCGGCCGGGACGAACCCTGCGCTGAACACGACGGGCGGCGCGTACTTCTACCTCGACGACCGCGACCGGGTGGTCGTCGCCTCGAGCGACCGCAGGATCCTCGTGATCGGCGAGGACGACAGCGGGCCGGCGCCGGCGTTCAGGCAGGTCGCCTCGTACGACCCGACGCCGTGCCTGCAGCCCGACGAGCGCATGCCCTCGACGCTGCCCGACGTCCAGGGCCGCTACTGGTTCGTCGGCCGTACGAAGGGCACCGTCGGCGTGCTCGACCCGAGAACCGGGAAGTGCGGCTCGATCGTGCTGAACGAGGAGATCGAGAACTCGTTCGCGGTCGCCTCGGACGGGGTCTACGTCGTCTCCGACAGGGCGCAGTACAAGTTCACCGCCGGCGAGGACCTGAAGCCGAAGGTCGTCTGGAAGGCGACCTACCGCAACAGCGGCGTCCAGAAGCCCGGGCAGATCAACGCGGGCTCGGGGACGACGCCGACGCTCCTGTGGCCGACCAGCGGCCGGCGCGGGAAGAGCACCGCGCCCGCCTACGTCGCGATCACCGACAACGCCGACCCGATGGACGTCGTCGTCTACCGCGCCGGCGCCCTGGCCAAGGGCCAGAAGCGGCTCGTGTGCACCGTCCCGGTCTTCGCCAAGGGGGCGAGCGACACGGAGAACTCGCTGATCGCGATGGGCCGCTCGCTGATCGTCGAGAACAACTACGGCTACGACCTCGTCAAGTGGAACGACGTCATCGGCGGCGGCCAGCAGATCGGCGGGGACCTCAACCAGGTCAGCTCGCCGGGGATGACGCGCATCGACATCCGGCCCGGCGGGACGGGCTGCGGCGTCGTGTGGCGCAACACGACCGTCCGCGCCCCGTCGGTGGTCTCCAAGGGCGACGCGGCCAACGGGCTGATCTACACCTTCGAGAACGTCAGGGATCCGAGCGGCGCCGACCCGTGGTACTGGACCGCGGTCGACGAGCGCACCGGCAAGGTGGCCTGGAAGCAGCAGGCCGGGCACGGCGGGCTCTACAACAACCACTACGCGGGCATCGCGATCGGGCGCAACCCGCAGACCAAGCGCACGACGCTCTATCTCGGCGGCGTCGGCGGCGTCATGGCGCTGCGCGACGGGTAGCTTTCCCGTCCCTCGCCGACACGATCAGATCAGGAGAATGCATTGAGCCTTTCGGGCAGGACCCTCTTCATCTCCGGCGCGAGCCGCGGCATCGGCCTGGCGATCGCGCTGCGCGCGGCGCGTGACGGCGCGAACGTGGCGCTCGTCGCCAAGACCGCCGAGCCGCACCCGAAGCTCGAGGGGACGGTCTACACCGCGGCCGAGCAGATCGAGGCGGCCGGAGGGAGGGCGCTGCCGATCGTCGGCGACATCCGCGACGAGAACCAGGTGCAGGCCGCGGTCGACGCCGCCGTCGAGCGCTTCGGCGGCATCGACATCTGCGTGAACAACGCCTCGGCGATCAACCTCGTCGGCACCGAGCAGCTCGAGCTCAAGCGCTACGACCTGATGCAGGACATCAACGTGCGCGGCAGCTTCGCGGTGACGCGGGCCTGCGTCCCGCACCTGCGCGGCGCCGAGAACCCGCACATCCTCACGCTCTCGCCGCCGATCACGCTGAAGCCCGAGTGGCTCGGCCCGCACGTCGCCTACACGCTCGCCAAGTACGGCATGAGCCTGCTCGCGCTGGGCTGGGCGGCGGAGTTCGCCGACGCCGGCATCGCCTCGAACGCGCTCTGGCCGCGCACGCTCGTCGCGACGGCCGCGGTGCAGAACCTGCTCGGCGGGGACGCCGCGATGGCGCGCGCGCGGCGGCCCGAGGTCTATGCCGACGCCGCCTACGCGATCTTCAACCGCCCGAGCCGCGAGTGCACGGGCAACACGTATCTCTGCGAGGACGTGCTCGCCGAGGAGGGCATCACCGACCTCGAGCCCTACAGCTACGTCCCGGGCGCCGATCTGCAGGTCGACCTGTACGTCGACCACGTGTAGGCCGGGTCAGCGTGCGGCGTTGAGCTCGGCTGCGACCGCGACGACCGCCGAGCGCTCGTAGAAGTCGACGGCGATGATCCCGGGCGCAGGCCTCCCGGCGGCCTCGCACTCGCGTACGCGGGCGCGGAGCGCGGCGGCGGTCCCGATCCGCGCGTTGATCGACGGCCGCGGCGGGAAGCCCGTGTTCCAGTGGTTGATCAGCAGGATCGGGTCGTCGGCCGCGCCGCGGTAGCGTGCGCAGCTCGTGCGGCGCGGTCCGGCGCCGTCGAGCGGGGTGTCCTGGATGAACGCGAACGCCGGCATGTACCACGGTGGTGTGCCGCCGTCCTCCTCGGCGAACACGACGAGCCGGCTGCCGGCATCGATCAGCTGCCCGAGCGTCGGCAGCGGGACGCTGCGATCCAGCTCGGCGACGTACGGCAGCAGGCCGGCGTCGCGGAAGGCCCCCTCGATCTCACGCGGCGGGACGTAGGGCTCGACGACGAGGATCAGCACCGTGCGCGGGTGGGCCTCCAGGAAGCGCCGGATGACGCCGAGCTCCTGAGCCAGCGGCTCGGCCCCGAGCTCGCACAGCGTGTGGCAGAGGTAGAGCGCGCGGGTGCCCTGCGGCTCGTGCACGCCGATCCGCCCGGCGATCCGGTCGGCGGCGCGCAGGCCCTGCGGCCCGAGCGCCACGGCGACCTTGTTGCGTGAGCTGCCCTCCGCCTGCAGCGGGGTGCGGACGATCCCCGCGGCGGCGTCGCGTACGCCGTGGTGCACGTCGATCAGCAGCGCGCGGATGCCGTCGTCGAGCTGCCGCGCGATCCCGTGGCGCTGGTTGGCGAACAGCCAGCCGGGCTCGTCCGATGCCGCGTAGGAGTTGTGCGTGCCGGCGAAGACGACGTCGTTGAGGCGCCGGCCGCAGAGTGCGGCGGAGCCGTTGCAGCCGCCGTCCTGCGCGGCGGGCACCTGCCCGCCGGGGCTCGGGGGCGCGTCCGTCGCGATCACCGCCGCCGCGGCGAGGGCCGCGAGGCCTGCGATGACGGCGCCGGCGAGCACCAGCGCCCGCCGGCGGCGCTCGGCGCGCCGAGCCGGGACGGCGCCGGCGAGCAGCGCGACGATCAGGCCGCCGGCGAGCACGGCGAGCGCGGCCCTGCGCAGGTCGCCGAACAGGGCGTCCCAGACGGCGCCCGCCGCTGCGCCGGAGAGCCGTGAGCCGCCGAACGCGACGGCCAGCGCGACGAGCGCCCCGGCGCCTGCCACGGCGAGCCCGAGCTGCGCGAGCGCGCCCCGCCGGTCCGCGGCGAGCCGCAGCGCGCCTGCGCCGGCGGCCAGCGCTGCGGCCACGATCCACCAGGCCGCCCCGGCGAGGTCGAGCAGCCGCCGCGCGGCGCGCAGGTCGACGTTGTGCAGCGGGACGGTCACGAGCACCGGCTGCACGTGCGCACGTGCCTGCGCCGCGAGCTGCGGTGAGACCTTGTGCAGCGCGGCGAGCAGCGGCGGGCTGAGTGGATCGAGGCGGACGGTGATGCTCCCGCGCCCGTCGACCAGGGCGCGGTGCGCATCCGCGGCGGAGCGGGCGGCGACGGGGCGCAGGTCCGGCGAGCGCGCGAGCGCGTCGAGCGCCGCGAGCGCGAGCGGCCGCACGGTCTGCAGGTCGCCGCTCGTCCCCTCGATCACCCCATCGACGGTCCGGCGGGTTACGACCGCGCGTGCCGCGTCGTCGTCGAGCACCGACACCAGCCGCGCGCCGAACGCACGGCTGTCGGCGATCTCCCGGCGCACGTAGAGGAGCACGCCGCCGAGCGCCAGCAGCAGTCCGGCCAGAACCACGAGGGTGATGCACGCAGCGCGGCGGCGCAGCAGGGAGGGCACGCGCGCGGACGCTACCGGTGGGTAAGGAGGACGCTACCGGTGGGTAAGGGGCAGTTGGTTCCATTCGCCCGATGCGCGGCGCGCGCGCGGTCCCGATGATCGTCGCATGACGATCAAAGGAGGCCTCATGTCCCGCATCCAGCACTTCACGCCGGCGCTCTGCGCACTCGTCCTCGGCGTCGCCGCGCTCGGTGGCGCCGCGGCGGCGTCGGCCGCGACCCCGGCGGTCAGCCGCATCCCTGCGGCGGATGTCGGCGATCTCAATGGTGACGGCCTCGACGAGTACGCTCTCGGCGCTCCGGCCGCGGCCGATGGCCTGCGCCCGGGCGCGGGGCTCGTAACCGTCGTGTCGCCGAGCCGCAACGCCGCGGGTGTGCGCACGCTCACGATCGAGGGCGCGACGCCCGCCGAGGGGATCGGGTGGCAGGTCGCCGGCGCAGGCGATCTCAACGGCGACGGGTACGGTGACCTTGCGGTCGGCGCTCCGCACGCCAGCGACGCGGGCCGGCTGCGCGCGGGCGCCGTCTACGTGATCTTCGGCAGCGCCGCGCCCCCGGCGATCCTCGACCTGGCCGCGCTGACGCCGTCGCAGGGTCTGCGGATCGACGGCGCTGCGGCCGGCGACGGTCTCGGAGGCTCGCTGCGCCGCTCCGACGTCAACCGCGACGGGCACATCGACCTGCTGATCGGGATGCTCGAGCCCGACCCCCGCGAGTACGTCATCTGGGGGCGCTCCGGGCTTCCGGGCGGTGCGCTCGGGCTCGCGTCTCTCCGCCCCGCGCAGGGCCGGCTCTACGCGCGCGGAGCGCGAGCGCGAGCCCGGTCGCTGCGTCGCACCGCCGGCGGCCGGCGGCCGGAGGGCTGACGCCGGCGCGGTGCGACGCTGCAGGGCCATCGTCCTCGTGCGCGACGGTGATTCGTGGGATCGGCAGCTCGATCTGGAGGTCGCGCCCGCGCGCATCGGGCGAACGCCGCCACGCGTGCCCGCGCACCCCTTAGTCTCCGGCGATGCAGCCCCACGGACGGATGCCCGCCGAATGGGCCGAGCACGAGCGCTGCCTGATGGCCTGGCCGGTCGCCGCGCGCACGGAGCTGTGGGGGCCCGTGTTCGAGGATGCGCTGGCCGAGTTCGCCGGCGTCGCGCGCGCGATCGCGCGCTTCGAGCCGGTGCTGATGGTCGCTGCCCCCGGGGCCGGAGCGCAGGCGCGCGCGGCGTGCGGGCCGCAGGTCGAGGTCCTCGAGCTGCCGATCGACGATTCGTGGATGCGCGACTCGGGGCCGATCTTCTGCCTCGAGTCGTCCGGTGCCCGTCACGGTGTCACGTTCCGCTTCAACTCCTGGGGCGAGCGCTTCCTGCCGTACGACCAGGATGCGTTGCTGGGCGGCAGGCTGCTGGAGGCACTCGGCGAGCGCCGCGCCGCCTCGCAGATGGTGCTCGAGGGCGGCGCGATCACCGTCGACGGCGAGGGGACGCTGATCACGACCGAGCAGTGCCTGCTGAACCCCAACCGCAACCCGTCGATGGATCGCGAGGAGATCGAGGCCGAGCTGCGCGCCCGGCTCGGCGTCGAGCAGATCATCTGGCTGCCGTACGGCCAGTACGACGACCCGCACACCGACGGCCACGTCGACGGGGTGTGCGCCTTCACCGCGCCCGGGCGCGTGATCCTCCAGACCTGCTCGATCCCAGGCCACCCCGACGTCGAGCGCTCCGCCGCCAATCGCGCCGTGCTCGAGGCGGCGACCGACGCCGCCGGCCGGTCGCCGGAGATCGTCGAGCTGCCCTATCTCCCGTTCGTCGAGGTGGCCGGCGCGGAGCTCGCGGTCTCCTACCTGAACTTCTACATCGCGAACGGCGGCGTGGTCGTTCCGATCGCCGGCCACCCGGACGACGTCCCGGCACTGGCGCTGCTCGCCGAGGTCTTCCCGGACCGGGAGGTCGTCGGCGTCCCCGGCCCGGTGATCTCCTACGGCGGCGGCGGGGTCCACTGCATCACGCAGCAGATCCCGGCGATCGCGGGGCCGCCGCCTAACGCGGCACGAACACGCCCGTAAGCCGCCAGACCCCGGTGAAGCCGTTGAACGGCCCACCGCTGATCCGGCTGCTCCACACGAGGACGTAGCGCCTCGTCCCCAGCCCACCGGAGCCGCCGCCGCCACCCTCGGCCTCCCGCCGCGCGCCCGCGCCGACGCCGGCGCGCCACGTTCGTGATCACCTGCGGAGGTCACCCGACGGCGATCGCGTAGGGTCCGGTGATGCCGGCCCGCCGGACCATTCCTTCGGCCGCCAAGCCACTGAGGGCGCCGCAGGTGGACCAGGACCTCGCGCCCGCTGCTGCAGGTGCGCTCGAGCACGACGCGCGGCTGCAGTCGGCCCTGTTCGCCGGCCTCGACCTCGCCGGGCAGCAGGGGCGCGGCGTCTCGATCCGTGCGAGCAGGCTGGAGGACGTGGATCTCGCCGGGGCGACGCTCGACGAGCTGAGCCTGATCGACGTGGTGCTCGAGCGCTGCAACCTCGCCAACATGCGGGCGCGGCGGGCGCGCATCCGCGCCGTGGGGGTCTCAGGCGTGCGGATGACCGGGGCGGAGCTGACCGAGGCGGATCTCGCCGACGTGACGTTCCGCGGCTGTCGCCTGGACCTCGCCTCGTTCGCCGGCGCCAAGCTCGAGCGCGTGACCTTCGAGGACTGCCTGATGACGCAGGCCGACTTCCTCGAGGCGTCGCTGACGTCGGTGCGCTTCCACGGCTGCGACCTCTCGAGGCTCGACATCCGGGGCGCACGGCTCGTGCAGTGCGAGCTGCGCGACTGCACGCTCGACGGCATCGAGGGGATCGAGAGCCTGCGCGGCTGCGCGATGCCGTGGGCCGACATCCTCGGAGCGGCAGGGCTCTGGGCGGCCGCGCTGGGCATCACGGTGCTGGACGCCGAGGAGTAGGGGAGGCGGCGCGTCGTGCCGCGGACGCCCGGTCTACTCTCGCATGGTGGCTGCGACGCGGACAGACGGGCGGCATGACCACGGCGACCACGGTCGCCCGCGCGGTCACGGCCACTCGCACGGCCTCGTCGACGACTCGATCAAGCGCTCGCACGAGGGTCTGCGAGCGGTCTTCGTCTCGTTCGCGATCCTCGGTCTCACCGCGCTGGCGCAGACGGCGATCTTCGCGCTGTCCGGCAGCGTCGCGCTGCTCGCAGACCTGATCCACAACTTCGGCGACGCGCTGACGGCGGTGCCGCTGGCGATCGCCTTCATCATGCGCTCGGCGCGGGCCGAGCGCATCGCCGGGCTCTTCGTCGTCGCCGCGATCTTCATCTCGGCGTGCGTTGCCGGCGTCGAGGCGATCTCGCGCCTGATCCACCCGCAGTCGCCCACGCACCTCGTCGCGCTCGCGGCGGCGGGTGCGATCGGCTACCTCGGGAATCGGATCGCCGCGCAGGTCCGCACCCGCGCCGGGCGGCGGCTGGACAGCCCGGCACTGATCGCCGACGGCAACCATGCGCGCGCCGACTCCTACGTGTCGCTGGCCGTCATCGCCTCCGCAGCCGTCGTGGCGATCGGCCTGCCGGTCGCCGATGCGCTGATCGGGCTCGCGATCACGCTCGTGATCCTGCGGATCACCTGGCAGTCGTGGCTGACGGTCCGCGGCCACGACCACCAGCACGTGCACTGAAGATGGGTCACCGGCGGCTCACCGGGCCACCTGGGCGGGCATCGCCTCGACGGGCAGCAGGCCGTGCCGCATCGCGAAGAGGCTCGCCGCCGCACGGTTCGAGGTGCCGATCTTCACGTAGATGTGCTCGACGTGGTTGCCGGCCGTCTTGGGGGCGATGACGAGCCGCTCGGCGATCTGGCGATTCGAGAGCCCCTGGGCGAGCAGCCGCAGCACCTCGACCTCGCGGCGCGTCAGGCCGCCGGGGCCCTCCTGGCGGCGCGGGACGCGATGGCCCGCAGCGGCCAGGACGGCGCCGACGGCGTCGGCGTCGAGCCGGCCCGCGCGCACCTCGGCGCGCAGCTCCGCCGAGGCCTCAGTGGCCGGGCGCCGGGGGCGGTGGGGCCGCGGCTCGCACATCGCCTGGTAGGCATCGGCGGCGCCCAGCACGCGCGCCGCGCTGCTGATGCCGGCGCCCGAGAGCCCGCGCGGGTAGCCCGAGCCGTCGAGGCGCTCGCGGTGCTGCGCGGCGATCGCGCCGAGCGGCGCCAGCGCGCTCGACTGCTCGAGCATGCGCCCGGTCAGATACGGGTGCAGCCGCACGCGCTCCCATTCTCCCGCGCCGAGCGGGCCGGGCTTGTCCCAGATCGCGTTCGAGACGCCCAGGCGCCCGAGGTCGTGGAGGAGCGCGGCGCGGCGCAGCTCACGGACCTCGCCATCGGTCAGGCCGAGCTGCACGCCGGCGGCGGCCGACAGCTCGGCGACGGCATGGGAGTGCCCCAGCATGTATGGAGACTTCAGATCGGCGAAGTTCGCCACGGCGAGCATCGCGCCGTCGAAGTCATCGGCGGACAGCACGACGCCGAGCGCCGGCTCAGCATCGATCACCGCCTGCCACGTCCCGACGCCCTCGAGCCCATCGAGGATCGCCTCGGACTCGGCGCAGAGCAGCGCGGCGAGCTGCGGGTCGAACTGCCGGCCCGCGCGCCTCCGCGCGAGGTCGATCGCCGCGCCGGGCCCGCCGACACGGTTGGCGACCTCGGTGAACTCCGCTATCTGGGCGACGCGCGAGGCGACCGGGATCTCCGTGCCGCGCAGCTCACCGGGCCAGCCGCGGCCGTCCCACTGCTCGTAGGCGGAGCCGAGCGCCGCGGCGACCGCGTCGCTCAGTCCCAGCTCGCGCGCGAGCGACTGTGCGAGCGCCGCGTGCTGGTTGATCATGTCGCTGACCTCGCGGAACCCGGAGCGCGCGAACTCGAACCCGACACGCAGGCGCTGCGCCGGCGGGTGCCCGGAGCCGATCCGGCGGATCGACGCCGCGACGGCCCGCAGGCTGTGCACGTCATAGTCGTACTTGTCGGCCTTCAGCGCGATGTCGTCCCCGAACCACTTCGCCTGCTCGTGCGCGTCGGAGTGACATCCGACGGTGATCAGCAGCGCCGTGTAGTAGACGGCGACGCGATCCTCCTCGCCGAGACCGGCGCGCTCGGCGAGCCGCAGTGCGATCAGGCACTGGCGCAGCACGTGCTCCATCGGCTGCCCGAACCCGAGGTCGACCCCGAGCGACAGCGACGCGACGAGCTCCGCCAGGCGGACGTGTGTGCGGTCGGTGTCCCCGCTCACGAGCCGACACTACACCCGTTCGTGCGACCCGGAACCGTCGGGCCGGCTGCGGGTTGCAGTCGGCCCGCGTCGCGCTGATGATGCCCTGCGGGCAAGGCGACGTGGCATCACATCGGACAACGGCGCAGTCGGAGGGGCGGCACGAGGGCCCACGGCTGCTCGAGCGCTCCGAGCAACTCGGTGTCCTTGCGCAGACCCTCGACCGGGTGAGTGACGCGGGCGCCGGCCGCCTGGTCCTGGTCACCGGAGAGGCGGGTGCCGGCAAGACGTCTCTGCTGCAGCGGTTCTGCGCCGAGCATCCCGGTGCCCGCACGCTGTGGGGCACGTGCGAACCGCTGCTCACGCCGGAGCCTCTCGGTCCCTTCTTCGACGTCGCCGGGGTGGCCGGCGGCGACCTCGCGGGGCTCATCGATGCCGCGGCCAGCGCGCACGCGATCACTGCGGCCCTGCTGCGTGAGCTGGGCAGCGTGCGTCCGACGCTGCTGGTGCTCGAAGACGTGCACTGGGCCGACGAGGCGACGCTCGACGTGCTGCGCCTCCTGGCGCGGCGCATCGCATCGGTCCCCGCTCTGGTTCTCGCCAGCTACCGCGACGAACCGCTCGGGCGCGCGCACCCGCTGAGGGTCGTCCTCGGGGAGCTCGCCCCCGCAGCGGCGATCGACCGCGTGGTCGTTCCATCGCTCTCACGGGAGGCGGTGGGCGAGCTCGCCGCGCATGCGGAGCTGGATGCCGATCTGCTCCATCGGCAGACCGGCGGCAACGCGTTCTTCGTCACCGAGGTGCTGGCGGCCGGATCCTCCGACATCCCGTCGACGGTCCGCGATGCGGTTCTCGCGCGGGTCGCCCGGCTGCCCGCCGGCGGCCAGCGGCTGCTGGAGGCCGTCGCCGTGACCGGGCCGGTCGCGGAGGTGTGGCTGCTCGAGGCCCTGGCGCAGGACGACCTCCCCGAGCTCGAAGGCTGTCTGGCATCCGGGATGGTGGAGACGCAGGCAGGCGGCGTGTCGTTCCGCCACGAGCTCGCGCGGCTCGCCGTCGATGAAGCGGTGGCGCCGGATCGGCGGATGGCGCTCAACCGCAGAGCTGCGGCGGTCCTCGCCGACCCGCCGACCGGGGTTCCCGATCAGTCGCGGATCGCGCACCACGCCGACATGGCCGATGACGGGCCGACGGTGGTGAGCGCGGCGCCGAGCGCCGCCGCCCGGGCTGCGTCGCTCGGGGCGCATCGGGAGGCTGCGGCCCAGTACCGCCGCGCGCTGCGCTTCAGCGGGCTGCTCTCTCGCACCGAGGAGGCGGGCCTCCTCGAGCGCGCGGCCTACGAGGAGTTCCTGACCGGCGAGCTCGATCTCGCGATCGAGGCGCAGGGTCGTGCACTGGCGCTGCGGCGGCTGATGACCGACGCCGTCGCCGAAGGCGACTGCCTGCGGGCTCTGTCGCGGCTCTATCGGTTCGTGGGCCGTACCGAGGACGCGGCGGCCGTGGGGCGGGAGGCCATCGGCCGGCTGGAGGGGCTCGCGCCCGGTCGAGAGCTGGCCCTGGCGTATGCCAACCTCGGCCACCTGTTCACCACCGCTGAGCGCGTCAGCGAGGCCACCCAGTGGAGCTCGAAGGCGCTGGAGCTCGCCGAGCGGCTGGGCGAGGCGGACGTGGCCATCTACGCGCTCACCGACCTCGGAGCGCTCGCCTTCTACATCCAGGCGCAGGACACCCCCGGGCAGCTCGAGCGCGCACTGGATCTCGCCCTGCGCGCAGGGCTGGATGAACACGCCGGCCGCGCGTACCTGAACCTCGTGTGGCTCGCGCTGCGCCGCCGGCGCTACGACGTGGTCGATCGGTACGTCGACGTGGGCCTGGCCTACTGCGAGGAACGAGGTCTCGACCTGTGGCGCCTGTTCCTCATCGCCTGCCGCGCGCGCCTAGCGATGGATCGCTGCGACTGGCAGTCGGCGTCCCAGGACGCGAGCCTCGCGCTCGCCGATCATCGCACCTGGCCGGTCCCGCGGATCTTCGCCCTGACCGTCCAGGCGACCGTGCGCGCGAGGACCGGCAGCGGTGATCCCGCACCCGCCCTTGACGAGGCGCATCGCCTGGCCGTGCCCACCGGCGAGCTCCAGCGAATCGGGCCCACGGCTGCGGCACAGGCCGAGGCCTGCTGGCTGGATGGACGCGGCTCCGACGTGCTGCGGAGCACCGAGGATGCGCTGAGCCTGGCGCTGCGCCTGGGATCGCCGTGGATGGCGGGCGAGCTCGCGTGCTGGCGCCGGCGCGCCGGCCACGCGGAACTCGTCTCCGGTGCAGTCGCGCCACCGAGCGACCTCGAGCTCGGCGGGGCCCCGGTCGCGGCCGCCGAGCTGTGGACGGCGCTCGGCTGCCCGTACGAGGCCGCGCTCGCTCGCGCCTCCTCGAAGGATCCGGACGACCTGCGAAGCGCACTGGAGGCCCTCCAATGCCTCGGTGCCCGGCCCGCCGCCGCGATCATCGCCCGGCGTCTGCGCGAGCAGGGAGTTCGCGGGGTCCCCCGCGGCGCACGCGCGAGCACACGCGAGAACCCCGCGAATCTCACGGCACGCGAGGTCGAGGTCCTCCAGCTCATCAGCGAGGGCCTGCGCAACGCCGACATCGCCGAGCGCCTGTTCCTCTCCGAGCGGACGGTCGGTCACCACGTCTCGGCGATCCTGCGCAAGCTGGACGTCCGCAATCGCGGCGAGGCCGGCGCCGCCGCGCGGCGCATGGGGATCGCACCTGAAGACCGGTAGCGCCGGCGCGCAACATGGGCATCCTTGCCGATGCCGGCGGAGCCGGTCGCGCGTACCGTCGCCGTGTCGTCATGCCCAGGACCGTGAGCTGGAACATCGGGCTCGCCGCGGTCCTCCTTCCCACCAAGGAGAGTCGTCATGCTCGCCGTGACAAAGACCCGCATCGCCGCATCGGTGCTCGTGGCCTCGCTGGCCACTGCTCCTGCAGCCGCCGCCCGCCCCGCCGATGCAATCACCCCACCGCTGACACACGGCGGTTCCGCGCCGCCCGCGAGCGTCGCCGCCCCCACTGTCGTCAGCCGGGACGGCAACACGTTCGACTGGGGCGATGCAGGCCTCGGAGCCGCCGGCACGCTCTCCCTCATCGCACTGGGCGCCGGCATCGCCGGCCTCGGTCGCCGCCAGCGCCGCGCCGGGGTCAGAGCCTGACGAGATGAGACCGGCTCCCGCGCCGTTCCAGCGCTCGCCGGGGCCGCTCAGCCGCCGCGCGAGTTCGGTCCGTGCTCTTCCGTCGAAAGCGGGAGCGCTCGACGATCAGTGGCTCGTGCCCAAGTACTCGGACTCGAGCACGAGATCTCTGAGCAGCGACTGATACTCGACGTGGGTCGCGTGCTCGATCGTGCGCCAGGTGCGCCCTTCCTGCTCGGTCATGAAGGCTCGGTAGGCGGGCGCTCCGGGGAGCTTGAGGTTGTCGGCGACGACGATCGCGCCGGCCCGCAACCAGCCGCGCCGAACGATGCGTTCGAGGTCGGGGAGGTAGGCGTGCTTGTCGTGATCGAGGAACGCGAACTCGACGGAGCCCTCCCCGAACCCGTGCTCGGTCTCGAGCACATCGATGGTGCTGCCGCCGTCCCCGAGCGTCCCCACAACCACGCTGAGCTGGTCGGTGATCCCAGCGTGGTCCCAGATGCGTCGCGCAATCGCGGCGTTCGCAGCGTTGAGCTCGACGGAGACCACGCGGGCGCCCTCGGGCATCGCGCGCGCCATTCGCAGAGCGCTGTAGCCGCAGTATGTGCCCAGCTCGAGGATCAGCCCAGGGCCGGCGCGCCGCAAGGCGGCGTCGAGCAGCTCACCCTTCTCGTCGCCGACGTTGATCATGAAGCTTCGCTCGTAGCAGAACGCATCGATCACCCGGATGGCGTCGTCGAGATCGCCTGCGCGGGCGTGCTGGACCACATATGCGCAGAGTGCCTCCTCGCGCCCGTCGCCCACCTGCCACTCGGAGGTCAGTGTCCTCATCCCGAGGGCCAGGCGCAGCACCGACCAGCGCAGGAATGGGAGGCGCTTGCCGCCGATCTCGGCCAACCGACTCATGGCGCGCGAGTCTCTCACCAACGTCGTGCACGCGGATCGAGGCAGGAGCCGCCGTCCAGCGCGCTCAGACCAGCGCGACTCGCGCCGTCGGTAGCGGAACCCCTCCACGAGGACTTCGATCTTCGAGGGGTCGCGTGCAAACGTCCCTCGCCTTCTCAGCACCAGTCGATGCGACTCGATGGACTCCAAGTCCCAATCCATGCTGGCGATCGCTTCCCTGCAGGACCGGGTATCGATTGCGCTTCGTCAATCGTGGATGCTTGGCCGCTGCCTGGCTGATGCGGAGGAGTTGTCACGCGATTGTGAGGGACTGTCGCCGCTGCAATGGCCCCGCGGGTGCAGGGCGGCGATCAGGCCTCGTCGTCGGAGTCGGGGTACTGCGGCGGAGTATGGCCGGTTCGCTGCAGGACGCGGGGATAGCGGCCGCCGTCGCTGGACTCCTCGCCGCGCATCGTCAGGCGTACGCGCCAGTCGTCGCCGAAGTCGAACACGTAGGCGATCCGCTGTCCGGGATGCAGGTCGAGTTCGGTGATCGGCAGGTCGGCGGTCCTCGTGCCCTCGCCGGGGTCGACGGGCGAGGTGATCTCAGATTCGTCGTCGCCCCAGAACGTGTTGTCGAGCCAGAACGAGTAGAGGTGGTCGTCCTGCCAGCCGAAAGCCTCCTGGATCCCGTCGTGCAGTGCGGTCAGATGCTGATCGGCGCCGAGGCAAGGCGGGCGCTGACGCCGGCGGCGTTGAGCAGCTGAGCATCGAAGATCAGGATGGTCATAGTGCGGAAGCCTCTTCGAGGGTGTCGAGCGCGGGACAGTCTTGGGACAGCGGCACCCGCAGGATTGCCGGCCCGGCTGGGGCCCGAGCTGTGCACCGTTACAGGGTTTCCCGCCCCGATCGCCGCAACACGTGCCGGCAGGGGTGATCGGGGTGACGCGCCACAACAGCC
Organism: uncultured Solirubrobacteraceae bacterium; assembly: GCA_963809525.1. GTDB lineage: Bacteria > Actinomycetota > Thermoleophilia > Solirubrobacterales > Solirubrobacteraceae > F1-60-MAGs163. The sequence goes on along the minus strand of CAWEJY010000004.1, from coordinate 67,810 downwards.
CGGGATATTGGGACAGCGACGGTCTCGAGGACCGTTGCGGCTGCCGGATCGCGAAATCCCTGCAATTCTTCCGCTTGAGCGCTCGCGGATTCTCGGCCTCACGCTGGGCCGCGGCTTGACCCGAGCAGCGCGCGACGAGCACCGCCTGGCGCAGGCGAACACCGAATGACTCCGAGCCGGACACGTCCACACCCTACGTCCGTGGCTGCGATCCAGACCGGCACCCAGGCCGTTCTGGTCCGCGTCCAGGACGGCGTGGCCGTCCTCACCATGGGCCGCCCCGAACGCCGCCACGCGTCCCGCGCCGGGACGCACGAGGCGCTCACTCGGCCGCCCATCGTGGGGCCGGGATGCCGAGCAGCCGGTTGACGATCCATCCCGCGGTGGTCAGCAGCAGCACGCCGACGAAGATGTCGAGCATCTGGCGCGGCGTCGCCAGCAGTCCCGACGCGACGATGATCGTCGTCGCCCCCGCCGGGGGATGGGCGCTGCGCAGCACGCGGAGGACCCCACCGGTCAGCGCCACAGCAAGCGCGAGCGCGCCGATCCGCGCCGGTGTGACCCCGGTGACATACGCGCTCGGGGCGTTGAACAGGCCGAACAGCACCAACGCGAGCGCGCCGGCGAGAATACCCACGCTGTGCCCGATCACCGTGTTACGCGGCGAGCCGACCTCGGCCATCGGCGTCTCGAAGATCAGGAATGCCGTCGCGCCGAGGCTGGGGAACACGAGCGGCTGCTGGACCACCCACGCCCACGTGGCGCTCAGCCCGATGACGATCAGCGACCCCAGGAATGTGTACACGGCATTCCCACGGTTGCCCCAGCGACGATAGAGCCAGCGCTTCAAACCGTACGCGCCGGGAACGCCGACCAGCGATCCTCCGCGCGCCACGCGACGGATGCCGGAGTCGGCGAACTCGGCGATCTGATCGAGCTGCTCCTGGGGCTCCTGAAGACTCATCGGCGGCGAGCAGCCTACGCCCCCGGCCCGACCCTGCGAGCGTCAGTGCCGAATGCCGCCCGCCCGCTGCCGTGGAGCTCTCTCCCCTGCGGTGGTCTTCCGCTGGACCGGCGGCACAGTCGTCGCCTACGGCCGGAACGTGACGCGAAGGCCGGGCGGCACAGTCGCTACGACCGGAATCTATTACGGAGAATGGCCCAGGCGCCCGCATAGTGGCGTTGGGTACACCCGAACGCGCATGACCCGCACGTCTGCGTCCTGAGGGCCGCGGGCCTGGCGGTCGGCGCGGGGCGTGTCGGGGACGAGGTAGATCTCGCGGCACAGGATCTGGCGGGTCTCGTGCAGGATCGCTGCAGCGACCTGCAGCAGCCCCGAGAGCACCGCGCGCAATCGGTCATTCCGTTCCGAGGGTCCCGGCGTCGCGGTTGTTCCCCGGCCGGATTGCGCTCGGGTCCGCCGGGAACGACGCGCTGCGCGCGATCCTCGACGATCACCCTGATGGGTTGGTCTTGTCGTGGACGGTCGGTACCGCTGGTTGCCTGTCTGCAGCCGACGACAAGGGACAACGTTTGGGACAGTTGCGCTGCATGTCGGGAGCCGCTCCTGCACCGGACGTTCAGCACAGGAGCGCGCTTGCTGTCAGGGAGACGAGCGGTCAGCCGACCTGCCGGCCGGAGAGCTGACCGCGCAGGGACGCGATCTCGGTGACGGCGAGGCCGACGTAGGCCTCGCGGGCGGCGACGAGCTCGTCCTCGAGCTCGCGCATGTGGACGGCGTTGTCGCCGAGCCCGGCTTCGATTGCATCGAGGCGCTCGGCCGTCAGGCGGCGAAGCTCCAGCCGCATGTCACAGGCGCTCATGAGGTCACCCGACCAGACGCAGGCGAAGGCGGTGGAGGTGGGTGCTGCGGCGGTCGCGGCGCTGCTCGCGTCGCGTCCCCTCGAGCTCGTGGCGCCACACTGCGTGTGCCTGCCCGTGGGGGTGCAAGCCGGCGTCGATGAGGCCGAACGATGTGGGGGAAAGCGTGGAGTAGGTCATGGGCACACCCTCCCGCTGCGCGAGCCCCCGAACATCCATGAGCGTCCCTGAACCGGAACCCTGAAATTGACGTGCTCTAGTCTGCGGGAAACCGGTGCTGTGGTCGTGCGAGGACGAGGTGGGTCAGGCCGATGACGGTGATCGCGCCGAGCAGGATCGGCGCCGCCCACACCTGGTAGACGGGGGCTCCGGGCGGCGCGAGCGACGTGCGCGGCCAGGCGATGTTGACCGTCTCGAACGCGAGCCAGATCACGGCCAGCACGTTGATGACCGTGCCGGCGCGTCCGAGCCGCACGTGTCCGGCCGGCTTCCAGCTCCCGCGCAGGCGCGCGGTCAGCGCGGCCAGCGCGATCAGCAGGAAGGCGACGTAGATCGCGGCCGTGCCGAACGCGATCAGGCTGCCGACCGCCGCTGTGCGCAGGCCCAAGAGCAGCCCGAGACAGGCAGCGACGGTCGTCGCGATGATCGCCCCCCTCGGGGCGCCGCGGCGGTTGACCGTGGAAAGTGCCCCGGAGGCCGGCAGCGCGTCGTCGCGCGCGAGCGAGTAGATGGTGCGCGCGGTGATCATCTGCGCCGCGATCCCGCATGCGATGAAGGCGGTGAGGACGACTGCCGTGAACGGCCGGGTCGACCAGGACCCGAAGCTCGAGACGACCGCGGTGGTGACCGGGTCGAGGTCCTCGCCGGCGACGACGGACGCGGGATCCGGATGCGCGAGGCCGGCCGCGACCGCGTTGAGGATCACGAGCACGCCGACGCTGAGCAGCGCGACCCAGATCGTGCGCGGCACGTGGCGGGCGGCGCCACGGGTCTCCTCGGCCGCGTTCGTACACGCGTCGAAGCCGATGAAGACCCAACCGCCGACTGCGAGCGCCGCCAGCATGCCCGCACCGACGGAGCCGCCCGAGGAGGCTTCGGCGCCGAGCGTCGAGCCGAGCAGCGACCAGTGCTGCTTCTGGAACGCGAGCAGCAGCGTGAGGCCGATCCCGACCGAGGCGATCGCCTCGGCGGCGATGCCGAGCTTCAGCGCCCGCCCCAGCGCTGCGACGCCGAATGCCCCCGCGAGCGAGCACAGCACGACGAGCACCATGCCGGCCAGCACGATCCGGTCGGGCGTCACGCTGATGCCGAACAGGTTGAGCGCCCACGGTGCGCCGAGGTAGGCGATCGTCGTGTTCGCCGCCGCGTACGCGCAGACGGCGACCCAGCCGGTGAACCAGCCGTATGCGCCGCCGATCAGGCGCCGGCTCCACTGGTACGCGCCGCCCGCGATCGGGTACTCCGAGGCCAGCTCGGAGTACACGCAGAGCAGCAGACACTGGCCGGCCAGCGCGACCGGCAGCACCCACACCCACGCCGGGCCGGCCACGAGCGTCCCGACCAGCACGACGGCATAGAGCCCGACGACCGGGGAGATCGCCGCGAACCCGAGCGCGACGTTGTCCAGCGGGCGCAGGCCGCGTGTGAGCTGCTGGTCGTAGCCGAGCTCTGCGAGCCGCACGGCGTCGGAATCGACCGGGACGGTCACGACGTGTCCGGCTGGGCGGACGCCCGCTCGCGCTCGATGGCCCGCGCGACCTCGGTCCGTGACGAAACGCCGAGCTTCATGAACACGTTGCGCAGGTGCGATTCGACCGTCTTGTCGCTGAGGAACAGCGAGGCCGCGATCTCGCGGTTCGTGAGGCGATCGGTCACGAGCCCGGCGATCTCCAGCTCGCGTCCGGTCAGCGCGCTCACGCCGGAGTCGCCGGCGGTCGCGGGCCCGCGCGGCTCACTGCGTGCGCCCAGCCTGCGCAGCTCGCGCCGGACCTCGTCGCGCGGGCGCCGGGAGCCGCAGGTGTCAAGGTCTCGCTCGGCCTCGCGAAGCTGTGCGACGGCCGCGGAACGGTCGCCGGCCGCGGCCAGCGCCCGCCCGAGCAGGCTGCGCGAGAACGCCGCCTGGAGCCAGGCGCCCGCCGCGCGCGCGCCGTCGACCGACTGCTCGGCAACGCGAGCGGCCTGCTTCGCGTCGCCGTCGGCGAGCAGCACGGCGGCGCGGGTGCGCGCGGCGACGGCGGCGGGCAGCTCGAGGTCCAGCGAGGCGGCGTCCCGTTCGGCGCGGTCCGCGTACGCTCCGGCCGGCTCGCGCCGGCCGAGCGCCAGTTCTGCGAGGACGAGGATCTCCCAGTTGAAGCACCTCTCCACCGGGATCGCCCACCCGAGCTCGGCGTCGCCCAGCTCGAGCATCGTCCGCATCATCGCCTCCGGGTCACCGGCCTCGAAGCGGCAGACCGCAAGCGCCCATCCGGGCCCGCCACCGGCCGACGGCATCGTCCCGCGGATCAGGCGCCCGCCGACGTGCAGGCTCTCCTCGCAGGCCTCGGTCGCAGCTTCGAGGTGGCCCGAGTAGTAATGCGCCCAGCCGAGCTCGAACAGCGCCCAGAAGAGATAATGGGGATGGGCCGCGAGGCGCGCGATCTCGACGGCGCCCTCGCACATCCCGACCGCCTCGGCCAGGCGGCCCTGCATCTCGAACGGGTAGCCCTGAACGAGCATCATCGGGACGAGCAGCCGTCCCTCGCCGGTCGCCCGGGCGATCGCGATCCCGCGCTGCGCATGCGCGATGGCGTCGTCGTACCGCTCGAGGTAGTTCTCCGCCCAGCCGAGGTAGTAGAGCGCCTCCAGGCGCGGGGCGAGCTCGGCGTCGGAGAGCTGCTCGAGCTGCCCGGCCGCCTCGTCGCGGTGCTCGCGCGCTGCGGCGCTGCGGCCGCTCGACGCCTCGCCCAGCGCCAGCGCCGAGGCCGCCGCGACGATCAGCGGTCCGTCGCCCAGCCCGCGCGCGATCTCGAGCGCCCCGCGACCCATCGCGATCGTCTGGTCGAAGTCCAGCTCGTACATCCCGTCGACGGCGAGCTCGATCTGCACCACGACCGCCTCGGCCGACGCGTGGTCCGGCAGCTCCTCCCAGGCCCTGAGCAGTCGTCGGTGGGCTTCGTCGTGGCGGCCGAGCCAGTGCTCGACGGCGGCGCACAGCGCGGTGAGCTCGATGCGCCGGTCGACGGCGCCCGTGGGCACACGCTCGATCGCGTCGAGCAGCGTCTGGCGGCACTGCTCGAGCTCGCCGCATGAGCGCTGCGCGGAGGCGAGCGCGACGCGGACGTCGACCTGCCGCGCGTCGTCACCCGCGGGCAGCAGTCGCAGCCCCGCCCCGAACCAGTGGACCGCCGCCGCCGGCGCCCGCGGCGCGGTCGCCGCGCCCGCCGCGAGCAGCAGAGCGATCGCGTCCTCGTCGCCGGGAGCGGCCGCCTGTTCCACATGGTGCGCGCGCTCGGCCGGTCCCGCGCCCTGCTCCTGCAGCACCGCCGCCGCACGCGCGTGCGCCCCGAGGCGCCAGCCGCCCGGGGTCGACTCGTAGACGGCGCGGCGGACCAGTGGGTGGCGGAAGATGAAGCGCCGCGGAACGCGGGTCGGGCGCACGAGGTCGGTCGCGAGCAGGTCGTCGAGCGCCGTCAGTGCCGCGGCGTCCGGCAGCTCGGCGATCGCCGCCGCCACGGCGGGATCGAACGGCTCGCCGGCGACCGCGGCGGCGTCCAGCAGCGCCCGCGCGGCGGCCGGCAGCGATGCGAGCTCGTCCGCCAGCGACGCGGCAACGGCGCGCGGAACGAAGCCCTCCGCGGTCTCGCCCGCGCCGTTGCCGTCGAGGCCGGCGCCCGCGCTGCGCGCGAGCTGCTCGAGGTAGAAGGGGTTTCCGCCGCAGTGGCGATAGATCGCCGCGACGGACGCCGGGGCGACGCCGTCCAGAAGCTCGGCCGCCTCCGCCTCGGTGATCGGCTCGAGCAGCAACGTCGTCACCGAGGACTCGGCGACGGCGGCGGTCAGCCGCGACGGGACCTGCGCCGGGCGGAACGCGAGCACGAGCAGCACCGAGGCGCTCACCCAGCGCCGCACGAGCGAGGCGATCAGCTCGACCGACGCCCCGTCGCTCCAGTGCAGGTCGTCGAGCACGAGCACGAGCGCCTGGTTCTCGGAGAGCAGCCCGAGCAGCGCGCTCACCGCGCGGTGCACGCGGAAGCGCTCGTCGGCGAGGCCGTCGCTCGCGGCCGCTCCGGCGACGGCGAGCGTCGGCAGGACGCCGCCGAGCTCCGCGATCAGCTCGGGGCTCCATGCCGGGTCGGCGCTCGGCTCCTGCGCAGCGACGTAGGCGTCCAGCGCGTCGATCCACACGCTGAACGGGACGTCGCGCTCGAACTCGGCCGCGGAGCCGCCGAGCACGAGGTGCCCGCACTGCTCGGCACGTTCGCACAGCTCGCTCAGCAGCCGCGTCTTGCCGATCCCCGGCTCGCCCTCGATCGCCAGGCAGGGCCCTTCTCCCCGCGCCAGCGCATCCAGGGACGTCTCGATCTGGTCGAGCTCGCGATGGCGCCCCACCAGAGGGCCGGCGCTGCCGTCCGCGGTCACGAGGGTCACGAGCATACGCCCGATCGGACCGCACTTCAGGGCCCGGTTCAGGGACGCCCCCCGATGATCGAACGCCGTCTCCGAAGCGAGGGTGACAGCCACACAGACCACCTGAATCGAGGAGATGACAGCATGAGGAAGTCACGCAACATCGCAGCAGCCGCCGGGCGCTGGAGCGCTCAGCACCGCAAGACGGCGATCACCGGATGGATCCTGTTCGTCGTCCTGGCGTTCGTCGTCGGCAACGGCGTCGGAACCAGGACGATCACCGATGCGCAGTCCGGCGTCGGCGACTCGGGCCGGGCCACCAAGATCGCCGACACGGCGTACCCCAAGCACATCACGGAGAACGTGCTGATCCAGAACCGGGCGCTCACGCCCGCGGCTCCCGCCTACAGGGCCACCGTGGCCGATGTCACCCGGCGTCTTCGCGCCGTCGACGGCGTCACGAAGATCACCGGCCCCTACGGACGCGGCACTGCCCGCGGCCCGACCTCGAAGGACGGCCACTCGGTGCTCGTGAGCTTCGAGATCCCGGGTGACTACGTGAATGACCACGCGACCCTGAAGCCGGTCGTCGATCAGACGCTCGCCGTGACGGAGGCCGCGCAGGCCGCGCACCCGGACTTCAACGTCGAGCAGTTCGGCGACGCGAGCTCCGAGGACGCGTTCCAGAAGGTCTTCGACAGCGACCTGAAGCAGGCGGGGCTCAGCTCGCTCCCGCTGACGCTGATCATCCTGCTCGTCGCCTTCGGCTCGCTGCTCGCCGCCGGCGTGCCGCTGGTCCTCGCGATCACGGGTGTGCTGGCGACGATGGGCCTCGTCGGCCCACTCAGCCACCTCTCTCCGGTGGAGGAGTCGATCAACCACGTCATCCTGCTGATCGGCCTTGCGGTCGGTGTCGACTACTCGCTCTTCTACCTGCGCCGCGTGCGCGAGGAGCGGGCGGCCGGCAGGGGCAACGTGGCGGCGATCGAGGCGGCCGCCGCGACTTCGGGGCGCGCCGTGCTCATCTCCGGGCTGACGGTGATGACCGCGATGGCCGGGATGTACTTCGCCGGCGTCCCGGAGTTCACCGCATGGGCGACCGGCACCATCGCGGTCGTCGCCGTCGCGATGATCGGGTCGCTGACCGTGCTGCCCGCGTTGCTCGCCTGCCTGGGCGACCGCGCCATCAGGCCGGGCCGCATTCCGGGCCTGGCTCGGATCAAGGCACGCGCCGCCAGGTTCGGGCTGTGGTCGCGGATCACGGACCGGGTGCTCCGCCGCCCGGCGCTGTCCGCCGCGCTCGCCGTCGGCGTGCTCGTCGCGCTGGCGATTCCCGCCCTGCATATGAACACCGGTGAGCCGGGACCGGACACGTTGCCCAAGAACCTGGCGGTCGTGCAGACGTACAAGCACCTCCAGGCCGCGTTCCCGTCAAAGACCAACGGAATGGACGTGGTCATCCGGGCGCAGGACGTCACCGCCCCGAAGGTGACCGCCGCGATCGCGAAGTTCGAGCACTCGATGGCCCAGCAGCCCGACCTGTTCCCCGACCGCAACGTCGAGGTCGACGTGAGCCCGAACCGCACCGTGGCGACGATCAACTTCGCGACGGCGGGTGACGGCTCGGACGCGTCGTCCGAGCGGGGACTGGACGTCGTCCGCGACGACCTGGTGCCGCAGACGCTGGGCGCGGTGGACGGGGTCGAGGCCTACGTCGACGGACAGACGGCCAAGGCACGCGATTTCAGTGACACGCTGAACTCGAACATCGTGCTGGTGTTCGCCTTCGTGATCTTGGTGGCGTTTCTGCTGCTGCTGGTCACATTCCGCTCGGTCGTGATTCCGGTGAAGGCGATCCTCCTGAACCTCCTGTCGGTCTTCGCGGCCTACGGCATGATGGTGCTGGTCTTCCAGCACGGCTGGTTCAAGAGCTTGCTCGGGTTCAGCCAGACGGGGCCGATCGTGCAGTGGCTCCCGCTGTTCATGTTCGTGATCCTGTTCGGGCTGTCGATGGACTACCACGTGTTCATCCTCAGCCGCGTGCGTGAGGCCCACGACCGCGGGATGACGACGAGGGACGCGGTCTCCTACGCGATCCGCAACACCGCCGGCGTGGTGACGAGCGCGGCGCTTGTGATGGTCGCCGTATTCGCCATCTTCGGCAGCCTGTCGTGGATGATGTTCAAGCAGATGGGCGTCGGCCTCGCCTTCGCCGTCCTGCTCGACGCGACGCTGATCCGCGGCGTGCTGCTCCCGGCCACGATGACGCTCCTGGGCGAATGGAACTGGTGGCTGCCGAAGTCGCTGCGCTGGCTGCCCGAGGTCGCGCACGAGGGGGAGGCGGCGCCCGCGAACGCGTAGTCAGACCGCACATATTGACTGCCTGAATGACACGGCGCCCGCCTCCTCGGCGGGCGTCGCTGTCGTTGCGGACCACGTCGGCCGGGGGGCGGGCTCGGTCGGGTTCAGGGACCGTCCCTGATGATCGGGGCGGGCACGAGCGGCACGCTGCGGACATGCCGTTCTTCCTCCTGCACCACACGCACCTGCCGACAGAATGCGCGGCGGCGTTCGCGGCGTGGCAGGGCTTCCGGAGCCCGCTTCGCCATCAGCACGCGGCGTCGACATGCCTCGCCGGAGATCACCAGCTCTGGTGGCGGGTCGAGGCCGACGGTCCAGAGCAGGCGCTCGCGCTCCTGCCCGACTTCGTCGCACACCGGGCGGACGCCGTCGAGGTCCGCGACATCCAGATCCCCTGAACGGAGCCTTCATGCCACTCATCGAAATCAACCACCTCATCAAGGACTACAGCGACGTCCGCGCGGTCGACGACCTGACATTCGGCGTCGAGTCCGGCTCGATCGTCGGGTTCCTCGGCCCGAACGGCTCGGGCAAGACCACGACGCTGCGCTCGCTGCTGGGCCTCGTCGCGCCGACATCCGGCGAGGCGACCCTGGACGGTCGCGCCTATGCCGCACTCGACGCGCCGCTGCGCGAGGTCGGCGCCATGCTCGAGGCCGCCGCGCACCCGGCGCGGACCGCCCGCGGGCAGCTGCAGGTCGTCGCAGCCGAGGCCGGCGTGCCCCGCTCGCGCGTCGACGAGCTGCTCGCGCTGGTCGAGCTCGACCGCGCCGCGGATCGCCGCGCCGGCGGATTCTCCCTGGGCATGCGCCAGCGGCTGGGGATCGCCGGTGCGCTCATGGGCGACCCGCGCATCCTCGTCCTCGACGAGCCGGCCAACGGGCTCGATCCGGAGGGCATCCGCTGGCTGCGCGACTTCCTGCGCGGCCTCGCCGCCGAGGGCCGGACGATCCTGCTCTCGAGCCACGTCCTGTCCGAGGTCGCGCAGACCGTCGACCAGGTCGTCGTGATCCACGGCGGGCGGCTCGTCGCTCACGAGCCACTGGCGCGGCTGACCGCGGGCGCGGCGGCGCGCGTCAACGTCCGTGCGGTCCAGCCCGAAGCCCTCGCCCAAGTCCTGATCGAGGCCGGAGTCGAGACCTGCGAGCGCGAGGGCGACGCACTGACCGTCGTCGGACTCGAGCCCCGGGGCGTCGCAGAGCTCGCCTTCGCGAACGGCATCGTGCTCTACGAGATCGCTGAGCCGGCGGCCAGCCTCGAGGACGTCTTCATGACCCTGACCACCACCCCGGCCGAGGAGGCCCTCTCATGACCCGCACCATCCGTGCCGAGCTCCTGCAGTTCCGCACGCTGCGCAGCAGCTACGGCGTCCTGGCCATCGTCGTCCTGATGGCGCTCGCCATCACCTTCGGCGATTTCTCGAACGTCGGAAAGCCGCACATGAACTCGCCGAAGGACTTCCGCGACGAGCTGGCCACGGTGGCGGGGCTCGTCACTGCCATGGCCTTCGCGCTCTTCGCCGCCGCGCGGACGGGCGGCGAGTACCGCCATGGGACGATCGGGCAGCGTGTGCTCGCAGCGCCGCGCCGCGCGCGCCTGATCGTTGCCAAGTGCGTGGCCTACGGCGGGCTCGCGGGGATCGCGGCAACGGTCACGGTCGCCGCGATGGTGCCCGTCGCTGACGCGGTGGCGAGCAACAAGGGCGTCACGCTGGGCTTCTCGTTCAGCGACATCGCGAGCGTGACCGGGCAGGCCGTGGCAGGGAGCGTCCTGTTCGCGATCCTCGGCGTCGCCGTGGGCTTCATCACGCGCAACCCGACATCGGCGATCCTCGTCATCCTCGGCACGTTCCTCGGCGAGCAGATCTTCGTAGACCTGCTCGGGCCGGTCGGCCGCTACATGCCCTACGAACTGCTCGACTCACTGCTCGACGTCGGCGCGATGTCGCCGCTGACCGGTGGGCTTGCCCTCGCCGCGTTGACTGCGGCGATCGCGTCCACGAGCATCGTGCTGCTCAAGAGGCGGGACGTCTGATGCTGAAGACCTTGTCTACGTTGCCGTCGTCGTCGCCTTCGCCTCCCCGTTCGCGGTGCCCGGCTGCGGCGGCTCGGCGTCACCACGCGGCCCACCGCGAGCCTCATCTGGAGTGTTGAGCTCCATCAGCTCAACATCGGAGCCGACCGATTTCTACAGAACCTGGGCCTCAACGTGTTCGACGAGGTGTGAGCGTGCACCGGCCGCAGAGGGGGTCGGGGCATCCACCTGTGAGGCCCGCGTAGGCGGGCCTCACACGGCGCTAAGCGGAGGGGGAGAGATTCGAACTCTCGGTAGAGGGGTTACCCCAACAACGGTTTTCGAGCACGACGCGGGATGCGCCGGATGCCCCATGAACACAGGAGTCTACAGCCGTTCGGTATGGCCTTGGGACAACGTTTGGGACGGTTGTTCCGGAGCGATGCCAGCAGGACCTGGCCCGCGGTCAGCCCCGTCCGCGCTCCTGCTCTTCGTCGTACAAGAGATGGGCGCGCGGTCGGCGCGCCGGTGCACTTGGCCGAGCCGGCGCTAGCGGTGGTGGCCGGCCACGCGAGCACGACCACGTGCCGGATGGGCGTCCCTCGCCCGGTCCTGGTGGTCGTCAGGTGCGTGTGCGAGTGCTGGCGCGACGCTTGTGATGATCTGATGCAGGGTCTCGGTCAGGATCAGAGCAGCCTGCGCCCGTGTGGCGTCTCCCTTTACCCAGGCCCGTGAGGTTGCGCGATTGATGCCGAGCCAGCAGCGCAGGGCCAGCCGGGTGCTCGGAACGTCCTCGAGGACGTCGGCGTAATCCTCGAGGTGTGCGTCGATGCTGCGCTCTCGCGCGTCGTCGACCAGCGCTTGGAGCTTCGCGTCGGCGATGTAGTCGCCATGCGCCGCGGTCGCGAGCCATGTCTCGCTGTTGGCCTCGAGCCAGTCCATCCAGTTCTCGATCTGCGCGGTGACTCGGTCATGCACCGGTAGATCGGGGTCGACGCGAACGGCCTCGACGACGTGCTCGCGGAGTTGTGCGATCAGCGCGAGAAAGATGTCGCTCTTGCCGCCGGGGAAGTAGTGACTGACCAGCGCGGGGGTGACACCGGCCGCTCGTGCGACCTCGCTGGCCGACACGGCGGCGTAGCTGCGGGCGCCGAACAGCTGGCGGGCGTGATCCAGGATCTGCTCGCGGCGGGCGTCGGGCGCCAGCCGCGTCTGGGGTCTGCCTGCCATGCGTCGCAGCATATTGCACCCCGGGGCCTATTGACAGAGCTTTCAATAGTTGTTTATAGTGCCTTCAATAGCGCCGCGTCCCGTTCGGCGCGCATCCACCCAGAGGAGGAGCCTGAACATGAGGACCGTGAGCATGAGGACCCAGAGACTGGCGGGGGCAGCGGTGTCTGCGCTGGCCGCCGTCGCCGTGACCTGCGGCGGTGCTGTAGCCCAGCCCGCGTCGGCCGCAAGCGGTGCCGCGCGAACCGTGTACGACATCCCGACCCACCTCGGCGGCGAGCAGTCGGGCACGTGCTTCTGGGGGACCGCCTATACACAGCAGACCCGCAACATCATCTGGCCGGAGTCGCACACCGGCTATCCGATCTCGCTCGACACGCTCCCCGCCGGAGGGAAGATCGTGCTGCGCGGCAGGTTCCCGCACGCCCGCTTCTTCTCCTTCACGGTCTCGTCGCCGCTGCTGCAGCTGCGTCAGCATCTCTACGACGTCGACATCCGGCCCGACAAGGGGTCGACCAATCCGTTCCTGCCGGGAGCCAACCGCGCGACGAAGCATCGCTCCTACACGATCACGGTCGTCGACCAGCCCGACCCCGGACCGGGTCACCGCCAGACGAACGTGCTCTACGCGGGCGCGGCCGGCCGGGCGGGGACACCGTTCCAGGTCGCCGAGCGTGTGTACCTCCCCGATCGGGGACGCGAGTTCACCGGCGGAGTCGGCGACCCCGCTGCCACCTACGTCGCCGCCGACGGCGCGGTGTCGACCGGCCAGGCCGCGTGCACGGCGCTGTCGACCAAGCCGGGTGCGGCGAACGTCCCCAACGTCAACACCTTCCTCTTCCCCGAGAGCACGATCCAGCAGCTGCTCGCGTTGAGCACGTCGCCGCAACACCCCGCCGTGAAGCCGACCACCTGGTACAAGTACTTCGGCCCGGCGTGGCTGCTGGCGCCCTACTACGCCGGCACCTCGCAGGCCGGCAAGATCGCGACGCTCCCGCTCACCACGACAGGGCTCGGCGCGAACCCCGCCAACGCATACGTGTTCGCGTGGCTGGATCGCAGCTTCGGTCCTGACCGCAATGGACACAACATCGCGGTCATGCACGGCAAGCTGCCGACCACGCCGGCGACCTACGCCGGCGAGTCGCGGATGCAGCGCGCCACGCAACTGCGCTACTGGTCTGCCTGCAACGGCGAAGGCCCGGCCAGTGGCAAGACCACAGGCCCGTGCCTCGCTGACGAAGAGGTCCCGATCGACGCCCGGCGCGACTACACGATCGTGGTCAGCCTCCCGCAGGATCGTCCCAAGAACGCCACCGCCAAGTGCGGCGTGGCCTGGATGGACTGGGGCACGACGGGCGACGGCGCCACCAGGCCGCGCTCGACCATGATGGTCCTTCGCAACCTCGCGACCACTGACCATCCCGCGTTCCGCAACGCCGTCCAGAACGTCGCCGATCCGGCCAAGATCAAGGACGTGATGGGCGCCTACCTGCCGACCGTGACCTACACGACGGCAGCCAGGTTCCAGCGGCGCGGCTGCAAGACCCGCTGAACCGCGCCGTAACCCCGACGACCTGTAGGTGGATGGGCCGCATCACCCGGCCCATCCACCACGGTCGGGACGGCGCGCCCCGCGCCCACCCGGACCGCCGGCTGCGACGCGAGCCGGCGAGCGTTCGGCGCGAAGGGCGCCACCAACGCCCGGGATTCCGTCCGTGACGGTCTGCAGAACCGCTCTGCGCACACACCACACGAAGTCCCTGGAAATCACCTCGTTGCGCCTGACGAGCGCGTCCGCCTGCGCGCTGGCCCGTAGTCGGATCCTGCAGGAGCGGGTTCCGACCGCGTTGGGTCAGAACCCACCCCTTTCCAGGCACTTCCGAGCGGAGGGGGAGAGATTCGAACTCTCGGTAGAGGGGTTACCCCTGCAACGGTTTTCGAGCACGGCACATGGTGCGCCGGATGCCCTGTGTCTACCGGACTCTACAACTGCTGGAGGGTTCGTTGGGACAACGTTCGGGACAGTCCGCCGGCGCTTACTGCGCGAGCAGTGAGCGCTGCCCGGGGTGGACGCGATCGTCCGTCGCGCGGATCTGGACGCCTCCGTCGAACACCTCTGGCTCGAGGAATGCCTGCATGAGCTTGTCGTGGGCGCGGTAGCGCAGCGCCTGCGTCTCGAAGCGGACGGCCTCGGCGTAGGCGGGGCCGTCGGTGGACAACTCGGCGGCGCGCCGGGCGATGACCTCGCGCGCGGCCCAGGCGTAGACGGTGTTGGCGGCGACCTCGACCTCGAGCATGCGGTAGGGGAGGTACTCGCGTACGCGTCGCTTCGACAGGCCGGCGCGCCGCGCCGCACGTTCGAGCGCGCGGAACTCGCGGCGCCCCTCGTACACGGTGACGACACCGGTCTCGGGGTCGAACTCGGCCTCGACCTCCGCATCCTCGTCCTTGCGAGCGATCTCGCGGACCCAGCCGCTGGCGCGGTGGCGGACGATCACGACCTCGAGCGTCGCTTCGTGACCCGCAGCGGTGACGGTCACGGCCAGCCGGGATCCTGGCTCGCAGCTCACGCGGGCGCGAACGAGGCCGCTGAGCCTGGACCAGCCCGCGCGCTGGGGCTCGGGCACGACGAGCTCTCCCACGGGCTTCCACGCGAGGCCGCGGTCACGGGTGATCTCGAGCGGGGTGCCGGGCGGGATCCGCTGCGGATCGATCAGCAGCGAGGCGCCGCGCTGCTCGCCGGGGTGCAGGCGCACCGGTGACTGCTTGAAGCGCAGCGCGCTGGGCGCGACAGCATCCTGGGGAGGCTGTGGCTCGATCGTCTCCGCGCCCGCCAGCGTGTCGTCAGCGGGCGGCGCGGTCGCAGCCTCGTCGCTCTCCGCGGCAGCGCGATCGGAGGCCTGGTCGCCGCGCAGGAGACCACGGGATCCGGGCGTGTCGAACGCGCTCTTGAGGGCGTCGTTCAACGCCCGCAGACCGACCTGGTCGCGCGCCGCGACGGCGCGTGTCGCCGCGACGACGTGCGCGCCGGCGCGGCGTTCCTCCCTGTCGATGATCGGCCTCAAGGCCTGCTCGATCGCGTCGTAGAGCCGCGCGACGACCGGGTGGTGCTCGTTGAGCCCCGATCGGTCGACCTTGACCAGCACCTGCGGGCGCGGCGCATCCAGGGCGCTGCGCTGGAGATCCTCGATCGCCGTGCACCAGACATCGCCGAAGAGGTGGCGGGCTCCGGGCCGCGCCTCATGGCCGGCGAGCGTGACCTCGTGGGCCGCGCGCCCGGAGCGGATCAGCAGCCCGCCACGGCGCGTCGAACGTTGCGAGGTCAGGGCGATCGGCGCAGCCGCACGCCGGACGACGATTCGCGCGCTGAGTCCCTCGCCGAGATCGAGCTCGTCGTCGAGCAGCACCGGCCGCTGCGGGTCGGGCTCGGGCGCCGGATACGTGACCAGCTGCGGTGGCTCGCCCGACAGCTCGAGCCACAGCTCGCGTGCCGGGTCCTCGAGCACGGGCCGCAGCTGCACCAGCTGAGCGACGAGCGCGCGCAGGCGGCCAGGAGTCGGCAGCCGCTTGGCGATCAGCGGCACGGTGACGCGCGTCCCCGAACGCTCGATGCCGAGATCACGAAGGTCCGCGGCGTCCGCCGGCTCGTCGCGAACGTGCACGAACGCAAAAGGATCATCGCCGCGCGCGGGAAAGAACCACGACTCGACCGCGCGGCCGGCGCGGACACCCTCGATCCGCCCGGCGCCCTGCGCGAGCCACACGTCCCGCAGCCCGCGCCCGAAGAGCCCGCGCTGGCTGGTGTGATCGGGCGTGACGCCGAGCGCGCCGAGGCGTTGATCGATGATGGCCGCGTCGACGCCGACACCGTCGTCGCTGCAGCGCAGCTCGTGTTCCCATGAGCGCAGCGCCGGCACGCGCAGCCGCCTGGTCTGCTCGCGCCAGATGGCGAGGAACGCCGGATCCGGCAGACCGAACGACAGCCGGATGCGGCCGTGCTCGCGTCCTGATGCCGCGATCGCCGCGTCGGCGTTCGTGACCAGCTCTGGGATCATCTGCACGAGCTCGAGGCCGCCCTGCGCGAAGTTCTCGCGGAAATAGCGACCGCGCACGCGCCCGGTGCGCACGGCCGACGGGTCAAGACCGGCGATCATCGAGCGCGGATGCTCGCAGAGCGCCCGGCACCGCGGCCAGTCGGTGCGCCGCACTCCCCGATCTGCTCGCCGCCGATCGCACGCCAGGCGACCTGATCGTCTCGCGCATCATGGCCGGCACCATCGCCGTCGCTGTGGGCCTGCTGGCGACTTTCTTCCCGGACAAGGCGGGCGCTGATGCGGGAGCTCGTGCGCGTGGCTGGTGTGGTCGCCGCGGGCTTCGTCGCTACTCGTCCCGGCTCATGACGTTTCCGGCACGGTCGCGCCTGCGCTGATCTGGCGCAGCGACATGAACGGTCGCACACGAGCGCTGGCCGGGAGTCGCGCGTTATGGACGGCGGACGACGTCGTCGATGGACAGCGGGGTTGGCGTCATTCGGTCGATTCGGTCAGCAGCTCGTGGAACTGTCGCGGCGTGAGTACCGGTGGGGTTGGGTCGGCGATGTTGATCAGGTGGCGGTCGCCCGAGACGAGGTAGTCGGCGTTTCCCGCCTGCGCCAGCGCGACGAGGTAGTCATCGCCGGGGTCCGCAGACAGCCCTGGCCGCGCGGACGGGTCATCGATGACGAGCGCGTCGTCTCGCAGTCCGTCGATGAATTCGGCTGCGGTGGCCGTGCTGACCCAGCGACGGAACTTCGGCCTGTCCAGCACGTCGCGAAGTTCGCCTAACAGCACCGGGCTGGCGATCAGGTCAAAGCGTCCTTGCGTCCAGGCCGCGATGATCTCACGCGGCGGTCCGGTCCCGGAGATCAGGGCCGACACCAGGACGTTTGGGTCCAGGACGGCGCGCACGCGGCGCTATGAGCCCTGAGCGCGCTCGCGGCGCATGGCGTGCAGCTCGCTGTCGGCGAGTTCGAGCGCCGCGTCGGCGTCCAAGCGGGCGCCGGCCTCCCGCGTCTGGCGGTCCAGCGCGGCCGCGACGCGTTCGCGTCCGCCGGCCAGCTGCAGGTATCGCTCGTAGGACAGCACGACGGCCTCGGGCCGGCGGCGGGCGCCGATGACCACCGGTTCAGCGTCGGCCCCTTCATTGCGGAAGCGATCGAGGAGTGCCGGGAGCTGCTCGCGTACCTCGCGGGTCGCGAGCACGTCGTGTGGTTTGCTGACCATGCCACAGACTGTAGCACGAAGGTGTACACGTAGTCGACCGGGGTGTGGACGCCGCGGCGGGTCGTCGATCGGGTCCTGGCAGCTGGGTTCACGCTCGTGGGCCACCGCGCTCTTGGGACAATTCTGGGACAGCGCGCCCCGTGCACCGCCTGCAAGGCGAGCTGTCAGCCGGGCTCAGATTCCGCCTGCTTGCAGGACGTTTCGCCATGATCTGAATCTCAGCTGCGACGTCGCGCCTGGTCTCGTAGAGCCGAAGAAGCCCGATAACCAGCGCGATGACGGTCTCCAGAACCGCTGCATCTCCGACTGGGCGAAGTCCCTGCAAACCAGGCGATCTCGTCGCGCCTGAGCGTCCGCTTCGAGCCGCGCACACGCCTCGGCCCGGACGGAGCGGGTTCCGACCGCGAGGGGTCAGAACCCACTCCGCACCAGGCACTTCCAGCGGAGGGGGAGAGATTCGAACTCTCGGTAGAGGGGTTACCCCTACAACGGTTTTCGAGCACGGCACATGATGCGCCGGATGCCCCACGAACACGGGATCTTACAGCCGTTCGAGCGTGCTTTGGGACAACGTTTGGGACAGTTGCGCCCGCGTAGCCGGGTCTCGGCTGCGATCGGCGGTCACGGATTGCGCGCAGCGTGTGGCGCAGCGATCGTGACGCGCGTGTACGTGATGTGCGCGGGGCGCCGCGATGTGGGAGTGTCAGCGCTCCGACGACCACCGAAGGGATCTGACATGGCCGAAGCGCTGATACTGGAGTTCGACGGGGTTGGGCGCGCCCTGTACGACGCCGTCAACCGCGAGCTCGGGATCGACCCGGCCACCGGCGAGGGCGACTGGCCCGCGGGGTTGCAGTGGCACGGCGCGGGAGCGACCGAGGGCGGCTGGTCTGTCATCGAGGTCTGGGAGTCGCGCGAGGCGCAGGCGGCGTTCATGCAGGAGCGTCTCGGCGCCGCACTGCAGGCCGGCGGCGTGACGGTGGCGCCCAATGTGACGTGGGTGAGTCTCGTCTCGAGTCATGTCGTGACCTGAGCCGGGATCCGCCCGCAGCGGTCCAGGTCGTCACGGGCAGCTCATCTAGGCACCTGATCTCGCTGCCATCGCAGAAGTGATGAGCCGGCACGGGCTCACGCCCGCTCCCCAGCAAGCGTAGCTCGAGGCACCTGGCAGACCGCGACTGAGAGGACTCGAATGTTCCACATCGTTCATCGCGAAGATCAGCGCAAAGGCACGATTGCTGCCGTGCAGTTCGAAGGCGAGCCATTCGGCTCGCAGGTCTCATTCTTCATCGGCGATCTTCAGCCCGGGAAAGGCCCGGGACTGCACAAGCATCCCTACTCCGAAACCTGCATCGTCAGTTCCGGCCAAGCAGCGATGACGGTCGACGCGCAAGAGGTTGTTGCCGCTGCGGGCGACATCGTCGTCATCGCCCCAGAAACCCCGCACCGCTTCACCGCGATCGGTGACGACCGCCTCGAGATGCTCTGCATCCACGCCGCCGACCGAATCACAATCGACTGGCTCAACGACTAAGGGAGCACTACGCGCGCAGCCTCACGGGACGGCGCCCGCCCAGCCCAGCGTTTCAAGGAATGCGCCCAGAACGCGCGCTCATGCTTCTCGTCCGGCGCCGGAGTGGTCCCTGACCGGGTCGGCCGGCTTCTGCTCTTGCCTCAAAGTGGCTGTCATCGTTCCAGCCCCATGCCGCGCGCCATCGACGCGGCCATGGCGTCATACGTCTCCGACCAGGCGGCCTCCGCCTGGGCCGTCATCGCGTCGCCCAGCAGCTCGCGCAGCGTGGCGATCAGCGCCCGTTTCGCGATCGGGAGCTGCGCCTCGAGGGTTCCGTATGCCACGTGACGCGCACCGAGCGCCGTGAGTGCCGGCACCAACTCGTCCAGGCGGGACAGGCTGCGCACGACCAGGAAGAGCATCTCCACGAACATCCGGTCCTGGAGCTCGGGCGGCGTGCCGGCGAACTGGGCTTCGGTCTCCGGGGCGATTGCGAACAGGTTCGCGTAGAAGCGTTCGCTGAAGCGTTTTCTCTCCTGCGCCACGAGCGCGAACGTCGACTGGATCGTCATCGCGGCGTCCGCGACGGAAAAGCCCGTCACTTCGTGGAGGCGGGCGAGGTCGCTCTTGCCTTTGAGTTCGGTGTCGAACAACCGCGGGCTGACGACGCATGTGCTCACGTGCTCCATCACCTCGTCCGACACGAGCAGCTCAGCTCCGAACGCCTTGGTGGCGCTCTCGATGCGACTGGCCCTGTTGGCGCTGTCTCCGATCACCGTGAGCTGCCGTTTGGAGCTGTTGCCGATGGGCCCGACGATCGCCGTGCCCAGGTCCACGCCGATGCCGATCTGGAGAGCGACGCCGAACTCGGCCAGCACCTCGTGGTTGAGGTCCTCCAGGCTTCGCTGCATGAGCAACGCGGAGCGCACCGCGTCAAGACAGCTGTGCGCGGGAGGCGCGCCGTCGAGCCAGTAGTGCGCCACGACCGCGTCACCCACATACATGTCGATGTAGCCGTTGTTGTTGAGGATCGGCTCCCCCACGGCCTCGAAATAGCGATTGAGCAGGTGCACCACGTCGTACGGGAGGTAGCGCTCAGTCAGCGGCGTGAAGCCACGCAGATCACAGAAGAGCGTGACCAGCGACACCTCGCGACCGCGCTGAAGCCCGGACTCCTCGGCACGCATGCGCGTCGCCTCGGCGGGCGAGCGGATCAACCGCTCCACGATGACGTCACCATGAACGCGCGTGTGGCAGGCCAGGCGCGTGAAGGGATCCCACCCGCGAGCTTCGGCGATGGCGCTTTCAGCGTCCGTCCGCGGCGACAGGTTGGCCAAGCCGTCAAGGCACCGCACCCGACACGTGGTGCAGCGCGCATGGCCGCCGCACTCGGACATGTGCGGTATGCGATGCCGCTGCGAGAGGCCGAGGATCGTCTCCTGCGGCCCCTCCACCTCGACGACCAGGTCCGCGTCGAAGTAGGTCACTCGCGGTAGGCGGGCCTGAGTCGTGGTCATGTCGGTGCGACCGCGTGCCTGAGGACAGCCGCACCGCTCAGGCCGGCCCGACGGGTAGCTGGATTCGGGCGAGCGGGCACACCCGGACGATATTCCGTCGATCTGCTTGGCTCCTGATTCCGCCTGACAGGACCTGCGAGGCATTCGCTGAAGCGACTGCTGCTTCCGATGGAGGCTGTTGCGCAAAGCGTCGCTGCGCGGTGGTCTACACGCTGGACCTCCTCGACGAGCTCGCCTCGCACGCCGACCGGACGAGCGATGTCACAGGCCTGTGCACACTGACCGCCGGCGGACGACTGGACGGCCAGGTCGAACTCGAGCGCTCGTGGCGCGAGGCCGCCCCCGCGCTCGACGCCCTGCTGCACCGCCACATCGGCGGCAAGGCCGTGCTGCACGTCGACTGACCGCGCGGAAGGGCGTTGCGAGCGACTCGGTCCTGCCCGCCGAAGCGCTCGCTTGCACGCCGGTCTACGCGGTGAACGAGCAACAGATCGAACCGGCGTTCCGGTCGAGCGCGAGCGCCTGCAGGCAGCCCCGGTCGATCAGGCGTGACGCGGCGCACGTGGCATCGGTTGCACAGCGACCAAGTCCGCTACTTGGCAGGGGCGGCCGATCGTAGTGGCGGGAAGTCGGCGATCAGGTCAGCCGCGTCCACCTGGAAGAGATCCATCGGCTCGGGCAAGCCGCGGAATCGCCAGGCGCCAAGGCTCCTGAGGCTGACGCCGCTTGCGAGCGACTCGATGACCGCCGCGCGCACGGGAGAGGACACGACGATCTGGCCGCCGTGCCCCGCGAAGCAGATGCGCGCGGCGGCGTGGACCGAGAGCCCGACGTAGCCGGTATCGGTGAGCGCGGGACGCCCGCGATGCAGGCCGATTCGCAGCCGCACGTCGATCCCCCCGGGCCAAGCGCCGGCGTGCATCGCCCGCTGAATCGCCAGCGCGGCCTCGAGCGCCGCCGGGGCGCGTTCGAACACCGCGAAGACGTCGTCCCCGCGGGCGGACACCTCGTGACCACCGGCAGATCGCACCGCGGCGCGCACCAGACGGCGGACATCGGCGAGCAGGGGGGCGTATCGATCGTCGAGGCGCCCGAGCAGCTCGGTCGAGCCTTCGAGGTCGGCCATCAGGAGCGTGATGTGGCCTGTCGGTAGCTTCCGCTGCGGTTGCAGCTGCGCGCTGACGAAGCCGATCGGCATGATCCCGTGCTTCATGGCCGCCCTCAGCAGGCGGCCGCGCGCCCGGTCCCGCGCGCCCTCGTCCTCGAACACCACCTGGCTGAACCGCGCGAGGGCATTGCGGACGTGCGCCGCGTCGTTGATTGGCAGACGACGTCGGCCGTGCGAATCGATGTACGCAAAGGCGCTGTCGGGAAGCTGCGCACGCTCCTTCGCGCTGAGCGGTGGCATGCCCGCATGATCGCAAGAACCGACGCCCAGAACGGCGACCGGCGTGCGCCGCTGAGCACGCTCGCGACCCTGGGCGAGGGCCACCTGATCACAGTCGACGTCAAGGCGAGCTGCAACCGCGAGGGGAGAACCGGTCTGTTGGGGCGATGCGGCTACGCGGTCGGAGCGTGCCGCTCGGCGATCGCCTTGGCGACCGTTGCGTGCAGCGCCGGCTGCGTGCGGTCGAGCGCGCGAAAGTTCGACCGCGTCATGACGATCAGCAACATCGGCGTCTTGGCGGTGACGGTCGCCGTACGGCGATCCTCCTCCAGCAGCGCCATCTCGCCGAAGAAGTCACCCGCGCCCAACTCGGCGATCGCCTCGCCGCCGCGGGTCACCTCGGCCGTCCCGGTGTCGATGATGAAGAACTCCTGCCCGAAGGCGCCTTCGCGCGCCAGGACCCGGCCGGCAGGGACGTCCACCTCATCGGTCTGCTGGGCGATCGCCCCCAGCTCGCCCTTCGACATTCCGCTGAAGAACGGAACGCTCTTCAATCGGCCCTGGTCCATGGGACTCCCCCTCGTCTTGGGCAGTCAGCCGATTGTAACCCCCACCGCACGCGTGCAACGCCACAAGATCAACGCCGTCCTCGACGACGCCGGCATCAAGCTCACAGCCTGAACGACGCGCCCGGCGCGCCGCGTGCGGGTGACAGCGCTTCAGACCCGGAATCGTGTGCGCGAACGCCGTCGCGCCGGGCGACCAGCGCGATCGCCATCAGCGCGAGCGCCGGTCCGCTGTTCGGATCGGTCGCCTGACCGGTGTAGAGCTCGCCGAGATCCTGGCCCAGCTGGCGATCGTCGGATACGTCAGCTGGTTTCAACCACGAGCGCCTGCACGAGTCGCTCGGCGACATCCCGCCAGCCGAGATGGAAGCCCTCTCGGCTGAGCAGTTCGTTCTGATCTCTCCCTCTCGATGAAGAGGGGGTACCAATCCCCGGTCTCGGCGAGACTCGGCCCGGCTCAGTCGCCGTTGGGCGGGCACGGTTGAGGTCGAGGTCGTTGGGTCAGTCCTGTGGGCGTGGGGTCGTCTTCATGTTCGGTGGGCGCGTCGCAGGGTCACGCTCGCGCTAGGCTCGCGTTCGAGGCGCGCGATGGTGCCCGGGAGGACTTGCTACGCAAAGAGCGGTGACGTGCATGTCGCCTACCGGGCGGTGGGCGACGGTCCGGTTGATGTCGTGTTCATGCCCGGCTGGATCTCGCATTGCGAGGTGTGTTGGGAGGAGCCCCGCTACGCCCACTTCCTCTCGCGGCTGGCGTCACTGGGCCGGTTGCTGTTCATCGACAAGCGCGGCGTCGGGCTCTCCGATCCGGTCGTCGGCGCCCCGACGATCGAGGAGCGGATGGAGGACATCAGGGCCGTGATGGACCACGCGGGGAGTGAGCGCGCCGTACTGCTGGGCATCTCCGAGGGCGGCCCGATGAACATCGTGTTCGCCGCGGCGCATCCCGAGCGCACGCGCTCGCTGATCCTCTACGGCACGTTCGCCCGCGGCGTCCACGGCGACGACTACCCGTGGATGCCGACGAATGAGGTCTACGAGCGCGCCTACGCGGTGTACGACCGTGATTGGGGCACGGGTCGCTCGCTGCGCTCACTGGCCCCCGAGCTCGCCGACGATCCCGCCTCACGCGAGTTCTGGGCGCGCTATGAGCGCCAGTCGGCGAGCCCGGCGATGGCGATCGCGGTCCAGAAGCTCGCCCGCCTGATCGACGTGCGCGACCTGCTGGCAGCGGTCCGCGTTCCGACACTCGTGCTGCACCGCACCGGCGATCGCCGTGTGCCGGTGGACAACGGGCGCGTCCTCGGGGCGGCGATCCCGGGGGCCCGCTACGTCGAGCTCGACGGGGACGCGCACCTGTTCTGGACCGGCGACGCCGACAGGATGCTCGACGAGATCGAGAGGTTCGTCAGCGGGACGCGCCGCCGGGCCCCGGTCGACCGGGTGCTCGCAACGATCCTGGTGACCGACATCGTCGGGTCGACGCGGCGTGCGGGGGACCTCGGCGATCGTCGCTGGCGGTCGGTCCTGGAGCGCCACGACGCGCTAGCGGCGACCTGCGTCAGCGGCCACCGGGGCCGGGTCGCGAAGCAGACCGGCGATGGTGTGCTCGCGGTCTTCGACGGTCCGGGTCGGGGAATCGCGTGCGCGCTGGATCTCGTTGATCAGGTGGCGGGACTCGGAGTCGAGATCCGCGCGGGGCTCCATACGGGCGAGATCGAAGTGCGCGATGAGGATGTCGCCGGCATCGCCGTGCACGTCGCGGCGCGCGTCGGAGGTCTGGCCGGCGCGTCGGAGGTGCTGGTCTCGAGCACCGTCCGCGACCTGGCCGCCGGATCGCAGTTCGAGTTCGTCGACCGGGGGACGCACGACCTCAAGGGCGTCGACGGACCACGCCAGCTGTTCGGGGCGTGCGACCCCACAGCACCGACCTAAACGGCCAGCGAGCCCGGTCATCGCATGCTGCGATCCCCCGGGCCGCCCGGCGCCTGCCTTCCTGCAAAGCGGGCGGTCCCGCTTCTGCTCTTCGCTCGAGGCATGAGTAGACTGGGAAGTTGACGTTACGATACCGTAACGTTACGCTTGTGGAATGGCCCGCCCGCTCGACCCCGACGTCGACCAGGCCATTGCAACGGCGACACTGGCACTGCTCGCAGAGCGTGGCTTTGCAGGCATGAGCATGGAAGCGATCGCAGCTTCCGCGGGAGTCGGGAAGCCCGCGATCTACAGGCGCTTTCGCGACAAAGCCGAACTCGCGGCCGCGGTTGTCGCCGGCCAATTGCCCGAGCTGGACCCGCCCGATCTCGGCGACACGCGAGCCGAGCTCTGGGAAGCGGTCGCACAGGCGTTCCCCGCTGACGGGCCTGCCTACGTGGGTCTGATCGGTGGCCTGATCGCCGAACACGAGCGCCACCCCGAGCTGATCGACGCCTTCCGGCGCAGCGTCCTGCTCCCGCGCCGCGCAGTCACCCAGGCGCTCATCGAGCGCGGCCAACAGCGAGGAGACGTGCGAGGCGACATCGACGCGCAGGCCGCGCTCGATCTGCTTGCAGGCCCATTCCTCGCGCGGGTATTCGCCGGACTGGACACCGGGCCGCGCTGGCGCAAGCGCGCCTTCTCCACCTGGTGGGACATCGTCAAAGAAAGGCACGACCCATGATCAACTTCACGATCGACACCAACATCGAGCGGCCAGTTCCCGACGTGTTCGCCTACGTCAGCGACCCCAGCCAGCTCGCCAACTGGCAAACCAACACCGTCTCAGCACTCCAGGAGGGCGACGCCCCGTTCGGTCTCGGCACCCGACTTCGGGAAGTCCACCGCGCACCCGGCGGCAAGGAACTCAAGTCCCTGGTCGAGGTGTCCGAGTTCGAGCCCAACCGGACGCTCGCGCTGCGCGTCGTGGAAGGCACCCCGATCCACCTGCGCCTCACCTTTGAGCCGACCGATCAGGGAACACTCATGCGCCTCCATCCGCACGGCCAACTCCCCGGACTCATGCGACTCGCCCAGCCACTCCTTCAACACACCCTCAAGCGCCAGTTCACACAACACTGCGCCACGCTCAAGAGCGTGCTCGAGAACACGCCCGCAACATCACGCTGACCCGCCCGACCGAACGCCACACCCGGGTTCCAAGCTTTCGGCAGGCCGCGCGGCTTCGCCCGCCGACTGCTGCGTTTCGTCCAGAGGAGCGACAGCGCGCTAGGCGACGGGAGCCCCTGGTGGGCTGAGCCCGAGCTCCGTCCTCACTGCTTCCTTGTCCGCAGAGGTTTGGATGGCCTGGATGCGTCCGTCGCGCACCGTCACGACGGCCCCGAACGGGTGGGTGAACCCGTCGCCGTTGCTTCCGCGTCGGCTCGCCGTCCCGCCGAGGAACACGCGCCCGTCACCAACTTCGGCTTGGTCGGTCACCGTGATCTCGTACTTGGCTCCCTTGGCGAGCAGCTGGGCGCTCACCTCGTCGACCGAATGCCACGGTCCGTGTTGGGAGCCGAGGAGCGCGCCGAATCCGACGAAGCTCGGCGCGAGATAGCGGTCGACGCTCTCTCCGCGCAGGAACCGCGCAAGTACATCCGTCAAGAAGTCCGGCGACGCAGACGACATCGAGGCCCACAGTACTCCCGGGGTAGCTCTGCTCCCACTGAGCCGAGGGTGATCTGCTGCACGCGCTGGTGGGAGACGCGCCAGCGGCGGTCGTTCTCGTGCGTCAGAGTCGCGCTCTGGGCGGCCAGGACGACGGGTTTGCTCCAGGGCGGCGCGCCCAGGCCAGCACCCATGAGGTTCCCCCGTCCACCAAAGAGATCCTCACGGACCAAAGATTCCTGAGGCCTGTTCACAAACGCTACTGAGAGGAGTACCGTCGGTTGCGAGCTGGCCCTGCGGCCAAGACGCTCAGGCCACGCCCGGTAGCCACCCACGGCGCGCTTTGCGCCACGCGGCGGGAGGCGGGGTCACCTGGTTTGACTGCGGGGCCGGTGTCCTAGATGCACCGGCGTTACGCCACCGTCTCGGTGGCTTCGTCCCAGCCTGATTGAACGCGCGGCGTTCCTGGACCGCTGGTTTCCGCGCGGACCAACAGAGACGGGAATGCCCCAAGGCCATGACCCGCAACGAAACGGACTCGGCAGTGCGAAGGCGCGCATTCAGCAAGAGGCTGTCGGCGGCGATCGACGCGCAGCGACGCCTCGATGCGCAGCGAGCGAGCTGGACCCCGCTTAGAGCGGGCCCGACCGGTCCGAGGAATCCCCTCTACACGTACCTCACGCGGTCGCATGACTAGGACACCCCCAAGATGCGCGAGCACCGCTCGTCTCGCGGGTCTGGGAGCCAGCCGCCGACTCCCGCAGGTCGTTCTGAGCAGGCGTCGGAGGTGCTCGCGCGAAGGCGAACTTTCCAGGCGAGCGGCTACGAGGGAAAGGCGTCCGCTGTGGTCGTGAGCTATCGAGATCCGCCCGCGGCGGCGATCGACGATGGTCTGCTGCGCGGCCGCTCAATGCTTCTCGGCTTTACCGGGCTGATTCCGCTGGCGCTGATGGTTCCCATCCTCCTGTTGCACCTGTACGCGATCGGCATCGCTGAAGGCCTGGTCGCCGGCGCAGCCGTGATCAGCTACCACGCCGCGCGCAGGCAAGGCGTCACCAGCATCGATGCTCTTGCCGTCGGCTTCTCAACGCTCAGCGCCGCGCTGTACTTCGGGTTCGCCAACAAGACCCTCATTGAGCACCTCGACGTCGCCATCTACACGCTACTCGTCGCAATGGTGGTCCTATCGCTGCTCCGACGCCGACCCTGGACCGCGCAGTTCGCAAGGCGGATGGTCCCGCCGGAGCTTTGGGACCGCCCTGCGTTTCACACCATCAACATGCGGATCACCGCGCTGTGGGCCGCGGCGTTCATCGTCTGTGATGTTGTCGCGCTGGTCGCATCCGGGCCGATGCGAATCTTCGTTCCAATCGCGCTGTTGTTCATCACCGCCCTCGTAGTTCCCCGGGTGGCCCGCTGGTATCGGGCACGGCTGCTCGCCTGAACCGCCGAGCCAGCAGGCGCAGTCGCCCGAGCGGCCGGAGGACGAGCCGGACTGGGCCCGAGCGAGCAGCGCCAGCAGTTTGAGCGTCTATCGGTTTCTACTTCGGTTGCCGCCGCTGCTCGTGGGGCTGGGGGCCGCTGTCGCTCTTCCATGCATAGCGACAGCCCGGTGACGAACGACAAGGCCCGTGACGCGGTCCAAGTCGTCAGGGGCTTTCAGGCCTTGCTCAAGTTGAGGAGGAGACGCGGCCCACGCAGTCCCGATCGCGAGGCCTTCCGGGATGCTGTGGACGAACATCGCGAGCACGACGAGCAGTCAGCGGCGCGCTGGCGCACCGAGCGCCCACTCCTTCGCCACGCGCTCATGATGTCGGCGGACCAGATCGCTGGTGGCAAGCAGAGACACGACACCGAGTAGCGCCATCGGCGCGGTCGGGACGATCACCCTGCACTGTCAGGCGTCCGGGGCGGTAACGGTCGGCTACAACAACCCGCAGGGCATCGGCCACCTACACCAACTACTCCGACGACGGGAAGAGATTCATCCACGGAACCGACGTCATCGACTTCTCCGGTGGCGTGGGCTCGTCGCACATGACCACGCACCTGATGATGACCGGCACGAAGGCCGGATCGTTGCGGCGTGACCTCATCTACTCCGTCGACGCGGCCGCCGAGCCGCGCGTCTCGGGCAGCTCCAAGGTCACCCGCGACGGAAGGACACTCACGGGTCTCCGCAAGGTTGACCAGCCGTGCCCGAAGGTGCGCGACGAACAGCCCAGGGCGCAGCCGCTCGAAGTCAGCGCGAGCGGCCGCATAGGACACATCCAGGCCAAGGTCACGGCGGCCGTCAAGCAGGCCGGGGCGAACGAGCTCGGCGTCGATCGCCAGCCCGTGATCGGTGCGCCGTCGCCGCCGGCAGGTTGACGGCGCGCACAAACGCCAAGGGCATCGCCGTCACCGGCTGCACGGAACCCCGACCCCGGGCAAGGTCTGCGTCGTCGCGGGCGACACGTTCCGGCCCGCGAAGGTCCCGGTCAGGTAACCGCCCAGCAGGACGAGGCCGGCTTTCCGGTTGTCAACCAGAGAGCCGGCCGCCGCCTGGTCGCGGCAGCGGCGAGTCCGTGACACCCTGCTGCGGAGCGCTCGCGTCGTGCCCTTCCAGGATCTCCCTGAGGCAGCGCAGGTCCTTGCGGTTGGCGCTTCGCGTCGTTCGCGCGATGACGGGCGCGGCGACCTTGGCCAAGCCCGCCGGCTGACCTCGGTTTCTCAGCGTCATGGGTGTGCCGCCGCTGGCGGTGTCCTGCCAGCCGTATGTCGTCTCCATTGGGAACGGGCCTTCTGAGGTGCTCATCACGAAGCGCTCCCCCGGGATGAGCTCCCTGACCACATACGTGTATGCAAGGCGACGGCCGAGGAATTCCGCGACGAAGGCGAGCTGGGACCCGACGGCGAGCGGCCTTGGTGACTTCCACTCGACGGCTTTGATGTTGCGATACCAGGCAGTCGCGTTGTCCGGATCGCAGGCGTAGGCGGCGACGTCGAAGCGCGCCCGCTCAATCTCGATCTCAGAGGCGACGTCGACCGGCACAGGGTCACGATACGCCGGCGTCATCACGGCATCAGTTCGAGCGTCGCCCGAACCACGTCGCCCGCAGCGAGTGCTTCGCGTCGCCTGACGGCGGCCTTGACAGGCAGGAGGTATGAACCGGCGCGCGTGTCTGCGAACACCGATGTCGTCCACGAGGTGTCGCCGACCCTCACGCGGACCGGGAGCGAACCGAACGGCCGAGCCCTCCCGGCCGTTCGCGCGCGCAGGTCATCTGCCAGGTCGGCGGGGAGCGTCACGAAGTGCCAGCCGGCGCTGCCGGAATGCACCCATAGCTCGGCCGTGAAGGTGTGGGAGTCTGCCGGCATCGAGGTCGCCTGCGGAAGCTACGCACGCAACCGGATTACACTCGCAGCATGGCGTACTCCGAGGAGCTCGCAGCCCGGATGCGTGAGGTCATCAGCGGCCGGGACGGCGTGAGCGAGCGCAGGATGTTCGGCGGGATCGCATGGATGGTCAACGGCAACCTGGCCTGCGGAACGCTCGGCGAGGACATGATGGTCAGGCTCGATCCCGACGACGCTGAACAGGCGCTCGCCGAGCCCCACGTCGGACCGATGAAGTTCACCGGCCGGGCCATGCGCGGGTTCATCAGCGTCGACGCCGCGGGAATCGTCGAGAGCACGGACCTCGCTCGCTGGATCGACGCTGGAGCCTCGCACGCTGCTTCGCTGCCGCCGAAGTGACGCTCGCCCGCAGCCTTTGCATTCGGCGCCAGGGCGGCGAGGGTCACGTCCACCCGCCATTCGCTGACAACGCGCAGTCAGCAAACGCAGGTCGGGCCGTCCCGCTTGCTGGGCGCGACGACGCGACTATCTTTGTAGTGAAGTCGCGATCTTGCAGTAAAGCGGAGGGGGAGGGATTCGAACCCTCGGATCGGGGTTTACCCGATCAACGGTTTTCGAGCCCGCCACCGGATGCGGCGGATCCTCGATGAATACTGGATTCTAGCGGGGTCTTGGGGCTCGTTGGGATAGTGATTGGGATAGTCGCGCCAACAGCGACCGCCATGAGGGATGGCATGCTGGCGCGCCCGCGTTTCCCGCTCCTCCTCGTGGTCCACGCCGGGAGCGCGGGTGGGCCGAGCTCGTCACGACGGACCGCGCACGCGCCGGTTGCCCGGCCTCCGTCGCACGCTCAACTCTCCATCCCCAGGTTCGCCGGCTCGAGGGGGCGGGTGTAGGGTCGATTGGTGCCGACGGAAGACGCGATCGTCGCGGCAACTGCCGATCCGGTCTCTGGGGCGGGTCTCGATGCGGTGTCCCGGGCTTGGGTTGCCGGTCTTCAGGCGTCGGACGCCCAGCATGAGGATTGCCTTGTGCGCTTGCACGCGTTGTTGGTCCGGGTGGCTCGCCACGAGGCGTTTCGTCGCGGCGCGATGCTCCAGCTGCAGGGCCCGGAGCTTGAGGATGTCGCGCAGCAGGCAGCTGACGATTCGCTCATGGCGATCAAGGCGAAGATCGCGGAGTTTCGCGGCAGCAGCCGCTTCACCACGTGGGCCTATCGGTTTGTCATGTTGGAGGTCTCGACCAAGATCGGCCGTCATTTCTGGCGCAATCGCCCCGCGACGATGGACGACGACAGCTGGGAGCGGTTGCCCGACCCGCTCCCCGTTCCGCCACAGCAGCTGGCCGAACAGCACGAGATGCTCGAAGCGCTGCGCCAGGCGATCACCGAGGATCTCACTGAGCTGCAGCGGCGGGTATTCGTGGCAGTCGCACTCAATGAGGTTCCGATGGATGCGTTCGCGCGGGAGCTTGGGTCGAACCGAAACGCGGTCTACAAGGCGCTGTTCGATGCGAGATGCAAGCTCCGGGTGAGCCTCGAAGCGGCGGGCTACCCGCTGGCGTCGCGGGAAGATGCCGCATGAGCGCTCCTCGTGATGTGGATCGACTGCTCGTCGTGGGCGACGTGGACTTTGGATGCGCGGCCGGATTCGCCGTGCTGGACCAGTACGTCGAGACTGAGCTCTCCGGTGGGGATGCCGCTGGTGACTTCCCCGGACTGGCGGCGCACCTGCGCAGCTGCCCTGCGTGCCGTGAGGACTACATCGGCCTACTCGAGGCCGCCAGGCTCTTCGGCGCAGAGGACGCGCCGCCGCGATAAACGACCGCTCCACGAGCAGATTCAGGAGCCCAGATGTGGGTCAGGATTCAGGAGGTCTCGTTCCCCGCCACCCGCAGCGACGAGTTAGTCGAGCGTTTCCGCGAGACGGCGGTCGCTCGGCATGGCGGCGACGGGTACCTGGGGTTTCGGCTCTTGCTCGACCGAGAGGATGGGCGGGCGCTCGAGGTTTCCTACTGGGAGACCCAAGCCGCGCTCCGTGCGGTTGACGCAGCGGGTGTGGTGGGCGCGGCCGATCCGTTGCTCGCCATCACCAAGCAGACGAACTACTACGAGCTCGCGATCGACGCCGCGTGAGCACTTCCGACGGCCGCCGCGGGGCGTAGCTCACGGGTCGAACGCGCGGTTACGCGCCAGCCTGACGCGTTCCCGTTTGCTTGTGCGTCAACGTGTTCGTTTCGCCGCGGTCCAGTAGGCGGACGGGATCGCCGATCCGCACGATGCCGGGCCGTGCGACGTTTGCGTTGAGCGCAAGCAGTCCGTTGAATCGCTGGCGGATGTCGCGCAGGACTTCGACGTCCTGCTCAAGGGTGTCGGGATCGAACGTGGTCATGATGCACCGCTCGCGCAGCGAGTCCAGGTAGACACTGGCGGCACCGACACTCAGCCTGCGGCCCTCCCAGTGCCGCTCGGCGAGGCCGTGTACTCCGCCGACGACGATGTTTGGGCGTAGGCGCCGGCCGTCTCTCCCAAACGCTGTGATCGCGCCGTCGGTCGCCACGAGCAAGGGCAGGATGTCGAATCGCTCGGGGCCGTCGTAAGGCACGAGTTGCGCGTCCGGGCCCGCCGCGTCGCTCACGAGCGCTTCGACGCGCGGGTGCCACCACGGGTCCCCCTCAACGAGGGCTTCACCGTTCGAGTCGAGCGTGGCGCGTAGCCCCAGCAGGCCCGGACGCGTCCGCGACGTGATGAGACCCCGTGCGTTCTCGACGTGTACCAGTCGATCACCCGCGACACCGTCGAGGTTGATCTCTGCCTCGTCCAGCCGCTCGCCCCGCATCGACTTGACGGGATAGCGCCAGAGCTCCTTGACGTACATGGTCATAGGCGGCGCCGGACGGCCGGGTCTTACCTCGGCCGATCGGTGCGCCCAGACTCTTTCTGCGGACGAGGTAAGACGGGCCGGAACTCCGATGCCCAACAGCTGCCACTAATCATCTCGATCGTCTCGCTGAGCTGCTCGGAGGCGGTTGCATCCAACCGGAGGTCACCCATGACCACGTTCCACACCGCTGAAGTGCAGGGACTCAACGTCTTCTACCGCGAGGCGGGCGACGCGTCGAAGCCCAAGCTGCTGTTGCTCGGCGGCTTCCCCTCGTCCTCCCACCAGTTCCGGGAGCTCATCCCGGCGCTCGCCGACCGCTTCCACGTACTGTCGCTCGACTACCCGGGCTTCGGCAACACCGACATGCCCGACCCGGCGACCTGGGACTACACGTTCGACCACCTCGCCGACATCGTCGCAGGCCTCCTCATCGAGGTCGGGTTCACGGGCCCGATGGGGATCTACATGCAGGACTACGGCGGACCGATCGGCAACCGGATCATCGAGCGTCACCCCGACTGGCTCGAGTGGCAGGTCATCCAGAACGCCAACAGCTACGAGGAGGGCTTCACCGCCGCGTGGGACGGCATTCGCCACGCACTCTGGGTCGACCGCAGCCCGGAGACCGAGGCGCCGCTCGAGGCGTTCCTCGAGCCGGACACCGTGAAGGCGATCTACACGACCGGGCATCCTGACCTGTCCAGGATCAGCCCCGACAACTGGAACACCGACCTGTTCTTCCTCGCGCGCCCCAACGCGCACCGCGTGCAGCTCGACCTGTTCTACGACTACCGCACGAACGCCGCGCTCTACGACACGTGGCAGGCAGGGCTGCGCGAGCGTCAGCCGCTCACGCTGATCTTCTGGGGTCAGGGAGACATCTTCTTCACCCCGGAAGGCGGCGAGGCCTACCTGCGTGACCTCCCCGACGCGGAGCTCATCCGTCTCGACTCCGGGCACTTCGCCGTCGAGGACAACCTCGAAGCGATCGCCGAGCGGATCGTCGGCTTCTACGACGAGAAGGTCGTGGCCGCCCTGCAGGCGAGCGCCGCATAGACGAGACGAGCGCCGGTCGCGGGCGTGGGCGAAGGTTGTCCCACGCCCCGCCGGCGCAGACGCACGACTCCGCAGCAGCGCCCTTCGTCACACCTACCTGACAGGACAGGCACATGAGCTCTCAACCCGGTGACACCTTCCCCGACCTCGTGGCGCTCGACCACGCGGGCCGGTCCCGTTCGCTCAGCGAGCTCGCTGCGGGTGACCCGCTCGTCCTCACCACGTTCCGGGGGTTCTGGTGCCCCAAGGAGCAGGCGTTCATGCGCAGGCTCGTCGCCTTCCAGGACGAGGCCGAGGTGGCGTACACCTCGGTCGCTTCTCTGAGCGTCGATCCGCCGGAAGTGACGGCGGCCTTCCGCGCCGGTCTCGGGGCGCGCTGGACCTTCCTCGCCGATCCCGAGCGTGAGCACCTCGACGCGCTCGACCTGCGCGAAACGACCGACACGGTGCACCATCCATACCGGCCGGCGGTCTTCGTTCTGACCCCGGATCTGACCGTCCACTCCGCCTACAACGGCTACTGGTATTGGGGACGCCCCGGTCTCGACGAGCTGCGCGCCGACCTGCGGTCGGTGACGCGCGCGATCCGGACCGACTGGGAGGTACCACGGTGAGCGATCGTTGCTGGCTGGCGCTCACCGACGACGCGCCGCAGTCTGCTGACGCGGCGGCCGAGCTCCGAGCCCAAGACGGGTCGCACGCCGGCTGGCTCGCGGCGTGGCTTCGCGCATCCAAGCCCGTACGCCACGCGCGGCGGGCCGACCCGCGCATCGTGGATCCAGCCGGCGCCGCGGCGGCAATCTCGCTCGTCCTCCCGGACCGGGACCGATTCACGATCTTCGACGATCCAACGGTGCAGGGTGCGCGGCGATCGGTCCTCGCCGACGCCGAGCCCGCCGACCTCGTCACGACGCTGCTGGTGGACGCCTCGCACTTCGCTGGCTCACTCACGGTGCGCCGCGGGCCCAACGCGCTCGCGCGGCTGAGAGACGACCCATTTCTCCGCGTCAACTCCGGGCGGCTTCTACTTGTGGGCGCCGGACTCCTCGGGAAGGTGCCGGCGCCACCCGGACCGGTGATCGAACGGCACGGCAGCGACGTTCCCTGGCCGGGCGGGACGTTCCCACATGCCTGAACCCGCTCGGGAACTCGATCGGAGCTTGGTGCGGCGGTTGCGCGCCGGCGACGAGGCGGCGTTCATAAAGATCGTTGATGCGTGGGACTCCACGATGCTCAGGCTGGCCCGGGAGTACACGCCGAGCACGGCTGTGGCAGAGGACGTCGTGCAAGAGACGTGGCTCGCGGTCCTCAATG
This sequence comes from uncultured Solirubrobacteraceae bacterium, assembly GCA_963809525.1. Lineage (GTDB taxonomy): Bacteria > Actinomycetota > Thermoleophilia > Solirubrobacterales > Solirubrobacteraceae > F1-60-MAGs163. The sequence goes on along the minus strand of CAWEJY010000004.1, from coordinate 33,360 downwards.
GCCTTGACCGATTCGAGGGCCGCTCGTCGCTGAAGACCTGGGTGCTCCGGATCCTTGTCAACCGGGCGAAGACTCGCGGCATCCGCGAGCGCCGCACCGTCCCGTTCGCGGTGCTCGCCGGTGAGGACGCTTCCGGGGAGTTCAACGCGGTCGCCGCGGACCGCTTCCTCGCCGAGGACGCGAAGTACCCGCGCCACAGGGGTTCACCACTGCCGCGCTGGGAGGCACAACCCGCGGCCGCAGTCGAGTCGGCGGAGACGCTCGACATGATCCACGAGGCGATCCACGAGCTGCCCCAGGCGCACCGCACGGTCATCCTCCTCAGGGACGTCGAGGGCTGGGACGGGGCGCTGATCAGCGACGCTCTTGAGATCACGGCGACCAATCAGCGAGTCCTCCTTCACCGTGCCCGCTCGAAGGTTCGCGCCACACTCCAAGAACGGCTCGCGCCGGCGGCATGACCGGCGCGCTGGCGACGAGAGATCGCTCAGGTCGCTCAGTAGTGAGCGAGGTGCTCGTTGTCGGGCCAGATCCCCTCGCCGGGCATGTCAAGTTGACCGGTCAGCGGCCGGCGCCACTCCGGCGTAGTGGTGGGCTCGCCCCAGTAGTCCGTGACCTTCACGGCTTGCCCGTCCTCGAGCTCGCCGATCGTCACGTTCCGGTACAAGCGCCCGTCCCCGTAGTTGCACGTCCACTCGACGACCACGACATCGTCGAGCTGCAGACGTCTGCCGACTTCCAACGTGAGTTCCGGGAAGTTGCCCTCAACATCCGCGACGAGCTTGCTGGTGCGCACGATCTCGCCCATCTGCGGCCACTGACGGACGACGTTGTCAGCCAGCGGCACGCCGAGGATGTAGGCCACCCGTGTCGCGCCGTCGGATCCCCCCTGGTTCTCGCTCATAGGGACTCCAGTCCTTCCAGCTCGGGTCGGCGGACTCGTCGTTGCGCTCCGGTCGATCCGGAGTCGTCGTCCCGGTCCGCTCAGATCGGGACGCCGAGGTCATCGGTTCGCCGAGGACCTCCGGCGAGTATCCCGCATGGCTCGTCGTCCGGTCCGCGGAGCCGGCGAGAGCTCGCGCCGTTCACCGGCTGATCGGCCTCGCTTCCCCGGCCACCGCTAGACGCAACTCGGAACTGCGGGCCCAAGGGCAAGGCGAGCACCGGGTCCTCGGGCAGCAGAAAGGACTCCTGCGATTTCGTCAGCCGACCCCATGCCCGAGAGACGTCAATGCACCGCCCCGACCGGGCCACTCGCGCCTTGAGACGAAGAGCAGGCGCCGGCAAGGAGCCGGTCTGCCCGCGCCGGGCCAGGACGCTGGCGCAGCAGCGAGCCGCTGCCCATGAGATCGGTCGCGCGCGGGCCGGAATCACGACGGTTGACCGCCCCGCCACCGATCTCCACGACCCTCGACGAGTGCTGCGCCAGGCCCGAGAATCACTATCCCAAACTGTCCCAAACGCACGGTCGTCGACTTGTGGTGAAGTCGGCGACCGTGTCGAAAGCATGTTGGTGGGCGCGGGTGACGACGAGTCAAAGGGCAGACTTGGGCCTTGGGGTCTGCCGCGCGACGTGTTCCCTTGAGGAGCCATCAGATGCGCGGCCCGCTGTCGCGCTCGCGCCCGCGCTGTGCTGCCAGTCCTTGACGGTGCGCTCGTAGGCGCGCTGGGCTTGGAGTGCCAGCTCGCGTTCGGCTGGTCTGATCGCGGTGTTCGTAGACCAGATCCCGCGGGCGCCTTGGTGGCGCGGCGCGCCGGCCTGCAGCTCGAGTTGGCGCAGCTTCTTGCGGGTCAGTGATGGCTGGGCGAACGCGTAGTCCTCGCCGCGGGTGAGCAGGCACCAGAACAGGCAGGCGAGTTTGCGGGCGCTGGCGACGATCGCGATCTGGTGGCCGCGGCGCGCTTTGACGCGTTGGTAGAACGCGCGTGGCGGGCCGGGCTGACGGACCGTTGACCAGCACGCCTCGACCAGCGCGTGACGCGCGGGCCCGGAGCCCTGTTTGCTGATCTGTCCGTGGCGGGCGGGGCCCTCACCGGACTGGCGGACCTTGGGATCAAGGCCCAGGTAGCCGACCAGCTTGCCGGGAGTGGGGAAGCGGTGGATGTCACCGACCGCCGCCAGGAACGTCGCAGCGACGGTCACGTTGACACCGGGCACGCTCATCAGCCGGCGCACGTCGGGCGAGCTGAGTGCCTGCTGGGCGATCAGCCGCTCGACCTGTTCGAGCTCGCCGTCCAGGAAGGCGATGTGTCGCAGCCCGCCCTCGACGCTCTCGCGCTCCTCGACGGGCAGCTGCAGCGCGGCGAGCCACTGGCGGCCCCGGGCGCCGAACAGGTCGCTGGCCGGCGGGCGGCCCTTCAGGCGACGCACGAGCACTGCGTGGATCTCGTTCTTGGCGCGCGTGCGCGCCGCGACCAGTTGCGCGCGCCGCGCCAGGCGCCGGCGCATCACGCGGACCGGCTCGTCGGGCATCCAGACTCCGTCCAGCGACCCGGCCGCCAGCAGCCGCGCGAGCGCCAATGCGTCGAGGCGGTCGGTCTTCGCGCGCGCTTGACGGATCCCCGTGTCGCTCGGGGAGACGACGATCACCCTGGCGACGTGCGGCTCGAGGATTCGCGCGATCTCCCACGCGTTGCCGGTCACCTCCAACGCCACCCGATCATCACTCCCAAGGCTCTGCGCGAACAGCTCAAGGTCCTGCGGCGTGGTCGCGACGCGCCCGCGCGCGCGGCCCCCGCAGGAGTCCAAGATCGCGACCTCGCAGAAATCGCGATGCACGTCCAACCCGATCGATCTCACCACACCACCTCCTGCTCTCGATCACACGGTCGGGAGAACCAGTGGGCAAACGACAACGACGGATCCGCGCTCGCAGCGCAACCGGGCAAGTCGCAGGGGCGGCCAACGAAAAGCTCGGGCTCAAAGCCCATCGTCCCAAGAACCGGCCTGCCCAATCTGCGTTCTCCCAAGAGGCCCCTGTCCCAGTCCGACCAACGCTACCCGCCAGCCGGACCGACCGCACGGTCGCCGACTTGTGGTGAAGTCGGCGACCGTGTCGAAATCAGTAAGCGTTCAGTGGGTTGCTGTGCGCTGTCGGTCAGGCGAGCAGCGGGGCCGGGTCGCCGCGGCTGTGGGCTGTGAGCGCGTCGATGAGGTACTCGTGCAGGGGCCGGTGCTGCAGGCGGCAGGTGGTGTGGACCGACAGCAGGCGCTCGATGCGCTGCTCTCCCTCGTCGGACTGGGTGCCGAGGCTGAGCTTGCGGTAGATGACCGAGCCGCGCAGCGCTCGTTCGGCGTGGTTGTTGGTCGGCTGCACTGCCTGGTGGCCGGCGAAGGTCCATAGCGCCGGCCAGACCTTGAGCAGGTTGCGGGCCATCCCGCGGCAGTACTTGTAGCGTGGCGCCTTGCCCGAGTACTGGCGCAGGATCGGCCCCAGCTCGCGCCGCAGCGCGCGGATGCGCCGCCCCAGCTCTTGGCGGTCGCGGGTGTGCCCGAAGATCTCCCAGCTCCAGAACAGCTCCTCGCAGATCCGCAGCTCATGCTCGCCGAAGCTCTTCTCGGCGCCGAGCCGCTCGGCGTGGGCCTTGAAGTCGCGGCGCAGGTGCGCCCAGCAGATCTGGCGTCGCTTGAGCGGCAGATGCGCGTAGGCCCACCAGCGATCGGACGTGATGACCGCGCTGGTGTTGGCCAACAGCTCCTTGGCGTGGTCCTCGTGGCGGCCGGCGCGGACACGCAGCACGGCGTGCCGTGCGGTGAAGGCGCCCCACAACGCGCGGCGCTCACCGGCAGTGCGCCAGCCCGTCTCGTCCATGTTGACCGCCCGGGCGCCCCGCACGCGCTGCAGCAGGTCGGCGTCCGGGTCGGCCAGCGCGTCGGCGACCCGGGTCAGGATCGCGTCGACCGTGCCAGCGCTGATCCTGGCGCCGAAGAGCTGCTCGCAGCACTCCACGACATCACGGCGCGAGACGCGGTTGCGCACCGACAGCACCGCGACCGCGGCGTGCAAGCGCGGCCCGAACGCGCTGTGCGCAACGTCTGCGGGAAGTTCGGCGCGCCGGCGCTTGCCGCAGTCCGGGCAGCAAACGCGCGGACACTGATGCTCGGTCACGGTGACCGCCAAGCGGGGCAACTCCTCGACCTGATGACGCACCGGCTTGCCGACCGCCACCAGCTCGTCGGCTACGAACTCGTGGCCGCACTCACAGCGCCGGGGCCAGTGCACGATCACCTCGTCGACGGCCGAGGCCGGCAGCAGCTCGCGGCCGTTCCCCCTGCAACGGTTTTCGAGCCCGCCACCGGATGCGGCGGATCCTCGATGGATACTGGAGATTACACGTGCTGGAGGGCTCGTTGGGACAGTGATTGGGATGGTCGCGCGCGTAGTGCCGCAACCGTCTCGCCGAGCCGAGGATCTTCAAGAGCTTCGCGAGTTCGAACGGCAGACCCGCTGAGCGATCACGCGGGTCGCGCGTCGGCGAGGTGGATGTTCTCGGCCGCGGCGCGGTCTGGCGTCACGAGTGCGTTGGTCTGCTCCATCAACTCGAGTACCCGGTCCCGGCCGCTCCAAACCATCAGCGAGGCCCAGCGCTGTGCGCGATCGACCATCCGTCCCAACGGTGTCGGGTTGCGGTTCTGGCTGAGCGCGCGCAGGGCGCTGAGGTACTCGTCTCGGTAGGAGAGCGGGATCATCACCCGGCACTGCTCCATCGCTGAGAGCTCGGCGTTCATGAGCAGCCGCGCGACGCGGCCGTTGCCGTCGGCGAACGGGTGGACCTCGGCGACGAGGAACATCGAGAAGATCGCCCGGGGAAGTCCTTCGGGGAGGGTGTGGCCGATCGAGAATCCTTCGCGCAGCGTCCCGCGAACGAGGTCAGGAGAGACGAAGAGCGTCATGCCGGCGCGGTTGGCGCGTTCCTTGTACTCGCCTGGCGCGGCCTCCGGCCGGCCGCCCATAATCATCCGGTGGCCATCGTGCAGATAGGCCTCGAGCTCGTCGGAGTCACGGGGCGGCTGAGCGCGGAGCCGGCGGTCGATGATCGCGGCGAACGTTCCCTGGATGTCGTGCGCGTCGGCCGGTCGCTGGGCGGGGACTCGGCCCTCGAAAACGATCTCGGTGGCTTCATCGACCTCGAAGACGGTGCCCTCGATCCAGTTGGAGAAGTACGCCTCAAAGAACGCGAACAGCCTCTCGGGGTCAGGCGGAGCGGCGCGGTCCGCAAGGGTCTGAGACGCCAGCTCGGCGCGCAGCGCCTCGAAGAGCGCAAGGCGGTCGACGTCGTAGCCCAGCCCGGCGCGCCGCGCGCGCGCCGCACGAGTCTGCAGCTCGTCGTCGCGCGTGCCGAGCAGCGCGCCGACCAGACGATCGAGTTGGGCGAACTGCTCCTGGGCGCCGAGGGCGGGGGCGATCGCTCGCGCCTCGTCTCGGAGCTCGTTGAGCGCTGTGTCCCCTCTGGTGCGGGCGAGCCGGTCGAGCCGGTCCTCCAGCTCGCTGCGCCGCAGCGTGCGCGCGACGCCGGACCGCGCGCGAGACGGTCTGAGGTTGTCGAGCACGATGCGCGCCGGACTCGAGATCCGCAGCTCCGCGAACTCTCCGTCGCCGTCCACCGGCCCGGGCCCGTTCCGCGGGCGAAGCGTCAGCCCGGGCAGCGAGACCGGACGCGGATTGACCGGCCGCTCGCCGACGTCGAGGAACAACGAGCCGTCGGCCGCCGGGCCCGCCGCCGCAGCGCTGCGATCGACGATGACTGCGCCCGGGAAGTACAACGCTGCCACGTCGTACCAGCGCCGGCGCACCAGCTGCTCGGCCGGCTCGTCCAGATTCGTCGAATACAGTCCGCGGGCGAGCCGTCGGATATCGCCACGGGCCGCCGCGCGACTTGCCCAGCGGCTGTCGTCGGGGACGAAGATCTCGGGGAGGTTCTGCGGGTTAGCGGCAGGCATGGCGCGGCGGGATTGGAACAACCGCTATTTAACTGCCCGGTTCGGCGGAAGAACTTGTAGTTAGGATCGTCGCTTGCAGTTCTTCGATGGTGCGCGCCGTTGAACTGATGCGAGTCCGATTCGGCGGTCAGTCATTGTCGTCGAGGGCGGGGTATTGCGGTGGTGCCTGTCCGGTGCGCTCGAGGACGCGGGGGTAGCGGCCGCCGTCACCGGGTTCGGCGGCCTGCAGGGTGAGGTGTACGCGCCACTCGTCGCCGAAGTCGAAGAGGTAGGCGATCTGCCGGCCGGGCTGCAGGTCGAGTTCGGCGATCGGCAGGTCGGCCGTCCTGGGCGCCTCGTCGGGTACGGCGGGTGAGGTGATCTCGCTGCCTGGGTCGCCCCAGAAGGTGTTGTCCAGCCAGAACGAGTAGATGTGGTCGTCGAGCCATCCGAAGGCTTCCTGGATCGCTTCGTGCAGGGCGGTCAGGTACTGCTCGGAGCCGACGGCCACGCGGGCACTGACACCGGGGGCGTCCAGCAGCTGCGCGTCGAAGATCAGCACGGTCATGGCTCTGGAGTCTTGCGAACCGGCCCCATAGACCAGGCGGCCGGCCGGGGTGAGCGCGAGCTCGTGGCTGCGCAGCCGGTGAGCGCTCGGGTCGGGGTGGCGCTCGATCAGCCCGTAGGCCTCACCGCGGCAGAGCACGTCGCCGACCGTCCAGGAGACCTCGCGCTCGTCCGGTCGCTCGCCGCCCGGCCCCGACCAGCCCTCGCGATGCACGCGTCGCAGCGCCCGGGTGGTGAGCTGCTCGTGCGAGGCGTGCGGCTGCTCGCGCAGCTCGCCGACGACCTCGAAGGCAACCGTCTCGGTGAATGGGTCGCCGGCACCCAGGTCGCCGGCCAGCACGCGCAGCAGCTCCCAGGGCTGCTCGGCGAGCGCAAGCCCGCGCTGGGTGGTCTGCAGCCGTCGGCCGCGGCGGCGCACGAGCCGCAGGCGGCGCAGTCCCGCGTGCAGCGCGCCGAGCACGCGCAGGTCGGCTTCGCGGTGCGGAGGCCCGAACAGTTCCGCGTCCCACCAGCCCGGCCAGCGCTCAACCGCCTCGCGCACCAACCCGCGCGAGAGCGCGTGCGTCTGCGTCAGCGCAGCGCCGCCCGGGGTGCCCGCCTGGGCGAGCAGCCACAGAGCCGGGCCGGCCGCCGTGTCAGCGGTGTCACGTTCCGTGGAGATCACCGGATCATGACCGTCCGGAACGGAACGGGACGGTCTCCTTGACCGTCCCGTCACCGATTTCAGGACTCCCGTCGAGACCTGCGTCGAGGCCGAGAATTGCTATCCCAAACTGTCCCAAACGAGCGATCGCCGACTTGTGATGAAGTCGGCGATCGTGTCGGCAAACCGAAGAAGTCCGCGCTATGCAGGTAAAGCGGAGGGGGAGAGATTCGAACTCTCGGTAGAGGGGTTACCCCTACAACGGTTTTCGAGCACGGCACATGGTGCGCCGGATGCCCCATGAACACAGGAGTCTACAGCCGTTCGAGGGAGCTTTGGGACAAGGTTTGGGACAGTTGCGTCCGCGCGCCGTATCAGCCGGACGTCGCGGCTCGGGCCTCGTCGGTATCGGCCCACCGCGCGAAGCCTACGAAGAGGTCTCTCGAGCCGTCCTCGCGGCTTGACCGGTCGTCGGAGGTGATGCCGGCGGGACGTTCTTGTACGCGAGGTCCGAAATGGCGCGTCGGAGCTTTCTGGCGGGCGAGGTGTTGACTGCCTATTCGAAGCCATGTTCTAATTCGCCCATGGAGGAGAGTCCAGATGGCATCAGCATCATGTTCGCCGCCGAGCGTCCCGATTGCACGGAGTCGGCCGTACGGCAGGTGCTCGCCGACCTCGCCGAGCCCTGCGGCAGCATCACGGTTGCGGCGGTGGCCGACCGGTTGCATCCCATCGCCCTGTGGGCGCCGATGATGGGCGCGCCCCTTGCGGACCTGCGGGGCGGGCTGCTGGTCGAGGCCGGCGCGCACGCAGAGCGGACGGCGGGGGGCTGTGGCGCGGGTGTTGCGGTCATCACGCACGTCGGCGTGCCGTCGTGGCGTGGCGTGAGCCGGATGCTCCGATCGGATGCCTATGACGTCCTGGCTATGAAGGCCTCGGCAGGCAGGTCGCCGTCGCGCCGTGCGGTCGCGGGGGAGGCACGGCGCCGCGGTGTTCGAGTGCTGTGGCTCTAGGCGATCAGCCGGAGCAGCGCCGTCACCGCGACGGGTATCAGCAGCAGCCAAGCGGCGCGTCCGAGCTGAGGCTCTTCGGACATCGTGGAGCCGACGATCCCACGTTCGGGTCGAAAATCCAAACGCGAACGTTGCTTCGGGTAATGTTCCCTGTCGTGCGTGGCGGACATGGCTGAACTCGTCCAGCTGGGGGAGGGTGTGGCGGAGCTCGTGCGCGACGGGGACGCCGTCGCACTCGAGGGTTTCACCCACCTGATCCCGTTCGCAGCCGGCCATGAGGTGGTGCGCCAGGGTCGCCGCGAGCTCGAGCTGATCCGCATGACCCCGGACGTCCTGTACGACCAGATGGTCGGCGCCGGGGCCGCCCGGCGCCTGGTCTTCTCCTACGCGGGCAACCCCGGCGTCGGGTCGCTCCACCGCATGCGCGACGCCGTCGAGCACGAGTGGCCGAGGCCGATCGAGCTCGAGGAGCACAGTCACGCGGGAATGGCCAACCGCTACGCCGCCGGCGCCTCGGGCATGCCATGCGCCCTCATGCGCGGCTACGTGGGCACCGACCTCGAACAGCACACACGTGTGGCGCGCGTGACGTGCCCGTTCACCGGCGAGCAGCTCGTCGCGGTCCCCGCCCTGCAGCCCGATGTCGCGATCGTGCACGCGCAGGAGGCCGACCGCGAAGGCAACGTCCAGCTCTGGGGCATCCCAGGCGTCCAGAAGGAGGCCGTCCTGGCCGCCGCGCGCTCGCTCGTCACGGTCGAGCGGATCGTCGAGCAGCTCGAGCCGCGGCCGGGAGGCGTCGTCATCCCCGGCTGGGCGATCGACGCCGTCGCCGAAGCGCCCGGTGGGTCGCTGCCCTCCTATGCGCACGGCATCACCGAGCGCGACAACGACTTCTATCGCGCGTGGGATGCCATCAGCCGCGACCGCGAGACGTTCACGGCGTGGATGGACGAGCACGTGCTGGCGGTGAAGTCGGCGTGAGGACGGGCCGTCACAGCGTGCCCTGCGGTCGAGCGAGCTCCGGCGGGCTGTCGGCATGAGCGCCACGGCCGCTGAGGTCCAGACCGTCGTCGCCGCACGTGGCCTGGCCGGCAAGCGGTCGTGCTTCATCGGCGTCGGCCGGCCGAGCACTGCGGCGATCCTCGCTCGGATGGTCCACAACCCCGAGCTCGTGCTCGTGTACGAGTCCGGGACGATCGGCGCGAAGCCGTATCGCGTGCCCCTGTCGATCGGCGACGGGGAGCTCGCCGAGACGGCTGATGCCGTGGTGTCCGTCCCCGAGATGTTCAACTACTGGATCCAGGCCGGTCGCATCCAGGTGGCGTTCCTGGGTGCTGCCCAGGTCGATCGCCACGGGAACCTCAACAGCACGGTGATCGGCGACTACGAGCATCCGCGCACGCGGCTGCCGGGCGCCGGCGGGGCGCCGGAGATCGCGATCGGGTGCCCGGAGGTCGTGGTGATCGCCCCGCATTCGACGCGCACGTTCGTCGCGGAGCTCGACTTCCTGACGACGAGCGGAGCGCACACGACGTCGGTGATCACCGATCTGTGCGTGCTCGAACCGCGCGCGGGCGAGCTCACGCTCACCGCGGTGCACCCCGGCGTCGCGGTGGACGACGTGCTGGCCGCCACCGGCTGGGACCTGCGCGTCTCGGACACGGTCGCCGTCACCGGCGAGCCGACGAGCGGCGAGCTGGCGGCGCTGCGCGAGCTGGTTGCCCGTGGCTGAGTGCTTCCTCTACGACGCAGTGCGCACGCCGTTCGGGCGTTACGGCGGGGCACTCGCGGCTGTCCGCGCGGACGACCTGGCCGCCCACGTCGTGCGCGAGCTCGTCACGCGGGCGCCCGGCCTGGATCCCACGCAGATCGACGATGTGCTGTTCGGCGACGCCAACCAGGCCGGAGAGGACAACCGTGACGTCGCGCGCATGGCGGTGCTGCTCGCGGGGCTGCCCACGAGCGTCCCGGGGACGACCATCAACCGGCTCTGCGGCTCCTCGCTCGATGCCGCGATGCAGGGCAGCCGCGCGGTCGAGGCGGGTGACGCGAGCCTCGTCCTGGTCGGCGGTGTCGAGTCGATGTCGCGCGCCCCGGCCGTCCTGCTGAAGGCGGAGAAGCCGTACGCGATGGGCGAACAGACGCTGCACTCGACCACGCTCGGCTGGCGGATGGTCAACCCGGCGATGCCCGCCCAGTGGACGATGTCGCTCGGCGCGAGCACCGAGAGGCTTGCCGCGATCCACGAAGTCACGCGCGAGGCGCAGGACGCGTTCGCGGTGCGCAGCCATCAGCGCGCCGCCGCCGCCTGGGATGCGGGGTTTTGCGACGACTGGGTCGTCCCGGTCCCCGGGACGGAGCTCGAGCGCGACGAGACGCTGCGACCCGACACGTCGATCGAGAAGCTCGCCGCGCTGAAGCCCGCTTTCGCGAAGGACGGCACGGTAACCGCCGGGAACGCGTCGTCGCTCAACGACGGCGCCGGGGCGCTCTGGCTTGGCGACGAGCGCGCCGGCACGCTGCTCGGCCGCGCGCCGCTTGCGCGGATCGCCGGCCGCGGCACGCACGCCGTCGACCCGGACATCTTCGGGATCGCCCCGGTCGGCGCGGCTGAGGCGGCGCTCGCGCGCGCCGGAATCGGCTGGGAGGACCTGGAGCTCGTCGAGCTCAACGAGGCGTTTGCAGCACAGTCGCTCGCCTGTCTGGGCGAGTGGGACGAGCTCGATCCGGAGCGCGTCAACGTCAACGGCGGCGCGATCGCGATCGGGCATCCGCTCGGTGCGTCCGGGGTCCGGATCCTCGGCACGCTCGCCCACCAACTGCGCCGGCGCGGCGGCGGGTACGGTCTGGCCGCTATGTGCATCGGCGTCGGACAAGGACTGGCGGTGGTCATCCATGCGTGACGAGGGCATCCATCCTCCGCTCGACTTCCCGGACTACAAGTCGACGGCGCTTCGGCACCCGCGCGAGCCGCTGATCTACCTGCCGCACACCGTGACCGAGTCGACCGGGCCGCAGCTCGGCCAGCTGCGTCCCGGCGCGATCGAGAACGACCTCACGACCCAGCACGACGGCGAGCCGATCGGCGAGCGGATCACCGTGTCCGGGCGTCTGCTCGACGGCGACGGGCGACCCATCCGCGACTCGCTGATCGAGATCTGGCAGGCGAACGCGGCGGGGCGCTACGCGCACCGCTGGGACCGCTGGCCGGCGCCGCTGGACCCGAACTTCTCCGGCGGCGGGCGCTGCGTGACCGATGCGGACGGGCGCTACTCGTTCGTGACGATCAAGCCGGGCCCGTATCCCTGGGGCAACCACCACAACGCATGGCGCCCGGCGCACATCCACTTCTCCCTGCTCGGCGCGCAGTTCTCCCAGCGGCTCGTGACGCAGATGTACTTCCCCAGCGATCCGCTGTTCCCGTACGACCCGATCTTCAACTCGGTGCGCGACCCCAAGGTGCGCGAGCGGCTGATCGCCGGCTTCTCGATCGATCACTCGCAGGACAACTTTGCGCTCGCGTACGAGTTCGACATCGTGCTGCGCGGACCCGACGAGACGCCGATGGAGGAGGAGCATTGAGCCCGGCGCCGCTGACCCCCGCGCAGACCGTCGGCCCCTACCTGGCGATCGGCCTCCCCTGGCCCGACGGGCCCGTCGCCGACCCCGCCGGCGTGCACGTCTCCGGCCGCGTCCTCGACGGCGCGGGCGAGGTCATCAAGGACGCGCTGGTGGAGACCTGGGACCCGGTCTCGCAGTCGTTCTGCCGCTGCCCCACCGACGACGACGGGTGCTGGCACGTCGTCACTCCCGCGGCACCGCATCTCGCCGTCAACCTCTTCGCGCGCGGCCTGCTGCACCGGCTCGTGACGCGCATCTACTTCGTGCCGGATCCCGACGACCCGGTCCTCGCCCTGGTCCCCGCCGACCGGCGTGCGACCCTGATCGCCGAGCAGGCTGACGATGGCTACCGATTCGACATCCGCATCCAGGGTCCCGGCGAGACCGTCTTCTTCGACGTCTGAGCTGTTCGGCGGCATCTACGCGCGCGGCGCCGTCGCTGCGGCGGTCTGCGACGCGGCCTGGCTGCGCGCGATGCTCGACGTCGAGGCGGCGCTGGCCCGCGCGACCGGGGCGCCGGACGTCGCCGCGCGGATCGCGGCGCTCGAGCTCGACCCGGCGGAGCTGGGCCGCCTGGGCGCCGACCACGCCTCGCCGGTCGTGCCGCTGGCGGAGATCCTGCGCGAGCGGGCCGGCGCGCAGGCGCACGACGGCGCCACGAGCCAGGACGTGCTCGACACCGCGCTGATGCTCGTCGCCCGCCGCGCGCTTGAGCCGCTGCTGGACGACGCGAGGGCCGCGGCGGACGGCGCCGCGTCGCTCGCCGCGGCACACCGCGACCTGCCGATCATCGGCCGCACGCTGCTGCAGCAGGCGCTGCCGACGTCGTTCGGACTCAAGGCGGCGGGCTGGATGATCGGCATCGACGAGGCCGCCGCCGCCCTGCGCCGTATCCGCGAGGAGACGCTCGCCGTGCAGATGGGCGGCCCGGTCGGTCGGCGCGACCCCGCCGTCGCGGCGGCCGTCGCCGCCGAGCTCGGGCTGGTGGATCCGGTGCTGCCGTGGCACACCGTGCGCCTGCGGCCGGCGGCGATCGCCGGCGCGCTGGGCGCACTCGCGGGCGTGCTCGGCAAGGTCGCGCGGGACGTCACACTGCTGTCGCAGGACGAGGTCGCCGAGGTTCGCGAGGGCGCCGAGGGTCGCGGCGGCTCGTCGGCGATGGCCCACAAGCACAACCCCGTGGCGGCCGTCTCCGTGCTCGCCTGCACCCGCCGGATCCCGGGTCTCGTGGCGACGCAGCTCGCCGCGATGGAACAGGAGCACGAGCGGGCTGCGGGAGCCTGGCAGGCCGAGTGGGGCACGCTGACCGACCTGCTGCGACTGGCCGGCTCGGCCGCCGCGTGGGCCCGGGATCTGCTCGAGCACCTCGAGGTGGACGCCGCGGCGATGCGTGCGCGCGCCGGTGCGGCTCCTGACCTCGGCGCCGCGGGCGAACTGGTCGACCGGGCGCTCGCGGCGCACCGCGCATGAGCGTCACACTGCATCACGAGGTCTCCGGTCCGGCGGATGCGCCGGTGCTGGTGATGGGCGGCTCGCTGGGTACGACCCTCGGCATGTGGGACGGTCAGCTCCCCCTCGCGGAGCGGCTTCTCCTGGTCCGCCACGACCACCGCGGACACGGTCGCTCGCCGATCCCGCCCGGTCCGTACGAGATCGCCGACCTGGGCGCCGATGTCCTCGCACTGCTCGACCTGCTCGGCGTCGAGCGCGCCTCGTACTGCGGGCTGTCGATCGGCGGGATGGTCGGCATGTGGCTGGGCATCCACGCGCCCGAGCGGATCGATCGCCTCGTCCTGATCTGCACCTCCGCCCACATGCCGCCCGCAGCGGCGTGGGCCGAGCGCGCCGCCGCGGTTCGCCGCGCCGGCTCGCCGGAGGTCGTCGCCGATGCCGTGGTGGCGCGCTGGCTCACCCCAGCCTTCGCCGCCGCGCATCCCGAGGAGCACGAGCGGCTGCGCGCGATGCTCTGCGCCACGGATGCCGAGGGCTACGCGTCGTGCTGCGGCGCGATCGAGCGCATGGACCTGCGCGCCGACCTCGGGCGCGTCGCCGCGCCCACGCTCGTCATCTCCGGCGCGCAGGACGAGGCGACACCGCCGGCGCGCCAGCAGCTGATCGCGGAGGCGATCCCCGGCGCCCGGCACGAGATCCTCGCTCCCGCGGCGCATGTGGCCGCCGTCGAGCAGGCATCCGCCGTCAACGACCTGATCCTCGAGCACCTGGAGGCCCGATGAGCTCTGACCCCAAGCGCGAGGCAGGCATGCGCGTGCGCCGCGAGGTGCTCGGCGACGCGCACGTCGACCGCGCCGTGGAGCGCACGACCGACTTCACCGCGCCCTTCCAGGACTTCATCACACGCTACGCCTGGGGCGACGTCTGGAGCCGCGACGGCCTCGACCGGCGAACGCGCAGCGCTGTCACGCTCGCCGTGCTGACGGCGCTCGGCCGCGAGCAACGAGATCGCGATGCACGTCCGCGCTGCCCTGCGTAACGGCGTGACCGAGGATGAGATCTCCGAGGTCCTGCTGCACACCGCCGTCTACGCCGGCGTTCCCGCAGCCAACCGCGCCTTCGAGATCGCGGGCGAGGTGCTCGCCGAACGCGACTAGAGCAGGGTCGGGTGGCCGGCGAGGTCACGCGATCTCGGCGGGCGTCGGGACGCCGGCGGGCGCGAGCCTGACCTCGCGCGGCCGGACGTCTGCGACCGCGACCGACGCGATCGCGGCGGCGACGTCGTGCTGTCGGTGCACGCGTTCAGGCGGCAGGCTCGTGACCATCGCCTGGGTCTTCGGCGACGCGATCGGGCCGTCGACCACGAACAGGGTGACGTCGACACCGCGCTCATCGAGCTCCGCGGCGGCGGACAGCGTCAGCGCCCGCACGCCGTGCCACCCGGCGGCCCACAGTCCCATCCCCGCAGGAGCGCTGCGTGTGGCGCTGTTCGCGACCTGGATCACTGCAGCCGGGGCCTCGAGCACCCGCGCAGCCTCGGAGTGGAACACGAACGCCTGCCGGGTCACCGCGGCGCCCCAGGCCTCGAAGCGCGCGAGATCGGCCTGCGCGAGCGGACCGCCGCCCCACGGGACCTGCGGGTCGAAGCGCGCGACGGATACCGCGTTGATGAGGAGGTCGATGCGGCCGAGTTCGTCGCGGGACCTTGCGAGTGCGGCCGCCAGGGAGGCGGGATCCGCGGCGTCGGCCTCGATGGCCGCCGCGCCGCGCTCGCGCACGGCCTCGAGCGTGTCCTCGCTGCGCGCGACGGCCGCGGCCTGCCACCCGCCGCCGAGCAGGTGGTCGAGGATCGCGCCGCCGAGGTTGCGGGCGCCGAGAACGACGGCCGTCGGCATACGCTCTTCCTACACGAATAAAGATTCGGATTCAAGTTGACAGACGTCGCAACGCCTGTGTTCCTATTGCGCGCATGGAGCCAGGGTCCCGGCCGCTGCGCGGCATGCTGGTCGCAGAGAGCGACCGCTTCACCGCACAGGCGGTCGAGGCGCTGCTGCGAGCGATCGGCGGCCGGTGTGCCCTGCTGACCGTCGCGGCCGTCACCGCGTCGGAGAGTCCGATGACGATCTTCGCGCCGCTGGCCGGCTACGACCCGATCCGCGGGCGAGACGACCGGATCGCCGCCGCCAGCCGCGCTGCCCTGCTTGCCGTCGGGCTGTTCCCCGAGCACGTCCCGGTCAGTCATCGCGCCGCCGAGTGCTGGCGCGACGTCCTGCACATGGTCCGCTCGGAGTCCTACGACCTGCTCGCCCTGTCGGGCCTTCCGGCCAGCCGTCGCGACCGCAACGCGCTGGAGCGGGCGTCGAAGGTCAGCGGCACCCGCTTCGTCTTCGCCTAGAAGTCCGGGGCGCGCGGGAAGGCCGACGTAGTTCTCGGCCAGGCTGCGCGCGGCGGCCTCGGAGCGTTCGAGGTACTCGAGCCGGGCGAGCTGCAGGCCCTGCTGGAACGGGCCCTCGCCGAGGTCGTGGAGCAGCTGGGTCATGTAGTTGGAGAAGTCCTGCGCGCGCCAGACGCGACGCAGCGCGTTGCGGGTGTAGGCCTGCAGGAGCTGGTCGTCGTCCCGCTCGTAGTGCGCGACCAGGGCGTCGGCGAGCAGGCGCACGTCGTTGACCGCGAGGTTGAGTCCCTTCGCCCCGGTCGGAGGGACGATGTGAGCCGCGTCGCCGGCGAGGTACAGCCGGCCGTACTGCATCGGCTCGGCGACGAAGCTGCGCATCGGGGTGATGCCCTTCTCGAAGATCTCGCCCTCGCCGACGCTCCAGCCGTCGGTGCCGAGCCGGATCTGCAACTCCGCCCAGATGCGCTCGTCCGGCCACTCGTCGATGTCCTCGTCGGCCGGGACCTGGAGGTAGAGCCGGCTGACGCTCGGGCGAGCGCATCGAGTACAGCGCGAAGCCGTTCTCGTGCCAGGCGTAGATGAGCTCGTCCGTCGTCGGCGCGGCGCGAGCGAGGATCCCGAGCCAGCCGAAGGGGTAGACGAACTCGTGCTCGGTGAGCACGCCCGCGGGGATCGCCGGCCGGCAGATCCCGTGGAACCCGTCGCAGCCGGCGATGAAGTCGCACTCGAGCTCGCCGCCGTCCCAGCTGATCGACGGGCGTGTCGGAGTCGAGGTCGTGCACGGCGGTGCCCGCGACCTCGAACTCCAGCCGGCCGCCGCGCTCGAGCCACAGGGCGATCAGATCCTTGACGACCTCCTGCTGCCCGTAGATCGTGAGATGGCGGCCCGTCAGATCGCGCATCGGCACGTGGATCGTGCGGCCCTTGCGACGCAGGTAGATCCCGTCGTGCACGAGTCCCTCGCGCTCGAGTCGCCCGGCGGCTCCGATGCGCTTCAGCAGATCGACGGTGTTGGGTTCGAGGAGCCCGGCTCGGACGCGATGCTCGACGTACGCGCGAGAGCGCGCCTCGAGGATGACCGCCTCGATACCGGCCTGCTCGCAGGAGAAGGGCGAGCGTGAGGCCGGCGGGGCCTGCGCCGACGATGCCGACCTTGACGCGTTCCATGAAATCCGACGATACGTTCTAATTCGCGTCCTTGCAACCGCCGCCGGCTGACCGAACAGAACTTGACTTCGCGTTCGACTTCGAGGTACGCGTCGAGCTCATGGCGCCCCTCGAATCACGGCTGCCCGGTCGACCACACGTTCGACCCGCTGAGTGCGGCGTACCTGCGTGACCCGGGCGCGGTGCTGTCGACGATCCCGGCTCGATGAGCGGCCGGTGTTCTTCGCGCCGTCCATCGACATGTACGTGGTCACTCGCTATGCCGACGTCGAGGCGGTGTTCCTCGATCCGGAGACCTACTCCGCCGCCGCCGCGCAGCTGCCGATCGTCCCGCTCGTGCCCGAGGCCCAGCAGATCCTGCTCGACGGCGGCCACAGGCCACAGCCGTCGATGGTCAGCCTCGACCGCCCGGCGCACACCCGGCTGCGCGAGCCCACGGCACGGGCGCTGACGCCCCGGCGGGTCGCCGAGATGGAGCCACGGATCCGCTCGATCACCGGTTCGCTGCTGGACCGCGTACCTGCGAGCGAGCCGTTCGATCTCGTCGAGGCGCTCACGTTTCCGCTGCCCGCCTCCGTGGTGTTCTCGTTCATGGGGGTTCCGGAGGAGGACTGGCCCAGGCTGCGTGCGTGGAGCGGCTCGCGGGCGTCGCTCGCGTGGGGCCGGCCGACGCCCGAGGAGCAGGTGGAACACGCGCGCAACATGGCGCTCTACCGCCGCTACCTCCGCGACCTGGTCGCGGCGAAGTCGCTGGCGCGCGGCGACGACTTCGCCTCGGCGCTGCTCGACATCCGAGACGAGGACCCGGACGCGCTGACGCATGAGGAGATCGCCTCGATCCTCTTCTCGCTGAGCTTCGCCGGCCACGAGACCACGAACAACCTCATCGGCAACACCGTCGTCCGCCTGCTCGAGGACCGCTCTCGCTGGGAGCGCCTGCTGGCCGAGCCCCGGGCTGATCGGCGGGAGCCGTCGACGAGGTCCTGCGCTACGACCCGTCCGTCGTCGTCTGGCGACGGCTGACGACGCGCGCGACGGTGCTCGGCGGCATCGAGATACCCGCAGGGGCCAAGCTCTTCCTCTGGCTCTTCGCCACCGGCCGCGACGCCGCGGTCTTTCCCGATCCCGACGTCTTCGATCCTGAGCGTCGCAACGCGAGGCGCACGCTGGCCTTCGGCCGGGGCATTCATTTCTGCGTGGGGTCGGCCCTGGGCCGGCTCGAGGCGACCGTCGCCATCGAGGAGCTCCAGCGCCGCTTCCCGACGCTGGAGGCGGTCGCCGGGCGTGAGGTGCCGTACCACGCCAACATCTCCTTCCGCGGCCCGCAGCACCTATGGGTCCGCGCGGCGTAGGACCCCGCCGTGCTGAGCGGCGCGTCGTGGACGAGGTCGTGATGCTGGTCTTCGAACCGTCGGAGCACCGGCCGAGGCTGGCCTACGTTCGCGACGGATACCAGTCCTATCGCTTCAGCTGCGCGGTGGCGATGAGACGCCACTTCCTCGCGATCGGCGACCTCGTCGCGGACGACGACGTCGGAGCTGCTTCGGTTGCCGCGCTCGACTTCGAGGCGATCCGCTCTGAGATCGAAGTCGCTGAACCGTGAGCTAACCCCGAGGCAGGCGATCGGCGTCTCCGTGATGCCTGAGAGGCCCCGGACCCCTCAGATGCGATAGCCTGAACCCGAATACGCATTCTGTTTGCTCCCATGACTCAGAGCGACCCCGGAAACCCATCGCGCAACGACTGGCGCCGCCTCATCTGCCGCTACTACGACGCGTGCAGCGCGGGCGATGCGGCCGGCATCGCAGCCACGACGAGCGAGGATGTCGTCCATTACTTCCTGGCCCCCAACACAGGTTCGCAGGCTGTTCGCGGCGGGGAGCACCTGGGCCGCTACTGGCGCAAGGTCCAGCGGGGGATCGACGCGCGCTGGATCGTGGATCACCTGCTGATCGACGGGAACGAGGCCGTGATCGAGTGGACGATGTTCTGGACTCGTCCCGAGACGTCCGAGCGTGTCGCCACCCGCGGTTCGGAATGGTTCGTGATCCGCGACGGCGCGATCGCGGAGATCCGCTCCTACTACCAGCTGCGCGATGGCACCAGCGAGCTCGACGGCTTCGACTACGACGCGCGCGGCTATTCGCACGTTGGCGCCGAGCGCGCCGCGGCACACCATGTCTTGTTCCGCGGGCCGCAGGCCCGGTGGGTCGAGACCACCTGAGGCCCACACCCATGATCATCGAGCAGGGCATCATCACCATCACACCGGGCCGCGAGGAGGCCTTCGAGGAGGCCTACGAGAAGGCGCGGCAGGTGATCGCGCGCGCCCAGGGCTTCCAGTCGGTCCGCCTCTCCCGCGGCATCGAGCACCCCTCGACCTACCTGCTGCTCGTCACGTGGGACACGCTCGAGGCGCACATGGACGGCTTCCGCGAGTCCCCGCTGTTCCTCGAGTGGCGGGGCCACATCGGCAGCTACTTCGCCGAGGCACCGGTCGTCCAGCATTTCGAGCCACTGCCATGAGTCGCGCGGACGAGCGCCTGCAAGACCGCGTCATCGTGATCACCGGCGGCGGTCGTGGCCAGGGTGCGGCCGAGGCGGCTGCGTGTGTGGCCGCAGGCGCCACGGTGATCGCCGCCGACGTCGCGCACGAGGACACAACGGCCCATCCGGCGCTGCACCGCCGGGCGCTCGACGTCACCAGCGCCGAGCAGTGGGACGACCTCGCCGCCTGGGCGGGCGAGCGATTCGGTCACGTCGACGGGCTGGTCAACAACGCCGGCATCACCAGCCGCGTGCGCCTGGGAGCCATCGAACGCGCGGACTGGGACCGGGTTCTCGCCGTCAACGTCACCGGGCCCATGCTCGGCACGCAGGCTCTGCTGCGCCTCATGGGCAACGGAGCGTCGATCGTCAACATCGGGTCCGTCGCCGGGCTGATCGGCCACTACACCACCGCGTACACCACCAGCAAGTGGGCCCTGCGCGGGTTCACGCAGTCCGCTGCGATGGAGCTCGGCGCGCGCGGCATCCGCGTCAACGCCGTGCATCCCGGCTACATCCGCACCCCCATGGTCGCCGACGCGCCGCCCGCCTTCCTGCTCGCCAACGAGTCGCTGACGCCCCTCGGCCGAGGAGGCGAGCCGGACGAAGTCGCAGCCATGGTCGTGTTCCTCCTCTCCGCTGCGGCGAGCTATGTGACCGGCGCCGATATCGCCGTCGACGGTGGCTTCTCCGGCGGGGCTGCGGCAAAGGCGCTCTCGGATGCGCTGCGCTGAGCGTGCCGGCCCGGGTGACTACGAGATCCGGCGGTCCTGCCCGATCCAATAGGGCTCGCGAAGCTTGTGCTTCAGGAGCTTGCCGGCCCCCGACTTCGGCAGTGGGTCCATCGAAATCTCCAATGACCGTGGCAATTTGAACCCCGCGATGTGGCGGCGGCAGTGATCGATGAGACCGGCCTCATCCACGCGGGCGCCCGGCGCCACCGTGACGACCGCGTGTACGGCTTCGCCCCAGTGGGGGTCCGGAATGCCGAAGACGGCCGCCTCGAGAACATCCTCATGCTCGAGGAGGACGGCCTCGACCTCGACCGAATAGACGTTCTCCCCACCGGTGATGATCATGTCCTTGAGCCGATCGACGAGGTAGAGATATCCGTCGTCGTCCGTATAGGCGGCATCTCCGGTCCGGTACCAGCCGTCGACGAAGACCGACGCGGTCTCGTCGGGTCGCCGCCAATAGCCCGACGTGACGTTCGGACCTCGCACGCGGAGCTCGCCGATCTCGCCGAGGCCGAGCTGCGCCCCGTCCGGAGCGCACACCACGGCCTCGACGCCCGGGACCGGCGCCCCGATGGACCCGAGACGACGCACATACGGGTGCTCACCCGCGGCCCCGCGCCGGTGGTCCTCCGGAGTGCAGTGCGACACGGTCGGCGCCGCCTCCGTCATGCCATAGAACTGGGAAAGGTCGCAGGCGAGGGTGGCGAGCACTCGCCGCTGGAGCTCGGGCGAGATCGGGGAGGCGGCGTAGCCGATCTCGCGCAGGCTGCTGAGATCAGCCGGAGCCATCGCCAGGCATTCCAGCAACGCGCTGAGCATCGTGGGCACCAGCACCGTCTTGGTCACGCGCTCGGCGGCGATGGCGACGGCGACTGCTTGGGGATCAAAGCGGGGCAGCACGATCTGGGAGGCTCCCGCCCACGTCGCCGCGTAGAGGTTCGCGGTGCCTGCGACATGGAACATCGGGCAGACGTGCAGGAATCTGTCCTCGGGGCCGTGCCTTGTCGCTTGGAGATTGTGGTGGGCGTTCGCCACGAGGTTGCGGTGCGTGAGCATCACTCCCTTGGGCGTGCCCGTGGTCCCACCCGTGTATGAGATCGCGGCGAGGTCGTTCTCGTGGGGCTCGGCGCGGGGCTGGGGTTCGGCCGCGATGAGGCGCTCGTAGGGGATGCAATCGCTCGGGCACGCCCCGCCTCCCGCGTAGACGAGTTGCTCAAGCGCCCGACAGCGCGCCAGCAGCGCCCTGCCGGTCTCCATCTGCGCATCGTCGACGATGAGGACGCGGAGCGCGCAGTCATCGGTGATCAACGCCAGCTCGTCCTCAGCGAGCCGAAAGTTGAGGTCACAGATGACGAAGCCGGCGGCCGGAAGGCCGAGCCAGCACTCGAGATGGGCGAGTGAGTTCTCGGCCAGGACACCGACGTGCGCTCCTCCAGGCAGCCCCAGCTCCGTGAGGCCGGAACCGAGCCCGTCAACCCGGCGACACAGCTCGGCGTACGTCAGGCGGTGATGCCCGGCTACGACCGCCTCTTTGTCGGCGTGCAGGCGGACCGCACGCCGCAGCGGCCACGACAGGTTGGTCATCTTCTCCCCCGAGACCAGCGCGAGCCAGCGGCGGCCTCGTCAGCGGTCGACTTGTTCAGCGACCGTAACCGCTGCCCCCTTCGAATGCAAGTCTTGTTTACACTGAGTCCGTCAGCGATCCTGGTGGCCCTCGACGAGAGCGGCCATCGCCGCTGCGAGGCCCCGCATGACGATCTCGCGTTCGTCCGCAGAGACGTGAGCCAGCAAGCGGTCCTGCAGCTCGTCGACGTGCGGACCGATCTTGCGCAGCAGGACGCGGCCCGATGGCGTCAGCTCGGCCCGGAGGATTCGACCATGAGACGGATCGGCAGAACGATGGAGGAGTCCGCGAGCCTCGAGCTCACTCATGACCAACGTCATGGACTGCCGGGTGATCATCGAGCGACGAGCGAGCTGAGCGTTGGACAGTCGCGGCCGGCGCTCGAGCACCGAGAGCACGGTGAAGGCCGGAACGCTGATCTCCCAGGCCGTCAACACCTTCTGCAGCTCGCGGCGTACCCCCTGGCCCACGCGCCCGACCATATAGACGAAGGTCGGCTCGTCGGTCACAGCATCACGGTACCGACAGCCGGGGACCGACCGGTGGTGGGATTCTGGCCTTTCTCGCGGCGGTATGTCAGGCTACCTTACATTCGCAAACCGAAAGCGGAGTCTCATGACATCTCCCAATGCAGCGACCAGCGGCCTGGTGGTTGACGTGCCAGCGCTGGTGGCCCTTCCTTCTGGCACCGATCTCGGCTCCACGGCGTGGCGCTCCGTCAGCCAGCAGCAGGTGGACCGGTTCGCTGACCTCACGGAGGATCACAACCCGATCCACGTCGATCCCGATGCGGCCGCTGACACGCCGTTCGGCGGGACGATCGTCCACGGCTACTTCACGGTGTCGCTGCTCGCGCCGCTCCTCGAGGAGCTCCTGCACGTCGAGGGCGCCTCGATGAGCATCAACTACGGGATGGACAAGCTCCGCTTCCCGTCCCCCGTGCCGGTGGGGGCCGAGTTCCGGGCGTCGGCACAGCTCGCCGACGTCACGGAGATCAAGGGTGGTGTCCAGATCAAGATCGTCGTGACGGTCGAGGTCAGGGACGCCCCGAAGCCCGCACTCGTCGCCGAGTGCCTGTTCCGGCACTACGCATGAGCCCGCCGATCGACCTCGCCGGCAAGGTCGCCGTCGTCACCGGTGCCGGGCGCGGCTTGGGGCGGGCGTACGCGGTTGCGCTCGCCGCGGCGGGCGCTGCGATCGTCGTCAACGACCTCGATGCGGGCGCTTCGGCGGAGACCGTCGCGTTGATCGAAGCCGACGGCGGCCGTGCGGTCAGCGAGATCGCTGCGGTCGGAAGCACGGCCACCGCCGAAGCCCTCGTCGCTCGGGCGGTGTCAGCGTTCGGGCGCCTCGACATCATGTGCACCAACGCCGGCCTGCTGCGCGACAAGGTGCTCTGGAAGATGTCGGACGAGGACTTCGACCTGGTCGTCAACACGCATTTGCGTGGCACGTTCACGTGCGCGCGTGCCGCCGCCGTGCTGTTCCGCGAGCAGGGCGAGGGCGGCAGCCTGATCCTGGTCGGATCGCCGGCCGGCCAGCGGGGCAACTTCGGACAGACCAACTACGCCGCCGCCAAGGCCGGGATCGTGGCGTTCGCCCGGACCTGGGCCCAGGAGCTCGGTCGCGCAGGCGTCACGGTCAACGCGATCGTCCCGACGGCCTGGACGCAGATGACCGCCACGATCCCGATCTACGCACCGCTCATCGAACGGGTCAACGCCTGCGAGGACCTCCCGCGGCAGGTACGCCAGGCTCACGCCATCGGGATGCCGGCCGACAGCGCCGCCCTCGTCGTGTTCCTCGCCTCGGAAGCCGCGCGCAGCGTGACCGGCCAGGCGATCGGCATCGGCGGCGACCGGCTGACGATGTGGTCGCACCCGGTCGAGGTCGCGGCGGCCTTCCGGTCCGGCGGCTGGACTGCGGAGGAGATCGCCGACAACTGGTCCACTACCGTCGGCGCCGCCACCCAGAGCTTTGGCCTGGATCTGCCCGAGCTGGATCTGGACACGGTTGTCGCGGGGCCGGCGCAATGAGCATCGACCTCGACGCCGTCGTAGCCATCGACGTCCACACGCATGCACAGGTGCCGCGCAGCGGTGAAGCCGACCCCATCACGACCAAGATCCTGGATGCGGCCGCAAAGCATTTCCGCTCGGACTTCGCGAGGCCGAACGCCGAGGAGGTGGCCGCCTACTACCGCGAGCAGAGGATGGCGGCGGTCATCTTCTGCGTCGACAACGAGGCCAACACCGGCGAGGTCCCGGTGTCCAACGACGAGGTCCTTGAGGTGGCCGCCGCCAACAGCGATGTGCTGATTCCCTTCGTGAGCATCGACCCCCATCGAGGCAAACGTGCGGTCCTCGAGGCCATACGCCTGATCGACAAGGGTGCGCGCGGGTTCAAGTTCCATCCCAACCTGCAGGCGTTCTTTCCCAACGACCGTCTCGCCTACCCGCTCTACGAGGTCATCGCGGAGGCCGGGTTGCCGGCGCTCTTCCACACGGGCCATTCGGGCATGGGTTCCGGCCTCCCGGGTGGCGGTGGCATCCGGCTGAAGTACTCCAACCCGATGCACGTCGACGACGTCGCCGTCGACTTCCCCGACATGCCGATCGTGCTGGCCCACCCGTCATTCCCCTGGCAGGAGGAAGCGATCTCGGTAGCCATGCACAAGGCCCAGGTCTACATCGATCTGTCGGGGTGGTCGCCGAAGCTCTTTCCCCCGGTGCTCGTGCAGTACGCCAACACCGTCCTGCAGGACAAGGTGCTCTTCGGATCGGACTACCCCGTCATCACCCCGGAACGGTGGCTTCGGGACTTCGAGCGGACCGAGATCCGCAAAGAGGTCCGTCCAAAGATCCTCAAAGACAACGCCGCCCGACTGCTGAGGCTTGGCTAGCGGTAGTTCCTGAGTCGCATCGCGCGACGACTGGCGCCGTCTCATCTGCCGCTGCTACGACGCGTGTAGCAGCGCTGATGCGGCCCGGGGGAGGGGTCGGTCCTCCCGGCGGCCGCGTCGACCGGGCCGGGATGAGCGCGGTACGTCGTTCGCCCCGGCCCCCGCGGCGCTCGCGGGCGCTTTCAGCCCCGAGGCCGCTGACCGCGTGTGGTGCCGCGCGATCCGCACATCGCAGGAGATCGGCTTCGGTCGGGCCGGGAGCAACCGTCATGCTGGTGTGGGAGACGCCCACCACCACGGGAGTCCGCGCGCGGTCAGGACGAACGGCCGCCCACCGGGATTCGCGGCGGCCGCGTGCCACAACGCGGGGAGCACCAGCGCTCTGTCGGGCGCCACCACCAGCGAGTCGCAGTGCGGCGTCCATCCCCCGCCGGGCCAGGCCGACGCCCGCCTGTTCCGCTCAAGAAGCACCCATCACCTCTTCCGTCGGGCTCAACGGACCGCCCGTCCCCTCAGCCCTTCGGGTTGTTGAAGAAGTCGTTCAGGAACGACGACGGCATGAAGCTGTCCGGTGCCCCGGGCACGGTCCCCGGCGTGGTCAGCGTCCAGCTCGGCTGCACCCAGTCCGCCAGATTGGCGTCGGTGATCACCGGCCCTTCGGCCACGAGCGTGTTGAGCTTTACGCCCTGGCCCGCGAGCATGCGAGACGTCACCTCCGCCAGGGCACGCGCCCCGGGCACCGGCGGAAGGCTCGTTGAGGACGCGTGATAGCCCTTGGCCTGGTTGTGATTCCAGTACCCGAGGACGCCCTTGTCCATGCCGACCTCGGCCAGCGGCGGAATCGTGCGACCGACCTGCTGGAACGCCTGCATCGTCGCCGATCCCTCACCGGCCAGGGCGGTGGCCGCGGCGATCGGCTGCGGGTGCGTGCCCAGGTACTGGAGCATCTGGGACTTCGACTGGGACTCAGAGAACGCTCCGAAGACCTCGCCGACATCCTTCATCTGCGGGCAGCTCTTGATCACGTTGTTCCAGGCGGCCGTGACCTGCTGGTCCACCGCCGTCGGGGCGAGCGCTCGCACCTTCACGATGTTCCCCTTGCCGCCGATCAGCTTCGTCACATAGGAGAGGGTGGTGGCCGCCGCGATGTAGTTGTTGCCGTCGACGTTGACCGCGCCGTCCACGGGGACGGGGCTGAGCAGCGTGACGGTCGGGATCCCCGCTGCCTTGGCTTGCTGGACCGGGCCATCAAATGAATCAGCCGACGGCGTCTCGAGGATGATGATGTCCGGCTTGGATTGCACAAGGCTCGCGTACTGCTGCAACTGCTGGCCGACGTCGAGGTTGCTGCCCGTGGTCTTCAGCGTCACAGTGCCGATCGCCTTATTGGCCTGTAGGTCCCTCTTGAGGTTGCTGACGATCTGGACCTGGAAATCGCTGACCAGCTGACCCCACGAGATGCCGACGGTGTACGGGCCAGGGTGCGTGGGCTTCCAGTTCGCCCATGCGCTCTTGAGGACCTTGACCGTGGAGCCCGGGAATGCGGCATAGCCACCCAATGCCTTCTGGTGCGCCGGGTCGAGCTGGGCGATGACGCCGTCAGGGTCGGCCGGCGTCGGCGTCGCGAAGCTTCCGCAGCCAGTGGCCGGAGGGGTGAAGCCGGCGGCGAACGCCGGGATCTTGGCCTGAGGGCCACCCGTTCCACCACTCGAGCTGCTGCCGCCACCGCATCCCGTGGCGATCAGCCCCACGACGCCCGCCGTGACAGCCCATCCCGCTCCCCTGACCATGCTCGTCGACCTCCGGTTGCTCTCCGCCCACCCCGACCGTAGCGCAGTCGCGAATTGGAAGTCAAATTCGGGTCCCGCTCGTATACGGTGCGGCGCCTATGGAGACGTCGACCACCACAGATCGCGGGTTCAGCCCACCCCAGCAGCGGCGCAGCCGCGATTCGCTCAACCGGGTCCTGAAGGCGGCGCGGGAGCTGCTCGAGGAGGGAGGCTACGACGCGCTCGTCATCAGCGAGGTGAGTCGGCGGGCCGAGGTCGGGGTCGGATCGATCTACTCGCGCCTCGGCAACAAGCAGGGCGTGCTGATCGCCGTCCAGCTGGAGATGCTCGAGGAGGTCAAGCTGGAGAGCGAGGCCCGCTTCGGTCCGCTGCGAGGTGTTGAGCGGGAGGTCGAGGAGCTGATACCAGTCCTCGTGGCCGCGCAGGCCGAGATCTTCCGCGGTCATGGCCGTCTCCTGCGTGCGTTCATGCTGCGAGCCGATGTGGACGACGAGATCGTCCGGCTGGGCTCGGCATCGAGCAACGCGAGCGCGATCTCGTTCGAGTCGATCCTCCTGGAGCACCGCGATCAGATCGCCCATCCGGACCCGGAGCTCGCGGTGGACGTGTGCTTCCGCATGGTCTACGACACGCTCGCCCGGCGCGTGATGCGCGGGCCGACGTTCGAGTCGGCGCGCATCATCGCGTGGGAGGAGCTGACGACCGAGTTGGGGATCGCGTGCACGGCGTACCTCACGCGCAGCGCCGGTCTCTCCCGCCGGCACGAGCGGTGACAAGGATCATCGGGTGACCTCCTGGCTCGGGTTCCGCAAGCGGCGCGCATGCGTCCCGCCGTCCGTACGCTTGCGGCGCATCTGCGGAACGACCTTGACACGTGCGTGCGCAAACTAGAATATAACTTCTGATTCAGGGTTTGCGCACGAGGGCGCGGTGCCCGGGTCGGAGGAGATCAGTCCAATGGAGAGAGAGCATTCGTGACCGCGGGGACCATGAGTCCGCCTGCGACCGGTGAGGAAGGCGCAGCCGCCCCGCTGACGGCGCTGCGCGTGTCGGGCCTCATGAAGGCGTTCGGCGCCGACGCAGGCGCTTCGCGACAGCCGACTTCGAGCTGTCGCCGTGGGGAGATCCACTGCGATCGTCGGCGAGAACGGCTCGGGCAAGAGCACGCTCGTGAAGATCCTGGCCGGCATCCACCGCCCAGACGCCGGGAGCTCGAGGTCGGGGGCACGACGATGATCGGCACCTTCGACTCGCCGAGCAGCGATCCGCGGTGCGGGCATCGCCACCGTGTTCCAGGAGGTGCTGGTCGTCGAACCGCGATCGGTGCTCGAGAACGTCTGGATGGGCGTCGACGGGGTGGTGCGGGCCCGAGTCCCGAGCCGGCTGAGAAGCGCCGCCGCGCGGAGGAGATGCTCGCTGACGCTGCTCGGCGAGGCGCCTCCAGCGCTCGACCGCCCGGTCGAGGGCCTGTCGCTCTCAGCGAACGTCAGGTCGTGCTGTCTGGCCCGCGCGTTCGTCCGCGAGCCGTCGGTCCTCATCCTTGACGAGGCCACGTCCGCGCTGGACGTCGAGACGCGCGACCGCCTCTTCGCGGTCCTCAGCGCCGCGCGTCCGCCGGCACGTCGCGTGGTCTTCATCTCGCACCGGATGGACGAGATCAGCGGAGATCGGTGATCGCTGCACGGTGATGCGCTCGGGCGAGACAGTCGCGACGCTCGAGCGCGGTCAGGCATCGACCGCCAGGAGCTGGTGCGTCTCATGACCGGTGCCGACCATCTGCACCGGCGCAGTGCGCGCCGAGCGACGCGCCCCGGCGCACGCCGGGCCGATCGTGCTCGAGCGTCGCCGGGGCTCGAGCTGCGCGCCGGTGAGCTCGTCGGACTCGCCGGCCTCGAGGGCCACGGGCAGGACGCGTTCCTGCAATCCTCTGGCGGACGGCCGAGCGACGGCGTCTCGCCTACGTGCCGCGCGAGCGGCGCGCCGAGTCGCTCTTCGAGTCCAAGTCGATCCGCGAGAACTTCGGCATCGCCACGCTCGGCCGTGACACGTCCGGGCGGGCCTGCTCGTCCCGAAGCGCGACGCGCGGCGGCTGGCGGCTACGTCGAGCGGCTGAGGATCAAGCTGGCCGACCCGGAGAGACCAGATCACCACGCTGTCCGGCGGCAACCAGCAGAAGGTCGTGATGGCGCGCTGGCTGGCGACCGAGCCCCGAAGCTGCTGCTGCTCAACGATCCGACGCGCGGGGTCGACATCGGCGCCAAGCGCGACCTCTACGCCTGCTGCTGGACCTCGCGGGTGACAGGGCGTCGCGATCGTGATGCTCTCGACCGAGGTCGACGAGCACGTCGAGCTGATGGACCGCGTGCTGGTCTTCCGCGAGCAGGAACTGTCGCCGAAGCTGCCGCGCGAGCGAGCTGTCGCGGCGCGCTCGTAGCGGCGTTCTTCGGGAGTGAGCCGGTGCCTGACGTCACGCGCCTGCTGCGCACCCGACTTCATGTTCGCCGCCGCTGCTCGCGCTGCTGCTGCTGATCGCGAACGTGATCGCGGAGCCGCAACTTCGGCAAGCCCGGCAACTGGCCCAGCGAGCTGGCGACGCTGGCGCCGTTCGCGATCGTCGCGATGGCCTCGACGCCGTCGATCGTCTGGTGGCGGCGGCCTGGACATCTCGATCGGGCCGCTCGCGTGCTCGTCAACGTCGCTGATCGAGTGGTTGCTCGCCGGCGGCCAGGGCTCGGTCTGGGTCGACCTCCCGATCCTGATCGCGCTCGGGCGCGGTGATCGGCGCGATCAACGGCGTGCTGGTCGCCGTCTTCCGCTACCAGCCCGTGATCGCGACGCTGTGCACGTTCTTCGTCCTGACCGGCATCAGCCTGAAGATCGGCGCCACCCCCAAGAGCCCGTCGCCGGGAACTGGACGACCGACCTCGGCGACAAGGTCGTCGGCCCGATTCCCGGCGCGCTGGTGCTGATCGCGATCCCCGCTCGTGATCTGGTTCGTGCTGTCGCCGCACCGCGTTCCACCGCAACCTCTACGCGGTCGGGGGCAACGACGCCACCGCCTTCAGCGCCGGCGTCAACGTACCGCGCGACGCGGATCGTGGCCTACGCGCTCGGCGGCGCGTTCGCGGCGGTCGCCGGCGTCGCGCTGACGGCGCTCGTGCAGTCGACCCAGAGCGCCGGCTTCGCCCCTACACGCTGATCGCGCTCGCCGCGGTCGCCCTCGGCGGCACGCAGCTCGGCGGCGGCCGCGGTGGCCTGATCCCGTCGCTGCTCGGCGCCTGCTGCATCTACCTGATGCAGACGCTGCTCGGCGCACTCGACGTGTCGAGCTCCTGGCTGAAGCTTCGTCTACGGCGCGATGCTCGTCGCGGGGTGTCGTCGGTGCGCGCCAAGCTGCTGGCCCTCGGCGGCCGCGGATGAGCACGGCGTCACCGCTGCTCGCCTGGTGCAGCGGCGCGCGCCGGTGCTGCAGCTCGTCGCGCTGGTCGGCGCTGTTCGTCTACGGCGCGGCGACCATCGACGGCTTCAGCTCCGCAGACGTCGATCGACTCGATGCTCGTGCTCGCCGCGCTGCTCGGCCTGGCCGCGCCCGGGCAGACGCTCGTGCTGATCCTCGGTGGCCTGGACCTCGTCGTCCCGGGGCACATCGTGAGGGCGCGATCGTCGTCAGCCAGCTCTACGGCTGCGCACGGATGGTCGCGCTGCCGCTGGCGATCGCGTTCGTGGTCGCCGTCGCCGCGGTCGCTGGCGCCCTCACCGGCTGGATCTGCCACCGCTGGCAGATCCAGCCGCTGATCGTGACGCTCGGCGTCGGGCGCGATGAGCGCCGGCGCCGCCGTCGCGTGGACGCAGGGGCACCTCACCGGCACCGCGCCCGCAGTTCCTCACCGACCTCACCACGGCGACCGGCACCACGTTCGGTCTCTCAGATCCCGCCGATCGTCGTCATCTGGGCGCGTCGTCGCGATCGTCGTCGGCCGTCGTGGCTGCACCGCACGGTCGCCGGGCGCGCGCCTCTACGCGACCGGCGCGAACCCGCGCGCGGCCGCGCTCGCGCTCGTGAACACCCGGCGCGTCGTGGATCGTCGGTCTTCGCGCTGAGCGCCGTCGTCGTCCGCGCTGGTCGGCGTGCTGCTCGCGGGTTTCGCCGGGCGCCGACCAGACGATCGGCGACCCCTACCTCTTCAGCGGGCTGACCGCCGTGATCGTCGGCGGGACGACCTTCATGGGCGCCCGCGGCGACTACACGCACACGGTCGTCGGCGCGCTGATCCTCACCGTCCTCACGACCATCCTCGTCGGCAAGGGCTACAGCCGGCCGACCAGCAGATCATCTTCGGCGTGCTCATCCTGCTCGTCGTGGCCGGCTACGGCCGCGACCGGCGGCTGCGAGATCGCGTCTAGCCCCACACGCATGGTGCGGCGCCGCGCACCAAAGAAAGAGGAGGAAGCCTGATTTCGATCGCACGGAAGTCCGCAGACCAGCCCTCGTCGCCGTCGGCAGCCGCGCGATGGCGAGCATCGCGTCGGCCAAGACCTACCAGGTCAACCCGACGGTCGCAGGCGAGCAGGTCGGCGCCGCCCTCGACGCCACGATCACCGACCCGCCGCTCGGCAAGTGCCCGATGACCGGCAAGCTCGTCATCCCCGACACCCTCCAAATCTGGACGTGCAACGGCGGCACGATCAAGATCACCGGCCCCGGTACGACCGGCGCAGCCAACAACGCCAAGGGGACGTGGAAGATCACCGGCGGCACCCGCAAGTTCAAGAGCGCAAAGGGCGGCGGCACGTTCGCCGGCCTGCTCTCGACGGCAAGTTCACCTACAAGGGCACGATGTCGTTCTAGGAGGCCCCGAGCGGAGGCGCCCGGGTTCGCCGGGCGCCTCACTCTCGCCCGATGAGCAAGCGCCTGCAAGACAAGGTCGTACTGCTCTCGGGCACCGCGCGCGGAATGGGCCGCGCCGCCGCGCTGCGTTTCGCTTCGGAGGGAGCCATCGTCGCCGGGTGCGATCTCGACGGCGGGGGCACCGTGGCCACACTGAAGGCGCTGGAGCAGGCGGGCGGGCGGGGCAGCGCGCACACCGTCGACGTGACGAGTGAGACCGCCGTCCGCAGCTGGGTGGGCGAGACCGTAGAGCGCTTCGGCCGCGTCGACGTGCTCTACGCCAACGCCGGCGCGGTCCGCTTCTCCCCCATCGACGAGCAGTCGTTCGAAGACTGGCGCTTCACGCTGGCCGCCGAACTGGACTCGGTATTCCTCGCTGCGCGGCAGGCCTGGCCGCACCTGAAGGCCGCCCGTGGCGCGATCATCACGATCGGCTCGACTGCGGGCCTCAGCGGGTCACTGACCAACGCCCGCGCGGCCCACACCGCTTCGAAGGGCGGCGTGATCGCCCTGACCCGGCAGCTGGCCGCCGAGGGCGCCCCCCACGGCGTCCGCGCCAACTGCATCAGCCCCGGAATGATCGCCACCGAGGGCTCCCGCGAGAACCTGCTCGCCCCCGATCACCCCATGCGGGCCGTGGCGGCCGCGATCCCGCTGGGGCGGCTCGGCACTCCGGACGATGTCATCGGCGCGGCCGTGTTCCTGGCCGGCGATGAGGCCGGCTACATCACCGGTGCCAACCTGGTCGTCGACGGCGGCTGGTCGTCCGTGCTGCCCGGCGCCCCTCAGTCGGGCTGAGGCGCGTCGCTCATCAACCGCTCGGTCGCTCCGTCGGGGAGGATCTCCAGCAGCTCGTCGGCGAACATCCCCTCGAAGAGGACGAAGAGCATCCTCGCCGGCCCGGCACCCCGGTTGGCCCACAGGTGATCCGTGCCGCGCTGGACGACGACGTCTCCGGCGCGCAGGAGCGTCTCCCCGTCATCGAGGACGAGATGCACCTCGCCGGAGAGGACGATCCCGTAGTCGATCGTCTCGGTGCGATGCATCGGCGAGCTCCCGCCCGGGGGAAGATCCACGATCCGGACGATGGATCCGCGCGGCGGCGGCGGGACGAGCGCGTGACGGCGGGTCGGCTCGTCCTCTTCCGCCACGATCGGCGCCGGCGTCCCCTCGGTGTTCCAGAGCTCGTGGAAGACGGCGCCCCCGGCGACGACGCGGCTGGTCGGCGTCGGGGCGTCCGACACGAAGACGGACCGACCGTCCATCGCATGGCCCGTGACCACCCTGCGCGGGACGTCGCGTGGTGGCTCGTCACCGTGGACGGTCATGCTCCGCGACCGAGGAGAGGGGGTCGGCTCACGTCACAGCAACCTGATCTGGCTGCGCGTCGCCCGCGCGACGAGCTGATAGCGATCGATCGCTTCGATGCCGACGCAGCTGATGCCGTGCGAACGCCCTGCGTCGTCGAGAGCCTGCCATGCGGCGGCGGCGTGCTTGCGATCCACGACGGCGAGCGCCGAAGTGTCGGCCTGCAGCAGCCAGTGCACAGGGTTCCCGCGCAGGGACGTGACGGCGAACGGGGCTCACCGCGGGGATCCCCCGCCGCGCCGAACACGCCCAGCGCGTCCAGCACCGACCGTGCCCTCGGGCCGAGCAGGTTGATGATCACCCGCATCTCCGAGCGATCGCGCAGCTCCACATTCGCGAAGAGCGTGATCTCCTGGCGGAGCGCCCGGACGAGCCGATCGGCTGTGCCGGGATGACAGAGCAGAACGAGCTCGCTGTCGTCGGCGCTGCGACACCACCACGCACCCCCCTCGAAGACGGCCCCGCCGGGCGCCAATCCATGCCCCAGAGCCTTCGTGACGAGCTGGTCCAAGGCCCGCTGGACGCCGACGATCGACAGGTTCACCAGGTCCGGCCGAACGGCGAGCCCGCACCCCGCGCACGAGGACCGCGAGCTCGCCGGCGGCAGAGCCGTAGTGGGCGGGCACCTCGCGGCCTGAGCGACTGGTCATCACCGCTCCCGCGTGGCGCACGAGGTCGGGCAGGGCGAAGGTCTCGGCCATCAGGCGACGATCTCCGCCCCGCGTC
>CAWEJY010000003.1:10000-1272454 GCA_963809525.1 uncultured Solirubrobacteraceae bacterium | reverse complement strand
GCGAACGCCGGGCCGAATCACACGCGCCGGCGTCGGCTTCGCCGCCGCGCTGATCCTCATGCTGGTGCTCGCCCCCGCGTCGCTCGCCGGCTCGGGCGGGAACACGAAGCCCTTTGCGGTGACCATCGCCGGGCCCGCCGGTGCCGTCCCGGCGACGCTCGCCGCCGGCCAGTCGGGCACGGTCACGGCGACGGTCCGCAACCTCAGCTCGACGCAGACGCTCGGCTCGGCGAACATCACGCCACCGAGCGGCTTCGTGGTGACCGCGGCCGCGGTTCCCGACGGCACCGCCACAGTCAGCGGGGGCATCGTGAAGCTCCGCAGCATCGCCGCCGCTCCCGGCGCGGCGGTGGCTGTGACGATCACTCTCATGGCACCGGCGTCCTCCGTCGTCGGCTCATGCGCGCCGAAGACCTACACCTGGCCGACGCCTGCGGCCAAGCAGTCCAACGACTTCAACGGCACCGGCAACGACTTCGCGTTCACGTCGTCCTCGAGCGAGCTGCGGACCGTCGTCAACGCGCGCTGCCTGCTGCGCTTCACGACCCAGCCGGCGGATGCCGAGCCGGGCCTGGCGATCACCGGCACGGCCTACGACCCGGCGGGTCCGCCTGTCGGTGTCGAGATCGTCGACAGCACCGGGCAGCGGGTGAAGTGCGTCGGCGCGACGATTACCCTCGGGCTCGGGCTCGGGCTCGGGGCCGGCACGGCAGGCGCGGCGCTTTCGGGCACGTCGAGCGCCGCCGTGACGAACGGCGTCGCGAGCTTCCCGGGCATCTCGGTGAGCCAGCCCGGCACGGGATACACGCTCACCGCCACGAGCAGCGGGGCCACGTCGGCCACCTCCACGACATTCAGGGTCCAGCCGTCGACCTTCGCCGTCGCGGTCACCAACCAGGACGGCACGACGCCCGCGAAGGTCGGGACCGGTGAGCAGGCGTCGTTCAAGGTCACCTACACGAACCTCTCGGGCGGACGCACGCTGGGCTCCTCCGACCTCGCGCTGCCCGTCGGCCTGGCCCTCGTCGGTGCGACCACGCCTGTGGGGACGGCGAGCGTCGTGGGCAACACGGTCCAGCTGCGCAGCTTGGCGCTCGCCCCCGGTGCTTCCGTGACGGTCACTGTGACGGCGAGCGCACCGTGTGCGAACGCCGCGCAGTCGCTCACCTGGCCGGCACCGGTGGCCCGCGCCTCGGCCG
Organism: uncultured Solirubrobacteraceae bacterium; assembly: GCA_963809525.1. Taxonomy (GTDB): domain Bacteria; phylum Actinomycetota; class Thermoleophilia; order Solirubrobacterales; family Solirubrobacteraceae; genus F1-60-MAGs163. The sequence goes on along the minus strand of CAWEJY010000003.1, from coordinate 1,271,255 downwards.
ACTTCCTCGGGCCGGTCGCGTTCACGCTGTCCGGCCTGTCCGCGCTCGGCACCGCGGTGACCGGCGCCTGCTCGCTGGTGTTCATCGCGCCGCCGGCGGCCGCCGACCCCGGAGCGGCGATCACCAGCGCCGCCTATGACCCGTCCGGGCAGCCCGTGACCGTCGAGGTACGTGATGCCGACGACAACCGTGTCACGTCCTCGACGACGACGGTCCAGCTCCAGATCGGCTCCAACCCCTCCGGCGGGCTGCTCGCCGGGACCGCGATCGTCCAGGCCGTCGCCGGGCGCGCGAGCTTCCCGGGCATCTCGATCGACAAGCGCGGGTCCGGCTACACGCTGACCGCCGGCGCGGCCGACGCCCTCGGCGCGACCTCCGCGCCGTTCCTCGTCGAGGCCTCGAGCGCGAGCGTCGTCGTCTCCGATGCGGACGGCTCGACGCCCGCCGCGCTGCCGAGCGGCGCGTCGGCCACGCTCAGGGCCGTCGTCACAAACCGGACCGGTGGGCGGAACCTCGGGTCGGCCGACCTCGTGCTCCCGGCCGGCCTCCAGCTCACCGGCGCCTCCCCCTCCGCCGGCACCAGTGGAACCGCGACGCCGTCCGGGAACGCGCTGCAGCTGCGCTCGCTGGGGCTTGCTCCCGGCGCGTCGGCGTCGTTCGAACTCACCGTGGCAGCCGCCTGCACGCCGGCCGGCCGGTCGCTGACCTGGCCGACGCCGACCGTGCGCTCCTCGGCCGACTTCTCGCCCAGCGCCGAGTTCGCCGTCGAGGGCGGCTCGTCGGACCTGCGGACGAACGCGACCGGCGGTTGCTCGCTGCGCTTCGGCACACAGCCGCATGACGCCGATCCGCAGGCGGTGATCTCGGGTGCCGACTACCAGCCGGGCGCGGGTCCGGTCACCGTCCAGCTCCTCGACGGGACGGGCGACCTCGACACCGGCTCGACGACGAGCGTCACGGTCGCGCTCGCCTCCGGGCCGAGCGCGACGCTCGCCGGGACCGCGACCGTCGCGGCGGTGAACGGCACGGCCTCGTTCGGGGACCTGTCGATCGCCCAGCCGGGCACCGGCTACAGCCTGCAGGCGACCAGCGGCGACGCCTCGGCTGCGACCTCCAGCCAGTTCCTGGTCGAGTCCTCGACCTTCTCGTCCTCGGTCGCCGGGCCCGGCACCACCGTCCCGGCGGCGATCGCGGCCGGCCAGCGCGCCGACCTCGCGGTCACCGTCCTCAATCGGACGGGCGGGCGGACGCTCGGCTCGGCCGACATCGCGGTGCCGGCGGGGCTGAGCGTCGTCAGCGCGTCGTCCTCGGCCGGCACCGTCGCCGTGTCGGGCGGCACGGTGCAGCTCCGGGGCCTCGGGCTCGCGCGCGGCGACTCGGCGCAGGCGACGATCCGCGTCGCGGCGGCATGCACCGCGCAGGGGCTGACGTGGGCCACTCCGGTGGCGAAGGCCTCGGCGGACTTCAGCGGCCCGTCGGACTTCGCGCTCGACCCGTCCTCGAGCTCGCTGGCGACGTCGATCACCGGCGCGTGCGCGCTGCACTTCATCACCCCGCCCGCCGCGGCGAACGCGGGCGCGGTCATCACCGGCGCGGCCAACGACCCGACCGGCCCGCCGGTGCAGGTCGAGATCCTCGGCGGCGACAACCAGCGCGCCACGAGCTCCGGCGTGCCGATCACGATGGCGCTCGCCACCGGCATCCCGGACGGCGGCGCCGGGACGCTCTCGGGGACGACCACCAGGAACGCCTCCGGCGGGGTCGCGACCTTCAACGACCTGTCGATCGACAAGCAGGGCACCTACGCGTTCGTCGCCTCGAGCGCGGTCACGCCGCCGATCACCACGGCGCCGATCGCCCCGCCCGTCACCTCGGGGTCGTTCACCATCGCCGGCCTGACGGTCGCGTGCGCCGAGGACGTCACGTGCTCGGGCACGCTCCCGCTCGGCACCGCGGGGTCGAACGTGAAGGTCACGGCGATCGAGGGCCCGACCACCGACACGGACACCGGCACCCTGACGCTGTCGCTCGGCAACGGTGGCGGCCTCGACTGCGCCCTCTACACCGAGGTCACGTCGGTGCAGGACGTGATCGCGGTGGACTACAACGCGCTCGATCGCCAGAAGACCCTCGCAACCACGCTCCCCAAGAGCGCGCTGACGCCGTTCATGCCGCACGACGACGGTGATGCCGACGACATCTACTTCCTGCAGGACTGCTTCGGCGCGCCGTACAAGTTCGCGGTGCGGCTGTTCACGCCGCTCCAGGTCAACGCGCAGTACGTCCCGGGCCCGTACCCGGCGCCGGAGTACAAGGGGCTGCTGCCCGACTGCGGCGCGCCGGCGCGCCTTGACGATCCGTCGACGCCGTACATCGACGGGCCGCTCGTCCTGCACGCGGGCCCGCCCTGCGTCCAGAGCCGCGTCCGCAACCCTGACGGTGGCGCGACGATCACGTCGCTGTGGCCGTCCGGGCGCCAGCTCGGCAGCCTGCTCGATCCGCGCGGGCGGTCCTGATCGAGCAGGCGGTGCAGGCACGGGACTTCATCGCCACGATCACCGGGAATCCCCGCTGCCTGCAGGCCGCCGACGCCCTGATCGCCGCGCGCGCGTGACCCGTAGGCTTGCAGCCATGGCGGTGAGCCCGGCAGCCATCTGGCGAGACCGGCGCCTGGACCCCTACGTCCCCCGGGTTCTGCTCCGCCATCTCGCCCGATCCCCGGACGAGCGCGTGCGCACGATCGAGGGCACCGTCGTCTTCGCCGATATCTCGGGCTTCACGGCGCTCTCCGAACGCCTCGCGCGCCAGGGGCGCGAGGGCTCCGAGGAGCTGACCGAGACGATCGGCAGCTCGCTCAGCACCCTGCTCTCGGTCGCCTACGACAACGGGGGGAGCCTGCTGAAGTTCGGGGGCGACGCGCTGCTGCTGCTGTTCGAGGGCGACGACCACGTCGCGCGCGCGGTGCAGGCCGCCGCGGGGATGCGCGCCACGCTGCGGCGCGTCGGCCGGCTCGAGACGTCGGCGGGCCGCGTGACGCTGCGCATCTCCCAGGGGATTCACACCGGCACGTTCCACCTGTTCGTCGTCGGCGAGTCACATCGCGAGCTGCTGCTCGCCGGCGAGGGATTCTCGACCACGGTGCGGATGGAGAAGGCGGCCGACGCGGGCGACGTGGTTCTCAGCCCCGCGACCGCCGCCGCGCTCCCGGCGCGCCTGCGCGGCGCCGCCAAGGGCGACGGCGTCCTGCTCGCCGGCACGCCGCCCTTGATCGCGCGGGCGCAGGAGGCGACGCTCGAGGAGCCCGCCCTCGAGCAGGTCTCAGGCTGCCTGTCGACGATGGTCCGCGAGCACGCGCTCTGGGGGCAGGGGCACCCGGAACACCGCAACGTGGCGATCGCGTTCGTGCGCTTCGAGGGCACCGATGAGCTGATCTCGCGCACGGGTGCGCAGGCGGCCGCCGAGGTGCTGGAGGCGCTGGTCGCCACTGCGCAGCGCGCCGCCGACGAGCACGAGGTCTGCTTCCTGGGCACCGACGCCGACGACGATGGCGGCAAGATCCTGCTCACTGCCGGAGCGCCGCGCGCGATCGGCGACGACGAGCAGCGCATGCTGCTGGCGCTGCGCGCGATCGCCGACGCGCAGGTCGGCGTCCCGCTGCGCATCGGCGTCAATCGCGGCAACGTGTTCGCCGGCGACATCGGCCCGGCATACCGGCGCACCTACACGGTCATGGGCGACGCGGTGAACCTCGCGGCGCGCGTGATGTCCAAGGCCCCGCCCGGCGAGATCTACGCGACGGCCGGCGTGCTCGAGCGCTCGGCGACGCGCTTCGAGACGACCGAGCTCGAGCCCTTCCGCGTCAAGGGGAAGACCAAGCCGGTGCCGGCCTGGTCGGTCGGGCGCCCGCAGGGTGCCCGCGAGCGCCTCGACGCGCGGCTGCCGATCGTCGGGCGCGAGCGCGAGCTCGAGACGCTCACCGAGGCGCTCGCGTCCACGCGCGCGGGGGCCGGGCGCCTGGTCGAGATAGTGGGCGAGCCGGGCATCGGCAAGTCGCGGCTGACGGCCGAGCTGCTGCAGCGCGCCGCCGACCTCCCGGTGCTGCGCGCGACGGGCGAGGCGTTCACGGCGACGACGCCCTACATCCTCTGGCGCGAGCTGCTGCGCGAGGTCATCGGCGTGGGCTGGGAGGACAGCGACGCGGTCGTCCTCGCCAGGCTGGCCGAGTGCATAGAGGAGCAGGCGCCCGCGGTGAGTCCGTGGATGCCGCTGCTGGCGCTGTCGCTCGACGTCGACCCGCCGACGACGCCCGAGGTCGAGGCGCTCGCACCCGAGTTCCGGCGCGCGCGCCTGCACGAGGCGATGATCCTCTTCCTGCGCGCGCTGACGTCCGGGCCCACGCTCGTCGTGATCTCCGGCGGCCAGCACATCGACGAGGCCTCGGCGGACCTCCTGGCCGCGATCACGCGTGAGATCGAGACGGTTCCCTGGCTCGTGGTCGTCACGCGCCGCGAGGTCGAGGCCGGCGGCTTCATCGCCCCCGCCGGGCGCGGGATCATCCGGCTCACGCCCGGCCCGCTCGAGCCCGCCGACCTGCACACGCTGGCCGAGGCGATGACCGACGCCGAGCCGATCGCCCCGCACCTGCTCGGGCTCGCGGTCGAGCGCAGCGGCGGCAACCCGCAGTTCCTGCGCGATCTGCTGCAGGCTGCGGCGGCAGGCGACGAGCAGCTCCCGGAGACGATCGACGCCGCCGCGATGGCGCGGATCGACCGGCTCGCGCCCGCCGACCGCACGATCGTGCGCCGTGCGGCGATCCTCGGGATCAGCTTCCACCCGCGGTTCCTCGCCGATGTGCTCGACGCCGACGTCTCGCTGCCGGGTGAGGACACCTGGCGGCGGCTGCGGCCCTTCTTCCAGGAGGACGGCGACGGGTACCTGCGCTTCCGCCGCTCCGTCGTCCGCGACGCCGCCTACGACGGGCTGCCCTACCGGCTGCGACGCGTGCTGCACGGCAAGGTCGGGACGCGCATGGAGCGCGAGTACGCCGACATGCTCGGCGAGGTCGGCGGTCTGCTGTCACTGCACTTCTTCCTCGCCGGGGAGCACGAGCGCGCGTGGGGATACGCGCGCACGGCCGCGTTGCGGGCGGAGGAGCGCTTCGCCTACGCGTCGGCCGCCAGCCTCTACCGCCGCGCGCTGGAGGCCGCGCGCAGCCTGGAGCTCGACTCCGGCGAGCTGGCCGGAGTCTGGGAGTCGCTCGGCGAGGCATACACGCGCACCGGTGAGGTGCGCCAGGCCGTCGACGCCTTCCGCCGTGCGCGCACACTGCTGCCCGAGGACCGGGTGCGCTCGGCCGGGCTGATGCACCGCAATGCGCGCGTGAACGAGCGCGTCGGGCGCACGCGCGCGGCGGTCCGCTGGGCGCGGCGCGGCCTGCGCGAGCTCGACGGGATCGAGGGCCCTGAGGCGGCCGCCGAGCGCGCCCGGCTGATCACGACGCTCGGCTCGGTGCGTCGCCAGCAGGGCCGAGCCGCGGAGGCCGCCCGCCTGTTCGGCGAGGGACTCGCCGCCGCGGCTCAGGCGGGCGACGACGTGCTGGAGGCCCGCGCCGGGTTCATGCTCGACTGGGTGCTGTTCGAGCTGGGGCGCCGCGAGGAGGCCGTGCGCTCCGAGCGCGCGCTGGAGACCTACGAGCGCGTCGGCGATCTCGAGCGTCAGTCCGTCGTGCTGAACAACCTCGGCATGTTCGCCTACTGGGAGGGCCACTGGGCACGCGCGGCGGAGCTCTACGCCCGCGCGGCCGAGACCAGCGAGCGCGCCGGCGACGCGTGGGCCGCGGCCTACGGCGACTGCAACATCGGCGAGCTCCGTTCCGACCAGGGCGACTACGCCGACGCCGAGGTGCGCCTGCGCCGCGCGCGGCGGGTCTGGCGCGGGACCGAGGACGACGCCGGCGTCGCCTTCACCTCTGCGCTGCTCGGCCGGCTGGCGGTGCGCGACGGCCGCGCCGCCGAGGGGATCGAGCTGATCCGGATCGCGATCCGCGACTTCCGCGACCTCGACGCCGCCGGAGACGCCGCGCTCGCGGAGGCCTACCTCGCCGAGGCGGAACTGCTCAGCGGCCGCCCGCGGGACGCGCTGGCCGGGGCCGACCGCCAGCTCGCCGACCGCGAGCGCGGCGCTGCGCGCCCGCTGTTGCTGCGCATCCGTGGCGCGGCGCTGGCGCGGATCGGCGATCGCGACGGTGCGGCGGCGGCGCTGCGCGAGGCGCTGGAGGCGGCGCGCGAGCGCGGGGAGCCCTACGAGATCCTGGTCGCGCTCGACGTGCTGGTCGCGCTGGGCGGGCCGGGTGCAGGGGACCTCTTCGGCGAACGTGATGCGCTGCGCGACAGCCTCGACGTCGTCGCGCTCCCGAGTCTGCTCGGCGCGGCCACGGTCTGAGCCTCAGGTGCGCGCCCGGGATTCGATCACGCCGCCGCTGAGCACACCGCCGTCGGCGGAGTCCCAGCGCGCGTGGATCGAGCGCGTGCGCCCGTCCGTCATGCGGCAGCGTGCGCGGAAGCCGAGGCCGTTCGGATCGATCCGCTGGACGCGGCCGCGGCAGGCGGCGCCGCTCGGCAGGTACTCCATCTGGAACTCGGTGTCGACCAGCTGCTGGACGCCGACCAGCAGGTCGGCGCGCACGAGCACGCGCTGCGTCCCCGTCCCCTGGCCGGCCATCGACACGATCCCGCGCGTCGTCCCCGCCTGGCTGAGGATCTGGCCGTCGAGGGCGTCGGAGAACGTGCCGGCGTTCCACGGCCGCGGGTGGAAGGCCAGCGGGCCGAGCGCGACGGCCACGAGCGCCACGCTCACCGCCGCCGCGCCGGCGGCGACGGCGCCGATCGAACGCGGGCGGGCGGCATCGCGCGCCTGCAGGACGCGCCAGCCGACCGCGGTCAGCACGGCGAAGACGCACGTGGCCTCGATCGCCAGCAGCCAGGTGCGGCTGCGGTCCGTCCCCGCGCCGATGCCGTGGATCGTCGCCCCGGCCCAGACGGCGAAGTTCAGGTAGTGCAGCCGGCGCCAGATCTCGTAGGGGAGGCGATCGCGCAGCCGGTTGGTGATCGCCAGCGCCACCAGCAACTCGGCGCCGACGACACCCAGGCCGACGAAGGCCGGGCGGTAGCTGCTCGTGAACGGGATCAGGATCGAGCCGAGCGTGAACGGCAGGTAGGAGTCGATCGCGATCGCGGCGATGTGGACGACGAGGAACGTCCCGGTCAGGAGACCGGCGAAGCGATGAACGTCCTGCAGCGCGAAGCGCGGCCAGCGCCGGTTGCGCGTACCGCTGGCCATCGTGGTCCCGAGCACGACGACGATCGTCAGCAGGACGTAGGCGACGACCCCGCCGGCGCGCGCGGCGTACCAGTCCACCGGGCTCGAGGTCAGATGCACGCGGCGACCCTCACGAGGTGCTCGTCTGCGCGCTCTGGGGCGCCTGGGCGGGCGCCACGACCCCGACGCTGTCCTGCTGGACGATCGACTCGAAGCGCGGGGGCGCCGCCAGCGGCTGGGCGCGGTGCTTGGGATGGCTCGCGTAGGAGCGGCGCGCCAGCCCTAGCCCGGCGGTGAAGAGGATCACCGCCGCGACCGCGACGACCAGCTTGGCTCGATCGGCGCGCCGGCGGGCCGCGGCGACCATCGGCGACGCGCGGCGCGACGGCGGTCCAGGCTGGGTGGCGGGCTGCGGCATCGGTCTGATCGAGCGGACTTGTGGGCACGTGACGCTACGCGCTGGTCCTCCAAGTGACGGTAAAGCGGGCGCGCCGGCGCTTGGATGGCAAGTTGCGCGAATGCCGCCGCGGCGCTGCTAGCTTGGCCACGCGTGTGGCGGGCGCGGTGCTGGTTGCCGTACGGGATTCGCTCGTCCGTCCTCACGCCGCTCCGCCATGCCACGCTCCAGCTCGCGACGCCGCCTGATCTGCGCATGCGCCCTCGCGGTGCTCGTCTCGGGTATCGCGGGCGCCGGCGGCGCGCACGCCGACCTGCAGAGCAGGATCGCGGCGGGCCAGGCGCGGCAGCGCCGCCTGCAGGACGCGATCCGGGCCGACAGCAGCCGCGTCCGCAGCTACCAGGCGCGGATCGACGATCTCCAGACCCGGCTCGCCGGCATTCAGTCGAGCCTCGACGCCGAGCGCGGCCTGCTCAGCAGCCTGCAGGGCCAGCTGCGCGGCGCGCGGGCGCGCCTGGTGACGCTCCGCGGGCAGCTCGCGACCGACAAGCGCGTCGTCGCCGAGCAGCTCGTGGCCGCCTACGAGACGCCGCAGCCGAACCTCGTCTCCGTCGTGCTGAACGCCGACGGCTTCGCGGCACTGCTGGACCGTGTCGACGGCATGAAGCTGATTGCGCGCCAGAACGCCGGCATCACCGATCGCGCCCTGGCCCAGCAGCGCGCGGTGAAGGCGCAGGCCGCGCGGCTGGCGGTGCTCGAGGCGCGCCAGCAGCGCATCGCCGACGCCCAGCTCGTCCAGCGTGACGAGGTGGCCCGCCTGAAGCTGCAGATCGTCGGCCACCAGCTCGTCTTCGTGCGCGCGCGGGACCGCAAGGCCGCCGTGCTGCGCGGGCTGTCGGCGCGCCAGCACGGCCTGCAGCAGCAGCTGGCGCAGATCCAGGCGCGCGAGGCCGCCGCCACCGGCAACGTGGGCTACGGCACGGGCAGTGCCACGGGGGCGCCGCCGATCACCGGGTCGTTCGCGCCGCACGGCGGTTCGTTCGGCTTCTTCCAGGCGCCGGGAACGAACTACAGCGTGGGGGACGAGCCGGCGATCGCTGCGCGCCTGGACAGGCTGGGCCGGGCGCTGCACCTGCACCTGATCGGGATCTCCGGCTACCGCTCGCCCGCGCACTCCGTCGAGGTCGGCGGCTTCGCCAACGATCCGCACACGCGCGGCCAGGCGTCGGACACCCCGGGCATCGAGGGCGTTCCCGAGGGAACACTCGAGCAGTTCGGCCTCGAGCGGCCGTTCCCGGGCCCGGCCGAGGCCGATCACGTGCAGCTCGTCGGGAGCCCGCTCTAGACGGAGTCGCTGGCGCCGGGCGTGGCGGCACGGGACGATGAGCCCACCGGTGCGCGAGGACGACGACCTTCCCGAGGAGCTTCGCGGCTCGACGCTCACGCGCCGCGCAGTGCCGATCGCGGCCGCGCTCGGAGCGCTCGTGCTGATCGCGGTGCTGGCGCCCGGCCTCGGCGAGGTGCGCCGGCGCCTCAGCGGGGCGGCCCCGGCGTGGATCGTCGCGGGCGTCGCGCTGGAGGCGCTGTCGTGCGCGTCGTACGTCCTCATGTTCCGCCCGGTGTTCTGCCCGCGGATGTCCTGGCGCCTCAGCGCGGAGCTGAGCGCCGCCGAGCTGGGCGTCGGGGCGCTCGTGCCGACGAGCGGCGCCGCCGGGCTCGCGGTGGGGGGCTGGGTGCTGCACCGCGGTGGCATGCCGGCCGAGGACGTGGGGCGTCGCTCGGTCGCGTTCTTCGTGCTCAAGAGCGGCGTGAACTTCGTCGCGGTGGTGGTGTTCGGCATCCTGCTGGCGATCGGGGTGCTCTCGCCCGCCCAGCCGTGGTGGCTCACCGTCCTGCCCGCGCTGCTCGCGGGCATCGTGATCGTGGCGGTCGTGCTCGCTCCGCGCGTCGGCCCGGGCGAGACGCCGCCCGGCGATGCGCCGGGGCTGACGCGCGCGGTCGCCGTCGTGCGCCGTGCGCTCGTCGACGGCGGGCGTGAGGCGCTCGCGGTGGCGCGCCGCCCGTCACCGGCGCTGCTCGCGGGCGCCGTCGGCTACTGGGCCTTCGACAACGCCGTGCTGTGGGCGACCTACCACGCCGTGGGCGACGCGCCGCCCGTCACCGTGATCCTGATGGGCTACCTGATCGGGCAGCTCGGCGGAGCGCTGCCGCTGCCCGGCGGCATCGGCGGGATCGACCTCGGGCTCGTCGCGACGCTGGTCGCCTACGGCGCGCCTGCCGCTGCGACGACCGCCGCCGTGCTCGCCTACCGGCTGATCCTCTTCTGGCTCCCGCTCGCCCTCGGCGTGCTCGGTGCTGCGGCACTGCGCGCGCGGCTGCGCGACCCGGACGGGTTCACGCTGCAGGCCGGCTGACCCGCGGCGCCCGTTCTTGTGACAATTGGTCAACCCCAACGGAAGGTGAGACCCATGATCGGTGCACTCCTGCTCGGCCTCGTCGCCGGAAGCGTCGGCCGCCTGCTCGTCCCCGACATGTGGAGCGGGCTCAGCGGGCCGAAGTCCTGGTTCTTCTCGCTCTGCCTGGGCCTCGCCGGTGCGCTGCTCGGCTACCTCATCTTCACCGTCTGGCTCGGCATCGGCGACTCCGCCGTGTTCGACTTCGGCGGAGTGATCGGCGCGATCATCGGCGTGATGATCCTGCTGCCGTTCGTGGGGCTCGTCGCGCGTGCGACCGGTCACCACAAGACCTGAGTAGCGGGCGCCCGCGCCGGCGCCCTCAGGGGTAGGCCGGCGTGGGCCCTCGCGCCTGCGGCGGCGCCACCTCGCTGCGCCGCTGCCGGCGGAAGTGCTCGAGGATGAGGAAGCTCACGAGCGCGGCGTAGATGCACCACACCGACGCGAAGGCCTCCTGGCGCAGGCCGACCGCGATCGCGACGCCGACGACGTTGGCCACACCGAACCAGCGCAGGTAGCGCCGGCTGGAGAGCAGCGCCGGGACGCACGTGGCGATCACGTAGGCGACGGCGGACTGGAGGCCGAGCGGCGTATGCGTTCCGTAGACGAGACAGTGCGCGCGCTCGTGGGCGGAGACCGGGTACTGCGTGACCTGCCACATCAGGTAGGCGCCGACGACGGCGCCCAGCGCGACGAACGGCAACATCCAGCGGCGGTGCCTGAGGCTGGACTCGATCAGGTACAGGCCGAGCGGCACGATCACCGGCAGCACAGCGTGGGCGTAGACGACGTACGCGTCGCGCGCTCCGTCGCCGAGCCCGCTGGCGACCTGGCCGCGCAGCCCGAGCCAGACGAAGCCCTCGGCGAACTGGTGCAGGGCGAACAGCAGCGGGAGGGCGGCGATCAGCAGGTCGCGCGGCTCGCGGACCAGGCGCAGCGTCGCGACGCCGACGACGCCGACGACGGCGGCCGCGGTGAAGTCGGCCTCAGGGGAGAAGCACATCGGCGCCCATGGCCCTCCGGCGGAGGTCAGTCGCGGGCGGTGAGGCCGATCACGACATGGACGGGCAGCTCGGCGGGCGTCTCGCCCGCGTCGACCAGCGCGGCGACCTGCGCCAGCGTGTCGGCGCGCTGGGCGTCGGGCATCGCGGCCACCCAGCTCATCGAGGAGAGATAGTCGACCATCCGCTCGGGTTGGGCCGGCTGCGAGGTCGTCACGCGGATCTCCCGCGGGGCCGCGAAGCCGCCCGCCGCGCGCACCGTCTCCTGCCACGGCGGCCCGTCGAAGTGGGGGTGCTCCGGGCGCAGGCGCTGCATCAGCGCGCCGACCTCGTGCGCCCACGAGCACCCGGTCCAGTCGGGCACCGTCGACAGCAGCGCCAGGCCCCCGCCGGGGCGCAGCACGCGCCGGACCTCCGACAGCGCCTGCGCCTGATCGAACCAGTGGAACGCGTCGGCGACCGTCACCGCGTCGACCGCGCCGTCCGCGAGCGGGATCGCCTCGGCGACGCCATCGCGCACGCGCTCGGCGCCGATGCTCTCGACCAGGACGTCGCGGAACGGTCCCAGTGGCTCGACCGCGACGACGTCGAAGCCCTGCGCCAGCAGCGCCCGCGTGAGCTTCCCCGTCCCGGCGGCCAGGTCCAGCACCCGCGCGCCGTGTGCAAGCCCGAGCTCCGCGGCGAGCGCGCCGATGACGGCCGGCGCGTACTCGCGGCGGCCGCGCTCGTAGGCCTCGGCGACCGTCGAGAAGTGCGTGGCGAGGGGATGCAGCGTCACAACAGCCCAGACTACGTGCTGCGACGGGTGGCGCTCAGCCGTGGGCGTCAGCCGGCGGCGAGGAACCCGATCGTGCGGCGCCAGGCGTCCTCGCAGGCCTCGGCGTGCTCGGCGAACGAGCGGTCGAAGAACGAGTGCGGCGCTCCGGGGTAGGTGACGACCTCGTGCTCGACACCGGCGGCGTCGAGGCTCGCGGCGAACTGTGCGACCTGCTCGGGCGGGATCGCCGCGTCCTCGCCGCCGAACAGCCCGAGCACGGGGACCCGCATGCGCACCGCCTCGTCCTTGACGGACGGGAAGCCGAAGCGCTGGCCGGACAGCGCGCCGTAGAACCCGACGACGCGCGCGACGCCGAGCGCGCCCGTGATCCCGGTCAGGAAGGAGTGCAGCCCGCCGAAGCAGAAGCCGACGGTCGCGCGCGGCCCGGGCCCGACGCGCTGCTCGAGTGCGGCGAGCGCGGCCACGGCGTCCTGCTCGACCTGCTCGACACGCGTCTGCAGCACGTGCGGCATGTACTCGAACGTGTCGTCGCGCGGACCGAGCCCGGCCGTGCGGCCGAAGTAGTCGAGTGCGACGGCGGGATGCCCGGCCTGCGCGAATCGGTCGGCGAGCTCCTCGTAGAACGGGTACAGCCCGCGAACGTCCGGGAAGATCAGGACGCGCGCCCGCGCGGGGCCGTCGGCGCGCGTCTCAGCCACGTACGCGGAGAACCGCGTCCCGTCGCTCGAGGTGACCGCGATGCGCTCGCTCGGCGCGCCGCCGGCCAGCGGCGGCAGGCGCAGATCGGCCGGGAGCTCGGGCGGCCGGGCGTCATGGGCGAAGCACATGCACCGCAGTCTCGCGCCCCGGGGCGCCGCCGGCAATCACCCCAGCTCGACGACGCGTCGCTCCTGTGAGGAGCGCCGCGCGGCATCGAGCACCTCCAGGACGCGGACCGCGTCCCACGGGTCGACGGGTGGCGCCGTCCCGTCGCGCAGCGCCTCGGCGACGCCTGCGTAGAACCGCTCGTAGGCGCCGGGGAGCGTCGGGACGGGCTTCGCGTCGGCGTCGCTTCCCAGCGTCGCCCAGTTCGGCTGCGGATCCTCGCCCCAGCCGGCGTCGCCCGGCAGCAGGCCGGCGTCGAGCTGGGCCTCCTGGGCGTCGAGCCCGTACTTCACGAACGCGGCCGCGTCGCCGAGGACGCGCATCCGCGGCGGGGTCTGCGCGGCGAGGGCGCTCATCCCCAGGTGCGAGCGCACGCCGCCCGCGTGCTCGAGCGCGACGAAGACGTCGTCGTCGGCCGCGGTGCCGGAGCGGCGCACGTCGAGCTCGGCGTAGACGCGCGCGACGGGCCCGAACAGCTGCACCGCCTGGTCGGCGAGGTGGCTGCCGAGGTCGAGCAGCAGCCCGCCGCCGTCGCCGGGGGCCTCCGTCTCGCGCCACGCGCCCTCGGCGTCGGGGCGCCAGCGGTCGAACCGGCTCTCGAAGCGCAGCACGGCCCCGAGCCCGCCGGCGTCCAGCACGCCGCGCAGCGTCAGGAAGTCGCCGTCCCAGCGGCGGTTCTGGAACACGGTGAGCATGTGCCCGCTCGCCTCTGCATGCTCGACGAGCTCGCGCGCGGCGCCGGCGTCCGATGCGAGCGGCTTGTCGACCACGACGGCGAGCCCGGCGTCCAACGCGCCCCGGGCCAGCGGCACGTGCGCGCGGTTGGGCGTCGCGACCACGACGAGGTCGAGATCGGGGGCGCGCTCCCACACCGCTTCGGGACCGTCGACCACCTCGGCGGCCGGGTATGCGGCGCCGACCTGGGCGCGGCGCTGATCATCGCGGGTGACGACGACGGCGAGCTCGAGCCCGGGCTCGGCCGCGATCAGGGGCGCGTGGAAGACGCGGCCGGCGAGGCCGAAGCCGAAGAGGGCGACACGGGCGGGTGCGGGCGACATGGCGCCACCGTAGCGCCCGTGCGGGCGCCGGCCGAGGCGACGCTCGCGTGAGCTCCGTGAACGAGCGCGTGAGCCGAACGCGGCTCCGCGCTGGGTCGTCCCGATTGCGCGACGCGTGGGCAGGGGTCACCATGACGTCATGGACGGCGACGATCGAGCGCGCGAGCAGGCGCGGGAGCAGGCGCATGCGCAGGCGCGCGACGCGGAGGATCGCCAGCGCTTCGCGATCCGCAGGGAGGAGGAGGCGATGGAGGCCGAGGAGCACCAGCTCGAGCGCGAGCTGGACGACCTCGGAGCAGACCTCGCGCGCACCGAGCGCGCGATCGAGCACGACCTGAGCGAGGGGCACTGGGGCAATGACCCCGGCCCGCCGATGAGCTGGCGCGGCGGCCCCGGCGAGGAACCGCCCGAGGACGAACGGCCGACGCGCGAGCGGGACGGTCGCTGAGCTCCGGCCGACGGTCAGGCGGTGACCGGCCCGGGGCGCAGGACGCCGGGATCGTGGCCGGGGAGCACCGTGAGGCCCGCGTCGCGCAGACCCCGCAGCCGCTCGGCCGACCGTCGCTGCTGCTCGTGGTCATCGCCGAAGAGCGGGAAGCGGTGGTCGTCCAGCCCGCCGGCGAACAGCGCCACGTCGGCCCCGATCACGAGGTCGCCGATGCGCACCGACTGGTGGCCGGGAGTGTGGCCGGGCGTCAGCAGCAGCTCGATCGAGCCGTCGCCGAGGAGGTCGTGATCGCCGTCGACGAGGACGAGGCGGCGCTCGTCGACGCCGCTGTAGTCGCGCGGGAGGAAGAAGTTGCGCTCCACCGCGGCGCGGTCGTACGCCGCATCCCACTCGCGCCGCTGGATCACGAGCGGGACGGCCGCCGGGATGAGCGGCAGGCCCCCGGCGTGGTCGAAGTGCAGGTGCGTGAGCACGAGCATCGTCACGGTCGCGAGGTCGACCTGCTCGGCGAGGCTCAGGTCCTGCTCGAGTGCGAACACGTCCATCGCAGGCGACCCGTGGTAGAAGTTGGCCGCGTCGGCGGCGGCCGCCGGGTGGAGGCCGGTGTCGATCAGGATCCGCTGCTCGCCGGTTTCGATCAGGTAGGCCGGGATGGGCAGCCGGGCGGGCTGATCGAGCGGCTCGCCCCGGCGCATGAACCCGGCGGGCGCGGTGAACCAGCCGACGTTGAGCTGTTCGACGCGCATGGCCGTCGCGACGGTATCCGAGTGGTGGGTCGGACGTCGCCCGGCGTGGATCAGCGTCCGGCGAGCACCGGCGCCGGCGGCAGCCGGGTCGCCCGCCAGGCGGGGTAGAGGCCGCCGATGATGCCGATCGTGAGGCCCACCAGCAGGCCCTGCAGCAGGACGGAGGCCGTGATCAGCGGTGTCACGAACGCCTGCACGCCGAGCGCGTGGACGAGCAGGCGCGAGCCGACCGCACCGAGCAGCAGCCCGATCCCCGCGCCGAGCACGCTGATCGCCACGCCCTCGGCCAGGACGACGCCGGCCACCTGCGGGCTGCTCCAGCCGACGGCGGCCATCACGGCGAACTCGCCGCGCCGCTCGACGACCGACAGCAGCATCGTGTTGGCGACGCTGATCGCGCCGATGATCAGCGCGAGCACGACGATCACCAGCGCGGCCTTGCTGATCAGCGTGCCGTTCGCGCCGGCGCGGGCCGCGTCCTGGGGAGTACCGATCGCGGTCAGCCCCGGGAACGCGCGCTGGATCGCGCGCTCGGCGGTGTGGCGATGGACGCCGGGCCCGAGCTGGATGCTGATCGTCGTCGCGTCGCCCGGGCGGTCCGTGAGGCGCTGCGAGTCGGCCAGCGAGATGATCGCGCCCTGATCCTCGAAGAGGATCCCCGAGTGGTAGATGCCGCTGACGCGGAAGCGGCGGCGCGAGATCGTCAGCGGGGAGCCTGGTCGCAGCTTCAGCCGCCCAGCCAGCCGGTCCCCGACCGCTGCCTGGCCGGCTGCGCGCGCCGGGGTGCCGCGCACGAAGACCAGGCGCTGCGCCACGAAGCCCTGTGGCTCGACGCCGAACACGATCGCGGCGGGGTCGCGCGGCACCGCCTCGACGAGAAGCTGGATCGGCGTCGCGTCCGCGACACCGGCGACACGCTTCAGCCGCGCGGTGAGTGAAGTCGGGAGCACCGACGCGGTGGGGTCGGACACGTTCTTCTGGAAGAGGCCCACGTCACCTGCACCCAGCCGGACGAGCCCGCCGGCGGTCTGCTTGAGCCCGTTGGTCACGCCGAGCAGCGCGACGATCGTGGCGACGCCGACGGCCGTGCCGAGTGCCGACAGCAGCGCGCGGGTCGGGCGCCGCCGCAGCGTCCCGAGGACCAGCTGGATCATCGCGCTCCCCCGGTCGGTGCCGGCTCTGCACCCGCCGACTCGGTGATCGCGCCTTCGTGCAGGCGCAGCATCCGCTGCGTGCGCCGGATCAGAGCCGGGTCGTACGTCACGGCGAGCATCGTCATTCCGCGCTCGCGCCGCGCCTCCTCGAGGATCGCGATCACGCGCTCGGCGGTGTCGTCATCCAGTGCCGCCGTCGGCTCGTCGGCGAGCAGCAGACGCGGCTCGTGCACCAGCGCCCGCGCGATCGCCACGCGCTGGCGCTCTCCGCCGGAGAGCTCCGACGGCTGGGCGCCCTCCCGTCCGGCGAGCCCGGCCTCCTCGAGCAGCGCCCGTGCGCGGCGCGCGCGCTCGCGGTGGTGGACGTGTGCCGCGACGAGCGGCAGCTCGACGTTGTCCTGGACGCTCAGCGCGGGCAGCAGATGGTGGGACTGGAACACGAAGCCGACGACCGCCCGCCGGTAGGCCACGGGGCGGCGCAGCGCGGTCACGTCGACGCCGTCCACCAGCACGCTGCCGCCGTCGGGGTGATCCAGCCCGCCGATGATGTTCAGGAGCGTGCTCTTGCCGGAGCCGGAGCTGCCGGTCAGCCCGACGAACTCACCCGGGTCCAAGTGCAGGCTGACGCCGTCGAGCACGCGGTGCGCGCCGAACGCGCGGCGCACGTCGCTCGCGACGACGTGCGCGCCCTGCGGGGGCTGTTCCCCGTCCGCGCTCAGCGGCGTACCTGCACCCAGTAGTCGAGATTGCGCGTCCCGCGGCTGCTGGAGACGACGGCCCGGAACGTCAGCCGGTAGCCGACGGCGCGCGCCGGCCACGAGAAGCCGTGGTCGGTGAAGCGCCCGTGGAAGCGGTAGTTCGACTGGCGGGAGACCACCTGCCCGCCGTAGAGGAACACGTAGCGCACGCGCGCCGTCACCGGCCGCCCTCGGTAGCTCGCGGTCACGGTGACGGGCCAGGCGCGGTTGGCCTTCGGATGATGGCCGGGAACGCTCAGCGTGGCGCGGAACCCGCTTGCGGCACCGGCCTGCGCGGCCACCGGGCCTGCGATCACCGCCGCGGCGAGGGTCAGTACGAGGAAGACGGTGCGGAAACGTTGCATGACGAACCTCCGTCCCATGACGCTAGTTCCGCGACGATCGCCCCACAAGGCCGGAACGCCGCGAGCCGCTCCGTGATTACTGCGGATGACCGCGCGGGCGCGCAGGACCGCAGCTTGGCATGCTCCGCGGATGGCGCCAGCGCTGTTCGCACCGGCTCGGCACGAGCCGCTCGCGGGCGCGCCGTGGAGCGATCAGGCGGCGCGCTCCATGCTCGCGGCGCTGATCGGCGACCTGTGCGCCGCGTACCGCGGCGAGCGGCTGCTCTGGCCGAATCACCCCGCCGACCTCGAGGGCGACCCCGACGAGCCGATGCGCACGCTCTACATCGGAGCGGGCGGGATCGTCTGGGCGCTCGCGCGCCTGGCCGCAGGCGGCCATGGCGAGGTGCCGATCGACCTCGCATCACTCGCATCGGGTCTCGTCGACGGCTGGCGGGCCGCGCCGGAGTTCACGACGCTCTACCCGCCGTTCCAGCCGTCGCTCCTGATGGGCGAGTCGGGCCTGCTGGCGCTCGGCGACTCGCTCGCGCCGGACCCCGCGCGTCGCGACCGGCTCGCGGACTGCATCGCCGCGAACGCCGCCAACCCGGCGCTCGAGCTGCTCTGGGGCTCGCCCGGGACGATGCTGGCGGCGCTCGACATGGCACAGCGCACGGGTGAGCAGCGCTGGGCCGAGCTCTGGCGGGCGTCGGCATCGTGGCTGCTCGCGCAGTGGCGCGAGGAGGTCTGGGAGCAGAACCTCTACGGCAGCCGGATCCTCTGCATCGGAGCCGCGCACGGCTTCGCCGGCAACGTGCACGCCCTGCTGCGGGGCCGCCATCTCCTCGAGGCGGCGACCGCCGCCGACGTCGAGCGCCGAGCCGCCGCCGTGCTGCAGGAGCTCGCGCAGCGCGACGGGACGGGTGTCCAGTGGCCCGACGTCGTCGGCTCCGACTGGCCACCGGGGCAGCGACGCACGCAGTGGTGTCACGGCGCGCCGGGCATCGTGATCGCTCTCGGAGGGCTCCTCGGCCGGGCCCCGATGGTCGACGAGCTGCTGACCGGCGCCGGCGAGCTCACCTGGCGGGCAGGGCCGCTGCGCGCGAGTGCGGGCCTGTGCCACGGCACGGCGGGAAACGGCTACGCCTTCCTGCGGCTCCACGCCCGCACCGGCGACGTGCGCTGGCTCGATCGCGCGCGGGCCTTCGCGATGCACGCACTGCTGCAGCGGGAGCAGCTGCGGCGAGCGAGCGGGCACGGACGGTCGACGCTCTTCACGGGCGACGCGGGCATCGCGCTCTTCGTCGCGGCGTGCCTCGACGGCGATCCGCGCTTCCCGGTCCTCGACGGCATCCTGCCGGGGTGAGACGCGCCGGCCGGCCCGAGCGCACCGCGGCGCGGATGATCAGCGTGGCTCGAGGATGACGAGCGGGATCTCGCGGTCCGTGCGCTCCTGGTACCCGCGGTAGCCGCTGTAGGCCTCTACCGCCTTCGGCCAAAGCCGGGCGCGCTCGTCGGGGCCCGCGACGCGCGCGTGGACCGCTCGGTGCTCGCGGCCGATCTGCACGCTCGTGTCGGGGTGCGCGCGCAGGTTGTGATACCAGGCGGGGTTCTTCGGGTGGCCCCCCTTGGAGGCGACGATGACCACGTCGCGCCCGTCGTCGATGTACAGCAGCGGCGTGGTGCGCTTCGTTCCGCTCTTGGCGCCGACGTGCTCGAGCAGCAGCGTGGGGGGCGCGCCGGGGAAGCGGTGGCCGACGAGCCCGCCCGTCGCACGGTAGACCAGCGCATGGCCGTCCATCAAACGGCGCAGCACGGGCCAGGAGCGATCGGCGAGATTCATGACGTCCACACCCGGCAGCCTACGGGCACTGCTCTCCGCCCGAGGGCGGAAGGCAGTGCGACGCGGGTCGTCGGTGGTCATGCGTGACCGAAGCGGACGTCGGGCAGCAGCCGGCCGAGCGGCTTCGGCACGTACCACGCCCATCTGCCGAGCAGCCGCAGCAGCACCGGCATGAGCAGCAGCCGGACGAGCCCGGCGTCCAGCAGCACGGCGACGCCGAGAATCACGCCCATCTCCTTCGGCGGCAGCGGGCCGCTCAGGGCGAACGTGAAGAAGACCGCGACCATCACCGCGCCGGCCGCGAAGATCACGCGTCCCGAGTTGTCCAGGCCGCCGACCATCGCCGCCCTGGGATCGCCGCCCGAGCGCTCCCAGTGCTCCCTCGCCGAGGACAGCAGGAACACCGTGTAGTCCATCGAGATCGCGAAGATCATCGCGAAGAAGAACACCGGTCCCCACGCGTCCAGGAAGCCCTGTGGCTCGAATCCGAGCACCGAGTGGCCGGTGCCGTCCTGGAAGATCCACTTCGCGACTCCAAAGGCCGCCGCGGTCGCCAGCAGGTTCGTGACGACGCCGAGCGCGGCGATCACCGGCGCCTGCAGCGCGACCATCAGCAGCAGGAAGCTGAGGCCGAGCACGACGCCGATCACCAGCGGCGTCTTGGCGGACAACGTCGCCTCGAGGTCGTGGCTCTCCGCCACGGGGCCACCGACGAGCGCCGCCTGCGGCAGCGCCACGCGCAGACGGTCGATCGTCGTGCCCGTGGCCCGTGCCGACGGGTCCTTCGCCGGGAGTCGCCTGCACGAGCGCCAGGCCGCCGCCGCCCGGCTGCGGCGGCATGACACGCGCGATGCCCGGATCGCGTCGCGCCGTCGCTGCGGCCTGCGCAGCCTCCGCCGTCGGAGCGACGATCTGGAGCGGACCCGTCGAACCCGGGCCGAACGCCTTCTGGACTGCCTCGTAGCCCTTCCGGGAGTTGTCGCCGGCCGGAACGACCTTGATCGAGGGCATCGCGGTCTTCAGCGAGAGCACCGGCAGAGCGAGCACCACGAGCACCACGAGCGCCGCCAGGCCGTAGCGCAACGGCCGGCGCCAGAGCCGCTCACCCCACGCCGCGGAGCGCGGCGAACGGTGATCGCCCGGCCGGACCCACGGAAGTGCGACCGCGTCCACCCGCGGCCCGAGCTTCGCCAGCACAGCCGGCAGGAGCGTGAGCGCCGCCGCAAGCACGAAGACCACCGACAGCATGATTCCGAGGCTCGTCGACCGGAACGCGGGACTCGGCACGAGCATCACGGCGCTCAACGAGATCAGCACCGTCGCGCCCGAGAAGAGCACGGCCTTGCCGGCGGTGTCCATCGTCGCCGCGACCGCCTCCCCCGCTGACAGCTTCGATCCGAAGAAGGCGCCGCGGAAGCGGTAGACGATGAAGAGCGCGTAGTCGATCCCCAGGGCCAGCGCGAACATCAGCGCGAAGTTCATCGACCAGATCGAGATGCCGGCGATCTGCGTCCCGATCCAGAGCGAGCCTGCTGCGGCGACCAATCCGGCGATCGTCAGCATCAGCGGCAGCCCGGCGGCGACCAGCGAGCCGAACGCGAGCACGAGGATGGCGAGCGTCACCGGCCAGGAGATCAGCTCGGACTTCATCATCGCCGACCTGTTGGCCTGATTGAAGTCGGACCACATCCCGGCCGCGCCGGTCAGGTCGACCCGCACCCCGCTGGACCCGAGCCTCGCGAGCGGGCCCTTCAGCTCGCCCGCAGCGCGCACCATGTCGTTCGCGTTCCGAGCCGCGCCCGCCTCGATCACGGCAGCGTGGCGATCGGGCGAGATCGACACGCCCGCCCGCGGGGACACCACGGTCGTCACCGCCGGATCGCTCTTCAGCTGGTCCTCCACCCCTCGCAGCACCCGCTCGAACGCGGGATCGGAAACCGTCTTGTCCGGCGCGTGAACGACGACCTTCAGGTCGTAGCTCCCGAACCCGTTGAAGTTCCTGTCGATCAGCCGGCGCGCCTGAACCGATTCGGAGCCGGTCGCCTCCCAACCGGCTCCCGACAGCGCCTTCTCGACGCGTGGCGCGAGGGCCCCGAGGCCCACCGCGACGACGATCCACGCCGCCGCGACGATGCGGAAGTGCGCGGCGGTCCAGCGACCGAGCCTCCCGACAGGTCCGACCTCAAGACCGGTGCTCATTTCGAGACCTCCTTGATCGGCTCGACCGCGAGCAGCTCGACGGTGTGGGCGCCGCACTTGTCGCTGGTGTCCTGCGCCCGCTCGCTCGCGAAGCGGTAGGCGAGATTGCTCTGGACCGTGGGAATCTGCGAGGTGGTCATGACGGCTGGCTTCCTTCCGGTGGTTCCTGGATAGTTAGCACGATCGGTCGTTCTCCCAAGCAGATCTTACGACCGATCGTGCTAACTTGTCAAGCGTGACCACACTTCCCGACGAGCGCTCCGCGTCCCGGCCGCCACGCCGACGACGCTCCGACGGCGAGCGCAGCCGCGCCGCGATCCTGCGCGAGGCGGCGCGGCTGGCGACTGTCGAAGGGCTCGAAGGTCTGTCACTCGCGCGCCTGGCCGATGCGGTCGGGATGAGCAAGAGCGGGCTGTTCGCGCACTTCGGCTCCAAGGAGGAGCTGCAGCTGGCCACGATCGATGCGGCGAGCGCGATCTTCGACGAGCTGGTCATCGAGCCCGCGGGGGAGGAGCCGGCAGGCGTGTCGCGGCTACGGGCCTACATCGAGCGGTTCCTCGACCACGTCGAGGAACGCGTCTTCCCCGGCGGCTGCTTCTTCGTCTCCGCGATGGGCGAGCTCGATACCCATCCGGGCCCCGTCCGCGACGGCGCAATGGCGTTCAGCCGGCGCTGGCTCACGCTGCTCGCCCAGCAGGTCGCGGCCGCGCAGGCGGCCGGCGAGCTCGATCCCGCCGCCGACCCATCGCAGATCGCCTTCGAGCTCAACGCCTACATGGTCCTCGGCAACATGCAGTTCGTCGCCCTCTCCGACCCCGCAGCCCTTGATCGCGTGCGCCGCGCCGTCGCCGCCCGCCTCGGCTCGCTCGCCCTCCAGCGGCGTGGTGGGGCACGGTCGCGCAGCCGCACCCTTCCCGCAGCGGCGGCTTCCCGGCACGCGGTTGAACGTTCCCCATGAGTCGAGCCATGGAGTTGTGGGAGTTCGGTCGGTCGTGTCCGCCGGAAGCAGATCGCGCGCGCCGACCACGCCGACTGGTCGGTGATCGCGGACCGCGACGGTCCGGTCGCCATCATCGAGGCCGAGGACGCGAGCCGGGTGCCGGATCTCGTGCCGATCCGCCACGCCCGCGTGTCGCCGCCCGCATTCACGCTCGCTCGTCTTCGACCTCAACGAGTTCGCGCGGAGCGCGGGCGGGCGAGCAGCGATCAGCGCGGACGCAGGCGCACCGACAGGCAGGTGACGCACCCTTCGAGCTTCTCGAACTCGGTGATCGGCGCGGTGACCACCTCGAAGCCGAGGGTGCCGAACAGCTCGGCAGACCGCGGCGCGGCGGCGGACATCAGCACTGCGCCGTCGCCGAGGTCGACGACCGCGGTGCCGTGCTCCTCGGGCACCTCGAGGAACTCGCTGAACGCGGCAGGGTCGTCGAGATCGGCGGTCCGGCCGACGATCGGTCCGCCGGGCAGTGCTGTCACGGCCGACTTCAGGTGCAGGACCTTCGTGACCGGCACCGTGACGACGCTCCAGCCGGCCGGCGCCACGATCGCCCGCAGCTGCGCGATGCCCGCCTCATCAGTGCGCGTGCTGCACCCGACGTAGGCCGTGCGACCGACCTTGAGGACGTCGCCGCCATCCAGCGTGCCGGGCGGCTGGATGCGATGCACCTCGAGGCCCAGAGCGTCCAGCGCCGGCGCGACGGTCGCGAGTTCCCCCCGCCGCGAGTCCGCGCCCGGGGACGTCAGGACCGCGAGCTCGCCGAAGGCCACGACGGTGTCCTCGACGAAGACGCCGTCGGGATGCTCGTCGGCCGGCTCGATCTCGGTGACCGCCCAGCCGCGAGTGCGGAACGCTTCGACGTAGCCCTGCCACTGGGCCAGCGCGAGGCGGGCGTCGATCGGCACGCGGTCCAGGTGCGTGAGCTCGCCCGCGCCGAGCTGCGGGGATGGCCGGCGAACCAGGATGCGCGCGTTCACCGGCCGCACGCTAGCGGCGCCCGAGGTTGACAGCGCGCGGTACGCCGTACGCCCGGAGAGGACCGTGCCCAGCCCCCGCTCGGCTAGTCTTCGGGCGGGTGACCGAGCCGCGGGCGGAGATCCGTTTCCTGCAGTTCCACGGGTCGCCGGTCGCGTTCGGGGTCAGCGGCGACGGGCCGGCGCTCCTCGCAACCGCGTGGTGGGTCAGCCACCTGGAGCTCGACTGGCAGGACGACGCGTTCCGGTCCTTCTGGGGATCCGTGGCGTCCGGGCATTCGCTCATCCGCTACGACCACCCGGGGTTCGGCCTGTCCAGCCGCGACCTCGCCGTGGCGGCTCTGACACTCGACCAGGAGGTCGAGCTGCTGGGAGCGGTGATGGACGAGCTCGGCCTCGAGCGCGCCTCGCTCGTCGGCGGATCCTCGGGCGGGTGCTCAGCGATCGCGTTCGCGGCGCGGTATCCCGAGCGCGTGGACCGCCTGCTCCTGTACGGGGCGTTCGCCTACGGGCGTGCGATCGCGCCGCCGGCGGTGCGCGAGGCTCTGATCACCGGGGTCCGCTCGCACTGGGGACTCGGATCACGGATGCTCGCCGATGTCTTCCTCGGGGACGCCTCCAGCGACGAGCGCGAGCGGTTCGTTCAGCGCCAGCGGGAGTCCGCCGATGCTGAGACGGCGGCGGCGCTGCTCGAGCTGACGTACGACCTGGACGCGCGCGCCGAGCTCGAGCGCGTGCGGGCACCGACCCTGATCGTGCATCGTCGCGGCGACCGTGCCGTCCCGTACGCCTGTGGACGCGAGCTGGCATCGTCCATTGCCGGCGCCACGCTGGTCAGCTTCGATGGAACCGCCCACCTGCCCTGGGTCGGCGATCGGATGCCCGTCGCACGAGCGCTGGGCTCGTTCCTCTCCGCCCGCGAGGGGGCTTCGCGGGCTGCGGACCCCGCCGCAGCGATCCTCCTCTCGCGACGCGAGCGCGAGGTGCTCGCGCTCATTGCGTTTGGGCTGAGCGACCGCGAGATCGCCGAGCGCATCGTCGTCAGCCCGCACACCGTCCACCGCCACGTCGCGAACATCCGCCGCAAGCTCGGGAGCAACTCGCGCGCCGCGGCGGTCGCCGAAGCGGCGCGCGTCGGTCTGCTCTGAGGAGCCCGGTTCGGGCCAGCGCAGGTGAATGGCCGGACGGGGCGATGCGCACCGGCGATCCGCGCCGTACCGTCACGATGATGGACGCCACCGCCGAAAACGCCACCGCCGAAGACCAACGAGCCGGGGTCGGGTCGGGACCATGGAGCCGTGTGTTCGCGGCGATCTACGACCCGGTGCTCTGGGCGGGTGAGCTCGCCGGGCTTCGCGCGGGCCGCCGCGATCTGCTGCGCCACGCGCGCGGCAGGACGCTCGAGCTCGGCAGCGGCACCGGGCTCAACGTGCCGCACTACCCCGACGACCTCGCCGAGCTCATCCTCACCGAGCCGGCGGCGCCGATGCGCAAGCGCCTGGCGAAGACGATCAGCGCCCAGAAACGCAACGCGACCGTGTCCGACGCCACGGCCGAGCGACTCCTCTGCGCCGATGCCTCGGTCGACACCGTGGTCTCGACGCTCCTTCTCTGCACCGTCGACGACCCGCGGGCCGTGCTCGGGGAGATCCGGCGCGTCCTCAAGCCGGACGGCCGCCTGCTGTTCCTCGAACACGTCCGGGCGGAATCGGCTCGGCTCGCGGCGTGGCAGGACCGTCTGGAACGACCGTGGCGGCGCTTCGCCGAAGGCTGCCGCTGCAACCGTGCAACCATCGAGCTCATCGAGGCGACGGGATTCACGATCGAGGACCGCGACGAGGCGACGTGGCGCGTGATGCCGCCGATCGTCCGCCCGATCGTCTCGGGCATCGCGCGCCCGGGCGGATAGGCGGGAATCCGAAAGCGGTCCCGAGAGGATTCGAACCTCTGGTCTTCGGCTCCCTAGCGTGGCCGAGCGTCGGGTCGACGTCACAACGCGAGGACCAGGTCGCGTACGGCAGCGGGCTGAGAGAGGAACGGGTGGTGGCCGGCGTCGAGTTCTACGACGTTCCCCGCCCGACCAGCGAACTCGCGTTGCCGGTCGGCGGGGGTCCCCTGGTCTTCGGCGCACACGAGGTACGTCGAGGCGATGTGCTGCCAGGCCGCTGACTGCACCGGCTGCTCGAGGACCGCCAGGCTCTGCCGGGCCGTCTTGTCCGTGGCCGCTCGCTGGATCTCCGGATCGCAGTCCTGCAGGAACGTCTCGGCCAGGGCGTCCGGCCGGACGGTGAACGTCTTGTCCGCGGGATCGATGTCGAGAAACGGGGCGGGCTCCTCACCGCCGAACGAGGACAGGCTCTGCCCGGCCTCGGGCAGATAGCTGGACACGAGCAACAGATGGCGCACGGAGCCGACGCCCGCCGCTGCCTCGGCGGTGACGATCCCGCCGTAGCTGTGTGCAACCACGACGGTCGGCTCGTCGCTCGCGGTCAGGACCTGCCGGACGGCGGCGACATCGTCGGCCAGCCCAGGTCCTCCTGCACCGGTCGATGTACCCATCTCACCGCAGCTCGGGAGGGCAGGCGCCTCGCTGGCGACGTCCCGCTCGGCCAGCAGCTCAGCGGTTCGGTGCCACCACCAAGATCCGTCCTTGACGCATGCCCCGTGCACGAAGACGACCCTCACCACGACCTCCCGGTCTCGTTCTCGATTCGCCCTTGGGTCATAGTAGACGTACCGGCAATTACGTGAAAAACTGACGCGATGGGCAGACAGCGGCAACCGCTGATCAGGCAGCGGCTCCTCGACGCGTGCACCGACCACGCGCTCGAGCACGGTCTCCCCGACCGGCTCGGGCCGTTGGCCGTCGCCGCGGGCACCTCGAACCGGATGCTGATCTACCACTTCGGGACCCGTGACGAACTGCTCCGTGAGGTCCTCAGACAGGCCCGGCGGCGTCAGGTCGAGACCTTCACCGACCTCATACGCCTGCGACCGGACGAGCCCTATCTCGTGACCCTCGCCCGCGCGTGGTCGGCGATCTCCGGGCCACAAGGCGAGCCCTACCTCCGCATCTTCACCCGGCTGCACGACACCGCGGGAGAACCCCTCTGGCCCGGCTTCCGGCGGACCGCGACCACCGACTGGCTCGCACCCCTCGAGGACGGCATGCGCAGCCTCGGCCGACCCGAGCTGGCCACCGTCGTGCTCGCCGTCATCCGTGGCCTCCTCATGGACCTCGACGCGACCGGCGACACCGCGCGCACGCACCGGGCCTTCGCCGACTTCCTGACGACGATCGACAACGCCTGACAGCCCAGGAGGACTCGTTGCCTGGAACTCGCTTCCAAGCGCTGTTCTCGGAGCGGGCGCGGGTGAACGGCCCGGTGTTTCTGCTGGGGTGGGTGCTCGCTGGCGGCCGTCAGTGGACTGGCCTACGTCCTGGCCGACCAGGGCAACGCGTCCACCAGCACGTCCGCGTCGGATGCCATCGCGTGGGGCAAGATCGTCTTTTATCTCTTCCGGACTGGCGGCCGTCAGTGGACTGGCCTACGTCCTGGCCGACCAGGGCAACGCGTCCACGAGCACGTCCGCGTCGGATGCCATCGCGTGGGGCAAGATCGTCTTCGGCGTGCTGTTCCTCCGCGTCGTCTTCGGCGTGCTGTTCCTGCTCGCCGCGCGCAGCTGGCGCAACCGCCCGCCCACGGGCACCCAATCGGAGATGCCCAAGTGGATGGGGCGGGATCGAACCATGACACCCGTGAAGGCATTCGACCTCGCCCTGCTCCTGGCCGGTGTCAACCCCAAGAACTTCATGCTCTCGGTCGCCGCCGGGGCGGGACTCGCAACGCTCGGACTTTCCACGGGCGATGCGCTCGGCTCCCTCCTCGTGTTCATCGTCGTCGGCAGCCTCGCCATCGCGCTACCGGTGATCCACTACCTGTTCTCAGGCGGTGGCTTCGGCCGCTGGGTCGGCATCTTCGCCGCGGCACTGACGTGCATCAGCGCACCGCTGTCGATCCCCGCCTACCCGTTTTTTCAGTCGCATCCTCATTCTATGTTCTCAGGCGTGCTTCGGCTGCTGGGTCGGCATCTTCGCCCGGCACGCGCGCATCAGCGCACCGCTTCATCCCCGCCTACCTCTGGTCGCTGTGCATCTTCGCGCTGTCGATCATCATCATCTACGAGCTCGCCAAGGGCCCCGAGCGCACGGCCGGCGTCTGAGGCGGCTGTCGTCACGATGGTGATGACGGGGCGACGGTGCCGCTCACGAACACGGTCACACGAGGGCAGGCCGGCGCGGTACCGTCGCGCCAACGCGAAATTTCGGAGGTCAGTCGATGAGTCAGCCCGATCGCAGCAAGCTTCCCATCCAGAGCGCGCCCTTCGGGGGCGTGGCCAACAGAACACTCGGTGGGTCGAAGCCTGACTGGAGCACGATCGGGCATGTCGATGTTCCCGATGGGGCGCCGAATGTCCTGGTCGTCCTGATCGATGACGCCGGCTTCGGGAATCCAGCGACCTTCGGCGGGCCGATCGAGACGCCGAACTACACGCGGATCGCGGATGAGGGCCTGCGGTACAACCGCTTCCATGTCCCCGCGTTGTGCTCGCCGACGCGAGCAGCGCTGCTGACCGGACGCAACAGCCATGCCGTCGGCTTCGGCTCGGTCGGGGAGTTTTCGACGGGCTTTCCCGGCTACACGGCGTTCGTGCCCGACGACTGCATCCCGATCCCGCGGATCCTGCGCGACAACGGATACAGCACGGCGGCGTTCGGCAAGTGGCATCTGACCCCCGACGGCCAGCAGGGGCCAGCCGGGCCGTTCAACCGCTGGCCGACGGGCTGGGGCTTTGAATACTTCTACGGCTTCCTCGGAGGGGGCGCGAGTCAGTGGGACCCGTGCCTGGCCGAGAACCAGAAGATCATCGGGACGCCCCCCGAGTTCTACGACGAGGAGAACCCGTACTACCTGCCCGATGCGATGGCGGACAAGACCATCGAGTGGCTGCACGCGATTCGCGCGCAGGATGCCGAGAAGCCGTTCTTCGCCTACTTCGCCACCGGCTGCAGCCACGCACCCCATCACGTCTCCGAGGCGTGGGCCTCCAAGTACAAGGGCAAGTTCGACCAGGGTTGGGACGCGCTGCGCGAGGAGACGTTCGCGCGGCAGAAGCAGCTCGGCGTGATCCCGGCCGACGCTGAGCTCACCGAGCGCGACGAGGCCTTTCCGGCGTGGGACGACGTGCCGGACAAGCTGAAGGCCTACTACGCGCGCCAGATGGAGGTCTACGCAGGCTTCTCGGAGAACGCCGACCACAACGTCGGCCGCGTCATCGACGCGATCGAGGAGCTCGGCGAGCTGGACAACACGCTCGTGATCTGGATCTGGGGCGACAACGGGGCCAGCATGGAGGGCACCATCACCGGCTCCTTCAACGAGCTGACGATGCAGAACGGCATCCCGCTGAGCGACGAGATGCAGCTGCAGCTGGCCGAGCGCTATGGCGGGGTCGAGGCGTGGGGAGGCCAGATGATGGACCCCCACTACTCGGCGGCCTGGGCCTGGGCGGGCAACACGCCGTTCCAGTGGGGCAAGCAGGTGGGATCGCACCTCGGCGGCACCCGCAACCCGATGGTCGTCCATTGGCCCGAGCGGATAAGCGAGCACGGTGCCCTGCGGTCGCAATTCGCGCACGTCACCGACATCGGCCCGACGATCCTGGACATCGCCGGAATCCCGGCGCCGACGCACGTCGACGGGATCGCGCAGGAGCCGATGCACGGCGTGAGCTTCGCCGACTCGCTGACCGACCCGGCAGCTGCGGAGCACCACACCCAGCAGTACTTCGAGACGATCGGCAACCGGGCGATGTACAAGGACGGCTGGTGGCTGGCGATGAAGACCGCGCGCATCCCCTGGGTCATCACCCCGGACGCCCTGAAGCCCTACGCCCCCGGGGTATGGAACCCGGACGAGGACCCCGTCGAGCTGTACTACCTGCCCGATGACTTCTCGCAGGCGAGGGATCTGGCCGCCGAGCACCCCGAGAAAGTCCAGGAGCTCAGGGACCTGTTCTGGGAGGACGCCGAGAAGTACAAGGTGCTGCCGCTGCTGGCGACGCTCGCAGGGTTCTTCGGCATGCTGCCGCCGCTGCCCACGGCTGCCAAGCACGAGTTCCGCGGCGACGTGCAGAACGTCCTGTCGGGAATGATCCCGCGGATCTACAACCACTCCTACACGATCAGCGCGGACCTCGTCGTCCCGCCGGGCGGCGCCGAAGGAGTGATCGTCGCCGAGGCCGACCACCTGGGCGGCTTCTCCCTGTTCGTCGACGACGGAAAGCTCACGCACACCTACTCGATGATGGGCGTCTTCGTCTTTCGCCAGCAGGCCGAGGAGCCGTTGCCCGAGGGGGAGGTGAGCGTCCGCATGGAGTTCGCCGCCGACGCCGCGAAGCCGGCGACCGGCGGGGAGGTGACGCTGTTCATCAACGACCGCCCGGTCGGCAAGGGTCGGATGGAGCACACGGTCCCGGTCCGGTTCTCCGGCTACGCGGGCATGGACATCGGCCGCGACAACGGCGGCGTGGTCGACCGCTCCTACGAAGACCGCAAGCCGTTCGCGTTCACCGGCACGATCAAGAAGGTCGTCTTCGACGTCAACCCGCACGCCTCGACCGAGGACGCTCACGATCTCCACGCCGCCGAACACCACGGACACACCGCACACGCACTCACCGCTTGATGCCGAACAGCCGAAATCGGAGATCCCATGAGCCTTGATGACGAGACGATCGACGTCCTGATCGGCGGCTACCTCTCGAAGGACGCCGCGGAGGAGGACTACAACGCGGTCCTGGCCAGCGGCGCACACCTGGACGGGGCGGTGGTCGTCAGCAAGGACCTCGAAGGGAACCTGTCGGTCGAGCAGACCGACCATCTGGTCCGCAAGGGCGCCGAGGGCCTGGGCGCCGTCGGGTTCGCCGTCGGGTTGTTCGCGCCGCCGCTGCTGGCCGCCACCGCCATCGGCGCCGCGATCGGCGCGGGGGCCGGCAAGCTCCTGCACCACAAGGCCGCAGACAAGCTCGGCGAGCAGGCCGGCGAGACGATCCCGATCGGCGGCGCCGGCCTGATCGTCGCCTATCCCCACGAGCACGCCGAGGCCGTCGAGGCCGCGGTGACCCGCGCCGTCAAGCGCGTGGTCGGTGAGGCCGAGGGCAGCCACGTCAAGGCACTGAAAGGCGCGATCGCCGACGCGCAGCAGAAGATGGCGGCTCAGGCCGACTGACCTGGTCGCCCACGACAACAACGAGCGCAGCTACATCCCCGGCTCGATCAGCAACGTTGCCGGCTGAGTGTCAGGCCGCGCGTCGCTCGTTGCCCGCGTGCGACCAGTTGATGGGCTGAGCCGTGACACGAGCGCACGTTCGCCCCGGACGCAACGAGGGCGGCCCATGGGCCGCCCTCGCGACTGCGTGCCGGCGCCGGTCCCGCAGGAGCGGCGGTCGGCTACCGGATGTTCGCCGTCACGACGGCGGTGCCGAGCGTGGCGCCGTCCGCTGTCGGCAGACCCAGCGCGCCCGCGAGCGTGGCGTTGACCTTCGCCACGACGGCCGCTGAGGGTGACGGTCTGACCGCTGACGGTCTGCTTGAGCCCCGCCAGGTCGAGGTTCAGGATGTCGACCTTCGCCCCGGGCGCGCCGTTGATGGTCGCGGCGAGCGACGGGTTGGCCGACAGCTTGATGTCGAAGTCCGTCGCGCTCGTCGTCGTGCCGCCCTTGGTCAGCGACAGGCCGCCCGAGTGGGTGATGACCCCGCTGGTCAGGTCCGACGCGATCTTCGACGGCGACGATCGGGTACGTCGCGACGGCGCCGGTCAGCGTCGCCGGCGCGATGATCGCCGGGGTGAACCCTGCGCCGGTGATCGCGCCGAGCGTGCCCGGGTCGAGCGTCAGCGTCGTGTTGCCGCCTTCGACGATGAGCTGCGCGAACTGGGCGCTGACGACCGCGGTGCCGAGCTTCAGGCCGGGCTTGAACGCCTTGACCTTGAACGCCTTGTTCAGCGCGCTGGCGCCGGTGGCGTTGAGCTTCACGCCGACGTTCGCGATCTTCAGGTTCAGGCCCGGACGGGTGATCTTCGCTTTCGAGGTGTCGAGGTTGATGATCGTGGCGCGCCTCGTGCCGACCGCCGCTGAGATCGTCGCCTGCGAGGAGGTGATCCGGATGCGGAAGTTCTTCAGCGCCACCTTCGTCTTGCCGGCGGAGAACGTCAGACCACCGGAGTGGTTGATCAGCGCGCCGTCGGTCAGCTTGGGATCAACGTCACCGCTGGTGATCGGGAACGCGACCGCGCCGCCCTTGACCTTGGAGGGGCTGATCGGGGCGACCTTCACGCCCAGGCTCTTGAGCGCCTTCGCGGCGCCCTTGTCGAGCGTCAGGGACGTGTTCCCGGCCTTCTTGAGCTTGGCGGTGTTGGTCGGCGTCGCAGCGAGCGCGGATGGAGCCAGCGCCAGCGTCAGCACGCCCGCGGCCGTCAGGCCCAGGGCGGTGCGTCGAGGTGTCGTACGTGCGTTCATCAGGAGAGTCCTCCGTGGTTGACGGTGTTCGACCTCCCTACGCGGCCACATACGACGCCAGTTGCCCCTATTGAGCGCGCGCGTGCCAGGTTGGATCAGGCGCCCGCCGCGTCCGGTGCTCGGGCGAGGTCGGCGAGCACGTCGGGCCGTGTCCGCGATCCCGACACTGAAGCGGATCAGCCGGGCGAGACGTCGCGCGCGCCTCAGCGCGCGACGCTGGCGTGCACGCCGCCGCCCCACGCGATCACGACGAACCCGCGCCCCAGAAGATGTCGACGATCGACGTGTCGCTGATCGCGACGCTCACCCCCCACAGCGCCGTCATCAGCACCAGGACGACGGTGAGGTTGAGCAGCAGGATGGCGGCGAGGCTCATCCGGGCACGCTTGGAACCGCGTCGCTCCCTGCGCGCTCCCGCCCGCGATCGGTGCGCGGGAGCGCGAGCTGCTCGGCGACCCACGCGTCCGCGCGAGCCCACGCGTCGTCGAGCCACGCCACGCGACCGGGCGTGTCCTGGGGGATCGCGGCGCGGGAGGTGCGCTCGAAGCGCACGCGGATCGTGCGGCCCACCAGCGCGCCGCGCCACATGTCGGAGATCAGGCGCAGCCCGTCAAAGCCGGCGTGCGCCATCACGACCACGTCCACCCCGCTCGCGCCCTCGAGGACCGCGAGGAAGCCTCCGACCTTCGGCGGCAGCAGGTGCTCGATGTGCCGCACACGCCGCGCCCGCCGAGGGTCACGTTCGGCTATTCGCTCCATCGACCAATCCTCCCCACGCAGCTCACCCCACGGAGTAGCCGCTGAAACCAGCACCCCAGCGATCCGCTCGATCCCGAACCGCGAGCGCGCCGGATCACTGGAAATGTGGCGCGCCGGCACCGAGTTGCCCCAATGCGGTCTGAGCGCCAAGATGAAGTGCCCACATGTGCGCCGCAACCGATGACGGCACGTCCCCCGTAGGTGTTGGGGACATGACGACCGAAGCCCTGGCGCAACCAAAGCCGGTTGCCGCGCCCCCGTCGCGGAAGTCCGCAGCGCGCGCTGACCGCGCGGGGCGCCGCCGCCCTGAGCGGGCCGAGCTGCGGCTCGCCGCGCGTCTGCGTGACGGCGATCCGGAGGCCCTGGCGGAGATCTACGGCCAGTACGGGGCGACGACCTTCGGGTACCTCGTGCGGGTGCTGGGCGACCGCGCGGCCGCCGAGGACGTGCAGCAGCAGGTCTACACCGAGATCTGGCGCCGTGCGGGCGAGTACGACGCCGAGCGCGCCGGCCTGCTGACCTGGGCGATGATGATCACGCGCAGCCGTGCGATCGACCACCTGCGCCGCCGCATCCCCGAGCCGCGCGACCCCGACGTCGCCGCGCGCACGATCGAGGCGGGCCAGGACACGGCCGCCGAGAGCGACGCGCTCGCCGACCGCTGGCGCATGGCGCACTACCTCGGACGCCTTCCCGAGGATGAAAGAACGCTGCTGCGGATGCGCTTCTACGAGGAACTGAGCCAGACCGAGATCGCCGAGCGCACAGGTGTCGCGCTCGGCACCGTGAAGGCCCGCATGGTCCGCGGTCTGCGCCGCCTGCGCGAGCTGATCGAGGCCGAGGAAGGGGCGCTGGCATGACCCCGCGCATCGATCCGGCCGAGTACGCGCTCGGGCTGCTCGAGGGCGCCGACCTGGCCGAGGCGCGCCGGCTCGAGGAACGCGACCCCGCGTTCGCCGCCGAGGTCCGCGCGCTGGTCGGCGTCGGTGCGCGGCTGAGTGCGCTCGAGGCGCGACGAGTGGGATGCGGCGGGCCCCCCGCCGCTGCGCGTCGACGCCGCGACGCTGAGCACGGCGCCTACGCCCGCTGCGCAGCCGCGAGGCTCCTGGATTGCGAGCCTGCGCGAGCGGCTGGGCTCCGGGCTCAACGTCCGCCCCGTCTTCGCCGCAGCCTGTGCCGTCGTGCTGCTGGGCATCGGGGTCGGCGCCGGCCTGCTCGTCGCCGGCGGCGACGAAGCAGCCGCACCCGCCGGCCAGGTGGTCGCGCTCGACCGCTTCGGCTCCGGCCCCGCGGGCGCCAGCGGCCGTGCGACCGTCGCGCAGGTCGGCGGCGTCACGGAGCTCACGCTCGACACACGCGGGCTGCAGCCCAGCGCCCCGGGTTCGAGCTACGAGGTCTGGATGATCCGCGATGCGAAGCACATGGTCGGCCTCGGGCGCTTCAAGGTCGGCCCCCAGGGCCGCGCAACGGTGACACTCCCGGCGACCGTCAACCCCGCCGACTACCCGATCATGGACGTCTCCATTCAGGCCGACGGTGGCCCCGCGACGCATTCCGGCGTCTCGGTCCTGCGGTCCCCCGCATCCCCGGCCTAGGCGGAGTGGCAGCAGCCGCCGGTGTGGGCAACCGATCCGGGTTGACGGCGGCGGCGAGGCCGTCGCAGAGGCAAGCTCGCCGAGGCCGGCTGTCGCTGCTGGACGCCGGCCTCGCGGAACACCACCTTGGCGCGTCCTGCGTCGTGGGCGTGACGGTCATCTGACGGGACAGCCGAGCTTCTCGAACGCGCGCTTGTCCGTGTAGTAGTTGCCGGCCGGCTTGTAGCTGCCCAAGACAGCCTGCTCGTCGCCGGGCGTCTTGGTGTCCTGGATTGCGTGGTGGAAGGATGGCGCAGGCAGCATGTTGCGCATCTGCAGCCAGCCGAAGTCATGGTCCCTGCCGCCGTCGCCGCGCGGCGACCAGCGCACCCACGCGACGCCGCACTTCGCGGTGGCGTTCTTCGGCCGGTCGGCGACCCGGCTCATCACGACCGTGTAGCGGTGGTGGGCGTCGAGCGGGATCTCCTCGTCGTACACGCAGTCGGTGACCCTCGTGGTGAGCACGGACTCGGTCGAGCAGAACGACACGTAGCGCATCTGCGCGTGCGCCCGCATGTATCGGTTGTGGTGGTACGTCTTCGGCGTCGTGGGCATCGTCGCGCGGAACGCGACGACCTTGCCGAGCTTGCGATTGACCGCCACGCGCATGTACTGCACATCGAGGTTCGGGAAGAAGCCGCCCTGTCCGCCCTTCGGCGGGTCGACGACGACCGGCTGATAGGTCGGCCCGGTGTAGAGCGCGAGCAGGTAGGCGCGGTCGTACTGAACTCGCCAGTCCGAGGGGTCCTTCGCGGGGAACCAGGCCGGGACGCCCGGCTGGTAGCGCAGGGCGTTGTACTGATCCACGGGGACGAGCAGCGCGGACGGGTCAAGGAAGCGTTTCACCTGCGTCGTGAGCGTGTCGCACAGCCTCTGGCCGGTCTGGACAGTGCCGTCGGCGAGCCTGAGCACCGGCGTCGGCAGCGGCACATCGCCGGGTAGGTCGAGCCCCTTGTCGGGGATGAACGTGCGCCACATGACCACATGCAGCCCTGAGGTGTCTCCGGGCGGCACCGTGTACAGGTTGTTTCGGGCCGGAGCGTCGCTGCGGGGCGCATTGTCGAGCGGGGTCGGCGACGAAGAGTCGAGCAGCTTGATGGTGAACGAGCGGCGCTTGACATCACGCCGCACGCCGGGCCGGAACGGGTTCTGCGAGCCGACGTCGGGGTTCAGCTGGAAGTCCGCCAGAGCATCGCTGGCCTGGCCGATCAGGTTGTAGGCGTTGATCGACGCGTACCGGACATGCGGGTACTGGCCCTTGAGCTCGAGCGTGGCGCCCGCGGGCAACGTGTAGACCGCGGCCCAGTAGCTCGCTCCGGCGTCCGCGGTCGCGATGTTGATGTACGCCGGGTTGACCACGCCGACGTTCCAGAAGCAGGTCGTGTACGGCCCGGCGTAGAGGTTCGGAATCACGGCAGCCGCCCGCGGCAGCGTGGCCGCGCCTGCGACGGCGGGAACCGCGAGCAGCGCCGCGACTGACGCGAGCGCGCGCGCCAAGCGGGCTGGGAACAGGGACACGGTCAGGACTCCTCCGGAGCTCGACTGGTCGGTGCAGCCTAAGCCTGGGGTTCCGCCGCGCCCACGGTAGTCGTACCGCCGCGGACTCCGTATTTCTCCGCACCGACGTCCGCGTCACGACAGTCTCCGCAAGTGGGGAGGACGATTGCGACGGTGCTGCCCTTACATCCGGCGAGTCACGGTAGCGGCGGTGCGTGCTCGATGCCGATCGCGTGGAAGGGCACGATGACGCAGTACGCCGGCCGGCTACACGACCGGATGACGCTCGCGAGATGGGCGGTGCGGGGGACGTGTCACGGGCGATCTCGGCGATGCAGAAAGTCCGCTGCGTCAACGTGGATCGGCGTCCCAGGTGCAGAACACCAAGATGTGCCAGGCAGCGGCGGCGGATCGTGTTCGCGCCGGTGTGCATGAGAGCTCCGGCTCGCACGCGTGCGATCACCAGGGCTTCGGTGTCTGCGCGGTTCGGTTGCGGAAACCGAAGGTCTCCGTCAGAAACGCCCTTCCTGCCGGCATGCGACCGGTGACGCGCGCCGGGATGGATCTGGGGAAGGCTCGGGCGCTTGCGCGTGGGCGGCTCGGGGACCTTCTTGAGAGTCCCCGAGCCGCCCCGGGCCGCAGTTACGCCTTCGCGGGAGGGGCCGCGTCGGCGACTGCTTCGAGCGCCTCGTCGTCGACGGTATGCGCCTCCGAGACACCGCCTGCGTCGGTGAGCATCGCCTCGATCGCATCGGACTCGTCAGGGTGGGTCAGGACGCCGACGGCGGCCTTGCCGTCTGCCAGTTCGGCGCTGATGCGTTCGCGGTCACTGTCGCTCAGCCCGAGGCCCTTGTGGTGCAGTAGACCGAGCAGTGCGCCGGTGGCCGCCCCCATCCCGATCCCGACCCCGATCCCGACTCCGATCGGGCCGAGCAGCCCCAAGACCATGCCGATGCCGGCGCCCTTGCCGGCGCTGTGTGAACCGACCTTGTGGGTCTTGATCTCGCCGTTCTCGTCGGTGACGAGGACGCCGATGGCGTCTTCGGCTGCGACGCCGGCGTCCTTCAGGGCAACGACTGCCGCGTCTGCGGCTGCCTCGTCGTTGAAGATCGAGATGACGACCTTCTTCTCGGCCATTTGGTGCTCCGTTCATCGGTTCTGTGCCGGAGGCGCCGGCACTCGCTGAGACGTGATCTCGTGGCTGAATGCTGGAGCCGGAGCTCGCGAATGGCATCACCCGGGTCGGGTGACGGCTGGCACGACGCGCTCAGGCGTGAACTCGAAGCGCTACGTGGCGGCCTCCGCCGGAGCGTCCGGGAATTCGCGGGCGGTCTGGCGACGGAGCACTTCGGTGCCGAGGAAGGCGAGCGCGAGGAAGACGATGATGCCGGCGGGGCGGTGGGTGGCGGGGATCGGTCCCCAGATGAAGATCCCGACCATGATCGCGCCGACGATCACGAACGTCAGCACCGGCTGTTCGCGCAGGAACGGCGCGATCGCGCGGCGGCCCCTGACGGCCAGTTTCGCGGGTCCGGCGAACCAGGCGGCGAGGATCAGCGGGATGCCGACGATCACGAACGCGCCCGCGATCTCGCTGAGCATCGAGGTGGCGATCGACATGATCTCGTTCGCCGCCGGCTTGTTCGCGTCGTTCTTGACCAGCGAGGAGACCGTCTGGGACTCGATGATCGAGCGCCCGGCGAGCACCAGCACACCGGCGAAGATGATCGCGATCCCGACCGTCATCAGCGCCTTGCGCCGCCGCCCGGTCGCCAGCACGATCGCCAGCGCGTAGAGCAACGGCACGAGGATCGTCAGCACCAGCGCCAGACTCTTGATCGCCTTGCCGCCGTCCTGGACGGCCTTCAGGTCGCTGGACTTGAGGACCTGCAGGTGGGCGATGTTCGGCGGGAGCTTGGAGCTGAGGTCCGGCAGACCCAGGCGGTTGGTGATGTCCGCGACGATCAGACTCAGATCAAGCGTCACGGTGCCGTTGTTCGTCGCCACGGCGCCCTTGCCGCCGTCGACGATGTTCACGAACGTCTGGTCGGCGGCGCGGTTGGCCTGCTTCCAGACCTGCTGCACACGGGCGTCGGCCAGCGCGCGCTGCGAGGCCGAGACGGCTGCGTTCTGCAGCGCCCCCGCGGCCGGAGCGGCGAGCGGCTGCAACTGCGTGGGCAGCCGCGCCTTGAGCGCACCGGCGACGTCGACGTTCGCGTAGATCTGATTGACGAGGTAGATCGCGGTCGCATCGCGGACCGTCTTGTTCTGCAGCAGCTTGGTGCTCGTGTTCGCCCAGTTGTCCGGGTTGAACACCTGCCGGTTGGCCCACACCGCGAAGATCCCGACGATCGCGAGCACCGTCGTGCCCCAGATCAGCACCTGCACCCAGATCCAGCGACCGCGGCTGCTCCGCTCCACGGCTGGTTCGCTCGTGCGGCCCGCCGTCGGCGGAGCGGCAGCAGTTGTGTCGGCGCCGGTGGGCCCGGCGGGTGTCGGATCGACGGTCATGGCTCAGACTCCTGCTCGCTGTTGTTCCTCGCCCGGTCCCGGCAGGCTTGGGCGCAGGCCGTAGGACTGCGGCTCGTCGGGGGCATTACCCATCTGGGCGAGCGCGGCCGCCGGGCCGATCGGGCACGTCAGATGCCCGTCTCGGCAGTGATCCGACCCGAGTCGACGGCTTCACGCATGGCTGCGTAGTCCCGCTCGTTCTGATCGGCGTAGAGCTCTGCGAACGTGCCAGAGCGTCGTCCATCGTGTCGCTTGCGCCCAGGTAGTTTGCGATCGCGACGCTGTCACCGGCGCGGGCGTGGGCGCGCGCGAGCGTGCGCCCGCAGATCTTCGCGTACTCGGTCAGCGCCTCCGGGTTCATGAACTCGACCAGCGCGGATCCCTTGGCGTCCCACAGCTGGCGCACGTAGTAGTGGCGATCCACGCCGTCGACGTCGGTCGTGCGCAGCCAGCCGAGCATGATGTCGTTCGCGCCCTGCGTCAGGCGCTGGCCCTCGACGACGCGCTCGCCCGTGCTGCTCGAACTCGCTCGCACCCAGGAAGGGCTCGAGGACCGATGCCTCGGCCTCCTTGAACTGCAGGAACAGCGGGTCCTCGTCGTCGCGGCCGAGCAGCAGCATGATCCACGCGCGTGTGCCGACGCTCCCGACGCCGACGACCTTGCGCGCAGCGTCGACGTAGCGGAAGCGCTCGAGCAGGCGACGGCGATCCTCCGACAGCGTCGCGCGGTAGGAGCGCAGGACGCCCCGCAGCGCCTCCTCGAGCGCGTCATGCAACTCGGGCGCGAACAGCTCCTTGATCGGGATGATCACGGGCGGGTCCCTGCGGATGCGCAACTCGCCGTCGACGTTCTCGGTCAGCTTTCCGAATGCGCGCAGGCTGTCCTTGGAGCGGGCCTTGGCGACGTTCTTCTCGGCGCGCTTGAGCTGCTTGCGCCGAGGCCTGCGGGGCGACCGCCTGCAGGATCTCCTCGACGCTGATGCGCGAGTACCACAGGTCGAGGGTGCGTCGCTCGGCGTTCTCCCACATCGCTTCGCGATAGGCACGCGTCACCGCGCGGTTGATGACCGCTCGCTGCTTCGCCTTGAAGCCGCGGTCGCGTCCGGCGACCGCGAAGCTCGCCACGAGCCGCTTGAGGTCCCACTCGAACGGACCTGGGAGCGTCTCGTCGAAGTCGTTGACGTCAAAGACGAGGCTGCGGTCCGGGGCCGCGTAGGCACCGAAGTTCGACAGGTGCGCATCACCGCACAGCTGCGTGCTCAGGCCCGTCCGCGGGAGGCCGGCGAGATCCGAGGCCATGAGATACGCGGCCCCGCGGTAGAACGTGAACGGGGAGACCAGCATCCGCCCGTAGCGCACCGGAACCAGCTCCGGGACCCGCGTCGCCGCCTGCTCCTCGAGCAGCTCGACGGGATCGCGCCGGTCAGGCGGGGGCGCCCAATCGGCGTGGGCGCTGGGCGGAGCCTCGTCCCGCCCAGCGCGGCCCCGTTCGGCGCGTTCCTTGACCGACAGGTGCTCGACGACGGGTTCCCTGACGCTCGTGGCCATGATGGGCTCCTTCAGGCGGTCGCGGTGCGATCCTGGACCATGTAGGCCACGAGCAACGCGAGCGGGAAGAAGATCAGGCTGAAGCAGAAGTAGAGGAAGAAGCTGTGTCCCTTGCGACCGGCGACGCGTGCGGGCCAGAAGGCGAGCGCGATCCAGATCGCAACGATGAAGATCCAGCCGATAGTTGAGAGGGCAAACACGGGAAGCATGTGACTCCGATCGTTGTGGTTGTGTGACCGGTCGCCACGGGGCCGCTGCCCGCTGCCAGTCGAGAGTTCCGTTGGCGACGAATGTTCCCCGTTCCGCAGTGCTGCGTCGTCACCTGATAAAGGTGATCCGAGACCGTCGGCACGTTCCTCGCGAGGCGCGAGGCGTTGCCTGGCTGCATGAGGTTCTCTCGGAGGCCGGATGCACTGACACCAGCCTGACTCAAGGCCCCGGTCACCGACCCCGGGGCGCCTCGAGCGTCTTCATCCCTCCCAGCGCGACGGCCAGCGTCTACGCCTACCGCGGGCCGCGGTCGTCGCGTCTGTCGCCGCGGTCGTCTCGGCGGTCCGAGCGTCGGTCGTGACCGTGCTTTACAACGGCCGCCGTGCCGACCACCGCAGCGCCTCGCACGACCGGCCGGCCTCCGAGTACTCCGCGGCCTTCTCTACGTCCTGGGCCCAGTGGCATGTCAGGCTCCTCTCGCTTCGGTTGCCTCGGTTGCGTCTTCTGTCTCGATCGCTGCCAGCAGTGCCTGGGTGTGGATCCGGCCGTCGGCGATCAACTGGCCGCCCGACCGTCGCACGGCCGAGCCGAAGGGCCCGGCCCAGGTGTTCTCATAGACGAGCACTGCTGCCAGGTTGCCTGGTTCGATTATCTTGCCGATCGCCTCGACGTCCTCCGCGGCGAGCAGCATCGCGAGATCGGCCTCGAGCGCGCGCAACTGCCCCACGCTGCTCTCGTCGACGTCGTGAAGCTCATCGACGGTGAGCTCACCGTCGGCATCCTTCCTCATGATCACGAGATCCAGGACGCGCACGAGCTTGCGATCAACCAGCGCCGTCAGCTCTGCCGCCATCGCCCCGGAGAAGTCGGCCTTGTCAGCCGGAAACTCGACCACCAGGTAGTCGACTGGGCCGAGTACGTCCAGTTCGCTGTCTGCCAAAGTCATGTCGCTCCCTTCGTTGGTCCTGCACTCTGTTCCTCACGTTGCTGGTTCACGGGGGGATCGTCATCGCCCGGATCAGGTGAGAGCACCGCTTGGGCCGACAAGCGCGCCTGCCGGCGGCGTCGGCGACAGCGCGAACCGCTGAGGAGCGGCGAGGCGACGCGGCCCTCGCTGTGAGGAAGGATCGCCGGCTCGGCCCGCGCTACGGCTGGGGTCTCAACAGCCCGAGTCGCCCGGCTGCCTCAACGGCCTCCGACCGCGAGGACGCGTCGAGCTTGCGGTACGCAGACTGCACCTGGCTCTTCACGGTGTTCAACGAGACACCCAACTCATCCGCGATCTCGCCCAGCGAGTGATGTGAGGGGAGGAACTGGAGCACACGCAGCTCCGCCGTTGTCAGGTACGCGGTCCCTGTCTGCGTCCGCAGCTCGTGTCCAGCGATGAGTGCGCGAGTCTCGTCGAGATGCCGGCGCAGCGCGGGTGCATCGGGCACGAGGGTCACCGAGGCCTCTGTCCTGGCGAGGAGCGCCTCGGCGGCCGCGACGTCGCCGAGGATGACTGCCGTCCGGGCAAGCACGATCAGCGTCTGCGCGAGGAGCCATGGGGCGAGGTCATGCTGACGG
Organism: uncultured Solirubrobacteraceae bacterium; assembly: GCA_963809525.1. Classification (GTDB taxonomy): domain Bacteria; phylum Actinomycetota; class Thermoleophilia; order Solirubrobacterales; family Solirubrobacteraceae; genus F1-60-MAGs163. The sequence goes on along the minus strand of CAWEJY010000003.1, from coordinate 1,229,640 downwards.
TCCGCCAGGCGACGTGCCTGTGCTGCTCGCTGCGAGCGGCCGCAGCGTCGCCGGCCTGCGCCGCGATGAGGGCCGACATTGCGAACACCGGGTGCTGTGTGCCGTACTCCTCGATGCCGTGGACGCGCTGGACCGCACGCGCACGACGGAGCCTGCGTCCCGCGGTCTCCCAATCGCCGCGCTCAACGTCGATCAGCGCGAGCTGCGCACAGCACAGCGTCTGCAGCGGCGGAACGAAGTCTGTGGAATACCGCTCGGCGGCGGCGAGGCGCTCGGCGGCAGCACGCTCGTCCCTCAGATACCGAGCCGCTCCGTCAAGGAACAGCGCGACCGTGCGGTAGGGGCTGTCGTCCGGGAGGGTCTCGCCGGCTCTGGTCGCCAACGCGCCCATCGCGACGGCACCCTCGCCGGCGATCGTGGCGCGCAGGGCGTCCACCACGCCGACCAGCGGCGTCCCGTCGACCACGACGCCGTTGGACGCCACCTCCGCGCGCTCGGCGTGCATGCGCGCAGCGTTGCCGTCCCCGACGTTGGTCGAACACCACCCGAGGATGACGTCGAGCTCCGGGTGCGCCGCGCGTCCCTCCGGTGTGAAGCGGCCGATCAGGCGGGCGAGCTCACCCGAGCGCCCCTCGGTGAGCCACGGTGGTGTGATGCGCCAGACGTATCCGGCCGCGAGGTGCTCGTCCCCGGCTTCGAGGGCGTGCGCGACCGCGCGCGCGCAGTCGTCATTGGCCGCGAACCATTCGGCCGCACGCGCATGGAGTCGCGGCAGCTCGTGCGCCGGCTCGAGCTCGGCGCGCAGCGTCTGCGCGAACAGCCTGTGGATCCGGAAGTTCTCGCCATGGTGATCGAGCGGCCGCACCAGCAGGTTCTGGTCGGACAGTTGCCGCAGTCGTGCCCTGCTGTCATTGCGGTCGAGCACGGCGTCGCAGAGCGGGCCGGTGAGCGTGTCCAGGATCGACGACTCCACGAGGAACGAGCGATCCTCGCTTGAGACGTGCGCGAGGACCTCCTCCTGGAGGTAGTCGGCGATCGTGAGGTCCGTCGCCAGTGTCCTGATGTTGGGATCGTGACGAACCGCGATCGAGGCGAGGTACAGCGCGGCCGCCCAACCCTCGCATCGCTCGGCAAGGTACGTCGCCAGGTCGGCCGGGAGCCACGGGAGCGCGGCCTCCAGCAGCTGCAGGCTCTCGCCGGTGGTCAGCGCCAGATCGCGGATGTCGAGTTCATCCAGAACGCCTTCGGCTCGAAGCCGGGCGAGCGGCATCGCGGGCTGGCTGCGGCCCGCCATGACGAACAGGCCGTGCTCAGGGAGATGCTCGATGACCGTCCCCAGGACGTCCTGGGCGCCCGCGGACCGCAGAACGTGGACGTCGTCGAGCACCAGGACGAACGGGCGCATGCGCCTCACGGTATGTGCGAGTTGCGGCAGCGCGACCGAAGCAAGGGCGCTCGAATCGCCGCGCAGCGCCGCGAAGATCTGCGGATCGACCGGCTCGAGGTGTGACAGGGCGAACGCGAGGTTCCGTGCCAAGCGCACCGGGTCGTCATCGTCTCGCTCGAGATGGAGCCACGCGAACGGCCGCGGGTCATCTTCGGCCCACTGGGCCAGCAGCGTCGTCTTCCCGTAACCCGCCGGTGCGGTGACCATGAGGGCACGGGATGCGCCTGCCGCGGCGAGACGACGGAGCAGCCGCTCGCGCAGGATCAGGTGCTGCCCGAGCGGCGGAGGCTCCAGCCGCGACGGATTCGGCTGGGCGAGCGCGCGCTGCGTCGCGGGCTCCGGAATCTGCGTCGAGGTGTGCACCGCCATCGCGCGAGTATGGCGCGCTCACAGCGCGAGCACCTGCGGGGTTCTCCGCAATCCGGCGCGCGCGTCGTACGGGGCCGTCATCCGCTTCAGGTGATGACGCGATGGCTGCGAGGCGCTGTGATCCGTGACGCAACAATGACTCAGCTCCTCGCCATCGGCTACTGCGACGCGGCCGGCGCGGCTACCGCGGCCGATTGCGCGCGGAGCCTCGCCAGCGGACTTGCCTTCGGCGCGGACGCAGTGGCGACGGTCGCCCGCCACCGCTCTGGCACATGTGACGCATACACCTCGTACGTCCCGGACGGGGGTGGCGAGCAGTGGGGCCCGTTGTTGTCCGGGCTGATCGCCAGCGCCGTGCTTGGTGGGGGGACGACCGGCCGGTCGCGGGCGACGCCCGGTTCCGGGGCGCTCGGTGTCGACGTCATGTTCGTCGGTCAAGTTCGAAACATGCTGGAGCCCGGCACCTCGGTGCTGCTCTTCGCGGTACCGGACGACGTCTTAGATGATGCGATCCAGGTCCTGGGCCCGCTTGGAGGGACGGTCCTGACGTCGTCACTGTGCCCCGCGGTCGACAACACTGCTGCGGTGGCACAGCATGTCGACCGCCTTACGGCCTGAACGTCAGCGTTCGCCATTCGGCCGGGTCCAGATCACCTCATCCATGGCCCGCCTGACGGCCCGACGTGATGCGGGGATGGCGAAGCGGTCGGGCCTGGCGCCGGCGGATAGATCACCGCGCTGAGCGCGAGCGGGAGTGCCGAAGTGAGCGAGCTCATCCTGAGTGATGCTCGACGTCAGTCTGCTGCTCAGCCCTGCGGTTCGATCGGCGGGCACTCCCATGTCGCATCGATGACCTCGGGCCGCGGCAGGTACATGCGCAGGATCACGAACCACTCGCCGTCGGTCGGCGCGGGCAACCAGTTCGCCGCTGCGTCGCCGCTCGGGGGCCTCGGACTGCAGCCAGAGGGTCAGTCCGCCGTCGGCATCCTTCTTCAGACCTGCGGTGCGGTCGCCGATGGAGTAGCGGTCGATCGGGTTGGCGACCAGGTTGAGGTCGATGCCGTACATCCCCAGCGACCAGAACGAGTCGACCGGCGGCATGTTGTCGGCGGCGAAGTGGATCCGGTAGCGGCGGTCGGCCTTGAGCTTGTCGCCGTTGGCGTCGTCGAAGTTGACGAGGTAGACGGCCTCGGCCGGGTCGTTGCACATGATCCCGGCCATCGACTGGTCGGCCGCGCGGAGCAGGAGGTCGTCGCCGTAGCGCCCGATCTCCGGCGGGCGGGTAGCGCCATCCGTGCACCATCGTCGCCCAGTCGCCGCTGAGGAACTGCTGCTTGAGCAGCGCCATCCCGAGCACCTCGGCGCGAACGAGGCCCTGCTTGACGGCCTCGGGCTGGTCGTCGAGGTCGAGGCCCGGGCCGATGCCGACGTGCGCGAACTGCTTCAACAGGAGTTCGTGGTGGGCGGGCGGCGGGTTCTCCTCGAGCATCGCGTTGAGGGTCTTCAACGGTCCGAGCGGATCGTCCTCGGGCTCGATCGGCACGAGGACGTCGCGCCGCTCGGCACGGGCGACCGCGTCCTCGCCCCACTGGCTGAGCGGCGTGAGCGTGTACTGCTTCTGCAGCTCCTGGACCGTCGCGACGTCGGCGTCGCCGTTGACGAGTGTGCGTCCCATGACCAGCACCGTCGGGGTGGGCGCGTGCGCGCGCGACTGGTCGACGTCCGCGGGCAGCTCGCCCTCGAAGCCGGGGCCGACGATGGCGAACGCCCCCGCCTTCGAGCCGGTCGCCCGCTGGCCGATGTAGTCGAAGTTGTCCGAGTCCGCACCCATCAGCTCGAAGGTGAAGTAGCGGTCGCCCATGTCGGGGTGCGAGAGGATGATCGGCTCCTCGCTGAGGTCCAGCCAGGCGATCGAGTAGAGCGTGTCGTTGTTCGGGCAGCCGCCGTCGCGGTAGGAGGCGTCCATCAGCTGCGCGGCGTGCCAGAACTCGTTCAGCGCCGCGTACGGGACGAACTTCGGGTTGCGCGGCTGCGTCACCCACTTGTGACGGACCTGCGCGTTGTAGATGTACGGGAACCCGTAGATGAACGCCTGCAGCCCCGTGCTGTAGGCGTACTCCGAATGCCAGTCCTCGACCTTGCCGGTCAGCATCGGGCTGACCGCGGACTTCAGCATCGGAGCAGCCTTGCGCAGCTTCTTGGCGCGCTTGCCGACTCTACCATGTCGTACCTCAGATCACTGTTCGGTGGGTGACGGTCGGCGGTCCCGTCAGGGCTTGAAGTTGCTGAACGGGCCGCCGACGCGGTCGTAGGTGTTGCCAAGCTCGTCCTGGGTGATCCGGACGTTGCCGTCGTCGGACAGGAGGACGAGGTCCTGCTCGAGCGTCACGGTGCGGAAGCTCCAGCCGGGTGCCGGCTTCAGGCGGCCGCCGAGGTCCTTGAGGCTCTCGTAGGTCTGGTTCGGATCGACGATCAGGCTGGCGGACTTCATCACCCACGAGTCGCCGTCCGGGTCGTCGAGGATGAACGCCGGCGATCCGGCGTTGATGCCGAGATGGGTGTCCCGCTTCCCGTGGATCTCCTTGTAGGCCACGGCCTCGTGCTTGCGCATCTCCTTGGGTACCTCGAGCCACATCACCCACCGCGCCTTGAGCCCGTGGAAGTCGCGCTTCCCGGCCGACCATGACCTCCACCCAATCGAGGGTCCACAGCCGCGGACCGTTCTTGAACGCGCCGAGGAGATCGAACTGCTCCTTCAGGTCATCGACGTTGACCCCGTCCAGCACCTCCTGCGGGCAGGTGTCTCCGGTGCCGTCGGGGTCGTTCAGCCCGATCGTGTTGTAGATCCCGGCGGTGAGATGGTGCGGGAGCACGTTGCCGCCGATCAGGAAGATCTCGGTGTAGCGCTGGCCGCGGGTATCCTCGAAGCGCATCAGCCGAGCGCCCTCGTCGTCGTGCGGAAGCTTCGCTGACAGCTTCATGAAGCTGCTCTCCTCTCGATTGTGCTCGTCCGATGGACCTGACCGGCGGGAGCGTGAAGGGTGCCGTCGCGTGCCGCGTCCTTCGGCCAACAGATCCGACGGTGAGGCTGAAACGGCCCGCCCGTGAGCGCGGCGAGCCGGTTGGACTCCTTGTGCTGGCCGGGTGACGGGGCTGGGTCCAGAGACCGAGCGAGACGTCCGCGTTGTACGCGCGATCGGAGCCTCTGCACGTTCGTCTCGTGCGTGCGTGTCACGTCTGTCGTGCCGAGCCGGTAACCGCAGGTGTATCTCTCCGGGAGGATCGCGTGATTGGTCACGACGACCACCGTAGAGTCGCTTTCCCAGCTGGGCATCACCTGATACGGGCGACGCGCAGGGGCTCCTGGTTCGTGAGCCACACGCCAGACCGCACAGCATGCTCACATGTCCCGGCTCGCGCCTGTCCCGTCGTCTCCGGCTCCCACGAGCCCCTCGAAGGACAGGCCCAACGACCCGGCACACAGCTTCGTCGTGGCACACGGAAGAGGCGTGGCGGGCCACGACCCGCCCTGGACCCCCACTGCTGCGGGGTTCACGTAACGCGCCCGAGAGGATTCGAACCTCTGACCTTCGGTTCCGTAGTTGCCCTCTGGGGCTCGGGAAGCCCCAGTTTCCGGGAGGTTTCGTCGGGTTCGACCCGGTTGAGTGGGGTCAGAATTGCCGAGTCGGGGACATATTTCGGGACACGGTTCTCAAGGCGTTCCCGAAGTCAGCCGCGGAGGTCCTCCAGGCCGCATGGGGCGTTCGCCGAACTTGAGGATCTCGGGATCTCCGGTGAGCAGCACGAGTCCATGCGCTGCGGCGGTCGCCAGTGCGAAGCAGTCCCCGAGGGCGATCGACGCGACGGCCTTCAGGCGTGCGGCTTCGATCATCCGGGCGGTGCCCGGGAGATCGGGCGCAAGGCTCGCCCGGAGCGAGGCGAGGATCTCGTCGGCGGCGCTGCGGCCATGATCGCGTTCGACGCGGTAGTACACCTCGACGAGGTTGACCCAGCTGACGAGGGGACGTGAGGCGAGGACGTCCTCCACGCGCGAGAGCGCGGGCTCCTCACCGTCGAGCCAGGCGAGGATCGCCCAGGAGTCCAGGCAGACGCTCACCGCTGCTCGCGCGCTCGATCCTCGAGCAGGCGCGCCGCCATTCCGCTCTTGGAGAAGCGCCCGCCGAGCGTGACCGGCCGGCGTCGCGCGACGAGGACCACCTCCCCGTCTCGCAGCTCGAAGTCGACCTCATCGCCTGGATGCAGGTGTGCCCGATCCCGAACGTCCTTCGGGATCACGACCTGGCCCTTCGCGCCAATGCGTCTGGTCATACTCATCGAGTATAACGAAGGCGGGACGCGTTGCATGCTGCGCGGATCAGGATTCTAGAACGCGCAGACGTGGAACAGGTCTCGGCTGGTTGACCTCTCCTCGTCGGTGCAGTTCGCACCCGCGATCCCCACGAGCGCCAGGCACCGGCACACCCCGGCCCCACGCGATATCCGTCGCTCGCGCCTCCCTGACCCCGCTCGAGATTCGAAGCCCACAACCCGGCACATCCTTGCGTTCCAATGCGGCCTTGCTGGCGCCGCTCCTCCCCGGCCAGCGACGCCGGCGGCTACGACCGGCTCTCGATCAGTCGACGCGGCGCGCGCAGGCGCGCGCTCCTCCGCCGACCGTGCCACTTGGCGGCAACGTGGGCACACGACGGGCAGACGTACACGGTGGTGGGCCGAGCCAATGACACGAGCGCACGTTCGCCCCTGGACGCAACGAGGGCGGCCCATGGGCCGCCCTCGCACTGCGAACCGGCGCCGATCCCGCAGGAGCGGCGGCTGGCTACCTGATGTTCGCCGTCACGACGGCGGTGCCGAGCGTGGCGCCGTCCGCCGTCGGCAGACCCAGCGCGCCCGCGAGCGTGGCGTTGACCTTCGCCAGGACGCCCCCGAGGGTGACGGTCTGACCGCTGACGGTCTGCTTGAGCCCCGCCAGGTCGAGGTTCAGGATGTCGACCTTCGCCCCGGGCGCGCCGTTGATGGTCGCGGCGAGCGACGGGTTGGCCGACAGCTTGATGTCGAAGTCCGTCGCGCTCGTCGTCGTGCCGCCCTTGGTCAGCGACAGGCCGCCCGAGTGGGTGATGACCCCGCTGGTCAGGTCCGACGCGATCTTCGACGGGACGATCGGGTAGGTGGCGACGGCGCCGGTGAGCGTCGCCGGCGCGATGATCGCCGGGGCGAACCCTGCGCCGGTGATCGCGCCGAGCGTGCCGGCGTCGAGCGTCAGCGTGGTGTCGCCGCCCTCGACGATGAACTGCGCGAACTGCGCGCTGACGACCGCGGTGCCGAGCTTCAGGCCGGGCTTGAACGCCTTGACCTTGAACGCCTTGTTCAGCGCGCTGGCGCCGGTGGCGTTGAGCTTCACGCCGACGTTCGCGATCTTCAGGTTCAGGCCCGGGCGCGTGATCTTCGCCTTCGAGGTGTCGAGGTTGATGATCGTCGCGCGCCTCGTGCCGACCGCCGCTGAGATCGTCGCCTGCGAGGAGGTGATCCGGATGCGGAAGTTCTTCAGCGCCACCTTCGTCTTGCCGGCGGAGAACGTCAGACCACCGGAGTGGTTGATCAGCGCGCCGTCGGCGAGCTTGGGATCAACATCACCGCTGGTGATCGGGAACGCGACCGCGCCGCCCTTGACCTTGGAGGGGCTGATCGGGGCGACCTTCACGCCCAGGCTCTTGAGCGCCTTCGCGGCGCCCTTGTCGAGCGTCAGGGCCGTGTCGCCGGCCTTCTTGAGCTTGGCGGTGTTGGTCGGCGTCGCAGCGAGCGCGGACGGAGCCAGCGCCAGCGTCAGGACGCCCGCGGCCGTCAGGCCCAGGGCGGTGCGTCGAGGTGTCGTACGTGCGTTCATCAGGAGAGTCCTCCGTGGTTGACGGTGTTAGACCTCCCTACGCGGCCACATACGACACCAGTTGCCCCTATTGAGCGTGTGCGTGCCAGGTCCGATCAGGCGCCCGCCGCGTCTGATGCTCGGGCGAGGTCGGCGAGCACGTCGGCCGTGTCCGATATCCCGACACTGAAGCGGATCAGCCGGGCGAGGCGTCGCGCGCGCCTCAGCACGCGACGCTGGCGTGCACGCCGCCGGCCCACGCGATCACGACGAACCCCGCGCCCTAGAAGATGTCGACGATCGAGTTGAGCAGCAGGATGGCGGCGAGGCTCATCCGGGCACGCTTGGAACCGCGTCGCTCCCTGCGCGCTCCCGCCCGCGATCGGTGCGCGGGAGCGCGAGCTGCTCGGCGACCCACGCGTCCGCGCGGGCCCATGCGTCGTCGAGCCACGCCACGCGACCGGGCGTGTCCTGGGGGATCGCGGTCCGGGCGGTGCGCTCGAAGCGCACGCGGATCGTGCGGCCCACCAGCGCGCCGCGCCAGATGTCGGAGATCAGGCGCAGCCCGTCAAAGCCGGCGTGCGCCATCACGACCACGTCCACCCCGCTCGCGCCGTCGAGGACCGCGAGGAAGCCGCCGACCTTCGGCGGCAGCAGGTGCTCGATCTGCTGCACACGCCGCGCCCGCCGCGGGTCACGTTCGGCGATCTGCTCGATCGCCCGCTCGCGGCGCTCGCTCGTGAAGCGGGTGCCCTCGGGGTAGAGGAGCACGCCATCCTGCGGCGAGAGGCCCTCGGCCAGGCGGCGCACATTGTCACGCTCGACCGCCTCGCCGGTGTCGCGGCGCACGAAGTAGTTCGGGAGCCGCCTGCCAGCGACGTCCAGGCACGGATCGCTCAGCAGCTCACGCTTGAGGACGTAGCGCAGGTGAACGCGGTGGGCCCGCGCGACGAGGACAGACGGCAGCAGGTTGTCAACGATGCTCGCGTGGCGCACCAGCACGATCAAGGGCCCTTCCGCGAGAACGTGGTCACCGCTCACCTCGACCCGCAAGCCCATGAGATACCGGACCGCGGCGAACATCCAGCCCGCCCACACCTGCTGAAAGCGCCACGTCCACTCGAGCCATCCACCTACGACGGCGACCAAACCCAGCGGCAAGCCAGACACCGAACAACGCCAGCAGCCCGACACTCTCCGCGGCCAGATAGACCCAGAGGAACGCGAGCAGACGCGTCGCCATGAACGGCGTGCGCAGGACCAGAGCACGGACCGACGTCGACAAGCACCGCGAGCACCAGCAGCACTGGGAGGAGCACCGTCACGAGCGCGAACCCGAGCACGACGGAAGGCACCGTCTTCAACCGGCGGGCGATCACCCGCCGGCGCGACTCACCCACCCCACCACGCTCCATCGACCAATCCTCCCATGAACGACGGAACGCCCAGAGCCGCGGCGTCGATCTGCTCGCAGGGTCGCCCGGCCGTGTTCTTGCCAGAGCGACGCCCTTGTTCGGCGGTGAGCGTGACGGCGGCGGGGCGGAGTCCGCGCGACTCCGCCCCCGGGACGTTGGCGTTCGCCGGCGGTCAGTTGGCCGGCGGGACGAGCACCTTGTTGATGACGTGGACGACGCCGTTGGAGGCGTTGACGTCGGCCTTCTCAACGGTCGCGTCGTTCACCTTCACCGTGCCGCCCTGGACCGAGACCTTCAGCTTCTGACCCTGCACCGTCGTGAGCTCCTGACCGTCCTTCAGATCGGCGGCCGTGTACGTGCCCGGGACGACGTGGTACGTGAGGACCTTCTGGAGATCAGCCTTGTTCGCCGGCTTGAGCAGCGTGTCCACCGTGCCCTGGATGTCCGAGAACGCCTGGTTGGTCGGCGCGAAGACGGTGAACGGCCCCTTGCCCTGCAAGGTCGTCGCCAGGTCTCCCGCCGTGACGGCGGCGACGAGGGTCGACAGATCAGGCGTGGTCTTGGCCAGGCCGACGATGTCGGCCGAGGCGGCCTGCGTGGCCGTCGTCGCCGGTGCCGTGGTGGTCGTGTCCTTGTTGTCGCTGCCGCAGCCGGCGGCGACGAGCGCCAGGGCTGCGAGACACAGCACGGCGACAGTCATGCGCTTCTTCATCGGGACTCCTTCTCGGGAACGGTGATGCACGTCCCTACGCGACCAACGCCCGCGCGGTTGTCGGGTGGAGCGCCCTCGCGCCACGTCTCCTCGATCCCGAACCGCGAGCTCGGTGGATCGCTAGGTATGTGGCGCGCCGGTACCGAGTTGCCGGAATGCGGCCTGAGCGCCAAGATGAAGTGCCTACGTGTGCGCCGCAACCGATGACGGCACGTCCCCCGTAGGTATTGGGGACATGGCGACCGAAGCCCTCGCGCGACCAAAGCCGGTCGCCGCGCCCCCGTCGCGGAAGTCCGCCGCGCGCGCTGACCGCGCGGGGCGCCGCCGCCCTGAGCGGGCCGAGCTGCGGCTCGCCGCGCGTCTGCGTGACGGCGATCCGGACGCGCTGGCGGAGATCTACCGCCAGTACGGGGCGACGACCTTCGGGTACCTCGTGCGGGTGCTGCGCGACCGGGCGGCCGCCGAGGACGTCCAGCAGCAGGTCTACACCGAGGTCTGGCGGCGCGCGGGCGAGTACGACCCCGAGCGCGCCGGCCTGCTCACCTGGACGATGACGATCACGCGCAGCCGTGCGATCGACCACCTGCGCCGCCGCATCCCCGAGCCCCGCGACCCGGACGTTGCCGCGCGCACGATCGAGGCGGGCCAGGACACGGCCGCCGAGAGCGACGCGCTCGCCGATCGCTGGCGCATGGCGCACTACCTCGGACGCCTTCCCGGACGACGAGCGCGTGCTGCTGCGGCTGCGCTTCTACGAGGAGCTGAGCCAGACCGAGATCGCCGAGCGCACCGGCGTCGCGCTCGGCACGGTGAAGGCCCGCATGGTCCGCGGCCTGCGCCGCCTGCGCGAGCTGATCGAGGCCGAGGAAGGGGTGCTGGCATGACCCCGCGCATCGATCCGGCCGAGTACGCGCTCGGGCTGCTCGACGGCGCCGACCTGGCAGAGGCGCGCCGGCTCGAGGAGAGCGACCCGGCGTTCGCCGCCGAGGTCCGCGCGCTGGTCGGCGTCGGTGCGCGGCTGACCGCGCTCGAGGCGGACGAGTGGGATGCGGCCGGCCCCCCGCCACTGCGCGTCGACGCCGCGACGCTGAGCCCCGCGCAAACGCCCGCTGCGCAGCCGCGAGAGTCCTGGATTGCGAGCCTGCGCGACCGGCTCGGCTCCGGACTCAACGTCCGCCCCGCCTTCGCCGCAGCCTGTGCCGTCGTGCTGCTGGGCATCGGGGTTGGCGCCGGCCTGCTCGCCGCCGGCGGCGACGACGCAGCCGCACCCGCCGGCCAGGTCATCGCCCTCGACCGCTTCGGCTCCGGCCCCGCGGGCGCAAGCGGCCGCGCGACCGTCTCGCAGGTCGGCGGCGTCACGGAGCTCACGCTCGACACGCGCGGACTGCAGCCCAGCGCCCCGGGTTCGAGCTACGAGGTCTGGATGATCCGCGATGCGAAGCACATGGTCGGGCTCGGGCGCTTCAAGGTCGGCCCCCAGGGCCGCGCAACGGTGACACTCCCGGCGACCGTCAGCCCCGCCGACTACCCGATCATGGACGTCTCGATTCAGGCCGACGGTGGCCCCGCGACGCATTCCGGCGTCTCGGTCCTGCGCTCCCCCGCGGCGCCCGCCTGAAGCACACTGCGCCTGTACCGCAAAGGGTCAGGCGTCATGTATATCCCTCCCATCCTGCTCAGGTCTCCCGGCAGGTGGGTGTTGCGGGTAGCGAGTCGGGGCGCAGGAGCGAGGCGATGACTCCGGCGGCGATGATCGCCGCGATTACTGGCAGCGAGATTTCCGGACCGATCTTGCCGACGAACTGCGCAGCCGCGAGCTTCGCGCCGATGAACACGAGCAGCACCGCGAGCGCGGTCTTGAGGTAGTAGAGGCGCTCGACGAGGTCGGCGACGAGGAAGAACAGTGGTCGCAGGCCGAGCAGCGCGAACGCGTTGGCGGCGAAGACGATGAACGTCTCAGAGGTGATCGCCAGGATCGCGGGCACCGAGTCGACCGCGAACACGAGGTCAGCGACGCATGATCGCGACGAGCGCAGCTCCGGTTGCGGTGAGGACGCGGCGACCGGCCTCGCGACGTGCGAGCTGCTCGACCCGGTGGCACGGTCGAGATCGGCAGGTGAGCAGCGAGGCGTGCGACGAGTTGCTGCTCATCGTCGTGGTCGTGCCGGTGGCGCCACATCCGCCAGCCGGTCCAGATCAGGATCGCGGCGAACACGAAGGTCAGCCAGCCGAACGCGCTGAGCGCGGCGGCCCCGGCGACGATGAAGATGGCGCGCAGAACGAGCGCGCCGAGGATCCCGTAGGTCAGCAGCCGATGGCGATCGCCGACGGGAACGGCGAACGCCGAGAAGATCAGCAGGAAGACGAAGACGTTGTCCAGCGACAGTGACTTCTCGACCAGGTAGCCCGCGAGGAACGCCTTGGCCTGCGCGGGGTCTGCGACGACGAGCAGCAGCACGAAGAACCCCAGCGCGACGGCGACCCAGCAGGCGCTGGCCGCGGCCGCCAGGCGCAAGCTCATCGTCCCGCCGCGACCTCGTACGACGGCCAGGTCGATGACCAGCAGCACGGCTGATCAGCGGCGGCTGAGGGCGAGCCATGGCGCGGCGCTTGAGGACAGCAGACTGGCTGAGTGCTGAGGGCACGGAGCAGGTCCTTCGCGGTTGCGGTGAGCGTTCCGCGAAGGTTTCTCCACCCGGACCTTCGGGCCGCGAGCACCGGGCGAGCGTCATGCGCCGGCCGTGTTGACGGTGCTCGCCGTCGGGATACTTCCCTTCGACCTGCGGGAGTCTAACCAGCCGCAGGTCGTACGCCAAGCGCCTGCTCGCTCGTAGACCCCAGACCGACGCGTCCCTGCGAGTTCCCCCGGCTTGGGTCGGACGCTCTGATCTGCAGCCCTGAGTCGGTGCAGCTGGGTCGCGTAGCAGTCCTCGGCCGAGAGTCGCCGGCGTCGACGCCGGCTGTCACTCCGCAGACGCCGGCTCGCGGAACAACACCTGCGCGCGCCGGGGCGTCCGCTCCGCTCCCGCGCCCGTACCTTGAGAAATGCCCGATCCCGCGCCACCCCCGCTCGACCCCGCGGCGGCCTTCCGGCTGCGGCGCCTGAACGTCATCGTCGGCTCGGTGCATGGGCTGCAGGCGGTCGTCCTGCTCGCGATCGCGACTGCCGCCTCGCTCCCGATCACGGCGTCGTTCCTGACCGGCCCGCCCGGCGCCGGCGACTACGGCGCGGCGAGCCTCGGCAGCGTCCGGATCGACTGGCTGGTCGCCGCGTTCCTGCTGCTCGCCGCCGTCGACCACCTCACCGTGAGCGTCGGGCGACCGCGCCGCTGGTATGAGGCGAACGTCGCGCGCGGGATCAATCCGGCGCGCTGGTGGGAGTACTCGGTCAGCGCGTCGCTGATGATCGTGCTGATCGCGATGCTCGCCGGGGTCAGCGAGCTCGTCGCGCTGATCGCCCTGTTCGGGGCGAACGCGGCGATGATCCTCTTCGGGCTCGTGCAGGAGCAGGTCAACGTCGGCCGCGACGACGTCGACTGGCGGCCGTTCGTCTACGGGTGTGTCATCGGCGCCGTCCCGTGGATCGCGATCACCGCGCAGCTCGTCGTCTCGACCACCGACGGCGACGGCGTCCCCGGCTTCGTCGTCGCGATCTTCATCACGCTCTTCCTGCTGTTCAACACGTTCGCGGTGAACATGTGGCTGCAGTACCGCGGGCGCGGGCGCTGGGCCGACCCGGCATTCGCCGAGCGCGTCTACCTGATCCTCAGCCTCGTCGCCAAGAGCGCGCTCGCCTGGCAGGTCTACGCCGGCGCGCTGGCCGGAGGCTGAGTGGCCCCCCGGTTTCCCCGGATCCACGCGCGGAGCCTGGAACGCGAGCAGTTCGACCTCCCCGGTGAGTTCGAGGGCCGGCGGAACGTCGCCGTGGTCGCCTTCCGGCGCGAGCAGCAGCAGCTGGTCGACACCTGGCTGCCGTTCCTGCTCGCCCTCGAGGCCGAGCATGACGATCTGCGGATCTACGAGATCCCGACGATCTCCCGGCGCTGGGCCCCCGCGCGCCGGTTCATCGACGGCGGGATGGCCGTCGGCATCGCCGATCGCCAGGCGTGTGCGCGCACCCTGACCAGCTACACCGACGTCGGCCTCGTCCAGCGGGCCCTCGGCCTGCGCGACGACACGACGATCGCCACCGTGCTCACCGGCCGCGACGGTTGGATCACGTGGATGACCACGGGCGCGTTCACCGAGCGGGCCGGCGCGGACCTCCGCGCGGCGCTCGCGACCACCGCGCGCTGAGCGCGCCGGCGCCAGGTCCGGACCCATCCGTGGGCGGCACAACCGGTGCCGCAGATCGGCGCGTAGTCGGTCGCGACGGCAACCGACCCCCACTGGAGGATCCCCGTGACATCAGCAAACCGACGTCCCAGGCACCTGCTCGCCGCGCTCATCGCGATCGTCGCGCTGGCCGCCGCCGCGCTCGCCCCCGCCGCCCAGGCGGACGGCCGCTGGAGCAAGGATCGCAACGCCTCGCTGACCCTCGTCCACGGCATCCCCGGCGACTCGCTCGGCGCGACCCGCGACCTCCCGGTGCAGGTTCGCGTCTACCGGCTGTTCGACGGCACCAAGGTGTTCGACGGCGTGACCTTCCCGACCGTCGCCGGCCCGCTCAGCGTGAAGCCCGGCATCTACCGCATCCAGGTGCGCGTCACCGGGACGCCGCTCGTCCTGACCCGCTGGACCTACCTCTCCCCGGGAGAGAACGTCTCGGCGGTGGCCTACCTCACGGACTCCGGGCGACTCGGGAACCCGGCCGGCAAGCCGGCCCCGCAGCTCGGGATCTTCACGAACGACGTCTCGTCCCCCGGCCCGGGCAAGGCGCGCGTGATCGTCCGCCACCTCGCCGACGCCCCCGCGGTCGACGTGCTCGCCGGCGGCGGCACGCTGATCAACGCGCTCGCCAACCCGGGTTCCGCCGCGGCCGTCGTGCCGGCCGGGACCTACCCGATCCAGGTCGTAGCCGACGCGGACAACACGATCAGCGCCTTCGGGCCCGCGAACCTGACGTTCGCTGCCGGCACCACGACCGTCGTGTACGCGGTCGGCAGCTTCTTCGACGGCTCGTTCGCACCGCAGCTGCAGACGTTCCCCAGCTCGTAGCGCCGGTCCGGCGAGGCCACCGACGAACGAGCCGAAGCGATGGGGCGGGCCGCACGGCCCGCCCCATCCGCGTACCTCGCCGAGCGCGTCCCGCCGGGACCCTGAGATCGATCGAGTCCCGGCAAGTCTTCGCGCTCCGAGCGGGGCCTGCGGTCAGCTACGACGCGCGCGAATGCCGGGCCGCGCGCGTCGGACGTCAGCGGTCAAGTCCGACTCACCCTGCCTGCCGGCCTCGTGAGACCGCTCGGCACCCCAGCGCGCCGAAGCGCGACGCTCCTGTTGCACAAACCACTCATCAATCCCGTCCATCAAACTGTGATGGGACGACCCTGCCTACAGGTGCTTAACACAATCCACGAGCGAGTGAGCCTGGTGCCCACTGGGTCGCCCTGCCCGCCGAGCCTGGAGAGCACCAGGCCGCGCGCCACCCAGGTGCCGGTCGGTGGCAGGCCGTTGCCCGGCGGCAGCGCTCCGGCGCGACCAGTATCGAGCGCGAGCTGGGAGATCGGCGAGACCGGCGCCACCGCGCCTCCAGGAAGGAGACCCGCAACCCCAGCCCCGCTCCGGCCAACGCGATCCCGAGCAGCGCGCGGGTCCCGGTTCGGCCGCGGAGCGGTGCCAACGTCACGCGTGCAGCTTCGGCAACGGGTCCGCCGGTCTTGAGCTCCCGACGAAACCAGCGCGCTGCTCCGGGGCCACAGACCGGCACGCAGCCCAGGTCCAGCCAGCACCCCCAGCCCGCCCTCAACGCACGTTCAGAGCCCAGCCACCGCGCCGCGCTCTCAGCCTCCGCAGCGCTCGCGACCCGGGCCGCAACGGTCCCTCGACAGCCTCCTCAGGGACAGGCCCAACGACCCGGCACACAGTGGCATTTCAAGGAAATGCAGGGGGGTGGTCGGGCAGCTCGTGCGACTAAGGAGTGTGTTGTCGATCGGAAAGCTCGCCGGATCACCCGAGGCGGGCAGGTACTACACCGACGCGGTCGCCAAGGGCCGCGAGGACTACTACGCCGGTTCCGGCGAGGCCCCCGGGGCATGGTCAGGCGCCGGCGCGCAGCTGCTCGAGCTCGACGGCCGCGTCGATGACGAGCACTTCGCGACGCTGCTGCGCGGTGTTGATCCCAGGAGCGGGAATGCGCTGCGCAGTTCACGTGGGCCGTCGCGCACCGCGGGGTTTGACCTGACGTTCAGTGCGCCGAAGTCCGTTTCAGTCCTGTTCGGTATCGCCGACGAGGAGACCGTCGGCCTGGTGCGTGGCGCGCACGATCAGGCGGTGAGCGTCGGCGCTGGGGTACTTGGAGCGTGAGGCGACGTTCACGCGCCGCGGCACCAACGGCCGCGAGATGCTTCGCGGCGAGGGGCTGGTCGTCGCGGCGTTTCGTCATCGCACGAGCCGGGCCGGGGATCCGCAGCTGCACACGCACGCGGTCGTCGCGAACACGACGTTCGCCGCCGGCGCTGGTCGACGCTTGGACAGCCGGGCGATCCATCGGCACGCCAAGACCGCCGGGTACCTCTACCACGCGGCGCTGCGCGATCAGCTCACCCGAGAACTCGGTCTCACGTGGGGGCCGGTGGAGAAGGGAACGGCGGAGGTCCACGGCATCGACGAGCATGTGCTCAGGCATTTCTCGCGTCGGCGCGTGGAGATCGAGGAGCGCATGGACGAGCGCGGCGAACATACCCGTGCGGCGAGCCGCACCGCCGCGCTGGCGACCCGCAAGCACAAGGACTACGCGGTCCCCACCGACCGCCTGAGGGAGGAGTGGCGGGCCCGCGCATCCGAGCACGGCCTGACCGCCGACGACCTTCACAGGCTCCTGCAGCGTCGATCGCTGGATCGCGGACCGGACCTGGATCTCGCGGCCCGTTCAATCGGCGGCGGCGCAGGCGTGACCAAGACCTCGAGCACGTTTGATCGCCGCGACGTGATCCGGGCCTGGTGTGAGCGGCACAGCTCGGGGGCGAGCGTCGAGCGGATCGAGAAGCTCACAGACCGCTGGCTCGCTTCCCCGCACGCGACCCGTCTGGAAGAAGCCAGGCCGAGCCCGACGAGTGGCCCGCGATACACCACCCCCTCGATGCTGCAGACCGAACGCGAGCTCATCGACGGCGCCAAGCAGCGCCGGCGGACCGGCGTGGCGCTCGCAGACGCCGCGCACGTCGACGCGGCGCTGACCGAGCGTCCCGAACTCTCCACCGAGCAGCAGCAGGCCGTCCGCGCACTCACGACCAGCGGCGACGGCGTCCAGGTGCTCCGCGCCGCTGCCGGGACCGGGAAGACGTACGCGCTGGAAGCCGCCCGCGCCGCTTGGGATGCCTCGGAGCAGTCGGTAGTGGGCTGCGCGCTGTCGGCGCGGGCGGCGCGCGAGCTGCAGGAGCAGACCGCGATCCCGTCGATCACGATCGCCAAGCTCCTCGGGGACCTCAGCCAAGGCTGGGCACCCGAGCCCTGCCACGTGCTCGTGGTCGATGAGGCCGGGATGGTCGGCACCCGCGCGATGGCCCAGCTCGCCCGCCACGCCGCTCAAGCGGACCTCAAGCTCGTCTTGGTCGGTGACGATCGTCAGCTCCCGGAGATCGACGCCGGCGGCGCGCTGGCGGGGATCAGCAAACGCATCGGCGCGCTCGAGCTGCACGACGTGCGCCGCCAGCAGCATGAGTGGGACCGCGACGCGCTCGCGGCGCTGCGCCACGGCAAGATCAGTGACTGGGCTCGCGCCTACCGCGAACACGGTCGCATCCACACCGCATCCACCTCCGGGAAGGTCCGTGAACGGATCGTCGACGACTGGTGGGAGCACGCGAGGACCGGCAGCGACGCGGTGATGATCGCCCACCGCCGCAGCGACGTCGCCGACCTCAACCAGCGCGCTCGCGAGCGCATGCACGCCGACAAGCGCCTCGGCGAGGCGGAGCTCACCTTTGGTAATCGCACGTTCGCCGAGGGTGACCGCGTGCTGGCGCGCCGCAACGACCGCCAGCTCCAGGTCACCAACGGCGCCCGCGGGCGCGTCAGCGGCATCGACCTCGATCGCCGGTCCCTGGTCATTCAACCTGACACGGGCGAGCCGACCACACTCGACGCCGACTACCTGGACGCCGGTCACCTCGACCACGCGTACGCCACCACGGCGCACGCCCTGCAAGGCGCGAGCGTCGACCACGCGCACGTTCTCGGCACTGAAGACCTCTACCGCGAATGGGGATACACGGCCCTCACCCGCCACCGCCACGAAGCGCACTTCTACCTGCATTCCGATGCCCAGGCCACCCAGCCCCTCCCAGGCCTCGAGCCCGAACCGGACCCGATCGAGGAGCGCCTGCAAGAGATCCTCGGCAAGCGACGCCACAAGAGCCTGGCGATCGATCTCACGAGGCGGCGCTCTCCCGCAAGCTCACACCAGAACCGCAGCGGCGCGACGCGAACGATCGCGTCGTCCCCAGCCCCCGTGCCCGCCGACCGGGACGGTGACGACGAACTCTCCGGACTGCTCGCTGGGCTCCGAGCACTCAGCGGACGCGGCGGGCGATCCGGCCTCGATCGGGGACTGTGAGCGCAGCTTGATCAGCCAAGTTGGGGGGTGGGTGACTCGGGGGTTCGTACGACTGAGTAGATGTGAGCGAACCCCGACAGCTCCGACTCGCGCTCGATGCGAAGCCTGCTTCGTTGCGCGAGCCGTTGCTCAAGGCCGCTGACGCCGCGGCGCTGCTCTCGGTCCGCGCCTCATGGGTCTACGAGGCGGTCCGAGACGGCCGGCTTCCGTGTGTCCGCGTCGGACGCCACGTCCGGTTCCTGCGCTCGGACCTCGAGGACTGGGTCCGCGATCAGCGCAGACCCGGCCGGGTCCCGAGCTGACCCGTGGGGGTCCGGCTGGCGGCCAGCGCCGAACGCGCCGGCCGGCAGCGTCGCGCCACGATGCTCATCACGCCCGCGTCGGTGCAGGCGGGCGATCAAGGCTGAAGGCACGGGCCACGAGCTCGGCCTCATCCGGTCGTGGCGAGTAGTGCAGGTACTTCATGGTCGTCTGCACGTCGGCGTGCCCCATCCACTCCTGCACGCGCCTGATGTCCGCCTCCCCGATCATCCGCGTGCCGAAGGTGTGGCGCAGATCGTGGAATCGCAGGCGGCGCAGCTGCCCGCGCTCCAGCGCCTTGTCGTAGCGACGGCGCAGCGCGGAGCCATCGAGGTAGCCGCCGCGCTCGCCGACGAAGACGAGGTCGTCGTCGCTCGTGTACCGACCGCGCTGCCCGAGTGTGGCGAGCACGTGCGCCACGTCCGGCGCGAGCGGCACAGAGCGGACCTTGCCGGACTTCGGAGTCGTCAGCCGCTCGCCGGCGTAGCTGGCCCGGACGCGCAGGACGCTGCCGGCGAAGTCGACGTCGCGCCAGCGCAGCGCGATCAGCTCGCCACGCCGAAGTCCGGTGAACGCCGCGGTCAGGAAGATCGCCGCATCCTGCTCGGACTCCGCGGCCCGAACCAGCGCGTGCACCTCCTCGACGCTGAAGACCTCGATGTCGCCGCTGGAGCGCTGGCGGTAGCGCTCAACGTCGGCGACAGGGTTCGTCGAGAGCCCGTAGACCTTGCGCGCCCGCTCGAAGATCCCGTGCAGCACGACCAGCAGCTTGTTCTTCGTGCGGTTGGAGAGCGTCTGCCCAGGCTTCCTCGCGGGGACATCGGCTCGCCAGCGTTCGATCAGCTCCGTCGTAATGTCTTCGAGCCGCATTGCCCCGAACGGCGGGAGGAGGTGCGCGTTGATCGTCGAGCGGTAGTCGCGCAGCGTCGAGGGCTTGACGTCGCGGTCCTGCTCGGCGTGCCGCAGGAACTCCGCGGCGGCGTCGGCGAACGTCGCGCCCGTGCGCGTCATGCCGGGCAGCGTTCCGCGCCGCGCCTGGTCGATCAGATCGCGCAGCCAATCCTCGGCGGTGCGCTTCGTGAAGTACCCGGCCGGGGGGCGGCCGCGCTCGGTCCACGCCGGCCCGATCTTGCGCTGAACCTGGCGCCCATCGGGCAGCCGGTACTTCGCGTACCAAACCGGCCCGCGGGTGCGCTCGGCCCGGAAGACATGCCCGCTCGGAGGTCGCGCAGCCACGCTCATCGGCCGATCCTAGAGCACTTCTCGGGACATATTGGGGACATATTCCCTCTGACGCCCTCACCCCAGAAACACGAAAACCCTCGATTACGAGGGCTTTTGTGACGCGCCCGAGAGGATTCGAACCTCTGACCTTCGGTTCCGTAGACCGACGCTCTATCCAGCTGAGCTACGGGCGCAGCGAAGCGTCAGTGTAGCCGCCGCCCCGTCCGGCCGTCCGCTCGCTCAGAGGACGCCGACGAGGCTGGCGCAGACCCAGTTGCCGGCGCCCGAGCCGCCGTTCCAGAGCCTCGCGGCGAGCCGGTCCTGCTCGGCCTTGGAGGCCTGGTAGGCGTTCGGCGTGCTCCCGCCGAGCCCACGCCAGGTTGCGGGCAGGAACTGGTAGTAGCCCGAGGCACCGGCGGAGTTGGGGGGCAGGTTCTGCCCGCCGGACTCGCACTGCACGATCGGCCACGGGATCGCCCACGGCCCGCCCGGGCCGGCCTGCGCGGCGGCCCGCCGGCGCTGGGCCTCCAGGCGCGTCAGCTCGCGCTCGGCGCGCCGCCGGCTGGCGACCGTGTTCTGCAGTGCTGCGAGCCGCGCGGCCCGCGCCTGGGCGAGCGCCGCCTGTCGTGCGCGCAGCGCGACGCCGACCTGCGCCAGCGCGTCGCGCTCGCGCTGGACGGCGGCGGCCGCGGCCTGCTGGCGCGGGAGCAGCGCGGCGAGCGCGGCCTCCTGGCGGCCCGTCGCGTCGCGCACCGAGCGCACGTTGCCGACGATCTCGGCGTTGCGGCGCTGGACGGTGCGGAAGAAGTCGGCGCGGTCGAGCAGGTCCGCGAACCCGTGTGCGCCGAGCACGACGTCGATCAGGTCGGGCCTGCCCGCCTGGTAGGCGCCGAGCAGCACGGAGGCGAGCACCGTGCGGTCCCGTGCGAGGCGGGCGCGCAGGCGGATCAGGTGGCGACGCGCGGCGAGCAGGTTCGCCTGCGTGCGCGCGAGCCGGGCCTGCCAGCTGCTGAGGTCCGTCTGGGCGCCGGAGAGCCGCGCCTGCAGCACGGCGACGTCGCGCGCGGCGAGCCGCTCGAGACGCCCCAGTCGCGCGGCGGCTGATGACAGCGAGCGCTCCTGAGCGCGCTGCCGCTGGACCTGCTGCTGCAGGGCACCCGCCCCGCCGGCGCCTTCAGAGGGCAGGGGCGAGAGGCCCCAGAGCACGAACGGGACGGTCAGCGTCGCGACGAGAATCGCGAGCAGGCGTGGGTGATGGCAGCGGCGGGCCATGGATCTGCCGCGCGGATCCCCCTTTGCGGCAGTCCTCCACCGTAGAGCCCCTCGCTTCGAGACCATGCATGGGATCGTGCGCCCCGGGGAAGGGCGGGGTCAGCCTGCGGTGACAGGCGCCGCGCGCGGAGCCAGGTGCCGCGTGAGGAAGAAGAGCATGTCCGCGCACCCGCGCTCGAGCCATTCGCCCTCGTACAGGTCGAAGTGGCCGGCCGGATAGCGGCGGACCTCGGCCCGGCCCGGCGCGGTGAACGCGGCCTTCTGCGCGATGTCCGCCGGCGCCACCGCGTCGCGGTCGGCGAGGACGAAGAGGATCGGGCAGCGGATCTCGGGCAGGCGCTTCGCCGGCCGGTTGCGCGCCACGAGCAGCAGCTCGCGCGCACAGACCTCGTTGCGCCATTCCGGCCCGGCGACCGCGAGCATCCCGGGCTCGGCGTCGGGTGTCGTCATCATGCCGAGCTGACCGGGCGCGGCGACGATCGGGACGGTGACCGGCGCTCGGCCGCGCAGCCCCGCGATGGTGTCGCGCAGACCCGCAGCGCCGAGGCGCAGCGATACGCGCAGGTCGGCGTCCTTCATCGTCTTCGCCAGCGCCGCGGGCAGGTCGAGCGCCGGAGTCTGCGCGATGACCGCCGCGATCCTCGGGTCGTCCGCAGCGACGTCCAGCACGTGGCCGCCGGAGTACGAGGTCCCCCACAGCACGATGCGCTCGGGGTCGACGCCGTCGAGCAGCCGCGCGAACATGACCGCGGAGCGGTAGTCCTGGCGGTGCCCGCGGAACGAGACGAGCTGGCGCGGCTCGCCGGTCGACGCGCCGAAGCCGCGGTAGTCGAAGGCGAGCACGTCGAGGCCCGCCGCGGCGAAGCGATCGGCGTACCCGAGCAGCCCACCGTCGACCGTCCCGCCGAAGCCGTGGGCCATCACGACGCACGGGCGCCCGTGCTCGCCGGCGAACGCGGCGCCCTCTCCTGCGAGGTGCACGCCGGCGAGCGTCTCGCCGTGGCTCGGGATGCGTACGGGCTCAGGCATGGGTGCGCGCCTGCGCGCGGGCGCGGCCGGCGGGGATGACCTCCCGCCCCATCTCACGGTCGTAGATGTAGAAGTCCAGCTGCATCGTGTGGCGCGGGCGGTCGGAGAAGTGGCCCGTGAAGCGCGCCTCGTCGGCGGCGATCTCGCGCTCCATCTCGGCCGGGTCGGGCAGTGCCCACTCGCCGCGCAGCCAGCGCGCCGCGAGCTTCGACTGGCACTCGGCGAACGGGAAGATCGTGGGGATCGCCTGGGCGAAGCCGATGAACGCCAGGTCGTCGATGCCCGGGCGGAACATGCGCTTCCAGAGTGGGAAGCGGTTGCCCGGCGCGCTGAGGAAGTCCTCGTCGAAGAACGGGAAGCTGACCTTGTAGCCGGTCGCGTAGATGATCGCGTCGACCTGCTCGACGCTGCCGTCCTCGAAGCGCACTCGGTCGCCGAGCAGCTCGGCGACGTTCGTGCGCGCGACCGCGTCGCCGGAGCCCAGGCGCAGCAGCAGCTCGCTTGAGACCGTCGGGTGGGCGGTCATGAACTTGTGGTTGGGGGTCGGCAGGCCGAAGTCCTCCATGCGGCCCGAGACGAGCTTGGGCAGCGGCTGGGCGAGCGCGCGCATGACCTTCGGCGGCATCCACGGGATCGTCTTGACGACCTGGTCGGCCGGGCGCCCGAAGAGGTACTTCGGGATGACCCATGCGCCGCTGCGTGTGGAGATCAGCGTGCGCTCGGCGACGCCCTTGCGCGAGAGCTCGCTGACGATGTCGACCGCGCTGTTGCCGATGCCGACGACGAGCACCCGCTTGCCGACGAGGTCGAGCGGGTCGGTCGGGTCGATGTACTCGTGCGAGTGGATCTGCGGGCCGTCGAACGTCCCGGGGAAGGGCGGATCGGGGAAGAGCGGGTCCCAGTGGTGGCCGTTGCCGACGAGCAGCGCATCGAAGCGCTCGCGTCTCGCCGCCCGGCAGTGTCAGCTCCCAGCCGCCGCCGGGCAGCCGCTCGGCGTGCTCGACGCGCGTGCCGAAGCGGATCCGCTCGCGCAGCCCGAACGCGTCCGCGTAGGAGTGCAGGTACTCCAGGATCTGCGCGTGGTGGGGGAAGTCCGGATAGCGCTCCGGCATCGGGAAGTCGCGGAACGAGATCGACGGCTTGGAGATGTCGATGTGCAGCGAGCGGTAGGCCGACGAGGCGCCGTTCGGGTTGCGGAAGTACCAGTTCCCGCCGACGTCGTCACTGGCCTCGAAGCAGGTGTACGGGATGGCGAAGTCGCTGAGCGCCTTGCCTGCGGTCAGTCCGCTGACGCCCGCGCCGATGACTGCCACGGTGGGGAGGGCGCCCATGGCGCGCGACGATACCAGCGGTGTCGCGGAAGGCCGCTCAGCTGAACTGCAGCGCGAGGAACACCAGGCTGGCGGTCATCGTCACGGCCATCGCGACGAGCGACCAGTCGACGTTGCTCTCGTGCTTCTGCTGCGGCTGCATGACGTCCTCCTGTCCCTGGTTGATCCGAGAACCATACACGATGTTCAGATATGTTGTCCAGATCACCTGTCTGGCGATCGGGTAGTGTCGCCGGCAATGGCTGAGGCACAGGCGAGAGGGGGGTCCGCGCGGCGGGCGCGGCGCGGACCGGCGCAGCCGGGCGACATCGAGCAGGCGGTCTGCGACGCGGCCGAGCGGCTGCTCGCCACCGAGCGCCTGGCGGACCTCAGCGTCGCCCAGATCCTGCGCGAGGCGCAGATCTCCCGCGCGAGCTTCTACTTCTACTTCGCCTCCAAGCACGCGGTGCTCGCGCGGCTCGCCGAGCGGGTCGTCGACGAGGTCTACGTCGCGACGCAGACGTGGCTGCATCGCGCCGAGGGCGAGCCGCCGCGCGCGGCGCTCGACGCCGCGATGCGTTCGGCGCTGGCACTGTGGCGCGCCCACGGCCCGGTCGTCCGCGCGATGGTCGAGACCTGGCACAGCTCCCCGGAGATCGGCGACGTCTGGGAGCGCCTCGTCGGCCGCTTCACCGACGCCGCCGCCGAGCAGATCGAGCGCGAGCGCGCCGTGGGCGTCGCGCCGTCCGGCGGCCCGCCGGCCCGGACGCTCGCCGCCACGCTCACGTGGATGACCGAGCGCAGCCTGTATCTCGCGATCAGCTCAGGCGAGCCGGAGTTCGCTGACGACGCCGGGCTCGTCGGGACGCTGACCGACGTCTGGTGGCGGGCGATCTACGCGCCGCCACCGGCCATCTAATTGCAGACGGCGCAGCGCCCGGCGGCGCACGAGCATGCCGGCACTCTGGCGCCGAGCCGCTCCGGGCGCCAGAGCCGCACCCAGCCGAGCGCGCCGGGCTGCGAGCGGTCCTCGCCGCCGCCGGGCCAGCAGCCCCGGCGGACCCGTGCGGTCAGCTCGCGGGTCTCCTCCGCGGTGCGGGCATCGAGTGCGGTGATGCGGTCCTGGATCG
Organism: uncultured Solirubrobacteraceae bacterium; assembly: GCA_963809525.1. GTDB lineage: Bacteria > Actinomycetota > Thermoleophilia > Solirubrobacterales > Solirubrobacteraceae > F1-60-MAGs163. Next base: position 1,204,838 of record CAWEJY010000003.1, on the reverse strand, counting down.
GATCGTCGGGCATGGCGCGAGCGCGACAGGGTACGCACTCGGCTATCGACGCGACCGCCGCGTCGCTTGAGCTCGCGAGCGCGCCGGCGCTGCCCCTCCGCGCGGCGCCGGCGCTGGATGCGCGATCAGGCGCGCTGAGGCACGTGGGCGATGGCCTCCTGGTAGACGCTCATCTGCCGTGCAACGCCCTCATTGGCGAACCCGTCGATGTGCCGCATGCCGTCGACCGACAGCGACGCGTCGACCGTGTTGCGCCGGAACTCCTCGTCCTCCTTGAGCGCCGTGAGCTGCTCCGCCGTCCCATAGGCGGTGATGAACCCGCCCATCTCGCCGTTCGGCTCCAGGAGCACGACCTCGAACCGCTCGATCCGGCCGTCCTGCTGCTTGCGGCCGAGGATCCCGAGCGCGTCGTTGAACACCTCCAGCGCGCGTCCCTCGGAGCCACGGGCAGGCGCCTGCCACCCAATGAACAGCACTCGGTCGGCCATGCCGACCTCCTTCCCTCACGGCCCGGCCTGGAGTGCCAGGCCTGTCGCGGCCGAGCCTCTCACCGCGGCCGTCCTGGCGCAAGGGCGCTCGGCGCGATCGGGGCCGTTGCTGGTGCGCGCGGAGAGCGGAGAGGGCGGGATTCGAACCCGCGAACGAGGTTAACCCCCGTTACTCGCTTAGCAGGCGAGTGCCTTCAGCCACTCGGCCACCTCTCCGGGAGCAGGCAGTGTAGCCCCGGATAGGCTGCGGGCGAGATGACCCAGACGCTGCAGTCCACGCCCGCCGCCGACGGCTTCCGGATGCCCGGCGAGTTCGAGCCGCACGACGGCACCTGGATGGTGTGGCCCGAGCGTCCCGACAACTGGCGCCTCGGTGCGAAGCCGGCCCAGGAGGCCTACACGGCGGTCGCCGCCGCGATCGCCGTCAGCGAGCCCGTCACGATGGCCGTCTCCCACCGCCAGTTCGAGCACGCGCGCAACGTGCTGCCACCCGGCGTGCGCGTCGTGGAGATGACGACCGACGACGCGTGGGTGCGCGACACCGGTCCGACGTTCGTGATCGACGGCGCCGGCGGGCGCCGCGGGGTCGACTGGCGCTTCAACGCCTGGGGCGGGCTCGAGGGCGGGCTCTACACGGAGTGGCACGACGACGACCTCGTCGCCCGCAAGGTCCTCGAGATCGAGGGCGCCGACCGCTACCGCGCGCCGCTCGTGCTCGAGGGCGGCTCGATCCACGTCGACGGCGACGGTACCTGCCTGACGACCGAGGAGTGCCTGCTCAACCACAACCGCAACCCGTCGCTCTCGCGCGAGCAGATCGAGCAGCATCTGCGCGACCACCTCGGCGTCGAGAAGATCCTCTGGCTCGGGCTCGGGACGTTCGAGGACGAGACCGACGGACACGTCGACAACATCGCCTGCTTCGTGCGCCCAGGTGTCGTCGCGCTGCACTGGACCGACGACGAATCCGATCCGCAGCACGCGATCTCCGCCGACGCGCTGCGGCGCCTGGAGGGGATGACCGACGCACGCGGCCGCACGCTGGAGATCCACAAGCTCCCGATGCCCGGGCCGCTGCACATGACCGACGGGGAGGCGCGCGGCGTCGACCCGGTCGAGGGCTCGGCCGAACGCGCCGGCGGCGACCGGCTCGCCGGGTCCTACGCGAACTTCCTGATCGCCAACACGCGCGTCGTCGTCCCGCAGTTCGATCTGCCGACCGACGACGAGGCGCTGTCGATCCTGCGCGGGCTGCTGCCCGAGCGCGAGGTCGTCGGCGTTCCCGGGCGCGAGATCCTGCTCGGCGGGGGCAACGTGCACTGCATCACGCAGCAGGTGCCGCGCGCCTGAGCCGCGACGGCCGGCGGCCTACGAGGCGGCGCTGAGCTGCTTCTCGATCGCCTCGCGCGCCTTCTTGATCTTCGGCGAATCGATCGCGGCGAGCTTCACGGTCGCGGCCGTCGCCGCCTTCGCGTTCCCGGCGGTCGCCGCTGCGGAGATCGACTGCAGGCTGCGCGACGCGTCGCCCAGGGCGCTCGCCAGCGCGGCCTGCTTGGCCTTGAACGCGTCCGGCGCCTCGAGCGCGGTGAGGCTCGCCGCGACTGTCTTTGCCTGCGCGGAGAGCCCCGCGAACTCCTGTGCGAGCTCGGTGTTGCTCTTGCTCTTGGCGTTGACGACCGCGTCGCCGACGGAGTTGCCGATGTCCTTGATGCGCTGGTCGATCGGCGTGAACGACTTCTGGTAGTCGCTGGTGCTCGGACCGGTGCTGGTGCTGGAGCTGCCGCACGCGCTGAGGGCTGCTGCGGCGGCGAGGACGGCCACGAGGGCCAGCGCGAAACGACGCATGACGGCGCTCCTGTTCGGATCGGCGGGGAGGAGGGAACCTACCGGCGAGGCTGTCAGGATGCCGTGCCGACCCCCGGAGGGGTGGCAGAGTGGTCGAATGCACCGGTCTTGAAAACCGGAGACGGGGCAACTCGTCCGCGGGTTCGAATCCCGCCCCCTCCGCTGGTGGACCTTGGGACGCCCGGCCTTCGTGAGGCTCGAGATCGCCTTCTGGCCCTCACCGGTCGGGCGTCGGCGGTGCCAGGTAGCGCGCGACCGCCTGTGCGCGATTGGTGACCCCGAGGGCGCGCAGGATCTGTCTGACATGCCACTTGACCGTGCCCTCGGCAAGGAAGAGCCGCTCGCCGATCTCGGCATTGGTGAGGCCCTCGGCAACGAACGCGAGGATCTCGATCTGGCGTGCCGTGAGCGTCCGCGCGAACTCCTCACTCGTGCCTCTGGCCGGCTTGGTCAGCCGACGCAGCTCAGCGGCGCGGCGACCCAGGTCGGCGGCGGTCTGATGGAGCGCCTCGGCGGTCGCGCGGGCCTCGGTGACGTCGTGTGCGGTTCCGACCAGGCGAATCGGATGGCCGTCGGCGTCGACGATCACCTCGGCACGACTGTGAAGGCGGCGGACCCGTCCGTCGGATCGCACGATGCGGTACTCGAGGTCGATCGGCTCGCCCGTCTCCAGCGCGCGGCGCACCTCTGCGTCCGCGCGGTCGCGATCCTCGGGATGCACACGTTCGGAGCTTGGCTGGTAGCGCCCCTCGAACTCGTCGGGGTTCAGCCCGTAGATCGCGAACAACCCGTCGGACCACACGACGCGGTTCTCAGCGACGTCCCACTCCCAGCTCCCGAAGCGCGCGATCTGCTCCGCCTCGGCGAGCCTGGCGCGGCTGCGCTCAACCTCCTCCTCGATGCGCCTGCGCTCGGTGATGTCGCTGACCAGCACGAAGAATCCCCGCACCACCCCGTCGGCGACATCAGGGACGTAGGACGCCTGCGTGTAGCGCCGCTCCCCTGACGGCGTCGGGATCTCGCGGTCGAACTGCTGCGGCACACCCGCGAGCGCCCCCTCGATGAACGGCCGGTTCTTCTCATACAGGTCCGGCCCGAGCAGATCGCGGATGTGGATCCCGCGCATCTCCTGTGGGGACACGCCGAAGAACTCGACGTAGGCATCGTTCGCCATCACGTTGCGCAGATCGCGATTCCAGTAGCCGACCAACGCAGGCAATGCATTCAGAACCGCCTGGGTGCTGGGTCGGCTCTCTGAGTCTGTGCTCTGGGTCACCACGCGTCCCGCAATCGCCCGACAAGGGGTCCACATCCAATACCTGCCCTGGGGCGGGTGCAATCACCCCAACGGAGGGCCATACGCATCGTACGCTTCATCCGTGCTCCACGATGCTCCCCCGACGCTGGCTGCCCGTCCCGCGGTCCAGGGCGTCCGTGATGACCCGCAACACCTGACCGGGGACGTCGAGCGACTGCGCAGGCAGGTCGACCAGCAGCGGCTGGCGCTCAAGCACCTCAGCGAGGCGCTGCTCGGACTGCGCCGCGGTACCCGGGCGCTGCGCGAGGAGAACCGCGAGCTGCGCCTCGAGCTCGAGGCGGCGCGCGGCAGAAGCGGCGCCCGCGGCGAGCCGACCGCACAGCTGACCGGGCAGGCCCACGCCGCCCGGATCGCGGAGATACTGAGCGGAACCCGGTCGTGACTTCCGCGAGCTGGGCGTCGACGAGCTGATGCAGACCACGGCATGTTCCGGGCGGCCTTCGGCGCGATCTGCGCGCGCGCGCAGGCTACGCTCGGCCTCGCTTGGCCACGATCGCCGACCACATCAGGACGCTCGACGGCACGCTCGCGTACCTGCTCGTCTTCGCCATCGTCTTCGCCGAGGACGCGCTCTTCGTCGGCTTCGTGCTGCCGGGTGAGACCGCGGCGATCCTCGGCGGCGTCGTCGCCCACCAGGGCCACGCGTCGCTGCCGGTGATGATCGCGGTCGTCGTCGTCGCGGCGGTCGTGGGCGACTCGGTCGGCTACGAGGTCGGGCACCGGTTCGGGCCGCGGCTGATCGAGACGCGCACGCTGCGGCGGCACTCGCACCGCCTCGTCGATGCGCGCGAGTTTCTCGAGCGCCGCGGCGGCTGGGCCGTGTTCCTGGGTCGCTGGACGGCCTTCCTGCGCGCCGTGATGCCGGCCCTCGCCGGCCTGGCCCACATGCGCTACCGCAGGTTCTTCGCCTTCAACGCCGCGGGCGGGCTGGTCTGGGGGGTGGCGGTCGTGCTGCTCGGCTATTTCGCGAGCACGACCTACGAGCAGATCGTCAGCATCTTCGGGCGCGGTTCGGCGATCCTCGCGGTGCTGGCCGTCGTCGGGCTGATCACCGCGCGCGTCGTGCGCGAGCGCCGGCGCGAGCGCGCGGAGGAGGCGGCCGACCCGCTCGATCCGATGGACGAGCTGGACGAGCTCGAGGCGCCGCTCGACGCCGGCGCCGACGGGCGCTGATCAGGCTGCGCCGAGCACGGCGGGTGCACCGGCGCCGACGAGCGGTGCAGGCAGCTCGACCGTGCCGTCCTCGCGCTGGTGGTTCTCGAGCAGCGCGATGATCGTGCGGCCGACCGCCACCGCGGTGCCGTTCAGCGTGGCGAGCGTCTCGGCGCGCCCCCCGCCGTCGGGGCGCATCCGGATCTCCAGGCGGCGCGCCTGGTAGTCGGTCGTGTTCGAGGTCGAGGTCAGCTCGCGGTAGCGCTCCTGCCCGGGCAGCCATGCCTCGCAGTCGAACTTGCGCGCGGCCGAGCTCCCCAGATCGCCGAGCGCGATGTCGACCACCCGGTAGGGGATCTGCCAGCTCGCCGAGGATCTCCTCCTCGATCGACAGCAGCCGCGCGTGCTCGTCCGTGGCGGTGGTCGGGTCGACGAAGCTGAACATCTCGACCTTGTCGAACTGGTGCACGCGGAAGATGCCGCGCGTGTCGCGCCCGCCGGCGCCGGCCTCGCGCCGGAAGCACGAGGAGAAGCCGGCGTAGCGCAGCGGCAGCTCGCCGTGATCGATGATCTCGCCCGCGTGCAGCGAGGCGAGCGCCACCTCGCTCGTGCCGACGAGGTAGAGGTCGTCGTCGGGCAGGCGGTAGATCTGCTCCTCGGTGTCCGGCAGGAAGCCGGTCCCGTAGAGCGCCGGCTCGCGGACGAGCACCGGCGGGATCACCGGCTCGAACCCGTGCGTCGCGCAGCTTCTCCAGCGCCCAGCGGACCAGCGCGAGCTCGAGCATGCGCCAGGTCGCCCTTGAGGTAGGCGAAGCGCGACCCGGACAGCCGGGCGCCGGCCTCCATGTCGATCATCGCGCCGGCGAGCTCGAGGTGGTCGCGGCCGGTGCGGCTCGCATCACCGACCTCGCTGCAGGACCGTGTCCTCGACCGGCGCCTCGGGATCGGGCAGGTTGGGGAGCTGGCTGAGGACGCCCTGGAGCTCGGCGTCGACGCCGGCCAGCTCGCTCGCCGAGCGCCTTCGCGCGGCCCGCGACCTCGCGCATGCGCGCGATCGCGGCGTCCGCGTCCCCGCCGGTGCGCTTGGCCTCGGCGATCGCTCCGTTCGCCTCGTTCTGCTCGGCGCGCAGGCCCTCGACCTGCGGCAGCAGCTCGCGCGGCGGCGCCCGTCGAGCGCGAGCGCGCGGTCCAGCACCTCGGCGGCGCCGCGGCGCTCCAGGCGCGAGGCGTGCCGCCTGGGGGTCGCTGCGCAGCAGCTTCAGGTCGAGCATGGCCCCGCGGGCTGCGCTACTGGCCGACGCCGGGGGGAGCGGCGGGCACTTGACGGCCGGGCCCGTCGGCGAGGCGGCGTGGGAGCCCTGCTTGCCCGAGTACTCGGCGACGAATGCCGCGACGTCCTGCGCCTGCTTCCCGACGACGATGTTCTCGGGCATGATCGCGCCGGAGTAGCCGCCGTTGCGCAGCGCGTAGAGGGCGTTGTCGTAGCAGACCTTGCGCACGTTGAAGTTCGGGCCGTCGACGCGCTCGCGGTCGGAGACCTTCGTGGCCGAGCCCTCGCGCGCCGGCGGGCTCGAACGTGTGGCAGCCGGAGCAGCGCTGCGACGAAGAGCTTCGCGCCGTTCTGCACCGAGGCCGTCGCCTTCGGCAGCCGACACGCCCTGTGAGCCGCACGCGGTGAGACCCTGACGGCGGCGACGACGAGCAGGGCGGGCAACAGGAGACGGCGCTTCATGACGGCGCGGATCATACGAGACCGCGTACGTGGAGGGCGCGCCGAGTGCCGCCGCCCGCAGGAGGAAGCGCATCCGCCGCGCCGAAACCCACCCCGGTAGCCCGGCGTCGGCAGACTGACGGTCGCAGAAGTGACAGGCGCGATCGTTTCATGACACGGCGGCAACCGGTCGGCGCCGGGCCCCCTCTAACGTCGCGCGTATGTGGCGGCGCAGCCGCCACAGGAGCTGCGAAACACCTTCTGACAGAGCCCGGTGGGGCGCGTCAGGCAGCCGCCACAGGAGCTGCGAAACCCGTTCTGACGGGCATACGCAGGACGATGTCGGAGGCCCGCGGCCCCGCGCGATAGCGTCCCCGCCCGAATGGACCCAGAGCACTACCGCGAGATCGTCGGCCGCTTCGCCACCGGCGTGGCGATCGTCACGTGCGACGGGCCCGACGGCCCGGCCGGCCTGACGACGAACGCGGTCACGTCGCTGTCGCTCGATCCGCTGCTGCTGCTCGTCTGCTTCGACAACACTCGCGCACCCTGCCGGCCGTGCGCGACAGCGGCCGCTTCGCCGTCAACGTCCTGCGCGAGGGCCAGCAGGACCTCGCCGCGGTGTTCGCCTCCAAGCGCATCGCGCAGGAGAAGTTCGAGTCGGTCACCCACACCGTCGCCCACGGCGTCCCGGTGCTCGACGACGCGCTCGCCTGGCTGGCCTGCGATCTGCGGGAGCTGCTCCCGGGCGGCGATCACACGATCGGAATCGGCGCCGTCACGCACGGCGCGATGCATGCCGACGGGCGCCCGCTGATCTGGTTCGGGGGTGCGTTCCGGGGGTTTGAGGGCCCGTGAGCGACCCCGCACCCGGCCTGCGGATCACCACGCTCCCTGAGGCGGACGCCACGGCGCTCGAGCTGCGCGCCGAGCTGCTCGCCGATCTGGGCGAGCGCTACGGCGCGGGTGAGGCGGGCGCCCGGCCCGGTCCCGACGACATCGTCGCCTCGCTCGTCGCGCGGGACGCGGAGGGCGAAGCGCTCGGCATCGCGGCGCTGCGCCCGTTCGATCCGCGGACGCTCGAGATCAAGCGCATGTACGTGCGCCCGCCGGCGCGCCGGCGCGGTGTCGCGATCGCGTTGCTCGCCGCGCTCGAGGCCGAGGCGCTCCGCCTCGGGGCGCAGCGCCTCGTGCTCGAGACCGGCCCGGCCCAGCCCGAGGCGATCGCGCTCTACGAGCGCAGCGGGTACCGCCCGATCCCCCGCTACGAGCCGTACACCGAGAACCCGCTGTCGCGCTGCTACGAGCGCGAGCTCTGACTACAGCCGCCGCGCGTCGAGCAGGCGACGCAGGAAGCGCTGCGTCTCCTCGCGCTCCGGCGCGGTGAACATCTGCTCGGGCTCGCCGCGCTCGACGATCTCGCCCGTCGTGCAGGAAGCAGACCTCGTTGGCGACCTCGCGCGCGAAGCCCATCTCGTGCGTGGCGATCAGCATCGTCATTCCCTCGGCCTTGAGATCGCGCACGAGGCTCAGGACCTCGCCGACGAGCTCGGGGTCGAGCGCGCTCGTGATCTCGTCGAGCAGCAGCGCCCGCGGCCGCGTGGCGAGCGCCCGCACCAGCGCGACGCGCTGCTGCTGGCCGCCGGAGAGGCGGTCGGGGTAGTCGTCCTCGCGCCCCTCGAGCCCGAAGCGCGCCGAGCAGCTCGCGGCCGCGCTCGCTGCGCCTCGGCGCGGTCGACGCCATGGGCGCGCTCGGGGGCCGAGCGTGACGTTCTCGAGGATCGTCATGTGCGGGAACAGGTTGAACGCCTGGAAGACCATCCCCAGGCGCCGGCGCACCTGCACCGGCTCGCACGGCGGGGTCGGTGATGACCTCGCCGTCGAGGAAGACGTCGCCGTCGTCGATCTCGTCGAGCAGGTCGATGCAGCGCAGCAGCGTCGACTTGCCCGAGCCCGACGCCCCGATCAGCGCGACGCCTCGTGCTCGCTGCACGGCGAGGTCGATGCCGCGCAGCACCTGCACGTCGCCGTAGGCCTTCGTCACGCCGCGGACCTCGAGGACGGCGTCGCGTCACTCAGCGGTGTCGTCCCCGAGGTGACGTCGCGGCTGCGCGCCTGCATGCGGTCGAGGATCCGCGCCAGCGGCACGGTGACCGCGAGGTAGAGCAGCGCGGCGGCGATCAGCGGCGTGTAGTTGAAGTTCTCCGCGGCGTTGATCTGCGCGACGCGGAAGGCCTCGAGCGGGCCGAGCACCGAGACCAGCGCGACGTCCTTCTGCAGTGAGATGAAGTCGTTCAGCAGCGGCGGCGCGCACGCGGCGGACCGCCTGCGGCAGGATCACGCGGCGCATCGACTGCGTCTGCGTCAGCCCGACCGCCAGCGCCGCGGCGCGCTGGCTGGGATGCACCGACTCGATGCCGGCGCGGTAGACCTCGGCGACGTAGGCCGAGTAGCTCATCGCCAGCGCGATCCCGCCGAGCACCACCGGGTCGGTCGGCAGCCCGGAGAGCTGCAGCGCCGGGATGCCGAACCCGATCAGGTAGACGACGAGGATCGTCGGGACGCCGCGCAGGACGTCGACCCACAGCGTCGGCCAGCAGGCGCAGCGGGAACAGCGCCGGCGTGCGGGTCGTCGCGGATCAGCGCGATCACCAGGCCGAGCACCAGCACGACGACCTCGACCGCGATGAACAGCTTCACGTCGATCCAGAACGCCGCGCAGGATGTCCGGGAACGACGTCTTGAACGCGCTCCCAGGAGAAGAACGTCGCCTGACGCGCGGGCCAGCCGCTGCTCGTCAGGATGATCGCCGCCAGGCCGCCGAGGACGACGACGCTCGAGGCGACGCGATCAGCGTCCCGCGGCGGGCCCTGCGCCGTCGCGCCTGCTCGCGGGCGGCGCGGCGGTCGACGGAGATCGTGGTCACGCGGAGGGTCCCGCGCCCGTGGCTACTGCAGCTCCGGCGCGTTCGCCGAGCTGCTCATCCACTGCTTGCGTGATCGAGTCGAGCTCGCCGGAGGAGCGCAGCTTGGCGAGCGCCTGGTTGACGCACGCCGTCAGCCCCGAGCCCTTCTTCAGCACGACGCCCCAGCGATCCCCGCCCGGCACGGCGAACTGGCCGACGACCTTCGCGCCCGAGAGCTCCGCGTCGCGCAGGTAGATCGCGGTCGGCAGGTCGACGACGATCGCGTCGACGCTCTTGTTCTTCAGCGCGCTGACGGTGTCGTTGGAGTCGTTGAACACGGCCGGCTGCTGGGTGGGCTTGATGACGTCCTGCACGGCGCTGAGGCTCGTCGTGCCGACCTGCACGCCGAGCTTGGCGTCCTTGAGGTCGGCGAGGCTGGTCGCGTTCTCGACCTTCGAGCCCTTCAGCGTGAGCACCGCCTGCGGGGCGGTGTAGTACGGCGAGGAGAACGTCGACCGCAGTCGCGCGCTTGGGCGTGATCGAGATCTGGTTGATGTCGAAGTCGAAGTTCTTGGGCCCCGGCGCGTACGACGAGTTGAAGGGCACGACGACCCACTTGACCTCAGCTCGGGGTGAAGCCGAGCTGCTTGGCGATCGCGTAGCTCACGGCGCTCTCGAAGCCCTTCCCGTTGGCCGGCTTGTCGTCGATGATGTACGGCGGGTAGCCCGGCTTGTCGGTGCCGACGGTCAGCGTCCCGGACTTCACGAGCGCGAGCTGGCCCTTGGTGCAGTTCGCCGCGGAGGCGGTCGTGCTCGAGGAGGTGCTCGAGCTGGTCGTGCTGCCGCACGCGGCCACTGCGAGCGAGGCGATCACGGCGAGCAGGGGCGGCAGCAGACGGGTCGGGCGCACAGCGGAATCTCCTGAGGCGGGCAATTCGGGCGAAAGGCGATCACCTTTCACCTGAGCGACGGCAAGCCTACACGGGATGCCCTGGCATCACGTGGTTCCCAGCACGCGCAGTGCGAGGAACACGATGACCAGCGCCGCCAGGGCGATGATCCCCGTCTCGCGCCGGATGATCGCGTGCACGATCAGCTGCTGCTCGGGCTCCGGGAGCGCGCCGACGGCCTGCGCGTCCTCGAGGTCGTTGGCGTCGAGCACGTTCTGCGCCGAGGCGATGCGCAGCTGCTCGGCGATGATCGAGACGGCGACCGGCAGGATCATGTAGAGCCACAGCAGGCCGCTGTCGGGGTGGTATCCCGAGACGATCATGACCAGCGCGAGGCCGGCCATCGCGGTCGCCGCGAACTGCCCCGCGCGAGCCGTCAGCCAGAACGCCCGGCTGCTCTCGTCGCGATGCCAGGCCCAGCCGCCGAGAGCCCCGGCGAGGAGGTTGATCGCCGCGACGACGATGGCCGTGATGTCCGCTGCTGTCGCCAATTCGAGCCCTTTGTCACGAAGTAGGTCGCACCCCCTGTTGGTGATACAACCTCATCCGTGCTGGCCACGTACGCCCCCGCCATCATCTTCGTCGCGATCGGCATCGGCATCGGGATCCTGTTCGGCTGGCTGAACTCGGTCCTGGGCCCCAAGCGCGACATCGAGCACAAGCTCGACCCCTACGAGAGCGGGATGCCGTCGGAGATCCGCCAGGGCTTCCGCTTCGGGATCAGCTTCTACCTGATCGCGATGCTGTTCCTGCTGTTCGACATCGAGGTGCTCTTCCTCTACCCGATCGCGGTGCAGCTGCGGGCGTTCGGAACGTTCGCGCTGGTCGAGACGGTCGTCTTCGTCGCTCTGCTGCTCGTCGCGTTCGTCTACGTGTGGCGGCGAGGGGCGCTGACATGGAAGTAGTCCGCCAGAAGGTCGAGACGCCGGAGGACTTCCGCGCCCGCCAGCTGCGGGCGCGCGACATGCTGCGCGGCGATCTCGAGGGCGCAGGACCTCGAGCAGTACGTCCAGGAGCGCGTCATGACGACGACGCTGGACAAGGCCGTCGACTGGGCGCGCGGCAACTCGCTGTTCCCGCTGACCTTCGGACTGGCCTGCTGCGCGATCGAGATGATGTCGATCGTCGGCGCGCGGCTGGACATCGCACGCTTCGGCTTCGAGGCCTTCCGCGCCTCGCCGCGCCAGGCCGACCTGATGATCCTGTCCGGCCGCGTCTCGATCAAGATGGCCCCGGTCGTGCGGCGCGTCTACGACCAGATGCTCGAGCCGAAGTTCGCGATCGCGATGGGCGCCTGCTCGAGCTCGATGGGCGTCTTCAACAACTACGCGATCGTGCCGGCGGACAAGTTCATGCCGGTCGACGTGCACGTCCCGGGCTGCCCGCCGCGGCCCGAGGCGCTGATGCACGGGATCATCAAGCTGCGCGCGATGGTCCAGGAGGATCCGAGCATGGGCTGGCGCAGGCGCTACGGCGGCGTCGGCACCGAGGAGGTCGTCCCGGCGGCGGCGCCCGACGCGACCGGCGAGAACGTCTTCGTCGAGGGCGGCACCGAGGGCTCGGATGCCTGACGCGACCGGCCTGGAGCTGCTCGCGCGCGACCTCGGCGAGCGCACCCCCGGCAGCATCCTCGACACCGAGCACTTCCGCGGCAAGGGCGCCGTCGAGGTGGCGCCGGCGACGATCGTCGCGACGCTGCTGGCGCTGCGCGAGGCCGGCTTCACGGCGCTGATGAGCGTCCACGGCGTCGACTACTACCCCGACGAGCCGCGCCTCGGCGTCCACTACGAGCTGCTCGACATGTCGAAGCTCGACCGCGTGACCGTGCGGCTGCGGGTGCCCACCGACGCGCCCGCACGTCCCGTCCGTCACCCCGGACTGGCCGACCGCGAACCACCAGGAGCGCGAGGTCTACGACATGTTCGGCGTCGTCTTCGACGGCCATCCGGACATGCGCCGCATCCTGATGCCCGAGGACTACGAGGGCCACCCGCAGCGCCGCGACTTCCCGATCGGCGGCGAGCCGATCCTCTTCACGCACAACGAGGCGACCGGCCCGCGGTGGTTCGAGTAGCCGATGGCGACCGACCAGCACATCAGCGAGTACCGCGAGATGGAGGCGAGCTACACGCTCGCCGAGAAGACCGTCGTCGAGGGCGACCGCGAGCTGCTGACGCTCAACATCGGGCCCGCACCACCCGGCGACCCACGGCGTGCTGCGCCTGCTCGTCACGCTCGACGGCGAGATCCTGCGCGACGTCAAGCCGATCATCGGCTACGTCCACACCGGCATCGAGAAGACGGCCGAGCAGAAGAGCTACTGGAAGGTCATCCCCGTCGTCGAGCGGATGGACTACCTCTCCTACTACTTCAACGCGTACGCGTTCTGCGGCGCCGTCGAGACGCTGCTGGAGCTCGAGGTTCCCAAGCGCGCGCAGTACCTGCGCGTCATCCACATGGAGCTCAACCGGATCATGAGCCACCTCGTGTGGCTCGGGACGAGCGCGCTGGACCTCGGCGCGATCTCGGTCTGGTGGTACTGCTTCCGCGAGCGCGAGCAGCTGCTCGACCTCTTCGAGATGTCCTCCGGCCAGCGCATGCACACGCGCTACTTCCAGATCGGCGGGGTCATCGAGGACATCCCCGAGGGCTGGATCGAGATGGTCCGCCGCTTCACGAACGGTGATGCCCGGCCGCGCCGACGTCTACGGCGACCTGCTGAACAAGAACGAGATCGTGCTCCAGCGCCTGCGCGGCGTCTGCGCGCTGTCCGAGGAGGAGCTGCTGAAGCTCGGCGTCACCGGCCCGCTGCTGCGCGCCGCCGGCAACCCGTGGGACCTGCGCAAGGCGATGCCCTACTGCTCGTACGAGGACTTCGACTTCAAGATCCCGGTCGGCACGCAGGGCGACAACTACGACCGCTACGCGGTGCGCCTCGCCGAGATCCACGAGAGCTGCACGATCATCGACCAGGCGCTCGACGCGCTGCCCGAGGGCCCGTTCATCACCGAGGACCGCAAGGTCTCGCTGCCGCCGCGCCACGAGCTCGCGACGTCGATGGAGGCGCTGATCCACCACTTCAAGCTCGTGACCGAGGGCTTCCGCGTGCCGCCGGGCGAGGTCTACTTCCCGATCGAGTCGCCGCGCGGCGAGCTCGGCTGCTTCGTGCGCTCGGACGGCTCGAGCAAGCCGGCGCGCGTGCACATGCGCGATCCGAGCTTCGTCAACCTGCAGGCGACCGCGCCGATGGTCGAGGGCACGCTGATCGCCGACCTGATCGCGACGCTCGCGATGATCGACCCGGTGCTCGGGGGCGTCGATCGATGAGCATCGACCCCTCGCGCATCGCGCGCTACGAGCACGGCTCGCGCATCCCCGGCTGGGACGACGCGGTCGACCTCGAGAAGGACCCGGCCGGCATCCCGGACCCGGCGAGCACGCCGGTCCCCGAGGACCTGCGCGCCGAGATCGAGGCGCACATGGCCCGGTACGCCCGAGCGTCGCTCGGCCGCGCATCCCCGCGCTCTACGCCGTGCAGCAGCCGCTACGGCTGGTGCACGCCGGAGGGCATCGAGCAGGCGGCCTGCGTCATGCGGTCACGCCCGGCTACCTGACCGCCGTCGCGACCTTCTACGACATGCTCGAGACCCGGCCGGTCGGGCAGCAACACCGTCTACGTCTGCACGAACATCAGCTGCTCGCTGTGCGGCGCGGACGAGCTGCTCGCCGCGCTGCGCGAGCAGGTCGGCGAGGACCCGGACTTCAACCTGCGCGGCTTCGAGTGCCTCGGGGCGTGCGACATCGCGCCGATGGCCTCCGTCAACGGCGACTACGTCGGCCCGATCGACGTCGACGAGGTACCCGCGCTCGTCGCGCAGATCCGCGCCGGCGAGCAGCCGCTGCCGGCCAAGCAGCTCTCCGCGCGCCGGCGTGCGTCGACCCGAAGGCCGCGGGGGGCGACGTCATGACCGACATCCTCCTCTTCAAGGACATCGACGAGCCGGGCCTCAACACGATCGAGGTCTACGAGCGTCGCGGCGGCTACCAGGCGCTGCGCAAGGCGCTGCAGACGCCGCAGGCCGAGCTCGTCGACCAGCTCAAGGGCTCGGGCCTGCGCGGGCGCGGCGGCGCCGGCTTCTCGATGGGCATGAAGGCCTCGTTCCTGCCCCAGGGCGCAGATGCAGAAGTACGTCGTGGTCAACGCCGACGAGTCCGAGCCGGGCACGTTCAAGGACCGCGAGCTGATGCAGAAGAACCCGCATCAGCTGATCGAGGGCATCGTCATCGCGGCCTACGTCGTCGGCGCGACGAAGAGCTTCATCTACATCCGCGGCGAGTACGAGCACCAGGCCGACATCCTCGACGCGGCGATCGCCGAGGCCTACGAGCGCGGCTACCTGGGCACGGACGTCCTGGGCTCCGGCGTCGACCTGCGAGCTGGTCCTGCACCGCGGCGCGGGCGCCTACATCTGCGGCGAGGAGACCGGGCCTGCTCGACTCGCTCGAGGGCAAGCGCGGCAACCCGCGCCTGAAGCCGCCGTTCCCCGCCAACCAGGGCCTCTTCCAGGGCCCGACGCTGATCAACAACGTCGAGACGCTCTCGACCGTCCCGCACATCCTGCAGATGGGCGCGGAGACCTACGCGGAGATCGGCGTCGCGAACTCCTCCGGCACGAAGCTCGTCTCGGTCAGCGGCAACGTGCAGCGCCCCGGCAACTACGAGATCGAGCTCGGCATGAAGAGCCGCGACATCATCTACGGCCTGGCCGGCGGCCCGCCCGAGGGGCGCGAGGTCAAGCTCTGGTTCCCGGGAGGCTCGAGCTCGCCGGTGCTGACGAAGGACGACCTCGACCTCACCTACGACTTCGACACGCTCGCCAAGTCCGGCTCGATGCTCGGCTCCGGCGCGATCATCGTCGTCGACGACTCGCAGTCGGTCGTCGACGTCTGCCAGAAGCTCGTGAAGTTCTACGCGCACGAGTCCTGCGGGAAGTGCACCCCGTGCCGCGAGGGCACGAACTGGACCGTGAAGATGGTCGGGCGCATCAAGGACGGCACGGCCACCCCGATGGACCTCGACATCATGGCCTCCGTCCAGGAGCGCATCATCGGCAACTGCCTGTGCGTCCTGGGCGACGCGATGGCGATGCCCGTCGGCTCGATGATCGCCAAGTTCCGCGGCGAGTTCGAGGCCGAGATCGAGGCCGCGCGCGAACGGCGCGAGCGCGCGTTCATGGCCGAGGCCAGTTGCCTGATGCCGCGCCCGCGCGCAGGAGCTGGTGACCTTCACGGTCGACGGGCGTGAGGTCACCGCGCCCCAGAACATGATGCTCGCCGACGCCGCGCTGGAGTACGGCGACGTCGAGATCCCCGTCTTCTGTTACGAGAAGAAGCTCGGCCCGCCGATCGGCGCGTGCCGCATGTGCCTTGTCGAGATCGAGGGCATCCCCAAGCTGCAGGCCGGCTGCTCGGTCGCGGTGAAGGACGGGATGGTCGTCCACACGAACACGCCGCGCGTGCAGGAGGCCCAGCAGGGCGTCCTCGAGTTCATCCTCATCAACCACCCGCTCGACTGCCCCGTCTGCGACAAGGGCGGCGAGTGCCCGCTGCAGGACAAGTCGTTCGGCTGGGGCGGTGGCATCAGCCGCTTCGTCGATCCCAAGCGCCACTTCGAGAAGCCGCTCGCGCTCTCGCCGCTGATCGCGATCGATCGCGAGCGCTGCATCCTCTGCTACCGCTGCGTGCGCTTCAGCCAGGAGGTCAGCGAGGACTACCAGCTGATCCTCCAGGAGCGCGGCGCCGGCACCTACGTCGCGACGTTCGACGGCCACCCGTACGTCGCGCCGTTCAGCGGCAACATCATCGAGCTGTGCCCGGTCGGCGCGCTGACCTCGCGCCCCTACCGCTTCCGCGCGCGCCCGTGGGACATCGAGCAGTCCGGCTCGGTCTGCACGCTCTGCCCGGCGCAGTGCAACGTCAGCTTCACCGTCCGCGACGAGCGCGTCCTGCGCGTGCTGCAGCGCGACCACGAGGGCGTCGACGACGGCTGGCTGTGCGACAAGGGCCGCTTCGCCTACCAGGCGATCCACGTCGACGAGCGGATCACCCAGCCGCTGCTGCGCGACGGCGGCGAGCTGCGCCCGGTGCCCTGGGAGCTCGCGCTCGAGACGGCGGCCACGACGCTGGCGAAGGCCGGCGCGCGCACCGGCGCCCTGGCCGGCGGCGAGACGACCAACGAGGAGGGCTGGCTGCTGCAGCAGCTCATGCGCGGCGCGCTCGGCTCCGCCGACCTGGACTCGCGCGCGGGCGGTGCGCTGCCGCTGGAGCTCCATCGCGCGCTCGGCGCCCCGGCGCTGCAGGCGTCGGTCGCCGACCTCGAGTTCGCCGACGCCGTGCTCGTGCTCGACACCGAGCCGGTCGACGACGCGCCGATCCTCGACCTGCGCATCCGCAAGGGCGTGCGCCAGCGCGGCGTGCAGCTGCATGTCGCGACGAGCCGCCCGTCGTCGCTCGACGAGCGCGCCGCCGGCTCCGTGCGCTTCGCGCCCGGAGCCGGGGAGGCGACTGCTCGCCGCGCTCGACGCCGCGCTCAGCGGTGCGGGCGACCTCGACGGCCTCGCCGCGAGCGCCGGCGCCGACGCCGTCGCCGTCCGCGCGCTGGCCGGCGGGCTGAAGGCCGCGGGCGAGGACGTCGTGATCCTCTGGGGCGAGCGTCTCACCCACGGGCCCGGCGGCGCCGACGCCGCCCGCGCGCTGCTCAACGTCGCCTCGCGCCTGGGCCTCGCGGGCCGCGACGGCGCGGGCCTGATCGAGATTCCCGCCGGCACGAACGGCCGCGGGCTGCGCGAGGTGGGCGTCCTGCCGAACGCGGCACCCGGCCTCTCTGCAGCCGCACACGGCAGGCCGCGACGCACCGGCGATCGCCGCCGCCCTGGCCGCCGGCGACCTCACGGCGCTCTACCTGCTGCACACCGACCCGCTCAGCGACCAGCCCGGCCGCGATGCCTGGGGCGAAGCGCTCGAGCGGGCGACGACCGTCATCGCGCACGCGAGCTTCCTCACCGAGGGCATCCGCGAGCACGCGACCGTCGTCTTCCCCGCCGAGTCCTACGCGGAGAAGGAGGGCACCGTCGTGCACCCCGACGGTCGCGTGCAGCGCCTGCGGCGCGCGATCGGCCGCCAGGGCGGCACGCGCGGCGAGTGGTCGGTCCTCGCCGAGCTCTCGAAGCGGCTCGGCAGCGACCTCGGCGCGCGCACCGCGTCGATGGTGACGGCGCGCATGTTCGCCGAGGTGCCGTTCTACGCGGGGCTCTCGCTCGACGAGCTCGGCGCGCGCGGCGTGCGCTGGGTCGAGCGCCCGCAGGCCGCGGCCTTCCCCGCCGCCGAGATCGGGCCCTTCTCGCTCGACGCGCCCGCGCCGGCGCCGGTCGCCAACGGCAGGCTGCGGCTCGGGACGTTCCGCTCGATCTGGGCCGCGCCCGAGGTGCAGGTCTCGCCCGCGCTGAAGTTCCTGCACCCGCGCCAGCGGGTGGAGCTCTCGCCGGCCGACGCGCAGCGCCTGGGCATCGCCCACGGGACGCGCGTCGTCGTCGGCTCCGACGGCCACAGCGTCAGCGGCGTCGCGCACGTGCGCGCGGCCGCGCCGGACGGCTCGGTCTTCCTCGAGACGGCGATCCCGCAGGACAGCGCCGCGAATCTCGAGGGCCCGCTCGTGGAGGTGCGGCCGGCATGAGCGGTCCGCTCGCACAGGTCGGCTTCTCCGAGGAGTGGTGGATCCAGATCCTCAAGGCGCTGTTCTTCGCCCTCGTGGGCCTGCAGCTGGTGCCGCTCGTGCTGCTGACCGAGCGCAAGGTCCTCGGGCGCTTCCAGAACCGCTACGGCCCCAACCGCGTCGGCCCCTACGGCCTGCTCACGCCGGTCGCCGACATCGTCAAGCTGCTCAGCAAGGAGCAGTTCCGCCCGCGGACGTCGGTCGGCTGGCTGTTCGCGATCGCGCCGATCCTGTCGATCACCGCCGCGTTCGGCGCGCTCGCGCTGATTCCCTACGGCGACATCGTCGACATCGCCGGCTACCCGGTCGGGCTCTACGGCGTCGACGTCAGCATCGGCCCGCTGTACGTGTTCGCCTTCGGCGCGATCGCCTTCTACGGCCTGATGCTCGGCGGCTGGTCCTCGGGCTCGAAGTACTCCTTCCTGGGCTCGATGCGCGCCGCGGCGCAGCTGATCTCCTACGAGGTCGCGCAGGGCATGGCGCTGATCGGCGTGGTCATCACCGCCCAGACACTGTCGCTGACCGGCATCGTCAAGGCCCAGGACGGCATGTGGTACATCGTGCCGCAGATCTTCGGCTTCCTGATCTTCATGGTCGCGAGCTTCGCCGAGACCAACCGCCCGCCGTTCGACCTCGTCGAGGCGGACGCCGAGCTCGTCGGCGGCTACAACACGGAGTTCGGCGGCGGCAAGTTCGCGCTCTACTACTTCGCCGAGTACATGAACGTCATCGTCATCTCCGGGCCTGGCGACGACGATGTTCCTCGGCGGCTGGCTGCTGCCGTTCGGGATCACCGCGCCGGCCTGGGTCGGGTTCTTCGTCGTGATCGCGAAGATGATGATCTTCGTCATCCTCTTCATCTGGATCCGCGCGACGCTGCCCCGCCTGCGCTACGACCAGCTGATGGCCTTCGGCTGGAAGGTCCTGCTGCCCCTCGCGACCCTCAACATGCTCGTCACGGCGATCGTCGTCGTGGCGACCGACTAGGACCGGCCTGATGCCCTGGGATCCCGGAACAGACGTCGTGCAGGTCACGCGCGGCCCGAAGCAGGCCGGCGGCGCCGGCGGCTTCTACCGCGCGTTCGGTGAGACGCTGCGCGGCCTGAAGACGACCTTCGGCCAGCTGACCGAGGGCGTCACGACGGTGCAGTACCCCGAGGAGAAGATCCCCGTCTACCCGCGCTTCCGCGGGCGCCACCGCCTGCACCGCTTCGAGGACACGGGCCTGGAGAAGTGCGTCGGCTGCTCGCTGTGCGCGGCGGCCTGCCCGTCGGACTGCATCCGCGTCGTCGCCGCCGAGAACACGCCCGAGAACCGCGTCTCGGCGGGTGAGCGCTACGCGGCCGTGTACGAGATCAACCTCTCGCGCTGCATCTTCTGCGGCTACTGCGAGGTCGCCTGCCCGTTCGACGCGATCACGATGGGCCACGACTTCGAGATGTCGGACTACAACCGCTCGGACCTCATCTTCACCAAGGAGATGCTGCTCGCCGAGCCGCCCGATCGCACGCCGCTGCGGGCCGAGGGCGAATAGGGTCCGGCGCCGCGATGGGGTTCTTCTTCTTCCTCTTCGCGATCATCGCGCTCGCCGGCGCGGTCGGTGTCGTCGACGCTGCGCAACCCGTTCTACTGCGTGCTCGCGCTCGTCGTGCACCTGATCGCGCTCGCGCTGCTGTTCCTCCTGCTCGAGGCGCAGTTCGTCGCCGCGGCGCAGATCGTCGTCTACGCCGGCGCGGTGATGGTGCTCTACGTCTTCGTCGTCGCGTACGTCGGCGGCGGCGACAGGCCGCGGCCGCTGTGGCGCGCGAGCGCCAAGCAGCGCGCGCTGGCGGTCGGCTTCGGCGTCGCGCTCTTCATCGAGCTGGCGATCGCGCTGCTCGGCACCGGCCTGCAGGCGCTCGGCACGCACGGCGCGCACGTCAGCCTCGCCTTCGGCTCGCCGCGGCAGATCGGCGGCCTGCTGCTGACGACCTACCTGTTCCCGTTCGAGGTCGCCTCGTTCCTGCTGCTCGCCGCCGCCGTCGGCGCGGTCGCGCTGGCGGGCCGGCGCGGCGGGCCTGGAGGACGACGACCTCCCGGTCGCGCCCGAGCACGGCGAGTCCGTCGCCGCCCCGCGCCCGGCCGCGACCGGCACGATGGCCGAGGGCGTCGCCGGCTACGGCATCACGACGCCGATGCCCGATCCCCGCCAGGAGGATCGCGAGCTGCGCGAGACCGAGCCGTTCGAGCGCCGCCGCTCCCGAGCCCGTGGAGCCGCCGGCGTGAACATCAACTGGTACCTGATCGTCTCGGCCCTGATCTTCTGCCTGGGCGCCGTCGGCGTGCTCATCCGCCGCAACCCGCTGGTCGTGCTGCTGTGCCTGGAGCTCATGCTCAACGCGGGCAATCTCGCGCTGATCGGCTTCTCGCGGATGTGGGGCGGCGCTGACGGCCAGATCTTCGCGATCGTCGTGATGGTCGTCGCCGCCTGCGAGGTCACGATCGGCCTGGGCATCGTCGTCGCGCTGTTCCGCCGCCGGCTGCCGATCGACGTCGACGAGCTGCGGGAGATGCAGGGGTAGATGGTCCGATGAGCATCACCACCTCAGCCTGGCTCGTCCTCGCGATGCCGCTCGCCGGCATGCTCGTCATCTCCCTCGGCGGCCGCCTCTGGCGCGGCTCGGTCGCCGGCTGGCTCGGCACGCTCGCGATCACGCCTCGCGTTCGTCTTCGCGCTGATCACGTTCTTCAAGCTCCAGTCGCGGCCCGAGGATGCGAAGGTCGCCGACTCGTCGCTGTGGGACCTCGCGAACGTCGCCGGCGTGCACATCCGCCTGGGGATCTACGTCGACCCGCTGTCGGTGCTCATGATCCTCGTGGTCAGCGGCGTGTCCGCGCTGATCCACCTGTACTCCGTCGGGTACATGCAGAGCGACCGCGGCTACGCGCGGTTCTTCGCCTACCTGAACTTCTTCGTCTTCTCGATGCTGCTGCTCGTGCTCGCGGGCAACCTCGTGCTGCTGATCGTCGGCTGGGCGTTCGTCGGCGCCGCGAGCTACATGCTCATCTCCTACTGGTACCGGCGCACCACCGCTACGAAGGCCGGCATCAAGGCGTTCGTCATCAACGTCGTGGGCGACGTGGGGCTCGTGCTGGGCACGTTCTTCATCTTCAAGCACGCCCACGTGCTCGACTACGGCCCGCTGTTCAAGAGCGTCCACGTCGCGTTCTCGAAGAACGAGTCCGACCTCGTCATCGGCATGCTGCTGGTGCTCGTCGGCGCGTTCGCGAAGTCCGCGCAGATCCCGCTCCACACCTGGCTCCCGGACGCGATGGAGGGCCCGACCCCGGTCAGCGCGCTGATCCACGCGGCGACGATGGTGACCGCAGGCGTCTACCTGATCGGGCGCCTGCACCCGCTGTTCGAGTGGGCCCCGACGGCCGCTGACGTCGGCGCGATCATCGGGGCGCTGACGCTGCTCGTCGCCGGCACGATCGGCCTCGCCGTCACCGACCTCAAGCGCGTGATCGCCTACTCGACCATGTCCCAGATCGGGTACATGATCATGGCCGTCTCCTCGGCGGCCTACGTCGGCGCGTTCTTCCACCTGACCACGCACGCGTTCTTCAAGGCGCTGCTGTTCATGGCCGCCGGCTCGATCATCGCCGCGATGGGCAACGAGCAGTCGCTCGACAAGATGCGCGGCTTCCGCAGGGCGATGCCGTTCACGTTCTGGTGCTTCATCATCGGCGGCCTCGCGCTCAGCGCCTTCCCGCTGATGTCGGGCTTCTTCTCGAAGGACGACCTGCTCTTCCTGATCGCCGATCGCGGCGGCTGGTACTGGGCGCTGTACGTCGCCGGCTACATCGGCTCGCTGTTCACCGTCATCTACACGTGGCGGCTCATCTTCCGCGCGTTCTGGGGCGAGCCCGTGCGAGCAGGCGGCCGAGCTCGAGCACGGGCACCTCTGGCACGCGCCGCACCCGTTCAACCCCGCCAACGGTGAGCTCGAGGACACCGAGGTCGGGTTCCCCGGCGCGGAGCACCACATCGCCGAGCAGAGCTGGCAGATGAAGGTGGCGATGAGCGTGCTCGCTCTGCTGTCGGTGATCGCGGGCGTCCTGGAGCTGCCGTTCAACATCGACGACGCGCTCGGGAAGTTCCTCGAGCCGACGTTCGCCGACTCGATCGTCGCGCACCCCGAGAACAACTCGCTGGAGGCCGTCGGCCTCGTCCTCTCGAGCGTCATCGCGATCGGCGGCATCTGGGCGGCCTACGTCATCTGGGTGCAGAAGCCCGGCACCTCGGCGCGCATCCTGGAGCGCACGCGGCCGCTCTACGAGCTGTTCGTCAACAAGTGGTACTTCGACGAGCTGATCGACCTCGTCGTCGTGCGCCCGTTCGCCTGGTTCGGGCGCTGGGGCCGTGACACCTTCGAGCGCGTCTTCGTCGACGGCGCGCTCGTCGGCGGCACCTCCGGCATCGTCCGCGCCGGATCGGCCGCGGTCCGCGCGCTGCAGACCGGGCTGCTGCGCAGCTACGCGGGCCTCGTCGTCGCCGGCCTGGCGGCCGTCGTTCTCTACTTCCTGATCAGGGCGGCATGACGATCCACCTCTCCATCGTCCTCTGGCTGCCGCTCGCCGCGGGCGTCCTGGCGCTGATCCTCCCGCGCGCGCTCGCGCGCTGGATGAGCCTGCTCGGCGCGCTCTGCGTCCTGGGCTACGCGATCACGCTCGTCGCCGACTACGACACGGCCAGGGGCGGCCTGCAGTACGTCACCGACGTCGTCTGGATCCGCTCGCTCGGCATCCACTACAAGCTCGGCGTCGGCGGGCTGAACCTGTTCCTGCTGCTGACGACGGCGATCGTCTTCACCGCCGCCGCGCTGTGGTCGGCACTGCGCGAGCAGGACATCCCGCGGCCGGGGCTCTACGCGTTCCTCATGGGCCTCGCCGAGAGCGGCGTGCTCGGCGCGTTCCTCGCGCAGGACCTCGCCCTGTTCGTCGTGTTCTTCGACCTGATGCTCGTGCCGTTCTACTTCCTGACGCTCGTCTGGGGCGGGCCGGAGCGCGGCCCGGCGGTGCTGAAGCTCTTCATCTACACGCTCGTCGGCTCCCTGCTGATGCTCGTCGGGGCGATCGCGACCGGCGTGCTGGCCGCGAAGGGCGGGACGCCCACCTTCGTGCTCAGCGACCTCGTGCGCCATCCGCTGACGCGCGGCTCGCAGGAGTGGATCTTCCTGGTCTTCGCGCTCGCCTTCCTGATCAAGATGCCGGCCTTCCCGTTCCACGGGTGGATGCCCGACGGCTACCAGCAGATGCCGATCCCGGTGCTCGCCGTCTTCACCGCGATCCTCAGCAAGGTCGCCGCCTACGGCTTCCTGCAGATCGCGATCCCGCTCTTCCCCAAGGCGGCGGTGCACTACCAGGAGCTGATCATGCTCGTGGCGCTCGCGTCGATCCTCTACGGCTCGGCGATGGCGTTCACGACGACGAAGGCGCGGCTGATCCTGGGCTACTCGTCGGTCGCCCAGCTCGGCTTCATCGTGCTCGGCATCTTCGCGCTCAACCAGCGCGGCGCCGACGGCGCGCTGCTGCAGTCGATGAACCATGCGCTCGTCGCCGGGCCGATGATCCTCATCGTCGCACTGCTCGCCGCGCGCGCCGGGGGGAGCGAGGACATCCGCGACATGGGCGGCGGAGCGTTCCGCGCACCGGTGCTCGCCGCGGTCTTCCTCGTGCTGACCTACGCGCTGCTGGCGATGCCCGGCTCGGCGAACTTCATCGGCGAGTTCTTCATCCTGCTCGGCGTCTTCCAGTCGAAGCTCGCGATCTGCGTCGTCGCATTCGCCGGCGTCGCGATGGCCGCGGTCTACGCGCTGCGCCTCTACATCCGCTCGATGCACAACCGCGTCGGGCGGGACGTCGAGCCGCGCGAGATCAGCCTGCGCGACGGCCTCGTGCTCGTCCCGATGATGCTGGTCGTGCTCGCGCTCGCGCTCTACCCGCAGATCGCGCTGAAGCGCGGTGACCGCGCCGTGACGCGGGCGATCGCGGGGGCGAAGCTCGTCCAGGCCGACAACGCGCTCGCCGCGTCGCGCGCGCAGGAGGCGGCGCGATGATCGCCGTGCTCGCCACCGTCAAGGGGCCGCACATCGACTGGTCCGCGCTCTCGCCGATCGTCGCGCTGCTCGGCGGCTCGGTGCTCGTCCTGCTCGCCGGGCTGCTGCGCTCGCGGTTCACGCGCGAGCAGCTGGTCCCGTTCCTCGCGCTGGCGACCTTCGGCGCGACGATCGGCCTGGCGATCTGGCAGTGGCACACCGACACGCTCGTCGTCGCCGGCGCGCTGCGGATCGACAGCCTGACGCTGCTCTCGACGCTGCTCGTCTGCGCGACCGGCGTCGCTGCGACGCTGATCGCGTGGCGCGGGCAGGCCGCGCGCGACCTGGCCCACGGCGAGTTCTTCGCGCTGATGCTCGTCTCGAGCGCCGGCATGGTCGTGCTCGTCGCCGCGACGAACCTCGTGACGACGTTCACGGGCCTCGAGCTCCTCTCGCTGCCGCTCTACATCCTCTGCGCCGCGATGATGCGCAGCGAGCGCTCGCTCGAGTCCGGCCTGAAGTACCTGATCATCGGCTCGGTCGGCTCGGCGACGCTGCTCTACGGCTTTGCGCTGATCTACGGCGCGACCGGCCAGACGGGCTACGGGGCGATCGCGCGGGCGATCGTCACCCATCACGTCGCGGGCGACGTCCTGTTCCTCACGGCGGTCGCGATGACGGTCGTCGGGCTGGCCTTCAAGGCGTCGCTCGCGCCGTTCCACCAGTGGACGCCGGACGTCTACGAGGGCGCCCCGACGTCGGTCACGGCATTCATGTCGGTCGCCACGAAGACGGCGGCGTTCGGCGCGATCCTGCGGCTCTTCGACACCGCGCTGCTGCCGGCAGTCGACGACTGGCGCCCGGTCTGGATCACGATCGCGCTGCTGTCGATCCTGATCGGCAACGTCGGCGCGCTCGGCCAGGCCTCGATGAAGCGCATGCTCGCCTTCTCGTCGATCGCGCAGGCCGGCTACATCCTCGTCGGCGTCGTCGTCGTGACGAACCTCGGCGTGCAGGCGGTCCTCTTCTACCTGGCTGTGTACCTGTTCGCGAACCTCGCGGCCTTCGCCGTGATCGCGGCGCGCGAGCGCGAGACGGGCCTCGGCGACGACCTCGGCGCGCTGCGCGGCCTGGGCGCCCGGCGCCCGGTGCTCGCGGTGAGCATGACGCTCGCGATGCTGAGCCTCGCCGGCATTCCCGCGACGGCGGGCTTCATCGGCAAGTTCCGGCTGATCGAGGCGGCCACGGACGGCGGGTACACGTGGCTGGGCATCCTGATCGTGATCGGGTCGATGATCTCGCTGGCGTACTACCTGCCGGTCGTCGCCGCGATGTGGCGCGACGAGGCCGAGCCCGCGCTCGCGCCCGACGTCGACGCGCGCACCGGCCTGCCGGCACTCGCGGGCGGCAGCCCCGAGGCCGACCCACCGTCGGCCGGCTGGGAGGTCCAGCTCGTCGCGATCGTCCTTGGCGCCGCGGTGCTGTTCTTCGGCATCTTCCCGCAGCCGCTGTTCGACCTCGTGCAGAGCGCCGCCCGCGGCCTCGGGTTGTAGACCGCCGGATCGGAGAGAATCGACTCGTGCGTCTCTCCGCGAAGGCCGACTATGCCGTGCGCGCAGCCGTCGAGCTCGCCGCCGCGGCCGACGGGGGCCCCGTCAAGGGCGAGGCGATCGCGACCGCGCAGGGCATCTCGCTGAAGTTCCTGGAGAACATCCTCTCCGAGCTGCGCCACTCCGGGATCGTCGCGAGCCGGCGTGGCGCTGACGGCGGCTACTGGCTCGCGAAGCCCGCCGACGAGATCACCGTCGCCGACGTGATGCGCGCCGTCGAGGGTCCGCTGGCCTCCGTGCGCGGCGAGGCGCCCGAGCGCGTCAGCTACGAGGGCGCGGCGACGGCGTTGCCGCGGGTGTGGATCGCGCTGCGCTCGAACCTGCGCGCGGTGCTGGAGACCGTGACGCTCGCCGACATCGCCGCCGGCGAGCTGCCCGCCGGGATCGAGCGGCTCGCCGCCGACCCGGAGAGCTGGCTCACGCGCTGACGGCGGCGCCCGGTGCGCCGAGCGCCTCGGCCGCGGGGCGGTCCGGCGCGACCCAGACGATGTCGCCGCTGCGCAGCTCGAGCGCCTCGGCCTCGCCGCGCGTGATCTGGACGGCGAGGCTCGCGCCGTCGCCGAGCACGAGCTCGACGCGCACCTCGAAGCCCAGGTGGACGACGCGCGTCACCATCGCCTCAAGCGCGCCCTCGCGCGGGTCGGCGGTGATGCGCAGGTCGTGCGGGCGCACGAGCTGCTCGCCCAGCCGCGAGACCGGCCCGAGGAACCCCATCACGAAGTCGTCGGCAGGCTGCTCGTAGAGCTCGCGCGGCGGCCCGACCTGGGCGATCCGCCCGTCATGCATGACGGCGATGCGATCGGTGATCTCCATCGCCTCCTCCTGGTCGTGCGTCACGATCACCGTCGTCACGGGGACCTCCTCGTGCAGCTTGCGCAGCCAGCGACGCAGGTCGGCGCGGACGTTCGCGTCGAGCGCGCCGAACGGCTCGTCGAGCAGCAGCACCCGCGGCTCGACCGCGAGCGCGCGCGCCAGCGCCATCCGCTGCCGCTGGCCGCCCGAGAGCTGCGAGGGGTAGCGGTCCTGGTAGCCCGACAGCCCGACGATGCCCAGCAGCTCGTCGACGCGCGCGGCGATCTCGGCCTTCGGGCGCTTGCGGATCCTCAGCCCGAAGGCGACGTTCTCGCGCACGCTCATGTGCTTGAAGGCGGCGTAGTGCTGGAAGACGAAGCCGATCTCGCGACGCTGGGCCGGCACGCCGGTCTGGTCGCGCCCGTCGATGACGACCGAGCCGGCATCGGGTGCCTCGAGCCCTGCGACGATGCGCAGCAGGGTGGACTTCCCCGAGCCGCTCGGCCCGAGCAGGGCCGTCAGCGACCCTTCGGGCACCTGCAGCGACACGTCGTCGAGCGCCTGGAAGTCGCCGAAGCGCTTCGACACACCGGTCACGGAGATCATGCGTGCTCCTTGCGGGGCTTGATGAGGGTCATCGCGAGCAGCGTCCCGAGCGCGATGACGGCCAGCAGCGCCGACGCGGCGTATGCCCCGGCGACGTTGAAGTTCCCGAAGCGCTGCTCGACCAGCAGCGTCAGCGTCTCGGTCTGCCCGGCGATGTGGCCGGACACCACGCTCACCGCGCCGAACTCGCCGATCGCGCGGGCGGTCGACAGCACGACGCCGTAGGCGACGCCCCAGCGGATCGCCGGGAGCGTGACGCGGCGGAAGGTCTGCCAGGAGGAGGCGCCGAGCGTCGCGGCGGCCTGCTCCTGCTCGGTTCCGACCTCGCGCAGGACCGGGGCGACCTCGCGCACGACGAACGGCAGCGTGACGAAGATCGTCGCGAGCGCGATCCCCGGCCAGGAGAAGATGATCTGGATCCCGGCGTTCGCCAGCGCGCTGCCGAACCAGCCGGTGCGCCCGTAGACGAGGATCAGCGACAGGCCGACGACGATCGGCGAGATCGCGAACGGCAGGTCGATCAGCATGTCGAGGAAGCCCTTGCCACGGAAGCGCCCGCGAACGATCACGAGCGCGGCGAGGATCCCGAGCACTGTGTTCAGCGGCACGGCGATCAGCGTCACCATCATCGTCAGCTGGAAGGCGTGGATCGCCGCCGGGGTCGTGATCGACGCCCAGACCTCGGCGAGGCCGGGCTGGAAGGTGCGGTAGAGCACGAGGCCGACGGGCACGAACAGCAGCGCGCCCAGATAGGCGAGCGCGAGCGTGCGCAGGCCCAGGCGCGTCGTGCGCTCAGCGCTCATGGCGCGCTCCCAGCAGGGCGAGGCCGCGGATCCCGAGCAGGACGACGAGCGAGAGCAGCAGCAGCACGACCGAGACCGCCGCGGCCGACACCGGCGCGTCGCCCTCGAGCTGCTTGTAGACGAACACGGAGGCGACCTGGGTGTGGAACGGGATGTTGCCCGAGATCAGCACGATCGAGCCGAACTCGCCGACGGCGCGGGCGAAGGCCAGTGCGCAGCCGCCGAGGATGGCCGGCACGAGGTTCGGCAGCACGATCCGGCGGAAGGTCGTCGAGCCGCTCGCGCCCAGCGATGCCGCCGCCTCCTCCATCTCGCGATCGAGCTCCAGCAGGACCGGCTGGACCGAGCGCACGACGAACGGGAGCGTGACGAACAGCAGCGCGAATGCGACCGCGGTCTGCGTGTAGGCGATGTCGATCCCCAGCGGGCTCGTGTTCCCGTAGAGCGCCAGCAGGGTGATCCCGGCGACGATCGTCGGCAGCGCGAACGGCAGGTCGATCAGCGCGTTGATCGCGCGCTTGCCGCGGAACTCGTCGCGCACGAGCACCCACGCGATCAGCGTCCCCGCGCACGCGTTGATCGCCGTGACGATCAGCGAGACGATCAGCGTGAAGCGCAGCGCCGCGACGGCCTGGGGGCCGCTGACGGCGGTCCAGAACGCGCCGAGCCCGTCGTCGAGCGACTTCGCCACGACCGCTGCCAGCGGCAGCAGCACGATGACGCTCAGCCACAGCGTGACGATCCCGATGCTGAGGCGGCCGGGCCGCACGACGGTGGGCGTGCCCTCGCTCGCCCGACGCACGCGCGCGCGGCGACCGCCCGTGGCTCCGGCCTCGATGACGGCGGGCGTGCTCACTTCGCCGTCGACACCCCGGCCTGCTCCTCGATCTTCGCGACCGAGCCGTTGTTCACGTCGAAGAGGTCCGCGTTGAGCTTCGTCCAGCCGCCGAGGTCGTCGATCGTGAAGAGGCCGGGCGGCACGGGGAACTTCGCCGCGTTGGCCTTCAGGACGGAGGGGTTGACGGGCCGGTAGCCCCAGTCGGCGAAGACCTGCTGCGCGGGCGACGTCAGCGTGTAGTCGACGAGCGCCTGCGCGGCCGCGGCGTTCTTGGAGGTCTTCGTCACGGCGATCGGGATGTCGATCCGGATCGTGTCCGAGGGCGTCACGTAGTCGACGTCCTGGCCCTTCTTCTGCGCGGTGATCGCCTCGGACTCGTAGGACAGCAGCACGTCGCCGTTGCCCGAGGTGAAGTCCTGCAGCGCCTCACGCGCGGACTTGTCCTGGACCTTGACGTGCTTCGTGAGGAGCGCCTTCACATAGGCAAGGCCCGCCTGCGGGTCCTTCCCGGCGCTCGACGCCTGGCCGTACGCGGCGAGCAGGTTCCACTTGGCCGAGCCGGAGGTGAAGGGGTTCGGCGTCAGCACCTGGACGCCCGGCTTCAGCAGGTCGCTCCAGGTGTGGATGCCCTTCGGGTTGGCCTTGCGCACGACGAAGGTGACGAGCGACGTGTTGACGAGCCCGTGGTAGGGCGCGTTGGACCAGTCGGCGGCGACGATGCCGTCCTTGACCAGGCGCTCGATGTCCGGCTCGATCGAGAAGGAGACGACGTCCGCCGGCAGCCCGGCCTCGACCGCGCGGCTCTGCTCGCCGGAGGGGCCGAAGGAGGTGGTGACGCCGACGTTCTTCCCGGCGCTCGTCTGCTGGAAGGCGGGAATGACCTGGTCGTACACGACCTGGGGTGTCGAGTAGGCGACGAGCGCGAGCTTCGTCGCGCCGCCCGTGGCCGCCGTCGCGTCACCGGTGGAATCGCTCGCCCCGCCGCAGCCGGCGACGGCAAGCGCCGCAGCGCACGCGAAGGCGCAGAGAGCAGCGGTGAACCGGGGGGCGAGGCGATGCGACATCAGGGGGCTCCTGGCTGGGTCGTAAAACTACATGATTCCCGATCAGGTTTCGGACATTATCAAATCCCCTCTAATTCCGTGATCTAAGTAGGAAATACGCGGGGACAGCCTACCGCAGGCGCCGTGCCGGCACGCCGATCAGCGCGCTACGGTTCGCGACCCGTGGACTACCCCGTCGAGACGTTCAGCGCCCAGGAGCGAGCCGTGCTCGCTGCGCATGTGACGAACCTCGACGAGCCGGTGTTCGCGCTCGTCAACCTCCCGGAGACGGTCAAGGGCGCCCTCTTCGCGCGCTACTCGCGCTACCAGGGCACGCTGCGCCGCCTGTTCCTCGACGAGTTCGCCGAGTCGCTGCCCTCGGCCGGCGCCGGGATCCCCTGGGACGGCGAGGAGGGCGCTCGCGCGGCCGACCTCTACGAGCGCATCTTCGTCGGCTACGGCGACGACTCGGTCGCGCAGCTCGGCGGCGCGCACATCGCCTGCGAGTGGGTCTCCAACGTCCTGACCAAGATGCTGCAGCGCCCGCGGCTCGGCGCCTACCTCGAGCAGTCCACGCGCTACATCCGCTATGACGGGCCGATGCCCGGCGGCGGCTACCGCTACTACCGCGACGCAGCGCTCGGCCCGCAGTACGAGGCGGCGATGGACCTGCTCTTCGGCACCTATGCAGCTGCCCTCCCGCGCGTGGGCGCGTGGGTGGAGTCGACGTTCCCGCCGCCCGCCGGCGGCTCGGAGGCGGCCCACCGGCGTGCCGTCGAGGCGAAGGCGCTCGATCTGCTGCGTGGCCTGCTGCCGGCGGCCTCGCTGTCGCACATGGGCATCTTCGCCACGGGCCAGACCTACGAGCAGCTGATCCTCCACCTGATGGCCCACCCGCTCCCCGAGGCACGCGACTACGGGCGCATGCTGCTCGGCACGATGAAGGCCGTGATGCCGAGCTTCGTCGCGCGCGTCGAGCGCCCCGAGCGCGGCGGCGAGTGGGTCGCGTTCCTCGAGCGCCGCGAAGCGGCCGCGCGCACCTGGGCAGGCCGTCTGGGGCTCGACCGCGAGCCCGGGGACGACGGGCACGGCGGGCCGTCGGTCACGCTGCTGCACGTCGACGGCAGCGAGGAGGATCTGCTGGCGGCCCTGCTGTTCGAGCAGGCCGCCGCGAGCGAGCGCGTGACGCGCGAGCGCATCGCCGAGCTGGACGCCGAGCAGCGCGCCGTGCTGCTGGCCGACCTCGTCGACGAGCGGGCGAACCGCCGCCACCGCCCCGGCCGCGGCTTCGAGGCACTGCGCTACCGCTTCGAGATCGTCTCCGACTACGGCGCCTTTCGCGACCTCCAGCGCCACCGCATGCTCACCGTGCAGTGGCAGACACTCGGCCCGCAGCTGGGCGCCGGCGTGCCGGACGAGGTCGACGCGGCGGGCGCCGGCGAGGACTACCGGCGCGCGCTCGACGTCTCGCAGGCTGAATGGGAGCGGCTGTCCGGCTCGGGCCACGAGCGCGAGGCGCTCTACGCGCTGTGCCTCGGCTACCGCATACGCTACGTCCTGGACTGCAACGCGCGCGAGGCGATGCAGCTGATCGAGCTGCGCTCCGGTCGCGAGGGGCACCCCAGCTACCGCGCCGTCGCCCACGAGATGCACCGCTGCATCGCCCAGGTGCACCCGGCCGTCGCCGCGACGATGACCCACGTCGACGACACCGCCGAGCCGCGCCTCGAGCGCATTCTCAGCGAGATGCGCACGCAGGCCAAGCTCGACGCGCTCGGCACGCGGTAGCCGTCTCGGGCACGTGGATGCAGACGCGTCGGCGCCGCCGACCGAATCGCATCCACGACGGACGCGCCCTGCACACGGTGTGCCGCGCGAGCGCCTTCACGCAGGCCACGCGTTGAACGCGCGGTGAGCCGCGCTGCCGATCGGCGGGCGCATCGCCGCCCGCCGATCGACGTCCGCCGCGATGAGCGATGAGTTCGACCCGGTGCTCGAGCCGGTCGAGGTCGTCGGCTCACCGGCCGTGACGCACGTGGAGTACCGGGTCGTGCGCTAGTGCCAGCTGCTAGCCCTCGTCCCCGCGGGCCTGGGCGCTGGCGCTGAGCTGCGCCATGACGTCGGGGTCGCGCAGGGTGGTGACGTCGCCCAGCTCGCGGCCTTCGGCGACGTCCTGCAGCAGCCGGCGCATGATCTTCCCCGAGCGCGTCTTCGGGAGCTCGCTGGCCCAGATGATGCGCCTGGGCCGGGCGAGCTTGCCGATGCGCTGGGCGACGTGCTCGCGCAGCTCGCCCTCGAGGTCGGTGTCGCCGTCGAGGTCGCCGCGCAACGTCACATAGGCGCAGATCGACTGGCCGGTGTCCTCGTCGGACTGGCCGATCACGGCGGCCTCGGCGACCTTGGGGTGGCTGACGATCGCCGACTCGACCTCGGCGGTCGACATGCGGTGCCCCGAGACGTTGATGACGTCGTCGACGCGCCCGATCACCCAGAAGTAGCCGTCGTGGTCCTGGCGCGAGGCGTCGCCGACGAAGTACGTCGGTGCGCCGAAGCGCTCCCAGTAGCCCGACAGGTAGCGGTCGCGCTCCTTGTAGAGCGTGCGCAGCATCCCGGGCCAGGGGTGGCGCAGCGTCAGCAGGCCCTGCACGTCGCGCTGGACCTCGCGCCCGTCGTTGTCGACGACCTCGGCTGCGATCCCCGGCAGCGGAGTGCCGGCCGAGCCGGGTTTGGCGGCCTGCGCGCCCGGCAGCGTCGTGATCATGATCTGCCCGGTCTCGGTCTGCCACCAGGTGTCGACGACCGGGCAGCGCCCGCCGCCGACGACCTTCCAGTACCACGCCCAGGCCTTGGGGTTGATCGGCTCGCCGACCGTCCCGAGCAGCCGCAGCGAGGAGCGGTCGTGGCGCTGGACGTACTCGGCACCCCATTTCATGCAGGTGCGGATCGCGGTCGGCGCGGTGTAGAAGATCGTCACGCCGTACTCCTGGCACAGGCGCCACCAGACGTCCTTGTCCGGATAGTCCGGCGCGCCCTCGAACATCACCGACGTCGCGGCGTTGGCCAGCGGCCCGTAGACGATGTAGCTGTGCCCGGTGACCCAGCCGACGTCGGCCGTGCACCAGAAGACGTCGCTCTCCGGGCGCACGTCGAAGACGTTGGCGAACGTCCACGCGACCCCGGTCAGGTAGCCCCCGGTCGTGTGCTGGATCCCCTTGGGCTTGGCGGTCGAACCACTCGAGTACAGGATGAACAGCGGGTGCTCGGCGTCCAGCGGCTCGGCCGGACACTCCGGCGCGGCCTCCGCCAGCGCCTCGTGCCACCAGACGTCGCGCCCCTCGCGCATCTCGCACGCCTCGCCGCTGTGCTGCACGACGAGGATCGTCTCAAGGTGCGTCAGGTCGCCCATGACCGCGTCGACCGCGGCCTTGACCGGCGCCGTCTTCCCCTTGCGCCGCGCGCCGTCGACCGTGATCAGCGCGCTCGCGTTGCTGAACGCCATCCGCTCGGCTACCGACTCCGCGCTGAACCCGCCGAAGACGACGTTGTGCGGCGCGCCGATGCGCGTGCACGCGAGCATCGCGACGACGACCTCCGGGATCATCGGCAGGTAGATCCCGACGACGTCGCCCACGCCGATCCCGCGCGCCTTCAGCGCGTTGGCGCAGCGCTGCACCTCGCCCAGCAGCTGGGCGTAGGTCACCGAGCGGCGCTCACCCTCCTCGCCGTGCCAGTGGAACGCGACCCGCTCACCCAGCCCGGCCGCCACATGGCGGTCCAGGCAGTTGTGCGAGACGTTCAGCTTCCCGCCCGTGAACCACTGGTAGAACGGCGGCTCGCTGTCGTCCAGCGCCGTCGTCCACGGCTCGAACCAGTCGAGCTCCCGCGCCTGGCGCTCCCACCAGCCGACCGGGTCGCGCTCGGCGGCCTCGTGCTCGGAGAGGTCGCTGATGCGCGCCTTCGCGCGGAAGTCCTCCGGCGGCTCGAACCACTCCTGCTCGAGCAGTGCCGCAAGTTCCTGTTCCAGCTGCTGGTCGTCGGCCATCGCCGGATCCTACGACGCGGGCGACGCGCCGTCACAGCCAGCCGAGGCCGACCCCGAAGACGAGGGCCATCGCGACGTCGATCGCGGCCAGCCCGCCCAGGCGCCGCCAGCGCGCCGCCTGGTCCGGTGCGTCGTAGACCCACGCCGCGAAGAGGAAGAACCACAGGTAGCCGAAGACGATGATCAGGAGGACGAACGGCGTGTTCCACCACCAGTACTCCCAGTGGAACGTTCCGGTCGCGTGCAGGAACAGCTCGACCGCCACGCTCGTGATCGACAGGCCGAGCGCGACCGCCAGGCGGTTCGGCATCCCGAGGATCTTCACCGCGCGATCCTGCGGCAGCAGCTTCGCGTAGACGATCCCGGCCAGCGCGAACATGAACATGATCTCGACGTTCAGCCCGACGAGGAACTGGTAGGCAGTGGGCCCCGTGGTCGCCCACAGCGGCGCGCGGTCGGAGGCCTTGAGGATCAGCGCATTGACGATCTCGTTGAACCCGTCGGCGAGCCAGACGGCCAGGCCGGCGGCGAAGACGTCCCAGCGCCCGCGCTCGACCTCGGTCGCGTAGGCGTAGAAGACGAACGCCAGCAGCGTCACCGCGTACCACTTGAACTGCGAGGGGTCCCGGATGTGTCGCTGGGCTTCGAGCACGAAGTCCGGGCGCGCTGCGAGCGGCACGTCCGGATCCTACTTCTTCTTGCGCTTCTTGCGTCGCTGGCCGGCCGTCTCCGGCGGCGGGGCCGGGGCGGGCGTCTCGAGCACCGGCTGCCCGCCGGCAGCCTGCTGCTGGCGCACGCGCGAGGTGCTCGGCCACGGCATGGCCTTGCCGGTCGTCCAGGCCGGCGGGACGCCGCGCGGCCACTTCCCTGCGAACAGGAACCCGACCGCCAGGAGCCAGAACGAGCGGATGATCCCCTGCTGGTCGAGCGGCAGCACGAAGGTCGCGCCGACGATCATCCCCAGGACGCCCATGAAGCGGGTCAGGAGCCCGGTGCGCATCGCGTGCAGGGCGATCATGATGAACGCGAAACCGAGGCTGAACGAGCCGAGCAGCTGCAGCACGGTGCCGACGGCGATCGGCCCGCTGCCCAGCGCGTCGACCGCGTCGGCGTTCGTTCCGGTCGCCGAGAAGTTGCCGGCGGCGACGACTCGGCCGATGCCGACGACCGCCGTGCCGACGCCGTAGGCGACCGCGCCGATCGCGGCGAAGATCAGCGGCGAGCGGCCGAAGCGCAGCGCCCGCGCCTTGACGGCCTGGAAGAGGTAGGCCAGCGCGCCGAAGACGAGCAGGGCCGAGAACGCCGTCAGCAGCGGGCCGACCGTCAGCCCGGCCGGGTGGTCGGCGATCCAGTGCAGCTGATAGGCGGCGCGGCCGGCGGGGATCGGCCGGCCGGCGGCGAGGCCGCCGAGCGCGTCCGTGATCGTGACGACCTTGTCCGGGTAGGTGGGCAGCGCCGAGTAGGCGAGGCTCGTGACGATGCCGCCGGCGAGCGCGAGCGCCGCCGCCGCCCACGCGGCGATCGCCGCCTGCGTGCGGTGGGCCGCCTCCCAGGCGAGTGCCTCGTCGGGCGTCGTGGGCGTGCTGGCGTCTTCTGTGGACATCCTGTTCCGGTTCTGGGGTGGTGGGCGTTCAGGCGTGCGGCGCCGAGCCGCTCGCGGCTCCCACGGCGCGCTGCGGCGGGAGGGCGACCGGCCGCACCGGCTCCGGCAGGGGCGCCTGGCGGTCGACGATGCGCGACAGGCGGTCGCCGGTGGCCAGGACGAGGTCGAGCGCCGGACCGGCCACGCGCAGCGCGGACTCGATGCGCGCGCGCCAGGCGAGCTGCGTTGCGGTCGGGGGCGCCACGCGAGCGATTCTACGGCGGCGCGGCCGAGGGGCGCGGAGCGAGTAACGTTCGCCAGGCATGGTGATCCGCGACGTCATGACCGAATCCGTCGTCACCGCGCCGCCGCAGACCTCGGTCCGCGACGTCGCCGAGATCATGCGCGAGCGCAACGTCGGAGCGGTGCTCCTGACCGGCGCCGACGGCGCGCTCGTCGGCTTCATCACCGACCGCGACGTCGCCGTGAGCGTCGTCGCCGAGGGCCATGACGGCTCGGTCGCGGCATCCGGGCACGCCTCGGCGCCGGTGATCACCGGAACGCCCGAGATGCCGCTCGAAGAGGCGGCCGAGACGATGGCGCGCTTCGGCATCCGGCGGCTGCCGGTCCTCGACGGCGAGCGGCTCGCGGGCATCGTCACGCTCGACGACATCGCCGTGCGCACGAGCGACCGCGAGCTGCGCGGGTCGCTGACGAAGACGATCACGCGCAGCGCGCTACCCGGCTTCTACTTCCATCAGCGTGGGGGATAGCCCGCGGATGACGTGAGCGTGAGTACGGCGGCCGCCACGTCGCCGTCGCTCGTACGCCGCACGTCCGGCAGCAGCTCGGTGAGCGCGTCCGCTGCGGCCGCGACGTGGGGCTCCGTGGCGGGCCCGGTGACGATCGCGACCGGTACCGCGATTGCGCGCAACTCGCGACGCGTCACGGACAGGGTCGCGAGCCCGGCGTAGTCGGCGAAGAACGCGTGGTGGTGATCCAGCGCGCGCTCGCGCGCCTCACCGGCGAGGCGCCCGTCGAGCCACACCGCCATGCCCGCCCGCGGCCCGCCGGCGAAGACCGCCTCCTGGATGCGCCCGTGCTCGTCGGAGAGGGCGCGCGTTGCATCCGGGACGAAGGCGAACAGCGGCGGGTCCGCGAGCACGGCGCCGCGCAGCAGGCCGGGGTGGCGCAGCAGCAGGTCGAGGACGATCAGCGCGCCGAATCCCTCGCCGATGCCCAGCGCGCCGGCGGCGCCGAGCTCGCCCAGCAGCGCGGCCGCGTCCTCGGCCTGCTCGGCGACCGTCGTGCCCGCGTACGGCTCGGGCGCGCCCGACGGCGCGTAGCCGCGGCGCGAGTAGGCGATCGCGCGCCCCGCCCCCGCGCCGGCGAGCGCCTCGGCGAGCGGCAGCAGGGCGACATGGTCCCCCGCCAGCCCATGGATCAGCAGCAGCGGCGCGCCCTGCCCGCGCTCTTCGTAGCTGAGCTCCACGCCCATCGCGGTGACGCTCGGCGACATGGCTACGATTCAAGCATGGAAGGCATGGGTGGTTTCGGAGACCTGTTCGGTGATCCCGACGAGCTGCAGCGCCGTATGGCCGAGTTCGCCGAGCAGCTGCAGGGGCAGCAGTCGCTCGCCTGGGCCGACAACGCCATCAAGCTCGCCGTCGACCTGACGGTCGCGGCGATCAACCGCGTCAACGTCCAGGGGACGAGCGCGGAGCAGGCCGAGCAGATCCGCTCGACGATGGCGACGATCTTCCCCGAGGCCGTCGCGCTGGTCCGCGAAGCGCGTCAGGGCCTGCGGTAGGACCGTCTCGCGGCGCCTGACGCCCCGCTCCCGCCGGCGTGCGAAGCACAGCCGGTGGCATGCCCGCGCCGTCATCCATCCACGATCGGGCCCCACCGTGCATGTC
This sequence comes from uncultured Solirubrobacteraceae bacterium, assembly GCA_963809525.1. Lineage (GTDB taxonomy): Bacteria > Actinomycetota > Thermoleophilia > Solirubrobacterales > Solirubrobacteraceae > F1-60-MAGs163. The sequence goes on along the minus strand of CAWEJY010000003.1, from coordinate 1,167,386 downwards.
ATACCGGCGGGTCCGTGACGGCGCCGGCCTTCTCGCGGCGCCGGTGCTCGCGCCCCGCCGTCCGCACGTCGCGGAACGAGCGGAAACCGAAGACGAAGAACAGCGCCGCGAACCCGACGGCGAGCGACACCGCCGCGATGGCGATCTGCTGGCCGACGGAGTACGCGGCGACGGTCGAGGCGGATGCCTGCGCCGCGAAGACCGTGACGAGCAGCGCCTGCTGCACGCCCGCGCCGCCCGGGGTGAACGGCACGACCGCCGCGACCGCGTTGACGCCGAACACCAGGAGGACGTTGCGCACGGACCCGCCGACGCCGAACGCCTCGAGCAGGCACCAGAACGCCGCGCCGCGCAGCAGCCAGCCGCCGAACTGCACGAGCCACACGGTCCGGATGTAGAGGCCGCGGTCGCGCAGCACGCTGAACCCCTGGCGCACGTCGTGCCAGAAGGCGACGACCCGGCGCGAGAGCACCGCGAACAGGACGAGCAGGGCGATCGCGAGCGTCGTGATGCAGAACAGCAGAAGCTGCGGGTTGCGCGCGAAGAACGAGAGGTCGAACGCGTTGAGCTGCGAGAAGTCCGGCGGCTTGGGGAAGACGCCCTGCGTGAACGCGAACAGCAGCACCGGGATCGCGATCGTCGCGTCGAAGATGCCCTCGACCATGAAGGTCGCCGCCACCGCCGGGTAGGTCGAGCGCGGGACCGATGTCTTGACGAGGAACAGCTTGATCACGTCGCCGCCGCGCGCCGGAACCACGTTGTTGAACCCGTACGCTGCGATGTAGGCGCCCCAGACGCGGCGGAACGGGATCGGCTCGTCCGGATAGGCGGCGCGCAGCGCGTTGTAGAGCGCCCGCGCGCGCATCGACAGGTAGGCGACGAACAGCGCCATTCCGAGCAGCAGCCAGGCGAAGTCCACGCGCGCGAGGCTGTCGAAGAAGCTGCGGACCGCGTCGAAGAAGGATCCCGCGCCGTCGAGGATGGAGGCCAGCGCCACGGGCCAAGGGTACGCGGGATATCGTCCCCCGCCGCCATGGGGATCGTCATCGGAACGCCGAACACCGCGGGCGCGGTTCGCCTCGTCCTGCTCGGGTCGGGAGAGCTGGGTCGCGAGGTCGCGTTGGAGGCCAAGCGCCTGGGCTGCGAGGTCGTCGCGGTCGACCGCTACGCGGGCGCCCCGGCGATGCAGGTCGCCGACCGCCACGCGGTGATCGACATGACCGACGCGCAGGCGCTGGGCGCGCTGCTCGAGGCCGAGCGCGCACGCCCGTGCGCGCGGCTGCTCGTCGTGCCCGAGATCGAGGCGATCGCGACACCAGAGCTCGAGCGCCTCGAGGCCGAGGGACTGCACGTGATCCCGACCGCGCGAGCGGCGCGGCTGACGATGGACCGCGAGGGCATCCGGATGCTCGCCGCCGAGGAGCTGGGCCTCGCGACCTCTCCCTATCGCTTCTGCGACTCGCTGGCAGAGACCCAGGCCGCGGTCGACGCGCTCGGCGTGCCGTGCGTCGTCAAGCCGGTGATGTCCTCGAGCGGGAAGGGCCAGTCGGTGGTGGAGACGGCTGACGGCGCGCGGGCCGCGTGGGAGTACGCGCAGGCCGGCGGGCGGACGGGCGCCGGGCGCGTGATCGTCGAGGGCTTCGTCGCGTTCGACTACGAGATCACGCTGCTGACCGTGCGCCACGCCGGCGGCACGTCGTTCTGCGCGCCGATCGGTCACGTCCAGGTCGACGGGGACTACCGGGAGAGCTGGCAGCCCCAGCCGATGAGCGAGACCGCGGGCGGCGCCGCCGTCGCGCTGGCGACCACGATCACCGATGCGCTCGGCGGCCGCGGGATCTTCGGCGTCGAGCTGTTCGTGCGCGGCGACGAGGTCCTCTTCAGCGAGGTCTCGCCGCGGCCGCACGACACCGGCATGGTCACGATGGTCACGCAGACCCTGTCCGAGTTCGCGCTGCACGCGCGCGCCGTTCTCGGCCTGCCCGTGCCGGCCGGCGAGATCCCGCTCGAGACGCCGGGGGCGAGCGCGGTGATCCTCGCCGCGCAGAGCGGCGACGCGCCGCGCTACGAGGGCCTGGAGGAGGCCCTCGGCGCCGCGCCCGGGGCGCAGGTGCGGATCTTCGGCAAGCCCGATGCGCGGCCGGGCCGGCGAATGGGCGTCGCGCTGGCGCCCGGCTCCGATCCGGACGAGGCGCGCGAGCGGGCGCGGCGCATCGCCGGCGCGGTGCGCGTCGTCACGGCCTGAGGGCGCGCAGGGATACGGTGACGCAGATGCCCCGCGGCCCGCAGGACGAGCGCCCGAGCGCCCCACCCGACGTGCACCAGCCGCTGTCCGCCCAGGAGACGCTGGAGCTCGAGGCGCTCGCCGAGGAGCAGCGCTTCGAGGAGGACGAGGCACGGGCGTCCTCGCGCACACGACGCCAGATCATCCGCTGGGTCCTGACGCTCACCGTCGTCCTGATCACGCTCTACGTGCTCGGCCCCGGCCTCGTGGAGCTCTTCTCCTCGGCGCCGCGGCTGCGCGAGATCACGTGGTGGTGGTTCCCGATCATGCTCGTCCTTGAGGCCGGAAGCTTCGCCGCGCTGTGGGCCCTGCAGTGGATCTCGATCCGTCGCACGCACTGGTGGCCGGTGATCGCCTCCCAGCTGGCGGGCAACGCGTTCGGGCGGGTCGTCCCGGGCGGGGGCGCGGCCGCGACCGCGCTGCAGTACCGCATGCTCGTTGACGACGGCACGCCGCCGGGTGCCGCCGCGACCGGGCTGACCGCGGCGAACCTGCTCACCTTCGGCGTACTGCTGGGCCTGCCGCTGCTGGCGATCCCGGCGATCCTCCAGGGCAGCGTCCCGCGCAGCCTGCGCACGGTCATCGTCTGGGCGCTGATGATCCTCGTGGCGCTGGCCGCCGGGGCGATCGTCCTCATCGTCAGCGACCGGCCGCTGCGCTGGCTCGGGCGCCGCGCGCAGCGCCTGCGCAACCGCCTGCGCCCGCACCGCCCGCCGGTCGTGGACCTGCCCGGGCGGCTCGTGCGCGAGCGCGACCTGATCGTCGCGGTCGTCGGCGAGCGCTGGAAGCGCGCGCTCGGGGCCTCCGTCGGCAAGTGGCTGCTCGACTTCGGCGTGCTGATGGCGGCGCTCGCCGCGCTGGGCCAGCATCCGGCGCTGTCGCTGGCGCTGCTCGCCTACTTCGCCGCGCAGCTGCTCGGGCAGATCCCGCTGACCCCGGGAGGCCTGGGCTTCGTCGAGGCGGGGCTCACCGGAACACTGGCGCTGATCGGCGTCACCGGCGGCGATGCGGTGCTGGCGACGCTGGCCTACCGCCTCTTCTCCTACTGGCTGCCGGTGCCCTTCGGGGGCGTGACGTGGCTGCTGTTCCGGCGCAGCCACCCGGACGAGCCGCCGCTCATCGCGCGGGACTGACGCCCAGCGCGCGCCAGAGGCCGGGGTCCTCGAGCGACGCGTGGACGGCGTCGACCTGGCCGTCGAGCGCGACGCCCGGAACCGACGGCACCCCGAGGACGCGCATGCCCGCGGCACGGGCGCTCGTCGCGCCGGTCGGTGAGTCCTCGAGGGCGGTGCATGCGCCGGGCTCGACGCCGAGCCCCGCGGCCGCCGCGAGGTAGGGGTCGGGGGCGGGCTTCCCGCTCGGGACCTCGTCGCCGGCGACGGTCACCCGGAACGCCCCGTCCAGCCCGCTGCCCGCGAGCGCGAGGTCCACGAAGCGCCGCGGGGAGTTCGAGCACAACGCGACCGGCGTGCCCTGCTCGGCCAGCGCGGCGAGCAGGGCGACGGCGCCGGGCATGGGCTCGCAGCCGCGCTCGAGCTCGACCGCGAGCAGCTCGTGCAGCTCGCTCAGCAGACCCGGTCCGGAGCCCGCCGCCATGCCGAGCATCCGCTCGAGCTTCGCGGCGGCGACGGTGCCCGCGCTGCCGACGAGGTCGAGCTTGTGCTCGTGGGTGAAGACGCTCCCGTGCCGCTCGAAGAGCAGCACCTCGGCGCGGGTCCAGACGACCTCCGTGTCGAGCGTCAGGCCGTCGTTGTCGAAGATCACGGCGGCCGGGGCGAAGCTCACGCGCCCATCATGGCGACTGCACGCCGATGCGGCTTGCCGCGAAGGCCCGCAGCGTAGTCTGTCGTGCATGGTCGATCGGGCTCGCTCGCCGCGGTGCTCGCGCCGGGACCGCGTGCCACGGAGCGCCGCCCGGTGGACGCTCGCCATGTTCGCGACGGCGCTGCTCACAGCGCCCGCGCCGGCCCTCGCGCTCGGCGGCGGCGGGTCCGGCGGCTTCGGCGGCGGCGGGGGTGGTGGCGGCTTCGGCGGGGGCTTCGGCGGCCGCGGGCTGATCTTCGGGCCCGCATGGCTGGTGATCGCCGTCTTCCTGGCGCGCCTCGTCCTCGCGGCCTACCGGCGCGACGCCTGGCAGCGGCGCCGTGACGGGCGCCCGCCGCTGACGCTTGGGCTCGCGCTGTCGCTGCTCACGCTGTGGCTCCTGTGGCCGTTCGTCGTCGCGGGCGAGGCGCGCCGGCGCCGCCAGCGCGTGCGCCGGATCCGGCTCGCTGCCGCCGAGGCGAGCGAGGACGACCCGGCGTTCGCCGTCGACGTCGTGCACGGCGCGGCGGAGGGGCTGTTCCGCGACATCCAGGCGGCATGGTCGCGCGATGACCGCGAGCGCCTGGCGGCCCTCGTCGGCGACACGCTGATGGTCGAGTGGAACGGGCGCCTGGCCGACTTCAGCCGCCGCGGCTGGCGCAACGAGGTCGACGTCATCGGCGAGCTGCGTGTCGACTACGTCGGCCTCGTCAACCGCGGCGATGAGCGCTCCAACGAGGTCTGCGTGCGGATCGCGGCACGGGTGCGCGATGTCGTCCGGGACGATCGGGGCGAGACCGTGCGCCGCCGGGGCAGCGTCGCGGAGGTCCACCGCGTGTGCCAGTACTGGACGCTCGGACGCCGCGACGCGTGCTGGATCGTCGTGCGGATCCAGGAGCGACGCGAGGGCATGCACGAGCTGCGCGCGCCGATCGTGGCCACGCCGTGGGCCGACGGCGAGCGTCTGCGCCGCGAGGCCATCAGCGAGCAGGCCGCGGAGTCGAGCGTTCCGGCTGCCGACATCGCCGCCGTCGGCCGGCCGGCGATCGACGAGGCCGCGCGCCTCGCGGCCCTCGACCTCTCGCTGGTCGACGGGCGCTTCGCGCCGGACGTGCTCGTCAGCGAGGTCGGCTACGCGGTCGCTGCATGGGTCGCCGGCATCGACGGCGACCGTGCCGCCCTGGAGCAGATCGCCGGCGAGCACCCGATCGCCGAGCTCCTGTACCCCGACGGCCCGGGGACGCGCTACGTCGTCCGTGGCCTCGAGGTCGGCGAGGTCCGGATCGTCGAGGTCGCCACTGACCGTGTGCCGCCCGCGATCACGGTCGAGGTCCATGCCACCGGCATCGCGTACACCGAGGACCGCTCGACGCTGATCGTCGTCAGCGGCGACCGCGCTCGCCGCCGCAGCCTTTCCCAGCGCTGGTGCCTGGAGCTCAGCGGCGAGACGAACCACCCCTGGCGGATCGTCGACGCTGCCGCGCCCGCGCGCGCGTGATCGACCGCTACGCCGTCGCCAGCTCCGACAGCACCGCGAGCACCTGCTCGTCGTGCGTCTTGGGGCTGACCTTCGGGATGACGTGCCGCACCAACCCCTCGGCATCGATCACGAAGGTCGTGCGCAGCGCGCCCCAGTAGGTGCGCCCGTACATCGACTTCTCGGCCCAGACGCCGTAGGCCTCACAGACGGCGTGATCCTCGTCGGCCAGCAGCGGGAAGTTCAGGTCGTACTTCTCGTGGAACTTCTTGACCTTCTTCACGGGGTCGGGGGAGACCCCGAGGACGACGGCACCGGAGCCCTCGTACTCGGGCAGGTGGTCGCGCACGCCGCAGGCCTGCGTCGTGCAGCCGGGGGTGTCCGCCTTGGGGTAGAAGTAGAGGACGACCGTCTTCCCGCGGAGGTCCGCGAGCTGCACCGGGTCTCCGTCCTGGTCGGGCAGCGTGAAATCTGGAGCCTGCTCACCGGTCTCGATCATCGTCTGGTCCTTTCACGTTCGGTCGGTCCATCCCACGACGATACGCACCGCGCGGTCCGCCGGCCCACGGCAAGGCAGATCGGCGGGCGTCACGTGCGCGGCTCGTCACGTCCCGGCCCCGCCGCGACTCATTTCAGCAGGCGCGACAGGCGGCGATCCTTGAGGACGCGGCCGCCGGTCTGGTCCTGCGGGCAGTAGCAGAGGACGTAGTCCTCGTAGTGCACGGCCTCGATCGTCGCCCCGCAGCGCGGGCACGCCTCGCCCTGATGGCGATGCACCTCCAGCGGCAGCGGCAGCTTGTCGGGGAGCGGCAGCTGCAGGATCTCCTCGTAGTGGTCGATCGCCGCCCCCAGGCGCGTGACGATCGCCTCGCGCAGCGCCGCAGCCTCGCCGGCGTCGAGGTCGTCGCCGCGCTTGAAGGGCGACAGCCGCGCCGTCCAGAGGATCTCGTCGACCCACGAGCGCCCGATGCCTGTGATCACGTGCTGGTCGCGCAGGACGGCGTGCAACGGGCGCGCGCCCTGGCCGGCCAGCAGCTCCTGCATCTCCGGCGGGTGGGGCCATGCCTCGGGGCCGAGGCTCGCGATCGCCTCGTCCTGCTCGACCGCGGCCGTGCCCAGCAGCTTCACCCAGGCCCGCTGCTTCGTACCGAACTCGCGCAGGCGCAGCTCGCGGTCGCCCTCGATCCGCACGAGCAGGCGCGAGGTGCGGTCCTTCATCGAGGCACGCTTGTCGTAGAGCTGCAGGCGACCGGCGGACATCAGGTGGATCAACAGCGAGAGGTCACCGGAGACGTCGACGACGAGGTGCTTGCCGCGACGCCGGACGCCCGCGACCGTCCGTCCGCTGAGACTGTCCAGCGGCGGGTCGAAGGTCTTCAGCGCGTTGATCCCCGGCGCCATCGCCGACTCGATCGCAGCGCCGCGCAGCGCCGCGTCGATCCGCCGCGCTGTGATCTCGACCTCCGGGAGTTCCGGCATACCGGTCCAGTGTCGCGCACCGGCGTGGCCGGCTCCAGCGGTTTGCCGCCCCGGCGACCTGGTCCGTCGCTGATTCGATCCACCGGGCGCGCGGCGGGCGCCGTCCGCGGAACGACGAACGCCCCGGCGGACCGGGGCGTTCTGAGAATCGGTTTCGGCCTCCGGTCGGGGCTGCGCCCCCGGCGAACGGTGTTTCGGCCTCCGGTCGCGGCTGCGCCCCGGCGAACGGTGTTTCGGCCTCCGGTCGGGGCTGCGCCCCGACCTTCGGACGACGTTACGTCTAAGCCGCTTCGCGCAGCGCGTTCACGCGCTCCAGCGTCGCGAGGCGGTCGAGCGCCCGCTGCTCGAGGCGCTGGGCCTCGGCGGTGCTGACGCCCAGCTTGCGGCCGGCCTGGGCTGCGGTGTGCGGCTGCTCGCCGCGGCGGCCGAAGCGCAGCTCGATGACCTGACGCTCCTCGGCCGGAAGCTCCTGGAGCGCGATGTCGAGCTGATCGGCGACGTCGTCGCGGCCGACCTCCTCCTCGGGGGAGAGCGCGTGACTGTCGAGCAGCTCGCCGAGGCTCGCCGAGTCGTCGTCGCCGACGCGGGCGTCGAGGCTCGCGGGCTTGGAGTCGAGCTTGCGCAGGCGCTCCACCTCGGCCGGCTCGAAGCCGGTCTCGGCGGCGATCTCCTCCGGCGTCGGATCGCGCTCGAGCTTGGCCGCCAGATCGGCCGCGACGCGGTCGACCTTGCGGGTCTGCTGGGCGACGTTCGCCGGAAGGCGCACGGTGCGGGCCGTGTTGTCCAGGCCCCGCTGGATCGCCTGGCGGATCCACAGCGTCGCGTACGTCGAGAAGCGGAAGCCCTTGCGGTAGTCGAACTTCTCCGCGGCGCGGATCAGGCCGATCATACCCTCCTGGACGAGATCGGACATGCCGAGCCCCAGGCCCTGGTAGCGGCGCGCGATCGAGACCACGAGACGCAGGTTCGAGTTGATCAGCAGTTCCTTGGCCCGCAGGTCGCCGCGCTCGATCCGCTTGGCGAGGTCGAGCTCCTCCTTCGGGCGCAGCAGCCGGTACTGCGCCGCACGGCGCAGCAGCTGGTCGACGGGATCGGCGACCGTTGTCGGCTCACGGACCTCGTCGGGAAGGTTCTTTGCGATGTTCAGTGTCATTTCCATGTATATCCGATACCTAGAGTCGGATTTTAGCGCAGATTCGTTGCGCGCGCAACTGGCTGTCCGTTCCCACCCGATGACAGCCGAGCCGGCCGAAGATCACGAGGAGCGTCGAGGAGACTTCAGTCGCGACTGAAGCCCGGCGGATGGTTCCGTACGCTCGTAAACCCCACCTCAAGAGTCCGAGGGGAAGCTTCGAACGAACGTACGGGAATCTACACCGCTGTTCCGCAGATGATACGCACGAATCGCCCCCGGCGCTCAGCGGTGCACGGGGACCTGCACGGACGCTCGCGATCGACGGGAAATCCGCAACATCTCCCGCCGGATCCAGTGCCAGGCCGTGCGGAGCTGCTCGCCCGTGCCTCATCGGCACGCCGCGCCATTCGCTGCGTGCCCTGCGCTCGATGCCGGGAACGCTGCCGAACCTCGACCTCGTCCCGACGCTGCGCAGCGTCCCGGGGATCAACGCGATCGCGGGCGCCGCGCGGCGTGTCGCGGGCGCCGCGCCGGGCCACGACGACGACCTGTCGGTCGAGCGCATGCTCGCCCCCAGGACGAGCCTTCACCGGCGGATCGACTTCGGGATCATCGGCGACCGCGAGGACGTCCCGGACGTGTGGTTCCCAGCCGATGCCGGCGACGACGCCTACGCGGAGCTGCTGGCGCTCGTGCCGGCGCGGGCAAAGCCCCGGGCGGGAAAGCGGGCCGCGAAGGCCTAGCCCCTGCTGCAGCCGGGCAGGCGGACGCGCAGCGTGCGCGACGGCGTGTGGCTGCCGGCGTCGAAGACGACGTGCACGCGCACCACGTGGGCGCGGGCCGACATGGTCAGGTGCAGGGTGAATCGCCCCGTACCGTCCGCCCGCAGCACCCGGCCGGCGAGCTTTCCGTCGACGAAGAACGTCGCGTGATCGATCCGGCTCCCGCTGACGACGGCGCTCCCGCGTGAGCAGCTCGTTGACGCGACGACGCGCGCCGAGCCGGACCGGCGGTGCAGGCCTGCAACGGCGCTGCGCGCGGCCTGCAGCGGCGTCGTGAAGGTGTGGTTGGCCGACACCGCGGCGCCCGACCCGTCGCTCGCCGCCACGCGGCCGGTCATGGCGAGCTCGGTGGCACCCGGCGTGGTCTGGACCTGGCACTGGTAGGTCCAGGTGTCGCCGGGGTCGAGCGTGGCCGCCGACACGTCGGCCCCGCGGTTGACGACTGCCGCCGGCGTCTGGCAGAGCGAGCCGACGACGAGCACGTCCGCGTCGGCGAACGACGTGCCGCCGATGTCGGCGATCGCGAAGGTGTAGGTCAGAAGCTCGCCGGCGACCGCGGTCGCAGGGCCGTAGGTGGTGATCCCGACGCCCGGCGCGGTGGACGCAGCGGCGGTGGCCGGCGCAGCGGCGACGAGCGTCGCGGCCATTGCGGCGAGGAGCGGCAGGAGACCGCGAAGTCCCTGGCGATGGATGCGTGACGGGGCGGTGATCGGCATTGCGGCGACGGTAGCCCGGACCCGCCACGCCGTAAACCCCGCTCAACGACCATCCGACGCCGTTGGTCGAGCGAAACACCCCGTTCGTGGACGGATGTTGCCGGGAAGAACCGCTGCGAGGCTGTATGTTGTGTCTACGTCGTGCCGGGGGGAATCCGCGCCGACGGGCAGTACGGGCCGTTGCCCATCGGGGGGCGACGACCAGTCTTCAGGTAGGGGGGTTCGCCATGGACACGGCGCAGGATCACGCAACCGCAATTGAGCCGATCACAAACCGCACGACGGAGCTGCTCTGGTCGGGCGACATCGCGCAGCCCCGCATCGCGGTGGTGGATGAGAGCGTGTGGCCCTACGCGCTGCGCCGCTCCCGCCCGCGCGTCAGCGTCGTGGTCCCGACGCTGAACGAGGCCGAGAACCTCCCGCACGTGCTGCCGCGGCTCGATGCGAGCCATGAGGTCATCATCGTCGACGGCGGGTCGAGCGACGAGACCGTCGCCACGGCGCTGCGCCTGCGCCCCGACGCGCGCATCGTCCACCAGGAGCGCCGCGGGAAGGGCGAGGCGCTGATCTGCGGGTGGAACGCCGCGACCGGTGACATCGTCGTCACGCTCGACGCGGACGGCTCCGCCAAGCCGGAGGAGATCCCCGCGTTCGTCCGCGCATTGTGCGACGGCGCCGACTACGCGAAGGGCTCGCGCTACATGTTCGGCGGCGGCAGCACCGACCTCACGTGGCTGCGCAGCTTCGGCAACCGATTCCTCGGGACGACCGTCAACGTGCTCTTCCGCACGCGCTACTCGGACCTCTGCTACGGGTACAACGCCTTCTGGCGCGAGTGCGCCGACAAGCTCGCCTGCGACGTCGACGGGTTCGAGATCGAGACGCTGATGAACATCCGCGCCGCACAGGCCGGCCTCAAAGTCGTCGAGGTCCCGAGCTACGAGGAGGATCGCCTCCACGGCTCGAGCAACCTGCGCCCGATCCGCGACGGCCTGCGCATCCTGCGGCTGATCTTCCGTGAGCGCCTGCGTCGCTCCCCGAAGGAGGCCGCGATTCAGCAGACCGAGATCCCGGAGCGCTCCGACTCGGTCACGCGCGCCCTCGCCGCCGGGCACGCCTGAGAAGGTCTTTCAGAAAGCCGGGCGGAGCCGTTGCGGCGCATCCGCGGCGCCGGGCGTCACGCGATCACCGGCGGCCCTCGCGTGCGAGGCGGCCGCTGACGTAGCCGAGCGTGGTGGTCGCCAGGCCGAGGACGATCGCGCCGGCGCGCCTGAGGCCGCCGAGGTCACCGCGCAGCATGTCGCGCAGGCCGCGCGCGACGCCGCGCGGCAGCGTCCGCGAGGTGTAGGCACGCTCGTCGGAGAGTCCGTCGGAGGCGCCGACGAACCGTGCGAGCAGCGCCTTCGAGCGCCCCTCAGCGCGACACCGCGAGAGAAAGTAGCTGAGCGAGCCGCGGTCGGCGGGCACGAGGTGCGTGACACGCGCGGCGGGGTCGTAGAGCACCTCCGCGCTCGGCCAGCGCTGGTGCACGCGGATGCACAGGTCGGTCTCCTCGCAGCCGAGCGGGACCGAGCCGACCCGGCCGATGCCCTCGCGAAAGCCCGCGAGCGCGCGCAGCGTGTCCGCGCGGAAGGCCATGTTCGCGCCGATCACGTTGCGCACGGCCCGGCGGTGCTCCGGCATCCCGTTGTGTGCACAACCCACGACCCAGTCGAACTCCGCGGGAAACCACGCCGGCCGGCCCGCCGCCCACACGGGGTCCACGGCGCCGCCCGCTCCCAGGACCCGCGGATCGGCGAACCCCTGCGCAAGCGCCGCCAGCCAGCCCGGGGCTGCCGCCGCGTCGTCGTCGAGGAACGCGAGCACGTCGCCGGAAGCCGCGTCGATGCCGGAGTTGCGCGCGCCCGAGAGGCCCTGGCGCCCGCCGTTCTCGACGACCGTCGCCCCCGGGAAGCGGGCGCGCGAGCGCTCGAGCAGCCCGGGGTTGTGATCGATGACGAGGACCGTCTGATCTGCTGGTCGCGTCTGTGCGGCGATCGACGCGACAGCCGCGCACAGCGGCTCCCAGCGCTCATCGCTGAACGCGCAGATGATCACGGAGATCCGCATCGCTCGGGCTATCGGCAGGCCCGCCGGGGTCCTACAGCCCGTGCAGGGCCTCCTTCGCAGCCCGTGTGCCGGAGCGCAGCGCCCCCTCCATGTACCCGTTCCAGTAGGTCGCCGTCTCGGCACCGGCCCAATGGATGCGCCCGACCGGCGTGCGGATCGCCGCGCCGAAGTCGAGCAGCACCCCCGGCGGGGTGAAGCCGACGTAGCAGCCGCGCGTCCAGCGCTCGTTCGACCAGTTCATCTCGAAGTAGGCCTTCGGCTTGCGCGCGCGCTCGCCGAAGAACTTCGCGAAGCTGTCGAGCACCGCGGCGCGGCGGGCGGTCGCCGAGCGCCGCGACCAGATGCGCGCGTTGTGCCCCTCGAGGAAGCCGAGCAGCACGCCCGGGCCGCCGTCCGGGGGCGAGTTGTCGTAGGTCAGCCGGACGCTGTCGAAGTCGCCGTTGGCATAGCCGGCGAGCCCGTCCTTGCGCCAGAACGGCTCGTCGTAGACGGCCTGGCACTTGATCGCGTTGCCCTGGGGGAAGCGCTGGGTCAGCTGGGCGCGGTCGGCGGGCAGCTGGGGCTCGTAGTCGATCTGCGCGGTCAGCGACGGCGGCCCGGTGACGATCACGCGCTTGGCCTTCCAGACGCCGCGGTCGCTCGTGACCGTGACGCCGCCGGAGCCCTGCACGATCCGGCGCACCGGGGCGTTCAGCACGACGCGCGAGCCCAGCCGCTTGGCCATCTCGATCGAGACGCGCTGCGAGCCGCCGACGAAGCGCTGCTCCTGCGCGCCGTTGTGCGTGTTCAGGAGACGCAGGAAGCTGCCCTTGGTCTTCTCGTTCCCGGCGGCGGCGGCGTAGAAGAGGGCGTGCAGCAGCGAGACGTCGCGCGGTTCGGCGGCCCAGACGGCCTCGATCGCCAGGTCGAACAGGAAGTGCGCACCGTCGGTGGCCGAGTTGGCGAGCTTCCACGTCTCGACCGTCTGGCCGTCGTAGGCGAGCGCGTTCGCGGCGGCCCACGGCCTGTCGACCGGGATCCCGCCGAGCAGGCTCTCGAACTTCAGCAGCAGGTTGACGACGTCGCTGACGTCGGGGTCCGGGGGGATCGCGCCGACGACCGGGTCGGGCGTGAAGGTCTTGCGCGTGCCGGAGCGGTGATAGACGTAGTCGCCCTTGTCGTAGGTCGGGAACGTCTTGACGCCGAGCTGCTTGGCGAGCGCGAGCAGCCGGTCCTGGGTCGGGCCGACCCACTGACCGCCGACCTCGGCGATGTGCCCGCCGCCGATCGAGTGGTTCAGCGTGCGCCCGCCGACGCGCCCGCGCGCCTCGAGGACGGCGACCTTCCGGCCGGCCTTGACGAGGTCGCGCGCGGCCTGCAGCCCCGAGAGGCCGGCGCCGACGACGACGACGTCGACCTTGCGGGTCGGGCCCCTGCCCGCGGCGCTCGCGGCCTGCGGCGCCAGGCCGGCAAGCGCGGCGCCGGCGCCTGCGGCGGCCCCGGTGGCGAGCAGCCGCCGGCGGGAGATCGCGGCGTCGGAGGCGGGAGTGTCGTGCTGGATCGCGTCGTCGGGCATCGCGGCATTGTGCCGGGAGCGCCCGCCGGACGCGCCGATGGCGCCGGGTGGCTACGGCGTGACGACGCCCGTGACGGCCGCGCGGGGCGCCTCGAGCATCAGCGGCCGGCCGCTTGCGAGCTGACCTCCCAGCCGTCCTAGCGGGAGTACCCGGTGTACACGGAGTCGCCGAACACCGGTAGCCCAGATGCGGCTGCGTAGCCGATCCGGTCCAGGCCAAAGAGGTCTTCGAGGCTCGCCATCAGCGAGAAGTGGTTGTAGAGGTCGAACCCGTTGATGGTTCCTGGCTTGACGTACTTCGATATGAGCAACAGGCCGACGATGCCGCCGCCCTTGGGCTGACCTGCCGGGGCGTTCTGAGAGGGAGTGCTTTCGGTGCCGGTCGTCGTCGGAGGCGCCGTCCCGGTGGTCGTCGGAGGCGCGGTCGTCGCCGTCCCGGTCGTGGTCGGAGGCGCGGTCGTCGCCGTCCCGGTCGTGGTCGGAGGCGCGGTCGTCGCCGTCCCGGTCGTCGTTGTCGCCGCCGTCGTATCCGTGGATGCCCCGTCCTCCGACGTCGGAGAACCGTCGGCCGGTGCGCCGGACATGGCCAGATTCGCGTACGTCGGTTGGCCGCAGCAACTGGTCGAATCCACCGTGTCCCCGGTCTGTGGCGCCTGATCGAACGTGATCGCGATCATGCCGTCAGCGCGGTACGCCGGCGACTTCTCGATCTTCGGGACAACGGACTCCAGAAACGCTTCAGCGGCTCGCATCCCGGACGGAGCGGATGGATCGCACGGGGGATCGGCGCCGCTGTCGCAGAGGTCAGGGACGATATACGAGAGCGCCGGCGTGTCAGCCTTGGCGCTCAGATCCTTGTCGAGCTGCGCGAGCGGGACGTTCTCGCTGGGACAGGCGTCCTTGCTCGTGCCGGCGAAGTACAGGAACGGGTTGCGCCACGCGGCATAGGGCCGATCGGAGGCACTGGGAGCGCTGCTGGGCGCTGGGCGGCAGCGCTCGACCTGCGGATCATCGGCCGTGTCCTTCGTCTCGAGGTAGACCTTGTAGGTCAGGTGCGCGCTCTCGAGCTGGTCGCCGACGGTGATGACGCCCCGGGGGTACCCGCAGCCGTCGCCGCTGACCTGACCGCTCTCGTCGATCGTCGCCGGCTGGATCTCCTGATACTGCGGACAGTTGGCCTGCGTCTGCTCCGTCGGCCCCTGACCGCTTATGAGGCCGATCTCGTTGGCCAGGGAGCCTCCGGCTACGGCGTAGTAGTTCGAGATCAGCTCGCCCTTGGCGGCGAGCGTCTTGGCGAGGTACGGGTTCGCCGCGCTGCTGCCGAAGCTCTGGGAGTAGCCCTGGTTGGACAGCACGATCAGGAACACGTGCTTGATCGGTGGAAGCACGGGCGCTGCCGGCTGCACCTTCGTCGTGGGAGTGCTCGGCGATGGTGCGGGGGCGGGCGGCGCCGGCGCAGGCGGCGGGGCCGGCGCCGCGGATTCGACCGTCACTGTCCTCGTCGCGTCCGAAGGGACCGCCGCCGAGCTGGTCGAGGTGGCCGTCGCAGGAGCTCGGTTGAGCACCACGATCGCTCCGGGATCGCTGGCGCTGGCTCCGCCGGCGAGCGATCCCACGAGCGTGCCGAAGCCCAGCACGACGATCACGGCGGCGGCAGACGCACGCGGGGCCGCGGCGATGAACCCAGGTCCTGTGCGCTGCGCGGGTGCAGGAGCCGGTTGCGACGGCGCCACTCCCCGGCCATGGAGGTGTGCGAGCCGGCTCGACACGTGCCGTGGAAGAGGACCGCGGCGGGTTCCGCAGCCGAGGCAGTAGCGCTGGTCGCGCGCCAGCGGCGAGTCACAGGTGCGACACTGCGAAAGTCCGTCGGAGGCCTCCACCGTGCGGTGGAGTCTTACGGCAGGACACTTCGGGGATGTGAACGGCGTGTTTCCGCGTGCCGGACGCGTGCCGGACGCCTGCCGCGCCGTGGCAACATCGTGGTCACATCCTGGCCACATCTTCGTCGGCGTCAGTCAGCAAAATGGCGCTCGTGACGATCCCCGCGAATGCGCCTGATGACAGCGCGACGGTCACCACGCTGATGCACAGCGCCGACGCCGGCAGCTGTCAGAACTGCGGCGCCCCGATGGCGAGCGACCAGCGCTACTGCATCACCTGCGGTACGCGACGCGGCGCCGCCCGCTTCAGCGCCGAGTCCCCGCGCCCATCAGGTCCGGTGCCCGAGCCGGCCGCCGGCGGTCAGGCGCGTCAGGGTCGCTGGGGTCCAGCGGCCACGATCATCGCCGGCATCGGCACGCTGCTGCTCGCGATGGGCGTCGGCGTGATCATCGGACACAACGGAACCTCCAACGGCTCGACGAAGGCCGCCGCACCGCAGGTCATAACCGTGGGCGGTGGCGCAGCGGCCTCCCAGCCCGCCGTCGCGAGCGCGGGGGGCAAGCAGGCGTCCACGACCGGTTCGAAGAAGGTGAAGACGACCGTCGTCCGTGTCACGCCGAAGGTCAGCAAGGCTGCTGTGTCGGCGGCGACCAAGGTGCTCGGCGCGAGCGCTCCCAAGAACCCGACGGTCAAGGTCGGGGAGTCCTGCAAGGCCGGCGACCCGGGGTGCAAGGGCGGCAAGTTCACCGGCGAGTTCTTCGGCCCATGAGCAGAGCGCCCTTCATGCGCCGCCGCAGTGGCGGGGACGCCCGCTCCGACCACCCAGCCGATCCGTTCGCTCCCGCGACGGGCCCAGGCGCAGACGCCATCGACCTCGCCCGCCGGCGTGATGAGCTGCAGGCTCGGGTAGCCGAGCTTCAGTGGGATCTCGGTGGCCTTGTGTACGAGATGGCGACTCGCGACCAGATCAACGTGGACCTGCTCGTCCGGCACGCGGCCGAGCTGCAGGCCGCCGACGCCGAGCTCCACGAGGCGGAGCGCATCCTGCTTCACGACCAGACCGCGACGGCGGGCCAGTGCGCCCCGTGTGGCGCGCCACACTCGAGCGGCGCCGTGTACTGCTGGCAGTGTGGGCAGCCCCTTCTCCGTCAGGTCGAGCCAGACGCCATCGGCGCGCCGTAGCCGATCTCAGCCGAAGCGGCCGCTGACGTAGTCGCGCGTGCGCGGGTCGCGCGAGTTGGTGAAGATCGTTGCGGCGTCGCCGTACTCGATCAGCGTCCCCACATTCTCGGTGCGATCGAGGCTGAAGAACGCTGCACGGTCGCCGACGCGCGCCGCCTGCTGCATGTTGTGGGTGACGATCACGATGGTGTAACGGTTCTTCAACTCGACGATCAGCTCTTCGATCGCGGCCGTCGACACGGGGTCCAGCGCGGACGCCGGCTCGTCGAGCAGCAGCACGTCCGGTTCGACGGCGAGCGCTCGCGCGATGCAAAGACGCTGCTGCTGTCCACCGGAAAGGCTCATGGCACTGCTGCGCAGCCGGCTCTTGACCTCGTCCCACAGCGCAGCGGACCGCAGCGCGCGCTCGACGCGCGCCTCGAGATCGTTCGTCATCCCGATGTTGCGCGGCGCCCACGCCACGTTGTCGTAGATGGACTTCGGGAACGGATTCGGCTTCTGGAAGACCATGCCGATCCGACGGCGGACCTCGACGCGGTTCACACCGCTCGCGTACATGTCGTGTCCGTGGTAGAGCACCTGACCGGTCAGCCGGAAGTTCTCGATGGCGTCGTTCATCCTGTTGAGGCTGCGCAGGAAGGTGGACTTGCCGCACCCGGATGGTCCGATCACCGCGGTCACGAGGTTGCGGTGGATCTTCAAGGTCGTGCCCGTCAGTGCGGTCTTGGAGCCGTACTCGACACCCATGTCGCGGATGTCGAAGACGACCGGGCGAACCTCCTCCTGCGGTGAGGCATCCTCACGCGTGTCACGCACGGGAGCGTGCGTCGCAGTCGTGATGCGCAGGCGAGGCGGCACGGACATCGCGCCGTTGTCCCCGGTCTCGCCGGTCGGGTTCCAGATGCTCATGCTCCGCCTCGCTTCGCGCTACTGCGTCCCAGCACCATGCGCGTCGCGATGTTCGCCAACAGGATCCCTACCAGGAGGACGAATGCCGCCCCCCACGCACGCGCGAACGCCTGCGGGACTGCCAGGTCGGAGGTGCTGAGGATCAGCATGGGGATGTTCGGGATTCCGTGGCCGAACAGGTTGATCTCCGTCGAGTTCGGATTGAAGATGCCGTCGCAGAACAGGAGTGGCGCGGTCTCGCCTGCTGCTCGCGCGGTCGAGAGGATGATGCCAGTCGCGATGCCGCCCATTGCTGCGGGCAGGATGACCCCTCGGACAGCGCGCCAGCGGCTGACTCCCAGGGCGTCTGACGCCTCGCGCAGGTTGCTTGGGACGAGCAGAAGGACCTCCTGCGCCGAGCGCGCGATCAGCGGCAACATGACGATCGAGAGGGCGACCGCGCCGGCAAATCCGGACTCCTTGTTCTGCGGGATCACGATCAGCCCGTAGATGAACAGGCCCACCACGATGGTCGGCAAGCCCTGGAGGAGTTCGAGCGCGAGCTTGAGCATGCTCGCCAGCCGTGATCGCGGGGAGGCGTACTCACTGAGATAGATGCCCGTCAGGATGCCGATCGGCACAGCGATGAGCGCGCCGATACCCACCATGAGCGCGGTACCGACCAGCGCGTTGGCGATGCCACCACCGGCGAGGCCTTCGGGGTTGTGGATCAGGAAGCCGAGGCGCAGCGCGCTGATGCCGCGGCTCGCCACTCCCCACACGACGATCACGAGGACAGCGATCGCGAGAACCGCGGACAACGAGGCGATCATCGAGACGGCGCGACTGACGGCCATCCTGCGGCCGAGGTTGCCCGTCGCGCTCAGCGGCGCCGTCGGATCGTAGGGCAACTCGACGCCCAGCTCTGAGGCCATCGCGTCGCTCATGCGGTTGCCACCCGACCGTAGGAGCGTCTGACGTCGAAGCGTCCCGCGATGGCGCGCGCGATCAGGGTGGTCGCGAGGTTGATCACCAGCAGGATCAGCGCGAGATGGAACAGCGCCCCGGAGTAGACGGTATGGGGAGTCGTCTCCGGGAACTGCAGCGCGATCCGGCTCGTGAGGGTCGCTCCGGGCTCGAACAGTGACCGCTGGATGCCGTGGCCGTCGCCGATGACCTGCGCCACGGCGATCGCTTCCCCCAGAGCGCGGCCGAGCCCGAGGACCACCGCAGCCGCGACGCCTGAGGAGGTGGTCGGTAGCACAACGCCGCGGATCACCTCCCAGCGCGTCGCGCCCAGCGCCTCTGCGCCTTGGGTGAGTTCCGGCGGGACGGTCGAGAACAGGTCGCGACTGAGCGAGGCGACGATCGGCAGCACCATCACGGAGAGGATCAGACCGGCGGTCATGACGCTCAGCCCGGTTGTCTGAGGCGGCCCGAAGATGGGCAGGAAGCCGAACGTGTCGTGCAACCACGGCTCGACGTGGTTCGACACGAAGGGCGCGAGCACGATCACACCCCAGAAACCCAGGATGACGCTGGGGATGGCGGCGAGCATCTCCACCAGGGGCCCCACGGTACGGCGGACGCCACGTGAGGCCATCATGCTCAGGTACAGGCCGATGCCGATCCCCAGCGGCGTCGCGACGACGAGAGCGATCGACGACGTGACGACCGTACCGAAGATCAGGGCGCTCGCGCCGAACTCCCGGAAGTTCGGCTGCCACGTGGAGTGCCACAGAAAACCCATCCCGAAGCGCGACAGGGACGGCCATGCGTTGTCGACCAACTGGTAGACGACGCCGGCCAGGACGAGCACCGCGACGATCGCGGCGGCGGCGCTCGTGCCGCGGAGCACGGTGTCACCCGTCTCGGTCGCACGCCGTGTGCGGGAAACGCCGGAGATCCAGGGGAAGCCCCGGTGCGGGAACGACCTTGGGGACACGTGCTGTGACCCTAGCTTCGGCCCCAGCGCCCCAGCGTGGCGATCACAGGAACTTCAAACGTCCTTAACAAGTTGGCGACAGCGGCGGCGACGGCTCCGGCGATTCTGGCTGCGGCTCGGATGTGATGAGACGCACGGGCCGTCTCCCTAGGAACGTCGAAAGGAAAGTCGTGCACTTCAGGATATTGAGTGGGATGGGCTGCGCCGCCCTTTGCGCAAGCGCGCTTCTGGTCGGGACGGCTTCGGCCTCGGCAGCCACCCTCACCGGGTCGGGGTCGACCTTCGTCGCGCCGATCATGGCCGAGTGGGGCGCGGCGTGGGGGCAGGCCTCCGGCAACACCGTCCAGTACCAGTCCGTCGGCTCCGGGCAAGGCATCCGGGACATCAGCAACCGCCTGGTCGACTTCGGGGCGTCGGATGCCCCGCTGAACCCTGATCAGGCGGCTGCCTGCAATGGCTGCTTCCAGATCCCGTGGGCACTCGGTGGCATCGGCATCGGCTACCACCTGGATGGCGTCAAGGGCCTGCGCCTGACCGGCGATGTCATCGCCAAGATCTACCTCGGGCAGATCAAGCAGTGGAACGATCCCGCCATCCAGCGCCTCAACAAGGGCAAGAGCCTCCCCAACCTCGCGATCACGCCGCTGCACCGCAGCGACGGCTCGGGTACCACGTACGCGTTCACGGACTACGTGTCGCGCGTCAGCCCGGCCTTCAAGGGCCAGGTCGGAAACTCGACCTCGGTCGCGTGGCCGGTCGGTCCGGGCGGTAACGGCAACGCCGGAGTCGTAGCGCTTCTCGACTCGACGAACGGCGCGATCTCCTACAACGAGGTCTCCTACCTGATCGCCCATCACGAACCCGCCGCGCAGATCCGCAACGCTGCCGGCACATGGCTCTACCCGAACCTCGCCGCGATCGCCGCCGCCGGGCGGACGATCAAGTCGGTGCCGGCGAACAACGAGATGCACATCGTCAACCCGCCCAAGAAGGCGAAGGGCGCCTACCCGATCTCGACGTTCACGTACGCCATCGTGCCCGGAAACGCCAAGGCGGCGGTCCTGATCAAGCAGTTCGTCAGCTACGTGATCTACCAGGGGCAGCGCTTCGGACCCGCGCTCGACTTCGTGCCAATCCCGAGGATCGTGCGAAGCGCCGCTGTGCGGACGCTCGCCAAGGTCACCGGGTGACGGTGATGGAGCGATTCATGAGGAGAACCACCATCCTGCTCGCGGCCGCGGTCGTCGTCAGCGGAGTCATCGCCGGCGGCGGAACGACGGCGAGCGCCAGGAGCGCGAAGAAGGTCAATACGGTGAAGGTGCAGTGTCGTATCACCCTGACCCAGCAGCCTGCGCTCGGCGCGGATGCCGTCCTGCCCGCTGACTCGGGCACTCACCTCGGGCGCATCAACTGCCATCACGGGTTCGGCTGGGGAGTCATCCGCGATACCTTCACGGTCCCCGACTCCGGTGACACCGTCGCGAAGTACGTCGCGTACTTCAGCGGCGGCACATTCTCGGGCACGTTTAACCTCACTCCCGGCGGAGGCGAGGATCTGTCAACCACCAGCTTCCAGACCTCGTCATGGACCGGGACGATGACGGTCGATGGTGGCACCGGGATCTACAAGGGAATCGGCGCTGCAAAGAAGGGAGAGGTCTCGTGCACGAGTGCGGACAGCGTCCACATCAAGTGCACGGACTCGATGTCGCTGGTGCTGCCGCGGTGACGAACGCGACGGCAATCTCGCGTTGAGCTGGATCGCGCCGGGCACGGGAGCCCGGCGCGAGTCACTCAACGGGACGTTCGACCTCGGCCGCCCGCACGGCTGCCCGAAGCCGGGCGTCGCGCAGGTGATGCCGGCGATGCCCGGCGGCGTCGCGCACAGCGGGCGCGTGATCTTCGCCGCCGCCGGCGTGATGGTCGTGCGGCTGCGCAGGGTCGCCGACACATGCCCCGTGCGCCGCGCGCTCGAGGCGGGGTTCCAGTTCGAGGAGCGGATCGTGACCCCGGACGGCGCGGACCTGGCGACTGCCGCCTGAGCCTCGGCTACAACAGGCGCAGGTGCTCGACGTAGAACGGGCGGAAGCCCTCGCGCTCGTAGAAGCGGATCGCGTCCGCGTTCGTGTGGACGATCCCGACGCCCATGGCCCGTGCGCCGCGCTCGCGTGCGAACTCGGCGGCGGCGTCGGTCAGCGCGGTGCCGACGCCCGCTCCGCGCGCTGCAGACAGGACGGCGAGCGTCTCGAGCTCGGCGACCGGGGGACCGACGTCCCAGGTTGCCATGCCGCCCTCGTCGATCGTGACCATCGCGTAGCCCACCACCGCGCCGTCGTCCTCGGCGAGCAGCAGGGCGTTGCCGCCCTCGGCCAGCCAGCGCTCGTAGCGCGCGCGGCGCACCTTCCACGACCGGTCGACAGCTCGCATCGACACCCCGGAGGGGCGCACCCCGGCGTGATACGCGTGGAGCTCGCGCCAGACCGGCTCGAGCTCGGGCAGGTGCGACACGTCGCCGTGGACGATCCGGAGCGGCACCAGCAGAGGATCTCACGCGCGGCGACCGCTCAGCCGTCGCCGGCGGCCAGGTTCGTGACGAACCAGGCGGCGGCAAGCCGAGCCACGGAGTCGAGCGCGCCGTGCTCCTCGAAGAGATGCGTGGCGCCGGGAACGACCGCCAGCTGCGACGCGGCGTTCAGCCTGGCGAGCGCTTCGCGGTTGAGGTCGAGCACCACGTGATCCTCGCCGCCGACGATCAGCAGGACCGGGGCGCGCACGCGGTCCAGCACCGCGAAGGCCAGGTCGGGGCGCCCGCCGCGCGACACGACCGCGCGCACTCGCTCCGTGGCTTCGGCGGCGGCGCACAGCGCCGCGCCGCCGCCGGTGCTCGCGCCGAAGTAGCCGATCGCCAGCGCGGACAGCTCCGGCTGCTCGGCGGCCCAGGCGGTCGCGGCGGAGAGCCGGCGCGCGAGCAGCTCGATGTCGAAGACGTTGCGCCGGTCGCGCTCCTCGGCGGGAGTGAGCAGATCGATCAGCAGCGTCGCGAGCCCGGCCCGGCCGAGCGCGCCCGCGACCTGGCGATTGCGCGGGCTGTGCCGGCTGCTGCCACTGCCGTGGGCGAAGATCACGAGCCCGCGAGCGTCCGCCGGCCGCTGGAGGTCGCCCGGCAGCAGCACGCCGCCCGGTGCCGGGATCTCCACGGAGCGGACATCCGGATCCTGGGCCGGAGGATCGCCGGCAGGCGCGGCTGAGCTCGATACCGTCGCCAGCGCCGCGGCGGCGCGCTCGAGCAGCTCGCCGACCTCCGCGTCGCTCGTCTGGCCGAAGGTGCGGTACCAGGCGCCGACCGCGCGGAAGTCCGCCGGCGCCTCGAGGCACACGACGTCGTCGGCCTCTCCGCGCAGGAGCTCGACCGCCTGCTGAGAGCCGACCGGGACGGCGAGCACCACGCGTGCCGCCCCGCGCTGGCGCGCCGCGCGCACCGCGGCGTGAGCGGTGCCGCCGGTCGCCAGGCCGTCGTCGACGACGATCACCGTGCGGCCGCCGAGCTCGATGGAGGGTCGGCCACGGCGGTAGCGATCGAGCTGCCCGGCGAGCTCGGCGGCGGCTCGCTCGAGCGAGCGCTCCAGCTCCTCGACGCTGATCATGAGCGCGCGGATCGTGCCGCGGTCCAGCACGCGCACGCCGCCCTCGGCGATCGCGCCGATGCCGAGCTCCGGGTTGCCGGGCGCGCCGACCTTGCGCACCAGCAGCACGTCGAGCGGGGCCTGCAGCGCGAGCGCGATCTCGTAGCCGACGGGCACGCCCCCGCGCGGCAGCGCGAGCACCACCGGCCGGTCCGCGGCGAGCGGTCGCAAGGCGGCGCCGAGCGCCGCACCGGCCTCGCGCCGGTCGCGGAAGATGCGGTTCGGGGCGCTGCGCTCCACGGGTTCCTTCATCTCACAGCGCCGTCGGGTAGGTCGCGGGCGGCTCGCCCTCCAGCCACGCGGGCCCGCGCTCGAGGGGCTCGACCGCGCGCGTCGCGTCGATGTGGATCAGCGCGTCGAAGCGGTGCGCCGCCCGCGCCGCAAAGTAGTGGCTCTGGCGCTCGGTCTCCGGTCGGTAGATCACCCCGATCGCGCGCTCGAGGCGGGTCTGGCCGAGCGCCCGTGCGGCCGCTTCCCCCGGCTGCGGGATGAGCGTGAAGCCCGGCACGCGCGTCGCATGGAACACCTCCTCGATGCTGCCGGCCAGCGCCGGGCGCACCCGCCGGCGCAGCGCGGCACCGCCCCAGTCGGTGGCGGCGGTCACGGTGCCCTCGTACGTCGTGAAGCCGACCAGCACGGCGTCCCGGCCGTGGCGCTCGCGGGCCAGCTGCCCGAGGTTCAGCTCGCCGCGGGTGCCCATCTCGCTCGCGCGGGCATCGCCGACGTGCGAGTTGTGCGCCCAGACGACGACGCGCGCCGTGCCGACGTGGCGATCGAGGTGCGCGATCAGGTGGTCGAGCGTGTCGGCCATGTGGCGGTCGCGCAGGTTCCACGATCCCGCGGGGTCGCCGAACATCGAGCGGTAGTACTCCTCGGCGTCCGTGACCGCCCGGGCGTTCTCCTCCGCGAAGAGGTACTCGTCCTCGGCCGCGAAGCCGTCACGGCGCAGGTACTCGGCCGCGTTGCGACGCAGATCGACGAGCTGCGCGACCGCCTCACGCCGGCACGGCTCGCTCACCCCGAGCGTCACCGCCCGGCCGTAGGCCTGGCTCTCGCCCCCGTAAGGCGTGAAGCAGGCGTACCGCTCGCGCGCGCGGGCGCCCGCCACCGGGTCCACGTCGTCGAGATACTCGATGACCGCGTCGATGGAGGCGTACAGGCTGTAGAGGTCCAGGCCGTAGAAGCCGGCCCGGTGGCTGTCGCTCGCGCCGCGGTCGTTGTGGTCCCGCAGCCAGCCGGCGAAGTTCAGGACGTCGGCATTGCGCCACATCCAGGTCGGGAACCGCTCGAACCCCTGCAGCGCCTCATCGCCGTCGTGATCGGACCCGGCGCCGCGCACCCAGCGGTTGACGCGATAGGCATCCGGCCAGTCGCCCTCGATCGCGACCGCCGTGAAGCCGCGCTCTGCGATCAGCCGCTGCGTGATCCGGCAGCGCTCGCGGTAGAACTCGTGCGTTCCGTGCGACGCCTCGCCGAGCAGGACGATCCGCGCGTCTCCGATCAGGTCGAGCAACGCGTCGTGATCGGCCGGACCGCCTGTCAGCGGCAGTGCCTCCGCCCGGACCGCGCGCGCCGCCGCGGCGAGCTCGTCGCCCGGACCCACCGGATGAAGATGCGCAGCCACGTTCGATGTCGATGGTCCTCTTGCGGGGCGCCGTCACGCATCCGCAGTCCACCGCGGATCTGCGGAGCGCGTACCGGCCCCCGCGGCCGTGATACTCATCGGAATGCGCCACATGATCCTGGTCGACCTCCGTCGCCATCCCGCGCGCACCGTGCTGACCGGCCTCGGGATCGCGATCGGCGTCGCGACGATCGTCGCGCTGCTCGCGCTGAGCGCCGGCATCGACCGCAGCGCCGCGGGGCTGATCAACCTGGGCGGCGCCGAGCTCGGCATGTTCCAGGGCGGCGTCGGCGAGCTGACCGCGTCCTCGCTGCCTCAGTCGCTCGTGCCGCGCGTGCGCCGCCAGCCCGGGGTGGCCGACGCGGATCCGATCGCGGTGGCGACGGGCGAGCTCCCGAAGCAGCCGTCGTTTCTCGTGTTCGGGGTCACGTCCGACGGGTTCGTCGTCCACAGCCTCGTGTTCATCGGCGGACGTCCGGCGCGCGGCCCGCGCGAGGCGGTGATCGGCGACGCCGCGGCGCGTCAGCTCGGCCTCGACGTCGGCGGCACGCTGCGCCTGTCGGAGGGGAGCTTCCGCATCGTCGGCATCTACCACGCGGGGGTGCCGTTCGAGGACCAGGGGGCCGCGCTGCCGCTCGCCGTCGTTGAGCGCATCCGCGGGCGCCCCGGCGACGCGACGACGATCGCCGTGAAGATCGCGCGCGGCGCACGGGCGTCCCAGGTCGGCGACCAGCTCGGGCGCGCGTTCCCGGGCACGGTCGCGATCAGCCAGCCCGGCCAGGTCGCGCGGGTGGACACGAACACGCTGCTCGTGCGCAAGTCCGCCGGCCTGTTCGTCGCGCTCGCGCTGATCATCGGCGGCATCGCCGTCATGAACACGATGCTGATGGCGGTCTTCGAACGCAAGAGCGAGTTCGCACTGCTGCTCGCGGTCGGCTGGCCGCGCCGGCTAGTGGCACGGCTGGTGCTGGGGGAGGGGGTCCTGCTGAGCCTCGGGGGCGCGCTCGTCGGGGTCGCGCTGGGCATCGCCGGCGGCGAGCTGCTCGTGCGCGCGTTCGGCGCCTCGACACTCGTCTCGCCGCAGTTCTCGCTCTGGACGCTGGCGCGCGCGTTCCTCATCGCGGGCGCGATGGGGATGATCGGAAGCCTCTACCCGGCGTGGTGGGTCACGCGGCTGGTCCCGGCGCAGTCGCTCGGGTAGCGGGCGCGGCTCCGCCGACCTCCTCGCCGACGATCACGCCGTCGCGCATCCGCACGACGCGGTCGACATGTAGGGCGGCGTCGAGCTCGTGGCTGACGAGCAGCACCGTCGTGCCCGAGCGCCGCGAAAGCGAGGTGAGCAGGTCGAGCACCTCCGTGCTGGCGGCCGAGTCCAGGGCTCCCGTGGGCTCGTCGGCCAGCAGCAGCCGCGGGCGGCCGACGAGCGCCCGGGCCAGCGCCACCCGCTGGCGCTCTCCGCCGGAGAGCTCGGCGGGCCGGTGCGTGCGCCGCCCGTCGAGGTCGACGTCATGGAGCGCGGCGCGCGCGCGCTCGAGGCGCTCGGCGCGGCGTGACAGCGACGGGATCAGCGGGACCTCGACGTTCTCCTCGGCCGTGAGCCCGGCCATCAGGTGGTGCAGCTGGAAGACGAAGCCGATCGTCTCGCGGCGGAACCGGGCCGGGTCGTCGAGGTCGCCGACGGACTGCTCGCCGACCAGGATGCGCCCGGCGTCAGGGCGGTCGAAGCCCGCGATGAGGTTGAGCAGCGTGCTCTTGCCCGACCCGGACGGGCCGGTGAGCAGGACGAACTCGCTGGGCTCCACGCGCAGCGAGACGTCGCGCAGCGCGGTGACCCGCTCGCCGAAGCGCTTTGTGACGTCCTCGACGACGACCCGCGCCCCGGCGCGCCGCGCAGAGTCGCCTGCGGCCATCAGATGCCGACCAGCAGCCAGTGCCCGCCGGACTTCACGAGCACGGTGCGGCCGGTGAAGCCGAGCGCCGCGAGCGTCGGGGTCGTCGCGTAGGTGACAGTCGCGTCGTTGCCGTTCACGGTCACCTTCGTGATCTTCGCGGCGTGGATGGCGGCCTTGTCCGTGGCGCTCAGCCGGGATGCCAGCAACCGGACGCTGTCCTCGCACGGCAGCTGGGTACGGGCGGTGATCTTCTGCCGGCCCGCCTCGGTTGCGAGCGCGCAGAACGTCGTGCCCTGCCCGTCGACGGCGGCGTTGGCGGCCTTCTTCCAGGTCGACGTCACGGCGTCCGACGGGGAGGAGGTGCTGCCGCCGCCGCAGCCGGCGGCGAAGGCGAGCGCGAGCGCCGCCGTGACGGCGAAGGACGGGAGTCTCAGGGAACGGGTCACGAGGGCCGCGAGTGTGATCGCTGGCCCGGACGCCGTCAACGGTGGTTTCCCGCGGCCGGGCCGGTAGACACCCGTCCTTCGGGAACTCGCGGTGATGCACCGCCCGGGCTCGCGCGCACGTGAGAGCATCGGGCTATGACGAGCATTGAGACCGTCGGCGTCGTGGGCGCCGGCTTCATGGGCTCCGGAATCGCCGAGTCTGCGGCCCGCGCCGGGCTGGCCGTCCACGTCTACGAGCCCGACGCGGCCGCGCTGGAGCGCTCGCGCGGGCGCATCGAGCAGTCGGTCGCGCGCGCGGTCTCGGGTGGGAAGCTCACCGCGGAGGAGGGGACTGCGCTGATCGACCGGATCGCATGGGGAGAGGACCTCGAGGCGCTGTGCCCCGCCCAGGTGGTGGTGGAGGCGATCGTCGAGGACCCCGCCGTCAAGGCCGAGGTCTTCGCGCGGATGGACGCGACGCTCCCGGACGCGCTGATCCTGGCCTCGAACACGTCGTCGATCCCGATCGCGCAGCTTGCGGCGGCGACGGCGCACCCCGAACGGGTGGTGGGCCTGCACTTCTTCAGTCCCGTGCCGGTGATGAAGCTCGTCGAAGTGGTCGTGGGCCTCGACAGCGGGCCGCAGGCCGTCGACACCGCGCTCGCGTTCGCGGCGCAGATCGGCAAGACGGCGATCCGCACGAAGGACCGCTCGGGCTTCATCGTGAACATGCTGCTCGTCCCGTACCTGATGGCGGCCGTGCGCATGTACGAGGACGGGTTCGCCACTCGCGAGGACATCGACGAGGGCATGAAGCTCGGGGCCGGACACCCGATGGGGCCGCTGACGCTGTCGGACTTCATCGGGCTTGACGTGCTCTACGCCGTCTGCGACAGCCTCTACGAGGAGTTCAAGCAGCCGGAGTACGCGCCGCCGCCGCTGATGAAGCGCATGGTCGCCGCCGGCAGGCTGGGCCGGAAGACGGGCAAGGGCTTCTACGACTATCAGTAAGCATAGTAAGAAACGTCTTGACAGAAGTAAATACTTAGCTATACTCCTCGTACACACGAACGAAGGAGTCCTATGTCCACCGAAGAGACAACTCCCCAGCAGGACCCGGGCGACGAGCCCGGCAAGACCGTCGAGGTGACCGTGAAGGTCCCGGCGCATCGCGTCGCGCAGTTCGAGCGCTTCCACCAGCGCTTCCTGGAGATGGCCCAGCACTGGGACAACCAGGTCGGCAACGAGGATCTCCGTCGCGGGCCGCGCGGCAAGCGCGGGCGCGGACGCCACGGTGGCCGCTGCGGCGGGCACGGTCCCGGACGCCACGGGCACGGCCCCGGCTTCGGCCAGTACGACGAGCCCACGGACACGCCGCAGAGCGCGTGAGCGACAAGCAGATCACGGTCGCCGTGCCCGAGGAGCGGGTGCCGGAGTTCTACCTCTGGTTCGCCCACTTCCTCAGCTCGCCGGCGGGCACCGAGCCGCCGCGCCACCTGCGCGGCGGCTTCGGACGTGGCCCGCGCGGCCGCGGCCGCGGGCACGGCGGCCCCGGCTTCGGGCACCACGAGCGCACCGCCTGGACGGCGGATGACCTCGAGGACGCCCGCTGGCTCTACGGCCGGCTGTCGGACCCGGCGCGCGAGCTGTTCGATCTCCTGATCGACGACCCGGGCGTCCGCCACGCCGGCAACGAGCTCGCCTCGCGGCTGAAGCTCGACAAGGGCGCCCACGGCGTCGTCGGCATCCTCGCCTGGCCTGGGCGCTGGAGCAGCAAGCTGGGCAAGGAGTTCCCGATCACCGCGGAGGCGCGCGAGGACGGGGGCACCGACTACAGCATCAGCCCGGAGCTCGCCGAGCTGTTCCGGACTGCGCGCGACCCCGCGGGATCGTAGATCGCGCGTCGCTGCGCGGCGATACGGTGCGGGCATGGCCGCCATGACGACGCACGCCGAGTACGACGCCGTCATCGTGGGGGCCGGGCACAACGGCCTGATCGCGGCGGCCTACCTGGCGCGCGCCGGCCGCCGGGCGCTCGTCCTCGAGCGCCTCGACCACGTCGGCGGGCTGTCGGTCTCCCAGGAGCCCTTCGCGGGTGTCCCCGCGCGGGTCTCGCGCTACGCCTACCTCGTCAGCCTGCTGCCGGCGAGCGTCGTGCGCGATCTCGACCTCGGGCTGCGCCTGCAGCGCCGGCGGATCGCGTCGTACACGCCCGCGGGCGACGGCGGACTGCTCGTGGTCGGCGACGACGAGGAGCGCACGGCGCGCTCGTTCCGCGCGCTGACCGGCGACGACCGCGCGCACGACGCCTGGGTCGCGTTCTACGCGCGCATCCAGCGGATGGCCGCGATCCTCGCGCCGAGCCTGATCGAGCCGCTCGCCTCGCGCGAGGACCTGCGCGCGCGGGTCGGCGACGACGAGATCTGGGACGTCATGTTCGAGCGGCCGATCGGCGAGGGCATCCTCGCCGCGTTCGGCGACGACCTCGTGCGCGGCGTCGTGGCGACCGATGCGCTGATCGGCACGTTCGCCGATCTGAGCGGCGAGGACCTGCTCGCCAACCGCTGCTTCCTCTACCACCTGATCGGCAACGGGACGGGCGAGTGGGACGTCCCCGTCGGGGGGATGGGCGCCGTCGCAGGTGCGATCGAGGGCGCGGCGCGCGCCGCCGGCGCCGAGATCCTGACGAGCACCGAGGCCACGGCGATCGACCCCGGCGGCACCGTGCGCTTCGCCGGGCCCGGGGGTGAGGGCGAGGTGCGCGCGGGCCACGTGCTCTGCGGAGCGCCCCCCGCGACGCTGGCGGCGCTGCTCGGCGAGGAGCCCGGTCCGCGACCGCAGGGAGCGCAGCTGAAGGTGAACATGGTGCTGGCGCGGCTGCCGCGCCTGCGCGACGCGGGCGTCGATCCGCGCGACGCGTTCGCCGGCACGTTCCACATCAACGAGCGCTACGAGCAGCTGCAGACGGCGCATCGCGAGGCGGCTGCGGGGCGGATCCCGACGGTCGTGCCGTGCGAGGTCTACTGCCACTCGCTGACGGACCCCTCGATCCTCGGTCCGCAACTCCAGCAGAGCGGCGCGCAGACGATGACGCTGTTCGCCCTGCACATGCCGGCCGAGCTGTTCCGCGCGGACAACGAGGCGGCGCGCGCGCAGGCGCTGGAGGCGGTGCTGGCCTCGGTCGACTCCGTGCTGGCGGAGCCGCTGCGCGACTGCCTGCTCGAGGCTCCGGACGGCTCGCCGTGCATCGAGGCCAGGACGCCGATCGACCTCGAGCACGACGTGGCGCTCCCCGGCGGCCACATCTTCCACCGCGACCTCTCCTGGCCGTTCGCGGCGAGCGACGAGCAGGTCGGGACCTGGGGGGTCGAGACCGCGTACGAGCGCGTGCTGCTGTGCGGCGCGGGCGCCCAGCGCGGTGGCGGCGTCAGCGGGATCCCCGGGCACAACGCGGCGATGGCGGTGCTGGGAGCGGGCGCCGGCTGAGGGGCGGCAGGCCTCGTCCCCCCGCACCGCCCGAAACGGGTGATGATGGTTCGCGTCGTCTGCCGACGCCGCCGTTCGCGCCCTCGCGGGTCCTCGAGCCCGCGCCACGGCCGCGCCGCAGCCCGAGCCCGCGTCTAGTACCCGAGCGTCTTGTAGCTGATGCGCCGGCAGCCGTGGAGCCTGTAGCCGCGGCGGCTGCGGCGGCTGAGGAAGACCGTCACCGTCCTGGAGTCGCAGCGGATCGAACCATGGCCGAAGTGCGCGTGGATGATGTCCGCGCCGCCTCCGGTGGTGATCGTGTTCCAGCCGTGGCTGGCGTAGATGAAGTCCTTGCCCGGTCCGCCGTAGAGCCGGTCGGTCTGCGACGTCGGCTGGCCGCTGGGCTTGTAGTCGCCCCAGATCACGTCGCCCCAGCGGGCGGCATGGATCGTGTCGTTGCCGTGACCGCCGAGCAGCTCGTTGTGCCTCGGCGCGTCGGCGACGACGACCGGGTGCTTGCAGGCGACGTCGCGGCGGTGGCAGTGGCGGGGGAGGCCGACACAGGAGGAGTCCTCGTGCAGGCCGTCGCAGGAGTAGCGCGGGTCGGTGCCGTCGAACGGGTCATGGCCGGGCCGCGCGTCGAGCGGGCGGTTCTGGTCCAGCTTGTTCATCAGCAGCATGCCGTTGATCTGCGGCCAGCCGGCATGGCTGGTGTTCGCGGAAGCGGGCAGCACGCCGAGGGCGACGACGAGCGCGCAGGCCAGAAGCGAGCCGATGAGCGCGCGGGAGGTGCGTGTGTGGCGAGGGATCGGCATCCGTGCAGCAATCTGCTGTGACGGGTAGGACATCGGCAGCCTGCTCTTCGTGACGAAGGATTCGCTCCCTGCATCCGCCATCCGTCCGGTTGGCGGGACATTCGGGTGCGTTTGCTGTGCACCGGATTTCTGAGCGACACGTCCCTGGGCGCGGCCTTGCACGGATCCCGAGAATGCCCGCTCGTCCGGATGTCCAGCCCACCGCGACTTCTCGCCATGTCGTGGTTTGGAGCGTGCGTCACCCCTCATGCACGGCCCGTGGAGGAGCCGTGCACCGACGCAAAGGACGTTCGCCCCATGTCACGTATCCGCTTCATCCTGGCCTTGAGCCTCTGTGCACTGCTCGTGCTCCCCGCCGTCGCAGGCGCGCACCCCGGGCAGCGCGGCTTCGGTCACACCTACCCGCACGCCTCGCGGCTCTGCGCGAAGGTCGCCAACGGCCACGCGCCCAAGCGCCTGCAGGGCTCGACCGACAAGGTCGCGACCGCCTGCGCGCAGCTGAAGACGGACTTCACCAACGCCCAGAACGCCTTCACGACGGGCGTCGCTCCGCTCAAGCAGCAGGCGACCGACGCCATCAAGGCGCTGCGCGCGACCTGCCGGCAGGCCCGCGCCGACAACAACCCCGCCGCCTGCCAGGCGGCCCGCCAGAGCACCCGGACGACGCTCCAGGGCCTGCGCACGCAGGTCCGGACGCTCGCGGCCGCCTACCACACCGCGGTCGACACGGCACGCAAGACGTTCTGGGCCACGATCCGCGCGCTGCGCGGCGCCTCGAACATCTCGCCCGACAAGACCACCGGCCCCGCGCCGACGACGACGCTGCCGTCGGACACGCAGGTCACCGGCTGATCTGACGCCGCTGCAGCATCGGCACGAAGCGGGGCGGTCCTCTGGGCCGCCCCGCCTTCGTTGCGGCCGGAGATCAGTTGACCTGCGCGCCGCTGCGCGTGATCAGCACCTTGAGCGCCGAGCCGCGGTAGCTGTGGTCGTGGCTGCTGCAGCCCGCGGCGAAGCGCAGCACCGCGCTGTCGACGTGGACGTCGTAGTAGCTGGCGAACAGCGTCACGGAACCGCGCGTGCCCTTCGCACACGCCGCGTCGTCGCTGCCGGTCACGACGAGCGGCACCACGAGCTCGACGCCGAGCTTGCCCAGGCGGGTCACGTGGCCGTCGAGCCGCGCCGGCACCAGCGCGACGCGCGTCACGATGTGGCGTTCGGCGACCCCGCCGCCGGAGTCCTGGTGGCAGACGGCGCCCTTCGCGCGCCCGCCCGACCATGTCCCGTGCCCGTGCGTGTACGACGACGTGATGCCCTTGTGCGCGCCGGCGGGCAGCCCGCTCACCGAGAACGCCCACTGCACGCCGCTCGAGCGCGGGATGTTCGGCCCGAGCGGGCACCTGGGCTTCGCGGCCCGGGCCGCCGGAGCCGTCGCGGCGAGCGCGATCGCCAGGATCGCCAGGGCCGGAGCGATGGTCGCGCGCCGCAATGGCCGCCGTCTGCTCGGGTGGGGAGACATCCGGCGATCCTCGCGGACCACCCGGCACGCGGTCAAGCGCCCAGCGCCTCGGCCAGCGCCGTGTGGTCGAGGATCGTCTGGTCGGCGTAGGCGGCCGCGAACCGCGCCATCGCCCGGTCGACGTTGTCCGTGCTGCGGCCGAGGTAGCCGCTGATCGCGCAGGCATCGCCAGTGCGGGCGTGCGCGCGGGCCAGCGCCCAGCCGCAGAGGGCGCCGTAGTAGGCGAGCGCGCCGCGATCCATGATCGACGGGTCGCTCGCGCCCTTCACGTCCCACAGCTGACGGACGTAGAACCGGTGGCCGGTGCGCGGGCCGGTCGCCCAGCCGAGGAACTGATCGCTGGCGGCCTGGGTGAGCCGCTGGCCGGCGACGACCCGCTTGCCGTGATGGCGCAGCTGCGAGCGCCCGACGTGCGGCTCGAGGACGGACGGTTGCGCCTCCTTGACCTGCAGCACGAGCCAGTCGCGGTCCGAACGACCGGGCCCCTCGAAGAGCGCCACCCAGCAGCGCGTCCCAACGCTGCCGACGCCGACGACCCGGCGGGCCACGTCGGTCAGCCGGTAGCGGTCGAACAGCGTGCGCCGGTCGTCGCGCAGCGTCGCGCGGTAGCCCTCGACGACGGCGTCGACGTCGGCCATCTCGGTGTCGGTGCGCTCGACGTGGACGCTCAGCGGCGGGTTCTCGATGAAGCGCCGGCGCCCGCCGTTGAACTCCGTGAGCTTCGCGATCGCGCGCCGGGTCGTCTTGCGCCGTGCCCTGGCGATGTCACGCTCCATCAGCGTCCGGTAGCGCGGCGGGAAGTGGTCGAGCACGTCGTCGATGTGGATCCGCGAGCACCACAGGGTCAGGGTCGGCAGGTCGGCGTAGTCGGCGATGCGCTCGCGGTACTCGCGCATCGCCGTGAGCACGATCTCGTCGCAGACCGCGCGGGAGAAGCCGCGCTCGCGCGCGCAGACCGCGAGGCTCGCGGCGAGCCGCTTGACGTCCCATTCCCACGGGCCGGGAAGGGTCTCGTCGAAGTCGTTGACGTCGAAGACCAGGTTGCGCTCCGGCGTGGCGAACTTGCCGAAGTTCGAGACGTGGGCATCGCCGCAGGCCTGCACCGTGAGGCCCGTCACCGGCGTCGCGGCGAGGTCCGCCGCCATCACCGCCGCAGCCCCGCGGAAGAAGGTGAACGGCGAGGCGAGCATGCGCTCGTAGCGGACCGGGATGAGTTCGGGCACGCGTGTGCGCGCCTGTTCCTCGAGGATCTCGACCGGGTCGCGCCGCCGCGCGGCCGGCGCGAACGTGTCATGTGCCGAGCGCGGGACCTCCCGGCGCAGCGCGCGTCCGGCTGCTCGGCGCTGGGCGGGCGACTCCTGAGGAACGGTGTCGATCATGAGGCCGATCATGCCTCACCGCGTCAGTGCGAGCGCGCGTGCTCGGCGGGCGGGGCGGGCAGGGCCTCATCTCCGAGGTATCGCTGCGGGTCGGCCTCGAAGCTGTGCCGGCAGTGCTCGGAGCAGAACAGGTAGGTCGTCCCCTCGTGGACGGCGGGCACGGCCCGGTCGCGATCGACGGTCATGCCGCAGACCGGATCGGTTGCGCCGCGCCGCGCGGTCAGCCAGAACAGCGCCGCGAAGACCATGACGCCCACGATGTTCAGCACGAACTTGTAGTCGAGCGCGACCGAGCCGAAGACGTCGGCGGTCGATGGCCGCGTTGCGGGGATCAGGCCCAGGGCGCTGAAGACACCGTCGACGACGAGCGCCGCGAGCACCATCGTGACGAACATCAGCGCGACGATCCGCCAGGCGAACGCCCCTCCGTAGTACTTGCGGTAGATCAGGATGATCGGCAGCACGATCAGGTCGGCGAAGATGAACGCCATCACCCCGGAGAAGCTGATCCCGCCCGACCACAGCACCGCGGCGAGCGGGATGTTCCCGACCGAGCACACGAAGCTCAGCACGGCGATCACGGGGCCGATCAGCGCCCCCCAGATGGTCTGCACCAGCGGCGTGGAGCTCGTCAGGAACAGGCTGTTGAACGCGCTGTCGCCGAGCTGGGCGACGAAGCCGGCGAGCAGGAAGCCCACGCCGATCTCCTTGTAGAGCATCTGCCAGTCGCCGCGGAAGTTGTGCGCCACGTCCGACCAGGCGGACACCGACGTCAGGCGCTCGCGCCAGCCCATGCTCGCGCCGGCCGCGTGGTGCTGATGGCCGGTGTCCGCCTCGCGTGCGTGGGCGCGCGCCTGCTCCTCGAGCCGCGGCGAGACGAACAGCCGCAGCATCACGGCCATCAGCACGATCATCACGAGCCCGCCGACGTACTCCGCCAGCGTGAACTGCCAGCCGAGCAGCACCCAGAGCACGAGCCCGAGCTCCCACACGAGGTTCGTCGAGGCGAACTGGAACGCCAGCGCCGAGGCCGCCGAGGCGCCCTTCTGGAAGAGGCTCTTGGCGATCGCGATCGCGGCATAGGAGCACGAGGAGGACGCCGCACCGAGCCCGGTGGCCCAGGCGATCGGCCTGGGGCCGTTGCCGCTCATGGCGCCCTCGATGCGCTCGCGCGGCACCCACGCCTGCACGATCGCCGAGATGAAGAAGCCCAGGACCAGCGCCCACCAGACCTCCCATGCCATCAGCGCAGCGTCCTTGAGCGCGCTGACGATCACATCGAGGACACTGCTCACCCACCGGACGCTAGCATACCCGTAGGGGGTATGTGTATCATCAGGGGATGGCACGCACGACGACCCCGGCGCGGGGCTACAGCGCCACCAAGGACGAGCTCCTCTCGCGGCTGCGCCGGATCGAAGGTCAGGTCCGCGGCGTCGAGCGGATGGTCGAGGACGAGCGCTACTGCATCGACGTGCTGACGCAGATCTCGGCGGTGCAGGCCGCGCTCGACAAGGTCGCCCTCGGGCTGATGGACGATCACGCTCACCACTGCGTGATCGGCGCGAAGAGCGCAGGTGAGCGGGTGGAGAAGACCGACGAGTTGATGGCGGCGGTCGGGCGGCTGATGCGGCGCGGGTGAGATGGCGGGCGGGCGCTCGCGGGCGCCTGCAAGACTCGCCCTCATGGGCACCACTGCGGCGCCGGCGCTGGACCCCGGGCGCAAGCGCCTCGTCCTCGTCGCCGCGATCATGGGCTCGTTCGTCGCCGGTCTCGACGCGACGGTCGTCAACGTCGCGCTGCCGGCGATCGAGCGCGACCTCGGCGGCGGCCTCGCCGGCCAGCAGTGGGTCTCGAACGCCTACCTGCTCACGCTCGGGTCGCTGATCCTCGTCGGCGGCTCGCTCGGCGACGTCTACGGCGAGCGGCGCGTCTTCTCGCTCGGCGTCGCCGGGCTTCGGCGCGGCCTCGCTGCTGTGCGCGATCGCGCCGACGATCGGCCTCCTGATCGCCGCCCGCGCACTGCAGGGCATCTTCGGCGCGCTGCTGGCGCCGAGCGCGCTCGCGGTCATCGTGATGGCCTTCGGCGCCGACCGAGCGCGGCGCTGCGATCGGCTCGTGGACGGCCTGGGCGGGGATCGCGACCGTCGTCGGCCCGTTCATCGGCGGCTGGCTGATCGACGCCGCGTCGTGGCGCTGGATCTTCGCTGATCAACCTCCCGTTCGTCGATCGCGACGCTGATGCTCGTGCGGGTCGCGATCCCTGAGCGCGAGCCCGGGCCGCACGCGCCGGCGCGTCGACTGGGCGGGCGCGGCGCTGTGCGCCGTCGGCCTCGCGGGCCCGGTGTACGCGCTGATCCGCCAGCCGCAGGCCGGCTGGGGCGTCGCCGCGGTCCTGGTCCCGCTGATCGGCGGCGTCGCCGTCTTCGCGGCGTTCCTCCGGCGCGAGGCGCACACGCCGGATCCGATGCTGCCGCTCGGCCTGTTCCGCCGGCGCAACTTCGCCGTCGGCAACCTCCAGACGCTGTCGATGTACGGCGGCCTGTGCGATCACGTTCTTCTTCCTCGTCCTCTTCCTCCAGCAGGTCGCCGGCTACGACGCGCTCCAGGCCGGCCTCGCGACGCTGCCCTCGACGCTCGTCATGTTCGTGCTCTCCAAGCGCTTCGGCGCGCTCGCCGACCGCTTCGGTCCGCGTGCGTTCATGGGCGGCGGCCCGATCGTCGCGGCGCTCGGCCTCGCGTGGTTCACGCGGATGCCCGCCGACGTGCAGCTACGCCGTCGACGTGCTGCCCGGGCCTGCTCGTCTTCTCGCTCGGGCTCGCGATGACCGTCGCGCCGCTGACGGCGACCGTGCTCGCCGACGCCGACGAGTCCAACGCCGGGATCGCGTCGGGCATCAACAACGCGATCGCCCGCGTCGCGGGCCTGCTCGCGATCGCGGCGCTCGGCGCGGTCGTCGCCGCGCACGTTCACGTCGTCGATCGACAGCTCGCTCGCCGGTGTTCCGCTGACGCCGCAGGCCGCGCGCGCGTCGTCGCACAGGCCGAGCAGCCAGACGCTCGCCCAGGCGGACACGAGCGGGCTGCCGCCGCGCGAGGCGCGCGCGGTCGCGGCCGCCGTGCAGCACGCCTCGGTGCAGGCGTTCCACACGGGCATCGGCATCTCCGCCGCGCTCGTGTTCCTCGGCGGCGCTGCTCGGGCTCGTCGGCATCGTCAACCCGCGCCGCCGCGTCGCGGCCGAGGGCTGCGCCGGCGGCCAGATCGTCGGCATGCCGCAGGACGTCGGCGAGTGCTGGGAGGCGGGCGAGGACCTGCCCCGCGTCACGGTTCCCGCGCGCGCCTAGCCGCTGCGCGACGAGCGGGCGTGCCCGCCGGCCAGATCCAGCGCGATCGCGAGGATCAGGGTCGCCGCCCACGCGTTGACCGGGTCGCCGATCAGCGGCTCGTGCCCGCCGACGTTGTTGGCGATCAGCCAGATCAGGAACCACAGGATGGTCATCGGGACACTCCGTTCGCCGTCACGGCTGCAGCGAGAACGGCGGGTAGCGGTCGGTCGTCAGCAGGAACGCGTACGCGCTCACGCGCACCGCCCAGCGCCCGACCGCGACCACGAAGTCGAACAGCCCGCGCGGGTAGCGCCCGGTGAAGAGGATCGCGAACCAGGCGATGACGATGCAGATCCAGGCCGCGATCCCCAGGAAGAACAGCGCGATGTAGTGCGGGATCGCCAGGAACCACTTCACGAGCGGCAGCCAGCGGTTCAGGTCGGCGGAAACGTCCGGGTAGGCGATGTCGAGGCGCAGCGCCTGCTGCTCGTCGGTCGACGGGTACTGATCGTCGAGCAGCGCGACGTACAGCGCGACCCGCGAGGAGAAGCGCGTCAGCTCGAGGTTCCAGTCGAACCACCAGCGCGGGTACTTCTCGCGGAACAGGATCATCAGCAGCGGGCCGGCGAACAGCAGGCCGCCGGCCGCCACGACGACGGCCTTCGTGTCGGAGCCGGCGCCGCCGGAGTAGGTCGAGGTGCCCGAGACGGTGGCGAGCACGATCGCGATCGGGATCACCGTGAACAGGCGGAAGAACGTCGTGAGCCGGTTGAGCGGCCGGTCCGGGTACTCGACGTCGAGCTGCACGGGGTAGCCGGTCTGCGCTGGGGTGTCCATGGCGCATACCCCACCACGGCCGCCGGTCGCCACGCATCAGCGGCAACTACGGAGCGGCGTAGCATGCGTTGGGACACGTCCCGACAACGAAGGAGATGCCCATGGCCGTCGATCCCAGGCACACCGCCGTCGTGCTGATCGAGTACCAGAACGACTTCGCCTCGGAGGGCGGCGCCCTCCACGGGGCGGTCCAGGGCGTGATGGAGAGCACCGGGATGCTCGACAACACGCGCCGGCTCGTCGACGCCGCCCGTGCCGCGGGCGCGACGATCGTGCACGCGCCGATCACGTTCGTGCCGGGCTACGGCGAGCTGTCCGCGCATCCCTACGGGATCCTCAAGGGCGTCGTCGACTCGACGGCGTTCGTGAAGGGCGAGTGGGGCGCGGAGATCGTCGACGCGCTGGCCCCGCAGGCCGGCGACGTCGTGGTCGAGGGCAAGCGCGGACTGGACACGTTCGCCACGACGAACCTCGACTTCATCCTGCGCGCGCGCGGGATCACGACGATCGCGCTCGGCGGGTTCCTGACGAACTGCTGCGTCGAGTCGACGATGCGGACCGGCTACGAGAAGGGCTACGCCGTGATCACGCTGTCGGACTGCGTGGCCGCGACCTCCGGCGAGGAGCACGAGAACGCGATCCGCTTCGACTACCCGATGTTCTCCGAGGTGATGACGTCGGAGGCGTTCGCCGACGCGCTCAAGAGCGCGGCCTGACCCCGTCGCCCGCCGGGCTACGCGACGCGTGCGCTCCATGACGTGGAGCCCATCCTGCAGCGTCCGAGCCGGCCGGCGCGTCTCCCGCGCGCGAAGGCGCTGAGGGTGCCGCTGGCCCTGCCCCCGGGCCGGATCCGGCCGCGCACCGTGAGCGTGCCGCTCGCCAGGTGGCGGTCGCGCAGGGAGAAGCTCACGGTGAACCCGCCACCGGCCTGCACGATCTCGACGCTGAACGAGGACGACCCGGAGACGAGGTCGTCGTAGCGGCTGGCGTGCCGGCAGGAGAGCGCCAGCCGGGTGGCGAACCGCCTGAGCCCGAGCCCCGAGGCGTTGGCGGTGAAGCGCAGGCTCCGCCCGGCCCCGGTGCGCCCCCGGTATCGGCCCGGCACGATCCCCGCCCGAGGCGCCGCCGTCGGCGCCGCCGCCGTCGTCGAACCGGGCGCGGCTGAGGCGGCGGGTGGTGGGGTGGAGGACGGGACCGCGCCGCAGGTCGGCGCGAGCGTCAGCGCGCGGCACAGGTTCGGGCGACCGCTCCGCCAGGCGGTTCCGGTGCCGGGCAGGACGTCCGACGTCTGCATCAGCCGGTTCGCGACGTCGTCGGCCTTCGTCCCGTTCGCGTTGGCGTCCGTGACGAGCGGCCAGATGGCCGCCGCGACGCCGGTGACGATCGGGGCCGAGACCGACGCGCCGTCCCCGCTCGCGTACAGGCCCCCCGGCAGCATCCGAACCCACTGGTCCATGACGACCGGGTACGTCGGCATCGTCGAGACGACTCCGATCCCCGCCGCTGCCATGTCCACCCAGCTCTGCCCGTAGTTGCTGAACCACGCGCGTTGATCGTCCGGTGCCAGCGAGCCCACCGACAGGACGTTGCTGTCGGCCGCCGGGTAAGTCGGCGTCGTGGCCCCGTCGTTGGCCACGGACGTCACGACCAGGACACCGCTGCGGTAGGCGTAGCCGATCGCGTTGTGCACGCCCACGCTGAACTCGGGGATGCTGAGGCTGAGGTTCAGCACGTTCACGCCGTTGTCGGCCGCCCACACGATGCCCTTGACGATCGCGTCGGAGTCGAACGCGCCCGGTGCGCCGGCGTCGCTGGAGGCCTTGATGTTGTAGATGCGCGCGTTCGGGGCGATTCCGGCTCCCCCGAGCCCGTTGCCGCTGTTCGCCGCGACGATCCCCGCGACGAACGTGCCGTGACCGAGGTCGTCGTTCGTGTTCGGGTTGCTGACCATCGTGACCGAGTCGGCCAGGCGGCCGGCGAGGTCCGGGTGCGCGGGGTCCACGCCGGAGTCCAGGACGCCGACCACGACGGGTGTGTCCGGCGTCCCCGCCGCCCAGCCGAGCGGTGCGTCGATGTCGGAGCCGAACACCGCCGCCGAGCCCCCAGGCGGCTGCACGGTGCTCGCGTCGTCCTGCAGGTACCACTGCCGGTTGAACAGCGGGTCGTTCGGGACATCGCAGCGCGGGTCCGTGGCGCATGCG
The DNA here is from genome assembly GCA_963809525.1 of uncultured Solirubrobacteraceae bacterium. Classification (GTDB taxonomy): domain Bacteria; phylum Actinomycetota; class Thermoleophilia; order Solirubrobacterales; family Solirubrobacteraceae; genus F1-60-MAGs163. The sequence continues at coordinate 1,126,983 of CAWEJY010000003.1, read as the reverse complement.
GCGTGCGTCGCCCGCATGACGTATGCGGGCTCGGCGCTGCGCACGCCGCTCAGCCGCGAGAGCGCGCGAAGCGCGCGCGTCTGCGTCCCGGCTGGAACCCTGATCTCGAGCAGGTCGAGTTGCGGCACGCGCCGGACCACGACGCCACGCGTCCGCCGGAGGGCCTGCTGCTCTGTTGCGCGCGAGCCGCCCGGGGCCAGGATCACGGTGATGCGCCCGCTGAGCACCGCTGCGGCGGCTCGCTGGGAGGCGATCCGGGCCTGAAGACCCGTGGCCGCGGGCCTGTTGAACCGGTCCTTTCGCGGGAACATGGATCCGCCGGCCGGGGCCGGGAGGCACATCGCAACTCCCAGCGATCCCGCCAGCAGGGCCAAGCGCCGCCTATGTCCGCTGTGCACGATGCTCCCCCTGTCCGCGGCAACGATATTCCGATCGCAGCGGTTTGGCCAGCGGGTGCGGGCGATCGCGCGCCGGGTCAGACGTCGGAGCCTTCGTCGATGCGCCGGATCCCATCGCGCACGCCGGCGAGCGCCCGCTCGCGCACGCGCAGCTTCGTCGCCGCGTGGGCGGCGGGGTCGATGCCGGCGAGCGCGGCGACGACCTCGGCGGTGCGCTCACCAAGGCGCTCGGGCGCCACGACCTCGTCGAGGAACCCGGCGCGCAGCGCCTCCTCGGGCCCGAGCAGGCCGCCGCTGATCGCGCAGCGGTCGAAGTACGGCGGGCTCAGCCGGTGGCGGGCGATCTCGATCCCGAACCAGGGCAGCGTGAGGCCGATCGCGACCTCGTTGAGCCCGATCCGGTGGTCGCCCACGACCCCGATCCGGTGGTCGGCCGAGAGCAGCGCGAGCGCGCCCATGGCGATCGCGTTGCCGTTGCAGGCGATGACGACGGGGCGGGGGAAGCCCATCAGCCGCTCCGCGAGCCGCGCGCCCGCGCCGACCATCGTCTGCCAGTCCTCGCTGCGCAGGTCGAACCCCGCCGAGAAGGTCCGCTCGCGCCCGGTGAGCACGACGATCGCCTGGTCGCCCGCGGCGCGGTCCAGCGCGCCCGAGATCTCGGCGAGCATCTCGGGTGAGAGCGCGTTGACCTTGCCGTCGTCCAGCGTGATCGTGGCGACGCCGTCGTCCTGTGCGTACGTGATGCGATCGCTCATGGCCGCGAGCATATGTGCCCTTGAAGCTGGCGCACCGCCACCCGCCGCTGGGTAGATCACACGGATGCCCGGCCTCACCGGTTGGCGCAGACTCCTGACGATGCCGACCTGGAACGTTGAGCTTCGAGGGCACATGTCCAGCGACGTCGCAGCGGCGCTGGACCGCGAGGGGATCGCCGCGGCGGGCGAGTGTCACTCACTGCACGGGCTCGAGAGCCACGGCGTCCAGGTCGACGCGCCAACTGCGGGAGAGGCGGTCCAGCGCACGAAGGACGCCACACGCGGCTTCGGCGTGAGCATCCGCAGGGCCGTGGGGCCGGTATCGGTCGACGAGCGTCCTTAGAAGGTGTTTCAGAATGAGACGGGCGCGCCGGGGTGGTGGTTCCGTGGATGCCGGGCGGGGCGCGGTTTCGTAGGCGATGCCGGTGGCATCGGCAAGAAGCCGCGGGCTGATCCGGCGCCGCGGAAGCGCCAGATCCGCGCGCTCGGCTTTCTGAAAGGCCTTCTTGGAGCCGGGTTCTCAGGCGCCGGGCGGCCGGTAGTCGACCGAGCGCTTGGCGGCCGCGTCGATCTCCTCCGGCGTCAGCAGCACCGCGGTCCTCACCGTCGCTCCCCCGCCGGAGTTGACGGCGATCGCGACGGCCGCAGCGCTCTCGTTGTCGGGAAGGTCGACGACCACGTAGGCGTCCGGCTCGCCGAACGCGAAGTAGAAGCTCTCGAGGGTTCCCCCGACGCTCTTCGCGACCGCGGCCACCGCGTCGCGCCTGCTGCTTCCGCCGGCGCTCTGCACGCCCTTGGCGCCCTCCAGCGTGTACGAGGCTTCGAACAGGAACTTCGGCATCGCGCCACCTCCAGCCGCTGACGTTGTCAGGCGAGCCTCCCACTCGGGGGTCCGCCGCGCAACAGCGCCGTGCCGTGCCGTGGGGCACAGGCCTGCGCTACGTCTGGACCGCGTAGATCCGCCAGGGTCCGGGAACGCCCTTGAGCTCGTGTTCGCCGCGGTCGGCGAGGATCTGGCCGGAACCGACGACGAGGTCGCGGACGGTGCCGCTGACGAGCACCTCGCCTGGTGCCGCGAGGCTGCTGACGCGCGCGCCGATATGGACGGCGAGCCCGCCGACGTCGTCCCCTGGCAGCAGTTCGCATTCCCCGGTGTGCAGGCCGGCGCGGATCTCGAGGCTCAGGTCGCGGACGCGGTCGCGGATCGCGGCCGCGCTGTCGATCGCACGGCTGGGGCCGTCGAAGACGGCCAGCGCGCCGTCGCCGAGCGATTTCACGAAGCGCCCGCGGTGGCGCCGCACCTCCTCGCGCACCAGGCTGTCGTGGCGCTGCAGCAGTGAGCGCCACGCGCCGTCGCCCAGCTGGGCGGCACGCTCGGTCGACCCGACGATGTCCGTGAAGAGGACGGTCGCCAGCACGCGATCGCTGACGGCAGGTCGCCGCGCCCCGGTCAGGAAGTGCTGGGTCTCATCGGCCACGGCGTCCTCAGCGCCCACCCAGAGCGCCTCGTCACCGGGAACCTCGACGTAGCGGGCGTGCGGGATGTGCTCGGCGACGTAGCGCGAGTGGCGCGGGTCGAGGAAGCTGTCGTTCTCCTGGCGCAGCACGAGCGTCGGGCACTGCACGCTGGGCAGCACATCGCGCACATCCGTCTCGCCGATCCACGCCAGCGAGGCGGCGGCCGCGCCGGGACTCATCGCCAGACGCTCAACGCGTGCCATCGCGTGCCGTTGCTGCTCGTCCCGGCGGGCGACGAGGACGGCCAGCGGGTTCGCGTCGGTGCCCCACGACGAGACGATGGCCTCGACCAGGACGGCACGCTCCTCGACACTCGGCGCCCACTCGTATCCAGGCCCCGCCACCAGGCGGGGCTGCGGTGAGAGCAGGATGAGCGCCTGGACGAGGTCCGGATGGGAGGCGGCGAACAACGCCGTCAGGCAGCAGCCCTCAGCGTACGAGAGCAGCACCGGATGCGCACAGCCGACCGCGTCGATAACCGCCCTGATGTCGTCGATCTGCTCCTCCAGCGGCGACGTTCCGGCTACTCCGTCGGACATCCCGCTCCCGCGTCGCTCGAGCAGGATCAGCCGCGAGAACGACGCGAGTCGCTCGTAGAACCGCGCAAAGGACCCCAGATCCCAGGACAGCTCGATGTTCGACACGTACGACGGAACGAACACGATGTCGAGCGGCCCCTCGCCGACCACCTGGTAGGCGATCTGCAGATCACCGCTGCGCGCATACAGCGTTCGTGGAACGTCCACCGGGCCAGACTATCCGCGGCCCCGTGCGCTGGGCGCGCTCCAGTGTCTGAGCGCCTCCCCGATCGACGCGCTGGCGTCGGGTGGGGCGGGTTCTGTACGCTCGGGCGAACCCGACGAGAGGAGACGTGTCATGCACGTGCGTGTCGTTCGGTTCACCGATGTGGCGCCCGAGAGGGTCGACGGGCTCGTCGCCCAGATCGAGGCGTCGGAGGGGCCGCCGCCGGGCGTTCCCACCACCGGCCTGCAGATGCTCTTCGACCGTGAGCAGGGGACGGCGGTGGTGCTCCAGCTCTTCGACACGGCGGAGGACATGCGCATCGGCGACCAGGCCTTCGGAGCGATGGACGCTGCGGAGACGCCGGGGACGCGGGCCTCGGTCGACATGTGTGAGCTGAAGCTCGATCTGCGTCCGTCTGAGTAGGCGGTCCGCTCCGCGGGAACCGGTTCGTTCGGCCTGATCGCGACCGGCGCCCTCCCCGAGGCTCGGGGATACTCGTGCCATGGGCACCGCTGACGATCCGCTGCTGAGCATCGCGCTCAACCTCTCGCAGTATCACCGCGAGCACGAGAAGTTCTACGCCGAGTCACCGCTGCACGACGCCGTCACGCTGCAGCGCGCCTCACGGGCGCTCAAGGCGCTCGCCGAGCGCTGGACCACCGCCTCGCCGGACGCTGAGCCCTCGCCGAGCCCATTCGCGGGCGCGCGCGATCTCAACGACGACCGCGCGACCGAGACGCTCGGCATCCTGTTCATGGAGGGCGAAGGCGAGCCCGCCGAGCTCACCCGCATGAAGACCGACCTCGCCACGCTGGCCGAGGGGCTGCGCACGGCCGGCGAGTGGCTCGGGGCCGCGATGGAGGCCGCGTGGGGGGTGGCCGAGGCGCTCATCTCCTACCCAGGCCTGGCCGACCTGCTCGCCGAGCGCCACCGCATCATCAGCAATGACTGGCAGAACGCCTCCCTGGCGCTGCTCGCCGCTCGTGAGATCGATCGCGCGCTCACCATCCTCGGCCAGGTCGACTTCACCCCGGCGGCGCTGCGCGCCGACCTCGCCGCAGAGCGCCGAGCCTCGGCGTACGTGTTCTCGGCATCCGAGCTGCTCGACCACGCCGCCGACCTCGCCGCTCACAGCGCGACGCTCGTCCACGAGAACGAACGCCGCTGGCGGGTGTTCCACGAGCGCGTCGAGACGATGACCCGGGCGTAGCCCAGCGCCGGCCGATGACCTCCCGCCGCTGGGCTCAGGCGATCCGCTCGAGCTCGACCGGGTCATGGGAGCAGAACAGCGTGACCTCGTCGCCGTGGTCGCGCGCGAGCTCGGAGAGGCGGAGCGCGTTCTCCTGCCGCGCGCGGGCGTCGTGTGAGTTCACGCGGTGGTAGGCACGCCGCCCGCGCGTGGAGACCGGCGGCGTCGCCACCTCGTCGCGGTGCAGGTATGCGTCGCCGCAGTGCAGGAGCCAGCTGTCGCCGCTCCTGACCGCGTACCCGGCGTGGCCCGCGGTGTGTCCGTGCAGCGGGATCATGGCGATCTCAGCGCCCGTGGCTCCGAGAACCTGCACGCGTTCGAAGCCGAACCACGACTCGCCGCTCGGCTGGTGCTCGATCCAGCGCGGCCCGTGCGCCCACTGTGCGGGCCGGTAGCGCAGGCGCACATCGGCCGGACGGCGGCGCGCGATCTCGAGCTCGGTCGCGTGGACGTGCACCGCGGCGCGCGGGAAGTCGCCGAGCCCGCCGGCGTGGTCGAGATCGAGATGGGTGACGAGGACGTGCCGGACGTCGGCAGGGTCGTGACCGAGCGCGCGTACCTGCGCCACCGCGGTCTGCTCCGGGGCCAGCCGCGGGTTCAGCAGCCAGCGCGCGGGACCGAGACGACGCGGGTCCGCGATGTCGCCAGTGCCGTAGCCCGTGTCGATGAGGACGAGCCCGTCGCCGGCCTCGATCAGCACGCAATGGGCGACGAGATGCCCGCCGCGCTCGTCGACGAGGCCGACCATGCCCGCTGCGCGCGGGCACATCGTCCCGCAGTCCAGGTGGTGGATCGCTGTCTGCTCGATCATGTCCCTCACGCATTCAGTAGCAGGTTGTGCCACTTCCAAGGCACGCCCCGTTCCCGCGTCACGACCCGCTACCTCTCGGGCATCGCCACAACCTGAGACCGCGATCCACGTGCCACCTGCCTCCTCCTGATCCCTTATCGAAGGCAGCAGAGCGTGGCGCCGGTGGACCTCTCCGACCCGGACCGTCGTCTTCTGGAGCAGAGCGCGGGATCGCTGCGGCTCGCGTCGCCGGCCGTTTGGCGGCTGGCAGGGCTCAGAGGATGTCCCGGCGTTCGAACAGCGCGGCCCCGATCGCGGTGAGGACGATCGCGGCTGTCGTGAGCGCGAGCACGTGGCTGACGTCGATGCCGTTCTGGATCGCTGAGCCGTAGTAGCGGAACGCGGACAGCGTGCGCAGTGGCCTGGCGTCGGGTGCGATCTTTCCGACGAGGTCCATGACGTACATCGCGACCAGCGTGCCGGTTGCGATGGCGACGACGGTCGCCGGTCTGTGCAGGAAGCCCGAAGCGAGGATGGCCAACCCTGCGAACGCCATCGCCAGCGGCCAGACGTTCGCCAGACCGGCGGCGAGCGTCGCCGCGGAGATGTCGGCGCCGGCGATGACTCCGGTGATCCATGTGAGCGCCCAGATGACGACCAGGATCATCGCCGAGCACCAGGCCGGTCACGATGAACGACCCGGCGACGAGCACGCGCCGCGACAACGGGAGCGACAGCATCGCGTCGAGGTGCCCGCGCTCCTCGGCCCCGACGATGGCCCGCGATGGCGCAGCGCACGGCGAAGAACGCGAGCGCCAGCGGCACGACGAGGCTGAGCATCTCCACGTCGACGTACTGCTCGACGCTGTTGAGTTCCTGAATTCCGAACGCCTGCTTGATGCCGGCCGGGTAGCTCTCGACCGCCTTGCCGATGGAGTCGGCGACCGAGGGCCACATCGCGGCCACGAGCGCGCACGTCGCTCCGAGCCCGCCGCCCCATGTGAGCGGGGCGTGCCGCTCGAAGTGCAGCCCGCTGCGCACCACCGCCGCGAGCGACCGCTGCCACGAGGGCGGCGTGACCGGGGTGGTCACCACTCCAGCGTCCTGACCGAGTTCGACGCTCATGTGCTCCCGCCGCGGTCGTAGTAGCTGAGAAACAACTCCTCCAGCGTGGGACGGGCGATCTCGAGGTCCGCGACCGGGTGGCGCGCGATCGCCTTGATCATCGCGTCGAGGTCGCCGAGCACACGGAACCGCAGCGTCGTGCCGTCGACCTCGACGCTCTCCACGCCGCCGAGCAGCTCGAACGCGCGAGCCTCGACTGGTTGCCTGAACCGCACGGTGACGTTGCGATACGCGCGCCCGCGCATCTCCTGCACGTCCTCGACGCCGACCAGGCGCCCATCGCGAATGATCCCGACGCGGTCACAGACACGCTCGACCTCGTCCAGCTCGTGCGAGGACAGGAACACGGTCGTGCCGCGCTCGCGCTGCTCGGCCACGAGCGCGAGAAACTCCTCCTGCATCAGGGGGTCCAGCCCGCCAGTGGGCTCGTCGAGGATCAGCAACTCGGGCTCGTGGAACAGGGCCTGGATCAGGCCGACCTTCTGGCGGTTGCCGCGCGAGAGTTCCCGTAGCGGCCGCGAAAGATCCGCCTCAAAGCGCTCGGCGAGCACGTGCGCGTTCCCGAGCCCCTGCATGCCGCGCAGCTGGGCGAACAGGCGCAGCAGCTCCCGTCCGGTCATGTGGCTCTCATAGGAGAACTCGCCCGGCAGGTTCCCGAGGCGCGCCCGGATCATCCGGCTGTCCCGGTGGCTGTCCAGGCCGAAGACCCGGGCACGGCCGCTGGTCGGATGCAGAAGGTCCAACAATGTGCGGATCGTCGTCGTCTTGCCAGCACCGTTCGGGCCAAGAAAGCCAAAGATCTCGCCCGCACCGACGCTCAGGCTGAGCGCCTCGATCCCGCGCTTTCGCCCGTAGCACTTGGTCAGACGATCGGTCTCAACAACGCCGGACATCACCTGCCAGCATCCCGCCAGACCCCCGGCCCAGCCATCCGCGGAAGCCCGCAGACTCGGTCCGCCCAGCCGTCCTGCCCCCCGTCATAGGGGCCAACAGCGGCGTCTCGCGTGCGGGCACATTCCCGCACGCCGGCTCTGACGCGGCCGTGCATGGATCCGGGTGGCCGACGGCGCACTACGGATGCCGCCCTTCAAGGTGTCGGCGATCCTTCTCGTCGTGGGGTGTGCGGCGACGAATCGTCTCTGGATCCGGTGGAGTGCCCGCTCTCTGGTCGGTGCAGCCGTGGTCTGCGCGCTGGCGCTCGCGCCGGGAACCGGTGTGGCAGGCGCGCGGAATGCTCCGCACCGGTGCGCGACGATCGTGTTTACGCCGAACAGCGGCGACGGGCTGTTCGACATCACGGCGCGATCGATCTCGTGCCGCGCCGCCCGCAGGAAGCTCATCGCGGCGCGGGGTGTGCCGTCGCGCCTGCGCGGGTGGCGCTGCCGACTCATGCACCGGTACGAGATCGGCTCCGGTCGCTATGTGTGCCGCTCCAGGATCCGCGTCCACGGCCGGCGGGTCGAGCGTGTCATCGGCTTCACGACGGGGAGCTAGAACGGACGTACCCTCGGCGACATTCCCGGACGCCGGCTCAGGCTGGTTCGTCGCGCACCCCCCACCGACAACAGCACTTGACTTTCATCCGTCGTCCGCAGCTACCGCGCGGGCGGTGGGGAGTCATGTGCGGTGCGGGCGCGCTTCGGTCGCAGCGAGTCGACCGTATCCGCTGCGCCGCGCAGCGACAACGACGGCCCGTTCACCGAGCTTCGCGCAGGGCGAGGACCATCATGGCCATGTCGTCGGGGTCGTCGAGGTCGAGGCCGGTGAGCTCGCGCGCCCGGCGCAGGCGGTGATCAAGCGTGTTGGGATGAACGTGCAGCGTGTCGGCCGCCTGCCGGCGATCGCGTCCGAACTCGACGTACGTGCGGACGGTCCGCAGCAGATCACCGCGAGCGCCACCGTCCTGCGCGCCGAGCGGACCGACCACGCGCTCACGCAGTGCCGCTGCCTGGCGCGGAGCGTGTGCCAGGAGCAACTCGAGCGCGAGGTCTCGCAGCGGCACGGTCCCGGTCCGGCCCGCTCCCAGCGCGATCTCGATCCCGAGCCTGACGTCGGCCAGGCTGTCCGCCAGCTCCTCGCGCGGCACCTCGACGTCGACCACCATCAGCGCGTCCGAGCGCATGGCACGGGCCGGGTCGCTACCGGGCGCCGAGACGCCCACGACGCGGTCACCTTCGGTGAGCGCAAGCGCGCCGGCATCGCGGAACATCGCGGCGGCGCGCGCGTGCGCGCGCGCAAGCTCTCCCGGGATCGCCGCGGCGAAGGCCACGAGCCTGCCGGCAATCGGGAAACCGAGGCGCTCGGCGACTTCGTGGTCGCGGGCGGTCAGACGGGTGCCGCGCAGCAGCGCGTCGAGCAGCCCTCGCAGCGCCCGCTCCTGCTCGGACACCAGGTGCAGGCGTTCTTCCAGATACGCCGCGGCGACGGTGCCCGAGACCTGGTCCAGATACTCCATCACGAGCTCGGCCGCATCGGGTAGCGCCGCGCGTTCGTCGGCGGACGCCTCGGCGACCAGCGCGCGCCACGCCGCGGTCCCTCCCATCCGGTAGGCGTGCAGCAGGTCCTCGAGCGGCATACCCTCGTTCGCGCGGTTCATCGCGGACGCGCGGAACTCGTCGAAGCGTTCGTGCGCGGGTGGGAAGCCGCCGGCGACCCAGTCCAGGCACAGATCGAGATTCAGCCGGATGATCTCGACGATCTGCCCTCGGATGACCGACTCCGGCAGCCGCGCGTAACCGGGGATCTCGTCGCGGAACGCGCCGAGCATGATCGCGGCCAGTTGGTCGCGGTCGACACGCGCGACGAGCGTCGCCATCGGTACCGGGACGTTCTCGATCAGGCGATTGTGACGGGTCACAACAAGCTTGTGGTGCGTCCCCTGGCTCGGGGGCGATGGTTCCGCCACGCTGCAGTGGTCCCAAGGTGCGTCATCGATGGCGCGCCCGACGTCGTTGAAGTGCTCGCCGCCACGGCGAGCCGACAACAGTGTGTTGGCGGCGCCATGACGGCGCCGCGTCACCCAGATCCAGCGTGCGCGCCATGCCGGCGCGCAGTCCACAGGAGGCTCCGTGTTCCGCCGTCCCCTTGTCGCGGTCGCTAGCGCCGCGACAGCACTACTCATCGCCCTCGCGGGCGTGTCGTCGGCGTCAGCCGCCGGCAACTCGCCGAGCGGCTCGCCCAGCTCGACCCCACCGGCCACCGTCCCGGGCCCGCAGCCCGGTACGCCTGCCGCCAAAGACCGGGCACAGCCCGATGACGCACTGTTCCGTGTGGGCACGGCGGTCGTCGACATCTCGCCCGACAAGCCGATGGACGTCGGCGGCTACGGCTCCGGCTACAGCGTGACCGGAGGAGTCCACGACCCGCTGCAGGTGCGCGCGTTCTTCGTCGGACATGGCAAGGAGGCCGTCACGTTCGTGTCGGTCGACGCCCAGGGCTGGTTCGCGGCCTACCAGGCGCCGAACGCCGGCGACGGTGCCGACGACGCACGCCGCGAGGCCGCTGCCGGTCTGGCCGACCGCGGCTATGACGTGAGCGCCGCGAACGTCGTCGTGTCGGCGACCCACGACCATGCCGCGCCGACGATCCAGGGCATCTGGGGGCACACCGACCCCGCCTACCTGCACCGCGTCAAGCAGGCCGCCGTACAGGCGGTCCTCGAGGCCGAGTCCAACGCCCGCGACGCGGAGCTGTGGACGGCGACAGGGTCGATCCGCGGCCTGCTCTCGCAGGTGCAGGGCACCGACCAGATGGCCGGCTTCTCCGTCGACACCCACATGCCCATCCTCTGGGCACGCAAGCCGAGAACCGGTGCAACGGTCGCGGTCTACGCCGATGTCCCGGTCCACGCCGACCAGTACAACTCGACGGCTGCCGGCAACAACCAGTTCACCGCCGACTACCCGGGCTATGTGCGTGATCGCCTCAGCGAGACGCTCGGTGGCACCGCGGTCATCGCAATGGGCACGCTCGGCCGCCAGGAGGGGATCGGCGCCGACCCGTCCTACGACGAGGTCGCCGAGCAGGGCCGCTTCATCACCAACTCGCTGACGCGCGCCCTCACCCATGCGCGCCGCATGACCGACACAACGCTGACCGCGGCGACGTCGTCGTTCTCGACAGCCGCCGAGAACACCGGCCTGCTCGCGGCGATGTCGTGCAACCACCCCGGCGGACCGATCGGCTGCCCGGGCCCGCTCACCGAGCCCGCGTCGAACGGCCTCGCCGGAACCTGGGACTGGCGTCCCGTGGGCAAGATCTTCACGATCAACCGCTCGCTCACCACGCCGTACTTCGCAGCCGGCCCGCGCATCGGCACGTCGTCGACGGTCGCCCGCGTCGGCGATCAGCTGTACGCGACTGCCCCTGGCGAGGCGTTCCCGGAGGTCACCGAGGCGATTCAGCGTTCGTACGCGTCGTCCCGGGGCATCCGCGACGTGCACATCATTGATCACGCCGGCGACCAGCTCGGCTACTACTGGGACGCGCGCGCTGGTGTCTACCCACCCGCCCAGCTCGCCCAGAGCGACTTCGCCAAGTACAACGTCGGCTCGCACCTGGCCCAGGACAACGTCGACGCGGCCCGCGCCGCCGGCGAGGTGCTCGGCCTGTCTCCGACGGCTGAGCTGGCGTACGCGCAGAAGGATGACCCGGACGCGTTCTCCAAGCCGACGATCCAGTTCTACCCGAACCGGCTCGAGTCCGACGAGCCCGCTGTGAGCTTCTACGCGACGGCGAAGAAGGCGCAGGCGGCCGGCTCGGCGTCGACGTCGATCGGATCGACCGCCGGTACCCAGGGTGACAACGCGGTCAGCTGGGATTTCGGCGACGGCGCCGTCGAGACGCGTCCCAACCAGACGCGCTTCACGCACGCGTTCCCGGGCCCGGGCACATACCCAGTGCAGGCGAGCGTCACCGACAACCTCGGCAACACCTATCGCTGGACCGAGACCGTGGTCATCGACCCGCCGCTGACGGCGGCCGTCGACCAGGAGATCAGGTTCGGCAAGGTCAGCCTCTCCGCCCGCGCGGTGGGTGGCCAGGGTTCCGATACCGTCGCCGCCCACTGGACATTCTCGGACGGCACGACAGCCGACGGCCCGACAGTCACACGCAAGCCGGGGAGGCCGGTCCAGGCGGACGTGATGATCACGGACGGCGCCGGCAACACCGCGCTGACCAGCGTCGGCATCAAGTAGACGCACCAGGCGCAGCGATCCGGCCGGTGACGAGTGCTCGTCACCGGCCGCGTCGCGCCTCAGGGGCTACAACGACCGCGGCGTCATCGCTTGCTCGGGCCGCGCCAGGAGGCCCTGTGAGAGCAGCACGGCCCCACCGAAGTCGAGCCCCAGTCCGAGCGCGAATAGGTCGGGGTATCCGAGGGCCGACACGGCCATGCCGGACTGCGGGATCGGTCGGACGGCTTCTAGGCGAAGACCGTCTCGAGTGGGACCCCGATGATCTCGAGTCGGCGGGTGAGGCCGTCGAGGGCAAACACGCGCAGATCGTCCTCGGTAACGCCCAAGACGTTCGAGGCGCCGCCGCCGGGCGGCTTGAGCGACTCGGCGACCGAGGGCAGCAGGTCGCGGAGGGTGGCGCGCACGACGTCGGCTGCGTCGGGGTGGTCTCGGACGGTCTCGCGCAGGTACCAGACGCCGTAGCCGATGTGGCGGGTCTCGTCGCGGTGGATCAGTGAGTAGCCCTCGACGAAGCCGGGCAGCAGGCCCTCGCGGCTCAGGTAGTCGGTCGAGAACTTGAAGGTCGTCAGGCCGAGGGTGGCTTCGAGGACCTGGTGGTAGATCGTTACGAAGCGGACCTTGGCCGCCAGGTCTGCAGGTGCGGCGACGAGCTGCTCGTGCGCCTGCACCAGCGCGACGTCGAAGATGTGGCGAAAGGCATCGGAGACGCTCTCCCTGGCGCGCTGCACATGTGCGGCGATGGTGGCCGGGTCAGCGACGACCTCGTCCTGAAAGCGAGCGTAGAACTGCATGTGGCGCGCCTCGTCGACCTGCTGGGTGGCCAGGAAGGTCGCTTCCTCCTCGGAACCATGGGCGCCGACCAGGCCGGAGAACTTGGTGGTGATGCGCTCTTCGGCGACCATCAGTGAGGAGAGCACGAAGTGAAGGAGCCCGCGTTGCTCCTCACCGAGCCGCTGCCACTGGTCAATGTCCCGCGCCAGGTCGATGGTGAACGGGTTCCACTGGCTGTCCTCCCAGCGCCGGTAGAGCGTCTGGGGGTCGTTGAGCTGCAGCTCGTCGCTCATGCAGGCTTCTTGGCGCGGATGATCGCCGAGGCGGCGTGCTCGTGGACACGGTGGGTCTCGCGGATCTCGACATCGACCAGCCCGGCGGCGGTGAGCGCCTGCTGGAACTCCTGCTCGGTGAGCGCACCCGCAATGCACCCGGTCCACTGCGCCATGTCGGCGCGTGTCGCCTCGTCCATGTCGGGATCGGCGATGACGTCCGAGACGGCGAAGCGCCCGCCGGGGCGAAGCACGCGCGTGGCTTCGCGCAGCACCTGCGGCTTGTCGCCGGAGAGGTTGATGACGCAGTTGGAGATCACCACGTCGACCGAGGCATCTGGAAGCGGCAGCTGCTCTATGTACCCCTTGACGAACTCGACGTTCTCGACGCCCGCCTCGGCGGCATTCGCGCGGGCCAGATCGAGCATCTCGTCCGTCATGTCCAGACCGATCGCCTTGCCGCTGGGGGCGACACGGCGCGCGGAGATGAGCACGTCAGCGCCCGCGCCCGCGCCCAGATCGAGAACGATCTCACCCTCGTGCAGATCGGCGACCGTGGTCGGGACGCCGCAGCCCAGCGACGCGTTCACTGCGGCGACTGTCGCGCCGCTTCCCTCTTCACCGTAGAGCGTGCCGCCGAACGTCTGGGTGCCGGTGTCGGCGACGTCGAACTTCGCCTCGCGGTCCCAGCTCGCCGCGTCGACGGCCTGGCGCGCCGCAGCCGCGTACCTCTCACGCACGGTTTCTCGGATGTCGCCCTCGATCGTCCTGCCGACGGCGCAGCCGCAATCGCGGTCTTGGCGGCTGTCCCCACAACAGGCGTCCTTGGCGACGGGCTCGCAGCATGCGGCCTGCGCCTCGGGCGCGCAGCAGGTTGAGGGCGGTTGGGAGGAGGTCAGCTCAGCCATGTCGTCAGCTCCTTCAGGGCGTCGTGACGGACGTAGTAGTAGGCCCACAGGCCCTGGCGCTCGCTGTCGACGATCCCCGCCTCGCGCAGCTTCTTGAGGTGGTGGGACAGCGTCGGCTGAGAGATCTCGAAGAGCGGTACCAGCTCGCACACGCAGACCTTCCCGGCGTGCCTGCGCAGGACGTCGACGAGCTGCAGGCGGATCGGGTCGCCGAGCGCCTTGGCCACCTCCGCCATCCGGAGCGCCTGCTCGCGTTCCACGTCGGGGTACACGACCGGCTCGCAACACGGCGCGCCATTGGGTCGCTTCTGCTTGGGGGTTAGTTCCAGATCGACGGCCATCAATCTACAAATACAGATTGAAACGACGATTGTCAATGGATACTGTCCTACTCATGGTGTCCGCACCCGGATCCGGTCGAGAGATCCGCCGCGATGAGCAGGACGTCCTGCACAGGCTTTCGACGCTCGACCGCTTCCTGCCGTTGTGGATCGCGTTGGCGATGGCAGCCGGCCTCGCGCTCGGATCGCTGATCCCCGGCCTCAACGACTTCCTGGACATGCTGAAGGTTGGGACCGTGAGCCTGCCGATCGCGCTCGGGCTGCTGCTGATGATGTATCCGGTCCTCACCAAGGTGCGCTACGAGGACATGGGCAAGATGCGCGGTGAGGGCGACCGGCGAATGTTCACCGTCTCGCTGTTCCTCTCCTGGGTCGTGGGCCCGGCGCTGATGTTCGCGCTCGCGTGGCTGTTCCTGGCGAACGAGCCGGCCTACCGCACCGGGGTCATCGTCGTCGGCCTGGCGCGCTGCATCGCGATGGTCCTTATCTGGAACGACCTCGCTGGAGGGGACAACGACCGCGCCGCGATCCTGGTCGTCTTCAACGCGATCTTCCAGGTCGTCGCGTACGCGCTGCTGGGCTGGTTCTACCTCAACGCCCTCCCGAACTTGCTCGGCTTGGACACCCAGGGCTTCCAGGTCGGGATCTGGGAGGTCGCTCGCACCGTGCTGATCTTCCTGGGCATCCCGCTGACAGCCGGGTACCTAACCCGCCGCTGGGGACTGCGCACGCACGGACGCGAATGGTTTGAGACGCGGTTCATCCCGCGCATCGCGCCAATCACGCTCTACGGGCTCCTCTTCACCATCGTGCTGCTGTTCGCGATCCAGGGCGACGCGATCACCGCCGACCCGCTCACCGTCGCGCGGATCGCGCTGCCGCTCCTCGCCTACTTCCTGATCATGTGGATCCTCGGGTTCACGGTCGGTCGCGCGATGAGCCTCGGCTACCCGAAGACCGCCACGATGGCGTTCACCGTCGCCTCCAACGACTTCGAACTGGCGATCGCGGTCGCAGTCGGCGTCTGGGGCGCCAGCTCAGGCCAGGCGCTTGCCGGTGTCGTCGGCCCGCTGATCGAAGTGCCCGTACTCGTCGCACTGGTCTACGTCGCACTGTGGCTGCGCCGCCGCTGGTGGCCGCAGGCCCCCGTGGGGGGCTCGGGGTCCGAGGTGCGCGCTGACCCGACGCCCGCCCAGTTGGCCCGCTGACAAGCTTCGTATGGCCACTGCGCTCTTCGTCTGCCTACGCAACACCGGACGCTCTCAGATGAGCGCGGCACTCTTCGAACAGGCCGCCGCGGGCCGCCATCGCGCGTTGTCCGCTGGAACGGTCGCCGACCCCGCAGGCCGCTTGCAGCCCGAGGTTGTGGCGGTGATGCGGGACGTCGGCATCGACCTCTCCCAGCGCCGACCACGCAGACT
The DNA here is from genome assembly GCA_963809525.1 of uncultured Solirubrobacteraceae bacterium. Taxonomy (GTDB): domain Bacteria; phylum Actinomycetota; class Thermoleophilia; order Solirubrobacterales; family Solirubrobacteraceae; genus F1-60-MAGs163. The sequence goes on along the minus strand of CAWEJY010000003.1, from coordinate 1,111,493 downwards.
GACCACCGAGCTTGCCGATCAGGCCGACGTCGTGGTCACGATGGGCTGCGGGGATCGGTGTCCCTACATCCCCGGCAAGCGCTACATCGACTGGGAACTCGAGGACCCCGCGGGCCGCCCGGTCAGCGAGGTTCGCGCGATCCGCGACGACATCGCGCACCGGGTGACCAAGCTGGTGCGCCTGCTGGACGCGAGCAGCATCGACCACGACATCTCGCAGGGAGCGGCATGACACGCGTTGGCATCAACGGGTTCGGTCGCATGGGGCGCCTGGCGCTGCGCGCAGCCTGGGGCGGGCCGGAACTCACGTTCGCGCACATCAATGAGCTGCATGGCGACAGCACCACAGCCGCGCACCTGCTCACCTTCGATTCCGTGCACGGACGCTGGGACCGCGACGTGCACGCCACCGACAATCAGCTGACCATCGACGGTGCCGACATCACCTACACAGCCGTCGCCCACCCCGGCGCGGTCGCGTGGGACGAACTCGGCGTCGAGGTAGTGCTCGAATGCACCGGGGCGTTCCGCACACCGGAGACGCTCGCTGGGTACTTCGAGCGCGGAGTGCGCAAGGTCATCGTCGCCGCCCCCGTGAAGGACAGTCGCGCCCTCAACCTGGTGGTCGGCGTGAACGACGATCGCTACGACCCCGGCATGCACGACATCCTCACCGCGGCGTCCTGCACTACCAACTGTCTTGCGCCGGTGGTGAAGGTGATCCACGAAGGACTCGGCATTCAGCGCGGCTCGATCACCACCCTGCATGACCTGACGAACACGCAGACCATCGTCGACGCCCCGCACAAGGATCTGCGCCGAGCACGCGCCGCGGGCGTGTCGCTGATCCCGACCACCACCGGATCGGCGACCGCGATAGGCCTGATCTTCCCCGAGCTCCAGGGCAAGCTCGACGGCCTCGCCGTGAGGGTGCCGCTGCTGAACGCATCTCTGACCGACTGCGTCTTCGAGGTCGAGCGCCCGACGACCGTCGACGAGGTCAACGGGCTGCTGCGCGCCGGCGCCGAAGGAGCGCTCGCGGGCATCCTGGGCTACGAGGAGCGCCCACTGGTGTCCGTCGACTACAAGGACGACCCGCGTTCGGGGATCGTAGACGCGCGCTCGACCATGGTCACCGACCAGACCCAGGTGAAGATCCTCGCCTGGTACGACAACGAGTGGGGTTACGCCAACCGCCTGGTCGACCTCGCGCGCACGGTGGCACAGAGCCTCGGCTGAGACCGTGACCGTGGGCACGACCACACGCCGTCAGGGGGATCTGCACAACTACGTGCTGGTCACCGCCGCCTACTGGGCCGACACGATCGCCGATGGCGCGATCCGCGTGCTCGTCCTCTTCTACTTCTACGAGCGCGGCTACACCCCGTTCCAGCTGGCCACCGTCTTTGCCTTCTACGAAGTCTTCGGGATCATCACCAACCTCGTCGGCGGCTTCCTCGCTGCGCGGTTCGGCCTCAAGTCGACGCTGGTGATGGGCCTGGTCGTACAGATCGTTGCGCTGCTGATGCTCGGACTCGCCCCAAGCGCCTGGCTCGCCGTCTCGTACGTGATGGTGGCGCAGGCGCTATCGGGCATCGCCAAGGACCTCACGAAGATGAGCTCCAAGAGCGCGGTCAAGCTCATCGTCGCCGACGACGCGCCCGGCGCGCTGTACCGCTGGGTGTCGATCCTGACCGGCTCCAAGAACGCGCTCAAAGGCGTCGGCTTCTTCATCGGCGGCCTGCTCCTCACGGTCACGAGCTTCCAGACCGCGATGCTCCTGCTCGCTGCGATGGTCCTCGTCGCGCTACTGCTCACGATCCCGTTCATGCACGGGGGACTGGGACGCGCTGACCGCAAGGCCAAGTTCAAGCACATGTTCTCCAACAACCGGGCGGTCAACATCCTCGCCGCCGCCCGGATCTTCCTGTTCGCTTCGCGCGACGTGTGGTTCGTCGTCGGCCTTCCGGTCTACCTGCGCACCGTTCTGCACTGGAGCTTCTGGCAGGTCGGGACGTTCATGGCGATCTGGGTCATCGGCTACGGCATCGTCCAAGCCTCCGCACCCCGGCTCGTCCGCCAGCGCAGCGCCGAACACGGCGCCCCCGATGGCAGGACAGCCGCGCGCCTGGCGTTCGTGCTCGCGGCGTTCCCGGCAGCGATCGCGATCGCGCTCGGCGCCGGTCTCGATCCCACGACCGCGCTCGTCGGCGGTCTGATCGTGTTCGGCGTCGTCTTCGCGCTGAACTCCGCCGTGCACTCCTACCTCATCCTCGCCTACGCCGACGGCGACAAGGTGGCGATGAACGTCGGCTTCTACTACATGGCCAACGCGTGCGGGCGCCTTGCAGGGACCCTGCTCTCCGGCCTGCTCTATCAGTGGAAGGGACTCGAAGCCTGCCTCTGGGCCTCCGTCGCATTCGTGCTCGCCGCTGGGCTCCTGTCACTCATGCTCCCGAGCGCCGTGCCGCGGCGCTCAGGCCGGCAGGACGCGCTCGTCGAGGCGTAGTGGTTCGAGGCATTCTCCTGCAACCGGGTCGCCCATGCGGGTAGGCTCGCGGCGCCGGGAGGCACCACGGGTACCGAGCGGCCGGGGCGGCGCATGACCACCACAACAGTTCAGAGGAACCGACCGCAGTATCCCCGCCGGGTGGCCGTGATCTCCGACGTGCACGGAAACCGCCACGCCCTCGAAGCCGTGCTCGCCGCGATCGACGCACACCCTCCCGACGAGATCTGGTGCCTCGGCGACCTCGTCGGCTACGGGGCGGAACCCGACGCCTGCGTCGAGGCGGTCGAGGCGCGCGCCTCGGCCATGCTCGTCGGCAACCACGACCTTGCGGTCCTCGGCACGTTCGACGTCAGCGAGTTCTCGCACAGTGCAGCCGAGGCGGTCCGCTGGACCCGGGCGACGGTGGGCCCGGAGTGCATCGCCACGCTCCGGAAGTACGAGCCGCTCGACCTGGAGCACGCCGTCGCGCTGTACCACGCCTCGCCGCGCGACCCGATCTGGGAGTACGTCCTCTCGGCGCGCCAGGCCTCCGCCTGCATGGACGCACAGGCGCGGCGCGTGGCGCTCGTCGGCCACTCGCACGTCGCGCTCTCCTTCCAGCGCTCGGATGAGGAGCCCGCCTCGGGCGCGCTGCGTCCGGCGGGCAGCACGCTCGACATCGGCGAAGGGCAGTGGATCCTCAATCCGGGGTCCGTCGGCCAGCCACGCGACGGCGACCCGCGCGCGGCCTGGCTCGAGCTCGACCTCGAGTCGTGGACCGCGACGTGGCATCGCACCGAGTACGACATCGAGGGGGCCGCCGCCGCGATCCGGGCCGCCGGCCTTCCTGCGGCGCTGGCCGACCGGCTGGCGCTCGGCCAGTAGCCGGGCCCTACCCGGCCTCGTCCCGCGCGAGCGCTCCGGGGCCGAGCCCGACCGCGATCGCGGCGAGCTCCCCGAAGAGTTCGGCGCGACCGACGTCGTCCGCGCCATAGGGCGTGCCGTCGCGGCGGTCGAGCAGCGACAGGACGCCGAACACCTCCGGTCCACGGCGGAGCGGCACGACGAGGAGCGTCACCGGCACGTATCCCGTACCGGCGGCGACCTGCGAGGCGAACCGGGGGTCCGAGCGGCACTGCGGCACGACGATCGGCTCGCCGGCGAGGAGCACGGCGCCCGCGATCCCCTGGCCGCGGGCGAGGCGCACACCGACGATCTCGCGCGCGCCGGCACCCCAGGCCGCGCGGAAGACGGCCTCGCCGGTGGCCTCGTCGAGCAGCGCGATCGACGCGGCCGCGGCATCGAACACGCCGGCCGCGGTCCGCACCACCGCTTCGACGAGCGATGCCGGCCGGCGGTCGTCCGGCACGCTGAGCGCCAGATCGGAGCCCCGGCCGCGCTCGATCCGGCGCTTCAGGTCGGCGACGAGCGCCACCGCCGAGGACGTCCGTCGCTCCGGCATGAATTCGAGCGCGTGCAGCAGCGCCTGCTCCACCCATGGCGGCACCCCCTTCAGCGACCCGCGGCGCGTGTAGCCGGGCGGCCGTCCGTTGAGCAGCGTCCAGGCCGTCGCGGCGAGGCTGTAGATGTCGCTGCGGTCACTGACCGCGCCACCGGCGAAGACCTCGGGTGCCATCAGACCCGGCGTGCCGACGCCGGCGGTCCCGGACCGCCAGTCCAGCTCACGGGCCACGCCGAAGTCCACGAGGATCACGCCGCGCTCGGCCAGGATCAGGTTCTGCGGCTTGATGTCCCGGTGCACGATGCGCTGGCGGTGCACGTAATCGAGCGCCTCGCAGGCCTGCTCCACGTACGTCAGCACGTCCTCCAGCGGGAGGCCGGGATCGCCGTCGCGCTCGAGCAGCTCCGCCAGGTTCGGGCCACTCACCAGGTCCATGGAGAAGAAGTCACCCGACGGATCGGTGAAGTACTCGCGGGCACCGACGATCCGCGGGTGTCGCAATGAGGCGAGCAGCCGTGCCTCGATCTCGAAGCGCGACTCCTGCGTCTGATCGAGCAGCCGTTTGATGGCCACCTCCGAGCCGTCGCGACGATCGACGCAGCGGTACACGGCCCCCATCGAGCCGAAGCCGATGGCCCCAACGACCTGAAACCGCTCGGCCAGCACCGCTCCGGGGTGCAGCGCATCCGGCGCTCCACTTCCAGGAGCTGAGTTCACGCGCGCGAGAATAGTCGGTACGCTCGATCGCATGCCGGCGGTGGGGTGAGCCTGTGGCCATGGGTCGCAGCCAGAGACGGTCGCTCCTCCTGCTGGGTGTCGCAGTGTCGGCCGTCTGCTGTGGGCTCGCGGTCTCCGCGACGTCGGCGCTGGACCGGCTCGAGCTGGACTCGCTGGACGCCCGCTTCTCGGTGCGCGGCGCCGAGCCCCCGCCCCCGCGACTGGCGATCGTCAGCATCGACGACGCGTCGTTCGACCACCTGCCGCGCTGGCAGGACTGGTCACGGCGGCTTCACGCTGACGTGATCCGCCGCCTGCACGCTGCCGGGGCCAAGGTGATCGCCTACGACGTGCAGTTCACGGAGGCCTCCAAGGACCTGTCGGCCGACCTCGATCTCTACAGGGCCGCGGGCGAGGCGCGGCCCGTCGTGTTCGCGACGACGATCACCGCGCCCGACGGCAGCACGAACGTGCTGGGCGGTGACGCGAACCTGCGGCGCATCGGCGCAGTGGCCGGCCAGGCGCTGCTGCCGAACGACCCCGGCGGGGTGATCCGCCGCCTGCCATTTCAGGTCGGCGGCCTGCGCGGCTTCGCGATCCAGACGGTCGGGGCCTGGGCGGGGACGCCGGTGCGGCGCTCCAGCCTCCCGGACCGCACGCCGACGATCGACTACGCGGGGCCGCCGGGCACGATCCCGAGCGTCCCGTTCTGGCGCGTGCGTGCCGGTCGCTTCGACCCGGCGCTGTTTCGCGGCCGCATCGTGGTCGTGGGTCCCTCGGCGCCCTCGCTGCAGGACGTGCACCCGACGTCGACCACCGGCGAGGACCTCATGTCCGGAGCCGAGATCCAGGCGAACGCGATCTCGACCGTCATCCGGGACTTCCCGCTCCGCCCCGCTGCGGCCTGGATCAACACCCTGCTCGTCACGCTCATGGCCGTCGTGGCGCCGCTGATCCTGCTGCGGCTGCGCCCGGGGTCGGTCAATCTCCTGCTCGCGGCGATCGTGAGCTTGCTCCTGATCGCGGCAGTGTTCCTGGTCAACGTCCAGATCGCGTTCAACAGCGGCAGGATCGTCGAGGTCACCGGACCGCTGACCGCGCTGATCGTCGGTGGCTCCGGGGCGCTGCTCGTCGGGTACGTCACCGAGACCCGTGAGCGCCGGCACGTGCGTCAGCTCTTCGGCAGGTTCGTCCCGGCGGCGGTCGTCGATCAGGTCGTCGAGCGCACCGACGACGACCTGCGGCTCGGAGGCTCACGGCTGGACAGCACGGTGATGTTCGCCGATCTCCGCGGCTTCACCCGGTTCGCCGAGCCGCTGGACCCGCACCAGGTGATCTCGGCGCTGAACAGGTACCTGACCGAGATGAGCGACGCGATCCTCGACCACGGCGGGACGCTCGTGGCCTACATGGGTGACGGCATCATGGCCGTGTTCGGGGCGCCGCTCGAGCAGGCGGACCACGCCGACCGCGCGCTCGCGGCCGCCCGCGAGATGCTCGGCGAGCGGCTCGCGCGCTTCAACGCGTGGGTCGCGGAGCAGGGCGCAGCGCCGTTCCGGATGGGCATCGGGCTGAACAGCGGACCGGTGATGTCCGGCAACGTCGGCTCGACGCGCCGGCTCGAGTACACCGCGGTCGGCGATACGACGAACACCGCCGCGCGCCTGGAATCGATGACGAAGGACACGCCGTTCCAGCTGCTCCTCTCCGAGGCGACGCGCGAACGGCTGACCGCGCCCGCCGGGGAGCTCGAGGAGGTCGGCGAGATGGACGTCCGGGGCCGCGAGGGGAGCCTGCTCGTCTGGGGGCTCGTCGCCTCGCGCGCGCCCGCCCCGCCTGCCGAGGTGCCCGAGAGCTGACCTTCCCGTGAGGGCGCCGGTGCATTAAGCTCGCGGAACGATGTTCGGGCCGGATGCCCGAACGAGGGGGGAAGGACGAGGGGTGGTCCAGGCGAGCGGTCCGATCAGACGTCCCGTCCAGCGCCTGCGGCCGGCGGCGGCGGCGCTCGCGATCGTGGCGATCAGCCTGCTGATGATGAGCCTCGGCGCAGCCGGGGCGCGCGCGGCGACGGTGGTCAGCCAGGATTTCGAGGGCGGCCTCGGCGGCGGCCTCGGCGGCGACTGGACCGCCACCGGCCAGTGGCACGTCCAGACGGACCCACAGAAGCTCGCGGTGATCCCGCAGATCAACCCGGCGCTCGTCACGCTCCCCGACAGCGGGAACCTGCCGCAGGCCTACAGCGGCAGCAACGCGGCATGGTTCGGGGAGGCAGCGACCGGGACCTTCTGCGGCGCCGACTTCTCCAGCATCACCGACAACCAGACCGCGACGAAGAACGGGTGCACGTCGACGTCGCCGCAGTCGGGCACCCTCGTCTCACCGGTCTTCAGCCTGAGGGCGGCGCCCAGCGCACTGATGACCTTCCGCGGGTGGTATGAGATCGAGGGCGTCAACACGAGTGGGTTCGACCTGATGAAGGTCGAGTACACCGTCGACGAGGGCACAGACGTGGACGACGGCAGCGACGCTCAACCCGCCCAGCAACCCCAACAGCACCCACGAGCAGAGCTATTCCAACAACGGCCTGGAGACGCCTGGATCCTGGCAGCCGTACATCGTCGACCTGAGCGGCGCCGCCGGCCAGCCGGCGGTGCAGGTGCGCATCAGCTTCGACACGGTCGACGATCTGTACAACGGCTTCCGCGGGCTGCTGGTGGACGACGTCCAGATCAGCAACAGCGACGCGGTCCCGTCGGCGAACCCGACGAGCCTCGTCCCGAGCTGCGTGCCGCCCGCAAGCCAGGCTGTCGTCCGGGTGAACGGCAGCGGCTTCCTCTCCGGCGCACAGGTTCAGATCGACGGCTCGCCGGCCTCCAGCTCCGGCGCGCTCTCCTCCGAGGGGATGGAGTTCCTCGCAGACATCCCGACGGAGGGCCCACACCAGATCACGGTGCTCCAGAACGGCGTCACGAGCGCGCCGCTGACGCTGACGGTCAGCTCGTCGTGCATGGCGCCGCCGCCGCCGCCGGTCGCACCGCCTCCGCCCGGCCCGCCGGATGCTGACGGCGACGGTGTGCCGGACGCGACGGACAACTGCCCGGCCAACGCCAACCCGACGCAGGCGGACGCCGACAAGGACGGCTTCGGCGATGCCTGCGACTCGAGCGACGGCTCACGCGCGCCGATCGTCGGCAGGACGTTCGACGTGCGGGTCGTCACCGGGCCGGGCCTGCCGAACGGGCCCGTGTACATCAAGTACCCGCGGGGCGCCGCGGCCGCGCGAGCCGGGGACGCCAGGAGCGCTCAGCTCCTGGCGCTCGGCAAGGGCTTCGTCCCGCTTCAGGGCGCCGCGTACGTCCCGGTCGGGTCGATCATCGACGCCCAGCGCGGAGCGCTCGCGGTCACGGCCAGCAAGGGCACGATCGGCGGCCTTCAGAAGGGCACGTTCTACCAGGGCATCTTCGCCCTCAAGCAGCGCCGCGCGCGCATCGCCACCACCGACCTCGCACTGACGGGGGGCAGCTTCAAGGGCTGCTCGGCGAGCTCGGGGACGGCCGCCGGGGCCGCCAAGAAGAAGCCGAGCGGGCACAAGCCGACGGTGATCCGAAGCCTCTGGGGCCAGGACGCGGGTGCGCACTTCCGCAGTGTCGGCAAGCACAGCGCCGGCACGGTGCGCGGCACGAAGTGGCTCACCCAGGACCGCTGTGACGGCACGCTCACCCGCGTCGTCACCGGCAAGGTCTCCGTCCGCGACTTCACCGCAAAGCGGACGGTGCTCGTCAGCGCCGGGCAGAGCTACCTCGCGCGCGCGAAGGTCGCCGCGGCCAGACAGCGGCGACCTTGAGCAGCTCACGTTGCGCGGGGCTCCCGCAGCTCTCGCCCAGGACCATGCCCACACTCGTCTTCACATCCGGCCCCGGCGCCGGGCGCGCATCCCGCTCGCGGGCGTCGAGCTGCGCGGCGGGGAGATCATCCGCTGAACCGTGGTACAACCACACTCGACCATGGTCCAGAGGCGCAATGAACGACGGTGACCGGTTTCGGGCCGGCTCGGAGTTCGCGGGGTACCGCATCGAGCGCGTGCTCGGGCGTGGCGGGATGGGCGTCGTGTACCTCGCCGAGCAGCTCTCGCTCGGTCGCAAGGTCGCACTGAAGGTCCTCGTGCCGGAGCTCGCGGACAACCCGGGGTTCCGGGTGCGATTCGAGTCCGAGTCGCGGCTCGCGGCCGCGATCGATCACCCGAACATCATCCCGCTGTACGAGGCCGGCGAAGACAGCGGGCTGCTGTTCATCACGATGCGCTACGTCCGCGGCACAGACCTGCACGAAGTGCTGCGCGCCCAGCCGGTGCTGCCGGTCGACCGGGCGCTGCAGATCGCCTCCCAGGTAGGCGCGGCGCTCGACGCCGCCCATGAGAGCGGGCTGGTCCATCGCGACGTGAAGCCCGGGAACGTCCTCGTCACCTCCGGTGCAGGCGCGGAGCGTTCAGACCACTGCTACCTCACGGACTTCGGCCTCACGAAGGACACGGCGAACGCGATCGCGCTGACCGCCACCGGGACGTTCGTGGGCACGATCGACTACGTGGCTCCCGAGCAGATCGAGGGAAGCCCCGACGGGCGCGGCGACCAGTATTCGCTCGCGTGCATGATCTACGAATGCCTCACCGGCTCGGTGCCGTTCAAGCGCGACACCGAGGTGGCGGTGCTCTGGGCGCACCTCCAGGAGCCGCCACCGAAGATCAGCGAGCAGCAACCGGGCCTGCCGTCCGCGCTGGACGCCGTGTTCGCCAGGGCGATGGCGAAGGACCCGGACGAGCGCTACGCGTCCTGCGGCGACTTCGCGCATGCGGCGACGGTCGCTGCGAGTGTTGCGGAGCCCCAGGCCGCGCCCCCGACCCGCGCAGCCGTGCAGACGCCTTCCGGGCAGCCGACGCGCGTGGCCACGGCGCCCATCCTCGCGGTGGGCACCGCGACTGCTGCGCCGCCGCCGACGGCCGACGCGAACGGGGGCGCGGCGGCCGACGCAGCCGCGGCGGCCCCCGCGCCCGAGCGCGCCGCCGCGGACACGCGCGGCCAGGGGCGGCGACTCGCGGCCGCGCTCGTGACGGGCGTGGTGATCATCGCGGCGGCGGCGTTCGCCGGCTCGCGGCTCGGCAGCTCCGGCGCAACCGGCGAGCCGAAGGCCACCAACGTCGCCACGGGCGGGCCGCTGCGGGTGAGCTTCCCCTCCACCTGGGGAACGGGCGCGGGGTCCGCTGCCGTTCCCGGGGTCACGCTCGCCGATCCGGTCGCGCTGGCTCCGACGGGGGCCGCCGGGGCAGACGCGGCGATGCTCGCAGGATTGCTCCCTGCGTCCGTCGCGCTCCTCCCGAGCCGTCTGCGCGCGCAGCTCACCACAGAGCCGTCGCCGGCGCAGATCGTGAAGCTCGAGAAGACCCAGGCCTATCGTTACGCCGACCTGCGGCCCAGCGGCGGCCGCACGGCGCTGACCCTCTTCATCGTCCCGACCAGGAGCGGCCGCGTGGCGATGGTCTGCAGCGCCCCGGTGAACGCCCCACGTTCGGTGACCACGGGCTGCGAGCGGATCGTCTCGTCGGCGACGGTCGACGGAGCCGCGACGGATCTGCAGCCCGATGCCGCCTACGCGCGCGCTCTCTCGCAGCTGCTGGGCCGCCTCGCGGCCACCGAGCGCACGCAGCTCCCGCGGCTCGGCGCCGCGCAGACGTCCGTGCAGCAGGTCGCGCCGGCGCGCGCGCTCGCCGCAGCGGCGAGCGCAGCGCGAGTGGCCGCCGGCCGGCTGAACGCTCCGCTTGCGATCGCGCCGGCCGATGCGGCGATCGCGTCGGCCCTGAGCGCGCGCGCCGCCGCCTACCGGAAGCCTTGCCGCGGCAGCGGCCGCCCACGACACGCGCGCCTACCGTGCGGCGTCGGCGCAGGCGCGCCAGGCGGCACTCCGGCTCGCAGCGACCACCACCGCACTCCAGGATTACGGATACCGATGACCACCATCGCAAAGGAGACGGTCCAGCCATGATGCGCAACCTGCTCGCGTCCCTGCTCGTGCTCGCGGTGCTGCCGGCCGCGGCAGCCGCCGCGCCGCCCGTCAACGACGATTACTGGAAGTCGCTGAGCTTCAATGCCCCGGGCACACGGCTGCCGCGGGGCAACCCGGAGAAGATCGGCGCGAAGACCGACACCAGCGAGGCGACCGTGCAGAGCGACCTGTTCGCGCCGGAGCACGGCACCGGCGGCGGCGCGGAGAACCTCACCTGCCAGAACCGGATGTTCGGCAAGACGGTGTGGTACGACCTGCACCCGGACGTCACGGGATTGCTGCACCTCCAGGTCGCAGGGTTCCCCACCGTGATGGCGGCCTACACCTACGACCTGCACAGCGGCAGGATCACCGGTGAGGTCGACTGCAAGGCCGGGGACTCGATCTCCAACGAGCTCTTCCTCTCGGTCTCCAAGGGACGGCACTACACGATCCAGGTCGGCGGGATCGACTCGGGCTCCGGGCCGCTCGGTGGCCCGATGGAGATCACGGAGGAGTTCTTCCCGGACCGCGACGGCGACGGCGTGCTCGACGTCGTCGACAAGTGCCCGACCGTGAAGGGCGTCCAGGCACAGGGGGGCTGTCCTCCGCGCCTGAACCCGAACGTGTTCCTCAACGCCACGCCGACCGCGACCGGCATCGTGCTAACGGGCCTCAAGGTCACCGCGGCGGCGCGTGGTGCAGCGGTGCGTGTGAGCTGCAAGCCGTCGTGCGGCTTCAGCGCCCGCTCCCACCGTGCCGGCGCGTCGCGTTCAGTGAGCTTCTCCGAGCTCGTCGGCCGGGCGATCCGCGCCGGTTCGCGGCTCGACGTGGCGGTCACGCAGCGCGGCACGATCGGGAAGCTGGCGCGGTACGAGATCCGCCGCGGCAACTTCCGTCGCGTCGACCGCTGCATCCAGCCCTCGGGACGCGTCACCAAGTGCTGAGGTACGTCGTCATCGGGATCGCGGTCGCCGCGGTTGTGGCGTTCGGCGCGGCCTACGCGCTCGCCGGCGGCTCGGGCACCAAGAGCGCAGGCGCAACCGCCGTCGACCCGGTCCCCATCCGGACGGTCACGGTCGGCCGCCCGGCGCCCACCGTCGTCGTGCCCGCGCTCGCCGCGGCGCCCACGACGCCGAAGCCTGCGCCCGTCACGCCCACAGGCAGCGGCACGGGCGGCGGCAGCAGCAGCCCCCCCTCCGGTGGTGGTGGAAGCCCCTCCGGCGGCGGCTCCTCCGGTGGCGGTGGCGGAGGCATCCTCTCGGGCTGACGCGTTCACGGCGCATGCTGGCCGTAGTTGGCCCCGATGGCTCGCATGCCCGCCGCTCGTAATGTCACGGCACGCACACGTCCCGTTCGCTCTGGAGGCCTGCGATGTCCACGACCAAGACCACTGCTCAGGAGGCGCGTCCCCTCACCAGCTTGTGGTGGCTGCTCGTCCTCTTCGGCGTCGCGGTGCTGGGGCTCGGCGTCTTCTTCATCGCCTCCCCTGAGCACGCGCTCAGCACGATCTCCGTGATCGTGGGCATCTTCCTGCTGGTCGACGGCGTGCTGGCGATCATCGCCTCGATCTTCGGCAAGGGCGAGGGCCGCGGCCTGATCGCGCTCGTCGGCGTGCTCAGCGCGATCGCCGGGCTCATCCTGATCAAGCATCCGTACGACACGCTCGTCGTGTTCACGCTGATCGTCGGCGTGTGGTTCGTCGTCGCGGGCGTCGTGAGGTTCGTATCCGCGTTCTCCTCGCAGGAGGGGCGCGGCGGGAACATTGCCATCGCGCTGCTGGACCTGCTCGCGGGCATCGTGATCCTCGCCTGGCCGGACCTCGGCTTGAAGACCGTCGCGATCATCATCGGGATCGTGCTCGTCTTACGCGGCATCCTGTTCATCGGCGCCGGTTGGGAGCTGCGCAGGCTCAACAAGCAGCTGGAAGGCGGGCAGAACGCTCCGACTCCGATCTCCTCGACGCCTGCCTGAGCCACAAGGAGGCGGCTTGCGGCCCGCTTTGCTCACCGCCTCGACGGCCGAACGGCTCGAATCCGGTGAAGGCCGCGTCCGGATAGCGTGGCCTAATGCCGGGGTCACGATGACTTCTCCGCCCCCTGCGCGCGACGGCGCGGTCGCGGCCACACGCCGGTCGCCACGTCGTGTTGCGCGCTTCCTCTTCCCCTCGCTTTGGGGCTATCAGCGGTCGTGGCTGCGCGCTGATCTGCTCGCCGGCCTGACGGTGTGGGCGATCCTGGTTCCTCAGGCGAGCAGCAGCCGTCCGGGCGGAGCAGCGGTGCACTGGCCGCTGCTCCGCCCGGGGTGTGGCTCAGCCGGCCTTGATCAGGCGGCTCTTCAGGCTGGACTGGCCCTGCTGATTGGTGCTCAGGACCGTCGCGTGCAGCGCGTGGTGCAGTGCCGCTCGGCGCACCGCGGCGCTCAGGTGGATGCGCACGCGGATGCTCTGCGATGCGCGGGCGTCGAACATCACGTTTGAGGTTCGCGCGGTTCCTGCTGAGACCCGCGCGCGTCCGGCGCACAAGCCGGCGCCCTTCGGGCACTTGAGCCTGAGCAGCAGCGTGGAGCCGTGCAGGCGGGAGGACAGCACGAACATGCCGGCGAACGCGCCGGCTGTTGCGCCGCTTGCGCGCGTGGGCCCGGCTGGGCCGACGACGCCGTTGACGCCGTTGGTCCCATTCGCTCCGGTCGCGCCGGCAGCGCCATTGACGCCGTTGGTGCCGTTCACGCCCGTGGCTCCGGTCGCGCCTGCCCCGCCGGTCGCCCCGGTCGCTCCGGTCGGTCCGCTGGGGTCGGTCGTCTGCACCATGAAGTTGGGCTGGTAGTCCGTCCAGCAGCCGCCGTCCAAGCGCAGCGCGCCTGTGCCGCCCGTGCCGCCGGGGCAGTAGGCGCCCGCCCATGTGCTGTTCAGGTAGGCGTCGTCGGGGCGAGGCTGAGCACCGATTGTCGTGGCGCCGCGGGCGCCGACGTTCAGCGAGTCGTAGCCGCAGCCACCGTCAGCGGTGAAGCACGATGCGCTCGCCCCGATCGGAGCCGCACCGTAATGCGTCGTGTTGTACGCGACGGTGAGAATGACCTCGTCGGGAATCGGGACGCTCAGCGCGTCGAACGTGACGAGCGTCGCCTTGCCGCTGACGCACGGTGCGCTGCTGTCCGGGCGCCACCCCCCGGTCGCGCACGCCGGGTCCGCTGAGGGCCGGTAGGGGATGTCGAAGGTCTTGGTCTGCGTCGCGAGCAACTTGCCCGGCGCGTCGAGGAGGCCGCGGGCGTACACGTTCAGGGTCAGCGGATGAGAGAACGTCGCGCCGGGCGTCGTGCTGCACGTCACGCCGCTGCCGCTCTCGCAGCCCCAACTGCTCATCAGCACGCTGACGACCGGGTCCTTGCCGGTGTTGGCGGCCAGTTGCACCAGCCCGCCGAACTCCGAGGTCGAGGTCGCCTCATACCCCAGGCTCGCGACGTTCGCTGGCGTCGGGCTCGGAATGGCGTTGTAGGCGACTGCCGCGAGCGCGGAGCTCGAGCCCACCAGCGCGGCCAGCAAGCCACCGCTGATGAGCGCGAACGTCAACACGAAGGCCCGCAACGGGCGCCCCGGTCTACCACGGTGTTTCCCGGTCGATTCGGCCTTGAGCATGCTGGACTCCCGTCGGTTGGAAATGGATGCTGCGAACTTTGCGGCGCGGGACTGTAGTGCCCGCCGCAGTCGGGCTACGCGAATCGGCAGCGCAGCGATTTGGTCGTCACTCCCGGGCCGGGCCGCGCTGACGCGCGGCCCGGCCCGACCCTTACCCAGCGGCAGGGAGGGTCCAATCTCCACGTCAGGGTCCAGGCTGGAGCGACCGGAGTTGTAGCAGGGTGGCGGTAGCGCGTACGCCACCGCCCCCGCCGCCGACCCACCAGAACGCTGATAGGTTCGCCGCATGTCTGAGCTGGTCCCCATGACGATCCGCTGGCCGCCAGTCCTCCACGCCGCGATCGTCCGCCTCGCCGAACAGCGCGGCGTCCCCGTCGCCCAGTACGTCCGCGAATGCGTCCTCGTCCAAGGCGCCTGGGAAGCAGGCATCGAAGCAGGTCGCATCGAACAACCCCCGCCGGCCGCCCAAGTCGAGCAGCTACGCGAGCAGGCGCACCAGATGCTCAGCGACCTGATCGCGAACAACACGCGGTAGCGCACCCGCGGCCGCACAGTGGTAGCGGGTGGCATCGGGACGCGAACCGCCTACTCCACGCTTGGCGAAGGCGACTGCCCGGCGCGGACCCCCGGTCCAGTGGTGAACCGCGCCGGGCGCCAGTCGAATCGCGGTGCTCTTCGGATGAGGCCGCTGATCCACCCTCGGCAGCGCCGGCCGGGCGCGTGACCGTTCGCGCCGGTGGTTGGACTGGACAGACGACCCAACGGGGGGCACGAAGTCTGACCCACGTCCAACGCCATGCGGTACCCGTGTGCGGCACCCGCGAAAGCACTCGGGGTCGCCGCTTGAGTGTGGCTCAGTCAGCGTCGTCAGCTGGGCGTTTGCGTGCGATGACCTGTACGACGGCACCCAGGCCGGTGTGCCCGGATCCCTCCCTGACCTCGCGCTCGACTTCGACGCCGTGAACGAACTCCAGCGGTGCGAGCTCCTCGCGCAGCTGGGCAAGGGTCATCGTGAGGTCCGCGGATGCGGGCCCGCCGGTCCCGTGGGCGAGCTGGTCGGGGGTGTATGCCTCGAGCAGGAACATCCCTCCCGGCCTGAGCGACGCGACCACGCGCCGGTGCAGGTCACGTCGTACTTCCGACGGCATGTGGGCGAAGATCGACACAACCAGGTCCCACCGCTGGTGACCGAGATCGAGCACCGCCAGATCGCCCACGGACGCTGCGACCTCCACCCCTCGCTGCTGCGCCAATTGACGGGTCTTCCGGACGCCGGCCTCCGCGAGATCGACGCACGACACCGCGTAGCCGGACTCCGCGAGGAACACCGCGTTGCGGCCTTCCCCCTCGGCGAGACACATCGCTGCTCCCGACGGGAGCAGCGGCAGGCTCGCCCGCAGGAACTCGTTGGGCTCGGTCCCGTAGAGGTAGGCAGCATCGCCGTAGCGCTGCTCCCACATCGACCGGGCGGAAGAGGAACTGCTCACCGCGCGCACCCCGACCCGCGCTCGTCTTCAACGCTCATCGCTCAATCCTTCCGATCCCGCGTGGCACCTACCGAATCGCGCCGACGGTCCGTCTCCCGGTCAGATCCGCGCACGCGGGCCAACATTGCCGCCGCGGTGCTCGTCGTCAGGTTGGCGAGGGTCATCGCCCGTGCGAGGGCGTCGGCTGCGGCGAGCTCTCCAGGGGTCAGGCTCGCGTGCACTGCCTCGGCCATGCCGGCGGGCACGGGCTCGGAGAAGCGGTCCTCGACGCGAGCGCTCGCATACGCGACCAGCGCGCGCTTGCGCGCGTCCAAGTTCTGGAGCTCACCGAGTTCGAGCGCGCGCAACTCGTCGTCGCTGACGTCCGCTCGCAGGGCCCAGCGCTCGTGGACGAACGTGCAGCCGGCGCAGGCGTTGACCCGGCTGACGGCGACCGCCACGAGTTCACGCTCGTCTGCACTGAGTCGTCCACGCAGGACGGCGTCGCCGAGCGCCCGGCCGTGCCGGATCAGACCGGCGACCTGGCGTGCGGCATCCGCCGGCGACGCGAACAGCCTTGGGCTCACCCCGTGCCTACCGGAACGGCGGACTGCGTGATGCTGATGCGCTCGTCAAAGGCGAACCCTGCCTCGAGCGCACGGCGGACCGGACATGTGTCGGCGACGCGCGTGAGGCGCACGACCTGGTCGTCGCTGAGGCCGTCCGGGAGATGGATGGTCACGTCGAAGCACCGGGGCTCGGATTCGTAGTCGTAGTCGACGTCGACGCGCAGCTCGCCGATCTCCCACTCCTTGCGCTGCGCGTACAGGACGATCATCGTCGAGATGCACGAGGCGAGCGTCGCGGGGAGCAGCTCGTGCGGGGCGGGGCCGGTGTCCGTACCACCGAGGCTCTCGGGCTCGTCTGTGATGATGGTGTGGCGGCCGTTGACGTCGACCTCGTGTCTGAGGCTGTTCCCGATGCGCCGGGCGCTTGCGGTGAAGCTCATCGCGCACCCGCCTTCGCATCGCCGTGCAGGTCGGCGCCGAGCAGCGGGCCGAACAGGCACACGTTCGCCAGGCCGGCGCCGAGCGGGACGAGTCCGACGACGGCGACGACGATGCCGCCGGTGCCGCCGATGACGGCCAGTCCGACGACGATGAGGGCGAGGCCGGCGATGATGCGAGCGGCGCGGCCGGCGGCGCTGTTCATGAAGGTCACGAATGTCATGGGGTGCTCCTTGTTCGTCGAGAGACCGGGCAGCGCGCCACGGGAAGGCCGGCGGCGAGCCAGGCATTCATGCCGCCCGCCACGTTGAGGACGCCGGTGCGCTCCTTGGCGGCCCGGCGGGCGGCGAGCGCGCTGCGGTGCCCGGACCGGCACAGGAACGCGACCGGCCGGTCGACGCGCAGCTCACCGAGCCGGCTGTGCACGTCTGGGAGGGGGATGTGGATCGCCCCGGGTACGCGCACCTGTGCGTACTCGGACGTCGTGCGGACGTCGACGATCACGATCTCGCCGGTGAAGAAGCGATCCGACGCGTGGCGCGGGGCGATCGACTCGATGCGGCGCAGGCCGAACATCAGGCGTGTCCGAAGCGGACGTCGGGCAGGACGCGGCGCAGCGGTCGCGGGCAGCCACCAGGCCCAGCGGCCGAGCAGGCGCAGGATCACGGGCACCAGCAGCAGCCGGACGAGGAACGCGTCGAGCAGGACGGCGACGCCGAGGATGACGCCCATCTCCTTCGGGGGCAGCGGCCCGGAGAGGGCGAAGGTGAAGAAGACGGCGACCATCACGCCGGCGGCGGCGAAGATGACGCGGCCGCTGTGCGCGACGCCGCCGACCATCGCCTCCTTGGGGTCGTGTGTGCGGTCCCAGTGCTCCTTGGCCGAGGACAGCAGGAACACGGTGTAGTCCATCGAGATCGCGAAGATCATCGCGAAGAAGAACACCGGCCCCCACGCGTCCAGGAAGCCCTGGGGCTCGAAGCCCAGCAGCCCGCTGCCGTGGCCCTCCTGGAAGATCAGCCGGGCGACGCCGAAGGCGGCGCCGGTCGCGAGCAGGCTGGTGAGCACGCCGAGCGCGGCGATGATCGGGGCCTGCAGCGCGATCAGCAGCAGCAGGAAGCCGAGGATCAGCACGACGCCGATCACAAGCGGCGTCTTGGACGAGAGGAGTGCCTCGAGGTCGTGGTTCTCGGCGACGGAGCCGCCGACGAGCGCGCCCGGTGGCAGTGCTGAGCGCAGCCGGTCGATCGTGGCGCCGGTCGCCTTGGAGGAGGGGTCGGTGTTCGGCACGACCTGCACGAGCGCCTTGCCGCCGGCGCCCGGCACGGCGGGCATGACCCGGGCGATGCCGGGGTCGGCCTTGGCCACCACGGTGACGGCCGCGGCGTCGCCCTGGGCGGTGACGATCTGCACGGCGCCGGGGGCGCCCTTGCCGAAGGCCTGTTGGACCTGGTTGTAGCCGGTGCGCGAGCTGTCCCCGTTGGGGACGACCTTGATCGACGGCATGCCGGTCTTGAGCCCGAAGACGGGGACGATCAGCGCGATCAGGACGACCAGCGCGAGCGCGCCGAACGCGTAGGGGTGGCGCCACAGGCGCTCGCCCCAGGCGGCGAACCGCGGCGAGCGGTGCTCACCCTGGTGGACCCACGGCAGCGCGAGCTTGTCGACGCGCGGGCCGAGCTTGCCGAGCACCGCGGGCAGCAGCGTCAGCGTGGCCGCGAGGATGAAGAGGACGGCGATCATGATCCCCAGCGCCATCGAGCGGAACGCCGGTGAGGGCACGAGCATCACGGCCATCAGCGAGATCAGCACGGTCACGCCGCTGAAGAGGACGGCCTTGCCGGCGGTGTCCATCGTCTCGGCGACCGCGTCCTCGACGGCCTCGTGTGAGCCGAACAGCGCGCCGCGGAAGCGGTAGACGATGAAGAGCGCGTAGTCGATCCCGAGCGCGAGCGCGAACATCAGCGCGAAGTTCATCGCCCAGATCGAGATGTCGAGGACCTGGGTGCCGAGGTAGAGCGTCCCGGCGGAGGCCATCAGGCCCAGGATCGTCAGCATCAGCGGCAGCCCGGCGGCGACGAGCGAGCCGAACGCGAGCAGCAGGATCACGAGCGTCACCGGCCAGGAGATCAGCTCGCTGTGCATCATCGCCGTGCGGTTGGCGGTGTTGAAGTCCGACCACATCCCGCTCGCGCCGGTCAGCGAGACCTGCACGCCGTCGCCCTGGAGCTTGTGGAGGCTCGTCTTGAGGTCGTCGGCGGCGCGGACCATCGTGTTGGAGTCCGTAGCGGCGCCGGCCTGGATGATCGCGGTGTGGCCGTCACGCGAGATCGACATGCCCGGCCTGCGGCGGCACGACCGACTTCACGCGCGAGTCCGACTTCAGCGTCGAGGACGCGCGCGCGATCGCCGCCTTGAACGCGGGGTCGGTCACGGTCTTCGTGTTCGAGTGCACGACGACCATCAGGGCGCTCGAGGAGAGCCCCTGGAAGTTCTTGTCGATCGCCTTGCGTGCGGCGACGGACTGCGAGCCGGTCGCCTCCCAGCCGGCGCCCGAGAGCGCCGTCTCGACCCGCGGTGCGAGGACCCCGAGGACGACGGCGACGAGCGCCCAGGCGATCGCGACGGCGCGGAAGTGCGTGGCGGTGTAGCGGCCGAGGCGGCCGATCGGACCGAACTGGGAGGTCATCGCGCGACCTCCGAGGGGTAGAGGACCGAGCGCAGGCCGAAGACCCGCTTGAGGATCAGCGACGCGCCGCACGCGCCGAAGGCGACGTAGAGCCACTGGTTGAC
This sequence comes from uncultured Solirubrobacteraceae bacterium, assembly GCA_963809525.1. Lineage (GTDB taxonomy): Bacteria > Actinomycetota > Thermoleophilia > Solirubrobacterales > Solirubrobacteraceae > F1-60-MAGs163. The sequence goes on along the minus strand of CAWEJY010000003.1, from coordinate 1,091,887 downwards.
GCCGACGAAGGCCGTCAGCAGCAGGAACCACGGCGAGACGAGGGCGACGAGCATGACGCTGAGCAGCGTCATCGTGCCCGCCATCGCGAACAGGACGCGCTCCAGCGGCCAGGTCCGCGAGTCGGTGGAGTCGGTGGAGCAGGTCGTTGCGTTGGTCATGCGAGGCCTCCGGTGAGGATCTGGTCGAGTTCATGGATCTGCTGGCGCAGTCCGCCGCAGACCTGGTCGCAGAGCGCGAAGACGCCCTCGTCGGCGATCGCGTAGCGCACGAACGTGCCGTGCTTGCTGCGCTGGACGAGCCCGGCCTGGTGCATCAGGCCCAGGTGCTTGGAGACGTTCTGCTGCGAGGCGCCGAGCCGGTCGGTCAGCTCGCCGACCGTGGCCTCGCCGTCGCGCAGCGCGTCGAGCAGCCTGATGCGCATCGGCTCGCCGAGCAGGCGGAAGCGCTGGGCGATCAGCTCGGCGAGCTCATCGGGGAGCGGGTGCGGAACATCCATGCGCGGAGTGTACCACCACACCGTTGTATGAGCGTATGGGTGTGAACTACGGATCCCGTTCGTAGTAAGGACCGATGCGGGTCAGCCCCCGCCCGACGATCGTTGGAGGTGCCCTGCTGTCTCGCGAAAGGAGGGCGGCACCGTGTCCGCCTCGAGTTCCAAGCGCGCCGTCGTCGTCGGGTCCAGCTTTGCCGGCATGACCGCCGCGCTCGAACTGCGCAAGCGCCTGGACGCCCAGCACGAGGTCGTCGTCCTCGATCCGCACGCAGACTTCACGTTCATCCCGTCGCTGATCTGGCTGCCGTTCGGAATGCGTGAGCCCAAGGATGTGACGTTTCCGCTCGCCCCCATGTACGCCAAGCAGGGCATCCGCTTCATCAACGAGGCGGCCACCGGCTTCGACCTGGAGGCGCACACGGTGACGACGAGCTCCGGGCAGGAGCTCCGCTACGACCGCCTGCTGCTCGCCACCGGCCCGCGACTTGCGTTCGAGAAGGTCCCGGGCCTCGGCCCGGTCGACGGCCACACCCAGTCGGTCTGCAACCTCGAGCACGCGCTGCTGACCCGCGATGCATGGGAGCGTTTCGTGGAGAACCCCGGACCGGTCGTCGTCGGCACCGCCCAGGGCGGCTCATGCTTCGGCGCCTCCTACGAGTTCCTCCTGAACACCCAGCACCAGATCAAGAAGGCCGGCCTGCAGGACGTCGCACCACTGACCTTCATCACCGCCGAGCCGTTCCTCGGGCACTTCGGCCTCGGCGGCGTCTCCGACTCCCAGAAGCGAGTCGAGAAGTTCTTCGACAAGCTCGGCATCGAGGGCATCCCCAACAACGTCATCACGCAGGTCCGCGACGGCGAGATCGAGCTCGACGGAGGCCGCGTCCTCCCGTTCGCGTTCTCCATGATCGTGCCGCCGTTCACCGGCGTCGACGCGATCCGCCAGACCGAGGGCCTGGGCAACCCGATGGGCTTCCTCCCCGTCAACGACGAGTTCCGCCACACCGACATCGAAGACGTCTACGCCGCTGGTGTCGACATCGCGATCGCCCCGCCGCAGCAGACCCTCGTCCCCGCCGGCGTGCCCAAGACCGGGCAGATGAGCGAGGTCATGGCCAAGGTCGCCGCCCAGAACATCACCGCCGACCTGCAGGGCGGCGAGCGCCGCTCCATGCCGATGTCCGAGATGGAGGCCATCTGCATCCTCGACGCCGGCAACAACGGCATCATCTTCAAGGCCGACCACGTCCTCGGAACCTCCGAGCACCCGCACGTCATGACCGGCCCCCAGGCCCACTGGGCCAAGATCGCCTTCGAGCGCATCTTCCTCGCCAGCCGCAAGCGCGGCCGCGTCGTGCTGTGAGCCTGAGGGAGATCCCGGCCGCATGAGCCCGCTGGTGCTGGTCGTCGACGACGAGCGCAAGATCCGCGAGCTCGTGCGCTCGTACCTCGAACGCGCGGGCATCGACGTACTCACGAGCGGGTCCGGTGCCGAGGCGCTCGAGATGGCCGGTCGTGCCCGGCCGGATCTCGTGGTGCTCGACCTGGGCCTGCCCGATGTGCCCGGCGACGAGGTCGCGCGCGAACTGCGCCGGGTCGGGGACCTCCCGATCCTCATGCTGACGGCGCGCGCCACCGAAGCGGACCGCGTGCAAGGTCTCGAGCTCGGCGCCGACGACTACGTCACCAAACCGTTCAGCCCGCGTGAGCTGGTCCTCCGCGTGCAGGCGGTGCTTCGACGCGGGCACGGCGAGCTCCCTGCAGATGGTCCTGGTTCATACGGGGGTGGCGAGCTGGTCATCGACAGCGAGCGGCGTGAAGCACGAGTCCGAGGGGCGGAGGTCAAGCTGACACCGACCGAGTGGGGGTTGTTGGAGGCGCTGTCACGCACGCCGGGGCGCGTGTACTCGCGCTACGAGCTCATCAACCAGGTCCGCGGCTACGAGTTACGAGCGCACCGTCGCCCGGCTCACCATGGGAGGCAGCAGCGAGACCGTCGACGTCTCGACCGCGAAGACCCGCAGGGTCCGGGCACGCCTTCGAACCCGTGTTCCCGTAGCCGGCTTGCGAGGCGCTCAGGCGTCGCGTCGCAGCATGCCCACGGCGCCGGCCGCGACCGCGAGCGCCGCGTAGCCGCAGAACAGCGCGAACCCGGTCCAGGGCGCGAGGTGGTGGGAGTTGTCGAAGGTGCTCGTGGCGATCGCCGTGCCGGCGTCGAGCGGCAGGTACGGGCTGATCGAGTCCGCGATGCTGCTCGGCAGGATCGCCGTGATCCCGGGCAGCACGAACAGCAGGCCGACGAACAGCGCGATGGCGCCGGCGGTGTTGCGCACCAGCGCGCCGATCCCGGTCGTCATGACGCCGAGGACCGTGAGGAACAGCGCCGCGCCGACGACGACGCGCAACGCTCCGGGATCGCTCAGTGCGTGCTGCTGGTGGTGCTGTGCGACGATCGCCTGCACGCCGAAGAACGAGATGAACGACGCGGCCAGCATGAGCACGAACGTGACGGCCGCGAAGACGCCGATCTTGGCCCACAGCACCGGCAGCCGGCGCGGCACGGCCATGAAGCTCGAGCGGATCATGCCGGTCGAGTACTCCCCCGTGATCACGAGCACCCCCAGGACGCCGATCGCGAGCTGCGCGAGGTGGTAGCCCCCGACCGCGGTGTTCAGCGAGTCGAACCGCAGCCGCTCGCGAGGATCCAGATGCGACCAGCGGCTCATCTGGGCGGTGGCGACGAGCATGCCGAGGCCCGCCATCGCGACGAAGCCGGCCAGCAGCGACCAGCGCGTCGAGCGCAGCGTCCACAGCTTCGTCCACTCCGAGCGCAGGACCCGGAGCTGCGTCACGCCGCCGCGCGCCGGAAGGGCGGCACCGACGACCGGGGCGGCAGCGCTCACGCCACTGGCTCCAGGTCGGGGCGGTCGGGTTCGAACCCGGCGGCGTGGTACTCGACCGACTCGCCGGTCAGCCGCATGAACGCGTCCTCCAAGGAGGCCGTCTGCGGCGTCAGCTCGTGAAGCACGATGCCCTCGCGCGCGGCGATCTCGCCGATGCGCTCGCTGGTCAGCCCCTGGACCTCCAGCGTGTCGGGCTCGGTGGCCGCCGTCACGACGCCGTCGGCCGCCAGCGCGTCACGCAGCCGCCCGGCGTCGGGCGTGCGGACGTGCACCGCCGCGCCCCGCGAGGCTGCCGCGACGACCTCGGCGACGCTGGTGTCGGCAATCAGGCGGCCCCGGCCGATGACGATGAGATGCTCCGCGGTCAGCGCGATCTCGCTCATCATGTGCGAGGAGAGGAACACCGTGCGCCCGTCCGCGGCGAGACTCTTGAGCAGGTTGCGGATCCAGAGGATCCCCTCGGGGTCCAGGCCGTTGGCCGGCTCGTCGAGGATGACGGTCGCCGGGTCGCCGAGCAGCGCGGAAGCGATGCCCAGGCGCTGCCCCATGCCGAGCGAGAAGCCGCCGACACGCTTGCGCGCGACGCCGTCGAGGCCGACCAGATCGATCATCGCGTCGACGCGCGAGCGGGGGATGCCGTGGGTCTGCGCCATCGCGAGCAGGTGGTTGTAGGCGCTGCGCCCCGTGTGGATCGCGCGCGCCTCCAGCATCGCGCCGACCTCGCGCAGCGGCGCACGCAGCTCGCGGTAGGCCCGGCCGTTGACCTCGACCCGTCCCGCCGTGGGCGCATCGAGTCCCAGGATCATGCGCATCGTCGTCGACTTGCCGGCGCCGTTGGGGCCGAGGAAGCCCGTCACGATGCCGGGCCTGACGGTGAACGTCAGGTCGTCGACGGCGAGCGTGTCGCCGTAGCGCTTGGTGACGTGGTCGACCTCGATCATGCGCTGTCCATGGCCCGGGAGCCTCACAGCCCCCGGCAAAGCGCGGGTAAACGGCCGGTTGGGCGCGGGATCTCTCCGTTGGCCGACGTCGGCTCAGCTGGGATCCGCGCCGGGCGGGCGCAGATAGTTGTTGCTCAACACCTTCGACCCAGTCGCCGCGGGATGTCGCCTTTCATGGAGTGTGTTGCGTAACCCATTCTTGAGCGAGGGCCCAGAAGATCGACCGCGTATATGGCCGTCTCAGAGCCTCCGGGGACTCCCCGAGAGCAATAACGCGGCGCTCGTCGACCACATTGGTTTGTGCAACAGCCTCCATGGAGAGGAGAAGCGCGGCCCGTCGCCCTGGCGCGTGCTCCTGTCAGGCGAAAGGAGCAGCCCGGATGCGACGTTGCCGCGCTCGGTCACGCGGTACGCGAGCGCGAGCCGGCATGACGCGCCAGCTCGATGCCTGTGGCGCAGAACGGAGACCTTTGCGTGGAAGCCGCGGATGCCGGCACGCCGCGGGTTCGGGACACTTGCGCCATGCAGTCGCCGGAGCACGCCCAGCGGACGCGGCGGTATGCCTCTCCCGAGGTGCGCACGTGAGCCCGATGCCGTCGGCCACCCGTCGCCGTCTGTACGCGGGCGGACGCCCCGGGGGGCTAGCGCGTCTGCTCAACCGCGGCCAAGCGGCGCTGCACTCCGTGGGCATCTGGCCGAAGCGGCTGGCGACGTTGGAGGTCGCTGGTCGTCGAAGCGGGCGGCGCGTCGCACTCCCGGTGGTCATCGCCGACTTCGAGGGCGAGCGCTACTTGGTGACCATGCTCGGCGAGCGCGCTAGCTGGGTCGCCAACGTCCGTGCGGCTGGCGGGCGGGCGGTCCTTCGCCACGGCAAGCGCGAGGAGGTCCGTTTGGAGGAGGTCGCACCGGCTGACCGTCCACCGATCCTGCGGCGCTACCTCCAGGTGGCGCCCGGTGCGCGCGCGCACTTCCCGGTCGCTCAGCACGCGTCGCTGAGCGAGTTCGAGGCCATCGCAGTGCATCACCCGGTCTTCCGCATCACGACGGAGCCGGTCGCTCCGCCGCACCCACGATGAGGCGCCGCAACACGTGCCGCCCCCGACTGCCGGGCCCAGGCCCTGCACACGATCGGAAGCTCGGCGGCTGGTCTCGTCAGATGCCTTCGCGTGCGATCACGTCACCGGACGCGATCGCGCACCAGGGGAGGCCGGGTCCATGTTGAAGCGCTTGTCCCTCGTCGTAGTCACCACCCGCGCGAGCCCCGGTCTGATCAGAACGCCGCTGGATGTTGCCCGAACGGGCAACCCTGAGGAAGCGTAGGCGGAGGACTTGACCGCAGGATCGCGTCCGAATTAGAGTCGCTCCTACCGAACGGCATCTGGTACCTCATCAAGGAGTGCACCGTGCGTCGGCTTGTTATTGGCTCGGTAGGGGAGCTGTCCGTCGGCATGAGCCGACGGGTCTCGACGTTCATCGTCGCGCTGTTGGTCTCATTCGCCGCGTTTGCGGCCTCTTTCGCAGTGTTCGCGGCGCCTTCTCACGCGGTGCCCATCCGCTACATGGAGCAGGTGTACGGCGGAAACGCCTCGGGCAGCCTCGGCGGCGTCTCCTTCACCAATGCGATCTTCGTCCTGACGTTCGACGGGGACACCGACGACGTCGTGCCCTACTCGATCCCGGGCGCCAGCGGCTACGAGATCGTGGCTGGGACGGCGGCCATCCAGATCTTCGACGCGGCGAGCCGCGCGCTCCTGGCTCAGGCGACCTTTCTGCCGTCTGCTGGCATCTACGTGAGCGTCGACAACACCAACAACGGCATCGGCTTCGGCTCGCACGGCGCGCTCCCGACCGAGGCCGGCTTCCCCGGGGAACCCGTGTATCCAAGCGGTCTTCTTGCCCCGACAGGTGCGGTCACCTCCTACGATCTCGCGGGCTCCTTCGATGTTCTGGGCTTCGCCCTCTCCTGCGTCGGATTCGGCGGGCCGACGGGGTGCAACGCCCCATACGCGCTGCAGACCGACGCCGGCGACCTCGTTCTCGACCACGTCAACATCTCGAGCGCCGAGTTCACCTCTATCCTCCGGAACCCGGTAGCAACCTTCTCGCAGTTCGACGTCCGGGCCGAGCTCGGGCCTCGCAAGCTAGAGGTCCAAGGGCTCTTTGCGCTCGGGTCGGGGAGCGACGGGATCGACCCCAGGGCCGAGGCGGTGACTCTCGACGTCGGCGGGTATTCGGTCGCCATCCCGCCAGGATCGTTCCGTGCGACGCGGCGCGGCGCGTTCGTCTTTGAGGGCACGATCGGTGGCGCGAGGCTGGAGCTGCGGATCGCGCCCACCCGTGCTTCAGGCGGCTACCGGTTCACGGCCAGCGCCCGCGGCGCGACCGTCCCGGTCATGGCGAATCCTGTGACCATCAGGCTCACGATAGGAAACGACAGCGGCGCCGCGACCCTCAGGGCAATCCGGCGGCACGCTTGACCGTCCGGCCCTGGCCGATCTTCGAGGCTGCGTGGCAGCCGGTGAGGTTGCGGTCGTCGTGGTCTACGCCGTGGATCGCCCGAGCCGGTCGCAGGCCGACACGCTGGCGCTGCTCCGTGAAAGCGCGAGAGCCCCGTGTTCACGGGGCTCTCGCCGGATGGGCACGGCTGGTTTCGAACCAGCGACCTCTCGCGTGTGAAGCGCCTCAGCAGTCGCGCGCTCAGAGCGCCGATCACTCGATAGACACGAGGGATTCGCGCCTCTGATGAGTCCGAACGGGGCCGCCCGATTCGGTCGGATTCGGTCCGTTTCGGAGGGGTTTGGGACGCGAATGGGACGCAGCATCGTCCCGTCCTACTGAGCGGCGCGACGCGCGCTCAGATCCGTCTGTGGGGCCAGGCTCCGGCGCACCTACGATTTCAGGGGTGAAGCTGAACTTCGCACCAAGGGGGCCTGCATGACCAGCATCGAGGCCATCGCCACGAGGCGCCTGACCGCGAGGGAGAAGGTGGCCCGCGACGACCGGATCGTCGAGGCGCGGTTGCGTGGCCGGTCGTGGCCGCGGATCGCGGCGGAGTTCGACCTGACCCAGCGGCAATGCCAGGCGATCCTGGCTGAGTGGCGCAAGGCGAACCCGAGCGCGCGTCACAAGGATGCGCTGGATCTTCTCGACGACCTGCTGGAGGCTCTACAAGGGATCGAGGAGGAGCTTGCGGAGGTCGCCTGGACCACCGCGCACGATGGGGTGCGCTTGGGTGCAGTCCGGTCGCGGATCACCGTCCTCGGCGAGCGCGCGAACATCCTGGCCATGGTCGGGGTGCTGCCCAACTTGGCGTCGCTGCGCCAGGAGATCAACGCTGGTTTCGAACCAGCGACCTCTCGCGTGTGAATCGCGATTCTGAGAGCGTCGAGGAGGGGTCGGAACCAGTCCAATTGCAGCTATTTCCTGACCCTCCGGAACGTTCGGACGCCGGCTGAGGATTCCCGCATATTGCGGACGCTGATCCGCTCATTGGGCACGGTGCCCAATCAGCTCGGTGCAGGCGACCGCTGGCTCACCGGGTCGACTCGTCGGCGGAGACCGGAGGTGGCCCGCCGCTCAGGGTCGGTGAGCGCAGCAATCGCCAGGTGGTGACGATCGCCAGCAGCGTCAGGATGATCGCGCTCAGCACGCACCACTGGCAGATCGCGTGGATCGAGAACAGCTCGCGGTAGCTCAGGTAGGCGCTGTACATGAACCCGAACAGGCTCAGGCCGGCGCTCGCGCCGCGGCCCAGGTCGCCGGGCAGGAACAGCAGCGAGCCGAGGATCAGCACGTAGCCGATCAGCCCGATCAGCGCGATCGGCGCGCCGTGGAACTTCGACCACTCGCTGGTCTGCACCTTGATACAGCCGTGGGCGATGCTGCACACCGGCTCGATCCCGGCGTAGTGGATGTAGGTCAGGTACGCGCCGTCCGCGATGCCCAGGACGACGAGGACGACTGCGGTGATCTTCAGGCGATGATCAAGCATCGAGCACTCCATAGGTTTCGGGTTCTGCGACGGGGGTGCGACGTACGACGGGGCACGAGGTCAAGGTCCGCCTTCTGAGGACGTGTCGTGGAACGGCGGAATATGATCCCTGGCAGTCCATGCCGCTGATCGCCGGTGCCACCCACTGCACGGCAGGACCGCACCTCGCCGCGCTGACCGGCCGCCACCGGACCGATGCGCCCCGTGACATCATCGGCGGGTGGGCGACCTGCCGAGCGCATCGCCACGCGACGATCTCGGGGCGCGGTTGCGCGGCCGCGGTGATCTGTGGGTGCTCGTCGTCATCTGCGTGCTGGGCACGGTGGGTGCAATCGTGGCCGCACTGCTCGCCGGGTCGCCCCGCGGGATCGCGCATGCCGCCGGCCTGCTCGGGCCGGCACCGGCCGCGCAGGACGCGGGCCGTCCTGCACCCGCCTTCCGGCTGCGGGGCGCGCGCGGCGAACTGGTCGACGAGCGCGCGCTGCGTGGCCGGCCGTTCGTGGTGACCTTCCTCTACACCCGGTGCACGGACGCGTGTCCGCTGATCGGGGCCGAGCTGCGTGACGGGCTGACGCGCCTTGGTCCGCGGGCTCGCGAGGTGAGCGTCGCAGCGGTCACCGTGGACCCAGCCCACGACACACCACAGGCCGCTCGCCTCTGGCTGCGGCGGCTGCACGAACCCGGCAACTTCCACTACCTGCTCGGCCGGACCAGAGGGCTGCTGCCGGTGTGGGACGGGTACCGGGTCGATCCCCAGGATCCTCGGTACGCCAACGACACGCACTCGGCCGTCCTGTGGCTGGTCGATCGCCGCGGGCGGCTGCGCGTCCTGTACCAGGCCCGCCAGCCGCTCGACGCGGCCGACATCGCCCACGACCTCAGCGTCCTGCTCGCTGAATCACGGCCTCGGCGCTGAGTTGCCCGCGCTCGCCGTCGGTGACGCATCAGCGGCGGATCGCGTGAGTCGAGAACACCTCGCGGGAGATCAGGTTCCCGCATCGTGGAGCTGATCCGGGCGTGCCGCCTTCGGGCCCTGCTGCCCACGCCGGCGGCTGCCCCGCTAGCCTTCGCGGCGTGTGCATCCAATGCGTCGCGGCGGCGATGGGTACGACTGCGGCGGCGACCGGGACCCGCTCCTACATCGCAGCAAAGCACTTCTCGTGGGTGACGCCGCGGCGGATGCGGCGGATCACCGTCGGGCTGCTCGCTTCGGCGCTGCTCGCCTCGTCGCTCATCGCGAGCGGCTCGTCGACCCCGGTCGCCAGGTCGGCGACAACGACGGCTGGTCACGTTCAGCCGCACAGCTGACCTGCTGATGTGTGAGGCCCCCCCGGCGTCCAGCGTCAGGGAGCGGCTGTGCATCCGAGCTTTCCGCCGGTGAAGCCTCGGACCATGGCGTCCGCGTTGGCGGCTTCCATGGTCAGGTAGGTCGCGTCTGATGAGTCCTTCGGTCCGAGCGTGTCGCCGTAGAGCGTGTAGGTCGACGCGGCGCCGGTCTCGCGGGCGAGCGCCTGAGCGAGCTTGGGGTTGATCGAGCTCTCAGGGAAGACGGCCTTGACGTGTTCGCGCTGGATCAGCGTGCTGAGGTCCGCGACGCTGCGGGCGCTGGGCTGCGCCTGGGTCGTCTGTGAGGGGATGACCGCGCCGATGACGTCGATGCCGTAGCGGTGGGCGAAGTAGTTGAAGGCGTCGTGGTCGGTGACGAGCTTGCGCTCGGCGGCCGGGACCTTGGCGAAGCACCTGCGCAGTCCGGCGTCCAGCGCCTTGAGCTTGGTGATGTAGCCCGCGGCGTTGCGCGCGTACATGTCCCTGGCGCTGGGGTTGAGGGCGGTCAGCGCGTCGCGGATCACCGGGATCGCGGCCTCGACGTTGCGCGGGTCGTGCCACCAGTGCGGGTCATACCTGGAGGCTTCCGGGCCGCTGGCCTGGCCGGGAAGCTTGGTGGGCACGGCTGCGCCGACGTCGACGACGCGTGGGTGCCCGCCGCTCTGGCTGATGATCTTCGCCATCCAGGCGTCGAGGTTGTCACCGCTCTCGAAGACGACCTTCGCGTCGGCGGAGCTCAGGACGTCCGAGGGTCGTGGCTCGTACTCGTGGGGGTCGGAGTTCGGCCTGAGGATCTGTGTGACGCTGATCCGATTGCCGCCGACCTCGCGCACGAAGTCGCCCAGTTGCGTCGTCGTCGCGACGACCTTCGGCGCCGACGATGAGCCCTGGGCGGTGCTCGAAGAGCCGCAACCGCTGAGGCTGGCAGCGGCGACGAGGCAGGCGACGATCGTCAGGGCGGCGGTGCCGTGTCTGGGCATGCACGCACCTTACACGAGTATGAGACTCATTCCTATATACGGTTGGGGCGAGTGACGCGCGTGTCAGCGAGGTCGGCATAGCCTGAGCTGCGTGACGACCGCCCAACTGCTCGCGTCGATCCCGAGCCCGTCGTTCAACAACCTGCACCTGGGGCCGTTCACCATCCACGTCTACGGGCTGATGTACGTGTTCGCGGTGACGGCGGCGGTCCTCATCACGCGCCGGCGCTGGCGGGCCCAGGGCGGCAACGAGGAGCTGGTCCTCGAGGTCGCCGTCGTCGGCGTTCCCGCCGGGCTGATCGGCGGGCGGATCTACTTCCTGGTCACGAGCTGGGACCAGGCGCCGCACACCTGGTGGGGGCCGTTCGCGGTCTGGGACGGCGGGCTGGGGATCTGGGGCGGCATCCTGGCCGGGACGCTCGCGGGCCTCTGGGTGCTGCGCCGCCGCGGCGCCGACGTGCCGCGCTTTCTGGACGCCGCTGCGCCTGCGCTGCTCGTCGCCCAGTCGATCGGCCGGATCGGCAACTACTTCAACCAGGAGCTCTTCGGCAGACCGACGACGCTGCCCTGGGCGCTGCGGATCTCACCCTCGCACCGCCCCGACGGGTACGCGGCGTACGCCACGTTCCATCCGACGTTCCTCTACGAGATCATCTGGAACCTCGGACTGGCGGCGGCGCTCGTCTGGCTTGGCCACCACCGCCGGATCCACCCCGGCGGGCTCTTCGCGCTCTACGTCGCCGGCTACTCGCTGTTTCGCATCTTCGAGGAGCTGCTGCGCGTGGACCCCGCGCACCACATCCTCGGCCTGCGCCTGAACTTCTTCGTCGCCGGCCTGCTGTTCCTAGGCGGGCTCGCCGTCTTCGCGCGGCTGCAACGCACCCGCACTCGGGGCGAGCGGCTGGCTCGCCGCGGGTCCTAGGAGACCGCTGGCCGCCGTCGAACACGGCACCGGCGGACGACGCCACGGATGCCGATGCCGCTCGGGCGAGGCCGCGCAGTACCTCACAGAGCAGAACGCCTCACTCTCGCTGACCGGCGTCGTGCTCGCCGGGATGATCATCGGCGCGCTCGCAGTCCTGGCCGACACCGCGGTCACCCAGGCATCCGCGGTGATGGCGCTGCGCCGCGCCAACCCGAACACCTCCCCCTCTGCGCTGTACCGCGGCGCGCTGGCCGTCGGGCGCGACCACCTCTCGGCCACGATCCACACCCTCGTGCTCGCCTACGCCGGAGTAAGCCTGCCGCTGCTCCTGGCGATACGGGCCAGCGGGCTCGGCTTCGCCGACGCCGTGAACTCCCAGACACTCGCCGAACCGATCGTGGCCACCGTCATCGGATCCGCGGCCCTGATCATGGCCGTGCCCCTCACAACCGGACTTGCCAGCCTGCTCGTCGCGCGACTTCCCCCCGAAGCGCTCGGCGCCGCGCACACCCACCAGCACTGAAGCGCGCGACGGTCACCCCGCTACACCGGTCCGAGGGCTTTCCTGACTGTCACCGGAAACCCGATCGTCGCGGCCTTGGCCCGCTTGACAGCCTCATGCGCTGTCGGGGCATCGACCCGGACACTGCGGCTCTCCGAGCCTCTCTGCGAATGGCTGAGTCCTCCCGGGACCATCCCATCGCGACAGAGCGCGGCCTCGACTTCGTTGGTCATCCGCCCACGAAGCTCGACGTTCCAGGTCGGCACGGATACAGCCTCCCACAGATCAAGGCGGATCGGGCACCGACCCCCAGCGCCTGCGGGGCCCATCAGGTTCGCATGTCGGGCAACCGGGCGCTACAGCGACCCACCCCTTGCGCCGGCTATACCTCCAACGCCAAGAACCGGCACACCCCTGCACCCGCAGGGGGGTGGTTGGGGCGCTCGTGCGACTTAGAGATGTGCTGTCGCTCGCAAAGCTCGCTGGTGGCCCGGACGCGGGGCGCTATTACACCAACGCGGTCGCCCGGGGCCGCGAGGACTACTACGCCGGCGCCGGAGAGGCGAAGGGTCGGTGGGCGGGGGTTGGCTCTGGTTGGCTCGGGCTCGCCGGCGAGGTTGAGGAGGGTGACTTCGGGCAGCTGATGCGCGGCCTGGATCCGCGGGCTGGCCGGCCACTGCGGCAGTCGCAGGGGGAGGGGGACACGGCGGGGTTCGATGTGACGTTCAGTGCCCCCAAGTCCGTCTCGGTCCTGTATGGCATCGCTGACGCGGAGACGGTCGCGGCGGTGCGGGAGGCGCATGACGTCGCGGTCGCCCAGGCGCTCGGCTACCTGGAGCGCGAGGCGGCGTACACGCGCCGCGGCAAGGCCGGCCGCCTGCGCGTGAAGGCGGATGGCTTGGTGGTCGCGACGTTTCGTCATCGCACCTCGCGGGCGGGTGATCCGCAGCTGCATACGCACGTGGTGATCGCGAACACGGTCAGGGCGGATGGCCGTTGGTCGGCTTTGGATGCGCGCGGTTTGTATCGCGAGCAGAAGACCGCCGGCTACCTCTACAGGGCAGCGCTCAGGGACGGGCTCTCGCGGTCGCTGGGGGTCTCGTGGGGGCCGGTGGAGAAGGGCTCAGCGGAGATCACCGGGATCCCACGGGAGGTGCTCGAGCATTTCTCGCGCCGGCGCCGAGAGATCACCGAGCACCTGGCTGAGCATGGCCGCTCGTCGCCGGCGTCCGCGGAGATCGCGGCGCTGGAGACCAGGAAGCGCAAGGATTACGCGGTTCCGGTGGATCGGCTGCGGGAGCAGTGGCGCGCTCGCGCCAGCGAGCACGGCCTGAGCGCGCGGGCGCTTGAACGGGTCAGGGATCGTCCGTGGCATGAGCGCATCCCGGTCGACCTGCAGCTGTCCGCCGCGACGGTCGCTGGTGTGACCGGCGTGACGCGCGAGCACGCCTCGTTTGATCGGCGTGACGCGATCCGCGCATGGTGCGAGCACCACCAGCAGGGCGCCTCGGTCGCGCGGGTCGAGGAGCTCACCGACCGCTGGCTGGGCTCCAGCTACACGGTCAAGCTCAGCGACGACGACGGTCTTCACGGGGCGCGCTACTCGACGCCGCAGATGCTCCGCGCCGAAGCCGAGCTCCTGACTGACGCGCGTGAGCGGACCACCGCCGGGGTGGGGGTCGCCGACGAGCGCGCTGTGGATGCCGCGCTCGCGGCGCGCCCTGAGCTCACGAACGAGCAGCAGCACCTCGTGCGCGCGCTCACCACCACCGGAGAAGGCGTCCACGTCGTTCGCGCGCCGGCGGGGACCGGGAAGACCTACGCGCTGGAGGCCGCCCACGCAGGCTGGAAGCAATCGGGTCTACGGGCCCAGGGATGCGCGTTGTCGGCGCGCGCGGCGCGCGAGCTGCAGGAGCAGACGGCGATCCCCGCTCAGACGATCCATCAGTTGCGCGCGGACATCAGCCAGTACGCGGACACCCCACCGGACGTACTGGTCGTCGACGAGGCCGGGATGGTCGGCACCCGCGATCTGCATGCCCTCGCGCGCTACGCGCGCGAGCAAGAGATCAAACTCGTCCTGGTCGGCGACGACAGACAGCTGCCGGAGATCGAGGCCGGCGGGGCCTACCGCGCGCTCGCACGGCAACAGGGCGCGCTGCAGCTGACCGAGGTCAAACGCCAACGCGAGCCATGGGACCGTGAGGCCGTCACGCAGCTGCGCGATGGTGACCGCGACGCGTGGGCGGCCGCCTACCGCGAGCACGACCGCATCGTCAGCGAACCGACCGCCGGACGGCTACGCGAGCGGCTCGTCGCTGATTGGTGGCAGACGGCGAAGGACGGCTCGGACGCAGTGATGATCGCCCATCGCCGCGGCGACGTCGAGGACCTCAACCAGCGGGCCCGCCAGCACATGCGCCGGGAAGGACGCCTCGGCAAGGCGGAGCTCCACGCCCCACACCGATCGTTCGCGCAAGGGGACCAGGTCATCTGCCGGCGCAACGAGCGCGAGCTCGACCTCGTCAACGGGACACGCGGCACGATCACCGCGCTGGACCCACAGACTGGTCAGCTCACCATCACCGACAACACCGGAGCCGAGCGCACCATCGACCGCGGCTACCTCGACTCAGGGGGCCTGCACCACGCCTACGCCACCACCGCCCACGCACTGCAAGGTGCGACCGTCGACCACGCCCTGGTCCTCGGCAGCGAGGACCTCTACCAGCAATGGGGATACACCGCGCTCAGCCGCCACCGCCACACCGCCCGCTTTTACCTGCACGCCAACGCGCAGGACACGCGGCCACTCCCGGGCCTCGAGCGCCAGCCCGACCCGGTCGAAGAACGCCTCCACGAGATCCTCAGCAGCTCACACAACAAGACGCTCGCCAGTGACGAACTCCTTTCTCGCGCGCGGCCGGATCGCCCCGGGCGCGCCGACGAGGACCGCGAGCTCGCCAACCTCCTGCAGAGTCTCGCGCAGCTCAGCGGACGAGGGCCCACCCGTGACCTTCCGGGACCCGACCTCGGGATGTGAGGCGGGCTATTCGGTCTCTGTGGCTCCGGCGGTTACGAGCTGGTCGGCCGCGTGCGCGCGGTCGTCGAAGAGCGCCAGGTACGGCTCGAAGCTGTAGGCGCGCGAGCGCTTCTGCCCGGTGATCCCCGTGAGCAGGCCCAGCTCCTCGAAGCGACCGACGAGCCGGTTCGCTGTGGCGAAGGTGACGTCCAGATGACAAACGGACCTCGCGCCGAAGACGGTCATCGCTCCAAGTGCGTCGCCTCAACCCAGCCGTTCGTCCCGGTCAGCACGCTCTGCGCACTGACGACGGTCACGCCGGGCAAAGCCGCGAGGGCCCGAACACCGGAGCTCCACGATATCGTCGGCGTGCAGGTAGTCGAAGGCCGTGCCGTCCGGTGACCAGCGCAGGTACACGCTGCCGGCCGCGCATCGTCGACGACGCCACCGGGCGGGCCCGATCGAGCGCGCGCCACAGCTGGTGTGCGGACCGTGCTTGGATGGCATGCTGCCGGGCTCGAAGTCGAAGCCGGCGGGCCCGCGACAGGGCCGGCCTGGCGTGCTGGTCGCCGGCCCGGTTTCCTCGAGCGGGATCCAGCCGGACCCTCCGTGCTTGCGGGCGTACACCCAGATCCACTCGCGGCCGTCCTCGCCGCGCTGTGGTGGCCGGTCGGGCGGGAGGTCATCGTGGTCGGGGTTGCGGGCGGTCTGGCGGCCCAGGCCTTGCGACGGTCGGATAAGCCCGGCCCCGGTCCGGTTCGGATGGCCGTGGCGGCCGCCGCGCGGTACGGGCGGTAGCCGATATTGACCTCGTCGCCGCGGAAGCAGCCGTCGATCCCATGACAGGGCACCCGGGGAGTTTGCCCTCGCCGGGTAAGCCGGTCGTAAGCCCCCTGTCCTGCTACAACCGGCCGCGTGTCAGCCGCACGCGTCTCGGTCCTGGTCGCCGACGATCACCCGCTCTTTCGTGACGGGATCGTGCGGGCGGTCCGCGAACGCCCTGATCTTGAGTTGATCGGCGAAGCGGACGATGGTCTGGCGGCCCTCGAGCGCGTCCGCGAGCTCGCGCCCGCGGTCGCCGTGCTGGACGTGCTGCTGCCTGGGCTCGACGGCCTTCAGGTGCTCAATGCGATTCGGCGCGAGCGGCTGCCCACGCGTGTGCTGATGCTCTCGGCGTCGACCGAGGGGGCGATCGTCCACCAGGCGATTGCCGCCGGTGCGGCCGGGTATCTGTCGAAGAGCGCTAGCCGCGAGGCGGTCTGCGATGCCGTGCGCGCGGTTGCGCGCGGCGAGACAGTCCTGGACCCCTCGCTGCAGGCCGGGCTGCTCGATCAGGTCCGCGCCCAGGGGGTCGACGAGACCCGGCCCGTGCTGACCGAGCGCGAACACGAGGTGCTGAGCCTGATGGCATCCGGGCTCAGCGCGGCGCAGATCGGCGAGCAGCTGTTCGTCGCCCCCTCGACGGTCAAGACGCACATGGGGCACATCTACGAGAAGCTCGAGGTCTCAGACCGGGCGGCGTGCGTGGCGCAGGCCATGCGCTATGGGCTGCTGGAATGAGCCGCCCCGCGGGCCCTGATCCCGCCGCCCCGGACGACCCCGCCGTCAATCGGGGGATCGCGGTCCTGCGGCTCGCGTTGGTGCCGATCGCGCTGATCGAGCTGCACGGCCGCACGCACGACCTCGCCGTCGACATCTACCCCTACCTGGTGGGGATCCTGGCGGCATACGCGCTGACACTATTGGCGGTGAGCTTCCGCGCCGAGTCCAGGATGCCGCCGCCGGCGGTGCAGGCGGTGATCGACCTGGTGCTCATCAGCGCCCTGGTCTACACCTCGGGCGGCGCGAGCTCGCCGCTGCGGTTCGCCTTCTACGTGCTGCCGATCATCGCCGCGCTGCGCCTTTCCCCGCGCCTCACCGCGGCCTGGACAGCCGTCGCGCTCGTCGCCTACCTCGTGGTCACCATTCCGCACCCCGCCTCGCGGCTGCCCGCCGACCGGACGCTCCTGCTCTACGAGTCGTTGACCCTGATCTGGGTGGGGGCGGCAGCGGTGATGCTCTCCGCCCTGGTGGGGCGGCGTGCCAGGAGCTTCGCCGCGCTTGCGGAAAGCCGACGCGAGCTCGTACGGCAGTCGCTGGACGCCGAGGCCCGTGAGCGCCACCGGCTGGCGCAGGTGTTGCACGACGATGCGATCCAGAACGTGCTGCTCGCCCGCCAGGAGGTCACCGACCTGGAGCGCGGCGTTCCCGGCGCCGGCGCCCGCGCGCAGCACGCCCTCGACGAAACCCACCGTCAGCTGCGAGACGAGGTCTTCGCCATGCACCCGGTCGGCCTGGAGCGTGCGGGCCCGGCCGCGGTCCTGCAGTACTTCGCCGAAGACGCCGGCAGACGCGGCAGGTTCGCAACTCAGGTGCACGTCGATCCCGCTGCCGCCGATGCGCACGACGACCTGCTCTACGCCGTCGCGCGCGAGATCCTCACCAACATCGCTAAGCACGCGCGAGCCAGCAGCGTGGACGTGAGGCTCATCGCCCGTGCCGGCCGGCTTGAGCTCACGGTCAGCGACGACGGCGTCGGCTTCGCGCCCGAGCGCCTCGGTGAGGCCCTCGCCGCCGGCCACATCGGCCTTGCGTCGATCGCTGAGCGTGTCTCCGCCGTCGGAGGCGAGCTGCGCATCGACGGGGACGGCGGCCACGGGACCACGATCACCGTGACGCTGCCGTCGCCTCGCTGAAGAGAGCCCGTGAGGTCTCAGGCTGCGGCGGGAGCATCCCCGCCGAACGGCCCCTGCAGCACGCCCGCCCGGACCGCGATATCGACCGCCTGCGGCAGCGACTCGGCGCCGAGCTTGTCGATCGCGCTCGACAGGCTGCCGCGCACGCCACGCTCGTCGACGCCGAGGCGCCTCGCCATCTGCTCCTTGCTCAGGCCGTCGCGCGCGTACTGCAGCACGCGACATTCCTGCAACGTCAGGCGCGGGATCCAGTCGCGGCGGTCCTGGCGCAGCAGGTTGCCAGGTCCCGCGATCGCGCTCGGCGCCTGCGCGCGGGCGCCCGCCGCCACAACGGCGTCGATGATCGTCGCGCGGTCGGCGGTCTTGCTCACATACGTCGCCGCGCCCGCGTGGATCCCTGCGCGAACCAGGGCAGGGTCATCGAAGGCGGACAGCAGCACCACCGCCACCGGCACCCCCTGGCGCGCCATCACCTCAACGACATCGATGCCGTCCAGCCCCGGCATCGTCACATCCAGCAGCGCGACATCGGGCTGGTGCTCGCGGATCTGCGCCAACGCGATGTCACCGTCGCCGGCCTCCGCCACGACCAGCATCCCGGCGGCGTCCAGCGCGCGCACGATGCCCTCGCGATAGAGCGGGTGATCGTCGGCCACCACCACCCGAAGCCGCGGGCCCCGAACGCCGAGGGCGACAGGTGCTGCGGCGCCCTCGACCGCGGTGGCCTCACCCTCGTTGCGTGTCTCAAGCGTGCTGGTCATGACGAGCTCCTCACTGCAGAAATCCAAGTACGACCAGTCTCCACCGGCCGCCACGACCTGTGCATCCAGTGCCGGGGGGACCCCGCGAAGGACCCCCGCATCCCCCGATCGACGGAGCCCCGACCGGTCCGCGCCACCGCGTGACGTTGCCCCGCCGCGCCACATCCACGTTCGACGCCGATGCGGAGAACTCGCAGGGGGGTGGAATGGCCTCTCGCGCGACCAAGAGATATGTCCCGTTCGTCCCCTCAAGGCGCCGCAGTCCCGGAGCTGCCTGCTGAAGGTGGCACGCGCGTCGTGCGACTGCTGGCATCGGTGGTAGAAGGCGACCGGCTCCTGACGGCCGCAGAGGTCGCTCAGCGGTTCGGCGTACACCGCAGCTGGGTCTCGCCAACGCCGAGGACCTCGGCGTCGTACGCCTCGGAGCCGGTCCGCGCGCGCCGCTGCGCTTCGATCCCGCGACCGTCGCGGCGTATCTTCTCCGCGGGCAGGACGGAGGCCGTGCGCCGGCGCGTGCGGCCTCGGTGCGAGAGACTGTGAGCCGCGTGCCGCTGCTTCCGATCCGCCACGAACCGAGCCGGCGCCGGTGGCCGTCGAGGGCCACTCCCGGCGAGGCCCGGATCTTGGGATCGCGCCCGAGCCGAGCGCGAGCCTCTGGGCACCGGTGCGACAGGCGGCCGTCGTCGCGCCGGTCGATCCCGGCTTTCACGCGTTCGCCTCGGAGTGGATCGACGCCCGCCGGCGTGAGCTGCGCGAGGCGACGATCCTCGACTACAGCTGGCAGCTCAGCAACCATCTGGACGTCAAGCCCGAAGCACGAACCGCGGGCCGGCGTGCGCTGATCGCGACGCTCGTCTTCGCCGGGCTGCGGATCGGTGAGGCGTGTTCGCTGCGTTGGAGCGATGTCGATCTCGCGGCCGGTCAGATCACGGTTCGCGCGTCGAAGACGGATGCCGGCGCGCGGGAGGTTCGGATCGTCCCGGCGCTCCGGCAGGAACTCACGACGCACAAGATCAGCGTGCGCTCCGCGGAGCCCGACGCGCTCGTTTTCCCGACCTCGACCGGTAGCCGCCGCGACAAGGACAACGCCCGGGAACGCGTGATCCGCCCGGTCGTCAAGGTGCCGACGAGCTGCTCGCCGAGCGAGGCCAGGAGCCGTTGCCTGAAGGGATCAGCGCGCACAAGCTGCGACACACCTTCGCCTCGCTGCTGGTCGCGTGGGGTGAGGATCCGGCGTACGTCATGGCGCAGATGGGGCACACCGATCCGGCCTTCACGCTGCGCGTCTACGCCCATGCGATGCGCCGCGACGACGACGCTCGTACGCGCCTCAAAGCCCTCATCGAGGGCCCTGATTGGGCACCATTGGGCACAATCGAGCGCCAGCGTGCCACGAAGCCCCGCCGACCCGCCCGCCCCTGAAACGCCGAACGCCCAGCAGGTGCAGGGCGTTCGCCTGATGGGCACGGCTGGTTTCGAACCAGCGACCTCTCGCGTGTGAAGCGAGCGCTCTCCCGCTGAGCTACGCGCCCGGGAGGAGGGAAATCCTAGCGCCGCGGGCGCTGCGCGGCCGCGTCCGGACGGCGTTCTAGATTCCCGGCAATGGCTTCCACACCACCTCCGCAGGACCCGGGAGAGCAGCCGACGACGCGCCAGCCGGCCGCCGGGCAGCAGCCCGGATATCAGCAGCAGCCCTATGGCCAGCAGTACCAGACGCCTCCCCCCGACGGGGGCGGCACCAACCCTTGGCCGTGGGTGCTCGGCGCCGTCGCCCTGATCGTTGCGGGTGTGATCGCCGCGCTGCTGATCTCGAACAACAACAGCAACAGCTCGTCGACCAAGCCGACCGTGATCCACAAGACGACGACCGTCAAGGTCACGAACACGCAGCCGACGACGACGATCACGACCACGACGACGACACCCCCGACCGTCACCACGACGGCGCCTACGCCGACGACCACGACGAACAGCGGCGGAGCCACCGCCCCCTAGCCCCACAAGCTGCGGCGCGCGGCCTTCGGGCCGGATCGCGCCCAGGAGCAGCGCGGCGCGCCGCCACGCCCCCCAGGCGGCGCGCCGTGCTCAATTCGATCCACGCGCCGCGCCCCGAGGCGGGCCCGACCTCGTTTGTGAGGGATGCGGGCCCAGGCGGTCCCCCGCCGAGGACGCCAGCGGCGCGGCACGCGGCCGGCGCCCGTAGTCTTCGCCGTTCCGTGGCACGCCAGCGCCTCATTGCGCTCATGGTCGCCGTCGTCGGCGCGGCTTCGCTCGGCACGGAGATCGCCGCCGCCCGGCTGCTGGCTCCGTGGTTCGGCGCGTCGACGATCGTCTGGGCGAACACGATCGCGACGGTGCTCCTGGCCCTCAGCGCCGGGTACTGGTACGGCGGGCGGCTCGCCGACCGCGACCCGACGGTCCACGGGCTTGCTCGGCTGCTCGTGCTGGCCGCGCTGCTGCTGGGCGCGGTGCCGTTCGTCGCAGAGCCGTTCCTGCGCGTCTCGGTGCAGGCGCTCGACCAGGTGCAGGCCGGCGCGTTCGTGGGCTCGCTGATCGCCGTGCTCGTGCTCATCGCGGTCCCGGTGTTCGTGCTGGGGGCCGCCGCGCCGTACGCGATCCGCCTCAGCGTGCAATCGGTCGACGAGGCCGGCCGCGTCTCGGGCAGGCTCTACGCGATCTCGACGCTGGGCAGCCTCGCCGGCGTCTTCCTCAGCGCGCTGCTGCTCATCCCGATGCTCGGCACCAGGCGCACGTTCCTGCTCTTCGCTGTCGCGCTGGGTTGCGCCGCCATACCGGCGCTCGGGCGGCGCTGGATGCTCGCTCCGGCGGCGCTCGCCCTCCTCCTGGTCGCGCCGCAGGGCACGATCAAGACGGCCGGCGCGGCCCGCGTGATCTGGGAGAAGGAGACCGAGTACCAGTACGCGCGCGTCCTGCAGGCGCCCGACGGCGAACGCTCGCTCGAGCTCAACGAGGGGCAGGCCGTCCACTCTGTTTACCGCCCGGGCCGGTGGCTGACAGGGAACTACTGGGACGAGGCGCTCGTCCTGCCGATCCTCGCGCGCGGCCGCCCGCCGGCCTCGATCGCGATCCTGGGGAACGCCGCCGGGACGGTCGCCCGCGCCTACGGCCACTTCTTCCCGGCGACGCGGATCGACGGGGTCGAGCTCGACCGGCAGCTGACCGACGTCGGCCGGCGCCTGTTCGACATGCGTGCGCCGCACCTCGCGTTGCACACCGCCGACGCGCGCCCGTTCCTGCGCACCGTGCACCGGCGCTGGGACGCGATCCTCGTCGACACCTACCGCCAGCCCTACATCCCCTTCTACCTCACGACGCGCGAGTTCTTCGCCCTGGTGCGCGACCACCTGAACCCCGGCGGGGTCGTCATCGTGAACGTCGGCCATCCGGCGGCCAGCAGCTCCCTCGAGAAGGTGCTGACCGCGACGATGCGCACGGCGTTCCCGACGGTGCTGCGCGACCCGGCGGAGGCGGTCAACACCCAGCTCGTCGGGATGCTGCGTGCTCGCTCCCGCGCGGTCCGGTCGCGCGTCGTGCCGGCAGCCCTGCGGGCGACGAGCGCTGCGGCGGCGGGCAGGCTGGCTCCCGGGTTCACCGGCGGCGACGTGTACACCGACGACCGCGCACCGGTCGAGTGGCTGATCGACGGGGCGATCCTCAAGGTCGCGGCGCAGGGCCGGCGGTGACCTGCACGCCGCGGGCGCC
The DNA here is from genome assembly GCA_963809525.1 of uncultured Solirubrobacteraceae bacterium. Classification (GTDB taxonomy): domain Bacteria; phylum Actinomycetota; class Thermoleophilia; order Solirubrobacterales; family Solirubrobacteraceae; genus F1-60-MAGs163. The sequence continues at coordinate 1,069,584 of CAWEJY010000003.1, read as the reverse complement.
GGTGATCGTCCTCGCGCTGGCGGGCGTCGCGCTCGCCGGGTGCGGGTCCACCGGCCGTGGCCACGCGTCGGCCGCCGAGGGCCGGCGGATCTTCGTCACTGCCCGCTGCGGAGCGTGCCACACCTTCGCGGCAGCCGGTACACGAGGTCAGGACGGCCCCGATTTCGACACCAGCGAACTGCTCGATCGTGGCCAGATCCGCAGCCAGCTCGACGTCGGCGACGGCGGGATGCCGTCGTACAGCCACCGGCTGACTTCTCGTCAGGAGGATGCGGTGACGGAGTTCATCTATCAGGCCACGCACGCCCGGTCGCGGCCGTGAGACCCACGGCGTCTGCTACGTTCGTCGCGGACCGTGCTAGGCGGGGAGGTAGCGGTGCCCTGTCGCTCGTAATCCGCTCTAGCGAGGCCGAATCCCCTCTCGAGGGGTGTGGCCTGCGGTGCCGGCGTCACCGAGCGCGGTGTCGATGGCCCGGGTCCCGTACGACGTCGGTCCGTGAACCAGGTCAGGTCCGGAAGGAAGCAGCCTTAAGCGGTGTCCGGCGGGCGTAGCGGGAGCCCCCGAGCCGGAGCCGAACCCGGGCGAAGCCGCCCGCAGGACGCATCTCGATTGAGGGTGCACGGTCCACTTGTAATGCCCCCTGGCAGGACCGACGGCGCCGGAGGCGCGGGCTGATAACTCTCCCGTCGTCCCCAGGCGCTTGTGGTTGCTCCGGGACACTGATCAGAACGCCGCAAGCGGCGTTCTGTCCTGCCAGGGGGCGTTACCCCTACTCCCCAGAGTGCACCACCACATCCGGTGCGCACCGCTTGTACACCAGCCACGAGCGGTTCCCGCCGGCGAGGTGGAACGACGTCGGCGGGGGCGCGACCGACTGGTCCTCGTCGCGCGGGTCGAGGATGTAGTCGTCGGCGACGGTCGGCGTCGCGGGGCGCACGTAGGTCCCGAGCGCCGTGCGGCGCTCCTGCGCGCTGATGACCGCGCGCGGATCGAGGTCGAGCCACAGCGCGAGCAGCGGCACCGGACGGTGGTTCGGGACGCCCACCGGCCTGCAGCGGGCCGTGATCAGCCCCGGCGGCGAGTGCACGAGCGCGCGTAGGTCGTCCTGGATCTGATCCTGCCGCGCCAGCGCGTGCCGCAGGTTGCGGATCCGCGAGATCTGGGCGGGCGTGAACACGACCAGCAGGACGAGCACGAGCACCCCGAACCACGCCCATGGCCGGCGCCGCGGGTCGCCCGCCGGCAGCGCGCGCCAGCCGAACGCGCCGGCCCCGCAGAGCACCGCCCCGATCGACGCGGGCAGCAGCAGGTAGCGCCCGAGGATCGGCAGGCCGGCCGCAGCCAGCAACGTGAACGCGAGCAGGCTGACGACGCCGGCGAGGATCGCGAGCCGCACCCGCGTGCGCAGCCACAGCCAGGCGAGGATCAGGCCGCCGAGCGCGCCGACGAGCACCGGCTCGCGCAGGATCTCGCCGATGCGCCGCGGCGCGGTCGTCGGCACCTGGCCGATGCCGGTCACGCGCCCGAGCTCCTGCGCAGTGTCGCGCGTCCCGGTCAGCGAGTGCAGCGGGTCCCCGGCGATCGCCCAGTCGCTCAGCATCCACAGCACGGGGGCCGCAGCGGCGACCGCGACGAGCCGCGCGATCCGCGCGCCATCGCGCTCGCCGGCCCAGATCAGGTACAGGACGTAGAGCCCTGAGAACAACCACGCCTCCGGGCGGATCAGCCCCGCGACGGCCAGCAGCGCGAGCACCGGCACGCCGCAGCGCGGGCGCCGCGTCTCCAGCAGCAGCGCGCCGAGCACCAGGACGACGTAGGGGATGTCGACATAGGCGCGCGCGCCGAAGTCGAGCACCGGTTGGCGCGTCAGGATGATCACGGCCGCCAGCGCGCCGACCCACGGGTCGAACCAGGCCGCGCCCAGCGCGTACACGACCCACCCGAGCAGCGCCAGCGCGAGGAAGGCGAGCGCGAGCGTGGCGGTCGTCGTCGGGTCGCCGTGCACGCCGGCGTGGCTGAGCATGCTGAGCGGGGAGAGCAGCACGCCGAGCAGCGTTCCCAGCGGATGCGGCGTCGGGGCGATCGGCACGTCGACCGCCGGCGTGTGGCCCTGGACGATCTGCCGGCCCCAGACGAGCGCGTACAGCGTGTCGTAGTTGACGAGCCCCGTCCCGACGACCAGCCAGATGACCGCGGCGAGCGCCGCGATGCTCGCGGCGAAGCGTCCTGCGCGCACGATGCCGGGGGAGCCCGCGACCCTCAGCCGCGCGGCAGGTCGGCGAACGCGAGCAGCATCTCGCGCGCGGCCTTCAGGCCCAGCTCGAGGCTCTCGAGCCGGTAGGACTCGTCCGGCGCGTGGATGTCGTCCTCCGCTAGGCCGAACCCGGTGACGATCACCGGGATGCCGCGCTCGGCGAACTCGGCGGCGACGGGGATCGAGCCGCCGCTGCGCACGAACGCGGTGTGCATGCCGGTCGCGCGGTCGATCGCCTCGGCCGCGAGACTGATCGCCGGCAGCTCCGGCTCGAACAGGGCAGGCGCGCCGGAGAGCCAGGCGAACTCCATCCCGGCACCCTGCGGCAGGTCGGTGCGCAGCAGGTGCTCGAGCTGCGCGCGCATCTCGCCGGGGTCCTGGCGCGGCGCCAGGCGCATCGTCACGTAGGCGTGCGCCCGAGCGGGAACGATCGTCCGCGGCGCCCCGCCCTCGATCCAGTCGACCTCGATCGACGGCTCGGCGCCGTTGCGCGTGCGGAACTCCGCGCCCGCGCCCGGATGCAGCGGGCGCGCGCCGACCTCCGCGAGGATCGCATCGCCGCTGGGCAGGCGCTCCCATGCCTCGAGCTCCGCGGGGGAGACGGGCGCGACCCCTGCGCGCAGCTCCTCGCGCAGGCTCCCGTCGGGCCCGGGCAGCACGTGCGACAGCGCGCCGAGCAGCACGTGCAGCGCGTTCAGGACGCTGCCGCCGTACATGCCCGAGTGCAGGTCGCGCGGCTGCGCGGTCACGGTGATGTGCGCCGCCACGACGCCGCGCAGCCCGACGGTGATCGCCGGGGTGGCCGGGTCCTCCATGCCGCTGTCGAAGACGATCACCGCGTCGGCGCCGCGTTCGTCGGCCTGCACCCAGGCGGCGACGGATTCGCCGCCGGCCTCCTCCTCGCCCTCGACGAGCACGCGCACGTGGACCGGCAGCTCGCCGGCCGTCGCGAGCGCGCAGGCGGCGTGCAGGAGCGGCAGGAAGTTGCCTTTGTCGTCGGCGGTCCCGCGCCCGTAGAGGCGCCCGCCACGGATGCCCGGTTCGAAGGGCGGCGTGGTCCAGGCCTCGGCCGGCCCGACGGACTGCACGTCGTAGTGGCCGTAGATCAGCACCGTCGGCGCGCCGGGATCGGACGCGCGCAGCTCTCCGACCGCGAGTGGGTTGCCCTCGCCGATCGTCACGAGCTCCCCTTCGCCGCCCGCCTCGCGCACGCGGTCGACGACGAACTGTGCGGCCCGGCGCAGGTCCTCGGGCTCGCCCTCGCCGGTCGAGATCGACGGAATTCGCAGCCACTCCAGCAGGTTCTCGAGCAGGGCCTCGTCCATGGCCGCGCACACTACTTCCAGGGACTCCGTTCCCGCCGGGCGGAGGCGGGTCCGGATCCGCGGAGGTGTCTATATTCGGCAGCCCGTGTCCGCAGGCCCCTCGCTCTATCGCCGCCACCGTCCTCGGACCTTCGCGGACGTCGTCGGCCAGGAACACGTCGTGCGCACGCTGCGCAACGCGATCGAGCAGGGGAAGGTCCATCACGCCTACCTGTTCGTCGGCTCGCGCGGGACGGGGAAGACGTCGATGGCGAAGATCCTCGCGGCCTGCCTGAACTGCGAGCACGGCCCGACGATCGAGCCCTGCGGGGTCTGCGCGTCGTGCGTCGCGATCCAGAACGCGACGTCGCTGGACGTCATCGAGATGGACGCGGCCTCGAACAACTCGGTCGACGACATCCGCGAGTTGCGCGAGAGCGTCGCGTTCGCCCCGGTCTCCGGGCGCTCGAAGGTCTACATCCTGGACGAGGCGCACATGCTGTCGCAGCAGGCGTGGAACGCCTTCCTCAAGACGCTCGAGGAGCCGCCACCGGACACGATCTTCGTCCTGGCGACGACCGAGGCGAACAAGGTGCTGCCGACGGTCGTCGACCGCTGCCACCGCTTCGACTTCACGCGCCCGACGGTCGAGCAGCTCTCGGTCGTGCTGCGGCGCGTCGCCGAGCAGGAGCAGATCGACATCGCGCCGGACGCGCTCGCCCTGCTCGCCCGCCACGCGACCGGCTCGTTCCGCGACGCGCTCGGCACGCTCGAGCAGCTCGTCACGTTCACGGGGACGCGGATCGCCACCGCCGACGTCCTCGCCGTGCTCGGCGTCGCCGACGAGGACGTGCTGTTCGGCGCCCTCGACGCCGTGGCCGACCACGATGCCCGCAGGGCGCTCGAGGCGGCGGCGCGCATGGCCGAGACCGGCCGTGACCTGTCGGTCGCCGCGCGCGACCTCGAGGTCCACGCCCGCGAGCTGCTCGTCGTGCGCACACTGGGCGTCGTTCCCGCCGAGCTGCGCGTCACGCCGGATCGGGACGCCCGGCTCGCCGAGCAGGCCCATCGCGTCGAGGAGGGCGACCTCGTCCGGCTGCTCGACCTGCTCGCGGCGGCGCTCCGCGCGATGAAGGACGGCGCCGACCCCCGGACGCAGCTCGAGCTCGCGCTGGTGAAGGCGGCCGCGCCCGAGGTCGACCCGTCGACGAAGGCGCTGCTCGCGCGCATCGCGCGGCTCGAGGCGAACGCCGAGCGCGGCCCCGCGCCGCCGGCGCCCACGCCGGCCGCCTCGCCGCCGTCGCGCGCATCCGTCGCAGCGGCGGCTCCACCGCCCGCACCCGTGCCGCCGGTCGCGGCCGCCGCTCCGCCGCCTGCAGCGGCGACACCCGAGCCCCCGGCGCCCGGACCCGCGGCGCCCGCGGCGCGCACCGACCTCACCCTCCAGGAGGTCGTCGACATCTGGCCGGTGGCGATCGAGACGATCGGCTCGGACTTCTCGCTGCTCGCCGCGGCGCTCAGCAACGCCCGCCCCGTCGAGCTCGACGGTTCCATGCTGACGGTCGCCTTCGCCCAGGACGACAGCTTCAACCGCCGGATGGCCTCGGAGAGCGCCGACCACCGGCGCGCGCTGGGCGAGGCGCTGGCGGCGCTCACCGGCGCGCGGCTGCGGCTCGGCTTCGAGCTGCGCGACCTGGGAGAGCCGCTCGCGCCGCCCGAGCTCGCCGGTGACGAGCTGGTGGCCCGGATCGTGCGAGAGTTCGACGCCGAGGAGATCGCTGCCGAGCCGGCGGACGTCGCCGAGCCGGTCCCCGCCCAGCAAGACGAAGGTGTTGTCTGATGCCCCAGCCGAACATGCAGCAGATGCTCAAGCAGGTCCAGAAGATGCAGCAGGACATGGTGGCCGCGCAGGAGCAGCTCAAGCACGAGGTGCTCGAGGCCTCCGCCGGCGGCGGCATGGTCACCGTGAAGATCAGCGGCGATCTCGTCGTGCAGTCCGTCACGATCGACCCCGAGGCGATCGATCCCGAGGACGCGGAGCTGCTGCAGGACATGGTGACCGCCGCGACGAACGAGGCCATCCGCGCGGCCCAGCAGCTCACGGCGGACCGCCTGGGCCCGCTCACCGGCGGCCTCGGCGGCCTCGGCCTCCCGGGGATGTAGGCGATCCACGCTCCCCCCGTCCAGCGCCTGATCACCGAGCTCGGCAAGCTTCCGAGCATCGGCCCGCGCACGGCGCAGCGCCTCGCCTTCCACATCCTGCGCGCCGAGCCCGAGGACGCGCTCGCGCTCGCCGAGGCGATCCGCGACGTCAAAGAGAAGATCGGCTTCTGCGAGGTGTGCTTCAACCTCGCCGAGGGCCCGCGCTGCACGATCTGCCTGGACACCCGCCGCGATGCCGGCGTGATCTGCGTCGTCGAGGAACCGGGTGACGTGATCCCCGTGGAGCGCACGCACGAGTTCCGCGGGCGCTACCACGTGCTCGGCGGCGCCCTGTCGCCGATCGACGGGGTCGACCCGGAGCACCTCAAGCTGGAGCAGCTCTACGCGCGCGTCGCCGGCCCGCCGGCGCCCGAGACCCCCGTGCGCGAGGTCGTCCTGGCGACGAACCCGACGACGACCGGCGAGGCGACCGCGCTGCACATCGCGCGCGCCCTGCACGAGCGCGCCCCGGACGTCGCGATCACGCGGCTGGCATCGGGCCTGCCGGTCGGATCGGACCTCGAGTACGCCGACGAGGTCACCCTCGGCAAGGCCTTCATGGGCCGCCGCGCCGTCTGACCCAACAGCTTCCCAACACGACGGCAGCGGCGGGCTAATCGCGCGTTGCCGGCCTGCTCAGCGCCTCGGGGAACCATGAGGCCATGGAGGCGCACGAGCTGGATGCGATGTTGACCCACGACGAGCGGCACTGGTGGTACCGCGGGCGGCGCAGGGTGCTGCGCGCCGAGCTCGACCGCCTGGGGCTGCCCGAGCGCGCTGCGCTGCTGGACGCCGGCTGCGGCTCGGGCCGCACACTCGTCGAGCTGGCCCGCTACGGCGAGGTCGCCGGGCTCGACGCGAGCCCCGTCGCAGTGTCCGCGGCCAGGCGCCGCGGCTTCGGGGACGTGCGCCTCGGCTCGGTCGAGGAGTTGCCGTTCGCCGACGAGTCGTTCGACGCCGTCACGTGTCTCGATGTGATCGAGCACACCCCGGACGACGTGCGCGTCCTGCGCGAGCTGCTGCGCGTGACGCGGCCCGGCGGCGCGGCGATCATCACCGTCCCTGCGCACCCGGCGCTGTGGTCGAACCACGATGTCGTCAACCAGCACTTCCGCCGCTACCGCCGCGCCGATCTGCTGCGCGCCGCGACCACGGCCGGCTACGAGGTTGCGGCGGACACGTACTTCAACATGCTGCCGCTCGGTCCCGCCGCGCTCGTCCGCTGGGCGCAGAACCGCCGCCCGGAGCCGCCCGCGCGCTCGGACCTGACGCTGACGCCGGCCTTCGCCGATCGCGTGCTGGAGCTGCCGCTGGCGCTCGAGGCGCGCCTGGTCGCGCTGGGCCTGCGGATCCCCGCCGGCCTCTCGCTGCTCGCGGTGCTGCGCCGCCCGCTGCTGGTGCACGAGCCCGTGCTCGGCCGTCCGATCCCCGTCGGCGCGCCGCGGGTCGCGGCCGCCGCGTGAGGCGTCAGCCCCTGACATGACGACGCAGGTCATCTCCGTCGGTCGCGACCCGCGGGCCATCGCGGCGCTCACCTGGAGATGGGCTGCGCGGATCGCCGGCGTCGGCGCTCTGGTCGGTTCCGTCGGCCTGTCGCTGTGGCTCGTGCTGGCGGCGACCGAGCGCCGCTCGATCCTCTCCGGTGCAGCGGGGCACGCGCACTTCGCGAACTGGATCGTCGGCCCGCTGGCCCATCGCCTCCCGGGCCTGTCCAGCGACCCGGTGCGCCTCGAGCACGACTTCCTCGTCGTCCTCATCGCACTGTTCGGGTGCTGGCTCGTCGCCGCGATTTGCGTCGATCAGCTGCACGTCGCCTGGGTCGCGAGCGCGCTGGGGCTCCTCGGCGTCGTGTTCTTCCTCAGCCCGCCGCTGTCGCTGACTGATCTCTTCAACTACCTGCACTACGGCCGCATGGGTGCGGTGCAGGGGCTCAATCCGTACGCCGTGCTGCCCGTCCATAGCGCGCATGACACCTGGTACGCGCTGTCGAACTGGCACCACCTGCCGAGCCCGTACGGGCCGGCGTTCACGCTGCTCACGTACCCGCTCGTGCTGCTGCCGCTGCACACGGCCTACTGGGCGTGGAAGGCGATCGTGCTGTTCTCGGAACTCGGGATGCTGGCGCTCGTCTGGTGGCTGGCACCGCAGGTGGGCCGCTCGCCGCAGCGCGCCCTCGCGTTCGTCGGCCTCAACCCGCTGGTGCTTGTCTACGCCCTCGGCGCCGCCCACAACGAGCCGCTCGTGATGCTCGCCGTGATGGGGGGCGTCGCCCTGGCGGTGCGCGGCACCGCACCGAACGCGCAGCGGGGCTGGAGCGCCGGCGCAGGCTTGGCGATCGTCGGTGCCGCCGCGCTGAAGCTGGCGATGGGCGTGCTCGCGCCGCTGATCGTCCTCGGCTCCGAACGCAGGCGCGCTGCCGTGGTCGGCGCCATGATCGGGGGCATCGTGACGCTGGCGATGATCGGCCTCGTCTTCCACGGCCACCTGCCGGCGATCAAGCTCCAGGAGCGGCTGACGACGCCGCTCAGCGTTCCCCAGTTCTTCGGCTGGATGGCGGGCCAGGGCGGGGAGTCCGCCCTCGTGCGGATCATCGCCGAGGTCGTGCTTGCGCTGACCATCGTGGGCGCGTGCGTCGCCGTGTTCCTGCGCAGGGCGCTGCTGATCGCCGCGTGCGGCACCGTGATGCTCATCGCGGTGCTCACGCTCTCCTGGACGATGCCGTGGTACGTCCTGTGGGTGCTGCCGTTCGCCGCCCTGGCGCGCACACGCTGGCTGACCGCCGCATGCATCGCGCTGACCCTCTGGCTCGGGCTCGGGGCGATCCCGCAGATGCTGGACATCATTCATCACTTCGGATATGTCCCCGGTCACACCGCGATTGGCCACGCGAACCACATCCTCACCGAGCGGACGCTCAAGTGAGCGCGCGCACCTACGAGCTGCGCGACCTCCTGCGCGAGCTCGACATGCGCCGCTTCGCGCGCTTCGTGCTCGTCGGGATCTCGAACACGGTTGTCGCGCTCGTCGTCTATGCGGCACTTGTCGCACTTGGGACCGATCCAGTGCTCGCCTCGGCGCTGGGCTTCGCCGCGGGGGCCCTCAACGGCTACCGCCTCAACCGCAATTGGACGTTTCGCGGTGCATCGGGCGGGGTCGCGACAGGCACGCGCTACGTGGTGGTGCAGCTCGCCGGGCTCGGGCTCAATGCACTGGGAGTCTGGCTGGCGGTCGGGCATGCCGGCCTGCCGCGCATGGCCGGTGAGGCTGTCATCCTGCCCGCAGTGACCGTGACGACCTTCCTGCTGAGCCGGCGCTGGGTGTTCCCCGCGCCGCACGCCCACTGAGCAGTGTCTCGCTCCATCCGCCTTGCGGCCTTCGCGGCCGTGGCTCTCGTCGTGCTGCTCGCGCTCGGATCGAAGCGGGTCGGCGCCGCCGACGGTGAAAACGAGTCGGCGCGCGCGGTCACTGCGCAGGGCGGAGCATGCGCCGGCCTGACGGCCGGTGATCACACGGTCGACGTCGACGCGGGCGGCGGCCCGCGCAGCATCCTCATCCACCTCCCGGCCGGCGGGAGCGCGGACGCGCGCCCGCTCGTGCTCGCGCTCGCAGGCGCCGGGCAGACGCCGCGCGACTTCCAGCGCCTGACGAATTACAGCGCGCTCGCCGATGGGCAGGGCGTCATCGTCGCCTACGCTGCGGGCACCGGTGCCTCGCCCTTCTGGAACATGAGCGGCGCGCTCCCGGGCAAGCCCGACGACGTCGCCTTCCTCAGCGCGGTGCTCGACCGGGTCGAGGCGCTCACGTGCGTCGACACGACGCGCGTCTACGCGACCGGCGTCTCCAACGGCGGCGGGATGACCGCGCTGCTCGGCTGCCGGCTCGCCGGGCGCCTGGCGGCGATCGCCCCGGTCGCCGGTGGCTACGGAACGCAGCCGGCGTGCCGCCCGGCGCGGCCGCTGGCCGTGCTCGAGGTGCACGGCGCCGCCGACGGCGTCGTTCCCTACACGGGCAAGGGCGCCGCCCATATCGGCAACGTACCCGGGTACCTGGCGATGTGGCGCCGCATCGACGGCTGCGGCGGCGCCGCGCGGCTGCTCGCGCCGATGCCGACGGGCGTCACCGAGGTCACCTGGGCGGGATGCACGGCGCGGGGCTGATGTCGTGCACGACGTGCTCGCCGGCGAGCCGCACAGCTGGCCGCGGTGGTCGCCCGCACGCCCGTACTCGACGACCTGGCGGACGTGGACGTTCTTCCGCGGGCACACCCGTGCCCCCCTGGCTGCTACGGGCTGAGCCGGTAGACCAGGCCGCGGTTCGGCTGCCCCGCGGCGCGGCTGACGTCGGTGCCGTGCGCGCGCAGCCAGGCCGCCTGCGCGGAGCATCCGGCGAGCCGGTCGCGCGAGCCCGGGGTGCAGTTCGCGCCCGCCAGCGCGTAGTGCACCTGACCGCTGCGGACGGCGGCTGCGAGCCGCGGCACGCTGACGAGCGGTTGCCCGTAGAGGCTTGTCAGGATCAGCACCGGGCGCCCGTCGCGGACCACGAGCGGCCCCGCCTTGGCCGCGGAGAGCGAGGCGACCTCGTACCGCGCGCCGCCCTGGTGGGCGCGTAGGTAGGCGCTCAGCGAGGCGACGCGGCCGGCCGCGAGCCCACCCGGGCGCCCGGAGTCCGTCGAGCCGCGGGACACCGCCGTGACCGAGGTGGCCAGCGGCACGGCGAGGACGAGTGCCAGCAGCACGGCGGCGCCGATCGACCAGGCGCGTGGCCTGCTCCAGCGCGCCGCGGCGGCCTGCGCGGCGAGCACGACGCCTGCGCCCAGCGAGCCGGCCACGGCGGGTGTGAAGGCCTCGAAGTAGCGTGGCTGCAGGCGGTGCATGACGCTGAACAGCGCGGTGCCGAGCGCCAGCCAGCCGCCGAGCGTCACCAAGCCGGCGCGGCCCAGGCGGTCCAGCCGACGCCAGGCGCCGAGGATGAGCGCTACGGCGAGCGCGAGCCAGGCCGCGGCGAGCTCGATCCCGATCCGCACGCCGAGCGAGGCGTTGCGCGCGAACAGGCGACCGGGTCCGGCGGCGGCGGGTCGCCGCAGCAGCGCCGCGACATGGTCGCGCCGGACGCGGGCACGCGTGGCCGCGCGCTGCTGGGCGGTCCGCGCCGGCGACCGCGTCACGAGGCCGGTGGCGGCGCGCGGGACCGCGTGGGCGGGCGGGCCAGTGATGCGGTCGACTCCGTTGAAGACGAACGTCGCGTTCCACGGCGAGCCGTTCGTCGACCCGATGTACCAGGGGCGCGCGCCGCCGGGTGCGACCGACGCAGCGGTCAGCCACGAGAGGGCGACGACGACGAACACCCCGGTCATCGCCGCCAGCCGGCGCAGGCGCGTGCCGACGGCGTCCGGGCTCGACAGCCAGTACAGGGTGAGCAGCGCCGGGAGCGCGATCACGGCCTCGAGGATCTTCACCTCGAAGGCCAGGCCGTACAGCGCTGCGGCGAGCAGCAGCCGGCCGTGGCGCCCGTCGGGGCGCGCGGCGGTCCGGGCGATCAGGGCGGCGCTGCCGAGGATCAGCGCGCACATCACCGAGTCCATCGTGTCGCTGCGCGCGGTGATCACCGCGATCGGCAGCACTGCGAGCGCCAGCGCGCCCGCGACGCCGGCGGCCCAGCCGAAGAGCGTGCGCAGCAGGTCGAACAGGAGGAACACGGCGAGCGTGCCGGCCAGCGCCTCGGGCAGCAGCAGCGCGGGCGTCGTGAAGCCGAAGGCCTTCGTGGAGGCGACCTGGAGCCAGAGGTCGACCGGGGGCTTGTCGATCGCCAGGCCCGACCCGGGGGCGAACACGCCGTAGAAGAAGTTGCGCCACGACAGCGACATCGTGCGCACGGCGGCGTCGTAGTACGGGTTCGGACTGCTGTTCCCCAGCGTGACGAGCCGCAGGACCGCGGCGAGCGCCACGACGGCGGCCGGGACGGCGATCCGCACGGCGGCGGGCAGCGCGACGCGGGCGTTGCGGACATCTGCCCGCAACGCCCGGTCGCCCACAGTGGGCGTCGTAACGCCCACGCTCAGGCGCCGAGAGCCGTCGTCTGCGGCGCCTGGAGCTGAGGTGCGGCCGCCTGCTGGGCACGCATGTCGCGCGAGATCCGGAAGAGCTCGCCGAACGCGCGCAGGATCACGCGAGGCGAGGCGCCGCTCGAGGTGCCCGCGACGCGCGGGCGGTGACGCACGCCCGCCTCGGCGAAGCGCGCGCCGCGCCCTGCGGCCTTGGCGACGAGCTCGGTGCTCACCATCGCGCCCTCGGCGGTCAGGTCCAGGCTCTGGACCAGCGGACGGCGCATCAGCTTGAAGGCGCAGTCGACGTCGCGCAGGTCGACGTCGAAGAAGCGGCGCACGAGCCAGTTCCACGCGGCGGCGTTCACGCGACGGTGCAGCGGGTCCATGCGGATGATCCGGTAGCCCGCGATGAAGTCGGCATCGGCCGTCAGCGGTGCCACGTCCGTCAGCTCGGCGAGGTCGAACTGCAGGTCGCCGTCGGTGAGCAGGATCCAGTCCATCCGCGCGGCCTGGAAGCCGGAGCGGACCGCCGCGCCGTACCCGCGGTTGTGCTCGTGCGCGACGACCCGCACGTTGCGGTCGGTCAGCGCGAGGTATTCGGCGACGGCGCGCGTGCGATCCGAGCTGCCGTCGTCGACGACGATGATCTCGTGCGTGTCGGCGACCCGCCGCGCAGCGCCGGCGGCCTCGCTGACGGCCCCGGCGACGTTGTCCTCCTCGTTGAAGCAGGGCAGCACGATGGAGAGGCTCGTGAGCCGCGTGGCGGAGGCGGGGCGGCGGGTGAGCTTCGGCGGGTTGATCACGGCGGCGGGCATCTTCGGGTCCTCGCTGGGGCGGTTAGTGTTCTCATGCTCGGACGGCGCCCTGACCGTGCTCCCAATGCGTCGTTGCGGTCGGTTGCGTCCAGGATTGGGATGCGGTTGGGGTGCGCCGCCGGTGCGCGACCGCCGTCGGGGATCGCGGCTACAGTCGGGCCTATGAGCACGGCGCAGGACATCCGCAGCTCGGACGGCGATCAGCGCTTCGGGCGCGTGCTCGTCGTCGAGGACGACGCGGACCTGCGCGATGTCATGACCGGTGCGCTGGCAGCCGACGGGCATGTCGTGGCCGCCGCCGAGGACGCCGCCGCGGCGCTCGACCTGCTGGTCGAGCAGCAGTTCGACCTCGTGCTGCTCGACATCGGCCTCGGTCCCGGGCCCGACGGCATCGACGTCTGCCGGCGCCTGCGCGCGGCCGGCCTGGACGCCGTGCACGTCCTCGTCCTGACAGCGCGCGACGCCGAGGCCGACGTCGTGATGGCGCTCGAGGCCGGCGCCGACGACTACGTCACCAAGCCGATCGGCGTCGCCGAGCTGCGCAGCCGCGTGCGCGCGGTCATGCGCCGGCTGCGCCCGGCCGAGACGCGCGGCGGCGAGCTGCGTGCGGGGAACCTGCTGCTGGACCCCGACTCGCGGCTGGTCCGCGTTGACGCGACGCCGCTCCACCTCACCTACTCCGAGTTCGAGGTCCTGCACGCGCTGCTCGCGGCCGAGGGCAGCCTGCGGTCCCGCCAGGAGCTGCTGTTTGCGATCTTCGGCGACGACGCCTTCCGCGACCCGCGCGCGATCGACGTCCACGTCCACCATCTGCGCGACAAGATCGGTGCTGCGGGCGGTGACCCGGAGATGATCGTCACGGTCCGGGGGGCGGGCTACCGGCTCGGCACCTGATGGCCTTCGGGCGCCCTTCGCGGATCAGCCTGCGCTGGAAGCTCATGGCGGCGCTGGTCGCTACGAGCGGGCTGACGCTGCTGGCGGCGGGCATCGCGCTCGTACCGCAGCTCCAGCACCGCCTGACCGAGGACCGCCTCAGCTCGCTGAGCCAGACCGCCCGCTCGGAGCGCCCCGCGCTGCTCGAGCTCTCGCCTTCGGATGCGCAGCCCAACGGCGCCGCCGTCGTGCGGATCGCTCGCGGCCTGCAGCGCCGCACCGGCGCGCGCGTCGCCCTCTTCGACCGCTCCGGCAGGGTGCTGGCCGACACCGACCCGGATCGCACGGCGCCCGGGACGGGGCTGCTGGAGCGCGGGCAGGACGTCGTCTTCGCGCGCAGCGGCCACAACCGGGCGTCGCTGATCAACGGCGAGGCCGTCGTCGTGCGCCAGGTGACCGCCGAGGACGACCACTACACCCTGATCCTCCGCAAGCAGCTCAACGACACGAAGGCCGCCGTCGCGATCGTGCGCCGCGGGCTCCCGCTGGCGCTGGCGATCGCCCTGGCGATCGCGCTGCTCGCCGGCGCCGCGCTCAGCTACGGCCTGCTGCGGCGCCTGGAACGCCTGCGCCAGGAGGCGCACCGCCTCGGCGAGGAGGGCATCGACGAGCCGCTGCCGACGGACGCCTCGACCGACGAGGTCGGCCAGGTCGGCCGCGCCCTGGAGGAGATGCGCGCCCGGCTCAGCGCCGACGAACAGGCGCGTCAGGCCTTCCTCAGCACCGCCTCGCACGAGCTGCGCACCCCGGTCGCCTCGCTCCAGGGCACGCTCGAGCTGCTGGGCGAGGACCTCGACGGCGGCGAGCCGGACGTCGCGAAGGCGCGCGAGCGCGCCGCAGCGGCCACGCGCCAGTCGCGTCAGCTCGCCCGCCTGACGACGGACCTGCTCGATCTGAGCCGCCTCGACGGCGACATCGAGCTGCGCCGCGAGCCGCTCGAGCTGCACGAGCTCGCAACCTCCGTCGTGACCGAGTTCGACGCCCGCGCGGCCGAGGCGGGGGTCGCGATCGAGCTGACGGCCGACGGCCCCAAGACGTGGGCGCTCGCCGATGCGCCGGCCGTCGCCCGGATTGTCCGGGTGCTGCTCGACAACGCCCTGAGCTACGGCGCCGGGCGCATCACCGTGACACACGGGACCGATGCGGGGCGCGCCTGGCTGCGCGTCAGCGACGACGGGCCGGGCGTCACCGACGCCGAGCGTGAGCGGATCTTCGGGCGCTTCGAACGCGGCGCGGCGGGCCAGGGCAGCCCGGGCTTCGGGCTCGGCCTGCCGATCAGCCGCGAGCTGGCGCGGCGCATGGACGGCGACCTCGTCGTGCTCGACGTCCGGCCGGGCGCGAGCTTCGCGCTGAGTCTGCCGTCCGTGGCACGCCCGGGCGGCTGAGAACCCGTCCTCGTATCCTTGGCACGTGGCTGGCGCATGAGCAAGGGCACGATCGTCATGAAGTTCGGCGGCACCTCCGTCGCCGACGCCGAGCGCCTCAAGCGGGCGGCGAGCCGCATCGTCGGCCGCCGCGAGGACGGGTACCGCGTCGTCGCCGTCCTCAGCGCGCGGGGCCTTGAGACCGACCGCCTCGTCGCCGACGCCTTCGAGGTCTCGCCGAACCCCGATCCGCGCGAGATGGACATGCTGCTCTCGACCGGGGAGCGGGTCTCCTGCGCGCTGTGCGCGATGGCGATCAACGACCTTGGTCACCGCGCGATCTCGCTCACCGGCTCGCAGGCGGGCATCGTGACGGACACCTCGCACACGAAGGCGCGGATCCTCGACGTGCGCGCGGAGCGCATCTTCGACGCGCTCGACGGCGACAACATCGTGCTCGTCGCCGGCTTCCAGGGAGTGTCGACCGCCAAGGACGTCACGACGCTCGGCCGCGGCGGCTCGGACACGACAGCCGTCGCACTCGCCGCCGCCGTCGGCGCCGAGGTTTGCGAGATCTACACCGACGTCTCGGGGGTCTACAGCGCCGACCCGCGGATCGTCCCGGACGCGCGCAAGCTCGACGTCGTCTCGTTCGAGGAGATGCTGGAGATGTCGGCATCGGGCGCCGGCGTGCTCCAGCTGCGCAGCGTCGAGTACGCCCGCAACCACGGCGTGCGCATCCACTGCCGATCGAGCTTCGACGACGCGCCCGGTACCGTTGTCGTCTCGGAGCAGGAGACCATGGAACACCCACTCATCACCGCCGTCACGCATTCCACCGGCGAGGCCCGGGTCACCCTGATGGGCGTGCCGGACACGCCGGGCGCCGCCGGGCGCATCGCCACCGCACTCGCCGAGGCGAACGTGAACGTCGACATGATCATCCAGAACGAGCCGATCACCGAGGGCTCGCGCGCGGACATGTCCTTCACCGTGCCGCGCGACGACGTGCGCGTCGCGCGCGCCGCGCTCGAGCCGCTGCAGGCCGAGATCGGCATCGGCGACATCGCGACGGACGAGTCGATGGGGAAGGTGTCGATCGTCGGCGCGGGAATGAAGACCCATCCCGGCGTCGCCGCGAAGGTCTTCACCGTCCTGGGCGAGCACGGGATCAACATCGAGATGATCTCCACCTCGCCGATCAAGATCTCCTGCGTCATCCCCGGCGACCGCGTCCCCGACGCCGTGCGCGCCCTGCACGGCGCATTCGAGCTGAGCGGCGACGACACGATCCGCCCCGAGCAGCCCTTCGGGCAGTTCGCATCATGAGGGTCGCCGTCGTCGGAGCCACCGGTGCGGTCGGCCAGATCATGCTGCGCACGCTCGAGCGCCGCGGCTTTGCCGCCGACGAGATCGTGCCGTTCGCCAGCGCCCGCTCGGCGGGCCGCGTGCTCGAGGGCTACGGCGAGATCCAGCCGCTGACCGATGAGTCCGTGCGCGGCTACGACCTCGCGCTGTTCTCCGCGGGCGGCGGGACCTCGCGCGAGTGGGCCGAGCGCTTCGTCGCCGGCGGCGCGATCGTCGTCGACAACTCGTCGGCCTGGCGCATGGACCCGGACGTCCCGCTCGTCGTCAGCGAGGTCAACCCCGAGGCGATCGACCACGCCGCGAAGGGGATCGTCGCCAACCCGAACTGCACGACGATGGTCGTGATGCTCCCGGCCAAGGCGCTCCACGAGGCCTTCGGGCTGCGCGCGATGGTCGCGACGAGCTTCCAGGCCGCCGGCGGCGCCGGGCAGAAGGGCATCGACGAGCTGGCGATGCAGGTGCCGGTTCTGCACGAGGACGTCGAGCTGCTGATCAGCGACGGCCACCGCGCCGCGCGCCTGGTCGAGTCGAGCGTCCACGAGAACACGCTCGCCTACAACGTCGTGCCGCTGCTCGGGACCCTCGGCGAGAACGGCTACACCGACGAGGAGATGAAGCTCCAGAACGAGAGCCGCAAGATCCTCGACCTTCCGGGACTCCTGATGAGCCCCACCTGTGTGCGCGTGCCGGTGATGGTCGGCCACGCGATCGAGGTGCGCGCCACGTTCGAGCGCGAGCCCGACCTCGGCGAGGCGCTCGCGGCGCTCGAGGCGTTCCCGAACCTCATCGTCGAGGACGCGCCGACGCCGCTCGAGGCGGCCGGCCGCGACGAGACATTCGTCGGCCGCGTCCGCGCCGACCTCGCCGATCCGAGCAGCCTGAACTTCTTCGTCGTCGGCGACAACCTGCTCAAGGGCGCCGCACTGAACACGGTGCAGCTCGCCGAGCTGGCGGTGGAGCGCGGACTCGTCGGCGCAGCTGCGCGCGGCTGATCAGCTCATCCGCAGGCCACACCACGTCGGTCTGCTTCGTCCGGACCGCTTGAGAGGCTCCCCCTCACGCTCGCGCCTTCGGCTCGTGCGCCATCCATCAAGACCCAAGGGGAACCGATGCGAACCCGACTCCTGAAGCGCGTGACATTTGCGAACGTCACGAGCCTCATCGCGCTGTTCATTGCGCTCGGCGGCACGTCGTACGCCGCCTTGACGATCACCGGCAAGAACGTCAAGAACTCCTCGCTGACCGGCGCAGACATCAAGAACTCGTCGCTGACGACCAGCGACATCAAGGACCGGTCCCTGCTCGCGAACGACTTCAAGGCCGGACAGCTTCCGGCCGGAGCACCGGGGGCCCAAGGACCACAGGGGTCACAGGGTCCAAAGGGCGACGCAGGACCGCAGGGACCCAGCGACGCTTTCAGCGGCTTCAAGGATGGTCCCGTCGCGCTGCCCGGCAGCCTGGCGACGATCGGATCGCTGTCGATACCGCTCGCAGGCAAGTACGTCATCTCCGCAAAGACCTGGCTCTTCGACAGCGTCAACACCGCTGTCCTCGTCCAGTGCCGCCTCGTGGCGGGCGGGGACTTCGACGAGAGCCGGACCACGCTCGAGGGCAACAGCGGAACAGTGGTCAGCGGTGCCGTCGTCGCGCTCCAAGTCGCCCACGAGTTCACCGCGGCCGGAACAGCGGATCTCCAGTGCAACGGATTTGGCGTAAGTGCCAACGCCAACTTCCTCAAGATCACGGCCATCCGCGTCGGGAACCTGACGTCGTCCGGTCTCTAGCGACGACCGTGTAGGTGGAGCTCTCAGCGAGGACTTCGCCGCTGCGAGGTCCTTGCTGAGCTCTGCTGTGAGAACCCCCTGCGGGGCCCGGCGACGACCCGCCCGACGAACGTCAGGCGCCGACGCCGGCCACGACCGACTGCGTCCAGTCGATGACGCTGGTCGGCTTCACGACGTGCTGCTGGAGGCTGAGCTCCTTCGGGGAGAGGCCGAGCGCCAGCCCGACGAGCTGCGGCAGGTGCAGGACCGGCATCCCCAGCTCGCGGCCCACTGCCTTGGCGGCCATCGGCTGCTGGAGGTCGAGGTTCAGGTGGCACAGCGGGCACGGCGTGACGAGGCAGTCGGCCTCGGCGTCCAGTGCGTCGCTGAGGTGGCGGCCCGCCTGCTGCAGCGAGGCCTCCTTGTTCATCGTGATGATCGGGAAGCCGCAGCACTTGTGCGAGCCGGCGTAGTCGATGACCGTCCCGCCGAGCGCCTCGATGACCTGGGCGAGGTACGTGTCGCGGGGGTTGCCTGAGTCGATGCCGAGGCGGTCCGTGGGGCGCACGATGTAGCACCCGTAGAACGGCCCGACCCTGAGGTCGGTGAGTGGCCGCTTGACGAGCGACTTCAGCTGCTCGAGCCCGATCTCCTCGACCAGCACCCAGAGGAAGTTCTTGTTGACGATGCCGTCCTGGTATTCCAGGCCGTCGCTGGCCTGCAGCGTCTCGTTGACGTGCGCGCGGTACTCGGCGTTCGCGTCGAGGCGCTGCTGGCACTCGCTCTGCGCGCCCTGGCAGGTCGAGCAGATGTTCATCATCAGGTCCGCGCCGTTGTTGATCTCCTGCTGGGCGAGCGCGAACGTGCGGGCGTTCAGGGTGTCGGCGAGCTCCTGGCTGTGCTCGGCGATGACGCCGGCGCCGCAGCAGTTCGCGCGGTCGAGCTCGACGAGCTCGATGTCGAGCAGCGGGGCGACCTTCGCCATCGAGCCGTGCAGCTCCGGGGTGAAGCCGCGGCTGACGCAGCCGGGCCAGTAGGCGACTCTCATCGTTCCGTTCCTCCTAGACGCTCGAGCCCGCGCCGCCGGTGTCCGACCCGGCCACATCGGCCGCGACGACGTCCTGCGTCACGCTCTGGATCGGGTTCTCGGCGTTGTCCTCGTCGGTTCCCGTGATGTACAGGTTGAGCTCCACCCGCTCGTCGCGACCCTCGACGATGTCGTAGATCCGCTTCACGCCGTCCGGCGCCTTGTGCGGGTGGCCGAGCGCCTTGCCGATCGTCATCTTGCGGCGCAGCAGGCCCGTCATGACGACGGGCAGCGAGCTGAGGAGCTCGGGGACGGCGCGCGGGTGGAACTTGCCGCCGTAGGAGTCGGGCAGCAGGTCCGCCTCGTGCAGCAGGCCGTTGCGGCGCACGTTCTTGACGAACGCGCGCTCGTGCCGCTCGCCGTTGTTGCGGTCCTCGATGTGGAAGTCGTTGCCCGCGATCCGCCGCAGGCGCATGATCTGGTTCATCGGGGCGACGCCCTTCGGGCAGGCCTCGATGCACTTGAAGCAGTGCGTGCAGGTGTAGATGCCGTGCGGATCCTCCGAGAGGTCCTTCAGGCGCTGCTCGTGCTTGGCGTCGCGCGGGTCGCCGACGAAGCGGTAGGCCTTGGCCAGCGCGGCCGGGCCGACGAACTCCGGGTCGACCTCCATCGACAGGCAGTCCGAGACGCAGGCGCCGCACTGGATGCAGGCGGCCGTCTGCGTGACGTCGATCATCGACTCGCGGCTGACGATGTACTCGCGCTCGGGGATCGGCTGCTTGTTGATGAGCCACGGCGAGACGCGCTGGATCTTCTTCCAGTGGACCGCGTCCATGTCGACGATCAGGTCCTTGATGACGGGCATGTTCCCCATCGGCTCGACCTCGATGACGCCGTCCGTGCTCTTCGCGAGCGCCGCGTCCAGGTGCGTGTGGCAGGCGAGCCCGGGCTGGCCGTTGATGCGCACGCCGCACGAGCCGCAGATCGCCGCGCGGCACGAGCAGCGGATGCCGATCGAGCCGTCGCTCTTCGCCTTCGCCTGCAGGATGCCCTCGAGCACCGAGCGGTGGGGCTCCAGCTCGATCGTGTGCTCGTCCCAGTAGGGCGCCTCGCCCGACGACGGGTCGTAGCGGCGGATTCTCAGCGTGAATTCGGCCATCGGTTCCTCGTCCCTAGTACTTGCGCTCTTCGGGCTGCCACTGCGTGATCGTCACCGGCGAGTAGGAGACCTGCGGCTCCGCGTCGCCGTTGCGCGAGATGTCGATGTGCTTGAGCCACTCCTCGTCGTTGCGCTCGGGGAAGTCGGTGCGGAACTGCGCGCCGCGCGACTCCTTGCGCTCCAGCGCCGCGACGACGATCGCCTCGGCGCAGTCGAGCATGTAGTCCAGCTCGATGGCCCCCAGGACGTCCTGGTTGAAGACGGTGCCCTTGTCGTCGACGTACGCGGTCTTGGCCTCCTCCTTGAGGCGGCGGACGACCTCGTGGGCGCTCTGCAGGCCGGACTCCTCGCGGAAGACGGCGACGTAGCGGTTCATCGTCGTGCCGAGCTCCTCCTTGATCTCGGAGACGCGGCGGCCGGTCTTCGGGCGCGCGAGGATCTCCTGCACGCGCTCCCTGTCGATGGCCAGGCGCTCGCGCCCGGCGTCCGGCATCGGCATGTTGTAGGAGCGCCGGGCAGCGTGCTCGCCGGCGCGGCGGCCGAAGATCAGCGTGTCGAGCAGCGAGTTCGCGCCGAGGCGGTTGCCGCCGTGGACCGAGACGCAGGCGACCTCGCCGGCGGCGTAGAGGCCGGGGATCGGGGTCGCGCCGTTGACGTCGGTCTTGACCCCGCCCATGATGTAGTGCATCCCGGGCTGGATCATGATCGGCTCGGCGGTGATGTCCACGCCGGCGAAGTCCTTGCCGATGTTGACGATCTCGCGCAGCGCCTCGAGCGTGCGCTTCTTCGGCACGACGGTGATGTCGAGCCAGATGCCGGTTCCCTCCGGTCCCACGCCGCGACCCTCGAGGATCTCGGTCTGCTCGGCGCGCGAGACGACGTCGCGCGAGGCGAGTTCCATCTTGTTCGGCGCGTACTTCTCCATGAAGCGCTCGCCGCTCGAGTTCAGGAGGTGGGCGCCCTCGCCGCGCGCGCCCTCGGTGATGAGGAAGCCGTTCTCGGCAAGCGTCGTCGGGTGGTACTGGATCATCTCCATGTCCATCAGCGGCGCGCCGGCCTGGTAGGCCTGAGCGATGCCGTCACCCGTGCAGATCAGCGCGTTCGTGGTGGGCTTGAAGCACTGCCCCGCGCCGCCCGAGGCGAGGATGACGTTCTTCGCGCTGAACGTCTCCATCTTCCCGGTGCGGATCTCGCGCGCGACCACTCCGACGCAGGTGCCCTGCTCGTCGATCACCAGGGAGGTCACGAACCACTCCTCGAAGCGGTCGATGATCTCGTGGTGCTTCATGATCTGCTCGTAGAGCACGTGCAGCAGCGCCTGGCCGGTGATGTCGGCCACGTAGGCGGTGCGCTTCATCGAGGCGCCGCCGAACGCGCGCAGGTCGATCTCGCCCTTCTCGTTGCGGTGGAAGGTGACCCCGATGTGCTCGAGGTGCATGACCTCGCCGGGGGCCTCACGGCACATGATCTCGATCGCGTCCTGGTCGCCGAGGAAGTCCGAGCCCTTGACGGTGTCGTAGGCGTGCGAGCGCCAGTCGTCGGCGGGGTTGACCGCTGCATTGATGCCACCGGCGGCCGCGACGGAGTGCGAGCGGACCGGGTGGACCTTGCTCATCAGCGCGACGGTCGCGTTGGCCTGCGCGGCGGCGAGTGCTGCGCGCTGGCCCGCGAGGCCGGCGCCGATGATGAGGACGTCATGTGCTGGCATGGCTCTTCCGGAGGTCGTGACGGCCCTGGGCTTCAGGTGTGGAGAGGTGGGGTCGCCGTTCCCCACTCTATACGCGAGGGCCCCGCCGACGGCCTGCGCCCGGGCCCGTCGCGGCCCGCCTCAATTCCAGCCGGACCGGTTGGATTGGGGGCTCGATTGGTGTCGCAGTTCGCGCCGCCCGAGCACGCGCGCTGGGCGAGCGCTACTGCGCGGCGGCGGCGAGCGCGCGGCGCAGCTGGTCGGCGGTGACGACGCCGCACAGCCGGCCGTCGACGTCGACGACCATCACCGCGCCGAGCCTGCGGAGCGACTCCAAGCCGAGCATCGACTCGACCGGCGTGTCACGGGGAACCGACGAGTCGCCGTCGATCGAGGCGTCGAGGACCTCGCCGACGGGCAGCGCCGGGCGGCCGTGGCGCACGACCTCGTCGATGGCCTCCTCGCGCAGGATCCCGCGGAAGCGGCCGAGCTCGTCGACGACCGGGAACCACGGCCAGCGGTAGCGCAGGAAGTACTGATCCTGAGCCTCGATCGCCTGCACCTGCGCGGGGATCGCCACGGGCTGCTCGTCCATCAGGTCGCCCGCGGTGACGCCGTCCAGGCGCTCGGAGAAGCGCGTTCCGGCGATGGCGCCGCGCGCTGCCGTGCCCAGGAACCACCCGAGCAGCCCGAACCACAGGCCCGACACGAGGTCGCCGCGCACGGCGACGAGCACGCCCAGGCCGATCATCAGCCACCCGAACCCCTCGCCGAGGCGCCCGGAGATCCGCGTCGCGCGGTTGCGGTCGCCCGTCGCCTTCCAGGCGATCGAGCGCGCGATGCGCCCGCCGTCGAGCGGGAAGGCGGGGATCAGGTTGAACACGAGCAGGGTGAGGTTGATGAGCGCCAGCCAGCCGAGCAGCGCCACGCCGGGCGTTGTGCTGACCGACTTGAAGGTTGCGGTGTCGACGACGCCGCCGACGTGCGAGGCGAGCGTGGCGGCGCCGAGGCAGACGACGACGATCAGCGCCGTGACGGCGGGCCCGGCGGCCGCGACCTTGAACTCCTCGCCCGGGCTCTGGGAGTCGCGCGTGAGCTTGGCGACGCCGCCGAACAGCCACAGGTCGATGCCGGATGTCCCGATCCCCTGGCGCCGCGCGACGAGCGCGTGGCCGAGTTCGTGCAGCAGCAGCGAGACGAAGAACAGCAGGCTCGCGGCGAGTGCGACGCCGAACGTGACCGTGTTCGACGAGCCCGTGAGGATCGTCCTGAAGTACCCCGAGAGCCAGTAGATCATCAGGAACAGCACGATGAACCAGCTCGGGCTCGCGCCGATGCGGATGCCGAAGACGCGGAACAGCTGGATCGAGCGGTCGCCGAACACGGGACCCTATGGTCGCAGGGTCGCGCGCTGCGACGGGCCGGATGTCCGGAGTCGGCGTGTCAGCTTGCCGGCGTGTGCCGCGCGACGATCGCCTCGACGTCCGCGCCCGCGGGCAGCGTGCCGTAGTTCAGGCCCGCGTCGCCGCCGAGCCTGGCGGCGCAGAACGCGTCCGCGACGGCGGCCGGGGCGTGGCGTACGAGCAGCGAGCCCTGCAACGCGAGCGCGAGCTTCTCGACGACGCGCCGCGCGCGCTGCTCGATCGCCTCGGTGTCGCCGAACTCGAGCCGCACGCCGTCAACGAACGCATCCAGGCGCGCGTCGGCGCCGGCGCCGAGGTCGACCTCGGCGAAGTAGGCCTCAAGAGCCTCGGGCGTGCGCGAGAGCGCGCGCAGGACATCGAGCGCCATGACGTTGCCCGAGCCCTCCCAGATCGAGCTCAGCGGCGCCTCGCGGTAGAGGCGCGGCATCCCGGACTCCTCGACGTAGCCGACGCCGCCGAAGCACTCGAGCGCCTCGTAGGCGTGCCCCGGGGCGCGCTTGCAGACGTAGTACTTGCCGATCGCCGTCCCGAGGCGCTTGACGTGCGCCTCGGCGGGATTCTCGTCGGCGCGGTCGTAGGCGCGCGCCATGCGCATCGCCAGGGCCGTCGCAGCCTCGGCCTCGATCGCCAGGTCGGCGAGCACGTTGCGCATCAGCGGCTGGTCGCTCAGCACGCGGCCGAACGCGCTGCGGTGCGCCGCGTGCCAGGTCGCCTCCGCGACGCCGCGCCGCATGCCGGCCGCCGAGCCCAGGATGCAGTCCAGGCGTGTGTGGCCGACCATCTCGATGATCGTCGGCACCCCGCGGCCGGGCTCGCCGACCATCCGCGCGATCGCGCCGCGGTACTCGATCTCGCTCGACGCGTTCGACCGGTTGCCGAGCTTGTCCTTGAGGCGCTGGATCTGCATCGGGTTGCGCGTACCGTCGGGCAGGATGCGCGGCAGCGCGAAGCACGACAGGCCCTCGTCGGTCTGGGCGAGCACGAGGAAGAGGTCGCACATCGGAGCCGAGCAGAACCACTTGTGGCCGACGATCTCGTACTCGGCTCCCGGCCCGCCGCCGTTGAGCGGAGTCGCGGTGGTCGTGTTGGCGCGCACGTCGGAGCCGCCCTGCTTCTCGGTCATCGCCATGCCGCACAGCGCCGAGCCCTTCTCGCCGGCGGGCCGCAGCACCGGGTCGTAGCTCGTCGCGGTGAGCAGCGGCTCCCACTCGGCGGCGATCTCGGGCTGCATGCGCAGTGCCGGGATCGCGGCGAACGTCATCGTGATCGGGCAGGCGAAGCCGGCCTCGGCCTGCATCGCGCTGATGTAGATGGCCGCGCGAGCCGTGTGGCCGCCCTCGCGGTCCGTGCGCCAGGGGAGGGCGTGCAACTCCTCGCGCACGCCGGCGGCCATCAGCTGGTGCCAGCTCGGGTCGAACTCCACCTGGTCGATCCGGTTCCCGTAGCGGTCGTGCGTGCGCAGCACCGGCGTGTAGGTGTTCGCGCGCTCGCCCCATGCCATCGGCTCGCCGCCCCAGAACGCGCCTGCCTCGACCGCGCGCTCGGTCGCCCAGCCGGCGCCCTCACGTTCGAGCGCCTCGACGAGCGGCGCGTTGTCGGCGAAGAGGTTGCGCCCTGCCAGCGGCGGTGGCTGGTTGAATACTTCGTGCGTCTGCGGCTGGGCGTGGGAGTCGCGGGCGATCATGCGCGGAAGGCTACGCCTCCCGGAGGGAGCCAGCGACGCGCGGGCGCTGGCGATGCGCGGGTGTCGTGACGCGACGCGGTGGGCGGACTGCGCGCTTGACGCTCGACGAGCCCCTGGCGTTCGAGGCCGTCAGCGTGACGTGAAGCGTGCTGCTCGCCCCCTGCGGGAGCTTCACCGTGATCGTGGCCGGGCGCCCTGAGCGCACCGTCGCCGTCCGGCTCGCGATGCGCCGCCCGAGGCGGTCGCGCACGACGACCCGGACCGTTCCGCCCGCGTCGCGCAGCACGACGCGCGCGAGCAGTCGCCGGCCGATGCGCTGCACGCGGGCGCTGCGGAAGCGCGGCTTGCGGCCGGCCGCAGGCACCGGCACGGACGTCGCGGCCGGCGCGGTCATGGTCGTCGCCGCCGCCGGTGGTGGCGTCACGGCCTTCGGCGGCAGCGCGAGCGTCCACAACCCGCGACCGTGCGTGGCGGCGTAGAGCAGGCGCGAGCCGGGAACCGCGGTCAGCCCGTAGACCCCGACGATCGGCAGGCCGCCGGCGGCCTTGGCCCAGGCGGTCGCGCCGCTCGGCAGGCGCAGGACGCCGAAGTCCGTGGCGGCGTAGAGGTCGCCGGTCGGGTCATCGCGTACGAGCGCGGTGACCGGCAGGTCGCCGATGCCGTCGGAGCCCGTGCCGGACAGGTCGCCGGCGGTGAGATCCCCCGCGTCGTCGACGCGCACGTCGAAGACGTGGCCGGTGGTCGAGGGGGTGTAGGCGTCGTAGCCCGAGTAGGAGATCCAGGCGCGGCGGGGGTCGGACGGGTCCACGACGATGCTGCTGACGAAGCGCCGCGGGAGCCTCGAGCCCGTGAGCGCCGTCCAGGAGACGCTGCTCGGATCCGGGGCGTCGGCGTTGCGCGACAGCCACAGGTCGCCCTTGCGGGTCGCAGCCCACAGCGTCCCCGTGTCCGACGGCGCGCGGCTCAGTGCCACGACGTAGTTCGCCTCGTCGCCGCCGCTGAGATCGGTGACGCCGAGCGGCGTCCAGTCGCCGCAGGTCACGCCGGGATCGGGCTGCTCGTAGTAGCTGTCCTGGCAGTGCCGGTCGAGGAACGCCCGCGACCCACCCATATCGGTCGTGCGCCAGACGTGCTGGCCTGCCGTGAACAGCGTCCCCGCGAGGCGCGGATCGCCGATCAGGGGGACGTAGAACGAGAACGCCTCGCCGGGACCGCGGGGCGGCGGCGTCGCAGCCGCGTCGAGCGGGCCGGAGATGTACAGCCACGTGTCGGGATTGCTCGTGCCGAACGCGGGATCGTACGGCCAGGGCAGCGGATCGGCCTGCGTCTGCGCGGCCGGCAGGTCGACGCTCCCGTAGTTCACGTCCATCGAGGCGTTGAAGAACGTGTGCACACGCGCGGCGCGGCCCGGATCGCCGACGCGCGGGTCGATGAGCGACTGCCCGCCGTCCCCGCCGGCCGACTCGAACGCCCCGCCGCTCGGGCGCAGCGCCCAGGTGCCGTTGTCCTGCGCGCCGGCCAGGATGTCGCCCGCCGCGTCCTGCGGGTTGACGCTGACGCTCTGGAACTGGAGCGTGTCCAGGCCGTCGTTGAGGAAGTCGGTCCGGTACGGAATCGCGCCCAGCAGGTACTGACAGGCCGCGAGGTCATCGCCGGTCAGCCCGCGACCGGTCGAGCCGCACTGAATGGCGCGGTCGACGTAGCGCTCGCCCGGCGTGTCGCCGGATGCGCCGGGCGGAACCCGGACGAGGCCCGACCGCGAGACCCCGCCGTCCGAGCCGACGAAGAAGACGCCCGGCTGGTCGGGCACGAAGGCGATGGCGTGCGTGTCGGGGTGCATGCCGGCCGGGCAGCCGCCGGAGACCGGCGCGGCGAAGGTGTCGCAGGCGTCGCTCGCGTCGCTGGACATGTCGCGGAACGTCGTCCCGCTGTCGGTCGAGCGCAGGACGGCGCGGCCGTTGGAGTACCCCGAGCCCGCTTCGTCGTAGTCGAATGCGCCGCCGAGCAGCACGGTGCTCGGATTCGACGGGTCAGCGACGACGAGGTTGTTGTACCCGCACTGGTCATGGCAGTAGCGAAACGATGTGAAGCCGGGCTGCGCGCGGTCCTGGCTGGACAGCTCGATCCAGGCGGGGGCGCCGTTCGACGGCGGCGTTCCGTGCGGGGGCGGCCCGCCGGCGTTCACGAGGCTCGAGGAGGCGACGTTGATGTCGTCGGTGCGCCAGAGGAACGCCTGGCCCTCGCCGCCGCCGGCGTCCTCTGATGAGTCGCCGGCGTACATCCGCGAGCTCGGGCCGAGGTCGGCGAGCGCGAACTCCGTCCGGTCGCCGTAGGTGTCGGCGCCGTCGTGGTCCGCCGGCGACATCGTCGCGAACACCTGGGAGAAGTCCGCCTGGGCGACGCCGTCGGAATCGACGCCGTCGGAGCTGTTGCGCCAGATGCCGTAGCCGGTCACGGCGGCATAGACGATGTCCGGGTTGTTGGGGTCGAGCTCAATGTGGTTGACGCCGCCCTGGAACCAGTCCGCGCCGGTGGCGGGGTCGGCGTCGCTCGGCGGTTTGGAGAAGGCGAGGCTGAAGGTCGCTCCGCGGTCGGCCGACCGGTACAGGCCGAGCGCGGGAGCACCCGGGGGCGTGACCCGCCCGCCGTTCACCGCCGCCGATCCGTGACGGGCCAGTCCCGTGCCGATCCAGATCGTCTGCCCGTCGGATGAGATCGCGATCGAGCCGATCGCGCGGTCGGAGGCCACGGCGACGCTGCCGGGAACCAGGCTCCAGCTGTCCCCGCCGTCGGTCGAGCGGAACAGGCCCACGCCCGCCTCTGAGTCGCCGGAGCCATTCGCCTCGCCCGACCCCGCGTACAGGGTGTTGCCGCTGTGGTCGCTCGGATCGACGACAAGCGAGCCGAACGCCGCAGTCGTCAGGCCGCTGTTGACGGCCTGCCAGGCGGGCTTCGCCGCGAGCGCGTCGTTCGTGCGCCAGATCCCGCCACCGGCCGCCGCGATCCACATCCGGCAGGTCGAGGCGATCGAGCAGTTGGGGTCGACCGCCGTCGCGGTGACGCGCCCGGCGTTCGTGGCCGCCGCACCGGTGAAGGTGACGTCGCCCGGCACCAGCGGATCCGTCGGCCCGAGCGGCTGCCAGGTGCTCGAGAGCGACGGCTGGACGTCGGCCGCGCTGCGGAAGTCGGCCGCGGTCAGCCGTGCCGGGGCGGTGACGTACGCCGTCCGCGCGGCGGCGGCCTGTCGCGCGCCCACGTACGTGCGCGGGAAGGCGCGCGCGTCGACCGCCTCGGTCGCGGGCCCGTGGACGGCCTCGCCGGCCGCTCCGGCGTCGGCCCGCTCGCGGGCGGCCTCGTGCTCGCGATCGGCATCCGCCCCCCGTTCACCGCGGGCGCGGCGCTCACGAACCTCGGCGAGCGCGTGGCGACGGACCCCCACGCCACCGGCCAGTCGCCCACGTGCCACGCGCGCCGGCGCCGGCGCGTCCCGTGTCGCCAGAGCGACGAGCAGCACGCCTGCGAGCAGCAGCAGGGCGCACAACGCGGCGTTGGGGGGATTGCGCGTCATGGGGAACGGCAAGCGGCCGGCAGGAGCCGCCGATCGTCACCGCGAAGCGTAGGGACGCTCCGGAGCGTCGTGCGCCGATGTGCGCGATTGCGCAGCATCGGGGCGGGAAGCCGCACCACGCAGAAGGAAAGCACTCACTAGCCTGCCGGGCTCTGACAGAAGGGACACGACGTGGCGAAGATCAAGGTGCGCAATCCGGTCGTCGAGCTCGACGGCGACGAGATGACGCGGATCATCTGGCAGTTCATCAAGGACCAGCTGATCCTGCCGTACCTCGACGTCGACCTGAAGTACTACGACCTGGGGATCGAGCGCCGCGACGCCACCGACGATCAGATCACCGTCGACGCCGCCAACGCGATCAAACGGTACGGCGTCGGCGTCAAGTGCGCGACGATCACGCCCGACGAAGCCCGCGTCGAGGAGTTCGGCCTCAAGCAGATGTGGCGCTCACCCAACGGGACGATCCGCAACATCCTCGGCGGGGTGATCTTCCGCGAGCCGATCGTGATCAGCAACGTGCCGCGGCTGGTTCCCGGCTGGACGAAGCCGATCGTGATCGGCCGCCATGCCTTCGGCGACCAGTACCGCGCGACCGACCTGGTCGTGCCGGGTGAGGGAACGCTGACCATGACGTTCACCCCCGCGAACGGGGACGAGCCGATCGAACTGGATGTCTACGACTTCCCTGGGGGCGGCGTCGCGATGGCGATGTACAACCTCGACGACTCGATCCGCGACTTCGCGCGCGCGTCGATGCGCTACGGGCTGGACCGCGGGTTCCCGGTCTACCTGTCGACGAAGAACACGATCCTCAAGCGGTACGACGGGCGCTTCAAGGACCTCTTCGCCGAGGTCTACGACGCGGAGTTCAAGGCCGACTTCGAGGCCACCGGCATCACCTACGAGCACCGGCTGATCGACGACATGGTCGCGGCCGCACTGAAATGGGAGGGCGGGTACGTCTGGGCCTGCAAGAACTACGACGGTGACGTGCAGTCGGACACGGTCGCGCAGGGCTTCGGCTCGCTGGGCCTGATGACGAGCGTCCTGATGACGCCCGACGGGAAGACCGTCGAGGCCGAGGCCGCCCACGGAACCGTGACGCGCCATTTCCGTCAGCACGAGCGCGGGGAGCCGACGTCGACCAACCCGATTGCCTCGATCTTCGCGTGGACGCGCGGCCTCGCTGCGCGGGGTCGCATGGACGGCACAGCCGAGGTGACCGGCTTCGCGGAGACGCTCGAACGCGTCTGCATCGAGACGGTCGAGGGCGGCAGCATGACGAAGGACCTCGCGCTGCTGATCGGCCCCGACCAGCCCTTCCAGACCACGCAGGAGTTCCTGGCATCGATCGACGCAGGCCTGCAGCGCGCGATGGCGTGAGCGCACGCCCCGCGCCGTTGTCGCACACTGAACCCATGAC
Source organism: uncultured Solirubrobacteraceae bacterium (assembly GCA_963809525.1). Classification (GTDB taxonomy): domain Bacteria; phylum Actinomycetota; class Thermoleophilia; order Solirubrobacterales; family Solirubrobacteraceae; genus F1-60-MAGs163. The sequence goes on along the minus strand of CAWEJY010000003.1, from coordinate 1,039,562 downwards.
CCGCGCCCAGCGCGCCAATCCACAGGAGATGAATCCATGACTGCCCCCGTCAAGGTCACCGTCACAGGCGCCGCCGGCCAGATCGGCTACGCGATCCTGTTCCGCATCGCCTCCGGGCAGCTGCTGGGCCCGGACACGCCGGTCGAGCTGAGCCTGCTCGAGATCACCCCGGCGCTCACCGCCGCGGAGGGCACGGCGATGGAGCTCGTCGACTGCGCGTTCCCGCTGCTGCAGCGCATCGACATCAGCGACGACCCGAACGTCGCCTTCGACGGCACGAACATCGCGCTGCTCGTCGGTGCCCGTCCGCGCGGCCCGGGCATGGAGCGCGGCGACCTGCTGGAGGCCAACGGCGGCATCTTCCGCCCACAGGGCCAGGGGATCAACGCGCACGCGGCCGACGACGTTCGCGTGCTCGTCGTCGGCAACCCGGCGAACACCAATGCGCTGATCGCGATGAGCAACGCCCCGGACGTCCCGCGTGAGCGTTTCACCGCGATGACGCGCCTTGATCACAACCGCGCGCTCGCGCAGCTCTCCAACCGCACCGCGACGCCGATCACGGAGATCCGCAATGTCGCGATCTGGGGCAACCACTCCGCCACGCAGTACCCGGACATCACGCGCGCCACGATCGGCGGTGAGCCGGCGAAGGCCGTGATCGACGACGACGCCTGGGTGGCCGACGAGTTCATCCCGCGCGTGCAGAAGCGCGGCGCGGAGATCATCGAGGCGCGCGGCGCATCGAGCGCCGCCTCGGCGGCGAACGCGGCGATCGACCACGTCCACGACTGGATCCTCGGCTCGGCGCCGGACGACGTCGTCTCGATGGCCGTGCCGTCCGACGGCTCGTACGGCGTGCCGGAGGGCCTCATCTCCTCGTTCCCGTGCGTCTGCCGCGACGGGAGCTACGAGATCGTCCAGGGCCTGGAGATCGACGAGTTCTCCCGTCAGCGCATCGACGCCAGCGTCGCCGAGCTGTCCGAGGAGCGCGAGGCGGTCAGGGGGCTCGGCCTGATCGGCTGAGAGTGACCATCCTGCGCGGCGCCGGCTCAGCCGGCGCCGCGTCCGTTCAGGCGGCCTCCACGGGGTACCAGCCCTTGCCGTCCTTCTTCACCAGGCCGTCCTGCTGCAGGCCGGGCATGACGCGATACAGGTAGTTCTGCTTGATCTTCATCTCCGCGGCGATCTCCGGGATGGTGATCCCCGGGTGTGCCGTGACGAGTGTCAGGGCCTCCTTGCCGCGGGTGCCGCTGCCCTTGGGCCGGCCGCGACGGCCGGTGCTCGCGCCGTTCGGCCTGCGCCTGCGAGCGGCGGGGCGCGCGGCACGCGCCGGGGATCGCGGTGCAGCGGGCGCGGGCGCCACGCCCTCGAGCGCGGCGACGGCCGCCTCGAGACGACGGTATTCGTCGACCAGCGGTCGCAGCTCCTTCAGGCGCGCCTGCATCTCACGGCGCTTCTCATCGACGAAATCTGCCATATCACCGAAATCCTTCACGTGGGGAGAGCGTGGACCGTCACCCACTCTACCGCGGTCGCAGCGCCGTTTCAGCGGGTACCGCAGTTGTGACGCGTAAGACGGCACCTAAGTGCAACACGCCGCCGCACCCTGACGTGACTGAGAACCGGTTTCAGAAAGCCGCCGCTCGTCGGATCGCGGGCTCGTGGCGCCGGGTGCCACCCGATGTCTCACCGATGCAACCAGCATCGGTTTCGCCATCGTGCGGCGCCCGCCATCCACGATCCCGTCGCCCGACGACCGCCGCCTCATTCCGAAACCGGTTCTAATTGTGCAAAGGGCCTTCGCACAGCCGCTTGAGGCGGCGCAGCGAGGCGAGCGCCTCGGTCTCCGGGATGTCGCCGGCGACCGCGCGCTGGGCGACCCGCCCGACGATGCCCAGCGGGGGGAAGAACTCGTTGCGGTACTCGAAGCGCGTGCCGGCGCCATGTGCGCTCAGCGTGTAGGCCGTCTCGGCGCGCGAGTGGGCGGGTCCGCGCCCGTGCCACTCGGCGACGCGCGGCACCTCGCAGCGCGTGAGCTCCCAGTGCACGCGGAACGGCGCGCCGCGCAGCGAGAGCGTCTGCGTCATGGTGAACCCGACGCGGGGCGGCCCGGCGTCGTGAGCGCCGAGGTGACGGTGAATCGTCACCCAGTCCTTCAGCCGGGTCGGGTCGAGGGCCACGGCCCACACGTTCGCCGGCGGCGCCTCGATGTCGATCTCCACGATGACCTCACCCATGCGCAGGTCACGCTAGTACACCATCCACGAGTTCCGCGGGTTTCGGCGGAGTGAGCTCGCGCCTGACGTCCGGCGGCGCCCGGCCCCGTGCCGGGCGGGTGGGTTCGCATCAGCCGGGTCACCGCCAGCCGTCAGATCACGACCGCACCCGCGCCGAACTCCACGCGGAACCTGCGGCCGGATGTACTACCGGCCCGCAAGCGGCTCGATCGCCTCCCAGTCGCGCAGCGCGCGGTCGACCGCGGCGCCGAAGCGGTGCAGGCGCACACCGAAGAGCTCACGAGCACTGTCGTCACGTGGCAGGAGGTCGCCCGCCAGGCCCTCCATCAGCGGTCCGACGAGCTCCAGGTCCTCACCCGCGATCCGTGCCGCGACGACGCTCGTCACCGGCGTGAGCGAGAACGGGAGACGCAGGCGCGGGCGACCGAGCAGCAGGGCGTCCCGGATGCGCTCGACCATCTCCCCGTAGGTGAGGACGTCGGGGCCGGCGATGTCCAGCGACCGCGGGCCGTCGATCGCCGGGGAGGTGCCCGCCGCGAGCAGGTAGCCGACCACGTCGCGTCCGTCGATCGGCTGTGTGCGGTGGTCGCGCCAGGCCGGCAGCGGCAGGACGGGGGTGCGCTCGACCAGCCGCACCAGGAAGCGGAACGAGCGTGAGGCGGCGCTGATCACGATCGACGCGCGCAGCGCCACCGACTCCGGCGCGGCGCCGAGCAGGACCTCCTCCACGTGCAGCCGGCTGCGCAGATGGTCCGAGGGCGGGCGCCCGGTCGGGACCAGGCCGCCGAGATACACGATGCGACGCACGCCTGCACGGGCGCACGCGGAGGTGAAGTTCTCGGCCGCGCGGTGCTCGCGGTCGGCGAACCCGCCGGCGCCCGCGGCGACGGGCTCCATCGAGTGCACGAGGTAGTAGGCGACCTGTGCGCCGTCGAGCGCTTCGTCCAGGCCGGCGCCCGTGACGACGTCGCCCCGCACGACGTCCGTGACGCCTGCGCAGACGACGCGCGCCGGGTCGCGCGCCAGCGCGCGCACGGAGTGGCCCGCGAGCGCCAGCTCCGGGACGAGCGCGGCGCCGATGGCGCCGCTGGCGCCTGTGACGAGGATCTCCAAGGCGGGTCTTCCAGGGGCTACGGGCGAGATCGCCGGCCGGTGCACTGCGCCCGGTCGGCGATCTCGCCGGCGATCGCCAGCGAGGACGTCGCCGCAGGCGAGGGTGCGTTGCGCACGTGCACCACGCCGCCCGCGGTCTCGAAGACGAAGTCGTCCATGAGGGTCCCGCGGCGGTCGAGCGCCTGCGCCCGGACGCCGGCGAAGGCGGGGACGAGGTCGGCGCGGCGCAGCTCCGGCACGAGTGTCGCCGCCTCGCGCGCGTAGGCCGACGCGCTGACGGCGTAGCCCGCCTCGCGCACGGCCTGACGGCGCCAGCGCCATGCCATCCGATAGGTGCCCGGCCAGGTGAGCGTGTCGGCGACGTCGCGCAGGCGGACGCTCGAGAGCTTCTGCGCGTCGCGCGCCGCGACGGGGAGGGCCGTCGGGCCGGCCAGCACGTCGCCGTCGATGCGCCGCGTCAGGTGCACGCCGAGGAACGGCAGCGCCGGATCGGGCACCGGGTAGATCAGCGCGCGCACGAGCTCGGGCCGCTGCAGGCGGAAGTACGCGCCGCGGAACGGCACGATGCGCGGCTCGGCGGCGCCGCCTCCGGCGCGGGCAAGGCGATCGGAGCCCGCGCCGGCGCAGGCGACGACCGTGGCGGCGCGCGTGGCGCCGCGCGCGTGGTTCACGACGGCCATGGGGCCCGGGTCGATGCGCGACACCGCGCAGCCGGTCACGACGATGCCGCCGCGGCGCTCGAGGTCCTCGCGGAGCGCGGCGGCGACACGCGCGAAGTCGACGACGCCCGTGTCCGGTGAATGCAGCGCCGCGACGCCGCGGGCGTGTGGCTCGAGCGTGGTGATCCTTCCGCCGTCGAGCCGGTCGATGCGCACGCCGTTCTGCTGCGCGCGGTGCTCCATCTCCTCCAGCCGCGGAAGCTCGTCCGCCGTGCGGGCGACCACGAGCTTGCCGCAGCGCAGCGTCGGGACGGCGTGCTCCTCGCACAGCGCGTACATGAGCCGGGCGCCCTCGACGCAGAGGCGGGCCTTCAGCGACCCGGGGGTGTATGCCAGCCCGGAATGGATCACGCCGCTGTTGTGACCGGTCTGCCGGCGCGCGATCGTGTCGTCGCGCTCGAGCAGCAGGACCGTGTTCCCGGGCCGGCGCAGCAGCAGCTCGCGCGCGGTGGCCAGGCCGACGATCCCGCCGCCGACGACGACGGCGTCGCACGTCGCCGGAACGGCGGTCGCTGGGTCCGGGCGGCTGGCGGGCGGCACGGCGGGCATCATCGCTGATCGAGGTTTCCCGCACGTTGCGCGGTCGGCGCGCCGGGCCCGGGGAGGACGCGGCCTGCGGTGCGCATAGGAGGCACGAGGCGCGAAAGCCCGGCGTTTGCGACATCGGCTCGCGCCCCTCCCGACGAAAAACGTGCGCCTTGCGAGAAGCGCCGTTGCACGCCCGTCGGCCCCTGTGCTTCATTGGCGACCTGCTCGTTGATGAACCGTTCTGGGAGGTCGGCTCGAGAGATGGCGAAGGTGCGTACGACGGCGATGAAGGTGTCCTGCGAGGACTGCTTCTTCCATCGCAACAAGCTCTGCGCGCTGAGCCTGGACGAGGCCTGTGCCACGTTCCGGCCGGACCATCCGGAAGGCCTGCGGCCGCCGCGGCAGATGCACTTCGTGTTCCGCCAGGAGCGGCGCACGCGTGCGGCCTGGCAGTTCCCGAGCGCCGCCGAGCAGGCCGCGCTGCACGCGACCTGATCGCGCCTCGGGCGCCCCGGCTCACGCCACGGCGCCTGCGGGCTCGGGCTCGCCGCGCGACCGCGCCCGCAGACGCACGCGCTCGGCGTGGCGCGCCATCCAGTCCGATCCCGGCGTGTCGGTCAGCCCGTGGGCGATGATCGACGTGACCACGCACAGCGCGGCGAGGTTGGTGATCTCGGCGGCGCCGGGGATGCCCTCGCCGAGGATGAACAGCGAGTAGGTCATCGTCGCGACGCCCTTGGGCCCGAACCAGGCCATGAAGGCCTTCGTCTGCCAGTCCAGCGGCGTGCGCGTTCCGATCAGCGCGAGCCAGACGGCCACCGGCCGCGCGACGAGCAGCGTGACGAGCATGAGCGCGACCGCCGCCCATCCGTCCTGGAAGAGCCCGTCGAGCGTCAGGATCGCGCCGAACACGACGAACACGCCGAGCTTGACGATCTCGACGATCTCGCTCGCCCCGGATTCGACGTAGCCGCGCAGGTCCGGCCGGCGCACGCCCAGCGTGATCGCGCAGACGTAGACGGCGATGAACGGGTTGCCGTGCCCCCCGTAGGCGAGCGCGCCGTAGGTCAGCAGCGCGACGCCGATCGCGTAGAGCACCTTCTGGTGGTCGGCGATGCCGCGCTCGAGCGTCCCGTGTCGCGGCAGCAGGACCGACGCGCCGTAGCCGATCGCGAAGCCCGCCGCGAACCCGATCGTCAGGTCCTCGAGGATGAAGCGCCACCAGACGAAGTCGTTGTGGCCGACCGCGAGCGCGGCGCTCAGCGCCAGGACGGGCGGCAGCGCGAGCCCGTCGTTGAGGCCGGACTCGAGGTTCAGCGAATGGCGAACGAGTCGCGGCACGCGCGGGTTCGTCACGACGGCGGACGAGAGCACCGGGTCGGTCGGTGAGAGCAGCGCCCCGAGCAGGAGCGACTCGAGCCAGTCGAGCCCGACGATCCAGTGCGCCGCGAGCGCGACGATCCCGGCGGTGATCGGCATCGCCAGGATGAGCTTGCGCAGCGGCAGGCGCCACTCGCGCTGAAGCAGCTCGCCGTCGACCTCGAGCCCGTCGCGGAACAGGATCACCACCAGCGCGATGACGGCGAGGTCGGAGACGAAGTGCTCGCGCGCCGTGAAGTCCAGCACGTCGAGCCCGCCGCCGCCGAGTGCGAAACCCGCGAGCACGTAGAGCGCGGTCAGTGACAGGAAGCTGCGGTTGGTCAGCCCTGAGAGCAGCGCGCCGACACGAGCAGGCCGCCGAGCGCGATCATGGCGATCTGAAACTCGTTCACGCCGGGTAGAGTCCCAGAAGGAGGGTCTGAGGGCAGGGTGCACATCATCGTGATCGGCAAGTCGCCGTCCTGGCAGGACGCGGGCGGCGCATGCAGCGGCTACCTCGTGGAGGAGGCCGCCACCCGGGTCCTCGTGGACTGCGGCAACGGCGTGTTCGGCAAGCTCCGCACGCGCTGCGACTACACGCTGCTCGACGCGATCGTCATCAGCCACCTGCACGCCGACCACTGCCTGGACCTCGTGCCGTTCGCCTACGCGCTGACGTACTCCCCGCGCCAGCAGCCCGTGGCGGTGGGGGGCTATCCGGGCACGGACGCGCCGGCGCGCCCGCGTCTGGTCCTGCCGCCCGGTGGCACGGACGCGATGCGCACGCTGTCCGGGCTGTGGGGCGGAGAGGATCTGATCAGCAACGCGTTCGCCGTCGAGGAGTACGAGCCGGGCGACGTCGTCGAGGTCGGTGCGCTGAGCCTGCGCTTCGGCTCGGTCCCGCACTGGGTGCCGACATGCGCGATCGACATCACGCCGGTCGGCGGTGGTCCGCGCTTCGTCTTCGGCGCCGACTCGGCACCCAACGAGGAGATCATCGCGTTCGGCGCCGGCGCCGACCTGCTGATGCTCGAGGCCACGCTTCCGCGCCCCGAGCGCGACGGGATCCGCGGGCACCTGACGGCCGAGGAGGCGGGCGCCCACGGCAGGGCGGCGGCGCCCGGGCGCCTCGTCGTGACGCACATCTCCGACGAGCTCGACGCCGAGGATGCCCTCGCGAAGGCGAGCAGGGCGTTCGGCCGCCAGGCCGAGCTCGCGCACGAGGGCGCCGAGTACGAGATCTAGGGAGGACCCACCAGCCGCGGTTTCGGCGGCAGCGGTGACGGGATATGCTGCGCCGCGGACCACACACCAGGGAGACGACCAGATGTCCGCAACCGACAACGCCGCGCACGCCGTGCAGCAGGCGCTCTCGCATCCGTACGTGAAGCGCGCGATGGAGGACGCCGAGATCCGCGACAACGCGCGTGCCGCGTACGCCTCGGCGCGCGACGCCTACGACCAGCTCACGCGCTCGAAGCATCCCGTCAACGCGCTGTTCGACGAGAAGAAGCTCCAGGACAGCCTGAGGACGGCGGGCGCCGCCTTCGTGGGCGTCCGCGCTGGGCTGATCGGCAAGCCGAAGAAGAAGCATCACTGGGGTCGCACGCTCCTGGTCATCGCGGTCGGCGGCGTGCTCGCGATCGCGCTGAGCGAAACCCTGCGCAACAAGGTCCTCGACCTGATGTTCGGGGCCGAAGAGGAGTTCGACTACGTCTCCACGACGGCGCCCCCGGTCACCGCGCCGCCCGCGCCGGCACCCGCCCCTGCGGCGGCAGCCGAGCCCGCCGCCGAGGCGCCCGCCGCCGAGGAGGCCGGCGACGGCGACGGCGCCGCGTAGTCGCAGCGACGTTCCGCTCAGTCAGAGGGCGCCCCGCGGGGCGCCCTCTCTCGTTCCCGCGGGCGGTGCCGCCGCGATGTCCGAAAACCGCCAACGGGCGTGCCACGATTGATTCATGGCCGAGGACTTCGAGCGCTTCCACCGGTTCGTCCAGGCGCGCGACCCGCGCTACGACGGCTGGTTCGTCGTCGGCGTCACGTCGACCGGGATCTTCTGTCGCCCGAGCTGCCCGGCGCGGACTCCGAAGCGCGAGAACATGCGCTTCTTCGACACGGCCGCCGCGGCCCGAAGTGCAGGGTTCCGCGCGTGCAAGCGCTGCCGGCCGGACGCAGCGCCCGGATCACCCGCTTGGAACACGCGCGCCGACGTCGCGGGCCGGGCGATGCGGCTGATCGCCGACGGCGTCGTCGACCGCGATGGCGTCGGGGGGCTCGCGGCACGCGTCGGGTACAGCGAGCGCCAGCTCCAGCGCGTGCTGGTCGACGAGGTCGGGGCCGGGCCGCTCGCGCTCGCGCGCGCCCATCGCGCACAGACGGCGCGGACGCTGATCGAGCGCAGCGAGCTGCCGTTCTCCGATGTCGCGTCGGCGTCCGGGTTCGGCAGCGTGCGGCAGTTCAACGAGGCGGTGCGCGAGCTGTTCGCCACCACGCCGACGGAGCTGCGGCGCCGCTCGCACCGCCGCGCGCCGAGCGACCCCGGGGCCGGGGTCGAGCTGCGGCTCGGCTTCCGCGCGCCGCTCGACGGACCGGCGCTGCTGCGCTACCTCGCGCTGCGCTCGGTCCCCGGGATCGAGGAGGGCGACGCGGACCGCTACCGGCGCGTCCTGCGCCTGGATCACGGTGCGGGCGTCATCGAGATCGAGCTCGGCGAGCGCGAGGCGCGCTGTCGCCTGCGCCTGGACGACCTGCGCGACCTCGCGGCGGCGGCGGCGCGCACGCGGCGGCTGCTGGATCTCGACGCGGACCCCGTCGGCATCGCCGCGCTGCTCGGCGAGGACGACTTCCTGGGCCCGCTCGTGCGCGCGCGACCGGGCCTGCGCGTCCCCGGGCACGGCGACGGCTGGGAGCTCGCGCTGCGCACGGTCGTCGGCCAGCAGGTGTCGGTCGCGGGCGCGCGCACCGTCACCGGCCGCCTGGTCGAGCGCTTCGGGACGCCGCTGGCGGCGCCGGACGGCGGCCTGACCCACCGCTTCCCCGAGCCGGCCGCGATGGCCGAGGCCGACCCGGCGCGGCTCGGCATGCCGCGCTCGCGCGGGGCCACGATCGTGGAGCTCGCGCGGCGGATCGCCGCCGGGGATCTCGTCGTCGACGCCGGCGCCGACCCCGCAGAGCTCGGCGAAGGCCTGCTGGCCATCCGCGGGATCGGGCCGTGGACGGCGTCGTACGTGCGCATGCGCGTGCTCGGGGACCCGGACGTGTTCCTCGCGACCGACCTCGGCGTGCGGCGCGCGCTCGCGCGCCTCGGGTGTCAGGACGCGCCTGCGATCGACGAGCGCTGGCGGCCGTGGCGCTCATACGCGGTCGCCCAGCTGTGGGCGAGCCTGGCGGACGGGTCGCCGGCATGAGCGGGCTCGTCTGCACCCGCGTCGCGACGCCGCTCGGCGCCTTCGTCGTGCTCGCCGACTCCCGCGGGGTGCGCTGGGCGGACTTCGAGGACAGCGGGCGGCTCGAGCGCCTGTTCGGCGCCGCGGGCGCTGGCGCGCCGCCGGACGGCGATCCCCTGCGGGCGCGCGACGCGCTCGCGGCCTACTTCGCGGGCGAGCTCGACGCGCTCGCCCGGCTGCCGGTGCACGCCGCCGGCACGCCGTTCCAGCACGCCGTCTGGGACGGTCTGCGCGAGATCCCCTTCGGCGAGACGCGCTCCTACGCCGAGCTGGCGGCGGCGATCGGGCGGCCGCGCGCGGTGCGCGCCGTCGGAGCGGCCAACGGCGCGAACCCGGTGTCGCTGGTCGTGCCGTGCCACCGCGTGATCGGCTCAGGCGGCGACCTGACGGGCTACGGCGGAGGGTTGGAGCGCAAGCGGTGGCTGCTGGAGCACGAGCGCTACTTGGCCGCCAGCGCCGCCACCGCCGCCGGGATCCCTTCGCGGGAGTCGGGGTAGCGCGGCTGCCAGCCGAGCTGGGTCTTGAGCCTGGCGTTCGACGTGCGGCCCGAGCGCACGACCGCCGTGACGGGCCCCGAGCCGGCGACGAGGCGCGCGAGCCAGATCGGCAGGCTGCGCGGCGGTCCGGTGCCGGCGGCGTCCGCGACCCGCGTCATGAACTCGCGGTAGGTCGTCGGGACGTCGTCGGCGCAGTGGAAGATCGCGCCGTCGGGCGCCGACTCGACCGCGAGCGCGCAGGCGGTGGCGACGTCCGCGACGTGCACGACGTCCCACAGGTTCTCGCCGGACCCGATCACCGCGAACCGCCCCGGTCGCTTCAGCAGCGGCAGCATCTCGTTGGCGAGCCAGCCGCCCGGGCCGTAGACGTGGCACGGGCGGACGATCGTGACGGGCAGCCCGGAGTCGAGCAGCATCCGCTCGCCCTCCTGCTTGGACCGCCCGTAGTCGGTCTCGACGACGAGCTCGCTGTCCTCGGTCATGAGCCGGCCCTCGCCGTCGCCGGTCACCACGGTCGACGTGAAGACGACATGGGGTGGGGAGGGGAGCGCGGTGCAGGCGTCGATCAGGTGCCGCAGGCCGTCGATGTTCGCCGCGCGCAGCTTCGCGCCGTTGCGCTGGGCGCCAGTCTCGGCGGCGCAGTGCAGGACCGCGTCGGGGGCCACCGCGGCGAGCGCGGCGCGCAGCCCGTCGGCGTCGGTCAGGTCGGCGACGACGGCGGTCCCGCCGCGCGGCTCGGATCCCGGCCGGCGCACCAGCGCGAGCACCTCGTGACCGCGGTGCGCGAGCGTGGCGCACGCGACGCCCCCGATGAACCCGCTAGCTCCCGTGACGAGAACCCGCATGTCCTGCGTGTTCTACCCGAAGATCCGGGGCAGGCGCAGGAACAGGCGCAGATCGCCGCGCGGGCGCAGGCGCCGGCTGAGCAGCAGCCGGCGCGCGTCGGCGCGCTCGGCGAACAGGTCGACCCAATCGTCGAAGGCGATCTTGAGCCGCAGGTCGGCGTGCGGCGGGCGCCCCTGCGCGACGCTCGTGCGACCGTCGTTCAGCGTGAGGTACCACGGCTCGGCGTCGGTGAAGTCCCACTGGATCACGGTGCCCGGCCTGGCGGCGGAGGGGTCGGCCTGGCGGCGGATGGCGTCGAACATGATCCCGATCGCCTCCGGGTCGCGGACGGCGGGACGGTTCGGGCCGATGAGGTTCGCCTCGAGCATCCGGCGCCCGCGCAGCGCGCGCTCCTCGAGCGGCAGATCCATCGGCAGCGGGAAGCCCTGTCCGAGGTTGTCGAGGTCGAGGCCGATCGCCCGCAGGCGGAACTCCAGCGAGCGGGTGCCCTCCAGTGCGAGCTCGTCGTGCGTGAAGCCGAAGCAGGTGAAGTAGCTGTCGTCCCAGCCCGGCGGGGCGGCCAGCGCGGTCGTCCACGGCCCGACCGTGCGGATCACGTCGGTGACCGCACGCGTGACGAGCTCCGGGTCCCGGGCGTGCTCGTCGGCGAGCAGCTTGACCCCGAAGGCGATGTGGCGCTGCTCGTCGAGGGCGACGTTGCGGATCCCCTCGCGGAACCCCGGGAGCACGTCCATCTGCTCCAGGTAGGTCTCCATGAAGTGCTGCCCGGGCTGGGCGAGGGTCCCTTCGATGATCACGTGGTAGAGCGTGATCGCCCGGCAGAGCATCTCGGTCGAGTGGTCGTGGTGCAGCTGGTGGGCGACCTCGGTCAGGTGGGCGAAGACCTTGCGATGCCCCCACGTCAGAAGCCCCTCGGTCGCCTGCATCCCACCCGCCATCGTCCCGTCGCCCAGCCCGACCACCTCGTCCATGAAGCGCTTGAAGAAGACGGCGTGGCGCGCCTCGTCGACCTGCTGGGTGGCGAGGAAGTACTTCTGCTCCTCGAGCGGCGCCGCCTCGATGTAGGGCGCGAGCCCGTCGGTGACCGCGTCCTCGCCGTGGAAGAACAGCGTGTAGAACCACAGCGCGCTGCGCCGCTGCTCCTCAGTGAGCCGCTCGCGCCAGTCGATCCGATCCTGCGTGAAGTCGATCGCCGTCGCCTGCCAGTTCCCGCGTTCCCAGCGTCGGTAGAGATCGGCGTAATCGATGTCGGCGGTGACCGACGTCCCGTGGGATCTCGGTGCGGAGGCAGGCGTCACCATGCCCGTCAGGATACTGACCGGCTGGTCAGTTCCAACGGGCGTCAGGCGCCGCGACGGGCCGCCCAGGCGGCCTCCGCCTCGGCCTCCATGGCGCTCAGGCGTGTGTAGTAGTCGGGGAACTCGTTGAGGTGCGCGAGCGCGATCTTGCCGGTGACGACCGGGTCGCTGCCGGTCACGTCGGTCCGGGGGTCGCGGACGCCGTGCTCGAGCTCGACGTCCATGCCGGAGCGGAACTGCTCGACGTCGAACGGGGCGGTTGCCCAGTCGATGCCGATGCTCGCGCCGATCTCGCGCGCCTGCTCCTCGGTGAAGTGCCGTGTGCTGGTCATGCTTCGATGATGCATCCGCGGCGGCGCGGCGACGACCGGGGTTTCCCGCAGGCGATCTGCCTGCTGCTGCGGGTCGGAGCCGTAGAGTCCTCGGGCGATGACGACGACCAGCGGACCGATCGCGATCGACCACCTCAGCGTCGCCGAGCGCGCCGCCCGCGGGAAGGCCGCACGGGCGGAGGTGCCGCGAACGACCCACGGGGAATGGTCGCCGCCCCCGACGCGGGCCAACCCGGTCGACGTCCTCGAGCGCCAGGCGCCGTCGCGCATCGCCGAACTCGTCCCGATCCGCTACGGGCGCATGCTCGTCTCGCCGTTCGCGTTCTACCGCGGCGGCGCCGCGATCATGGCGGCCGACCTCGCGGTGACGCCGCGCTCGGGCCTGCGCGCACAGATCTGCGGCGACGCCCACATCTCGAACTTCGGCGCGTTCGCGGCGCCGGATCGCACGCTGGTCTTCGACGTCAACGACTTCGACGAGACGCTTCCCGGGCCGTGGGAGTGGGACGTCAAGCGCATGGCCACGAGCGTCGAGATCGTCTGCCGCCAGCACGACCTCAAGCCGGGCAAGCGGCGCGCCGCCGTGACCGCGGGGGTGCGCGAGTACCGGACCGCGATGCGCCGCTTCGCCGCGATGGGCAACCTCGCCGTCTGGTACGCCCGCCTGGACGAGAAGGAGCTCGCCGCGCGATTCGAGGCCGACGTCAAGGAGCACGACATCGAGGCGCTCCGGCGCGCGGCGCGCAAGGCGCGCGCGAAGGACAGCGTCCGCGCGCTCTCCAAGCTCACGCACGAGGTCGACGGCGAGCTGCGGTTCATCAGCGTGCCGCCGCTGATCGTGCCGATCGAGGAGCTGCTGCCCGAGCGCCATGCGGCCGACCTGCAGCAGATCTTCCAGGGGCTCGTGCGCACCTACCGCTCGACGCTCCCGGAGGATCGCCGCCACCTGCTCGAGAGCTACCGCTACGTGCACATGGCGCGCAAGGTGGTGGGCGTCGGCAGCGTCGGGACGCGCGCCTGGGTCATCCTCATGGTGGGGCTCGACGGGCAGGACCCGCTCGTGCTGCAGGCCAAGGAGGCGCAGGCGTCCGTGCTCGAGCCCTACGTCGGCGCGAGCCTGTTTCCCAATCACGGTGAGCGCGTCGTCGCCGGCCAGCGGCTCATGCAGGCCGCGAGCGACATCTTCCTGGGCTGGGATCAGGTCACCGGCCTCGACGACATCGAGCGCGACTTCTACCTGCGCCAGCTCTGGGACGGGAAGGGCTCGGCCGACATCGAGGGCATGACGTACGAGCGGCTCGTCGCGTACGTCAAGGCCTGTGGCTGGACGCTCGCACGGACGCATGCCCGCTCCGGCGACCGCGTGGCGATCGCGTCCTACATGGGCTCAGGCGACGTCTTCGACGAGGCGATCGCGACGTTCTCCGAGGCCTACGCCGACCAGAACGAGCTCGACCACCGGGCGCTGCTCGACGCCGTCGACAACGGCCGGGTCGTCGCGCGCACGGGGATCTAGTACACCCATCCGCAAGTTCCGTGGGTTTCGGCGGAGTGAGCTCGCGCCTGACGCCCGTCGGCGCCCGGCCCCGTGCCACCAGCACGAAGCCGGGTCACCGCCAGCCGTCAGATCACGACCGCACCCGCGCCGAATTCCACGCGGAACTTACGGCCGGATGTACTAGGCGTCCTTCGCCCCGCCGGCGGTCTCGTACGCGGTCTGCACGGCGTTGATCGTCTCGAAGACGTGCTCGGGGCCGATCACGTCGAGCAGGCCGTCGATCGCGAGCTCGGCCCGCACCGGGTCGATCAGGCCGCACAGGACGAGCGTGATGCCGCGCGCGTCCAGCTCCTTGTTGACGGCGCCCAGCGTCGCGGAGCCCGTGAAGTCGATGTCGCCGATCGCGTCGGCCAGGACGCAGAGCCAGCGCAGCGGCGGGTCGGCGCGCGCGGCGAGCGCCAGCAGCTCCTCGCGGAAGTGGCTCGCGTTGGCGTAGTAGAGGCTCGCGCCGAAGCGGTAGATCGCCAGCCCCGGGAGCGCCTCCGGATTCGCGGCGTCGGTCGCGACCGAGCGCCACGCCTCGTCGGGCCCGTGCACCATGAGTCGGTCGTTCGGGCGGTAGCTGTGGCGCAGGTGGATCACGACCGACAGGACGATCGCGAGGATGATCCCCTCCTCGACGCCGACGAAGACGACGGTCAGGGCGGTCACGAGCGCCACCGCGAACTCGTACGGGCGACGGTGCAGGACGAGCCGCATGCCCGGGATGTCCACGAGCCGCAGCGCGATCAGGAAGACGACCGAGGCGAGCACCGCGTCCGGCATGTAGGAGAGCGGCTCGGTGAGGAAGAGCAGCACGATCACCACGACGACCGCGGTGGTCAGCTGGGCGAGCTGCGAGCGCCCGCCGGCACTGTCGACCATCTCGGTCTTCGTCGGGCTGCCGTTGACGACGAACGTGCCGGTCAGGCCGGCCGAGGCGTTCGCCAGCCCCAGGCCGACGAGGTCGACGTTCTCGTCGAACGGCTCGTCGAACTTCGCCGCGTAGGCGCGCGAGGTCGCGGCGCTCTGCGCGAGGATCACGATGAAGATCGACCCGGCGGTCCCGATCAGCTCGGGGACGTCGCTGAGCGACACGTCGGGGAGGCCGAAGCTCGGCAGGCCGCTGGGCACCGTGCCGAGGACCGCGACGCCGTGTGAGGCGAGGTCGAGCCCGAAGCTCGCGATGATCGCGCCGATGACGGCGACGAGCGCCCACGGCACGACCGGCAGCAGCCGCTCGCCGGCGATGATGACGAGCAGCACCGCGGCCGAGACGGCGACCGTCGCCGCGTTCGCGTCGCCCAGCTCCTTGAGCGTGTTCACGACCTCGTCGACCGGGTTCGAGCCGCCGCCCTCGACGCCGATCATCCCGGCGAGCTGCCCACACGCGACCTGGACGCCGACGCCGGTCAGGAAGCCGATCAGCACGGTTCGCGAGAGGAAGTTCGCGAGGAAGCCCAGACGCAGCAATCGCGCGAGCAGCAGCAGGCCGCCCGCCAGCAGCGCCAGCAGGCCGGCGAGCGCCACGTACTGCGGCGACGCCGTCGCGGCGAGCCCGGTGAGGCCGGCGAACATGATCGCCGCGGTCGCGGAGTCGGCACCGACGACCAGATGGCGTGAGGATCCGAGGACCGCGAACACGGCGACCGGGAGGAGGATCGTGTAGAGGCCGGTGATCACCGGCATCCCGGCGATCTTCGAGTAGCCCATGACCTCCGGGATCGCGAGCGCCGCGAGCGTGATCCCCGCGGCGGCCTCCTTCGGGAGTCGCGCCCGGTCGATCGGCCGGACGCCCTGCAGGACCTGCGCCGCGCGCGCGGTCATCCGGTCTTGGGACTCGTCCAGTCGTCTGCCAGGCGTGCGCTGAGGAGGTCGGGGAGCTCGTCGATGCTGACGCGATCCTGCGCCAGCGTGTCGCGGTCGCGCAGGGTCACCGTGCGGTCCTCGAGCGACTGGTGGTCGATCGTCACGCACCACGGCGTGCCGATCTCGTCCTGGCGGCGATAGCGCTTGCCGATCGAGCCGCCCTCGTCGTACTCGGCGTGCATGCGACCGCGCAGCGCGGCGTAGACCTCGCCGGCGAGCTCCGGCTGGCCGTCCTTCTTGACGAGCGGCAGCACCGCGACCTTCACCGGCGCCAGGCGCGGGTGCAGGCGCAGCAGCGTGCGCTGCTCGCCGGCGACCTCCTCCTCGTCGTAGGCGTCGACGAGGAAGGCGAGCGTGGCGCGGTCGGCGCCGGCGGCGGGTTCGATGACGTGCGGCACGTAGCGCTCACCGGTGCCCTGGTCGAAGTACTCGAGCTTCTCGCCGGAGAACTCGGCATGCTGGGTGAGGTCGAAGTTGCCGCGGTTGGCGATGCCCTCGAGCTCGCTCCAGCCGATCGGGAACAGGTACTCGACGTCGCTCGTGCCACTCGAGTAGTGCGAGAGCTCGTCGTCCTCGTGGGGGCGGATCTTCAGGTGATCGGGGCGGATGCCCAGATCCGTGTACCAGCGCTCGCGCTCCTCGATCCAGTAGCGGTACCAGCGGTCCGCCTCGGCCGGCGGGACGAAGTACTCCATCTCCATCTGCTCGAACTCGCGCGTGCGGAAGACGAAGTTGCCCGGCGTGATCTCGTTGCGGAACGACTTGCCGACCTGCGCGATGCCGAACGGCGGCTTCTTGCGGGAGAACTGCAGGACGTTCTTGAAGTTGATGAAGATGCCCTGCGCGGTCTCGGGGCGCAGGTAGGCGATCGAGCCCGAGTCCTTGACCGGCCCGACGGTCGTCTCGAACATCAGGTTGAAGTCGCGCGCCTCGGTCAGGTCGCAGTCGGGGCCCTCGCCGGGGTGCTTGGAGGGCTTCTGCGGGCACTGCAGCTCATCGATGTGGTCGGCGCGAAAGCGCGCCTTGCAGGTGCGGCAGTCGACCATCGGGTCGGTGAAGCCGGCGAGGTGCCCGCTCGCCTCCCAGACGCGCGGGTGCTGGAGGATCGCCGAGTCGAGCGCCACGATGTCGTCGCGCTCCTGCACCATCGCGCGCCACCACTCGTTCTTGACGTTCGTCTTGAGCAGGACGCCGTAGTGGCCGTAGTCGTACGTCGAACCCAGCCCGCCGTAGATCTCCGAAGAGGGGAAGATGAAGCCGCGGCGCTTGCACAGCGCCACGATCTTGTCCATGGTCACGACGTCCTCGGCGGGCATGGCGGCGCATGGTAGTCGCGGCCGGGCGCGCGGGGCGGATCGGGTCGGTGACTTGGCACTCTCCTACCACGAGTGCCAAGTCGGCCTCCGCATCCTCTATCCTTGCCGGAGCGATGCCGATCTACGAATACCGTCGCCCCGACGGCTCCACGTTCGAGGTCATGCAGTCGATCCACGACGACACGCTGACCGCGGATCCCGACACGGGCGTCCCGGTGACGCGCGTGTTCCACCCGATCGCGATCCACTTCAAGGGCAAGGGCTTCCACAACACGGACTACGGCACCAAGCGCCGCAACCGCGAGCTCGAGAAGTCCGCCAGCGACGGCGCCGACAAGCACGACGCCAAGATGGCCGACAAGGCCAAGGAAAAGGCAGCCTCGAAGCCCGAGAAGGCCCCGGCCAAGAAGGACGCAGCGGCGAAGAAGTAACGCCCGCGGCCCAAGGGCCGCGTCAAGGTGGATGGTGCTGCGGCCCGGGCCCACTTCAGCGCTGGTGGCTCGTCCCGCCCCTAACCATCGAGAAAGCGGTGAACCGCCCGCTGCTTCGCCGCCGGTGTCACCGTCAGCCCAGCGCCTCCATCCGGCAGCGTCACGGCCCCTGTCGGCTTGAGGATCCTGGTCGGGGCGTTTCCCGAGGTGGCGATCGTCGCCGCGAGGCCTGTCAGGCCGGGTGCACCCATATCGGTGCTGACTGTCTGCGGGGCGCGCCAGGCGATCCACGGCCAGCGGATGAACCCGCTCGGCGACAGCACGCGGGACTTCATCGCAGAGACGATCTTCTGCTGGCGCGTCGCGCGCGTGAGGTCGTTCTCGCGGGGGTTGCAGGCGTTGTGGCGCGTGCGCGACAGCGCGAGCGCCTGCTTGCCGTCGATGTGCGTGGTGCCGGCGTGCAGCCGGAGCGTGTAGCCGCCGTTGCGAAAGCCGCCGTTGATGCGCGAGACGACGCAGCCGCCGGTGTAGGTGATCCCGCCCATCGCGTCGACGAGCTGGGGGAACTTCGCAAAGTTCACGAGGACGACGTGGTCGATGTCGATGCCGAGGTACTGCTTGATCGTCCTGACCGCGAGCGCCGACCCCCCGAGCGCGTACGCCGCGTTGATCTTGTTCAGCCCGTAGCCGGGGATGTTCACGACGGTGTCGCGCGGGATCGAGAGCTTGGCGCTGTGCCCGCCGCCGATCCGCAGCAGCTGGATCGAGTCCGATCGGCTCGGGCCGGAGCTCGTCGCGCCTGGTTCCTTCGTCCCCTTGGTGCGCTGGTCGGAGCCGAGGATCAGCACCGTCGTGGGCGAGACGATCGGCAGCCCCGCCGAGGAGAGCTCGGCCTTTGTCGCGTCATCGACGCGCGTCTGCAGGAACTGCGCGCTGAAGAGGAACAGGACGAGCGACAGGCCGACCCATGCCGCGAGCGCCAGCGCGATCCACTTCAGCACGCGACGGGCGGTGACCGGCCGGCGCCCGCGCCGCGGCGCGCCGGGGACCGCCGGCGCGCCGGCACCGCCGGGGGCGGCCTTGCCGGGTCCGGCGCTGCGCCGGCGCAGGTCCTCGAGCGACGCCGGGCCGCGCGCGAGCAGCCGCGGCCGCGAGCGGTAGCGGCGGTAGGTCGGCCCGGGCGACCGGTCGCGCCGGTGCGGCGCCGAAGGGTCGTGCTGCGGGGGCGCTGGGTCGGGTGCCATCGACGGATATGGTGGCGGCCGTGGCAGCCACGTGCGTCATCGGCATCGACATCGGAGGCACGAAGGTGCTCGCGGGCGCCGTCGATGCGGACCTCGGCGTGCACCATCGCGTGCAGCGCCCGTCGCAGGGTCTGGACACGAACGCACTGCTCGACACGCTCGCCGAGATGGTCTCCGAGGCGGCCGAGGCTGCGCCCGGCGACGTCCTCGGCGTGGGGTTCGGCGTGCCCGCCGTGTTCGACCGGCGCCGCGGCGTGATCGCCGCCTGCCCGCACCTCCCGCTGATGGGCGTGCCGTTCGAGGCGATGATGGCCGAGCGCGTCAGCCTGCCGGTCGTCGTCGACAACGACGGGAACGCGGCGATGCTCGCCGAGTGGCGCCATGGCGCGGCCCGGGGCGTCGACGATGCGCTGATGCTCACGATCGGCACGGGCATCGGCGGCGGGATCGTCGCCGGCGGCGGCCTGCTGCGCGGGGCGACGGGCGGGGGCGCCGAGATCGGGCACATGGTCGTCGCCCTCGACGGGCCGCCCTGCCAGGGCGCCTGTCCGGGCCGCGGGCACTACGAGTACTACGCCTCCGGCAACGCCATCGGGCGCGCCGGCAGGGACGCGGCCGCCGAGCACCCGGATTCCGCGCTTGCCCGTGAGCTCGAGGCCGGGCGCGAGATCACTGGTGCGCTCGTGACCGAGCTGGCGCACGACGGCGATCCTGCGGCACGCGAAGCGGTCGCGCTCGTCGGCCACCGGCTCGGCTGTGGCATCGTCAGCCTCGTCAACGTCTTCAACCCGGAGATCGTTGTGGTGGGCGGCGGTGCGATCGCGGCCGGGGACCTGCTGCTCGACCCGGCGCGCCTGGAGGTCGAGCTGCACGCGATGCCCTCGATGCGCGACGCCGTGACGATCGTGCCCGCCGTGTTCGGGTCGGAGGCCGGTCTGCTCGGCGCGGCGACCCTCGCGTTCGAGGAGCTGGGCCCGGCGTGAGCCCGACGCCCGGGCGGCTGGTGGTGTGCCCGACGCCGATCGGCAACCTCGAGGACGTCACGCTGCGCACGCTCAGCGTGCTGCGCGAGGCCGACGTCATCGCCTGCGAGGACACGCGTACGACGAAGGTGCTGCTCGACCGCTACGCGGTCAACGCGCCGCGGGTGCGCTACGACGCGCACGCGGAGCGGCGCGCCGCCCCGAAGCTCGTCGAGCGGATGCTCGCCGGTGAGACGGTCGCGCTCGTCAGCGACGCGGGGATGCCGCTCGTCAGCGATCCGGGCCTCGTGCTCGTGCAGGCCGCGGCCGCCGCGGGCCTCGCGGTCGAGGTGCTGCCCGGGCCGAGCTCGGCGCTCACGGCGATCGTGGCGAGCGGGCTGCCGGCCGAGACCTGGCGCTTCGTCGGCTTCCTGCCGCGCAGGCGCGGGGAGCTCGAGGTCGTGCTCTCCTCCGAGGAGACGCTGGTGGCGTTCGAGTCCCCCAAGCGGGTGCCGGCGACGCTCGCCGTCCTCGCCGAGCTCGATCCGCAGCGTGCCGTCGCGGTCTGCCGCGAGCTGACGAAGGTCTACGAGGAGATCGTGCGCGGCAGCGCGGCCGTGCTCGCCGAGCGCTACGCGGGGTCGGAGGTGCGCGGCGAGGTGGTGCTCGTGATCGCCGGCGCGGAGCCCGGCGCTGGGGACGCGGCGTCCGCGCAGGCGGCGGTCCGGCGGCTCGTCGACGCCGGCGCGAAGCCGCGCGTCGCCGCGGGAGTCGTCGCGGACCTCACGGGCCTGGCCGCGAACGACCTCTACCGCGAGGTCGTCGCCGGCCGGGACTGACGCAGTACTGCCGAGCTTGCGCGTGCGCCTGTGACAGTCGGCCGACAGGGGTCGCGTCCCAGGCCGTGGAAGCGCCGCGCGCGCCGTAGCGTCGCGCGCCATGCCGACGTTCGTGCTCGTCCCGCTGCTGCTCGCCCTGCTCGCACCGGCCCCGGCGACGGCCGCGCGCTGGCACTGGCCCGTCGCGGGGCACCGCGTGATCGCGTCGTTCCGCTTCGATCGGCTGGCGCCGTTCGCCGCCGGCGCCCGTCGCGGCATGCGGATCGCGGGACGGCCGGGGGCGGCCGTCGGCTCGGCCTGTGATGGGCGTGTGCGCTTCGCCGGCCCGCTGCCCGGGGCGGGCCTCTCGGTCTCCGTGCGCTGCGGACCGCTCGTGGCGACCCACGTGGGGCTGGCGTCGCTGGTCGTCGGCGGCGGCGCCCGGGTCCGGCGGGGCCAGGTGCTCGGCGTGCTGCCCGCGAGCGGCGTGATGCGGCTGGGCGCGCGCGTGGCGCGCCGCCCGCGCGGCTACCTGGATCCGGCGCTGCTGCTCCCCCGGTCGGACCATCCGGCGGCGCCGCTGGGCCCGGCGCCGCGCGGGCCCGGCCGCCGCCCGCTGATGCCCGAGCGCGCGATCCGCCCGACGCCGGCCGCGCGCGCGGCACGGGCGCGCGCGGCGTCCCCGCTGGCGCTCGGCGCCGCGTGGCTCGGGCTCGGGCTGCTGGGGACCGCGATCGGCGCGGGGATCACTCTGCGGGGCCGATCCCGGCCAGCAGCTAGCGTTCATGCGGGATGCCCCAGTCGACCTTCTACGTCACGACGCCGATCTACTACGTGAACGCCGCGCCCCACCTGGGGCACGCGTACACGACGATCGCCGCCGACGTCCTCGCGCGACACCACCGCCAGCGCGGGGAGGACGTGTTCTTCCTGACGGGGACCGACGAGCACGGCGAGCCGGTGGCGCAGGCCGCCGAACGGGAGGGCGTCAGCCCGCAGGAGCTCGCCGACCGCAACGCCGAGCGCTTCAAGGCGCTCGCCCCGCGCATCGACGCGACGAACGACTTCTTCATCAGGACCAGCGACGACGAGCACGCCGCGTGCGTCCAGCGCATCCTCGAACGCGTCAGGGCCAACGGGCACGTGTACGAGGGGACCTACGAGGGCTGGTACTGCCCGCGCTGTGCGGACTTCAAGACCGAGCAGGAGATCGCCGAGGGCAACACCTGCCCGATCCACAAGATCCCGCTCACCCGCGAGCACGAGCACAACTGGTTCTTCCGCCTGTCGGCCTTTCAGGAGCCGCTGGAGCGCCTGTTCACCGAGCACCCCGAGTTCGTGCGCCCGCGCTCGCGTTACAACGAGGCGCTCTCGTTCATCCGCAGCGGGCTCCAGGACGTCTCGCTCTCGCGCGCGAAGCTCACCTGGGGGATCCCGGTCCCGTGGGATCCCAGCCAGGTCGTCTACGTCTGGTGGGACGCGCTGCTCAACTACGTGACGGCGCTTTCCTACGCGCGCCCCGGCGAGGACCTCACCGAGACCTACTGGCCGGCGACCTGCCAGCTGATCGCAAAGGACATCCTGAAGTTCCACACGGTCTACTGGCCCGCGCTGCTGCTGGCCGCCGACCTCCTGCTGCCCGAGCAGATCTTCGTCCACGGGTACCTGCTGATGGACGGGGAGAAGATGAGCAAGTCGCTGGGCAACGTCCTGGACCCGTTCGAGGCGATCGACCGCTTCGGTGCCGACGCGCTGCGCTTCTACCTGCTGCGCGAGGTGCCGTTCGGCCAGGACGGCTCGGTGTCCGCGGCGGGGTTCGAGGAACGCTACGAGCGCGAGCTCGCCAACGACTACGGCAACCTCGCCAGCCGCAGCGTCGCGATGGTCCGCCGCTACCGCGGTGGCGCCGTCGCGCGCGTGCCGTGCGATCCGGAGATCGCGGCGGAGTTCGAGGGGTTGCCCGAGCGGGTCGCCGAGCTGCTCGACGCGCTCGAGATCACGCAGGCGCTCGAGGAGATCTGGCAGCGCGTGCGCCGCCTGAACCGCTACGTCGAGGAGCAGGCGCCGTGGGTGCTCGCCAAGGACGACGGCGCCGCGGCGGAGCTCGACACGGTGCTGACGACGCTGATCGAGGGCGTCCGCGCGCTGACCGTCCTGCTCGCCCCGTGGCTGCCGGCGACGGCGGCGAAGCTGCTCGGTGCGCTCGGCACACCCGACATCGCCTACGCGGCGGCCCCGCTGGGCGCCGGCGCCGTGACGGAGGTGGACGCACTCGAGCCGCTGTTTCCCAAGCAGCCGGCACTGCCCGCGGCGTGATCGACAGCCACACCCACCTGGATTCCTGCGAGCGACCGAACGCCGAGCTCGTCAGCGCCGCGCGTGCCGCCGGTGTGCGGCGCATCCTCACGGTCGGGATGGACGAGGCGAGCAACCGGACGGCGATCGCCGCCGCCGCCGGCTTCGCGGAGGTCTTCGCCGCCGTCGGACGCCACCCGAACGCCGCGACCGGGTTCTCCGATGCGGCGGTCGACGATCTCGACGCGCTCGCGCACGACGAGCACGTCGTGGCGATCGGGGAGACCGGGCTGGACTTCTTCCGCGACCGCGCCGCGCGCGCCGATCAGGAGCTCGCCTTCCGCGCACAGGCCGCGATCGCCCGCGCCAACGACCTGCCGCTGATCATCCACACCCGCGCCGCCGAGCAGGAGACGCTCGACATGCTGCGCGAGCACGCGGCCGGGCTGCGCGTCGTCATGCACTGCTTCTCGATGCCCGAGCGCCTCGACGAGTGCCTCGCCGAAGGCTGGTGGATCTCGTTCGCGGGGAACGTCACCTACCCGAAGAACGGCGCCCTGGCCCACGCCGCCGTCCGCGTTCCGCAGGACCGGATCCTCGTCGAGACCGACGCGCCCTACCTGACCCCGCAGCCCGTGCGCAAGGAGCGCAACCAGCCGGCGTTCGTCGCGCACACCGCACGGTTCGTGGCCGAACGACGCGGCATGACCTACGAGCAGCTCGAGGCGGACGTCGAGCGCAACGCGGCCGAGCTGTTCGGATGGTGAAGGACGGCGCTCCGCCCGAGCCCGGCTCCGGCGCACCGGCCACGCTGCCGACGCAGCCGAGCCTGCGCCGGCTGCGCGCGCACGACGTGCGCCCCAAGCGCGACCTCGGGCAGAACTTCCTCGTCGACTCGAACATCCTCGGCGTCATCGAGCGGCTCGCCGAGCTCGACCGCGGCGACGTCGCGCTCGAGATCGGGGGCGGCCTGGGCGTGCTCAGCGAGCACCTAGCGCCGCGCTGCGCGCACGTCCACGTCGTCGAGATCGACCCCGCGCTCGTGCCGGCGCTGCAGGAGGCGCTCGCGCCGCTGGGCAACACCACCCTGCACGTCGCCGACGCGATGCGGCTCGACCTCGCAGCGCTCGTTCCCGTCCCGACGAAGGTCGTCGCAAACCTGCCGTACAACATCGCGGCCACGGCGATCCTGCGCACGATCGAGGAGCTGCCGTCGGTGACGCGCTGGGTGGCCATGGTCCAGAAGGAGGTCGGCGTCCGCCTGGCCGCCGCGCCCGGCGACGAGCTCTACGGCGTGCCCTCGGTGATCGCCCAGCTCGCCTGCGACGTGCGGGTCGCGCGGCCGGTCGCGCGCAGCGTGTTCTTCCCCGTCCCCAACGTCGACTCGGTTCTCGTCGTGCTCGAACGCACCGAGCAGCCGCCCGATCCGCGGCTGCGCGAGCTCGTCCAGGCGGCGTTCGCCCACCGGCGCAAGGCGATGGCGCGCTCGATCGATCTCTCGGGCCGCTTCGGAGCGGGGGCGCGCGAGCGCGTGCGCCGGGCGCTCGAGACGCTCGGGCTCCCGCTCGACGTCCGCGCCGAGCGCCTGACGCCGCAGGACTTCCGCGACCTCCTCGAGCGGCTCGACGCGTGACGGCGCTCTCCGAACAGGCGCCGGCGAAGATCAACCTCGGCCTGACGCTGGGCCCGCTGCGCGAGGACGGCCGGCATCTGCTCGTGACGGTCATGCAGCCGGTTTCGCTGATGGACCGCGTCCGGCTCAGCCCGGCCGCGCTCGGTGCGGGCGCCGACGAGGTCATCTGCGCCGGCGTCGAGGGCGACAACCTCGCGCTCGCAGCGCTCATGGCCTTTCGCGAGCGCACCGGCTGGCGCGGCGCGCCGGTCCGGCTGGAGATCGACAAGCGCATCCCCGTCGCCGCCGGGATGGCGGGCGGCTCGGCCGACGCCGGCGCGGCGCTGCGGCTCGCGGCGCGTGCGGCCGGGATCCGCGACGACGCGCTGCTGCGCGACATCGCGGCCGACCTGGGCGCCGACGTCCCGGCCCAGGTGCGCCCGCGGCGCTACCTGGCGACCGGCGCGGGCGAGGAGCTGCGCGTCCTCCCCGACGCCGCTCCGTTCGGCGTGCTCGTCGTGCGCTCCGAACGCACGCTGTCCACGCCCGACGTCTTCCGCGAGGCCGATCGCCTCGGCCTCCCGCGCGGGCGCGCGGACCTCGAGGCGCGCCAGGCCGAGCTCGTCGGCGCGCTCGCCGCCGGCGCGGCGCTCCCGCCCGCCGAGCTGCTGCTCAACGACCTCGAGCCGGCCGCGGTGTCGCTGGTGCCGGAGCTCGCCTGGACGCTCGACGACGTTCGCGGCACCGGCGCCGACCATGCGCTGGTCTGCGGGTCCGGGCCGACGGTCATCGGCTTGTATCCCGACCTCGGCCGCGCCCGCGCCGGCGCGGTCATGCTGTCCGGTCGGACGCCCGCGCCGCTTGCGGTCGAGCCGTGGTACCAGAGCGTGATCAGTCGCGGACCGGACAGGCCCGCGGTGTGAAGGTCGGCCCGTACGTCATCGCAGCGCTGCTCGCGCTGTTCCTCGTCCGCCGCCGCAGGCACCTGGAGCCGCCGCTGCTCGCCGGCGGGGCGCTCGTCATCATCGCCCTCTGCGTCTACGGCACCGGGCTGATCCACTTCCCGGACGTCGAGAAGCTGCTGCTCGACGTCGGCGGCAGCCTCGGGAAGTGGACCTACCTGCTCGTCGCCGGTTTCGCGTTCCTGGAGACCGGCGCGTTCGTCGGGCTGATCGCGCCGGGGGAGACGGCGATGATCCTCGGCGGCGTCGTCGCCGGCCAGGGCACGATCT
Source organism: uncultured Solirubrobacteraceae bacterium (assembly GCA_963809525.1). Lineage (GTDB taxonomy): Bacteria > Actinomycetota > Thermoleophilia > Solirubrobacterales > Solirubrobacteraceae > F1-60-MAGs163. The sequence continues at coordinate 1,013,871 of CAWEJY010000003.1, read as the reverse complement.
CGATCATCACGCTGATCGGCGTGACATGGGCCGCCGCGGTCGCCGGTGACTGCCTGAGCTACTGGCTGGGGCGCCGGCTCGGGCGCCAGTTCATCGTCACGCACGGCGCCCGCTTCCAGATGACCGAGGAGCGGCTCGTCACCGTCGAGGCGTTCTTCGACAAGCACGGCGGCAAGGCGATCCTGATCGGGCGGTTCGTCGGCCTGGTGCGCGCGATCGCGCCGTTCCTCGCGGGCTCCGGGCGCATGTCCTTCCGGCGCTTCATCCCATACGACGTGCTCGGCGCGGGCCTGTGGGCGACGGCGTTCCTGATGCTCGGCTACCTCTTCGGGCGCAGCCTGAGCACGGTGCTGAAGGTCGCCAAGCAGGGCGCGCTCGGGCTCGGGATCGCGATCAGCGTCGTGTTCGCCGTCGTCTGGCTCGTGCGCCACCTGCAGGTGGAGGAGAACCGGGCCGCCCTCGCCATGCGCTTCGAGGCGGCGCTCGAGCTCCCGTACATGCGCCCGATCCGCCCGCTCGTCCTGTGGCTGCGCGGGCCCGCGCGGTTCCTCCTGGCTCGCCTGACCCCCGGCCAACTCGGGCTCGAGCTCACGACGCTGCTGGCGATCGCCGCCGTCGGCTCGTTCGCGTTCTTCGGGTACTGGATCGTGATCGCCCAGAACGGGTACGCGGCCGCCGACCACGTGGTCAACCGCTGGGCGGTCGACGCCTCCACCCCCGTCGCCACGCATGCCGCCAGGATCCTGACCTGGCTCGGGGCGCCGCTCGTGATCGAGGTGACGGTCGTCCTCGTGACGCTCGCGCTGGCGCTGCGGCGAAGGGTCACGGAGGCGATCGTGCTCGGGGCCGGCTTCGCCCTGACATTCGCCCTGGTGCAGATCGCCAAGCACGCGCTGGACCGGCCGCGCCCGACGAACGCCGTGATCGAGGCCCAGGGCGCGGCCTACCCGTCCGGGCACGCCGCATACGCGATGACCTGGATCGTGCTCGCGGTCATCGGCGTGCGGGTCGTCCCGGCGCTGCGCGGGCGCTGGTGGCTCGTGGCGGTGGCCTGTGTCGTCGCCGTGCTCGTCGCCGTGACGCGGCTCTACCTGCGCGTGCACTGGGCCTCCGACGTGCTCGGCGGAGAGGGCGCGGCGGCGTTCGGCTTCTCGCTCGTGGCCGTCGTGACGCTCGTCGTCACCCACCTGCGTCAGAATGGGGGCACGAGATGAGCAACGAATCGATCATCGTCCTCATTGCCGCGTGCAGCGCGGTCTTCGGGTTCACCGCCTGGGTCGGCCTGATCGCGATCCCGGCCTGGCAGTCCTACTCGCGGATCTGGCAGCGCGTCGCCGCGGTGTTCCTGTCGCTGTACGCCGTCGCCGCGTTCCTCGTCGGCGGCGTGGCGCTCGGCGCGCTCGTCGTCTGGTTCCAGGCCTCCTGAGGCGCCGCTTCGGGCGCGAGGCCGTGCGGCCCGCCGGCGGCGCCTACACTCTGCGCCATGCCCACGCCGGCGCAGGGAGCGTCGTCTGCGCCGGACCTCGCAGCCCTGGATGCCATCACCGACGCGGTCGGCTCGGGTGCCGGGTTGCCGGAGGTCGTCAGGGCGGCGGCACGCGCCCTTGATGCGAGCCTCGCGCTCAGCGATCGCGCGGGCCACGTGCTGGCGGTCGCGGCGCGCTCGACGGCCGATGAGCAGGCGCTGCTCAGCGGGCGCGAGGGCGTCGATGAGCTCGATCTGCGGGTCGCAGACGAGCCGGTGGGGACCCTGAAGCTGCGCGCGCGTTCGGAACTGGACCCGGTCGTCCTGCGCCTCGTGACGACCCTCATCGCCGGCGAGGTCGAGCGCCTGCGTGCGCCGGAACGCGCGTCGGCCGCCGCAGCCGAGGGCTTCCTGAGCGCGCTGCTGGCGCGCGAGCTGCGCGACGGGCCCGCCGTCCTGCAGGCTGCCGAGGCGATCGGCGTCGACCTCTCGGGCGGCGCCAGCATCCTCGTCGTGCGCGTGCACGCGCACGTGGCCGGCGAGGACGGACGTCGCGCGCGGGTGCTCTCGCTGGTCGAGCGCGGCGCGCGCGCAGGCTGCCCCGGGGCGGTCGCCGCGCTCACCGAACGCCACGAGCTTCCCGGCGACGAGGTGATCGTGCTGCTCCCGGACACGGCCGAGGACGTCGCCGAGCGCGCCGCCGAGAACGCGGCGCGTGAGCTGCAGGCCGGGCTCAGCGGGCACACGTTCACCGTCGGGCGCAGCCGACCGTGCCCCGACTGCGCGGACCTGCACAGAGCCGCCAGCGAGGCGCTGCTCGCAGCCAACGTCGCCGAGGGCGACGCCGAGCGCCCTGTGCTGGCCTTCGAGGAGACGGGCGCCTACCGGCTGCTGCTGTCGGCGATGTCCGAGGATCCCGCCGAGCTGCAGCGCTTCTTCGCCGAGACGGTCGAACCGCTGGTCGCCTACGACGAGCAGTACGAGACCGATCTCGTCGCGACGGTCGAGGCGTTCCTCGACGCCGACGGAAACGTCGCGGGCACCGCGCAGCGTCTCTTCACCCACCGCCACACGATCCGCTACCGGCTCGAGCGGGTCCGCGAGCTCTCGGGCCTCGACGTCGGCTCCACGGACGGGCGCGAGAAGCTCAGCCTCGGCCTGAAGGCCATGCGCGTGCTCGGAATCGCGCATCGCGGCGGGCCTGCGAGCGAAGCCGGGACGGGCGCCGGCCGGGTTCCACGGCGCCGCTGAGCGCCCGCGCAGCGCCGCGCACAGCACCCTGCAGGCCGCCCGGCCGGACCGCATCGCGCGATACTCCAGAGTCAGGTCGATCGGCTGGACGAATGATCTACTCAAGTTCTGCGGCGGATCTGCCGAATGCGCGGATGTGTCGTCACACACGCCCCCTTCGCCTGCCGATCCCTCGCGCCGCCGAGCGCGACTCGCCGCCGTGCTCGGCGTCGTCGTCGGCTGCACGCTGATCTGGGGGAGCCTCGCCGCGCTGAACCGCTTCGTGCTCGGGTTCCACGCCTGGCCGACGCCGCAGCGCTCGACCGCGCAGCGCCTCGTCGTGCCGGATGCGCCGAAGCCGATCGTCATCCGCCGCGGCGCCCGCGGGCGCACCGAGCTCGCCGGCGGCCTGGCGGCGCCGGCCACCGCGCTGCTTCCCGGCGGCACCGTCGTCGCGACGCTGGTGAGCGGCCCCGGCGCGTCGGGCGGCTCCGGCGGCGCGACCTCCGGCGGTCGTTCCGTCGGGTCGCCGGGCTCCGCGATCGGCGCCCCCGGCGGCGTGCTCGGCCCCGGCGGCACCCCCACGCCCGGCGGTCGCACCCACACCGTCGCTCCGACGACGACGACCCCGCCGACCAGCCAGCCGGTCACGCTGCCGTCCACCCCGGCCGCGACCGACACGGACGGCGACGGCATCCCCGACGCCTACGAGATCAGCCACGGCCTGAACCCGAACAACCCGGCCGACGGCGCGGCGACGCCCAACGGCGACGGCGTCACCAACGCCGATCGCTACCGCCTGCAGGTCGCCGCCGAGCAGAAGTCCGGCAGCGACAAGGGCACGACGACACCGGTCGACACGCCCGCCACGGATCCGACCGTGACGCCGCCGGTCGATCCGGTCCCGGCGCCCGACCCCGCACCGGCGCCCGATCCGACCCCCGACCCCTCGCAGCCGCCGGCCGTGACGCCCGACCCCGTCGTCCCGGCCGACCCGCCGCCGACCGATCCCACGACGCCCCCGGCGCCCGACACGCCGACCGGCGGCGTGCAGGCGCCGGACGAGCCGCCCACGCCGCCGGCGGATCCGGCGACCGACCCGACGACGCCGGCGGCCAGCCCGCCCGCCGATCCGAGCGCGCCGGTCGCTGACGCCGCGACGCCCGCCGCCCAGTAGGAGACCCCGGCGCATACGATCCGCACGATGCGGATCGGGGTCATCACCGGCTCGGGGACCTACGCGCTCCCGGGCCTCGAGCACCTGGACGAGCGCCCGATCGCGACGACGTTCGGCGCCGCGCGCGTCACGCACGGGCGCCTGGGCGACGCGGAGATCCTCCACGTCAGTCGCCACGGGCCGGGCCATCACCGCGTCTCCCACCAGGTCGAGCACCGGGCGAACATCGCCGCGCTGCGGGACAGCGGAGCGGACGCGATCCTCGCCGTCACGGTCTGCGGCGGTCTGGACCCCGCGCTCGAGCTCGGCCAGCTGATCGTCTTCGACGACCTGCACTTCCTCGCCAACCGGCTCCCGAACGGGGAGCTCTGCACGCTGCACACCGAACCCGGCGCGCCCGGCCGCGGGCATTGGGTCTTCGAGGGTCCGTTCAGCGAGCACCTGCGCGGCGTGCTGCTGAGCGCCGCCACGGGCCTCGGGCACACCGTGCGCGACGGCGGCTGCTACGGCCACGTGGACGGGCCGCGCTTCAACACGCGCAGCGAGATCGGGCTGCTCGCGAGGGCCGGGGTGACGGCGGTCAGCCAGACGGCCGGGCCCGAGACGGTCCTCGCCGGCGAAGCCGGCGTGCCGTACGCGCTGCTCGGTTTCGTCACCGACTACGCCAACGGCGTGCACGAGGCGGCGACGCCGGTGGCGACGCTCGTGCGCCTGATCCGCGAGAGCACCGAGCGGTTCTCCACCACGCTGAGCGCGGCGCTCCCGCTGATCGACCGCGACGCGCTGGCCCCGGTCGGCACGTCGCTGTCCTGGGAGTGAGGCCGCCCGCCGTGGCCGGGCCGCCCGGGCCGCTGTCGGCCGTCGTCCTGGACGCGCTCGCGGCGCCGGTGGACCCGGAGCTCGACCGGGCGATCGGCCCGGGCGCGGCGCAGCGTCTGCGCGCCGAGCTGCGCGCGGTCGCGCGCCGCTGGGTGGCGGCGCTCGCCCCGGGCCGCGCCTTCGAGGCGACCTCGCCGCACGCCGCCCTGCTCGCACTGGGAGAGGGTTCCGGCGCGGTCGTGCTGGTCGCCCCGGACATCCCACTGCTCGGACCCGAGCACCGCGAGGCCGTGCTCGGGGACCTCGATGCCGGGATCGGGGTCATCGTCGGCTCCGCGCACGACGCGCGCCCCTATCTGGTGGCGTTCGCCGAGCGCGACCCCGAGCTGATCGAGCTCGCCGGCGGCGGGTTCGAGGAGCTGATGGAGGCGGGGACGGCCCGCGGGCTCGCCCTCTCGATGATCCGCCACGAGCGACGCCTCGCCGGCCCCGGCGACGCACGCGCGCTGGCGCTCGATCCGCTCGCACCCGCGCAGATCACTGCACAGCTCGGCTTTCTACGGCCCCGCCACTGACTTTCCCGCACTGCGCCGACGCCGCGCGGGGTGTACAACGGTGTCATGAGCGATTGGATGGAGAAGCGTCGCGAGGCCCGTAGGGCCGTCGAGGAGGCCGGCGGCGGCGAAGCCGAGGGCTTCGAGATGGCCGAGCAGGAGCTCATCGAGCGTGCCGAGAACTGGGAGGGCCGCTCACCGGAGCACGACGCCTTCCCCAGCGAGGAGCGCGGCGGCGTGGAGTACGGCGAGGCCGACCACGAGCGCACCTCCGAGGACGACGGACAAGAGGCCTGACAGCAGCGCCACCCGCCACCTATCCTCGGCGGGTCCACCGCCATGGGGGGTGGTGTAATGGCAGCACGGCGGCCTTTGGAGCCGTCAGGTCGGGGTTCGAATCCCTGCCCCCCAATCGGTGACGTCGCTCGAAGTTCGCGGCCGCAGGCCGCGAACGGAGATGCGAAACACCGTCTGAAGTCCCGGCACGGCCACCGAGAAGCCCTCCACCGCGTACGATTCCCGGCGTGACCGCCCCGACCGTCGTCATCCTGGCTGCAGGTCAGGGGACGCGCATGCGCTCCGGCACTCCCAAGGTCCTGCACGACCTCTGCGGGCGCCCGATGATCGAGTGGCCCGTGGCCGCGGCGCGCGCCGCCGGAGCCGGGCGGATCGTCGTCGTCGATGCCCCTGCCCGCGTCCTCGAAGGCCGGCTGCCCGACGACGTCGCGATCGCGGTCCAGCCGGAGCCGGACGGCACGGGCGGGGCGACCATCGCGGCCGCGGAGCTGATCGATCCGGCGGCGCCCGTCCTGATCCTCATGGGCGACGTACCGCTGATCTCCGCCGCGGCGATCACCGGCCTGCTCGAGGCCCACGGCTCCTCCGGGGCGGCCGCGACCGTCGCGACGACGCTCCTCGACGACCCGTCCGGCTACGGACGGATCGTGCGCGGCCCCGACGGCGGCGTCGAGCGCATCGTGGAGACGAAGACCACCGGCGACGCGACGGCCGACGAGCTGGCGATCCGCGAGGTCAACTCGGGGATCTACGTCTTCGACGGCGGTGCCCTGCTCGGCGCGCTGCCGCGCATCAGCGGCGACAACGCCCAGGGCGAGCTCTATCTCACCGACGTGCTGGCGATCCTGCGCGCCGACGGGGTCACGGTGCTCGCCCACACCGTCGACGACCCGCTGATCGTGCTCGGCATCAACGACCGCGTGCACCTGGCACGTGCGCGCGAGATCGCGCGCCGCCGGATCGTCGAGGCCCACCTGCTCGCCGGCGTCGACGTCGTCGACCCCGCCTCGACCGTCATCGACGCCGGGGTGACGCTCGGGCAGGACACCGTCGTCGAGCCGTTCACCGTGCTGCGCGGCGCGACGAGCGCCGGCTCAGGCTGCCGGATCGGGCCGGGCGCAACGCTGACCGACGTGACGCTCGGCGACGACGTGACCCTGCTGCACAGCTACGGGATCGACTGCGAGGTCCGCAGCGGCGCGCGTGTCGGGCCCTTCGCCTACCTGCGTCCGGGCACGCTGCTGCGCGAGCGCTCGAAGGTCGGCACGTTCGTCGAGGTCAAGAACTCCGACGTGGGCGAGGGCACGAAGGTGCCGCACCTCTCCTACCTGGGCGACACGGACGTCGGCCCCGGCTCGAATCTCGGCGCGGGGACGATCACCGCGAACTACGACGGCGTCAGCAAGCACCGCACGACGATCGGCGCCGGCGTGAAGGGCAGCATCCACACCTCCTACGTGGCGCCGGTCACGCTCGGCGACCGTGCATGGACGGCGGCCGGGAGCGTGATCACCGACGACGTGCCGCCCGGCGCGCTCGCGGTCGCGCGCTCCCGCCAGACCAACGTCGAGGGGTACGACGCGCGTCGTGCTGCCGAACGCGAGGCCGGATCGTGACCGGGGGCATGCCTACACTCCCCGGCGCCGAGTGGCCCGAGCCGCTGGAACATCCGCAGATGAACACGAGCCTCCCGATCGACTACGACAAGCGGCTCATGCTCTTCTCGGGCCGGGCGAACCCCGAGCTCGCCAACAAGATCGCTGACCGGCTGGGCGTGGACCTGGGGCCGGTGACGCTGAAGACCTTCTCCAACGGCGAGGTGTACTGCCGCTTCGAGGAGTCGATCCGCGGGGCGGACGTGTTCATCGTCCAGCCGACGTCCGGCAACCCGGCGACGGGCGTCACCGCCAACGACGCGCTGATGGAGCTGCTCGTGATGATCGACGCCGCCGTCGGCGCCTCGGCGCACCGGGTGATCGCCGTGACCCCCTGGTACGGCTACTCGCGCCAGGACAAGAAGTCGGCGCCGCGCGAGCCGATCAGCGCCCGGCTCGTGGCGCGGATGCTCGAGTCGGCCGGGGCGGACCGCGTGCTGACGATGGACCTGCACGCCGGTCAGGTGCAGGGCTTCTTCCAGATCCCGGTCGATCACATGACCGCGCTGTTCATGCTCACGCAGTACTTCGACGACCTCGGCCTGCAGGACCTCGTCGTCGTCTCGCCGGATGCCGGCCGCGTCAAGCTGAACAAGAAGTTCGCCTCGAAGATCGGCGCCGAGCTCGCCATCCTCGACAAGGAGCGCCCCGCCCAGCAGGTCGCCGAGATCGGCTACGTCATCGGCGACGTGAAGGGCAAGACGGCTGTGATCGTCGACGACATCATCGACACCGCGGGCACGCTCAAGGCGGCCGGCCAGACGGTGCTCGACGCCGGCGCGACGCGGGTCTACGCCGCCGCCACACACGCCGTGCTCAGCGGTGCTGCGTACGAGAACCTCGCCGCGGCCGGGTTCGAGCAGATCGTCGTCACGGACACGATCCCGCTCCGGCCCCGCGCGCCGGACAACATCCGCGTCCTCACCTGTGCGGACCTCCTGACGGATTCGATCCGGCGGATCTTCACCGACGACTCGGTCTCCGAGGTCTTCGGCGGCGAGAACCAGCTGTTCTGAGGCGGGCTCAGCCGCGCGCGGCTAGTGCCGTGCGGTGGCGCACGCGGATGTGCTCGCGCGCCCAGCGCGTGAACTCCGGCGCGGGCATCGGGCGCCCGTAGAGGTAGCCCTGGCCCACGTCGCAGCCGAGCTCGACGAGGCGGTCGTGGAGCGCCGCGGTCTCGACGCCTTCGGCGACGACCTGCATCCCGAGCTCCCGCGCGAGGCCGGTCGTGTAGCGGACGATCGCCCGATCGCGCGTGTCGTCGAGCATCCCGAGGACGAACGAGCGGTCGATCTTGACCTCGCTGACCGGCAGGCGCTTGAGCAGGTCGAGTGCGGAGAAGCCGGTGCCGAAGTCGTCGAGCGACACGGTCACGCCCATCCGCGAGAGCTGCTCGGCGACCGGCAGCGCCCGCTCGGGGTCGGCGACGATCATGCTCTCGGTGATCTCCACGACGAGCGCGCGCGGCGAGACGTGGCGCTTGCGGCACAGGCCCGCGACGCGCTCGGGCAGGTCCGGCTCGGCGAGGACGCGGGGGGACAGGTTGACCGAGACGGTCAGGTCGAGGCCGTCCTCGCGCCAGACGGAGACCTGCAGCAGCGCGGCGTCGAGGACGTGCATCGTGAGCGGCACGATCAGCCCGGTCTGCTCGGCGATCGGGATGAACTCGACCGGTGGCATCAGCCCGTGTTCGGGGTGGCGCCAGCGCAGCAGCGCCTCGGCGCCGACGGGCCGGCCCGTGGCGAGGTCGACCTGCGGCTGGTAGTGGATCGCGAGCTCGTCGGCGTCGATCGCGTGGCGCAGCCCGCCCGCGAGCGTCAGGCGCATCAGCGTGTTGTCGTCCTCGTCGGCCGTGTAGCAGCAGACGCCGCTCTTGCGCTCCTTGGCCTGGTACATCGCGACGTCGGCGCGCTGCATCAGCGTCTCGACGTCGTCGCCGTGCTGGGGGTGGCAGGCGATGCCGATGCTCGCGCCGATCTCGAGCGTCACGCCGTCGAGGTCGAACGGCACGGAGACCGCCTCGCAGAGCTTGCGCGCGATCTCGACCGCGGCCTCGGCGTCGCGCACCGCCGGGAGCAGGATCGCGAACTCGTCGCCGCCCAGGCGCCCGACGGTGTCGCCCTGGCGCAGGGTCTCGCGCAGCCGCGAGGCGACCTTGCGCAGGACCTCGTCGCCCTCGTGATGGCCGAGGGTGTCGTTGATCTCCTTGAAGCGGTCGAGGTCGATGAGCATGACCGCCGTGACCGAGGCGCGTTCGTCGCCGCGGGCCGTGATGGCCCGGCGGATGCAGTCCCCGAACAGGACGCGGTTGGGCAGCCCGGTGAGCGCGTCGTGGTGTGCGAGCCGCTCGTGGATCGACGCGTGCCGGCCGGCGCTGTGGACCGCGAGCAGCGGCACGGCGAGCAGCACGATCGCCAGGGGGCTGCGCTCGAGTGCGATCACAGCGAGCGGTGCGAGCCCGATCAGAATCGCCTCGGTCGCGGCGTCGGACAGCAGGTCCGCGGAGAGCTCGTCGCGCAGGCGATCGCGCCCGCCGAGCAGCCGCTCGGTGATCGAGATCCCCGAGCTGAGCAGGAAGTAGACGCAGCCGGCGGCGACGTAGGAACCGAATCCGACCCAGTCGAAGCGCAGGTCGCCGGTGAGATGCGTCGCATGGAGAACGCCGCCCGCCGCCCCGAGGGCGAGCGTCTGGCGCGCGACGCGGAAGGCGCAACGCGGCGCGCTCGTCTGATCCATGCCGTCGCGCAGGACCAGCGCGAGCGCCTGCGCCACCACGGCGGCCGTGACCCCCGAGTGCAGCAGCAGGGCGAACGTGAACGTCGTGGACGGCGCGACCTCGCCGGTGCCGCGGCCGATCTTGATCGGCACGAGCTCGGAGAGCAGGACTGCGCCGGCGAGGACCCACGTGACGGGATCGCCGGCATCGACGATCGACGGCCCGTGCGCGACGGCCAGCAGCACGAGCAGGCCGAGGCCGGTCGCGGCGACCGCGACGTCGAACAGCAGAGGAAGATGGGGTCTGAGCCGGCGCACGCGTCGCTGGTGGTCGGGCACGACGCGGTGTGGTCCGCGCTCGCCCGGTTCCAGGTTTATCGGCGCCCGCGGGCCGCGGCTGGAGTGCCGTCGAGCCCCTGCGGGTGGGCCCGCGGAGCGTCCTTCAGCCGCCGATCACGAAGCCCCGGCGGGCGAGCGTGTCGAGCGCATCCTCGAAGGCGGCGAAGTCGCGCGCCAGCAGCTGATCGAGCGGCCGCCCGCCCGGGCCCGCGGTGCGCACCCAGCGCCGCAGCAGCGGTCCGCCGAGGCGGTCCTCGGCCTCCTGCGTGAGATCGAGCAGGATCGGCAGCTCGGGGCGGTGGTCGAGCTCGCCGGTGATCACGGCGAGCGGGTCGACGTCGAGCACGGCGCAGAGCTCGTCATCGCTGAGGCCGACCCGCTCCATGAGCCGGACGGCCGGCGAGTCCACGATCGGCGACGGCCCCTACGGGGTGCGCGATTCGAGCCGCTTGGCGGGCGGCGGCTGCTCGTCGCCGGGCCAGAACCCGGTGACGTGCCGGAAGGCCTTGGCGCCGGCGCGGTCCACGGCGGCGGCGGTCACCGCGAAGGTCGTGGCGCGCAGCGCCGCTGCCCCGAGCACCTGGCCCCAGGTGGCGTTCTCGGTCGTCGCCCCGGGCGGCCCCGTGCCCTGGGCGCGCTCGTAGGTCGCCTGGAACGCCTTGCCGGCGATGCGCCCGGCGCCGATCCCGAGGACGATCGCGAGGGGCTTGTAGAGGAGCTTGGCGAGCACGAGCCCAGAATAACGCCGCGGCCCCGGGGCGAGGGCGCGGTGACCGGCGCGCTCCGCTGGGGGGAGGACTACCCTGGGCCTCCGTGTCGCTGCGCCGTGCGTCGGTCATCGCCCTCTCGGTCGGCGCATTCCTCGTCGTGTCCTTCCTCGTGGCCCGCTTCCTCACCCAGGAGAACCGTGAACGCGCCGCCGTCACCGACCTCCTCGACGCGCAGGCGCGCGGCGACGTGCCCGCGGTGCTGCGGGGGCTCGACGGCTGCGCCGGGGACGCCGCCTGCCGCCGGACCGTCGAGGCGAACGTCCGCAGGCTGCGCCACGCCGGCTCGGTGAAGATCCTCAGCTACCGCTCCTCGACCGGCTACGCGATCGGGACCGAGCGCGGCCCCACGCGGGTGGCGTGGAACATCAACGGCACGGGCTACCCGATCGTGCAGTGCGTGGACGTCGAGCGCAGCGGCAGCGCGCTGCTCGGCGGCACCATCACCCTGCACGGCATCTCGACGCCGATCCCCGGGGGCAGCCTGTGCCCGCATTAGGAAGGCCTCTCAGAAAGCCCGGCGCCCGCCTCGTCGCCGCGATCGGCGCGTGCTGCGCGCTCGCCGCGCTGACGGCGCCCGTGGCCGGAGCGCAGACGCCGCCGCCGGCCACCACGCCTCCGGTCGTCGCGCCTGCGCCGGCACCGGCCTCGGTCGTCTCGACGCCGACGCCGCGCACGCTCTACAGGGACGGGCCGTCGGGTCGCTACCTCGTCGACGGCACCTGGCTGTTCCGCCTCGACGCGGCCAGGAACGGCGACCGGCTCGGGTGGCAGCGCCAGGCCTCGACCGTCGGCTGGTCCGCGGTCACGGTGCCCAATGCCTGGAACGCGACCGATCAGAGTCTCGCCTCCTTCCTGGGCGGCGTGGGCTGGTACCGCAAGGACTTCCGGCTCCCGAGCACCTCGAAGACGCCGATGTGGGTCGTGCGCTTCGAGTCGGTGAACTACTCGGCGAAGATCTGGCTCAACGGGCATCCGATCGGGACCCACGTCGGCGCCTACCTGCCGTTCGAGCTGCGCCTGCCGCGGAGCTATCTGAGCCGCACGGGCGTGAACCATCTCGTCGTGCGCGTCGACAGCCGGCGCACCAGCAGCGACTTCCCGCCGCTGAAGTTCGATGCGACCGGGCAGCCGCTCGGCGGCTGGTGGAACTACGGCGGGCTGCTGCGCGAGGTCTACCTGCGCCGCGTCGATGACATCGACATGACGATGGTCGACGTCCAGCCCGACCTGCCGTGCGCGAGCTGCGCGGCGACCGTCCACTGGACGGTGCAGGTGCGCAACGCGGGGGCGAAGGGACGGCGCGTCACCGTGTTCGGGCGCTTCGGCGCGAAGACGCTGCGGCTCGGCACCGTGGCCCTGGGCTCGAAGGGGTCGGCGACGCTGACCACCTCGCTGAAGGTCCCCCATCCGCGCCTGTGGTCGCCGGCGAGCCCGTATCTGTACAACGCGTCGCTGAAGGCCGTCTCCGGCTCGCAGACGCTGCAGACGTTCACGCGCGCGGTCGGCGTGCGCTCGATCCGCGTCACCTCCGACGGGCACCTCGTCCTCAACGGCCGGCCGCTCGACATCCGCGGCGTCGGCCTGCAGGAGGACTCGCCCGACCGGGGCTTCGCGATCGACAACAAGGTCCGTGACAACGAGCTGGCGCTCACGAGGGAGCTCGGCGCCACGCTGATCCGCGCGCACTACCCGCTGCATCCCTACACGCTCGAGCAGGCCGATCGGCTGGGTCTGCTCGTCTGGTCGGAGATCCCCGTCTACCAGGTTGACACCGACGAGCTGGCCAAGGCCGCGGTGCGCGATGCCGCGGTGAAGGTGCTGCAGGGCGAGGTCGTCGCCGACCGCGACCACCCGTCGATCGCCCTGTGGTCGATCGGCAATGAGCTCAGCGCGCGCGCAGGCCCGATCCAGGCCGCCTACATCAGCGAGGCCGTCAAGGCCGCCAAGGCGCTCGACCCCTCCCGGCCGGTGGGGCTCGCGGTGGCCGCCGCCCCGACCGTGGGCTGCCAGACCGAGTACGCCCCGCTCGACGTGATCGGCCTCAACGACTACTACGGCTGGTATCCGGGAACCAACGGCGTCACGGCCGACCGCGATCTGCTGTCGGAGTACCTGGACAGCGTGCGCGCCTGCTACCCGAACAAGGCGCTGATGATCAGCGAGTTCGGGGCGGAGGCCAACCGCGACGGCCCGCCCGAGGAGCACGGCACCTACGCCTTCCAGCAGGACTTCGTGAACTTCCACCTCGGCGTCTACGCCACCAAGCCGTGGCTCGCGGGTGCGATCTACTGGGCGCTGCAGGAGTTCCGCGTGCGCCCGAACTGGGACGGCGGCGACCCGCGGCCGACGCCGCCGATCCACGAGAAGGGCCTCGTGACCTTCCAGGGGGCCAAGAAGCCCGCGTTCTTCGACGTCCAGCGGTGGTTCCGCGCGGCGGCGCAGTTCTAACGTCGCTCGGAGCTCGTGCGCGGGACGCGCGCGAGCGGAGATGCGAAACACAGATACCCGTGCGCGGGACGCGCGGGCGGAGATGCGAAACGCAGATATCCGTGCGCGGACGCGCGCGAGCGGAGATGCGAAACACAGATATCCGCGCGCGGGACGCGCGCGAGCGGAGATGCGAAACACGTATCCCGCTACCATCGATCGCCGCTCATGGCCGAATCGAAGACCACCACGCTCACCATCTCCTCCCGCACGCCGGAGGGCTCCCGCGCGACGCGCCGCCTGCGCCGCGAGGGCCTCGTTCCCGGCGTCCTGTACGGCGGCGAGGGTGACCCGCTCGCCTTCGCGGTCGACGCGCGCGAGCTGCGCAACGCGCTGCACGCCGCGGGCGCCGTCGTCGAGCTGACGCTGGACGGCAGGTCCACGCCGGCCGTCCTCAAGGAGTCCCAGCACCACCCGGTGCGCGGCGAGACCACGCACGTCGACTTCGTGCGCGTCAACCTCAACGTCGCCATCGAGGCGACCGTCACGATCGAGCTGCTCGGTGCCGAGGACTCCCCCGGCGCGAAGGAGGGCGGCATCGTCGACCAGCCCGTCCGCGAGGTCACGGTCGAGGCGCTCCCGACGTCCATCCCCGAGTCGATCCAGATCGACGTCTCGGCGCTGTCGATCGGCGACACCCTGACGCTCGAGGCCGCGCAGGTGCCCGCGGGCGTCACGCTCCTCGACGACGTCGAGACCGTGATCGTCACCGTCCTGGCTCCGCGCCTGGCGACCGAGGAAGAGGAGGGCATCGAAGAGGAGACGCTCCTCATCGGCGAGTCCGCCGCGGGCGCCGAGGGCGAGGGCGAGGGCGAGGGCGACGCCGGCGAATCCGGCGACTCGGGCGAGTAGCCCCGCCAGGTGCGCCGGCCGCTGGGCGGCTTCGCGCCGGTCGACTGGCTGGTCGTCGGGCTGGGCAACCCCGGCGCGCAGTACGAGCAAACGCCGCACAACGTCGGCTTCCAGGTCATCGCCGAGCTGGCGCGGCGCTGGGAGCTGCCCAAGCCGAGGCGCCGCTTCGGCGCGCTGCTGAGCGAGGGGCGCGCCGGCATTCCGGGCGGCGAGCAGGCCCGCGTCGCCGTCCTTCAGCCGCTGACGTTCATGAACGAGTCCGGCAACGCTGCGGGTCCCGCACGCGGCGCGCTGAAGGTCGCCCTGGATCACGTGCTCGTCGTCCATGACGAGATCGACCTGCCGTTCGGCGAGATCCGCCCGCGACTGGGGGGCGGGCTGGCCGGCCACAACGGGCTCAAGTCGCTGAAGCAGGGCTTCGGCTCGGCGGACTTCGGGCGCGTGCGGATCGGGGTCGGGCGCCCGGACTCGACCGACCCGGACATCGTCGCGGCCTACGTGCTGGGTCGCTGGCGCCAGCCGAAAGCGGAGGTCGCGGCGCTCGTGGAGGCGGCCGCCGACGTCGCCGAGCGCGTCGTGCTCGGCGAGCTCGAGCTCGCCGCGCGCTGAACGACGCATCTTGTGATGACGGACGTGCGTACGTGATAACGTACGCCGCATGACCACCGCACGCGACTGGGACGGACAGACCTACGACCGCGTCTCGGCGCCGATGGAGGCGATGGGCCTCGCGGTGCTCGAGCGCCTGCCGCTGCGCGGGGATGAGACCGTCGTCGACGCCGGCTGCGGCTCGGGCCGCGTCACCGAGGCGCTGCTCGCGCGGCTGCCGCGCGGGCGCGTGATCGGCGTCGACGGGTCGAAGTCGATGATCGCCGCCGCGCGCGAGCGCCTGGGCGAGCGGCCGCAGCTCGAGTTGCGGGTGAGCGACCTGCTGGCCCTCGAGCTGGGCGACGAGCGCGCCGACGCGATCCTGTCGACGGCGACCTTCCACTGGATCGCCGACCACGCGGCGCTGTTCGCGCGCCTGCGCGGCGCGCTGCGCGACGGCGGCCTGCTCGTCGCGCAGTGCGGGGGGGCCGGGAACATCGCCGCGACGCACGCCGCCGCCCGCGCGGTCGGCGAGCGCGAGCCGTTCGCCCCGTACTTCGAGGGGTGGGCCGGCCCATGGCGCTTCGCCGGACCGCAGGAGACCGAGGCGCTGCTGCGCGGAGCGGGCTTTGCGCAGGCCAGCTGCTGGCTGGAGGAGCGGCCCGTGACGCCGGAGGACCCGTTCACCTACCTGCGCGAGATCAACCTCGGCGCGCACCTCGAGCGGCTGCCGCAGGACCTGCGGGCCCCGTTCGTCGCCGCGGTGCTCGAGCACCACGCCGAGCCGGTGACACTCGACTACGTGCGCCTGAACATGGACGCGCGGGCTTAGAAGGCCTCTCAGAAAGCCGAGCGCGCGGATGTGGCGCTTCCGCGGCGCCGGATCGGCCCGCGGCTTCTTGCCGATGCCACCGGCATCGCCTACGAAACCGCGCCCCGCCCGGCATCCACGGAACCACCACCCCGGCGCGCCCGTCTCATTCTGAAACACCTTCTTAGGGGCGGGCACGGGGGTCGGCGCGGGCGCCGGTCCGGGCGCCGGCCCGGGCGCGCCGCGGGGCGATGATGGTCGGCCTCGCATACCATCATCAGCCACCGGGGAGACCGCGGGCGATGATGGTTCCGCTCGCTACCCGCGGTCAACCGTCATCAGCAACCAGAAGCGCGGGCGGACGCCCGCCCCGGGGCGCCGGCACGAGCCGGCGGGCGACGTGGGTGCGGGGGAGCTCCGGCGGTTCGCCCGGCGGGCGAACTGCCGCCCCCGCCACCCATGTCGGCCGCCGGCCGACCACGAGCGGTCGCACGGGACCGGCGCATTTCGACCACCCGCCCCCGACCGCTCGCTATCTTCGAGGGGCACCCCCCGGCCGCGCGCCCGCGCGGCCCTTCGGCGTGCTCCGCGCATGTCCCTCCGCCCCCTGCTCCGACAGCTCTCGCACGACGCCGACGGCGCGCGTCTCGCGCGCGAGGGCGGCCGCGCGTTCGTCTCGATGTCGCTGCGCCCGTACCTCGTCGCGGCGCTGCTGGACGGGGTCGACGACGCGCTCGCGGCCGGGCGCCCCGCGCTCGTCGTCGCGGGCGACGATCGCCAGGCCCAGGACCTCGCCGCCGACCTGCGCGCCTGGCTGCATCCGCGCGCGGTCCGCTTCTACCCGAGCCGCGGCGTCGCCTACGAGTCGCATCTCGCCCCCCCGCCGCACCTCGTGGGCCTGCGCGTCGCCGCGCTCGACGCGCTGCTCGAGGCGCCCGAGCCGCCGGTCGTCGTCGTCTCTGCCGTCGCGTTGTCCGAGAAGGTTCCCGACCCCGCGCTGCGACCGCACGCCTTCACGCTGCGCAAGGGCGACCTCATCGACCTCGAGGAGAGCGCGGAGCAGCTCGTCGCAGCGGGCTACGAGCGCGTCGACCAGGTCGACGAGCGCGGCCAGTTCGCGATCCGCGGCGGGATCCTCGACGTCTACCCGGCGACCGAGGACCACGCAGTCCGCGTCGACCTGTTCGACATCGAGATCGAGTCGCTGCGGCACTTCTCGACCTTCACCCAGCGCTCGCTCGGCGACCTGCACGAGGTCGAGATCGCGCCGGCCGCAGAGCTCGCGCCCGAGCACCGCGAGCTCGCCGAGATCGCGGCGATCAGCGACGCCGACGAGCGCCCCGACGTGGCGGAGCTCCTGCCCGTCGACCGCTTCCACGCGCTGCTGGACCTCGCGCCGGCTGACGCCGCCGTGCTGATCGCCGCCGACGAGGAGATCGCGCCGGCGCTCGCCGACCACTGGGCACGACGTCTGCGCCGCGTTCCACGACACCGACGCCCATCACCTGTACGTCGCGCCCGACGCGATCCAGCGCGGCGCTCGACGAACGCGTCCAGATCCGCCTGTCGTCGATCGCGGGTGACCAGCCGTTCGAGTTCCGCGCGCAGGCCGCCGACGTCGCCGCGCGCTCGATGAAGGAGGCCGAGCCCGAGCTCGAGACGCTCGTGCGCGGCGGCTACCGCACCGTCGTCGCGTTCGCGCGCCGCGGGGAGGGCGAGCGCGCCGCGTACAACCTCGCGCGCATGCGGGCACCCTGGATCGACGAGACCCCGGACGTCACCGCCGACGGGCTCCCGCAGGACGAGGGCAGCCTGCGCTTCGCTCAGGCCGCGCTGCGCGACGGCTTCATCGCCGCCGGCCTGCGCCTGGCCGTCATGCCCGAGCACCGGCTGTTCCGCCGCCGCCGCGCGGAGCGCACCGGCGGGCAGTCCGCCGGGCAGCGCCGCCGCGGGCGCCTTACGTCGTTCTCGGACCTGCGCACCGGCGACATCGTCGTGCACGAGGACCACGGCCTCGCGCGGTTCGCCGGCTTCGAGACCAAGACCGTCGGCGCGGTCACGCGCGACTACCTCGAGCTCGAGTACGCCGGGACCGACCGCGTCTTCCTGCCGGTCGACCAGCTCGCGAAGATCACGCGCTACGTCGGCGCGGGCGGCGGCCCACCCGCCGCTCTCCAAGCTCGGCGGCAAGTCGCTGGGAGACGCTCAAGTCGCGCGCGCGGCGCGCGGCGCAGGAGCTCGCGGGCGAGCTGCTCAACCTCTACGCCGAGCGCCGGCGGCGCACCGGTCACGCGTTCCCCGAGGACTCCGAGTGGCAGATCGACTTCGAGACGGCGTTCCCGTACCAGGAGACGGCCGACCAGGCCGAGGCGATCGAGTCCGTGAAGGGCGACATGGAGCGCCCCGCAGCCGATGGACCGCCTGATCTGCGGCGACGTCGGCTACGGCAAGACGGAGGTCGCGCTGCGCGCGGCGTTCAAGGCCGCCGACGACGGCAAGCAGGTGCTCGTGCTCGCCCCGACGACGATCCTCGCCCAGCAGCACCACGGCACGTTCGCCGAGCGCCTGCGCGACTACCCGTTCACGATCGACGTCGTCAGCCGCTTCCGCCCGGCCAGGGAGCAGCGCGAGGTCGTCCGGGCGTTCGACGAGGGCAGGGTCGACATCCTGATCGGCACGCATCGCCTGCTCGGCAGCGACGTCCGGCCGAAGGACCTCGGCCTGCTGATCGTCGACGAGGAGCAGCGCTTCGGCGTCAAGCAGAAGGAGCTGCTGCGCCAGCTCAAGCTGCGCGTCGACGTGATCGCGATGAGCGCCACGCCGATCCCGCGCACGCTGCAGATGTCGCTGGCCGGCATGCGCGACATCAGCGTGATCGAGACGCCGCCCGAGGGCCGGCGCCCGGTGAAGACATACGTCGGCGAGTACGACGAGCAGCTCGTGCGCCAGGCGCTCGAGCGCGAGCATGCGCGCGGCGGCCAGGCGTTCTTCCTGCACAACCGGGTCGAGACGATCGACGAGACCGCCGAGCGCCTGCGCGGGCTGTGCCCGCGGCATGCGCTTCGAGGTCGCCCACGGGCAGCTGGAGGAGACCGAGCTCGAGCCGCGGATGCTGCGCTTCCTGCGCGGCGAGGCGGACGTGCTCGTCGCCACCAGCATCATCGAGTCGGGGATCGACATCCCGCAGGCGAACACGCTGATCATCGAGCGCGCCGACATGTTCGGCCTCGCCCAGCTCTACCAGATCCGCGGGCGCGTCGGCCGCAGCCGCGAGCGCGCCTACGCCTACCTGCTGTACCCGAGCGCCGCGGCGCTGACCGAGGACGCGACGAAGCGCCTCAGCGCCCTCTCGGACTACACCGAGCTCGGCGCCGGCTTCAAGATCGCGATGCGCGACCTGGAGATCCGCGGCGCGGGCAACCTGCTCGGCGACGAGCAGTCCGGCCACGTGGCGGCGCTCGGCTTCGAGCTCTACCTGCTCGATGCTCGACGAGGCGGTGCGCGCGGGCGGGGGCGACGGTCTCGGCGACGAGGAGGAGGCCGAGCCGGTGCGCCTCGACGTCGGCGTCGACGCCTACATCCCCGCCGACTACATCCCCTACGAGCAGGCGAAGATCGATGTCCACCGTCGCATCGCCGCCGCCCGCGAGCCCGCCGACCTCGCCGCCCTGCGCGACGAGCTGGAGGACCGCTTCGGCCCGATCCCCGAGCCGCTGGCCAACCTCATCGACCTCCAGCAGGCGCGGATCCAGTTCGGTCGCTCGGGCGCGCGCGCGGTGAGCTTCCGCGGCGGGCGCCTGGCGGTCACGCCGATCGATCTCGACGAGGCGCGGCAGGCGCTGCTGCGCGAGGAACTCCCCGAGGCGCGCTACGAACCCGGCCGCGCACAGGTCTCGCTGCAGGTGCCCGACGCCCCCGGCGAGCGGTTCCCCGCCGTGGTCCGGGCGGCCGACGCGCTGCTCGCGATCACCGCCGCCGCCGCGTAGACGGTTGATTCCCCGGCCGCGTTGATGCTCTGGCCGGGACACCGGCGCGCCGTCGCGCGCAAGTCCCTATCATCGCCCGTCTCATGTCCCAGATGCTTCGTATTGCCCTGGCGCTCGGCGCCGTTTTTTTCGCCCTCGTGCTCGCCGCATGCGGTGACTCCGTGCCCGGAAGCGACATCGCGAAGGTCGACAACACGACCATCGCGAAGACGACGTTCGCGCACTGGCTGGCCATCTCCCAGAAGTCGGCCGCCCAGGGTGGCACCACGACGGCGCCCGACCCGCCGAACTTCACGAAGTGCATCGCCGCCGCCAAGGCCGCCGCAGCCAAGCCGGTGAAGGGCCAGCCGACGCCGACGGACGCGACCTACAAGAAGGCCTGCGAGCAGCAGTACCAGCAGCAGAAGGACCAGGTCGTCTCGTTCCTCATCCGGTCCCAGTGGCTCGAGGCCGAGGCCGCGCGACAGGGCATCACCGTCTCCGACGCCGAGCTCAAGGCCGCCTTCACCAAGGCGCGCCTGCAGGCGTTCCCGAAGACCGCCGACTACGTGAAGTTCCTCAAGTCCTCGGGCCAGACCGAGGCGGACCTCATGTACCGCCAGCGCGCGCAGCTGCTGGAGCAGAAGATCACCGCGAAGATCACGAAGAACGCCTCGAACGTCACACAGGCGGACGTGCAGGCCTACTACAACAAGAACAAGGCCAAGCAGTTCACTCAGCCCGAGTCGCGCAACCTGCACGTCGTCCTGGCCAAGGACCAGGCGACGGCCAACAAGGCCCGCGCCGAGCTCGCCGCCGGCACGCCGTGGGCCACGGTCGCGAAGAAGTACTCGATCGACCCCGCCGCGAAGGACAACGGCGGCGTGCTCAGCAACGTCGTCAAGGGCCAGGGTTCGCCGCAGTTCGAGGCGGGCGTCTTCGGCGCGCAGAAGGGCCAGCTCACGAAGGCGTTCAAGACCGCCGACGGCTGGTACGTCGTGCGCGTCGACGACGTCAAGCCGGCGAAGGTGACGCCGCTCAACGCGGCCACCGCCGCGTCGATCAAGCAGATCCTCCTGCAGACCAAGCAGCAGGGGGTCCTGACGAAGTTCGGCAAGGACTACACGGACCGCTGGAAGGCCAAGACGGACTGCCAGAAGGGCTACACCGTCGCGGACTGCTCGAACTACAAGACGACCAAGGCCACCACGTCGGTCGCGCCGGGCGCGATCCCGCAGACGACGACGGCGGCCACCACGACCTCGGGCACGACGACGGCCAAGTAGCGCAGGCCGCTCGCCGCGGGCTCGCAGTAGCGTTCCCGCGGTGAGCAGGCCAGAGATCCAGGAGGCGCTCGCCCGGCTCGACGACCTCACGCGGCGCCTGCGCCGCGAGTGCCCGTGGGATCGTGAGCAGGACGAGCGCTCGATCGTCCCGCACACCGTCGAGGAGGCCTACGAGCTCGCGGACGCGGCGAACGCGGGCGACGACGCCAAGCTGCTCGACGAGCTCGGCGACGTCCTCTTCCAGGTCCATTTCCTGTCGCTGCTGCTGGAGGAGCGCGGCGCCGGCGATCTCGCCGCCGTCGCCGAGCACTGCCGCCAGAAGCTCATCCGCCGCCACCCGCACGTCTTCGGCGACGCCGAGGCCCGCGACGCCGCGCAGGTGCTGCGCAACTGGGACGCGATCAAGTCCGGTGAGCCGGGCCGTGAGGAGGGGATCTTCGGCGAGGTCCCGGAGAACCTCCCGGGCCCGCTGCTCGCACGCAAGGTCCAGCGCCGCGCCGCGAGCACCGGGTTCGACCTGGAGGGCGTCGACGGCCCGCTCTCGGCCCTGCACGCCGGCCTCGAGCAGCTCGAGGCCGCCGCGGAGGCCGAGGGGCGCGAGACGGCCTTCGAGGCGGTCGGCGACGTGCTGTTCGCCGCCGTGAACGTCGCGCGCAAGCTGAAGGTCGACCCCGAGCTCGCGCTGCGCGCCTCGTCCGGGCGCTTCCGCGCGCGCGTGGAGGACGCCGAGCGGCTGGCCGAGCGCGCCGGCGAGCGCTGGGACGCGCTTTCCTTCGACGCCCAACTTCGCTTCTACGCCAACGCCGCACTCATCAAGGAGACCGACTCGTGACCCAGATCGATCGCGTTCATGCCCGCCAGATCCTCGACAGCCGCGGGAACCCGACCGTCGAGGTCGAGCTCGTGCTGCGCTCCGGGGCCACCGGGCGCGCCGCGGTGCCCTCCGGCGCATCGACGGGCGAGTTCGAGGCGACCGAGCTGCGCGACGGCGGCGCCTCGTGGGGGGGCAAGGGCGTGATGCAGGCGGTGGCGAACGTCAACGGGGAGATCGCCGCAGCGATCGCCGGGCGCGATGCCGGCGACCAGCGCGGCCTCGACGAGGCGCTGATCGCGCTCGACGGCACGGCGAACAAGTCGCGCCTGGGCGCGAACGCGATCCTGGGCGCGTCGCTGGCCTCGGCCCACGCGGCGGCCGCCGACGCGGGCCTCCCGCTGTGGCGCCACCTCGGCGGGGCGGACGCGCACATCCTGCCCGTGCCGATGATGAACGTCCTCAACGGCGGCGCCCACGCCGACAACAAGGTGGACTTCCAGGAGTTCATGATCGTCCCCTGCGGAGCGTCCTCCTTCGCCGAGGGGCTGCGCATGGGGGCGGAGGTGTTCCACGCCCTGAAGAAGACCCTCCACGACCGCGGGCTCGGCACCGCCGGAGGCGACGAGGGCGGCTTCGCGCCGGACCTCGGATCCAACGAGGAGGCGCTGCAGATGCTGCTGGAGGGCATCGAGGCGGCGGGCTACACGCCCGACGCCGACGTCGCCATCGCGCTGGACCCCGCGGTCAGCGAGATCTTCGAGGACGGCCGCTACGTGCTCGAGCACGAGGGCCGCACGCTCAGCGCCGCGGAGCTCGCCGCCTACTGGGGCCAGATGACCGGGCGCTACCCGATCGTCTCGCTCGAGGACGGCATGGCCGAGGAGGACTGGGACGGCTGGAAGGCGCTCACCGAGGCGATCGGCGACACGGTCCAGCTCGTCGGCGACGACCTCTTCGTGACGAACACCGAGCGGCTGAAGCGCGGCATCGACCTCGGCGTTGCCAACTCGATCCTGATCAAGGTCAACCAGATCGGGACGCTGACCGAGACGCTCGACGCGATCAGCATGGCGCGCGACGCCGGGTACACGGCCGTCATGTCGCACCGCTCGGGAGAGACCGAGGACACGACGATCGCCGACCTGGCGGTCGCGACCGGCTGTGGGCAGATCAAGACCGGCGCGCCCTCGCGCTCGGATCGCGTCGCGAAGTACAACCAGCTCCTGCGCATCGAGGAGGCCCTGGGCGCCGACGCGGTGTACCCGGGCCGGTCGGTCTTCCGCCGGTAGATCCCGCCCGCCGGCAGGAGACGCCTGCAGTGCGGCGAATCGCGCGGCAATGGCATCCGCCCGCAGCGCCCGCGCGACGCGCCCAGCAACGGCACCCCGGCCGGCCGCGCGTCCCCGGGCGGTCGCGGGCGGCCTGCGCACGTCGGGGATCCGCTGGGACCGCGTCGGCCGGGCGATGCTGATCGGCATGTTCGGCGTCGTCGCCCTGCTCTACATCTCTCCGCTGCTGTCGGTCTGGTCGACCCGGGGGGAGGCCGCACGCCGGCGCGCCGACGTCGTGCGCCTCGAGCGCGAGCACCAACGCCTGCAGCGGCGGATGAAGGCTCTCAAGAGTCCCACGGCGCTCGAACGCGAGGCGCGCCGCCTCGGCATGGTGCGCCCGGGTGAACGCGCCTACGTCGTCAAGGGCCTGCCCGACAGCTAGTACACCCATCCGCAAGTTCCGTGGGTTTCGGCGGAGTGCGCTCGCGCCTGACGCCCGTCGGCGCCCGGCCCCGTGCCGGGCGGTGGGTCCGAATCAGCCGGGTCACCGCCAGCCGTCAGATCACGACCGCACCCGCGCCGAATTCCACGCGGAACTGCGTATCCGGTTGGTTCCTTTTTGTGAGTCAGGTCGGCGCGCCGCGTGAAGTCCGGTCGCTAGGTCGTCGAGGCCGTGCTGTGAGCGGTCGAGCCGTGGAGCCGTCGTGGAACGCCGCCATCGGCGTCCCGCGGCGGTTATGACGCAAGACGTATCGTCCAGATAGACGCGCAGGTGCTCGACGCGAGACGCCGCGTGCGTGCCCGTCAGCCAGATCTTGAGGTTGCTGATCGCGCGGTGCGCGCGCGGGAGGATCGGGGTCTCGCTGTGGTCGGCAGCAGTGGCGCGCTGACTGCGCCGGGCGATGCTCGTATCCGTGCTCGGTGATCGCCTTGTAGCTGGCCTGCCATCGGTGCTGCCGACGAGTCGCCCCGACGCGACCGTGGCGTAGATCGAACTGCTGCAGCGCGCGGCCGCGACGAGCTCGGCCACGTGCGGCCAGGCGCGGGCGAGCGCCGAGCCCCTGCCGCGGTCGACCGACCGCGACGAGTGTCTTGCACGCCCGTGCACGGCCGCGAAATCCGGATCCGCGGCCGCCGATCGCAGCACTCGTCACGACTTCGACCTCAGCTGCTGGAGCAGTTGGCGTTCGATGGCGATCGTCGCCGGCGCAGCTCGTGCAAGTTCAGCCAGACGCCGCTCGTAGCGACGCGCGCCCGAGCTGGCGCTGCATCGCCGGTCCGAGATCCCCGGACGCTGCGTCGCCCCAGGAGGCCGCCCAGAACGCACGTGCGCACGGCGTGCGCGCCTGGGCATCACAGTGCCGGCCGTCGCCGACGTCTGATGTCCACAGCCCTGCGCTGCCACACCAGCCGCCGGCTGGCGCACGCCGCTCCCGGCCGCGACGCGCCGACATCACGAATCCGGCCGGCCAGCGCGACGCGCGAGGTCTGCAGCACGCCTCCTCACTCGCGAACGCTCCTGAGCTCAATGATCAGCGAGGAAAGCCTACGGCCGCGTGCACCAGTCACCAGCTCGAAGCACGCGTCGGATCTGACCGTGAGTCGCTCCCGACGCGGAGCTCACGGCCGGAGCAGCAGTCACCGGGTCGGTCAATGTCGACCGTCGGCAGCATCGGCATGAACCAGCGACTGGCTCATGGCGCGAGCCTGACCCTTCGCACTCGCAGGGCGCAACGCGGGCCGCCGCTACCCTGCGGGGCCGGTGGCCTACGAGACGGCGATTCAGCAGTGGCGCGCCGGCGAGCGCTTCGTCATGGACGCGCCGCCCGAGCAGGCGCGCGCCCTCCAGCGCGTGGAGGACGAGCTGGTCGCCGAGCTGCGCCGGCGCCTGGGCGGGGCGTTCACCGTCGACGAGCTCGTCGACCTCTACGAGGCCGGCACCGCGTGGTGCCTGGACCTCGCCGCACGGGTCGCGCCCGGCGCCTCGTGGACCTGGGACGGGCGCGTCGCGGACGCGGCGTTCGCGCGCTACGTGCGGGGTGCGACGAACTACGCCGGCGGGCGTCGGCTCGAGTCCTCGGCCTAGGAGGGGTCAGTCCTCGTCGTCGGCGTCGTCACCGGCGCGGCGGATCACGATCTGATCCTCCTCGATGATGACGGTGACGGCGCGGATCCCGGCCCAGTGCTCGGCGTAGACGGCGTTGTCGGCGACCGCTGGGTCGAGCCACAG
The DNA here is from genome assembly GCA_963809525.1 of uncultured Solirubrobacteraceae bacterium. Classification (GTDB taxonomy): domain Bacteria; phylum Actinomycetota; class Thermoleophilia; order Solirubrobacterales; family Solirubrobacteraceae; genus F1-60-MAGs163. Next base: position 988,546 of record CAWEJY010000003.1, on the reverse strand, counting down.
CCCATAGCCCTCCTCGCCATGGTCGAACGTGGCCTCGAGCTCACGCGGAGCGGTGCGGCGGCTGCGGCCGCGACCGCCGCGGCGGCCGCGGCGGCGCGGACGGTCGGCGGCGTCCTCGTCCTCGTCGGCGTCCTGGTCCTCGCCGCGGGCGGCGAGCTCGGCGGCGCGGCGCTCCTCCTCCTCGGCCTTGGCGGCCTGCTCGGCCTCGAGCTCGGCGGCGATCTGCGCGTCGTCCTCGGCGCGCAGATCGATCTCGTCATCGAAGTCGACGCCGTTGGCGTCGAGGTCGGCGTCGACGCCCAGATCGTTCTCCTTCTTGAACGCCTCGATCTGCTGCCCGGTGACCTCGAGCTGGTGCGCGATCCAGGCGTCGGTGCGCCCCTGGCGCACCCAGGTGCGGATCTGGTTCATGTGGGGCCGGAGAGAGCGTCGTGCCATGCGACGCGTGAGGTTATCGGAGCGTCTGCGTCGCTGTTCCGCGGCCCGGCGCGGAAGCCGCCGCTTGCGCCTGCACACTGGGCATTGGTAGTTTGCGTCTCCGCGCTCCGGGAGCGCCCATTCTGGGGGTGGTGAAGTGCTGGTCCTGACCCGCAAGTCGAATCAGAGCATCATGATCGGCGACGACATCGAGGTGTCGGTCCTGTCGATCATGGGGGAGAAGGTCCGGATCGGCATCCAGGCCCCGCGCGACATCCCCGTGTTCCGCAAAGAGGTCTACCTCGAGATCCAGTCCGAGCGCCAGCGCGAGGTCGCCCCCGACCCGCTGCCCGCACCGGCGCCGCGCACCCGCGCAGTAGCAGCGCGACGCCGCCGGCCGACGCACGCGTGTGCGCGAGCGGACGGCGGATGCAGGACCTCGCACGGGAGTATGCCGGCTGTGCACCCGCACGCCGCAGGCGGCGAGTGGCGGCCTGCGCCGGCAGCCGTCCCGCAGACGCGTGCGTCAGCCCATGACGTAGTAGAGCGTCTCGAACATCGCGATCGTCACGCCCACCGCGACGGCGATCAGCAGCAGCACGAGCAGCGCGAACCGCAGCGTGCCGCGCTTGTGCTGGCGGTCGAGCCGGCGCGTGTGTGTGCGCACCTGCGCACGGCGCTGCAGCTCATCGCGCCGCTGGCGGTCAGCCTCGGTCTCCTCGTGGAAGGCCGCCTCGAACTCATGGATGCTCTGGCGAAGGCGCGTGGCCATCATCCGCAACGTTAGCGCGTCAGCAGGCGCCCCAGAGCCCGAGTGCGCGGCGCCGCGCCAGACCCAGCAGGAGTGCGAACTCGCGCTCGTGGGCGACGTTCGGGTAGCGGACGAGGGTGCGGGCGTAGCCGTGGCGCACGAGCTCGCGGTTCACGAAGAGGCCATCGGAGGCCCGGTAGACGTAGGCCAGCAGCCGCCCGTAGAGATCGCGCGCCTCGCGATCGAACACGAGCCGCACCGCGCGGCCGCCGACGAGCCGGTCGTTCTCGTGGCTCGCAGTCTCGGCGAAGCACTGCACCGGCGTGTCGGGCTTGACGGACTCGGGGGTGTCGATGCCGATGTAGCGCACGCGCTCACGCCGGCCGCCCATGCGGACCACGACGGTGTCGCCGTCGACGACGCGCTCGACCCGCGCGCTCGCGACGCTGCCCGGCGTCGTGCGGACGCCGCCGCCATCCGCGCCGCGGCCGCAGCCGCCGAGCAGCAGCGCCGCGGCGAGCGCGACCACCGCGAGCCAGGGCAGGAAGGTCGTCCAGCGCACCGGCCCACCGTACGCGCCCCACGCCGCTCCGCGGCCGCGGCGTGCGAGCAGGCGGGGCGGCGCGTCGCCACCCCGCCGCGAAGCTCGCGTCCTACGCGATCGTCACCTCGGGTGAGAGGTACACGTCCTGGATCGCGTTCAGCAGCGCGGCGCCCTCGTCCATCGGGCGCTGGAAGGCCTTGCGGCCGGAGATCAGGCCCATCCCGCCGGCCCGCTTGTTGATGACCGCCGTCCTGACCGCCTCGGCGAGGTCGGTCGCGCCGGACGATGCGCCGCCCGAGTTGATCAGCCCCGAGCGGCCGAGGTAGCAGTTGGCCACCTGGTAGCGGGTGAGGTCGATCGGGTGGTCGGTCGTCAGCTCGGAGTAGACGAGCTTGCTCGTCTTGCCGAACGACTGCCCGTTCTGGTTGAGCGCGTTGTAGCCCCCGTTCACCTCGGGCAGCTTCTGCTTGATGATGTCCGCCTCGATCGTCACGCCGAGGTGGTTGGCCTGCCCCGTGAGGTCGGCGGCGGTGTGGTAGTCGACGCCGTCGACCTTGAAGGCCGAGTTGCGCAGGTAGCACCACAGGACCGTGAACATCCCGAGCCGGTGCGCCTCCTCGAATGCCGCGGCGATCTCGACGATCTGGCGGCGCGACTCCTGCGAGCCGAAGTAGATCGTGGCGCCGACGCCGGCCGCGCCGAGGTCGAAGGCCTTCTGCACCGAGGCGAACGCGATCTGGTCGTACGCGTTGGGGTACGAGAGGAACTCGTTGTGGTTGAGCTTCACGATGAACGGCAGCTTGTGCGCGTACCGGCGTGAGACCGAGCCCAGGACGCCGACGGTCGAGGCGACGCCGTTGCAGCCGCCCTCGATCGCGAGCTTGACGATGTTCTCGGGGTCGAAGTACAGGGGGTTCGGCGCGAAGCTCGCGCCGGCCGAGTGCTCGATGCCCTGGTCGACGGGGAGGATCGACACGTAGCCGGTCCCCGCCAGGCGGCCGTGGCCGGCCAGCGCCTGGAGGTTGCGCAGCACCTGCGGCGATCGGTCCGTGTCGATCCAGAGGCGGTCGACGAAGTCGGGCCCCGGAAGGTGCAGGTCGGCCGCGTCGATCGTCTCGCAGCGATGGTTCAGCAGGGTGTCGGCGTCGTCGCCGAGGAGCTCCTCGAGGCGCGACGATGTCATCTGGGCGGTGGCCACTGGGTCTTCTCCCGGTTGCGTTCGGAGCGTGTCCCCTGAACGGTACCCGCCGGGCACCCGCCTGTGACTGTGGGAGAACACGGATGATCGCCCAACCCGGGTGGCGGGGTACGCTCCCGCGACCATGGACCATGCGTTCACCGGACCCAGCTACACCCTCGGCATCGAGGAGGAGCTGATGATCGTCGATTCCGAGGGCTACGACCTCGCCAATGCGATCGAGCTCCTGCTCGAGGACGCCCCGCGTGGAGACATCAAGCCGGAGCTCATGGAATCCGTGCTCGAGATCTCCACGGACCCGTGCCCGAACACGGCCGTCGCCGGCGAGCAGATCCGCGCGCTGCGCGCCCAGGTCCGCCAGACGGCCGCGCAGCACGGCCTGACGATCGGCTCGGCCGGGACGCACCCGTTCGCGATGTGGGAGGACCAGCGGATCGTCGGTCGCGACCGATACCGCGACATCGTCTCGGCGCTGCGCTTCGTCGCCCGTCAGGAGCTCCTGTTCGGGATGCACGTCCACGTCGGGGTCGAGGGCGCCGACCGCGCGATCCACGTCGCCAACGGCATGCGCGTCCACATCCCCGTCCTGCTCGCGCTGTCGGTGAACTCGCCGTTCTGGCGCGCCGACGTCACGGGCCTGCACTCGACCCGCACGCCGATCTTCCGCGCGTTCCCGCGCGTCGGGGTGCCGCCGAGCTACCGCGACTGGGCGGACTTCTCCGGCGAGATCGACTTCATGGTCGCCAGCGGCGTGATCGAGGACTACACCTACCTCTGGTACGACGTGCGCCCGCACCCGCGCCTGGGAACGGTCGAGATCCGCGTCTGCGACAGCCAGACGCGGATCGAGCACACGCTCGCGCTCGCGGCGCTCATCCAGGCGATGGTCAAGGAGCTGTGCGAGCACTTCGACGCCGGTGAGAAGCTGTCGGAGTACCCGTGGCAGATGCTCGACGAGAACAAGTGGCTGGCGGCGCGTCACGGCCTGGATGCCGAGCTGGTCGACCTGCCGAGCCATGAGCGCATCGGGGCGAAGGCGCTGACCGAGCGCCTGCTGGACCGCCTGCGCGGGCATGCGCAGGATCTCGGCTCGGGCGCCGAGCTCGACGGCATCGACGACCTGCTGCGGCGTGGCACGGGCTCGGTCCGCCAGATGGTCGTCTACGAGGCCAACCACGACTTCCGCGAGGTCATGAAGGAGATCGTCGAGGCGACCGCGGCGCCCTGACGCACCGCGCCTGTGCGAGCGCGCACGCGGGAACGCACGCCGGGGTACCATCGGAGGTCGATGCCCCAGGCGCCCGATCTGTTCGTCGTCTGCAAGAACTGCGGCTCGGAGGTCTCGAGCTACGTCACCGAGTGCCCGTACTGCGGCACGCGGCTGCGCAAGCGGGCGCCGAAGCTCGAGGGCACCGAGCTCGGCGATCGCCGCCGTTCCGCCAAGCCGCGCGCGCCGCGGCTGGGGAAGCTGCGCGCGGGCGAGATCCCCGGCATCCGGCCCGATTCCTCGCACCGCCCGATCGCCGCGATCGTGCTCGCGGCGGCGTGCGCGCTCGGCACGATCGCGATGGCCGTGTTCTCGGTCGTCGACGTGGGCGTTGTCGGCAAGCTGAACGGCGACTGGTGGCGCGTCGCGACGGCGCCGTTCTTCTTCCAGGACCTCTGGTACGCCGTCGCCGTGATCGTTGCCGTCGCCCTGTTCGGCAGCCTGCTGGAGCAACGCCACGGGCCGGTCGTCGTCGTCCTGCTGTTCTGCCTGTGCGGCATGGGCGGGATCGCGGCGGCCGCGCTGCTCGAGACCGTGCCGCTTGCGCTCGGGGCCAACGGAGCGGCGCTCGGCCTGCTGGCGGCGTGGGCGGTGCGCCCGGCGCTGGAGCTGCGCCGCGGCGGCGAGCCCGACGCCGACCTGATCGGCGCCGGGGTGATCGCGCTCGTCATCCTGCTGATGCCGCTCGTGGCCACCGAGGCCAGCTCGACGGCCGGCGCGGTCGGGCTGTTCATCGGCCTGCTCGCCGGCATCCCGCTCGCGCGCCGTTGAGCACTGGATGATTGATTCCGCGATCCCCGCTGCCCGCCGGTTCGCGCTCGCGGCAGCGGTTCGCCACGGCTGATCGACACCGATATCACCAGTGTCGGAGCCGCTCATCCGCGTCGCCCGCCATCCACGACCACCAGCCGACGCATCAACGCGACCGCGGAATCAACCATCTAGGCTGACCGCCATGGGCGAGGGCCGCTACACCGCCGCGCAGGTCGACGCCGCCGTCGCGGCGCTGGCCGACGGCGCGCGGTTCGCGCACGCGCAGGAGGTCGTCACGCACGCGGCGCCCGGTCTCCAGCGGATCCTCGGCGACGCACTGCAGGCGGGCGGCTTCTTCGACTCCGCGCATGAGGGCGAGACGGCGCGCGTCGCGGCGCTCGCCGACCCCGCGGAGCGGCTCACCGGCGTGCGCACGCTCGTCGCCGAGGAGACACGCATCGGCATGCTCGTCGGCGTGGCCGTCGGGCTCGAGCTCGCCGACGAGCTCCGCCGCCAGACCGATACCGACAACGCAGGAGGGCACGCAGCATGAGCAGCGTCACGATCCGTTACCTGGGCCATTCGGCAGTCGCGCTCGAGCACGAGGACACGGCCGTGCTCATCGACCCGTTCCTGACCGGCAACCCGAAGGCGGCAGCAAGCGCCGCGGACATCGCCGCCGACGCGATCCTCGTCACGCACGGGCACGCCGATCACATCGGCGACACCGTCGCGATCGCCGAGCGGACCGGCGCACCGGTCGCCACGATCGTCGAGCTCGCCGCCGACCTCGCCGCCGACCTCCCTGTCGGGCACGACGTTCGCGATCCCAACCTCGGCGGCACGGTGACGTTCGACTGGGGCTGGGCGCGCTGGGTTCCGGCCTGGCACACCTCGACGACGCCGAAGGGCACCGTCAACACCCCCGCCGGCATCGTCGTGAACATCGGCGGCAAGACGATCTACCACGCGGGCGACACCGCGCTCTTCAGCGACATCGCGCTCCCGGGCCGGCGCGACCAGCTCGATCTGGCGCTCATCCCGATCGGCGGGCACTACACGATGGACCGCTTCGACGCGGTCGTGGCCGCCGAGCTGGTCGGCGCACCCCAGGTCGTGCCGATCCACTACAACACCTTCCCGCCGATCGAGACCGACGCCGCGGCCTACGCCGCCGACGTCGCCGGGACCGGAAAAGCCCAGGTCGTCGTGCTCGACCCTGGCGGGACGCTGGAGCTCCGGTGATCACGGCGATCGTCCTGATCGAGGCCGACCGCGACGTCATGACGACGCTGGGCGGGGAGCTCGCGGACATCGCGGGCGTCGCCGAGGCGTACTCGGTGACCGGCGAGTGGGACTTCGTCGCGCTCGTGCGCGTCCCGCGGCACGAGCTGCTCGCCGAGGTCGTCTCGGGCCGGATCGCGTCGCTCTCGGGGATCACGCGCACCCAGACGCTGGTGGCGTTCGAGGCGTTCTCGAGGCACGACCTCGAGGCCCTGTTCGACCTGGGCAACTGACGCGGGCCTGCCCGGCGCCTATCCTCAGCGCGCGATGTCGTCCTTCGTCCGGCCGGAATTCGGCCCCACGTTTCCGCAGATCGCGGGCCCGTACTGGCGGCGCTGGCCGCGCTGGCTGCGGATCGCGCTCGTCGCCGCGGCCGTCGTCGTGCTCGCCGGCGTCGTCGTGGCGGTGCGCAGCGGTGCCGAGCAACGCGACACGATCGTCGTCCGCAGCCCGCTTGCGTTCAACCTCGTCTACCAGGCGGACAAGCTCGACCGCGTCGCCCCGGCCGCCGGCGAGGAGCTGCGACTGCGCTCGCCGAAGGGAACCGCGGCGCCGGCGCTCGTCACGGTTCGCCCGGTGCGCCTCCCGCCGTACGCCGGCGACCCCGCCGGCATGCTCCCGGTGTTCGCCGCCGGCCTGATCCGGGAGATGCAGCGCGGCGACCCCGGCCTCATCCTGCGCTCCGAGGGCCGCGCGCGGGTGAACGGCCAGCCCGGCTACCAGATCCAGTTCCAGACGAGGCAGAACGGGCACACGGTCTACGGCCGCCGCGCGCTGCTGTTCGAGGACAAGTCGGGCGTGCGCGACGGCGCCGACATCACTCTGCTCGCGACGCGCTCGCCCACGATCCCGAACGTCGACGCGGTCGGCTCGAACGGGCCGACGAAGCTCGTCTACCGCTCGTTCCGCCTCGGGACGGAGCGGCCGTGAGCGCGATCGGGGAGATCTCGTTCGAGGACTTCGCGAAGGTCGACATCCGGGTCGGGCGCATCGTCGAGGTCGAGGACTTCCCCGAGGCCCGCATGCCGGCGTGGAAGCTGCGCGTCGACTTCGGCGAGGAGATCGGCATCCGGCGCTCGTCGGCGCAGATCAGGAACTACCCTGCCGAAGCGCTCCTCGGCCGCCTCGTGCTCGGCGTCGTGAACTTCCCGCCCCGGCAGATCGGGCCGGTGCGCTCGGAGGTGCTCGTGCTGGGCACCTACAGCGCCGAGGGCGTCCTGCTGCTCGGCCCCGAGCCTCAGGCGGCGCTCGGCGACCGCGTCGGCTGAGACTACGGCGCCGGGGAGGGCGCCGGCGGCGGGTCGGCCGGCGGCGCGGGATCGGCCGGCGGTGTCGGCGGCACCGGTGTGGTCGTCGGGGGCGGTGTCGGCGTCGTCGTCGTCGGCGGCACCGGCGTCGTCGTCGGCGGGACCGGCGGCGCCGGGGTGGCCGGGACGCCCGTATCGGGCGGCGTGGTCGGAAGCTGCACGTTGTCGACCTGCTCCTGCGGGCCGGTCGCGTCCACGGGCGGCGTCGCCGGCTCGGTCGTCGCAGGCGGCGTGACGGGCGCCGGCGGCGGCGCGGGCGTGACGGGCTCGGTGGTCGTCGCGGTCTCCGGCTTCTTCGCGCTCAGCGCGGTGCCGGCCTTTGCGCCGCCGGGGCTCTTCGGCTTCGCGGCGACCTTGGGCGCCACGGCCTTCGGCGCCGCGACGACGGGGCGCGGCGCGGGTCGCACCGGCGCCTGCGCGACGTACGAGGCGGGCGAGCGGCGCGAGGGGCGCGTGGTGGCGTGATTGACCTCGACCGCGCCGGCGGTGACGATCGCGGCGGCCGCGACCGTCGCCGCCGCCTTCGAGGCGATCGTCGCGACGCCGGCGGAGATCGCGCCGCCCGCGCCGGCCGAGCCGGCCGTGGTCACGGCCGCGGCGGAACCGGCCGCAGCAGCGCCGCCGCCGGCGCTGGCGGTCGTGCCGAGCTGGGCCATCATGAGCTTCTTGAGGATCAGGATCGGCCCGATCGGCAGCATCATCGCCAGGGCCTTGTTGTTGTCGCGCAGCGACTTGCGGAACGCCGAGCAGCGATCGCAGTCGCGCAGGTGGCGGCGGACCGGGGGCGACATCCGCGTGAGGCCCTCTGCGACCTCGCCCAGCTCCTCGCGGACCTCCTCGCAGGTGAGCTTGCGGGCCTCGGCGGCCTCCGCGAGCGAGACGCGGGCGCGCACGAGCAGCGACTTCACGCTCGGCACCGTCGTGTCCATCGCCTCGGCGATCTGCTCGTAGGACAGGGCGTCGATCTCGCGCAGCAGGAGCGCCGTGCGCTGCGTCTCGGCAAGCTCGCCGATGTCGCCCATCAGCAGGCGGAAGTCCTCGCGCTTGCTGACCTTGTCCTCGACCGTCTGGCCGTGGTCGGCGACGTGATGCTCGAAGGAGTCGACGCCGATCGCCTGCTGGCGGCGCAGGTGGTTGAGCGAGCGGTTGCGCGCGATGCGGTACAGCCAGGGCTTGACGTTCAGCGGCCGCTCGTCGGCGATCATCGCGTTGTACGCGGCGGCGAACGTCTCCTGCGTCACGTCCTCGGCATCCTCCTTGGACCCGAGCATGTGCCGCGTGAAGGCGGTGATGCGCGCGCTGTAGCGCGAGACGAGCGCCTCGTACGCGGCCTGGTTGCCACGCCGCGTCAGGGCGACGAGCTTCTCGTCCGACTGCAGGCGCAGGAACGGGCTCGGACCGCGAATGCCGGTCATGCCGGCGCTGTTGAGGGCAGAGACTTCCACGTGGGATCCGTCAGCAACAACACCGTGGGCATCGTAAGGTTGCGCCCGTTTCGAGCGCCTTCGAGGCATCTGGACACAGTACTCTGGCGCCCCGAGCCCGGGTGGCGGAACTGGCAGACGCGGCCGGCTTAAACCCGGCTGCCCCGCGAGGGGCGTGGGGGTTCAAGACCCTCCCCGGGCACATCTCTGCGACAGTGGCCGCATGCTGAGCGTCCGCTGCCCCTTCGACGCCCGATGAAGGCCGTCGTCTGCACGAATGCCGAGCTCAGCGTCGCCGAGCGGCCCGAACCCGTTCCCGGGCGCGGGCAGGTGCGGATCGCGACGCTGCGCTGCGGGATCTGCGGGTCCGATCTGCACGCCCGCCACGGCATCGACGACTGGGCCGACATGACCGCACGCCTCGGCTACGACCGCTTCGGGCGCTCGGACGAGCCGGTGGTCTTCGGGCACGAGTTCTGCGGCGAGATCGCCGAGTACGGACCGGGCTGCCGGCGCCGCTCGCCGGACGGGACGCCGGTCGTCGCCCTCCCGCTGCTGCGCGGCGGCAGCGGCATCGACACGATCGGCCTGTCGGCGCACGCACCGGGCGCCTACGCCGACCAGCTGCTCGTCGAGGAGTCGCTGATGCTTCCCGTGCCGAACGGCCTGTCGCCGGACGTCGCCGCGCTGACCGAGCCGATGGCCGTCGCCTGGCACGCGGTGCGCCGCGGCGAGGTGGGCAGGCGCACGGTGGCGATCGTCGTCGGCTGTGGGCCGGTCGGGCTGTCGGTCATCCTGCTCCTGAAGGCCCAGGGGGTCCGCACGGTCGTGGCCAGCGACTTCTCGCCCAAGCGTCGTGCCCTGGCCGCCACGTGCGGCGCGGACGTCGTGATCGATCCGGCGCAGGGAACCCCGTACACCGCCGCCGGAGCGGACAGGCACCTCACCGATCTCCCTTCGGCGCTCGACCTCGCAGTCGGCGCGGTCGAGCGGCTCCAGCGGCTGCCGGGCGGCTGGTGGCACGCGTGGCGCCTGGGCGACCGGCTCGGCGTCACCACCCCCAAGCACCCGGTGATCTTCGAATGCGTCGGCGTGCCGGGCGTCATCGACGACATCATCGGCGGTGCACCGCTGTTCTCCCGCGTCGTCGTCGTCGGCGTGTGCGTCGGGAAGGATCAGGTCACCCCGGCGCTGGCGATCAACAAGGAGCTCGATCTGCGGTTCGTGATCGGCTACACGCCGCTCGAGTTCCGCGACACGCTGCACATGCTCGCCGAGGGTGAGGTCGACCCGCGCCCGATGATCACCGGGACCGTGGGGCTCGAGGGCGTCGACGCGGCCTTCACCGCCCTCGCCGACCCCGAGGTGCACGCGAAGATCCTCGTCGACCCGAGCAGCGCGGCGACGCAGCCGGCGATCGCCTGACGCCCGGGCGCGAGCTCATCCGCGCAGCGGCTCGGCCGGGGGCTCCGCGCCCGCGGGGTCGAGCTCGAGCTGCCACCAGCGGACGTCGCGCCAGGCGCCCGCCTTCCAGCCGATGCGCCGGTAGGTCCCGACCGGCTGGAAGCCCAGCGCCGCGTGCAGCGCCTCGCTCGCGGGGTTCGGCTGCGTGACGCCGGCGCACGCGACGCGGTACCCCCGCCCGCGCAGGCGATCCAGCAGCTCTTCGTACAGCGCACGGCCGACACCCGCGCGGCGATGGCGGGCGTCGACGTAGACGGCGACGTCGACGGCCCAGCGATACGCGTCGCGCTCGCGGTGGGGCGAGGCGTACGCGTAGCCGGCGATCGCGCCGCCGCGCTCGGCGACGAGCCAGATCACGGCCTGGTCGATGCGCCGGGCCATCTCGCCCGGCGGTGGCGGCACCTCCTCGAACGACGTCGCCGAACCCATGACGCTCGGGGCGTAGATCGCGGCGCAGGCCGCCGCATCGCGGGACGGATCGGCGAGGCGGATCGTCACCTCGGGCATGGGGGTGAGCCTACGAGGCCGGGCGGGCCTCAGCGCCTGGCCGGCAGCGAGGGTGCATGCCCCGGTGTCACCCGCAGGCTGTCGAGCACCGCCTGCAGCTCGGCGCGGCGCGCCGGCGTCGCCGCGTCGCCGACGATCGTGAGCAGCGAGAACTGCCGGCCGGCGTCGGAGAACGACGTCAGGTGCTCCGTCCACGCGGCGTGACGGCCGACGCAGCCACGGACCTCCGTGCGCAGCGCCGGCCCGATCGCGAGCGGGCGGGTGCGCGGCGGGAAGTGGGCGTGGTCGGAGACGACGCGCTCCTGCAGGGTGAGGAAGACGTCGCGGGGGCCGGCGGCGCGCAGCGCGGCGACGGGGACCTGCGCGCAGCTGCCGGCCGGACCCGGGCGCAGGGGGTAGGTCCCGAGCGACAGGATCTCCACCGGATCGACCAGGTGCGGGGTCAGCGACGAGGGCGCGCGGTGCCACGTGGCCGGGTAGCGCACGCTCAGGCCGTGGGCCGTGTCGTGCCACTCGGCGAGCGGCACGCCCGGGCGCGCGCCGCGCTGCCCGGATCCGTCGCCGCCGGAGCCGACCAGGAGGAGGCCGGCGACGAACACGGCGACGGCGACCGCCGCCCCCGCCGCGATCGCGATCGCAGCGCCGTGCCGGCGCCGGCGCGGCGGCGGGACGGCCCGCCCGCCGGGTGCGAGCGCCGGGGCCGCGTCGCGCAGCTGCTGCTCGACGATCTCGAAGAAGTCGCTCATGCCTGTCCTCCCAGCTCCTCACGCAGGGCCGCGAGCCCGCGGCTGACCCGCTGGCGCACGACCGACTCCGAGCAGCGCAGCCGCGCCGCGATCACGGCGTAGTCCTCCTCGCCTACGACGCGGGCCGTGACCGCCTCACGCTGCTCGGGCGGCAGGCGGCGCAGGGCCGCGCGCGCGCCGGCGGGGCTCAGCAGCGCCTCGACGCGCTCGAGTGCCGCATCGTCGAGCTCGGCCGGCTCGAGGCGCAGCCGCAGCCGCGCCTCGTTCTGAACGTGGCCGCGGCGCCGGCTCTCGAGCAGCTTGTTGCGCGCGATGCCGAAGATCCAGCCCGCCGCCGAGCCGTCGCGCGGCTCGTAGCGCGGCGCCGCGAGCAGCGCCGCGGCGAAGACCTCCGCGGTCAGGTCGGCGCTCGCCTCCGCGTCGCGCGTGCGGCGCGCCATGAACGCGAGCACACCCGGCAGGTAGCGCCGGTAGAGGGCCGCGAACGCCTCGCCGTCGCCGCCGGCGGCACGGGCCAGCAGGTCGTCGTCCGATGGGCGGCGTGTGAAGCGCACTGCCCCGTACCTTGCACGAGGACGCGCGCTGTGACGACGGGCGGGCGCCGGCGGGTCAGCTGAAGCCGTCGAGCCGCTTCATCAGCGGCAGCGAGTCGACCGGGTGGCCGCCCTTGTAGTACCCGGGCGCGGTCCACGTCTCGATGTGCAGGTGGCAGCCTTCGGCGTCGCCGGTGTCCCCGACGTAGCCCAGGCGCTGGCCGGCGAAGACCTTGTCGCCGACGTTCACGAGCGCGCGCTCGCGCATGTGCATGTAGACGTACGCCTCGCCGTCGGGGCGCGCGACGACGACATAGTTGCCCGCCGCGCCCTGGAAGCCGACGATCTGCACGACGCCCTTCGTCCACGCGGCTAGCGGCGTGCCGCAGCCCGCGAAGTTGTCGCTGCCCTGGTGCCCGCGTGGGCCGCCGAAGCGCTGGGTCGGGGTGCTCGCGAGTTGATGGGCCCCGCGGATCGGGAAGAAGCCCTCGATCAGGTCGAACTCGGTGTCCGAGCCGGGCGCGATCGTCGCCGCGCCGGCTGCTGCGTCGTTGAGGCGCAGGACGTAGGTCCCCGTGGCGGCGGGGGCGTCGTGGGCGAACCCGTCCCACTGGATGACGCCGCCGCCGGCTGCGAGCGGCCAGCTGCGCACGACGGCCCCGGAGCTGACGCGCACCGCCTCGATGCGCGCATCGGCGGGAGGCGTCGCCGAGGTCGTGTAGGTGACCGACGCCTGCCTGCGGCCACCGGCGATGAGCTTCGAGACCCCGCCGGCGTCGTCGGTCGCCGGTAGCGAGGCGACGACGGTCAGCGGCCGCGCCGAGACGGCCGGGCTGCCGATCGCGCCGACGACGCGCACGCGGCCGCTCTGCGCGCGCCTGGGCACGACCGTCATCAGCTCCCCGGAGCGCGCGGCATGCGCCCCGACGTGCACGCGGACGTCGTCGGCCGCGCCCGGGCGGCCGAGGAAGACGATCGCCTGCGCACCCTGGAGGCTGTCGCCGCTCAGGGTCAGGACCTGTCCACGGGCGCACGTCCAGGGCTGCTGCCTGGCGCAGGCCGCGCTCGTGAGGCTCGGCGACCCGGGAACGACGGCGCCGCCGGTCATGGCGCCCGCGCCGGGACCGTCCTGCGCGAGCGCGGGGCTGGCGACGAGCAGCGCCAGCGCGGCGAGCGCGAGGACGTGCAGCGGACGGCGGCGGGTTCGGGTTCGATCGGGGGGTCGGTGCATGACAGCTCTTGGGGCGCCTACGGGGTGAGCTGACGGGCTCGCGCGAAGAGCTCGCGCGGCGACCCTGATCGAGTCGCTTCGCCCCAAGGGATTTGGGTCCCCCGCTCCCGGTTCGCACTGGGCGGACCGGGACTCGGCATGTCCTACGACGGATGCAGACTAGCGTCCGTGATGTCGGAATCCGCGCACACGCAGCCTGCAGGACGACGTGCAGGCCGCAACGGCCGGGCTTCGGCCGCCTGCGCGGGCGGGAGGCCGGCGTGCGCCCTGAGCGCGTAGATTCGGGCCGGATGCAGCGAATCGCCCACCTGAAGGACGGATCGGAGATCGAGATCCGCCCGCTCGAACCGCAGGATGCCGAGCTGCTGGTCCACGGGTTCGACGAGCTCAGCGCGCGCACCCGCTACGAGCGCTTCTTCACCGTCGTCCCGACGCTCCCGCGCCACTGGGTCGAGGACCTGATGGACATCGACCACCGCGATCGCGAGGCGCTCGGCGCGGGCGACCCCGCGACCGGCGAGGGCATCGGCGTTGCGCGCTACGTCCGCCCGCCGGGGACGCTCGACGAGGCGGAGTTCGCCGTGACGATCACCGACGACTGGCAGGGCCGCGGCGCCGGCCGGGCGCTGCTGCTGGAGCTGATGGACGCCGCGCGCGCCAACGGGATCACGCGCCTGACCGGCGAGGTGCTCGCGGCCAACGAGCCGATGCTCGCGCTCGCCCGGCACCTCGGCGCCGACGTCGAGCCTGCGGACGGCGGCGTCGTCCACGTCGTCCTGGACCTGTGAGCGACGCGGTGGAGGTGCGGGTGCGGCTCACGCCGCGCGCGGCACGGCCGAAGGTCGAGCTGCGCGCGGACGGCTCGCTTGCGGTGCACGTGAGCGCGCCGCCGGTGGACGGACAGGCGAACGCGGCGCTGGTGAAGGCGGTCGCCAAGGCGCTGGGCCTGGCGCCGTCGCGGGTCCTGCTGCTGCGCGGCGAGCGCTCGCGGGAGAAGCTGCTGCGGATCGAGGGGCTCGACGCCGGCGAGATCCGTGCCCGGCTGGGCGCGTCGCGCGACGGCTAGGCCGCCGCGCGACGTGCGGAGCCTTCGCCGATCCCCGCGACGATCGCGTCGAGCACCGTGCGGGCGAAGGTCCCGTCGCCGGTCACCTCGAGCTCCGTGCGCGACCCGGCGGGCCCGAGCGCCTCGATCCAGGCGCGCTCGGGGGCGCTGACGGTCGCCTGTGCGTCGGGGATGGGGTGCTCGTCGTACTCCAGGGCGCCCTCGCGCGCACGCATGCCGTAGTGCAGGACGCCGCGCTCGGGGTGGGCGATGACGATGTGCAGGACGCCGCGGGTGTTCGCGGGCAGCGAGAGGCCCGAGGCCGCGCGGAAGATCGCGCCCAGGTCGACCGCCTCGCCGGGGCGCGGGGCGCTCCAGCTCCAGCGGTAGCCCCAGCGGGCCAGCTCGCCGATCACCGGCAGGAGCTCGCGCGCCCGCTCGGTGAGCTCGTAGTCCACGCGCGGCGGGACCTCGCGGTAGCGCTGGCGTGTCAGCAGGCCGTCGGCGACCATCCGGTTCAGGCGCGAGCGCAGCTGCTCGGTGGAGATGCCGGGGAGCGTGCGCTGGAGCTCGACGAACCTGCGCGGGCCGCCGGTCAGATCGCGGACGATCAGCAGCGTCCACTTGTCGCCGACCAGATCCAGCGCGCGGGCGTCGGGGGCCCACTGGTCGTAGGGATGGCGCTTGGGGGGCGGAGCCGGGGGCATGGCGCTCCTTCCAACTCGAGGTTTCCGTACCGGCGCGTCACGACGCGCCCATGCGTCGAAGGTACTAGCAGGGGGCTGCTGTGTCTCGGGTACCCATCCGTCCGGTGTGTTGAAACACCGGTCAGGGAGACCAGCGGTACAAACGTACTGACCCGTATAGGATGTCGCGCATGAGCACCGAGACCGAGCAGCAGACCAAGCTCCACGGCGGCCGCCTGATCGCGCGCCGCCTGAAGAACCACGGCGTGACGAAGCTCTTCACGCTGTCGGGCGGGCACCTGTTCTCGATCTACGACGGCTGCCGCGAGGAGGGGATCGACCTCGTCGACACCCGTCACGAGCAGGCCGCGGCATTTGCGGCCGAGGGCTGGGCGAAGATCACCCGCACCCCGGGCGTCGCGGCGCTGACGGCCGGCCCGGGCGTCACCAACGGGATGAGCGCGCTGGGTTCCGCGCAGATGAACAACTCCCCGCTCGTCGTGCTCGGCGGGCGCGCGCCGGCGATGCGCTGGGGGCAGGGATCGCTGCAGGAGATCGACCATGTCCCGTTCGTGCGACCGCTGACGAAGCTCGCCGCGACGGCCGGCGCGACGGACGAGATCCCCGGCCTCGTCGACGACGCGCTGCAGACCGCGATGCGCCCGCACTCGGGCCCGGCGTTCCTGGACTTCCCGCTCGACCACGTCTTCATGGAGGCCGAGGAGCCGGAGGCCGGGCCGCCGCTCCCCGACGCCGCCTCCGAGCCGGTCGCCTCCGAGGGCGTCGAACGCGCGATCGCGCTGCTGCGCGACGCCGAGCGCCCGGTGATCATGGCCGGCACGAACCTCTGGTGGGGCCACGGCGAGGACGCGCTGCTGCGCCTGGCGAGCGAGCGCCGCATCCCCGTGTTCCTCAACGGCATGGCGCGCGGCTGCGTCCCCGCCGACCACGAGCTGTTCTTCTCGCGCGCCCGTGGCGCGGGGCTGACGAACGCCGACGTGGCGGTCGTCATCGGCGTCCCGATGGACTTCCGCCTCGGCTTCGGCGGCTCGTTCGGCGAGAGCACGGAGATCATCGTGCTGGACCGCGCCGAGCCGCTGCGCGATCACCCGCGCGCGGTCGCCGCCGAGCTCTACGGCGGGATCGGCGCGACGCTCGACGCGCTGCGCGAGGGAGCGGCCGGCGTCGAGGACGTCACCGGCCCGTGGGTGAGGCAGCTGCGCAACGTCGAGACCGAGAAGCGCGAGGCCGAGGCCGCCGAGCTCAGCGATGACCGCTCGCCACTGCATCCGATGCGGATCTACCACGAGCTCAACGGCATGCTCGACCGCGACGCGATCGTCGTCGGCGACGGCGGCGACTTCGTCTCCTACGCCGGGCGAGTCATCAACTCCTACGAGCCGGGCTGCTGGGTCGACCCGGGCCCGTTCGGCTGCCTGGGCTCCGGGACCGGCTACGCGCTCGCCGCCAAGCTGGCCCACCCTGCGCGCCAGGTCGTGCTGCTGCACGGCGACGGCGCGTTCGGCTTCAGCGGGATGGAGTACGACACGCTCGCCCGCCACGGCGTGAACGTCGTCGGCGTCATGGGGAACAACGGCATCTGGGCGCTCGAGAAGCACCCGATGGAGTTCCTCTACGGCTACTCGGTCGTCGCCGACCTGCGGCCCGAGACGCGCTACGACACGATCGTCGAGGCGCTCGGCGGCCACGGCGAGCTCGTGCGCACCCCGGGCGAGCTGCGCCCTGCGCTCGACCGGGCGTTCAGCGCGGGCAGGCCGGCGCTCGTCAACGTGCTGCAGGACCCGAACGTGATCTACCCGCGCAAGTCCAATCTGGCTTAGAACCGGTTTCGGAATGAGGCGGCGGTCGTCGGGCGACGGGATCGTGGATGGCGGGTGCCGCACGATGGCGAAACCGATGCTGGTTGCATCGGTGAGACATCGGGTGGCACCCGGCGCCACGAGCCCGCGATCCGACGAGCGGCGGCTTTCTGAAACCGGTTCTTAGAGCGATTCGGGGCATCCGCGGCGCTGGATCGCCACCCGCGCGCCGGGGTCTGTGGCTCTGCCACTATCCCCCGGCCGCGTGCGGCGCCCAGCATCCACGGCTGCTCCCTCGAGAGGCGGCGGGTGTGAGACCGGGCCGTGGCCAGGTCGCGCAGACAGACGAAGCCGCCCCGAGAGGCGGCTTCGCGTTTCCGGATCCACAGGTCGGGCAGGGGTACGTGCCTGTGGCCCCGAGTCGTGCGGTCCGGGCGCGACGCCGCGGCTGCGACGCGTGCGCGAACCCTCGCGCGAGTATGTCCGCACCCACCCGCCAGGTCAAGGCTCCGCAGAACGGTGCGACGGAACTGCTTCGCCGCGTCTCAGGACGCCGTGGCGGCGGCGTCCAGCGCGTCGCCGTACAGGATGTCGTGCTCGGAGACTTCGGCCGCCTCGAGGCCGAACGCGCGCATCGCCTCGATGATGAAGATGCTCCCCGCGACGATCGTGGGGGCGCGCCCAGGGTGCAGGCCCGCGACCTCGCGGCGCTCGTCGTCGGTCATCGCCGCGAGGCGCTGCGAGATCCGCTCGCAGACCTCCAGCGAGACGCGGTACCCATCGACCTTCGCGGGGTCGTAGGGCTCCAGCGCCTGGTCGATCGCGGCCATCGAGGTCGCCGTCCCGGCGACGGCGATCATCGCGCCGGTGCTCGCGCGCAGGTCGGCGGGAACGGCGGCGGCGAAGGTCGCGCGGACGTCCTGCGCCAGTGCGCCGAGCTCGTCGGCGAGCGGCGGGTCGTGGTGCAGGTGGCGCTCGCTGTGACGCACGACGCCCGCCTGCGTGGAGACGTGGAAGTCGACGGCGCGGCCGCGGCCGACGATGAACTCCGTCGAGCCCCCGCCGATGTCCAGGACGACGATCCGCTCGCCCGCCTCGGGGTCGCGGCTGCTCGTGGCGCCCAGGAAGGACAGTCGCGCCTCCTCCGCGCCGGGGATCGTGCGCGCGTCGAGGCCGTAGTCCTCACGCACGCGCTGTGCGAACTGCGGGCCGTTCGCGGCGTCACGCGCGGCGCTCGTCAGCACCGCGCGGCGCACCTCGATGGCGCCGATCCCGTCCATGATCTCCGCGTAGCCGTCGAGTGTCGCGAACACGCGCGCCATCGCCTCGTCGGACAGGCGGCCGCTCGCCTCGAGCCCGGCGCCCAGGCGCGTGACCTCGCTGCGGCGCTCGAGCTCGCGCAGCGTGCCCGCGGCCGGGTCCACGTCGGCGACGAGCAGCCGCGTGGAGTTCGTGCCGATGTCGACGACCGCGATGCGCATGAAACCGGGCCGGAGCCTACGCGGGATGGGGCATCGGAGCACCGGCGAGCGCCGCGAGCAGGTTCGCGGCCGCGAGGTCGGACATCCGCTCACGGGCGGCGTAGGTCGCCGACCCGATGTGCGGAAGCACGAACAGGTTCGGCGCGCCGAGCAGCGGATCGTCTGCCGGCAGCGGCTCGGGATCGGTGACATCGAGCGCCGCAGCGCCGATCACGCCGCCGCGGAGCGCCGCGCCGAGCGCGACCTGGTCGACGACGCCGCCCCGCGCGGTGTTGACGAGGATCGCCGCGGGTTTCATCGCGGCCAGCGCGCCCGCGTCGATCAGATGGCGCGTGAGCTCGGTCAGCGGGCAGTGGAGCGTGACGGCGTCCGCACGCCCGAGCGCCGCGTGGAGGTCGTCGTCGCGGCCGACGGGCAGGAGCTCCATGCCGAAGGCGGCCGCGCGCTCCCCGACGGCGCGGCCGATGCGCCCGAAGCCGACGATCGCCAGGCGCGCGCCGCGCAGCTCCAGCCCGAGCCAGCCCTGCGGCTCGAAGGTCCGCCAGCGCCCGTCGCGCACCGACTGCGCCGCCGCCGGCAGGTGCCGCGCAGCCGTGAGCAGCAGCGCGAGCGCCAGGTCCGCCGTGGCGTCGGTCAGGACGTCGGGAGTGACGCCGACCGGGATGCCGCGCGAAGCGGCCGCGCTGCGGTCGATGTTGTCCGAGCCGACCGCGTAGTTGGCGATCGCGCGCAGCCGAGGGGCGCGCTCGAGCAGCGCTGCGTCGATCGCCTCGGTCAGCAGGCAGAGCAGGCCCTCGGCCTCGGCGACGCCGGCCTCGAGTTCGGCGCGCGTCGGCGGGAGCGGCCCCGGGTGGACGGCCACCTCGTGGCCCGCCTCGCGCAGGCGCTCCACAGCGGTGCCGGGGAGCGGGCGGGTGACGAACACGCGGGCCATCGCCGCGACGATATCCGCGGGCGGTCGGAACCGGTTCTCAGCGGCGGTCGGCGGTGGCGATGCGCACGCTGTCGCCGCTGGCGACTGACCACACGGCGACCGCGGTGTTCGCGAAGGCGCCCAGGCGCGGGTAGAGACCCTTCGCGGTCACGAGCTCGGGTCCGCCGAAGACGCCTCCGGCGGGCCGGGCGACGGACCGGATCGCGCCGTCGCCGGCGCCCCAGACGTAGAGGGCGGTGCCGTCGGCGAGGTAGGTCAGCGCGCCGCCGTACTGGCCGGGGTCGGTGCCGGCGACCTCCTGCTCGGCGCCGAACGCGCCGCCGGACGCGGGGCGGACCGCGACGTGCAGGACCGTCGTCTGCGACCCGGTGGCGCTGGTGCTCGGGTCGGCGTTGAAGGCGAGCATCGCCTCGCCGGAGCGCGCGACGGCCAGGGAGTAGGCACGGGTCTTCGTCGCGGACACCTGCTGCGGCGCCGTCAGCGTCCCGCCGACCGGCAGGCGCTCGGCGGCCATCAGCGCGCCGGACTGCAGTCCGTTGCCCTCGGAGTCGACGCCGGCCTGGTGCCAGGCGACGATCGCCGTGCGATCGGGCGTGACCGCGATCACGGGGTTGCTCGACTGCTTGGGCCCGATGGTCCGGGCTGTGCCCCACGACCCCGAGCCGCCGCGCGAGCGCGTGGCGATGCGGACGGCCGGGCCGGCCACGTCGTTCGTCCATGCGGCGTAGGCGCTGCCGCCGGCGTCGAGGGCCACGACGTCGCCGCTGAGGCCGCGCGGAGCCTCGGGCTCGCGGATCGTCTGCGCTCCGCCGAATGCCTTGCCCGCGCGGCGGAACGAAGACTGAATCGCCTGCGTGCGGCGCGTCCCGCTGAGCTGCTGAACACCGTCCCAGACGATGATCGCCTCGCCGGCGGCGTTCGCCGAAACGCGTGCGCCGGCCTCGATGAAATGGCTGCTCGTGCCGATCTGATGGACCGTGCCCCAGGCGCCGCTGCGCGCGCGGATGATCGCGCGGATCGTCAGCGGCCCGCGGATCAGGCCGCCGCCCCTGGGGTTGCCGTCCTGTGCCCACGCGACCACGATGCCGCCCTTGCCGTCGACGGCGACCGACGGGCCGCTCACGTTGTAGTTGCCCTGCGAGACGCGCACCGGCGTTCCCCAGCGACCGCCGGGGTTGCGCACGGCGACGCGCACGCCGCTCGCCGCGTAGGCGATGGCGGCGGTGCCGTTGCTCCCGACCGCGACGCTCGAGTTCACGTCGCCCGCTCCGGAGAGAGTGGTCGGCGTGCCCCACACCGCGGCGCCCGCGGCGGGCGCGGCCATGCCGAGTGCCAGGACGGCGGCCACGACGGGGAGGAGGGGGCGAGCGTTCACACACCTGAAACGCACCGCGGAGCCGATGGTTTCGGTGGCTGCGCTCGAGCCTCGGCACCGCGCGGGTAGGGTCGCCGCATGACCGCTGCCGCCACCAGCCTGCGCGAGCGCCGTGAGGCCGTCGTGCGCGAGCACATGGAGTCCGAGAACCGGCACGAGTTCGACGTCACGATGGGGACGTTCGACCATCCGCGCTACGAGATCATCCCTACTGGGGACGTCTTCGACGGCGAGGAGCACGTGGCCCGCTACTTCGAGGAGACGCGCACGGCGTTCCCCGACCAGCGCAACGAGCTGATCGCGATGCACCATGCCGACGACGCCGTGATCGTCGAGTTCATGCTGCTCGGCACGCACCTGGGTCCGTTCCGCGGCCTGCCCGCGACCGGGAAGGCGTTCGCCTGCCGCACGCTCGCGATCTTCGCCTTCCAGCCCGGCGGGGAGGGGATCGTCTGCGAGCGCGTCTACTTCGACTCGGCGACGATCCTGCGCCAGCTCGGCATCGCCCACGACCCGCTGACGCTGAAGGGCCGGATCGCGACGCTCGTGAACCACCCGGTGACGATCGGCGGGGCGCTGCTGCGCCAGGTGCGCGGGGGATCGCGCTGAAGATCAGGTCCGCAGGCGCTCATTCCCGCTCGCCGCGCGGGCCGTCGATTGCTACCATGGACGCCACGTCGCGGGGTGGAGCAGTCTGGTAGCTCGTCGGGCTCATAACCCGAAGGTCGCGGGTTCGAATCCCGCCCCCGCTATGCAGATCCCGCCTCTCGCCAGGCGGGATTTGCTCTTTCCGGGGCGTTCCCAAGCAGCCTCCGTCGTTCCAATATGGTTCCAATTCGGGGGTGGGTAGGTGGCCTTCTCGCACGACACGGTTCGTGCATGGGCAAGCGCTCATACGGATCCGGAAGGCTCTTCGCACGCGCCGACAGGGGTGGGCGGGAGACGTGCTACGGGTCCTGGTGGGCCGGCGAGGTGCGCGTCAAGCGGCGCATCGGGCCCAGGCGCCGGCCCGGAACCGCGGACGGGCTGACGCGCTCGCAGCGACCGAGGTCGTCGTGCACGGCGCGCAGCGGCGCACCGTCGAGCAGGCCGGCGCCGCCTACCTCGAGCATCCCGAGCAGGGGGCTCACGCCACGTCGGCGCGTGGAACCCCTCGGGTTGAGCGGGAGCACCCGCTGAGCGCGTGAAAGCACGAACAGCACGACGAACCCGGCTGCGCTGAAGACGATGAACCGAGCGCGCGTAGTCCTTCCAGCCCTGCTCGTCGCTCGGATCGCGCCGATTGCGCGCAGCAGGATCCGCTCGAGCCGACCGAGGTGGCGCTGGCCCCACGACTCGCCGCGGTACACCCGTGTCAGATACCCCCGACGGGCGCCACGAGCGCCGTCAGCACCCCCAGGAACAGGACGATCTGGAGCCAGCCGGAGACCGTCATCCCTGCGCCGGCCCTACTCCGGTCTCACCGCGCGGGAGTCGGTCGTCGCGATGGCGCCGCAGCGCGCGCACGTCCACGCCACGTGCTCCGGATCGAGCTTCATGACGACCGGACATCGCCAATCGTGCGGCGGGCACCCGCTCGCCGGCCGGCTCGCCGCGGCCACATGGTTCGTCACCGCCTTCATCATCCAAGACCCCCTGCTCGCGCTACGAGCGTGACGACTTGCTGTAGAGCTCGATCAGGCGCTCGCGAGGGGCCTCGCCCTTGATGCTGATCTCGTCCAGCCGCGCGCGCTCCGCGGCGGCCACCTGATCCTCGATCCCGAGATGCCGCACGATGGCGACGACCGCGGTCTGCAGTTCACGCACGCGGTGCTCGAGCGTGGTGATTCGCGGATCGTCAGCCATGGGTGATCCTCCGGGTGATCCTCCGCGTTCGCGAGCTCCCAGCTCGCCGGGGCGGGTCCACGGTCCGCTTTGGCTCGGCGGACCGTGCTGCTGCCCAGGCCGGGAGCATCAGGGTCCAGACAGGTCCTGTTGCTGAGTTCATCGGCACCCTCGTCATCGGCTGGCTCCTTCGCATCGGTGGTTTGCCCCAAGGCGCAAGCCAAGTGTCGATGGGGCGGCGTCCACGCCGCGTCACGATCCTCGACGCGGGCGTACAGATCCTGCCCCGGGCCGGCCATGCTCGGTCGGTGTCGATTGCAGTCATACGGCTCGAACCCCAGGCGCAGCAGCGCTCGACCGTGATCCCGACCGGCGTCACCTACACCGCGCTCAGCGACCTCAGCACGGCGACCGAGAGGCCCGCCGCAACGCGCCGGCCGTCGCCGTCTGCGAGGTCTACGACCTCAGCGTGCTCGCCGACCGCCGCGCTTCTGCATTCACACGGAGGCTGTTGCGCAGAGCCTCGGCTGTCGCCTCGACGGCTCGGGGCCTGTGCAGGATCTGTATAGCGATGTGGTGAATCCGGGCACGGCCGTGACGGGGCCTGGGGACACTCCTCGGCATGGAGCCTTCCTGCTATCGGCCGACCTGTTGGGAGCGTGAATTCCATGCCTGCCTCTCTTGCGCTTCTCCACCACGCCGGGCGCTCATCTGAGGAGCCGTTGCGCATCCGGCTCATCAGCCGCCGGCGGGCCGGGATCCTCGATGCCCGAATCCGGGCGGGTGAGCCGCTCGACGCCAGCGAGGCGCTCGCACGTCGCGCGCATCAGCTGACCTCACCTCGTGCCCGGCACATGATCGCTGACGGCCTGCAGCGTGCGGCGCTGCGCGCTGCACTGCCGACCGAAGCCAAGATCACCGCGCGCGTCCCCGTGCAGCGCGAGGCCGCCTGCGACGCGTTCCGCCCGCTGACCGAGCTTGCCCACCGCCTGCGGGACGAGGCGACGCCGCCCCGCGCCCAGGGCGTCGCGCTCGCACTGCGGCTGCTCACCGACGGGACGGCGCCGCTGCACGCGCCGTCGGAGCCCGGGACGATGCGGGAAGCCGTGCTGGTGGCGCTCGATGCCTGCGACAGGCGGGTCGACGTCCGGACCTGATACCCGCCCGGACGGCGGCCGTCTCCAGATGCCTCGGCAGCCACAGCTCGCCAAACGGGACCAGCAGCGACTTGTCGTCGACGTGCGCGGCCCCGGGGAGTGGATCGTCGGCGTGCGCCCGCACGGGCGCTCACTCCACGTGTACCGCTTGGCGTCCGCTGACTGGCTCGTCTCCGAAGTGGGACGTGGCAACGAGGGCCGCGGAGGGGACCTTCAGCAGGCGCTCACCGCGTTGTCCGCGCGCGTGTCGGCTCCCGACTGGTGGGACGCCGTCGCGGAGGCCCTGGACTGTGGCAGCGGCCGGGACCGTTGACCGGGGGGCTCAGACGTCTCGTCGACCACACGTTCAGGTGGCCCGCTCCGCCTGGCCGTGCGGTGCGAAGACCGGCGGGCGGGCGGCAGCATCCAGGAGCTTGCGGTGAGCCCGATCGACGTCGGCGCGATCCTCCGCAGCGGGCACAGACTCGGCTGCGGCCCGCTGGATCATGGCACCCTGCTGCAGGAGCATCTCGCAATGCTGGTCAGTGGTCGCGTGCGCTGCGATCTCGGTCAGCGCGTCGAGCTGGCGGATCAGCACGGCCGGCATGCCCCGGCCGGCCTGGCGGATCTTGTCGAACGCCCGCTCGACCAGGCGGTCGTAGCTCACATGGAGCGTTACGACGCGGATGTAGCCCTGCGCGTCGCGATGCGTGCGAACGGGCGCCCAGTCGGCCGGGACGCGGCAGAGGCTCTCCCCGAGCCAGTCGATACAGGTCAGCGCGGTGAACGTGTCGTTGACCGCCGGGGACAGCGCGCGGATCGCGATCTCGACGAGCTGGTCGACGGCGAACGCCAGATCCTGTGTGAGCGTGCGGCTCGGGCCGGCGACTCGGGCGCGGCGCAGCCCCCGCTCGACCTCGCCAGCGGCGGGCGCGGGCCACACCGTGGCCAGCGGATGGCCCCGCACGACGAAGTGCCCCGGGCGGTGGTGCAGGCGGATCACCGCGCCGGTGCGGGTCGCGATGCGGACGAGCGTGTCGTGGGGGATGAACTGGAGGTAGCCGCTGCTGGGCGCCTTGACCACGTCTCCGGACTCGCTCATGCGCCGGGCGATCTCGGATACCGACGGGCCCTGTTCGGCGACATAGTCGCCGCGCGAAGGCTCCTGCTCGGCGCTCTCCGCGGCGATGGCGCTCGACAGGTCGCGGGCGATGCTCGCGACCACGTTCGGGAGCTGGATCGCGGCCGCGATGTGGTTGATGAAGTAGATGAGCACGCCGAGGTCGATGACGACGAGGGCGAGCGTGACGGTGATCGACAGGTGCGGGACGAAGTCACCGTGCGCGCCCGGGGCGATCGACACGAGCGTCAGCACCGCGTAGACGAACGTCGCGACGAACGTCCCGAGCGTGATCTGCGTGCCCCGGTCGCGGATGAAGTTGCGCAGCATCCGCGGCCCGAACTGCGTCGACGCGAGCGTGAACGTGACGATCACGATCGAGAAGACGACGCCGACGACCGTGATGACCGCGGCCGCGAGCGACGCGAGGATCTGGCGCGCGGCGTCGGCCGTCCCGCTGATCACCCACGGCGGCAGCGTCAGGTCGCCCCCGTAGACCGCCCGGTCGCTCGCGTGCGTCACGGCGAACAGCAACACCGCCGCGACCACCTCAATCGCCGGCACGACCCAGAGGTTCGTCCGCAGCGCCTCGCGCCGCCACTCGGACCCGTACCTGAGACGGGGGGCGAAGTCGCCTGGAGGGCTGGAGGAAGGCAGGGGCATCGGTCGTGCCGACCAGTCTTCCCGGCTCACCGCTCCGGAGTCTAGGGAGCCTGGGCCGCAGCCTGCGACTGGCGGAACGGAACCCAGCACCTGCAGGCTAGGCCGAGCTGACGCGGCAAATTCCCCCCTGGTTCCAATGTGGTTCCAATCCGAGCGAGGTTCGAATCCCGCCCCCGCCATGCAGATCCCGCCTCCGCCAGGCGGGATTTACCCGGGTGTCCACGGCCGGGCACTCTATGGGCGCCCTGCGTCCTGGCGCCCGGGCAGCCTTCCGCATTCGGGGGCGGGAAACTACGGTTCCGGCGGGCACTGACACGGTGTCACCATGCGCGGGTTCGCGCCTCGAAAGGACTCCAGTGCCCACGACCAGCTCAGCCGCACCGACCTCGCCTGCGTCCCCGCGGGTCGCCCCGACGCTCAGGCGCGGCATCGCCGTCGCCGTGCTGTACATGGCGGTCTTCATGGTTGGGGCGCTGCTCTCGGGCGTCGACTACGACAAGCTCAGCCAGTCGTCCTCGAATGTCGTCGGCTTCGTGATCATCCCGGTCGCGCTCGCGATCGCCGCGACGCTCGCGCTCACCGCACGCTGGGGCTGGTGGCACCGGCTCTTCCACGAGGAGGACACGCTCACGTGGCCGCGCTGGCGCTGGGCGGTGCCGGCGCTCTTCTGCCTGGCGATCCTCACGACACTCGTGGTCGCCCCGTGGGGGGACTGGAACGCCGGGCTGGTCGCGTTGATCCTCATCGGGACGCTGCTCGTCGGGTTCGGCGAGGAGATCGTCTTCCGCGGCTACCTGCTCGTCGCCGCGCGGGCCCGCCACACGGAGGTCGGCGCGTGGTTCCTGACCTCGGCGCTGTTCGGTCTCTTCCACGGGCTCAACATCGTGCTCGGCCAGGGCGTGCGCCTGACGGTGCAGCAGATCATCCTGGCGTTCGTGCTCGGAAGCGGGCTCTACCTGATCCGGCGGATCAGCGGGCTGCTCGTGGTCGGGATGGTCATCCACGGCTTCTGGGACTTCTCGACCTTCATCGGCGCGGGCCGCGGCGCGGACACGGGCGGCATCCCCAAGACGGTGATCGCGGCGCCGTTCACCTACGGAGCGATGATCGTGACCATCGTGATCCTGTGGGGGCTGTTCCGCCGCGGCAAGGGCGCCCCGGCAGCGGTCGCGCCCGCGACGGGCTGATCTGCACGCGATGAGACCAGCGCGATGAGCGGGCGGGCCCGAAACCGGCTCGCGTTCGTGCTCGCGTGCCTCGGCGCGGTGGTGACGATCGCCGCGGCCGTCACGGTCTACATCGATCACTTCGTCGTCGACGGCAACGGCTTCGCCGACAAGGTCGCGGCGTCGGTCCGCAAGCCCGCCGTCAGCCGCGAGATCGCGGTGCGCCTGACCGCGGCGCTCGAGAGCGCGGTGCCGAACGCGATCGTCGCCCAGCGGCCGCTCGAGGACGCGGCCGGGTCGCTCATCTCAGGCGGCGCGCTCGACCCCGTGGTGCGGCGTGCGGCGCTCGTGGTCCACGACAGCCTGCTCACGAAGAACGCGAAGAACGTCTCGCTCGACCTCGCGGACGGCCTGCAGCTGGTGAACTCGTTCGTCGCCGCGCAGCGGCCCGCGCTGAAGTCGGACCTCGCGGGGTCGGTCGCCGCGCCGGTGGTGCGCGTGCGCAACGACGGCCTGATCCGCCGCGTGGCCGACTCCGCGCACCTGATCGGCGTGCTCGCCTGGCTCCTGCCGCTGCTCGCGCTGCTGCTGTTCGCCGGCGCCGTCGCAGCCGCGCGCGACCGCGGCCGCGCGGTCGGCCGCGTCGGCCTCGCGCTCGCGGCGGCGGGCGTGGGCGTCTTCATCGTCGAGACCGTGGCGGTGAAGGTCCGCCTCCAGGGGTTCGCCGCGTCCGACGCCGTCGACCAGGCGCTGCAGGTGTTCCTGGGCGGCCTGGTCGTCGTCGCCACCGTGCTGGTCCTGGCCGGCGGGCTGCTGGCGGCCGTCGGCTCGGGGCGGCTGTCGACCGGCGCCGCGGAGGCGGCGTTCACGCGCATCTGGGGCTTCCTGCGCCGCCCGCCGTGTTCGGCGGGGCCGCGGGTGGCCCGCGCGCTGCTGCTGGTGGCGCTCGGGCTCGGGCTCATGCAATGGTCGCTGCCGACGATCGAGGTGCTGGCGCTGATCGCGGGCTTCTTCGTCGTGGTGGAGGGGCTCACGGACCTGATCGCGCTGCTGGGCGGGACGGTGCCCGAGGGCGCGCCGCGCGCCCACCGCACGCGGCGGCGCATCCTCGTCGCGGCGGCGACGATCCTCGGGCTGCTCGCGCTGACGACCGTCGTCAAGGTGGGCGTGCTCAAGACGCCCGCGAGCGAGGCGGAGCTGGGGCTCGCGTGCAACGGCTCGGAATCGTTGTGCGACAGGCCGCTCGACCAGGTCGCGTTCGCGACCTCGCACAACGCGATGTCCTCGGCCGAGGCGGGCTTCATCGACCCCAACCAGCGCCGGACGATCACCGGGCAGCTGGACGGCGGCATCCGCGGCCTCCTGATCGACAGCCTCATGGCGCGGCCGACGAAGCGGCGGGCCAGCGCCCTGACCGTCCTCGACGGCGAGGTGCGCCGGCAGGCGGAGGCCGAGGTGGGCCCCGGCGGGATCTCGGCGCTGCAGGACTTCCTCGCGCGGCGGGTCGCCAGCCCCACGGGTCCGCCCCAGCCGTTCCTCTGCCACATGGCGTGCGAGATCGGGGCGCTGCCGATGCAGGGCACGCTGCACGAGATCCGCCAGTGGCTGGACCGCAACCGCAACGAGGTGCTGCTCATCGTGATCCAGGATCTCGTGACCCCGCAGGAGACCGCGCGCGTCTTCCGTGCGAGCGGGCTCCACGACCGCGTCTACACCTGGCGGCCGGGGACGCCCGCCCCGACGCTGCGCCAGATGATCGCGCAGAACCGGCGGGTGCTCGTGATGGCCGAGGACCGCGGGATCCCTGGGAGCTGGTACCAGCCCGGATACCGCAGCCTGCTGAAGGAGACCCCCTACGACAACAAGACGATCGCATCGCTGCGCAGCGACGCGAGCTGCCGGCCCAACCGGGGCAGGGAGTCGAACCCGCTGTTCCTCGTCAACCACTGGGCGGCCGTCTACCCGCCGCTGCCCTCGAAGGCGAAGACGGTCAACGCCCGCGACTTCCTGCTGCGCCGCGTCGAGCGCTGCGCCCGTATCCGCAAGGCGTTCCCGAACCTCATCGCCGTCGACTTCTCCGAGATCGGCGACGTCGTCGGTGTCGCCGATCACATCAACCGCGCCGGAGTCTCATGACCACGCCGCTCGCCACCCTGTCCCTCCTGCACGGATCCGCGGAGGCCGGCCGCGACGCCGCCTTCCTCGTGCTGCTCGGGTTCCTGCTCTCGTTCCTGTTCATCCGGACGAGCACGCGCATGATCCGTGCGGAGGTCTCGTGGTGGCCGGGCAACGTCGAGACCGAGTCGGGCCTGCACCTGCACCACCTCGTCTGGGGCATCGCGTTCATGCTGATCGGCGGCTTCGCCGCGTTCGCACTCAAGACGCCCGCGCAGCTGTCGGGCGGTCGATGGCATCGCCCTATCCCGGGGCCTCGCCGGTGGTTTCGCCAGCCGAGGTTGATATCTGACTGAGTCATGCATATACTTCGGGGATGGATGCGCGAGGAGTGAACCTTGTCGCGACGCTCGGGACGATGATCGGAGACGCCGTCGCCGAGGCGGTGGCGGCTCGCAGCGGGATGTCGGGGGCCGCACCAGCGGGGTTGGCCGTGTTGCTGGGCGAGCCTGGCTTGAGCATGGAGACGTTCGCGCGCACGGTGGGTTTGACCGGCTCCGGAGGGGTGCGGCTGGCAGATCGGCTTGCCTCGGCCGGACTGCTCGAGCGCCGCGCGGGGGCTGACGCGCGCGGCGTGACGTTATG
Source organism: uncultured Solirubrobacteraceae bacterium (assembly GCA_963809525.1). Classification (GTDB taxonomy): domain Bacteria; phylum Actinomycetota; class Thermoleophilia; order Solirubrobacterales; family Solirubrobacteraceae; genus F1-60-MAGs163. The sequence continues at coordinate 959,110 of CAWEJY010000003.1, read as the reverse complement.
GCTCACGCCGGCGGGTGAGTCTGCGGCGGAGCATGTGCTGCAGGCTCGTCGTGACGCGGTGATCGAGGTGACCGCGACCTTGGATGACTCGGAGCAGGCGGCTCTCCTTCGGATCGCTGAGAAGGCTCTGGCGGCAGTCACCGAGGATCGCGCCCATGGGGAGCGCCTCTGCAGGCTCTGCGACCTCGACGCCTGCCCGCAGGAGCGCTGCCCGATCCTGCTGGCCGCGCCGTGACGCATGCCCTGAGAAGAAGCGGTACCGGAGCACTTGTGCTGGCCGCGGCATGCTGGGGCTCGCTGTCGGTGACGACCACGATCGCCCTGCGCGGCCTCGGGCCGCTGACCCTGCTGGTCGGCGAGCTCTCCGTCGCCGTCCTCGCCTTGAGCGCGGCACGCCAGGCGAGCAGGCAGCGCCTGCCACGTCTCTCCTGGCGGCTGGCAGCAGTGGGACTCCTTGAGCCGGGTCTCGCCTTCCTCACGTTCAACCTCGGCGTCCAGCGGACCAGCGCCGCCCACGCCGGCGTGATCGCCGGCAGCGAGACCGTGTTCGTCGTCCTTCTCGGTCTGCTGCTTCTCAAGGAGCGACCCAGGGTCGTCGCGCTCGGCGGCGTGATGCTGGCCGTGGCCGGGGTGAGCCTCCTGACCTTGCGCGACCAGAGTGGCAATGCCACCCTGCTCGGCGACAGCCTCGTCCTGGTCAACGCCATCGCGGGAGCCTGCTCGGTGATCCTGGTCGCGCGTCTCCTCGACGACGACGTGACACCGCTGGCCGTGACCACTGCGCAGTTCGCGACCGGCCTCGTGGTCGTCCTTCCCGCCTGGGCGCTGGCCCTGGCCACGGGCGCCGAGCACTTCTCGGTCGGGCGCATCGGCGCTGCATCCGTCCTGGCGCTTGCGGTGACCGGCGGCCTGCTCGCCGGCGCATTCCTCATCTACGCCTGGGCCCTTGGCCGGGTCGCGATCACCGCCGCCGGAGCGGCGCTCACCTTGATCCCGCTCGTTGCCGTGGTCCTGGCCGGCCTCGTCCTCGGCGACCCGGTCACTGCTGACGCGGCAGCCTCGACGGCCCTCATCGTGGCTGGCCTGGTGATCTATGTGCTCGCCCAAGGCAGGGCCGACCCGAGCGAGTCGATCGTCCAATCCAGCGGGAAGCAAGGGCCGAAGCCCGCGATCGCGCCCGAGCCACTCTGACCGCCGCGCAGCGCCGTTCGAGACCCGAGGCGCTGGGCTACTGCCACTGCTGGTGCAAGCGCGGGGGAAGGCCTGGGCCCAACGTGGCGTCTTGAGCTGGAGAGACGCCGACGAAGGGACCTCTCCGTGATGACGCACCTCCTCGAGCTCCGCCCCCCCGCGCTTGCGCTCCTCTCCTTGCTGGCCGCCGGCCTCGTGCTTGCCTGGGCCGCCGCTCCCGCAGGGGCCATATCGGGCGGCAGGCACGAGGCCATCTCGCAGGTGCCGTACATCGCGTGGCTGCCCAGCGGCTGCACCGGGACGTTGATCGCGCCCGATCGCGTCCTCACGGCCGGTCACTGCCTCGACGGCTTCAGCCCGCTGGGCTACTCGGTGCTGGTCGGCGTCGACGGCAACGCGCTGGTCCACCTCGGCGACGATCGGTTCAAGGCGGCGATCGCGCACGGCGGAATCCCCGCGCGTGGCTTCGCCATCGACCCGAAGTTCAAGGAGTCGTTCCCGTTCGCCAAGAAGTCACCGGAGAACGCGATCGCGCTCGACGACGTCGGCATCGTCCTGCTCGCGCACCCGGTGACCGGGATCACGCCGGTGAAGCTTCCCGGGGCCGGTGACCACTCCGAGGAGACGACCGGTGAGGCGGCGTCGCTGATCGGCTACGGGCTCACGGGGACGAGCCAGGCCACGCTCCCGAAGTCCCTGCAGATCGGCGATATGTCGGTGATCTCCGCCGCCGCCTGCAGGAGGGCCTATCCGCACGCGGTCATCGCCTCGGAGATCTGCGGGCAGGATCTGAAGAGCAAGAGGTCACCGCTGATCCAGGCCTGCCCATTTGACAGCGGCGGCCCCCTCATCCGCCAAACCTCGCAGGGGCCGCTGCAGATCGGGATCACCAGCTGGGGCCCGGAGGTGAAGGACGCGAAGTGCGGCCGCGAGCATCTGCCCGGGGTGTACATGCGGACCTCCTCGTTCGCGTCGTTCATCAACCAGGCGAACCCGGTGATCGAGCCGTATCCGGCGGCTGCGCTCACCGACCTGGCGTCCACGCCCAAGGTGACCGGCATCGGCAAGGTCGGACGGACGCTCACGTGCAACCCGCCGACGTTCGCCGGCAGCCCGTCGAAGCTCTCCTACGAGTGGATCCTCAAGACCAAATCCGTCTCCCGGACGCCGACGCTGAAGGTCACCAAGGACATGATCGGCCACGCCATGGGGTGCACCGTGACGGCGCGCAACCCGAGCGGTCACTTCGTCGTGTTCACCCCCCATGCCAACCGCGTCCGCGTCACCGGATAGCCGCTGGCCCGTGGTCGCGGGCGTGCACGGGGTGCCCACTGCGTCTGTTGCTGCCCGGCCCGGCCCCGGCCCTTGCCGGGCGCGGTCGCCGGGGTTAGTGTCGGCCTACCCCGCCCGAGAAGGAGAGAGCGCATGGCAACCCGTGTCGAGGTCTCGTTGACCGTCAACGGCGAGCGGCACACCGCCGAGGTCGAGCCCCGGCTGCTGCTCGTGCACTACCTGCGCGAGCACCTCGGGCTGACGGGCACCCACGTCGGGTGCGACACGTCGAGCTGCGGGGCCTGCACGGTCCACCTCGACGGTGAGGCGGTGAAGAGCTGCACGGTCCTCGCTGTGCAGTGCGACGGCGCTGCGATCACGACGATCGAGGGCCTCGGCCGGGGCGACGCGCTGCACCCGATGCAGGAGGCCTTCTGGGAGAACCACGGCCTGCAGTGCGGCTACTGCACCCCGGGCATGATCATGGCCGCGACCGACCTGCTCAAGCGCGTACCCGACCCGTCCGAGGGCGAGGTGCGCGAGGCGCTCGCGGGCAACCTGTGCCGCTGCACCGGCTACCACAACATCGTCAAGGCGGTGATGGCCGCGGCCAAGGCCGGCCCCGGCGACGTCAGCCCGCCGGTGCCCCCGGACGAGGCATATGAGACCGGCGAGGCGCTGAAGGGAGGGATCGGCGCATGACGACCCAGGCGACCGAGCAGGCGAACGGCAGGTGGGTCGGGCGCGCGCTGAAGCGCAAGGAGGACCCGCGCCTGATCACCGGCAAGGGCAAGTACATCGACGACATCCGCCTGCCGGGCACCCTCTACGCGGCGCTCGTCCGCTCGACGGAGGCCCACGCGAAGATCGTCTCCGTCGACGCCTCGGGCGCCCTCGCGCGCGAGGGCGTCGTGGCGGTGTTCACCGCCGAGGACCTGCACTTCGAGTCCGGCCTGCCGATGGCCTGGGTGCCGCCTGGAGTCGAGGTCAACGCGCCCGATCACTGGCCGCTGGCCAAGGGCGAGGTGCACCACGTCGGCGACCCCGTCGCCGTCGTCCTCGGCGAGGATCGCTACGCCGTCGTCGACGCGGCCGAGGACGTCATCGTCGAGCTCGATCCGCTGCCGGCGGTCACCGACATCCGCGCGGCGCTCGAGCCCGGGTCCGCGCTCGTGCACGAGCAGTTCGGCACCAACGAGAGCCACCGCTGGACGCTCGGCGGCGGGGATGTCGCGGCCGCGCTCGCGCAGGCCGACGTCGTCGTCGAGCGCGAGGTCGTCAACCACCGCATCGCGGGCGCCCCCATCGAGCCGCGCGGGGTGATCGCCGACTACCGCGCCGGCAACCTCGTCCTGTACTCCTCGACGCAGGTGCCGCACTTCCTGAAGCTCTTCCTCTCGCTGATGCTGGGGATGAGCGAGGAGCGCGTGCGGGTCATCGCGCCGGAGGTCGGCGGCGGGTTCGGCTCCAAGCTGCAGATCTACGGCGAGGAGGTGCTGCTCGCCGCCGTCTCGCACAAGCTCGGGCGGCCGATCAAGTGGATCGAGACGCGCTCGGAGAACATGGCGACCGCCCACCATGGCCGCGACCAGATCGCGCGCGTGCGGATGGGCGCGACGCGAGACGGGAAGATCACCGCGCTGCACGCGGAGATCACGGCGGACATGGGCGCCTACCTGATGCTGCTCACGCCGGTGATCCCGTCGCTCGGGGCGTTCGTGATGTGCGGCTGCTACGCCATCCCGAACGTCCAGACCGACATCGTCGGCGTCTTCACGAACAAGATGGCGACGGACGCGATCCGCGGCGCGGGCAGGCCCGAGGCCACCCACATGATCGAGGTGTGCGTCGAGCAGCTCGCGGCCGAGCTGGGGATGGACCCGCTGGAGCTGCGCCGCAGGAACTTCATCGCCGCCGACGCCTTCCCGGCAACGACGACGCTCGGGATCGTCTACGACTCGGGCAACTACCAGGGCACGCTCGAGAAGCTGCTCGACCACATCGACCCGGCGCAGGTGCGGGCCGAGGCCGAGAGTCTGCGCGAGCAGGGGATCTACCGCGGGATCGGCTTCTCGACCTACACCGAGATCTGCGGCCTGGCGCCCTCGCGGGTCGTCGGCCCGGCCGGGGTCGGCCTGCAGACCGGCCTGTGGGAGTCGGCGCTGGTGCGCGTCGACCTCACCGGCGCCGTGACGGTGTACACGGGCACCTCGCCGCACGGGCAGGGGCACGAGACGGGCTTCGCCCAGATCGTGGCCGACAAGCTCGGCGTGACGCCGGAGACCGTGCGGCTGATCCACGGTGACACCGAGACCGGGCCCGTGGGCAAGGGCACGTACGGCTCGCGCACGCTCGCGGTCGGCGGCGAGGCGATCGCCAAGGCGGCCGACAAGATCGTCGCCAAGGCCGCGCAGATCGTCGCCCATGCGCTCGAGGCGGCGCCCGAGGACATCGAGGTCGCGGGCGGGAAGTTCGCCGTCAAGGGCTCGTCCGAGAAGGGCATGACGCTCGCCGAGGTCGCGGGCGCGGCCTACATCGCGGGCGACCTGCCGGCGGGCATGGAGCCCGGGCTCGAGGAGACGGCGTTCTACGACCCCGAGAACTTCGTCTTCCCGTTCGGCGCGCACGCGGCGGTCGTCGACGTCGACGTGGAGACCGGCAAGGTCAAGGTGACGCGGTACGTCGCCGTCGACGACTGCGGGCCGGCGATCAACCCGATGCTGATCGACGGTCAGGTCCACGGCGGCGTCGCCTACGCGATCGGCCAGGTGCTCTTCGAGCACGTGCAGTACGACGACGCCGGGCAGCTGCTGGCCGGCAACTTCGTCACCTACGGCCTGCCGTCGGCGCCGGACGTCCCGAACTTCGAGACCGACCGCACGGAGACGCCCTCCCCGACGAACTCGCTCGGGGTGAAGGGCATCGGCGAAGCCGGGACGATCGCGGCGTCGGCGGCGGTGACCAACGCGGTCATCGACGCGCTGCGCCCGCTCGGCGTGACCTACCTGAACATGCCGCTCTCGCCCGAACGGGTGTGGTCGGCGATCACCGAGGCCGGGCGGAACGGAGGCGCGGCATGATCCCCGTCGAGTTCGAGTACACGGCGCCGGAGAGCCTCGAGGAGGCACACCGCGCGCTGCAGGAGGATCCCGACGCCAAGCTCCTCGCCGGCGGGCATTCGCTGGTCCCGATGCTCAAGGAGCGGCTCGCGGCGCCGTCGCAGCTGGTCGACCTGCGCCGCATCGGTGGCCTGCACGGCATCGAGCGCCAGAACGGGACGATCCGGATCGGCGCGATGGTGCGCCACGCGGCGGTGGCCTCGCATGTCGAGCTCGGCGCGGTGGCCAGGGCCGCCCGCACGATCGCCGATCCGCAGGTGCGCCATCGCGGGACGATCGGCGGCTCGATCGCGCACGGCGACCCGGCGTCGGATCTCCCGGCCGTCATCGTCGCGCTCGACGGGGTGCTCGTCGTCTCGCAGCCGGGCGGCGGGACGCGCGAGATCGCCGCGTCCGAGTTCTTCCTGGACTACCTGACGACGAGCCTCGCGCCCGACGAGATCCTCACCGAGATCCGGATACCCGCGATCGAGGGGGCGGGCTCCGGCTACCAGAAGTTCAACGCGCGCCACGAGGACTGGGCGATGGTGGCGGTCAGCGCGACGGTCGCGCGCAACGCCGACGGCAGCTGCGGGGACGTGCGGATCGGCATGGCGAACATGGGCTCCACGCCGCTGCGGGCACGCGCCTCCGAGGACGCCCTGCGCGGCGGCGCGCTCGACGCGGCCGCGATCGCCGCGGCGGCCGAGCTCGCCGCCGAGGGCACCGATCCGCCCGGTGACATGAACGCATCGCCGGACTACAAGCGGCAGCTCGCGCGCGTGCTCACGCGGCGGGCACTGCAGGAGGCCGCGGGCTGAAGCTCGAGTCGGCCGGGGCGGTGTCGCAGGCGCTCGCGGGCGAGGGCTATCTTGCCGACCGCTCGCTGGCGATCGCGCTCTTCCTCGCCGTCGAGCTGCGCCAGCCGCTGCTGCTCGAGGGCGAGGCGGGCGTCGGGAAGACCGAGGTCGCACGCGCGCTCGCCGCTGCGACCGGAGCGCGCCTGATCCGCCTGCAGTGCCACGAGGGCATCGACCTGCACCACGCGGTCTACGACTGGAACTACTCCCGCCAGCTGCTCGCGATCCGCGCCGCCGAGGCCGGCGCCGAGCCGCGCGAGCTGTTCGGCCCGGAGTTCCTCGTGCGCCGCCCGCTGCTCGAGGCGCTCGAGCACGAGGGCGACGTGATCCTGCTGATCGACGAGATCGACCGCAGCGATGACGAGTTCGAGGCGCTGCTGCTGGAATTCCTCGCCGACTTCGCGGTGACGATCCCCGAGCTCGGGACCCTGACCGCCCGGTCCGCGCCGCTGGTCATCCTCACCTCCAACCGCACGCGCGAGCTGCACGACGCGCTGAAGCGCCGCTGCCTCTACCACTGGATCGACTACCCGTCGCCCGAGCTCGAGGAGCGGATCGTCCGCACGCGCCTGCCGGGCGTGCCGGATGCCGTGGCGGAACGCGTCGTCGCGGCGGTCGCGCGGCTGCGGGCCGAGCCGCTCTACAAGACCCCCGGCGTGGGTGAGACGATCACGTGGGCGCGAGCGCTGCTCGCGCTCGGAGACGACGTGGAGCTCGAGGAGACGATCGGCGCGGCGCTGAAGGTGCGTGAGGACATCGACCGGGTACGTGCGACAGGGGTGCTGAGCGGTGCATGAGGGCGCGGTGATCGACCGCGTGTCGCGGCTGGCGGCTGCCATGCGGGCCCAGGGCAGCGCGACGGGCCTGGGCGAGGTGCTGCTGGCCCACCGCGCGCTCGCGGCCGTCGACGCGGCCGATCGCGTCGAGGCCCATCACGCGCTGCGCGCCGCGATGTGCCGCTCCCACGCGGACCTCGGAGCGTTCGAGGCGGCGTTCGCGGCGGTCTTCACCGTGCGCCGCGCCCCGCAGGAGGACCCGCTCGAGCAGCTCGGCGACATGATCGGCGCCGCGCTGCCGCGCGTCGCCGATCCCGACCGCGCCCGCCGCGTGCCGGCGGACGCCGACCGCGAGCCCGTGCCGGCGGCGTGGAGCGACCACGAGGTCGTGCGGCGCAAGGACTTCGCGGCGCTCACCGACGCCGAGCGCCAGGTCGCGATCCGCCTGCTGCGGGCGCTCGCACGCCGTGGGCCACAGCGCAGCTCGCGCCGCACCCGCCCGGCGCGGCGCCGGCGCGGCGACGTCCACGACCTGCGCGCGACGGTCCGCGCCTCGCTGCCGCGCGGCGGTGAGCTGCTCGAGCGTCGCTGGCGCGCACCGACGCGCCGCCCGCGCCGCGTCGTGCTCGTGCTCGACGTCTCGGGCTCGATGGCGCCCTACGCGCGGATGCTGCTGCACTACGCCCACAGCAGCGTCGCCGCCCACCGGAGGGCGGAGGCGTTCGTCTTCGGCACGCGCCTGACGCGCGTCACGCGGGAGCTCGGGGTCAGCGACGCCGATCGGGCGATCGCGCGCGTCACCGAGGTCGCCTCGGACCTGGGCGCGGGCACGCGCATCGGCAGCGCGCTCGGGACGCTCAACCGCGAGCACGGGCGGCGCATCGGGCGCGGCTCGATCGTCGTGCTGCTCTCCGACGGCTGGGATCGCGGCGAGCCGGCCGAGCTCGCCGCCGAGCTCGAGCGGCTCGCGCGCTGCGCGCACCGGCTCGTCTGGCTCAACCCGCTGGCGGCGGACCCGAGCTATGCGCCGCTGACGCGCGGCATGCTCGCGGCGCTGCCGCACATCGATCGGCTCATGCCGGCGGAGTCCGTCGCCTCACTCGAGGCGCTCGCCGGCCTCATGGAGGAGGGGATCAGGTGAAGGACATCGTCAGCGACGTCGATGCCTGGGTGGCCCGCGGGGACGAGGTCGCGATCGCGACGGTCGTCGCGGTGCGGCGATCCGCGCCGCGCCCGCCGGGCGCCAAGATGGCGATCAGCTCGAGCGGCGCGGTCGCCGGGATGGTCTCCGGGGGATGCGTCGAGGGCGCGGTCGTGGTGGCCGCGGATGAGGTGCTGCAGGGTGGCCCGCCGCGGCTCCTGCACTTCGGCATCGCCGACGAGGAGGCGTGGGACGTCGGCCTGCCGTGCGGCGGCGAGATCGACGTGTGGGTGGAGCGCTGGGATCCGTGAGCGAGCGCACGCCCCAGGCGGCCTTCGCCGAGCTCGCGCGCACCGACGGGCGCGGAGCGCTCGTCACGGTGCTCGACGGGCCGGCGGCGGGCGCGAAGCTCTACCTGGGCCGCGACGGCGAGCGCCTCGGGACGCTCGGCGACCCGGACCTCGACGCGGCGGCGGCGCGCGCCGCCGACGAGCTCATGTGGGTCGAGCGGTCCGAGCGCCGCGAGGAGGCCGGCGTCGCGGTCTTCGTCGACGTCGTGCATCCGCCGCCGCGGGTGATCGCGTTCGGCGCCGTGGACTACAGCGCGTGCCTGGCGACGCTCGCGCGCGCGCTCGGCTGGCGCTCGTTCGTCGTCGACCCCCGTGCGCGCTTCGCTCGCCCTGAACGCTTCCCGGACGCCGACGGCGTCGTGGCCGCGTGGCCCCGCGAGGCGGTCGCCGAGCTCGGCGGGATCGACCGGGCCACGGCCGTCGCGGTGCTCACCCACGACCCCAAGCTCGATGACGCCGCGCTGGAACTCGCCCTGGCCTCGGAAGCCTTCTACATCGGCGCGATGGGCTCGCGACGCGCGCAGGCCACCCGGCGCGAGCGGCTGCTCGAGCTCGGGATCGACGCCGCGCGTCAGGAGCGCATCAGCGCGCCGATCGGCCTCGACCTGGGCGCGCTGAGCCCGCAGGAGACCGCGCTGTCGATCATGGCGGAGATCGTGGCCTTCAAGCACGAGCGCAGCGGCGGGCGGCTCGCCCACACGGCAGGCCGGATCCACGAGGTCGGCGCGTGAGTGCGGTCACGGCGCTCGTGCTCGCCGCGGGAGCCGGCACGCGCTTCGGTGCGGCCAAGCAGATCGCCACGCTCGAGGGACGCCCCCTGCTGGAGCACGTCCTGCGCGCCGTCGCCGCGGCCCTGGCGGTCGATCGCCGGCTCGTCGTCGTCGGCGCGGCGGCGGACGAGATCCTCGCCGCGGTCGACCTGCACGGCGCCGAGCCCGTCCGCTGCGCGAACTGGGAGGACGGCCTCGCCGCCTCCGTGCGCGCAGGCGTCGCAGCGGCCGCGGACGCGCAGATCGTCGTCGTCGCACTCGGCGACCAGCCGCGGATCGCGCCGGCGGCGATCGACGCGGTGGTGGCCGCGCAGCGCGCCGGTGGCTGTGATGCCGCCCGCGCCACCTACGACGGCGTGCCGGGGCACCCGGTGGCGCTCGGCCGCGCGCTGCTGGATCGCGCCGGTGACCTGCGCGGCGACGAGGGCTTCGGCCGCCTGCTCGCCGGGTCGCGCGTGCGGCAGGTGCCGTGCGACGGGCTGGGCACCGCCGACGACGTCGACACGCGCGCCGAGCTGGAGGCGATGCAGCGATGAAGCTGGAGCAGTCGTTCGTGGTGCCCGCGCCGATCGAGACGGTCTGGGAGCTGCTGAACGACCTCGAGCGCGTGGCGCCCTGCCTGCCCGGCGCGGCGATCACCGAGCGCGACGAGGAGGGCGCCTACCACGGGACCTTCGACGTCAAGCTCGGGCCGACGAGCGCGTCGTATCGCGGCGTCATCGCGGTGCAGGACGCCGACGAGCAGACGAGAACGTCCACGCTGTCCGCGCGCGGGCAGGACAAGCGCGGCCAGGGCGGCGCCAGCGCCACGATCGTCAACCGCCTCACCGCGACGGGCGATGGCACGCGCGTCGACGCGGCGACCGACCTCACGATCACCGGCAAACTCGCGCGCTTCGGGCGCCCGGGCATGATCGAGGGCGTCGCCGACAGGCTGCTGCACGACTTCGCGACCTGCCTGGCCGCGCAGGCGGCGACGGCCGCATCCGCGGATGAGGCCGCCACGCCGGCGCCGGCACCCCAGGCGAAGCCGATCAGCGGCATCCGCCTGATGCTCGGGGTGCTGTGGGACCGGGTGCGCAGGTTCTTCCGGCGCAGCTGACCTGCGCGCCGACGATCATCCGCCCCGGCCGACCCGCCTCTCGACCGGTGAGAGGACGGGCCGGGATGGGCCGAGCGGGCTACCGCAGGGGCAGTGCGGGTGCGGGCTTGGCGGGCCTGAGGATGTCGACGCCGCCGAACGTGCCGGTCCAGACGGTGCCGTCGGGGGCGATCTCGGTGTCGGCGTAGAACGAGTTGTGGCTGTTGTCCGCGCCGGTGTCGAGGCGCAGCGCGCTCCTGCCGGTCTTCATGTCGAGGCCTTCAAGGCCCCAGGTTCCGTTGCGGGCGCCGATGGCATAGAGCATGTTGCTGGCGCTGGAGATCGTCGGGATCGCGTTTGGGATCGAGACGGTCCTGTTGACCCAGGTGACCTTGCACTTGCGGGTCTTCGGATTCCAGTCGATCCGCTCGACGCCGTGCGCCTGGTTCTTGGGGTCGCCGCTGTTGAGCGTCGAGGCCTGGTAGTGCAGGCTGCCGGGAAGACCGTCGAACGCCGAGCTGTCCTTCAGCGAGTTGTCGACGACGACGGCGCCGTAGCCGCGAACGGCGACCGACTGCTCGGACTGTGCCTTGGCGATTCCGGGGTTGCCGAAGTTGACGGGGAGGTCGCACGCGATCCGGCGGTCGGCGCCGGGCCTGATCGCCTTCCAGTTCTTGGGGATCGCGTCACGCCACATGGCGACCAGGTGCATGACCTTGCGTCCGTCGGTGATGACGACGAGCTTGTCGTCGCGCTTGGCGGTGCCCATGAGCGTCGGCGAGGAGCCGCTGCCCGGGCCGATGCGCACGCCGCCCTGGTAGCCGTCGCTGGCGACCTTCACGCGCCAGGCCTGCCTGATCGTGGTGCCGGTCCAGACGTGCTTGTACTGGGCGGCGCTGGTGACGGTGTAGATGCCGCCGTGCTCGTCGGCGGCGATCGAGTTGGAGATCTCCTCGCGGGCTGGGTTGCCCGCGGTGCAGGTGGACCGCGGCGTGACCGTGGCGGAGTGCACATGCGCCGCGTCCATCTTCGCGGGGTCGTCGGGGAAGACGCCGATCGAGCCGTACTGGGTGGCGAACGCGATCTGTCCGTCCCAGGTCAGGATGATGCCGACCATGTGGTCATCAGACCCGCAGAGGGCGCTCGCGGGAAGCTGGAAGCTGTGGGTCTTGGCGACCTTGGAGAAGCGGTCGCCGGCGGTCGCGTCCTGGTAGACGCTCACCGCGGTGCCCTTGCCGACGATCATGCGGTCGGCGTGGTCGAGGACGTTGTAGGCCCCGCTCGGCGTGGCGCTCCCGGGAAGCGGCTGGTCGTAGAGGTCGATCAGCTTGCCGGTCTGCACGTCGATCTTCCCGACGCGCTCGGCGTCGGGATTGCTCACCATCGAGAACCAAGCGGCGCGCTGTCCGTCGGCGTACTTGGGCGAGAACTGCAGGAACGCGAGCGCGCCGCTGGGGACGGTCACGTGCTGGGCGGTGATGGCTGAGGCGCTCGTCGGACCGGCGTAGGGGGTGGAGTCCTGCTCGTAGGCGTTGCGGTGCGGCATCGCCCAGTCCGAGCCTGCGTAGGGGTTGCAGACCGGCTCGTGGCCATCGGCGGCCACGGGCGTCTTGCACGACGGGCCGGCGGCGCCGGCGGGTGCGCTTGCCAGCAATGACAGTGCCGCGGCGCTGAATGCCGCGGCAAGGAACCTTCGGGACATGAAGTCGGCTCTCCTCGGAGTCAAGTTATTGAAGTCAGCTAAATACTAGCCGGTAAGCTGATCGTGTGGCAACCACCAACCCGCAGCGCGCTCGGCGCACACCACCCGCGGTCCGCCGCCGGCAGCTCGTCGCCGTCGCCCTGCCGGTCTTCGCGGCGCGCGGGTTCGCGGGCACCGAGCTGCAGGCGATCGCCGACGAAGTCGGCGTCACCCCGAACCTCATCCATCACTACTTCCCCGGCGGCAAGAGCGAGCTGTACCTCGACGCCGTGCGGCTGGCATGCGCCGAGCTCGCCGAGCTGCTCGACGTCGACCCCGGCGTCGGGCTCGAGCGCAAGATGCCCGCGAACGTCGCTGCCTATCTCGACGAGATCCTCGAACCCAGCCCTCGCTATCAGCTCTATGCGCGCGCGCTGCGCAGCGCCGACGAGGGGACGCGCGCGCTGGCGATCACCACCCGCGAGCAGATCGCCGCCGGCGTCGCTCGCAACCACCTCGGCACGACCAGGCCCGCCAAGCCCGTGCGAGCCGCCCTCGTCGGCTTCATCGCGTTCGCCGAGACCACCACCGAGCAGTGGCGCGAACTCGGACTGCGCGACCGCGTGCGGCTCGAGCAGCTCATCGTCGACGTCCTGGTCGCCACCGTGGCCGCCGCGCGCGGAAGGTGAGCGGCGACGCCGGGCGGCCGTTGCCGTTCGGTGAACGCCTCTGGACGCGCGCCGGCTGCGGCCTACCCTTCGTGCCGTGAACGCCGCCTCCGTCCTCGCCGTCGTCGCCGGGGGATTCGGCGTCGCGATGGGCGCGAGCCCGCTCCTGCAGGCCGTCCGCGCGCACCGGCGCCGCAGCGCCGAGGACGTCAGCCTCGCGTTCCTGGCGATCCTCTGGTGCGGCGGGCTGGCGTGGCTGGCCTACGGCCTCGCTCTGGGCAACACGGCACTCACGGTCGCGAACGCCGTCGGCGTGCTCTGCTCGGGTACGGCGCTCGCCGTGAGCCTCTACTGGACCCGGCGCCCGGCGGCCGGCGCGCAGGACATGGGGCCGCCCGAGAGCTTCGGCACGCTCACGGACGAGGACCTCGCGTTCCTGCGCGCCGCCTCCGGCCCCTGAGTGGTCCACTTGGTCGCTGGCGAGACACTGCCCGATCGCGGGACCCCCCGTGGCCCCGCGATCGGAGGGGGTGCGAGGACCTACCCGCCGTGTCCGCCGGCAGTGATCTGGCCGAGGAGACCGTGGTTCTCGTCGGCGATGCCGGCCGTGAACAGCAGCGTGCGCGGCGTGCCGAACGTGCCGTTGCCGAACCGCAGCGCCCACAGCCCGTCGATCTGGATCGGGTTGCCATCACGGTTGGTGAGCTGGCCCATGAAGGCGCCGGTCAGCGGGTTGTAGGCGTTGATCCTGCCGTTCCCGAAGTTGCCCACGAGCAGGGCGCCGCCGAACCGGCCGAATCCCGGGGGCGCGATCACCAGGCCCCACGGCGAGTTGAGCCGGCCGTGCGAGATGAGCCGCTTGAGCAGGTGACCCGTCGTGTCGTAGACGTCGACGAACCCGTTGCCGTCGCCCGGTGTGTCATCCATGGCGTCGGCGTCCTGCAGTGCGTAGGTCACGTACAGCCGGCCGCCGAGCTCCTGGATGTTGAACGGCGCGTATCCGGCCGGGAGCGCGTTGTCGGTGAAGGCGCCGGCCGGCAGCGTCGCCGGAGCGAACTGATCGTCGAACACGTCGACCTTGGCCGCGTGGAAGTTCGCGGCGTAGAGGAGCGTCCTGCCCGACGGCGTGGCGGCGATCGCGAGTCCCTTGTAGACGGCATCGGGCGTGGTCAGCACGTGCTGCGCCTGGTCGGCCGGGGGGACGTTCGGGCTCCACGCCGAGATCTGCCCGGCCTCGGAGTCGAAGATGAACTTCGCCGGCGCGCTCGCCATGCCCGAATGGATCACGAACCCGCCGCTCGGGTTGAACACGACACCCGTCGGCGAGCCGCCCGGGATGCCCACGACGAGCGGCATCGGCGCCGGGATGCTCCCGTGCACGGCGCCCGTGTAGAACGTCGAGACGTCCTTGTGGTTGTCGGCCACCCACAGCGGCGTCGCCGGTCCGGCGGCCAGGCCCCACGGGTTGGCGAGGTTGCGGTCGGTGATCCGGGCGACGCCGGCGATGTCGGAGATCAGGTTGGTCTGGCGGAACGCGGGGCCATGCCCGTCGCCACCCGCACCGGCGACGTTCGCGCCGAGCAGCCCGAGGCCGAGCGCCGCGCTGACGGCGAGCACCCCGAGCCCGCCGGCAGGCCACCACCTCGCGTTGCGGGTGGGCGTGGCGCGAGGTGTCCTCCGCGGACGGATCGCAGGCATGCGAGTCCTCCTTTGCGCGTCGCCATGACGCGCGGTCCGGCCGGCCCGAGATGCCGGCCACTACAGCCAACAGACGCCTGCGCGGGGCGCATCCTTCCCGGGCGCGGTGACGCCGGGCGCGTCAGGGGGCGTGCTCGCCGAGGTCCGCCAGGCGCCGCTCGAGCAGCCGCCGCTCGGCGTCGTCGTGTGCCAGGGCGAGTGCGCGCCGGTACGCCTCGCGCGCGTCGTCCGCGCGGCCCAGGCGCCGCAGCAGCTCGGCGCGCGTGGCGTGCAGGTAGCGGTAGTCCTCCAGCGGGAGGCGATCGGCGATCTCGAGCCCGGCCTGCGGGCCCCTCGGTCTCGGCGACCGCGACGGCACGGCTCAGCTCGACGACCGGTGAGCCGGTGAGGCGGGTCGAGCTCGCCGTAGAGCGCCGCGATCTGGGGCCAGTCGCGCGGCTCGTCGGCGTGCAGCGCGGCGATCGCGGCCTGCACGACGTACGGGCCGCGGCCGTGCAGGGCGAGCGCGCGGTCGAGCACCGCCCGCCCGTCGGCGATCTGCGCCGTATCCCAGAGCGCACGGTCCTGGTCGGCGAGCAGGACGAGGTCGCCGTCGCGAAAGCGTGCGGCGCGGCGGGCGTCGTGCAGCAGCATCATCGCCAGCAGCCCGTGGACCTCCGGCTCGTCGGGCATCAGCTCCGCGAGCGCCCGGCCGAGGCGCGAGCGCCTCGGCCGTCAGCTCCCCGCGCCCGGCGTAGCCCTCGTTGAAGATCAGGTAGACGACGGCGAGCACCGCCTCCAGGCGGTCCGGCAGCAGGTGGTCGGGCGGCACGCGGAACGGGATGCCCGCCGCCCTGATCTTGCGCTTCGCGCGCACGAGCCGCTGCGCCATCGTCGCCTCCGGCACCAGGAAGGCGCGCGCGATCTCGGGCGTCGTCAGGCCGCCGAGCGTGCGCAGCGTCAGCGCGACCTGCGCGTCCGTGGCGAGCGCCGGATGGCAGCAGGTGAAGACGAGCTCGAGCCGCTCGTCGGGAAAGCTCGTCGTCGCGTCCACCTCGTCCTCCACCGCCTCGGGCACGTCGAGCAGGCGGGTCTTCGCGGCCAGCGTCCGGTCGCGGCGGATGCGGTCGATCGCACGGTTGCGCGCCGTCGTCACGAGCCACGCGCCGGGGTTGTCGGGCGTGCCGTCGCGCGGCCAGCGCTCGGCCGCGATCGCGAACGCCTCCTGCGCGGCCTCCTCGGCGAGGTCGAAGTCGCCGAGGAAGCCGATCAGGGCGGCGAGGACGTACCCCCACTGCTCGCGGAAGGTCTGCTCGAGGATCGCTACCACTCCACGATCGGGCGCACCTCGATCGCGCCGCCCATGCGCGCGGCCGGGATCCGGGCCGCCAGCTCGATCGCGGCGTCGAGGTCGTCGGCCTCGAACAGCAGGTAGCCGCCGATCGACTCCTTGATCTCCGCGAACGGGCCGTCGGTGGTCAGCGTCGCGACCGTCCTGCACGCGCACGGTCGTGGCCGTCTCGGGCGAGTCGAGCTGCATCCCGGGGGTGACGCCGGGCGTCTCGTTGAGCGCCCTGTAGTCGGCGTAGACGGCGCCCTTCTCGGCCTCCGAGAGCGTCTCCCACGAGTCCGTCCGCGGTGTCGGCGTGTCGCCCTGGTGGATCAGCAGCATGTACTTCATCGCGTCCTCCTTCTGGGATGGTCGCGTATGAGACGAACGGCGGGCCGCGAGATCGACAGGTCCCGCCGCTTGTGACCCCCGGCAGCTCGTCCCACTGGGACGACGTGCGGTGCGGCGTGAAGCTCTGATGGGCACCGAAACCGGCTGCGGTTCAGTCCGGGCCCGGAACTAGATTCGCGCTCATGAGCGATGACACGAGTGTCAAGGAAACGATCGTCGCGCTGTTCGAGCGCGATGTGATCGACCCGGCGGAGGACTTCCAGAATCCCGATCAGGAGTGGCGCCGGTTGTTCTCCGAGCTCTACGGAACGTTCCTGCTCGTGCTCGTCGCCGCGGGCGGCGGGATGATGAGCCAGGCGTTCCCGAACACGATCAGCCGCACCGCGGCGGTCGTCGCGCCGGGGCTGATGGTGATGGGGATCATCCTGTTCATGGGCAAGATCTCCGGCGCGCACCTGAACCCGGCGGTCAGCGTCGCGTTCGCGCTGCGCCGCGATTTTCCGTGGCGGCGCGTGCCGGGGTACATCGTGGTGCAGCTGGTCGGCGCGACGCTCGCGGCGCTGTTCCTGCACCAGGTGATCAAGGTCTCGGCGACCTACGGCTCCAACTACCCCGCCTCGGGGTACTCCAACGGGCAGGCGTTCTGGATGGAGGCGGTGCTGACGCTCGGCCTGCTCAGCGTGATCCTGGGGACCGCGTCGGGCGCGCAGAACATCGGCGTGCTCGGTGCGCTGGCGGTCGGTGGGTACATCGCGCTGGCCGGCCTGTGGGGCAGCCCGATCTCCGGCACGTCGATGAACCCGGCGCGCACGTTCGGCCCCGACCTCGTCGGCGGCGACTTCAGCGCCTACGGCGTGTACGTCGCCGGGCCGCTGGTCGGCGCGGCGGTCGCGGTGGGCATCGCCTTCATCCTGCGCGGGCGCGGCGGCGGAGCGGCGGGATCCGGGGCTGCCCAGGGCGCGCTGAACACCGAGGTCCAGAGCCCCGGCCAGAGCTGATCCGCCGCGCCGGCACCCCCGCGGGACGGAGAACCCGCGGGGCGATGTGCGGGAAACAGCGGATCCGCGACCCGCGCCGGGCGGCGTAGCGTGCCGCAGATGGCATCCGAAGAGGGACAGCAACCCGCACAGGGCTCGGATAAGTCCGAGCAGCAGATCTTCGACGAGCAGGTCGCGCGCGCCTCGGCGCGCGCCGTGCTGATCGTCGGCGGCATCGGGATCCTCGCCGCGCTGGTCATGTCGACGATCGCGCTCGTCAACAGCACGGGCAGCTCATCCACGAAGACGGTCACCGTCACGTCGACATCCGGCGGTCAGGCCGCGGTGCCGGCACTCACCGGAAACGCCCTCGGGCGCCAGCTGTTCGTCTCCGGCGATCCGGGAACCGGCGTCATCGCGTGCGGCACCTGCCACACGATGAAGGCCGCGGGCACGACCGCCACCGTGGGGCCGAACCTCGACAAGGAGCTCACGGCTGATCCCGCCTCGGCGACGCTCGAGTCGATCGTCGACCCGAACAAGGAGATCGCAACCGGCTACCCGGCCGACGTGATGCCGAAGAACTACGGCAGCGCGCTGACCAAAGCGCAGCTCGATGCGCTCACGAGCTACGTCTACGACAGCACGAACCTGAAGGCCAAGAAGCAGGCTGCGAGCAGCGCCGCCACCGGCGGCTGACCTGCCCGGTCAGAACCGGATTCAGAGGCCGTCGCCCGACGACCAGCGCCTCATTCCGAAACCGGTCCTCAGCCGGCGAGGTGCTCGAGCACCGCGCGATTCGCGGCGTCGGCGGCGGCGAAGAGCCGCTCGTCCGAGCGCACCGGCCAGGTCGACAGCCGGGCGATCACGGTGCGCGAGGGCCGGTGGATCAGCAGCTGCTGGCCGTTGATGCCGTAGCCGCTGTAGACGCCGGCGGCGCCGTCCCAGACCCACCACTGGTCGTGGTAGCAGGCGT
Source organism: uncultured Solirubrobacteraceae bacterium (assembly GCA_963809525.1). GTDB lineage: Bacteria > Actinomycetota > Thermoleophilia > Solirubrobacterales > Solirubrobacteraceae > F1-60-MAGs163. The sequence goes on along the minus strand of CAWEJY010000003.1, from coordinate 940,911 downwards.
AGGGCAGCCCGGCGAGAAGGTCGTCGCCGAAGGCCGCGATCAGCTCCTCGTCGCGGTGCAGCAGCCGTGCGATCCAGGCCGCGGGCACGACCCGGCGCCCCGCGATCTCGCCGTCCTGCAGGTGCATCAGCCCGAACCGCGCCAGGTCGCGCAGCGTCGTGCAGATCCCGCCCTCGGCGACCGGGAACCCCGCGGGGTCGACGATGATCTCCGCGTCGTGCTCGGCGCCCAGCGGCCTCCAGATCCTGTTCGAGAACAGCTCGGGGAAGCGCGTGCCCGTCGCCTCGACCGCGGCCCAGGCGAGCACGTCGGTGAGGATCGAGCGGTACTTGAACGGGCTGCCGTGCTCGCGATCGTTGTCGAGCGCGGCGATCCATGCGTACGTATCGGGCGGCAGCCCCGGTCGGGTGTGCGGGCGGTACCCGGAGATCTCGTCGATCAGGACGCCGTCGCTGTCGGGGTTCGAGTAGTCGTCCTCGTCGAAGCGCGTTCCCGCGCGCATGTCGAGGAGGTGCTGCAGCGTGCACCCCTCCCAGGCACTGCCGCGCAACGCCCCGATGCAGTCGGTGACGCCCGCCGCCGGGTCGAGGACGCCGTCGCCGACCAGGACGCCGATGAGCGTCGCGGTCAGCGACTTGGAGACCGACATCAGCAGGTGCGTGTCATCGGGTCGCATGCCGTCGGCGTACTGCTCGAAGACGACGCGGCCGTCGTGGATCACGCAGATGCCGTCGGTGTAGGTGTCCTCGAGAACCCGCGCGAACGGGACGGCCACACCCTCGAGCGGGACGGGCACCGCGCCCAGGTCGCGCGGGTCGGCCGGCAGGTCCGAGGCCGGACCCGCGCCGCGCGAGATCCGCGCGGTCCGCGCCAGCTCGCGGACGTGGAGGAATCCCCAGCGGTTGAACGGCCCCTCGATCCAGTTGTCCGCGGTGACGAGGCGCTCGGGCGGCGGCGGGGCCCCCTGCATCAGGCCCAGCTCGACCGCCGTCCTCGGGCGCTGTCCCATCGGCCCCGGGCGCGCGGCTCAGCCGCGGGCGAGCTCCTCCGCCGATGCGACCGCTGCGTAGCCGTCGCCGAGCGCGGCGATGAAGGCGGCCTGCACCGACGGCGCGGGAACGTCGACCCCGCCGAACGACAGCGCCGGCGCGGCGCAGGCGTCGTGGGCGACGCTGACGGCGAACCCCAGATCGGCGGCTGCGCGCACCGTGGCGTCGACGCACATGCTCGTCATCATCCCGCAGACCACGAGCGCGTCGACGCCGGCGTCGCGCAGCGTCTGCTCGAGCGGCGTCCCGAGGAAGGCGTTCGGCGCCTCCTTGCTGATGACCGGCTCGCCCTCGCGCGGCGCCACGGCGGGGTGGATCTCGATGCCGGGCGTCCCGGGGCGCATGAACACGGCATCCGGGGCGTCCCAGACGTGCTGCACGTGGATCACGGGCTCGCCGGAGGCACGGAACGCTTCGAGCACGGACGCCGCGGCGCCGGCCGCAGCCTCGGGCTCGTGCAGCGGGTTGGCGCCGCCGGGGAAGTAGTCCTGCTGGATGTCGACGATGACGAGTGCGCGTGACACAGCAGCTCCGGGAGTCGGTCAGGGGCCGTCAGGTTCTCACGCGGGGCGCAACCTCGGCGCCGTCATGGCGTTCCATGCCGGGCTTCACGAGCCGGTGACCGCCTTCACCTGCGCCGCGGACGCGGACGCAGGCGGGACGCCGCGGATCAGGTCGGCGGCGCGTTCGGCCAGCGCGATCACCGGGGCGTTGGTGTTCCCGCGCGTGACGGTCGGCATCACCGACGCGTCGACGACCCGCAGGCCCTCGACGCCGCGCACGCGCAGGTCGGTGTCGACCACCGAGTCGTCGCTCGCGCCCATGGCGCACGTGCCGACGGGGTGGTAGAGGGTTCCCGTCGTAGCGCGGATGTGCGCCTCGATGTCGGCGTCCGCATCGGAGGCCGGCACGTTGTGCGGCTGGGTCACGTAGCGCGCGAGCGGCTCCTGCTCGGCCACCCGCATGCAGGCGCGCACGCCCTCGATCGCCAGCCGCATGTCGTCGGGGTCGGCGTAGTAGTTGTGGACGATCAGCGGCTTGGCCGTCGGCTCGGGTGAGACGAGGGCGACCTGGCCGCGGCTGCGCGGCTTCAGCAGGCACGTCGTGACGCTGAAGCCGTGGTGCTGGGTGGGCATGAGGCCCTCGTCGTAGAACGCCGCGGGCCAGGCGTGGAACTGCAACTGGCCGATGCCGCGCTCGCGAGCGTCGTCGTCGACCGCCATGAACCCGCCCGCCTCGGCGTAGTTGGAGGTGAGCGGTCCGCGGCCCTCGCGCTGGAGCAGCGCCAGGTTCTCCTCGGTCAGCGCGCCGAAGAGGCTGAGCGGCTCGTCGATGAGCCAGTTGCCGCCGGCGACGGGATGGTCGCTGAGGCCCATCCCGACGTTCGGCGACTCCGCGACGACGGGAATCTGCAGCTCCTCGAGCTCGACCGGGCGCCCGATGCCCGAGAGCATGAGGATCTGCGGTGAGTTGTAGGCACCGCCGCAGACGATCACCTCGCGTGCGGCCTGGAAGGTGCGCAGGCCGCCGGGGAACCCGGCCTCGACGCCGCTCGCGCGCGCGCCGTCGAAGAGGATCCGCGTCGTGTGGCAGTTCGTCTCGACCGTGAGGTTCGGCCGCGCGGACACGGGGTGGAGGTAGGCGACGGCGGTCGACGCACGCAGCCCGTCGCGCTGGGTGACCTGGTACCAGCCGACGCCGAGATGGTCCTCGCCGTCGTTGAACTCATCGCGCGCGGCGTGCCCGGCGCCGATCGCGGCGTCGACGAACGCCTGCATGAGCGCGTTGCGCGAACGGCCCTCGCTGACAGGCAGCGGGCCGCCGCTGCCGTGGATCGCCGAGGCGCCGCGCTCGTTGTCCTCGGCGCGCAGGAAGTACGGCAGCAGGTCGCTCCAGCTCCAGCCGGTGCAGCCGGCGGCCGCCCATTCGTCGTAGTCGGCGCGGTGCCCGCGGATGTAGACCATCGCGTTGATCGACGAGGAGCCGCCGAGCATGCGCCCGCGCGGGAGGTAGATGCGGCGCCCGTCGCAGCCGGGCTCGAAGTGGGCGTCGTAGTCCCAGTCGTAGATGCTGCGCATCAGTCCCGTGATGCCGGCCGGCATGTGGATCAGGTCCGAGACGTCCGGCGGGCCGGCCTCGAGCAGCAGGACGCGGCAGTCCGGGTTCTCGCTCAGGCGGGCCGCCAGCACGCAGCCCGCCGAGCCGGCGCCGACGATCACGTAGTCGTACATGGGGCTGCGCTCCTCTGCTCGGTGGTCGGGCGATCATCGACCGCGCGCGAGGCCCACGTCAAGGACTGAGCCGCCGGTCGCTAGCCTCGAACCACCAATGGATTCCGTGCGACGCATCGCCATCATCGGCTCCGGCCCGTCCGGCTTCTACGCCGCCGGCCACCTCCTGAAGGCCCTCGGCGAGGGCTGCACCGTCGACATGTTCGACCGGCTGCCGACCCCGCACGGGCTCGTGCGCTCGGGCGTCGCGCCCGACCACCCGAAGATCAAGAGCGTCACGCGCGTCTACGACAAGACCGCGGGCCACGCGTCGTTCCGCTTCTTCGGCAACGTCACGTTCGGCGAGGACATCACCCACGACGAGCTCGTCGCGCGCTACCACGCGATCATCTACGCCGTCGGGACCCCCGACGGGCGCCTGCTCGGCATCCCGGGCGAGGAGCTGAGCGGGAGCTGGGCGGCGACCGATTTCGTCGGCTGGTACAACGGCCACCCGGATCACGCGGCCCACGACTTCGACCTGTCCGTCAGACGCGCGATCGTGATCGGCAACGGCAACGTCGCGATCGACGTCGCACGGATGCTGATGCTCGACGCCGGCGAGCTGGCGGAGACCGACACCGCCGACTACGCGCTCGAGGCGCTGCGGGCCGGCCAGATCGAGGAGGTCGTCGTCGTCGGCCGCCGCGGACCCGCGGAGGCGGCCTTCACGAACCCCGAGCTGCTCGAGCTCGGCGAGCTCGCGGCCGCCGACGTCCTCGTGCAGCCCGAGGGGTGCGCCGACGCGGCCGTCCTCCCGGAGGAGGCGACGGCGAGGCGCAACGTCGAGATCCTGCGCGAGCTCGCCCGGCGCCCGCCGAGCGGGAAGCCGCGGCGGATCGTCCTGCGCTTCCTGGCCTCGCCGACCGAGATCCACGGCGACGAGACGGGCCGCGTCAGCGCGGTGACCCTCGAGCAGAACGAGCTCGTCGCCGACGCGAACGGCGCCGTCCGCGCGCGGCCCAGCGGCGTCACCGAGCGCCTCGATGCCGGCCTCGTGCTGCAGGCGATCGGCTACCGCGGCGCGCAGCTGCCGGGCGTGCCGTTCGACCCGCACAGCGGGGTCATCCCCACGCAGGACAGCCGTGTCGTCGGCGACGACGGGCCGCTGCTCGGCGAGTACGCGGTCGGCTGGGTCAAGCGCGGCCCGAGCGGCGTGATCGGCACGAACAAGAAGTGCGCGCAGGAGACCGTCGACGCGCTGCTCGAGGACCTCGCCGCGGGCCGGCTGCTGGATCCCGAGCCTCAGACCGACGACCAGCTCGAGGCGTTCGTCGCCGAGCGCCAGGAGCACCACGTGCCCTACGCGGGCTGGCAGGCGATCGACCGCCACGAGCGCGAGCGCGGCGAGGCCGACGGGCGCCCGCGCGTGAAGCTCACGCTCGTCGAGCACATGCTCGACGTCGCCCGCGGGCGGGAGTAGATCCGGCTACCCGCCCGGCGGGATCGCGTCCGGCAGGTCGCCGGCCGGCCACGACTGCCAGGGGAAGCGCCCTGCCGCGTGGCGCGCGCGGTAGGCGAGCGCGCCGTGCGTGTTCATCGCGTGCCAGGCGAGGTGCGTGGTGAGCGACATGCGCGGGATCCAGTAGCGCTCGCCGACCGCGTCGAGCGGCTCCGGTGCGCGCAGGTCGACGTCGGCGGCGACGTGTCCCTCGCCGTCCTCGAGCGTCAGTCGCGCGAGGATCGTGCCGTCGCGGTCGCAGACCTGCGACTCGCCGAGCATCTGGGTCTCCCACGGGATCCCGGGGCCGAGCGGCGTCGCGCCGCGCACCGGGCCGACGTGCGAGGCGTGCGCGGCCGGAACGCCGCAGATGCGCGCGACCTGGCCCGGCAGCGCGCGTGCCTGCGCCCGCCACGTCACATGCTCGCGTGCGGCCCACCAGTGCAGCGGCCCGCGCCAGTTCAGCGGCATCGAGGGCCAGCACATGCCGCCGAGCACCAGCTCCGCGCCCGCGGCGCGCACACGGCGGGCGGTGCCGTTGCGCGCCCACTCCCAGCCGGACATCAGGCCGACCGTGCAGCCGAGCGTCTCGCAGCGCACGACGCCCTCGTCGTCGCCGCCGCGGTAGAAGTGCTGCTCCCAGGCGGTCGGGATGTCCTTGTCGTGCAGGTGCGCCGCGCCGCTCGGCTCGGCGAGCACGTAGGTGCCGTAGGCGTCGGCGCCGCGGACCGCGAGGAAGCCGCCTGCGATCACGCAGCCGAGCTCGCGCGCCAGGCCGGTCAGCAGCCGCAGCGGCGCGCCGTCGACCGGGCGGGGCGCGCGGCGCAGGACCGTCGCGTAGACGTTCGGTCCGGTGCAGGCCTCGGGAACGACGACGACGTCGGCCCCGTGCTCTCGGTGCGCGTCGCGGATCAGGGCCTCGATGCGCACGAGGTTGCGCTCCACCTCACCCAGCGCGAGCGCCGGCTGGACGACCGCGATGCGTGTCATGCGGCGATCCTCGCACGTCCATCTGTGTGACAGGCTCCCGCGAATGCCTCTCGATCCGCCGATCCAGCAGTTGCTCTCGATGCTCGCCGTCGTCGGCGTGCAGGACATGAGCGCCACGTCGCCCGCGGAGGCGCGGCGGTGGTTTCGCACCTTCACCGTCGACATGCGCCCGCCGGAGACGATCGTCGCGGTCGGCGCCGTGGACGACCTCGAGCTGCCCGGCCCGGCCGGGCCGCTGCCGGCGCGCCGCTACCGCCCCGACAGCGAGGGCCCGCGCCCCACGATCGTCTTCTTCCATGGCGGCGGCTTCGTCATCGGCGACCTCGACACGCACGACAACCAGTGCCGCACGCTCTGCCGGGACGTGGGCGCGGTCGTGCTGAGCGTCGGCTACCGCCTGGCGCCCGAGACGCCATGGCCGGGCCCGGTCGAGGACTGCCTGGCGGCGACGCGCTGGGCGGGTGAGCACGTCGGCGAGCTCGGCGGCGACCCGGCGGCCATCGCCGTCGCCGGCGACAGCGCGGGCGGCAACCTCGCCGCCGTGGTGGCGCAGCGGACGCGCGACGAGGGGGCCCCGGCGCTCGCCGCGCAGCTCCTGATCTACCCCGGCGTCGACATGGACGACGACGAGGAGCGCTACCCCTCGTATGCCGCCAACGGCGAGGGCTTCTTCCTGACCGCTGCGGACATGCGCTGGTTCGCCGACAACTACGCGGCCACGGCGCCCGACCGGCGCGACCCGTCGCTCTCGCCGCTCTACGGCGATCTGACCGGCCTTCCGCCGGCGGTCGTCACGACGGCCGAGTACGACCCGCTGCGCGACCAGGGCGCCGCCTACGCCGCAGCGCTGGCTGAGGCGGGGGTCCCCGTCGTGCACCTCGACTTCGCCGGCCTGATCCACGGCTACTTCGACATGTCGCGGCTCTCGCCCGCCTGCGCCGAGGCGGTCGGCGCGACGTGCGAGGCGCTGCGCGAGCGCCTCGCCGCGGCCTGATCAGCGGTACTCGGGATTCGGGTGGTCGGGCTGTGAGAGATCCCACAGCGTCGCGGCGTTGCCGTGCGCGGGAATGCCGCCCGCGTCCTTCAGCGCTCGCGCCTGGTGCACCACATTCCACGCCATGAAGACGGCGTTGCGGGTCGTCCAGGCGTTGCGCTGCCCGCCCTCCGCGCCGTCGAGATAGGAGGGGCCGGGGCCGGCCTCGCCGTTCCAGTAGCAGTCGGACTGCGGCGGGATCGTCAGCCCGATGTGCTGCAGGGCGTAGAGGACCTGCGCGCTGACGTGCTTGCCGCCGTCCTCGTTGCCGGTCGTCAGTGCCGCGCCGACCTTGCCGTAGTAGGACCACTGGCCACGGTCGTTGAGCTCGCCCGAGTACGCGTAGAGGCGCTCGATCACCAGTCGCGTCAGCGAGCTCTGGTCGCCGAGCCAGATCGGGCCGGCGATGATGATGATGTCGGCGGGCTCCACGAGCTCGCGGTACAGCGCCGGGAAGTCGTCGTGCTCGTAGCCGTGATCGCGCATGTCGGGCCAGACACCCGGCGGGATCGCGTGGTCGGCGGTGCGCACGACGTCGACGCGGACGCCCAGCCCTTCCATGATCCCCTTCGGGATCGCGAGCAGGCCGTCGGTGTGGCTGGGCTCCGGCGAGCGCTTCAGCGTCCCGTTGAAGACTACGGCGCGCAGGTCGCCGTAATCCGCCGGAGCGCTTTGGACCTGCTGGTCGATGAAGGCCTGAATGGCCTGCGGGATCGGCATTGGTCTCTCCTCGGTCGGGCGGCCATGCGGCGCGCTCGCCCCATCGGTCCACCGGGCGCGCCGGGCGTTACAGGATGTCCGCGGCCGGCGGTCAGCCCCCGTTCTCGGCCGCGGCTGCGACCTTGCGCGACAGCCAGCCGGTGAGCCCGGGGGAGAGGCGCTTGAGGCCGTAGGCGGCCCACGCCTCCGGGGACACGGGGGCGACGGCCCGGTCGCGCTCGACGGCCTTGAGGATGTTCACCGCGACGCGCTCGGGGCCGTAGTTGCGCCGCTGATAGAGCCTGACGAACCGCTCGCGCGCGGCCGGGTCGTCGGCTGCGCCGCGCGCGCGGCTGTTGCGCGTGATCGGGGTGTTGATGATGCCCGGGCAGATCGCCGTGACCCCGATGTGCGCGGCGTGCAGTTCGTCGCGCAGGCCCTCGCTCAGCCCCAGGACGGCGAACTTCGTCGCCGAGTAGGCGACCAGCGCGGGGTTCGCGAAGTACCCGGCCATCGAGGCGAGGTTCACGACGTGGCCGCTGCCGCGCGCGACCATCGGCGGGATGAAGAAGTGGCAGCCGTGGACGACGCCGAGGATGTTGATCGAGACGATCCAGTCCCAGTCCTCGAGCTCGGTGTCCAGGAAGCCCGCGGCGAGGCCCACGCCGGCGTTGTTGACGAGCAGGTCGACGGCCCCGATCTGCGCCTCGACCTCCTGGGAGAAGGCGCGCATCGACTCGCGGTCGGAGACGTCGACGTGGCGGGCCAGCACGTTGCGCCCGCGCCCGCGCGCGGCCCCCTCGACGTCGGCCAGGCCGGCGTCGTCGACGTCGCAGACGACCAGGTCGGCGCCGCGCGCCGCGCACAGGAGCGCGGTCTCGCGCCCGATCCCGCTGCCGGCGCCCGTCACCAGCACGGTGCGCCCGGTGAGGTTCGTGGTCTCCATCGTGCTCATGCCTCCTGCGTCGGGACCCACTGCAGCACGGTGTCGCCCCACAGCTCGGCCTCGCGGGCCAGGCCCTTGAAGGCGAGCGCGGCCTCGACCGTCTCGCACGGAGGCGAGGGCGGCAGGACGTGGAGCACGAGCACCGGCGCGGTCATGCGCTGGACCCTACGCAGTCACGGCCGCGATCGTGGGCGCACGGCGTCGCCCCCGCCGGCCGGGCTGCGCGCGAGCTCACGGGCGATCGCACGGTCGAGCGACGCGTGCACCTCGCGCTGCATGCGCAGTGGGCGCAGCGTGTGCGTCTCGGGAGTCGCGGAGACGAGGTCGATCTCCAGATCGGGCCAGCGGCCGAGGTGGGCGAGGCGCCCGTCGCGTTCGAACTGCTGATACAGCGGCTCGTCGCCGGTGAAGCACATCAGGGCGCTCTTCCCGGAACCCCGCAGCTGATCGAGCGCGCGATCGAGGTGGCGGGCGCGGGCGTGTTCCCACGGACGCACGATGAAGAGCAGCAGGCGGCGGATCGCTTTGCGCGCTGCGACGCCGTCGCCGTGGGCGCCGCCGTCGTGCTGCCCGTCGCTGCGCATCGCGCCGAGACGCCCGACGCGCGCGACGGTGATCGCCCAGCGGTCCCACATCAGGGCGCGCGGGTTGATCATCAGTGCCCCGGCCACGCGCTCGTCCTCGAGCGCGCCGTGGAAGGACCAGTAGGCGCCCGAGCACAGGCCGCCGAGCACGAAGCGGGGCCCGAGCCCGCGTTCTTCGAGTGCGTCCAGCGCCGCGCGAACGTGGCCGACGAGCCGCGGTTCGTAGAGCGACGCGACGTCCGACCATGCGTCGGATCCATCGGACTCGCCGATTCCGCCGACGTCCAGGCGCAGGACCGGGACGCCCCGCGCGGCCCAGCGCCGCGCGATCTCGACCCACATGCGGTTGGGCCCGATGTGCCCGATCGCCCCGGCGTTGAGCAGGACGACGCACAACCCCGCGGCCGGTCCTGCCGGCTCGGCGAGCACGCCGAAGAGCCTGCCGAAGGGCTGCCCGACCAGCACCGGGGTCTCGCGGACGACGGCGCCCGCGACGGTGATCTCGAGCGCCTGCGGGGCCTGGGGAGCGGCGCCGCCGTACATGTCCGGACGGCCGGCGGCCGAGGGGCCCTCATCCAGCCACGACGCGACCCGATCGAACACCGCGAGCGGCGGGCGCGCGTCGTGCGGCTCGGCCATCATCGCGCCGAAGCCCGGGCCGTCCGCGATCGTCACGTCGGCGCCGCCGCGCTCGAGTCCTTCACGCAGGCGCTCGTCCACCCGGACGCCGTCGCGCTCGAGTGCAAGGACGCGGCGTGCGGTCACCGTCCCGTCGCTGAGATCGATCGCGCCGAGCGCGTCGGCAGTCCCGGCGCTGATGAGATGGCCGGCGACGACCAGCGCGCCGTCGGGCAGCGGGTCGTCCCCCTGCGGGAGGTCGGCCGCCTCCAGGCGCGAGAAGGCGCGCAGCTCGCGCAGCAGCGTCTTCCCGCGCGCCGGCACGCCCCAGAGGACCAGCTCGTCGATCGGCGCTCCGAGGGCGACCGCGCGGGCGGCGACCAGGCCCCCGAGCCCGATTCCGATGGCGACGATCGTGCGGCAGCCGCTCGTCGCGCGCAGCCATGCCGCGGCGGCGGCGGTCGCGCCGATCCACGCTGTCACGAGGTCCGGGTCGCCGGGCGTCCCGGCACTGTCCCCCGTCCCCGGGAGGTCGAAGCGCAGCGCCGGGTGGCCGTCCGCGGCGAGCCGCTCCCCCCAGGCGCGGCGGCTGCGTGCCGAGCAGGTGTCCTCCCAGCCGAACGGCGGGATCAGCAGGACGGCCCGGTCGCGCGGCCGGCCGGCCACCGGGTGGAACACCCCGAACACCGCCGAGGGGTCCGCAGCGACGTAGAGCGGGCGCATGGCGCCGATGCCGCTCATCGCGGGCGCACCGGGATCCCGACGCGACCGTGCAGGTTCACGGCGCCGAGCTGCGCCCCGTGCAGCGTGGCTCCCGGGCGGCGTGCCGTCAGCCGGATCGTCCTCGAACCGCCGGGCTCGACCGTGAACGCGTCATCGGAGGCGTCGAACCCCGGCGCGTGGACCTGCACGCCGTATGCCAGCCGATCGCTGCGGATCTCGACCGCCATCGTGTCCTCTCCGACGATGGACGCCGCGGCGCGGAGGCCGAGCTCGCCGGCGGCGACCGGTTGCGTGGGCCGGCCGGCCGGGAACCGGAACGCCTGCCCCAGCAGCTCGTCGTCACGCTCGAGGCTCACCGCGATCACGTCGTGCGCGGGCGGGCCGAAGCGGTAGGTCCAGCCGACGTCGGCGAAACGGCCGAGCATCGCCTCCACGTCGCGGCCGCACACGCTGTGGGGGGCCAGCTCGAGCGTCTCCCGCGCGCCGTCGACGGGGTGCTCGAGGTCGCGGTAGAGCGTCACGCGCAGCTGCGCCCGGACCGCCTCGGGCCCATCATTGGCGATGTGCACCGCGACGCCGTTGAGCCCCTCGTCGGTCGTCCAGACCGCGACAGGCGCGAGCGCGCGCCGCAGGTGGTGGTAGACGGCCTTCGGGCGCCCGCGATCGTCGATGAGTCCCCAGCCGCCGCCGGGGGCCAGGTCACGCAGCCACAGCACGATGCCGCCGCCGCAGGGCGATCCCGCCCGGCGCCACTCGCCGAAGACCTCCGCCATCACCTCGCCGCCGGCGATCCGCGAGAGCTCCCAGTAGCGCTCGTGGTCGCTCGCGCGGAGCACCGCCGGATCGACGCCGAAGAGCAGCGCCAGGTAGTGGTCGCGCACGTCGTCGAAGTCCCAGGACGAGCCCACGTCGCGCGCCACGCCCGCCTTCCAGCGCGGATCGTCCAGCCGCAGCGGACCCGGGTCGCCGGCGAGCAGCTCGCCGAGCGCCTCCTCGCATGGCACGTTTGCCAACGCCAGGCACTCCGAGGCGAAGCGGACGGCGGCGCGGCGAGCGTCCTCGAGCGGGCGGCGGTACCCGCCGACGCCGAAGTAGTTGGCGACCCCGGCGTCGGTGCGGAACGGCAGCGCCCCGCCGCAGGGAGCCGACGGGAGGTACGGCGCGTCGGCGCCGGCCGCGCGCGCGAGCCCGGGGAGGAGCTCGCCGAAGAGCTCGCCGCGACCCAGCTCCGGGTCGAGCCCCAGCATCGCGACCTGCTGCTCGACCTCGCTGTTCCCGCACAGCACCGCCAGGCTCGGGCGCCCGGCGAGCTCCTCGAGCACCTGCCGGGCCTCGCGCATGACGGCTTCGCGCAGCGGCCCATCGGCGATCGGGTAGTCGAAGTTCGCGAACATGAAGTCCTGCCAGACGAGGATCCCGAGCTCGTCGCACAGGTCGTGGAACGCGGGCTCCTCGTATGCGCCGGTGCCCGCAAGGCGCAGCAGGTTCATCCCGGCCGAGCGTGCCTGCTCCAGCGCGCCGCGCAGCGCCTGCGGCCCGGGGGCCATGCCGACCGGGTCGAGCGGCGTCCAGACGGCGCCCCGGGCGAAGACCCGGACCCCGTTGACGTGGAGGTCGAGCCCGTCGCGCTCGAGGTCGTGATCCGCCTGCGGGCCCGCAGCCAGCGCGCGGAAACCGACCCTGCGCTCGGCGAGCACGCGGTCATCGGCGAGCAGCCGCACGTCGTGCAGCACCGGCTCGCCGTGCGTGTGCGGCCACCAGCGCTCGACACGCGGCACGCGCAGCTCGCCAGTCGCGACGAGCGCCCCGCCGGCCTCGACGAGCGACAGCGCGACCTCGTGCGCCCCCGAAGGACCTCGCAGCTCCGCCCTCAGGTTCTGCGGCGCCGCGCCGTCGATGACGCGCACGCGCGCATCGACGGCGAGCACGCCGTCCACGCCGTCGATGCGCGGACGCAGGCTGAGCCGCTCCAGCGCCGGCGCGCGCCGGCGCTCGAGCCGCACCGGGCGCCACGGGCCGACGGCGGCCGGGCCCGGCGCGAAGCCCGGCGCGCGCCCGAGCAGCATCGTGCGGAAGAAGCGCAGGTTGCGGTCGGCGAGCTGCACGCGCCAGCGCGCGCGCGGCCGGCGCGCCTGGGCGAGTGCGGGCGCCAGCGCGCGACAGCAGATGACCAGCTCGTCGCCGCCGCGGATCCGCTCGGACACGTCGAGCTCGTGCGCCAGGAACATCGACGTGCTCTCGAGCACCAGCGCGCCGCCCAGGTGAACCTCGGCCAGCGTCGCGATCCCGCCGAGCTGCAGGACGAGCTGCTCGGCCGGGCCGGCGGGCTCGGCATCCAGGACGGTGCGAAACCACCAGTCGCGCCCGTCGAGGTCGGGCTCGGTCCCCGCATGGGGGCGCCCCGCCGCGCGCAGCGCGCCGGCCGCGGTGCCGGGAACGGTGGCGGGGAGCCATTCGACGCCGCGCAGCTCGCTCGCGTGGCTGAACGCCCCGGGTGCCGTCGAGGCCACCTGCCAGCCCGCGGTGACGTCGACGAGCGATGGCGCGCGGTCAGCGGAGCGCATCGTCGAGCCCGCCCATCGCCTCGTCCCACGCGCGCGCGAGCGCATCGATCGCGGGCCCGGGGTCGAACTCGCGGCGGCGGGCGAGCTTGAACGACAGCACCTTCGAGTCCTCGACGATCCGGCGCAGCGCGGCGGCGGGCTCGGCGCCGCGCGCGCCGAGCGCCCAGTCGACCAGCGCCGCGCCGATCTCGAAGCCGGCGCCGACCATGCGGACCGTCGCGAACGCGTAGGCGTGGTAGTCGGCGGCGTCGCCGGCGAGCAGACGCGGCAGGTGCGCGGTCAGGTGCGCGCCGAACGCAGGAAAGGGGTTGACGGCCGGCCGCGCGTCCACGTGCCGGCGCAGGCGCTCGCGCGCCGCGTCGCGCAGCTCCTCGCCGGTCAGCCGCCGGCCCGCGTCGAAGCGCGCGAGCTCGGTGTAGGGCGGCAGAACGTCGGGCGAGAACCCGCCGCCCAGCCGGAAGACGCCGCGATAGTCCTCGCCCTCGAGCTCGTGATAGCCGGCGTTGTGGAAGTAGCGCAGCCGCTCGGCCTCGAGGTCGATCGCCTCCGCGGCGACGGAGCTCTTGACGTGTTCGCTGCGGTAGCTCGTCGCCGCGGTGTCCGGGAGGTACCAGGAGTCGAGCTCGACGATCAGCGTGCGCCCGGCGGCGAGCTGCTCCGCGATCTGCTCGGGCAGCGGGCGGTAGGGCTGCATCTCATGGACGTCGATCCCGAACAGCAGCTCGAGATCCTCGGGCGCGGGCTTGAAGAACGTCCACTGATCGCCCTCGAAGTCCATCCGCATGACGCTGCCGAGCGCCGCCAGCGGCTCGTCGCCGCGCGCGTGCAGGAGCTCGATCAGCACGTCCGCGTAGCAGTTGGTCTCCCCGTAGGTGTACCCGCCGCCGTGAATCGCGTGCGGGACGTAGGTGGCCGGATCCAGACCGAGGAGGCTGACGAACCCGGTGGCGGGCGCCGCCATCAGGCCTCGAGCCCCTCGCGGACCTCCACGGGCCACGCGTCGACGTCGAGGCCGTGCCGGCTGAGCAGGGCGAGCACGATCCGCTCCTCGCCGAAGCCGAGGCACGCGGTGTGAGCGATGCCGCCGCCGGCGAGCGTGATGCCGTGGACCGACGCGAAGTGGTCCTGGTGATAGTTGAACGAGGCCACCGCGGTGGGCTCGTCCCCGGCGATCGGCACGAGAACCTCGAACTTCAGCGCCTGCTCGCGCTGGCTCGCCGCGAGCATCCGGCCGCTGCGCCCGAAGAACGGATCGGCGGCGACGTCGAAGCGCGCATCCAGGCCCAGCCCGCGCAGCAGGCCGATCGCGCGATCGCGCCACGCATCGCGCCAGGCGGCCACGACGTCGGGCTCGCCGATGCGCACGAGCTCGCGCTGATGGAACATCTGCAGGCGCGCGGGATCGCCGGAGGGCTCGTGGCGGAAGACGTAGGCGCCGCCGGCGTCGACCATGATGCCGCCGGGCGGGAGCGGGCCGCGCGCGCCGACCGCCGGGTACACCGGGTAGCACGCTGCGGGGGTCAGGACGAGCTCGCTCATGTGCTGATGGGCGCTCCAGTCCTCGTGGCGCTCGGCGAGACGCTGCTGCTCGGCCGCCTGGGCCTCGTCCCCCTCGAACGCGAAGATCGCTGCCGGCCAGGTGCGGGAAGGACTTCAGGTACCCGCTCGACTCCAGCTGGCGGCGCGGGAGCAGCGGGGGAAAGCGCATCGGCTCCGGGTGGTCGGGCAGCGCGACACGACCGATCAGCTCGTCGAAGCGCAGCCGCACGCCCTCGAAGGCGGCGTTGCGGCCATACAGGCCCGGGACGCCGGTCTCGATGAAGAGGCCCGCCTCGAGCAGCCGCTGGAGGAACGTCGCCTGCGCGGGCGAACCCGGGCGGAACTCCGGCACGCGGCTACACCTCCTTGGCGATCAGCAGGAGGCTCGCGTTGGTCTGGTGGATGCGCTCGTTGGCGACCATGAGGCAGGCCGACATCGTGTCGCGCAGGTGGCGCCCGACGCTGAACGGCGTGTCGTTCTTGAAGCCCATGATGCCGCAGACGCCCATCGCGCCCTGGCAGACGCGCGGGGCCTGCTCAGAGGTCGAGATCTTCAGGTTGTTGAAGCGCAGGGCGGCCGCCATCGTCGACAGCCACTCGCGATCGGGCTCGGCGGAGGCACCCATGAACTCCCCGACGGCGGAGTACACCTCGGACCGCAGCAGCGACAGGTCGCTCATCAGGTGCGAGAGTCGCGTCGCGGCCGGGGGGATCTCGCCGGGCTTCTGCCTGGCGGCCGCGCGCACGAACGCCCGGGCGCGATCGAAGGCGTCGGTCGAGATCCCGAGCCACAGGTGGGACCACAGGATGTGCGAGACGGGGACCATCGACTCGGTCGCCACACGGGAGAACGGCGTGGGGAGGACCTGCTGCGGTGAGAACTCGGCCCGCACCACGGCACCCGGCGAGCAGGTGCCGCGCATGCCGAGCGGATCCCACGTGCCCGTCGGCTCCAGCTCGGTCTGCGCACGGCCCGTGAGCACGACGACCTGGTCGCCGGGCTCCGCTTCCGGCGCGCGGCGCAGCGTGGTGAACAGGTCATCGGCGTACGCCCCGTAGCTGATCGTCGGCGCCTGCTTCTCGAAGCTGAGGCGCCCGCCTGAGGCCGGGGTGACCGCGGCGACCGAGCGCCCCATGTCGCCGCCCGTGCCGACCTCGGAGGTCGCCGAGGCGATCAGGCGCTGCTCGCGCGCGAGGTCCCCCAGGTAGGTCGCGAACCACTGTGCGCCGTCGAGATGGCGCACGATGCTGACGACCTGGATCTGGTGCATCGCGAAGATCATCGCGGTGGCGCCGCAGCGCCGGCCCAGCTCGAAGCACGCCGCCGCGACGGCCTCGAACGAGACTCCGCCGCCGCCCAGCGCCTCCGGCACGAACGCGGACAGCGCACGTTGCTCGCGCAGCCCGTCGATCGCCTCGACGGGGAAGCGCGCCGCGCGATCGACATCGTCGGCGTGCGGCGCCGCGAGCTCGTCCGCGACCTGCACGATCGCGTCGAGGAAGGCGCGATCGGCCTCGACCGCGACGCTCACGCCGGCGCCTTCTGCAGCTCGGAGACGGCGCTGGAGATGCTGGCGATGCTCTGGAAGACGTCGCGCTTGAGCATGCGATCCGGGAACTCGAGGTCGAACGCATCCTCGAGCGCCAGCATGACGTTGACGCTCGCATGCGACGTCATGCCGGCCTCGTAGAGGTCGGCATGCTCGTCGAGCTTCCCGGCGTCGACGGCGAGGCGGGCGTGGTCGCGCAGGACCTGGCGGATGACATCGATCACGAGGGCACTATCGGTCGCAGTCACTGAGTTCTACAGCCACGACGGCCGAGGCGAAGCCCGCCTCGTGCGTCACGCTGACGCTCAGCGTGGTGACGCCCATGCTCGATGCGAGCTCCAGGGCGGCCCCGGACAGCGTCAGGTCGACCCATCCCTCCGGAGCCCTGCGCACCTCGATGGCGCTCAGCGGGAAGCCTTCGCCGGCAGGGCGCAGCGCCTTGATGGCGGCCTCCTTCGCCGCGAACCGCGCCGCGAGCCGGTCGGCGTCGACCGTCCCGCCCGGGCTGCAGTCCGCGACCTCGCGCTCGGTGTAGACGCGCCGCAGGTAGTGCCGGCCGTGCACGCGCAGCGATTCGCGGACGTCGTCCACGGACACCAGGTCGATTCCGACGCGGAGCGCCACGGCGTCTGCTTCGCGTTCAGCGGTGAGTGTCCTGCGCGCCGGGCGGCCTGCGCTGCTGCAGGACGCGCTGCATGGCGCGTTCCGCCTGCAGGGATCGCTACCGTGTCGTGCAGATGTCGTTGAGGACGTTCCCCGTCGCCCTCACGCTCGTTCTGACCCTGGTCGCCGTCCCGCTGCTCGCGGACAGCGCGTCCGGCATGGCCAGCCACGTCGGCTGGCCGCGGATCGATGGCGTGCTCTGGATCAACAAGCTCGATCGCGAGCGGACGAAGCACGGCACCCTGCGCAGCGACGAGCTGCTGGGCGGCCATGGCTCGGACACGATCATGGGCGGCCCGCGCGCCGATGTGATCTGGGGCGACTTCAAGCCCAGCGGTCAGCCGACGACGCAGGTGGACCGCCTCTACGGCGGCGCCGGCAGCGACTTCATCTACGCCAGCCACGGCTGGAACAGGATCGGGGGCGGCGCCGGCGACGACGTCATCCACGCCCACTTCGGGCACGGCATCATCGACTGCGGAGCCGGCCGCGACATCGTCTACATCAGCCACCGTGGCCGGCGCGGCTGGAAGCTGCACGGCTGCGAGGTCCTGAGCTACCGGACCGAGGCGCAGCGCGGGTTGTAGTCCGCGCTGCGCCGGCTCTGTCGGCTACCCCAGCCGCTGCTTGAGCCAGGTCGTCGTCGCCTTCGCCCCGGCGGTGACGATGCCGCCATGGTCCACGCCCGGGTAGGGCGTGTATTTCACGGTGTCGCCCTTGGCGACCAGGCGCGTGTCGAGCGCGTCGGTGTAGGTCTTGAAGACCGTCGTGTCGTTCTCGCCCTGGATCAGCAGGACGGGGGCGGCGATCTTCAGCGTCGGGTCCATCCCGTTCAGCACGGCGTTGAGCTTCGAGAGGTCGACGCCGTCGCGGATGATCGACGCCGGCGCCAGCGCGCCCCACGAGTCGGCGGCGCTCAGCTGGGGCAGGCACCTGGTCTGCACCTGCCCCAGCAGCGCGACCGCCGCGGGCGAGGCGACGTCGGCGGGGTTGACGCCGGCGGCGGTCACCGCCGAGTCGAGGATCATGCCGCCCAGGCCGGAGAGGCCGCTCGGCATCGTCAGCGCCTTGGCCGCCGCGACCAGGCCGGCGATGTTCGAGGCGGGGGCGAACGCCGCGACGCCGCGCAGCTGCAGGTCGGGCGTCCAGGTCTTCGCGTCGGCGGCCGCGAACAGGGCGGCCTGGCCGCCCTGCGAGTGCCCGGCGATCACGAGCTTCTTCCCGATCTGCGGGTCGAGCCTGCGCGCGGCGCGCGCGATGTCCAGGACGCCGCGGCCCTCGGAGTGCCCGATCAGGTAGGGGTGCGGCCCGGGTGTCCCGAGGCCCTCATAGTCGGTGCGGGCGATCGCGTAGCCGCGCTGGAGCCAGCCGTCGAGCACCGGGTTGACGTACGAGATGTAGGCGTGCGCGGGGTTGCTCAGCGCGTCGCGCGAGGGCGCGCAGACGTCGGCCGAGCCGGTCGTCCCGTGCGCCCAGCTGATGATCGGCCAGCCGCCCGTGGGCGCCTTGCCCTTCGGGATCGTGACGGTGCCGGAGACGGCGATCGCCTTCCCGCTGAGCGCGTTCGAGCGGTACAGGACGAGGATCGTCCTGGCGCCGTGCGGCAGCGCATCGGCGCCGGTGACCGTGCGCGACCAGATCACGTCGCCGTGGCGACCGGCCGGAAGCGGCTTCGGCGGGGTGTAGAAGCGCAGGCCGGCGGGGGCGGTGCGCGGCTTGGCGGCCTGCGCGGTGGCGGCGGGCGCCAGCAGGGCGACGGCGGCGAGCACGACGATGGCCGGGCGCGCGAGCGCCTGGATGCGGCGGGACATGGAACTCCTCCGGACGGGGATCTGGCTCGGGGTCAGTGTGACGGGGCGGGCGGGTGCCGGCGCCGTCTGGCGCGGGCGGCCGTCAACACGTACTCCGGCGGCCGGCGAGCGTTGCGGCGGCCATCCGCGATCCGGGCTCCGTAGTTCACCCGTTTGCGTCGCCCGTCCGCACGCGCAAGCATGCGGACGACGTGTTCGAGGTCCGCATCCACGGCCGGGGAGGCCAGGGAGTCGTCACGGCAGCGGAGCTGCTGTCGGTCGCCGCATTCGAGGAGGGCCGCCACGCGCAGGCGTTCCCGAGCTTCGGCTCCGAGCGCATGGGCGCGCCGGTCGTCTCCTTCTGCCGGATCGACGATCGGCCGATCCGCGTGCGCGCGCCGGTCGTCTCGCCGGACGCGCTGATCGTCCAGGACCCCACGCTGCTCCACCAGGTCGACGTCTTCGACGGGCTGCGGCCAGAGGGCTTCATCCTGATCAACACCGCGCGCTCGTTCGGCGACCTCGGGCTCGGGGACTTCGTCGCCGGGTTCCGCAGCGAGCGCCTGCTCACCGTGCCGGCGACCGACCTGGCGCGCGAGCACACCGGCCGCCCGCTCGGGAACGCCGCGCTGCTGGGCGGGTTCGCCGCGCTCAGCGAGCTGATCTCGCTCGACGCCGTCTCGCACGCGATCGGCGAGCGGTTCTCCGGCGCCGTCGGCGAGGGCAACATCGCCGCCGCCCAGGCCGCCCACGCCTGGGTCACCGAAGAGATGCGGGAGCTCGCCGATGCTGCGACAGCTTGAGGGCTCGCGCGCGGTCGCGGAGACCGTCGCGCTGTGCCGCCCGGAGGTCATCTGCGCCTACCCGATCTCGCCGCAGACGCACATCGTCGAGGGCCTCTCGCAGCTCGTGAAGTCCGGCGAGCTGGCGCCCTGCGAGTTCGTCAACGTCGAGTCCGAGTTCGCGGCCATGTCCGTGGCGATCGGCGCCTCGGCGACCGGCGCGCGCGCCTACACGGCGACGGCGAGCCAGGGCCTGCTGTACATGGCCGAGGCGCTCTACAACGCCTCCGGGCTGGGTCTGCCGATCGTGATGACCGTCGCCAACCGCGCGATCGGCGCGCCGATCAACATCTGGAACGACCACAGCGACGCGATGTCCCAGCGCGACTCCGGCTGGATCCAGCTCTACGCGGAGACCAACCAGGAGGCCGTCGACCTGCACGTCCAGGCATTCCGGCTCGCCGAGGAGCTCTCGACCCCGGTGATGGTCTGCATGGACGGCTTCATCCTCACGCACGCCTTCGAGGGCATCGACATCCCCGAGCAGGCGCAGGTCGACGCGTTCCTGCCGCCGTTCGTCCCGCGCCAGGTCCTGGACCCCGACGAGCCGGTCTCGATCGGCGCGATGGTCGGGCCTGAGGCGTTCATGGAGGTCAAGTACCTCGCGCACGCCAAGCAGCTCCAGGCGCTGGAGCTGATCCCGCAGATCGCTGCGGACTTCGAGCAGGCCTTCGGGCGCAGCTCCGGGGGGCTGGTGCGCGAGTACCGCGCGCAGGACGCCGAGACGATCGTCGTCGCGCTGGGCTCCGTGCTCGGGACGATCGAGGACGTCGTCGACGAGCTGCGCGAGGAGGGCGTCAGCATCGGGGTCGTCGGGATCGGCTCGTTCCGCCCGTTCCCGCTGGCCGCGGTGCGCGCGGCGCTCGGGCACGCCCAGCGCGTCGTCGTGCTGGAGAAGGCGCTCGCGGTCGGCATCGGCGGGATCGTCTCGGAGAACGTGCGCAGCGCGCTGTCGGGGATCCAGCTGCACGGCTCCACCGTCATCGCGGGGCTCGGCGGGCGCGCGATCACGAAGGACTCGCTGCGCGGCCTCTTCCGCGACGCCGTCGCCGACCGGCTCGAGCCGCTGACCTTCCTCGACATGGACTGGGACGTCGTGAACCGCGAGCTCGAGCGCACGCGCAGCTCGCGCACCTCCGGTCCGCACGCCGAGAACATCCTGCGCGACATCGGCGCCGTCGCGTCGCGGGCGGTCTGATCCTCATGCGCGCCCCGGCGATCCGCTACTACCAGACCGGCAGCTTCGCGGTCGGCAACCGGCTGCTCGATCCGGAGCAGCGCTCGCTCCAGGCCGGCGAGGAGCGCACGAACTCGATCACCTGCGGGCCATCGCGCCTGCCAGGGCTGCGGCGAGGCGCTCGGCGCGCGCTACGCGCTCGACGCCGCGATGCGCGCCACGAACGGGCAGCTGATCGCCGCCAACGCCACCGGCTGCCTGGAGGTCTTCTCGACGCCCTACCCCGAGACCTCGTGGCAGATCCCCTGGATCCACTCGCTGTTCGGCAACGCCCCGGCCGTCTCGACCGGCATCGCCGCCGCGCTGCGCGCGAAGGGCCGCGAGGACGTGCGCGTCGTCGGCCAGGGCGGCGACGGCGGCACCGTCGACATCGGCTTCGCGTGCCTGTCCGGGATGTTCGAGCGCAACGACGACGTGCTCTACATCTGCTACGACAACGAGGCCTACATGAACACCGGCGTGCAGCGCTCGGGCGCCACGCCGCCGGCCGCGCGCACGGCGACCACCCAGGCGGTCGGCCCGGAGCCGGGGAACGTCTTCGGTCAGGGCAAGAGCGCCCCGCTGATCGCGATGGCGCACGAGATCCCCTACGTCGCGACGGCGACCGTCGCCGAGCTGCACGACCTCGAGGCCAAGGTGCAGACGGCGATGGAGCTGCGCGGCGCGCGCTACCTGCACGTCTTCGTCCCGTGCCCGCTCGGCTGGGGCACCGCGTCCAAGGACACGATCCGGATCGCGCGGCTGGCGAAGGAGACCGGCATCTTCCCGGTCTTCGAGGCGCGCGACGGCGAGCTGACGGGGGTCTCGAAGATCCGCCGGCGCCTGCCCGTCGAGGAGTACCTGCGCCCGCAGAAGCGGTTCGCCCACCTCTTCCGCCCGCAGGAGAACACGGCCGTGATCGCGCGGATCCAGGCGGGCGCCGACCGCAACATCCGCCGCTTCGGCCTGCTCGGCGAGGCCGTCGAGGAGGCCTGATGCAGAAGCCGTTCGCGATCACGCTGGACGTCGGCTCGAGCCGCGCCAACCACACCGGCTCCTGGCGCGACGAGCGCCCGGTCTACGCGCACCGCCTGCCGCCCTGCAACGACGCCTGCCCCGCCGGCGAGAACGTCCAGGAATGGCTCTACCACGCGGAGTCCGGCGACTACGAGGCCGCCTGGCGGCGGCTCGTCGAGGACAACCCGCTGCCCGCCGTCATGGGCCGCGTCTGCTACCACCCGTGCGAGACCGCGTGCAACCGGGCGCAGCTCGACAGCAGCGTCGGCATCAACGCCGTCGAGCGCTTCCTCGGCGACGAGGCGCTGAAGCGCGGCTGGCAGCTGACGGCGGACGCGGCACCCACCGGCAAGCGCGTGCTCGTCGTCGGCGCGGGCCCGTCGGGGCTCTCGGCCGCCTACCACCTGACGCGCCGCGGCCACGCGGTGACGATCCGCGAGGCCGGGCCGCTGGCCGGCGGCATGATGCGCTTCGGCATCCCGACATACCGGCTGCCGCGCGACGTGCTCGAGGCCGAGATCCAGCGGATCCTGGACCTGGGCGTGACGCTCGAGCTGGAGCACAAGGTCTCCGACATCCGCGCGGCGATGGCCGATGGCGGCTTCGATGCCGCGTTCCTGGCGGTCGGCGCGCACATCGGCAAGCGCGCGTACATCCCCGCCGGCGAGGCGGCGCACATCCTCGACGCGGTGTCGCTGCTGCGCAGCATGGAGGGGGAGGAGCGCCCGCTGCTCGGGCGCCGGGTCGTCGTCTACGGCGGCGGCAACACGGCGATGGACGCCGCCCGCACGGCGAAGCGGCTCGGCGCGACCGAGGCGATCGTCGTCTACCGCCGCACCCGCGACCGCATGCCGGCGCACGACTTCGAGGTCGAGGAGGCGCTCGACGAGGGCGTGATGATGAAATGGCTCTCGACGATCCGCCAGGCCGACGAGGGGCGGCTCGTGCTCGAGAAGATGGAGCTCGACGAGAGCGGCTTCCCCCAGCCGACGGGCGAGCTCGAGGAGCTCGAGGCCGACTCGCTCGTGCTCGCGCTCGGCCAGGAGGCGGACCTCTCGCTGCTCGACGGCGTGCCGGGGCTGGAGATCGAGGACGGCGTGGTGCAGGTCGACCCGACGATGATGACCGGCCACCCCGGGATCTTCGCCGGTGGCGACATGGTGCCCGCCGAGCGCACGGTGACCGTCGGCATCGGCCACGGCAAGCAGGCGGCGCGCAACATCGACGCCTGGCTGCGCGGCGAGGTCTACGAGCACCCTGCGCGCCCGGAGCTCGCGACGTTCGACCAGCTCAACACCTGGTACTACGCCGACGCGCCCAAGACGGTCGCGCCGCAGCTCGACGCGGTGCGCCGCCGCTCGACGTTCGACGAGGTGGCGCTCGGGCTCGACGAGTCCAACGCGCTCTTCGAGGCACGCCGCTGCCTGTCCTGCGGGAACTGCTTCGGCTGCGACAACTGCTACGGCGTGTGCCCGGACAACGCGGTGCTGAAGATCGACGCGGCCGACGGCTACGCGTTCGACCTGGACTTCTGCAAGGGCTGCGGCATCTGCGCGCAGGAATGCCCCTGCGGCGCGATCCGGATGGAGCCCGAGCCGACGTAGATGTGAGTACCGTGTCGGGCATGGCGCACCGCACCGCATCCGAGCGCCGGAACTGACGCGCCGCCCTGTCGCTGCTCTCACCTGAGGGGTCCGTGCTGGGCCGCGCCGCCCGCCTGTCGGCGACGATCCTCGCCGAGGCGCTGCTGCTCGTCCTCGTGACGGTGCTGGCACCCGTCCTGCTCCTGGGCGCGGCGCTTGCGGACCTGGTGCTGTGGGTGCGCCGGCGCAAGCCGTGGATGGCCGTGCGCATCCTCGCGTTCGCGTGGTGGTTCCTGTTCCGCGACCTGCTCGGCGTGGTGAGCCTCGCGTGGGCGTGGCTGCGCACCGGCGGCCCGCTCGGCGGGGATTCGCCCGCACGCCGGCGCCGCGTCTACGACCTGCAGGCCGGCTGGGCGGCAGGCCAGCTCGCGGGGGTGCGGCGGATCTTCGGCCTGCGCTTCGCGGTCGAGGGCGACGAGCTCGTCGAGCCGGTCCCGGCGGTCTTCCTGATCCGCCACGCGAGCATCATCGACAACGCGCTGCCCGCCGCGCTCGTCAGCCGCCCGCACCGCATCGACCTGCGCTACGTGCTCAAGGCGGAGCTGGCGAAGGTCCCGACGCTCGACATCGGGGGCCACTGGATCCCGACCTGCTTCGTGCGGCGCGCGTCGGGGGACGCCGCCGCAGAGGTCGCACGCGTGCGTGTGCTCGCCGAGGATCTCGGCGCGCGCGAGGGCATCCTCGTGTACCCGGAGGGCACGCGCTACACGCCGGCCAAGCTCGCGCGCGCGCAGGCGTCGATCGCCGCGAGCGACCCCGCCGTCGGCCTGCTCGCCGCGCGGCTGCACAACCTGCTCCCGCCGCGCCTCGGCGGCCCGCTGGCGCTGATCGACGAGGCGGCCGGTGCGGACGTCGTCGTGATCGGCCACGTCGGCCTCGACGGGTTCGAGTACGTCAGCGACGTGTGGAGCGGCGCGCTGGTCGGCACGACCGTCCGGGTGCGCTTCTGGCGTCACCCCCGCGCGGAGATCCCCGAGGGCCACGACGAGCGCGTCGCCTGGCTCTACGACTGCTGGCAGGAGCTCGACGACTGGGTCGGCGCGCAGCAGATCGGCTCGGACCCGCGCACGGCCAAGGCCGCAGCGCTGCGCTGAGAAGGGCCATTCCTGGCGCGTGGCCGGGCCCTACGTCGAGGCCAGCAGGTCGACAGCGAGCCGCTGCGCTTCGGCTTCAGCGGACGCTGCGGCTTCGCGAGCAACTACGAGTACCGCTCCGACCGCTGAGTTCCGCTCGGGCCGGACGTCTCAATACCGTGACCCCGAAGACGATGCCCCGCACAAGACTCCGTCCCGGCCCCCGCACGACCGCTGCGCTCGACCACGACCGCCGCCGCTGGCTGGCGCTGATCGTCCTGTGCCTGGGCGATCTGATGATCGTCCTGGACTCGACCGTCGTGAACGTCGCGCTGCCGTCGATCCGCGCCGATCTCAGCTTCTCGGCGACGTCGCTGGCCTGGGTGGTCAACGCCTACATGCTCACCTTCGGCGGCTTCCTGCTGCTCGGAGGGCGTCTCGGCGACCTCTACGGCCACCGCCGCCTGTTCCTCTCGGGGATCGTGTTCTTCACCCTGGCCTCGCTCGCGTGCGGGCTCGCGGGCTCGAAGGAGATGCTCGTCGTCGCGCGCGCGGTGCAGGGCCTCGGCGGCGCGGTCGTCTCGGCCGTCGCGCTGTCGCTGATCATGGTGCTGTTCACCGAGCCCGGCGAGCGCGCCAGGGCGATGGGCGTGTTCGGCTTCGTCCTGGCCGGAGGCGGCACGCTGGGCGTCCTGCTCGGCGGCGTCATCACCGACGCGCTCTCGTGGCACTGGATCTTCCTGATCAACATCCCGATCGGCGCCGGCGTGTTCCTCGCCACGCTCGCGCTGCTGCCGGCGGGCGAGGGCGGCGCGGCGACGGGCCGCCTCGACGTATGGGGCGCCGTGACGGTCACCGCTGCGCTGATGCTCGCCGTCTATGCGATCGTCGGCGGCAACGACGCCGGGTGGACGTCGGCTCGGACGCTCGGGCTGCTCGCCGCCGCAGCCGCGCTGCTCGCGCTGTTCCTCGCGATCGAGGCGCGCGTCGCGGCCCCGCTGATGCCGCTGCGGGTCGTGCGCCGGCGCAACATCGCGGTCTCCAACGCCGTCGGGGTGCTGTGGGCCGCGGCGATGTTCGCCTGGTTCTTCATGTCGGCGCTCTATCTCCAGCTGGTGCTGGGCTACAGCCCGCTCGACGTCGGCCTGGCCTTCCTGCCGACGAACCTGATCATGGGCGCCTTCTCGCTGGGCCTGTCGGCGCGGCTCGTCATGCGCTTCGGCGTGCGGCCGCCGCTGGCCGCCGGCCTCGCGCTGGCCGCCGCAGGGCTGCTGCTGTTCGCCCGCGCTCCGGTCGGCGGGAGCTTCGTGCCCGATGTCCTGGGGCCCATGATCCTGCTCGGTGTGGGGGCCGGCATGGCGTTCAACCCCATCCTGCTGGCGGCGATGAACGACGTCGAGCCGCGCGAGTCCGGCTTGGCATCGGGCGTCGTCAACACGGCGTTCATGATGGGCGGCGCGCTCGGCCTGGCGGTGCTGGCGAGCATCGCGGCGTCGCGAACCGACAGCCTGCGCGGTGGCGGCGCCGGGCACCTCGACGCGCTCGTCGGCGGCTATCACCTCGCGTTCGTCGTGGGCGCCCTGTTCGCGGCCGGAGCCGCGGTGCTCGGCGCGACGCTGCTGCGCCCGGCCCCGATGAGCGCACCCGAGCCGGCCCGGGGCGAAGCCGCGCCGGCCCCCGCGCAGGCGTAGCGGCGTCGACACCGCTGTCGCCGTGAAGGGAGGACGCGGGAGCCCGCGGACGGGAGTACGGTCCGCTCACTCATGCGCCCCCGACCCGAAAGGACAGCCATGACCGACGCACCCTCCGAGAACCCCGTCCTCGACACGCTCGCGGCGATGACCGAGGAGTCGATCGCGCGCTGCCGGCTGGACGCCAACTCGCTCCTGGCCGTGCGGTTCGCCGCGCTGGCGGCCGTCGATGCGCCGGCGGCGTCGTATCTCCTGCACATCGGCCCCGCGCTGGACGCCGGCGTCACCGTCGAGCAGGTCCAGAACATCCTGATCGCCATCGCGCCGATCATCGGCACGCCGCGCACGGCGTCCGCGGCCCTCAAGATCACCGACGCGCTGGGGATCGTCATCCTCGAGCTCGCGGAGGAGATCGAGGCCGAGGACCAGGCGCAGTAGCGCCCGGGCGCTCGCTCAGCCCGCGAGCAGCACGCGCCAGCGCCCGGCGGCCGCGACCGGCCGGGCGCTGACCGCGGGGCCCAGCGCGGGCCTGGGGCCCGCCAGGCGCGCAGGCGCGCGGAAGACCATCGCCGGCGGCTTCCAGCCCGGATGCCGGCGCGTCGAGCCCCACGTCGGCTGGACCTGCGGCAGCCCGGTGTGCAGGTTCCACGCGAGCGCCGTCTGCAGCCAGGGATTGACCGCAGGTTTCCCGGCGGCGTTCACCGCATGTGCGCCTCCGGCGCGGTCGATCGCCCGGCGCAGCTCGCTGAGCTGGTCGGTCTGGGCGCGCGCGACGCTCAGCAGGCGCCCGTCCTGGCGCATCGGCGGGAAGGCGAACGCGAAGCCGACGACGATCAGCACGGCGGCCGCCGCCGTGCGGAACCCGCGGCCGGGGAGCGCCGCGAACATCCAGGCCGCGCCGACGCCCGCCAGCACGCACATGAGCGCAGCGGGCACGGCGAGATAGCGCTGCAGACCCGGATAGCCGCCCTGGCTGAGGATCGCGACGATCGCGATCCACGCCAGCGCGACGGCGGCGATCTCGATGACGGCGCGCTCGCGGCGGCGCGCGCCCGCAACCGTCGCACCTGCCGCCAGCAGGAAGACCGGCAGCAGGACGGCATCGACGCTGCGCCGCAGGACCTCGAACGCGGGGAAGCGCGCGTCGGCGATGCTGCCGGCCGCCGGCTCGTGGGCCCGCGCGCCCGCGTTGAGCGGGTTCCCGGAGCCGATCCAGTCCAGCCCCAGCCAGATCGCCGGCGGCGCGATCGCCAGCAGCGTGACGAGCCGCCGCGTCGCGGGCTCGGCGCGCCACAGATACGCCGCGTAGAGCCAGAGGAACGGCCAGGCCTCGGGACGGATCAGGCCCGCGAGCGCGATGCACCACAGCGCCAGGCGCCGGCGGCCGCTGAGATGCGCCTCGAACGCGCCGAGCGCGAACGCGATCAGCAGCGGCTCCGAGGAGCCGAGCAGCGCGGTGCGGTAGAGGTCGGCGCCGAGCGCCAGCCCGACGACCGCGACACCGCCGGCGACCGGCCCCGCGAGCCGCGTTGCGAGGCGGTGGGCGAGGACGAGCGCGAGCAGCGCGACCGCGCGCACGAGCGCCAGCCAGATCAGCGGTGCGGCGTTCCCCAGGAAGCTGAGCGGCGCATCGACGAGCACGGGCAGCGGCTTCCACGAAGGCCCGCTCGTCGTGTCGAGATCCAGGTGCGCGAGCCCGCGGCCCCAGACCTGCCAGGCGTAGGCGTCGTAGCCCAGTGCGGAGGCGAGCAGCAGCGACAGCGCGCCCGCGACGAGCGCGGCGCCCGCCACCGCGGCCCACTGCGCGCGCGTCATCAGGCCACCGGTCGCAGGTGCTGGAAGGGCCGGCCGTCGCGCAGCTCGCGGATCACGGCGTCGACCATGCCGTCCGTCTCCAGCTCGCGCCCGTCGGTCACCGCCGCGACGACCTGGCGCTTGCGCTGGATGAGCTTGGCCATCGTCTCGTCGATCGTGTCGGCGGCGAGCAGGTACCAGGCGGTGACGGCGTCGCGCTGGCCGATGCGATGGCAGCGGTCCTCGGCCTGGTCGTGCATCGCCGGCGTCCACTCGAGCTCCAGGAACGCGACGTTGGAGGCGCGCGTGAGCGTGATGCCCTGCGCGGCGACGCGCGTGGCGCAGACGATCAGCTGCGGGCCCTCAGGGTCCTGGAAGGCGGCGATGCTCTCCTCGCGCGCGGCGGCGGGGTCGCGCCCGAGCAGGTGCAGCGCACCGGGGAAGCGCTCCAGCACCGCCTCCTGCACGTCGACGTGACGAGCGAAGACGACGAGCGCCTCGCCGGAGGCCAGGAAGTCATGGATCCACGCCAGCGCCGAGTGCAGCTTGCCGCGCCCGGCGAGGCGCTGCAGCGTGCCGAGCTGGGCCAGGCGCTCGGCGCGCAGCGTCGCGGCGATCTTCGCGTTCAGCTCCTTGAGGTCGAGTGGCTGCGCGCGCAGCCACTCGATCACGTCCTTCTCCGCCAGGCGGTACTCGCGCACGTTGTCGAGCGCGATCGGCACGACGACCTGGCGCTTGGCCGGCAGCTGGGGCAGCACCTCGGACTTCAGCCGCCGCACGAAGCAGCGCCGGCGCAGGTGCCAGTGCAGGCGCTCCTCGCTCTGGGCGCCGCGGAACTCGCGCGAGAAGCGGGCGCCCGAGCCGAAGTCGTCGAGCCGCCCGATCACGCGCAGCTGCGCGATCAGCTCGTCGGCGTGGTTGAGCACCGGCGTCCCCGTGAGCGCCAGGCGCAGCCCGTCGGCTTCGACGCTCTGCGCCAGGCGCCGGACCGCCTGAGTGCGCTTGGCCTTCGGGTTCTTGCAGTAGTGCGACTCGTCGACCACGAGCGCGCGCGGGTGCAGCCGCGCCAGCTCGTCGCGGTGCGCGGCGACGATCTCGTAGTTCACGATCGTCAGGTCGCCGGTCGGCGGTACCGCGCTGCGGCCCTCGACGACGGCGACGCTGCGGTGCGGCAGCCAGCGCGCCGCCTCGCGTTCCCAGTTGAGCTTCAGCGATGCCGGGCAGACGATGATCGCGGGGTAGGCGTCGTCGGCCTCCAGCGCGGCGAGCGCCTCGACGGTCTTGCCGAGCCCCTGTTCGTCGGCCAGGAACGCGCGCCGCGCATCGAGCACGTAGCGCACGCCCGCCCACTGGAACGGCTCGAGCGTCCCCCCGAGCCGCGCGGCGATCTCGGGCAGCGGTTCGCCGTGGATGGCGCGCGAGCGGCGGATCTCGACGTTCGCCGCGTCGGCCTCGGCGCGCAGCCCGCGCAGGACGGTCGCTGCCGAGCCGGTCAGCGCGACGTCGTGCAGGGCGATGAACGCGTCGAGCTGCTCGACGAGCCAGGGGTCTGTCGGCACCGTGCGCTTGCCCTCGGCGGCCGGCAGCCTCTCGAACGCCGTGCCGACGTCCGGGTCCCAGAGCACCTCGAGGCGCAGGCAGTCGCCGTCGACGCGCTCGCTCGCGCAGAGGCGCGCGGGCGGCGGGTCGTCGCCGAGCTCGAGCGCGTTCAGGCAGCGGTCCGCGCCCGCGTCGAAGCGCGCCGAGCGCTGCTCGCGCAGCACCCGCTCGGCGTCCTGCGTCAACGGCACGAGGAGGACGCCGGCGTGCTCGACCGCGCCGTCGAGCAGCTCCTCCGGGACGGTGCCCGCGCGCGTGCGCAGCGCGAACCAGCCGCGCCCGTCGTGACGCATCGTGCTGACGTGGCCGACCCAGCGGCGGTCGATCGCCGCCAGCCAGGCCGCGGCCTCGGCGCTCGTCGTCAGCTCGGGGAACTGCGCGAGGACCTCGGCGACGTGCACGCCGCTCCAGTCGTCGGCGGGCGCCGACCACTCCTTGCGGTCCCAGTCGAAGCGGCGGTTGGGCACGCGCCGCACGGCATTGACGATCCGCGCGTCGTAGGGGAAGGCGAGGACGACGATCGGCTCGCCGTCGGGGCTCCTGCGCAGCTCGACGTTCGGTGTGTCGGGCGCGAGCTCCATCGGCCCGTCAACGGTAGCCGTCGGTGTCGACGGGGCTGGTGGTCGGCCGGAGCCCGGGGCGGGCCGCCCGTGCCCCCGCGCCTGTGGCGGCCGATGATGGTTGACCTCGCGTGGCGAGCGGAATCGTCATCGCCGGCGATCTCCCCGGTCACTGATGATGGTTGACCTCGGACAGCGAGCGAAACCATCATCGCCCGCAGGCTTCGCCGGTGGCTGACACGGATCGCGTCCGGCGTGCGGGCCGGCCTCCTCTTGCCCGCAGTGCGCGCCCGCGCGTGCGACGTACCCGCCGGTGCCGCGCGGCCCGCTCAGCTGTCGAAGCCCATGCCCAGGCGGTCGAGCGTCCGCAGCCAGAGCCCGCGGCGCCCGGCGTTGCGGTCGGCGCGGGCCAGCTCGCGGCGGGTGATCTCGATGCCGGCCGAGCGCAGCGGCTCAGGTGGGAAGGGGATCGGGCGCCGGCGGACCAGCTCCAGGCGCGTGCGCTCGGTGTCGCGGCCGTCGGCGAGGTCGAGCGCGGTCAGCGCTCCGAACCGGCTCGCCCCGACCCCGAGGCCGGTGAAGCCGCCGACGTAGACCGCGCGCCCGCCGAGCGCGCGCGTGAACATCACGCTGAAGCGGCTGCAGGTGTCGATCGCGCCGCCCCAGCGGTGGCTGAAGCGGACGCCCGCGAGCTGGGGGAAGGTCGCGAAGAAGTTGCGCGCGAGGATGTCGAAGGACGCGGGGCGCTGGTCCAGGTCGGGCGCCACGCGGCTGCCGTAGAAGTGGATCGCGTCGTAGCCGCCCCAGAGGATCCGGTCGTCGGCGGTCCGGCGGTAGTAGTGGAACTGGTTGCCGAGGTCCGCGAGCCCCTGCCGGCCCTCCCAGCCGATCGCCGCCTGCTGAGCCGCCGTCAGCGGCTCGGTGACCAGCACGTAGTCGTAGACCGGCGCGATGTAGCGGCGCACCTGCGGGACGAGCGGCGGGAAGGCGTTCGTCGCGAGGATCGCCCGCCGTGCGCGCACCGTTCCGGCGCCGGTGACGGCCAGTACGCCCGCGCCGTCACGGCGCAGCGCGCGAACCGCCGAGCGCTCGAAGACGCGCGCGCCGAGCCGCCGGATCGCGCGGTCCAGGCCCCACGCGAGCCCAGCGGGGTCGACGAGCGCCTCGCCGTCGCGCTGCCAGACGCCGCCCAGATAGGTCCGGGAGCGGACCTGCGACTGAACGGCGTCGCGGTCGAGCACGTCGGCCGTCCAGCCGAACTGCCGCGCGTGCGCGGCGATCTGCTCGAGCCAGGGGAGCTGGTGGGGCTCGGTCGCGACGTTCAGCGCGCCGTGCTCCTCGAGGCGGGCGTCGATCGCGTGGCGCTCGATCGCGGCCGCGATCGCGGCGTGGTTCTCGCGCCCCAGGCGCTCGATCTGCGGCATCTCCGCCGGCCAGCGCTCGAGCCCGTTGGCGTGCCCGTGCGTCAGCGATGAGCTGAGGAAGCCGCCATTGCGGCCGGAGGCGCCGAAGGCGATCCGCTCGGCCTCGAGCAGCACGACCTCGCGGCCGGGATCGGCCTCCTTGGCGGCGAGCGCGGCCCACAGGCCCGTGAAGCCGCCGCCGACGATCAGCAGGTCGGCCGTGTGCGCGCCCTCGAGCGTCGGCGCAGGCTCCGGCGCGCCCGGGCGGTCGAGCCAGTACGAGCGCCGCTCGGCGTCCGCGAGCGCGGGGTGCGCCGGCTCGGAGGAATCGGAGGACCGCATCAGGGGCGGGATTGTCGTCATCCCCGACGCTGATGTCAACACAGTTGACAGCGACGTTGTCACCGGGTACGTTGCCGCACCATGATGGCCCGGGGAGGAGACCCGACGGACGATGCCGCGCGTGGCCACGCGGTGCGGCTCGACCGTGAGGTCATCGTCGGGGCGGCGCAGCGGATCCTCGACGAGGAAGGCCTCGGCGCCCTCACGATGCGTCGCATCGGCACCGAGCTCGGCGCCGATCCGACGGCGGTCTACCGGCACTTCCGCGACAAGGACGAGCTCGTCATGGAGCTCGCCGACCGCGCGTTCGCGAGCATCCCGGTCGCCGACCCGCAGCTCCCGTGGCAGGAGCGCCTGCGCCGGCAGCTGCACGGCGCGCTCGACCTCTACCGGTCGAACCCCGACTTCGCATCGCACCTCGCCCACCAGCCGGACGACACGCCGGGGCTCGAGCGGATCGCCGAGGACGCGCTCGGGATCTTCGCCGACGCGGGCCTGGATCCGCGCGGCCGCGCGCTCGCCTACCAGCTCATGACGAACTACGCCGTCGGTTCGGGGCTCTTCATCGGCCAGCTGATGCTCGACGACTGGGGGCCGGAGACGCTCCCGGCCGTGCGCCGGACCTACGCGGCGCTCCCGCCGGACGAGTTCCCGCGCTGCGTGGAGTCGGCGCCACATCTGTTCCCGGACCAGGACGAGGTCTACGACCTCGGCGTCGAGATGCTGATCGACGCCATCGAGAAGCTCGCGCGGTCCGGCGCGAGGACGAAGCGCGCCCACAGGCGCGCAACCACCAAGGAGAGGCCCTGATGCACATCGGCCGTTGGGCGGCGCTCGCCGCCGCAGCGCTCATCGTCCTGGCGATCGCCGGCTGCGGCAAGTCCGCGGGCGGCTCGACAACGAGCTCGTCGTCGGGATCGACGGCGAACCTCTCGCCGACGACGCCCGCCGCGACCGGGGACGCCGGTCCGATCAGCTGGGCGACCTACCGCGAGGTGGGCACGCTCGATCCGATCCAGGCGTTCGACTACCCGGAGAACACCGTCATCACCTCGATGTGCGACTCGCTGCTCCAGCAGCAGCCCGACGGTTCCTACAAGCCCGGCCTGGCGACCAAGGTCGACACCCCCGACGACCGCACCCTCGTCCTGACGATCAACACGTCCGCGAAGTTCTGGGACGGGCACAACGTCACGCCCGAGGACGTCGTCTACAGCCTGCAACGCAACACGAACGCCAAGCTCGCCGGCTTCTACGGGCTCGTGTTCCAGAACGTGAAATCGATCGCGGCCACCGGCAGCGACCAGGTCACGATCAAGCTCAGCAAGCCCGACAACTGGCTGCAGGGCGAGCTCTCGCAGATGCCCGGCATCGTGCTCGAGAAGGCCTACGTCGAGTCCAAGGGCAAGACGTTCGGCACACCGGCCGGCGGCACGATGTGCACCGGCGCCTTCGAGCTCAAGTCCTGGAAGCCCGGCAACGCGCTGACGGTCGCCAAGAACGACGGCTACTGGGACACCGCGCTGAAGCCCAAGACCGCCTCGATCGCCTTCAAGGGCGTCCCCGACGACTCGAGCCTCACCTCCGGCCTGCTGACGAACGAGATCTCCGGTACCTACCCGCAGCCGCTGACGACGCTGGACCAGCTCAAGGCGAGCAGCGCGGTCACGGTCCACGCCGGCCCGTCGTTCGCCTCGGACGCGCTCGTGATCTCGAGCCTGAGCGGCGTTCTCGGTGACGTGAAGGTGCGCCAGGCGCTGTCGATGGCGATCGACCGGCAGGCCTACATCAACACGCTCTACAAGGGCTACGCGCAGCTGCCGCGCACGCTCGCCAACCCGGGCACCTGGGGCTACGAGAAGGACGTCTTCCAGAAGGACTGGGACGGCCAGCCCGAGCCGACGCTCGACGTCGCCAAGGGCAAGCAGCTCGTCCAGCAGGCCGGGGCCACCGGGAAGTCGCTCGTGATCGGCACCAGCAGTGAGATCAACTCGCTGGAGACCGCGGCGAACGCCGTCCGCCAGGCGGCGGACAGCATCGGCCTGAAGGCGAAGCTGAAGTCCGTCTCAGCGGCCAACTACATCAACTTCTTCACCGACGCGAACGCGCGCAAGGGCGTTGATGGGTTCCTGACGGTCAACTACCCCGACTACGCCGACCCCGCCGCGCTCTACAACACGTTCGCGGCCAAGGGCGGGAGCCAGAACTACGACGGGTTCTCCGATCCGCGCATCACCGCGGCGCTCGACGGCGCGCGCACGGCCCGCGACCAGAAGCGCCGCGCGGAGCTGACCGCCAAGGCCGGCGACCTGATCATGCAGACCCTGCCGTGGATCCCGCTCGCACTCCCCGACACGATCGTGATCATGGACAAGAAGATCACCGGCGCGCCGTCGTCCTTCCAGTACATGGGCGGCCCGTGGACCACGACGATCGGCGCGGCCGGGTAGCGGCGGGCGCGCACAGATGATCCGCTTCGTCGCACGCCGGCTGGCGATGCTCGTGCTGACGCTGGTCGTCGCGAGCTTCGCCATCTACGCGTCGCTGTCGATCGCCCCCGGCGACCCGCTGTCAGTGCTCACCGGCGGCAGAACCCTGCCGCCGGAGGCACTGGCGGTGCTGCGGGCGCGCTACCACCTCAACGAGCCGCTGCTCGGCGCAGTACTGGCACTGGCTGACGTCGGCGCTGCACGGGGACCTCGGCTCGTCGATCGCGCTGCGCGAGAGCGTCAACACCCTGATCGGCGAGCGCGCGGGAGTGACGTTCGAGCTGGTGGCGTACGCCTCGATCCTGATCCTGCTGTTCGGGATCGGCTCGGGGATCCTCGCCGGGCTGCGGCGCGGCGCCGTCGACACGACGGTGATCGCGGGGACCACGGTGTTCGCCGCGATCCCGTCGTTCGTCGCGGCGATCGTGCTGATCAGCGTGTCTTCGCGGTGAAGCTCGGCTGGTTCCCGGCGCTCGGGGCGGGAACCGGAGGCGTCGACCGGCTCTGGCACCTGACGCTCCCCGCGATCGCGCTGGCGCTGTCGGCGCTGGCGATCGTCGCGCGCGTGACGCGCGTCAGCGTGCGCGAGGAGATGGGGCGAGAGCACGTGCAGACGGCGGTCAGCCGCGGGCTGCCCTCGGCATCTGGTCATCCGCCGCCACGTGCTGCGCAACGCGGCGATCCCGATCACGACCGTGACGGGGATCACGATCGCCTCGCTGATCGCGCTCTCGGCGGTCGTCGAGCGCGCCTTCAGCCTCAACGGCCTGGGCTCCGCGCTCGTCAGCGCCGCGGCCTCGAAGGACTTCGCCGTCGTCCAGGGCATCGCGCTGATCCTCGTTGCTGCGTTCGTCATCACGAACACGCATCGTCGACCTCCTGTACGCCTTCCTCGACCCGCGCGTCGCGCTGGGGAGCCGCGCCGAATGAGCACCGTTCCGACCGTCCCCGGCCTCTCCGGCGCCGCCCGCCGCCGCACTCGCGCGATCGCCGGCAGCGACAAGGTCGCCGTCGTCTGCCTGATCGTGATCGGGGTCGCGCTGCTGGTCGCGATCATCGGCTCGGCGATCGCGCCCGCACGACCCGAACGCCTCGAACCTCAACGACTCGTTCGTCGGGCCCCGGCGCAGGGCACCTGCTCGGCTTCGACAGCCAGGGCCGCGACCTGCTCTCGCGCCTGCTCGCGGGCGCGCGCACGTCGATCCTCGGTCCGGCGGCCGTCGTCGCGCTCGCGCTGATCGCCGGCGTCGCTGTGCGCGATCGTCGCCGCCTGGCGCGGGGGCTGGGTGGACTCGGGGATCTCGATCGTCATGGACATCCTGTTCGCCTTCCCCGGCATCCTGCTGGCCGTCCTGGCCGCAGCGGTGTTCGGCCCGGGGCTGACGGCCGCCGCGCTGGCGCTGGCGGTCGCCTACACGCCGTACATCGCCCGCGTGCTGCGCAGCGCGGCGGTTCGCGAACGCGCGCGCGAGTACATCGCCGCGGGCGAGGTCCAGGGCCTGTCGGCCTGGGCGATCTGCACGCGGCACCTCGTGCCCAACGTCGCGCCGCTGATCGTCTCGCAGGGAACGCTGCTGTTCGGCTACGCGATGGTCGATCTCGCCGCGATCTCGTTCATCGGGCTCGGCGTGCAGCCGCCGCAGGCCGACTGGGGCGTCATGGTCGCGACGGGCCAGCCGGGCGTCCTGCAGGGCTACCCGGCCGAGTCCCTGTCGGCGGGCCTGTGCATCGTCGCCGTCGTCGTGGCGGTCAACCTGCTGGGGGAGCGGCTCTCCCAGCGCAACGAGGAGCAGCGATGAGTGATCTGCACTACCTGTCGGCGACCGAGGCGATCGAGCGCTTCCGCGCACGCGAGCTGTCGCCGGTCGAGCTGATGGAGGCCGTCATCGCGCGGGCGGCCGAGGTCGAGCCGACGGTCAACGCCCTGTGTCACACCTTCTACGACGAGGCGCTCGAGCAGGCCCGTGCCGCCGAGGCGCGCTACGCACCGGGTGGCGAGACGCCGCGGCCGCTCGAGGGCATCCCGACGGCCGTCAAGGAGGAGGAGGCGATCGCCGGGCAGCCCTGGACCCAGGGCTCGCTCATCTACAAGGACCTCGTCGCCGAGCACACCTCCGCGTTCGCCCGCCGACACATCGAGGCCGGGGCGATCGTCCACGCCCGCGCCACCGCGCCGGAGTTCTCGTGCGCCGGCTTCACGAGCTCGCGGATCTGGGGTGTCACCCGCAACCCGTGGAACCCGGAATACGGGGTGGGGGGCTCGTCGGGCGGCTCGGGCGCCGCGCTCGCGGCTGGAACGACGACGCTCGCCAGCGGCTCGGACATCGGCGGCTCGATCCGCATCCCGGCGTCCTTCAACGGCGTGGTCGGGTTCAAGCCCCCCTACGGCCGTGTGCCCGTCGACCCGCCGTTCAACCTCGACACCTACTGCCACTGCGGTCCGCTGGCTCGCACAGTCGCCGACTGCGCGCTCTACCAGAACCAGATCGCCGGACCGGACCCCTCGGACATCACGAGCCTGCGGCCCAAGGTCCTGCTGCCGGAGCGCTTCGACGGCATCGAGGGCCTGCGGATCGCCGTCTCGGCCGACCTCGGTGACTGGCCGCTCGACCCGGAGGTGCGCGCGAACACGCTCGCCGTCGCGGACGCGCTGCGCAGCGCGGGCGCGCAGGTCGACATCGTCGACGTGCTCGTGCCCCGCGCCGAGGTCGAGCTCGCGACGGCGATCCACTTCCACCTCGCCTTCGCCGACTGGATCGGCGAGCAGGCGCGCGAGCATCCCGACCTCGTCACGGGGTACGCGGTCGAGATGGCGCGCTGGTGCTCGGAGGTCGCTGCCGGCCACACGTTCCTGGAGGAGATCGAGCTCGAGGCACGGCTCTACGCACCGGTCGGCGCGCTGCTCGAGGAGTACGACGCGCTGATCTGCCCGACCTGCGGGACGCGCGGCCTGCTCGCCGACGACGACTACGTCGGCCACGGCATCGAGGTCGGCGGGGAGCACCTCGACTTCTATCTCGGCGGGATGCTGACGCCGGTCTTCAACGTGATGAGCCGCTGCCCGGTGCTCAACGTGCCCTCCGGCTTCGCGGACAACGGCGTGCCGACCGGGATCCAGATCGCCGGCCGCACCTACGACGACGAGACCGTGTTCCGCGTCGGTGCGGCGCTGGAGGCCGTGCGCCCCTGGTGGGGCGCCGGCGAGCGCCGGCCGACGGTGGCGGCCCCCGCGGGAACATGAGCGCGCTGCTCGAGATCGAGGGCCTGACCGCCCGCCTGCAGGTCGAGGGCGAACTGCGCACAGTGCTGCACGACGTGTCGCTGACGATCGGCGAAGGCGAGGCGCTCGGGCTCGTCGGCGAGTCCGGCTCGGGCAAGTCGATGACCGCCCGCGCGATCGGGCGGCTGCTGCCGCGCGGCGCGCAGACGAGCGGCGCGGTGCGCTTCGACGGCCGCGACGTCCTGACCTTCGGCGCCGCCGATCTGCGCCGCTACCGCGGCGAGGTCGCGATGATCTTCCAGGACCCGCGCGCGCACGTGAACCCGGTCCGGCGGATCGGCGACTTCATGACCGAGACGCTGCGCCTGCAGGGTGTCGCGGTCGCCGAGGCCGGCAAGCACGCCGCCCGTGCGCTGCGCGAGGTCGGCATCGACGACGGTCGAGCGGCGCCTGGAGCAGTACCCGCACGAGCTGTCCGGCGGCCTGCTCCAGCGCGTCATGATCGCGACGATGCTGCTCGGTGAGCCGCGGCTCGTGCTGGCCGACGAGCCGACGACCGCGCTCGACGTGACCACCCAGGCCGAGGTGATGGCGATCCTCGACGAGCTGCGCCACCAGCGCGGGATGTCGCTGCTCTTCATCACCCACGACCTCGAGCTGGCCGCAGCGGTCTGCGACCGCACCGCCGTGATGTACGCCGGGCCAGATCGTCGAGACCCGCGCCGCCTCGCTGCTCGATCGCGACCCACTGCACCCCTACACGGCCGCGCTCGCCGCCGCGCGGCCCGACGTCGCCGTGAGTGCGCGCCGCCTGGCGGCGATCCCGGGCCGCCCGGTCTCGGCATTCGAGGCTCCCGCGGGCTGCGCGTTCGCCCCGCGCTGCGTCTGCGCGCAGGAGCGCTGCCGCGAGGCGCGCCCGCCCCTCGACGCGCTCGACGACGGTCAGGTGCGCTGCTGGCGCGCCCAGGAGCTGCGCGGGCAGATGATCGCGGTGATCCGCGAAGGGGAGGCAGCCCGTGCCTGACGCCGTGCTCGAGGCCTCCGGGCTGCGCAAGGAGTACGGCGAGCTCGTCGCCGTCGACGACGTCGACCTCGAGGTCCGCGAGGGCGGCTCGCTGGCGATCGTCGGCGAGTCCGGCTCGGGCAAGACGACGATCGCGAAGATGATCGTCGGCCTGACGGCGCCGACCGCCGGGACGATCGTCGCCTGCGGGCGCGACCGCTCGACGCCGGCGCGGGTCGCGCGCGAGCGCCGCCGGCGCGGCAGCGAGGTGCAGATCGTCTTCCAGGACCCCTACTCGAGCCTTGACCCGCGCCAGACGGCCGAGCAGGCGCTGGACGAGGTGCTGCGCCTGCATCGCGGTGGCCGGCGAGGCGGCCGCGCTGCGCAGAGCTCCTGCACCTCGTCGGTCTCGACGAGCGCCAGGGGCGTGCGCTGCCCCGCGCCCTCTCCGGTGGCCAGCGCCAGCGCATCGCGATCGCGCGCGCGCTCGCCGCGCAACCACGCGTCCTCATCCTCGACGAGTCCGTCGCGGCGCTCGACGTCTCGATCCAGGCGCAGATCCTCAACCTGCTCGCCGACATCCGCGAGGAGACCGGCGTCTCCTACGTCCTGATCAGTCACGACCTCGCAGTCGTCCGGCAGATCACCGACGAGGCGATCGTCATGCACCGCGGGCAGGTCGTCGAGCGCGGCCCGACCGCGCAGATCCTCGACGCGCCGCAGGACGAGTACACGAAGCTGCTGCGCGCCAGCGTCCCGCGCCCGGGCTGGAAGCCCGAGCGCCGCCGCCGTCCCGAAGACCAAGGAGCCCCTGCATGAGCACGATCGACCTCGCCCTGGTGGGCGCCGCCGTCCGCACGCTGGACCCGGACCGCCCGGCCGCCACGGCCATCGCCGTCAGCGACGGCATGATCGTCGCCGTCGGCGGCGATGCCGAGATCCTCGAGCTGGCCGGCGCGTCGACCGAGGTCGTCGACCTGGCCGGGGCGGCCGTCGTTCCCGGGCTGATCGACAGCCACCTGCATCCGTTCCTGGGCGCCGTGGGCGCCCGCGGCGCCGACCTGATGGGCGCCACGTCGCTCGACGAGGTGCGCCGGCGCGTCGGCGACGAGCGCGCACGCTGCGCGCCGGGCGAGTGGGTGCTCGGCTACGGGCTCGACTACAACGCCTTCACGGAGTCGGGAACCTCCGGTGCGCTGATCGAGGAGGCGGCCGGCGGCGGCCCCGCGCTGCTGACCTACGTCGACTTCCACACCGCGCTCGCGACCCCCCGCGCGCTCGAGCTCGCCGGCGTCGACGGCCCGCGCATGTTCGAGGAGCACGCCGAGGTCGTGTGCGTCGACGGCATTCCGACGGGTGAGCTGCGCGAGCGCGCGGCGATGGAGCTCGTGCGCAGCGCGATGCCCGAGGTCACCGACGAGCAGTACTACCGCCTCTGCGCCGACCAGCTGCGCCGTCTCGCCGCCGTCGGGATCACCGGCGTGCACGCGATGGACGGCGGCCTGGAGACGCTCGACCTCCTGCGCGAGCTCGAGGCCAACGGCGACCTGGCGATCCGCGTGCGCACGCCGTTCTGGATCCAGCCGGAGTCGACGCGCGAGGACTGGGAGCGCTTCGCGCCCCACCGCGACGAGACCGGCCGGCGCTGGCGCGCGGGCACCGCGAAGTTCTTCATCGACGGCGTCATCGACTCCGGCACCGGCTGGCTCTACGAGGCCGACAGCGAGGGCGAGGGGCTCGCCCCGTTCTGGCCCGACCCGCAGCACTACCGCGACGCCGTGCGGTTCTTCGCCGAGCGCGGCTACCAGTGCGCGACTCACGCGACCGGCGACCGCGGCGTGCGCGAGGCGCTCGACGCCTACCGCGACGCCGGCGCGGCGCCGGGCGTGCGGCACCGCATCGAGCACATCGAGACGCTCCAGCCCCAGGACCTGCCGCGCTTCGCCGCGCAGGGCGTCGTCGCCTCGATGCAGGCCCAGCACATGGCCTGGCTCGAGCCCGACCGCGAGGACAACTGGTCGCGTCGCCTGGGCCCCGAGCGCTGCGATCGCGCCTTCCAGATCCGCGCGCTGCGCGAGTCCGGCGCGGCGATCGCGCTGGGCTCCGACTGGCCGGTCGCGCGCTTCGACCCGCGCGAGGGCCTGGCCTGCACCCGCCTGCGCCGCCCGCCGGGCGAGCGCGACC
The DNA here is from genome assembly GCA_963809525.1 of uncultured Solirubrobacteraceae bacterium. GTDB lineage: Bacteria > Actinomycetota > Thermoleophilia > Solirubrobacterales > Solirubrobacteraceae > F1-60-MAGs163. The sequence goes on along the minus strand of CAWEJY010000003.1, from coordinate 900,376 downwards.
GCGCGCCCTACGACGACCAGGCGCTCGACGCCCTCGCCGCGCTCGAGGGCTACACGACCGGCGCGGCGTACGTCGCCGGCGACGAGGAGCGCCTCGGGCGGATCCGCCCGGGCGCATGCGCGGACCTGACCGTCTTCGCATCCGATCCGGTCGACTGCGACGCCGACGACCTCATCCACCTTCCCGTCGTGCTGACCGTCGTCGACGGGGAGATCGTGCACCGGGCGACGTAGCGGGCGGGAGCCCGCGGGTCGGCTTCAGGCGGTCGTCACATCCGCGGCCCTCTCGAGCCCGAACCGCTCGACCGTCATCTCGCGCATCCGGAACTTCTGCACCTTCCCGGTCACCGTCATCGGGAACTCGTCGACGAAGACGACGTAGCGCGGGATCTTCGTGTGCGCGATGCGCCCGCGGCAGAACGCACGCAGGGCCTCCTCGTCGGCCGGCGCGCCCTCGCGCAGGCGGACCCAGGCGCAGAGCTCCTCGCCGTAGCGCTCGTCGGGCACGCCGATCACCTGCACGTCGGCGACGTCCGGGTGACCGTGCAGGAACTCCTCGATCTCGCGCGGGTAGAGGTTCTCCCCGCCGCGGATGACCATGTCCTTGATGCGCCCGACGATGTTGCAGTAGCCGTCGGCGTCCATCGTCGCCAGATCGCCGGTGTGCATCCAGTCGGCGGCATCGATCGCCTCGGCGGTCTTCTCGGGCGCCTCCCAGTAGCCGAGCATGACGCTGTAGCCCCGCGTGCAGAACTCGCCGGTGGCGCCGCGCGGCACGACGAGGCCGGTCAGCGGGTCCACGATCTTGACCTCGACGTGCGGCCCGGCGCGACCGACGCTGCCGACACGCCGCTCGAGCGGATCGTCGCGGCGCGTCTGCGTGGCGACCGGCGCCGTCTCGGTCATCCCATAGCAGATCGACACCTCGCTCATGTGCATCTCGGCGACCACACGCTTCATGACCTCGACCGGGCACGGCGAGCCGGCCATGATGCCGGTGCGCAGCGAGCGCAGGTCGAAGCCTGCGAACCCGGGATGCTCGAGCTCGGCGATGAACATCGTCGGCACCCCGTAGAGGGACGTGCAGCGCTCGTCGGCCACGGCCCGCAGCGTCGCCTCGGCATCGAACTGCGGGGCGGGGAACACCATGCAGGCTCCGTGCGAGGTGGCGGCGAGGTTGCCCATGACCATGCCGAAGCAGTGGTAGAGGGGAACGGGGATGCAGATCCGGTCCGCCTCGCTGTAGCCGCAGAGCTCGCCGACGAAGTAGGCGTTGTTGAGCAGGTTGTGGTGCGTGAGCGTGGCGCCCTTGGGGGCGCCGGTCGTGCCGCTCGTGTACTGGATGTTGATCGCGTCGTCGAAGCTCAGCGCGGCGTCGCGCGCGGCGAGCGCGGCGGCGTCGGGCGCGGTCGCCGCGATCTCCTCCCAGGAGGGGTCGCCGAAGAAGACGACCTCCGTCAGGCCGGGCAGATCGCCGCGCACCTCCTCGACAATCGCCCGGTAGTCGCTCGTCTTGAACTGCGCCATCGCGACGAGCAGCCGGGTGCCCGACTGCTCGAGCGCGTAGGCGAGCTCGTGCGTGCGATAGGCCGGGTTGAGGTTCACGAGGATCGCTCCGATGCGCGCGCTGGCGTACTGCAGCAGCGCCCAGCCCGTGCAGTTCGGGGCCCATACCCCGATCCGGTCCCCGCGCGCGATCCCGCGCTGCAGCAGCCCCGTGGCGAGTCGGTCGACGGCGGCATCGAGCTCCCGGTAGGTGAGCCGGTCGCCGTCGTGCACGCTTACGAGCGCCTCGCGGGCCGGACGCGCGGCGGCCGTGCGGCGCAGGTTGGCGCCGATCGTCTCGCCGAGCAGCGGAGCGTCGTACACGCCATGGTCGTAGGACGACATGCCTGGCCTCCTTGGCAGCGATTCCCGGGAACGCCGACCGTACCGGCGCGAGCGGGGGATGAGAAGCGCCATTAGGATCGCCCACATGAGCTCCCATGACGTGATCGTCGTCGGTGCCGGCTCGGCGGGCTGCGCGCTCGCGGCCCGCCTCTCGGAGGATCCGGGCACGCGGGTGCTGCTGCTCGAAGCGGGCGGCTCGAACCGCCACCCGAGCGTCGTGATACCGGCCGCGTTCGCCCAGCAGTTCCACAGCAAGCGCGACTGGGACTACGCGACCGAACCTGAGCCCGGCTGCGACGGGCGCTCGCTGTACGTGCCGCGCGGAAAGGGCCTGGGCGGCTCGAGCGCGATGAACGCGATGCTCTACGTGCGCGGCCGTCCGCTGGACTACGACCTGTGGGAGGCCGGGGGCGCGACCGGCTGGGGCTGGAAGGACGTCAAGCCCTACTTCCTGAAGGCCGAGGACAACCAGCGCGGCGTGTCCGATGACCACGCGGTCGGCGGCCCGCTGCGTGTCGAGGACTCGCGCTCGCCGCGTGCGCTGACGAAGTCGTTCCTCGCCGGCGCCGAGGCGGCCGGCATCCCCTACATCGCCGACTACAACGGGCCGGAGCAGGACGGCGCCTCCAAGGTGCAGGTCACCCAGCGCGGCGGGCGCCGCTGGAGCACGGCCGACGCCTACCTGAAGCCGGCGCGCAAGCGCCCCAACCTGGAGATCGTCACCGGCGCACAGGTGCTGAAGGTCGAGCTCGACGGGACGCGCGCGACGGGTGTGCGCTACCGCGACGCCAAGGGGCGCGAGCAGCTCGCCTCGGCGACCTCGGAGATCGTGCTCGCCGCGGGGGCGATCGGCTCGCCACAGCTGTTGATGCTCTCCGGCATCGGACCCGCAGACCACCTGGGTGAGGTCGGCGTCCCAGTCGTCGCCGACCTGCCGGGCGTCGGCGGCAACCTGCAGGATCACCCCTTCTACGTCTGCATCTGGGACGTGCCCGGCGGCGGCTCGCTGGCAGACGCAGAGAAGCCCAAGGCGATGCTCGAGTGGGTCACGCGCCGCACGGGACCGCTCAGCTCGACGGTCGCCGAGGCGTTCGCCTTCGTGCGCAGCCGCCCCGGCCTGCCCGCCGCCGACATCCAGTTTCACTTCGCGCCCGCCTACTTCTACGAGCACGGCGCCGCGACCTACGACGGCCACGCGCTGACGATCGGCCCGGTGCTCGTCTCGCCCAGGAGCCGCGGCGAGCTGCGCCTGCGCTCGGCCGATCCGCGCGACAAGCCGCGCATCCGCACGAACTCGCTCACCGAGCCCGAGGACGTCGCCGCGCTGGTCTCGGGTATCCGCATGGCGCGCGAGATCGCCGCCACCGGACCGATGCGCGAGGTCGTCGGGCGCGAGCTGTTCCCGGGCGAGGGCGTCGACACGGGCGCCGACATCGAGCAGGACCTGCGCCGCCGCGTGGAGCTCATCTACCACCCCGTCGGCACGTGCCGGATCGGAACCGACGAGGGCGCCGTCGTCGACCCCGAGCTGCGCGTCCGCGGCGTCGACGGGCTGCGCGTCGCGGACGCCGCGGTGATGCCGATCATCCCGGGCGGGAACACGAACGCGCCGGCGATCATGATCGGCGAGCGCGCCGCGGATCTGATTCGCGGGCGGACCGCCGCGCCTGTCGCTTAGACCAGCATCGGCTGCGCAATCGCGCACCGTCCGCCATCCACGGCTGCACCACCCCGGCACACACCCGGCTCATTTCGAACGACCTTCGTAGACGCTCATCCGGCAGCCGCCGGCGCGGAGGTCATGTTTCCCGGGTTTCCCGCCGATAGGGGCGTGGAGCGGCCACTGCTGCGCCGCCATACATCGGAACGTCCGCGTGCCCCCCCATCACACCCTCACTCCTGCTGACAGCAACGGCTGGCTGAACCGCTGGCTGGCGACGACGGCCGACCTCGCGCGCCTGCAGTACTCGCACCCGATGGTCGATGCGGTGATCGACGAGATCGACGGCAGGATGATCCGCATCGGCGACCGCTGGCTCGCGGACTTCGCCTCGTGCAACTACCTCGGGCTGGACCTCGACCGCGAGGTCATCGACGCCGTCCCGGCCTACCTGGACCGCTGGGGCACGCACCCGAGCTGGTCGCGGCTGCTCGGCAGCCCGGTCCTGTACGAGGAGATCGAGCAGCGTCTCACCGAGCTGCTCGGCGCCGAGGACACGATGGTGCTCCCGACGATCACCCACATCCACAACTCGGTGATCCCGGCGCTCGCGGGTGAGGGGACGATCTACCTCGACCGGCGCGCCCACAAGACCATCTTCGACGGCTGCGCGGTCGCGAGCTCGCACGGCGCGACCGTGCTGCGCTACGCCTACGAGGACTTCGGGGCGCTCGAGGCGCTGCTGCGCCGCCGGCCCACGATCGGCCCGCGCATCATCTGCACCGACGGCCTGAACTCGATGACGGGCAACGCGCCCGACCTGCACCGGATGGCGCAGCTGGCCGGCGAGTACGACGCGCTGCTGTACGTCGACGACGCGCACGGCTTCGGCGTGATCGGCGAGCGCAGGCCCGACGAGCTGTGCGACTACGGGTGTCGCGGCAACTCGATCGTCCGCCATCTCGGCGCCTCGTACGACAACCTCGTGCTCATCGGCGGCTTCTCGAAGGCCTACTCCTCGCTGCTCGCATTCCTCGCGCTGCCGACGCCGCTCAAGCAGGCGCTCAAGACGGCCGCCGCGCCCTACCTCTACTCCGGCCCCTCGCCCGTCGCCTCGCTCGCGACGACCTTGGAGGGCATGAACGTCAACGAGCGCCGCGGCGACGAGCTGCGGCTCGAGCTGCACCGGCTCACCCACCGCGTGCTGGACGCGCTCGCCGAGCTGGGCGTGTACACGCCCAACACCTCGGGCTACCCGATCATCGAGATCCCGCTGGCGCACGCCGAGCAGATCGACGAGGTCGGCCACCACCTGTTCGACCGCGGGATCTACGTGACGATGGCGGCCTACCCGCTCGTCCCGCGCGAGGAGGTCGGCTTCCGCGTCCAGCTCACGGCCGCGAACACGGACGCCGAGGTCACCCAGCTGATCACGGTGCTCGGCGAGGTCGCCGACCGCTTCCAGCTCCAGCCCGCCCTGCAGGCACAGCGCCGCGCAGCCTGACCGGACGAATGGCCGAGGCGCCGACAACCGAGCTCACCAGCGCCGTCGCCGCCCGCGCCTGGTGGATCTACCTCGTCTGCGCCGGCTCGCTGACGCTGCTCTACCTGCTCGGCCCTCCGCTGCTGCACTCCGGCCCGGTCTTCAACATCATCGGGCTCTCCGGCGTCGCGGCGATCATCGTCGGCACGCGGATCAACCGCCCGGCGGACCCTCGGCCCTGGTACCTCTTCGCGGGCGCCCAGGCGCTGTTCGTGACCGGCGACGCGCTCGCCTACAACTACGAGCGCATCTTCGGCAGCGCGCTGCCGTTCCCCTCTGTCGCCGACATCCCGTACCTGTTGGTGTACCCGGTGCTGATCGCGGGTCTGCTGATCCTCATCCGCCAGCGCAACCCGGGGCGCGACACGGCGAGCCTGATCGACTCGCTGATCATCACGACGGGCCTGGCTGTCCTCTCGTGGATCTTCCTGATGGCGCCCTACGCGCACGACGCGACGCTGTCGACACCGACGAAGCTCACGTCGATCGCCTACCCGCTGATGGACGTGCTCGTGCTCGGCGTCGCCGTGCGCCTGACGGTCGGCGCCGGCAAGCGCGGCCCGGCGTTCTTCCTCATGGTCGGCGCGATCGTCGCGCTGCTCGTCACCGACGCGATCTACGGCTGGTTCCTGCTCAACGGCGGCTACGAGACGGGCGGCTGGCTCGACGCCGGCTGGATCATCTTCTACCTGCTGTGGGGTGCGGCCGCGCTGCATCCGTCGATGCGGGAGGTCAGCCAGAGCAGCTCGCAGCCGCAGCGCCTCAGCAAGTTCCGCCTGACGGCGCTCGGCGTCGCGGCGCTGACCGCCCCGATCGTCCAGATCATCCAGGTCTCCGGCGCAGGCGCCGACCAGATCATCGTCGCCGCCGCGGGCGTCCTGATGTTCGTCCTGGTCATGGCCCGCATGGCCGGCCTCGTGATCACGCAGGAGCGCGCCGCCAGACGCGAGAAGACGCTGCGCAAGGCCGGTGCCGCGCTCGTCACCGCCACGGGAGAGGACAGCATCCTCGAGGCCGCGCGCGTGGCCGCCGGGAAGCTCGCCGGCCCGCAGGTGCTCGTTCGCGCCTGGCGCGTCGAGGATCGCGACGGCGGCCCGAGCATCGTCCCCCGCCCCGGCGAGTCGCTGGCTCCGCCGCTCTCACAGCTCCCCGGCCCGGCGTTCGCCTCGCTGCTGCTGCGCCGCTCCGTGAGCATTCCCCATGTCTTCGGGCTCGGCGACATCCCGGCCGGCCAGCCGGTGTTCCTCGCGCCCCTGTTCGTCCGCGATCGCCTCGCGGGCCTGCTGGCCGCCTCGTGCGCGGGGAGCCTGTCGGAGTCCGTGCGCTCCGGCATCGAGACGCTCGCCTATCAGGTGGCGCTCGCGCTCGAGAGCGCGGCGCTGACCGAGGAGCTCGTGCGCAGCCAGAGCGAGGCGCGCTTCGGGTCGCTGGTCCAGAACTCCTCCGACGTGGTGCTCGTGATCGATCCGAGCACCACCATCAAGTACGTCAGCCCGTCGATCGAGCGGGTGCTCGGCTACCCGGCGCCCGACGTCATCGAGACGCGCGCGAGCGAGATGGTCCACCGCGACGACCGCGCGGCGATGCTGCACGCGATCGGCGCGGTCGCGGCTGCGGCCGAGGGCTCCTCCGAGCTCGTCGAGTTCCGCATCCGCAACGCGCGCGGCGACTGGCTCTCGGCCGAGTCGCTGACGAGCAACCTCACGCACGACGCGAACGTCGGCGGGATCGTTCTGAACCTGCGCGACGTGAGCGAGCGCAAGCGCTTCGAGGCCGAGCTGGCGCGCCAGGCCTTCCACGACTCGCTCACCGGCCTGGCCAACCGCGCGCTGTTCCGCGACCGCGTCGACCACGCGCTCGCCCGCCGGCGCGATCGCGGCAGCCAGGTCGCCGTGCTGTTCGTCGACCTCGACGACTTCAAGAACGTCAACGACAGCCTCGGCCACGTCTCCGGCGACGTCCTGCTGCGCGAGGTCGGGCGGCGCGTCCTCGGCGCGATCCGCGCGGAGGACACCGCAGCGCGCCTCGGCGGCGACGAGTTCGCGATCCTGCTCGAGGAGGTCGACGGCGAGGCGCGCGCCTCGGAGGTCGCCCAGCGGCTGCTGGTCGCGCTCGCCGAGCCGCTGCTGCTCGACGGCAAGGACATGTCGGTGAGCGCGAGCATCGGGATCGCGTTCGCGGCCGCGCACGACGACGCGGTCGGCTCCGAGGAGCTGCTGCGCAACGCCGACGTGGCGATGTACACCGCCAAGGAGCACGGCAAGGGCACCTTCCAGATCTTCGAGCAGGCGATGCACGCGTCGGTCGTCGAGCAGCTCGAGCTCGTCGCCGACCTCCAGACGGCGGTGCAGGACGAGCAGCTCGTGCTGCACTACCAGCCGATCGTCGTCATCGAGACGGGGGAGATCACCGGGTTCGAGGCGCTCGTGCGCTGGAACCACCCGGTGCGCGGGTTCGTCTCGCCGGCCGACTTCATCCCCGCCGCCGAGCGCAGCGGCCTGATCGTCCCGATCGGGCGCTGGGTGCTCGAGACGGCGTGCCGCGAGGCGATCGCCGCGCAGCGCATCGCGCCGCGCGAGCCGCAGCTGAAGGTGTCCGTGAACCTCTCCGCGCGCCAGCTCCAGCGCCCCGACGTGGAGGACCACGTCCGCCACGCGCTGCAGGAGAGCGGCCTGGACCCGGCGGCGCTCGTGCTCGAGATCACCGAGAGCATGCTGATCGACGACTGGGACCTCGCGCTCGAGCGCCTGGAGAACCTCCGCGCGATCGGCGTGAAGATCGCCGTCGACGACTTCGGCACCGGGTACTCGTCGCTGAACTACATCCGCCAGCTGCCGGTCGACATCCTGAAGATCGACAAGTCCTTCGTCGACGGCCTCGTCGAGAGCGGCAGCGAGACCGCGCTGATGGCCGCGATCGTCGACCTCGCGCGCGTCCTGGAGCTGCATCCCGTCGCCGAGGGGGTCGAGCACGACGCCCAGCTGCAGCGCCTGCGCGCGATGGGCTGCGAGCTGGGGCAGGGCTTCCTGTTCTCGCGTCCCGTTCCCTCGACGCAGCTGCGCGAGCTCCTGCTGGCCGAGCAGGGGCTCGAGCAGGCCGCCTGACGGTCTCCCCCCTTGTAGGTTGCGCGCATGCGCGGCCTCATGTCGGACTTCCCCCTGTCGCTCCCCTACGTCTTCGAGCGCGCCGAGAAGCTGTTCGCCGAGAAGACGATCGTCACCGCGACGCCGGGCGGGCTGGAGCGCACGACCTACGGTGACTGGGCCGCGCGCTCGCGGCGGCTGGCGGGCGCATTCGACAGCCTGGGGCTCGCCGACGACGCGCGCATCGGCACGTTCGCGTGGAACACCGCACGCCACCTCGAGCTCTACTACGCGGCGCCGTGCAGCGGGCGCGTGCTGCACACGCTGAACATCCGCCTCTTCCCCGAGCAGATCACCTATGCGGTCAACCACGCCGCCGACGAGGCGATCTTCGTCGACCGCTCGCTGCTGCCGATCTTCTGGCCGCTGGTCCAGACGTTCGAGACGGTGCGCCACATCGTGGTGATGGACGACGGCGCCGACTGCGAGATCCCGGCTGACCCGCGCGTGCGCGACTACGAGCAGCTGCTGGCGAGCGGCCGGCCGGCCGCGTTCGACGTCCCGGACGAGAATCGCGCGGCGGCGATGTGCTACACGAGCGGGACGACCGGCAACCCGAAGGGCGTCGTCTACTCGCACCGCTCGATGGTGCTCCACGGGATGGGTTCGATGCTCGCCGACACGCTCGCGGTGAGCGAGCGCGACACGGTCCTGCCGGTCGTGCCGATGTTCCACGCCAACGCGTGGGGCCTGGCCCACTCGTCCGTCATGGCAGGGGCGAACCTCGTCATGCCGGGTCCCGACCTGTCGGCGCCGGCGATCGCGGGCCTGATGGAGCGCGAGCGCGTGACGCTCGCCGCCGGGGTCCCGACGATCTGGAACGGCGTCGTCGACGAGCTCGAGGGCCGCGACCTCTCGGCGCTGACCCGCATCGCCTGCGGCGGCTCGGCCGTCCCGCGGGCGCTGTCCGAGCGCTACCGCGAGCAGGTCGGCCTGCCGATCCTGCAGGCGTGGGGGATGACCGAGACGAGCCCGATCGGCTCGGTCTCGCGCGTGAAGAGCACCCTCGAGGGACTGCCGGAGGAGGAGCTCGCCGGGGTGCGCGCATCGCAGGGCGTCCCCGTGCCGCTGGTCGATGTGCGGATCGTCGCGCCCGGGACCGCGGACGAGCTTCCGTGGGACGGCGAGGCGCGCGGCGAGCTGCAGGCGGCGGGGCCGTGGATCGCGGCCGGCTACTACAACGACGAGCGCTCGGCCGAGTCGTTCACCGCCGACGGCTGGCTCAAGACCGGCGACGTCGCGACGATCGACCGCCACGGGTACATCCGCCTCGTCGACCGCACGAAGGACGTGATCAAGTCCGGCGGCGAGTGGATCAGCTCGGTCGAGCTCGAGAACGAGATCATGGCCCACCCGGACGTCCTCGAGGCGGCCGTGATCGGCGTCGCCGACGAGAAGTGGGGCGAGCGGCCGCTGGCCTGCGTCGTGCCGCGGGATCCGGCCGCCGGCCTCAGCGGGGACGACGTCCGCGCCTTCCTCGCGGACCGCGTGCCGAAATGGTGGCTGCCCGAGCGCGTGGAGATCATCGAGGAGGTTCCCAAGACGTCGGTCGGCAAGTTCTCCAAGAAGGATCTTCGCGAGCGCTTCGTCTGACGCCACCGCGCGACACGTGACACCCTGGCAGAACGTCGATCGGGAGTCAGCGCCATGAGCACCACGAGCAACGGATCACACGAGCACCGCGTCGTCATCATCGGCAGCGGGTTCGGTGGGCTCGGTACTGCGATCCGCCTCAAGCAGGAGGGGATCGAGGACTTCGTCGTGCTCGAGAAGGCGGGCGACGTCGGCGGCACGTGGCGCGAGAACACCTACCCCGGGATCGCGTGCGACGTGCCCTCGCACCTGTACTCGTTCTCGTTCGCCCCGAACCCCGACTGGTCGCGGATGTTCTCGCCCGGGCCGGAGATCCAGAGCTACCTGCAGCGCTGCACCCGTGACTTCGGGATCGAGCCGCATCTGCGTCTCGGTCATCGCGTGACGGCGGCGGCCTGGGACGAGGAGGCGCGGCGCTGGCACGTCCAGACCGATCGCGGCGAGTTCGTCGCAGAGGTCGTCGTCGCGGCGCCCGGTCCGCTGCACGACCCGACGCTGCCCGACGTGCCCGGCATCGAGAGCTTCGAGGGCGCGATGTTCCACTCGGCGACCTGGGACCACGATGTCGACCTGCGCGGCAGGCGCGTCGCCGTCATCGGGACGGGCGCCTCATCGATCCAGTTCGTGCCGGAGATCCAGCCGCTCGTGGGCGAGCTGCACCTCTTCCAGCGGACCGCCCCCTGGGTCGTGCCGCGCATGGATCACGCGATCTCGCAGCACGTGCGCCGTCTGTACCGGGCGTTCCCCCGGGCGCAGGCGGCGATGCGCGGGTGGATCTACGCGACGCGTGAGGCGGCGGTCATGGGCTTCATGCACCCCTGGGCGATGGCCCTTCCGCAGAAGCTCGCCATGCACCATCTCGAGCGCCAGGTGGCCGACCCCGAGCTGCGCGCGCGGCTCACGCCGACGTACACGATCGGCTGCAAGCGCGTGCTGATCTCCAACGACTGGTACCCGGCGATCACGCAGCCGAACGTCGACGTGATCTCCGGCGGCCTGGCCGAGGTCCGCCCGGGGTCGGTCGTGGGCACCGACGGTGTCGAGGTCGAGGTCGACGCGATCATCTTCGGGACCGGGTTCCGTGCCCTGAACCCGCCGATCAGCGAGCACCTCGTCGGTCGCGAGGGCACGACCATGGCCGAGCACTGGAACGGGTCGCCGCACGCCTACCTCGGCACGACCGTGGCGGGATTCCCGAACCTCTTCATGCTCGTCGGGCCGAACACGGGCCTCGGCCACAACTCGATCATCTACATGATCGAGTCGCAGATCAGCTACCTGCTCGACGCGCTGCGCATCATGGATGCGGGCGGCGTCGAGACGATCGAGGTGCGCCCGGAGGCGGAGGACGAGTTCACGCGCCACATCGACGAGGAGCTCCAGGGCACGGTCTGGAACGCCGGCGGCTGCGCGAGCTACTACCTCGACGCGTCGGGGCGCAACTCGGCGATCTGGCCGGGCTTCACCTGGAAGTACCGTGCGCGGACGCGCCACTTCGACGTGGCGCACTACACGCTCGGGTTCTGCGCGCCCGAGCGCGTTCCCGTGGCGGCCTGAGGCCGCTCGCCGTCGCGGGTGTGCCGCGGCCAATGGGCAGAAACCCCGGATGGCGCGCGAGCGGCTGACGACTAGGTTGGGCGGATGGAGACCGCCGACCGCAACGTCGTCATCGCCGGGTACGACGCGGCCCCGGAGGCCGCCGACGGGCTCGCGCTCGCCCACATGCTCGCGCAGCTGACCGACCGCGATCTGCTCGTCGCCCGCGTGATCCCGGACGTTCCAGAGCACCCGGGCGCTACGCGCGCCGAGCAGCTGCGCGTCAGGGAGATCGTCCACACCACGCACACCGCGATGCTCGCCATCGTCCCCGACGGCAGCATCGAGCTGATGCCGGTGCTGGACCCGCGCGTCGCCGACGGCCTGCACGACCTCGCCCGTCGCCAGGAGGCCTCGCTGCTCGTCCTGGGCTCGAGCCATCACCACGGCCTGGGGCGCGTCCTGCTCGGCGGCACCGCCGACCAGGTCGTCAACGGCGCCCCGTGCGCCGTCGCCGTCGCCCCACCGCACTTCCACGAGGATCCGGTCATCACGCCACCGACGATCGGCGTGGCCTGGGACGGCACGCCCGCTGCCCGTGCGGCGCTCGCCTGGGCCGCGGACCTCGCCGGCGTGGCCGGCTTCGGCCTGCTCGTGATCCAGGTCCAGCCGTCGTTCGCGCACCGGCCGCTCGGGCGCCAGCACGGCGACCTTGACGAGGGCGTGGCGCTCGCCCGTGAGCTCGCCGCGGACGGGGTCACCGTCGAGGGGGCGCAGCGCAGCGGCGACCCGGCGGGGGAGCTCATCGCCGCCACCGAGTCGGAGGTCGGCGTGCTCGTCGTCGGCTCGCGCGCCCGCGGCGCGCTGGCGCGGGTGCTGCTGGGCAGCGTCTCGGGCCACGTCACGCGCAATGCCCACGCACCGGTGCTCGTCGTGCCGGCACCGTCCTGAGAGGATCCGGGGCGTGGGCACGCAGCACGCGATGAGTCACGCCGACGCGGCCTGGCTGCAGATGGACCGCCCGACGAACCTGATGGTGATCACCTCGGCGCTGTGGTTCGACGCGCCGGTCGACGAGCAGCGGCTGCGCGACGTGGTGCGCGAGCGGCTGGTCGAGCCGTTCCCGCGGTTCTCGCAGCGGATCGCGAGCGGCGTGACGGGACCGTCCTGGGAGGACGACCCCGAGTTCGACCTCGATCTGCACGTCCACCACCTCGCACTCGCCGCGCCGGGCGACCAGGCGACGCTCCAGGCGGTCGTCGGGGATCTGATGGCCCAGCCGCTCGACCATTCCCGCCCGCTGTGGGCGATGTACCTCTTCGACGGCTACGGCGACGGATGCGCGATCGTCGTGCGCATGCACCACGCGATCGCCGACGGCATCGCGCTCGCGCGCGTGATGCTCTCGCTGACCGACGAGCTCGGCGACACCGCCGCCGACGGCATCGCCGACCCGGGCGACGACGGGGGGGACGGGGAGCCCGGCACGCTCGGGCGGATCGCCGCCCCGCTGCGCAGCGGCGCGGCCGCGGGGCGAGCCGTCGCCGGGACCGGCGTCCACGCGGCGGTCGAGACCCTCCTGCACCCGCGCAGCGTCACGGAGCTCGCGCGCCAGAGCGGCCCCTACGGCGCGGCGCTGCTCCAGCTGCTGAGCGCGCCCGCCCAGCAGGAGTCCGCGCTGCACGGCCAGCTCGGGGCGACGCGGCGCGCCGCCTGGTCGCGACCGTTCCCGCTGGCGGAGGTCCGCCGGGTCGGGCACCTGCGCGGCGCGACCATCAACGACATGCTCGTCGCCGCGCGTGACCGGCGCCGTGCGCTCCTACCTGCTCGCGCACGACGGCGAGGCGCAGGACGCCGCCGCGATGGTGCCGTTCAACCTGCGCCCGCTCGACGAGCCGCTGCCGCGCGACCTGGGCAACCGCTTCGGCCTGGTGCTGCTGAACCTGCCGGCGGGGATCGCGGACGCCGACGGCCGCCTCGACGAGGTCGCCACGCGCATGCTCGCGCTGAAGCGCTCGCGCCAGGGCGAGGTCTCCTACGGGATCCTCGACGCGATCGGCCGGATGCCGCCCGCCCTCGAGGCGCGCATCGTCGATCTGATGGCGGCGAAGGCCGTCATGGTGCTCACGAACGTCCCAGGCCCGCGCGCGCCGATCGCGCTCGCGGGCGTTCCCGTCGCGGGCGTCCTCGTGTGGGCGCCCTGCTCGGGCTCGGTCGGCATGAGCGTCAGCGTCTTCTCCTACGACGGGCGCGTCACCGTCGGCTTCATGACCGACGGGAACCTCGTGCCCGACCCGGCCGAGCTCGTCGACGCGTTCGAGACGGAGCTGGCCGAGATCGGCGTGCCGGCCGGTCAGTCCTCTTCGTAGAGCGCGTCGAAGCGCGGGCGGTAGCGGTCGTAGACGACGGCGCGGCGGATCTTCAGGGTCGGGGTCAGCTCGCCCTCCTCCTGCAGCAGATCCCGGTCCAGCACGCCGAAGCGCTTGACCTGCTCGATGCGCGCGAAGTCCGCGTTGACCTCGTCGACGGACTCCTCGAGCACAGCGTGCACGGCCTCGTTGGCCGCGAGCATGGTGGGGTCGGCGTCCGGGATGCCGGCTCGCACTGCCAGCTGCGGTGCCTCCTCCGCGTCGATCGTCAGCAGCGCCACGAGGTAGGGCCGGTCGTCGCCGTAGACGACGGCATGTGAGATCCAGCGCGTCTCCTGCAGGCGCGTCTCGATCGCCGTCGGGCCGATGTTCTTGCCCGACGACGTGATGATGAGGTCCTTCTTGCGGCCCGTGATCGTCAGGTAGCCCTCGTCGTCGATCATGCCGAGGTCGCCGGAGCGCAGCCATCCGTCGGTGTCGAACAGCTCCGCGGTCGCCTCAGCGTCGCGGTGGTAGCCGGGACTGACGTTGGGCCCGCGCATCAGGATCTCGCCGTCGGAGGCGATCTTCAGCTGCATGCCGGGCAGCGGGCGGCCGACGGTGCCGGCGCGATGGGCTTCGTCGGTGTTCAACGTGGCCGCCGCGCAGGTCTCGGTCATGCCGTAGCCCTCGAGCAGCGTGATCCCGCAGGCGTCGAAGAAGTCGATCACGTCGGGCCCGATCGGCGCCGCGCCCGTCAGCGCCCTGCGCAGACGCCCGCCGAAGAGCGCATGGACCTTGGCGAACACGAGGCGGTCGGCGAGCGGGGCCCGCAGGCGATCGGCGAGCCCGAGCCGCCGGCCCGCGGCCGCCGCGCGGCTGCGGCGCCGTCCGAGCGCGAGCGCCGAGCGGAAGATGCGCTGCTGGGTGGCGTTCGTCCCCTCGACGCCCACCAGCGCGGCGGTGTGGACCTTCTCGAAGACGCGCGGCACCGAGGGGAAGTGGGTCGGCTGGATCTCGGCGAGGTCGGCGAGCATGCGCGAGGTGTCGCGTGTCCAGAACGCGAGCGTCCCGCCCTCCTGGATCGTGACGAGCTCGACTGCGCGCGCGAGGACGTGCGCGAGCGGGAGGAACATGTAGACGACCGGGTGCTCGTCGTCGGCGAGGTGGAGCTGATCCTCGTACATGCCGATCGTCGCGAGGATGTTGCCGTGGGTGATGATGCAGCCCTTCGGCTCGCCGGTGGTGCCGGACGTGTAGACGATCGTCGCGGGATCCCCGGCGACGGGGACGCGGCCGGCCGCGTCGACGTCCTCCTCGGCGATCTTGTCGCCGTCGCGGATCAGCTCGTCGAGCGGGATCGCGTCGTCCCCGATCGGGCCGTCGCAGAGCGCCAGCACGTGCTCGAGCGCCGGGCACTGCTCGCGGATCTCGGTGATCTTCGCGAGCTGGGTGTCGTCCTCGCAGAACACCGCACGGGTTCCGGAATGCGCCAGGACGTGAAGGCACTCGCGCGGGGAGTTCGTGAAGTAGACCGGGACGACGACGGCGCCGGCGCAGAGGATGCCGATGTCCGCGAGCGTCCACTCCGGGATCGTGTTGGCGAGGATCCCCACCTTGTCCCCGGGCTTGATCCCCAGCGCGATCAGCCCTGCGGCGAGCGCCCGCGCGCGGGCGCCGAAGTCCGCGTACGAGAGGTCGAGCCAGCGCCCGTCGCGCTTGTAGCGCAGCGCCGGCCCGGAGTGTGACGCGACGGCGTTCACGGCCATCTCGGCGAGGTTCGCCGGACGGGTGTCGCTGGCGGCGGCCGGCTGAGGTGTCATGTGCCGATCTTCGGGGGTCACACGCCGCCGCGCAACCGCGGGATCCCGCGTATGCACAGTGGTGGAAAGCACGGATGCCGGACCACCGGACCGGGCGTAGCGTCGGGCGCGTAACTCGAGGAGGGGCTTTCCATGTTGCATCTCGCGCGTACCGCTGTAAGACACCCCAAGGCGACGCTTGCTGCATGGGCCGTATTCGCCGCAGTCATGGTCGCGATCGGCCTGAACGTCTCCGGTGGGCTCTCGCCCCAGGTCACGGTCGTCGCGGGTTCGGAGTCCTCGCGCGCCCAGACGCTCGCCGACTCCCGGTTCGGGCCGAGCGTGCTCGTCCCGATCATGCTGCAGGGCCCGGCGGCCCAGCTCAACGCCCAGGGACCAAAGCTCGTTCAGGACCTCTCGCGACGCCCCGACGCACGGGTGATGTCCGCGTGGAGCAGCGGCAGCGCCGCTGCCGCGCTGCGCCCGAAGCCGACCACGGCGATGATCGTCGTCTCGGTGGCGCGCTCCGAGAAGTCCATGGTCAAGACCGTGCAGCCGCAGATCGACCGGCTCGTGCGCCGCGACATCAGCAGGCCCGTGCGCGCATACGTCACCGGCCAGCCGACGCTCGATCGCGCGCTGCGCGACTCCGCGCTGAGCACGACCAAGCGCGCTGAGCTGATCGCGATCCCGATCCTCTTCGTGTTGCTGATGCTGCTGCTCGGCTCACCGCTGTCTGCGCTCGTCATCTCGATCTTCGGCGTGACGACGGTGTTCGTGAGCTTCGGCATGATGACCCTGCTCGGTCGCGTCCAGGAAGTCGACCCCACCGCTGTGGCGCTCGGCTCGATGACCGGGCTCGCGCTGGGTGTCGGCTATGCGCTGATGCTCGTGCGGCGCTTCCGCGAGGAGGAGACCCCGGGGCGCTCGCGCGCGGACGCGGCCCACGCGGCCACCGATGCGGTCGCGACGACCGGTCGCGCCGTGCTCTACGGCGGCACCGCCATCACCCTCTCGCTGCTCCTCGCCGTCGCGATCGCGCCGACGGTGATCCTCTCCTCGCTCGGCATCGGCGTGCTGCTGTGCACGCTCTTCAGCGTCGGCGGGGCCATTGCGGTCCTGCCCGCGGTGCTCGTCCTCGCCGGCCACCGGCTGGACGTCTGGCACCTGCATCGCTGGGGCCCGTTCGCCCGTGCCTGGGCATGGCTCGTCGGTGTCGGCGACGCGATCGTGCGCCGGCCCGTGGCGATCGGCGCGCTGGCGACAGCCGTCCTCGTCGTGCTCTGCATCCCGCTGCTGAACCTCCAGAGCGGCCCGCCCGACGTCCGCCAGCTCCCGGCATCCTCACAGGCGCGCCAGGACTTCGAGCAGGTGGCGCGCGCCATGGGCGCCGGTTGGCCGACGCCCTACAACGTGCTCGTCGTCTCCAAGAAGGAGCCGATCACGACCACTGCGCTGCTGAAGCGGATGGCGGCCTTCGAGCACCGGATCGCCCAGGATCCGCGCGTCGATTCCGTGGTCGGCCCCGGGACCTTCCTCGTGCAGGCCAAGGATCTGCAGAAGGTGCCGGCAGGCCTGAACCAGTCGGCCGTGGTCGCCAAGAAGTCGAAGCGTGACCTGCTGAAGCTGAAGAACGGCCTCGGGCAGGCCGGTGCCGGCGCGCTCCAGCTGCGCGGCGGCCTCGCCGCCGCGAGCAGCGGTGCGGGCCAGCTGAACAGCGGCTCCGGCACGGCCCAGTCGGGCGCCGGGCAGCTCCACGGCGGCCTGACGCAGGCGCGGAACGGCGCCTCCAAGATCTCGGCCGGGCTGAAGTCCGCGCTCGCCGGCGCGATCTCGCTGCGCGACGGCGCGCGCCAGGCGCTCGCCGGATCCAAGCAGCTTCAGGGCGGGCTGGGCACGGCGAAGACGCCGGTGCAGGCCGGCGTGCCGGTCGTGCGCCAGATGGCGGCCGATGCGACCAAGGCGAGCCAGGCGATCGCGGCCGGCAAGCAGGGAGCCGCGACGACCGCGGGCGAGATCGACAGCGCGCTCGCAGCGATCCAGAACATCGACGGCATCAAGGGCGATTCCGGCTACCAGTCGGCCGTCGGGGCGCTGAACAGCGCCAAGGCGTCGGCCGACAGCGTCTCCGGAACACTGTCCGCCGCATCATCCTCAGCGTCCTCGGCGGCGGGCGTCGCAGGGGCGTTCGCCGACCAGACGGCGCAGCTCGCGAGCGGCCTCAGCCAGCTGTACGCGGGCTCGACGGCTCTCGCGTCCGGCATCGCCAAGCTCGAGAACGGCAACAGCCAGCTCGCCGGCGGCCTCACGAAGCTCAACGCGGGCGGCGGCGACCTGACCTCCGGCCTGACCCAGCTGAACGCCGGTGCCGGCGCGCTTGAGAGCGGGCTCGGTCAGCTCACCGCCGGCACGGGTCAGCTGCAGACGGGTCTCAGCTCCGGCGTCGGGCCGAGCGGACAGCTCGCCGCAGGGCTCGGGACGATGGAGGCCGCGGTCGCCAAGGCGCGCTCGCAGATCCCGTCGACCAAGGACCTTGCGCTGCTCAAGAAGCAGTCGCCGGGGCTGTTCGACTCGGGCTACTTCGTGCTCGCGGCGATCGCCGGCGCACCCGCGTCCGACCAGGCCCAGGCCGGCTTCGCGGTCAACCTGAACCGCGGAGGTGACGCCGGCCAGGTCATGGTCGTCTCCAAGGAAGGGGCCAGCGCACAGAGCACACAGGCGCTCGGCGCGGACCTGCGCCGCATGGGCAAGCAGTTCGCTGCGACGAGCGGCACAACGGTTGCCGTCGGCGGCCCGGCAGGGTTCCTGGCGGACTTCCGCAGCGTCACCCAGTCGCGCATCGCGATCGTCATCCCGGTCGTCGCGCTCGCAGTCATGCTGTTCCTGATGATCGTGCTGCGCGCGGTGCTGCTGCCGATCGTCGCGGTTGCGTTCGACCTGCTGACCGTCGGCGCGGCGTTCGGCCTGATGACGCTGCTCTACAGCGGCTCGGACCGGATCCTCGGCGGCCCCGGCTACGTCGATCCGATGTCGATCATCGGGATCTTCGCGATCATGTTCGGTGTCACGGCCACCTATGAGATCCTGCTGCTCGTCCGCGCGCGGGAGTACTTCACCCGTGGCAAGGGGTCCCACGAGGCGATGCGCCTCGGGCTGCGCGGGACCGCCGCCACCGCCACGGGCGCGGCACTCGTCATGGTCGCCGCCGTCCTGCCGTTCGCGTTCTCCGACCTCGTCCCCGTCCAGCAGTTCGGGATCGGCGTCGCCGCGGTCGTCCTGATCGACGCGTTCATCGTCCGGCCGCTGTTGCTGCCGGCCGCGGCCGCCGTGTTCGGCCGCCGTGGATGGTGGCCGACGGAGCAGGGTGACGGCACGACGCCGGACACCGGCGACGGCGGCGCGAAGCCGGAGCCCGCGGAGCCGCTCGAGCCGGTGAGCGTCGCCCCGCGCACCGAGCAGCCGGTCGGCGCATAGATCCGGGGCTGTGTGGACGGCGGAGTACGCGCGCTGTACCTGTGAGGTACGCTCCCGCGCGTGGCCGCCGTCCCGCAGCGCTCGCTCGTCGCCAGCCATCCTGACCTCGGTCCGGCGCTGGCGCCGAGCACCCTCGTCACCGACGGCCAGCGCGCGCGACTGCTCGAAGCGGTCGCGCAGGTCGTCGCCGAGCGCGGCTACCGGGCCACCACCGTCGCCGAGGTCGTCCGCGCCGCGGGCGTCTCGCGCACGACGTTCTACGCGCTGTTCGACAGCAAGGAGCAGTGCCTCGTCGAGGCCTACCGTCACGGGGTCGACGTCCTGATCACGCGGATCCGGGCCGCCGTGCGAGCAGCCGCGCCGCAGGGCCTGCACGCCCAGGTGCGCGCCGCGAACGTCGCGTACCTCGACACGTTCCGCGAGGAGCCGCGCTTCGCGCGCACGTACCTGATCGAGATCCACCGGGCCGGCGACGCCGCGCTCGAGGCACGCGGCGAGGCGCTCGAGCGCTTCGCCGACGGGTACCGGCGCATCCGCCGGCGGGTGCGGCCCGGGACGCCCGCGCCGCCGCGCGAGACGTTCCTCGCCCTCGCCGCGGGGCTCGACCAGCTCGCCGCCGAGCGCGTCCGCGCCGGCCGCGGCGACACCCTCGACGAGCTCGAGCCGACCTTCACCTACTGCGCCCTCGCGATCCTGGCCGGTCCCGGCCCGGACGCCGACACGACCACCGACCAGGAGCCCTGACATGGACCTGACGTTCAACGCGAGCGAGCTCGCCTTCCGCGACGAGTTCCGCGCGTGGATCGACGCCAATCACCCCGGCGACGCGCCCGAGGGCGAGGACGAGGCCTACGGCTTCCGCCGTGACTGGCAGCGCAAGCTCTACGACGGCGGCTGGGCCGCGGTGCACTGGCCCAAGGAGTACGGCGGCCGCGACGCCACGCTCGTCGAGGCTGCGATCTTCAACGAGGAGCTCGCCCGGGCACGCGCACCGTTCCCCGCGAACGTGCTCGGCCTGCTGCTCGCGGGCCCGACGCTGATGACGTGGGGGACCGACGAGCAGAAGGACCGCTACCTGAGCCCGATCATGTCCGGCGAGGAGATCTGGTGCCAGGGCTTCTCCGAGCCCGAGGCCGGCTCGGACCTCGCCTCGCTGAAGACGAAGGCCGTGAGGGACGCAGGCGGGTGGGTCGTCACCGGCCAGAAGGTCTGGACCAGCGGCGCCCAGTACTCGAAGTGGTGCATGCTCGTCGCGCGCACCGACTTCGAGCAGCCCAAGCACAAGGGCCTGACCTACTTCATCCTCGACATGGAGCAGGAGGCCGTGCAGGTCCGCCCGCTCGTGCAGATCACCGGCGAGGCGGAGTTCAACGAGCTCTTCATCGAGGAGGCGCGCATCCCGGACGCGAACGTCGTCGGCGGGGTCGGCAACGGCTGGAAGGTCGCCCTCACCACGCTGATGAACGAGCGCGCCGGTCTGGCGTTCGGCCTGCAGGTCGGCCTCAAGGTCAAGCTCGACCAGCTGACCGAGATCGCGGCCGCGCGCGGCCTGCTCGACGACCCGGTCGTCGCCGACCGGCTCGGCGACCTGCACCTGCGCTGCGAGATCCTGCGGCTGACCGCCTACCGCGGGCTGACGGCCACGATGAAGTACGGCCAGCCCGGGCCCGAGGGCTCGCTGACCAAGTGGATGTGGTCGGACACCAACCAGCAGCTGATGCAGTACGCGGCCGACCTGCTCGGCCCCGAGGCGCTGCTGACCGACTCGCCCTGGAGCTACGAGCTGCTGCGCTCGCGCGGCAACACGATCGAGGGCGGCACAACCGAGATCCTCAAGAACATCGTCGCCGAGCGCGTGCTCGGCCTTCCCCGCCGCTAGGAGCCGCCGTCATGAACTTCGACTTCACCGACGACCAGCACGAGATCAAGCGCACCGCGCGCGACCTGCTGGGCCAGCGCTCGACCTTCGAGCGCGTCCGCGCGGCCGCCGAGGCCGGGACCTATGACGAGACGCTCTGGCGGGAGCTGCGCGACCTGGGCTGGACGGGCATCGCGATCTCCGAGGAGCACGGCGGCGCCGGCCTGGGCCAGGTCGAGCTCGTCATCCTCATGGAGGAGCTCGGCTACGCCGTCGCGGGCTCGCCGTTCCTCTCCAACGCGCTCGGCGGGCTGCTGATCGACCACGCGGGCAGCGACGAGCAGCGCGCGCGCTGGCTCCCAGGCATCGCGAGCGGCGAGGCGACGGCGACCGTCGGCACGCTCGGCCCCGACGGCGCCGAGCTCGTGCCCGACGCGCAGACCGCGGCGCTGATCGTCCTGATCGAGGACGGCGGCGCGACGGTCGTCGAGCGCGCGGGGGCCGATGTCTCACCGGTCGAGACGATCGACCCTACGCGCCGCTACGCGCACGTCGCCGGCGCCTCCGGCGAGGCGCTCGCGGGCGACGTCGCCGGTGCGCTCGACCGCTGCGAGGTGGGCCTCGCCGCCGAGCTCGTCGGTGTCGCCCAGCGCGCGATGGAGATGTCCGTCGCCTACGCGAAGGACCGCAGGCAGTTCGACACGCCGATCGGCGCCTACCAGGCGGTCTCGCACCGCTGCGCGCAGATGCTGCTCGAGACGGAGGGCGCGCGCTCGGCGACGTACTTCGGCGCCTGGGCGGCCGACGCCGACCCCGCCCAGCTCCCGCTGGGGGCGGCGATGGCCAAGGCGGCGGCCGTGGAGGCCGGGCGCAACGTGACCGCCTCGGCGATCCAGGTCCACGGCGGCATCGGCTTCACCTGGGAGGCCGACGTCCACTGGCTCTACAAGCGCGCACAGGTCGACGCCGCGCTGCTGGCCGGCGCCCGCGCCTCGCGCGCGCGCGTCGCGCAGGCCGCCGCCGCGACCCTCGTGAAGGGCTGATCGCCATGGACTTCGAGCTGAGCGACAGGGCCAAGGCGCTGCAGGAGACGCTCCTGCAGTTCATGGACGAGCAGGTCTATCCGGCCGAGGCCGTCTACGAGCAGCAGATGGCCGAGGCGGGTGACCCCGAGTTCCACCCGCCGATCATCGAGGAGCTCAAGGTCGAGGCCCGCCGCCGCGGGCTGTGGAACCTCTTCCTTCCGCACGCGACGCAGTGGACGGAGGGCCTGGCCAACGCGGAGTACGCGCCGCTGGCCGAGATCTCCGGCCGCAGCGGGCACCTCGCTCCGGAGGCGATGAACTGCTCGGCACCGGACACCGGGAACATGGAGATCCTCACGATGTTCGGCACCCCCGAGCAGCAGGAGCGGTGGCTCGCGCCGCTGCTCGAGGGGGAGATCCGCTCGTGCTTCGCGATGACCGAGCCGGACGTCGCCTCCTCGGATGCCACGAACATCGCGACGCGGATCGAGCGTGACGGCGACGAGTACGTCATCAACGGGCGCAAATGGTGGTCCTCCGGCGCCGGCCGCGAGCGCTGCAAGATCGCGATCGTGATGGGCAAGACCGACCCGGACGCGCGCACCCACGCGCAGCAGAGCTTCGTGCTCGTGCCGCTCGACACGCCGGGGATCACGCGCGTGCGCAACCTCAAGGTGTTCGGCTACCAGGATCGCGAGACCCACGCCGAGCTGGTGTTCGAGGACGTCCGCGTGCCCGTCTCGAACCTGATCGGCCCGGAGGGCGGCGGCTTCATGATGAGCCAGGCGCGCCTGGGCCCGGGCCGCATCCATCACTGCATGCGCGCGATCGGCATGGCCGAGCGGGCGCTCGAGCTGATGTGCCGTCGCGCCCAGGAGCGGGTCGCCTTCGGCAAGCCGATCGCCGACCAGGGCGTCGTGCAGGACTGGATCGCGGAGAGCCGCATCGAGATCGACCAGGCGCGCCTGCTGACGATGTACGCGGCGTGGCTGATGGACTCGGCCGGCAACAAGGCGGCGCGCAACGAGGTCTCCGCGATCAAGGTGGTCGCGCCGAACGTCGCGCTGAAGGTCGTCGACCGCGCGATCCAGGTGCACGGCGGCGGCGGCGTGTGCGAGGACTTCCCGCTGGCCGAGATGTACGCGGGGCTGCGGACGCTGCGCCTCGCGGACGGGCCCGACGAGGTGCACAAGATGGTCATCGCGCGGCGCGAGCTGCGCCGGCACGCGGAGGCCGGCGGGCTGATCACGCACGCGCGCTGAATCCCGCGGAGCCTTCGGATCGGTGTACTAGGGTTGGCGCGAAGCCCACGAGGAGGATCGATCGCTGTGAACATGAGGCGTCTGGCCGAGCTGCCGCTCTTTGCGGGTCTGGACCAGGACGCGCTGCGCGAGATCGGCGCGGCCGTCACCGAGGAGAGCGTCGAGTCCGGTCGTGTCCTGGTGCGCGAGGGCGACTACTCGCAGGACCTCACGATCATCGACGAGGGCACCGCGCGCGTCGAACGTCACGGGCAGGAGCTCGCCAACCTCGGCCCGGGCGACATGTTCGGCGAGGCCGGCCTGCTGCAGAAGAGCATGCGCAACGCGACGGTCGTCGCCACGACCGACGTGCGGATGATCCACCTGACGAACTTCGACCTCAACCGCCTGCGCGGAACGCACCCCGAGCTGCTCGAGCGCATCCAGCAGATCCAGGCCGAACGCGCGGCGCAGTAGCGGGGCGCCGCGTCAGCGCCGCGCGCCGCGCAGCACGATGCGCTGGGTGATCCAGTCCCGGCGCCCGCGCACGTGCACGACGACGAGCACGGGCAGCGGCCGGCCGCTGCGCAGCTGGCGCAGCGCACGCGGGCCGAGCGGGAACGTCAGCAGCACCGAACGGCCCCGTGCGACGCGCACGGTCCGCCGGCTGAGGCGCGTCAGTCGCGGCCTGCCGGAAGCGGCGCTCGCGAGCGCTCCGACGCGGGCGTAGAGCGAGACCTCGGCGTCGCAGCTCGTCGCGGGCGGGTCGCAGGTGAGCGAGCCCACCCGGACGGTCCGCAGGCGCAGGCGCAGCGTCCCGTCACGCACGGCCGGTGTGGCGGGGAAGGGGCCCGGGGGGGAGGTGGGCCGGGCCTGCGGCGCGACCGGCACGTCGGTCAGCGGCGGGGGCGGTGGGGGCGGCTCCCCGGAGGTCGTGAACGTCGCGAAGCGCCCGGCCGTGCGCGTCCCCGCTGCCGGGTCCTCCGCAACGATGCGAAAGCGGTAGGTCGTGGCCGGCTTCAGCCCGCCGACACGCGCAGAGGCCGTCTCGTAGGCGATCCCCGACGAGGGCGGCGAGGGGGGCGTCGCGGTCAGGTCGCCGCCGCCGGCGAGGCCGTACTCGAAGCGCGTGGTCGTCGGCTGTCCGCCCGGGTTCGTGCTGCCGGTGAGCGTCGCGCCCGCAGCGCCGATGTCCGTGGCCGTGGCGGTGAACGCCTGCGGCAGCACGGCGGTGTCGTTGCGCATGACGCTGACGTCGCCGGAGAGGGTGTTGACGATCGCGGCGTCAAGGCGCCCATCACCGTCGAAGTCGGCGGCGGCGACGCCGCCCGCGCCCAGGCCGCCGCCGGCGTGGCTCGCCGCGGCCGTCAGGCCGGCTGCGCCGCGCGGCCCGAACGCGCCGGTGCCGTCGCCGAGCGCGGTGACGAGCTCACCGGCGGCGCCCGACTGGTCGAGCAGGACGTCCCCGTTCCCGTCGCCGTTGACGTCGCCGACTGCGACGCCGCCGAGCGTGCCGGCCGCAGCGAGCTGGATGGGGCTCGCGGTCGGGGGGCCGGAGACCGGAGCGAAGAGGCCCGTCCGGGGACTCTGGGTGAGCGCCCCGAATGCCCCGGCGCCCGCATCGGTCGCGAGGTCCACGGGCGCTGCGCCGTCGAGGTCGCCGAGCGCGCTGTGCTGGGCGAGCGCCGGCAGGCCGCTGACGATCTGCGCGCCCGCGGTGAGACCGCCCGCGCCGTCGCCGAGCATCACGCGCGCCCGCACCGGCGTCAGGCACATCACGAGCACGTCATCGCGCGAGTCCTCGTCGATCGGGCCGGCGGAGAGGCCGCCGAGCCCGCCGGTGCAGGTGGCCGAGAAGGGCACGAGCACGGTGGTCGCGGTGGCGAACGTGCCGTCACCGGCGCCGGCGGCGATGCCCAGGCTGGAGCCCGAGCCGGCGGCCACGAGGTCGAGCGCGGGCGAGCCGGTCATATGCGCGAGCGCGACCGAGCCGACGGCGAGCATGCTCGGGATCGTGTGATCGGCGGCCGGGCCGAGCCCGTCCGGGCCGCCGAGCAGGACGGCGTAGCGGCCGGCGCCGCCGCTGCCGCCCGCAGGCACGACGAGGTCGTCGCGCCCGTCGCCGTTGAGATCGCCGGCGACCGGTCCGCCCGGAGTCGCACCGACGATCGGGCGCACCGCTCCTGGGCTGAAGGCCCCTGCAGGGCCGCCCAGCAGCTGCGAGATCGTCCCGTCACCGGCGTTCGCGACGGCGAGGTCCGGGCGCCCGTCACCGTTGAAGTCACCTGCGGCGATGCCCGCGGGGGCGGCCCCGACCGGGTAGGTCGCGCTGCTGAAGCTCGGTGGCGGGCCCGCGGCGCATGCGGGCGCGGGCGCGAGCAGCGCCAGCACGCCGGCTGCAGCCGCGATGGTGCTGACTGGTCGGGGCATGGGGAACCTCTGGAGGCCGGGCTGGAGTGCACCGGCACGCTTCCTTTCGGCGCCGGCGGGCCCGCAGGCTGCACGCCGGCGTGCAGCCGGGCGCTCAGAACGACCTTCTCAGCCGCCCAGCGCGGGCGGGCTGAGGCTCTTCACGCGACGGCCAGAAGGGCGACGACGGTCGCCAGGGCGGCGAGCGGCGCATCGGCCCCGACTATCGCCGCCGCTTGCGCCGGCGCCGCTCGAGCGCGTGCGTCGTGATCTGCGCCAGCGCGCCCCCGGTCAGCGAGCCCACGATAACGTCGCCCGGATAGTGCACGCCCGTGTGGACACGCGAGTAGGCGACCAGCCCGGCGAGCGCCCGGACCGGCACGCCCGCGGCCGGCAGGACGTGTGCGACACCCGTCGCGAACGCGAAGGCGGAGGCCGAATGGCCCGACGGGAACGAGGTCGAGCCGGGCATCGGGACGTGGCGCGCCTGCGGAACCTCCTGGAGTGCCCGGTCGGGCCGGGCTCGGCGCCACAGCGGCTTGACCGCGACGTTCACGACCGCCGAGGCGACGCCGACGCTCGCCAGCCCGTTCGCCGCGGCGCGCCGCCCGCTCGAGCCGCCGGTCAGCGCCAGCAGGCCGGCCACGCCGAGCCACAGCTTGGAATGGTCGGCCACGGCGCTCAGCCGGGCGAGTGCCGCATCGAGCGACGGCGTGGGGGTCTGCGCGACGGCCGCGTACGCGGCGACGTCGAGGCGCTCGACCTCCTCCAGCAGTTCGGACACGGGCACGATCGGCCGATCCTATGACGCCCGGGGATCGCGCCGCCGCGCCCCCCGCCGCCGGCGAGCGCATCGTGCTCCTCCTGCGCCACGGGGAGACGCCGTGGTCGCGGGCCGGCCGGCACACCGGCCGCAGCGACGTGCCGCTCACCGATTGCGGGCGCGCGGAGGCCCGGGTGGCCGGCCGCAGGCTGGCCGGGATCCGCATCGATCACGTCCTGACGAGCCCGCTCGTCCGCGCGCGTGAGACCTGCGAGCTGGCGGGCTTCGGCGCCGGCGCAGAGGTGTGCGACGCGCTCGTCGAGTGGGACTACGGCGCCTACGAGGGCCGTACGACGGCCCAGATCCGAGCCGAGCGGCCCGGCTGGTCGCTGTTCCGCGACGGTTGCCCGGACGGCGAGTCGGCGGCGCAGGTCGGCGGGCGCATCGACCCGCTGGTGGCGCGGCTGCGCGGGGCCGGCGGGTCCTGGCTGCTCGTCGCGCACGGGCATGTGCTGCGGGTGCTCGCCGCGCGGTGGACGGGGCTCGAGCCGCAGGCTGGAGCGCTGTTCGCGCTCGGCACGGCGGCGACCTGCGTGCTCGGCTTCGAGCACGGTGCGCCCGTGCTGCGGCGCTGGAACGACACCTGCGAACTGCCGTAACCATGGCCTCTGCACTGACCGATGTGCTGCCGCTCGCGGTGGCTGTGGCGCTCAGCCCCGTCCCGGTGATCGCTTGCGTGCTCATGCTGCTCTCCGACGACGGGCGGGCGAACGCCGCGGCGCTGCTCGCCGGCTGGACCGTGACGATCGGCAGCGTCGCCGGCGTCATCGTGGCCGCGGGCATCGACGTCGCGCCGAGCCGGCGCCCGCCGACGTGGGCCGCAATCGGCGAGATCGTGCTCGGTGCCGCCCTCGTCGCGGTCGGGGTGCTCGCGTGGGCGCGCCGCGGCCACGGCGGCGCCGAGTGGGGCGCGCGCTGGCTGAAGTTCGTCGACGGCATCCGGCCCCCGGCGGCATTCGGGCTCGCCGTCGTGCTCGCGCTCTTCAGCGTGAAGGACATCGCCCTGACCGTCGATGCGAGCGCGCACGTCGAGCGTGCGCACCTCAGCGCCCTGCAGGAGCTTGCGCTGGTCGTCCTGTTCGGGCTGATCGCGGGCGTCGCGGTCGCCATCCCGCTGGCGGTCGACCTGCTCGCAGGCGAGCACGCCGAGCCCGTGCTGCGCCGCTGGCACCGCTGGCTGGAGCGCCACTCGCGCACCGCGGCGGGGCTGCTGCTGGGGATCCTGGGGGTTGTGCTCGTGGCGACGGGGGTCGTGGCGCTGTAGGCGGACACGTGGTCGCGTGGTCGTCGTCACCCGGCTCCGGCGTCCGCGGCGGGCACCCGCCGCGGCCTGCGCCCCACTACCCGTACCGCCGCACCAGCGCCGCCGGGATCGCGTTCGCGCGGGCGATCGCGCGGAACACGGCGACGCTGGCGGTCCGCGGGTGCCGCGCGAGCGTCCTGGGGTCGAAGCTGTAGAGACCGAACTTGGGCGCGTACCCCGCGACCCATTCCAGGTTGTCGGTCAGCGACCACGCGACGTAGCCGCGGACGTCGACGCCCTGGGCGATCGCGTGCTGGAGCACGCGGAGGTGCTGGACGAGGTAGCGCGGGCGCAGCGTGTCGCGCGCGTCGGCGATGCCGTTCTCGGTGACGAGCAGCGGCAGGCCGTACCCCGCGGCGGTGCGCAGGACCGCTGCGAAGCCGTCCGGGTAGATCTCCGCCCCGAAGTCGCTGCAGGTGGTCGGGCATGCCGGCGCGGCGGGCGTGAGCGCGGAGCGGTAGCTGGTCTGCGGCAGGAAGTCGAGCACTCCGATGCGCGGCGTCAGCGACGAGCCCAGGCCGGTGACGCGCCCGCGGAAGTAGTAGTTCACGCCCACGAAGTCGGCCTTGTGCGCGAGCGCCGGGTGCCGCTCGCCGGGATCGACGACGCCGTTCGCGTTGGCGTCGTAGATCCCCTTGACGGCCGCCTCGAGGAACAGCCGGTTGAAGAGGTAGCCGGCGTGCCGCGTCGCCGCGACGTCGACTGGGGAGCCCGGATCGGCGGGCGTGAACGCGATCATGTTCTGCACGAGGCCGACGCGTGCCCGTGCGCGGTCGCCGCCGGCGTCCACGCGATCCCAGCGCTTGAGCGCGTCGTACGCCGCCGCGTTGGCGCGCGCGAGGTTCTGGACCGCCGCGATCGCCGCCGTGTAGCTGAACGCGCCCGGCGGGAAGTACCCCGCGAACACCCCGGGGATGTTCACGTAGCCGTAGGTCGCCTGCACCATCGGCTCGTTGATCGGCGTCCAGTCGTCGACCAGCTTCCCGAACTTCCAGCCCAGGAAGGCGGCGTACTTGCGGAATTCGCCGACGCTGGAGGGATCCAGCCAGCCGCCGCGGGTGAGCTTGGGCAGCGCCGCGTTCGGGTCGATGCCGTTGAGGCGGTCGCGCACCGCGATCGGGTCGTGCAGCCAGCGCGGCAGGGTGAAGTGCTGAAGCGTCACCAGCGGCGTCATCCCGGCCGCCCGGATCTGTGCCAGCAGCGCCCGGTAGTGGGCGACGGCGCGCGGGTCGGCGAGCCGGTCGAGCCGGCGCAGCGCGCCGGCGCCGACTACCGCGCCGGTTCTGACGCCCGCCGTCGAGCGCGGGAAGATGCGGCTCCACTCGATCGAGAGCCGGAAGGTCGTCGCTCCGAGCCCGCGCGCGAGCGCGACATCGCTCGCGCCGCGCCGGTAGAAGCCCGGCCCATTCTCGGGCTGGTCGCCGCTCGTGTGCCCGGCCGCGATGTTGGCGCGGTCGTGCGTCCACGCCCACCAGTCGCTGCCGCGGTCGAGATCGCGGCCGCGGCCCATCTCGCTCTGGAATCCCGCGGTCGCGACGCCCCAGGCGAAGCCGTGTGGAAAGCGCAGCGTCGCCGCATGGGCGGCGCCCGGCAGCGCGAACGCGAACGCGACGAGCAGGGCGAGCCCGAGCGGCCGGTGAGGGGTGCGGGGCACGCGGGCAGGGTACCCGCCGCCGGGCGCCCCCCGCGCCGCTCCGGCCCGTCCATCGCTGCCCGCGACCAGCTTGTTACGGTGACGCTTCACCCAGGAAAGGAGCACGACCATGGCCCTGGACACCTTCGTCCTGATCGCCGGGCAGTACGACAACGAGGCGGACGCGATCGCCGACTACGACGCCGTGCACGACGCCTACCTCGAGCTCGGGCTGATCGACACCTACGACGCCGCGGTGCTCACCAAGGACGACGAGGGCAAGGTGCACATCGTCAAGAAGCACGAGGAGCCGACCCGCCAGGGGGCGGCCGGCGGGCTCGTCGCCGGCCTCGCCGTCGGCGCTGCGATCGCCCTGTTCCCGGCCGTCGCGATCGGCGGCGCGCTGCTCGTCGGCGGCGCCACGGGGGCCGGCCTCGGCGCGCTCGCCGGCCACGTCGCGGGTGGCCTCAGCCGCTCCGACCTCAAGGATCTCGGCGAGCTCCTCGACGATGGCACGAGCGGCCTGCTCGTGATCACCGCGACCGACGCCGAGGCTCACGCCGAGGCCGCGATCACGCGCGCCAAGAAGCAGCAGAAGAAGCAGGTCCAGGTCGACGCCGAGAAGGCGAAGGCCGACAGCGGCGCGTCCTCCTGACGGCCGCGCCGCTCGGCGCGACCCGCATGCGCGCCACCTCGCCGTCGCGTTCGCCGGCGGTGAGGCGGCCGCGTGCCGCCGACCTGGCGCACCCGCGCCCGCCCTAGCATCGCCGCATGCTCGGCTCCCTGCTCGACACGGTGATGGATCGCACGATCGCGCCCGGCTACACGTCGATCGGCTACCGCGTCCGGCACCGCGTCGCGGGCTGGGAGGACGCGCTGCCGCGGCTGGACGGGCGCACCGTCCTGGTGACCGGCGCGACCTCCGGGATCGGCCGCGCCGCCGCCGAGCGGTTCGCGCGGCTCGGCGCCCGGGTGCTGCTGGTCGCGCGCGACGAGGGTCGCGGGTCGCGCACCCGTGACGAGCTCGTGGCGGCGACCGGCAACCGAGGACCTGCACGTCGAGCTCTGCGACCTGTCCTCGCTCGCGTCGGTGCGCGCGCTCGCCGCGCGCCTCGGCGACGCGCCGCTGCACGTGCTCGTCCACAACGCCGGGCTGCTGCCCGCGGAGCGCACGCTGACCGGCGAGGGCATCGAGATCGCGTTCGCCACGAACGTCCTCGGCCCGTTCCTGCTGACGGCGCTGACCGAGCAGGCGCTCCGCGCGAGCGCCCCGGCGCGCGTCATCTGGGTGTCCTCGGGCGGGATGTACTCGCAGCGCGTCGCGACCTCCGACCTGCAGGCCGAAGGCCTCGCCGGCGACTGGGACGGCACCGTCGTCTACGCGCGGACCAAGCGCGCCGAGGTGATCCTCGCCGAGCTGTGGGCAGAGCGCCTGGCCGGCAGCGGGGTCGTCGTGCACGCGATGCACCCGGGCTGGGTCGCGACGCCCGGCGTCAGGGACTCGCTGCCGCGCTTCGAGAGGGTGGTCCGCCCGCTGCTGCGCACGCCCTACGAGGGCGCGGACACGATCGTGTGGCTCGGTGCGGCCGATGAGCCCGCACGCAGCAGCGGCCGCTTCTGGCACGATCGCCGCGTCCGCCCGACGCATCTGCTGCCGAGCACGCGGGAGACCGACGCCGAGCGCCGCGCGCTGTGGGACGCCTGCGTCGCGCTCAGCGGCGCCCCCGTATGAGCCGCCCGCCCGCGGGACCGCTGCGTACGCTCTCCCCGTGAGCCGCTCCTCCCTGCCGCGCGACCTCTGGACCGTGATCGCGCCGCTCGTCGCGGTCGTGGTGCTCGCGATCGCCTGGGGGAGCCATCCCTCGGCGATCGTCGCCGGGCTCATCGGCCTCTTCCTCGCCGCCGCCGTGCTCGCCTCCGTCCATCACGCCGAGGTGATCGCCCATCGGGTGGGGGAGCCGTTCGGCTCGCTGGTGCTGGCGGTCGCCGTGACGGTGATCGAGGTCGCGCTGATCGTGACGCTGATGGTCTCGGGCGGCCCGGAGACCGCGACGCTGGCGCGCGACACCGTCTTCGCCGCGGTGATGATCACGTGCAACGGCATCCTCGGCGCCGCGCTGCTCGTCGGCGCGCTGCGCCGGCGCGAGGTCGAGTTCAGCGCCGAGGGGTCCGGGGCGGCGCTCGGGACGGTCGCCACGCTCGCCACGCTGAGCCTCGTCCTGCCGACGTTCACCACGAGCAAGCCGGGTCCCGAGTTCTCGCCGGCCCAGCTCGCCTTCGCCGCGACGGCGTCGCTGCTGCTCTACGCGCTGTTCGTGCTGACGCAGACCGTCCGTCACCGCGAGGACTTCCTGCCGGTCGAGCTCGACGACGGCGCCGAGAGCGGCGACGCCGACGAGCATCCGCCGTCTCGTCGCGAGGCCTGGGTCAGCCTCGGGCTGCTGCTCGTGGCGCTCGTCGCGGTGGTCGGGCTGGCGAAGATCGAGTCGAAGCCGATCGAGGACGGCGTGGCGGCCGCGGGCTTCCCCTCGTCGGCGGTCGGCGTCGTGATCGCGCTGCTCGTGCTGCTGCCCGAGACGCTGGCCGCCGTCCGCGCCGCGCGGCGCGACCACGTGCAGACGAGCCTGAACCTCGCGTTCGGCTCGGCGATCGCGAGCATCGGCCTGACGATCCCCGCGATCGCGCTCGCGTCGATCTGGCTCGCCGGCCCGCTCGTGCTAGGCCTGGGGACGACGCAGATCGTGCTGCTCGTGATCACCGTCGTGATGGGCACGCTGACCGTCCTGCCGGGACGCGCCACGATCCAGCAGGCGGGCATCCACCTCGTGCTGTTCAGCGCGTTCCTGTTCCTCGCGGTCAACCCCTGAGGGACCCGCGACCTCAGCGCGCGCCGGCGGCGGGGTCGCCGTCGGGCCTGGGCCCCGGTGAGGCGACCGGTGTCGCGTCGACGGACGCGACGAGCGCCTTGAGCTCGTCGCCGTCGATCGTGCGCCGCACGACCTCGGCGCGTCCGCCGTCGACCGCCGCGAGCATCGCGTCGACGTGGCTCGCCTCGGCGAGCAGCACGATCGCGGACGAGCCCTTCGGCACCGCCGCGCGCAGCTCCTCGACGAGCGCCTCCGGTTCGGTCTCGACCTCGGTGGCCTTGCCGCGCTCAGCGCCCACGGCCGCGCCGACGACGAGCCCCGGGGCCATCCCGACCGGCCCGCCGAGGAACACGAGCCCGATCAGCCCCCCGGTCAGCGCGCCCGCCGCGGCGCCCGGCTGCGAGAGGTGGTCCTCCTCGTCGACGTCGACGTAGTGGCCGGCGAAGGTCCCGCGCAGCGCGATGCGCCCGTTGTGGTGGTGCTCGACGAGCGCGACCTCGTGCGTCCACGGGGCGTCCGGTCCCGACGCGGTCGCGCATCGTCCCGAACGCGGCTGACGCCGCGGTCTGGCCGCTGAAGCGGACGAGGGCGAGATCCAGGCTCATCAGTGTTCCTTCTCCGGAGGATGCCGACCGCGCGAGTCTCGCAGAAAGCCCAGCGCACCGTGCAAGGCCGCGCGGCCGTCGGACGCTCCCGCTCGGCCCCGCGTCTACCCTTGTCAGCGCCGTGACCGACGCCATCTCCGACGCCCCGCTGGCGCCGCTCACGACCCTGCGCCTCGGCGGGCCGGCCCGCCGGCTCGTGACGGTCACGACCGAGGACGAGCTGATCGAGACCCTCCGCGCGTGCGACGCCGCGGCGGAGCCCGTGCTGCTGCTCGCCGGCGGCAGCAACCTCGTCATCGCCGACGCGGGGTTCGAGGGCACGGTCGTCCGCATCGCAACCCGCGGCGTCGAGCGCGAGCGGGCCGGCGAGCGGGTCCGCGTCCGCGTCGCGGCCGGCGAGCCGTGGGACGATCTCGTCGCGGCGCTCGTCGCCGACGGGCTTGCGGGCGCCGAATGCCTCGCGGGCATCCCGGGCTCGACCGGCGCGACGCCGATCCAGAACGTCGGCGCCTACGGGCAGGAGGTCGCCTCCACGATCCGCGCGGTGCGGGTGCTCGACCGCCACAGCGGCGAGATCGCCGAGCTCGCCCCGGCCGCCTGCGGCTTCGGCTACCGCTCGAGCGTCTTCAAGCACGCCGCCCGGCACGTCGTGCTGGCGGTGACCTTCGAGCTCGCCGCCTCCGGCGCCTCGGAGCCGCTGCGCTACGGCGAGCTGGCGCGCGCGCTCGGCGTCAGGCCCGGCGAGCGGGCTCCGCTGGCCGACGTCCGCGACGCGGTGCTCGCGCTGCGTCGCGGGAAGGCGATGGTGCTCGACCCCGCCGACCACGACACGTGGAGCGCCGGGTCGTTCTTCACGAACCCGATCCTCGAGGCGGCGGCGTTCGAGCGCCTGGCGGCGCGCGCGAGCGCCGCGCTCGGGAAGGACGCCGCCGGCCCGCCGCGCTTCCCCGAGGCCGAGGGCCGCATCAAGACCTCCGCGGCCTGGCTGATCGAGCGCGCCGGGTTCCGCAAGGGGGAGCGGCGCGGGTCGGTCGGCCTGTCGACGCGGCACGCGCTCGCGCTCACGAACCGCGGCGGGGCGACGACCGCCGAGCTGCTCGGCTTCGCGCGCGAGATCTCAGGCCGCGTCGAGGAGCGCTTCGGGGTGCTGCTGGAGCCCGAGCCGGTGCTCGTGGGCGTCGCGCTGCGCCCCTGATGTGAGACCCAACCGATACTGACAGGCGCGCCGCGCCGCGCAAGGATCGAGGCCCGATGCCCGCCTCCGGCGATGTGGGCTGATGGACACGGACGAGGCAGCACAGCGCCCGGGGGGCTCGCATCTGGCGAGGGCCGGCCGTGCAGCCGCGTGGGGGGTCCTCGCGACCGCCCGCGCGGTGCTCGTCCGTGCGCCGGGCGCTCAGCTCGCGGGGCGCACGTCCGGCGCCTCGCGCACCGTCACGCGCTCCATCAGGACCTCTTCGCCGGACCGCGTGTCCGGGTAGACGACGTACACGGCGGGCGTCCCGCCGAACCAGGTCGCGTTCTCGTCGGTGCCGACGTAGATCGCCGCGCGAGCGGACCCGTCCTGCTGCTGAACCCAGATCGCCTGACCCTCGTGGAACATCGCCATGCGGGCATCCTGCCAGACGCAGGCACTACGATCCGCGGTCGTCGATGATCGGACGCGGCCCTCAATATCGACCGGGCAATGCCGGCCGCGCCTCCCGGCGGCGTGGATCGCCGCCGCCGGCGCCTGGGCACCGCCGCGATCGTGGCGCTCGCGCTGGGCTGGGCGCTGATCATGCAGTCGCTGGGCTGGGCGCAGACGTCGTACTTCGCGCTCGTCAAGTCGCTCGGGAACGGAACCGCGCAGATCGACCGCTACCACTGGGAGACGCGCGACAAGTCCTACACCAACGGGCACTTCTTCTCGGTCAAGGCGCCGGGCCTGCCGCTGCTGCTGCTGCCGGCGTGGAAGGTGCTCGACGCGGCCGGCGCGCCGAAGCTCGCCCGCGAGGCCGCCGACACCGCACGCCGGCACGGTGCGCGCCAGTGGACCTACCACGGCCTCAACGTCGCGACCTACGGCTACTCCGCCTCCCGTGCCGCGGTGATGAAGCGCCGGCTGGAGATCCAGGCGCCGCTGATCTGGGCGCTGGGGCTGCTCGGCACCGTCCTGCCGGCGCTGCTGCTTCTGCTGCTCGTCCGTCGCCTCGCCGAGCGCCTGCAGCCGGGGCTTGGAACCGCGACCGCGCTGACGCTCGGTATGGGAACGCTCGTGATGCCGTTCGCCGTCCAGCTGTTCGGCCACGTCCTCGCCTCGCTGATCGCATTCGCGGCGTTCGCGCTTCTCTGGGGCGAGCGCGACGGCCGTGCGCGGCTGACGCGCGTCGCCCTCGCCGGGCTGCTCTGCGGGCTGGCCGTGACGACGGAGTACCCGTTCGCCGTCGCGGGCGCCATCCTCGGGCTCTACGGCGTCCTGCGTCCGGACGCGATCGCCTCCGGGGCGCGTGCCCTGCTCACGCGCGCCGGCGTCTTCGCGGCGGGCGTGCTCGCCGGCGTGCTGCCGCTGCTGGCCTACAACCTGTGGGCGTTCGGGTCGATCACGACGACGTCCTACGCCAATGCCGTCGACCGGCAGGGGTTCACCGGGCACGACACGCTCGGGCTCAACTCCGGCGGCTTCTTCGGGATCGACTGGCCCGACCCGCGCGTCGCGCTCGAGCTGCTGATCTCGCCGCGGGGACTCCTGGCGCTGACGCCCGTCGTCGCGATCGGCGCCGCCGGCATCGTGCTGCTGTACCGCCGCGGGCGGCGCGCCGAAGCGTGGACGATCGCGGCGCTCGCGCTCGGGTTCTTCGTCTACGACACCGGCTACTGGCTGCCGTTCGGCGGCGGCTCGCCCGGGCCGCGCTTCCTGATCCCGCTGCTGCCGTTCGTCGCGCTCGGCTTCGCCGAGACCTGGCGGCGCCTGCCCGCGACCACCCTCGCGCTGGCGACCTGCAGCTTCGTCGTGATGGCCGTCGGGACGCTGACCTATCCGCTGATCGGGACCGGGAGCCTGTGGCAGTGGTGGTCGCGCCTGAAGCACGACGACTTCCAGCACACGCTCGTCGCGGTGTTCGGCGGCGGGAACGGCTGGGCGGCGCTGCTGCCGGTGCTGCTGGCGTTCGCCGCGGCGCTGACGCTCGGCGCGCTCGCGACGGGGCCGCTCCCGGTCCGGCGCGACATGCGCATCGCCGTGAGCGCGCTCGCCGCGTGGGCGCTGCTCGCGCTCCTGGCCGGGCCGGCGTTCGGTGAGCGGATGATCCTGGGCGTGGGGTCCACGGCGAAGGGGGCGGTCGACCACCACGGCCTCTCCACGCAGATCATCGTCGGGGCGGTGATCGCCGCGGCGCTGGCGCTCGCTGCTCGCCGACCGGCGCAGCCGCCGCGCGCAGACGCCGCAGCCCTCACCCGTCGAGGTGGTAGATGACGAGCGGGCCGCGGCGCTCGCGGCGCAGGCCTAGGCCGGCGATCGGCCGCGCCGCCCAGGCCGCCCACGCCGAGCCCGGAGCCTGGTCTGCGTGGATGACGACGGTGCGCACGCCCCGGGCGCGCAGCAGCGCCACCGAGGCGGCGTCGGGGAAGCCCTCGACCGCACGTGTCGTGCGGACGAACGCGCGCGGCTCGAAGCTGCTGCGCCCGTTCAGCATGTGCGGGAACCCGGCGGTTGACCACAGCAGGTAACGGCGGTTGTCATCGGGTCGCACGGGCAGCTGCAGCAGCGGCGCGCGGACGCCGGCCAGTCCGGCCGGGATCAGCGGGGCGCGGGGGTGCGGGTAGCCGGCGAGCGCCGCGCCGCCCCGGTCGACGCCGAAGCCGGCGCCCTCGAGGATCACGGCCGCGAGCAGCAGCCCGCCGAGCACGCCCGCGGCCCGGCGCCCACGGCGCGCCTCGGCCGCGGCCATCGCGCGCGCCGCGCCGCCCGCCGCCAGCAGCGCGAGCGCCAGCGTCGTCAGCGTGTGCAGGCGGCCCGGCACGCGGATCCCCTTCCACCCGGGGACGACCTCGTAGAGCAGGCGGTAGGGCAGGAAGCGGCCGACACCGTGCGTCTGGAACCCGAGCGAGAGGACTGCGAGTACGAGCGCCGCCACGCCGAGGCCGACGCGCAGCGGCCGCGGGAAGCCGCGCCAGCCCAGCCCCGCGAGCGCCAGCACGAGGATCGCCAGGCCCGGGAACAGCGTCTCCTCGGGCACGACCGGCAGCGAGTGGCGCACCGCGGCGGTGACGCCGCCCCAGACGAGGTCGGTGTGCGAGGCCGCCAGGAACATCCGCGGCGGGCCCGAGTAGCGCGCGACGAGCGCCGCGGTGCGGCGCGCCTCCGGATGATCGTGGAGCACCTGCAGGTACGGGCGCGCGAGCACGATCGCCAGCACTGCGAAGAGGCCGCCGCCGACGAGCGTCGCGACGACCAGGCGCCGCGGCGGGCGCGGACGGCCGGCCCGCCACCACCAGATGGCTGCGAGCAGCGCGAGCACCGCCAGCAGGTAGCCGAGCTGGAGCCCGAGCGTGAAGCCCAGCGAGAACTGCCAGGCGCAGACCGCCCATCCGGCGAGGATCAGGCCGGCGTGCTCGCGCCGGTAGCCGCGCAGCAGCAGGAACAGCGCGAGCGGGATGCCGCCGCTCGAGAGCACGTGCAGGTGGCCGCCCTGCTCGAGCCGCCACGGCGCGCACGCGAACGCCGCGCCGCCGATCGCCGCCGCCCAGCGCGGTGCGCCGAGCTCGCGCGCGAGCAGGAACGCCCCGACCAGCGCGAGCGCCCCGGCGAAGAGGAAGAGCAGGTCGTAGCGCACGACCGCCGCGTGGGGACCCGAGCCGATCAGCCCGGCCGGGGCGTAGCCGAGCAGGGCATCCGAGAACGCGAGGGTGTTGCGCAGCGGCCAGAACTGGTTGGCCTGGAAGAGGTGCAGCGGCTGCGCGGTGAGCGCATGCCCGTCCCAGGCGACCTGCCAGGCCTGCGAGAGCGGATCGCCCGTGTCGAGCGGGATGTCGCGCCCCAGGTGCAGCGGCAGCGGCCAGAAGAGGACGACGAACAGCAGCGCCGCGCCGAACGCCGCGAGCGCGATCTCGCGACCGCTGATGTCCGGCGACCGGCGCCACCACGTCGTCATCGGCGCCGCACACTAGTGCCCGGGCGCGCCCGGACCGCGACGCGCCGGAGCAGCCGCGCGCTACCGTCCGTCGTCGCATGGATGCCCGCAGAACACTCGCCGCCACCGCGCTGGTCACTGCCGGCCTCGCCGCGCCCGCCCTCGCGCAGGTGCCGCAGATCGCCCCGGACGTCACCAATCTGGCGGTCACGCCGAAGACCTTCAGGGCGCTGCCCAGCGGTGGGCCCGTCGCCGCGAAGGGCGGCGCGCTGATCACCTTCAGGCTCGACACCGGCGCCAACGTCGACTTTCGCGTGAGCGCGCTCAAGCCGGGTCGGCGCGGCGCGACCGGGTGCGTGCCGGGGAAGCCGAAGACGAAGCGGCAGGCCTGCACGCGCAGCGTCCGGATTCCCGGCGGCTTCAGGCTCATCGGCATTCCCGGCGACAACGAGCTGCGCTTCTCCGGCCGGATCGGCACGGCGGCGCTCAAGCCGGACGCCTATCGGCTGATCGCCAAGGCCGAGGGCCAGGCCGCGCGGTCGTTCTCGACGACGTTCAGGATCGTCAAGTAGGGCGGCCCGGGTACGTCGGGAATACGACGTAGGTCGGCC
The DNA here is from genome assembly GCA_963809525.1 of uncultured Solirubrobacteraceae bacterium. Taxonomy (GTDB): domain Bacteria; phylum Actinomycetota; class Thermoleophilia; order Solirubrobacterales; family Solirubrobacteraceae; genus F1-60-MAGs163. The sequence goes on along the minus strand of CAWEJY010000003.1, from coordinate 861,902 downwards.
GATTCCCCCATCCCCCTGAGCGCGCTAGGCTCGGCGGCCGATGATCATCGCCGTCGGAGTCGACCATGCCGGAGTACCGCTGCAGGACGCGGTCACGGCCTCGCTCCTGCAGGACGGCCACGAGGTGATCGACTGCGGCGTCCGCGAGGACTACCCGGACATCGCGCTCGAGGTCGGGCGCGCGGTCGTGGACGGTCGCGCGCAGCGCGGCGTCCTCGTCTGCGGCTCCGGTGCCGGCGTCGGCGTCGCCGCCGCGAAGATCCCCGGGGTCCGGGCGCAGACGATCCACGACGGCTACACCGCCCACCAGGGCGTCGAGCACGACGCGGTGAACGTCATCTGCATCGGCGCGCGCGTCGTGGGCGAGCAGGTGGCGCGCGAGCTCGTCGCGATCTTCGCGCGGGCCAGCGTCAGCGACGAACCGCGGCACGTCCGCCGCCGCGCGAAGGTGGACCTGATCGAACGCGACGGACTGCTCGCGAACCTCGAGGGGGAGTGACGACGTGCAACTCGGAATGATCGGCCTCGGCCGGATGGGGGCCAACATGGTCCGCCGGCTGATGCGCGACGGGCACCGGTGCGTGGTGTACGACCCCGACCCCGCGGCGGTCGCCGCGCTCGTCGCCGAGGGCGCGACCGGCGCAGCCTCGGTCCAGGAGCTGACGGCGGAACTCGACGCGCCGCGCGCAGTCTGGCTCATGGTGCCCGCGGGGGTCGTCGACGGCGCGCTGAACGGCCTGGCGCCGCTGCTCTCCGCCGACGACCTCGTGGTCGACGGGGGCAACAGCTACTACGTCGACGACCTGCGCCGGGCCGCGGCGCTGTCCGAGCAGGGCATCCACTACGTGGACTGCGGGGTCAGCGGGGGCGTCTTCGGCCTCGAGAACGGCTACGGGCTGATGGCCGGCGGCGACGATGCCGCGATCGCCCGCCTCGAGCCGATCCTGCGCTCGCTCGCCCCAGGCGTCGGCGCCGCGCCGCGCACGCCCGGCCGCTCGGGCGACCCGGCGCCCGAGGAGGAGGGCTGGCTGCACTGCGGGCCCTCCGGCGCGGGGCACTTCGTGAAGATGGTCCACAACGGGATCGAGTACGGGCTCATGGCCGCCTACGCGGAGGGTCTCAACGTCCTGCAGCACGCCGGCATCGGCGCACACGAGCAGGAGGTCGACGCGGAGACCACGCCGCTGCGCGAGCCCGACCACTACCGCTACGACTTCGACATGGCGAAGATCACGGAGGTCTGGCGCCGCGGGACCGTCGTGCGCAGCTGGCTGCTCGACCTGGCGGCCGCCGCGCTCGCGGACGATCCGCGGCTCGACGGGTTCGCCGGCAGGGTCTCGGACTCCGGCGAGGGACGCTGGACGGCGCTGGCCGCGATCGACACCGGGACGCCGACGCCGGTGCTGAGCGCGGCGTTGCAGAGCCGCTTCACGAGCCGCGGCGAGGCCGACTACGCCGCCAAGCTCCTGTCGGCGCTGCGCTCGCAGTTCGGCGGGCACCACGAGAAGCCGGCGGAGGGCGGCGCATGAGCCGGCGCGAACAGGGCGACGCGCTCGTCATCTTCGGGATGACCGGCGACCTGGCCTTCAAGCAGATCATCCCCGCGCTCCAGCGGATGGTGCAGGGCGGCGAGCTCAACGTCCCGGTCGTGGGCGTGGCCCGCGAGCGCTGGACCGAGGAGCAGCTCGAGGCGCGGATGCGCCAGAGCCTCGAGGCGAGCGCCGACGGGCTGGACGCCGCAGCGTACGAGCGGCTGTGCGGCCTCGTGCGCTACGCGCGCGGAACGTACGACGACTCGCAGACCTACGCCTCGCTGCGCGAGGCGCTCGCCGGCGCCGAGCGCCCGGTGCACTACCTGGCGATCCCGCCGACGCTGTTCGCGACGGTCGTCGACCATCTGGGCAACGCAGGCCTCGCCGGCGAGCAGTCACGGGTCGTCGTCGAGAAGCCGTTCGGGCGCGATCTCGCCTCGGCGAAGGCGCTCAACTACGCGCTGCACCGCGTCTTCCCCGAGGAGCGCTGCTTCCGCATCGACCACTTCCTGGGGAAGTCGCCTGTCGAGAACATCCTCTTCTTCCGCTTCGCAAACGCGTTCCTGGAGCCGATCTGGAACCGCGACCACGTCCGCCAGATCCAGATCACGATGGCCGAGGACTTCGACGTCGCGACGCGCGGCGCGTTCTACGACGGCGTAGGCGCGATCCGCGACGTGATCGAGAACCACCTCTTCCAGGTGCTCACGCTGCTCGCGATGGACCCGTTCAGCGGGCATCACGGCGACGCGATGCGCGCGGAGAAGGCGCGCTTCCTGCGCGGCGTGCGCACCCTGCGCCCGCAGGATGTCGTCCGTGGCCAGTACGCCGGGTATCGTGCGACTGACGGCGTGAGTCCGCGGTCGACCGTCGAGACGTTCGCGGCGATGCGGCTGAATGTCGACAGCTGGCGCTGGTCCGACGTCCCGATCATGATCCGTGCCGGGAAGTGCCTGCCGATGAAGGCGACAGAGATCTGCGTGGAGCTCAAGAAGCCGCCGGAGAAGCTGTTCCCCAAGCAGCACGCCCACGGCAACCGCATCCGCTTCCAGATCAACCCGGAGGTCGCGCTCGGCATCGAGGTCCAGACGCGGCGCGTGGGGGTCGAGGAGTTCGACGTCGAGGACATCGAGCTCATGGCGATGCGCGAGATGGTGCACGAGATCCCCCCGTACCAGCGGCTGCTGAGCGCGGCGCTGCGCGGCGAGCACGACCTGTTCGCAAGCCAGGAGACCATCGAGGAGGCCTGGCGCATCGTCGACCCGATCCTGGGTGACGCAACCCCCGTCCACGGGTATGAGCGCGGAACGTGGGGCCCGGACGAGGCGGATCGCCTCGCTCCCGCCCCCGGCTGGTTCGCACCGCGCCTGCGCGACGGCGACCACAGCCATCCCGCCGATCGAAAGGCACAGGCAGCATGAAGCCCACACAGGCACTTCACGAATCCGGGCAGAGCCTCTGGCTCGACAACATCACGCGGACGATGCTCGACGAGGGCACGTTCGCCGAGTACGTCGACGAGCTGAGCGTGACCGGCCTGACGTCCAACCCCACGATCTTCGAGAAGGCGATCGGCAGCGGCGACGCCTACGACACGCAGATCCAGGAGCTGCTCGCCAGCGGGGCCGACGTCGGCGACGGCGACGTGTTCTTCGCGCTCGCGATCGACGACCTGCGCCGTGCCGCGGACGAGCTGGCCCAGGCGCACGAGCGCTCGGCGCACCTGGACGGCTTCGTCTCGCTCGAGGTCTCTCCCGAGCTGGCCTACGACACCGCGAAGACGGTGGCGCAGGCCGCCGTGCTGCACCGCCAGGTCGAGCGGCCGAACGTCTACATCAAGATCCCCGGGACGCCCGCGGGGCTGCCCGCGATCGAGGAGACGATCTACGCAGGCATCCCGGTGAACGTGACGCTGCTCTTCTCGCGCGAGCACCACCTGGCCGCCGCCGACGCCTACATGCGCGGCATCGAGCGGCGGATCGCCGACGGGCTGCCACCGGACGTCCCGTCGGTCGCCTCGCTGTTCATGAGCCGCTGGGACAAGGCCGTCGCCGAGACGGCGCCCTCCGAGCTGGTCAACCGCCTCGGGCTGGCGATCGGCGGCCGCGCCTACCGCGCGTACGTCGAGCTGCTCGCCTCGCCGCGCGTGCAGCGGCTGATGAACGCGGGAGCCTCGCCGCAGCGGCTGCTGTGGGCGAGCACCGGCACGAAGGATCCGAGCGCCTCGGACACCCTCTACGTCGAGGGGCTCGCCGCGCCGTTCACCGTCAACACGATGCCCGACGCCACGCTGCTGGCGTACGCAGACCACGGCGCGGCGGTGCAGCACCTGGCGCCGGACGGCGGCGACGCCGAGGACGTCCTCGCCGACTTCGCGCAGGCCGGCATCGACGTCGACGCGGTCGCCGCGCAGCTCCAGCGAGAGGGGGCCGAGTCGTTCGTGGCCTCGTGGAAGTCGCTGCTGGCGACGATCGAGTCCAAGCGCAGCGCCCTGGCCGGCGCCTCGTGAGCGACGCGCGCGCGCTCGACGAGCTGCCGGCGTTCGCGGCGCTGCGCGAGCACGCGGTGGTCCTGCGCGAGCGCACGCTCGCCGACCTGTTCGCCGCCGACCCCCAGCGTGGAACGGCGCTGCGCGCCGAGGCCTCCGGCGTCTACCTCGACTACGCCAAGCAGCGCGTCACGGCCGAGACGATCGAGCTGCTCGTGCGCCTCGCCGAGGAGGCCGGGCTGCCGCAGCGCATCGACGCGATGTTCGCCGGCGAGCACATCAACGTCTCCGAGGACCGCGCCGTGCTGCACGTCGCGTTGCGCGCGCCGCGCGCTGCGCGGATCGAGGCCGACGGCGAGGACGTCGTCCCGCAGGTGCACGAGGTCCTCGGCCGCATGGGCGCGTTCAGCGAGCGCGTGCGCTCGGGCGCGTGGACGGGCGCGACCGGCCGGCCGATCCGCAACGTCGTGAACATCGGGATCGGCGGCTCGCACCTGGGGCCGGAGATGGCGACGCTCGCGCTCGCGAGCTACGCCCGGCGCGACATGCGCTTCCGCTTCGTCTCGAACGTCGACGGCAGCGATTTCGCCGAGAAGACGCACGATCTCGATCCGGCCGAGACGCTGTTCGTGATCGTCTCCAAGACGTTCACGACGCTCGAGACGCTGACGAACGCCGGCACCGCGCGCGAGTGGCTCGTCGCCGCCCTCGGCGAGGAGGCCGTCGCCCGGCACTTCGTGGCGGTCTCGACGAACGCCGAGCGCGTCGGGGCGTTCGGGATCGACACCGAGAACATGTTCGGGTTCTGGGACTGGGTCGGCGGGCGCTACTCGATGGACTCCGCCGTCGGCCTGTCGATCATGCTCGCGATCGGGCCGGAGGGCTTCGGCGAGCTGCTCGGCGGCTTTCGCGCGATGGACCAGCACCTGCGCAGTGCGCCGCTCGCCGAGAACCTGCCGGTGCTGCTCGGCCTGCTCAGCGTCTGGAACACGACGCTGCTGGGCCTCGGAACCGTCGCGGTCCTCCCGTACGTCGCCGAGCTCTCGCGCTTTGCGGCCTACCTGCAGCAGCTGGAGATGGAGAGCAACGGGAAGCACGTGATGCTCGACGGCACGCCCGTGCGCTGGGCGACCGGGCCCGTGCTGTGGGGTGAGCCCGGGACGAACGGCCAGCACGCGTTCTACCAGCTCATGCACCAGGGGACGGAGGTCGTTCCGGCCGAGTTCATCGGGTTCACCGAGCCGCTGCATCCGCTCGGCCGCCACCACGACCTGCTGATGGCCAACATGTTCGCCCAGGCCGAGGCGCTCGCGTTCGGCCGCGACGAGGACGCGCTGCGCGCGGCCGGCAGCGCGGAGGCCCAGGTCGCCCACCGCGTCTGCCTCGGCGACCGGCCCTCGTCGACGATCCTCGTCGACGGGACGCTCACACCGGCGGCGCTGGGCAAGCTCGTCGCGCTCTACGAGCACCGCGTGTTGACCGAGGGCGTCCTCTGGGGCATCGACTCGTTCGATCAATGGGGCGTCGAGCTCGGCAAGGTCCTCGCGGGGACGCTCGCGGACGAGATCGAGGACGCGGACGTCCCCGATCTCGCACACGACAGCTCGACGAACGAGCTGGTCCGCCGCTACCGAGCGGCGCGCGGTCGCCCGTGAGAGGCGCGCACCGCCCAGTGAGGCTCGCCAATGACCACGTGGACCGCCGACGAGCCGCCGCCGCACCGCAGGCAGCTGCAGCCCGGATCGGGTGAGTGCGCTGCACCGGGAGTTGCCCGAGGCCTCAGGCCGCTCTAGAGTCGCATGATGGCGCGACGATCCTGGGCTTCGGCGGCCGTGATCGTGGCGCTGGCGGTCGCTCTCGCCGGCGTGGGGTCGTCGGCGGCGTCCGGCGCCTCGAGCCGCTCGCTGTCGGGCAGCGCCTGCTTCCTGCTGGACGAGACGAAGCTCGCAGTGACGATCCGCAGCGGCCATCCCCTGACGTCGAGCACCGCGCTGAACGACAGCTGCGGGCTCGGCTCCTGCTGGACGCAGGTCACCGATCCGGACACCGGCGCGCAATCCTGCACCTACCGTCGCGAGACGCTGCTGACGCTCGGCGTCCTCGCGAGCGCCTCCGCCGCCCGGGCCGACGTGCGCAGGCTGCTGGCCAAGGGCTACAAGAAGCTCGCGATCAAGCACGCCGACCTCGCCGGGGTCGTCTCCGACGCGTCCGGAGGTGCCGTCGTGATGGCCGTCGGGCGCAACAAGGCCCTGCTCACGCTGGGCGCCACGGGCCCTGGCGACTCGCACGCGCCGTGGGCCAAGGCGAAGGCGCCGCTCCTGCGCGCGGCGAAGTTGGTCGCCGGTCGTCTTCATCAGCGCGGCTGCCCGCTCAGAACCGCCGCATGCGGATGAGCGCTGCGTAGCGGAGCGCGCCTTCGCAGAACCCTCCTAGGCGAGGACGGCGCCGCCCGCCCCGCCGTCCTCAGGGAGCTTGCGGATCTGCCAGCCGGCGGCGGTGAACGCGAGCCCGCGCATGATCAGCACGATCCCGATGATGATCGCCATCGTCGCGAGGCCGACGTTCGGCCAGATCAGGACGATCAGGCCTGCGACGACGTCCAGCAGGCCGACGGCGATGTTCGTCCCGCGGTTCTCGTGCTCGGAGAACGCGCCGACGAAGCGGATCACGCCGGAGATCACGAACCAGATCCCGACGATGACGACGAACGCGTTGAGCGCGCTGAACGGCTCCTTGATGAGGATCAGCCCGGCGATGATGCTGATCACGCCGAGCACGGCGACCAGGCCGCGACCCTGCTCGCCCTTGCCGGCGATCGAGGCGATCAGCTCGAAGATGCCGTCGATCAGCAGGAAGATGCCGACGATCACGGCGATCGTCTGCAGCGAGATGCTCGGCCAGACGAGCACGATGATCCCGGCGGCCAGCGTCAGCAGGCCGAACAGCATGAACAGCCACCAGAGGCTGCGGAACGCCTTGAGCTCGTTGGGCATGGGTGCGGACACGGGGTGGTTCCTCCGTCGGGGCGATGGGGGCGTGTGGAACGCTAGGTGACAGGGCGGATGGTGGCGGCTGGCGGCCGCAGTCGGCGTCTTCTGTGCTGTTCGTCGCCTGGGGCGAAGCCGGAGGGGCACCGAGGGGCGACAGAAGTGCGGGTTCCGGCGCTGCGGGGCGGGGTGTGGGTGATGGTGGCGCGGTGTGCGGGGCGTGGTGTGGTCAGCGTGGCAGCCGAGGGGTCCCTGGGCGACCGTGCCGCGTTGCCCACACTCTGGTGTGGGCGACTCGGCAGCGTCGCCTGTGGTCGTGTCGATCGGCGTGTTGTGCACCCTGCTGAGGCGGCCATTGCCGCGCTTGCGTCGCGGCAGCATGGGGTGGTCTCGCGGGATCAAGTGCTTGCGCTGGGGCTCTCGCGACGGGCGATCGAGCATCGGCTGGTCGCTGGACGCCTGTTCCGGCTTCACCGTGGCGTCTACGCCGTCGGGCGCCCGGAGCTGTTGCCGCTGGCCCGTGAGGCCGCTGCGCTGCTCGCCTGCCGCGGCCGGGCGCTGCTCACGCATCGGTCCGCGGGATCGCTGTGGGCCGTCAGGGCGTCCGACCCCGCCGAGCCGGTGGACGTGACGGCCGTGGGCTCGACCCCGGGGCGCGACCCGGTATCCGGCTGCACCGGGTCGCCGCTCTCGATGCCCGCGATGTCACCACTCGCAAGGGGTTGCCCGTGGCGTCTGCCGCCCTGACGCTGGTGCAGCTCGCCGCCGTTCTATCCCCGCGCGAGCTCGCGCGGGCGTACGACGAGGCGCTGGTCCGGCGCGTCACCGGACCCGAGGCGATCGCATCCGCCCTCGCACGCAACCCGCGCCGCCGCGGCGCGCCCGCGCTGCGGCGCCTGCTCGCCTCCGAGCAGCCGGCGCGCTTCACCCGCTCGGAGGCCGAGCGCCGCCTGCTCGAGCTCGTCGATGCCGCCGGGCTGCCGCGGCCGGAGACGAACGTCCGGATCCACGGCCACGAGGTCGACGCGCTCTGGCGCGCGGACGGACTCGTCGTCGAGGTTGACGGCTACCGCTTCCGCTCCACGCGCGCGGCGTTCGAGCGTGACCGCCGGCGCGACGGGGAGCTGCAGGCGGCCGGGATGCGCGTCGTCCGCGTCACGTGGCGCCAGCTGACGGGCGACTCGCACGCGCTCATCGCGCGCCTCGCCCGGCTGCTGGCGCTGGGCTGACTACGCCCGCGCCCGCCGCGCGACCTTCACGCGGCCGACCTTGTCGAGCACGGCCTTGCGCAGGCGGATCGACTCGGGTGTGACCTCGACGCACTCGTCCTCGCGCAGGAACTCCAGCGCCTGGTCGAGCGAGAGCACGCGCGCCGGCACGAGTCGCTCGAGCACGTCCGCGGCGGCCGAGCGCATGTTCGTCAGGTGCTTCTCGCGCACGGCGTTGACGTCGAGATCCTCCGAGCGTGAGTTCTCGCCGACGATCATGCCCTCGTACAGCTCGTCGCCGGGGGAGACGAAGAGCGTCCCGCGCTCCTGCAGCGAGGACAGCGCGAACCCGGTCGCCCTCCCGGTGCGGTCGGCGACCAGCGAGCCCGACGGCCGGGTGCGCAGCTCGCCGAACCACGGCGCCCAGCCATCGAAGACGTGATGGATCAGGCCGGTGCCGCGCGTCTCGGTGAGAAACTCGGTCCGGAAGCCGATCAGCCCGCGCGCCGGCACGCGGTACTCCATGCGCACCCAGCCCTGCCCGTGGTTCACCATCTGCTCCAGGCTGCCCTTGCGCAGGGCGAGCAGCTGGGTAACGACGCCGACGTAGTCCTCGGGCACGTCGATCGACATCCGCTCGACCGGCTCGTGGCGCCGGCCGTCGATCAGGCGCTCGAGCACCCGCGGCTGGCCGACCGTCAGCTCGAAGCCCTCGCGGCGCATCAGCTCGACGAGCACGGCCAGCTGGAGCTCGCCGCGGCCCTGGACCTCCCAGGCGTCCGGGCGATCGGTGTCGATCACGCGGATCGAGACGTTGCCGATCATCTCGCGGTCGAGCCGCGCCTTGATCAGCCGCGCGGTCACCTTCTTTCCCTCGCGCCCGGCCATCGGCGACGTGTTCACGCCGAGCGTCACCGACAGCGACGGTTCGTCGACGCGGATCACCGGCAGCGGCTGCGGATCGTCTGGGTCGGCGAGCGTCTCGCCGATCGTGACGTCCTCCAGGCCGGCGACGGCGATGATCTCGCCCGGGCCCGCCTCCTCGGCGGGGACGCGATCGAGCGCCTCGGTGATGAAGAGCTCGCCGAGCTGCCCGGACTGCACCGTCCCGTCGGCCCGGCACCAGCCGATGCGCTGGCCCTTGCGGATCGTCCCATGGCGCACGCGGCAGATCGCCAGGCGCCCGAGGTAGGGCGAGGCATCGAGGTTCGTGACCATCGCCTGGAGCGGATGCGCCGGGTCGTGGCCGGGCGGCGGCACGTGCTCGAGCAGCAGGTCGAACAGCGGCTCGAGGTCCTCGCCGCGGACGGTCGGGTCGAGCGAGGCCCAGCCGCGCTTGGCGTCCGTGTACACGACCGGGAACGACAGCTGGTCCTCGTGCGCATCGAGGTCGAGGAAGAGGTCCTCGACCATGTGCAGCACCTCGCCCACGCGCGCGTCGGGCCGGTCGACCTTGTTGATGTCCAGGATCACGGGCAGCCGCGCCTCGAGCGCCTTGCGCAGGACGAAGCGCGTCTGCGGCAGCGGGCCCTCGGCGGCGTCGACGAGCAGGAGCACCGCGTCGACCATCGCGAGCGAGCGCTCGACCTCGCCGCCGAAGTCGGCGTGGCCGGGCGTGTCGACGATGTTGATCTTCACGTCCCGCCAGTCGACCGCGGTGTTCTTCGCGAGGATCGTGATCCCGCGCTCGCGCTCGAGGTCCATCGAGTCCATCACCCGGTCCTCGACCTCCGCGCCCTCGCGGAAGGCGCCGCTCTGGCGCAGCAGCGCGTCGACGAGGGTCGTCTTGCCGTGGTCGACGTGCGCGACGATCGCGACGTTGCGCAGGTCCTGGCGCTGGGTCAGGCCCCTCCCGCGCTCGGGGGCGGCGGATGCGGCGTGGTCAGCGCCGGCGGGGGTCAACTCGTGCCACGCAGTTCACGGATCTTGCGCAGCTCGTCGTCGAGGTCGATGGCGCGGATCTCGTGCTCGCCGGGGAGCTTGTCGAGCACCGCGCGCGCGATGTCCTGGATCTGGCGCTCGTCGTGTCCGAAGGCGTCGAAGTACGCCTTGAGGGCGGTGTAGGTGACCTTCAGCTCGGCGGCCGTCAGGTGCAGGTCGTAGACGGGCTCATCCGCGGGGATGAGGTTCGTCGAGTTGGCGTCAGTCATGAAGCGAGATTAACCGGACGACACGCCGAACGGCTCCCCGCCGCGCGGGGCCGGCCCCGGGTTCTAGGCTGCGGTCCATGGCGGATCGCGAGACGGACATCCTGCTGATCGGCGGCGGCGTGGCCTCGGCCGCGGCCGCCCACGAGCTGCGCGAACGGGGGTTCACCGGCTCGATCCTCCTGGCCGGCCGCGAGCTCGACCCGCCCTACGACCGGCCGCCGCTGACGAAGGAGTACCTGCGCGGCGAGCACGGCAGGGAGGAGGCCCACGCCCACCAGGCCGCCTGGTACCAGGCAGGCGAGGTCGAGCTGCTGACGCGCACGAGCGTGACGAAGCTCGACACCGCCGCGCGGGTCGTGACGTTGTCGACGAAGCAGACCGTGGGCTACTCGAAGGCGCTGATCGCGACAGGTGCGATGGTCCGCCGGCTGCAGGCCGACGGGTCGGACCTCGACGGCCTGCACTACCTGCGCGCATTCGGCAACGTCGACGCGATCCGCGCCGACCTCGAGGGCGCGCTGGACGTCGTATGCATCGGCGGCTCGTACATCGGCTGCGAGGTGGCTGCGTCGCTCACGGCACTCGGCAGGCGGGTCACGATCCTCATGCAGGAATCGGAGCCGATGGAGCGCGGCTTCGGCGCGCACGCCGGCGCGTGGTTCCGCCAGGTGCTCGAGGGTCACGGAGTGACCGTCGTGGGCTCGGACGAGCTCGCCCGCTTCGAGGGCGACGGGCGCGTGGCGCGCGTCGTCACCGCCGCCGGCCGCGAGCTGCCCGCGCAGCTGGTCGTCCTCGGCGTCGGCGTCACCCCGGACGTCATGCTGGCCCGCGGCGCGGGGCTCGAGCTCGGGCAGAGCGGCGGGATCTCCTGCGACGCGCGGCTGCGCACGTCGGCGGACGGCGTCTGGGCGGCCGGCGACGTGTGCGAGTACGACAGCGTCGTGCACGGGCGGCGCATCCGCGTCGAGCACACCGAGCACGCGCAGGCGCAGGGGCGCTACGTCGCCGGCGCGATGCTGGGCGACGAGGCGCCCTACGCGGTAGTGCCCTACTTCTACAGCGACCTCGCCGACTGGGCCTCGCTCGAGTACGTCGGTCCCGCCGAGCGCTGGGACGAGGAGGTCGTTCGCGGCTCGCTCGACGCCGGCGCCTTCGGCGTCTGGTACCTCGAGGACGGTCACGTGCGCGGCGCGCTCAGCGTCGGCGGCGCGCTCGAGCTCGACGCCGCATGCGAGCTGATCGCCGGCGGCGGCGCGGTCAGCCCCGCCGGCCTGCCGTAGCGGGAGGCCCGAACCCCTGCTGCGCCGGTGACGACGGCGACGGGTCGGCTCATCGCCGGACCCTAACGCCGCAGGGACGCGGGGACTCTAGACCTCGCTGCCGGGGATGTAGTGGCTCTCGAGGTACTCGTCGTTGTCGCGCTTCTCCTGCAGCGCCTGTGCGCCGGCGAGGCCCAGCAGGGCGTTGACGAGCAGCGGGAACAGGACGAAGAAGACGCCGATCAGGCCGATGTCGACCTTCACGGCGTTGCTGACTGCGAGCACCATGGCACGAGCGTATCGCAGCGGCTACGGTGAGCGTCATGAACCGGCTGTTCGCGCGCATGTACGACCGCGTGCTCCGCAGGAGCGAGGAGGCGGGGCTGAGCGCCATCCGCCGCGACGCGCTCGCCGAGGCGCGCGGCGATGTCCTGGAGATCGGCGCCGGGACCGGGCTGAACCTGCGCGCCTATCCCCGTCAGGGGATCACCCGGATCGTCGCCACCGAGCCGAATCCGGCGATGAGCCGCCACATCGCGGAGAAGATCGGCGAGGCGCCGGCGCCGGTCGAGATCGTCGCGGCGCCCGCCGAGCGCCTGCCGTTCCCCGACGCCTCGTTCGACACGGTCGTCGGCACGCTGGTGCTCTGCGAGCCGAAGGATCCGGCGCGCGTCGTCGAGGAGGTCGCGCGGGTGCTGCGCCCGGGGGGACGCTTCCTGTTCCTCGAGCACGTGCGCAGCGACGATCCCAAGCTCGCCCGCCGGCAGGACCGCATCGCGCCGATCTGGCGGACGGTGAGCGGCGGCTGCAACTGCAACCGCACGACGCTGGCGACGATCGAGGCGTCGGGTCTCGACGTGGAGCACACGAGCATGGGCCGCTTCCCGAAGGCGCCGAAGATCACGCGCCCGCTGCTGCGCGGCGCGGCCGTGCGCGGCGACTACCTGTAGCCGAAGTCGGCCACGACGGTCGTGCCGCCGCTCACGCCCGGGAGCGGCGAGCCGCGCACCACGCCCACGCCCACGTCGCGCATCGGCACACCGAGGAGCACGGCGCGGTGCGGCGGGGAGGCCATCCAGCCCGCGACGATGTGCTCGGGGGTGCCGAGGCTGCCCTGGCCGAACGCGAGCGTCTCGCCGTAGCCGCGCCCCCGGTAGCCCGCGCGCACCGCACGCTGCGGCGGCGTCGACCCGTCCGGGCCGGTGTGCGAGAAGTTCTGCGCGCGCACGACCGTCCGCGCGTAGCCGCGGGCGTCCGAGCCGAGCGCGGCCGAGGCGCGCAGTCGCACGAGGCCCTGCTGCGCGCGCTCCCTGTTGATGAGACAGAGGATCACTCGGGCCTCGCGGGCGGGCGTCGTGTGGCGCGTGGCATGCGGGCAGGCCGCGGCGCTCGCATGCGCGACCGGGGCCGGCGCGGCGGGCGTCGCGGGGAGGAGCAGGGCAGCGGTGATGAGGGTGGTGAGCACGGCCTCCGACGGTAGCGCCACCGGACCGGGCTTCTCCGACCCCGTTGGTAGGATTAGCCCATGATCTTCACGACGAAGGCGGAGTACGGCGTGCGCCTCCTCGTCGAGCTCGGCCGCCAGGAGGACGCCGGCCCGATCTCGCTGAAGGCAATCGCCGAGGGCGAGGGCCTGCCGCTCGCCTACCTGGAGCGGATCGTGGCGCTGCTGAAGAAGTCGGGGCTCGTCGAGAGCACCCGCGGCGCCCACGGCGGCTACCGCCTCGCGCGCCCGGCCGCCGAGATCACGATGGATGAGGCCGTCCTGGCCCTCGAAGGGGCGGTCGCGCCGATGTCCTGCTTCGTCGACGACCGCGAGGACGGGCGCGTCCTGTGCTCGCACGTCGCGGACGGGTACGCCTGCGCGACGAAGCTGCTCTGGACCCGCGTCCAGGGCGGCGTGATCCGCGCGCTCCAGCAGACCACCCTGCAGGAGCTCGTCGACTTCGGCGCCGCGGGCCCCGCGCGCCCCGCGTTCACCCCGACGGACGCCCAGCGGCCCGTCCACAGCGCCGCCTGACCACATCCAGCACTGAAACCACCGGAGACAATGGCCGACCTCGAGATCAAGAACCTTCACGTCCAGGCAGGGGACAAGCAGATCCTCAAGGGCCTGGACCTCACCGTGAACGCGGGCGAGGTCCATGCCCTGATGGGCCCGAACGGCTCCGGCAAGAGCACGCTCGCGAACATCATCATGGGCAACCCGCAGCTCGAGGTGACCGAGGGGCAGATCCTGTTCCACGGCGAGGACATCACCGAGGCCGACCCCGACGAGCGCTCCCGCATGGGGCTCTTCATGGCCTTCCAGTACCCGGTGGCGATCCCCGGCGTGACCGTCACGAAGTACCTGCGGATGGTCATGAACGCCCACCGCGACGCGCGCGGCGAGAGCGAGATCCCGCTGAAGGAGTTCCGCCAGACGGTCGAGGCCGCGATGGAGCTGACGAAGATCGACCGCTCGTTCACGACCCGTTATCTCAACGACGGTTTCTCCGGCGGAGAGAAGAAGCGCCTGGAGATCCTGCAGCTCGCGCTCCAGCACCCGCAGGTCGCGATCCTCGACGAGACCGACTCGGGCCTCGACATCGACGCTCTGAACGTCGTCGCCGACGGCGTCAACACCGTCGCCAAGGCGAGCGGGATGGGCGTGCTGATCATCACCCACTACCAGCGGATCCTGCACCTGGTCGAGCCCGACCGCGTGTCGATCCTCTTCGACGGGCGCATCGTCAAGGAGGGCGGCCCCGAGCTCGTCACGAAGCTCGAGAGCGAGGGCTACGGCTGGATCACCGACGCGATCGGCGACGAGGCCGTTCCCGCCTGATGGCCACGCCGGCGCCCACCGCGCTCGCGCACGACTTCCCGATCCTCGCCCGGGACGGGCTCGTCTACCTGGACAGCGCGGCCACGGCGCAGAAGCCGCGCGTCGTGCTGGACGCCATGGAGGACCTGCTCCTCCACCACAACAGCAACGTCCACCGCGGCACGTACCCGCTCGCGGTCGAGGCGACCGACCGCTACGAGGCCGCCCGCGAGCGCGTCGCGCGCTTCACCGGCTCGAGCGCGGGAGAGACGATCTTCGCCAAGAACGCGACCGAGGCGATCAACCTCGTGGCGAGCGCCTGGGGTCGCGCCAACGTCGGGCCCGGCGACGCGGTCGTGCTCACGGTCATGGAGCACCACTCGAACATCGTCCCGTGGCAGCTCCTGGCCGAGGCGACGGGCGCCCACCTGCGCTATCTCGACGTCGACGACGAGGGGCGGCTCTCACTCGACCAGCTCGACGAGCTGCTGCTCGACCGGCGCGTGCGCATGGTCGCCGTCGCGCACATCTCCAACGTGCTCGGCACGATCAACCCGCTCGAGGCGATCATCGAGCGCGCCCACGCAGCCGGCGCTCTCACGCTGATCGACGGCGCGCAGGCCGTCCCGCAGATCCCCGTCGACGTCGCGGCGCTCGGCGCCGACTTCTACGCCTGGACCGGGCACAAGGCCTACGGCCCGACCGGGGTCGGCGTCCTGCACGGCCGCCGCGAGCTGCTCGACGCGATGCCGCCGTTCCTCGGCGGCGGGTCGATGATCCGCACCGTCGAGCGCGACCACTCCACCTTCGCCGAGGTCCCGGCCAAGTTCGAGGCGGGCACGCCGCCGATCGCGGAGGCGGCCGGCCTGGGCGCCGCGATCGAGTTCCTCGACGGCCTCGGCATGGAGCGCGTGCGCGCACACGAGCTGGAGCTCACCGCCTACGCGCTCGAGGCGCTGGCCGGCGTTCCCGGGCCTCACCATCCACGGCCCGCCCGAGGCCGCCGGCCGCGGCGCGCTGATCTCCTTCGCGCTCGCAGGGGCGCACCCGCACGACGTCTCGGAGATCCTCGGCCGCGACGAGATCTGCGTCCGCGCCGGGCACCACTGCGCGCAGCCGCTGATGCGCCTGCTCGGCGCGCCCGCGACCTCGCGCGCGTCGTTCGCCGTGCACAACACCCGTGAGGACGTCGACCGGCTCGTCGAGGGCCTGGGCCGCGTGAACGCGATCTTCGGAGACTGACATGGACGACGCCCTGTATCGCGAGGAGATCCTCGAGCACTACAAGCGGCCCCACAACTGGGGCCCGATGGAGGCGCCCGACCTCGAGGCCGCCGACACGAACCCGCTCTGCGGCGACGAGCTGAAGGTCATGCTGCGCGTCGCGCCCGACGGGACGGTCGCGGACGTCCGCTTCGACGGGCACGGCTGCGCGATCAGCCAGGCGTCGGCCTCGATGATCTCCGACGAGGTCAAGGGCATGCGCGTCGAGGATCTCGTGCGCATGGACCGCAACGCGATCCTCGAGCTGCTGGGGATCGACATCTCGGCGACGCGCATGAAGTGCGCGCTGCTGTCGCTGAAGGTGCTCAAGAGCGCCGCGCTCGGCGCCGCGGTGGACTGGGAGCCCGCGACGCCCGAGGCGTCGGCGCCCGCGCCCGGGTCGAGCACCCTCTAGCAGGCGCCCGGCCCCACCAGGCGTCCAGCCTGGACGAATGTTCTATCCGCGACGCCCGCGCGCGCGCCGACACGACTGAGGCACCAGGTCCGTGCCCGGAATGGTCCGGGGACGGCCGCGCGGGGCGACCCGCGCAGGGGGAGAACCCGCCTCGTGCACCCCGGAGGTTTCCAGTGCTCTCCCGCATCTCTGTCCTCGCCGCCCGCCCGCGGCATACCCTCGGCGCCCTGGCCGTCGTCCTCGCGGCGGTTGGCGTGGCCGTGGGATCGGGCGCGAACTTCACGGCGCACGTCGCGTCGGCCGGCAACACGTTCTCGACCGGCACGCTGAGCATCGGCGGTGGCGGTTCGGCCATCCTGACGGCGCTCAACATGAAGCCGGGCGACGTGCAGACCGGCATGGCCGACATCCAGAACACCGGGTCGGTCGACGGCGACTTCTCGCTGACCTCCTCGAACCCGACGGGCGACGCGAGCCTTCTGTCGCAGCTGGACCTCAAGGTCCAGGACTGCGGCGTCTGGGTGGGCAGCACCCCGCCCGCGTGCGCGCCCGGGGCACCCCCGGTCATGAGCGGCAAGGTCGACGGGCTGCTGAACATCACGCTGGGCCACTGGGCGGCGGGCGAGAAGCATCGCTACCTGTTCACCACGACCCTCCCAGCCTCGAGCGACAACTCGTTCCAGGGCCTGAGCGCGACGGCCGAGTTCGACTGGAACGCCACGACCTAACGGGCTAAGACGACGGGCGGGCGGGCGCGGCCTTCGGGTCGCCGCCCGCCGCGACCCGTCTCCCGTCGTCATGGGTGCTCCCGCCCCCCCGATCCCCGTCACGATCCCGACGCCCCCGCGCGCGCGGATCCCGCTGCAGGCGCTCTTCGCCTGGGCTGCGACGGTGCTCGCGCTGGTGCTGGGAGCGGTCATGTTCCTGCCCGCGGTCCTGGGCATGCAGCGCTACGTCATCACCGGCGGGTCGATGACGGGAACCTACGACAGGGGCTCGGTCGTCTTCGACCGCGTCGTCGCGCCGAAGGACCTGCACACCGGCGACATCATCACCTACAAGCCGCCGCCCGGCGCCGGGCCGACCGGCTTCGTCACCCACCGGATCCACGTGATCCGCACGATCGACGGGCGCCGCGTCTACCGCACGAAGGGCGACGCCAACAGCTCGGCCGACCCATGGGTGTTCACCCTGCCCGACGCGACGCAGGCCAAGGTCGTCTTCGGCGTGCCGTTCGTCGGCTACCTGATCGCCGCGCTCAGCGATCGCACCGTGCGCATCGCGATCATCGGGCTGCCGGCGCTGCTGATCGCGCTCGCGGTGCTCGCGGGCCTGTGGCGTGACGCCGGTCTGGAGGCGCGCCGACGGCGCGAGACCGAACCCGAGACGGCGGCCTGATGCGCCCGCGCCGCCTCATGCGCCTGCTGGTCGCACTCGTGGGCGTCGCCGCCTTCACCGTGGGCGGCTTCGCCACGTCCGGGGCGACCTTCGTCGCGCACACCTCGAGCACCGGCAGCTTCTCGACCTACCCCGACTGGGTGGCCCCGGTCGTCAGCATCACCGCACCGGCCGACGGCGCCCGCACGGCGAGCAGCACGCCGGCGATCTCCGGCACTGCCGGCATCCTCAGCGGCGATCTCGCGACGGTCACCGTGCGGATCTACGCCGGCGCCGCCGCGAGCGGTCCGGTGGTGCAGACGAGGACGACGGCGCGCAACGCGGGCACCGGCGCCTGGACGGTCACCGCGACGGCCCTGCCGGACGGCACCTACACCGCGCAGGCCGAGCAGGACGACAGCTTCCTCAACCAGGGCTTCAGCAACACGGTCACGTTCACCGTCGACACCGTCGCGCCCGCCCCGACGATCACCGTCCCCGCCGCGGGCGCCACCGTCGCCGGCGGCGCGACGATCTCCGGCGCCGCGGGCAACGCGACCGGTGATGCGGCGACGCTGAGCGTCAAGGTCTATGCGGGCGGCACGGCGACCGGCGCGCCGGTGCGCACGCTCACCGCGACGCGCAGCGGCGCGACCTGGAGCGTCGCGATCTCGCCGGCGCTGGGCAGCGGCACGTTCACCGCCCAGGCGAGCCAGGGCGACGACGTCGGCCACACGGGCCTCTCGAACGCCCGCACCTTCGTCATCGACGCGACGGCCCCCGCGCCCGCGATCACCCGGCCGACGGCGAACCAGTGGCTCACCACCGCGACCCCGCTGATCCGCGGGACCGCCGGCAACGCGGCGGGCGACAGCCCGACGGTCACGGTCATGCTCTACGCCGGCGCGACCGCTACGGGCACGCCCGTGCAGACGCTCAGCGCGACCCGCGCCGGCGTCAACTGGAACGTCACGGCCGCCGCCCTGCCCGACGGCCAGTACACCGCGCAGGCCATCCAGTCGGACGCCGTCGGCAACGTCGGCACCAGCGCGGCGCGCAGCTTCTACGTCGACACCGCCACGCCGGTGGTCTCGATCGCCGCGCCCACCGCCGGTCAGCGCGTCGGCGCCCGGCCGCCGATCTCCGGCACCGCCGGCATCCTGCTCGGCGACAGCGCCACGGTCACCGTGCGGATCTACTCCGGAGCGACGACCGGCGGCACCCTGCGCCAGACGCTGACCGCAGCACGCAACGCCATCACCGGAGCGTGGACCGTCACGCCCGCGACGCTCGCCGACGGGCAGTACACCGCCCAGGCGACGCAGACCGACAGCGCCGGGCACAGCGGCACCTCCGCGCCGGTCACGTTCGTCGCCGACGGCACGGCCCCCGCCGGCGTCGCGATCACGGCGCCGACCGCCGGGCAGTGGCTGACCACGCAGACGCCGGCGATCTCCGGCACCGCCGGTAATGCGACCGGTGACGACCCCGCGCTCACCGTCACCGTCTACGCCGGCGCGACGGCGACCGGAACACCCGTGACGGTCCTCTCGGCCGTGCGCAGCGGCACGACCTGGACCGTGCCGGTGGCCCCGCCGCTCGCCGACGGCCAGTACACCGCGCAGGCCAAGCAGGGCGACGCCTCCGGGAACCTGACGACGAGCGCGGCGCGCACGTTCAACGTGGACACGACGATCCCGGTCGTCTCGATCGCCGCACCGACCGCTGGTCAGCGCGTCGGCAGCCGCCCGCCGGTGTCCGGGACCGCCGGCATCATCACCGGCGACGGCGCGACCGTGACCGTCCGCATCTACTCCGGCGCGACCACCGGCGGCACGCTCGTCCAGACGCTGAGCGCCGCGCGCAACGCGGGCACGGGTGCGTGGACCGTCACGCCCGCGACGCTGGCAGACGGCACATACACCGCGCAGGCCACGCAGACCGACAGCGCGGGACACACCGGCACGTCGTCGCCCGTCACGTTCGTCGCCGACGGCACCGGGCCCGCGAGCGTCGCGATCACCGCGCCGGCGGCGGGCCAGACGCTCCCGACGCAGACACCGACGATCGCCGGCACCGCCGGCAACGCGGCCGGCGACAGCACCAGCCTGACGGTCAACCTCTACGCCGGTGCGACGGCGACCGGCGTCCCGGTCCGCGTCCTGACCGCGACGCGCGCTGGCACGGCGTGGAGCGTCCCCGTGGCGCCGTCGCTCGCCGACGGCCAGTACACCGTGCAGGCCAAGCAGAGCGACGCCTCGGGCAACACGACGACAACCGCGGCCGTGACCTTCCGCACCGACACGAGCGCGCCCGCCGTGGCGGTCAGCGCGCCGGCCGCCGGCCAGCTCGTCGTGGGCAAGCCGCCGATCTCCGGCAGCGGCGGGATCCTCGTCGGCGACAACGCCCTGATCACCGTGCGCATCTACGCCGGGAGCACGACCACCGGCCCGGTGCTCCAGACGCTCACGACGAACCGCAATGCCGGTACCGGCGCCTGGACGGTCACCCCGGCGCTGCTCGTCAGCGGGACCTACACCGTCACCGCCACCCAGACCGACGCCGCCGGCAACACCGGCGTGTCGGCGCCCGTCACCTTCACGACCGACAGCGTCAAGCCGACCGCGCTCGCGCTCAGCACCGCGAACGGCGCCGGCGGCGGCCAGGTCGCCGGGCGGCTGGACAGCGGCGACTCGATCAGCTTCCCCTACAGCGAGGCGATGGACCCGGCGACGATCCTCGCCGGCTGGAGCGGCGCGGCGACGCCCGTGAACGCGCGGTTCATCAACACCGGCGCGAACGACGGCCTGACGCTGCTGAACGCGGCAGCGACCGCGACGCTCGGGATCGCGGGCGGCACGACGACCACCAGCGGCGTGCGCTTCGGCGTCGACTTCGTCTCGGCGAACGTCACGTTCAGCGCGACGATGACGCTGTCCGCCGACAAGAAGACCGTGACGATCGTGCTCGGGACGCCGGACCTGCCCGCGAACATCAAGCCCGGCCCGGTCGCGGCCTCCAACAGCGCGTGGACCGTCAACACCGCCGCGCACGATCTCGCGGGCAACGCCGTCACGGCGGGCACGGTCAACGAGACCGACAACGACCGGGACTTCTGATGCGCGGCCCGTTCGACAGCCGGCGCCTGCGGCACATCGCGAACACCACGCTGTCCGTAATCGTCGCGATGGGCCTGGTGCTGACCGCGGCCTACGCCGCCACCGGCGACCTGCCGATCGGCGGGCTGCTGCATCGCGACCAGCCGGTGCGCGCCGTCGCGACCGAGCTTCAGGGTCCGGTCCGGCTCGCCGACACGTCGACGGTCCTGTTCGATGCGCAGCGCCTGCAGCCGGGCCTCGTGCGGATCGCGCAGCTGCGCATCACGAACAGCGGCTCGACCAGGGGCACGTTCACGTTCTCGCCGTCGGGCCTGACCGACACGACCGCCGGGCTGCCCGAGCCGCTCTCGGCCGTGCTGGACCTCACGATGCAGGACGCTACGAACCGCTTCCGCCCGATCACGCTCTTCGTCGGGAAGCTGCGCGACCTCGCACCCGTCGACCTCGGCGTCCTCCTGCCCGGCGAGTCGCGCACCTACCGCTTCACCGTCAGCTACCCGACCGGTCGCACCCCCGCCCAGGACAACCCGCTGCAGGGCGCGAGCGCAAGCGTCGTCTTCAACTGGGACGCCGTGCTCGAAGACCTGCCGGCGGCGACGACGACGCCGGTGCCCGTCAGCGCGACCCCGGCCAACGCGCCGGCGCCGCCCGTCAGCGTCCCCGTCACGCCCTCCCCCGCGAAGCCGGGCGCGATCGTCCCGGCCACGCTGAAGGTCAGCTGGCGCGGGCGCAGCGTCGGTGGCGGGCTGACGGCGATCGTCGTCTGTCGCCTGGCGTGCACGGGCACGCTCTCGGGGACCGCGGCGACCGGGAAGGCGCACGGGACAGTGAAGCTCGCGTCCGTCGCCGTGCGCCTGCCGAAGGGCTCGCGGCGCATCTACCGGCTGCGCCTCTCGAAGGCGAAGCCGGCCGTGACCGCCGCGCTCGGCGCGACGAAGAAGGTCGTCGCGCGCGTCACGCTGCGCGTGCGCACCAGCGCCGGCAGCCACCGCATCACCACGAGCTCCACGCTGCGCAGGCATCGGTAGGGCGCGCGCCGCCCGGCGTCGCCCGGCGAGCGGGTACAATTCCGTCCAGGATCATCGGATTTGTATCGTGCCGCACGAATGACCACCGTTCTCGACATCTGCATGCTCGACGAGCTGCCCCCCGGGGCCAAGCGCCTCGTCGAATGGGAGGACCTCGAGATCGGGGTCTTCAACTGCGGGGGAGAGATCTTCGCGATCGAGGATCGCTGCTCGCACGACGACGGGACGCTCGCCGACGGCGAGCTCGACGAGGCCGCATGCACCGTCGAATGCCCCCGCCACGGCTCCGTGTTCGACCTGCGCACCGGAAAGCCGCTGACCCTCCCGGCCTACGTCCCCGTGGAGACCTTCCCCGTCCTCGTCGAGGACGGGCTCATCAAGCTCGAGGTTGACTGACATGGCAACACCGGACATCACCGCCCGCACCCAGCTGACCGACGAGGAAGCCGGCCTGCGCGACCTCAACGCCGACTACACCGAGCGCTACGGGTTCCACGACGCCGAGAACTACCTCTACAAGGCCCCGAAGGGCCTCACGCGCGAGCTCGTCGAGAAGATCTCCGAGTTCAAGGGCGAGCCGGAGTGGATGCGCGACTTCCGCCTCAAGTCGCTCGACCACTTCCTCGCGCGCCCGATGCCGACCTGGGGCTCGCCGATGCTCGCCGAGGTCGACTTCGACGAGATCCACTACTTCGTGCGCGCCTCCGAGCGCTCCGAGCGCTCGTGGGACGACGTCCCCGACGACGTCAAGAAGACCTTCGACCGGCTCGGCATCCCCGAGGCCGAGCGCAAGTTCCTCGCCGGCGTCGGCGCGCAGTACGAGTCGGAGTCGGTCTATCACCAGGTCAACGAGCAGCTCGAGCAGCAGGGCGTCGTGTTCATGGACATGGACACCGCGCTGCGCGAGCACGAGGACCTCGTGCGCGAGTACATCGGGACGCTGATCCCGCCCAACGACAACAAGCTCGCGGCGCTGAACTCCGCGGTCTGGTCGGGCGGCTCGTTCGTCTACGTGCCGCCGGGCGTCCACGTCGAGATGCCGCTGCAGGCCTACTTCCGCATCAACACGGAGAACATGGGCCAGTTCGAGCGGACGATCATCATCGCCGACGAGGGCTCCTACGTGCACTACGTCGAGGGCTGCACGGCGCCGACGTACAGCTCGGACTCACTGCACTCCGCGGTCGTCGAGCTGTTCGCCAAGCCGGGCGCGCGGATCCGCTACACGACCGTGCAGAACTGGTCGAGCAACGTCTTCAACCTCGTCACCAAGCGCGCGCGGGCCGAGCGCGACGCGACCGTCGAGTGGGTCGACTGCAACCTCGGCTCGAAGCTCACCATGAAGTACCCGAGCGTGTACCTGATGGGCGAGCGGGCACACGGCGAGATCCTCTCGATCGCCTTCGCCGGCAACGGCCAGCACCAGGACGCCGGCGGCAAGATCGTCCACGCCGCGCCGAACACCACGTCGAACATCTTCGCCAAGTCGATCTCCAAGGACGGCGGGCGCTCCAGCTACCGCGGCCTGCTCGAGGTCGCCAAGGGCGCGCACGGCGCGAAGTCCAAGGTCGTCTGCGACGCGCTGCTGCTCGACGAGCGCTCGCGCTCGGACACCTACCCCACCATTCGCATCGGCGAGGACGACGTCGACGTCGGCCATGAGGCGACGGTTTCGAAGGTCGGCGATGAGCAGCTGTTCTATCTCATGTCGCATGGCATCTCCGAGGAGGAGGCCGGCAAGCTCATCGTCAATGGGTTCATTGAGCCGATCGTCAAAGAGCTGCCGATGGAGTACGCGGTGGAGATGAATCGGCTGATCGAACTGCAGATGGAAGGCTCGATCGGCTAGGCGGTCGCGGGTCTCGTGGCGCCTCACGCCACCCGCCGTTCGGGGGCAGTACATCCGTACAGCACCCCTCACGCGTGCGGCGTGATCCATCCACGATCCCTCGCTCCGGTTGGTGGCTGACGGCTCGTTCGTCGCCGTGGCTCTTTCTGATGCACCCTGCTGTAACTGACCCCTGATTGGTCTATGACTTCTTCGACGTTGACTCCTGAGCCGCAGTTCCTTGCTCGATCGCCGGGCGGCGGCCTCTGCGTCGCTTGCCTCTTTGGCTTTTCCCTCGTTCCGTGGGGTTGCCGGGTGGGAGTTCACTCCGGTGGACAAGCTGGACTTCGACGCGTATCCCGCTGCGGCGGGTGGGGCGGATGATGCGGCTGTGCATGTCCTGGACCTGGATCTGGATGCTGCGGTCCGGGTGACGGCGGACGAGGCCGTGTCGGAGGGGCCGGTGGTGCTGCCGCTGGCGGTCGCCGCCGAACGCCATCCGGACGTCGTCGAGCGCCATCTCGGGTCGCTCGTCGCCATGGACACGCCGCTGGTGGCGCGCAACGAGGCGCAGTGGACGGACGGCTCGTTCGTCTACGTCCCGCGCGGCGTGCACGTCGAGGCGCCGATCGTGCTGACGACGGTGCACGACAAGCCCGGCACGACGCTCCATCACCGCACGCTGGTGGTGCTCGAGGAGGGCGCGCAGGCCGAGGTCTGGCACCAGTCGCTCTCGGCCGACCCCGAGGCCGACGGGGTCGTCAACGGCGTCGTGGAGCTCGTCGTGGGCCAGAATGCGCGGCTGCGGTTCGTCGACGCGCAGGATCTCTCCGAGCGCACCTGGGTCTTCGGGACCGAGCGCGGCATCGTCGAGCGCGACGGGTCGCTGGACTGGATCACGCTCGGGTTCGGCTCGGGCAACGGCAAGGTGTTCCTCACGACGAAGCTCGCCGGCCCGGGTGCGAGCGCGAACGTCACAGGCGCGTACGCGACGCAGGCGCGCCAGCACCTGGACTTCGACACGCTCCAGGAGCACGCGGCACCGGACACGACCTCGGACCTCGCGTTCCGCGGCATCCTCGGCGGCCGTTCGAGTGCCGTCTGGCGCGGGATGATCCAGGTCGACGAGGGCGCCCAGCGCACCGACGCCTTCCAGGAGTCACGCAACCTGCTGCTGTCCAAGACGGCCCACGCCGACGCGATCCCGGGCCTGGAGATCCTCGCCAACGACGTGCGCTGCACCCACGCCGCGGCGATCGCCCAGATCGACCCCGAGCAGCTCTTCTACCTCAGCTCCCACGGACTACGCGAGCCCGAGGCCAAGCAGCTCGTGATCGAGGGCTTCCTGGAGGCGCTCGTCGATCGCTTCGAGGAGGGTCCGGTGCGCGACGCGGTCTCCGGCGCGATCGAGCGCCGGCTCGCGGCCGTCCTGGCCTAGGGCGCCGATGGCCGGGGCGCCGGATCCGGTCATCGTGCTGTACGACCGCGACTGCGGCTGGTGTCGCTGGTCGATCGCAAGGCTGCTCGCCGCCGACCGGCGGCTGCTTCTGCTGCCCGAGCCGATCCAGAGCGATGCCGGCGCGTTCCTGCTCGCCGGCATCGATCCTGCGGAGCGCCTCGCGAGCGCGCACGCTGTGACGCCGGACGGGCGCGTCCACTCGGCCGGCGACGCGGCCGCGCCGATCGCCGCCGTCCTGCCCGGCGGCGCAGCGCTCACGACGCTGCTGCGGGCGTTCGGAGGCGCGACGCACGCGGGCTATCGCGTGATCGCCGGCAACCGCGCGACGCTCGGCCGGCTCGTCACGCCGGCGATGCTCGAGCGCGCCGACGTGCGCATCGCGCGCCACCGCTGGAACGCCGCGCGCCGCCCGCGTTAGAAGGTGTTTCAGAAAGACGGGCGCGCCGGGGTGGTGGTTCCGTGGATGCCGGGCGGGGCGCGGTTTCGTAGGCGATGCCGGTGGCATCGGCAAGAAGCCGCGGGCCGATCCGGCGCCGCGGAAGCGCCACATCCGCGCGCTCGGCTTTCTGAAAGGCCTTCTCAGTACACCCGGTCAGGCGTGCTCGGCCAGGAACGCGCCGAGTGCCTCCTCGAAGGCCTCCGGCTGCTCGAGGCTGGGGAGGTGGGCCGCGCCGGCGATCGTCAGCGCCTGCGCGCGCGGCAGCTCGGCGGCGAGGCGGCGCGCGACGGCGCGGAAGTCGGCGACGTCGTGCTCGGCGTCGATGACGAGCACGGGCCGGTCGAACTCGCCGAGCCGCGCGGCGGGGTCGGAGACGAGCTCGGTCTCGTCAACCTGGCCGTCGAAGGGGAGCTGGAGCTCGAACGCGCGCCGCTGCATCTGGGCGACGAGCGCCCGGACGTCCGCGGGGGCGCTGCCGGGCGCGCGGCCCGGGCCGTCGACCCAGAGCCGCACGATCTCCGCGACCGCGGCGTCGAGGTCGCCCGCCTCGAGCGCCTGCTCCTCGCGCTCCCACGCGGCGCGCAGCTCCGCTGACCAGTCGGTGCCGCCGAGCGGCGCGTCGACGAGGACGAGCGCGTCGACGCGCTCGGGCCGGCCGAGCGCGAGGTCGAGCGCCACCGCGCCGCCGAACGACGCGCCGACCAGCGTCGCACTCGGCATGTCGTGGCGGTCCATCGCGAGCGCCACGTCCTCGGCATGGCACAGCGGGCCGGGCTCCAGCGGCGAGCGTCCGAAGCCGCCCAGGTCGATGAGCAGCACGCGGTGATCGCGTGCGAGGGGCTCGAACTGCGGATCCCACATCCGTGAGTCGGCGATGCCCGCGTGCAGCAGGACCAGCGCGGGCCCGCGCCCGGCGACCTGGGTCCAGCGCTGCGCGCCCGGCACGATCGGATCCCCAGTTCAGTACCCGAGCTTGTCGAGGACGCCGCTCTTGGCGGGCTTGGGCGTCTCGGGCTTCTTGCGGCGCTCGCGCGGCTCGTCGTCGGTGACGAACCGGATGGTCGCGCCGACGCGGCCGTCCTGCGCGGCCTTGAGGTCCTCGCGGCTGACGCGATCGGAGCGGTTCGCACGCTCCTTGGCGCGGTCCGCGCGCTGCTTGTCGCGCTGCTTGGCCTCGCGGATCCGGCCGAGCTTCTGCGCGGCGAGCTCCTTGTCGAGCGTCGCGGCCCAGAGGTCCTCCTGGCGCACCATCGAGAGGATCGTCGCGGCCATCGCCTTGTCGATGCGGCCGGCGCCGAGCGAGCCGTTGGCGATGTTGCGCGCGCGGGGGCGGTGATCCTCGTCCTGGGCGATCAGCGCCGAGATGTCCTGACGCTCCTTCGCCCCGAGCACGCTGAAGGAGTCCTTGACGGCCTGCTGGGGGCCGAACAGCTCGAGCGTCGAGCGCGATGCGTCGCGCAGCTCGTCGATCGGCAGCGGCGCTCGCGTCTTGGGCAGGTTCGGCACGACGGGGCGGCGGCTGCGCTGGCGCTTGCGCTTCGGGCGCGGCTTGCCGGCTGCGGCCGGGGCGGCTCCCTCGGCGGCGGAGACGGCCTGCGCCTCGGGCGCGGCTTCGGCCTGCGGCGTGCCCTCAGCCTCGGGTGCGGGCGCGGCCTCGGCCTGCGGCGTGCCCTCAGCCTCGGGTGCGGGCGCGGCCTCGGCCTGCGGCGTGCCCTCAGCCTCGGCGTGCGGGCGCGGCCGTCGGCCTGCGGCGTGCCCTCAGCCTCGGGTGCGGGCGCGGCCTCGGCAGCAGCGGGCTCGGTGACGGGCGCGGCGTCGGCGACGGGCGCCTCGGGCGAGGCCTCGTCGGGCTGGGTCGTGCCTGCGTCGGTCGTCATTCGTGAGCTCGTTGTCGTGCGTCGAAGAGGTTGCGCGCCCGGGCAGGGGGTTGTCCTACCGGGCACGCCCCACGCAGGCTACCGCGCCCGCCCCGCGTGGACCGCCACATCATTATCGTCGCGCCCATGACGACGGGCGACGCGATCCATCCACCACGGACGTTCGACGAGGAGCTGCTCGGTGCTGAGGCGCCCATCATCGTCACCGAGCGCACGGACACGGAGCGCATCGCGGCGATCGACGCCGAACTCGACCATGGGTTCCGCGCGCTCGCGCACATCGGCTGCGGCGTGACGATGTTCGGCTCCGCCCGCCTGCCGCAGGGCGATCCCACCTGCGCCGCCGCGCGCGAGACCGCGAGGCTGCTGGGTGAGGCGGGCTTCTCGATCATCACCGGTGGCGGCCCGGGTGTCATGGAGGCGGGGAACCGCGGCGCGCGCGACGCCGGGGCGATCTCCGTCGGGTTGAACATCGAGCTGCCGCACGAGCAGGAGCCCAATCCCTACCAGGACATCTCGCTCACCTTCGGGCACTTCTTCACGCGCAAGGTGATGTTCGTCCGCTATGCGATCGGCTTCGTCGTCTTTCCGGGCGGCTTCGGCACGCTCGACGAGCTGTTCGAAGCGCTGAACCTCATCATCACCTTGAAGATCAACCACTTCCCCGTCGTGCTCGTCGGCTCAGGCCACTGGAGCGGGCTTGTCGACTGGATGCACGGCGAGATCCTCGGCCGCGGGATGCTGCAGCCCGACGAGCTCGCGCTCATGCACCTGATCGACGACCCGCGCGAGATCGTCGAGCTGATGCGGCACGGCGCGCGCCTTCAGGGCCGGATGGACGGCCTGGCGATCGGGTAGCGCGCGCGGACCTCGTCGATCCAGGCTGCGGCTCGATCGGCGAGCGCGGGGTCGGCGACCTCAAGGACGTTCTCCGCGTTCTCCTCGCCCGCGCGCGAGAGGTTGTAGGAGCCGACGAACACGACGTCGTCGATCACGCTGATCTTCGCGTGCATGAAGTCGTGCACCGAGCCGGGTGCGTAGGGGGTGGAGCGCTTGCCCGAGAAGCGCAGCCCGGCGAGCACGCGCTCGAGGATCGGCGCCTTCCAGCTGACCTGGTCGCTCGCGCGCCACTGGCTCAGCGCCTGGTCGCACTGCGTGATGTCGACCACGCCGGTGGCGTCGACGCGGCGCTCATCGAGGACCTCGGCGAGCGCGCTCAGCACCGGGGCGGACGTGAGCACCGGTGAGGCGATGCGGATGCGCCGCCGGGCACGGTCGACGTGCGCGGCGATCCTGTGCGCGAGCTCCGGCCCGCGACCGGGGCAGAACCACGGCTTCACGCTCGCGGCACCGATCGCGATCGGCTGCGTGTCGAAGTTGCCGGTGTTCTCGAGGTGGCGCCTCGTCCACAGCTGCTCGAACGTCCGCGCGTACGCCCCGGCGAGCGGCGCGGACTCGGCGGTCACGATGACGTTCTCCTCCCGGCTCCACGAGTCGAGCGTCCAGTTCGTCGAGCCGCACCACAGCGCCGCGTCGTCGCGCACCGCGAACTTGTGGTGCATGAGCTCGCCGTCGCCGTCGATGCGCCGGATGTCCGCGCCGGTGGCTGCCAGGATGTCCGGCTGCGTCGCCGGCGGGGGCGACGCGTGCCCGGGCGGCTGGGTGTGCGGGTCGTCGATCGCGATCCGCACGCGCACGCCGCGCGCCCGCGCCTCGCGCAGCGCGTCGGCCACCGCGTCGCCGACGGCGCCGGGAAGACGCACGTCGTAGAGGGCGAGGTCGAGCGAGCGCTGCGCCGCGCCGAGCCACGCGACGATCGTGGCCGCGATGTCCTCGGCGCGCTGACCTCCGTCGGTGAGCGTGCGCAGCTCGAGCTCGCTCATGCCGGCGCTCCCGGCGCCTCGAGGCCGGCGGCGGGATAGCGCGCCCGCAGCGCGTCGATGTAGCCCGCCATCTGGTCGGCCAGCGCACCGCTCTCGAGCTCGAGGATGTTCTCGGCGTTGTCCTCGCCCGAGCGCGAGAGGTTGAACGAGCCGATGAAGACGGCGTCGTCGGCGACGACGACCTTCGCGTGCATCGTGTCGTGACGCCCGGAGGGGGTGCCGTCGAAGACGGTGGACGGCTTCCCGGCGAAGCCCAGGCCGATCAGCGCGTCCTCCAGGACGGGCGCCTTCCAGTGACCGTCGAGCGCGCGCCACTGGCCCAGGACCGCACGGGTCTGCGTCATGTCGACGATGCCCGAGGCATCCAGCCGGCCCGCAGCGCGCACCGCCTCGAGCGCCCGCAGGACCGGCCCGGCGGTGATCACGGGCGAGGCGATCCGCACGCGTGTGCGGGCGACCGCGATCCGCTCGGCGATCCGCTCGGACACCGCGCGGCCCTGGGCCGGGCAGAACCACGGCCGCGCCGCCACGTCGCCGACGCGCACGCGCGGCGCGTCGACGGCCCCGGTGTCGACGACGTCGCCGGTCTCCCAGAGCTGCTCGAAGACCTCGCTGTAGGCGGCCGCCAGCTCGCGCGACTCGCCGCGCACGATCACGTTCTCCTCGGTCGTCCAGTCGTCGAGCGTCCAGTTCGCCGAGCCGGTCCACAGGGCGGCGCCGTCGCGCACCGCGAACTTGTGGTGCATCAGCGCCCGGCCATGGGCGACCGTCCGGATCTGCACGCCGACCCGCCGCAGCAGCTCCGGGCGCGTGCGCGGCGGCACCGTTCCGTGCAGCGGCGAGGGCTGCACGTCGGGGTGGTGGACGACGGCGCGGACGGTGACGCCGCGCGCGGACGCGTCGCGCAGCACCGCCCCGAGCTCGCCGCCGATCGCCCCCGGGACGCGGACGCTGTAGAGCGCGAGGTCGAGCGTGCGCCGGACCGGGCGCAGCCACGCGGCAAGGCGGGCCCCGACCTCCTCCGCGCGCTGGCCGCCGTCCGTCAGGCCGGCGATCTGCATGCCGTCAGGCGGGCGCCGGCAGCGCGGCCAGCGCCTGCTGGAGGTCGTCGACGTCCTGGTAGTCGACGCCGAGCGCATGCACGTGGCGGTAGCGGATCACGCCCTGCTCGTCGATCACGAACGCGGCACGGCGCGTGCCGAGCACCGGCGCCGCGACGCCGTAGAGCTTGGCGACGGCCTTGTCGACGTCGGCCAGCAGCGGGACGTTGAGGTCGTACTGCGCCGTGAACGCCGCATGCGACTCGAGGTCCTGGTGGGAGATCCCGACGACGACGGCGTCCAGCTGTGACATGTCCTCCGAGCGGTCGCGGTAGGAGCAGAACTGCTTCGTGCAGACCGGCGTGTTGTCGCCCGGGTAGAACAGGAGCACGACCCGCCTGCCGCGCTGCTCGGAGAGCCGGAAGGGTCCCTCCGTTCCCGGCAGCTCGAAGTCCGGCGCCGGCTCACCCACCTGCGGTCCCTTGGCCATTGCTGGAAGAGTACGGACGTGGCCGCCAACTGGATCGACGAACACGCCGCGGCCATCGCCGCGCGCGCCGAGCGTGACCTCGAGGCGCTCGTCGCCGTGTCCTCACCGTCGGGGGACGTCCAGGCGGCCGAGGAGGTCGTCGCGGTCGCCACCGCGCTGGCGCCGGAGGCGGCCGAGATCGAGCGGATCCCATGCTCCTCGCCCGAGCACGCGCCGGACCTGCTGCTGACGGTCCGCGGCGGCGGCGCGCGCCGGATCCTGCTGCTCGGGCACCTCGACACCGTCGTCGCGCACACCGCGCACATCCCGCCCCAGCGCCTCGGGCGCCGCGTGCTCGGGTCCGGGACGATCGACATGAAGTCCGGCGACGCGCTCGCGCTCGGCGTGCTGCGGGCGCTCGTCGGCCGCCCCGAGGTCGGCGAGGCGGCGCTGCTGCTCGTCAACGACGAGGAATGGCGGATCGGCCCGTTCGGCCACGTGCCGCGCTTCACGGGCTTCGACGCGTGCCTGTGCTTCGAGGCCGGCGAGCGCGACCCGTCCGGCGCCGAGGCGGTCGTCGTGCGCCGCAAGGCCGCGGGCAGCATCAACGTGCACGCGCACGGGCGATCTGCGCACTCGGGGTCGGCGCCGGACAAGGGCGTCAACGCGCTGCTGGCGCTCGCCGAGGTCGCCCAGCGCGTCGCCGCCCTGCACGATCCGCGCGGCGCCGACCGGCTGACCGTCGTGCCGACGATCATCCGCAGCGGGGAGGCGCTGAACGTCGTGCCCGGCAGCGGCGAGCTCGTCTGCGACGTGCGCGCCGACCGCCTCGACGCCCTGCGCGGCGTCCTGGAGGCGATCCCGCCGGAGGTGGGCGGGGCGGCGATCGAGGCGCGGATGCAGCGCGAATGGCCCGGGATGGACGCGCGCGAGAGCACGGCTCCCGTGCTCGCCGCCGCGGCCGTCACACTGGGGCATCCGGTCGTCGCAGCGCAGCGCGGCGGGGCCAGCGACGCGAGCCACTTCGCGGCCGCGATCCCCGTGTCCATCGACGGTTTGGGCCCTCGCGGGGGTCATGCCCACGCTCCCGAGGAGTTCGTCGACCTGAACTCCCTGCTGCCCCGGGCACGGATCGCGCTGGCGGTTGCCGACGCGGTCCTGCGCGCCGGTTGACGTAACTTCCGCCAAGGAGTTCGCTACTCTGCCTCGAACGTCGTACCAGCCGAGTCTCCGGAAACCGATAGCCGGAGAGCGGGGGAACCACAGGCCACCACGGTGGCCAGGGGCGAATCGTCACCAGAGCGTGATGTAGCGCGGCCCTTTTCGCGCGAGCCCGACAGCTAACCCCGTAGGCGCCCAGAAAAAGGGGGTCCCCCGTCGTGCCCAAGCTCCGCCGAACCGCCGTGCCATTGCTCATCTCGGGCATGCTCGTGATGCCCGCAGCAGCCGCAGCCGCCACCCAGGCGCAGCCGGCGAGCGGCGCCTCGACGGGCGGGGCGACCGGCAGTGCGGTGCAGACCACGTCGGCGCGCACGACCCCCGCGGTCCCGGGCATCACCTCGCGCGTGCTGCGCCCGGGTGCCAGGGGCACCGACGTCTCACGCCTTCAGCAGCTCCTGATCAACGTCGGCATCGGCGACGTCGTGACCGGCTCCTACCAGTACGCAACCTCGCGCGCGGTGCAGCGCTTCCAGGTCGCGGCCGGCCTGAACGCCAGCGGCGTCGCGGGCCCGGCGACGCTCGCCGCGCTGCGCGCGGCGGCGAGCGGGCCCAAGTCCGGCCAGGCCAGCGGCGGCGTCGACTTCGGCGGCACGGTGACGAGCACGACCCGGCTCGGGGCGCGCATCCCGCTCGCGCGCGGCATGAGCGGGCGCGACGTGCGCCAGCTGCAGGACTACCTGCGCCGCGCGGGCATCACGACCGCGCCGACGCCGAGCGGCGAGTTCGGCGCGCTGACCGTCGCGGCCGTCAAGCGCTTCGAGGCCAAGGAGCACCGCTCGGTCGACGGCCAGTTCGACGCCGGCGACATCTACACCCTGTTCCAGATCGTCGGCCAGGACGCGCTCCCGGGTACGGTCGGCGACCCGTCGCAGGGCCTGCCCTCACCGCCGCTCGCGCCCGGCGACAAGGCCGCGATCAGCGCCAGCGGCCAGGCGATCGCGCCGGAGAACGCCCCGGACGCCGTGAAGCAGATCATCGCGGCGGGCAACAAGATCGCGACCCTGCCCTACAAGTGGGGCGGCGGCCACGGCAAGTGGGAGGACACCGGCTACGACTGCTCGGGCTCCGTCTCCTACGCGCTGCGCGGCGCCGGCCTGCTGAAGAGCCCCCTCGCCTCGTACGACTTCTTCAATTGGGGCCAGGCGGGCAAGGGCACGTGGGTCACGCTCTACACGAACTCCGGCCACATCTACATGGTCGTCGCGGGCATCCGGTTCGACACCAGCGGCCGCGGCGCGAACCGCTCGCGCTGGCAGGCGGCGATGCGCGACAACAGCGGCTTCCAGGTCCGACACCCCGTGGGCCTGTAGGGATGGGTGCATCGAGGCCCATCTGACGAATCGGCGGGCGGGCGCCGAGTCCCCCCGAGGGGCCCGCTCGCCGCACGTAGGACCCGAGAGCCGCCTTCCCCCCAGGCGGCTCTCGGCGTTCCGGGACGGCGCCGCTACTCCTCCGCAGCGGGGCGACGGCGCCCGCGCTTGTGCTCGGCCCGCGTGCGCTTGGCCTGCAGGCGGCGCTCCTGCGAGGCCCTCGAGGGCTTCGTCGCGCGTCGCGGGCGCCGGACGTGCAGGGCGCGCGCCAGGCGCTCCTGCAGGCGCTCGAGGGCCAGCTCGCGATTGCGTGCCTGGCTGCGCGCGTCCTGGGCGACGGCACGCACCACGGGTCCGCAGCGCGCGGCGATCCGCTCGCGCTGCGCCTCGCTCAGCGTCGGCGAGGCATGCACGTCGAAGACGGCCTCGACGCGTGAGGCGGTCACGTTCGCGTGCTGGCCCCCCGGGCCGGACGAGCGGCTCGTGCGCAGCTCGATCTCGCGCAGGGGGAGTGCGAGGCTGCGGGTGATGGGCATCGGATCGTCCACGGCGCGTCACACGCTACGCGGACCTTCACCTCAATGCGCGAACGGCCGCCTGCGCGGTCGTGAAAACGGCAGGTGACCCTGGTAGCGTCCGCGCGGTACGGCCGGAAACGGCGACGAGTCGTGCGGGCTCGCAGGTGGCACCGGCCTCCTTCGAGCGCAGCACAGTGAAGGACCAGGAGGACGTACCTGACATGCCCACCGGAACGGTGAAGTGGTTCAACGACGAGAAGGGCTTCGGCTTCATCACCCCCGACGAGGGGAGCCGAGACCTCTTCGTGCACCACACCGCGATCAACGGAGAGGGGTACAAGTCGCTCGCCGAGGGCGCGCGCGTCACCTACGAGGAAGAGCCCAGCGACAAGGGGCCCAAGGCCGTCAACGTCTCCAAGCAGTAGCGGCGCGGCAGCCGCCGGTCCGGAGGGCTCCTGCGGGAGCCCTCCGTCGTTCTGGTGGGTCTTTCTCGGAGAAGACCCACTAGTGGTCGGCGACGGTCGCGCCGTCCGGAACCATCGGGCGGCCCTCCTGCGCCCAGCGCTCGAGGCCGCCGGCCATCGACCAGGCCTCGAACCCCGCGCGCCGGAAGGCCTGGGCGGCCATCAGCGATCGCGCCCCGAGGCGGCACTGGAAGATCACCGGGCGATCGCGGTCGATCGTCTCGGCCTGTGCGGCGAGGCGCTCGAGCTCGATGTGCCGCGCGCCGTCGATGCGCCCCGCCTCCCACTCGTAGGTCTCGCGCACGTCGATCAGGGTGGCGTCGCCGGCGGCGAGCGAGGCCTCGGTCTGCTCGGGCGTGACCTCGATCCGGTGATCGGTCAGGGGGTTCTCCATCCCGTCCATCCTAGGGCCGGGTCCCGCGCAGGACCGGCCCGTGGTGGGCGTCGAGCGCGACGAGCTCGTGTGCGCGCTGGGCCCAGTCGCACAGCAGGCGCCGCGTGTCGCGCGGGTCGATGATCTCCTCGACCGAGAAGCGCTCGGCGGTGCGGAACGGGGAGAGCACGCGCGTCAGCCGGGCCTCGATCTCCGCGCGCAGCGCGACCGGATCGTCGGAGGCCTCGAGCTCGCGGCGGTAGGCCGCCTCCAGCCCGCCGGCGATCGGCAGCGAGCCCCAGGCCCCCGAGGGCCACGCGAAGCGCACGTTCAGGCGCGAGCCGTCGCCGTGCCCGGCGCCCGCGACGCCGTAGACCTTGCGCACGAGCACGCTCGCCCACGGCGTCCGCGCCTGGATCACGGCGGCCAGCGCGCGGCTGCCGCGGCGCACCGTGCCGCGCCGCTCCGATTCGCTGCCGATCACGAATCCGGGCTGATCGACGAGATTCACCACCGGCAGGCGGAACGCGTCGCAGATGTCGGTGAAGCGGGCGAGCTTGTCGGAGGCGTCCGCGGTCAGGCCGCCGCCGTAGTGCTTGGGGTCCGAGGCGAGCACCCCGACCGGGCGTCCGTCGAGGCGCGCGAGCCCGGTGATCAGCGGCGGCCCGAAGCGACGCCCGACCTCGAACAGCGAGCCGCGGTCGAAGATCAGCTCGGCGAGCCGCCGCATGTCGTACGGCTTGCGCTCGTCGCGCGGGACGATCCCGAGCAGCTCCTCCTCGCGGCGCAGCGGGTCGTCGGCCGAGGCGGCGATCGGCGGCGCCTCCCAGGCGCTGCCGGGCAGGTAGGAGAGGAAGCGGCGCAGCTGCTCGAGCGCGTCGTCCTCGTCGGCCGCCTCGTTGTCGACGGCGCCCGCGCGCGTCTGTGTCCGCGAGCCGCCGAGCGCCTCCTTGTCGGGCGACTCGCCCATCGCGGCGGCCACCACCGGCGGCCCGGCGATGAACAGCTGGGCCGTGCCCTTCACGATCACCGAGAAGTGGGACATCGTCACCCGCACCGCGCCCAGGCCGGCACACGGCCCGAGCGCCGCGGCGACGACCGGGACGCGCGAGAGGTTCTCGGCGACGAACTCGAAGCCCGGCAGCGGCGGGACGTAGGAGAAGCCCATCGTCTCGAGCGTCTTGACGCTGCCGCCGCCCCCCGTCCCGTCGACGAGCCGGACCAGGGGCACGCGCAGCTCGTGCGCGGCCTGCTCGGCCCAGACCATCTTCTGCCAGATCGCCGCGTCGGCGGCGCCGCCGCGCACGGTGAAGTCGTCGGCCTGCACGACCGCACGCCGGCCGTCGACGCGGCCCTGCCCGACGACCATGTTCGCGGGCAGGAAGTCCTCGAGCTCGCCGCCGGGCCCGTACGTGCCGACGCCGGCGAGCGCCCCCGTCTCGTGCCAGCTGCCGTCGTCGAGCAGCCGGGCGACACGCTCGCGCGCCGTCAGCTTGCCCTGGGCGTGCTGGCGCGCGACGCGCTCCTCGCCGCCCATCCGCGCGGCGAGCGCCTCGCGGCGGCGCAGCTCCTCGAGCTCGGGCTCCCAGGTCATGGTGGCGGATCCTACGGCCGCCGCGCTCGCGTACCCTTGACGTCATGTCCGCCATCGCCACCGACGCCTACGAGATCCCCCAGGAGCACATCGACTTCCGCGACACGATCCGCCAGATCGTCCAGGAGAAGATCGCACCACGCGCCCACGACATCGACGCGAGCGCCGAATACCCGTGGGACGTGCGCAAGCTGCTCGCCGAGAACGACATCCTCGGGCTGCCGTTCGGCGAGGAGCATGGCGGCACCGGGACGGGCACGCTGATGCAGTCGATCGCCGTCGAGGAGATCGCCAAGGCCTGCGCGTCCTCGTCCCTGATCCTGATGGTGCAGGAGCTCGGCACGCTGCCGATCACGCTCTTCGGCTCGGACGAGCTGAAGGCGCGGTTCCTGCCGAAGTGCGCGAGCGGCGAGTGGTCGCCGGCGTTCGCGCTGTCCGAGCCCGAGGCCGGATCGGACCCGGCCGCGATGCGCACGAACGCGAAGCTCGATGGCGGCGAGTGGGTCATCAACGGCCAGAAGGCCTGGATCACGAACGCCGGGATCGCCGACTTCTACGTCGTCATGGCGAGCACCGATCGCGAGGGGCGCAGGACGACGGCCTTCGTCGTGGAGAAGGACCGCGCGGGCTTCAGCGTCGGCAAGCTCGAGAAGAAGATGGGGATCAAGGGCTCGCCGACCGGCTCCCCGGTCTTCGAGGACGTGCGCGTCCCGCCGGAGAACGTGATCGGCGAGGTCGACAAGGGCCTCGCGGTCGCGCTCGGCACGCTCGAGCGCACGCGCCTGGGCGCCGCCGCGCAGGCCGTCGGCATCGCGCAGGGCGCGATCGACTACGCCAACCAGTACGCCAAGGAGCGCGTCACGTTCGGCAAGGCGATCCACGAGCACCAGGCGATCGCGTTCAAGCTCGCCGAGATGGAGGCCCGGACGGCCGCGGCGCGCGAGCTGACCTACCGCGCAAGCGCCGCCGCCGACCGCAACGAGCCCGGGCTCGGCAAGTGGACCTCGATGGCGAAGCTGATCGCCTCGGACACCGCGATGTGGGTCACCACGGAGGCCGTCCAGGTGCTGGGCGGCTACGGCTACGTCTCCGAGTACCCGGTCGAGCGCATGATGCGCGATGCCAAGATCACCCAGATCTACGAGGGCACGAACGAGATCCAGCGGCTCGTCATCTCCCGCTACATGCGCTGATCCGATCATGCCGTCCACGCGCCGCATCGCCTTCGCCGCAATCGTCGCGCTCTGCGCCGGCCTGACGGCGGCCGCGCTGCTCGGCGGCTTCAGCATCAACCCTTGGGTGCGCGCGATCGAGACGATCGGCGTCGTCGGGCTGATCGGGGCGGTCGTGTTCGGCTGCGCGCTGGCGGTCGGGCTGCGGATCGCGGGCTGGGAGGAGCCCGAGTCCGAGGAGGACTTCGAACAGATCGTGCTGCGCAGCGAGCGGCTCGCACGCGAGGGCCTGTACGTCGAGCCCGACGAGACGGACTTCATGGAGCTCGACCCGCTCAACGACGAGGACTTCGAGGAGCTGGTGCGCGACGCGCTCGACGACCTCCCCGACCTGCTCCGCCTGGCGCTCGAGCGCAACGTCGCCGTCGTGATCTCCGACAAGGGGCGCCGGCACCACGCCTACGGCCTCTACCAGGGCGACGGCGCGCATCGCGACAACTACCCCGACCGGATCATCATCTTCCGCGACACGCTGCGCCGCGACTTCGGCCACGACCCGGACCTGCTGCGTGAACAGGTCACGATCACCGTGCGCCACGAGCTCGCGCACCACATCGGCTTCGACGAGCTCGGCGTGCGCGACCTCGGGCTCTGAGGCCGCCACGCCGCGGCGCCGCATACGATCGCGCCGATGCCGAACGCCGATCAGATGCTCGAGGCGGCGCGCGGGCACGCCGCAGAGCTCGCCGCGCCGGGCCTGAGCCCTCGCCCGCGCCGCAGGGTCGCCGTCCTGGCCTGCATGGACACGCGCATCGACCTCTTCCCGATGCTCGGCCTGCGGCGCGGTGACGCCCACATCATCCGCAATGCCGGCGGGCTGGCGACGGGCGACGCGATCCGCTCGCTGAGCGCCTCGCAGCGGCTGCTCGACACCGACGAGATCGTCGTCGTGATGCACGAGGACTGCGGCCTGCACGGCGCGTCCGAGGACGAGTTCGCGCAGGCGCTGGCCGCCGACGGCGTCCTGCCGACGTGGCGCCTGGGCGCCTTCGAGGACATCGAGGCGACCCTGCGCCAGAGCCTCGAGCGCCTGCGCACGAGCCCCGAGCTGCCGTCGCGCGACCACATCCGCGGCTTCATCTTCGACCCGGAGAACGGGGAGTTGCGCGAAGTCGCGTAGTAGCGGCCGGCGCGGCCGAGCCTGATTCACAGGGCCGCCGGCGGGGTAGATGCGCACCGGATTGATGCGCATTGCAGTGTCGCCCAGAGTGGGTGAGACTCTGCGCGAAACCGCGACGAGAAAGGGCGCAGGCATGGCGACGGTCACCGAACAGGGGGCGACCCAGGTCGAGGCGGCGAACGAGACGGGACGCACACCCGTCGTCTTCATCCACGGGCTGTGGCTGCTGCCGAGCAGCTGGGACCGCTGGGCGACCGTCTTCGAGGAGGCGGGCTACGCGCCGCTGACGCCCGGCTGGCCGGACGACCCGCCGACGGTCGAGGAGGCCAATGCGAACCCGGACGTCTTCGCGCACAAGACGGTCGGGCAGGTGGCGGACCACTACGCCGAGGTCATCGGCGGCCTGACGAAGAAGCCGGCCGTGGTCGGCCATTCGTTCGGTGGCCTGCTGACCCAGATCCTCGCCGGGCGCGGGCTGTCCGTGGCGTCGGTGGCAATCGATCCGGCGCCGTTCCGCGGCGTCCTGCCGCTGCCGATCTCAGCGCTGAAGTCCTCCAGCCCGGTGCTCGGCAATCCCGCCAACCGCAACCGGGCGGTGCCGCTCACCTACGAGCAGTTCCGTTACGGCTTCGCCAACGCGGTCAGCGAGGAGGAGGCCCGGACGCTCTACGACGAGTACGCCGTCCCGGCCTCCGGCAAGCCGATCTTCCAGGCCGCGAGCGCCAACCTGAACCCGTGGACCGAGGCGAAGGTCAACAGCAGGAACCCGGATCGGGGGCCGCTGCTGATCATCTCCGGCGAGAAGGATCACACGGTGCCCTGGGCGATCGCCAACGCCTCGTTCAAGAAGCAGAAGCGCAACAGCGGCGTCACGGAGATCGTCGAGATCCCGAACCGCGGGCACGCGCTGACCATCGAC
Source organism: uncultured Solirubrobacteraceae bacterium (assembly GCA_963809525.1). GTDB lineage: Bacteria > Actinomycetota > Thermoleophilia > Solirubrobacterales > Solirubrobacteraceae > F1-60-MAGs163. Next base: position 822,524 of record CAWEJY010000003.1, on the reverse strand, counting down.
AGCGGCTGGCGCGAGGTCGCCGACACCGCGCTGAACTTCGTCAAGCGGTTCGCCTGACTCCCAGCCGCCCGGCCCCGTCGTGGGGCCGGGCGGGTTGGGGGCTCAGCCGGCGGGCTTCAGCGTGCCGCCCCCGGCGAGGCCGTAGGTCTTCCCGCCGAGCGCGGGGGAGGCGCTGCTCCGGTAGGTGACGGTGTGTCCGTTGCCGGTGATGTTCGTGATCCGGCCGCCGGAGATCGTCGCGCCGCCGAGCGCGGTGAGGCTCGAGTCGCCCGTCACGCGCCAGAAGCTCGTGGCGTCGAGCCTGAGCGCCGACCCGCTGATGGTGCCGGTCAGCGTGGTGCGGTGCGTGAGCGTCGCGGCGATGCTGCTGGTGCCCTTGGCGACCAGGTCTCCGCGGAGCGTCTCGTCATATGCGCGGAACGTCACGACGCCTGCGCCCGCGTTGCCCGAACCGGTGCCGTTGCTGTCGGCGAGCAGCAGGGTTCCGCTGCGGGCCGAGACCCGCGCGCCACCGCGCAGCGTGATCGCGGCCTTCGTGTTCGTGACGTAGAAGGCCGGGCCCTGCGCGGCGCTGAGCGAGCCCCCGTCCATGATGTAGGTGCCGTGCCCGCTCTGGGCGTCGCCGGACATGCTCTGGCAGAGCATCACGCCGCGATCCTTCGCGGCGGTGATCACGGTGTTCCTGACGCGGATGGTGTTGGCGCCCTCGACGACCGCACCCTCGGCCCCGGTCGCCCTGACCCTGGCGCCGGTGACGGTGATGTTCCCCGTGGAGTAGATCCCGGGTGACCTGCTGCCCGAGCTGGCCAGCGTTCCGCCGCTGACGCTGACCGTGCCGCCGCCGCGGTCGGTCGCGACGGGCGCCGAGCTCGCCCCGGCGGTGGAGATCGTCACGTGCGAGAGCGTGACGCTGCCGCCGCCGCTGGTCATCGCGCCGTGGGCGTACCGGCCGGTCGCCCTGATGGTCGCGTCGCGCATCGTCACGGACGCGCCCGCGCCGTAGGCGAAGACGCCGTTGGCGCCGGCGCCCGTCGTCGACACCGAGCCGCCGGTGATCGTGACGTGGCCCCTGCTCGTCGCGAGGACGCCTGCGTTCAGGCCGTAGAAGCTGCTCTCATCGCTGGACTTCGAGTCGCCGCTCGAGGTGAGCTTCGCCGCGCGCAGGGTCAGCGATTCCTGTGAGCCTGCTGGGAGGCTGCTGATCACAGTCCGAACACCCGCCGCGCGTTGCCGTCGAGGAACAGCTCCGTCGCCTCGTCGTCGAGCCCGAGCGCCGCGAGGTCGGCGAGCGCCGCCTGCGGGGCGATCATCGGCCAGTTGGAGCCGAACAGCACCTTGTGCCGGCCGCCGCCGCGCAGATAGTCCACGAGCTCGGGCGGGTATCGTCGCGCGGTGTACGCCGAGGTGTCGATGTACACGTTCGGATACTTGCGTGCGAGCGAGATCATCTCCTCGGTCCACGGGTAGCCGATGTGGCCGCCGACGATGACGAGGTCCGGGAAGTCGAGCGCGACGTCGTCGAGGTAGGGGATCGGCCGGCCCGGCTCGGAGCTGCGCAGCGGCCCGGTATGGCCGACCTGGGCGCAGAACGGGATGCCGAGCTCGACGCAGGCGACGTAGAGCGGGTAGCAGCGGCGGTCGTTGGGCGGCAGGCCCCACAGCCACGGGATCGCGCGCAGCGCCCTGAAGCCCAGCTCCTGCACACAGCGGCGCAGCTCGCGCACGGCGCCGACGGGGTCGCCGAGGTCGACGGCGGCGGCTCCGGCGAGCCGGCCGGGGTGCTCGGCGATCAGCGCGGCGACCTCGTCGTTCGTGATCAGCGGCCCCTGCGGGCCGTGCCAGGCGCTGACGATCCCGACGTCGACACCGCCCGCGTCGAGCGCGTCGATCGTGTGCTGCAGCGGGATGTCGCCCTCCGGCATCGCGCCGGCGGTCCAGCGGCGCAGCGAGTCGAACATCTCGTGCTGCAGGAAGCTCGCGGTGGGGTGCTGGATCCAGGCATCGACGGTCATGCGCGCCCCAGGGTCGCGGCCAGCAGGTCTGCGACCCGGTGCACGAGCGCCCCGCCCGGGTCCTTGTCCGGGTTGACGCAGGCGACGCTGACGCCGATCAGCGCCGGCGAGGTGGCGAGCGGGGCGAGCAGCTCGGCCAGCTCGTCCCACTCCAGGCCGCCGGGCATGAGGTAGTCGGTCGCCGGCATCGCGGCCTCGTCGAGCACGTCGACGTCGAGCCCCAGCCAGAAGTGCCCGGGCTCGTCGGCGAGCCGCGCCGCGACCTCCCGGCCCGCGGCGGGGAGCCCGCGGCGGCGAAGCGCGGCGGGCCCGCTGACCGTGAGGTCGGCGAGCTCGCCCTCCAGCAGCCCCGCGATGTCCGCGGCCTCGTCGGGGTCGCGGGCGCCGAGCACGACGACGTCGCGCGGCTCGAGCGACGCGCCGTCGGCGGCGTCGGCCCAGGCACGCGGGCCGCGGCCGAACGCGACGCCGACCGGCATGTCGGCGGCCTCGCCCGTCGGCGACGTCTCGCCGTCGTAGACGTCGACGTGCCCGTCGAGATAGGCCAGGCCGGGGCGCCGGTGCACGTCGCGCACGCCGGCGAGCGCGCCGGGCAGCAGCGCGCAACAGCCGCCCAGGACGAGCGGGCGCTCACCGGCCGCCACGAGCTCGCGGACGGCCGCGCGGATGGCGGGCGTCATCGCGAGCACGTCGCGCGCGCCGACGATCCCGGTGCGCGGGTCGCGGACCTCGCCGCGGATCCGCACGGCGACGTCGCCGGCGTCGCGCGCGCCGAGCGCCGTGACGATTCCCGCCTCGCGCAGCGCCGCCGGAGCGCGCTCGGTTCCGCCCGCGTGACCGACCGAATCGATCGGCACGCCGAGCACCGCCCAGGGGGAGCGTGCTGCCATGGCGCAAACCTACCGGCGGCGCGCACCCTCGGTAGCGTGCGGCGGACCATGATGATCGTGATGACGCCGCAGGCCGGCGAGAGCGAGATCCAGGCCGTCGTCGCGCGCCTGGAGACGACGGGGGTGCACGTCGTCGTGATGCCCGGCGAGCTGACGACGGCGATCGGCGCGATCGGCGACCCCGAGGGCGTCGCGGACCTGGGCCTGGAGGGCCTGCCGGGCGTCGACCGCGTCGTCCCGATCTCGCGCCCCTACAAGCTCGCCTCCAGCGAGCTCAGCCACCACGAGCCCTCGAGCTTCGACATCGGCGGGCGCACCGTCGGCGGGGGTGCGACGTTCTGCCTGATCGCCGGGCCGTGCACCGTCGAGTCGGCCGAGCAGACGCTCGCCGTCGCGCGCTCGGTCGCCGCGGCTGGCGCGTCGATGCTGCGCGGCGGCGCCTTCAAGCCGCGCACCTCGCCGTTCGCCTTCAAGGGCCTCGGCGTGCCCGCGCTCGAGATCCTCGCGCAGGCGCGCCAGGAGACCGGCCTGCCCGTCGTGACCGAGCTGCTCGACGCCCAGCACGCCGACGCGATCGCCGAGCACGCGGACGTCGTGCAGATCGGCGCGCGCAACATGCAGAACTACGCGCTGCTCGAGGTCGCCGGGCGCCTCGGCAGGCCGGTGCTGCTCAAGCGCGGGCTCTCCTCGAGCCTCGACGAGCTGCTCCAGGCCGCCGACTACATCCTCAAGGAGGGCAACGAGGCAGTGATCCTGTGCGAGCGCGGGATCCGGACGTTCGAGACCGCGACGCGCTTCACGCTCGACCTCGGCGCGATCCCCTGGCTCAAGCTGCACACGCACCTGCCGGTGATCGTCGACCCGAGCCACGCGGCGGGGGACCGCCGGCTCGTCGGGCCGCTCTCGCGCGCGGCCGCGGCCGTCGGCGCGGACGGGCTGATCGTCGAGGTCCACCAGGATCCCGAGCACGCGCTCTGCGACGGGCCGCAGGCACTGCAGGCATCGCAGTTCGCGGCGTTCGCGGCCGAGGTGGAGTCCCACGCACGGCTCGTCGGCAGGGAGCTCGCCTGAGAAGGGCTTGCTCAAGAACCTTCCGAAACCGGCGCACGGGCACCCGCCGGGTCGCGATACTGCGGCCCCGCGCCCGGATGGCGCCGGCACCCAATGACCCAGCCGATCGGACGTCGCCTGCTCCTCCCCGCCGCGCTCGTCGTGGGCCTCGCCCTCCCGGCGGCGGCCCATGCGCAGGCCCCGACACCCGTGCCGGACACGACGCCACCGGTGCTGAGCGCGGTCTCGGTGACCCCGGCGCTCGCCCGCGCCGCGACCGGCACCGTGCTGCACTTCACGCTCAGCGAGCCGGCGCGCGTCGGCGGCATCGTCCAGCGCAAGCGGACGGGGGTGCGGACGAAGGGTCACCGCTGCGTCGCGCGGATCCCGCGCCGGCACGGGCCGCCGTGCGTGCTGCGCACGCCGGCGGGCAGCTTCCTCGCCGCGAGCGCCGCTGCCGGCGCCAACCAGGCGAGGCTCGGCCTCGGGCGGCTCGCGCCGGGGGACTACTCGCTCACCCTGACCCCGGTCGACGGCGCGGGGAACACGGGCGCCGCCGCCAGGGTCGGGTTCCACGTGCGCCTGGGCTGAGGCGGGCGGCTCAGTCCCCGCCCTCGCCGAACTCTTCCGTGGAATGGTCGAACGCGCGCTGCGGCGCGCCCTCGATGTAAGCCCGCGCGAGTCGCGTGGGCGCGCGGGCGAGCCAGGCCTCGATGATCAGCTCCTCGAGATCGTCGATCCCGACGACGTCGAGGCGCACGAGGATCGCCGGATAGCCCTCGAAGTGCGGGGTCGTGAAGAAGGCGCCGCCGGCGTCGGCGATGAGCGCCTCTTTGGCTCCGAGGTGCTCGACGCGCGCGCCGAGGATCTCGCCCTCGGGCGCCGCGTCGCCCAGCGCCTCGAGGTCCGAGCGGCGCAGCGGGCGCTCCCAGACGAACAGCTTGTCCCTGACGCGCCATTGGCGCTGTCCGCGCGAGAGCCGCTCGCTCGTCTCGGGCAGCGCGAGCGCGATCCGGCCGACGTCGTCCCACGTGGCCATCGGGCCTCAGGCGGGGTGCAGCGCGACCACCGGGATGGTCCGCGTCGTCTTCTCCTGGTACGCGGCGAAGTTCGGGCGCAGAGCCGCCTGCCGCGCGAAGATCTCATCGCGCTCGGCGCCGCCCAGCGGCGTCGCGGTGGCCGCGTAGCGCTCGGTGCCGCGCTCGACCGTGACCTGCGGGTGCGTGACGATGTTGTGATACCAGGCGGGGTTCGTCGGCGCCCCGCCCTTCGAGGCGAACACGAAGACCGTGCCCTCGTCGCCCTCCAGGCAGACCAGCGGCGTCGTGCGCTGCACCCCGCTCCTGGCGCCCGTCGTCGTCAGCAGCACCATCGGCGCGCCCTCGAACGGCCCCCCGACCTTCCCGGCGTTGCTGCGGAACTCCTCGATGATCTGCCGGTTGAAGTCGTTCATCCCCGGTGAATCTAGTGCCCTGAATCAGAAGTTCGCCGGCGCTCTCGGCGCCCGCCCGCGCCTGAGCCCCGTCGGCGCCCGGCCCCGTGCGGGCGGGCGGGGTCCGAATCCAGCCGGGTCACCGCCGAGGCTCAGATCACGACCGGACATCCGAAATCACGCGACCGAACTTCCGACTCACGACACCAGCCCTACTTCGGCGACATCCTGATGGCTCCGTCGAGGCGGATCGTCTCCCCGTTGAGCATCGCGTTCTCGGCGATGTGCGCCACGAGGCTCGCGTACTCCTCGGGGCGGCCGAGGCGGCTCGGAAACGGCACCTGCGCGCCGAGCGCGTCGCGCTGCTCCTCCGGCAGGGCGCCCAGCAGCGGGGTGTCGAACAGGCCCGGGGCGATCGTGCAGACGCGGATGCCCTTGTCGGCGAGGTCGCGCGCCGCGGTGATCGTCATGCCGACGACGCCGCCCTTGGAGGCCGAGTAGGCGATCTGCCCGATCTGGCCCTCGAACGCGGCGACCGATGCGGTGTTGACGAGCACGCCGCGCTCGCCCTCCGCGTTGGGCTCGTTCTCGCTGAGCATCTTGAATGCCGCCAGGCGCATGAGGTTGAAGGTGCCGACGAGGTTGATGTCGAGGATCACCTTGAAGGCCTCGAGCGGATGCGGCCCGCGGCTCGAGGCGACCTTGATCGGGATGCCGGTGCCCGCGCACGACACCGCGATCCGCAGGCCGCCGGGCGCCTCGGCGGCCTTGTCGACGGCGGCCTGGACGTCGGCCTCCTCGCGCACGTCGCACTGCACGAAGGGGATGCCGAGCTCGGCGGCGAGCGGCTCGCCCTTCTCGGGGTTGACGTCGGCGATCGTGACGAGGGCGCCGGCTTCGTGCAGGCGGCGGGCGGTCGCGGCCCCGAGGCCGGAGGCGCCGCCCGAGACGAGCGCGCCAGCTCCTTCGATGTTCATCTGCTCTCCAGGGGGATCGGATGGGGGAGACGGCATCCTATGGAGGCGATGACGCCTGCGTCATGTTCACATCTCCGTAACATCCGGCGCGGTGGCCACGGCGACGGGAGGAGCGGCGCAGGGCGAGCCACGGGTCGATCGCCTGATCCCCGCGGCGGGAATGATGCGCGGCCTCTCGCGGCGCGCCGTCCGGCGCGAGATCGCCGCGGGCCTGGCCGTCTGGGCGGCCGCGGTCCCCAGCGGGCTGGCCTACGCCGGGCTCGCAGGCCTGCCGCCGATCGTCGGCCTCTACGCCTCCGCGGTCGCGGGGCTGGCCTACGTCGTGCTCGGCACGGGGCGCCAGGCGCAGGTCGGCCCGACCTCGACGAGCTCGATCCTGACCGCGGCGGCGATCGCCCCGCTCGCAGCCGGCGACGTCGGTCACGCGACCGCGCTCGCCGCCACGCTGGCGATCGAGGTGGCGGTGATCCTGCTGGCGGCGCGCGCGCTGCGCCTGGCGTTCCTCGCAGATCTGCTGTCGCGGCCGGTGCTGATCGGCTTCACCGCGGCGATCTCGCTGGTCATCATCGCCACACAGCTGCCGAACCTGCTCGGTCTCAGCGGCGTCTCGACGCGCACGTTCGGGCGCAACGTGACGGGGGTCGCCGACCGGATCGGCAGCGTCGACGCACAGGCGCTGGCGATCGGCGTCGCGTCGCTCGTGGCCCTGACCGTGCTGCGGCGGCTGATGCCGCGCTGGCCGCGTGAGCTGCTGGTCGTCACGATCGCGACCATCGTCGTCGGCGTGTTCGGGCTCTCGGGCACCGTGCACGTCGTCGGCGACGTTCCCGGCGGCCTGCCCGCCCCGGAGCTGCCGACCGTCAGCTGGTCGGCCATCACGAGGCTGTTCCCGGCGGCGGCGGGCATCGCGCTGATCGCGTTCACCGAGACGATGGCGATCGGGCGGGCGCTCGGGCGCCGGCGCCGCTACGAGGTCGCTCCCGCGCGCGAGATCGTGGCGCTCGGCGCGGCGAACCTCGCGGCCGGCGTGTTCCAGGGCTACGCCGGCAACGCGAGCTTCGCGCAGAGCGCGCTCGCCGACGGGGCGGGGGCGCGCACCCCGCTGACGGCGATCACGACCAAGGTGGCGATCCTCGCGACGCTGCTGGTCCTGACGCCGTTGTTCACGGACGTTCCGTACGCCGTCCTCGCCGCGGTCGTGATCGCGGCCGTCCTGGCGTTCATCGACCTGCCGGGGTTCCGCCGGCTGCTGCGCTTCCAGCGCACGGCACAGGGCTCCGAGAGACAGCCCGGCCGTTGGGTGCCCCAGCAGCCGGAGTTCTGGTCGGCGCTGGTGACCTTCGTCGGGACGCTCGTCTTCGGGATCCTCAATGGCATCTTCATCGGCGTCCTGGTGACGCTGCTGGCGGTGCTCTACCGCGCCTCGCGCCCGCGGATCGCCGTGCTCGGCAAGGTCCATGGTGCCGCCCGCCACCGCGACATCGCACGGCACCCCGACGCCAAGACGCGCGAGGGCGTGCTGATCGTCCGGCTCGAGGCCGAGCTGTTCTTCGCCAACGCCGACTACTTCCGGCAGACCGTGCTGGGCCTCGTCCAGGCCCACGATCCCGCGCCGGAGACGGTCGTCGTCGTCGGCGACGCGATGTCCCACGTGGACCTCACCGGGCTCGAGACGCTGGCCGACCTCGTGACCGACCTGCAGGAGGCGGGCGTCGAGGTGCGCTTCTGCCGGGTCAAGGGTCCCGTGCACGACGCGTTCGCCGCGTTCGGGATCGTCGATCTGGTGGGCCCCCAGCACTTCTACGACAGCGTCCGCGCCGCGAAGAAGGGCCTCGAGCCGGACGGTCTGCCGATGTTCTCGCTGCCGGCCTCGGCCGCCGAGGCGGCGGAGATCGACGACACCCGCGACGCCGACGAGGTGACGCGCAGCGCGCGGGAGGCGAAGGCCGCCGAGGTCGCGGAGGTCGCCAAGACGGCGAAGGCCGCCAAGCACGCCAAGCACGCCTCGAACGGCCACGGCGACCACAGGAAGCACGCCGGCAAGGCGTGAGCGCCGCCGGCCGCGGGCTCGGAACCGGTTCTCAGGCGGTGCTGACGGTGAACCAGGTCGACCGCAGGCCGAGCAGCGAGCGGACGGTCGCCGCGGGGACGTCGCGTACGCCGAGCGAGCCCGTGACGCGCACGGTCGCGGCGCGTCCGGTCGGCGTCGTCGTGGCGACGGCGAGGTCGACGAGGTCCCCGCTGACCAGGGCGCCCAGGCCCTTCGCCGCGGTCGCGGCGCTGAGCGTGACCGACCAGTCGTGGTAGGGGGAGAGGCGGTCATACGGGTCGTCGACCGAGCGCAGGTAGGGCACGGGGTCGGCTCCCGCGTAGATCTCCTCGTTGGCCGCGGTCCGCCCCCCGGAGGATGCGGAGAACAGGGTCGTCGCGACCTGGCCTGCATAGAGCAGGGCCTGCCGGCGCGTGGCGTTGACGGCGGTCGTGGACGCCGTGGCCTCTCCGGCGACGCCGCGGTACATCTGCGAGCGGGTGTCGGCGTAGACGTCGAACGCGGCGGCCGGCCGCAGGCCCGCCAGCGCGTACGAGCGCGCGGCGACCGCCTGGGCGCGCAGCGCCGCGGGCGGCCACGAGGAGGGCATCTCGCTCGCGACCACGCCGTCCAGATACTGCTCGAGGTCGACGTCGTCGACGGCGAGCACGGTCGCGGCGTCCTGGCTGAACACGAGCGCGCCGCGGTAGCGCCCGTCGCGCACCCCGTTCTCGGCGGTGCCCGCGAGCCGGACGGGGGTCGTGCCGGTGATGCGCACCGGGCTCTGCAGGTGCGCGAGACCGCGGCCCGTGTGCAGGTCGACGAGCCGCAGCAGCGGGCCGCCCGCCCAGAGCGAAAGGCCGTAGGCCCGGCTCGAGCTGAGGGTGACGCGCCGACCGTCCGAACCGCGGGCGAGCGTGGCGAGGCTCACCTGGGCGCTCGGGGTCGCGGCGAGGCGGACCCGCACGCGCGCGGCGGGCCGGGTGGCGATGCTCGTCCCCGGGTAGTAGTGGGCCAGGATCCACGACCCGGAGCGATGCGCGTCGCGGGCGTAGCCCATCGCGCCGTACTGGGCCAGCCCGACGCCGTGGCCCCAGCCGTGGCCGTCGAATCGCCACGACGCGGCGGACGCGGAGCCGCTCAGCGCGAGAACCAGCAGGAGCGTGGCGATCAGGGTCTTCACACCCATTGGAAACTCCGGCGCGTGGCGGATGTTGCGGCGCCTGGACCCGGTTTCAGCCCGCGCCCGGCTGCGCCCGGCGGCGGATCGCGGGCGCAGCGGTGAGCGCGCCGGCGACGTCCGCGGCGAAGCGCTCGAGCGTCGGCTCGCCCGTCTCGACGTGGTCGGGGTTCAGCTCGGTGATGGTGAGTCCCGCCAGGCGCGGGTCGCCGAGCAGGGCGCCGAGCGCGCGCAGCGCGTCGGCGTAGGCGAGGCCCTCGTTGCGTCCCAGGTTCTCCGAGAGCGGCACGTCGGTGAAGTCGATGACGTCGACGTCGAAGTGCACGAGCAGCCGCTCGCAGCGCTCCTCGACGAGCGCCAGCGCCCGCCGCGCGGCGGCGCGCGGGTCGGAGGCCACCTCCTCGACCGGGACGATCCGGATCCGGCGCTCGCCGAGCACCGTGTGCTCGAACGCGGTCGCCTGCCCGCCGTCCCAGCCGACGAGCACGACCTGGGCGGGCTCGAGCAGCGGCGCGCGCGGGCCGGCGCCGGCGAGCTCCGGCGTGGCGCCGTCCACGCCGAGCATGTGGGCGAGCCCCATCCAGTCGAGCGCCCCCTCGAGCACGCTGGCGGGGACGTTGCAGTCCGCGTGCGCGTCGAGGTAGATCAGCCCGACGCGCTCACCGAGGGCGCTGTGCCCGGCGACCGTGCCGACGCCGACGGTGCAGTCGCCGCCGAGCACGAGCGTCGCCTCGCCCGCGCCCGCCGCCTCGCCGACCCGCCGCGCGGTCTCCTGCACGATCTCGACGACCGTGCCGAGGTTCTGCGCGCGGCGGCTGAGTCGATCCGGGCGCCAGCGCCATGGCTGCAGGTCGCCGCGGTCGTTGACCGGCACGCCGCCCGCGCGCAGCGCGTCCGCCAGGCCGGCGTTGCGCAGCGCGCGCGGCGCCTGCTCCTGCCCGGGCGCGAACGCCCCGGCGCTCGTCGGCACGCCGATCAGCCCCAGCGGGCGACTCGCCCGGCCCGCGTTCTCGAACGCCTCGCGCGGCACGCCCATGACCCTAACCGAGCGGCAGACCACTTTCGCGAGTACCATTCCACGGGTCCGGCCCAGCTACGCCGGACACAAACGCCCCGTGGAGTGCGACCGCCGGGGGAATCGCCCGTGGAGTGCGACCGCCGGGCCCACATTCCGAAAGGACACAGTCCATGCCAGAGGCCGTCATCGTCGACGCCGTCCGCACACCGGTCGGCCGTGCCTTCAAGGGATCGCTCGCCTCGCTCCGCCCGGATGAGACGAGCGCGTTCATCATCGACCGGCTCCTCGAGCGCAACCCCGGGGTCGACCCGGCGAGCGTCGAGGAGGTCGTCGCGGGCTGCGGGCTGCCGCAGGGCCTGCAGGCCAACAACATCGGCCGCATCTCCGTGCTGCTGAGCGAGAAGCTCGGCCAGGAGACCAACGGCGTGACGATCTCGCGCTACTGCGCCTCAGGGCTCGACGCGATCCGCACCGCGGCCAACAGCGTGGTCGCCGGTCAGGGCGACGTCTATGTCGCGGCGGGCGTCGAGTTCGTCTCGCGCTACAACGCGGCGCAGGAGGCGGCGCACCCGGAGGATCAGAACGAGCAGCTGCAGGGCCGGGAGCCCGGCCAGCCCGACGCGTACATCGCGATGGGCCTGACCGCGGAGAACGTCGCCGAGAAGTGGGGCGTCAGCCGCCAGGCCCAGGACGAGTACGCCCAGCGCTCCCAGGAGCGTGCGGTCGCCGCGCAGAACGACGGCTTCTTCGCCCGCGAGATCGTGCCCGTCACGCTCGAGGACGGGACGGTCGTCGACAAGGACGACGGTCCGCGCGCCGATTCGACGCTCGAGCGCCTGAGCTCGCTGAAGCCCGCGTTCCGCGAAGACGGCACGGTCACGGCCGGCAACGCGTGCCCGCTGAACGACGGCGCCGCCGCGGCGCTGATCATGAGCGACACGAAGGCCGCCGAGCTGGGCCTGACGCCGCGCGCACGGATCATCACCGCGGCGACGTGGGGCAACGAGCCCGAGTTCATGGGCGTCGCGCCGATCGGCGCGATCAGGAAGGCGCTCCAGCGTGCCGGGCTGACGATCGAGGACATCGACGTCGTCGAGCTCAACGAGGCGTTCGCGGCGCAGGTGCTGCCGATCGCCCAGGAGTGCGGCATCGACATGGAGAAGCTCAACCCGCACGGCGGCGCGATCGCTCTCGGGCACCCGTTCGGCATGACCGGCGTGCGGATGATGACGACGCTGCTCAACGACCTGGAGACGATCGGTGGCCGCTACGGCATCGAGACGATGTGCGTCGCCCAGGGCCAGGGCGAGGCGATGATCATCGAGCGCCTCGGCGCGTAGGAACGCAGCGGGCCCGCTTCGCGCTAGCGCGCGAGGCGGGCCGTCGCCGCCGCGAGGCCGAGCGCCGCGGTGGCGATGACGGTGGCCGCGAACGCCGCCGTGGCATGCGTCAGCGCGAGCGCCGGCAGGTCGCCCGTGCGGACGGCCAGCACGCCGCCGGCGACCAGCACGCCCGCCAGTGCCGCGCCGCCGGCGACCGCCAGGTCACGCGAGCGCAGTGCGGTGGTGCGCAGGTCGGCGGGACCCCGGTCAGCGGAGAGGAGCACGCCGAGGACGGCGGACGCCCAGGTCGCGGCGACGAGGAATCCGCCGATGACGTCCGCCGGTGAGTGCCAGTCGAGCGCCACGATCGAGTACGACACCGCCACGGCGAACGCGGCCCCGAGCACGGCGACGACCGGGCGCGCACGCGGCGGCACGGCGAGCACCGCGCAGAGCGCGAGCGTCATCGACGCCGTCGCGTGGCCGCTCGGGAACGCACCCGGCGACAGCGACGGCTGCGCCAGCGTGTGCTTGAGGATCTCGGTCGTGGCGCCGGTCAGCGGGAGCAGCACGGCGAGCGCGGCCGCGCTGCGCGGGCGGCGCCGCACCAGCGCGACGGCGGCCAGGCCGGTGCCGATCAGCGCGTAGGGGAGCGGGTCCGCGAGATGCGCGACGGCTGCGAGAATGGGGTCGGCGCGCGGACCGCCGAGCTGGCGGAAGCCCGCTGCTGCGAGCAGGTCGCGCGCGTGCACGGCCGGGACGAGGCGCACGAGCAGCACGAGCAGCAGGAAGCCGCCGACGCACGAGGCGGCCGCCGCAAGCGCGATACGAGGGGAGCGGAGCACCGCAGGCGACGATAGCCGCCGCGATAAGCGTCAGCTCAGCGGGCAGGCCCCGCCCAGTCGGGGGTGCGGCACGGCTGGCCGCCGCAGACCTCGAGCAGGCCCCCGCCGGGGCGCAGGAAGGCCGCGATCTGGCGGCGGATCGCCGGCGAGTTGTCGATCACGTAGTCGTGCGGGTCCTGCCCCTTGCCCGGCGCCGTGTTCGACGTCGGCGGCGCGGGGGTGCCCTTCGAGACCCCGTCCTGCGTGCGCAGCGGCCCGATGTCCCAGACGACCATCGCGTTGCCGTCGCCGGCACCGGTCTGCAGGCGTGGGATCCCGTAGAACGGCGTCACGTCCGGGCTGCGGCCGGGATCCAGCGCGGGCTCGCGCAGGCGCGCGCCGATCGTGCGGGCCTCCGCCTCCGCGGTGACGTTGGCGACCTGGTGGTCGCCGAAGGCCATCTCGATCAGCACGTTGTGCTTCGGCGTGTCCGGGAGCGGGTCGGTCGTCATGTGCTGCGCGTAGCCGGCGGGCTCGCCGCGGTCCCAGAGCATCTGCGCGAGGTCCAGCAGCAGCGGGCGGCCGAGATCGCTCGGATAGCCGGCCTCGAGCACGCCGGCGAAGTCCGCGGTCGTGGTCGGATCGTCGAAGTCGATGCTGCGCGGCAGCAGCGTCGAGTAGTTCATTCCCGGGACGTAGAGGACGGAGCGCACGATGTCCGGCGAGAGCGCCGTCAGCGCACCGCCCAGGATGCCGCCCTGGCTGTTGCCGTAGTAGGCGACGCTCGAGGTGTCGATCACCGGCAGCCCGCTGATCCGGAAGGCCGGGTCGGCGGCGAGGCCGTCGTCGCGGTGCAGGAGCCGCGCGAGATACATGAAGTTCAGGAAGCCCTGCTGGAGGCGGTCGGCGATCGCGGGGAACTTCGAGAGGTCCAGAAGCGCCGGAGCCGCGGAGTTGATGTCCTCGTCGGCCATCCCGCTCCAGTCGGTCGCGCAGACCAGGACGCCGTTCTCGTCGCCGAGCTGGTGGACGTTGCGCGAGCCCTGCGCCTCGCCGATGTCGCCGAACAGCCCATGGCCGTAGAGCGCCGGCAGCAGCGGATGCACGGCGCCCCCGGCGAGCGCCGACCGCGGGATGTTGCAGACGAAGCGCGCCTGCATCACGTTCCCCGCAATGCGCTTCGGCAGGCCCTTCGCGTCGAGCGAGAACACCGCGCCGGGAACGCAGCCGGGCTTGTTCAGGTAGCAGGGGACCTCGAACGTCCCGGTGACCTGGCGCAGCAGGTCGGGGTCCTGCCCGGCCGTGCAGCCGCCCGGGTCACAGGGCGCGAAGTCCGTCACCTGGCTGATCGCGTACGTGGGCGAGTGGCCGGCGGGCACGCCGTCGGCGAGGTTCGTGTCGCCCAGCTGGCGGAAGGCGTCGTCGCGGATCGCCAGCGCGCGGCCGGAGAGGCTCTGCCGGCTGGCGACCGTGAAGTCCCACGTGCGGTAGAGGCTCTTGGTGGCGATCCCGAAACGGCTCAGGGTCGCGCGCAGCGCGGCCTGATGGCTGTCGGTTCGCGCGGGGCGGACCGGGGCGATCGGCCGGCCGCGGCGGTCGACGAGGTGGCGCAGGGCGACGATGTAGCGGTGGCCCTCCAGGAAGTTGCGCGCCGGGCGGATCAGCAGGTTGCGGTCCGCGTCGCGCGCGGCCTGCGCGTCGACCTCGGTCCAGATCGGCTGGCGCGCCCCGGTCTTCGCATCGATCACGACGACCGCCTGGTCGCGATCGAAGGCGTGCGCCATGTCGGTGATCGGGACGAGCTTCGAGCGCCTGAACGCGGCCGCGTTGTCGAGACCCGGGATGCGCACGACGATCGTGCTCCCGGGGCTGAAGCCGTCGCTCCAGTTCCACGCGTGCGGATCGATGTGCACGCCGTGGGCGTTCGCGGGCATCGCAGCCTGCACGAAGTGCACCCGCCGGCCCGTCGGCGTGTGCGGGTCGGCGACCGTGAAGACGTCGTTGGGGAACGGCAGGTCGCCGAGCCGCTGCACCGTCGGCGCAGCGGTCGCGGTCGCCGGCCCGCCGAGCGCGAGCGCGCCGAGCAGCGCCGCGAGCGCGGGCAGAGACGTGCGCTGGACCATGCGATGCATCAGGGCGACCCTCCTCGGAACGAGCTGCCGACGATACCTGCGGGCCAGGCGCCACGGCGCAGGTCGGTCTGCCACCATGCCGCGCCATGCAGACGATCGTCTTCCTGATCAGCGTCGCCGCCGCCGGCTTCATCGTCGGCGGTCTCGCCCGCCTCGTGCTGCCGGGCAAGGACCCGATCGGCCTGTTCGCGACCTTCATGCTCGGCATCGTCGGCGCCTTCTGTGGCGGCATCGCCGAGGCGCTGATCGCCGGTGAGCGCAACGTCTTCGGCCTCGTCGCGGCGGTCTTCTTCGCCGCGCTTCTGCTGTACATCGTGCGCAAGCTCAACGGCGGCGGCCTGATGGATCCCGGCGAGGGGTAGCGGCTGCACGCGGCCGCGAACGGGGGGTAACCCCACCCGCGGCCGCCCGGTGCCCTCATTGGAAGCACCGCTCCTGCGCGGCAGCCTTCGCGGCGACGGTCCAGCCGTCCACCGATTCGCTTCAGGAGCACCCCGTGCACAAGAGAACCCTCGCCGCGCGCGCCGGACATTGGAGCGCGCGCCACCGCAAGACCGCCCTCGCCCTCTGGGTCGGCTTCGTCCTCCTCGCCGTCGCCGGCGGGCAGCTGACCGGCCTCGTCAAGAACACGCAGAACTCCGGCACCGGCGAGTCCGCCCGCGCCGAGCGCGCGTTGAACCGGGCGTTCCCGCAGAACACCGCCGCCGAGTCGGTCCTCGTCCAGGCGCGCTCGGGTGGGCGGGGGTCTGTTCACGATCCGCAGACGGTCGTCGCGATCCGCGCCGTGACAGCCGCCGTCGCGGCCCAGCCGCGGGTGCAGAAGGTGCGCTCGCCGCTCGCACCCGGCAACGCCAGTCGGATCTCGAAGGACGGGCGCTCGGCGCTCGTGACCTTCGAGCTGCGCGGGAACGATGCCCAGGCCGAGAAGGCCGTCGTTCCCGTGCTCGCGGCCGTCACGAAGGTCGCGCACGAGCATCCGGCCGTGACGATCGGTGAGTTCGGCGACGCGAGCGCCGGTTCGGCGCTGTCGAAGGCGTTCTCGAGCGACTTCCAGAAGGCCGAGACGCTGTCGCTGCCGATCACGCTGCTGATCCTCTTCCTCGCGTTCGGCTCGCTGGTCGCCGCCGGCGTCCCGCTGCTGCTCGGCATCAGCGCGGTGATGGCGGCGCTGGGCCTCGTCGGCATCGTCAGCCACGTGACCCCGATGGACGACTCGATCAGCTCGATCGTGCTGCTGATCGGCCTGGCCGTCGGCGTCGACTACACGCTCTTCTACCTGCGTCGCGAGCGCGAGGAGCGCCGCCGCGGGGCCGGCACGCTGGACGCGGTCGACACCGCGGCCGCCACCTCCGGGCGGGCGGTCGTCGTCTCCGGCCTCACGGTGATCGTCGCGATGGCGGGCATGTTCCTGGCCGGCGACCGCACGTTCACGTCACTGGGCCTGGGCTCGATCATCGTCGTGGCCGTCGCCATGCTCGGCTCGCTGACCGTCGTCCCCGCACTGCTGGCGACGCTCGGCGACCGGATCGAGCGCGGCCGCCTGCCGTTCATGGGGAAGCGGATGGCGCGCCGCCAGGGCGCCGGGCGCTTCTGGCCGGCGATCGTGAACCTGTCGCTGCGCCGGCCGCTGGTCAGTGCCGCGGCGGCGACCGCGCTGCTCGTCGCGCTCGCGGTTCCGGCGTTCTCGATGCACACGAAGCTCACCGGCACGAGCGACCTGCCGCGCAGCCTCGAGGTCATGCGCGTCTACGACCGCATGCAGGCCGCGTTCCCCGGTGGCCAGATCCCCGCCGTGGTCGCGGTCACCGCGAAGGACGTGCGCGCGCCGCAGGTCCGCTCGGCGATTGCCGCGCTGGGCGAGCGCGCGCTGGCATCGGGCCGCTTCCACGACCCCGTCGACGTCACCGTGTCCGCCGACGGGCGTGTGGCCTCGGTGTCGCTGCCGATGGACGGCGACGGGACGAACGCCGCGTCCGACCGGGCGCTCGCGCAGCTGCGCGGGACGATCGTGCCGCAGACCGTGCGCCGTGCCCCGGGAACGCAGGCGTACGTCACCGGCATGACGGCCGGGACGAAGGACTTCAACGACCTGATGAAGGCGCGCGCGCCGCTCGTCTTCGCGTTCGTCCTGACGCTGGCGTTCGTCCTGCTGCTCGTCACGTTCCGCTCGATCGTCGTGCCGGTCAAGGCGATCGCGCTGAACCTGCTGTCGGTCGGCGCCGCCTACGGCGTGCTCGTCCGGGTCTTCCAGGACGGGCACCTCGAGGGCCCGCTCGGGTTCCACAGCAACGGCGCGATCGTCAGCTGGCTGCCGATGTTCCTGTTCGTGATCCTCTTCGGCCTGAGCATGGACTACCACGTGTTCATCCTCAGCCGGGTGCGTGAGGCGGTCGACCGCGGCCGGCGCACCGAGGACGCGGTGCGCGAGGGCATCCTGTCGACGGCCGGGACGGTGACGAGCGCCGCGTTCGTGATGGTCGCCGTGTTCGCGATCTTCGCGACCCTGAGCCAGATCGACTTCAAGGAGATGGGCGTCGGCCTGGCCGTCGCGATCCTGATCGACGCGACGATCGTCCGCGCCGTGCTGCTGCCGGCCGCGATGCAGCTGCTCGGCGAGCGCAACTGGTACCTGCCCAGGTGGCTCGAGTGGCTGCCGCGGGTCTCCTGGGACGGTGAGACGCGGACCGGCGAGGAGCAGCGCGAGCCCGCGTCCGCCGCCGAACGCTCGGGCGAGCGCCGGCGCCGGCGCGAGCTGGTCGGCGCGCGGTAGGCGGCGTGGCGCAGCGGTGACAGCGCTTACGGGGCGGGTCGCACGGCGCGACCCGCCCCGCCGCCGGCGCTCCGCAGCGTCTCGCTCCTCGAAGCCGCTGCTCAAGTCCGCCGCAGGCGCCCGCGCCACCCCCTTCGGTGTCGCTGTTCGCGTCCGCCGCAGCCTTGGAGCCCCGGCCCTCAGCCCGGCAGCGCCGCGGCGTCCGCGATGACATCCAGCCGCGCGCGCTCGAGCAGCGACAGCGGCGTCCCCGGTGAGGGGGTGCCGAGCGCTGCGGCGAGCGCCGCGGCCTTGTCGGCGCCCGCGACGAGCAGGATCAGGCGACGGGCGCGGTCGAGGGTCTCGCGGGTCAGCGAGATCCGCTCCGGCGGCGGCTTGGGGGAGTCGTGGACGCCGACCGCGCGCACCCCGCTGACGTCGAGCGCGGGGTTGTGCGGGAACAGCGACGCCGTGTGCCCGTCGGGCCCCATCCCGAGCAGGACGACGTCGAGCACCACGTCGCCGAGCTCGCGGTCGTATGCGGCGGCGCCGGCCTCGGGGCCCAGCTCGCCGCGCATCCGGTGGACGGTGGCGCCCGGCGCATCGAGCGTCTCGCGCACCAGGCGCACGTTGGACTCCGGGTCGTCGGGGCCCACGCAGCGCTCGTCGGCGAACCAGACGTGGACGGCGCTCCAGTCCTCCACCAGCGCGCCGAGCAGCTCGTAGGCGGGCCTCGGCGTGCCACCGCCCGACAGCGCCACGTGCGCGGCGCCGCGCGTGGCGAGCGCCTCGCCGATGGCCTCGGCGAGCTGCTCGGCGGCCAGCCGGGCGGCGGCGAGGGGATCCGGCTCGCGGAAGGTCCTCATCAGGGGAGCTGCGCCGGACTCTCGGGGGCGGTCGTGTGCGCGGCCACGTACTCCTCCTCGGCGGCGATCAGCTTCATCACCGCGTTGATCAGCGCCAGGTGCGTGAACGCCTGCGGGAAGTTGCCCAGGTGGCGGCCGGTCGTCGCGTCGATCTCCTCCGCGTAGAGGGCCAGCGGCGAGGCGTACGCCAGCAGCTTCTCGCAGAGCTTGCGCGCGCGCCCGAGCTCGCCGATCTCCACGAGCGCTGAGACGAGCCAGAACGAGCAGATCGCGAACGTGCCCTCCTCGCCGTCGAGCCCGTCGTCGGTCTCGTGCACGAGGTAGCGCAGCGCCATGCCGTCGACGGTCAGCTCGTCGGCGATGCCGAACACGGTGTTGCGCACGCGCGCGTCGTGGGGCGGCAGGAAGCGGAACAGCGTCAGCAGCAGCAGCGAGGCGTCGAGCTCGTCGCTGCCGTAGCGCTGCACGAAGCGGTTGCGCTCGGGGTCGACGCCGTTCGCGCAGACGTCGGCGTGGATCTCGTCGGCGACCTGCTGCCAGCGCTCGGCGCGCTCGGTGTCGTTGCGCAGCAGCGCGAGCTTCACGCCGCGGTCGCAGGCGACCCAGCAGAAGACCTTCGACGACGTGAAGTGCTGGGGCTCGCCGCGGACCTCCCAGATGCTGCGGTCGGGCTCGCGCCAGTGCGCGATCGCCATCTCGACCTGCTTGCAGAGGATCGGCCACGCGGACTCGGGCAGCTGGTCGCGGTTCTTCGTGTGGATGTAGAAGGAGTCCAGCAGGGCGCCCCAGACGTCGTGCTGGTCCTGGTTGTAGGCGCCGTTGCCGATCCGCACGGGCTTGGCATGCTCATAGCCCTCGAGGTGGTCGAGCGTGCTCTCCGGCAGCTCGTGCTCGCCGCCGATCCCGTACATGATCTGCAGGTCGCGGTCGCCGGAGGCGACGTCCTCGATGAAGTAGTAGTAGTCGCCGGCCTCCTGGGCGAAGCCGAGCGAGTACAGCCCCCACAGCATGAACGTCGAGTCGCGGATCCAGGAGTAGCGGTAGTCCCAGTTGCGCTCGCCGCCCGGCGTCTCCGGCAGCGACGTCGTCGACGCCGCGCACATCGCGCCGGTCGGGGCGTAGGTCAGGCCCTTCAGCGTCAGCGCGCTGCGCTCCAGGTACTGGCGCCACGGGTGGTCCGGGAACGTGCCGTGCGAGAGCCAGTCGTGCCAGAAGTCGGCGGTGAAGTCCATCCGCCGGTAGGCGTCGTCGTAGCTCGTCGGCGCCTCGTGCTCGGTCCAGGTCAGCGCGACGAACGCCGAATCGCCTTCGCGCAGCGTCGTGCGCGCCCGTGCCCGCCCGCCCTCGAAGCCCAGGCGCAGGTCGGTGCTCAGGCGCAGCTCGATGCCCTCGCCGTCGGCGCGCGCGACGCCGTGGCTGTAGCCCTCGTCGGCGTAGGCCCAGGTGACCGGCCGGCGCCCGTAGTCGAGCCGGGGCTCGCATTCGACGTGCATCTCCACCTGGCCGTTGATGCAGCGCATCATCCGCAGCAGCACGTGGTCGGCGTCGGTGTCGGTCGGCGAGCGCCGGTGCGTCTGCGAGCGCTCCTTGTCGTGGTGCCACGGGCCGATCAGCAGGACGTCGTGGCAGACGACCCAGCCGGTGCCGGTGCCCCAGGTCGTCTCGAGGATCATCGTCCCGGGCAGGTAGCGCCGGCCCGTCGGGACGCGCTGCCCGGCGGGGGAGACGCGAAAGCCGCCGGCATCACGGTCGAGCATCGCGCCGAAGATCGACGGGCCGTCCATCCGCGGCACGCACATCCACTCCACCCGGCCGCTGGGGGCGACGAGCGCGCTGACCTCGCAGTCCGAGAGGAAGGCGTAGTCGGCGATCGGCGGGTACGGGCTTCCCGCGATCGTCCCGTTGAGGCTGATGGGCGGAGGCTCGGTGGGCGGAGAGGGCTGGGTCATCGCGCGGGAACGCTATCGCCGCGGCGCATCGGGCACGAACCGCCGGCGCGCCGGGCGCACCGATCCTCAGGCCGGCGCGGGGGCGAGGCCCTCGATGACCTCGCGCAGCTGGTCGGGCCCGCACATCGGCGTCTGGATCAGCGTCGTGATGCCACCTGCCTCGAACTCGCGCAGGCGCGCGCGCTGCTCCTCGTAGGACCCGAAGATGAAGATCTCGCGCACGAGGTCGTCGGGGACGAGCTCGAGCGCGCGCTTGCGGTCGCCCTCCTGCCAGGCGGCGACCATCGGGTCCAGCTGCTCGCTCCAGCCCAGCCAGCGGAAGAACTCGGTGTAGACGGGCACCGTCGCGTAGGCCGAGAACAGGAACCGCGCGGTCGCCAGGCCCTGGTCGGCGGGCTGCGGGATGCAGAAGAAGCGGCAGGCCAGCTCGGTGCTGCCCGGCTCCTTGCCGGCCGCGGCCTCACCTTCGCGCACGCCCGCGACGACCTGCGGCAGCCCGCTGATCGGCAGGAAGTTCGTGAACGCGCCGTCGCCGATCTCGGCGGCCAGGCGCAGCATCTTCCCCCGCAGCGCGGCGATCACGATCGGGACGGGCTCGGCCGGCGGGGTCTCGAGCTTGAAGCCGCCGTGCCCGCGCCCGCCGGCCAGCACGGGGCGCAGCTCCTCGACGGTCTCGCGGACCTTGCTGAGCGGCTTTTCGAACGGGACGCCGTTCCAGCGCTCGACGATGACGTTCGACGAGGCGCCCAGGCCGAGCACGAACCGCCCGCGCGAGGCGTCCGCGAGCGCCGCGCAGTGCTGGGCGAGCACCGCCGGCCCGCGCGTGTACGGGTTGACGATGCCGGTGGCCAGGCGCAGGCGCTCGGTGTGGGCGGCGGCCAGGACGAGCGGCGTGAAGCCGTCCGGGCCGGCCGTGTCGCCGGTCCACAGGTCGTCGTAGCCGAGCTCCTCGGCCAGGCGGAAGAACGGGGCGTGGTCGGCGAGCGCCAGGCCGTTGAACGGGAGCGTCAGCCCCCAGCGGGTGTCAGGCATCGGATTGCACCAGCCATTCGGAGATCGCGAAGCGCTCGTGTCCCAGCCACTCGACCCGGGTCAGCCCCTCGTTGACGATCGTCAGCCGCCCGTCGCGGCGCTGGCGCAGCGGCGCGATGCTCAGGGCCGCACCGCGCAGCACCGCCTCGCGGCCGCGGGCGTCATGCGCGTGGGCGACGAAGTCGCGCTGCGTGCCCTCGGTCGCGCCGGAGACGATCGGGGCGAGCTCGCCGTGCTGCATCAGGCAGCCGCCGACCGTCTCGCCGCCGCCCGGCAGCCCGACGTTGCTGACGAGCAGGAAGTTCTCCGCGTCGACGAGCATCCCCATCCAGCGCCAGTACGGGACGCCCTGCCAGTCGCGCACGCCCCACGAGTGGTCGCGCATGCCCGCGCCGTCGATCGTGAAGCGCTCCGTGCCGACGCTGAGGGCGCCGGCGACGGCGCCCGGCTGCTCGTAGTGGCGCAGCGCGACGCCCTCGGTCAGCCCGGAGTCGAACGCGAACGGCGCCGTCCAGGCGGTGAACGCGAGCTCACCGGAGACCGTGACGACCTGATGGGCGTCGGGGTGCTCGCCGATGTCCTCGGCCCGCGCGAACAGCCGCGCAGGGCCGTCGATCGCGATCGTCCAGTGCTCGAACGGCGCCTCGCACGAGTACGCCAGCGGCCCGGCGGCGACCGGCGCCGCCGTGAGGGCCTCCGGCACGGCCTCGCGGGCGAACGCCAGCAGGAAGCGCGGCGGATGGCCGGGCATCCGCGGGGGCAGCCAGACGCCGAGCGCCGCCTCGATCCGGCCCTCGTTCGGACGCGCCCCGATCCGCGTGTAGAACGCGACGCCGCTGGCGGCGTCCCCGCCGCCGAAGTAGAGCGAGTCCGACCACTGCTCCTCGGCGCCGGGACGGTGGAAGCGCTCGTCCGCGGCGAGCAGGTCGGGGGCTGCCATGGGCCGCACCATATCCGCCGTGGGATGATGGCCGCGGTGACCGAGTTCGAGGGCATCGCCGACGCCGACGCCCGCCTGGGGAGGCCCTTCCCGCTGCCCGCGGCGGCCCTGCCGCTCGGGCGCTGGGTCGACGTCGCGGCGTGCGGCGCGGGGGCGGAGGTCGTCTGGAACCTCGACGACACACGCAGCGGAGCGCCGGCTCGGCTGGCGCTCTACGCGGGGCCCGCCGCGCCGCCGTCGCGTGAGCTGCCCGGCGCCGTCCGCGACGAGACGGTCGACGTCGGCGGCGGGCCCGCGCGGCTGCGCAGCGCCCCGCTCGAGGAGGCCGAGCCGTCGCTGCGACCGGTGCGCGAGCTGGCCTGGGAGGCCGGCGGCCTGCATCTGCGCCTCACCGCGCAGGGGCCCTGGGCGATCGACGATCTGCGGGAAATCGCGGCTTCGATCCGGGCCTGAAGGCATTAGGGTCGCCGCCATGGCCCACACGACACCTGACCGCAATCTCGCGCTCGAGCTCGTCCGCGTCACCGAGGCCGCCGCGTTGTCCGCCGCCCGCCTGGTCGGCCGCGGCGACAAGGAGGCCGCCGACCAGGCTGCCGTCGACGGCATGCGCCACGTCCTGGAGACCGTCTCGATGGACGGCGTCGTCGTCATCGGCGAGGGCGAGAAGGACGAGGCGCCGATGCTCTACAACGGCGAGCACGTCGGCGACGGCTCGGAGCCGGCGGTCGACATCGCCGTCGACCCGCTCGAGGGGACCACGCTGACTGCCAGGGGCATGCCGAGCGCGCTCGCGGTGATCGCGATCTCGCCGCGCGGCACGATGTTCGATCCGGGTCCGTGCGTCTACATGGAGAAGCTCGCCGGCGGCTCGGACATCGCCGACGTGCTCGACCTCGACAAGCCGATCGGCGAGGTCTGCGGCCTGATCGCCGAGCGGCGCAACGTGGGAATCGGCGACGTCACCGTCGTCGTGCTCGACCGGCCGCGCCACGAAGCGGGCATCACGGCGATCCGCGAGGCGGGCGCCCGCGTGCGGCTGATCAGCGACGGCGACGTGAGCGCGGCCCTGCTCGCCGCCAGCACGCGCTCGCCGGTCGACCTGCTCTGGGGCGTCGGCGGCACCCCCGAGGGCGTGATCTCCGCGGCGGCGATCAAGGCCTTCGGCGGTGGGCTCATCGGCCGGCTGTGGCCGCGCGACGACACCGAGCGCCAGGCGGCGCTCGACGCCGGCTACGACCTCGACCGCCAGCTCACGCAGGACGACCTCGTCCGCGGCGACGACTGCTTCTTCTCGGCGACCGGGGTGACCGACGGCGACATGCTGCAGGGCGTCCGCTACGAAGGGCCCGGCATCGCCTCGACCGAATCGATCGTCATGCGCTCGCGCTCGGGCACCGTGCGCCGCATCAGCGCGCGGCACAACCGCGAGAAGCTGCGCTCGATGATCGGCGAGCGCTACGGCTGAGCGGCCGTCAGCCCGCCGGCGCGCGATCCCATCGACGAGGAGCTTCGCCGCGAGGACGACGCACAACGACCTGCGCGGTGGCCTGGCCCACCTGTGCTCCGCGACGGTCAGGTCGCCGAGGGAACGCGGCCGGCGTCGCGCCTGCCGGACCGCTGGCTGGGCGTCGGGCCGCTGGGGTCCGGCACCTCGCTGATCTCGGCGAGCAGCCCGACCTTCGACGGGGCCAGGTCGAGCTTCGCGATCGAGCGCAGGAACCCGTACGTGACGAGCACGTGGATTCGCGACTGCGTGACCGCGTAGGCCCACTGGGTGAACGTCGAGGCGATGCGCGGGTAGTAGTTGGCGACCTCGACCTCGACGTGCAGGCGCACGCGTGAGGGGTCGCTCGTCGGCGAGCGCCTGACGTCGATCTCGAGGTAGCCGTCGGCGTCGACGCCCGGCGGCGCGACGAGCACGCCGCGGGCGATCCGCCAGCGCACGACCCCGCGGTCGCCGTCCATCTCGTACTCGGGGCGGCGGAACTCCAGCAGGACGAACGGGCGGCGGACCAGCACGACGTAGCGTGCGTCCTCGGTGTACTCGACCCGCACGAGGCCCAGCGTGCAGCGGCTCAGGAAGCGCCAGTACGTGCGTGCCAGGCGCTCGAGGTGCATCGGGGACCAGATCGCCGCGAGCGCCGCGACGGGCATCTCGACGTCCGCGGACTGCACGGAGCGCACGGCGCCGGACCTGTCGGCGCTGGTGTCGTCGTGCAGCGCGCTGATGACGGATGGGCCGATCGTCGTCGGCCGGCCGAGGATGCGCTTGGCCAGCCTCGAGGCGATCGCGTAGAGGGCCGCGGCGAGGCCCGCCACCCGGAGCAGTGCGCGCAGACGGTTCATGCGTCGCCCGATGGTACGGCCCTCGTGACCGCCGGAAGCCGACCGTCCGTACTGCAACTGTGGGGGAGGGGCGTTCAACGCCCCGTTGAACCTTCCCCCTCGGATGCTGAGCATGAACGCACTGGCGATCAAGGACGTGGCGGAGCAGACCGGCATCGCCGCCGGGACGATCCGGATGTGGGAGCAGCGGTTCGGCTTCCCGCTGCCGGACCGCACGCCCAGCGGCTACCGCCGCTATGCGCCCGAGGACGTCGAGGCGCTGCGCCGCGTGCAGGCCTATCGGCACCGGGGGCTCTCGGTCCCGGCGGCGATCGAGCGCGCCCGCGAGGACGGCCCCGAGTCCGATCGGCCGTCGATATATGCGGCCGTCGCCTCGACGTTCCGCGACCTGCGCCCGCACGTGCTGCGCAAGTCGACGCTGATCGCGCTCAGCCGGGCGATCGAGCACGAGGCGCTCGCACAGGCCGCATCCCCGGTCCTGATCGGCGCCTTCCAGCGCGAGCAGTTCTACCGCGCCGTCGAGCCGCGCTACCGGCGGATGTCGAAGCTCGCCGACGCCGCGGTCGTCTTCGCCGACTTCCCCGCTGTGCGCAAGCCTCCCGGCGGCCCGATCGAGATCCCGATCAGCTCCGGCGACGCGCTCGGCAACGAGTGGGCCGTCGTCGTCGACGCGCCCGGGTACGCCGCCTGCCTGCTGGCGTGGGAGCAGCCCGGCGACACGGCGCCGGGCGACCCGAACGACCTGCGCCGGCGCTTCGAGGCGATCTGGACGATCGACCCGCTGGCCACGCGCCGCGCCGCGCAGGTCGGCGCGCGCCTGGCCGCGCGCGCCGACCCCGAGACGGGGGAGCGTCTCCAGTCGCTGCTGGCGGACCGCCCGCTGGCCCTCGAGGAGCCGGCCCCGGCGCTGACGGCGCTGACGAACCGCATCGTCGCCTACCTCGAGTGACGTCGCGCGACGCGCACACCGACGCGCAAGGGAGCCCTCACCGCCGGCACGGGACGCGGAAATGGCTTTCGCAGCTCCGCTGACGGCTGCGCCGTCATCAGAACCCGCTTTCGCAGCTCCGCTGACGGCTGCGCCGTCATCAGAACCCGCTTTCGCAGCTCCGCTGACGGCTGCGCCGTCATCTCCGCGCGACGTCAGATCTCGATCAGCTCCACCTGCGCCCCCGCAGGCATCTCGCCCTCGCCGCGCGGGATGACCGCGAGACCGTCGGCCAGCGTCATCGAGCTGAGGATGTGCGAGCCCTGCGGCCCGGTCGCATAGGCCAGGCCGTCCGTGATCCGCACGCGCACGCACTCGTCGCGGCGCGGCTCGCGCTCGAGCGGTTCGCCGAGCGTGACGTGGCCCGGCACGGCGTCGTCGACGACGCCCTGCAGCGCGGCGATCGCAGGGCGCACGAACAGCAGGAACGTGACCATCGCGGAGACCGGATTGCCCGGCAGTCCGAAGACGAGCTTGTCGGAGCCGACGCCGAACCAGGTCGGCTTGCCGGGGCGCAGCGCGACGCGCCAGAAGCGCTCCTGCACGCCGAGCGCCTCCAGCGCAGGCTTGACCTGGTCGTGCGGGCCGACCGACACCCCGCCGGAGAGGACGACGACGTCGGCCGCCGCGAGCGCCTGCGCGATGGCTTCGCGCGTCGCCGCCGGGTCGTCGGGGACCTGGCGCGCCAGGCTCAGGGCACAGCCCTCGCGCTCGGCGAGCGCCGCGAGCGTCACGAGGTTCGAGTTGTGGATCTGCCCGGGTCCGAGCGGAGTCCCCGGCGGCCGCAGCTCGTCGCCGGTCGCGAGCACGGCCACGCGCGGCCGCATGGCGCAGTCGAGCGCGGCCAGGCCCGCATGGACGGCGACGCCGAGGTCGGCCGGCTCGAGCCGGCGGCCGCGGCGCAGCACGCTCGCGCCGGCGTGCAGGTCCTCGCCCGGGCCGCGGACGTTGCGGCCCGGCTCGACCGCCTCGCCGAGCACGATCTCCTCGCCCCGATCCTCGACGAGCTCGAGCTGCAGCACGGCGTCCGCGCCGGCGGGAAGCGCGGCACCCGTCGAGATGCGGATCGCCTCGCCGTCACCGACCTCGCCGGGGAACGGCGCCCCGGCGCGCGATTCGCCGATCAGCCGCAGCCGCCGCCCGGCCGGGCCGGAGCGGACGGCGAAGCCGTCCATCGCGCTCCCGGCGAAGGGCGGCACGTCGCGGGCCGCCGTCACGTCCTGGGCCAGCACGCGGCCGAGCGCCCGCTCGACCGCGACCGCTTCGGCGGGGCGGGGCCGCGACTCGGCCAGGATCAGTGCGCGCGCGCCGTCGACGCTCAGCAGGGAGTCGGACATGGCCGTCCCGGAGCATGACGCACGGCACGGCAGGCCGGAGAAAGATCACCCACTTTCCGGAAAACGCACCCTTGCGCTGTCCGGAGCCACTGATATTCACCCACAATGCTCGCGGGCTCGCTTCCCGCCCGCCCTGCGCGGCCCGTCGCCGACGCACCGCTGGCCGCGCTCGCCGATGGCGAAGGGCTCGCGAAGGGCTGGCTCCTCACCCTGATCGCCGGCGCGCCGCTGTCGGTGGTCGCAGCACTGCCGGCCGGGGCGCTCGCGCAGGAGGGCCCGGCGCTGTGCTCGGCCGTCGTCGCGGCCCTCGCCTCGGAGGTCGAACTGGACCGGCTGCGCCCGGACGGCGACCGTGCTCCGCTCGCGGCGAGCGCTGGGGAGCTCGCGGGGGCCGCCGACCCCGCCGCGGCCATGCACGCGGTCGGGGCGCTGCGCGCGGCGCTGTGGTCCGGCGTCACCGACGCCCTGAGCCGGCCGGAGCCCGAGCTGGTCGCTGCGCTCGCCGCGCGGCTGGCGCTCGTCTGCGACGTCGTCGCGGAGGCGGCGCTCACGCGGACCGCGCGGCCGGCCCCGGCGGTCGTCGACAGCGCCCCGCCCGCCGCCGCGCCGCGCCCGGACGCCGAGCCGGAACCCCTGCCGCCCGCCCCCGCAACGTCCCCGCCCGCCCCCCAGGATCCCGGCCCGCGGCTCGCGCCGGTGCCCGAGCGGCCCATCGAGCCGGCGGTGCCGGTGCGGCCGCCGGCGCTCACGCCGCGCCCAGCCGTCCCGGCGGACGTCTTCCCGTCGGCCACGGCGGCGCCGGAGGACCGCGCCGAGCCCTGGGCGACCGCCGTGATCCGCCGTCTCGGACGCCTGGTCGCGGACGGCGGCCCGTGCGCGATCCTCGTCGTCGACGTCGACGACGCCGGCCGGCTGCTCTCGGGCGACGTGCGGGGCGACGCCGCGGCGGCGCTGGAGCGCGCCGAGCGCGCGCTGCGCCACGAGCTGCGCGCCGGCGACGCCGCGGTGCGCGAGCAGGACGGCCGCGTGTGGATCATCGCCGCGAACACCGGTCTGGAGGGCGCGCGGGCGCTCGGGCGCCGCCTGGCCGCGGCCGTCAGCGGCGCGGCGACGCTGCAGGGGGCCGCGCTCTCCGCATCGATCGGCATCGGGGTCTGCCCGGACGACGGGACCGATCCCGCCGGCCTCGTGGCGCACGCGGACGAGGGCGTGTTCGCGGCGCGGGCCGCGGGCGTCCCGCTGGCCTGAGCCGCCCGTAGCTAGCTCGAGAGGGTGACGCCGCCGCCGGCGGCGATCACCGGTGCGGGCGCGAGCGGCGACTTCGGCGTGCGCTCGCCCTGCGGCAGAACGCCGACGCGGACGCGGCCGGCGGACACCATGCCCAGCGCGCGGGCGGTCGCCAGCGTCAGGTCGTAGCTGACGCCGTGCGCGTAGGGCCCGCGGTCGATGACCGGCACGCTGATCGTCCGGCCTGCGTAGGTGACGTCGACCAGCGAGCCGCACGGGAGGGTCTTGTGCGCGACGCCGAGCGTCGCCCTGCGCAACCTGACGCCGCAGGCGCCGGTACGGCCGGACTGGTCGTACCAGGTGGCAGTGGCCGGGCGGTAGACCGTCGCGGTCGTGAGCGGCACGGTGACCGCCTGGGCGGCGAGAACCTCGGCGGCGGGCTCGGCACGGGCGGTGAAGCGGCCCGCCTGCGGCGCCGTCCAGCTCGCGGCGAAGGATCCGTCCGCCGCCGCGCGCGTGGTCGTCACGCGCTGCCAGGTTCCGTCGGGCGCGAGCAGCTCGATGCTGATCAGCCGCCCGCCCGCCGCGGGGCCCAGCGTGCCGGCGAACTGCACGGGCTGCCCGACGAGGGCGGGAGCGGCGGTGAGGAGCGCGCCGCCGACCGCGACGCCACCCGGGTCCTGCGCCTGCGCGGGGGCGGCCAGCGCGCCGCAGAGGGCGAGAGCCGGGATCACGGACAGGAGCTGTCGGAGGCTGATGCTGATGTGCGGTTCCTCGTTCGACGGCCTACGGGGTGAGCTGACGGGCTCGCGCCGAACGATTGGCGCTACAGGCCGGGTGAGGCCCGATTCGCCCCGGCGAGCACTGTGCTCGCAGTGGGTCCCCCGTCCTCCGCGTGCGAGGCGCGCAGAGGTTCGGCAGTGGTCATAACCTACACCAGCGACCCGGACGGCAACGCCACCGGGGGGTCCGCACCCCCTCCGCAGCAGGGTGCTACGGGCGCGGAATCAGCTTCAGCACGCTGCGCACGAGACCCGCCAGCGCAGCGCCGGGGTCGGCGCTCCCGTGCGCGCCCTGGGTGCGCGGCGTGGCGTACCCCGCGGGTGGGATCGCCCGCTTGGCGGGACGCGGGCGCACGGCGGCCTTCGTGGCTGTCCGGGGCTTCGGCGCCGTCTTGGCGGCGGGCCTGCGCGCCGGCTTGGCGGCGGTCGCCGACGCCTTCGCCGCGCTCGTCGCGGCCGGCTTCGCCTTGGCCCCGGCCTTCACGGCCGGCTTCGGCTTCGCCGCGGGCTTCGCCGTCGCCGGCGCCGCAGAGGCGCTCGCGCGCTTGGCGCGGGCGGCTTCGCGCCGCGCCGTGGGTCGCTGGCGACGGCTGCGCGGGAGGCTCGCGAGCACCTCGCGCGGGTCGTCGGAGCCGGTGGGGCCGGAGGCTGACATGCGGCCATTCTGCCACCCCCGGGGTGGTGCCTGCGCACGTGTGTGCCGAAGCATGAAACCGACGGCCGCATTCGGCGTAGACATCGACAGCACATCCGATCGCGTCTTCTTTGACGATGCGTTTCGGACGGCAGTACCCTGGAGGGGGTCAGCGTGGCGGTACGGTGGCCCAGACCACGGCCGCGACCCGCACGGCGCCTCTCCATCCCTTCAGCAGCAGGCTGGGCCTCGGGCCCGAAAGACGGAACGGACCTCAATGTCAGTCACGGAACTCCAGGAACTCGAAGAGATCAAGGCGCTGCTGGCGCGCGGGCACCAGACGGGCGTCCTGTCGCACAGCGACATCGCGACCGCGACCTCCGAGCTCGATCTCGACGACGCCGACCGCGAGGAGCTCACCACCTGGATCGAGACCCAGGAGATCGAGCTCATCGACGACGACCCGTCGGCGCCGGCCGCCCAGGTCGAGCGCGCGCCCGACAAGCGCTCGCGCCGCAAGGCCAAGACGACGCTGGACCTGCGTCCGGACATGACGACGGACTCGCTGCAGCTGTTCCTCAAGGACATCGGCAAGGTACGCCTCCTCACCGCCCAGGAGGAGGTCGAGCTCGCCAAGCGCATCGAGCGCGGCGACCTCGACGCCAAGCAGAAGATGGTCGAGTCGAACCTGCGCCTGGTCGTCTCGATCGCCAAGAACTACCGCAACCAGGGTCTCCCGTTCCTGGACCTGATCCAGGAGGGCACGCTCGGCCTGGTCCGCGCCGCCGAGAAGTTCGACTACCGCAAGGGCTTCAAGTTCTCGACCTACGCGACCTGGTGGATTCGCCAGGCGATCGCGCGTGCGCTGGCCGACAAGGCCCGCACGATCCGCATTCCCGTCCACGTCGTCGAGAAGCTCAACAAGATCGGCCGCGCCGAGCGCAAGCTCGTCACCGAGCTCGGTCGCGAGCCCACCGCCGAGGAGATCGCCGAGGTCACCGGGATCGACCCCGAGGAGGTCGACTCGATCAAGCGCTCCGCACAGGCCCCGGTCTCGCTCGAGAAGCCGGTCGGCGACGAGGAGGAGTCCGAGTTCGGCCAGTTCATCGCCGACGAGCGCGCCGAGTCGCCCTACGAGCGCGCCGCGGAGATCCTCACCAAGGAGGCGCTGCGCGAGGCGCTGGAGAACCTCTCCTACCGCGAGCGCCGCGTGCTCGAGCTGCGCTACGGGCTCGGCGGCGAGCACCCCCGCACGCTCGACGAGGTCGGCAAGACCTTCAACGTCACGCGCGAGCGGATCCGCCAGATCGAGAACCAGTCGCTGAAGAAGCTGCAGTCGCTCGCCGAGGCGCAGAAGCTGCGCGACGTCGCGTAGGTCATCCGTCCAGCGCAGATTCACCGCGCGCCGCGCCGCGCCGATTCCCACAGCGTGTCCTTCGATCTTCACGCTGCCCTCACCTACCTCGTCGAGGCCGGTGGCTCCGACCTGCACATCAAGGCCGAGTCCCAGCCGCTGACCCGCATCGACGGCACGCTGCGCCCGATCGACGGCACCGATGTGCTGACGCCCGACGACACCGAGGCGGTCATCCACCAGATGCTGCACGACGCGGTCAAGCTCCGCGAGTTCGCCGAGGAGCACGAGGTCGACTACTCGTACGCGATCGAGGGGCTGGCCCGCTTCCGCGTGAACGCCTTCCGCCAGCGCGGCTACGCGTCGATCGTGATCCGCGCGATCCCGATCTCGATCCGCTCGATCGACGACCTCGCCCTGCCGCCGGTCGTGCGCGACATCTCCGAGGAGGAGCGCGGAATCGTGCTGCTCACCGGAACCACCGGCTCGGGCAAGTCCACGACGCTGGCCGCGATGATCGACCACATCAACACGACGCGCTCGCGCCACGTGGTCACGATCGAGGACCCGATCGAGTTCCTGCACGTCGACAAGCGCTCGCTGATCAACCAGCGCGAGGTCGGCCAGGACACGGCCTCCTTCAAGCGCGCCCTGCGGCGCGTCCTGCGCCAGGACCCGGACGTCATCCTGATCGGCGAGATGCGCGACGAGGAGACGGTCCACACGGCGCTCTCCGCCGCCGAGACCGGCCACCTCGTCTTCTCGACGGTCCACACCGTCGACGCGGCGGAGACGGTCAACCGCCTGATCGACTTCTTCCCGCCGCACATGCACCAGCAGGTCCGCGCGATGCTGGCCGGCACGCTCAAGGGCGTCATCTCCCAGCGTCTCGTGCCGTCGGCCAACGGCGGCCGCGTCGCCGCCTGCGAGATCCTGCGGATGACGGGCCGCGTGCGCGACATGATCATGGACCAGACGCAGACCGGCCGCATTCCCGAGGTCATCGCCGAGGGCTCCTACTACGGCATGCAGACCTTCGACCAGGCGCTGTTCGGGCATCTGAAGGCCGGCCGGATCACGATGGACCAGGCGGTCGAGGCCGCCAGCCATCCGCACGACTTCAAGCTGCTGGTCGCCGCCGACGGCAAGCGCGGCACGACGATGGACGACCTCGTCGACGCCGAGTCGCGCCGCGCGGACCCCGCCAGTTCGCTCGCCGCTTGACGGCGTCGCGCGCGCCGTTCAGGGTGCCACGCAGCGTCCGGCATCCCATCGACGACGAGCGAGGAGCACCGCGGCCGTGAGCATCACGACGAACCTGCAGCAGTACACGGAGACGACGTCGGGGGACGCCTTCACCCTCCAGAACTCGAAGCTGCTGAAGGTCCTGCTGGGCGACGGCGAGATCCAGGCGAAGAAGGGGTCGATGGTCGCCTACCAGGGCGACGTGCGCTTCGAGCACGCAGGCTCCGGCGGCATGGGCCGAATGCTCAAGAAGGCGGTCTCGGGCGAGGGCACGACCCTGATGAAGCTCGGCGGCAGCGGCGAGGTCTTCCTCGCAGACAGCGCACAGGAGATCCACCTCCTGCGCCTCGACGACGACTCGGTGACCATCAACGGCCCCAACCTGCTGGCCTTCGACGCCGACATCGACTGGGACATCAACCGCATCTCCGCCGGGGGCGCTGCGGCGGCGATGTCGGGCGGCCTCTTCAACATGACGCTCAAGGGCACGGGCTGGGTGGCGCTGCTGACCGACGGCCCGCCGATCCTGCTCGACGTCGCCTCGGCGCCCACGTTCGCCGACGCCCAGGCAGCGGTGACCTGGAGCTCCGGCGTGACCGCGCAGCTGAAGACCGACTTCAAGGCCAAGAACCTCATCGGCCGCTCGTCCGGGGAGACGCTGCAGATGGCGTTCACGGGCGAGGGCTGGGTGCTCGTGCAGCCCTCGGAGGGGCGGCCCACGCCGGTCTCGGGCGGGAGCGGCGGCAACTCGGGCGGGCTGTTGGGGAGTGTGCTGGGGGGGTAGGTGATCGGCTTCGCCGATCGATCTTCGATGTGCTCCCGCACATCGAACCCCTTCAGGGGGACGTCACCCCCCGATCGATCTTCGATGTGCTCCCGCACATCGAACCCCTTCAGGGGGACGTCACCCCCCGATCGATCTTCGATGTGCTCGCGCACGTCGAACCCCTTCAGGGGGACGTCACCCTTACTTCACTTGGTAAAGTAAGCATGTGCCCGTCGATCCGAGTTGCCCCGTCTGCCGCACCGCGGACATCGTCTGCGCCAAGTGGACGCTGCTCATCGTCCGCGACCTCGCGGAGGGCCACTCGCGCTTCTGCGAGCTCGAGCGCTCGCTGAGCGGGATCAGCCCGCGCACGCTGTCGCTGCGCCTGCGCGACCTCGAGCAGGCGGGCATCGTCGAGCGCCAGACCTACGCGGAGGTCCCGCCGCGCGTCGAGTACGCGCTGACGGACAAGGGTCTCGCGCTGCTGCCGATCGTCGACGACATGCGCGTCTTCGGCGAGCAGTGGCTCGCCGACGTGTGCGCCGGTGAGGCGCCCCCGCGCGCCGCAGCCACCGCGATCGCCTGAGAACCGGTCCGGCGCGGCTGCAATCCGGCGCCCAGCACGGCGCCGCAACCTCCGCCCGGGTGGCGGGTTCCTGCGACCATGGCGACAGCTGAGACGGTCCACCGCACAGCGCTCTCCTGATGGCGTTCGACCACCTTCACGACCACCGGCTGACGCGCCGCAGGGCGCTCGCCCTGGGCGCGCTGGCCGGCGCCGGCTCGCTCGTCCGCGCCGGCAGCGACCCGCTCGGGGCGCTCGCCGCGCCGCGCAGCCACGCCATGCTGGTCGCGCCGCAGGCGTTCGGTGCGAGCGGGCGCACGGCCGCGCTGCGCGCCCCGCGCAGCTTCGTCCTGCTCGGGATCCGCGACCCGCAGGGGCTGGGCGTGGGCATCGACGTGCGCGCCCGCCGCGCGGGCGGAGCCTGGTCGCGCTGGTTTCACCTGCACGCGCACGGCGATCACGCGCCCGACGGCACCGCGCCCGAGCGGGCGACCGACCCGGTCTGGACCGGTCCCGCCGACGAGCTGCAGCTGCGCGCCCGCCGCCGCCCGGCGAAGGACGTTCGCGTCGCGCTCGTGTCGGTGCCCGCCGCGGCGCGTGCGCTGGTCGGCGCGCAGGCGGCCGCCGCCGTCCACAGCGCCCAGCTCGGCGGCCAGCCGGCGATCGTCCCGCGCGCCGCGTGGGGTGGGGACCGTGTGATCCCGCGCGCGGCGCCCGCGTTCGGCACCGTCGAGATCGGCGTCGTCCACCACACCGAGAACGCGAACACCTACGGCCCGTCGGAGTCGGCGGGCATCGTGCTGGCGATCGCCCAGTACCACCGCGACGTCAAGGGCTGGAACGACATCGGCTACAACTTCCTCGTCGACCGGTTCGGCACGATCTTCGAGGGGCGTGCCGGCGGCGTGACGCTGCCCGTCATCGGCGCGCACGCGCAGGGGTTCAACCGCCTCTCGACCGGCGTGTCGGTGATCGGCTCGTTCATGGACGTCCAGGCTCCGCAGCCCGCGGTGGCGGCCGTCGCGCGGCTGCTCGCCTGGAAGCTGCCACTGCACGGCTCGCCGGTCACAGGCCAGATCGTCGTCGTCTCCGGCGGCGGCACGCTGACGCAGTGGAAGTACGGGACGAACGTGACGCTCGACCGCATCTGCGGCCATCGCGACGTCGACGCCACCGACTGCCCGGGCACCCAGTTCTACGCCCAGCTGCCCGCGCTGCGCGCGCTGACGGCCTCACAGGCGCAGCCAGTGGTCGTGAACCCGACGGTCTCGCTCGGCGGCCCGGCCGCGGTCGCCTATGGCGGCCAGGCGCGCTTCACGGGGGTGCTCACCGATGCGGCCAAGGTGCCGCTCGCGGGCCAGCCCGTCCGGATCGAGAAGCAGGCGCCCGGCGGCGGCTGGAAGGCGATCGCGCGCGGCGTCACCGGCGCGGACGGCGGGTTCGCGCTCAGCGCCGCCTGGACGCGCCCGGGGCTCGCGCGCGCCGTCGCGCTGCAGGTCTCCTCGCTGCCCGTCAACGTCGGCATCATCCCGCTCGTGACCGCCAAGGCCGATTCCGCCGTGATCGCGCACGGCAGGGTCGTCACGGTGCGCGGAACGGTCCGCCCAGCCGGCACGGTCTCCGTGTTCGTCGAGCGGCGCCGCGGCGGGCGCTGGCGCCGGATCGGCGCGATCGGCGGGAAGGCGAGGCCGGCGTACGCCGTCCGGGTGCCGCTCCTGAGCCCGGGCAGCTACCGGATCACGGTGCGCTCCACTCGCAACGGACATGCCGGCGCGGCCGCGCCGCTGCTCGTGCGCGCGGCGTAAGAGCAAGACTCATTCTCATATAGCGGGTAGGCTGTGCGGTGTCGTGCCCGACCCGTTCTCCCTGCCCTTCTTCCAGCGCGGCGTGCTCGAAGTGCTCCTGCTGGCCGTCGCCTCCGGGATGCTCGGCACCTGGATCGTGCTGCGCGGCTACGCGTTCTTCGCCCACGCGGCCGGCACGGCGACCTTCCCCGGCCTCGTGCTCGCCGACGGGCTCGGGTTCTCCGCGAACCTCGGCGCGTTCGCGGCGGCGCTGATCGTGGCCGTCCTCGTGGGCGGCCTGACGCGGCGCCGCGCCGCCGCGAACGACAGCGCGACCGCGCTCGTGCTCGCAGGGGCGCTCGCGATCGGGGTGATCCTCGCCAGCGACGTCTTCCACTCGCAGGCCAACGTCGACCGCCTGCTGTTCGGCAGCCTGCTCGCGATCGACGGCGCGGACCTGCGGCTCGCCGCTGCGGCCGCGGCGATCGCGCTCGCGGCGTCGCTGGTGCTCGGCCCGCGCTGGCTGGCGACCGGCTTCTCCGAGCAGGGCGGGGCTGCGGCGCGCGCGCGCAGCGACGTCGCGCTCGTCGTCCTGATCGCGCTCGTCGCGGTGGCGGTGCTCGCCGCCGTCGGCGCCCTGCTGGCGACGGCGATCCTCGTCGTGCCGGCCGCGACGACGCGGCTGTTCTGCTCGCGCGTGCCGGCCTGGCAGCGGGCGACGGTCGTGCTGGCGGCGATCGAGGGCGTCGCGGGCATGTGGCTCGCGTTCACGCTCGACGCGCCGCCCGGGGCCGCGATCGCCGTGCTCGGCGGCGCCGTCTTCGCCCTCGCGGCGGCGACGCGCGGCCTGCTGCGCCGCAGGCCCGCCGTGCCGGCCGTGGTGGCCGTCGCGGGCGCCGTCGTGGTTCTCCTCAGCGGCTGCGGCGGCGCCGCGCACGGGGGCGCCGGCGGGCGCCCCGTCGTCGTCGCCACGACGACCCAGCTCGCGGATCTCGCGCGCCAGATCGGCGGCGGGCGCGTGGAGGTCCGCCAGATCCTCCAGCCCGGGAGCGACCCGCACCAGTACGAGCTGCGGCCCTCCGACGTCGCGGCCGTCGCCGACGCCGATCTCGTGCTCCTGAGCGGCCTCGGGCTCGACCAGTGGATGCGCCCGGCGATCGGCGACGCCGGATCCCACGCCGCGGTGCTCGACGTCGGCGCGCACGTGCCGACGCGCCTGAATGGCTCCGGCGGGCAGGACCCGCACTGGTGGCAGGACCCGCGCAACGTCGAGGCGGCCGCCGCGCTCGTGGGCGCGCGGCTGCGGGCGATCGACCCCGCCGCGGCGCCGGTGCTGGCCGCGCGGACGGCGGCCTACCGCGGCCGTCTGCGGGCGCTCGACGCCGGCATCCGGGCGTGCATCGCGCGCGTCCCGCCCGCGGCGCGGCTGATCGTCACCTCGCACGATGCCTTCGCATACTTCGCGCGCCGCTACGGCCTGCGCATCGTCGGTGCGGTGATCCCGTCGAACACGACCCAGGCGCAGGCGTCGGCGGGTGCGCTCGCGCGGCTCGAGGACACGATCCGCCGCGAGCACGTCAGCGCGGTGTTCCCGGAGACCTCGGTCAACGCCGAGCTCGCCCGCCGCATCGCGCAGGACACGGGTGCGAGCTCGCAGGCGAGCCTCTACGGCGACACGCTGGGCCCCAGCGGATCGGCGGGGGCGACCTACCTGGGGATGGAGCGCGCCAACACCGGCGCGCTCGTGCGCGGCATGACGGGCGGGAGGGTGACGTGCTCGATCCCGGCCTGAGCAGCGCGGTGCTCGTCGAGGCGGACGACCTCGCGGCGATGTATCCCGGCGCGACGGTGCCGGCCGTCGCCAGCGTGACGTTCGCGGTGCGCGCCGGCGAGCGCGTCAGCGTCCTGGGCCCCAACGGCGGCGGCAAGTCGACGCTCTTCCGCGTCCTCACCGGCGAGCTGGCGCTCTCCTCGGGCGCGCTGAGGCTGCCCGCGGGGCGCGTCGCGCTGGTTCCCCAGACCGAGCGCTCACGGCTCGACTTCCCGGTCAGCGCACTCGACGTGGCGCTGATGGGCGCGCTCTCGCGGATGCCCTGGTGGCGACGCCCGGCGCGGGCCGATCGCACGCTCGCGCGCGAGGCGCTCGACCGCGTCGGACTGGCGGATCGCGCGGAGCGCACGTTCGGCGACCTCTCCGGCGGCCAGCGCCAGCGGGTGCTCGTCGCGCGGGCGCTCGTCCAGGACGCGCCGCTGCTGCTGCTCGACGAGCCGTTCTCAGGGCTCGACGTGCCGAGCGCCGAGCGCCTCGTCGCCCTCCTCGACGATCTCGCCGCCGAGGGTCGCGGCCTGCTGATGGCGACCCACGACATCGAGCAGGCGCGCTCGTGGGATCGCGTCCTGTGCCTCAACCGCGTGCAGATCGCGTTCGGGCCGCCGGCGAGCACGCTCACGGCGCAGGTCATCGAGCGCACCTACGGCAGCGAGATCGTCACGCTCCCCGGCGGGGGCGAGCTGGGCATCCTGCCGGCACATCACCACGACGACGGCGGGCCCGCGTGATCGCCTGGCTGACCGACCCGCTCACGCACGCGATCGTCGTGCGCGGCATCCTCGAGCTGACGCTGCTGGGCCTGGTCTCCGGGGGGCTCGGCTGCTGGATCGTGCTCTCGGGCATGTCCTACAGCGCCGAGTCGCTGGCGCACGGCATGCTCCCGGGCCTCGTCGGCGCCGCGCTGCTCGGCGTGCCGCTGCTCGTCGGCGGGGCGGTCGGGCTCGTCGTCGCCGCGCTGTCGATCGTGCTGGTCGCGCGCGTGCCGCGACTGGACGGGGATGTCGCAGTCTCCGTGGTCGTGACCGCGCTGCTGGGGCTCGGCGTCCTGATCGGGCTCTCGCCGCGGACGCCCGCCGGGCTGGGGGAGATCCTGTTCGGCGACGTCCTCGGGGTAGGCGACCTCGACATCTGGCTCGCCGCCGGGCTCGGCGTCGCGATCGTCGTCGTGCTGGCCGTGCTGCATCCGACGCTCATGGCGATCGGCTTCGACCGGGCCGGTGCGCGGGCCCTCGGGCGCCGGGCGGCGCCGTTCGACGCCGTGCTCGCCGTGCTGCTGGCGGGTGCGACGCTCGTGGCGGTGCAGGCGCTCGGCAACCTGCTCGTCGTCGCGATGCTCGTCGGTCCCGCCGCGACGGCCCGCCTGCTCTGCGACCGGATGGCGGCGATGATGCTCACCGCGACGATCGTGGCCTTCGCCGGGTCGGTCGCGGGGCTGTACCTCTCCTACCACGCGAGCGTGGCGGCGGGGGCGTCGGTCACCGTCGCGATCCTCGCGCTCTACGGGCTGGCGCTGCTGTGGCGCACCCTGTCGGGCGCCCACGCGCGCCGTGCGGGCGCCCGACCGGCTTTCTGAAGACCTTCTCAGCCCCTGCAGTCCGCGCAGACCCCGTGCAGGACGATCTCGTGCTCGGTGACGTCGAAGTCGACGTCCCGCGAGAGGGCGACGATCGCGCGCTCCAGCGCGGCGTCGTGGAACGGCGTCACGGTGCCGCAGACGTCGCAGACGAGGTGGTGGTGGTGATGGTCGGCGCGCGCCGGCTCGTAGCGCGCCTGGCCCTGCCCGACGTCGACACGCGTCACGAGGCGCAGGGCCTCGAGCTCGTCGAGGATCCGGTAGACGCTCGCGCGGCCCACAGCGCGGTCGCGCGTGCGCAGGGCCTCCTCGATCTCGTACGCCGTCAGCGCACACGACTGCGCGTCGAGCAGCTCGAGCACGGCGGCGCGCGCGCCCCCGCGCCGGTAGCCCGCGTCGGACATCGTCCGCGCGGCGGACGCGGCCCAGGTCTCGGAGGTGGCATGCACGCGAGCCATCCCGCACAAGGTAGACGGGGACCCGCGCTCAGGTCAGCGCGACCGAGCCGTGGTCGTCGCAGTGACCCTCGTGCGGGTGATGCAGGTGCCCGTCGACGAGGTAGTCCACGTGGTCGCCGTGCGGCACCGGCTCGTGGCCGCAGCCGGGGCCGTGGACGTGGCCGGCGTCGACGCCGGCGGTCGCCCGCCCGCCGTCGCAGCAGTCGGGATGCTGCTCGTCGACGGCGATCACGTGCTCGCAGACGTGGTCGCCGTGCGGGTGGTGCAGGTGGCCGTCGTGGAGGAAGTCGATGTGACCCTCATGCACGATGCCGACGTGCCCGCAGCCGGGGCCGTGGACGTGGGCGTGCTCGTCGTGCGCGGCGTGCTCGTGCATCGCCGCCATGGTACGGCCGGGAGGTCCTCAGAGCCCCGCCGGGTGGCGCACGTGGAAGCCGCGGTTCGAGCGCAGCACGCTCTGCCAGCGGGTGCCTGCCCGCTGCTGGCCGGAGGTGTCGAAGCGCAGCCCCGCGACCGTCATGTAGACGTGACCTGCGTTCGCGTAGATCGTGACCCACGTGCCGGGCCCCTGCAGACCCCAGTGGGCGAGGTCGCCGGAGACGAGCGGGCTGTCGAGCAGCCCCGCGCCGTGCAGCGCGTAGCTGACCGAGCCCGAGCAGTCGTAGCCCCGGTCCTCCCAGCGCGCGTGGCCGCCGCCCCAGACGTACTTCGTCCGGGCGATGCGATTGCCGGCGGCGATGATCGCCTGCACGACGGCGGGGGCGCCGGCCGGTGCGACGGCCAGCCCGTTCGAGAGGACCCGGGCGGCCTGGCCCGCGAGGGGTGCCGGAACCGGGATCGGCAGACCTGGGAGCGCCGGCGCGGGCTGCGAGGGGTCGACGCCGCCGGAGGGCAGCGTCGGCACGGGCGCCTGCGGGGCCTGGCTCACCTGGCCGTAGGCCGCGCCGCCGCTGGACGAGGCGTGCGCGGCGGGCACCGCGAGCCCGAGTAGCAGGAGCGCCGCGACGAGGACCGCGGGGCGGCGTGGGAGGGTGGCAGCGGCACGCTCCATTCCCCGTGCTTCGGCCGCGACGGGCCGGCGTGGACCGCGGTCCGCGACGTTGCACGGGTTCTCGCACGCGAACCTGCAGCCCGGTCCGGGCCGCCGCAGGCCCCTGCAAGCGCCCCTGCGCCCGGGAGGAAGCGCGCAGATGCCGCCGAACCGCCCCCCATGCACCTCCGCCAGCTTCGCTCCGCGATGCACGACTTCTGCGAGGAGGCGGCGTGGCAGCTCGCCTCCGACACGCACGAGGGTCACGAGCTCTCCTTCGAGGTCGTCGAGAGCGGCCGCCGCGACGCCCCTCTGTACTGCTACCGCCCCCTCACCGGCGACTTCATCCGCGAGCGCTCCGGCGTCCTGACGCGTCTGCCGAGCTACCTGGGCGCCGCGCACGCGCTGATCGCCGCGGGGCGGCTCGACGACTACCTGGAGGCGCGCGGCGCACCCGCGCACGCCGCCGGCCGCGATCGCGCGGACGCCGCGCTGCACTGCTTCCTGGCACGCGTCTTCGAGGACTCCAGCGAATTCGTCTTCCACGAGGAGCGCTTCGACCTCGCGTTCCTCGAGTATGAGGGCGTCGTCGGTGACGGGCGGACCGAGACGATCGTCGTCGCCGTCGTCCACGGGCTCGAGCTCACCTCCGCGTCCGGTGAGCTGAACGTCGGAGAGGGCCTGTCGCTGTTCCGCGGCGACGTCTGCCTCGACGCGCCCGACGACGCGCGCTGGTCGCGCGCGGACGGCATGCCCCAGACGCTGGCGCTGCTGCGCTGGGAGCCGGCCGCCGGCGACCCGTCGCCGCTGGCCCATGCGCGCGTGCGGCTGCGCAGGCTGCTCGTCGGCCTGCGCCTCTACGAAACCGTGGCCGTCGCGCTCGCGCCCTTCGCCTGGACGCGCACGGACAACGGTCCATGGCACCCGCTGCCGCTCACCTCCTCGCCACTGCCGGAGGGCGACGTCGCCGTCGCCGCCGAGCAGGAGGATGAGCTGCGCGCGTTCCTGAGCCTGATCGGGAGGCGCACGCCGCGATCCGGTGAGGTGGCATGGGCGCTGCGCCGCTACGAGCTCGCGTGCGAGCGCCCGGCGCCCGCCGAGGCGCTGACCGATCTGCTGCTCGCGCTGCGCGCGCTGCTGGAACCCGAGGGCGCGGCGTCAGGCAGGCTCGCCGGCCGCCTCGCCGCGCTGTGCGCCGAGCCGGCTGATCGCGGCCGCCTGACCGAGCGCGTCGCACACACGATCTCGCTGGAGCGCGCCGTCGTCGCGGGCCTCGCGGTGGACCCGCAGCTCGAACAGCTCACGCGGGAGCTCGGCGGGCATCTGCGCGCGCTGCTGCGTGACGTCCTCTGCGGGCACCTGGAGCCCGATCTGCGCACGTTCGCGGACGCGATCCTCGCGCACGACGGCGGCGCGGCACCGCACTCCGACGCCGAGCATCACACCGTCTCCTAGTGGGCCTTCTCGAAACCTCCGACCGGGAATGCCGGGAGGCGATCACCGTCATGCTGCGTCCTCGGCTCGGGCAATGCCACCGGCATTGCACCGATCCTGCGTCCTTGCCTGACGGCGCCGCCACCGCGGCATTACCGGCCCGACATTCCGAGAAGACCCACAACGGTGATGGCTGAAGTCCGCCTCGAGCCGTGGGGTGAGGAGGACCTCCCGCTGCTGCGCCGGCTAACCGGCGACCCGGCGATGATGGAGCACCTCGGCGGCGCGGAGAGCGAGGCGAAGCTCGCCGAGCGCCAGGCGCGCTACACGGCGCCTCAGGACCCCGCGGTCACCGGAACGTTCCGTGTGGTGGAGACGGCCGGCGGGGAGCCCGCCGGCTGGGTCGGCTACTGGGGGCACAGCCGGCACGGCGCCACGGTCTACGAGATCGGCTGGTCCGTGCTCCCGGAGTTCCAGGGGCGCGGCATCGCGCGCGCGGCGGCGCTCGAGACGATCGCGCTGGCACGCGCCCAGCAGCGCCACCGCTACATGCACGCCTTCCCCTCCGTCGCAAACCCGGCGTCCAACGCGGTCTGCCGCGCGGCCGGCTTCACGCTGCTCGGCGAGGTCGACCTCGAGTACCCGCCCGGCACCGTGATGCGCTGCAACGACTGGCGCGTGGACCTCTTCGCCTCCTGAGCGCCTACTGAGCGAACAGGTGGGCGTGGACGGCCACCAGGCCTGCCACGTCGTGGACGTCGCCGTCGAGCTCGGGCACCAGCACGGGGCGCCGGTCGCCGGTCTCGGCCTTCAGCCGCGCGATCGACGCGGCGTCGCGCTCGGCGATCGTCAGGGCCTCGCCATAGGTCCGGGCGACCTTCGCCGCGAGCTTCGCGCCGAGCTCGGGCGCGAGCTCGGCCGCCACCGCCTCGGGATCCGGCAGCGCCTCGCCGGCGCCGTCGAGCTCGTGCACGCGATTGATGACGAGCCCGCCGAAGGGCATCTCGGCGTCGCGCAGCTTGCGCCGGAAGAAGATCGCCTCCTCGGCCGGCTCGCGCTCGGGCGAGGTGATCACGAGGAACGTCGTGCCCGGGTCGCCGAGCAGGCGCGAAACCCCCTCGGCACGCTCGCGGAAGCCGTCCAGCAGCGAGCCGAGCGCCAGGAAGAAGACGCTCAGGTCCTCGAGCAGGTCGACGCCGGTGAGGCGCTTCATGACGCCGAACACGACGGCCGTCCCGCGGCCCATCGCGCGCGCCGCCAGTCCGGTCGGGGTGAGGAACATCTTCAGTGCGCGACCCTCGAAGAAGCCGGTCAGGCGGTCGGGGGCGTCGAGGAAATCGAGCGCGTTGCGGGAGGGCGGCGTGTCGAGCACGAGCACGTCGAAGCGCTTCGAGGCGTGCAGGTCGTAGAGCTTGGCGACCGCCGTGAACTCCTGCGAGCCGGCGACCGCACCGGAGAGCTGCTGGTAGATCCGGTTGCCGAGGATCTCATCACGGGTGCGGGCGTCGGGGGCCAGGCGCTCGATCAGCTCGTCGAACGTGCGCTTGGCGTCGAGCGTCATCGCCCACAGCTCGCCGGTGATCTCGACGCCCGCCGCGGCGAAGCGCGCGGGGTCGACGAGCGCGGGCTCGTTGTCGAGCGCGTCCAGGCCGAGCGCATCGGCGAGCCGCTTGGCGGGATCGATCGTCACCACGGCGACGCGACTGCCGCGCGCCGCGAGCCCCATCGCGATCGCCGCCGAGGACGTCGTCTTCCCGACGCCGCCGGAGCCCGCGCAGATGACGATCGACTTGCCCTCGAGGGTGCGCGCGAGGCTCACAACGACTGCGCGCCGCCGCTCGGACGGCGCATCCTCGGGTCCCCGGGCGCTCGCGCTCACAGCACCCGCTCCAGGTCGCTCGCCAGCGCGCCGATCGAGTCGGCGTCGAGCGCGGGGTGGAAGAGGTCGTGCAGGCTCACGACCGGGCAGTCCAGGCCGCGCCGCAGCCGCGCGACCTGCGCGCGCTGTGCATGGGCGCGCCTGTGGCTGCGCAGCACCGTCCGCACGACCGGCCCGGGCTCGCAGCCGGCGAGCGCGCGGGTCTCGCCGGCGCTGAAGCGCCCCGGCGTCACGCGGTTGGCGACGGCGAGCGTCAGCGGCAGCCCGACCTCGCGCTCCAGCGCGGCGCGCAGCTGGAGCGTCTCGTTGACCGGCATCTCCTCGGGCCGCGCGACCGCGATCACGGCGGTGCGCCGCGGGTCCGTGACGAGCGCGTCGATGGTCGACGCCTGCCGCGCGATTCGCCCGACGCGTGCGGCCCTGGCGAACGTGTGCGGGGCGGTCAGCACGGCGATGCCGTGGCCGGTCGCCGGCGCGTCGAGGATCACGAGGTCGTAGGGCTCGTCGCCGCTGCGCCGGCGCTCGTCCTGTGCGAGCTCCCAGACCTTCCCGATGGTCAGCAGCTCGCGCATCCCCGGCGTCGCGGCGGTGAGGTAGCTGAACGTGCGGCTCTCGATCAGGACCGCCGCGAGCGTCCGCGAGGGGAGCTGGTCGACAAGGTACTCGCGCATCGCGTCCTCGGGGTCGATCGAGATGTGGTGCACGCCCCAAGCGAGCTCGACCTCGTGATCGCGGACGGCCTCCTCGCCGCCGAGCGTGCGCGAGACGTCGTCGCGCGAGGCGACCTCGGCGACGATCGTGCGCAGTCCGCGCCGCGTCGCGGCGACGCCGAGCGCTGTCGCGACGGTCGTCTTGCCGACGCCGCCCTTGCCGGTGACCACGATCAGCTGATGGGCGAACAGCGCGCTCGCGCGGGGGCTCAACGCCTCACGCCTCTCCGTCCCAGT
This sequence comes from uncultured Solirubrobacteraceae bacterium, assembly GCA_963809525.1. Classification (GTDB taxonomy): domain Bacteria; phylum Actinomycetota; class Thermoleophilia; order Solirubrobacterales; family Solirubrobacteraceae; genus F1-60-MAGs163. Next base: position 777,942 of record CAWEJY010000003.1, on the reverse strand, counting down.
ACTCGACGCGCTGGATGCGCATCATGACCTTCAGGCCGCGCAGCGAGACCTTCCCAGAGCGCGGGTAGAAGCACATGTCCGCATGGTTAAGGTCGCTGTGCCCGAGCAGCGTCAGCCCGCGGTCACCCGCGCCGAACGCGTGCGAGACGCCGGTGCCGGGCGGCCGCGAGATCACGTGCCCGGCGTGCACCGGGTGCGACTCGGCCGTCCCGTCCGGGTGCAGCAGCTCGAGCGCGCCGTCGCCCTCGAGCACGACGAACAGCTCGTGCTCGGCGCTGTGGCAGTGCGGCGGGTTGGAGAGGCCGCCGGGATCCACGACGATCTGCGACAGGCCGCTGCGCGTCGATCCGACCGCCTCTCCGAGGTCGCGGACGACGGTCGCGATGTCGCCGTGGCGCCGTTCCTCCGCCTCGACCTGCGCGAGCGCGACGATCTGCGGCGGGCGCTCAGCGGTCGCAGCGGGCAGCTCGAGCGGCCCGCAGGCCTCCTCGGCGGCGAACGGGTGGGGGCCGTCGAGCGGAAGCCAGCGCGGCCCGGCGAACATCACGTTCGGGCGCGGCAGCCAGGTCAGCGAGGTGTCCGAGCCCGAGGCGAAGGCGAGGACGTCGATGCCCTCCGCGCCCGCGACGAGCGCGTGCGCCGGGCCGCCCGCAGGGTGCAGGATGGTGTCGCCGGCTCCGACGGCATGGGCGGCGCCGTCGATCAGGCTCGTCCCGGAGCCGGCGAGCACGAAGAAGAGCTCCTCCTCGTCGGCGTGCGCGTGCATCGGCATGCCGCGCTCGCCGGGCCCGAGCTCGTAGCGGCTGAGTCCCAGGCGCGGGGCCTGTGCCGCGGCGCCCAGGCGCCGGCGCCGGCCGCGCAGCTCACGCGGCTCGCCGCGACCGAGCTCGACCGCCGGAACGTCATCCCAGTGCACCACCATCGTGCCGGGAGCCTAGTGTCCTGAATCAGAGGTTCGCCGGCGCTTTCGGCGGCTCACGACACTGGTTGAGTGCTCAGCCGCAGTTCGGTCGCGTCCAGTAGCCGTTCCAGACGGCGCCGACGGCCGGGGCGGCCGGATCCGGCGTCACGGTCAGGCGGTAGTCGTTCGCGCCGCCGCACTCGTCGCCGTCGCCGGGGAGCTCCTCGAGCTTGGCGCTCGCCGCGAGCTCTGCGGCGGGCACGGCCGGCCAGCTGCCCACGAGCAGCAGCAGCTTCGCCGGCTGCAGCGGGGCGGGGAGTGTGCCGATCGCCGTCGGCGTGTCCGAGGGCTCGTGCAGGGCGAGGACGACGTCGCTCGTGCGCGTGACCCAGGCGACGCCCGCGTCGGTCAGCACGATCCGCTGGATGCGGGCCTCGCGGCCCGGCGTCGCTCCGGCCGCCGGGACGAGCGGCGTGCCGAGCAGCCAGCGCCGCCCGGTCTGCGCGCTCGCGGACCACGCGCGGTCGACGGTCTGCCCGCCGGTCGTGCGGCGCACGGTCCACGCGACGCCGACGCCGTCGAAGGCGACCTTCGTGCCCGTCGTCCAGGGGCCGAGCCGTACTGTCCGCGGGCGCACGCCGTAGACCGTCGTGCAGCCGTAGAGCGCGCCGGCGTGGTGCCAGACGCGGCCCAGGGGTGCGGTCGCGAGCGTGCCCCGGTGCGCCGGGCAGTCGCGGCTCGTGCGCGCCGGCGCGGCCGCCGGCGCCGCCAGGGCCGACAGGAGGGCGCACACGGCGAGCATCGTGGAGCGTCGTGGAAGGTGGCCCGGCATCGTGGTCGGCATGATGGTGGAACGCGCGGCGGCCGCGAAGGTGGCGCCGGGCGATCGGCACGAAACCTCCGATGCCGAGAAGGATTCCGTCATGGCCGTCCGAATTACGCGCAGGTACGGGCACCCCCGAGGACGGAGCATCCCCCGTGGACAGTTCGCAGCAGACCAAGCCCAAGGTCATCGCCTTCGCAAATCAGAAGGGCGGCGTCGCCAAGACGACGACCGCCCTGAACCTCGCCGTCGCGTTCGCCGAGGCGGGTCACCGCGTGCTCTGCGTGGACATGGACCCGCAGGGCAACCTGACGATGTCGCAGGGCATCGATCCCGACACGCTCGAGGAGTCGATCTTCGACGTCCTCGTGCACAAGCAGCCGCTGCGGCAGGTCATCCGCAAGCGCGAGATCGACCTCGCGCCCGCGTCGATCGACCTGGCCGGCGCCGAGATCGCGATGTCGACGATGATCGGTCGCGAGCGTGCGCTGTCGAAGGCGCTGGGCGAGGTCTGGGACGACTATGACTTCGTCTGCATCGACACCCCGCCGAGCCTCGGGCTGCTCACGATCAACGCCCTGACGGCGGCCGACAAGGTGATCGTCCCCGTTCAGTGCGAGTATCTCTCGATGCGGGGGCTGATCCAGCTCCAGAACACGCTGCAGATGATCCGCGAGAACCTCAATCCTGACGTGGAGATCGAGGGCATCCTGCCCACGTTGATGGACGCCCGGACGGTTCACGCCAAGGAGGCGATCGAGATCCTCGAGGAGAACTTCGGGGATCGCGTGTTCGCCTCGCGCATCAAGAAGACGATCCGGTTCGCCGAGGCGCCCGTGAAGGGCATGTCGGTGCTGAAGTACGAGCCGGACGGGATGGCCGCACAGTCCTATCGCGACCTCGCGAAGGAGGTTCTCACCCATGGCAAGCGGTAAGCGCGCGAGCATGCGCGAAGGGCCATTGGCCGAGCTGTTCCGTCGCACGGAGCAGGCGGCCGCCACACCGGCTGAGGAGAGGCCCGCCGCGGGCGCCGAGCAGGCCGCGCAGGCGCCGAGCGCGCCCGAGCCGCCCGCGACGCCGGCAGAGCCCGTCGCGACTCCGGGGGTGGGTGGGCCGACGACCGTCGCCGCCCGCGAGTATCCGCACCCGTCGCTGGGGGCGCCACCCGAGCCGCCCGAACCCGCGCGCACCGTGCCGACGCCGCAGGAGCGTCTGCGCCACGCGTTCAGCTCGGACATCCCGGACAACATCCTCGAGCGTGACGGCGCCGCAGCGGCGCGCGCCGCGGCTCCCCCGCCGGCGACGGCGCCCGCGCGTGAGCGTGAGCAGCTCGTCAGCTTCGACGAGAACCCCTGGTCGGCATCACGCACCACCGGGACCCCGGTGATCCGCGTCGTCGGCGTCGGCGGCGCCGGCGTCAACGCCGTCAACCGCATGGTCGAGGCCGGGATCGCCGGCGTCGAGTTCCTCGCGGTCAACACGGACATGCAGTCCCTCCAGCAGTCCGACGCGGACATCACCGTCCACATCGGCGAGGCGCTCACGCGGGGCCTCGGCGCGGGCGCCAACCCGGAGCTCGGGCGCGCCGCTGCGATGGAGGACTACGACCGCATCAAGCACCTGCTCAAGGGCTCGGACATGGTGTTCATCGCCGCCGGGGCCGGCGGCGGCACGGGCACCGGTGCGGCGCCGATCGTGGCGCGCATCGCCCAGGAGATCGGCGCGCTGACCGTCGGCATCATCACGAAGCCGTTCGGCTTCGAGGGCACGCGGCGCGCGTCCTCCGCGCAGGTGGGCATCGACGCCCTCGGCGCCGAGGTCGACACGCTGATCGTCGTCCCGAACAACCGCCTCCTCCAGGTGCTCGACCAGCGCACCTCGATGGTCGAGGCGTTCCGCGTCGCCGACGACGTGCTGCGCCAGGGCGTGCAGGGCGTCAGCGACCTCGTGACGCTGCCCGGGATCATCAACCTCGACTTCGCCGACGTGCGGACGATCATGTCCGAGGCGGGGCCGGCGCTGCTCGGCATCGGGATGGGCGGCGGCGACGGCCGCGCGATGGAGGCGGCCCAGCAGGCGGTGTCCTCGCCGCTGCTCGAGACCAGCATGGAGGGGGCGCGCTCCATCCTGCTGTCGATCACCGGTGGCACGGACCTGTCGCTCTGGGAGGTCAACGAGGCCGCCAAGGCGGTGGCCGAGGCCGCGCACCCCGAGGCGAACATCATCTTCGGCGCGATGGTCGACGAGTCGCTCGAGGACCAGGTGTGGGTGACCGTCGTCGCGACGCGCTACGGCGACACCAAGGCGCGCACCACGACGCGCCGGCGCATCGAGGAACCGGCCGGTGAGCCGCGCGTGGAGCGCCGCGAACGTGAGCGCAGCGGCGGCAACACCGTGCGGACCGGAACGGGTGTGTCGCAGCTCGACGTCCCGGAGTTCGTCCCGCGCGGCTGAGCGCGAATGACCTGAGGGACGGCTCGCGGCGCCCAGCGCCACCCGCGGGCCGAGGGCCGTGCATGAGCCTGTCCCTCGGCTACGTGCGCCCCTGGGCATCCACGATCCGCGCCTCAGCTCATCCGCGCCTTGCAGCGGCGGGATGCCGGTCACCCGGTGTGGGCGCTCTGCCGGGCCGGACCCCATACTCTCCCCGCCGTGACCGGCTCGGGCGGCATGGTGGCGGCGGGTCATCCGCGGACGGCGGAGGCCGGCGCGCAGGTTCTGCGCGAGGGCGGCAACGCCGTCGACGCCGCGATCGCCGCGGTGCTGGCGTCCTGGGTCTGCGAGCCGCTGCTGACGGGCCCGGGCGCGGGCGGCTACATGCTCGTCGCCGGCGGGGGCGAGGATCCCGTCCTGCTGGACTTCTTCGTCGCCGCCCCAGGGGCCGGGCACGGCGGCGGACACGCCCCGCTGCAGCCCGTCGAGGTGTCCTTCGGCGACACCGTGCAGGTCTTCAACTGCGGCGCCGCCTCGTGCGGCGTTCCCGGCAGCCCGGCCGGCCTCGCCGCGGCGGCGAGGCGCTGGGGCACGCTGCCGCTCGCCGACCTCGCCGCGCCGGCGGCGGCGCTCGCGCGCGCGGGCGTGCCGCCGAACGCCCAGCAGGCGTACGTCTTCGAGATCCTCGATGGGATCCTGCTCTCGACGCCGGAGTCGGCGGCGGCCTTCGCGCCGAGCGGACGGCCGCTGACGGCGCGCGAGTCCTTCCGCAGCGACGAGCTGGCCGAGACCATCGAGCGCCTGGGGGCGGAGGGCGCGGACCCCTTCTATCGCGGCGACCTCGCGACGGCCATCGTCGAGCGCGTGGAGCGCGATGGCGGGACGCTGACCGCGGCCGACCTCGCCGCCTACGAGCCGCTGGCACGTGAGCCCGCGCGCGCCGCCTATCGCGGGCGGACCGTGCTCACCAACCCGCCGCCATCGGCGGGCGGCATCCTGCTCGCGCTCGCCTTCGCGCACCTGGAGCGCCGGGTTGCCGACGGCCCGCCGGATGCCGAGCTGCTCGTCACCGTGATGGAGGACATCCAGGCCCTGCGTGACGACGCGTTCGTCGCGGGCCTGCCGGAGCCGGGCTTCATGGACAGGTTCCTGGCGCGCAACCTCGGCTCGACCACGCACGTCGCGGTGCTCGACGCGGGGGGGCGCGCCTGCTCGGTCACCTGCACCAACGGCGAGGGATCGGGCGTCGTCGTCCCCGGCACGGCGATCCACCTCAACAACGTCATGGGCGAGCAGGACCTGAACCCGACGGGCTTCTTCCGCAGCCCGCCGGGATTGCGGATGCCCTCGATGATGGCGCCGACCGTCGTGCTCGGCGCGTCCGGCGACGTCGAGCTCGTCGTCGGCAGTGCGGGCTCCAACCGCATCCGCTCCGCGATCCTCCAGGTGGTCGTGAACGTCGTCGACCACCGGATGCCGGCCGGCGCCGCGATCGAGGCGCCCCGCGTCCATGCCGAAGGGGGGGTCGTCTACGCCGAGCCGGGGGTGCAGCTCGGCGCGCTGGAGCGCGAGGGCCGCGAGGTCGTGCGCTTCCGCGACCGCAACCTCTTCTTCGGCGGCGCCCAGGCCGTCGAGCGCGACGGGGTGACCGGCGAGCTCTCGGGCGGCGGCGATCCGCGGCGCGGCGGCGCCGCGGTGGCGGCGTGACCGGGCGCGTCGCGTTCGCACTCGGCGCGAGTGCGGCCGGGCTGCTGCTCGGTGGCTGCGGCGTCGCCTCGCCGGATCTCTTCGTCCTGCATCGCAGCGGCTCGGTGCCCGGCGCGCGCCTGACCCTGCTCGTCAACGACGGCGGCACGGTCCGCTGCAACGGCGGCCCGGCCAGGGCGATCACCAGCGCCCAGCTGATCAAGGCGCGCGGCGCCGTCGACGACCTCAAGGGCAAACCCGATACCCCCGGGCCGGCGACGCTGGCCACGCAGCTGCCGCCCGGCCCGCGTTCGATCATGCGCTACGTCGTGCGCGACGAGGACGGGACGGTCGCCTTCAGCGACACATCGGCCCATCAGCCGAGGGTCTTCTTCCAGCTCGCCGCGCTGGCGCGCGAGCTGGCGCAGAAGGTCTGCGGCCTGCCGCGCTGAGACGCGCCGGCGCGACCCATCAGCGCCGCTCATGGCGCCCATCAGGAGCTCGCGCGGGCGCGGCCTCACGGATCTGCGACCCTGGACGTTGAACCCCGATGACCCGTCGCTCCTGGCTTCTCATGGGGCTGCTCGCCGCCCTCTGGGGAGCGTCCTACATGTTCATCAAGATCGCGCTGCACGACGACGTGCCGGCGCCGTCGATCGTGTTCATCCGGGTGACGCTCGGCGCGGCGCTGCTGACCGCGATCGCCGCCCACCAGCACGCGCTGACGGGGCTGCGCGGGCGCTGGCGCTGGATCTGGGCGATCGGCCTGGTGCAGGTCGCCGCGCCGTTCCTGCTGATCACGTACGGCGAGAGGTGGATCCCCTCGGCGCTCGCCGGGATCCTCGTCGCCTCCGCGCCGATCTTCGTCGCCCTGCTGAGTCCGCGCTTCGCGGCCAGTGAGGCGGTGCACGGCTGGGCGATCGTCGGCATCTGCGTCGGCATCCTGGGCGTCGTGCTGCTGTTCGGCGTGGACCTCTCGGGCAGCGCGAAGCTGGCGCTCGGCGGCGGCATGGTGCTGCTCGCCGGGCTCGGGTATGCGTTCGGCGCGATCTGGGTGCGCTACAAGCTGCCGGGCGCGCCGCCCGTCGCGATCGCGGCGGGCACGATGGTGACCGCCGCCGCGCTGACGTTCCCGCTGGCTGCCACGCATCCGCCGCCGCACGCGATCAGCGCCGGCGCGACCGCCGCCCTGCTGGCACTCGGCGCCGGCGGCACCGGGATCGCGTTCCTCATCTACTACGTCCTGATCGCCGACGTCGGGGCCAACCGCGCGTCCGTCGTCGCCTACCTGGCGCCGGGGTTCAGCGTGCTCTACGGCGCCCTCTTCCTCGGCGAGGCGATCACCGTCGCGACGATCGCCGGGCTGGCGCTGATCCTCGCGGGCTCGTGGATCGCCGCCGAGGGCCGGGCTCCGTGGCGGCGGCGCACGACCGTCCCGCGCTCGTCCCGCCGCGAGGTGCGATGGAGCCGCTGGCCGAGGCTCGTCGAGGAGCGGCGCTCTAGTACATCCGGCCGAGAGTCTCCGTGCGGGGGACGGGCGAGCGCGGCTCCGCCGAAACCCACGGAAGTTGCGGATGGGTGTACTAGAAGCGCACGCGCCCGTTCGAGCGGGCGCGGACCTGCGCGCGCTCGATGAAGTCCAGGCGCTTGAGCGCCGCGCGGAAGAGGCGCGCGACGAGCTTCAGGCGGGCGTTCTCGGAGCGCAGGTCGAGCAGGCTCTGCTTGGCCTCGAGCCCGAAGTCGACCGTCGCGGCCATGTCGTAGGCGGTCATCGCTGCGAGGTCCTCGTCGGCCAGTTCGCGGTCGGCGGCCTCCTCGACGAGGACGCGGTAGCTCTCGTGGGCCTCCGCGGCGCTCTCGTCACTCGGCTCCTCGGGCTTGTCGCTGAGGAACTCGACGACGGCGGCGGGATACGGCAGGTCGTGGCGCTCCTCGATGACGCGGAACGGCCTGGTTCCGGTCGTGAGGATGTTCATCCGCCCGTCGGGAAGCTCCTCGAGCACGCGCGTGACCTCCATCGCGCAGCCGATCGGGTTCGTCCCGTCGGGGCCCGCCCAGACGATGCCGAACTCGCCGCCCGACTCGAGGCACTCGCCGATCATCGTGCGGTAGCGATCCTCGAAGATGTGGAGCGGCACGATCTCCGCCGGCAGCGCGACGAGGCCGAGGGGAAAGATCGGGAAGTCCTGGACGACGCGGTCGGGCATCTCGTCCGAGTGTACGGTCGCGCCGTACCAGTGGACGATGCCTTCGATCGCCGTCGTCTGGTTCAGGCGCGACCTGCGCGTGCACGATCATCCGGGGCTCGCCACGGCCGTCCGCGACCACGAACAGGTGGTGCCGCTGTTCGTGCTCGACGAGCGGCTGCTGCACGGCCGGTTCGCGAGTGGCCCGCGTACTGCGTTCATGCTCGCGAGCCTGCGTGAGCTCGATGCCGAGCTGCGCCGCCGCGGCGGCGCGCTCTGCGTCCGCGCCGGGCGGCCCGAGGTCGTCATCGCGCAGGTCGCCCGCGAGGCCGGAGCCAGCGCCGTCCATTGGACGAGCGACGTGTCGCCGTTCGCGCGCCGGCGCGACACCGCGGTGACGGCCGCGCTGCGGGAGGCCGGCGTGCAGGCGCGGCCAGACGGCGGCGCCTACTGCGCAGACGTGTCGCTGCCACGCACGAGGGCCGGCAGGCCCATGACGGTGTTCACGCCGTTCTGGAAGGCGTGGGAGCGCCTTGAGCGCCGTGAGGTGCTGGACGCGCCTGCGCGGGTCGTGCTGCCGGGCGGCCTGGAGTCCGGGTCGCTGCCCGACGGCCCGCGCCTGCGGGACGAGCTCCCGGCACCGTTCTGCGAGCCCGGCGAGGCGGCCGCGCGCGCGGCGCTCGATGCGTGGCTCCAGGGCCCGGTCACGCGGTACGCCGAGCGGCGCGACGATCTCACGGGAGGGACGAGTGGCCTCTCGGTCTATCTGCGCTGGGGCTCGGTCAGCGCACGCGAGGCCGAGACGCGCGCGCTCGCGCGCGGCGGCGCGGGCGCTGCGGCGTTCGTGCGCCAGCTCGCCTGGCGGGACTTCTACGCGCACGTGCTGCTGCTGCATCCGGAGAACGCGCGCCTCGAGTATCAGGAGCGCTACCGCGCCCTGGAGTGGGACGACGATGCGGAGCTGCTCGCGGCCTGGCGTGAGGGACGCACCGGGTACCCGGTCGTCGACGCCGGGATGCGGCAGCTCGCCGCGAGCGGGTGGATGCACAACCGCGCGCGGATGATCGCCGGCTCCTTCCTGACGAAGACCCTCCACCTCGACTGGCGCTGCGGGGAAGCGTGGTTCGAGCGGATGCTGCTCGACGGCGAGCCGGCGCAGAACAACGGCAACTGGCAGTGGATCGCGTCCACCGGCGTTGACCCCGCGCCGTACTTCCGGCGCATCTTCAACCCCGTGCTCCAGCAGCGGAAGTTCGACCCCGGCGGGGTCTACGTGCGCCGCTGGGTGCCCGAGCTGGCGCGAGTCGCCGATGCCCGGCTCGCCGAGCCGTGGACGATGACGGCCGCCGAGCAGGCGGCGGCGGGCTGCGTCATCGGGCGGGACTATCCGTCGCCCGTCGTTGACCATGCGGTCGAGCGGCGGGTGGCGCTGGAGCGGTATCGAGCGGCGGGGGCGTAGCTCTCGTCCGCCTGCGCGTGGCCTGCAGCGGCAACGAAGGCGGCGTATTGGCCGGGGCGGGCGCGCCGCACCCGCCCCGCCCATTCGGTGCCGCTGCTCGCGCGCTCAGCCGACGTCCGCGCCCGCGCGGGCAGTGCAGGGCCTACGCCGGCTTGCGCGCGCTGATCAGCAGGTTGTAGAAGACGGCGGCCGGGAGGCGCCCTTCGAGCAGCCCGCGGTCGACCCGCTGGAGGGCGAGGTAGCCGTGGAAGGCGTACTGCTTCCACGCCATCGGCACCTCGTCGGGCACGGCGGTGGCCTCGAGTGCGCGGTTCGTCCAGCCGAACCAGTTGGCCAGCAGCTCCTCGCCGCGGACGTGCACCTCGCCGAAGCCGGCATCGTGGGCGACGACCTCGAGGTCACCGGGAACGAACGCGTGCACGTCGACGTGCTGCTCGAGCTCGTGGTTGAGCTCGCCGCCGTCGCTGTGGCCGCCGGGCGCCGCGGACGCGCGCAGCGCCGCGCGCCACACGGGGGCGACGGCGGTCGCCGCGCGCTTGGGCACGCCGGCCAGGCGGTCGCCGTAGCGCGAGGGCTCACCGGCGAAGACGACGACGCCGCCGGGCCGCAGCACGCGGAAGAACTCCGAGAAGGCCTGCTGAAGGTCCGGGAGGTGGTGCAGCACGGCGTGCCCGAGCACGAGGTCGAAGCTCTCGTCCGCGAACGGCAGCGCCTCGGCGTCGGCCACGCGCGCTTCGACCTGCAGGCCGAGCCGGTCGGCGTTGCCGCGCAGGGCGTCGACCATCCCCGGGGAGATGTCGGTGCAGGTTGCGTCGCCGACGACGCCGGCCATCAGGAGGTGCAGCGAGAAGTAGCCCGTGCCGGCACCGACCTCGAGCGAGCGGCCGAAGGTCGGGATCGCGCCGCCGAGCGCCTTGCGAACCTTCCCGAGCACCTGCTCGCGGCCGGTCTGGCCCCAGTCGATGCCCCACTTGGCGTCGTAGTCGGCCGCCGCGCCGTCGTGGTAGCGCGTGTTCACGTCGCGGATCGCGTCGGGGGATGTCGGGGTGGCCATGAGGCGCAGGAGGGTAGCGCCGCAACGCCGCCGAGTCCGCTGACCGCCGGGTCAGAAGCTGACAGAATCCCGGCAATGCCCGACCTGCTCGACCTGCCTCCGGGCCCGCGCCAGCCGCCGACAGCCCAGGCGCTCCAGTGGATCATGCGCCCGCGCGAGTTCGCGGCGCGCCAGCGCGAGCGCTTCGGGGATGTCTTCACCATCAACTTCGACGGCGAGGGCATCGTCTTCCTCGGGGATCCCGAGGACGTGCGGACGATCTTCACCGGCGGCGCCGAGGTCATGCATGCCGGCGAGGCCAACGCGCCGCTGGAGCCGGTCGTCGGCGCGCGCTCCATCCTCCTGCTCGACGAGGCCGACCACCTGCGCGAGCGGCGCCTGATGCTGCCGCCGTTCCACGGCGAGCGGATGCGCCGCTACGCCGAGATCATGAACGAGGCGGCCGAGCGCGACGTCGCGACCTGGGAGGCGGGCGCCGAGCTGACCCTGCTGCCGCACATGCAGGGCATCACGCTCGAGGTGATCATGCGTGCGATCTTCGGGATCGAGGAGGGTCTCCAGATGGAGCGCCTCGGCAGGCTGATCCGCCGGATGCTGCGCCTGACGACGAACCCGAGCCAGTTCGTGATCAGCCTCGTCCTCGGCCCGGACTCGCCGCGCCTGGAGGCGCGCCTGCGCGCGGCACTCGATCCGCTGGACGCCGAGCTCTACCGCGTCATCGCCGAGCATCGCGAGTCGCCCGATCTCGCAGAGCGCGAGGACATCCTCGCGATGCTCATGCTCGCCCGCGACGAGCACGGCGAGCCGATGTCCGACCGCGAGCTGCGCGACGAGCTGATGACGCTGCTGCTCGCCGGCCACGAGACGACCGCCAACACGCTCTCGTGGGCCTTCGAGCGGCTCACCCGCCACCCGGAGATCCTCGCGCGCGTGGCCGCCGAGGCCCGCGCAGGCGGCGACGCGCCGTACACCGAGGCGGTGATCCAGGAGACGCTCCGGCTGCGGCCCGTGCTGCCGCTCGTCGTGCGCAAGATCACGAAGCCCGTGACGGTCGGGCAGGGGCGCTTCCGCCTGCCGGTCGGCACGCGCGTCGCCCCGGCGATCATCCTCATCCACTACCGCGAGGACATCTATCCCGAGCCCGACGCGTTCCGGCCCGAGCGCTTCCTGGAGAGCCCGCCCGGCACGTACACGTGGCTGCCCTTCGGCGGCGGCATGCGGCGCTGCCTGGGGGCCTCGTTCGCGCAGTTCGAGATGAAAGCGGTGCTGCAGACCGTCCTCTCGGAGGTGGAGCTCGAGCCCGTCGGCGACGCCGAGCGCGTCGGCCGCCGCGGCTTCACGCTCGTGCCGAACAGGGGCGGCCGGGTCCGCGTCGTGCGCCGCCTGCCGAGTCCCGAGCGCCGGCGCGAGGACGCGCTCGTCGCCGCATGACCCGCCCAGCCGAGTTCCCGGGTCCGCGCGCGCCCCAGGCCGTCCAGATGTACCGCTTCCTGCGCGACGAGGAGCGCTACACGAACGAGCTGCACGAGCGCTACGGCGACGCGTTCCGGATCAAGTTCGAGCGGCGCGCCTGGCACATGTTCGCCGACCCCGAGGCGATCAAGCAGATCTTCACAGCGCCGCCGTCGATCGCCCACGCCGGCGATGCCAACGAGATCCTGCGCACCGTGCTCGGCCCGCACTCGGTGCTCGTCGTCGACGGCGCCGAGCACCTGCGCCAGCGGCGCATGCTGCTGCCGCAGTTCCACGGCGACCGCCTGCGCGCCTGGCGCGGCGCGATGGAGCGCGTCGCGGAGGACCGCGTGCGACGCATGCCGCCGGGCCGCCCGTTCAGCCTGCGGCCGCACATGACGGCGATCGCGCTCGAGGTGATCCTCGAGGTCGTGCTCGGCGCGCGCGGCGCCGAGGAGCACGAGCGCATCGGGCGGCCGGTCGACCGCCTCCTGAACTGGCTGGCCGCGCCGCGCAACCTCGTCCTGCCGGCCGTCTTCGGCCCCGACAGCGCGATCGTGCGCCGCGTCCACCGCCCGGTGCTCGACCCGGTCGACAGCGTCCTCTACCGGCTGATCCGCGAGCGCCGCACCGCTCGCGACCTCTCGGAGCGCGACGACATCCTCTCGATGCTGCTCCTGGCCCGCGACGAGGACGGCGTGCAGCTGCGCGACGCGGAGGTGCGCGACGAGCTCGTGACGCTGATCGTCGCCGGGCACGAGACGACCGCGACCGCGCTCTCGTGGGCGTTCGAGCGCCTCACGCGAGACCCGGTGCGCATGGCCCGGCTGGAGGCCGAGGCCGACGCGGGGGAGTCGACCGCCTACGCGGAGGCGATCTTCCGCGAGGCCCTGCGCCTGCGGCCGGTGCTGAACAACGTGCTGCGCACGCTCCAGGAGCCCTACGAGATCGCCGGCGTCCTCTATCCGGCCGGCGCTGTGCTGGCGCCGAGCATCTACCTCGTGCATCGCCGGCCCGACGTCTATCCCGAGCCGCGCGCGTTCGATCCGGAGCGATGGCTGGACAGCTCGCCCGGGACGTACACGTGGATCCCGTTCGGCGGCGGCACGCGCCGCTGCATCGGCGCCCAGTTCGCCCAGATGGAGATGGAGGTCGTGCTGCATGCGATCGCGCGCGCGGTGCACCTCGAGCCCGTCGGTGACGCCGAGCCGCCGGTGCCGCGCTTCATCACCTCCTCGCCCCAGCGGGGCTGCGAGGTGCGCATCGGCGAGCGCCCGGCGCCGGCCCGCAGCGGCGAGCCGGCGCTCAGCGCGAGCACTACCGTCTGACGGCCGATGCCCGACGCCGCCGCGCCAGAACGGACCGACCCCGATGCCCCGCGCATCTTCCAGGCCGATCAGCCCGACGGGGTCCCGCCGCTCGAGCTGACCGGCGAGCGCACGCTGCCCGACGTCCCGCAGGAGAACTACTGGTACCGGCGCCACTCGGTCGTCTACGAGTGGATCCGCGCTCGCGTCGGCGGGCTGCGGGTCGTCGACATGGCGTGCGGCGAGGGCTACGGCACGGACGTTCTGGCCCGCACGGCGCGCTCGGTGGTCGGCGTCGACGCGAACCTCGACGCCCACACGCACGCCCGGGCGAAGTACGAGCGGCCCGGCGTGCGCTTCGAGCGCACACTGATCGACCTGTTCGACGAGCCGTGCGACGTCGTCGTGTTCCTGCAGACGATCGAGCACGTGACCAACCCGGGCGAGATCCTCGAGCACTTCAAGGAGCTCGTCGCGGCCGGCACGGCGCCTGCGGTCTACGTCTCGACGCCCAACGTGCTGACGCTCGCACCCGCGGGCGCCGAGCGCTCCGGCAACCCGTGGCACGTGCACGAGTACCGCGCCGAGGAGTTCCGGGCGCTGTGCGCGGCGCACTTCGGTGGCGTCGAGCTCTACGGCCTGCACCACGCCCGCCTGCTCGCGGCGCACGAGTTCGCGCTGAAGCGCCTGCACTGGGACGCCGTGCACGCGCGGCTGGGAATCACCGAGCGCTTCTACGACCGCTTCACGCCCGCGATCTCCGAGCGCGACTTCCGGCTCCTCGCCGGGGCCGACGCCGCCCTGGACGCCGCGCTCGACTTCGTGGCGGTCCTCACGCCGTGAGCAGCCGCCCGGGCCGCGTCGCCTTCGTCCTGCACACCCACATGCCCTATGTCGAGGGCTTCGGGACCTGGCCGTTCGGCGAGGAGTGGCTGTGGGAGGCCGTCGCGACGAGCTACGTGCCGCTGCTCGAGCTGCTCGACGCCGGCGCACCGCTGACGCTGTCGCTGACGCCCGTCGTCTGTGACCAGCTCGAGGCGCCTGGCGCGATGGAGCGCTGCGCCGCCTTCCTGCGCGACGTGCGCAGCGCTTCGCACGAGCTCGACATCGAGGGCTCGTGTGCGTCCGGCCGCGCCGACCTCGCCGCGGAGCTCGAGCGGGCGGCCGCCGAGTACGCACTCGCGCTCACGCGGCTCGAGGCGATCGACCTGGACCTGCTCGGCCGGCTGCGCCGCCATGCCGCGTGGACGAGCAGCGCGACGCACGCGATCCTCCCGCTGATCGCGACCGACGCCGGCATCCGCCTGCAGCTGCATGCGGGCATCGCCGGCCATCGCGCGCGCTTCGGCGAGGACTGGGCCGGCGGCTTCTGGCTGCCGGAGTGCGCGCACGCCGCCTGGCTCGACCCGCTGCTCGAGGAGGCCGGCGTCCACGCGACCTGCGTCGAGTTCACCGACGTCTTCGGTCTGGGCGACCGCCGCCACCTGACGCCGCTGCGCAGCCCCGCCGGGCCGCTGCTCGTCCCGCTCGACCGCACGCTGATCGACCTCGTGTGGGGGCCGGGCGGCTATCCGGCCGCCGCGGCCTACCGCGACTACCACCAGCGCACGACCCACGATCACCATCCGTGGGCCAACGACGGCGCCGTCTACGACGACGAGCGTGCGAGCGCTCAGGCCCGTGCCGACGCCGCCGACCTCGTTGCCCGCTGCGCCGAGCGCGTGCGCGACGGTGGGCTCTGCGTGCTGACGTTCGACACCGAGCTGTTCGGCCACTGGTGGCACGAAGGTCCGCGCTTCCTCGCTGCGTTCGTCGAGGAGGCCGAGCGGACCGGCCTGGACCTGGTCCACCTGGACGCCGCGCTGGCCGACGTCGCGAGCGCGCCGCTGCCCGCGGATTGGCCGCACATCACGACCTGGGGCGATCCGCACACGCTGCGAACGTGGTCGAACCCCGCGGTCGCCGAGATCGCCGCCGGGCAGCGCGTCGCGGAACTGCAGGTGCTCTCCGCCGGCGCGAGCGCCGGCGAGCGCGCCGTCCGCGAGCTGCTCGCGCTGCAGGCGAGCGACTGGGCGTTCCTGGTCACCCGCGAGCTCGCCGGCGACTACCCGGTCGAGCGCTTCCGCGCACACCGGGTCGCGCTGGAGGACGCGCTCGAAGGGGGACCCCCAGCTGACCCGCGGGTGCGCCATCTCGCCCCGCACATGCGCATAGCCCCGCTGCTCGAGCCCTGAGCTACACGGTCGCGCCGGACCCGAGCCGGTCGCGCGCGGCCTCACGGGCGGCGGAGCCCATGCCGCGGTGCCCACCCGCGAGCGCCAGGCCGCAGCGCGGCATGTTCCCGTAGATGCACTCGTACTCGCCGGCCCGGACCTTGAAGGTCTCGTGCCAGATCCCGACGTCGCCCTGGAGGCCGACGATCCTGAAGAACGCCTTCCAGGGCTCGGTGTGCAGGGCGTCGCCGCGGGCGAAGCGCTCGAGGTCGTCGAAGCTGCGCCAGTACTGGATCAGCATCGGCTGCAGCGGGCTGAAGATCCCGCGCCGCGTCGCCAGGCACCCGGCCTCGGGGTGCGTCTCGAGGTACTCGACCATCGGCGGCATCGCCCGTGCGACCGAGAGCCACTTGCGCAGCTTCCACGGCCGGTTGACGCGCATCCCGATCACGAAGACGACGAAGTCGCCCTCGATGTCGGCGGTGTAGCGGCCCGGGAAGATCGGTGAAGCCATGGCCGCGAGCGTATGGCCGCGTCAGTCCCAGCGCAACGTGCGCGGCGTCCGGCGCATGCGCACCACACGCGCGGGAACGCCGGCGGCCACGGCGTTCGCGGGGAGATCCTTGGTCACGACGGCATTCGTGCCCACGACCGCGTTGTCGCCGACGCGCACGCCGCGCAGGAAGCACGCCGCGTAGCCGATCCAGACGTTGTGGCCGATGCGCACGTCGCGCTTGTAGATCCCCTGGTGGCGGATCGGGCGCTCGACCTCGACCACGCCGTGATCGAAGTCGATCAGCATCACGCGGTCGGCGACGATGCACTCGCGGCCGATCGAGACGTGCTGGAAGGCCGACACGGTGCACTCCTGGCCGAAGACCGTCTTCGCGCCGATGAAGACTTCACCCTCGTGTGCGCGGATCTTGCAGCCGTCGCCGATCCAGCACCAGCGCCCGAGGTGGACCTTCGCCCCCCGTCCGATCTCGAAGGTCACGCCAGGCCGCACGAACGCGACGCCGTCCGTCTGCAGCCGGCCGCGCCAGCGCAGCTTCAGCCATGCCCAGCGCGCGATCAGCACCGCGTATTCCGCGCTGAGCATGCGGTGCGCGCGCGCGAAGCGCAGGAAGGTCAGCGGCCCGCCGTGCAGGGGCGCGGGCGCCGTGCGTGGCTGAGCCTGCATCTCGGGGAGGGCGAGCGTCGGCTCCACCTCGGGGATTATGCGCGCACGGCGGATCGCTAGCCTCCGCGCCCGTGTCCGCAGGCTCGACCCAGGAGACCCTCGCCGAGCGCCTGCTCGCCGGCGACCGGCGCGCGCTCGCCCGCGCGATCACGCTCGTCGAGGACGACGACCCGCGCGGGTGGGAGCTGGTGCGCGAGGTCTACCCGCACACGGGTAAGGCCTCGATCGTCGGGCTCACGGGTGCCCCGGGTGCCGGCAAGTCGACGCTGATCGGCGAGCTCACGCGCGTGCGCCGCGCCCAGGGCCGCTCGGTCGCGGTGCTGTCGATCGACCCGTCCTCGCCGTTCACGCACGGCGCGCTGCTCGGCGACCGGATCCGCCTGACCGAGCACTTCCTGGACCCCGGCGTCTTCATCCGCTCGATGGCCAACCGCGGTGCGCTTGGCGGGCTCAGCGAGGCGGCGCTGCAGGGCGCGCTGCTGATGGACGCCGCCGGGCGCGAGGACGTCTTCCTCGAGACCGTCGGCGTGGGGCAGGCCGAGGTCGACATCATCGATCACGCCGACACGATCGTGCTCGTGCTGATGCCCGGCTCCGGCGACTCGATCCAGGCGCTGAAGGCCGGCATCATGGAGATCCCGGACATCATCGTCGTCAACAAGAGCGACCATCCGCTGACCGAGACGATGGTTCGCGAGATCCGCGGCGTGCTGTCGCTCGCGCCCGCCGTCGGCGGCTGGCCCGTGCCGATCGTGAAGACCGAGGCCTCGCGCGGCGAGGGCATCGACGAGCTGATCGAGCGCCTCGACCAGCACCGCGCGCACATCGAGGCCCAGGGCCTGCTCTCCGAGCGCCGCCGGCGCAACCTGCGCAACGAGGTCCTGTCGCTCTGCACCCACCGGCTGCGCCGCCGCCTCGAGCAGCGGCTGCACGAGGACGAGCGCCTGCAGCGGATGCTCGACGAGGTCATCGAGCGCCGGATCGATCCGGCCAGCGCGGCGACCGAGATCCTCGAGCACTTCGACGACGAGTGACCCGCTAGAAGATGCTCCAGGGCACCGGGCCTGACGGCGGCGACACGGCCGCCCGGTCGCTGAGGCGCGGCGCGGCGAGCATCCAGATCGTCAGCGCGACGCCGACGAGGGCGAGCGCCATGCCGAGGCGCTCGTAACGCCGCAGCGACCAGGCGCAGAGCGCCGCCGCGCACGGCAGCGCGATGACGAGTGCCTCGCCCGGCACGAGACCGCCGAGCGCCGGGCGCAGGAGCACGGCCGTGAGCAGCGCGGCCGCGCAGATCGCCGCCAGGAACCCCGCCGCGACCTCGATGTCCATCTCGCTCGGGAAGGCGCGCGCAAGGCGCTCGCGGCGCGAGCGCCAGAGCAGCCACAGGGAGACGAAGGACATGACGAGGAACGGCGCGAACAGCAGGAGGCCGTAGCGCGGATCCAGCCAGAGGCCCGGGATGCGCGTCCAGCGCGCGAGCGCGTCGCCGACCCCGCCGATTCCGGTCGGCGGGTGACGGCCCGTCGCCGCCGCATACGGGGTCAACCCGCCGAACAGCCTGCCGTTGACGGTGACGTAGACGACGACGGAGAGGAGCACCATCTCGATCGCCGCGATTCCCGTCCATGCGCGCCGGCGCCGGCGCAGCCAGCGGAACAGCGCGGCGGCGACGACCGCCGCCGGGAGGATCGCTGCCGGCCCGATCCACGGGACGGCGGCGAGCAGCGCGCCGCAGCCGGCGGCCGCTCCGCCCGCGGGCGCTTCGCGCACGCGCAGCGCGAGCAGCGCCGCGCCCGCGACGAGCGCCGCGCACGTCGCCGCCGGGCTGATCGTCGTCGCGGCCAGCACGGCGGGCGGCGAGAGCCCGATGGCGAGCGCCGCGCCCATCGCCCACGGGTCCGGCACGAGCCGCCGCCCCAGCGCGGCCGCTGCGGCGAACCCGCCGGCGGTGATCAGCGCGAGGAACAGCTCGACGGCGATCGGACCGCCGAGCGCGTAGGCGGGAGCGAGCAGCAGCGGGAATGCGAGACCCTGCGGCTCGATCAGCCGCCCGTTGATCGCCAGCGCCGTCGGGGTCAGCCGGCCGCGGTAGAACGACTTCCACGCCGAGCGGCGGTACTCGTCGGTGAGCTCGAAGTCTCCGCCGTGGACGATCGACTCGGTCGTGAGCAGGACGTGGGCCTCGCCGGCGCGCAGGTCCGAGCCGCGCGTCGCGTGCAGGCCGAGCCCGGCGCAGTAGACCGCGAACAGCACGACGAAGACGACCAGCGACGCGCGGCGCGTCCCGCGCCGCCGCACCCGTGCCAGCCGCCCGAGCTCGAGCGGCGGATGGTCGCGCGCGTCGGCCGTCGCGGACATCGGCGCGGCGCGGGTGCGGCGCTCAGGCTCCGAGGGCGCGGGCGATGACCATCTGCTGCACCTCGTCGGTGCCCTCGCCGATCGTCAGGATCTTCGCGTCGCGGTAGAAGCGGCAGACCGGGTATTCCTCGATGTAGCCGTAGCCGCCGTGGATCTGCACCGCCTCCTCGGCACAGCGCACGGCCAGGCGTCCCGTCTTGAGCTTGGCCTGCGCGGCGGTCAGGCTGAAGTTGCGGCCCTGGTCCTTCTCCCACGCGGCCTTGTAGACGAGCATGCGCGCGGCCGCGATCTCGGTCGCCATGTCGGCGAGCTTCGTCTGGATCGCCTGGAACTTGCTGATCGCCTGCCCGAACGCGCGGCGCTCCTTGGCGTAGGCGATCGCCTCGTCGAGCGCGCCCTGCGCGAGCCCGACGCCCATCGCGGCGACGCCGATCCGCCCGATGTCGAGGATGTGCAGGAACTGCCTGAAGCCCTGCCCGCGGGGGCCGAGCAGGTTCTCCTCGGGCACCCGGCAGTCGGTGAACGTCAGCGGCCGCGTGTCCGAGGCGTTCCAGCCCATCTTGCGGTACGGCGCGCCCTGCTCGTACCCCGGCGTCCCGTTGGCGACGATCAGGTTGGAGATCTCCTTGCGGCCGTCGGGCCCCTCGCCGGTCACCGCGGTGATCGCGACGTGGCCGCTGATCTGCGTGCCCGCGTTGGTGATGAACTGCTTGGCGCCGTTGATGACCCACTCGCCGCCCTGCAGGCTCGCGCGCGTCTTCGTGTTGCCCGCGTCCGACCCGGCCTCCGGCTCGGTCAGCCCGAACGCACCGAGCCGCCTGCCGGCGCACAGGTCGGGCAGCAACTCGCGCTTCTGCTCCTCGCTGCCGAACAGGTACACCGGCTGCGTGCCGAGCGAGGTGTGCGCGCAGAGCGTGATCGCCACCGACGAGTCGATCCGCGTGAGCTCCTCCACGGCAAGCGCGTAGGCCAGCGAGTCGCCGCCCCCGCCGCCGTACTCCTCAGGGAACGGGATGCCCATCAGCCCCAGGTCGCCGAGCTGGCGGACGATCTCGTACGGGAAGGCCTTCGTGCGGTCGAGCTCCTCGGCCACCGGGGCGACCTCGGCGCGCGCGAAGTCGCGCACCGTGCGCTGGATCAGGCGATGGTCGTCAGAGAGGTCGAAGTCCATGGCCGCAACCCTACGACGGGTCGGCGGCCAGCGACTCCGCGAGCGTCACCAGCAGCCGCACGCCCCAGCCAGCGCCGCCCTTGCCCGTGTACGGCAGTCCGTTGTCGTTCGCGACGCCGGCGATGTCCACGTGCGCCCACGGCACGTCGCCGGCGAAGCGGTGCAGGAACTCGGCGCCCATGATCGGGTGGGCCTTGCGATCGCGGCCGGTGTTCACGATGTCGGCGTAGCGGCCCTCGATCGCCTCGGCGTAGCGCGGATGCAGCGGCAGCCGCCAGACCGGCTCGCCGGCGGCCTCACCCGCCGCGGTCACGGCGGCGCACCACGCGTCGTCGTTGCTCATGACGCCGGCGTAGACCGAGCCGAGCGCGGTGACGACCCCGCCCGTCAGCGTCGCGAGGTCGACGAGCCGCTCGGCGCCCAGCTCGCGCGCGTGCAGCAGGCAGTCGGCCAGCACGAGCCGGCCCTCGGCGTCGGTGTTGTTGACCTCGATCGTCGTGCCGTCCGCGGCGCTGACGATGTCGCCGGGCTTGATCGAGCGGCCGGAGATCACGTTGTCGGTGGCGCCGATGACGGCGACCAGGCGCAGCGGCAGCGCCAGGCGGGCCGTGAGCGCGGCCGCCTCGAGGACCGCGGCCCCGCCGGACATGTCGAACTTCATGTCCACCATGCCCGGCCCGGTCTTGATAGACAGGCCGCCCGAATCGAACGTCACGGCCTTGCCGACCATCCCGAGCACGGGGCCGCGCGCGTCCGGATGCGCGTAGCGCAGGACGATCAGCGCCGGCTCCTCGTCCGAGCCGCGGAAGACCGCGGCGAACGCGCCCATGCCGCGCGCCTCGATCGCTTCGCGGCCGAGCACCTCGACCTCGAGGCCGGCGCTCGCACCGGCGAGTGTGCGGGCGTGGTCGGCCAGTGCCGTCGGCGTGAGGTCGTTCGCCGGGCGGTTCTGCAGGTCGCGCGCCGCGTTCTGGGCGCCGGCGAGGGCCGCAGCGCGCGCGCCGATCGCGCCGATGTCGTCATGGGCGCTGAGGACGAGCGCGGCAGGCCCGCGCTCGGGTGCGTCGGCGGCGTCCTGTGAGTGCTGCTTGAACTGCGTGAACCGGTAGCCCGCGAGCAGCGTGCCCTCGACGAGCCCACCCATGACATCGGCTGAGACGTGGTGGGGGACCTCCCAGCAGAGCGTTCCGGTCCCCAGCTCGCGCGCGCGGCCCAGAGCCTTCGCCGCGGCGATGCGTGCGCGCTCGGCGTCGAATGCGGTGCGCGCACCGAGCCCGACGAGGATCCAGCGGCCGCCGGCGGCGTGCGTGACCGCCGTATGCCCGAACGACCTGCGCGCCTCGCCCGCGTCGAGCAGCGCCTCGAGCGCTCCGTCGTCGACGTCGTGGGCGATGCCCTCGTCCTCGAAGACGCCGACGGCGATCGTGTCGGCGCCGCTCTGCAGTGGGGGCCGGGTGGTGGTGGTGACGTCCATGGGGTGAGCCTATGTGGTGCTTGGAGTGGACCCCTTCAAACATCAACAACAAGAACGGCCGGACCCGATAGCCCCCCGAGTGTCCGCACGATGGGGTCCACTCCACCGCCGCGACGGCTTCGCCGCCGCGGCAGGACATGGTCGTCGCTGGCCGGGCCGTACCATGGACGACCCGCTAGTCCCGCCCTTCGCTACGTCCTGGAGCTCCCGCATGCCAACGACTGTGATTCTCGGTACCGCCCGCACCCCCATCGGGAAGATGGGCGGTGGGTTGGCCGCGCTCGACGCCACCGATCTCGGCGGGACGGCGATCGCCGCGGCGCTCGAGCGGGCGGAGGTCGCGCCCGAGGACGTCCAGCACGTCGTCATGGGCCAGGTGCTCCAGGCCGGCCAGGGCCAGATCCCCTCGCGCCAGGCGCAGATCAAGGGCGGAATCCCGAAGGAGGTCTCCTCGGAGACGATCAACAAGGTCTGCGCCTCCGGGCTGCGGGCCTCGGTGATCCTCGACCAGGCGATCCGCGCGGGCGATGTCGAGGTCGGCGTCGGCGGCGGCATGGAGTCCATGTCGGGCGCGCCGTACCTGCTCCCGAACGCGCGCTTCGGCTACCGCATGGGCGACGCGAAGGCGCTCGACGCGATGGTCAACGACGGCCTCACCAACCCCTTCAGCGGCAAGCAGATGTTCGTCGAAGCGACCGAGATCGGCGACGAGCTCGAGCTCACGCGCCCCGACCTCGATCGCTGGGCGCTGCGCTCCCACGAGCTCGCCCTGAAAGCCACCGACGAGGGCCTGCTCGCCGAGGAGATCGTGCCCGTCACGGTCAAGTCGCGGAAGGGGGATACGGTCGTCGAGATCGACGAGGGCCCCCGCCGCGGCTCGACGCTGGAAGCGCTCGCCAAGCTCCCCGGGCTCGTCGGCAAGGAGGGCAGCCACACCGCCGGCAACTCGCCGGGCGTCAACGACGGCGCCGGCGCGATCGTCCTGGCCTCCGACGAGTGGGCCGCCGCGAACGGCAAGGAGGCGCTCGCCGAGATCGTCGCCCACGCCCAGAGCGCGAACGACTTCGCCTACCTCGCGACGACCCCGGCCAGCGCGGCGCAGAAGGCGCTCGCCAAGGCCGGCCTCGCCGCGCAGGACATCGACGTCTGGGAGATCAACGAGGCGTTCGCCTCGGTGACGCTCAACTCGATCCGCCTGCTCGGCATCGACGAGGACAAGGTCAACGTCAACGGCGGCGCCGTGGCCCTCGGGCATCCGATCGGCGCCTCGGGCGCGCGCATCATCGGGACGATGGTCCATGAGCTGCGCCGCCGCGGCGGCGGGCTGGGCTGCGCCGCGATCTGCTCGGGCGGCGGGCAGGGCGACGCGATCATCATCCGCGTTCCGGCCTCGTAGCCTCGAAGGAGCAGCGCACCGGCATGACGGCCGCCGCCTTCTTCGACCTGGACCGCACGCTCGTCGCGGGTTCGTCGGGGTTCTACTGGGCGCGGGCGGCCGTCGACGCCGGGATGATCTCGCGCCGGCGGATGGGCCACATCATCTGGCAGAACCTGCGCTTCCGCCTGCTCGGGTCGACCGACGACTGGACCGACAAGGTCCGCGCCGACATCGCCGACATGATCGCCGGGCAGCGGGCCGTGGACCTGCGCCGGATGATGCCCGAGGTGCTCGCCGGCGTCCTGCCGCGCGTCTACCCGCAGATGCTCCGCGTGGCCTATGAGCACCAGGACGCCGGCCGGCGCGTGTACATCGCGACGGCGTCCTCGCAGGAGATGGCGGACATGCTCAGCCATGTGCTGGGCTTCGACGGCGGCATCGGGGCGAGGTCGGAGGTCGTCGACGGGCGCTTCACCGGTCGCGACGTCGGTCCGTTCACCTACCGCGAGGGCAAGGCGGAGCGCATCCGCGAGCTCGCCGCCGAAGAGGGCATCGACCTCGTGGCGTCCTATGCCTACTCGGACTCGGAGTCCGACCTGCCGATGCTGCGGCTCGTCGGGCACCCGGTCGCGGTGAACCCCGACGCGGAGCTGGAGCGCATCGCGCGCGCCGAGGGCTGGGAGACCCTGCGCTTCGAGCGGCTCGGCCGCCGGCTGCTCGCCGTCGGCGCACTCGTCGGGATGGGCCTCGTCGGCACCGCGGGGCGCCAGGTGGCCTCACGCCGGGCGGGGGTGCCGCCGGCGGCGCCCCGCAGCCGCGCTGCCCGCGCCTGGCGCCGGGGCTGAGCACCGGTTTCAGAAAGCCGCCGGGCGGCGCCCGGCACCCGCCGACCCATTCCGAAACCGGTTCCAGGGGTCCGCTGAAGGTGACGCCCGCGTCACCTCGGCACGTATGATCCGGCGCATGGCGACGACTTCGCGCACGACCTCGACGCACCCGGCTGCCGTGCTGGCGTGGCGCGAGGCGTTCGACGCCGCGGGGGAGCGTGATGCGTCGTTTTCGACGTTGTCGGGGGTGCCGGTCGAGCCGTTGTACACCGCGGTGGATCTGCCGGATGAGGATCCCGCCCGCCCGCGGATCGGTGTGCCGGGCGAGTTCCCGTTTACGCGTGGGGTCTACCCGAGCATGTATCGGGGCCGGTTGTGGACGATGCGGCAGTTCGCGGGGTTCGGTGGGGCGGCGGAGACCAACGAGCGCTTCCACTACCTGCTGGAGCATGGGCAGACCGGGCTGAGCACCGCCTTTGACATGCCGTCGTTGATGGGGCACGACTCCGATTCGCCCAGGTCGCTGGGTGAGGTGGGCCGTGAGGGCGTGGCGGTCGACACGCTGGATGACATGCGCACGCTGTTCGGCGGGATCGACCTGGGCGCGGTCAGCGTGTCGATGACGATCAACGCGCCGGCGGCGATCATGCTGGCCTTCTACGTCGTGGCGGCCGAAACGATCCCGCCCGCCCCGTGCCGGCGGACCGGTTGGCGGGGACGATTCAGGCGGACATCCTGAAGGAGTACATCGCCCAGAAGGAGTGGTGCTTCCCGATCGATCCGGCGATGCGGCTGCTGGGGGACATGATCGAGTGGTGCTCGCAGAACATGCCGCGCTGGCATCCGGTGTCGATCAGCGGCTACCACATCCGCGAGGCGGGCTCGACGGCGGCGCAGGAGCTCGCGTTCACGCTCAAGGACGGCCTGACCTATGTCGAACAGGCGCTCGAGCGTGGTCTGGACGTCGATGATTTCGCGCCCAGGTTGTCGTTCTTCTTCAACGCGCAGATCGATTTCTTCGAGGAGATCGCCAAGTACCGCGCCGCGCGCAGGATCTGGGCCAGGGAGCTGCGGGACACGTTCGGCGCGAAGGACCCCAAGAGCCTGTTGATGCGCTTTCACACGCAGACCGCGGGCGTCAGCCTGACCGCCCAGCAGCCGCTGAACAACATCACCCGCACGGCGATCGAGGCGCTGGCCGGGGTGCTGGGCGGGACGCAGTCGCTGCACACCAACAGCTACGACGAGGCGCTGGCGCTGCCGACCGAGGCGGCGGTCAGGGTCGCATTGCGCACCCAGCAGGTGATCGCGCACGAGACCGGGGTGGCGAACACGATCGACCCGCTTGGCGGCTCGTACTTCGTCGAGGCGCTGACCGATGAGCTGGAGCGCCAGGCCTACGCCTACTTCCAGCGGATCGACGAGCTCGGCGGCATGGTCCAGGCCGTCAAGGCGAACTTCCCTCAGCGCGAGATCGCCGACGCCTCCTATGAGCTGCAGCGGGAGATCGACGCGGGCAGGCGGATCGTCGTCGGGGTCAACGCGTTCACCGAGGGCGACGATGACCACACCCCGATCCTGCGGATCGACCCCACGCTGGAGCGCCGCCAGATCGACCAGCTCAAGGCGGTCAAGGGCCGCCGCGACAGCACGGCGGTCGAAGCGAGCGCTGAGCGAGCTGAAGCAGCGCGGCCGCCAGCGAGGGCGAGAACCTGATGCCCCACCTGATCACCTGCGCGCGCGCCTACGCCAGCGAGGGCGAGATCATCGACGCCCTGCAGGACGTCTTCGGCCACTACACCGAAACCCCCGTCTTCTGATGCGCGCCCTCATGCCGGCCCGCGTGCGCCGCCGGCGCACGCCCGGCCCGCGCACGTCAGACTGTCCGGCAGGTCGTCGGATCGACCGCGCCACACCGTCCAAGGAGGACACACCCCGATGAAGCGCATCCTCGCCCTCGCGGCGACCCTGGCCGCCCTGGCCGCGATCGTGATCACTGCCCCCGCGGGCGCGACGGACGCCGCCCCGAAGGCGACCGCCGCGGCGGTGACGGTGAAGCTCAAGGACTCCTTCTTCAGCCCGAGCCGGCTGACGATCTCCCGCGGCACGCAGGTGAAGTTCGTCTGGGCCGGCAAGCTCTCGCACAACATCACCGGCGGCGGGCTGCCCAGCCGCCTGGCCCGCACGAGGATCCACGGGTCCTACACGGCCACGTTCTCGAAGGGCACCAAGACCCTGATCTGCACCATCCACCCCGGGATGGTCCTCAAGCTCCGGGTCCGATAAAGGGACCGAGCCCGGAGGCTTACGCCCGGGCGGCGGTTTCGCGCTGCCGTCCGGGCCGGCTTCCGGCGCTCCGGGCACGCGCGGGCCGGCGGAGCAGACTGCACCGCCGCGGGCGAAGACGTAGCATTCGGCCTCGCCGACGGTTCCCGGCACCTCACCATGCCCGCGAGCGCCACACAGAAGAAGATCCGCGTCGTCGTCGCCAAACCGGGCCTCGATGGGCACGATCGCGGCGCGAAGATCATCGCCCGCGCCCTGCGTGACGCGGGGATGGAGGTCATCTACACGGGCCTGCACCAGACCCCGGAGCAGATCGTCGAGACGGTCATCCAGGAGGATGCCGACGCGGTCGGCCTCTCGATCCTGTCGGGGGCGCACATGACGCTCGTCCCGCGCGTCGTGGACCTGCTGCACGAGCAGGGCATCGACGACGTGCTCGTGACGGTCGGGGGGACGATCCCGGCCGACGACATCCCGGAGCTCAAGCAGCTCGGCGTCGCCGCGGTGTTCACCCCGGGCGCGCCGACGCAGGACATCATCGACTTCATCCGCGGCGCCGTACAGGAACGCGAGCCCCGCTGACCCGACGGCGCTCCACGGACGCATGGCGCAGCCGCGCCCGTGCGCCCGACTGACTAGTCAGTCAACATTGCCGATACACTCCGATTCCCGTTTGCCACAGGAGGCCCGAAGTGAAGATCTGCGTCCTGGTCAAAGAGGTGCCAGACGCCGCCGTCCAGAAGCGCATCGACCCGAACACGGGGCGCATGGACCGAAGCGGTGAGAAGAACCTCAACCCGTACGACACGCACGCGATCGAGGCGGCGATGCAGCTCAAGGAGAGCGGCGCCCTTCCGGTCGACGAGGTCGTGGCAGTGACGATGGGCCCCGAGTCCGCCGTCCGCGCGCTGCACAAGGCCGTCTCGCTCGGCGCCGACCGCTCCGTGCACCTCACGGACGCTGCGCTCGCCGGCTCCGACGTCGCCGCGACCGGCTACGCGCTCTCGCAGGCGCTCAAGCGCGAGAACCCCGACCTGGTCCTGCTGGGCCAGCAGTCGGACGACGGAGAGTGCTACACGATCGGCGCCGTCGTGGCCGACCATCTCGCGATGCCGTCGCTGACCCAGGTCATCAAGATCGACGTCGAGGGCGGCACGAAGCTGCGCGCCGAGCGCCAGGCCGAGTACGGCTACGACACCGTCGAGGTCGCCCTGCCCGCCGTCATCTCGGTCGGCGACGCGATCAACGAGCCGCGCTACCCGTCGCTCAAGGCGATCATGGGCGCCAAGAAGAAGCCGCTGGACACCGTCGCCGCCGGCGACGTCGACATCGACGCCTCGAAGGTGGGCGCCGACAATTCAGCCGCCCAGTGGACCGGCTCCAAGGAGCCGCCGAAGAAGGCGCCGGGGCAGATCATCGAGGACGAGGACACGAACGACACCGTCGAGAAGATCGTCGCGTGGCTGGACGAGAGGAAGCTGATCTAGAAGATGCCCAACATCCTGGTCTACGCGCTGCACTACGACGGCGCGATCAACAAGAACTCCCAGGGCGCCGTCTCCGAGGGCGCCAAGCTCGCGGCCGCGATCGGCGGCGAGTGCCACGCGATCCTCGTCGGCTCCGGCATCTCCGACGATCTCGCCGCGTCGCTCGGCACGTACGGCGCCGCCAAGGTGCTCCGCGCCGAGGGGCCCGAGGGTCTCGCCCAGCCGGTCGTCGACGCGATGGCCGCGGCCATCGGGCAGGGCGGCTACGGCTACGCGCTGTTCGGCGGCGGCCTGCTCGGCTTCGAGGTCGGCGCCGGCCTCGCCGCGCGCCTGGGCGCCGGCGTGGCGATGGAGGTCACCGCGGTCCAGGCCGAGGGCGGCAAGCTCGTCGCCGAGCGCCCCATCCTCGGTGACTCCGCGATCTCGCAGATCAGCTTCCGCAGCGACGTCGGGATCATCATCGGCCGCCTGAACGCGTTCGACATCGTCGCCGGCGGCTCGCCGGCGCCGGTCGAGGACCTGACCGTCGAGTACTCGGCGTTCTCGGGCCAGGCCAGCATGGTCACACGCGGTGAGCAGCGCGGCGCGGATGTCGACATCGAGGGCGCCGACGTGCTGATCGCCGGCGGTCGCGGGCTCGGCGCGGCCGAGGGCTTCCAGCTCGCCGAGGACCTCGCCGCGGCGTTCGGCGGCAACGCCGCCGTGGCGGCGACCCGCGCCGTGGTCGACGCCGGCTGGTTCCCGTACGCGGGCCAGATCGGCCAGACCGGCAAGACGGTCGCGCCGAAGCTCTACCTCGCGGCCGGCATCTCCGGCGCGATCCAGCACAAG
Organism: uncultured Solirubrobacteraceae bacterium; assembly: GCA_963809525.1. GTDB lineage: Bacteria > Actinomycetota > Thermoleophilia > Solirubrobacterales > Solirubrobacteraceae > F1-60-MAGs163. The sequence goes on along the minus strand of CAWEJY010000003.1, from coordinate 749,433 downwards.
GTCGGCATGCAGAACTCGGAGAACATCGTCGCGATCAACAAGGACGCGAACGCTCCGATCTTCGAGTTCAGCGACCTCGGGATCGTCGGCGACCTGAACAAGATCCTCCCCAAGCTGACCGAGGCCGTGAAGGCCAAGAAGGCGGGCTGATCGCAGTGGCCGGATCGAACGGCAACGGCAAGGTCGTCCCGGCGGCGTACCCGCCGCCGGTCGACTCCCCCTCGGAGTTCATCAAGCGCGGGCTGGACCCCGAGGACGAGATCATCGAGGTGGGCGTGGCGATCGTCGGCGGCGGCACGGCGGGCCTGGCTGCTGCCAACCGCCTGCTGCAGCTGCTCGCCGACGATCCCGAGACGCTCGAGCGCCTCGGCGAGGTGCCCGTCGCCGTCATCGAGAAGGCCAAGACCTGCGGCGGCCACAACCTCTCCGGCGCCGTGGTCCGCCCGGGCCCGCTCCAGGAGCTCTTCCCGGACATGACGCGGGAGGACTGGCGCAAGGAGGGCTTCGCGTTCGGCGAGGTCACCAAGGAATCGGTCTACATGCTGCCCAGCGGCGGCACCAAGCTCCGCATCCCGACGCCGCCGCCGTTCAAGAACCACGGCAACGAGGTCATGTCGGTCTCCGCGCTGGCGCGTTTCCAGCAGCGCGTCGCCGAGGAGGCCGGCGCGTACATCCTCACGGAGACCTCCGCGACCCAGCTGATCGTCGAGGAGGGCCGCGTCGTCGGCGTGCGCTCCGGCGACAAGGGCCGCGGCAAGGACGGCGAGCCGCTGGGCAACTTCGAGCCCGGTACCGACATCAAGGCGCAGTTCGTCGTGCTCGCCGACGGCTGCTGGGGCAGCCTGACCGGCGCGGCGATCCGCGAGTTCGACCTCGGGAAGAACCGCGAGCCCCAGGTCTGGGAGCTCGGGGTCAAGGAGGTCTGGAAGGTCGCCAGGCCGCTCGACCGGATCATCCACACGATCGGGCCCTGGCCGCTGAAGCTGAGCTCGAAGTACGGGCAGATCGGCGGCACCTGGATCTACCCGATGAAGGACGAGAAGACGGGCGACGACCTCGTCTCGATCGGCTTCGTCATCGACCTCGAGTACGCCGACGCCACGACCTCCGCGCACGATCTGCTCCAGCTCTTCAAGACGCATCCGCTCGTCAAGCGGATCCTCGAGGGCGGGGAGCGCGTCGGCTGGGGCGCCAAGGCGCTGCCGGGAGGCGGCTACTGGTCGGTGCCCAAGCTCACGATGCCGGGCGCGCTGCTGGTCGGCGACGCCGCCGGCCTCGTCGACACGGTCGCGCTGAAGGGCGTGCACCACTCGATCCTGTCCGGCAAGCTCGCCGGCGAGCACCTCTACTCGGCGCTCTCGCAGGGGCGCACCTCGGTGGAGTCCTTCGAGGACGCCGTCGAGGAGTCGCAGATCGGCAGCGAGCTGTACGAGGTGCGCAACACGCGCCAGCCCTTCCAGAAGGGCTTCATCAAGGGCGGCCCGATCGTCAACCTGGCGATCGCGACGAAGGGCAAGTATCCCGGCGGCCGGCTCGCCTGGCACCGCAACGACGAGCAGCCCATGTTCGTCGGCGACACCGCGGCCAAGTACCCCAAGCCCGACGGCAAGTACACGTTCGACAAGCTCTCGAGCGTCTTCATCACCGGCAACCAGACCCGCGACGACGCGCCGAATCACATCCGCGTGCAGAAGAACGTCCCGCGCGAGGTCGCCGAGACGTGGAGGTGGATGTGCCCGGCGGGCGTCTACGAGATCCCGGACGACGCGCCCGAGCACGGGAACGTCGACGTGGTCGTCAACTACACGAACTGCGTGCAGTGCGGAGCGATCACCGCCAAGGGCGGGCGGCTCACCACGCCGGAGGGCGGCGACGGCCCGCTCTACCAGCTGACCTGAGCGGCCGGCTGCACGATTGGACGTTTGGCCCGGGGGGCGCAACCATTGCGCCCCCCGCGTGTTCCTGGGGACAGCATGCGCCTTGCACCGATGCCCATCGCCCTGATCGCCGCCGCGGCCCTCGCCGCGCCGGCCGCCGCCGTGGCGCACCCCACCGGCAGCGCGATGCCGCCATCCGCCGCGAAGCTCGTCGCCCTCGGCGCCAGGGTGGAGGCGTGCTCGACGGTCCCCACAGCGCGCTATGCCGTCTTCAAGGGCACGATGCCGTCGATCGGCGCCGGTGGCCGCATGGAGATGCGCTTCGAGCTGTACCAGAGCCCGAAGGGGACCTTCGCCTGGACGCATGTCCAGAACGTCGACACCTTCGACGAGTGGGACGCCTCGGATGCCGGCGTGTCGGGCTTCATCGTCAAGAAGCGCGTCGGCAACCTCGCCCCGGCGACGGCGTACCGCACGATCGTGCGCTTCCGCTGGCGTGACGCGACCGGTCGCATCACGCGCCGCGCCAAGCGCATCTCGGCGCCGTGCGCCCAGCCGGACACCCGGCCGGACCTCGTCGTCCGAGCCCTCGGCGCGGGCGCGGGCGCGCGCCGCGGCGACGGCGTGATGACCTACGGCGCCGTCATCGCGAACAAGGGCAACGGCCCGGCGGCCGCGTTCAACGTCGTCTTCACCGTCAACGGCGTCGTCGGCGCGCCGCAGCGCGTCGGTCCGCTTGCGGCCGGTCAGCGCGTGCCCGTCACGTTCGAGGCGCCGAAGTGCAGCGCGGGCAGCACCTTCCGGGTGATGGCCGACAGCAGCGCCGAGATCGCCGAGGCCAACGAGGCCAACAACGTGCTCCAGAAGCTCTGCCCGGTGGGCGGCTAGACTTCGCGGGAGCCATGAAGACCGAGATCCACCCCAACTACGTCGAGTCCCACGTCCGCTGCACCTGCGGCAACGAGTTCACGACCCGTTCCACGGAGCCCGAGATCCACGTGGAGATCTGCTCCAACTGCCACCCGTTCTACACGGGCAAGCAGAAGCTCGTCGACACGGGTGGCCGCGTCGACCGCTTCCGCCGCCGTGCCGCCAAGCGCGCGGCCGCATCCGCTTCCTGAGCGACCCACCCGTGGCCACCGCTGAGCGCCTTCCCGGGTCCGAGAGCGGCGCTGCCGCGGCATCAACGAGCGCCGAGCCGGGCGAGTGGGTCGCCACGCGCGACGCCCCCGTCGGCGGCCAGGCCGTGCTCGAGGGGGTCATGATGCGTGGCGCCGGGACGTGGGCGGTCGCATGCCGCAAGCCGGCAGCCGACCAGCTCGACGCCGAAGGCCACCGCGCCGACATGAACGATCCGCCGCGCGGCGGGATCGCGGTCGAGACCCACCAGGTCGAGTCGGTGCTGAAGCGCCGGCGCTGGCTGCGCGTGCCGATCGTGCGTGGCGTCGTCGCGCTCGGCGAGTCGCTCGTGATCGGCTTCAAGGCGCTCGGGACCTCCGCCAACGCGCAGATGCCCGAGGAGGAGGAACCGATCTCCGGCGTCCTGTGGACCGCGACGATCATCTTCGCGCTCGCCCTGTCGATCGGCCTGTTCTTCATCGTCCCCGTCACGCTCACGAACCTGATCAAGGACCAGCTCGGATCGGCCTTCCTGTTCTGGGTCGTCGAGGGCGTCCTGCGGACCGCCATCTTCCTCGGCTACCTGATCCTGATCTCGCGCATGCGCGACCTGCGCCGCGTCTTCGAGTACCACGGCGCCGAGCACAAGACGATCTCCTGTTACGAGGCCGAGCTCGAGCTCACGCCCGAGAACGCCAAGAACTTCTCCCGCCTGCACCCGCGCTGCGGCACGAGCTTCCTGCTGATCGTCATGATCGTCGCGATCTTCGTGTTCTCCCCGCTCGGCCTGCTGCCCTGGTGGGCGCTGATCGTGACGCGGATCGTGGGCGTCCCGCTGATCGCCGGCATCTCCTTCGAGCTCATCAAGCTCGCCGGCAAGCACCGCCGCCGCCGCTGGGTGCAGATCGTGATGTGGCCCGGGCTCAAGCTCCAGCTGCTCACGACCCGCGAGCCCGACCTCACCCAGCTCGCCGTCGCGATCGCCGCCATGGAGGCTGTGCTTGCGCATGAGAAGCCCGGGGACGCGCTCCTGGGTGTCGAAATCGCGGCCTGAGGGTGGGTCGCGGGTCTCGCGGCGCCTGAGGCCACGCTGAGGCGGCGGGATGGCCAGCCGGCCTATCCCGCCGCACATCGCGGCCTCATGCATCCACGATCCTCCGCTCCAGCCGCGTCGGGGGCGGGCCGCTCCGAACGCGATGGCACCTCGCGTCGCTGAGCGATGTCAACTGCAATCGCACCGCGCGTCCCGGCGCGGCGACCGCTCTCGCCTCCTTCGTCGCCGCAGTTCGTGCCGTCGCCGGCGAACGCGCCGACCGGCCAGCGCGCCGACCCGACCGCGACCGCCCGATACCCTCGACCCCCGATGATCGAGTCCCTGGTCGAACAGCTCGAGTCCCGCTTCGCGGAGGTCTCCCGGCAGATCACCGACCCTGCGGTGATCAGCGACCGCAACCGGTACGCGGAGGCCGGGCGCGAGTATCGCCGGCTCGAGCCGGCGGCCAAGCTCGCCGAGGAGTGGCGCCGTGCGGTCGACGACGCCGCGGGCGCGCAGGAGATGCTCGACGAAGGCGACGACGACGCCGAGGTGCGCGACATGCTCGCCGCCTCGCGCGAGCGCATCGAGGAGCTCGAGGAGGAGATCCGGCTCGCGATGGTCGAGTCCGACCCCAACGACGACAAGAACGTCATCGTCGAAGTCCAGGGCGGCGCGGGCGGGGAGGAGGCGGGCCTGTGGGCCGGCGACCTCTATCGGATGCTCACGAAGTACGCCGAGCGCCGCGGCTTCACCACGGAGGCCATGGAGGTCGCCGAGGGCAAGTACACCTTCGCGATCAAGGGCGACGGCGCCTACTCGATCTTCAAGTACGAGGGCGGCACGCACCGCGTACAGCGCGTCCCGGTGACCGAGTCACAGGGCCGGATCCATACGAGCACGGCGACCGTCGCCGTGCTGCCCGAGGCCGAGGACGTCGAGGTCGACGTCAACCCGAGCGACCTGCAGATCGACGTCTACCGATCGTCCGGCCCGGGCGGCCAATCGGTGAACACCACCGACTCCGCGGTGCGCATCACGCACAGACCGAGCGGCGTCGTGGTGTCGATGCAGGACGAGAAGAGCCAGTTGCAGAACCGGGAGAAGGCGCTGCGCGTGCTGCGTGCGCGCCTCTACGAGCGCAAGCTCGCCGAGCAGCAGGCCGAGCTCGCCGCCGACCGGCGCTCGCAGGTCGGAACCGGCGACCGCGCGGAGAAGATCCGCACCTACAACTTCCCCGAGCGGCGCGTCACCGACCACCGCGTAAAGGTCACGGTCCACGATCTCGATGCCGTGCTGGAGGGCGCGCTCGACGAGTTCACCGCCGCCCTCGAGGCCGACGAGAAGCGTCGCCGGCTCGCCGCACAGGCCGCCCAGAGCGCCTGATGCGCGGCGTTCCCGTTCGCGACGCGCTCGACAGCGCCGTGATCGCGATCGCAGCCTCCGGCAGCACGAGCCCGCGCCTGGACGCCGAGCTGCTGCTCGCGAGCGCGCTCGGCGTGAATCGCGCGGCGCTGATCAGCGACCCGCGCCGCGAGCTGACGGGCCCGGCCGTGCGCACCTTCCAGGAGCTCGTTCGCCGGCGCTCCGCCGGCCACGAACCGGTCGCCTACCTGCTCGGGACCAAGGGCTTCCGCCACATCGACCTCGAGGTCGATCCGCGCGTGCTCGTCCCACGGCCCGAGACCGAGCTGCTCGTCGACGTCGCGCTGGCGCTCCCGCACGGCGCGCGCGTGCTCGACGTCGGGACCGGGAGCGGCGCGATCGCCCTGGCGCTGAAGGCCGAGCGCCCGGACCTCGACGTCACCGCGAGCGACCTGAGCGCCGCGGCGCTGGAGGTCGCGCGCGCCAACGCGGCCCGCCTGGAGCTCGAGGTCGCCTTCGTCGAGGCGGACCTGCTCGACAGCCTCGGCGCCCGGTGGGACGCGATCCTCTCCAACCCGCCCTACGTCGCCGAGCGCGACCGGCCGGCCCTGCCGCCGGACGTCGTGCGTCACGAGCCGGCCGCGGCGCTGTTCGCCGGCGCTGACGGCCTCGACGTGCTGCGCCGCCTGATCCCGGCGGCCGCGCTTACGGCGGCGACGCTGCTCGCGCTCGAGGTCGGCGCGGGCCAGGCACTCGACGTCGCGGCGCTCGTCGGCGCCGCCGGCTTCACGCAGACCGAGGTGCTGCGCGACCTGGCCGGCATCGAGCGCGTGGTCCTGGGACGCCGGTGAGCCTCCCGGCCGTCACGCTCGAGCAGGCCGAGACGTTCTCGCGCTGCATGTCGGTGGGCGGCATCGCGGTCTTTCCCGCCGACACGGTCTACGGCCTCGCCTGCGAGCCGGCCCACCGCGACGCGGTCGAACGCCTCTACGCGCTCAAGCACCGCGTCGCCGACAAGCCGGCGGCGGTCATGTTCTTCTCAGTCGGGCTGGCACTCAGCGCCCTGCCGGAGCTCGGTCCGCGCACCCACGCCGCGATCGAGGCCCTGCTGCCCGCGGCGCTGACGCTGCTGCTGCCCAACCCGGCGCACCGCTTCCCGCTCGCATGCGGGCCCGACCCGGAGACCCTGGGCCTGCGCGTGCCCGCGCTCTCGCCCGCGCTCGAGGCGCTCGCCGGCGTGCGCTGGCCGATCCTGCAGACGAGCGCGAACCGCGCCGGAGCGCCGGACGCCCGCCGCCTGGCCGACGTGCCACACGAGATCCTCGCGGGCGTGGACCTCGTGATCGACGGCGGCGAACTCCCCGGCGTCGCATCGACGGTCCTCGACCTGCGCTCCTACGAACTCGACGCCGAGTGGGCGGTGCGCCGCCACGGCGCGGTCGCGGAAGGGGAGATCGCGGCACGCCTCGTGTAGCGGGCTCTCGCTACGCTCGCCTCAATGCAGACCGCCTTCATCACCGGCGCCTCCGGCTTCATCGGCGGCGCCCTGACCCGCCGGCTGATCGCCGACGGCTGGCGCGTGCGGGCGCTGGCGCGCAGCGACGAGGCCGCCGGCACCGTCGCCGCGCGCGGCGCCGAGGCGGTGCGCGGAGACCTCCAGGACACCTCGGCGATCACCGCCGGGGCACGCGGCTGTGAGATCACGTTCCACTGCGCCGCGATGCTCGGGGAGTGGGGGACGCGCGAGCAGTTCGAGGCCGGGAACGTCGCCGGTACCGCGCACGTGCTGGAGGCCTCGCGGCGGGCGGGCGTGCGGCGCGTCGTCCACGTCGGCACGGAGGCCGCGCTGCTGGCCGGCGAGCCGCTGATCAACGTCGACGAGACCGCCCCGCTGCGCCCGGACTCGCCGGCGCTCTACTCCGCCACCAAGGCGCGCGCCGAACAGGCGGTGCTCGCGGCGGCGAACGGGGATCTCGAGACGGTCGTGGTGCGCCCGCGCCTGGTCTGGGGCCCCGGGGACACGACGATCCTGCCCGGGCTGCGGGCCGCCGTGGGCTCCGGGCACTTCGCCTGGATCGGCGGCGGCCGCCACCTGACGTCCACGACCCACGTCGACAATGTCGTCGAAGGGCTCGTCCTGGGCGCCGAGCACGGCACGAGCGGGGAGGCCTACTTCGTCACCGACGGGGACCCGGTCGTCTTCCGGGACTTCGTGACGCGGCTGCTCGCCACCGCCGGCGTGACTCCTCCCGGGCGCAGCATCCCGGCGCCGCTCGCGCGCGCCGCAGCCGCCTCCGGCGAGGCGCTGTGGCGCTCGCTGCCACTCAAGGGCCGCCCGCCCGTCACGCGGCTCGCGGTCTGGCTGTCCTCGCTCGAGACGACGATCGACATCTCGAAGGCGCGCGCCCAGCTCGGCTACGCGCCCGTGATCTCGATCGACGACGGGATGCGGGAGCTGGAGGCCACGTGAGAATCGTCGTCGGTTCCGATCACGCCGGCTTTGCGCTCAAGGAGCACGTCCGGGCCACCCTCACCGCCGCGGGGCACGACGTCGTCGACGTGGGCACGACGTCCGCCGAGCCGGTGGACTACCCGCAGTTCGCCGCGCAGGGCGCGCGGGCGGTCGCCGCTGGTGAGGCCGACCGTGCGGTGCTGACCTGCGGGTCGGGAAACGGCGTGGCGATCGCGGCCAACAAGGTCGCCGGGATCCGCGCCGTGAACGCCCACGACCCCGACGAGGCCGAGATGGCCCGCAGGCACAACGACGCGAACGTCATCACGCTGTCGGGCGCTCGGCTCGCGCCGGCGGACGCGGACGCGATCGTGGCCCGCTTCCTCGCCGCGCCGTTCGAGGGCGGCCGCCACCAGCGCCGCGTGGACCAGATCGCCGCGATCGAGCCCTGATCGCGCACCGGCGACGGGCCGGGCGGGGGGATACCATCGGAGCACGATGACCGAGCTGCCGCCCGACTTCTTCAACCGCCCGCTGGCCGACGTCGATCCTCAGGTCGCCGAGGTGCTCGCCAACGAGCTCGATCGCCAGCAGCGCACGCTGGAGATGATCGCCTCGGAGAACTTCGTCCCGCGCGCGGTGCTCGAGTGCCAGGGCAGCGTGCTCACGAACAAGTACGCCGAGGGCTACCCGGGAAAGCGCTACTACGGCGGCTGCGAGTTCGTCGACGTCGCCGAGGAGCTGGCGATCGCCCGCGCCAAGGAGGTGTTCGGGGCCGAGCACGCGAACGTCCAGCCGCACGCCGGCGCGCAGACGAACACCGCCGTCTACCAGGCACTGCTGGAGCCCGGCGACACGCTGATGGGCCTCTCGCTCGCGCACGGCGGGCACCTCACGCACGGGATGCGCCTCAACGTCTCCGGGAAGCTCTACAAGGTCGTCGCCTACGAGGTGAGCCCCGAGACCCACCAGCTCGACATGGACGAGGTCGAGCGGCTCGCCAAGGAGCACCGGCCGAAGATGATCGTGGCGGGCTGGTCGGCCTACCCGCGCTTTCAGGACTTCGCGCGCTTCCGCGCGATCGCCGACGAGGTCGGCGCCTACCTGCTGGTCGACATGGCCCACTTCGCGGGTCTCGTCGCCGCCGGGCTGCATCCCAGCCCGGTGCCGCACGCGGACGTCGTGACGACGACGATCCACAAGACGCTGGGCGGCGCGCGCGGCGGGATGATCCTCTGCCGCGAGGAGTACGCCAAGAAGATCAACTCCGCGGTCTTCCCGGGGCAGCAGGGCGGCCCGCTGATGCACGTGATCGCGGGCAAGGCGGTCGCGCTGGGGATCGCGCAGACGGAGCCCTTCCGCGAGCGCCAGCGCCGCACCGTCGCCGGCGCACAGGCGGTGTCGGACGCGCTGCTGCAGGCCGGCCACGGCGTCAGCGTCGTGACCGGCGGGACCGACGTGCACCTCGTCCTCGTCGACCTCCGCGACGCCGACCTCGACGGCAAGCAGGCCGAGGACCGCCTGCACGAGATCGGCATCACGGTCAACCGCAACGCGGTCCCGTTCGATCCCCGTCCGCCGATGGTGACGAGCGGCCTGCGGGTCGGGACGAGCGCGCTCGCCACGCGCGGGCTGCAGGCCGAGGATTTCGCGCAGATCGGGCAGATCATCGCGACGGCGCTCACCCCCGCCTACGAGGCGCAGAAGACCGAGCTCACGGAGCGCACCGCCCTGATCGCCGACCGTCATCCGCTGTACGAGTATCTCGGCGCGCCTGCGGCCGTGTAGGGCGCGACGGGAGTCCGGCCGGACCGTGACTAGGGTTCGGCGCCGATGACCCATCGCGACGCGATCCTGGGCTTCGTGGTCGCCTTCGCGGTCGCGGTCCTGCTCACGCCCCTGACCGCGCGCTTCGCCCGGCGCGTCGGCGCGGTCGACCGCCCGCGCGAGCGCGGCCTGTCAGCGGGGGAGACGCCGTTGCTCGGAGGCCTCGCGATCCTCGCCGCGGTCCTCGTGGCGAGCGCGCTGTTCCTCAACCTCCACCTGCCCCCGGCCGGCGCGCGCATGCGCGGGATCCTCGCGGGCGCCATCGTGATCACGATCGTCGGCGCGCTCGACGACCGCTTCGACCTGCCGCCGTTCGTGAAGTTCGTCGGGCAGGTGGCGGCGGCGACGATCCCGGTCGCCGCCGGGGTGACGGCCGGCCACATCACGCTGCCGTTCGCCGGCGCGATCGATCTCGGCGACGCCGCGGGTCCGCTGACGGTCCTCGGGCTCGTGTTCGTCATGAACGTCGTGAACTTCTCCGACGGGATCGACGGGCTCGCCGCGGGGGTCTGCGCGATCAGCGCGGTCGCGTTCGCCGTCATCGCGTTCGACCTCTCCCGGGGGACCGCGGCGACGCTCTCCGCGATCACGGCCGGAGCCGCGGCCGGGTTCCTGATCTACAACTTCCACCCGGCGAGCATCTTCATGGGCGACGCCGGCTCGAACCTGCTCGGCCTGCTGCTCGGCTGCGTCGCGATCGAGGGCGCGGTCAAGACGCAGGCCGTCCTGGCGCTGGTCTTCCCGCTGATCGTGCTCGCCGTTCCGTTCCTGGACACGACGTTCGTCGTGCTCAAGCGGCTGAAGTACCGCAGGCCGGTCTACGTCGCAGATCAGAGCCACTTCCACCACCGGCTCAGCCGGATCGGCTTCAGCCAGCGTCGCACCGTGCTCTACCTCTACGCCTGGACGATGCTGGTCGCGGGCTTCGCCGTCTCGCTGCGGTTCATCCCGTACTCGGACGACGGCGGCAACCTCAAGACGGGCTGGGCCGTGGTCGTCGCCGTGATGGCCCTGGTGGTCCTCGGCGCGAGCGTCTACCTCGTCTACGTGCTCGAGATCCTCAAGTTCAAGCGCCTGCGCGAAGGGCGCCTGCGGCGCCAGCGCCCGGACGTCAGCGAGGCGGAGATCGAGTCCGACGTCACCGAGAAGCTCGAGACCGGCCAGTTCGACGCGGTTCGTCCCGAGGACATCGAGAGCGCCGGTCAGGCGTAGATCGTCCGGATCCAGATCTCGGTGAGCGCCTCGACCGCCTGGTCGCGGCGCACCCGCTCGCTCTGCACGAGCTGCTGGTAGTACGTGCGCTCGACCATCCAGGTGAGCGCGAACGCGGTCCCGCCGGGGTCCGGGCAGGTCGAGCGGCCGTCGGCGCGCTCGAGCTCGATGCGCCGCTCGGTCGCCTCGACGAACTGGCCGATCAGCCCGCGCCAGAACTGGGCGACCTCCTCGTCGTAGGTCGAGACCTCGACGACGGCCCGCAGCAGGACGGCGTGCTCGTCGTAGAGCCCGGCGATGTTCGTCAGCGCGACGCGCAGCTGCGCCGCCGGGTCGCCGGCGCCCGACCACCAGATGTCCGCCTGCTCGAGCAGCAGCTCGGTGACGTCCTCGGTGAGGCGCATCAGGAGCTCGCGCTTGTCGGCGAAGTAGAAGTAGAACGCGGTGCGCGAGATGCCCGCGCGCGTGGCGATGCGCTCGATCCCCAGGTCGGCGTACGAGGCGCCCTCGGAGAGCAGCTCCTCGGTCGCCTTCAGCACCGCCGCCTGAACCGCCGCGCGTTTGGCGGTCGTCGTTCCCCCGCGACGCTGCGCTGAAGCCATGGCGCGAGGCTACCACCGCCGGTGGAGGCCGCTTGACGGTCTGTCACAGGGCGACCTACGATCGCCCGCATGCTCCAGACCGCCCGGCTGATGGACCCGCAACAGCTCTACGAGCTGTGGGAACGCCAGAACTGGGTGTCGGCGACGATCGACCTCAGCCGCGACCGGCGCGACTGGGCGGCGATGTCCGGCGCGCAGAAGGGCCAGCTGGCCTGGAACCTGTCGGGCTTCTTCATCGGGGAGGAGCGCGTCACGACGCAGTTCGGCGGCCTCGTCAGCGCCTACGAGGACCAGAGCGAGGAGGCGTTCCTCTGCACCCAGCAGGTCGACGAGGCGCGCCACGCACAGCACTTCAACCGCTTCTTCGAGCAGGTGATCGGCGTCGACGGGAGCTTCGAGGAACGCCTGGACTGGGCCCGCCGGCATCTCAGCGCCCCGTTCGAGATCCTCTTCGACCGCGAGCTCGTCGGCGCGAACCGCAGGCTCCTGGACGACCCGCGCGACCTCGAGGCGAAGGTCGAGTACGTGACGATCTACATGATGGTCATCGAGGGGATGCTCGCCCTGACCGGTCAGCACTTCATCACCGAGTTCCTGGAACGCGAACGGCTGCTGCCGGGCTTCCTCGAGGGCTTTCGCAGGATCTCGCAGGACGAGCACCGCCATGTCGCCTACGGGACGTGGTTCCTGCAGCAGAAGTGCCGCGATCCGCGCCTGCGCGAGGTCACGCGCAACAAGCTCGTCGAGCTGCTGCCGGTCGCCTCGGACGTTCTCGTGCCGCGGGGCGCCGACCCGCACGGGCCGGCGATCCTCGGGTACACGAACGCGCAGACGAGCGACTTCGCGTTCACGGCCCTGAACCGCCGGCTGAAGATCATCGGCGTCGGCCTGGAGGCCGCCGCGCCGGCGTAAGAAGGCCTTTCAGAAAGCCGAGCGCGCGGATGTGGCGCTTCCGCGGCGCCGGATCGGCCCGCGGCTTCTTGCCGATGCCACCGGCATCGCCTGCGAAACCGCGCCCCGCCCGGCATCCACGGAACCACCACCCCGGCGCGCCCGTCTCATTCTGAAACACCTTCTAAGTGAACCTTGAGGACCGGCGCGAGCGGTGCTACGGTTCCGCAGCCCTCGCTCACTCGAGCGCGGAGGTGGACGTATGAGCTTCGCGAAGAACCACACCCGCATGATCACCGCCGGCATGTCCGGTCCGGTGCTCGTGCGCCCACGCGAGCTCGCGTCCTAGGCACCACTCCGCGCCGGGTCGCGGGCTTCACCGCCCGAGATCCCGAGCGCGTCGCAGCGCCACATCGCGGCATCTCCCCGTCCCGGGCGGTGGTCCTCACACCACGACATGACCTCAGGAGGTCACCGTCCCATGCATACCCTGATCCACCTCCACCTCGCCCACGCGACCGCTGCAGAGCGCGCACGTGCGGGCGAGGGACGCGCAGCTCGCGAGCAGCCCCCACCGGGGCGCCTGCGAGTGCGGACGGCGGCGGCGCTGGCAGCGCTCGCCGGCCGTCTGGACCGCGAGCAGGCCCGCCGGGCGCTCGCGTAGCACCACCGGGCCGGCGCATCCGTCGGCCGCAGGCGCTACCTTCATGGGGCCTCGCCGTGCCTCCAGCGCGGCGGGCCCCGGTAGTCCGCCCCTCTCCGACTCCCTCCAGTGCTTCCCTCACACCTCGGCGGCCGTATGCCGTCCCCGCTCCTTTGTGGGCTCGCGACCGCCGCTGCGCTGCTCGTGCTGCTCGTCGCCGCGCCCCTGGCCGGTGCGCAGGCCGGCGCTCCCTCGCCGGGCACGACGCCCGTGGCGAAGAAGAAGTCCGCGAAGGCCCGCAAGAAGGTCAAGAAGCCCGCGGTCATCGCGGCTCCTGCGACGGTCGGCATCGCCGAGCAGCAGCCGTCGGTGTTCGCCGACCCGCTGTTCACGGCGACGAACATCCACGACGCGCGCCTGCTCGTCGGCTGGAACGGCATCTTCAGCCCCTGGCAGCGCGACCAGATCGACGCATGGCTCGGCGCCGCACGCGCCGCCGGCGTCGATCCGCTCGTCACCTTCGGGCGCTCGCGCACCGACTTCCATCAGCTGCCGACACCCGCGCAGTTCGCGGCGGCCTTCCAGGCGTTCCGTCAGCGCTATCCGTGGGTCCACCTGTACGCGACCTGGAACGAGGCCAACCTCGCCGGCGAGGCCGTGTACAAGCGCCCGGACCTCGTCGCGCGCTTCTGGCGCGGCATGCAGGCGAACTGCCCGGGCTGCACCATCCTGGCGGCCGAGCTCGTCGATCTGCCGAACATCCAGGCCTGGACGAGCGCCTTCCGGATCGCCGCCCACAGGGAGCCCGCCGTCTGGGGGCTGCACAACTACCTCGACGCCAACCTCTTCAAGACGTCGGGCACACGCTCGATGCTGCGCTCGGTCCCCGGCGACATCTGGCTGACGGAGACGGGCGGCATCGTCTCGCGCCACAACAACAGCAAGGTCCAGTTCCCCGAGGGCGAGCCCCACGCGGCGGCCGCGACGAAGTTCGTCCTCGACAAGCTGACCGCGCTCAGCCCTCGCATCAAGCGCGTCTACGTCTACGACTGGCAGGCGCAGCCCGGCACCGCGACCTGGGACTCGGGCCTGGTCAACGCTGACGGCACGGCGCGCCAGGCCTACGTCGTGCTGAAGAGCCGCGTCGCGCGCCTGCAGGCGCTGGCGGCCCGCCGCCGCGCCGCTCCGGCCGCCCGCAAGTAGTGGACCGGGCCTCCGGCGGGGAGGCGCGGCGCATCCAGGACGCGCTGCGCGCGATGGCCCAGGAGGGCCGCGAGCTCGTACCGATCGTCGCGCTGCCGCGTTCGCCGGGCCGGCCGCGCCCGAGCCATCTGCGAGCGCCCAGGTCGCCCGCTTCCGCCGGCGCGGGCCGGACAGCGTGCTCGCGCGCGGCGCGGGCGGAGAGCCGCTCGGCGCCGCCTCCTGGCAGCCGGCGCAGCTGGGCGTCACGGAGATCGTCGCCGTCGGGGTCCCGGCGCCGCACCGCCGGCAGGGGATCGCGGCGGCGCTGACGGCGGCGGCCGCCCGTGCGGCGTTCGCGCAGGGGGCCGAGCTGGCGTTCCTGACGCCCGGCGGCGACGCCGCCGGGCGGGTCTACGCACGCGCCGGATTCCGGCCCAGCGTGCACGTTCTGCACCTGTCCAAGCGTTGAACTGGCAGGTCCCGCGAGCAGCGGCGGGGTGCCGCGTTCGAGGGACTTGACACACCGTCCAGTTCAGCCGATAGGTTTCCATGCGCATGGTTGGGGTCACGGGGGGGCCAGCGATCTGGCGTGAGAGCCGGACAGCGGGGGAGGCTGCGAGCCTGCTCACGAGCGCGTTGTGGCGCGGCCAGGGTGTGCCCCGCAGCGACGGCCAGCCGGTCCTCCTGATCCCGGGCTTCATGGCCGGTGACAACAGCCTCGCGCTGATGACCCAGTGGCTGCGGCGGATGGGCTACCGCGCGCACAGCTCCGGCATCACCTCCAACGTCGAGTGCTCGGAGAAGTCGGTCCGGCGCCTCGAGGAGCGCGTGCGCACGCTGAGCGAGCGCTACGGGCGCGAGGTCGCGATCATCGGGCACAGCCGCGGCGGGATGTTCGGCCGCGTGATCGGCGTGCGCAACCCCGATCACGTCAACCACGTCATCACGCTCGGCTCGCCGCTGGTCGCCACGATGGACGACTTCCACGCCGTCCTGCGCCTGCAGATCCGCACGCTGCAGCGCGTCCAGCGCCTGCGCGGCGGCGGGCTGATCGGCCCCGGATGCGAGGAGAGCTGGGAGGCGTACAAGTTCGGCCTGGACCCGGTCGGGTGCTGCACGGACTTCTGGACCGACCTCGACGACGACGTGCCGGAGACGGTCGCGCTCACCTCGATCTACTCGCGCAGCGACGGCGTCCTGCACTGGCGCGCGTGCATCGACCCGCAGGCACGCCACGTCGAGGTCGACAGCTCGCACTGCGGCATGGCGGTCAACCAGAAGGTCTACCGGAGCATCGGCCACCTGCTGCCCGCGCAGCCGGAGGTTCCGGCGCGGGCCGCGTCCCGCTCGGCGCGGGCGCAGCGCGTCACCGCCGCGGCGTCGGCGTAGTCCGGCCGCGCTCAGGCGAGCACGCGGGCGGTGACCGTGCCCGACCAGCTGATCGTGTCGCTGCACGTGTCGAACGTGGACCGGCACAGGCCGAGCCCGGTCCCGGTCGATGGCCCGTCCGGGCTCGGGTTCGATGCCGGGAAGCTCACGTCGTAGCGGTCCCGGACGTTCACGATGCCGCCGGCGCCGGCCAGGAGCGGGATCTTCACGGCGAGGTCGGCCGTACGCAGCCAGCGCGGCATGTCGTAGTTGTCAGGCGCCGAGCCGTCGCTGCAGTCGCGCCGGGTGGGCGTCAGCGCCGAGGGCAGCGTCACGCCGGTGTCGTCGATGAACGTCAGCGCCGAGCTGTGGTCGGGGCCGGCCGTCGTCGTGCAGGTCACCGTCGCCGGCTGGCCGTCGCAGTCCTGGCTGGTGGAGGTGAGCGCATCGTTTGCGCTGCCCAGGAACGGCGTGAGGTCGTGGGAGACGAACTGCAGGAGCAGCGGGTTGCCGATCCCGTCGAGGTCGATGTCCCAGTGCTCGGTCCAGCTGAAGGTCGCGTTGCTCGTGATCCGGCCGGTGTCGACACCCAGGCAGTCGCCCGTCGTGGGCGTCGACGTGGACTCGGAGGCGTCCTCGCGTCCGGTCACCGACACACCGAGCCGCAGGTGGATGTGGTTGTCGAGGTCCTTGCGCGTCTTGGGCGGCGGGCGCTTGGCCGGCGCCGGATGCTTGGGTCCGCCCGAGTAGTACGAGCTCCGCACGGTGATGATCTTGACCGCCGTCGTAGCGCGCGAGCCCGACGCCGCGGGCGGGACCCAGTCGACACGCGACCACGGACCGGCGGTCGACACGCGCATGCTGGCGATCGACGCCCCTCTTGGGTGGCTGCGGTCGTGCTTGAAGGCCCGCAGGAGCGCGCGGGCCTCGGCGCCCGTCGGCAGGCGCACGGCGAGCGCGGCGGCGGGCGCGGCGAGGCTCAGGGCGAGTGCCAGAGCCGCGCCGAGCGCGATGCGCCGCGGGCGCGCGCGCGGCCGGCCGGGGTGTCGTGTGCGGCGGGTGCCATGATCGGCGCGGCAGTATGCCGTCCGTCGTCCCGGACCGCAACCGGCAACCGGCCTCCGCGGCTCGTGGCACCCGTCACGATGTGTCACAAAGCTGTCACAAAGTCGGCTGATGCGATAGGCTGACGCAGCCGTCGACGAAAGCCTCCACCGAGGCGTTCGTTCCCTGTGACCCGCGTCCCCGCGCGGGTCGCGCCGTTCCCGGCTCCGGCCGCGCGCGCCGCACCATGTCCCATGCATCGATCTTCCGACCCCCCGCCGACCCCCGATCGCGATGAGCGAGCCATCGAAGCCCACGATGCGCGCCGCGGCCGCCGGCAGCCTGCTGCTCGCGACGATCGTGCTGTGCGCGGCGATCGGCTTCGGGATCGGCGCGCTCGTCGGAGCGCCTGTGGCGCTCGGGCTGCTCGGCCTGTTCATCGGCCCGGTCGTCGGCATCGTCCTTGTCCACTCGCGCTTCCGGGATCTGTGAGCCCGCGATGACGACCTCGATGCTGCGCCATCTCGACCTCGTCGTCCTCGCACTGGCGCTGCCGGTGTTCATCCTCGCGGGGTGGCCCCTGCTGGGCTACCTCGGCGGCGCGGTCGCATGGCTCGCACAGCGTGGCATCCAGCTCTGGACGAACCGCAGGGCCCGGGAGTCGAGCGACCCGAAGCACGTCGCCGGATGGGTCACGGGGTCGATGATCGGACGCGGATGGCTCGTAGCCCTTACGATCTTCGCCGTGGGCATGGTGGAGAACGACGCCGGCCTCGCCGCCGCCGTCCTGTTCCTCGTGATCTTCTCCGTCTCCTTCACCGTGTCCATGATCCTGCGCCCCTTCGACCAGCCCCGCGCGGAGCAGCCCTCCTGATGCGCGCCCGTCTGCTCGCCCTCGCCATGCCGTTCGCGCTCGCGCTCACCGCGCCCACGGGGGCGTTCGCGCTGAACATCAACGAGAACTACAAGCCCCAGAACGAGTTCAAGCTCGAGCCGTGGATCTCGGTGCACGTCGGCGGCCTGGACCTCTCGATCAACAAGGCCGTCTTCTACGTGATCGTCGCGTCGATCCTGACATGCGTGACGATGATCTGGATCGGACGGCGGATGACCGCGATCGGGCGCCCCGGCTACTTCCAGGTGATCGTCGAGGGCTACTACGGCCTCGTCCAGGGGATCACGAAGGGCAACCTCGACGGCAAGATGCTGCGCCGCTGGTTCCCGTTCCTCGCCGCGATCTTCCTGTTCATCTGGTTCTCGAACATGCTCGGGTACCTGCCGTTGCCGACGAACACGGAGCACAAGGTCGACATCTTCGGCCTGCAGATCCCGTCGTTCGCGCTGTACGCGGCCACCGCGAACCTGTCGGTCCCGCTGATCCTCACGTTCTGCGTCGTCCTCAGCTACCACTACGAGGGCATCAGGGCCAAGGGCTTCGTCCGCTACCTCAAGGGCTGGGTGCCGGCGGGCGTCGAGGGCGCGGCCGTGATCCCGATCTTCCTCATCGAGGTGATCTCGCACCTGGTGCGCATCGTCTCGCTCTCGGTACGACTCTTCGCCAACATCCTGGCGGGGCACCTGCTGATCCTGTTCATGGGCGGCGGCCTCGTCGTCCTGCTGAACCTCGGCATCGCCGGGTCGGCCGTGCTCGGCCTCATCACCGGCACGATGGCGGTGGCCTTCTTCCTCTTCGAGGTCGGCCTCGTGGCGACCCTGCAGGCCTTCATCTTCACCACCCTCGCAGCGATCTATCTCGGCGGCGCGGTCGCCGAAGAACACTAAGGAGCACCGGAACCGTGGACCTCCACATCATCAACGAGCTCGTCGCTCAGTCGGGCGTGACCTCCCAGGTCGCCCAGGAGTACGGGCGCAAGGGCATGAAGGCCATTGCGCTCGGCATCGGCGCGGGTCTCGGCACGATCGGCCCGGGCATCGGCGTCGGCTACATCTTCGGCAAGGTCATCGAGTCGGTGACCCGCCAGCCCGAGATGAAGGATGAGATCACCTCGATCCAGTGGCTCGGCTTCGCGCTGACCGAGGCGATCGTGTTCTACGCCTTCATCTTCGGCCTCATCGCCTTCTTCCTCGGGTAGAAGGAGCGCCCGACGATGCTCGCGATCGCTCAACCCGTCGTCGCTGCCGAGCAGAGCAGCAACTTCCTCGTCAGCCCGAACGTCGGGCTGATGATCTGGACGCTGATCGCGTTCTTCGCGACGCTCTGGGTGCTGAACAAGTTCGCGTTCCCGCGGATCCGCGAGGCGCTCGAGAAGCGCGCCGCGCTGATCGAGGACTCGATCACGAGCGCCGAGGCGATGAAGTCCGAGTCCGAGGCGCTGCTCGCGGAGTACCGCGAACGGCTCAAGGAGGCGCGCACGCAGGCCGACGACATCGTCCTGCGCGCACGCAAGAACGCCGAGGCGTTCGAGTCGGACTCCAAGGATCAGGCGCGCGCCCAGCGCGAGGAGCTGCTCGAGCAGACGCGCAGGGACGTCGAGGCGGAGACCCGTCGCGCGATCGAGCAGATCCGCTCGGAGGTCGCCGACCTCACGATCCTGGCCACCGAGAAGGTCACCGGCCGCGTCCTCACGGGCGACGACCAGCGGCGCCTCGTCGACGAGGCGCTCGCCGACCTGGACTTCTCATCCCTGAGCGGCGATCGCAGGAACTAGTGCGCTGATGGAGCAGATCGCCCAGGTCTACGGCCGCTCGCTGTTCGAGGTCGCGCAGGAGCGCGACAGGCTCGACGTGATCGGCGAGCAGCTCGGCCAGGTCGCCGATGCGCTCGAGGCCAGCGCCGACATGCGGCTCTTCTTCTTCTCCCCGTACTTCTCGACGGAGGAGAAGAAGGACGGCATGCGCCGCACGATCCAGGACGCCGACCCGGCGATCTCGAACGTGCTCGACGTCCTCGTCGAGAACCACCGGCTGCCGGCGATCTTCCGCATCCGCCGCGAGTACCAGCGCCTGTGGGACGACGCCCGCGACCTGCTGCCGGTGACCGTCACCAGCGCCGTGCCGCTCGACGCGAGCGTCACCGAGCGGATCGGCGACGAGATCGGCCGCCAGACCGGGCGTAACGTCCAGCTCAGCACCGCCGTCGACCCGTCGATCGTGGGCGGCTTCATCGTCCGGGTCGGCAACGCGATCCTCGACGCCTCCATCCGCAACCGTCTCGAACACCTTCGCAAGCAGGTCGCGCAGGCCTAGGCCGCGACGACCCTCAAGGAGCACACCACGCCATGCAGATCAAGCCCGACGAGATCACGAGCATCCTCAAGTCCCGCATCGAGGGGCTCGAAGCCGGGGGCGCCGAGCTGACCGAGGTCGGCACGGTGCTGTCCATCGGCGACGGCATCGCCCGTGTCCACGGCCTGGAGAACTGCCAGTCGTTCGAGATGCTCGAGCTGCCCGGCGACGTCACCGGGCTGGCCCTCAACCTCGAGTCCGACAACGTCGGCGCGGTGCTCTTCGGCGACTGGCAGAAGATCGTCGAGGGCGACACCGTCAAGCGCACGGGCCGCCTGCTCGAGATCCCGGTCGGCGAGCAGCTGCTGGGCCGCATCGTCGATCCGCTCGGCAACCCGCTCGACGGCAAGGGCGCGCTGAACACGACCGAGGTGCGCCCCGCC
Organism: uncultured Solirubrobacteraceae bacterium; assembly: GCA_963809525.1. Taxonomy (GTDB): domain Bacteria; phylum Actinomycetota; class Thermoleophilia; order Solirubrobacterales; family Solirubrobacteraceae; genus F1-60-MAGs163. The sequence continues at coordinate 729,189 of CAWEJY010000003.1, read as the reverse complement.
GAGTTCAAGGCGCCCGGCGTCGTCCAGCGCCAGCCGGTCAGCGAGCCGATGCAGACCGGCCTCAAGGCGATCGACGCGATGATCCCGATCGGCCGCGGCCAGCGCGAGCTGATCATCGGCGACCGCCAGACCGGCAAGACGTCGATCGCGCTCGACACGATCATCAACAACAAGGACTCGGACCTCGTCTTCGTCTACGTGGCGATCGGCCAGCGCATGGCGACCGTCGTCCAGCTCGCCGAGACGCTCGCCGAGCACGGCGCGCTGGAGCGCACGATCATCGTCGCCGCCGCCGCCGACGAGGCCGCCCCGATCAAGTTCATGGCGCCGTACGCCGGCGCCGCGATGGGCGAGCACTTCCTCTACAACGGCGGGCACGTCGTCGCGATCTACGACGACCTCACCAAGCACGCCTTCGCCTACCGCCAGATGTCGCTGCTGCTGCGCCGCCCGCCGGGTCGCGAGGCCTACCCGGGCGACGTCTTCTACCTGCACAGCCGCCTGCTCGAGCGCGCGGTGAAGCTCAACGACGAGCTCGGCGGCGGATCGCTGACCGCGCTGCCGATCATCGAGACGCAGGCCGGCGACGTCTCGGCGTACATCCCGACGAACGTCATCTCGATCACCGACGGGCAGATCTTCCTCGAGCCCAAGCTGTTCTTCTCCGGCGTGCGCCCGGCCATCAACGTCGGCATCTCGGTGTCGCGCGTCGGCGGCGACGCGCAGATCAGCCCGATGAAGAAGATCGCCGGCCGCCTGAAGATCGAGCTCTCGCAGTTCCGCGACCTGGAGGCCTTCGCGCAGTTCGGTTCGGACCTCGACGCGGACACGCAGAAGACGCTCGCGCGCGGTGCGCGCCTGGTCGCCACGCTGAACCAGAACGAGCGCCACCCCGTGCCGGTCGAGGTCCAGGTCGCGCAGGTCTTCGCCGCGACCAGCGGCTTCACCGATCGCATCCTGACGCCGCGGATCCCCGAGTTCCTCGAGGGCCTGACCCAGCGCGTGCGCGCCGAGGCCGCGCCGACGCTCGCGAAGATCAAGGGCGGCGACTGGTCCGACGAGACGCAGGCCGAGCTGCGCAAGGTCGTCGCCGGCTACGCGGACGACTTCGGCTACGACCTCGACGAGGAGGGCCAGCCGCTGACCGAGACCGCGGTCGGCGAGACCACCCGCGCCCAAGAGGGCCTGCACGCGCCCGAGGCCGCCGACGAGGCGCCCGCCGACGAGGTCGAGAAGGAGGCGGCGGCGACCGCCTAGCGGCTGGTCGCACCCGTTCCCATGGCTCAGCGCGACGTCAAACAGCGGATCGACTCCGTCAAGAACATCGCGAAGATCACCCGCGCGATGCAGATGGTCGCCGCGGCGCGCCTGCGCCGCGCCGAGCAGCGCATCGCGGCCATGCGCCCCTACGCCGGCGCGCTGCGCCGGATGACCCGGCAGGCCGCCGAGGCCGCCTCGAGCGGCGAGCTGGCCAGCAACCCGATCCTCATCGAGCACGAGCAGGAGTCGACGGTCGCGCTGCTGCTCGTCACGGGCGACCGCGGGCTCGCGGGCGCGTTCAACTCGCAGATCATCCGCGCCGCGCTGCGTGCCGCCGCCGAGCACACCGCCGACGGCAAGAACGTCGAGTACTACGCCGCCGGGCGTCGCGGGGTCTCCTCGCTGGTCTTCCGCAAGCTCGAGCCGGCCGGGTCGTACGTCGGCTTCTCCGACCGCCCGTCGTTCGCTGACGCGCGCCGGATCTCCGGCGAGCTCAGCGCCGCCTACATCGACGGCAGCGTCGACAAGGTCGAGGTCTTCTACAACGGCTACATCTCGCCGCTGACCCAGGAGGTCCGCCGTGAGGTGCTGCTGCCGCTGCAGCGCGCGACGATCGACGAGGCGCTCACCGAGGCGGACGAGGGTCCCGAGGATCCGCTGCCCGGGACGCGCGCGCTGGTCGAGTACGAGCCGAGCCCCGAGGGCATCCTCGCGCGGCTGGTCCCCGACTACGTGGACATCTCGATCTACCGCGCACTGCTGGAGTCCACCGCCTCCGAGCACGGCGCGCGCATGACCGCGATGCGCACCGCCTCGGAGAACGCCAACGAGGTCATCGACGACCTGACGCTCGAGATGAACCGCGTCCGTCAGGCCGAGATCACCCAGGAGATCATGGAAGTGGTCGCCGGGGCTGAGAGTCTCACCTAGCTGACGTCGATCGAAGGCTCCCGCCGCAGGCGGGGCCGGAGATGCGAAACCCTTTTTCACCGTAGAACCGCCAACGCTCAGAGGACCACCATGGAAGCCGCAACCATCCCCGCCGCCCGCACCTCGAAGAACGTGGGCCGCATCGAGGAGATCAAGGGCGTCGTCGTCGAGGCCGTCTTCGCCGGGACGCTGCCGCAGATCAACAACGCACTGACGGTGGAGCTGCACGGCGGCACGCTCGTGCTCGAGGTCCAGCAGCTGCTCGGCGACGACCGCGTGCGCGCGGTCGCGATGGACACGACCGATGGCCTGGCGCGCGGCGTCGAGGTGACCGACACCGGCGGGCCGATCTCGGTGCCCGTCGGCGAAATCACGCTCGGCCGCATCTTCAACGTGCTCGGCGACCTGATCGACGAGGGGCCGGAGATCGAGGTCAAGGAGCGCTGGCCGATCCACCGCTCGGCCCCCGACGTCGAGAACCTCACGCCGACCAACGAGATCTTCGAGACCGGCATCAAGGTCGTCGACCTGCTCGCGCCGTACGCCAAGGGCGGCAAGGTCGGCCTGTTCGGCGGCGCCGGCGTCGGCAAGACGGTCCTCATCCAGGAGCTGATCCACAACCTCGCCAAGGAGCACGGCGGCCTGTCCGCGTTCTGCGGCGTGGGCGAGCGCTCGCGCGAGGGCAACGACCTGTGGCGCGAGATGAAGGAGTCGGGCGTCATCGACAAGACGATGCTCGTCTTCGGCCAGATGAACGAGCCGCCCGGCGCCCGCATGCGCGTCGCGCTCGCCGGCCTGACGATGGCGGAGTACTTCCGCGACGTCGCCGGCCAGGACGTGCTGCTGTTCATCGACAACATCTTCCGCTTCGTCCAGGCGGGCTCCGAGGTCTCGGCGCTGCTCGGGCGCATGCCCTCGCAGGTCGGCTACCAGCCGACCCTCGAGACCGAGATGGGCCAGCTGCAGGAGCGCATCAGCTCCACGCGCAACGGCTCGGTCACCTCGGTGCAGGCCATCTACGTGCCGGCCGACGACCTCACCGACCCGGCGCCGGCCTCCGTGTTCGCCCACCTGAACGCCACGACGGTGCTCTCGCGGTCGATCTCGGAGAAGGGCATCTACCCGGCCGTCGACCCGCTCGACTCGACCTCGACGATCCTCAAGCCCGACACCGTCGGCCAGGAGCACTACGCGGTCGCCACGCGCGTCAAGGAGATCCTGCAGCGCTACAAGGAGCTCCAGGACATCATCGCGATCCTCGGCATCGACGAGCTCTCCGAGGAGGACAAGGTCACCGTCCAGCGCGCCCGCAAGGTGGAGCGCTTCCTCTCGCAGCCGTTCAGCGTCGCCGAGCAGTTCACCGGCACGCCCGGCCAGTACGTCCCGATCGCCGAGACGGTGCGCTCGTTCAAGGAGCTCATCGACGGCGAGCACGACGACCTGCCCGAGTCGGCGTTCCTGCTCAAGGGCTCGATCGACGACGTCGTCGCCGCAGCGAAGGGCTGAGCGAGCGCATGGCCCGCGCCACGTTCCAGGTCGAGGTCCTCACCCCGGAGGGTGAGGTCTTCAACGAGGAGGTCGAGATGCTCTCGACCCGTACGACGACGGGCTCGATCGGCATCCTGGCCAACCACACGCCGCTGCTCGGCCTGCTCGAGCCGGCCGAGCTGCGCCTCTACCGGGGCGAGACGGAGATCGTGCGCTTCGCCCAGGGCGAGGGGTACATCCAGGTCGGCGGCAACCGCGCGCTCGTGCTCGTCGAGGACGCGATCGACCCGCGTGAGCTCGACGTCGCCGATCTCCGCGAGAAGCTGACGCGCGCCGAGTCCCAGGTCACGGCCGCTGCGCCGCACACGGAGGCCCAGCGCCGCGCCCTGGCGGACAAGCGCCGCTGGGAGACGTTCCTGCTGGTCGCCGAGGGCTCCGCCGGGCCCTGAGCCCGTCAGTCGCGCACGAGCCCGTAGTCGGCGGCCGCCGCCTCGAGCTCGTCGAGGCCGAAGCCGTCGACCGGGCCGAGCGCGCCGCTCGCCCTGAGCTTCCCGGCGGCCGCCTGCTCGGCGCCCCAGGCGAGGAAGCCGGCGGTCAGGTCGTAGCCGTTGGGCCCGACGAGGCGGACGCTGTTCAGCCGCCTCCCGCCGGCGTCCGAGGCCTCGGCGACGATCACCGAGCGGGTCGCGGCCCGCGCCGCCGCGTCGGGGCCGCCGGTCGATCCCTTGACCATCCTGGCGCTCAGCGCGCCCAGGCCCGCCCTCACGCCGGGGATCCTCGTGGCGAGGTCCGCGCCGGCGGCGAACACCTGCATGGCCCGTGAGGCCGGGCCGAACCACCCGAGGTAGACGTCGACATCCCACACGTTGCGGCCCAGCCGGGGAAGCGCGAAGTGCTCGCTGGAGCCGATCGAGATCGCCTGGGCGCTGCGCCCGGCGCCGAGGTCGAAGCGCCTGACGCGCCGCGCGCCGCGTTCGCTGACCAGGTTGCCGGTTCGCCAGCTGAACGCCGGCGCGAGCGACGCCCCGGCGGCGCTCGCCCGGGTCCCGCCGCTCATCCCGCCCGCCGAGCTGCCCTCCCAGAAGTAGCCGATGTCCACGCGCGTCGCCTGCTCGCCCGCGTCGCGCAGTGCCAGCGCGCCCGCGAGGTTGCCGGGGACGTAGTCGTAGCCCATCGCGGTGAGCAGGCCGATGCCCGCCGCCTCGGCGCGCGGGCCGGCGTCCTCGAAGACGTGGCGGATGAACGGGCCCTCGCCGGTCGAATCGAGGTAGTGGGCCCCGGCGCCCAGCGCCGCCTCCAGCGCGGCCTCGCCCCAGCGCATGAACGGGCCGACGGTCGAGATCAGGACATCGCCCGGCCCGACGAGCGCGCGCACCGTGTCGGGCTGCGCGACATCGGCGACGCGGGTCTCGAGCCCACCGAGCTCGGCGGCCAGGACCCCCAGGCGCTCCGCGCTGCGGCCGGCGAGCACGGGGGCTCCGCCGCGGCGCACGAGCTCGCGCGCGGTCAGACCGCCGGTGTACCCGGTGGCGCCGAAGAGGACGATGCGTGAGGCCATGGCCGGAGCCTATCCTCCGTCCTGTGGACGAACGCGTGCTCGCCGAGCGGCTGATGGCGTACGACACCTCGAGGCCCGAGGGCCTGCTGGTCGCGGCCGAGTTCGTCAAGGGCTGGCTCGAGACGCGCGACGTCGACGTGCGCGGCCATGACCACGGCGGCCTGCCGGTGGTGCTCGCCGAGGCCGGCCCGCGGGATGGGCCCGTCGTCATCCTGCACGGCCACCTCGACGTCGTGCCGGCGTTCGAGGAGCAGTTCACGCCGCGCGTCGAGGGCGACCGGCTCTACGGCCGCGGCGCCTACGACATGAAGGGCGCCCTGGCGGCGATGATGTGCGCGCTGCACGACGCGACACGGCAGGACGAGGTCCGGCTGAAGTTCGTGTGCGTCCCCGACGAGGAGTCCGAGGACGTCGACGACCGGTCGACCGACGGGCTCGTCGCGGCCGGATTGGCTGCGGACTTCGCGATCACCGGCGAGCCCACCGACCTGCACATCGGCATCCAGGCGAAGGGCGTGCTCGCGATCCGCCTGGAGGTGCGCGGGACGGCGGCGCACGGCTCGACGCCGTGGCTCGGCGACAACGCGATCCTCAAGGCGCACGACGTCTTCCGGCGGATCGAGACGCTGCCGTTCAGCCGCGAGTCGTCCGACCTGTTCGACCGGCCGTCGATCAACCTCGCGCGCATCGCCGGCGGCGATGCGTTCAACAAGGTCCCGGACCGCTGCTTCATCGACGTGGACATCCGCTTTCTCCCCGGCCAGGAGCCGGCGGCGATCCTGGAGCAGATCGCGACGATCCCGGACCTCGAGGTCGTGCGCTCGTTCCGCCGCGCGCCGGCGATCGTCTCGCGCCGCAACCCGTACGTGCTGGCGCTGCGCGAGGCCGTCGCCCGCAGCATCGAGGGGGAGGCCCTGTCGATCGGCCGCGACGGCGCGTCGGACGCGATCTCGTTCCTCGAGGCGGGCATCCCGGCGGTCGAGTTCGGCCCCGTCGGCGCCGGCCACCACGGGCCGCTGGAGTGGGTCTCGATCTCCTCGCTGCGCCGCTACCGCCAGGCGCTCGGGGACTTCGTGGCCCACCTGCCGCACTGGCTCGCGCACGGCGCCGCCAGCGAGGCGCCGTCAGCGCCGCCGCTCCGCGCCGTGGAGTGACCGGCGGATCCGGCGGCCGCGGCCGCTACCCTGATGGCCTGGGATCTTCGCCCCGCTCCGCGCAACTCGCGCATCCCCGAGCGCGTTCTCACCGCACGTGAGCCCCGACCCTGAAAAGCCCCCGCGCCCTGGCCTGGGCAACCTGAAGAAGGCCCTCCTCGCGGGGGTCCTGATCGTGCTGCTCACCGCCGCGACGGTCGCCTCCGCGGCGCTGCTCGAGGTCGACCAGCTCGTGCAGATCGTGCAGAAGGAGGGCCAGGGCATCCCGGGCGTCAAGAACGTCCTCGACGACGTGCCCGGCGGCGGCCCGCAGACGATCCTCGTGATCGGCTCCGACGTGCGCTACCAGGATCGCAAGCTCGCTCATGCGGCCCGCTCGGACACGCTGATCCTCGTGCGCCTGGACCCGGACAAGGCGGCCACCGCGGTCGTCTCGATCCCGCGCGACCTGAAGGTGCAGATCCCCGGCTACGGCACGGACAAGATCAACGCGGCGTACTCCGACGGCGGCCCCAAGCTGACGCTGAAGACCGTCCGCAACCTGCTGCACGTGCCGATCAACCACATCGTCGAGGTGAACTTCGGCGGCTTCCGGCGCGCGGTCGACCGCCTGAAGTGCGTCTACATCGACGTCGACCACCGCTACTACCACTCGAACGTCGGGCTGCCGGCATCGGCGCAGTACTCCGAGATCGACATCAAGCCGGGCTACCAGAAGCTCTGCGGCACGCAGGCGCTCGCCTACGTGCGCTACCGCCACACGGACTCGGACTTCGTGCGCTCCGCGCGCCAGCAGGACTTCCTGCGCCAGGCCAAGGGCCAGTTCTCGCTCTCCTCGATCCTCGGGGACCGCACTGAGCTGGTGAAGATCTTCGCGCGCTACACGCGCACCGATGTGCGTTCCAACGACGCGATCCTGCGCCTGCTGAAGCTCGCGTTCCTGTCCTCGAAGAACCCGATCCGCGAGGTGAAGTTCCCGGCCTACGACATCCCCGGCGGGACGTACCTGGGGATCACCCCGCAGAACCTGCAGGCGGTCGTCGAGGGCTTCCAGAACGCCAAGGCGACGGGCGGGGCGCGCCAGACCTCCGGTTCGACGAGCCGGACGCACAAGCGCCGCACGCGCCGCCAGACGCGCTCACCGGGCCTCCCGCCCGGCGTGATCGCCGATCAGTCCGGGGGCGAGAGCCAGGCGATCCCGGCGGCGGCGAAGCTCCGGCTGCCCGTCTACTTCCCGGCGGCGCGCCTGGCCAGCGGCGGCTACTCCTCCGGCGAGAGCGACTACCCGGCGACACGCGCCTACAGCATCCGCGACCGCTCGAACAACCGTTACGACGCCTACCGGATCGTGCTGTCGACCGGGCAGCCGGGTGAGTACTACGGGGTCCAGGGAATGAGCTGGAAGGCCCCGCCGGTCCTCGACAACCCGAGCGACAAGATGCGGATGCGCCGCCGCACGTACGAGCTCTTCTACGACGGCACGCAGCTGCGGCTCGTCGCCTGGCGGACGCCGCGCGGCGTCTACTGGGTCTCCAACACGCTCTCGCTGACGCTCTCCAACCAGCAGATGCTGGCGATCGCGCGCTCGCTGACGCGCGTCGGCTCCTAGGTGTAGTTCCTGAGCACGTTGTTCATCAGGCACCCGCCGCTAGCCTCTCTGGCCTTCTCATGAGCATCGAACGCGAACCCATCGGCGTCATCGGCACCGGCTACGTCGGCCTCGTCACCGCAGCGGGCTTCGCGGAGCTCGGCAGCGACGTCTGGTGCATCGACATCGACGCGGAGAAGGTCGCCCGCCTCAACCGCGGCGAAGTGCCGATCTACGAGCCGGGCCTCGCGGAGTGCCTGGAGCGAAACCGCGAGCGCCTGAACTTCTCGACCGACCTGTCCCAGGCGCTCGAGCACGCACGCCTGCTGTTCGTCGCCGTCGGCACGCCGCCGACCTACTCCGGCGACGCGGACCTCAGCGCGGTGCACGCGGTCGTCAACGCGATGCCGCCCTCCGACCGCCACGCGCTGATCATGAAGTCGACCGTCCCGGTCGGCACCGGCGAGGCGATCCACCGGGCCTTCGCCGAGCAGGGCAAGCAGGGCTTCCGCTACGTCTCGTGCCCGGAGTTCCTCAAGGAGGGCTCAGCGCTGAAGGACTTCCTGCAGCCCGACCGCGTCGTCATCGGCGACGGCGGCGACTGGGCCGGCGATGCGGTCGCCGACCTCTACCGCCCGCTGCTGACCGCCGAACACGGGGGCGAGGGCTCGGGCGAGCTCGTGCGCACCGACGTGGCGAGCGCCGAGATGGTCAAGCTCGCCGCGAACGCCTTCCTCGCGACGAAGATCTCGTTCATCAACGAGATCGCGAACGTCTGCGAGGAGACCGGCGCCGACGTGCTCGAGGTCGCGCGCGGGATGGGCCTCGACGATCGCATCGGCCCGAAGTTCCTGCAGCCGGGCATCGGATTCGGGGGGTCGTGCCTCGCCGGCGGTGAGACCGTGCTCGCCCGCTTCCGCGGGCGCACGACGCTCATGCAGATGGCCGACCTGTGGGCGCTCGCCGAGCGCGAGTTCGACCCGGAGGCCGATGGCATGATCATGCCGTCGGATCTCGAGGTGCTGTCGTGGGCGGCCTATGACGAGGAGCCGCTGTTCCTCCCGGTCCTGTGCCTGACCAGACGCCGCCACGACGGCGAAGCACTGAGGATCACCACGAAGATGGGACGCTCGGTGACCTGCACGGCCGACCATCCCTGGTACGTCTCCGACGGCGAGGGCGCGGGGGCGTCGTACAAGCTCGCCTCGGAGCTCGCCGAGTCGGATTGGCTCCCGGTCGCAATGCACCGCCTCGGTGACGCCGACGTGCCACGGCTTGCGACGCTCCTGTCGGCGGTCGATGTGTCCGGTCTACAGGCTGCGCAGATCCTGGTGCGCCCCCAGCGCGCCCTCGTCGACGAGCTGGTCGCGTCGTCCGTGGCACACCGGCGCGAGGTGTTCGCCGGCCATCCCCTGGTCGGCGGGCGCACGGGGGAGGTCCGGCGGACCGGGACGATGCGCCTGGACGAGGTCGCCCGCGCGGACATCTCTCTGCGCGGAGCGCGGCTGAGCACGACGAAGAGCGGTGCGTTCCCGAGCGCCGAGATCGTCATGGACGAGGCGTTCTGGCGCGTCGTCGGTCTCTATCTCGCAGAGGGCAACACCCATGTGAATCGTCGCGGCGCCGGTGAGGCGCATCGCGTCACATGGTCGTTCCACCCGACGCGCGAGGAGCATCTGATCGATGAGGTGCGCGAGTTCCTCCTGCGCCACAACATCGACGCGCGCGTTCGCAGCAGCGCGACGGCGCGGCAGATCACGGTGTACTCACGCCTCTTCGGCACGTGGTGGACCGACGTGCTGGGCCTCGGGCGCACGAGCTACGAGCAGCGCCTGCCCGACTTCATCTGGGAGCGCCCCGAGCGCGACAAGTGGGCGCTGCTCTCCGGGCTCTTCGAGGGTGATGGCTCGTGGTCGCTCGTGAACGGCGGTCCCAGCGTCGTCGTGGAGCTCGGCACGGTCAGCGATGAGCTCGCGGACGGCACGATGCGGCTGCTTGCGGACGTCGGCATCATCGCCTCGCGCCGCGTCGGACGCGCGGCCCGATCGACCAAGGACACGCACTGGCTGCGCGTCGCCGGTGCGGAGCAGATCGAGCGGGCGATCATGCTCGTCCCGAAGCGCGATCGTGCCGGCGCCCTCGCGAGCATCGCGCGCCAGTCGAAGCGCATCGCACCGACCGGCTACCGCCGTTTCCGGGACGGAACCGCGTGGGTGCGCGTTGCGCACGTCGCGCCGGTCGAGCATCACGGAGACGTGTTCTCGATGGAGGTGCCGGGAGCCCACAGCTTCGTCACCACCGGCGGGCTCGTGACGTCGAACTGCTTCCCCAAGGATGTCTCCGCGCTCAAGCAGCTCGCCGGCAACAGCGGGTACCACTTCCAGCTGCTGAACGCCGTGATCGAGGTCAACGAGCTGCAGAAGCGCCGCGTGATCGGCAAGCTCGAGAAGCACGTCGGCTCACTGGTCGGCAAGCGGATCGCGCTGCTCGGGCTGGCGTTCAAGCCGAACACCGACGACATGCGCGAGGCGTCCTCGCTCGTGCTCGCCGCGCGCCTGCAGGCCGCCGGCGCACACGTCGTCGCCTACGACCCGATCGCCGAGGACGAGGCGCGCGACATGATGCAGGGCGTGGAGTTCGCCGAAGGGCCGCTCGAGGCGCTGACCGGGGCGGATGCCGCCGTGCTCGTCACCGAGTGGGACGAGTTCTGTGCGCTCGCCGCCGACGAGATCGCCTCCGCGATGGCCGGCACGGTCGTCATCGACGGCCGCAACGCGCTCGACCCGGTCGCGATGCGCGCCGCCGGCCTGACCTACGAAGGCATCGGGCGCGGGTAGCTCTTGCAGGCGGTCATCCTGGTCGGTGGCGAGGGGACGCGGCTGCGGCCGCTGACCTCGACCGTCCCGAAGCCGGTCGTGCCGCTCGTCGACCGGCCGTTCATGGCCTACATGCTCGAGTGGCTCTCGCGCCACGGCGTCGAGGACGTCGTCCTGGCGTGCGGGTTCCTGCCGACGATGCTGCGCGAGGCGCTCGGCGACGGCGCGCGCTACGGCGTCCGGCTGACGTTCGTCGAGGAGCCGGAGCCGATGGGCACCGGCGGCGCGCTGCGCTATGCCGCCGAGCACCTGCCCGGCGGGCTGGGCGAGCGCTTCCTCATGCTCAACGGGGACGTCCTGACCGACGTCGACGTGCGCGCGCAGATCGACCAGCACGAGGCGACGGGCGCGCGCGCGACACTCGGGCTCGTCCCCGTCGACGACCCGTCGGCGTACGGCCTCGTGCGGCTCGCCGCCGACCGGACCGTGAACGGCTTCCTCGAGAAGCCGCAGGCGCACGAGATCGACACGAACCTCATCAGCGCCGGCATCTACGTCCTGGAGCACAGCATCCTGGACCTCATCGAGCCGGGGCGCAACGTGTCGATCGAGCGCGAGGTGTGGCCCGCGCTGGTCGGGAACGGCCTCTTCGGGACGGCGCACGAGGGCGCCTACTGGCTCGACATCGGGACGCCCGACCGCTACCTGGAGGGCAGCCGCGACATCCTCGCGGGCGCTGTGCGCACCGCCGTGCGCGAGCGCCTCGACGTCCACGGGCTGGCGCGCGGCGAGGCCTGCCGGGTCGACGGGCACCTGCGCGGCCCGGTCGTGCTGGGCGACGGCTGCGTCGTCGAGGCCGGCGCGGTCGTCGGGCCCCACGTCGTGCTCGGCGACCGCGTGCGCATCGAGCCCGGAGCCACGATCGAGGATGCCGTCGTGCTGTCCGATGCCGTGGTCGGGCGCGGAAGCGTCGTGCGCGGGGCCATCCTCGCCGCGGGTGCGCACGTCGGCGCGGACTGCTCGATCGGCGGCCAGGCGGTGCTCGGCGAGGGGGTCCGGCTCGGCGCCGGGAACGTCGTCGGGCACGGGATGCGCCTCTTCCCGGGTGTCGAGCTGCCCGACGGTGGCGTCGCGTTCTGAGCCACTGCGGCATCCTGTGCAGCCCATGTCGACGACCGACCAGCAGCCCCACGTGAAACTCGACCGCGCCCAGCTCACGCGGCGCGACCCGACCGACCAGCTCACGGACGTGCTGGCGATCCCCGAGCACCTGCGCGACGCGCTCTGGAAGGTCGAGTCGGCGGCACTCGGCCCGTGGGACAGCCCGGGCGGCCTCGTCGTCGCCGGCATGGGCGGCTCGGGCATCGGCGGGCGGCTCGCCCGCGCGATCCTCGGCGACCAGGCCTCGCGACCGATCCTCAGCGTCGGCGAGTACGCGCTGCCGCCGTGGACGACGCCCGACACGACGGTCCTGTGCGCCAGCTACTCGGGCGACACCGAGGAGACGCTGACCTGCTTCGAGGCCGCGGGGATCGTGGGCGCCAGGCGCGTCGTCGCGAGCTCCGGCGGCCGGCTCTCGGAGCTCGCGCGCGCCGAGGGCGTGCCGGTGATCCCGTTCGCCGGCGGCCTGCAGCCGCGCGCCGCGGTGGCGTACTCGACGGTCGCGGCGCTCGAGGTCGCGGCGTTGTGCGGCGCCGCGCCGCGCATGACGACCGAGATCGACGTCGCCGCCGACCACCTCGAGCAGCTGGTGCAGGCCTGGGGCCCGGACGCCGGCGAGGAGTCCGAGGCGAAGGTCCTGGCGCGCGGCCTGCACGGCACCGTTCCCGTCATCGCCGGTTCAGGGATGACCGCCTCGATCGCCTACCGCTGGAAGACCCAGATCAACGAGAACGCCAAGCAGCCCGCGTTCGCCGCGGTGCTGCCGGAGCTCGATCACAACGAGATCGTCGGCTGGACGAGCGCGCAGCGCTACGGCCGCTTCAGCGCGGTGTTCCTGGACGACTCCGACGACACGCCACGGGTCTCCAGGCGGATTGCGCTCACGCGCGAGATCGTCGAGCCCTCGGCGGCCGGGACGTTCGTCGTCCCCTCGCGCGGCCAGACGACGGTGGAGCGCGCCTTCTCGCTCGTCCTGCTCGGCGACCTGGTCTCCGTCTATCTCGCCGCGCTGAACGACGAGGACCCGGGGACGATCGAGGCGATCGACCGGCTCAAGGCCGGGCTGCGCGAGGGCGAGTAGCCCGGCCGCGCCATATCCGACCGGCGGTGACGGAATTGCGGATTCCGTGTTAGGGTTCCCGAACACGACTTAGGGTGCCCTAACAGGAGGGCGCTCTGCACGAGCCACGGACCGCCCGCTCACATGCCCGCAGACCAGTCCCGCAGCGCCCCCTCCCGCAGCCGGCTCGGCCGCGCCGGCTGGTGGGGCGCCGGCCTCCTCGCCGTCGCCTTCCTCGTCTGGCAGGCGCTGACGGCCTCGGGCGGGACGCCCGACCCGACCGACGCGCAGAACCTCTCCCACGGTGCCGTCGTCACCGACAGCGCGGTGCTGGTCCTGCGCGAGGGCCTGGAGTGCATCCTCGTCCTCGCGGCGGTGCTCGCGAGCATGCGCGGGGCGAACGGAGGCTACCGCCGCCCCGTCGGCGTGGGTGCGGGTGTGGGCTTCGCCGCCAGCGTCGCGACGTGGTTCCTCGCCGTCTGGGTCCTCGGCATGTTCGGCGGCAGCGGACTGGACCTCCAGGCCGCGACGGGGCTGCTGGCGATCGGCGTGCTGCTGATCGTCATGAACTGGTTCTTCCACAACGTCTACTGGACCGGCTGGATCTCACACCACCATCGCCGCCGTCGCCGCCTGCTCGACGCGTCCGACGACATCACGCGGCGCCGGCTGCTGCTCGGGCTCGCGCTGCTCGGCTTCACGAGCGTCTACCGCGAGGGCTTCGAGATCGTGCTGTTCCTGCAGAACCTGCGCCTGGCGTACGGCGCCGGCGTCGTCCTCGAGGGCGTCGCGATCGGCCTGGCTCTGACCGCCGTCGTCGGCGTGCTCACCTTCCGCATGCACCGCAAGCTCCCGTACAAGCGCATGCTGATCATCACCGGCGTGATGCTCGGGTTCGTGCTCGTGGTCATGGTCGGCGAGAGCGTCCAGGAGATGCAGCTGGCCGGGTGGCTGCCCACGACCTCGATCGGCATCGCCCTTCCGGGGTGGATGGGGCTGTGGTTCGCGATCTTCCCGACCGTCGAGGGGATCGCAGCGCAGGTGCTGGCCGCCGGGCTCGTCGTCGGCTCGTATGCCGTGGCGCGCGAGCTGAAGGTGCATCGCCCGCGCCGCAGGGGCCTGCAGGCGGCGACACGGCCCGAGCAGCCGCCGGCGCCGCCCGCCGGCGCGCCGGTTCACGCCCCAGCGGTGATGTAGAGCCTCCCGGTGCCTGCGCGCCGGGTCCACGGCCAAACCTTGACACACCTTTGGTAAGGTTTGCCGGAGCGATGGACGCCCTGACGATCAACGAGGCCGCCGAGACGACCGGCTGGTCGCCCCGGATGCTCCGCTACATCGAGCGCATCGGCCTCATCGAGGTGCCGCGCTCGAGCGCCGGATACCGGATCTACGGGCCCGCCGAGCTGCAGCGGCTGCGCACCCTGCGCGAGCTGCTCGCGGAGCGCGATCTCGGGCTCGGTGACGTGGCGTTCGCGCTGCGCCTGCGCCGCGAGGATGCGCTGCGCGGCGCCGTCGACGCGTGGCTCGAAGCCGAGCCGCGCCGCCCGGAGACCGTCCCCGCCGGCGACTGGCTGCGCTGGGAGCAGGAGAAGCACGCCCGCCTGCTGAGTGCCGCCGCGCCACCCACCCGAACGATGGAGACCGCATGACCACCGCTGTGCTGACGGAGACCGACTACAAGGTCGCCGACCTGTCCCTGGCCGAGTTCGGCCGCAAGGAGATCCGCCTCGCCGAGCACGAGATGCCCGGCCTGATGCAGACCCGCGCCGAGTACGCGGACGCCCAGCCGCTGAAGGGCGCGCGCATCACCGGCTCGCTGCACATGACGATCCAGACGGCCGTGCTGATCGAGACGCTGACCTCGCTCGGCGCCGAGGTCCGCTGGTGCTCATGCAACATCTTCTCCACCCAGGACCATGCGGCCGCCGCGGTCGTCGTCGGTCCCGACGGCACGCCCGAGGAGCCCAAGGGCGTCCCGGTGTTCGCCTGGAAGGGCGAGACGCTCGAGGAGTACTGGTGGTGCACGGAGCAGGTCGTGCGCTGGCCGGACGCCGACGGCGGTCCGAACATGATCCTCGACGACGGCGGCGACGCGACGATGCTCGTGCACAAGGGCCTCGAGTTCGAGGCCGCGGGCGCCGTGCCGAATCCGGACGACGCCGAGTCCGAGGAGTTCCGGGTCTTCCTGGGCGTGCTCCAGCGTTCGCTGGCCGAGGACGGCCAGCGCTACACGAAGATCGCCGCCGGCATCAAGGGCGTCACCGAGGAGACGACCACCGGCGTCCACCGCCTCTACCAGATGGCCGAGAACGGGACGCTCCTGTTCCCCGCGATCAACGTCAACGACTCGGTCACCAAGAGCAAGTTCGACAACCTCTACGGCTGCCGCCACTCGCTCGTCGACGGCATCAACCGTGCCACGGACGTCATGCTCGCCGGCAAGACCGCCGTGGTCTGCGGCTTCGGCGACGTCGGCAAGGGGTCGGCGGAGTCGCTGCGTGCCCAGGGCGCGCGCGTGATCGTCACCGAGGTCGACCCGATCTGCGCGCTCCAGGCCGCGATGCAGGGCTACCAGGTGACGACCCTCGAGGAGGTCGTCTCGAGCGCCGACGTGTTCGTCACGACGACGGGCAACAAGGACATCATCCGGATCGATCACATGGCGCACATGAAGCACCAGGCGATCGTCGGCAACATCGGCCACTTCGACAACGAGATCGACATCGCCGGCCTGGCGGCCTACGAGGGCATCCGCCGCGTGAACATCAAGCCGCAGGTCGACGAGTGGGTCTTCCCCGATGGCCACTCGATCATCCTGCTGTCCGAGGGGCGCCTGCTGAACCTCGGCAACGCGACCGGCCACCCGTCGTTCGTGATGAGCAACTCGTTCACGAACCAGACGATCGCCCAGATCGAGCTGTTCACCAAGAACGACGACTACGACAAGCAGGTCTACGTGCTGCCCAAGCACCTGGACGAGAAGGTCGCCCACCTGCACCTCGACGCGCTCGGCGTGAAGCTCACGCGCCTGCGCCCCGACCAGGCCGCCTACATCGGCGTGCCGATCGACGGGCCCTACAAGCCGGACAGCTACCGCTACTGATCGCGGGCGCCGGGGGTCGCCGCCGCGTGCGGCCCCCGGTCGCTCAGCAGCGCCTCCAGCAGCGCGGCCGCCGCGCGCGGCATCGAGCGCTCGCGGGCGAACGCCAGTCCGGCGGTGGCCAGTGCGTCGCGGCGGGCCTCGTCCGCCAGGAGGTCGGCGACGATCTCCGCCAGGGCCTCTGGGTCGAGACCCTGAGGGACCCGGACCACCGCGTCATGGGGGACCCCCTCGTGGGCGGCGACGTCGTCAACGATGGTCGGGACGCCGCTGGCGAGGCACTCGATGACGCTGCCCGACGCCTCGCCGTTCCAACCCTGGCGCACCTGCACCGCTACGGTGGCGCTGCTCAGGCGCCGGCGCCAGGTCCGCTCGTCGACCCACCCGGTCACCTCGACGGCCGACGCGATCCCGAGCCGCTCGAACTGTGATCGGAGACGCTGCTCGTCGCCCGGGACCGCCGCCGCGCCGACCATCGCGCCGCGGATCCGTGGGTCGGCGCGGATCAGTTGCGAGAACATCGCCGCAAGCCGGTCGGCGTCCTTGAGGTACCCGAAGGAGGCGACCTCGTGCGCCGCCCGCGGGGAGGTCGCCGGCGGGGCGAGGAGCATGCCGTGCGGCACGACTCGGACGTCGGCGGCGCGACCGGGGCGCTCCGCCAGGACGAGCCCGCGTGCCGCGTCTGTGTGGACGAGCACCAGCCGCGCCCGATCCACGACCTCCCCGCAGAGCAGCAGACCTGCCGCGACGCACTCGTCGTACGACGGAATGATCGGGGTGCCCGTCGCAGCGTCCCGCGGAAGCCGGGCCCCCTCGCAGCGCAGCACCGACCGCTCGAACGATGCTGCGTCAAGGACACCGTCCCGCAGCAGTGCGCCATAGAGACCGACGAGCCGCACGTCGTGGAGCAGCACGTCGCCGCCGTGCTTCATCACGTGCCGCCACGCCGCGACGTGGTAGTGGCTGTTGCCGAGCATGTGCAGGACCGGAACGTCGTAGCCCTCGATTGCTGTCGCCGGGCCGACCTGCGCCGCGTCGAGCACGCGCAGACCCGCGACGTCCACGCTGTCCGGTGGCGGGCCATCGGTCCGCTCCGCGAGCACGTCGACGTCGGCGAGCGCCGCCAGCGCGGCGAGGCGCCGGCGCTCGTGGGTCGCCACACCGCTGCGATCCGGTGGCAGCGGCGTGATCACCGCCAGACGGGCTCTGCCGGCCCGGCGGGCGGGCCGTCGTGCCAGCGCCGCCTCGTGGCTCTCGATCGTTCGCCTGGCTACTGCGCTCCAGCTGTGGGGCGCCGCACGAGCCGCGGCGGTCGCTCGCTGCCGCTCGACGAAACCCTCATCGCCCAAGCGCTTCAGGACCTCGGCGATCGACCGCGGCGAGCGAGGGTCGAACCGTGCCTCCGCGTCGGGAACCAGTTCGGCGAGAACCGGGATGTCACTGACGAGCGCGGGGCGACCAGCAGCGAGCGCGTCGAGAACCGGGAGGCCGAAACCCGCGTCGAGCGCCGGGTGGATCGTGGCGATGCAGTCGCGCTGCAGCATTCCGAGCGCAGCGTCAGGGAGGTGGGGCAGCGCGTGCGCACCCTCGGGAAGCACGCGGGAGTGATCCGGATCCAGTCCGCACACGAGCAGCGGCATCCCCTGACGCTCCCGAACATCCAGGAGCGCGTACCCCGTGAGCAGCGTGTCCGTGTTCTTGCGCTGATCCTCGCCGAGTACGGCGACGACGGCGTTCTGGGCGAGGACCGCGAGTCGGCGGGATGGAAGCGCATCAGTGGCCACGGTGTCGCGGCTCGGCCCGGCGCCGACCACACGTACGCGGTGCTCATCGACGCCGACGAGGCCGACGAGGTCTGCGGCGACCGCCCGGAGAGGGCGCAGACGACGTCAGCGAGGCGCAGGAGCTCGAGCCGCTGGAGGTATGCGGCGCGGACGGACCGGTCGGCGAGAGTAGGCGTCCGGGTGGCGCAACGTGGATGACGTCGTATGCCGTGACGACGAGGGCCACGTCCACGGCGCGCGCCCACCAGGGCCAGATCCGGTCCAGCGACCCCGGCCCGAACGGCGCGAGCACGTGGTAGACGAGCTTCCCGGACGCGGGCCGCGCCGTCGGCTCGACGGTGCCCGGGTGTGAGTCGACGCCGTCGAGCGGCCCGGATCTCCGGACGCCCACCGGGGACCCCGAGGTCGATCCCGCACACGTGCCCCGGGGCGTGCCCTGGACGGCTTCGATCAGCCGCGTCACGTAGCGTCCGACGCCTGCCCCGCCCAGTGCGGCGAACGCAGGCCCTGGGCCCCGAACACCACTGGCCATCATCCACGGGCGTCGTCGTCGCAGCGCTGCGCAGCGCCCTCCCGCACGGCACGTCCGAGATAGGCCACCCCCTCGACCTGCGACTCGTGGCTTGCCTCGCACGCGGCGCTCGAGTGCATCGAGCCGGCGATGCAGATCGGTCACTGCTGCCGAGAGCTCGCGCTGACCTCCGAGAGGCCGGTGCTGATCTGCGCGCCGCCGGCCTCCAGTGCCCGCCGGTTGCGTTCCTCGTCGTCGACGCGGTGGCGCTCGAAGGCGTCGAGCCGCCAGAGGACGCCGTCGAGCCTGCTGGTCAACGGTCGGTACGCCCGGCGCGCGAGCCGTTCAACGAGTCCCATAGGCGGCAGGATGCCAGCCGGCGCGCGATTGGGTGATCATGCGCTCGGATGGCACAGCGCAAGCCCACCCTCCCGCTGCACGACGTCGCCGATCTCGGCCTGGCCGGGGCGGGCGAGGCGCGCATCGCTTGGGCCGGGGGGCAGATGCCGGTTCTGCGGCGGATCAGCGAGCGGTTCGCCGCCGACCGCCCGCTCGAGGACGTGAGCGTCGCGCTCTGCCTGCACGTGACGGCGGAGACGGCGAACCTCGTGCGCGTGCTCGTCGCGGGCGGTGCGGACGTCGCGCTCTGCGCCGCCAACCCGCTCTCCACGCAGGACGACGTCGCCGCGGCGCTCGTGGCCGGCGACCGCGTCGAGGTGCACGCAGTCCACGGTGAGGACCTCGACCGCTACGCCGCCCACGTCGGCGCGCTCGTCGCGCGCGAGCCGGATGTCACGGTCGACGACGGCGCCGATCTGGTCAGCGTGCTCCATGAGGCGCGCCCGGACGTCGTCGAGCGCATGCGCGGCGCGACCGAGGAGACGACGACCGGCCTCGTGCGGCTGCGCGCGATGCATGCCGAGGGTCGCCTGCGCTGCCCGGTGATCGCCGTCAACGAGGCGCGCACCGAGCGCGCGTTCAACGATCGCTACGGGACCGGCCAGTCGACCCTCGACGGCATCCTGCGCGCCACGAACGTCCTGCTCGCCGGGGCGACGGTGGTCGTGCTGGGCTACGGCTGGACCGGGAAGGGCATCGCGCTGCGCGCCCATGGCCTGGGCGCGAGCGTCGTCGTGTGCGAGGTCGATCCGATCCGCGCGCTCGAGGCGCGCATGGAGGGCTTCGTCGTGCTCCCGTCGCTCGAGGCGGCCGAGCGCGGCGACGTCTTCATCACCGTCACCGGTGCGACCTCGGTCCTGCGCGCCGAGCACTTCGAGCGCATGAAGGACGGCGCGATCCTCGCCAACGCGGGGCACTTCGACGTGGAGATCGACCTCGGCGACCTGGCGCGCGTCGCGAGCGCCAACCGCGCCGTGCGGCCGCTCGTCGAGGAGTTCGAGGTCGGCGGGCGGCGCCTGAACCTGCTCGCCGGCGGGCGCGTCGTCAACCTCGCCGCCGCCGAGGGCCACCCGTCCGCCGTCATGGATCTCTCGTTCGCCACCCAGGCACTCGCCGTCGAGGATCTCGTGCGCGGCGAGGCTGGGCTCGGCCCGGGTGTCCACCCGTTCCCGGCCGCGCTCGATCGCGAGGTCGCGCGCCTGAAGCTCGACGCGCTGGGCGTCGCGATCGACGAGCTGACCGCCGACCAGGCGGCGTACCGGACGTCCTGGGTGCCGGCGCCCCACGAGGACTGAGGAGCGGGGGCAACCGCCTCGACGAGGAGCCCCTGCGTCGGCCGCCGCGTTGCGAGGCGCTCGTGGTCGCGGGGCTGGCGGGCTGTGCAGGCCTTCAGCGCCCGCGGGTCAATCGGTCATCGCCACCGCGCCCCCGATCCGGCGCGAGCTGAGGACGCACCCCGCCGGCCGGCAGTTCGCCGGCCGGCGGATGGGCAACGCTCGACGATGAGCCCTCGCGTTCGAGCCTGTTTCGTGGTTCGGCTGTGCAGAGCCTTCAGCGCCCGCGGGCGAATCGGTCATCGCCACCGCGCCCCCGATCCGGCGCGAGCTGAGGATGCACCCGGCGGTCCTACACGAGCGCGATGCCCCGCATGGGTAGGTTTGTCACGGATGCCGATGGACGGACTGGAGCAGAGCCTCGCGAAGCTGCGGGCGGACGGGGCCGGCGACGCGGTCATCGCGGCGTTCCGCAACGCCGCCGAGCACCTGCGCAGCGGCGACCTCGGGTTGCTGCGCGAGGCGGACATCGAACCGGTCGCCGACCTGCCGGACGCGGACCTGCTGCCCGACGCGCCCGCGGACGTCGCGGGGCTGCTGGACCGCACGGTCGTCGTCAAGCTCAACGGGGGCCTGGGAACCAGCATGGGCATGACCCGCGCCAAGTCGCTGCTGGAGGTCAAGGACGGGCTGACCTTCCTGGACATCAGCGTGCGTCAGGTGCTCGATCTGCGCGCGCGCTTCGCCGGCGCCGCGCCGCGGCTGCCGCTCGTGCTGATGAACAGCTTCGCGACGCGCGCCGACTCGCTGGCGGCGCTCGCCGGGCATGCCGGGCTCTCGGCGGACCTGCCGGCGGACCTCGTGCAGAGCCGCGTGCCGAAGCTGCTCGACGACGGGAGCCTGCAGCCGGTGAGCTGGCCCGCTGACCCCGAGCTCGAGTGGGCGCCGCCGGGGCACGGCGACCTGTACCCGGCGCTGGCGTCCTCAGGGCTGCTCGCGACGCTGATCGAACGCGGCTATCGCCATGCCTTCGTCTCGAACGCCGACAACCTGGGGGCCGTCCTCGACCCGCGCATCCTCGCCTGGTTCGCGGGGCAGGAGATCCCGTTCCTGATGGAGGTCGCCGACCGCACTGCGGCCGATCGCAAGGGCGGCCACCTGGCGCGGCGCGCGAACGGGGGAGGGCTCGTGCTGCGCGAGGTCGCGCAGACCGACGCGGCCGACCTCGACGCCTTTCAGGACATCGGCCGGCATCGCTTCTTCAACACGAACTCGATCTGGCTGGACCTCGGCGCGCTCGCGGCGCGGCTCGAGCGCGACGGGTTCCTCGACCTGCCGATGATCGTCAACCACAAGACGGTCGACCCCTCCGACGCCGGCTCGCCGGCGGTCGTGCAGCTGGAGAGCGCGATGGGTGCCGCGATCGACGCCTTCGACGGCGCGCAGGCGCTGCGCGTGCCGCGCTCGCGGTTCGTCCCGGTCAAGACGACCGATGACCTGCTCGTGCTGCGCTCCGACGCCTACGTGCTGGCCGACGACGCGCGGATCGTGCTCGCTCCTCAGCGCGGCGGCGCCGCGCCGCTCGTGCGCCTGGACCCGCGCCACTACAAGCTCGTCGGAGAGTTCGAGGAGCGCTTCCCCGCCGGTCCGCCGTCGCTGGCCGCCTGCGACGCGCTGAGCGTCAGCGGGGACGTGCGCTTCGGCCGGGGCGTCGTGGTGCGCGGCAGCGTGGAGATCGACGCGGGCGATGAGGGCGGGCGGCGCGTGATCCCGGACGGGGCCGTGCTCGAGGGCTGAGCGGCGGCCCGGCTCAGCGCTCGCGCACGCCGGTCAGCTCGATGTCGATCGACACGAGCAGCGGCCACGGCGCCGCCCGGCGTCGCGGCAGCTGCGGCGTGACGCGTCGCGCCGCGGGGATGGTGATGCCGAAGGCGGTCGTGTCGGCCACGCAGCGGTTGGCTGCGAGCGCCCACGGCGAGATCATGCGTGCCACGTAGTCCAGGCGGCGCATTGTCCCGTCTGCTGCGAACCACAGGCGCTGGTCGGGCGAGTGGGCGGGCACCTGCGGTGGGCAGCGCAGGGCGAGCCCGTGGAGATCCTCGCCGTCGACACGCCGCACGCCGAGGTCGGTGAGCCTCACGTCGGGGCGGCGCAGCAGCGCGGGGAACGTCGTGTAGTGCCAGAGCGCGTAGCCGGAGAAGGCCATCGCGTCGATCGCGTCCCAGTCGCGGCGCGGCCAGGGCCGCCGGCGGGCAAAGACCGCGTCGGCGCGCTCGTCGATCACGGCTCCCGCGGCGTCCCCCAGCCGCACCGTGCCGGCGTCGAACGTGCCGCGCCACGCGGGCACGGTCCGCGAGCGGAAGTGCACGCGCGGCTCGTGGACGGCGACGACGGCGTCGAAGTCGCGCACCGGCTCGGCCTGGCCGGCCATCCGGAACGCCAGTCCGCCGACTCGTACACGCAGTTCGAGTGCCGCGATGGCGTCCCAGCGCGCCGTGCCGCCCGCGTGCTCAACCGCGCGCGCGAGGGTGCCGGGCTGCTCGGGGAGGGTCATGCGGGCGGTCAGCCTACAGGCACGCTGCGCGTTCATCGCGTCTGGGCGTTCGACCTCGATAACCGCCACCGGCCACCGGCGTGGCCTACGGCAGCCGGCCGAACCAGCGCATGCTGAGCAGCCCGGCGAGCAGCACGAGGACGAGCGCGCCGCCGGCGAACCCGGCCGTGATCTCGCGCTTCTCCTTGCGCACGCCGATCCGCGCGCTGAGCTTCTGGTAGACCGAGGAGAGCTTCTTCGAGTCGGCGGCGGTGAACGCGCGGCCGCCGGAGGTCTGCGCGATCTGGCGCAGCGCCTCGGGGTCGGGCGGGACCGGGACCGACTCCGGGACGCCGAGCGGGCCGCTGACGGTCAGCGAGCCGCCCGGCGTGCCGAGCGCGACCGTGTAGATCGGGATCTTCGCCTTCTTGGCGAGCTGCGCCTGGGCGATCGGGTCGATGCCCGAGGTGGCCTTGCCGTCGGAGAGCAGCACGATCGCGCTCGGTGTCGGCTTCTTGACGTTCGGCTCCTTGAGCGCCTGCAGCGCCGCCCGGATGCCGTTGCCCGTCGCGGTGCCGCCGGCGGCGCGGAGCGCCTGGATGCCGCCGCGCACCTGGTTGTGATCCGCGGTGGGGCGGGCGATCGTCTGCGCGGTGTTCGAGAACGCGACGGCGCCGACCTTGATGCCCCTGGGGAGCTTGTCGATGAACGCGCTGGCCGCCTGCTGGGCGGCGGCCAGGCGGTTGGGCGCGACGTCGGTGGCGGCCATCGACGTCGAGACGTCGGTGACCAGCATGACGTTCGCCTTCTCCGTGGAGACGGCGACCGACGCCTGCGGGCGGGCGAGCGCGACGGCCAGGGCGGCGAGCGCCAGGCAGATCAGCGCGGCCGGCAGGTGGCGTCGCCAGCCCGGTGTGGTCGGTGCGACCGAGGCGAGCGTGTCGAGCGCGGCGAAGCGCACCGCGTAGCGCTGGCGGCGGCGCTGGGCGATGAGGTAGGCCGCGACGACGAGCGGCACGATCACCAGCGCGACGAGGTAGACGGGGTTGTGGAAGGTCATCGCAGGGCCTCGCGCAGCGGGCGCAGCCAGTCGGCGTCGGTGCTCAGCACGGCGTGCCGGGCGCCCGCGCGGCGGATCGCGGCCGTCGTGGCCTCCTGGCGGCGGGCGGCCTCCTGCGCGAACGCCTCGCGCACGCGCCGGCGCGAGGTGTCGACCTGCAGCTGGCGGCCCGTCTCGGGGTCGACGAGCCACAGGCCGCCGACGTCCGGCAGGTCGCTCTCGCGCGGGTCGCGGATCTGGGTGACGAGCGTGTCGTGGCGCCCGCGCAGCGCGGCGAGCGGCGCGCGCCACGGCGGATCCTCGGCGCCGGCGCCCTCGGACATGTCTGAGACGACGACGATCAGCCCGGGTGTGCGTGCGAGCGAGCCGGTGTGGGCGAGCGCTCTGGCGAGGCCCTCGCCGCTGGAGCCGTCCGCGCCGACGCCCTCGTCGAGCGCGCGGCCCAGCCGCGCCAGCGCGCCGCGGCCCCCGTGCGGCGGCAGGATCAGCGGCCTGCCGGCGCCGAAGCGCAGCAGCGCGAGCCGGTTGCCGCGCCGCACCGCCAGGCGGCCGATCACGCGCGCGACGCCCTCGGCGACGTCGGCCTTCAGGCGCTGCGCGGTGCCGAACGCCATCGAGGCGGAGATGTCGAGCACGACCCAGGTCGTGAGCGTGCGCTCGGGCACGTGCAGGCGCACGTGCGGGATCTGCGTGCGCGCCGTCGCGGCCGGGTCCAGCAGGCGCACGTCGTCGCCGGGCTGGTAGGGGCGCAGCTGCGCGAGCTCGCTGCCCGGGCCCAGGCCCGAGGCGCGCTGGTCGCCCGGCATCAGGCCCGAGACGCGGCGGCGCAGCGCGAGGTCCAGCGCGGCGACGACGGCGGGCGGCGTCGGGCCCGGCCCCTGGCTGCCGGGCGGCGGCGCGAGCGGCGGCGGCGTCGCTCACGGCAGTGCGGCTCTGGCTCGGCGCGTGCGGTCGCTGAGGGGTGTCGACGCTCACGCCGCCCCGTCGCCCCGCGCGAGGTCGATCTGCGGCGCGGGAACCGTCTCGAGCACGCGCGCCAGGACGTCGTCGGCGGTCACGCCCTCGGCGAGCGCCTCGTAGCCCAGCACGATCCTGTGGCGCAGCACGTCGTGCGCGACGGCCGCGACGTCGGCGGGGATCACGTGGCCGCGGCCGCGCAGCAGCGCGAGCGCCCGGCCGGCGTGCACGAGCCCGATCGGCCCGCGCGGCGAGGCGCCGTACTCGATCAGCGGCTCGAGCTCGCGCGAGCCCGTGGGTGGCGGGGTAGCGCGTGGCGTCGGCGAGCGCGACGGCGTAGCCGATGACCTCGCGGTCGACGATCACCGTCTCGACCGCGTCGCGGTGGCGCGCGAGGCGGTCGAGCGAGAGCACCTCGCGCACGTCGGCGCCGGCCCCGAGCGAGCGGCCGACGACGGCGGCCTCCTCGCCCGGTGAGGGGTAGCCGACGAGGACCTTGAACAGGAAGCGGTCGGTCTGCGCCTCGGGCAGCGGGTAGGTGCCCTCGGACTCGATCGGGTTCTGCGTGGCGAGCACGAGGAACGGCTCCGGGACGCTGTGGCTGACGCCGCCGATCGTGACCTGGTGCTCCTGCATGACCTCGAGCAGCGCGGACTGGACCTTCGCGGGGGCGCGGTTGATCTCGTCCGCGAGCAGGAAGTTGCCGAAGACCGGGCCGAGCTCGACGTCGAACGTGCCGGTGTCGGGCCGGTAGATGCGCGTGCCGACCAGGTCGCTCGGGACGAGGTCGGGCGTGAACTGCACGCGGGTGAACTCGCCGCCCAGGACGCCGCGACAGCGTCTTGACGGTCAGCGTCTTGGCCAGGCCGGGGACGCCCTCGAGCAGCACGTGGCCGCCGGCGAGCAGCGCGATCATCAGCCGCTCGAGCATCGCGTCCTGGCCGACGATGACGCGCTTGACCTCGAACAGCGCCGCTTCGAGGTCCTCGCGCACCTCGTGCACGTGGGTGCGCGAGTCGCCCGTGCCGGGCTCCGCGGTCTGCGCCGCGCGGGCGGCCCGGGTCTGCGATTCGTCGAGCACGGCAAGCCGGCGGCCCGGCTCTGGTTGAGCGGTCATGGCGGACAGCAAACAGCCCGCTCCTGAAGATCAGCTGAATTCGCTCTGAGAAGGCGCTAAGAGCCGGCGGCGCGCGCGGCGGCCCGCCGCTCCTCCTCCAGGTCCTCCAGCCGATCGCGCCGCTCCTGCTCGCGATCGCTCTGCTCCAGCGCCCGCACCAGCAGGTAGGCGAGCGCGATGCCCATCACGAGCATCTGCTCGAAGGTCATCAGCTCGCCGCCGATCTGCTGGTCGTCGCCGGCGCTCATCCCGAGGATCCCGGGGCGGTGCTTGTAGTAGTCGTAGATCGGGTCGGGGGCGAACGTCAGCCCGATGCCCAGCAGGCCGACGCCGAGCTTCGTGGCGAGCATGTAGACGATCGGGCCCATGATCCCCGTGCGAAAGCGCGAGCGGATCGGGCTCAGCAGATGCCACCAGTAGAGGAGGCCGACGCTGAGGAACGTGACGTGCTCGAGCACGTGGACGGTCGGGTTGTTCAGCGCGGCGTCGTATGCCGCGGGGAGGTGCCAGAGCCACATCGCCGCGATGTAGAGGACGACGGCGAACGCGGGATGCCCGAGCGGCCCCGCGGCGCGCTCGAGCGCCTGCAGGCGGCGGGTCGCCGGGCGCAGGATCACCTTCGTCAGGCCGAGCACCAGGCAGATCGGCACGATGTCCAGCAGCAGCACGTGCTGGGTCATGTGGAACGCGAACGCCTGCTCGGCGAGCGCGTCGACGGGCGAGATCAGCGCGATCGCCAGGTTGACGAGCCCGAGCAGGTACATCGCCAGGCGCCAGACCGGGGCGGCCTGCGGCCCGTCGTCGCGCCGCACGCGCCGCCAGCGCGGCACGTACAGCCACGCGAGCACGCCGATGAGGAGGATCGGTCCGGGGTCGATCGTCCACGAGAGATCCGCAGACACGCGGCTGCATCGTCGCAGAGACGCCGCTGCGCCGTTGCGGGCGGGGCGCGAGCCTGGAGCGGTGCGCCGCGCGCTCCTGGATCTCGTCGTCGCGCCGTCCTGCTGGGCCTGCCGCGAGCCGGTCGCGGCCGGCGTCCTGTGCGCAGCGTGCGAGCGCATCCTGCCCTGGCTCGACCGCCCGCTCACGCGGCTGCGCGGGGGGCCGCTGGCTGCCGCATGGGCGCCGCTCGCCTTCGCCGGCCCCGCGCGCGACCTCGTCCACGCCCTGAAGTTCCGCGGGGCCGCCGGGGTGGCCGGCGCGATGGCCGCGCACGTGACCGACGGCATCCCGCCGTTCGTCTTCGCGCGCGGCTGGACGATCGTCCCGGTACCCGCGCACCCGGGCCGCCGGCGCCGCCGCGGCTTCGACCACGCCGAGCTGCTGGCGCGGGCGCTCGCGCGGCGCAGCGAGCTGCCGCTGCTCGGCGCGCTGGAGCGCGACGGCGGCCCGGCGGCCCTCCAGCGCGGTCGCCACCGCGCCCAGCGCCTCGCCGGCGAGGCGGTCAGCGTGCGCGCCAGGCGGCGCGTGACGGTGCCCTGCCTGCTCGTCGACGACGTGCGCACGACGGGCGCCACCGCGGCCGCCTGCGCCGCCGCGCTGCGGGCTGCGGGGGCGCCGCAGGTGGTTGCCGTCTCCTACGCACACGTGCCGTAGTACACCGTCTGGCTGCGTGCCCGGCGGCGGGAGTAGCATCGGTTTCACGAACCCGAGCCGAGAGGAATCCCATGCGGATCGACGTCACCGGTCTGAATGTCTCGATCACGGATGAGCTGCGCGAGCAGATCGAGCGTCGCTTCCAGAAGATCTCGCGCCAGGTCTCGGAGCTGGCGACGTGCGAGGTCATCCTGTCGGAGGAGCGCAACCCGGCGATCAAGACGCGTGAGAAGGTGGAGGCGAACCTCCAGCTGAAGGGCGTGACGCTGCACGCGAAGGCCAGCGCGGTGGACTTCCGCACGGCGATCGGGGAGGTCGTCGACGAGCTCGTGCGCCAGGCCGAGCGCCGCAAGGACAAGGTGCGGAAGGTCAAGAAGGTGGGGGCCCAGACGATCCGCCACGGCGATGTCGCGGTCGCCGAGCCGGAGGTCGAAGAGGCCGGCTGACGCGCGTGGCGAGCCCCTCCGGGGGCGGCGGGGACCGGCCATCCCCGCAGCTACACTTCGCCGCATGGGTCTGCTCGACAAGGCACTCAACATCGGCGAGGGCAAGCAGTTCCGCCAGTACGAGAAGCGGGTCGCCGCGATCGGCGATTTCGAGCCGGAGCTGCAGGAGCTCGATGACGCGGCGCTGCGCGGGCGCATGGACGACCTGCGCCGGCAGGTGCGCGAGGAGGACGAGGACCTCGACGACGTGCTCGAGGAGTGCTTCGCGATCGTCCGCGAGGCCGGCCGGCGCTTCATGTCGATGCGCCATTTCGACGTCCAGCTGATCGGCGGCATGGTGCTGCACGGCGGCAACATCGCCGAGATGAAGACCGGCGAGGGCAAGACGCTGACCGCCACGCTCGCCGTCTGCCTCAACGCGCTCGAGGGCAAGGGCGTCCACGTCGTCACGGTCAACGACTACCTCGCCCGCCGCGACGCCGAATGGATGAGCCCGATCTACGACGGGCTCGGGTTCACCTGGGGCGTCCTGCAGAACATGCAGGAGTACGACGACAAGATCGCCGCCTACGCCTCCGACATCACCTACGGCACGAACTCCGAGTTCGGCTTCGACTACCTGCGCGACAACATGGCGCAGTCGCTCGAGGAGAAGGTGCAGCACGGCGGACGCATCGGCGAGGACGGCCGGCCGCTCGCGATGCACAACTTCGGCATCGTCGACGAGGTCGACAACATCCTGATCGACGAGGCGCGCACGCCGCTGATCATCTCCGGCGCGCCGGAGGCCGCCGCCGACTGGTACGGGAAGTTCGCCAAGCTCGCGCCGCGGATGGTCCCCGGCAAGACGCCCGAGGGGCTCGATCCGCGCTCCAAGAAGGACTTCGTCGCGGACTTCGACTTCGAGTTCGACGAGAAGAACAAGACCGTCGCCGTGACCGAGCAGGGCGTCGCCAAGGCGGAGAAGTTCCTCGGCGTCGACCACCTCTACCGCGCCGAGAACGGCCACCTCGTCAACCACCTGATCCAGTCGCTGAAGGCCGAGTCGCTGTACAAGCGCGACGTCGACTACGCCGTCGTCGACGGCCAGGTGATGATCATCGACGAGTTCACGGGCCGCATCCTCGAAGGGCGCCGCTGGTCGGAGGGCCTGCACCAGGCCGTCGAGGCGAAGGAGGGCGTGAGCGTCCAGGAGGAGAACCAGACGCTCGCCACGATCACGCTGCAGAACTACTTCCGCCTCTACGACAAGCTCGCGGGCATGACCGGCACGGCCCTCACCGAGGCGACGGAGTTCATGAAGATCTACGAGCTCGGCGTCGTGCAGATCCCGACGAACCAGCCGATGGTCCGCTTCGACAAGAACGATCAGGTCTACAAGACCAAGGACGGCAAGTGGCACGCCGTCGTCGAGGAGCTCGTCGAGCGCCACGGGCGCGGCCAGCCCGTGCTCGTCGGCACGATCTCCGTCGAGGTCTCCGAGACGCTGTCCGAGAGCCTGCGCGTGCGCGGCATCCCGCACACCGTCCTCAACGCCAAGCCCGAGTACGCCGAGCGCGAGGGCCAGATCATCGCGGAGGCGGGCCGCGTGGGCGCGGTCACGATCGCGACCAACATGGCCGGCCGCGGCGTCGACATCAAGCTCGGCGGCAACCCCGAGCACATGGCCGCCGACGAGCTCGCGCGCGATGGGCCTGAAGCCCGGCGACCCCGACTACGACGCGCGCCTGGCCGACGTCCTGCCCGCGATGGAGGCGAAGGTCGCCGAGGCGCGCGACGCGGTCATGGAGGCCGGCGGCCTGTTCATCGTCGGCACCGAGCGCCACGAGAGCCGCCGCATCGACAACCAGCTGCGCGGGCGCGCCGGCCGCCAGGGGGACCCCGGCGAGTCGCGCTTCTTCCTCAGCGCCGAGGACGACCTCGTGCGGCTGTTCGCCGGCGACCGGATCTACAAGATCCTCGATCGTCTCGGCGCCGTCGACGAGCACGGTCACGAGGAGCCGATCGAGGCGGGCATGCTCACGAAGCAGATCGAGAAGGCCCAGCGCAAGGTCGAGGAGCAGAACTTCCTGATCCGCAAGCGCGTCCTCGAGTACGACGACGTGATGAACGAGCAGCGCCGCGTCGTCTACGCCTACCGCGACGACGTGCTCGAGGGCCGTGACCTGGGCGACCAGGCGCGCGAGGAGGTCGCCGGCGTCGTCTCGCGCCTTGTCGACGAGTACACCCCCGGCGACTACGTCGAGGAATGGGACCTCGACGGCCTGTTCCTCGCGCTCAGCGACATCTACCCCGTCGAGCTCACCCCGACCGAGGTCGGCCGCCAGAACCTCGACCGCGAGCAGCTCGCCGAGCATCTCGCCGACGACGCCATGGAGCGCTACGACGCCCGCGAGGAGCAGTTCGGCGACGAGCTGATGCGGGCGCTCGAGCGCTACCTGCTGCTGCAGATCATCGACCAGCGCTGGCGCGAGCACCTCTACGACATGGACTACCTGCGCGAGGGCATCCACCTGCGCGGGTTCGCCCAGATCGACCCGCTCGTCGCGTACAAGAACGAGGCGTTCGACCTGTTCACCGACCTGATGAACTCGATCTGGTCGGACTTCGCGCGGATGGTCTACCACGTCGAGGTCGAGGTCGAGATGGAGGACCCCGGCGCCGTGCCGTTCGCCGCGCCCGGCGGGACCCAGACGCGCCCGGGCCGGATGAGCTACTCCGGCGGCATGGGCGCCGAGGCGGCGGGCGCGCTCGCGACCGCCACCGCCGCGGGCTACGCGGCCGGAGAGGCGCCGCAGATCGTCGGCGCCGACGGCCAGGTCGAGGAGCTCGCGCTGGCGCCGGTGGTGGAGCAGCGCCACGTCAGCGAGGAGGAGCAGATCGGGCGGAATGACCCGTGTTGGTGTGGGTCAGGCAAGAAGTTCAAGAAGTGCCACGGTGCGTGAGCCTCGACGCTCGCGAGTCCGGGAGGCCGAGACGTCGCTCAGAGCTTCGGCCCGCTCCCGCCCGAGCGCTTCTTCGTGCAGGTGTGGTAGGTCCGGCTGCCCTTCAGGCTGCGCCCGTCGGTCGTCGTGATCTCGATGCGGACGACGAACGTGCCCTTGGGCAGACCACGCAGGTTCACCGGCGCGGTCACGCGCTTGCCCTTGACGACCCTGACGCTCTTGTTGTTCACGAAGACCGTGGCCGAGGCGATTCGCAGCGACCCGGGCTGGCGCAGATGGATCTGGAACGCGCGCCGGCTGGCGCACGTCTTGGCGGGCGGGAAGGTGATGACCTTCGGGACCGGTGGCAGCGCGCCGGCGAGGACGAGCGAGACGTTGTCGATGTAGCCGTCGTTGTACGAGCCCTCGCGGCGCGTCGCGGTGATCACGACGCGCGCCGTCCGGGTGGTCGCGGGCACCGGGGCGTTGGCGGTCCGCGGGAGCAGGTTCGTCTTGCTGTCGCGGTCGGCCGTCGTCACGGGCCCGATCGTCAGCGGCGTCCCGACCGGTGCACCCGCGGCGTTCAGCCACGTCGCGCTGACGGTCGCGTCGTCGCTCTGGCTGGCATAGCCGCCGAGCACGCTGGCGAGTGCGCCTGACGTCGCCCGTCGTCTTCGGGGCGGCGCCCGGAGGTCGACGTCCTGCGTCCCGGTCGCGGAGTTCACGCTGGGGGCGCTGGGATCACCGCGGCTGCTAGCGTCGGCGGGCCATGTCGAATGTCGCCAACAGCGAGCCGTGGCCGCAGCGGCTTGCGGCGATACGGGCGCAGCTCGCCGAGCTCGAGGCGTTCCTGGACCCCGACGCGCTCGCCGCTCGCGTGGCCGAGCTCGAGGGCCGGATGGGCGCGCCCGGCTTCTGGGATGACCAGGAGCAGGCGGCGAAGGTCAGCGCGGAGCACTCGCGCGTCAGCCGGCGGCTCGAGCTGTGGCGGACCCTGGCGGGTGACGTCGAGGATCTCGAGGCGATGACGGAGCTGGCCGACGAGGATCCGTCGCTCGCCGACGAGGTCGACCAGCAGTTCGCGGCGATCGAGGACCGGCTGGCGACGCTCGAGGAGCAGCGACTCTTCTCGGGCCGCTATGACACCGGCGATGCGCTCGTGACGGTCAACGCCGGAGCCGGCGGGACCGACGCCCAGGACTGGGCGGAGATGGTCCTGCGGATGATGATGCGCTGGTCCGAGCGCCGCGGTTTCGACGTCGAGCTGCTCGAGGTGAGCCCCGGTGAGGAGGCCGGGATCAAGTCCGCGACCTTCCGCGCCTCGGGAGACAACGCCTACGGCCTCTTCTCCGCCGAGAAGGGCGTCCACCGGCTCGTGCGCCTGTCGCCCTTCGACTCGGCCAACCGCCGCCAGACGTCGTTTGCCGGCGTCGAGGTGGCGCCCGTCGTCGACGACGTCGGCGACATCGTGATCGAGGACGACGACCTGCAGATCGACACCTACCGCGCCTCGGGGGCGGGCGGGCAGCACGTCAACAAGACCGACTCGGCGGTGCGGATCACCCACCGCCCGAGCGGCATCGTCGTGCAGTGCCAGAACGAGCGCTCACAGTCGGCCAACAAGGACACCGCGATGAAGATGCTCCGCGCGAAGCTGCTCGAGGCCGAGGAGCGCCGGCGCCGCGAGGAGATCGCCAAGGAGCGCGGGGAGGCCCAGGACGTGAACTTCGGCTCGCAGATCCGCTCGTACGTGCTGCATCCGTACACGATGGTCAAGGATCACCGCACGAACTTCGAGATGGGCGACGCCCAGCGCGTCCTCGACGGCGACCTCGACGGCTTCGTGCGCGCCGAGCTGCTGCGTGCGGCCGGGACGACGGCATGAGCCGCGCCGGCGAGCCCGACGGCGAGCAGCCGACCGCGCCCTACCTGGACGCGATCGTCGGCTTCGGCTTCCGCGGGCCCGGGCGCTTCAACGTCCCGGGCCACAAGGGCGGCCAGGGCGCCGACCCCGGGCTGCGCCAGGCGATCGGCGACGACGCCCTGATGCTCGACGTCCCCGCCGACATCCACGGCGTCGACATCGGCCCCTCCCCGACGCCCTTCCAGCGCGCCGAGCGCCTCGCCGCCGACGCCTACGGCGCCAAGCGCTCCTGGTTCCTCACCAACGGCGCCACCCAGGGCAACCATGCGCTCTGCCTGGCGCTCGCGCCGCTCGGCACGCGCGTCGTCGCGCAGCGCAACTCGCACGCCTCGGTCGTCGACGG
The DNA here is from genome assembly GCA_963809525.1 of uncultured Solirubrobacteraceae bacterium. GTDB lineage: Bacteria > Actinomycetota > Thermoleophilia > Solirubrobacterales > Solirubrobacteraceae > F1-60-MAGs163. The sequence goes on along the minus strand of CAWEJY010000003.1, from coordinate 696,206 downwards.
GCTGGTGCTCAGCGGCGGCATCCCGTCCTTCGTGCACCCCGAGTACGACCCCGAGCGCGGTACCGCGCACGGCGTCACGCCCGAGGCGCTCGCCGCGGTCCTCGCCGCGACGCCGGACGCGCGCGCCGCGTTCATCGTCTCGCCGACGTACTACGGGATGTCCGCCGACGTCGAGGCCTGCGCCCGCGTCGCCCATGACGCGGGCGTCGCGCTGATCGTCGACCAGAGCTGGGGCGCGCACTTCGGCTTCCACCCCGACCTGCCGCCGAGCGCGCTGCACTGCGGCGCGGACGCGGTGCTGACGAGCACGCACAAGCTCGCGGGCTCGCTGACGCAGAGCGCGATCCTGCACCTCGGAAAGAGCGATCGCGTCGACGAGGCACGCCTCGCGCGCGCGATGCGCATCACGCGCTCGACCAGCCCGAACTCGCTGCTGCTGGCATCGCTCGACGCCGCGCGGCGCCAGCTCGCCGTGCACGGCGAGCAGCTGCTGCACGAGACGCTGCACGCGCTCCCCGCCGCGCGCGACAAGCTGCGCGCGATCGAGGGCGTCGGGCTGCTCGACGACGCGCTCGTCGGCCAGCCGGGGATCGCCGCCTACGACCCGCTGCGCGTCGTCCTGGACGTGCGCGGCACCGGGCGGACCGGCCTCGAGCTGCGCGACGGCCTGCGCCAGAGCTACGACGACCACATCGAGCTCGCCACCCAGTCCACGATGGTCTTCATCATCGGCATGGGGGAGACGGAGGCGACGCTGCTGCGCATGGCCGGCGACGTCGAGGAGGTCGTGGAGCGCATGCGCCATCCCGGCGAGCAGACGCTGCCGATCCGTGCGCCCGTCGAGCCGCCCGTGATGGCCGTCCCGCCGCGCGAGGCCTTCCTCGGCGTCTCGGAGCAGGTTCCCGTCGCGGACTCTGTGGGGCGGATCTCCTGCGAGTCGATCGCCGGGTACCCACCGGGCATCCCGGCGATCCTGCCCGGCGAGCGCATGACCGCGGAGATCGCGCGCTATCTGCGCGAGACGCTCGACTCCGGCGGGCGCCTGCACGGCTCGAGCGACGCGGACTTCCGCACGATCCACGTGCTGCGCGAGGGCTAGTGTCGTGAGTCGGAAGTTCGGTCGCGTGATTTCGGATGTCCGGTCGTGATCTGAGCCTCGGCGGTGGCCCGGCTGGATTCGCACCCGCCCGCCCGCACGGGGCCGGGCGCCGACGGGGCTCAGGCGCGAGCGGGCGCCGAAAGCGCCGGCGAACTTCTGATTCAGGACACTAGGACCTCAGCGCAGGAGCAGCGCGACCACCGCGGCGACGGCGAGCTGGCGGGCCGTGTCGACACGCGGCGTACGAGACGCTTGACCGCTGGACGTAGAATCGCGGCGCCATGGCGGATCCTGCGATTCTCACCGTCGACGAGGACGCGGCGGCGCTGAACCGGATCGAGCAGGAGCTGCTCGACGGGTACAAGCGCCGCTACCGCGTCGTGTGCGTGGCCTCGGCGGAGGAGGGGCTCGGCCTGCTCGGGCAGTGGGCCGCCGATGACGAGCCCGTGGCGCTCGTGATCGCCGGCTCGCAGCTCGGCGGGATGGCGGGTGCTGACTTCCTCGCGCGGGTGCGCCGCCTCCACCCGCAGGCCAAGCGCGCCATGCTCATCGAGTGGGACGCGATCGGCGACCGGGACACGGGGCGCGCCCTCGCCGACGCCATGGCGCGCGGCGACTTCGACCACTACCTCCTGCGCCCGGCCTCACCGCCGGACGAGCGGTTCAGCCAGAGCGTGTCGGGCTTCCTGCTCGAATGGGCCGAGGCGCTGCGCATCGCCCCGCACACGATCCAGGTCGTCGGCGAGTCCTGGTCGGGGCGGGCCTACGAGCTGCGCCATGTCCTCGGGCGCTGCGCCATGCCGCACTCGTTCTGTCTCGCAGACTCGGAGCAGGGGCGCAGCGTCCTCGAGCGCGCGAACGCGGGCCCCGATGTCGAGCTCCCGCTCGTCATGTTCCCGAACGGCGAGGTGCTCGAGGACCCGAGCGACGCGGATTTCGCGCGGGTCTCGGGGACGCCGATCGAGCCGGACGGAAGCGCGTTCGACGTGGTGATCGTCGGCGCCGGGCCGACGGGACTGTCCGCCGCGGTCTACGGCGCCTCTGAGGGGCTCTGCACCCTCGTCGTCGACAGCGGCGGCGTCGGCGGGCAGGCGACGTCCAGCTCGCTGATCCGCAACTACCTCGGCTTCCCGCTCGGGATCAGCGGCGGGCGCCTCGCGCAGCAGGCCTATGAGCAGGCATGGATCCTGGGCGCGAGCTTCGCGTTCATGCAGGACGTGGTGCACCTCGGGCGTGAGGACGGCGGGTTCGTCCTCGACCTGTCCGTGAGCAGCCGGGTCCGCGCGCGCGCCGTGATCCTCGCGACGGGGGCGGACTACCGCCTGCTCGGGATCCCGGAGCTCGAGAAGCTCAACGGCGCCGGCGTGTTCTACGGCGGGTCGTCCTCCGAGGCTCCGGCGATGGCGGGCCGGGACGTCTACGTCGTGGGCGGGGCGAACTCGGCGGGCCAGGCGGCGCTGCACCTGTCGCGCTACGCCCGGCACGTCACGCTCGTGGTGCGTGCCGCGTCGCTCGAGGCCGGGATGTCCCGCTACCTGGTGCGCGAGGTGGAGGCGTCGCCGTCGATCGACGTGCGACTCGAGACGGAGGTCGTCGGCGGGGGCGGCGCGGGGTGGCTCGAGCACCTCGTCCTGCGGGACCGGGCATCCGGGCGCGAGGAGAGCGTCGAGGCCGGCGGGCTCTTCGCGATGATCGGTGCGCGCCCGCACACCGAATGGCTTCCCGCGGAGATCGCACGCGACGCCCAGGGATTCGTCCTGACCGGCACGGACGCGCAGGCCTCGCCGGCCTGGGCGCTCGAGCGCCAGCCGTTCCCGCTCGAGACGACGATGCCGAACGTCCTCGCCGCCGGCGATGTGCGGCACAACTCGGTGAAGCGGGTGGCGTCGGCCGTGGGCGAGGGGTCCGTCGCGGTGCAGGTCCTCCACCGCCTGCTCGGCGCGGAGCAGCCGGCCCGCACCGCCTAGCGAGCTCAGTCCTCCCGCACCCGGATCACCGGCTTGCCGGACACGCGACGCTGGGCGAAGTCCTCCAGTGCGCGGGCGCCGTCCTCGAGCGAATAGGTCGCGCCCACCACCGGGTCGAGCTGGCCGCGGCGGAACCAGCGCATCAGGTCCTCGTGCGCGGCGGCGGGGAACTCCTGGTCGAACGGCAGCGAGCCGCCGTAGTTGACGCCGACGACGTCGATGCTGCGCAGCAGCAGGCGGTTCACGGACAGCGTCGGGATCGTGCCGCCCGCGAAGCCGACGACGAGCAGCCGGCCGCCGGGTGCCATGCACTTCAGGCTCAGGTCGAAGCGCTCGCCGCCGACCGGGTCCACCACGATGTCCGCGCCCACGCCGCCGGTCGCCTCGCGCACGCGCGCCACCCAGTCCTCGGCGGGGTCGACGGCGATGTCGGCGCCGGCGTCGAGCGCGACGCGCTGCTTCTCCTCGCCGCCCGCGACCGCGATCACGGTGCCCGCCCCGGCCGCCTTGGCGACCTGGATCGACGCCGTGCCGACCCCGCCCCCGGCGCCGTGGACGAGCACGGACTCGCCGGCGGCCAGGCGCCCGCGCCGGATCAGGCCCAGGTGCGCCGTCTGGTGATTGACGACGAACCCGGCGGCGACGTCGTAGCTCATCTCGTCCGGGATCCGGAAGGTGAGGAACGCGGGCGCCGCGGCGACCTCGGCGAAGGCGCCGAACGGCGTCGTGGCGGCGACGCGGTCGCCGGGCTTGACCCCGGAGTCCGGCGGTGCGCTGCGCACGACCCCGGCGGCCTCGATGCCGGGGACGAACGGCAGCGCGGGGCGGATCTGGTACTCGCCCTTCGTCACGAGCATGTCGACGAACCCGACCCCGGCGGCATGGACGTCGAGGACGACGATCCCCTCGCCGGGCTCCGGTTCGGGCACGTCCTCGACCTTCAGGGCCGATGGGCCGGTGAGCTCGCGGAGCAGCAGGGCGCGCATGGCCCGGAAGCTAGTACACCGCGCCGAACTCCACACGGAACCTCGGGCCGGGATGTCCTACCGAGCCAGCGCCTCCAGCACGGTGTCGACGTCGGCCGCGCCGTTGTAGAGGTGGAAGCCGAATCGCGCGCGCCCGTCGCGGACCGAGAAGCGCACCCCAGCCGCGCGCAGGCGCGCCGCCTGCTCGTCGCCGATCGCGACCGGGACGATCGCCGAGGCGCTCGGCGGCAGGCCGAGCGCCTCGCGAACGCGGCCTGCGAGCGCGACGTCGTGCGCCCGGATCGTCTCGACGCCGACCTCCTCGATCAGCGCGAGCGCCTCGGCGGTGCCGACCCAGGCCAGCCAGGCCGGAGAGACGTTGAAGCGCCGCGCGTCGCCGGCGAGCCGCAGCGGCCCGCCGTAGATGGCGTCGTAGGGCGACTCGGCGCCGTACCAGTTGGCATGAACGGGCCGCAGCGTGTCCCAGTGCTCGGGGCGCACGCTGAGGAAGGCGGTGCCCCGCGGCGAGAGCAGCCACTTGTAGGCCCCGCAGACGAGGTAGTCGGCCCCGGCCGCGCTCGTGGGCAGCCAGCCGACGGCCTGGGTGGCGTCGACGAGCAGTCGCGCCCCGTGCGCGCGGACCGCCGCCCCGATCGCGTCGAGGTCGGCGAGCGTCCCGTCGGAGGACTGCACGGCGCTGACGGCGACCAGCGCGGTCGCGTCGCCGACCGCGCCGGCGAGCGCGTCGGGAGCCACGATGCGCACACGCAGATCCCCGCGCGCGAGGAACGGGAACAGGACTGAGGTGAACTCGCCCTCGACGCAGAGCACCTCGGCGCGCGCGGGCAGCGACGCCGCGACGAGGCCGCTGAAGGACGCCACCTGGCCGCCGGTGGCGATCCACGACGCGGGGACGCCGACGAGGCGCGCGAAGGTCGCCCGCGCCCGCTCGACCGCGGCGTCGTAGCCCTGGGCGCTCGCCGTGCCCGCCTGCCAGGCGTCGATCGCCGCGCGCAGCGCGTCGGCGGCCCGTGCCGGCGGAAGGCCGAGCGTGCCGGTGTCCAGATACCCGGCCGCGGAGGGGAACTGGCCGGCGCAGAGGTCGATGCTCACGCCGACAACCGTATTCTCCGGCGGGATGGACGACCGCACCCGCCGCGAGCTCGAGGACGTCGTCGCGCGCGCGCTCGCCGAGGACGTCGGCACCGGCGACCTCACCTCGATGGCCACGGTCCCGTCCGACCTGCGCACCCGCGCGACGATGCTGCAGAAGGAGCCGGGCGTCCTCTACGGGCTCGACGCCGCCGAGCTGGTCTTCACGACGCTCGACCCGCAGGCGCGCCTGGAGCGCCTCGCGCCGGAGGGGCGCTGGAGCGAGGGCGGGCCGGTGCTCGTCGTCGAGGGCTTCGCACGGGCGGTGCTGGCCGCCGAGCGCACGGCGCTGAACCTCGTCCAGCAGCTCAGCGGCGTCGCGACCATGACGGCGCGCTACGTGCGCGAGATCGAGGGAACCGGCGCGCGCGTGCTCGACACGCGCAAGACGACGCCGGGCCTGCGGATGCTCGAGAAGGCCGCGGTTGTGGCCGGGGGCGGGACGAACCACCGCATCGGCCTGTGGGACCAGATGCTGATCAAGAACAACCACATCGCGATGGCGGGGGGCGTGGCCGAGGCGACCCGCCGCGCGCTGGCCGCCCGCCCTGACGTGACGCTCGAGGTGGAGTGCCGGAGCATCGCGGAGATCGACGCCGCGCTCGGTGCCGGCGCCGAGCACCTGCTGCTCGACAACATGACGCCGGACGAGCTGCGCGCCGCGGTCGCGCACGTCGCCGGGCGCGCCAGCCTGGAGGCGAGCGGGGGCATCACGCTCGCGACGATCCGGGCGGCCGCGAGCACCGGCGTAGACTGGGTGTCCGTGGGGGCCCTGACGCACTCGGCGCCCGCGCTGGACCTGTCGCTGAAGCTGGAGCCGCTGCCATGAAGCCGCTGACCCTCCCGATGGCCGGGATGCAGGATCCCGAGCCGATCGACGTCGCCGCCCTCCACGAGGAGGTCCGCGAGCTCGCGCGCGAGCGCGACGCGATCATCCTCGCCCACAACTACCAGGTGCCCGAGATCCAGGACGTCGCCGACTACGTGGGCGACTCGCTGGGCCTCTCCCAGCAGGCCGCGAAGGCCGGCAACCCCATGATCGCCTTCTGCGGCGTGCACTTCATGGCCGAGACGGCGTCGATCCTGTGCCCGGAGAAGCGCGTGCTCCTGCCGGACCTCGACGCGGGCTGCTCGCTCGCCGACTCGATCACCCCGGACGAGCTGGCGACCTGGCAGGCGCGGTACCCGGGTGCGCAGACGGTCATGTACGTCAACACGACGGCGGAGATCAAGGCGCTCACCGACTACTGCTGCACGTCCTCGAACGCGGTCAGGGTCGTCGAGCACATCCTGCGCGAGCACGGCCCCGACACGGAGATCCTGTTCGGGCCTGACATGTTCCTCGGCGCCTACGTGCAGAAGACGACGGGCCATCGGAACATGCACGTCTGGAGCGGCGAGTGCCACGTCCATGCGGGCATCCGGCCGGCCGACATCACGCGCGTGCGCGAGGAGCACCCGGGCTCGGACTTCCTGATCCACCCGGAGTGCGGCTGCGTGACCTCGGTGATGGAGTACGTCGCCGCCGGCGACGTCGACGCCGAGGGCGTGCACATGCTCTCGACCGGCGGCATGCTCACCTACGCCGAGCAGGCCGAGCGCGACCACGCGGGCGAGACGGTGATCGTCGCGACCGAGACCGGCATGCTCTACCCGATGCACAAGGCGGCCCCGGACGTCACATTCGTCGCGGCCAACGAGGCGGCCACCTGCCGCTACATGAAGATGATCACGCTGCCGAAGCTGCGCGACACGCTGCGCGACGTGACCAACGAGGTGAAGGTGCCCGAGGACATCGCCGCCCGGGCCCGGATCCCGATCGAGCGCATGGTCTCGATCAACGCCTGAGCGGGCGCATCACGGCAGACGCCCGCCCGGTGAGGGCGGCCATCCATGCCGCCCCCACCGGCCCGGGCGCCTGTTTGGGGGGATCTTCTCTGTCTCCGTCCAACCGGGGAGACTCGCCGGCCGGCCCTGAGCTGAGAATCGGCGCCCGGCGAGGGGTCGGTGGTTGAGACACCCCGCGACGGGAAACGTCACGGAGTCGTGTCGGCGGGCGCGCTGCTGCGCTCGGGTCCGCGGCCGTGTCGGCGGTGCTCGGGGCGGCGGTGGTGTCGGCCGGATCGTCCGGGCCGTTCGCGATCGCCTCGTCGGCGAGCTCCTCGGGCGTGTCGGGCGGTATGTACTGGTCCGGCACGCCGTCGGCTGGGATCGCCTGCTCGCCGGCCGCCAGATCAGGCGGATCCTCTTCCACGGGGATGAGGTCGCCGTCGGCCGCCGGGTCGCTGGGCGCGGCCCTGGCCGGCGCCGAGGCGGGGGCCAGGAAACTCGTGGGCGTCGCTGTGTGGCCGCCGGTCGTCGTGCCGGTGTCCGTGGGCGCCGGCGCGGCGGGCGGCGCCGGCTCGGCCGGAGCGCTCGTCACAGGCGCGTCGGGCCGCGGCGGCGCGGCGTCCGCGACCAGCGTCCGGCGCCGCGGCGCCGCGAGCGCCGCGCGGTGCCGCGTGACGCTGAGGATGCTGCGCGCGCGCGCCGGCGTGCCCGGCGCGGCGGCGACAGCGACGGCATGCCGGGCGGCGGGGGCGACGAGCACCGCGCCCGGGCAGCCTGCGGCTTCGCGTGCGCTGCGTGATGCTGCACGGCCTCGACGGCGGAGGGCCCGGCCGTCGCGGCGACACCTGCGGCGGCGATGAGCGCCGCGGCCTTGATCGTTCCGCCCGCGATCAGGCCCGCCCCGGCGCCGGCGCCGCCGAGCTGCGTCGCGCGCTCGCTGCCGCAGAGCCAGTGCGCGAGCGGCCACGGGATCAGCGCGGTCGCCGCCGTGCGGACAGTCGTGCGCGCGCGGTGGATGAGCATGCGCACCGCGCCCTCGCTGACGCCGAGCTCACGGCTGATGTCGCGGTGGCGGCGGCCCTGCACGCAGACCGCCAGCAGGGCGGTGCGCTGCTGGGCGGGCAGCGAGGCGATCTCGTCGAGCGCCGCCCGGACGGTCTCGCGGTGCTCGACCTGGTCCTGGAGGTCGAGGTCGCGCGCCGGGGCGCCGTCGAGCAGCGGCAGGTCGGAGGCGCTCGAGCGCTTCAGCGCGTTGATCGCGCCGTTGTGCACGACGCGGTAGAGCCAGGCGCGCGGGTCGCGGATCTCGGCGCCCTCCTGGAGCTGCTTCCAGGCGCCCATCAGCGCCGCCTGCACGACGTCCTCCGCGCGCGACTCGCCGAGCATGCGGCGCGCGTACGCCATGAGGGGTCGCCGGTAGCGTTCGACGATCGCCTCGAACGCGCGCTCGCTGCCGGCGGCGGCGAGGCGCGCGAGGCGCTCGTCGCTCTGGGCGCGGAGCATGACTGTCGGCATCTGCGGGCTCAAGGCTGGCTCCCGGGTGGGACTACCGTAACCCGAAAACGTCACGCGCGCACGGAACTTCAGTGGACCGGAAAGACGACCGAGGCGCCCCGGAGGGCGCCTCGGCGTCTGCGGGGCACAGCCGTGGCGGCCGCGGCGACATCCGGTCGCCACGGCCGCCCGGCCGGCCAGGACTTAGTTCTGCGTTGCGGGTGCCGGGGTCGTGACCGGCGCCACGGGCGCCGCCGGCGGGTTGAGGACCAGCTTGATCTCCGCCCACACGTTGCCGGTGGCGGTCATCTTGAGGGTGGCCTCGTGCACGACGGCGTCCTTGACGAGCACGGTGGCCGGGTCGCAGCCGGGCATCGAGCCGTGGCCGTCGCCCTCGTTGTCGTCGCCGTGGTGGTCGCCCGTGCCCTGCGGCGTCGTGCCGGCGGGCGGGGTCGCGCCCGGGTTCATCAGCGTCGGCGGGTTGGCGGCGACGTCGTCGTCACCGGACTGGCCCGAGTCGGCGGCCGAGGCGATGACCGCGGGGTGCGGCGGCGTCGCGGTGGCGTCGTCGTCGCCCTGGTTCTGGCCGTCGGCCTCGTTCTGGTCGTCGTCGCTGCGCGTCTGGCCGAGCGTGCGGCACCTGAGCTCGGTCGTCGCGTCGACGGTGCCGCTGACGGTCGTGCCGTCGAAGCCGGCGATCGTGAGGACGCCCTTGTCGAAGGAGACGACCTTGCCGGCGTTCTCCTGGCCGTCAGGGATGCCGTTGCCGTTGCTGTCGGCCTTCTTGGGATCGGTTCCTGCGACGAACTCGGCCGAGTTGCTGAGGCCGTCCTTGTCCGGATCGCGAGGCGCCTGGTTGACCTTGAGGCTCAGGTGATTGGCCTTCTCCCACTTGTCGGGCAGGCCGTCGTGGTTGCGGTCGGCGATGCGCGCATGCCGCGGCTTGGCATGGCGCTGATGCTTGCGCGCCAGCGCGCTGCCCGGCAGCGCGAGGAGGAGGATCGCCACGAGGGCGAAGAGGGTGATGCGGATGCTGCTGCGGGACATGCGGTGAACGCTCCTTGTCCTTGGGGGGTCACTGCGTGTGACAGCATCGGTGGCCGGACGTGACGCGCGGATCGAACGGACGTCCAGATCGACTGTGACTCAGTGATCGCCCACCGGCGTTGTCGATCCCGGGGCGTCGGACGTCTGCGTGGGATCGGATGTCCCGGAACCCGTCGAGTCGCCGGAGCCCGAGCTGTCGGGCAGGCCGTCGCCCGACCCGTCGGCGCTCGAGCCGATGCCGGAGCCATCGCCCGGGGTGGTGGCGGGAGGCGTGTCGCCGGGGCCGTCCCCCGACCCGTCGGAGCCGGCGGAGCCCGGCGTGTCGCCGCCGCCGCTCGTCCCGTGGTGCGTGCCGTCGCCGCCGCCGTCGCCGGATCCCGTGGACGTGCCGTCGCCGCGGCCAGAGCCATCGTGGCGGCCCGAACCGCCGGTCGTCGTGCCGCGGTGCTCACCGCCGCCGGAGGAGTCCCCGCTGTGCCGCGCGCCCGTCGTGGGCGATGCGATCGCCGGCGTGGTGGTCGTCGAGCCGGAGGAGCGTTGCCGGGAGGAGCCGACCGTGACCGCGGTCGTGGTGCGGTGCCGCGAGCCGTGGTGTGTGTTCGACGTGCCGCTCGTCCTCTGTGCCACGGTCGTGGCGCTCACGGCGCCTGCGCTCGCCGCAGCGGCCGCCTCACGCCGCGCATGGGCGATCGTCGCCTCAGTGGAGGCGGCCGCCGGTCTGTGGTGATGGTGGTGATGGACCGCGTGCTCGACCTGCGGCGCGCCCGCGGCGATCACGCCGACGGTCGCGACGACGGCGCCCGTCTTGATGATCGCGCCGCTCGCGATGCCGGCCGTGCCGCCGTGCCCGCCGTGCCCGCCACGGCCTCCGCGATGCGCGAGGTCATCGAGTCCTGGTGGTGGGTGCCGGCGTGTGCCAGCCAGGCGGCGGCCGGCCACGGGGTCACGGCGGTCGCGGCTGCACGCAGCGAGACGCGCGCGCGGCGCACGAGCTGGCGCACGGCGGTGTCGGTGAGCCCGAGCTCGGCGGCGACGTCGGCGTGGGCGCGGCCGTCGACCGCGACGGCGACGAGCGCGGCGCGCTGGCGGTCGGGGAGCGCGGCGATGCCGTCGAGGGTGCGCCGCACGTCCTCGCGCGCCTCGATCTGCGCCTCCGGGCCGGGGCCTGCGGCGGACATGTCGATCAGCGGGGCGTCGTCGCCCCCGGGGCGCTTCATGGCGTTCAGGGCTCCGTTGTGGACGATCCGGTAGAGCCACGGCCGCAGGTCGCGGACCTCGGCGCCCTCGCCGAGCGCGCTCCACGCGCTGACGAAGGCGGCCTGCACGACGTCCTCGGCACGGCCCTCCGGCAGGAACCGGCGCGCGTACCGCAGCAGCGGGCGGCGGTAGCGGTCGACGATCGCCTCGAACGCACGGTCGTGCCCGGCGGTCGTCAACTTGACGAGCCGGTCGTCCGACTGCGTGCGGAGGAGGGTGATCGAGACGTGCGGCGTCACAGGAGCTCTTGCCCTATCGACAACCGTAGGACCCGGACGTGACGGATCGGCCTCGCGCTCGACACATCAGGATGTCCGCCCGCCGTTCGGCGCGCGAGATATGCCGTTCGGCGCAAAACGGACGGGTCAGGCGATCCGCAGGCCGCGGTCGGCCGCCCAGCGCACGACCGGGAGCGTCTCGCGTTTGCGCTCGAACTCCAGGTGCGTGTAGCAGTGGACCTCGGCCGGCGAGCCCATCTCGAACGCGTCCCAGAGGCTCGAGGCCTGATGGACGCGCTCGAGCCAGGGAACGCCGTCGAACCCGTCTGAGACGAGGATCACGACGAACTCGGGCCCGCGCTCGCGCTGGGGCATGACGCCGCGCGCGTCGTCGACCCGGGCGCCGCCGACGATGACCTCCTCGAGCGGCCAGCGGTCCGCGACACGCTGCGCGTAGCGCTGCAGCTCACGCTCGTTCAGACCTTCGGCGACCAGCACACGGCCATCGTACGCCCGGCCGCGGCGCGCTTCCAGAGATCAACCGGTCCGGAACTCGTCCGCGCTGTGCGGGCCGACGACTGCGACGGCCAGCTGCTCGGGGTCGACGCGGCGGGCGGCCTCGGCGACGGCGTCGAACGTCACCGCGTCGAGCTCGGCGATCGCGTCGTCGGGGTCGATGCCCTCGTGATGGACGATCGCGCGCCGCGCCGCGTGGCTCGCCACCGCGTTGGTGTTCTCGAACGCCAGCACACGGCGCCCGGCCGCGTACGCGCGGGCGCGCTCGACCTCGTCCTCGGTCGGGCCGTCCGCAGCGAGCTCGGCGACGATCTCGCGCATGCGGCCGAACGCCTCGACGGCCTTGCCGGACTCCAGGCCGGCGCCCATCAGCAGGGCGCCGTGGTCGGCGGCGAAGTGGTCCATCGCGAAGACCGAGTAGGCCAGGCCGCGCTGCTCGCGGATCTCGTCGAAGAGGCGCGAGCCCATCGAGCCGCCGAGCAGGACCGAGTAGATCGAGAACGCCGCGCGCTGCCCGGCGTCGCCGGCATCGACCTGCGGGCGGTAGAGCATCCGCAGGTGGGACTGGTTGGAGTCGCGCTCCTCGACGAGCACGTCGTCCTGCGGCCCGGCGGCACGCTCGGCGAGCTCGGGCTCCGCGAGGTCAGGGAAGCGGGCGAACAGCTCGTCCGCGGCGCCGTCGGCGGGGACGTGGTCGAGGTTGCCGACGACGAACGCGCCGCCCGTCCTGCCCGACCAGCGGCGGTCGCGGAAGGCCATGATCGCCTCGCGCGAGAAGGTGCGCAGATGCTCCTCGGGGCCGAGGACGGTGCGCCCGAGCGGGTGGTCGCCGTAGCCGGCGCGCTCGATCAGCTCGCCGGCGACCGCCGCGGGCTGGTCCTTGTAGCGCTGGATCTCCTGGATGACGACGCCGCGCTCCTTGTCGAGCTCGACTGGGTCGACGCGCGGGCGCCCGACGAAGTCCGTCAGCAGCTCCATCGCCGGCATCGCCGACTCGGCGCGGACCGTGATGTGGAATGCGACGAGGTCGTGGCTCGTGTACGCGTTCAGCGAGCCGCCCATCCGCTCGGCCGTCTCGTTGACCTTGCGGTAGTCGTCGTAGATCTCGCCGCCCTTGAACACGAGGTGCTCCAGGAAATGGGCCATGCCGTTCTCCTCGGCGCGCTCGGTGCGCGCGCCGGCGTCGAACGCCACGAGGATCGTCGTGGCCCGCGTCCCGGGGATGGCGATCCGGTGGATGGGGAGCCCGTTGACGGCGGTGCTGGTGGTGATCTCGGCCATGTCCGATTTGACGATACCGGTCGGGAATCGCGGGCCCTTCGGGGCGGCCCTGGGGTCGGTGGCGTCCCCGCAATCCACCGTGCAACCGGCAGGGATTGCGCCCGATGATGGCTAACCTCGGATGGAGCATGGCTGCCACCGAGAGAGAACTGCGCGTGCGCGACACCGAGGCCGCACAGCGCGCCGCCGACCCTCGCGCGCCGATCGCCCGGCCGGGTGATCCCGCGAACGCGATCGAGTTTCGCGGCGTCAGCAAGGCCTACGACGTCAGCAAGGCCGGCCTGCACGAGGCGACGTTCGCGGTGCGCCGCGGCGAGTTCCTCTTCCTCGTGGGCCAGACCGGATCCGGCAAGTCCACGCTCATGAAGCTGCTGATCAAGGAGCTCGATCCGGACGCGGGGCGGATCCTCGTCGCCGGGCGCGACCTCAGCGAGCTGACGCACAAGCAGCTCCCGTTCTACCGCCGCAACCTCGGCGTCGTCTTCCAGGACTTCAAGCTGCTGCCGAACCGCACCGTGCACGACAACGTCGCCTACGCGCTCCAGGTCACGGGCAGCAAGCGCAAGGAGATCCGCGCGAAGGTGCCGGACATCCTGCGCCTCACGGGCCTCTCGACGAAGCTCCATCACTACCCCGATCAGCTCTCCGGCGGCGAGCAGCAGCGCGTGAGCATCGCGCGGGCGTTCGTCAACCACCCGCCGCTGCTGCTGGCCGACGAGCCCACCGGCAACCTCGACCCGGAGACCTCGGTGGGGATCATGCAGCTGCTCTACCGGATCAACCGCACGGGAACGACGGTCGTCGTCGCGACGCACGACAGCGCGATGGTCGACCGCATGCGCCGCCGCGTGATCGAGCTCGACTCCGGGCGGATCGTCCGCGACGAGCTGGCCGGGCGCTATGCGCAGGCGGACATGAGCACGGCCGAGTTCGGCGCCCTGCTCAGCGAGCCCGCGCCCGAGCCCCACCGCGGCGAGCCGGCGCCGTTCGACGACTTCGACGACGCATTCCGCGACTGATGAAGCTCGGGTTCTTCATCCGCGAGGCGATGCAGAGCATCCGCCGCAACGCCGTCCCGAGCTTCGCCGCGCTGGCCTCCGTGCTCGTGACGCTGCTCGTGCTCGGCGTGTTCATCCCGATCGTGCAGGCGACGACCGGGGCGGCCAACGACGTGCGCGGCCGCGTGCTCGTCAACGTCTACCTCAAGACCGACGCCGGCCCGGCGGACGTCAAGCGCGTGGAGGGTGTGCTGGCGAAGACGCCGCACGTCAAGAGGGCCGTCTTCGTCAGCAAGGCGCAGGCCTACTCCGAGGAGAAGGCCAAGAACCCGGAGGCCTACCAGCTGCTCGGCTCGAACCCGCTGCCCGACACGTTCCGCGTGACGCCCGACAGCCCGGACAACGCGCTGCAGCTCGTCTCCGCGCTCCAGCCGCAGACGCCGGGGGGCGGCACGACGGTCGCTGATCCGGCGATCGACACCGTCAAGTCCTCCAAGGACGACACGCAGAAGATCCTCACGGCGACGAAGGTCGTGAAGCTCGACGACCGGCCTGCTCGCCGTCCTGCTGATCGTGGCCTCGATTCTCCTGATCTCCAACACGATCCGCCTGTCGGTGTTCTCCCGCCGGCGCGAGATCCAGGTGATGAAGCTCGTCGGCGCGACCGACGGCTTCATCCGCTGGCCGTTCGTGCTCGAGGCGATCATCCTCGGCGCCCTCGGCGGCGTGCTCGCGATCCTGCTGCTCGGGGTGATGAAGATCGCGCTCGTCGATCCGCTCGTCAGCGACTTTGCGCTGCTGTCCTCGCCGAGCACGATCGGCTTCGGCGCGCTCGTCGCGGTGCTCCTGGCCACGGGGATCGCGGTCAGCGCGCTCGGCTCGACGATCTCGCTGCGCCGCTTCCTGCAGGTGTAGTCCGCGTTCGAGCGGGGTCGTCGGCCCGTGCGGGGGCCTACCCTTGACGGGCGGCCTCGGCCGTCCCCTTCAACGATGCCCGCCCGCCGCCGCCGCCCTCTCGTCTTCGTGATCCTCGCCGTCCTGGTCGGAGGCCTTGCCCTGATCGCGCTCGGCGTCTGGATCGGCGCGCGCCATCCTGGCGCGCTCCCGCACCCCGTCGAGCGCGCGCTCGCGGGCCCGCCGGCCGATCGCGTGGTCCAGGAGGCCCTCGACGAGGTCGGCAGCACGTACTACCGCAGGATCCCGGAGAGCCAGCTGCGCGACGACGCGATCGCCGGGGTCGTGGCGAAGCTCCACGACCGCTTCTCGAACTACTTCACGCCGGCGGAGTACAAGCGTTTCAAGGACCAGCAGGACAGCAGCTTCACCGGCGTGGGGATCACGGTGTCCTCCGACCCGCGCGGGCTGCGCGTCGAGAAGGTGTTCGACGGCTCGCCGGCCAAGCGCGCCGGGATCGTCGAGGGCGACGTCATCACCGCCTCGAACGGGCACTCGCTGAAGGGGCTCACGACCGACCGTGCGTCCGCCCTGATCAAGGGGCCCGCGGGAACGGACGTCCGGCTGACCTTCCGGCACGCCGGCCGGCCGCGCACCGAGACGCTGACGCGCAGCGCGATCTCCGTGCCCGTCGTCGCCTCGACGCTGCGCGAGGTCTGTGGCAGGAAGGTCGGGATCGTGGCCCTCTCGCAGTTCAGCTCCGGCGCGCACGCAGAGGTCTACGGGGCACTCCAGCGGCTCAAGGCGCGCGGCGCGCAGGCGTTCGTGTTCGACCTGCGCGAGAACGGCGGCGGGCTCGTCGACGAGGCCCAGCTGATCGCCAGCGCGTTCCTGTCCGACGGCAAGATCGTCACCACGCGCGGGCGCAACGTCCCGACGCGTACGCTGAACGCCACCGGCCAGCCGATCGTGCCGAAGGCGCCGCTCGTCGTCCTCGTCGACCGCGGCACCGCCTCGGCATCGGAGATCGTCGCCGGGGCCCTGCAGGATCGCGGCCGCGCGAAGCTCGTCGGGACGCGGACGTTCGGCAAGGGCGTCTTCCAGGAGGTGATCGAGCTCTCCAACGGCGGCGCGCTCGACATCACGGCCGGCCAGTACTTCACGCCGAACGGCCGCAACCTGGGCGGCCGCGGCGTCGTCCAGGGTCGTGACGTCAGCCGCGGGGTCGGCCTCAAGCCCGACATCGCGGTGCAGGCCGACCCCCGCTCGAAGACCGACGTCCAGCTGCGCGCCGCGCTCGACAGCGTCGCCGCCTGCCCGCGGACCGCGCGGAGCGCCGCAGGATGAGCCCCCACCGATCGGCCGGCGGCCGCCGCCGGCAGGGGCGCGACGCACGCCCGGCCGAGCGCGAGCAGTGGCGTGCGGGCGCATCGTCCGCGGCTCGTTCCGAGCGCCCCGAGGGCATGCCGTCCGTCGTGCTCCTGACCGGGCGCGGGCGCTTCCTCACCGGCGAGCGCTTCTTCGAGCGCGGCGGCGGGCGCGTGACGATCGGGCACGGGCCGCGCGACGCGCAGGCCGGGCGGCTCGCGCTCGTGGCCCCCGCGACGCGGGGCGGCCGGGCGAAGGTCCTGCGCGTGCTCGGTCGCCCGGACGTCGCCCGCGACGTGCTCGAAGCGCTGATGCTCGACCGCGGGCTGCGCCGGCGCTTCCCCGCCGGGGTCGCCGGCGCCGCAGCCGAGGCGCGCGAGCACCCGGCCGCTGCGCAGGGCCGGCGCGACCTGCGCGACCTGCCGACCTTCACGATCGACCCTTCGACGGCGCGCGACTTCGACGACGCCGTCTCGGCGGAGGACCTCGGAGGCGGGCGAGTCCGCGTCTGGGTCCACATCGCCGACGTCAGCGCCTATGTGCGCCCCGGCGAGGCGATCGACCGCGAGGCCTACCGCCGCGGGACGAGCGTCTACGTCCCCGGGCTGGTCGAGCCGATGCTGCCCGAGGCGCTCTCCAACGACGTGTGCTCGCTCGTTCCCGGCGCCGACCGTCTCGCCGTGACCGCGGAGCTCGAGATCGACGGGGCGCGGACGGTGAAGGCGAGCTTCCACCGCTCGGTGATCCGCTCGGATGCGCGCCTGGACTACGGCCAGGTCGACCGGATCTTCGCCGGCACCGAGACCGCGGCCGAACCGTGGGCGGCGTCGCTGGCCGCGGCGCGCCGCGTGGCCGCCGTGCTCGACGCCGAGCGACGCCGCGGCGGGCAGGCGCTCTCGATCGAATCGGTCGAGCCGGAGTTCGCCTTCGACAACTACGGGCACGTGACGAGCGCAGCCGGCACGGTGCAGACCGAGTCCCACCGCGTGATCGAGCACCTGATGATCGCTGCGAACGAGGCCGTCGCGACGCTGCTCGCTGAGCGTGCGATCCCGACCCTCTACCGCGTGCACGAGCGCCCGGACCCGGTCGCCGTCGATCGCCTGCTCGCGCAGCTGGCCTCGCTCGACGTGCCGACGCCGCCCGCGCCGGAGCGCATGTCCGGCACCCAGGCCGCCGAGATCGTCGCGGAGGCTTCGATGCTCGTCGACGAGCACGTTCAGCGCACCGGGCACGGGCGCACGGCGCTCACGTACCTCGTGCTGCGCTCCCTCAGGCAGGCGCACTACGCACCGCAGAACCTCGGGCACGCCGGCCTCGGGCTGACGCACTACTGCCACTTCACCTCGCCGATCCGCCGCTACCCCGACGTGATCTGCCACCGCGCGATCCTGTCGGCCGTCGGCGGGGGCGAGGACGCCCCGCGAGCCGGCGGCCTGGAGGAGGGCGGGGTGTGGTGCAGCGCCCGTGAGCGCGAGGCGATGGCGATCGAGCGAGCAGCCGACAACGTCGCGCGCTGCTTCCTGCTGGAGCGCCGTCTGTTCGAGGAGGGCTGGGACGAGGCCGAATTCGACGGCGAGATCACCGGCATGGTCGGCGGCGGCGCGTTCGTCGCATTCGGCGAGCAGGAGGACGGCTCGGGCGCCTTCGAGGGCTTCCTGCCGGTGCGCCGGCTCTCCGGCGAGTGGTGGGAGCTCAACGAGGAGGGCACGATCCTGGTCGGGGCCAGGCACGGCGGAGCGCTGCGCCTGGGCGACCCGGTGCGGGTGCGCGTCGAGCGGGTCGACACGGCGCGCGGGCGCGTCGACCTCATACCCGCCGAGCGCCCGGAGGGCGAGCACTAGCGACCGGGACGGGCGCGTGGCGAGCGCGACTGCAGCCCGTCGTGGCAGCGACGACACGTGTTCGCTCTGGACAAACCCGCGGGACAGACGCAAACTCCAGAGGGATGCTGTCCGACGCGAGCATCATGGGCGAACGGCTGCTGGCGCGTCTGCACGCGGCCATGAACGCCCACGACGTCGAGGCGTTCGTCGCGTGCTTTGCCGCGGACTACGACAGCGTGCAGCCCGCGCACCCGGACCGGGCATTTCGCGGGCGCGAGCAGGTTCGCGCGAACTGGTCGGCGGTCTTCACCGGAGTGCCCGACTTCCGCGCGGAACTCGTCCGCGTTGGGGCGGCCGGCGACACGGTGTGGTCGGAGTGGCACTGGGAGGGGACGCAGACAGACGGCGGGCGACTCGACATGGCCGGCGTGATGGTGTTGGGCGTGCGGGATGACCTTGTCGCGTGGGCGCGTCTCTACATCGAGCCCGTCGAGCGGGCGGGCGCAGGCATCGAAGCGGCCGTGCGGGACATGACGGCCGAGCGCTGACCGCCGCGGCGCCGCCGCTTCCCGTGCAGGCGACCGCGCCACCGGGACGCGGCCTGGTGTGCTACTGGAAGGCGGCGGCGCCCGCGCGCAGCTTCGCCGTCAGCTCCGGCCCGGCCTTCTCGGTCGACCCGCAGTCGTACGGCGGCTGGGGGTCGTACTCGATCATCAGCTGGACGGCCTGCGCGAACTCGTCGCCGGCGATCCGGCCGGCGAGCCAGAGGCCCATGTCGATCCCGGATGAGACCCCAGCTGAGGTGACGACCTTCCCCTGCGGGACGACGCGCTCGCCGGTCGGCGTCGCGCCGAACTGCTCGAGCGTCTCGAGCTCGAGCCAGTGCGAGGTCGCGCGCAGGCCCTGCAGGATCCCGGCGGCGCCGAGCAGCAGCGAGCCGGTGCAGACGGACGTCGTCCACGTCGAGGTCGCATGCGCCCCGCGCAGCCAGTCCAGGATGCGCGCGTCCTCGAGCAGGTCGCGCGTACCGATGCCGCCGGGGACGACGATGACGTCCGGCTCTGGGAGGTCCTCGAACGGCGCGGTCGCCTCGATCGCGAGCATGTGGTTGTCGGTGCGCACGAGCCCGGGCTCGTGCGCCAGCCAGGTGACCTGGGCGCCGGGCAGGCGCGAGAGCACCTCGTAGGGGCCGATCGCGTCGAGGGCGGTGAAGCGGTCGTAGATCGGGATGGCGATGTCCATGGCTTTGTCCTTGGTCGGGGGGTCAGGCGGCGAAGCGGTCGCGGTAGGCGGTCGGGGTGACACCCGTTCTGCGCGCGAACGCCCGGCGCAGCGTTTCGACTGTCCCGAAGCCGCAGGCCGCGGCGACGGCGTCGACCTGCGCGGGCGTCGTCTCGAGCAGCAGCCGCGCGCGCTCGACGCGCAGTGCCTCGACGTAGTCGCCGGGGGTGCGGCCCGTCTCGCGGCGAAAGGCGCGCGCGAAGGTCCGCTCGCTCATCTGCGCGCGGGCGGCGAGGGCCGGGACGCTGAGATCGTCGGTCAGGTGGTCGCCGATCCAGGCCTGCAGCTCGCGCAGCGGGGCGCGGACGGCGGCCTGTGCGGCGAGGCCGGCGCTGAACTGCGCCTGGCCCCCGGGGCGGCGCACGAACAGGACGAGCTGACGGGCGACCGTGAGCGCCGCCCGCGGGCCGAGGTCCTCTTCGACGAGCGCGAGCGCAAGGTCCATGCCGGCCGTGACGCCCGCCGAGGTGCGCACGTTCCCGTCGGCGACGAAGATCGGATCGGGGTCGACGTCGATCTGCGGGAATCGGCGCGCGAGCTCTTCGCACCAGGCCCAGTGCGTCGTCACCCGGCGCGTGTCGAGCAGGCCCGCGCGGGCGAGCAGGAAGGCGCCCGTGCAGACCGAGGCGACGCGGCGCGCGCGGGGCGCCGTCGCTGCGATCCAGCCGACGAGGTCCTCGTCGGCGAACGCCGAGCGCGTGCCGGCGCCGCCGGCGACGAGCAGCGTGTCGATCGGGCCGCTGACCTGCCCGAGGGTCAGCTCGGGGACGATCGAATAGCCGCTTCCGGTCGGCAGCGGCTCGAGCGCGGGGGCGACGACGCGGACCTCGTAGCCGCCCGCCTGCGCGAACACCTCGGCCGGGCCGGCGATGTCGAGCGCCTGCACACCGGGGAAGGCGACGATGATGATGCGGCGCATGCGGGCATCGTGGCGTGTGGGCGATCTGGCTGCAAGGACGGGTATAGGACGATTCCCGCCAAAGAGACGTCGACGACTCGATCCCGGCTCCGCCGGGTCGAGTCGTGCGAAACCGCAATTCACCAAGCCGCCGCTACGCTCGTCCGGATGGCCAAGGCCAAGAAGAAGGTCGCCCCCGGCGACATCGCGACGAACCGGCAGGCGAGTCACCGGTTCGAGCTGCTCGACAGGCTCGAGTGCGGCCTCGTCCTCCAGGGCACCGAGGTGAAGGCGCTGCGCGACGGCTCGGCGCAGATCAAGGACGCCTACGCGCAGGTGCGCGACGGCGAGCTGTGGCTGCACAACGTGCACATCCCGCCCTACGGACCGGCCGCGCGCGAGAACCACGAGCCCGAGCGCCCGCGCAAGCTGCTCGCCCACCGGCGCGAGATCGAGCGCCTCGTCGACAAGCAGCACGAGCGCGGGCTGACGATCGTGCCGCTGCGCATCTACTTCAAGGGCCCGCACGCGAAGGTCGAGATCGCGCTCGCCAAGGGCAAGGACCGCTTCGACAAGCGCGAGGCGATCAAGGAACGCGAGACCAAGCGCGACATGCAGCGGGCGCTGCGCGAGGCCAACCGCTAGTACATCCGGCCGTAAGTTCCGCGTGGAGTTCGGCGCGGGTGCGGTCGTGATCTGACGGCTGGCGGTGACCCGGCTGATTCGAACCCACCCGCCCGGCACGGGGCCGGGCGCCGACGGGCGTCAGGCGCGAGCTCACTCCGCCGAAACCCACGGAACTTGCGGATGGGTGTACTAGAACTCGCGCCCCGGAGGCGTGTTGAGAAAAATGTGGAGAAAGCTCAATATTGAGCTACGCTCCTCCTGTGACGGCGTCCGACCGCACCGAGCTGCTCGTGGACCAGGTCCTGCGGCTTCGCCGGGCGGAGGCGCTTGCCCCGATGGTGGACGAGATCGCGTCGGTCCGTGAGGAGCTCGAACGTCAGCTCGGCCCGGCACTCACGCGCGGAGCCGCGGCCCGGCTGATCGGCGTGAGCCAGACCGCCCTGGATCGCTGGATCGCCGGCGGCGAGATCCCAACCGTCGTGACCCCGCGCGGCAGGAAGGCGATCCCGACGCGCCTCGTGCTCGACCTGGTCCAGGCGGTCCGCTCGCGCGAGAGCGATGAGCGCCACCCCCTCGCCGCGGTGCTCCACGAACAGTCCCGGGTCTCCGAGGACGTGGAGCGGGTCGTGTGCCGGACGCTGTCCGACCTGCCGCCTGAGCCACCCGACGGTCATCGTGCGGCGGAGCGACGCGGCCTGGCGCTCCACGCGGTCGTCGCCGATCGGCTGAGCCGCGACGTCGTGCGCAGAGCGCAGCGGACGCTCCGCGCACTCGAGCGCGACGGCGGCATCGACCCTGTCTACGCAGAGCAGTGGAAGGCACTGCTCTCCTCGCCGCTGCCGCGGATCAGGCGCGTGCTCATGCAGGACACCCAGGAAGCGCGAGACCTGCGGCAGAACACACCGTTCGCAGGCGCGCTCTCCGACCGCGATCGTCGCGAGGTGCTCCGTCTCGTGAACCGACGATGACACGCGAGCAGCTCGAGCACATCATCCGGGCCGCGTCCGACATCACCGGAGATCCGGACATCGTGGTGATCGGCAGCCAGGCGATCCTCGGGACATACCCGCAGGCTCCCGAGACGCTTCTGCGGTCGCGCGAGGCGGACGTCTATCCGCTGCACAAGCCCGACGACGCGGTGCTCATCGACGCCAACATGGGGGAGCTGTCGCTTTTCGATGAGGAGTTCCGCTACTACGCGCACGGTGTCGGGCCTGCGACCGCGACGCTGCCGGAGGGCTGGGAGCGGCGACTCGTGCCCGTCAACAACGAGAACACCGGTGGCGCGACCGGCTGGTGCCTCGAGATCCACGATCTCCTGCTCGCAAAGGTCGCAGCAGGGAGGGGGCGCGACTGGAGCTTCGTCGAGGAGACCCTTCGACACGAGCTCGCCGACCCGGACGTTCTGCGCGCGCGGATGCCGACCGTCCCGTTGCAGCACGAGCGGTTGCCCGAGGTACGCCGCCTGCTCGAGGCGGCGATCACACGGGCGAGGAGACGCTGACCACCAGGCGGCTGGGAAGAGCGTGCCGCGAGGCCGAGTGCTGGGCCCGGTGCCCCAGCGCCGCCAGCGCCTCCTTCGCCGCCCGCTCGCCGGCGCGCACCGCGCCGTCCATGTAGCCGATCCAGTAGTCGGCGGTCTCGGTGCCCGCCCAGTGGATGCGCCCGGTAGCACGCCGCAGCGCGGGTCCGTGCCTCGTCAGCGCGCCGGGGGCGGTGTGGCCGACCGGGCAGCCCTTCGTCCAGCGCTCCTGCGACCAGTCCTGCTCGAAGTAGTCGACGGGCGAGCGCGCCCCTTCACCGACGAACGATGCGAAGCTGTCGAGCACGCGCGCGCGGCGCTCGGCGGCCGGCAGGGCCGTCCAGGCCGCCCGGTGCGCGCCCCCGGCGAAGCCGAACAGCACACCGGGGCTGCCGTCCGGCGGGCTGTTGTCGAAGATCGTGTTCGTGGGGCCGACGTCGCTGACGCCCTGCCCGCTGAGGCCGGCGTCGCGCCAGAAGGGCGTCGCGTAGATCGCCTCGCACTTCGTCAGCGCGCCGGGGACGAACGCGCGGAGGATCGCGAGCTTCGCGGCCGGCAGACGCGGGGCGTATGCGACGTCCTTGGCCAGCACCGGCGGCACCGCCACGATCACCTCGCGGGCGTCCACGGTGACGCCGTCGGCGACGACGCGCACCCCGCTCGCGGTCTGCGCGACACGCCTGACCGGCGCGCGCAGCACGACCCGTGAGCCGAGCGCGGCTGCCGCCTTCTCGCTGACGACCTGCGAGCCGCCGACGAACCGGCGCTCCTGGGCGCCGTCCTGCGTCGTGATGAACTTCAGGAAGCTGCCCGCGGTCGTCTCGTTGCCGGCGCCGGCGGTGTACATCAGCACGTACAGCAGCGACATCTCCTTCGGGTCCGCGCCCCAGATCGCCTCGCACGCGGCGTCGAAGATGCGCCGGCCCTTGTCCGTCGTCACCTCGCGGCGCTTCCACGCCTCGAACGTCTGGCCGTCCCACTCCTTCGCGCGCTTCGCGGTCCACGGCGCATGGATCGGCAGCGTCTTCGCCATCGCGTCGAGCTTCAGCGAGGCCACCAGCGCAGCCGTGACGTCGGGGTCGCCGGGGATGCCCGGAACCGCGTCGTAGAGTGAGCGCACCCCGTCTACGATCAGGACGTTCGAGCCCGTGTTGTAGGTGGCGAATGTCTCCACGCCGACGGCGCGCGCGAGCGCGAGGATCCGGTCCTGCGTCGGGCCGACGTACTCGCCGCCGATCTCCGTGATCTTCCCGCCGCCGATCGGGGCGTTCCACGTGCGCCCGCCCACACGGTCGCGCGCCTCCAGGAGGATCACCGAGCGCCCGCCGCGCGCAACCGCACGGGCGGCCGCCAGGCCCGAGAGCCCGCCGCCGACGACGACGACGTCGGCCCTGCGGCTGCGCCGCGCCGCCGCGCGCGCCGGAGCGCCGCCCACGCCCAGCGCCAGCGCGCCCGCCGCCGCACCGCCCAGGACCTCCCGCCGTGTCAGCCCGCCGTCGCTCATCGGCCGACCCTACCGCGGCGGTAGTGTCGCTTCATGCCTGGCGGCCACGTCGACATCGGGGACACGCGACTGTGGGTCGAGACGCGCGGCGACGGTCCGCTCGGGCTGATCGTCCTCCATGGCGGGCCGGGCCTGGACCACACGCTGTTCTCAGACCACCTGGACTCGCTCGGGGACGTCGCGACGCTCCATCTCGTCGACGAGCGCGCGCAGGGCCGCTCGGACCCGGCACCGCAGGAGACCTGGACCCTCGAGCAGCACGCGCGCGACGTGCAGGCGCTGTCGGACGTGCTGGGCCACGAGCGCACCGTCGTGCTCGGCCACTCGTTCGGCGCGTTCATCGCGCTTCAGCACGCCGTCGACTTCAGCGGCCGGCCGGCGGGCACGATCATCTCCGCCGGCCTGCCGTCCGAGCGCTGGCTGGAGCTCGTCGACGAGCAGCTCGCGACCTTCGAGCCGGAGGACCTGCGCGACCAGGTGGCCGCGTCCTGGGCCGCGGAGGCGACCGCCGAGACCCAGGAGGAAGAGCGCCGCCTGCTCTCCGACCAGCTGCCGTTCCATTTCGCCGACCCGCGCGATCCGCGGATCGAGGCGATGCGGGCCGAGCTCGGCCGCATGGTCTTCAGCCCGGCCGTGACGCGCGCCGCCGCGACCTCCGGCTACGGCGCGATCGAGCTCGAGGATCGCCTGGGCGAGATCACCCAGCCGCTGCTCGTGCTCGCCGGCCGCCACGACCGCACCTGCGCGCTGGCGGGCAACGAGGTGATCGCCGCCGGCGTGCCAGGGGCGCGCCTGCGCGTCTTCGAGCACAGCGCGCACATGGCGTTCGTCGAGGAGCGCGAGGCGTACCTGGCTGAGGTCCGCTCCTTCCTGTTCGACGTCGCCGGCTGGGCCGGCGCTCGCGCGGCTCAGGTGGAGCGCAGCGGGTGCGCGCCGCAGCGCGTGAACCACGGCAGCTGATCGAGCGAGGCGTGCGCGCTGACCGTGCGCTCGCCGCGCAGCGCCGGCCCGGTGCCCTCGCGCCGCCAGCAGCCGGGCGGCAGCAGCACGGGCCGCGAGCGCGCGTGCTCGCGCAGCACCGGCGCGGCGAGGAGGTCGGCGCCGAGCAGCCACTCGTCGTCGGCGCGCGGGCTCGCGGCGGCACTCGGCATCACGAGCCAGAGCGGGCGCGTCACCGGCATGCCGGTCTGCTCCGCCTGCCTCCAGGCCCGCTCGATGAGGCCGATCGCGCGCTCGTGCAGGCGCGCGGCGGCGACCCACCGGCGCTGCGTCGCCGGCCCGAGGGACCAGGGCATCTTCACGCCGGTGAGCGCCGAGTTGTGCACACGGAAGTGGGTCATGAACACCGACGCCTGCGCCCAGCGGGTGAAGAGCTCGGGGCTGACCGGCGCGAAGCCCCTGCCGGAGACGAACTGGAAGTCCGCGTAGCCGCCGATGTCGGTCGTGAACCCGAAGGCGCCGCCGGTCGCGCGATCCAGCATGTCCGGCACGATCGACGGCAGGCCCGTTCGCGGGTTCCAGTCGGCCGACTCGTCGCCCGGGAAGGTCGCGCTCTCGGCGCCCGCCGAGCCGTCCGCGCCGTCCCAGCCGGCCCGCTGGAAGAAGAAGATCCGGCGCCCCGGGTGCTGAGCCTCGTAGGCGCCGACGACCCCGCGCGTGACCTGCGCCTGCACGGCCGGGAAGCGGTTGTGCATCGTCGTCCCGGCCTCCCCGTCGGCGAAGCGCATGCCGGGCAGCACCTGCTCGCCGAAATCGTTCATGAAGCCGTCGGCGCCGGTGTCGAGCAGGTCGGTGATCCGCGCCGTCCACCAGATCCGCGCCCGCGGGCTCGTGAAGTCGATCAGCGCGGCCGGTGTCGGCGGAGGGAAGGAGGAGTCGAACAGGTACGGCGAGCCGTCTGCGCGCGTGGCGACGACGCCCTGTGCGAGCGCGTCGGCGTAGACGCTCGGCGGCTCGGTGCCGGCCCTGTCCGCCGAGGTGAACGCGCGCAGGTAGAGGATCGCGTGGATCCCCTTCGCGCGCAGCCGGCGGATGACGTCGACGACGACGTCGCGCGGCATCGTCGCCCAGCCCTCGAACGCATAGGCCCCGACCGGGAGCGAGGAGCGCTCGAGCCGCGCGACGTCGGCCAGGACCTCGCCCTGGTAGTCGGCGGCCGTCTCGCCGATGCGGATCGTGCGTGACAGCGTGGGGCGCAGGCTCCAGGCGGGCGCCGGCCGCGTGCGACCGGTGATCGCGGTGATGCGGCGGATGACGCTTGCGGGCGAGCCGGTCGCCACGAGCAGCCGCAGGTCGCTCGAGCCGATCGCAACGCGCCAGGCGCTCGCGTCCGACGCCATCCGCCAGCGCGCGATCTCCGTGCGGTCGAGCAGCACGCCGTAGCCGCGCGAGCTGACGAACTGCGGCGCGACGTCGTAGTAGGTGTGCGAGACATCGGGGAAGCGGTAGTCGAGCACCCACGAGGTGAATGCCCGTCCGCGCAGGTCGGTGCCCTCGCGCCTGCCGCCGAAGCCGTGGAACGCCTCACCGCGCGGCGAGGCGAACGCGGCGCTGACGGCCGCTGTGCGCCCGCCGGGGACGAGGATGTCGATCGCGATCGTGCCGGCGCGTCCCGGTGCGGCGGTCAGCACGAACCTGCGGCGCGCCGGGTCGTTCGTGCGCAGCGTCGCCGTCAGGCCGCCCGGCCCGGCATGGGCGGCGATGACGGAGGTCGCGACGTAGCGATGCGGGCGCGGCGCATGTGGGGGGTTCGGGTCAGGCGCGCCGGGCAGGCGCGGGATGCGCAGCTCCGGTTCGCTGCCCACGGTCAGCGTCAGCGGCGCGTAGCGCACGCCCGCGATGCTGCGATCGCCCGCCACGCTGCTGAGGACCGTCCGGCCGCGCGCGTCGCGGACGCGCAGGCGCAGCGGCGAGGAGTCGAGGATCACCGTCCCCGAGCCGACGTGCGCGCGGACCTGGCTCGCGACCGCGCTGGGCGCGAGCGCGGCGAGCAGCGCCGCGACGATGAGCTGGACCGGGACGGCACGACGCACGCGGGCGATCGTAGCCCGCGGCGCAGGCCCGCGGACCCGGTTCAGGCGCTCGCCCCGCGCTCGGCGAGCACCTCGCCGGCGGCCTCCTCGGCGGCCTCGAGCTCGCCGCGCACGAGCTGCAGCCCCTGCGCCCAGAACTCCGGGTCGGCGAGGTCGAGCCCCGCGATCCGCGCGAGCCCCTCGGGCGTCTGCGAGCCGCCCGCGGCCAGGAGCTCGAGGTAGGTCGGGACGAACGCCTCACCCTGCTTCGCGTACTGCCCGTAGACCGACAGCGCGAGCAGCTGCCCGTACGCGTACGCGTAGACGTAGCCCGGCGTTCCGATGAAGTGCGGGATGTAGGACCACCAAGAGCGGTAGCCCGGCGTGATCTCGACCGCGTCGCCCAGCAGCTCCTCCTGCGAGGTCTGCCAGAGGTCGCCGAAGCGCTCGACGGCCAGCTCGCCGTGGTCGCGGCGCGCGGTGTGCACCGCCTCCTCGAAGCGGTTCATCGCCGTCTGGCGGAACACCGTGGCGATCGAACCCTCGATGTTCTCGGCGAGCAGCGCCAGCCGGGAGGCCGGCGTGTCCGCACGCTCGAGCAGGCGGTGGAACACGAGCGTCTCACCGAAGACCGACGCCGTCTCGCACACCGTCAGCGGCGTGCCCTGCTCGAAGATCCCGCGCGGGATCGCCAGTGCGGCATGGACGCCGTGCCCGAGCTCGTGCGCGAGCGTCATCACGTCGCGGCGGCTGGCCGTCCAGTTGAGCATCACGTAGGGATGCACGCTGGGCACGGTGTAGGCGCAGAACGCGCCGCCGCGCTTGCCGGGGCGCGCGGGGGCGTCGATCCAGCGCTCGTCGAAGAAGCGCTGGACGAGGTTCCCCAGCTCGGGTGAGAAGTCGCTGTAGGCCTCCAGCACGAGGTCGCGACCCTCGTCCCAGCCGACCTCGACGTCGTCCTCGCCGATCGCGGCGGCGCGGTCGTAGTCGGCGATCCGCTCGAGCCCGAGCAGGCGGGCCTTCAGCCGGTACCAGCGCTGGGGCAGGTCGTAGTTGGCGCGGACGGCCTCGACGAGCGCCTGAACAGACTCGTCCGTCGCCTCGTTGGCGAGGTTGCGGCTCGACAGCCAGGTGGGGTAGCGGCGCAGGCGGTCGTCGACGGCCTTGTCGTGCAGCAGCGTGTTGAAGACGTACGCGCGCGTGCGCAGCCCGGGCTCCAGCGCGCGGGTCACGGCCTCGGCGGCCTCGCGGCGCACCTCGCGCTCGGGCGACTGCAGGCGGCTGAGCGCGACGTCCAGCGGGACCGGCTCGCTGTCCGGCAGCTCGACGCGGATCGCGCTCGTCAGCTCGCTGAAGATGCGCTGCCAGGCGTCCCGTCCCGTGACCGCCTTCTCGGTCAGGATCTTCTCCTCGGCCTCGCTCAGGAGGTGTGGGCGGTAGCGGCGCACCGTGCGCAGGTGGTGGCGGACCGTCTCCAGGCCATCGGCGCCGATCAGCTCGTCGGCGCGCTCGTCGTCGACACCCGCCCACTCGAGGTCGAAGAACAGCAGCTGCGTCTCGATCGCGGTCGCGAGCTCGCCCACATGTGCGATCAGCGCGCCGTTCGCCTCGTCGTCGGTGTCGGCGGCGAAGCGCAGATGGGCGTAGTTGCCGGCGCGCCCGACGAGGTCGGCGATCGCGCCGAGCTCGCGCATGGCCCCGGCCAGCCCGGACCCGTCGAGCCGCACGACCTTCCCGGCGTAGGCCGCGGCGAACGCACCGGCGCGTGTCCCGGCCTCTGCCAGGAGGCGATCGCATGCCTCCGGCCCACCTCCGTCGACGAGATCGTCGAGGTCCCAGGTGACGTCGCTGACGGCCGTGTCGGTCATGGCCCCGAGAATAGGTCACGTCACGGTTTTCCGGAGATTGCGGGTTCAATTGCGCATCTGATCTTGACCCCTGCGACGCGCCTGAATTACGTTGATCTCAGACGCGGTGTCGAGCCGTGAAGAGCGAAGGCCGAGGGGTGTGAGGCCACGCCTCCCTCCCCGGGACGTACCTGGCGACAGGTCGCGACCGGGTCGAGGGTTCCCCACATCGGCTCGGCTCCGCGTCGCCTGCTGCACGCCCGCTCAGCCCCCCGAACCGGGCGGCGCGCCGCAAGCCTCGCGCCCCTCGCCAGAGGGGCGCGTTGCGTTGCGGCCCGTTGACTCCGGATTGCGGTCAGCCGGCGGGTCAGGCGACGGCGGCGAGCGCCGCGAAGGCCCCGCCGCGGGCGAGCAGCGCGGCGTGGGTCCCGCGCTCGACGATGCGCCCGGCCTCGAGCACGATGATCTCGTCGAACGCCTCGAGGCCCGCGACGGTGTGCGAGATGACCAGCACGCCGCGGGTGTCGGCGCGATCATCGCCGAGCGAGCGCAGCAGCTCGCGGGCGCCGGCCGGATCGAGGTGCGCCGTGGGCTCGTCGAGCACGAGGAAGCGCGCGTCGGCCACGAACGCACGCGCCAGCGCGATGCGCCTGCGCTGCCCGCCGGAGACCTCGGCTCCGTCCTCGCCGACGGGCGTGTCGAGCCCCGCGGGCAGGGCGGCGACCCAGTCGCCCAGCCCCGCCCGCCCGAGCGCCGCGAGGACCGCCGCGTCGTCCGCCTGCGGGTTGGCGAGCAGCACGTTCTGGCGGATCGTCGTCGTGAACAGGTGCGCGTCCTGGCTCGCGAGGCGCACCGCCCGGCGCAGGTCGGACTGCGTCGCCGCGCGCACGTCGAGACCGCCGATCGCGACCGCGCCCGCGTCGGGGTCGCGGAAGCGCACCAGCAGGCGCGCGAGCGTCGTCTTCCCGGCGCCGCTGGGGCCGACGATCGCAACGCGCCCGCCCGCCGGCACGCGCATGCTCACGCCCTCCAGCGCCGCGCTGGCGCGGTCGGCGAACCGCACGCCGACGGCGTCGGCGACGAGGTCCCCGGAGCCGGGGATCGGCCGCGGCGCCGCCGGGTCGCGGACGACGACCGGCGCCTCGGTCACGTCTTCCAGGCGCTCGGCGGCCGAGGCGCACGCGCCCAGGCGCTGCGCAGCGTCCGGCAGCGGCATCACCGCCTCGAAGCTGCCGATTGCGATGAACACCACCGCCGCCAGCAGGATGCCGTCCAGCGCGCCCGAGGACGTCGCGTGGACGCCCAGCGCGGCAACCCCCACCAGCGCCGCGCCGGCGATCAGCACGCCGAACCCGCTCGCCAGCCCGGCGACGCGCGCGTCGCGGCGCTGGATGCGCATCAGCTGGGCGTCGGCGGCGGCGACGCGCGCGGCGAAGTCGTCCTCGCGGCCGTAGACGGCGAGCTCGGGCGCGCCCTGGACGACGTCGATCAGCTCGGTCGCGAGCGAGGCCCGCGCCGGCGCCTGACGGCGGTTCGACGCGCCGGTCGCGGCGCCGGCCAGCGCCGGAACCGCGATCGCCGCCAGCAGCAGCGCCGCGACGAGCACGACGGCGCCGAGCGGGAGCACGACGAGCAGGAAGATCCCGACGACGGCGATCACGACGGCGGCGATCAGCGGCGGGCCGAGCGCGCGCAGGTAGAGGTCCTGGAGGCTGTCGACGTCGGCGACGAAGCGGCTCAGGACGTCCCCGCCGCGCAGCCCGCGCAGACCCTCGGGCACGAGCGGCGCCAGGCGCTCGAAGAAGCGCACGCGCAGGTCGGCGAGCACGCGCAGCGCGAGATCGTGGGACACGAGGCGCTCGCAGTAGCGCAGCAGCGCGCGCGAGATCGCCAGGGCGCGGATGCTGACCGTCAGCGTGGTCAGCGACAGGAGCGTCGCGGGTCGCAGCGCCGAGCGGCTGATCAGCACGCCCGCGACCGCGAGCAGCCCCACGGCGGCGAGCACCGCGCCCGCGCCGAGCAGCACCGACAGGGCGAAGCGCCCGCGCCGCGGGGCGATCAGCGCCGCAGCGCGCCGCAGCGCGCTCCAGCGGCCGTCGGCCGGGGCGGGGGAGAGCGTGGCCGTGCTCATGCCCGCACCTCCGCGCCTGCCTGCACGCCGGCCAGGCGCCCCGCCTCCAGCCGGACGACCCGGTCCGCGCGGCGCGCGAGCGCCTCGCGATGGACCACCAGCAGTGTGGTGCGCCCGCGCGCGAGCCGCTCGATCGCCGCGCCGACGACCTCGGCGGAGGCGCCGTCCAGGTGGGCGGTCGGCTCGTCGAGCACGACCAGCGGCGCGTCGCGCAGGAAGGCCCGTGCGATCGCCACGCGCTGGGCCTCGCCGGCGGACAGGCGCCGGCCGCCCTCGCCGACGCGGGTCTGCAGCCCGTCGGGCAGGCCGGCGACGACCTCGTCGAGCGCAGCGGCCGTGACGGCGGCGGCGACCTGCGCGTCGGTTGCGGCGCCGTCGCCCAGGCGCACGTTGTCGGCGACCGTGCCGGCGAAGATCGTCGGCTGCTGGGGGACCCAGGCCAGGTGCCGGCGCCACGCGCGCGGGTCGACCGCGCGCAGATCCAGCCCCGAGCACGAGACGATGCCGGCGTCGGGTTCGAGCAGCCGCAGCAGCAGCGCGGCGATCGTGCTCTTGCCCTCGCCGCTGGGGCCGACGAGCGCCACGAGCTCGCCGGGGTGCAGCTCCAGCGAGACGTCGTCGATCACCGGCGCGCCGCGTCCCGGGTAGGCGAACGTGACGTGCTCGAGCGCGACGATGCCCGTCCGCGGGTCGGGCGCCGGCAGCGGATCCGCGCACGGGGTGACGGACGGCGGCGTGTCGAGCACCTCGAACATGCCCTGCGCGGCGGCCATGCCGTCGGCGGACGCGTGGAACTGCTGGCCGACCATGCGCACCGGCGCGTAGAGCTCGGGCGCCAGCAGCAGCACCGCGAGCCCGACCGAGAACGCCAGGTGCCCGTTGGCGAGCTGGACGCCGACCGTCGCCGCGACCAGCGCGACGCCGAGCATCGCGAGCAGCTCGAGCACGAGCGCGGAGATGAAGGCGATCTTCAGCGTGCTCATCGTCTGCACGCGGTAGGCCTCGCCGGCGTCGCGCAGCGTCTGCGCCTGGGCGCCGTCGCGGTCGTTGGCGCGCAGCGTCTCGAGCCCGCGGACGACGTCGAGGAAATGCGCGCTCAGGCGCGAGAGCGTCTCCCAGCGCTCGTCGGCGCGGCTGCGCGCCGCGAGGCCGATGAGGATCATGAACAGCGGGATCAGGGGGACGGTGACGAGCAGGATCAGCCCTGCCGCGAGGTCGTGGGGGATGACGTAGGCGAGGATCAGCACCGGCACGAGCACGGCGAGCACGACCTGCGGCAGGTAGCGCGCGAAGTACGCCTCGAGTGCATCGACGCCCTGCACCGCCGTGGCGACGAGGTCGCCGGTGCGCTGCTCGCGCAGGCCGCTGGGCCGCGCGCGCAGCACGTGATCGGTCAGGCTCGCGCGCAGCTCCGACATGACGCGCCCCGCGCCCAGGCGCCCCGATGCCTCGAAGCCCGCGGCGCAGAGCGAGCGCCCCGCGATCACCACTGCCAGCGCGATCAGCGAGCCTCGCAGGGCGTGGACGTCGGCGCCGTGCATGAATGCCCGCGCGACGATCCGCCCGAGCAGGATCGCCTGCGCGACGATCAGGGCCGCGGTCAGGACGCCCAGCACGACGGCGCCCGCCAGTGGGGCGCGCGCCGAGCGTGTGGAGCGGAGCAGACGGCGATCGACGCCCCGCGCTGGTGCTTCGGCGCGCGTCGCCACTGCAGGGTCAGCCGGCCGGTGCGCTGCCGGCGTCGGGTCCCGCGCTCGTGCCGCCGCTGCCGACCAGGTCGAAC
The DNA here is from genome assembly GCA_963809525.1 of uncultured Solirubrobacteraceae bacterium. Classification (GTDB taxonomy): domain Bacteria; phylum Actinomycetota; class Thermoleophilia; order Solirubrobacterales; family Solirubrobacteraceae; genus F1-60-MAGs163. Next base: position 663,690 of record CAWEJY010000003.1, on the reverse strand, counting down.
GGGTTCTTGGTGGTCAGGTCGAACTCCTCGGGCGAGACGCGCTTGCGGAACACCCAGTAGGTCCACGCGGTGTACGCGAGCACGATCGGGACCATAACCACCGCGACGACCGCCATGATCGTCAGCGTCGTCGACGACGACGAGGTGTTCGCGATCGTCAGGTTGTACAGCGCGCTCGTGGTCGAGGGCATGACGTTCGGGAACAGGTCGACGAACAGCGTCACGAACAGCATCACGATCGCGGCTGCGCTGATCCCGAAGGCCAGGCCGGGCCGGCGCACCAGCTCGCTGACGGCGGCCGTGGCCAGCAGGACCGCGGTGATCGCGCCGATGACGGCGACGGCGACGCTCGCGCCCGTGCGGTCGTTCATGTCGATGACCGTCCACACGAGGAACGCGATCCCCGCCACAGCAGCGGCCGGGGACGCCCACTTGGCGACGCCGCGAGCACGCTCGGGCAGGTCGCCGCCGGTCTTCATGTTCAGGTAGATCGCGCCGTGCGAGAGGAACAGCAGCACGAGCGTGACGCCGCCGAGCAGCGCGTACGGGTTGAGCAGCGTGAACAGGCTGCCGGTGAAGTTCTGCTGGGCGTTGATCGGCACGCCGTGCACGATGTTCGCCCAGGCCACGCCGAACAGCAGGCTCGCGAGGAACGATCCGATGACCATCGTCCACTCCCAGGTCGCGCGCCAGCGCGGCCGGTCGTCCTTCCCCCAGAACTCGAACGAGACGCCGCGGATGATGAGCGCGAACAGCACGAGGAACAGGGCGAGGTAGAACCCCGAGAACAGGGAGGCGTACCAGAGCGGGAAGGCCGCGAACATCGCACCGCCCGCGGTCAGCAGCCAGACCTCGTTGCCGTCCCACATCGGGCCGATCGCGTGCATGATCGCACGCCGGTCGTTGTCGGTGTGCCCGACGTGGCGCACCAGCATGCCGACGCCGAAGTCGAAGCCTTCGAGGACGAAGAAGCCGATCCAGAGGACGGAGATCAGGATGAACCAGAGCGCCTGCAGGAAGCTGTAGTCGACGGTATGCATGAGAGTTGGCTCCTCCGGCTCAGTACGCGAGGGTCAGGTCGGGAACGTCGGGCCCATCCGGGCGAGGCGCCTCCTCTTCGACGCCCTTGCGCGCTTCGCGCAGGAACAGCCAGAGGGCGACGCCGCCGAGCACCGTGAAGATCAGGGTGAAGCCGACGAGCGTGCCGGCCACCTGCGCGGTCGTGACCAGCGGCGAGTTCGCGTCCCTGGTGAGCATCAGCCCCTGGACGATCCACGGCTGGCGCCCGACCTCGGTCATCACCCAGCCCGCCGTGTTGACGATGAACGGCGTGACGGCCATCCAGATGGCGATCAGCTGGAAGCGCCGGCTGGTGGCGAGCTTGCCGCGCCGCCACAGGATCAGGCCCACGAGCGCGAACAGGGCCATCGCGCCGAACAGGTAGACCATCGTGCGGAACGACCAGTAGACGACGGCGACATAGGGGTAGTAGCGGCCCGGGCCGTACTTGGCGACGTACTGCTCCTGGATCTGGTTGATCCCGAGGACCTTGCCGTCCCAGCTGCGCGTCGCGAGCAGCGACAGCGCGTGCGGGATCTTCAGGTTGCGGTTCGTGTGGCCGGGGTTGGCGGTGAAGTCGCCGGTCGCGAACACCGAGAAGGCCGCCGGCTGCTCGGTGTTGAACAGCGCCTCGGCGGCCGACATCTTCATCGGCTGCTGCTTGACGAGCAGGCGCGCGAGCTGGTCACCGGCGAAGAACGAGCCGATCGCGCCGACGGCCAGGATCGGCAGGGCGACCTTGATCGCCGTCGTGAACGTGTCGACCTGATGGTCGCGGCGCAGGTGATGCGCGGCCACGCCGATCGCGACGAGACTTCCGGTCAGGGCGGCGGCCATGATGACGTGGACGTAGGCCGCGATCGCCGTGTTGTTCGTGACGACGGCCCAGAAGTTCGTCAGGTGCGGCTTGCCGTTCACCATCTTGTAGCCCACGGGGTGCTGCATCCACGAGTTGGCCGCGATGATGAAGAACGCCGAGAGGATCGAGCCGACCGAGACGAGCCAGATCGAGACGAGGTGGGTCTTGGGAGAGACGCGGCCCTTGGCGAAGATCCAGAAGCCCAGGAATGTCGACTCGAGGAAGAAGGCGATCAGCGCCTCCATCGCCAGCGGCGCGCCGAAGATGTCGCCGACGAAGCGCGAGTACTCCGACCAGTTCATGCCGAACTGGAACTCCTGGATGATGCCCGTCACGACGCCGACGGCGAACGAGATCAGCATCAGCCGTCCCCAGAACCTGACCTGACGGGCGTAGACCTCCTTGCCCGTCCGGTAGTGCAGCGTCTGGTTGACGGCGACGTAGAAGGCCAGGCCGATCGAGAGGGGTACGAAGAGGAAGTGGAAGATCGTCGTCGTCGCGAACTGCAGCCGGGCGAGGTCCAGCGCGGTCATAGGGGCTCCCTGTCTGCGTCTTTACCTGACGTTCATCGACGATAGGTGAGCGCGAATTGCGGTCGTCGGGACGTTTGCCACAGAGTTCCTTGCGGCTCTACGTACGGAGGGTCGACCGAATGGGCTACGTGGGCCGCCCGCGGTCGGCTAGGATGGAGGGTGCAGGAACATCCCCGGGGACGACAGGCTTCGACGCGGTCGGTTCGTGGGGGTGGTTGCGAGCCGAGGTCCCGGAGGCCTCGTTAAACCCCGGGAAAACCATACGTGCGGACTCTCACGAGTACGCCCTCGCCGCCTAGCAACTAGCTAGTCCGTGAGGTTCTGGGCCCCGCCGGCCGGCCGCGGGGATTCCTGGAATCAGATACGCCGGCTTCACCCGAGGAGGTCCGCCTTCGCCGAATCGGGGACACCTTCAGAGGGCTGGCTCCACGCAACCCCGCCGGCGAGGCGAGCGCGGAGCGAGATCAGAGCGCCGGATACGCTCGTAGACGTCACCCTTCACGCGATTGCGGACGTGGGTTCGATTCCCACCGTCTCCACTGCTGCCCACTGTGCGCGCCGGGCTGGATGTGCGACGCTCACCGTCGTCGATCCAGCCCGGCGCGCGCTGTTGCTCGAGCGGCCTGCCCTCGGCTCAGGCACCCATGGGCGGGCCGACGACCTGGGTGCCGAGCCGCGTCTGCTCTGCCATGACCCGCTCGACGTCGAACGGCACGACGCCGGCGGCGGGCAGCGTGCGCTCGGCGGCGGGAATCCCGAGGCTGCGGAAGAGCTCCTCGAAGGCGCCCGGGGTCATGATCCCGAGCATCACCGCGGCGGTGCTCGCCACGCGGAAGGTGTGCGGTACGCCGCGCGGCATGAAGACGCTCGTGCCGGGGCCGGCGAGGATCCGCTCGCCGTCGAGGTCGAAGTGCGCCTCGCCCTCGAGCACGAGGAAGACCTCGTCCTCGCGTGTGTGGATGTGGCGGGGCGGGCTGAAGCCCTCCGGCATCGTCGCGCGGAACACCGACATCGCGCCGCCGGTCGCGTCGTTGGGGACGAGGAACTCGAAGAGGCCGTTGCCGTACCAGATCGGCTCGCTCTCACGGGCGACGTACGGCTGGACGGCCTGGGTGATGGTGTTGGTGGTTGTTGTCATGGGCGGCAGCGTGCGGCAGCCGTTTGCGCGCTGCCAGCGATTCGGCCATCATCGAATCGATTCGCTCCCAGGGGAGCTTCGACGCTTCCGGAAAACGCCATGGTCCGGTTCGTCTTCTCGGTCGAGGATCTCGCCCGCACCCGCTTCGCGATCTCCCCGATGTTCGAGCTGGTGCATTCGCTGGTCGCGCTGCGCGATCCGTCGCACGCCGCGCTGCACGTGCCGTGGCTGCGGTCGCTGAGCGGGCGGCTCGACGGCCTGCCGCTCAGTCCGCGGTCGCGCTGCTCCCGCCGCGCGGGTTCACGCCGGACTTCCTGACGCCGCCGCCCGGCGGCCCGCTGGGCAGCATCGAGGACGACCTCGCCGCGCTGCGCGCCACGAGCTCGCGCAGATCCGCGACGAGCTGGCGTTGTTCGCCTCCCAGCATCCCGGCAGCGACGAGCTCGTCGAGCGCTGGACTCGCGCACCCGCGCCGCGAGGTCCGCCGGCTCGCCGACGTGCTGGAGGCCTACTGGGAGCGCGCCGTCGCCGCCGGTCTGGCCGCGTGTGCGCGCGTTCCTCGACGCAGACATCGCATACCGCCCGCGCCAGCCTGGCCGACGCCGGGCCTGCAGCGCTGTTCGCCGATCTCGCCGACGGCGTGACCTGGGGCGACGCGCCACGTCGACGTCGCCGTCCCGCGCCACGAGGCGACGATCGAGCTCGGCGGTCGCGGGCTGCTACTGATGCCCACGGCGTTCTCCGCGGTCCGCCCTTCGTGATCGACCGCGCGCCGTGGCAGCCGACGCTGCTCTACCCCGCGCGCGGCATCGCGACGCTGTGGGAGGAGCCGCCGGCGGCGCCGGCGGCCTGGCCCGCCTGCTCGGCGCGACGCGCGCGACCGTCCTCGCCGACCTCGCCGCACCGCGCTCGACGACCGAGGTCGCCCGGCGCCTGGAGATGAGCCCCGCCAACGCGTCCCACCACCTGACCGCGCTGCGCGACGCCGGCCTCGCCACGGGCAGGCGCGACGGCCGCGCCGTGCTCTACGTGCGCACGCCGCTCGGCGACGCCCTCGCGCCGCCTGACCGGCGACATCGAGTCGATCAGGATCGAATCGTTGGCCGGCGTGCGACCCGGCGAAGCCTGCCGGCATGCATCCCACCACGCTCACCTCATCCATCGCACTGACCCGCGAGCAGGAGCTGCGCCGCACAGGCGCCGCAGGCGCACGCCGCCGGAAGACCACCGGTGCCTGACGGGTTCGATTCCCACCGTCACCACTACTGCTGCCGGTTCGCCGCGCCCGCAGGGACGGCGAACCGGCATCCTCGTCACCCGGTGTCACGGCGTCTGCTGGGTCCCGGTCGTCCCGCGGATGTCCTGCTGGGTCGCGCACTTCGCGCTGCACCTCGTCCTTGACCCCGGCGGCGCGCTGCGCCCCGGTGTCGCGCGCGGCTTCGAGGGCGGCGTGCGCCGCCTCGCGCGCGGCCTCGCCGCCTTCGCCGACCGCGGTCTGGGCCGCGTCCCTGGCATGGTCCTTGACCTGATCTGCGATCGGGCCGATGCGCCGGTCCTCGAGTGAGGTTGACGGGATCAGCAAGCCGGCGAGGAACCCCAGCGCGGTGGCGCCGATCGCCAGGCCGAGCGGGTTCTCCTGCGCGATGCCGACGGCCCGATGGGCGTCGTGCTGCAGGTCATCGCTGCTTGGCGCGGACTCGCCCACGCTGTGCGCGGCACCGGTGACCCTGCCCCTGATCGAGTCGACGCGATCGCTGACCGACGCCTTCGCGCGCGCCTTCACATCGCTCTTGTACGCCAGAGCGTCGACGGTGTCGCCCATCCGTTCGCGGGTCTGCTCTATGTCCTGGCGGATCGTGCTCGGGTCTTGGCCCATTCGACGTCCTCCTTCACGCTGTCTTGGGTTTGCTGGGGTACCGCAGGCGTCGCCTGCTTGAGACGGGTCCTGCCGGCCGCGGCGAGAGGCGCGGCGGCGGCGACGTAGGCCACAGCGACGATGAGCGCCGCGATCCACGTCGCCATCACGGTCGCCAGGGCGGCGATCAGGCACGCGGTCATGGCGCCGGCTGCCAGCAGGCCCACGAGCGCGGCGCCGGCGAGCATCGCCCCGCCGGCCTTCGCGACCCGTGCCTTCTCGCTCATCTCCGCGCGCGCCAGCTCGAGCTCCTGGCGGACGAGCGTGCCGGTCTCCTGCGAGAGCTGCTTGACCAGCTCGCTCACGGGCTGCTCACGCAGCTCCTGCGAGCCGTTGCGCTGGGGCGTCATCAGACCGGCCTCGTCGTGACCGGCGGCGCCCCCGCAGGCGTGCTCCCCACCGGGTGGGTGGTGTGGCCGTTCCCGTAGGCCGTCGCCGACGAGCTCGTGGGCGTGTCCAGCGGCCGTGAGGAGCGGTACCGCTCGCGGCTCGACGCCTTGAGGAACCGCGAGGCTGCGAAGCCCAGCGCGAGGCCGCCGGCGAGCACCGCGAGCGGCTGACGACGGCCGAAGTCCTCCACGTCGCGCAGGATGCGGTCCGCGTCGGAGCGGGTGAGGTAGTCGCCGAGGCGCTTGGCCTCCCGCGCCGCGCGATCCGCCAGCTTCGCCGGCTCGTCCCTGCCCTGCGCGCGCAGCTGCTCGGCGACCGCGCGCACTTCGCCGGCCGTCTGCGTGACGCGCAGGCCGGCATCCGTCGAGCGCCGGTCCACCTGCTGGGTCATCTGGTTTCGGGCCTGCTGCTGTACCTCATGCGTCTTGTCGGCCATGGCCTCCTGCGCCTGCCCGGCGGCGTCGGAGACCTTCTGCTTGGCCTGCTCAGCGACGCCGGACTCGGCGCCCTGCGTGTGGAGCGGTGCCCTGATCCATCGTGGCCCCTCCCTCGAAGCGGTGGCTGTTGTGCGGGGCGCTGTGCCCAGTCGGTGGGCGCGACAACCCGCTGGGCGGCGAGATGACATCTGGGCGCTCCCCGCAACCCGCAGCAGAGCCGAAGCCCTCACCGCTGGACGTCGCCGCGTGGCGTCCGGAGCCGCACATCGGCCATGGAATCGCAGACGGAGAGCGTGCGATCCAGCCCGGCGTACTGCAACAGCCGCCGGGGCAGGCTGCCCGGAGGCGAGACGATGACGACCGCGGCATCACGCGATCCGATCCGCGCATCGAGCGCGCGCAGGACGCGCAGGCCGGAGGAGTCGGTCAGGTCGAGACCCGTGAGATCGACGACGAGATCGCGGGTGATCAATCCCTGCGTCTGCTGACGGAACGTCGATGCAGTCGCAATGTCCAGTTCCCCGTACAGCCGGAGCACGGAGACGCGGGCGCTGTCGTCCAGGACGACACGGAGCTCCTGCTGCGGGATGTCACCCGATCCATGCGCGGTCATGCTCACGCAATCCCATACCCGCGCGGGGCGGCAGGATCGCGTCGAATTGACCGAATGTGGCGCCGAGCAACTCGCTCGCTGCGGTCATACCGGATGTGACCGGCGCGCCACCTCCAGGTCGCGCGCTCCCGACCGGATGGCCCGCTCGGCATCGGCGAGCCCGCCGCCGACCGGCCTCCCGTTCGGCACGCGCAGGGGTCGTGGTGGAGCAGCATCCTGCACGACCTCAAACGGCGCGGGGGCCACCCGGACCTCGGCCCGCAGCGTGAGCAGCCGGATCCCGAGCAGCCGCGCTGCGAGATCGATCGAGATGAGCGTGCCGTCGCCGCGCTCCGCGCCCGACCAAGCGGCCCGCGCCCGCGACCGCGGCCGCTCAGCCGCGGTCGAGACGCTCGGCTGCCCGTTGGACGTTCGCGACGAGCTCGTCATAGCGATCACGTCCTGCGCGGGCACCGAGGACATACCCGAGGGCGAGCATCGCGAGGCTGGTCAGCCTCACGCGCCCTGCGCCCTTCTGCGCTCCGACGACACGGCCGCGCTCACCGCGGTGAGGCCCGCGACCGCGGCGGCGGCCACCAGGCCCGGCTTCCGTGCCTTCTTCAGCGGGACCGCCAGGCGGCCCATCCGCCTGCCGGCCTGCGCGAGCGTCGCCTCCGCACCGCGCTCGCGCTGCAGCTTGATCGCGGAATTCGGCCCCGCGAAGGCCGCGTCGACGGCTGACTGTGCCATGGACTTCAGGAGCGGCTGGTACTCGATCGAGTCCAGGACGTGCTCGATGCTGTTCCTGCGGTCAAGGCTCTTCATCGCTCCTCCTTCAGGTGTTCGTACGCGTCGACTTCTGGATGACCGAGACGAGCTCGGCCTTGCTCATCCGGGAGCGCCCCGGAATGTCGATGCCCGCAGCGAGATGGAGCAGATCCTCCTTGCTCTGCGAAGAGAGATCGTCGCCGTTGGTCCCGTTGTGCTGCAACTCGCGGGCGACGTCCTTGGCCGTATCGCGCGAGCGGCGGCGGATCTCCTCCGCGGCGCCGACCTGCTCCTCGGCCTCTGCCGCGAGCGCCTGCGCCTGGCGCTGGGCGGCTTCTGCCGCCTCCTGCGCCGCCTGCTTGGCCTCGTCGGCCATGCGGCGCGCTTCGGCCAGCTCCTGCGTGGCCTCCTGGAGGGCGGTTTCGGCGCGTGCCTGTGCCTCCTCCGCATCCTCCTGCGCATCCTGGGCGCGCGCCTGCGCGTCCTCGCGCACGGACTGCACGGCCGCCGCTGCGTCCTCGCGTGCCTCGCGCCGCGCCGCCTGGACGAGCGCGTCCGCTTCGCGCCGCGCTTCGGCCTCGCGTCGCGCGATGTCGCGCTCGGCGTCCTTCTCGGCCTGCTTGATCTGCGCCTGGCCCTCCGCGCTGACGCGGCGGGCATGGTCGGATCGCTCCTGCGCGTCGCGCGCGAGCTCCAGCGCCTGCTGCTCGAAGGCCTGTGCGCGCTCTGCGGCCCGGCGGGCGTGCGCCATCCGCGCTTCGACGGAATCGCGACCACCGTTCTCGCCGAGGAAGGGCGCTGCGTCCTTCACGGCGTCCGTGACGTCGCGGATCCTGTCGCGCGCCTTGGCACCGGCGCCGGACGGGTCATCACCTGGAAGGCCGGGCCGCGAGAGAAGCCACGCCGTGTTCGCGGGCAGCTCCTTGATGCCGGTCTTCGCCTGTTCCGAGATCCACTGAAGAGGGTGAACACCTGCCATGCCGTGCTCCTTGCAGGTCGGGGATACGCCGGTGCGTACCCAGGCACTTTCGGTGACAAACGCCCTGGAAGCGCCGCGGTCGTGCGGCACGTCCGACCCTGTCAGGCGTCCGCGAGGAAGCTCCGCAGCGCGGCCGCCACGTCGGCGGGCGCGTCCTCGGCCTGGTGATGTCCGGAGTCGATGACGGCGGCCGACAGCGGACCGGACACCCAGGACTGCCAGGTCTCCATCTCGGCCCGGCCATGCGGCCGGGCTCTACAGCTCGCAGACGGCGATCGCCGGAGCGTCGTGGCGGGCCTTCTCGGTCGCGGTCGGGAGCTCGGCGAGGGGCACGTAGGTGATGCTGTCGGCGTCGATGTTCAGCGCCGCCGCGTCGCCGGGCTCGAGGCGCTCGACGAGGCTCTTCGAAGCGAGCGCACGTCCACCGGTCGCGCACGCTTCGATGCGGGCGCCCTCGTTGACCTCGTCCCCGAGTGCGGTGACCTCGCTGCGCCCGACCGAGACGATCTGCCCCACGTAGAGCGTCGATCCCCAGTGCATGCCGAAGCGCAGGACGGCGTCAGCCTCCTCGAGCCCGCTCCGCGTGGCCACGTCGGCCATCGCGCGTCGAAGGTCGCGGGCGGCGGCGATGCACGCGCGTGCGGCCGCGGACTCCGATCCCGCGGTCTCGGCGAGGAAGAACGCCACGATCCCGTCGCCGACGTGCCGGCCGACCAGGCCGCCGGCCGCGACAACGCACGCGTCCGCGGCGCTGACGAACCGCCGTCCGAGCGCGAAGTAGCTCGCGGTCGACAGGCGCCGGGAGAGACTCGACGACCCTTCGAGGTCGGCGAACAGGATCGCGGCCGGCCGCCGGGCGGCGTGCGCGACGGCCTGCATCCGGTCGAAGTGGCCCAGATCGCCCTGGGCCGCCATGGTCGAGAGGGTGGCCATGCCCGCCGCCGGCTTGTAGAGGATCGCGGTCCCCGCGAGGCGGCCGTCGGCTGCGTGGATCCGCACGCCGGTCGCCGGGATGTCGAGCCGACCGCCCCGGGCCCCGGCACTCTGCTGCTCCCAGGTCAGCGCCGGCGCGGGTTCCGGCTGCAGCTCCGCTGCGAGATCGCGCAGCTCGGGGATCACCATGCCGGCGAGGGCTTCGCGGTCGCCGCGCAGGTCGCCGAGCGCCCACGGCCCCAGCGCGGCGAACTGCGTCCGCTGGATGTCCATGGTGTTGGGGCCGACGCGCCCGCCCAGCCGCGATGCGGTCGCCTCCGGCCCGAAGTAGAACGCGCCGAGCGGCACTGTCACGCGTCCGAGCAGAGAGCCGTAGCTGAACCGCAGCTCATCGGTCATGAACACGAGGCGCCACTCGTGGTCCACGAGCTCCGCCCAGTACCCCGCGGCGTTCAGCGCCGCCGCGGCTGCGGCGAGCGCCGGGTCGTCCGGCAGCGGAAGTGTCGCCTGGTCCCCGATTTCGCGACTGTAACCGCGACGCCGGAGGCAGAGCACGCGCTCCGCCCGCCGGCTTGGGTTGCAGAGGGAGTACGACCCCGCTCGCGCCCCGCACCAAGAGGTTCTTCGCAGCAACCGGACCAGTCGTCTCCACTTTCAACGGTCTGGCGCACGCCTGCCGTCTCTCGGGCACGGTGGTCGAGCACGAGTGGTGGATAGCACCATTGGCACCGAGCGCGAAGGTCGCGGAGGGGTAGCCTTGCGCGCCATGTCTCATGCCGACCGCTCGGCGGTCGACCTGTATTGGCTACCGCTCGGCGCCGGCGGGCACTTCGTTCGCCTCAACGGTCGCGCGTACGAGGCGGTCGCCGCCCGTATGGCTCGGCGCCCGGCGCGCGACCTCTACCACTCGGCGCTCGAGGTTCGAGTGGACTCCGAGCGCTTCGTGATTGAGATGGCGCCGATCTTCGACGCGCCCCCCGAGCAGCGCAGCGTCGTCGTCCAAGGGCCGGTCGGCGCACGCTGGGCCGGACGCTCCAGACTGTTTCGCTACGGCGTGCGACGGTGGCGTGACGGATGCATCCCCGACATCGACGAGGCGGTTGACAGCCCTCGCCGACTCAGCGAGCGACCAGCAATCGCACGACGTCTGCTCGACCTCGTGCCGCAGGTTCCGACGCCGGTGTGGGGCCGCGATGAACTACAGACCGGCGACATGTGGAACTCGAACTCCGTGATCGCCTGGCTGGTCGTGCGCAGCGGAATCGACTCGGGCTCGATCCGGCCGCCGGCTGGCGGACGCGCCCCGGGATGGCAGGCCGGGATCGTCGCCGCGAGCAGATGACCTCGGGTCCAGACTGGCTCGGGGAGAGCCGGTCAGGCTTGCTCGGGGTCGGTGGAGGCCGAACGAACCTCGCCGCGGAGACTCCAGGAGCCCTTCCTCTCGCGCTTGGCGACGAGACAGGCCGCCTTGGTCACCTGGGTCGGTTACGGTCGGTGGATGGGTATCGGCGTGTTGCCGCGAAGGGTCTGCTCGTGGTGGGGGGTCTGCTGGCGGGGGGTCTGCTCGCGGTGCCGGTGGCCCCCGCTGGCGGGACCGGGGCGCGGGCTGCTGCGGGCGTCGGGACCGCGACGGCCTACGCCCAGATCTCCGCCGGGTACCGGCACTCGTGCGCGCTGACGAGGTCTGGCCGGGGCGTCTGCTGGGGCGACAACGCCGACGGGGAGACGAGGGTGCCGGCGGGCCGCTACAGCCAGGTCTCGGCAGGTCGCAGGCACTCGTGCGCGGTGAGGACGGACGGCCGGGGCGTCTGCTGGGGCGACGACGCCGCCGGGCAGAGCACGGTTCCGGCGGGCCGCTACACCCAGATCTCCGCCGGGTACCGGCACTCGTGCGCGCTGACGACGGACGGCCGGGGTGTCTGCTGGGGCGACAACGCCGCCGGGGAGACGAGCGTGCCCGACGGGCCGCTACACCCGGATCTACGCCGGGACCTTTCACTCGTGCGCGCTGACGAGGCCGGCCGGAGCGTCTGCTGGGGCGACAAGTCCTACGGGCAGAGCACGGTTCCGGCGGGCCGCTACGCGCAGATCTCCGCTGGGACCTTCCACTCGTGCGCGCTGACGAGGGCCGGCCGAGGCGTCTGCTGGGGCAGCAACGGCGCCGGGCAGACGAGGGTTCCGGCAGCGGGTGACGGGCACGAGAGCCGCTCGACAGACGTCGAAGAGAAGCTCAGCCGATCCGAATGCTTCGCGGCCTACGGCGTCGACATCGTCGGCTCTCCGCCGTCGCTCAGCGACCTCGGCATCCAGCTCGGGGGACGTTCGCCCGCAGACCTCCGTCAGGGGCGCCGGAGCTGCGGAGCCACCGCCTCCGCCACCAGTTCGAGCTGCCGCGCCTCTTCGCCGAGCGGCCAGAGGTATACCCGCTTGCAGCCGGCCTCCGCGTAACGCGAGAGGAGCTCGGCGCAGTGCCCCGCCGGGCCGATGCAGACCTGGCTGCGAAGCTCATCGGGATCTCGCCTCAAGATCGGAGCCAAGACCTCGGCGAGCACGCGATCACCCTCCGGCCGGCTCCTCGATACCCAGGTCCACATCGTCGCGAGCGCGTTCGGAAAGCCGCCCGGTTCTCGCCCACGCTCCCCCAGCACATGCTCCAGAGCGGCGTGAGCGGCGCAGAACCGCTCCGGCGTCGTGTTGTAGGCCGAGGCGAGCCAGCCGTCGCCCGCCCGCGCGACGCGAGCGAGACCGGCGCGTGAGCCCCAGCTTCCGATCCACACGGGGATGCCATCCTGCCGCCATGGGGAGGGCGCGAGGTCGAGGTCGGGCGGAACGCGGTAGAAGCGCGGCTGTTCGGGCATCGGTTCTCCCCTGAGCAGCGCCCGCAGCACGGCGAGTGCTTCGTCGAATCGCTTCCAGCGCTCGTCGAACGGGATGCCGAGAACCCGGTAGTCGCGTTCGGAGGAGCCCGGGCCCACGGCGGCGATCAATCGCCCCTGGGAGAGGACGTCGATTGCGGTCAGCGCCTTGGCCAACGGAACCGGGCCGCGCAGGACGACGAGCGAGACCGTCGTTGCCAGCGCCATCTCCCCCGAGCGTTCGATCATGCTCGCGAGCGCCGTCAGCCCGTCCAGCCAGGGTGTCTGAAAGACGAGATGGTCGTTGGCCGATACGGCGGCGAAGCCGCAGTCTCTGGCAGCATCGACGGTCGCCTCCAGCCGCCGGCGACTCGGCAACTCCTCACCGAACTGCATCAGCGGCAGATGGACGCCGAGCTCCACCCATCAATCCTGCCAGCTTCCCGATCGCCTGGGCCACGAGTCGTCGATGGCCTGTGGGCTGGCGCAGTCAGGCGTAGGGTCTCACTGGAATCGGCCGGCGACGCATTACGCGCGCACGCCGCGCTCTCAGCGCGGCGCACCCCGCTCGCCGATCGCGGCGAGCAGCTCGTCGAGCAGGCCCTCGGATGCGCGCGCTGCCGTCTCGACCACCAGCAAGTGAACCTGTTCGCGGCTGAGCCGGCCGTACTCGAGCCACTGACGGATCGCGCCCTCTGCGAGGGCCTCCCACGCACGCAGGAGGCCGAGGCGCCCAGGACTGAGGTCGTCGAGCGGGCCGAGCCCGACGACCTCGGCGAGCCGCCGCGCCGCCGTCTCGCGAGCCTCCTCGACGATCGCGCCGATCTCCGGGTCAGCCGTCCCGGCGACCGTCGTAGCGGCGAGGTAGAGGTCGCGGTTGCGCTCGATCGCGTCGAGCCAGCCGCCGACGCTCTCGTCGAGACGCGAGCGCGCCGTGGCGCCCTGCACGTAGGCGGGCACCGGCAGCTCGGGGATGCGCATCAGCCGCCGGACGACCTCGACGTAGAGCTCGCGCTTCGTGCCGAAGTGGTGGTTGATGAGCCCGCGCGTGATGCCGGCCGCGTCGGCGATCCTGTCGAGCGAGACCTCGTCGTACGGCTGCGCGCGGAAGATCTCGTCCGCCGCCCGGAGGATCTGCGCCCGGCGCTCGTCCGGCGCCAGGCGCCGCGCGCGCGGCTGCGGAGAGGTCGTGGCCGGGGTCTTCTCGGCGCGGCTCACGCGGGGTGCCCATTCCGGTCGACGGCCGCTCGCGCGGCGGCGAAGTCGGGGCGGCGCTTGCCCGCAAAGCCGGCCGCCGAGAGGTCACGCCAGAGATCGCGGATCGGCTCGCCGCGGTCGAAGCACTCGCGCGGATAGTTCGGGCCATAGGCGGCGCAGATACCCGCGACCGACTCGCGGATCGCCAGTTCCTCGTCGCTCGGGACGAGTGGCAGGTCGGTGCCCGTCGTCGTCATCGCCGCCTCAGCCCTCGTCGTCGATCGCCGCCAGCAGCGCGCCCGCGTCCACCTGCGTGCCGACCTCCACCGTCAGGGCGCTGACGACCCCGTCGGCGGTGGCGACGATCTCGTGCTCCATCTTCATCGCCTCCAGGGCGAGCAGCGGCTGGCCCTCGGTGACGCGGTCGCCGAGCGCGACGTCGACGCGGATGACGCTCCCGGGCATCGGCGCCAGCAGCGATCCGCGAGCCACGAGCGACGCGGGATCCGGGTAGCGCGCGGCCTCGACGAGGTCCAGCTGCCCCGCCGGGCCGGAGACGTGCACGGCTCCGCCGGCCCCGCGGCGCACGCGGAAGCGGGAGCGCACGCCGTCGAGCTCGAGCTCGATCGCGTCGGGCGCCGCGGCCGGCAGGCGCACCAGCTCGGCGACGGGCTCGCCGTCGACCGCGAGATGGTCCAGCGTCCCGCGCACGAAGCGATAGGTGACGACGGCCGTCGCGTCGCCGTCCGCGTACTCGATCGTCTGGTCGTGCCCCGGGTTGTTGCGCCAGCCGCTGGGCAGCGTCGCCAGCACGGGCGCGGCGGCGCGCCGCTCGGCCTGCCCCGCGAGCGCCGCGGCCGCCAGCGCGGCACGCCGGTCGGCGCCCTGCAGGAGGCTCGCGACCAGGCTCTGCGCGCCGGGTCGGTCGAGGAAGTGCGTGTCGACGTCGCCCGCGAGGAAGGCCGGATGCTCGAGCAGCCGGACGAGGAAGTCGCGGTTCGTGCGCAGCCCGTCGATCTCGGCTTCACGGAGCGCCGCGGCGAGGACGCGCGCCGCCTCGGTGCGCGTGGGCGCGTGCGCGATGACCTTCGCGACCATCGGGTCGTAGTGGACGGAGACGGACGAGCCGTCCTGCACGCCGGTGTCGACGCGCAGGCCCCGGCGCTCAGGGAAGCGCAGCCGGGTGAGTGTCCCGGTCTGCGGGAGGAACTCGGCGGCCGGGTCCTCGGCGTAGAGCCGGACCTCGATGGCGTGCCCGTGCGGCGCCGGCTCGTGGGCGGCGTCGGGGATCGCGGCGCCGGCTGCGATCTCGAGCTGCAGGCGCACGAGGTCCAGCCCGGTGACCTCCTCGGTGACCGGATGCTCGACCTGCAGCCGCGTGTTGACCTCGAGGAAGTGGAAGGCGCCATCCGGCGCCAGCAGGAACTCGACGGTTCCCGCTCCGACGTAGCCGATCGCCTGGCCGGCCGCGATCGCCGCCTCGCCCATGTGGGCGCGCAGCACCTCGTTGACGGCGATCGATGGCGACTCCTCCAGGATCTTCTGGTGGCGGCGCTGCACCGAGCACTCGCGCTCACCGAGGTGCGTGACGGCGCCATGCTGGTCGCCGAGGATCTGGATCTCGATGTGCCGGCCGGACGGCACATACCGCTCCAGCAGCAGGGTGTCGTCACCGAAGGCGTCCGCGGCCAGCCGGCGTGAGGAGGCGACGGCCGCCTCGAGGCCGGCGGGGTCCTCGACCACGCGCATCCCCTTGCCCCCGCCGCCGGCGGAGGGCTTGACGAGCAGCGGGTACCCGACGCCGGCGGCCGCGTCGACCAGCGCCTCGCCGTCGAGGCCGCCGGCGTCGACGTCGGGGAGCACCGGGACCCCCGCCTCGGCGAGCAGGCGCTTGGCGCCGAGCTTGGATCCCATGCGTTCGATCGCCTCGGCCGACGGCCCGACGAACGTGATGCCGGCGTCGGCGCACGCGCGGGCGAATGGGGCGTTCTCGGCCAGGAAGCCATAGCCCGGGTGGATGGCGTCGGCGCCGGCGCGCCGGGCGGCGTCGATGATCGCGTCGCCGCGCAGGTAGGACTCCGCGGGCGAGGCGCCGCCGAGCCGGACGGCGACGTCGGCCAGCGCGACGAACGCCGCGTCCGCGTCAGGGTCCGAATGGACCGCGACGGTCGCGATGCCCATCGCCCGAGCCGTGCGGATGATGCGGCACGCGATCTCGCCGCGGTTGGCGACGAGCAGGGTGCGGATCTCTCGAGGCTCGGCCATTGCGCTCACATCCGCAGGACGCCGTAGCCGTCGGCGCCGCGCACCTCGGAGCCGTGGCAGGCCGACAGCGCCAGGCCCAGCACCGTGCGGCTGTCGCGCGGGTCGATGATGCCGTCGTCGAAGACGCGGCCCGACATCGGGAGGGCGAGCGACTGGGACTCGATCATCCCTTCGACGGTGGCGCGCATCTCTGCGTCGGCCTGCGCGTCGAACTCCTGCCCTCGCGCCTCCGCGGTCGCGCGGGCGACGATCGAGAGGACGCCCGCGAGCTGCGGGCCGCCCATCACGGCGATCTTCGCGTTCGGCCACACGAAGTTGAACCGCGGCCGGTAGGCGTCGCCGCTCATCCCGTAGTTGCCGGCCCCGTAGGAGCCGCCGCAGATCATCGAGATGTGCGGCACCTCGGAGTTCGAGACGGCGTGGATCATCTGCGCGCCGTGCTTGATGATCCCCTTCTGCTCGTACTCGCTGCCGACCATGTAGCCGGTGACGTTGTGGAGGAAGAGCAGCGGAACGTCGATCTGGTTCGACAGCTGGATGAACTGCGTGGCCTTCTGGGACTCCTCGCTGAAGAGGATGCCCTGGGTGTTGGCGATGACGCCGAGCGGGAAGCCGTGGATCGCCGCCCATCCCGTCGTCAGCGACGTGCCGTAGGCGGGCTTGAACTCGTCGTAGTCCGAGCCGTCGACCAGGCGCGCGATCACCTCGCGCATGTCGAACGGCTCCTTGAGGTCCACCGACGTGATCCCGGCCAGGTCGTCGATGTCGTGGGCCGGCTCGCGGATCGGCAGGAGCGTCGGCCCCGGCCCCCGCTTGCGCCAGTTCAGGCGGCGCATGACCTGGCGCGCCAGCCGGATCGCGTCAGGCTCGTCGACGGCCAGGTAGTCGCCGAGGCCGGAGACGCGCGTGTGCATCTCGGCGCCGCCCAGCGACTCGTCGTCTGACTCCTCCCCGGTCGCCATCTTCACGAGCGGCGGGCCGCCCAGGAACACCTTCGAGCGTTCCTTGATGAAGATCGTGTAGTCCGCCATCCCCGGGTTGTAGGCGCCGCCCGCCGTCGCGTTCCCGAAGACGACCGAGATGTTGGGGATCCGGTCCTTCGAGAGCTCGGCCTGCCGGCGGAAGCCGTCGCCGCCGGGAATGAAGATCTCGGCCTGGGTCGGCAGGTCCGCGCCGCCGGACTCGGTGAGCGAGATGTACGGGAGCCGGTTGCGCCGCGCGATCTCCAGCGAGCGGATCGCGCGGCGGAACGAGTACGGGTTCTGCGTCCCGCCCTTGACCGTCGCCTCGCTGGCCGAGATGACGCACTCGACGCCCTCGACGACGCCGATGCCCGTGATCACGCTGGCGCCGGTCGTGAACTGCGTGTCGTAGGCCGCGAACGGGCTGAGCTCCAGGAACGCGCTGTCGCGATCGAGCAGCAGCTCGATGCGCTCGCGCGGCAGCAGCTTCCCGCGGTCGCGGTGTCGCTGGTTGTAGCGCTCGCCGCCGCCCTGGCGCACGTCGGCGAGGACCTCGTCGAGCTGCGCGATCAGCTCCAGCATGCCCTCGCGCCGGCGCGCGAAGTCGGGCGAGCGGCGATCGACGCTCGTCGGCAGCACGCTCACGAGCCCCGCTCCTCCCGCTGGGCCATCAGTAGGACTTCGGCAGGCCCAGGGAGTGCTGGGCGACGTGGTTGAGGATCATCTGCTCGCTGACCGGCGCGATCCGCAGCAGACGCGCCATCCACCACATGTCGGAGATGCCGTACTCGAGCGCGACGCCGTTGCCGCCGTGCGCCTGGATCGCCGCGTCGACGCAGTGGCAGGCGGCCTCGGCGGCAGCGAACTTCGCCATGTTCGAGGCCTCGCCGGCGAGCGCGCCGGCACGGGCGTCGATCAGCGCGGCGGCCTTCTGGGTCATCAGCCGCGCCAGCTCCAGCTCGATCTTCCCGCGCGCGAGCGGGTGCGCGACGCCCTGGTGGGCGCCGATCGGCGTGCTCCAGACCACGCGCTCGCTCGCGTACGCGGAGGCTTTGTCGAGCGCACGCCGGGCGAGCCCGTTGGAGCCCGCCGCGGCGATGACACGCTCGGGGTTCAGTCCGTCGAAGGTGACGGCCAGGCCACCCTCCTCACCGCCGACGATGCGTCCGGGCTCGAGTTCGACGTCGTCGAAGTAGAGCGTCCACTGCTTGTCCGGGCCGATGTACGGGACGGCGATCGGATCGCGGGTGAAGCCGGGCGCGTCGACGTCGACGATGCACAGCGTGGGCTTGCCGAGCTCGCCGCCGGGGCGCCGGAAGCGGGCCACGACCAACACGGCGTCGGCATCCTCGACGCCGGAGATGTAGGTCTTCGAGCCGCGCAGGAGATAGCGGTCGCCGTCGCGGCGGATCTCCGTGCGCAGGTTGTGGGAGTTGGTCCCGGCATCGGGCTCGGTGATGGAGAACGCGAGCTTCGTCACGCCGGACGCGATGCCGCGCAGCCAGCGCTCCTTCTGCTCGGCGGTCCCGTGCAGGGTGAGGATCGTCCCGGCGATAGCGGGCGAGACGACGAGCATCAGGGTCGTCATGCCGATCGACGCGGCGATCTCCTCGGCGACGATCGTCAGGCCGGACATCCCCATGCCGCCGCCGCCCCACTCCTGCGGGATGTTGATGCCGGTGAAGCCGGCCTGCGACAGCGCCTCCCACAGCTCGGTCGGCGGCTCGCCGGCGGCGTGACGTTCGCGCGGATAGTGCTCGCCGAAGCCGAGGCAGATCCCGCGAACGGACTCGCGGATGGCCTTCTCCTCGTCGGTGGGGAGCAGCGGCAGCGTGATCGTGGAGGGATTGTCGGTCGGCATGGTGGGGGGGACTCTTCGAGCGGCGGTGCGCGACCCTAGCAACGTACTGGCGTGCTGACAATAGGGGCTGTCAGAGCGCCAGAACCGCTTCAGCGCACCCAGGAGCCGACCGGCATGTGCGGATGGAATGCCTGCTCGCCGCCGAGCGGGTCAGCGGGATCGAGCTGGCGTTCAAGACCGGCGTACCAGACGCCATGGTGGTGGACCGCCTCGCAGAGCAGCTCGGCGTACGGCTCGTCGGGCGCGTCGATCCCGAAGCCGTAGAGCAGCTCGGGCCCGAGGACCGACGCGGCCTCGGCGCGGCCTCGGACCAGTCGCGGAATGTCGCTGCGCGTGACCTGGCTGCGGTGCTCGGCGAGCGCGGCGAGCTGGTGGTCCAGGAGCGCCTCGGGGAACGGGAACCACAGTGTCGGTCGCGGGAGGGTTCCCCAGATGCTCCACAGCCACAGCCGCCGGTCGGCGCCCGTCGACTCGATGACGGAGGCGACCGCGCCGGAGATCGCCTCGTGCGCGGGGTGCACGTCGCGCGGCGAGGGCCCGCTGACCGCGTCGACGCCCTCCAGGTGGGCGGGCAGGGCGGCGGCCAGCTCTGCGGCGGCGGCGCGCAGGTCGTCCCCCTCGCCGACGCTCATGTCCAGCGGCGGGACGTCGATCAGCTCGAGCCCGGCGACGCGACAGCAGCGCACCAGCTCGTCGTGGCGGCGCTCGCGGTCGCCGCGACGGCCGAGCGTCACGGGGTAGACGCGAACCTCGTGGCCGGCGCTGGCCAGGGCGATGTGCGCAGCACCCACGCCGAGGATCTCGTCGTCGGGATGGGGGGCGAGAGCGAGCAGGCGCATTACGCGTGCGACGCTTCCCGATCGCGGCTCGGCAGCGCGTCGTGCAGGCCCATGCGCGAGCTGATCCCCAGCTTGGTGAACACCTTGCGGAGGTGCCACTCAACCGTGCGGGGGCTGAGGAACAGCTCGGCGGCGATCTCCGGGTTCGTTCGCCCCTCCCGGGCGAGCCTCGCGATCTGCTCCTCCTGCGGCGTGAGCTCGTCCCGCGCGTCGACGCGCCGTTTTCGCACCTTCTCGCCGGTGGCGAGCAGCTCACGACCCGCCCGATCGGCGAACCCCTCGGCGCCCATGCCGGTGAACATGTCATACGCCGTGCGAAGCTGCTCGCGCGCGTCCACTCGGCGGTTCTCGCGACGCAGCCACTCTCCGTAGCTGAGCCGGGCACGGGCAAGGAACCATGCCATGCGAGATGACTTGAGGCACTCGATCGCCTGGCGATGGAGGTCCTCGCCCGCCGCGCCTTCCGCGACGAGCGCACGCGAGCGCAGTGCGGCTCCGGTCGCCCATGCCGACGTGAGCGCGGCGGTGCGCTCCGACAGGCGATCCGCCGCGTCACGGCCGACGTCCCATTCACCGGCTCGCGTCGCGGCCTCGACCAGCTCGTACAACGTCCAGGACGACGTGACGATGTCGTCGGTGGCGATCGCCTTCTGCGCCGCCTCGAGCGCCAGCCGGTACTGGCCGAGGCCGTTGTAGAGGACCGCTTCCGAGTAGCCGACGGCCGCGATCGCGCAGCCCTCGCCGCGGGCGACGGCACCGCGGTTCATCACCTCGACCAGCGGCAACGCGATCGATGCCTGTCCGCGGAAGGCGGCGAGCCGGAGCGGGAACTCGGGTCTGACCCCCAGCTCGAGGCCCTCGGCCTCGGCCAGGAGCTCGCCCGCGCCCGACAGCTCGCCTCGCTGGATGTACACCCCGGCGAGATAGTCGATGGCGTACGGCAGCAGGAGCACCGTCCCCGTGGCGCGCGCCAGCTCGGCCTGACTGGAGGAGAGCTCGAGCCACGCCTCGTCGTCCCACAGCTCCTCGGCCGCGATGTTGTAGGCCAGGCACATCCGATCCAACCGCCGCTCCTCGTCACGGTAGGCGCGCAGCGCCCTGCGGAGCGTTGGCGCCGCGGCGGCGCAGCCATCGGTCAGGCGGATCGCCAGGCCGAGCAGCAGCAGCTGCTTGGCCGGCAGGGGCTCGGGCCCCATCGGCGCAGATCGCGCCCCTCTGGCGACGTCGGCCACGTCGGTGCCGTTCGCGAGCCGACCGGCGTAGATCGCGGCGACCAGGGCCTCGAGATGGGTCTCGCGGGCGAGCTCGGCATCCAGCGGCTCGAGCCGTCGCGCCGCTTGCAGCAGCAGGCGCGGAGCATCTCGACCCCGTTGTTGGTCGAAGCTCATCTGCGCCCGCGTCAACTGGACCTTTGCGCGCTCGAGCTCGTCGAGCGGTCCTGCCTCGGCGCTCGCCAGCAAGGACTCGGCCGCGGCGAAGTCTCCCGAGTCGAACTTCGCCCGGGCGGCCGCCAGCGCCCGGGACGAACCCGCCGCGGGGTCCGGCGTCAACGCCGCCGCCCGTTCCAGGAACGCCGCTGCGGCGGCCATCCCGCCGCGAGCCTGAGCGCCGCTCGCGCAGGCGATCAACTCGCCGGCCACGGCCTCGTCCGGCGCCGCGGCCGCGTGCGCTCGATGCCAGGCCCGGCGATCCGGATCGGTCTCGGCATCGGTCGCGGCGGCGAGTGCGCGGTGGACGCCGCGCCGGTCGGCTGCGGGCGCTGCGCGATACACGGCCGATCTGACGAGTGGATGACGGAAGCGCACTCGCCCATCGATCTCCAGCAGCTGCTCGGTCATCGCCGGGTCTGCAGCGTTGCGGTCGATCCCGAGGGCCTCCGCGGCACGCCAGAGCAACGTCGTGTCTCCCACCGGGTCGGCCGATGCCGCCAGCAGCAACCGCTGCGTCGCGTCGGGGAGGGCGCGAATGCGCCGCAGGTACTGGTCCTCGATCTGCCCCGACAGGTTCCCCGCGTCGGGGACCGCAAAGCCGCCGGCCAACTGCGCCGCGGTCATGCCTCCAGACAGCTCCAGCAGCGCCAGCGGGTTGCCACGCGTCTCGGCCACGATGCGGTCGCGGACGCGCTCATCGAGCCTGCCGGGGATGACGCTCTTCAGCAGGGCGAGCGCATCATCCGCGCTCAAGCCTTCGAGCGTGAGCTCGGGCAGGCCTGCCAGCTCGCGGCCCTGGCTCGGCTCGCGCACGGCGAACACCATCGCCACGGACTCCGCCAGCAGGCGCCGGGCGACGAACCCGAGGACCTGGGCCGACGCGGCGTCGAGCCATTGAGCGTCATCCACCAGGCACACGAGTGGCCTCCCCTCCGCGACGTCCGACAGCAGGCTGAGCGCGGCCAGCGCTACGAGGAACCGGTCGGGGGCGTCGCCGGACGACAGGCCGAACGCCACGCTCAGGGCGGTTCGCTGCGGCGCTGGAAGCGCGCCGATCCGGTCGAGCATCGGTCCGCACAGCTGATGCAGCCCCGCAAACGGCAGTTCCATCTCTGACTCGATGCCGGCGATCTGCACGCCGCGAAAGCCCGAGGCCTGCCGAGCTGCGTACCGCAACAGCGCGGTCTTGCCGATGCCCGCCTCGCCGCGGATGAGCAGGACGGAGCTCTTGCCCCCGCGGACATCTTCCAGCAGCCGGTCGAGCGCTTCGCGCTCGCTGGTCCGGCCCAGAAGCCCGATCGTACGGGTCACGGCCATGTGAACGCCGAGCGTAGACGTTCCGAGCTCCCAGCTGCGACGGCGCAGGACCAGGGAGCCGGCCGGGGATCCCACGGGCGCGAGCCACGACCGGTCAGTGCGAGCGTGATCCCAACCCGAACCTCAGGGAGGTCAGGATGCGCTCCGACATCGTCCCCGGCGGCACGTTCCCGGATTACAAGCTGCCCGATCACACGACCGTCCCCCGCACGCTCAGCGAGTTGCAGGGCGACGATCCGCTGATCCTGACGCTCGCGCGCGGCCACTACTGCCCCAAGGAGCACCAGCAGCACCTCGCGCTCGCGGCGTTCTATCCCCAGATCGCCGTGGCCTACACCCAGATGGCCACGATCTCGACCGACGCCCACCACGTGTCCCAGGAGTTCCGCGCGTCGGTCGGCGCCCAGTGGCCATTCCTCTCCGACCCTGAGCGCGTCGTCCAGAAGGACCTCGACATCCAGGAGTACACCGACCCCGAGCACGACCCCATGATCCCGCACACGCTCGTGCTCAAGCCCGGGCTCGTCATCCACAGCATCTACAACGGCTACTGGTTCTGGGGGCGCCCCTCGGTCGACGACCTCCGTCGCGACCTGCGTGCCGTCACCCGTGAGATCCGCCCGGACTGGGACCTGAGCGCGACCCGGCTGCGCGAGGCCTGGGACGCGGGCGACTACTCGCACTTCCATGGGTGGGACAGGCAGGCCGGAGCAACGCCGAGGCCCATCTGATCCGTGCCCTGGCTTCCCGAGTTGTTCTCCGCCCCCGCCCTGGCCCGCGTGTGGGAGGACCAACGACGCCGGCGCCTTGCGCTGGTGCCGTTCTTTCCCGGCCTGATGACCGGGGAGATCAGCGCACTGATCGAGTCATTCGCCGGGGAGCCGGAGCTGACCGGCAGGCACGCGATCCGGCCGCCGCTGCTGCCAGCCCGATCCCGGCCTCCACGAGCCTGGCGTCCTCGGCGACCACCAGCGGGCACTCGCTGCCGGTGACGCCGAAGCGGCAGTGGCTGCGTTCGAGCCCGACGGCTACGTCCGCGAGCCGGCCGGCGGTGCCCACACGCACCGCGGCACAGCGGAGCTTCGCGCGCTCTACGAGCGATTCCTCTCCAGCGGCGGCGGGATCCGGCTCGAGCACTGCGCCGTGGCCGACAACGGCCGCGCCTGTGCGCTGGAGTACAACGTGGCTGCCTGGGGCCGGACGGCGATGCCGCCCGAAGCCGGCATCGCCGTCTACGTCCGCGGTGACCGCGGCAAGCTCGCAGCCGCCCGCATCTACGACGACACCGACCCGCCGCTGACCCGTAGCTGGGCCCAGGCTCAAGCGTCGGGAAGCGATTCGACCACGCGCCCTCCGAGCGACCGTTCGAGATCGCTGTCCGTGTTGAACCCGAGCGCCTCGAGTCGGGCGAACTGCTCCTGCTGCCCGGAGCGGCCGAACAGCTCGAAGAAGTCGGCCAGGGCAGGCGGAAACTCGCTGTCGGCGGGCAGCGTCACCTCGTCGACGTAGGACTTCGTCCGCGCGAGCGCGTCGTGATCGAAGCGCGCGAGTCGTGCGGCGATCGCCTCGACCTCATCGTCGAGCCGGTCGTCTGCGATCACTCGGTTGACGTACCCGTACTGCTCCGCGCGAGGCCCGTCGAAATCGTCGGCGACGAGGAGGATCTCGAGCGCCCGGCCGCGCCCGGCCAGGCGGGCGAGGCGCGCCATCGGACCGCCCCCCGGGACCACACCGGTTCCGACCTCGAACTGGCCGAGCAGCGTGTTCTCGCGCGAGGCGAACCGCAGGTCGCAGGCCAGCACGAACTCGCTCCCCGCGCCGCGGACGCGTCCCCGGATCGATGCGATGCTGACCACGGGCGCACGGGACAGACGCACCAGCAGGTCGAGCCACGCGTGCATTCCGGTCGGACCCGCGGGCAGTGCCGCCGTCCTGCCCGGGTCGTGCTCCGTGTCGTAGTGGGCCAGGTAGAAATCCGGGTTGGAGCTGTCGAAGACGACGACGTTGAGGTCGGGGTCCTGCTCGATCAGCCCGACGAGCTCAGCGAGCTCCACGACGGTCGTCGCGGTGATCGTGTTGATCGGAGGGTGGGCGAACGTCACCCGGCACCAGCTGGGGCTGCGGCGGTCGATGCGCAGATGCGTCCAGGACCGGAACCAGGTGTCGGAACCCCGGCCGTTGCTGGAAGGGCTGATGTCGATCGTGCCCATCGCGAACTCCTGAGGGTCGGGTCGGGGCGAGGTCAAGCGGGCGAGACGACGACGTGCCTGACCTCCGCCATGTAGCGGCCGGCGGCCGCGGAGGACTCGTCGGGGGTGCTCCCGCCCTGCCGGGCGTCCATGTAGGCCGCATACCAGTCCCACCAGTCGTGCGGTGGAGCGACTGCCTCGAACACGCCGTGATGCTCGGCCGTCTCGCGCAGGAGCTTCGCGAGATCTGCGACGTCCATCGGTCAGTCCCGCCCGGGGAGCCGCTGCGTGACCTCCTGCAGCAGCCAGCGGTTGCCGTCGGGGTCGGTGAACGACGCGAAGCTGCGGTACGAGGCGCGCTCCGGGTCCGGGCCGGGCACGTGTCCGTCGGTTCCCAGACCTCGCCCGTGCCAGACCTCGCTGACGTCCGCCCCATGGCTGATCAGCTCCTTCCGGGCGGCGTCGATGTCCGCGACGATCAGGTACATGCCCTGCATCGAGCCGGGCGCCATCGTCGTCAGGCCCGTCCCGAACTGGATCGAGGCGGGCGAGCCCGGTGGGGTGAGCTGCACCACCCGGTAGTGCTCGTCGATCGGGAAGTCGGCGTCGAGGCGCCATCCCAGGCCCTGGTAGAAGGCCTTGGCGCGGTCGACGTCGGCAACCGGCAGCACCGTGACCTCGTAGCGCATCGCGACGGCCGTGAGGCCGGACGTCTCCGTCGCGGTGTCGTTGCTCAGCTGCGTACCGCTCATGGTGCCTCCATGGGTGTGGTTGCGGCAGCGTCGCTGCCCAGCGCACCGGTCGCGCCCGTAGGGTCACTGGTCCTGGCCCCGGGACCGCCTGGGCTTCCGCCGTATCGACGGCGGCCGGCAGTTCGTCAGGTGAAGCAAGCTCGGCGCTTGGGACGCGACGACGACCTGCGCGGATCAACCGGGTGGACGCCAACCTGTGGCGAGGGTGGTTTGGCCCACCTCGATCAGGTGGCCATCCGGATCCCGGACATAGCAGCGAATCTCCGTCTCGTGTCGTTTCGGCGGCGTCAGGAATTCGGCGCCCCGGGATCCCCAGTCCTCGTACACAGCTTGGATGTCCGCAACCCGGATGTTGAGGAAGCTGCTGACGCGATTCGGGTCATGCGGTGTCTCGAGCGTGACGGTCGGCTTGTCCTCGGTCGGGCCGCCACCGGCATTGATGATGATCCAGCTGTTGGCCAGCTCGACATACGTCGGCTCGCCCGAGCGGACAGTCCTGCCGCCGAGTACTTCAGTGTAGAAGCGACGGGAGCGCTCGACGTCGGCCGAGACGATGAAGTGCGTCAGCACCATCGAGCCTGCGGGTGATGACGACTCGGCCATCCGGACACCTCCAAGGTCGGACCTTCACGCGCCGGGCGACCCGGAGCCGGCGGCGGAGCCCTTGTAGGGCCCGTCGATCCCGGCTTCGAGCAGCGCCGCGTCGACATCCTGGAACATGGTCGCCCTGACGATCAGCTCATCGCGGAACTCGAAGATGCCCGCGCCCAGACCGCACTCGCTCTTCCCGTCGCGCATGGCGGTCCTGGCGAGGATGGCCACAAGCCGGCCGTCCGGGCTGCGCAGCACCTCGCGCTGCTCGACGAACCACGTTTCGTAGGTCGCGTCCAGCTGGGCGCGACGCTCGGTCATCGAGCCGCTGCGCGGCGCGTCCGGCGTGGCGAAGATCGAACCGATCATCTCGAAGCCCGGCGCCAGGAACTTGTCGGCGGGCGCGCCGGACTCCTCGACCGCGAAGAACGCGTGCAGCGTCCACTCGTTGCGCTGCACACCCATCACCGACATGGGCTCATCCTCCCACGATCGGTCAGGGCCGCGCCGCGGCGACGTGCACCGGTATGCGGGTTCGGTGCTACGGCGAGTCCTCCTCGAGCACGCGCTGCGCGATGGCGAACGCCGCGTTGGCGGCCGGAACGACTGCGTACACGGCCGTGTGCAGCAGGACCTCGCTGATCTCTTCGGGGGTCAGCCCGTTCGTGCGGGCGGCACGTACGCATGGCGATCCAGGCTGCGTCGGAGACCGCGGGCGCGACCCCGCCGCGCGCGTAGACGCCGCCGAAGAGCTCAGACGTCGAAGAAGACGGTCTCGCCGGGTCCCTGGATGCGGATGTCGAATCGGTAGCCATCGTCGGCCTGCTCTGCGAGCAGCGTCTCACGGCGGTCGGCGGGGACCCTCGCCAGCACCGGGTCCTCGGGGTCGAGCGCGAAGTAGATGCGGGTGACCAGGCGGTGCAGCAGACCGCGGGCGAACACGTTGACGGCGAGGTGCGGGGCAGCCGGCGTGACGACCTGCCAGCGGCCCTCGTCATCGGTCGGGCAGCGGCAGAACGACTGCGAGAGCGGATCCCAGGTCTCGACCAGTGCATCCTGGATCACCTGGCCGGCGCCTAGGGGAAGAGCGGGTCGCCGGGGAAGTACATCTGCGTCACGAGCCGCTGCGCGAACTGCGTTCCGAGCAGCGAGAAGTGGATGTGCGCCGGGCGCCAGGCGTTGTGGTGGTTGCCCCACGGATAGGGCCCCGGCTTGATCGTGACGAACGAGTAGCGCCCGTCGGCGTCGGTCACGCAGCGCCCGCCGCCCGAGAAGTTCGGATCCAGCGGCGCGGGCCAGCGATCCCAGCGGTGCGCGTAGCGCCCGGCGGCGTTCGCCTGCCAGATCTCGATCAGCGAGTCCCGGATCGGGCGCCCGTTCCCGTCGAGCAGCCGCCCGGACACCGTGATCCGCGCGCCGACCGGCGCGCCGTCGTGCTGTGTGGTGAGGTCGTTCTCGATTGCTCCCGGGCGCAGGCGCCCGAGCTGCGGACCGGTCGACTCGGTGACCGTGTGCGGCAGGTAGATCAGCGGTTCCTGCGGATGGCGCAGGGCCGTCGACCTGTAGTCCGGGAAGTCGAGGGGGGATGGATGCCCTCGTCACGCACGAACGACCACCGCCGATCCTTGCCCGACGCGCAGCGCGTCATTGATGTGGCACTCAGGCACGGGCCACCAGCTCGCGCAGTGCCGCCAGCTCCTCGCTGGTCGGCTCGTCGGTGACCGCGACCTCGTCCGCGACGCGCAGCTCCCAGCCGGTGGCGGCCAGCACGTCGCCCACCGCGGCGCCGGGGTGCAGTGCGGTCAGCACGAGCTCGCCGTCGCGCGGCTCGAGCACGCCGAGATCGGTGATGACCGCGGTCGTGTGTGCCCCGCTGGTCGTCAGGAAGTCGAGCTCGGCGACGAAGGTGCGCGTCGAGTGCGGGGCGATCACGACGACCTCGGGGCAGCCGATCGCGATCTCCGGCGCGCCGCCGGCACCGGGCAGGCGCGTGCGCGGGCGGTCGTAGTCGCCGATCACCGTGCTGTTGAGGTTTGCACGGCGGTCCACCTGCGCGGCGCCGAGGAACGCCACCTGGATGCGCCCGGGCTGGATCCAGTAGTTGAACGGGCGGCGCGCTACGACGGCTTTGAGCGCCGCGTGACGCCGTAGGGCCGGCCGGCGCGATCGGCGTTCAGGGCCGGCGTCAGTGTCCGGCGGCCCAGCCGCCGTCGACGTGCAGGGTCTCGCCGGTGACGAACGTGGCCTGCTCGAGATAGAGGATCGCGTCGACGAGGTCGCTGATCTCGCCGAGCCGGCCGAGGGGGTGCCGGCCGGCCATGCCCGCGTAGGTCGTGAGGTCGTGTTCGGGGGTCCGGATGACGCCGGGGGCGACCGCGTTGACGCGTACGCCGCGTGATGCGTATTCGGTGGCCAGCGAGCGGGTCACGGCGTCCAGCCCGCCCTTCGTGAGCGCCGTCAGCGCGGACGGCGACCGGCTGTCGGCGTGGTCGACGAGGCTGGTGGTGATCGTGACGACGTGACCGCGGCCCTGGGCGACCATCTGGCGGATCGCGCGCTGGGTGATGTGGAAGAACCCGGCGAGGTTCACCGCGGTGATCGCGGCGTAGTCCTCCGGTGTGCAGTCCGTGAAGGGCTTGCCGATGAAGATCCCCGCGTTGTTGATCAGGCTGTCGATCCGCCCGAACCGGTCGAGCGCCCGGTCCACCACGCGCTGGGCGGTGCCGGCCTCTGCGATGTCACCCTGCACGGTGACGATGCCCGGCTCGTCGCAGGAGGGGATCGAGCGAGAGGTGGCCACGACGGCGTACCCGGCGCGATGGAACGCCGTTGCCAGGGCTGCGCCGATGCCCTGCGACGCGCCGGTGATGATCGCGACCTTCTTCGGTTGGGCGCCGGGCACCGGGCTCATCACCGGCCGGAGGAGCCCGCCCCGCGCCCGTTCCCGTGCCCGACGGGCTGACGCGCGGCCGTGATCTCGCGGCGCAGGACCTTCAGCGCGGCGGCGAAGATCTCCGAGAAGCTCGGGAAGGGCTGGATCGTGTCGCGCAGCACGTCGAGCGGAACCTGGGCGCGGATGGCCAGCGTGGCCTGCTGCATCCACTCGCCGGCCTCGGGGCCGAGCGCGTACGCGCCGGTCAGCCGCTCGCCGTCGCTGAGCAGCGTCATGAAGCCGTGCGACTCGGCGTAGGCGCGCGTGTAGGTGGCCGTCCTGGACACCTCGGACACCGGGGCGCTCGCGCTGAAGCGAGCCTCGGTCGCGCCGACCGCGGCGGCCTGCGGGTCGGTGTAGACGACGCGCGGCACGGCATCGTAGTTGGCCTCGCGCGGCTCGCCGAGGATGTTCGAGGCGACGACCTCGCCCTGGTATTCGCCCACGTGGGTCAGCGGCCAGATTCCGGCGACGTCCCCGATCGCCCAGAGGCGCTCAGCGGCGCGATGGCGGCTGTCGACCGGGATCCCGCGGCCGTCGGCCTCGACCCCGACGCTGTCCAGCCCGAGCCCGTCAACGCGCGGACGCCGCCCGGCGGCCACGAGCAGGCGATCGCCGCGCACACGGCGGCCATCGTCGAACTCCAAGACGTACTCGTGGCCCTCGCGCCGCGCCGCGCTCGCGTCGGCGCCGAGGAGCAGCTCGACGCCGTCGCTGCGCAGCTCGGCGGCGAGCGCCTCACCGAGCGGCGCGGGCTCGCGGTCGAGCAGCCGCTCGGAGCGCTCGACGAGTACGACCTCACCGCCCAGGCGATGCACGGCCTGGGCCATCTCGACGCCGACCGGGCCGCCGCCGAGCACGAGCAGGCGGCGCGGGACGGCCTTCATGCCGGTCACCTCGCGGTTGCTCCACAGGCCGTCGAGCTCGCGCAGGCCCGGGATCGGCGGCACGATCGGATCGGCGCCGTTCGCCAGGACGACGTGCCGGGCGCTGTGGCGCACGCCGTCGACCTCGACCACGCCCGTCCCGGCGAGCCGCCCGCTGCCGCGCAGCAGGTCGATCCCCTTGCTCGCCAGCCAGCGCTCCTGCCCGGCGTCGGAGTAGTCGGAGACCATGAAGTCACGCCAGGCGAGCGCCGCCGCGACGTCGACCTGCGCGCTCGCCGCCGCCTCGAGCGCCCCGTGCACCGCCTCGCCGGGGCGCAGCAGCGTCTTGGAGGGGATGCAGGCCCAATAGGAGCACTCACCGCCGACCAGCTCACGCTCGACCAGCGCGACGTGGAGCCCGCCCTCGGCCAGCGCGCCCGCGCAGTGCTCACCCGGAGCACCACCACCGAGGACGATGACGTCGTAGTCGGGGCTCGCGCCGGTACTGCTCATGTCGACCTCCGTGGGTTGGTGCTGACGGGACGGTCGCGCTCTGGGCTCCGGCTCGCGCCCGGGAACACCCTGGCGCGTGCACTGGTCTGCGAAGTGGCGACGCTCATCGCGCTCCTGCCCGCTCCTCCTCGTGCATCCGGAAGTCGACTCCGCCGATCCGCACGAGCTCGCGCCCGCGGCGCACGGCCGCCGGCAGGGTGACGTCGACGGCTGCGAGCCCGTCGGCGCCGGCCCGGAACGCGACCGCACCGCCGTCGAGCTCGAGCGTTCCCGTGCCCGCGGGCCTGATGCCGAGGATCGACCCCCAGCGCTCGGCGGTCGCAGCCGGGTCCTCGGCATCGACTGTCACGGACCGCAGCGCTCCGGGCGCGCCGGCGCCGGCGTGTCCCGTCCACTCGGGCCCGCCCCAGCGCCACGAGCCCGGCGGATCGGCCCGGTCCAGCGAGATCAGCGTGCCGCGCGTGTCGGCGGGGTGCAGATGGGTGCCCGAGATGTCCGGCAGGTCGACCTGCCAGACGACGCGGATCCCCAGGTCGGCGACGCGCGCGCGGGCGGCGCCGAGGTCGTCGAGCTGGAAGATGAGCATGTAGCCGCCGCCCGAGCGGCGGCGCTCCAGCCAGCGGCCGGCCGCTGTGCCGGGACGCAGCGGCGCGATGACCTCCAGGAAGGCATCGCCCAGCGCGAAGACCGCGTTCTGCAGGCCGAACTCCGCGACCCCGGGATCGGCGTAGGGCTCACCGAGGCCGAGCTCCTCGCGCAGCCGCGCTGTGAGGGGCTCGAGCTCGGCGGCCACCAGCACCGCCTGGCGAAGCCTGACTCCGGCCGGGGTCGACATCGCCCGAGCCTACCCGCGGCCCGGGGTCGTACGCTCGAGCCATGCCGCCGGCCCAGCTGCCGTTCGAGCAGCTCGACTTCCTCTACATGCCCAGCCGCGACGTCGCGGCGGACCTCGGGTTCTGTGTCCACGTCCTCGGGGGCGAGGCCCTGTTCGCGATCGAGGCCTTCGGCGCGCGCGTTGCGGAGGTGCGGCTCAGCGGCGGCGGCCCGCGGCTGCTGCTGGCCGATCATCTCGAGGGCGAGGCGGTGCTGCCGGTCCACCGGGTCGCCGACCTCACCGCCGCCCTGGACCGGCTGCGGGCCGCCGGCGCCCAGGTCGGCGAGCCGTTCGGCATCCCGCACGGCCCCTGTGCGGAGCTGCGCATGCCCGGAGGCCAGCGCCTCGCCATCTACGAGCTCACCCGGCGCGGAGCCGACGCACGCTTCGCGGGGCGCTTCGACTTCGAGGTCCCGGCCGGCTGACAGGCGCGATCGTCGCTGCGACGCCTTGTCACGCGGCGCGGCGGTGTGCAGACTGGCCTGCCCGGATCCCAGCAGACCAGGAGACCCCGTGCCCAAGGCGCCGGCGACCATCGCATTCTTTCCCGAGGGCGCCTACGGGCCGACGAACAACTGCGTCGGCATCGGCGACGTGCTGCGCCGGCGCGGGCACCGGGTCGTGTTCATCATCGAGGAGTCGTTCGCGGGAACGCTCGAGGCGCAGGGCTTCGAGGAACGGCTGATGCGGCTCACGCCCGCGCCCGAGGAGCCTGAGGTCCCAGGCCAGTTCTGGAAGGACTTCGTCCGCGACACCGCGCCGGTGTTCCGCACGCCGACGATCGAGCAGCTCGAGGGCTTCATCGCCCCGACCTTCCAGGCGCTGGCCGACGGCGCCCGCTACGTCGACGCACGCCTGCGCGAGATCATCGACGAGCTGCAGCCCGACGTCATCGTCGAGGACAACGTCGTCGCCTTTCCGGCACTGCCCGCGAGCGGCCGTCCCTGGGCGCGGATCGTCTCGTGCAATCCCGACGGAGATCAGGGACCCCGACGTGCCGCCGCCGTTCTCGGGCTACGCCGGCGCCGGCCGCGACGGGTGGGACGAGTACTGGGAGGCCTACCGGACGGCCCACGGCGAGCTGCACGAGGCATTCGACGCGTTCTGCCGCGAGCGCGGCGCGCCGGCGCTCCCCGAGCTCGAGTTCATGTACGCGAGCCCGTGGCTCAACCTCTACCTCTATCCGGACGAGGTCGACTACGCTCGCGCGCGGCCGCTCGACGGGACCTGGCACAACCTCCAGAGCAGCGTGCGCGACACCGACGAGCCGTGGACGCTCCCGGCCGAGCTCGACGGCCGGGAGGGGCCGCTGATCTACCTGAGCCTCGGCTCGCTCGGCTCTGCGGACATCGAGCTGATGCGAAAGCTCGTCGGCGAGCTGGCCGGCACGCGCTACCGCGTGATCGTCTCCAAAGGCCCGCTGCACGAGCAGCTCGAGCTGCCGCCGAACATGGCCGGCGCCGAGTTCCTTCCACAGACGTCGATCCTGCCGCAGGTCGATCTCGTCATCACGCACGGCGGCAACAACACCGTCACCGAGGCGCTCCACTTCGGGCGGCCGATGGTCGTGCTGCCGCTGTTCTGGGACCAGTACGACAACGCCCAGCGCGTCGACGAGACCGGGCTCGGCGTGCGACTGGACACCTACGGCCACACGACCGCCCAGCTGACCGGCGCGATCGACCGGCTCCTGGGCGACGCGGAGCTGGCGATCCGGCTGAGCGCGATCGCGACGCGGCTGCAGCGCGCCTGCGGGACCGAGCGCGCGGCGACGCTGATCGAGGAGCTCGCTGCGGGCTCGTCGAGCTCCGACTGAGGCGTACTACCGATGCGCCGGGCGGGTGCATCGGCGAGGCTTCGACCATGGCATCGGCCAACTTCGCAGCCCGCGCGGGCCGCTGGAGCGCCGCCCATCGCAGGACCGCGATCTTCGGGTGGCTCGCGTTCGTCCTCGCCGCCTTCGTGCTCGGCAGCTCGGCCGGCCTCGTCACGCTGAAGCGCGCCGACCAGGGGGTCGGCGAGTCGCGCGCAGCCGACCGCGTGATCGCCAGGGAATTCCCCCGTGCGCAGGCGGGGGAGCACGTGCTGGTGCAGAACCCGCGCGGGCGCTGGAACGCCCCCGCCGCGCGGGCGGCGATCGCTGACGTGACGGCTCGGCTCGCACACACCGCCAACGTCATCCGGCTGCGCTCGCCGCTGGATCCGGCGAACGCGGCACAGGTCTCCCGGGACGGTCGCTCGTCGATGGTGACGTTCGACATCGCGGGCGACTTCGACCGCGCCAAGGAGCTCGTCGGCCCCTCGCTGGCCGCGACCGCGGCGGTCCAGCGTGCGCACCCGGCGGTGAGTGTCGGCCAGTTCGGCGACGGCAGCATCGACAAGGCGATCGCCAAGCGCGTCGGCGACGACTTCCGCCAGGCCGAGGTCACGTCGCTGCCGGTCACGCTGGTGATCCTGCTGCTGGCGTTCGGCACGCTCGTCGCCGCCGGCATCCCGCTGCTGCTCGGCATGACCGCCGTCGCCGCCGCGCTGGGGCTGACGTCGGTGTTCAGCCACGCCGTCCACGTCGAAGACGCGATCAACTCGGTGATCCTGCTGATCGGGCTGGCGGTCGGCGTGGACTACTCGCTGTTCTACCTGCGGCGCTTCCGCGAGGAGCGGCTGCGCGGGCGCGACCCGCAGGCGGCGCTCGAGGTCGCCGCGGCGACCTCCGGCCGGGCCGTGCTGGTCTCGGGCCTCACGGTCATGGCCGCGATGTGCGGCATGTTCCTCATGGGCTCCCCGGTGTTCACGTCGTTCGGCGTCGGCACCGTGCTGGTGGTCGCGATCGCGATCGTCGGCTCGCTGACGGTGCTGCCCGCGGTGATCGCCACGCTCGGCGACCGGGTCGACAGGTGGCGCGTCCCGTTCCTCGCACGGCTCAGCCGGCCCGGCGGCGAGTCGCGCGCGTGGGCGGCCGTCATCGACGGGGTGCTGCGCCGCCCGCTGCTGTGGGGCGGTCTGGCGGCCGCACTGCTGATCGCTCTCGCGATCCCGGCGCTGCGCATCCACACCGTCGACTCCGGCGCCCAGGGCCTTCCGCGTGACCTGCCCGTGATGCAGGTCTACGAGCGTGCGCAGCGCGCGTTCCCGGGCGGCCCGCTGCCCGCCGAGGTCGTGGTCAGCGCGCCCGACGTCACCGCGGCGCCGGTCGCCGCCGGCGTCCGCGCGCTCGAGCGCCGGGCGCAGGCCACCGGCCTGATGGGGAGGGCCTTCCCGGCACAGGTCAGCGACTCGCGCCGCGCCCTCGTGGTCGGCATCCCGCTCGCCGGCAACGGCACCGACGCCACGTCCAACCGCGCGCTGGAGCGGCTGCGCGGGGACGTGATCCCGGCCACGATCGGTCAGGTTCCCGGCGTCGTGGTGCGCACCACGGGGCTGACCGCCGGCTCACGCGACTTCAACGATTCGATGAAGGCGCACGCGCCGATCGTGTTCGCGTTCGTGTTCTCGCTGGCGTTCCTGCTGCTGCTCATCACGTTCCGCTCGATCGTCATCCCGATCACGGCGATCGTGCTCAACATGCTCTCGGTCGGTGCCGCCTACGGCGTGCTGGTGCTGATCTTCCAGAAGGGCAACCTCGAGTCGCTGCTGGGCTTCCACTCGATCGGCGGCGTGACCTCATGGCTGCCGCTGTTCCTGTTCGTGATCCTGTTCGGGCTCTCGATGGACTACCACGTCCTGATCCTCAGCCGCGTGCGCGAGTCCCACGACGAGGGTCGCCCGACCGCCGACGCGGTGGCGCACGCGCTGCGCGCGACGGCGAGCGTCGTCACGAGCGCCGCGATCGTGATGGTCGCGGTGTTCGCGATCTTCGCGACCCTCGGGATGATCGACTTCAAGATGATGGGCGTCGGTCTGGCGGTGGCGGTCCTGATCGACGCGACGCTCGTGCGCGCCGTGCTCGTTCCGGCCACCATGAAGCTGCTCGGCGACTGGAACTGGTACCTGCCGAGCCGGCTCGAGTGGCTGCCCAGGGTGGGAGCGCGCGGGCCGTCGGCCGCTGGTGGCCCCAAGATTCTCTGACTACAATCAGAGAAATGTCGGGCGACGCCACGATCGCGCAGGTCCGTCGCTTCAACCGCACCGTCACCCAGCGGGTCGGCGCGCTCAGCGATCGCTTCCTCGCCCGCGACCGCCCGCTGGGAGCTTCGCGCCTGCTGTGGGAGATCGGCGTAGAGGGGTGCGAGGTGCGCGCGCTGCGCTCGCGGCTGGGCCTCGACTCCGGCCAGGTCAGCCGGCTGCTGCGCGCGCTGGAGGCCGAGGGTCTCATCACGGTGAGTCCCAGCGCCGTCGACGGCCGCGTGCGCCTCGCGCGGCTGACCCCGGCCGGCAGCACCGAGCGCGCGCTGCTGGACGGCCGCAGCGACGAGCTGGCCGCGACGATCCTCGCTCCGCTCGGCGCCCGCCAGCAGGGCGAGCTCGTCGCCGCGATGCGCACGGTCGAGCGCCTGATCACCGCCTCGATGGTCGAGATCCACATCTCCGACCCGGCCGGGAGCGACGCCCGCAGCTGCCTGCGGGCGTACTTCGCCGAGCTCGACCGCCGGTCGGAGTCCGGGTTCGATCCGGGCGCCGGGATCTCCGCCGACCCGCACGAGCTGCGGCCGCCCGCGGGTGCCTTCCTGATCGCGCACCTGCGCGGCGCGCCCGTCGGCTGCGGCGCC
This sequence comes from uncultured Solirubrobacteraceae bacterium, assembly GCA_963809525.1. Taxonomy (GTDB): domain Bacteria; phylum Actinomycetota; class Thermoleophilia; order Solirubrobacterales; family Solirubrobacteraceae; genus F1-60-MAGs163. Next base: position 627,938 of record CAWEJY010000003.1, on the reverse strand, counting down.
GTCAAGCATCACGGGCGCGAGCCGTCGGAGATCAAGCGCATGTGGGTGGCTGAGTCGGCTCGCGGCCTGGGGCTCGGCCGTCGCCTGCTCGGTGAGCTCGAGGACCTGGCGCGCGAGCAGGGCGCACCCGCGGCGCGCCTGGAGACCAACGATGCGCTCACCGAGGCGATCGCGCTCTACCGCTCGGCCGGGTACGCGGAGGTCCCCGCATTCAACGACGAGCCCTTCGCCGACCACTGGTTCGAGAAGGCCCTGTGACGATCGCGGGGCTCAGCCTGCCAGCTCGTCCAGCGTCCGGTCGCTGAGCACCGAGCGCGGGCGCTCGGCGACGACGTCCGAGCCGGGGCGCGCGTCGTCGTCGCGGCGCTTGACCAGCAGCCACTGCGCCTTCGCGCCGGGGCGCGTGCGCTGCAGGGCGAAGCCGCCGCGCAGCTTCTCGCCGTGCAGGACGAAGACCGCATGGCCGCGGTCGAGCGCCTCGGGCCAGGCGACGCGCCCGCCCTGCTCGTAGGTCCCGCGATCCCAGACGATCACACGACCGGCGTCGAGCGCGCCCTCGAACGTGTTGTGCGCCCTCTCGTGGTCGCCGACCTCGACCGCGAGACGCTTGACCGCCGGGTCCAGCGAGGGGCCCTTCGGGATCGCCCACGAGCGCATGACCCCGCCGACCTCCAGGCGCAGGTCGAAGTGGTGCGCGGTCGCCGCATGCTCCTGCACGACGAAGACCCCGGCGCTCACGCCGCGGATCGCGAACTGCTCGTGGCCCTCGACGGCGACGCGCTCGGTCTCGACCTCCGCGACGCGCGCGAGCCGCGGGCCGCCGTGCAGGAACGCGACAAGCGCTTCGACCGCGGACTCGGGGCCCTCGGCGTGCACGCGCACCGTGCCGTCGTCGCCGTTGCGCACCCAGCCCGTCACGCCGAGCTCGCGCGCCCGGCGCACCGTCGCCTCGCGGAACCCGACGCCCTGCACCGCGCCGCGCACGACCGCGCGGATCGCCTCACCGGCCATCCCCGGCAATCTACCCGGCGTACGATCGCTCCATGCAGCGTTCCGACGAGCTCGCCCCGCTGTCCCGCGAGCACCACGTGGCGCTGGAGATCGCGCTGCGCCTGCGGCGCGCCAGCGCGGACGATGCGCAGGCCGTCCGGGCGGCGTTCCTGACGTTCTTCGAGGACGAGGCGCGCGCGCACTTCCGTGCCGAGGAGGAGCTGCTGCTGCCGGCCTTCGCGCGCCATGCGCCGGCGGACGACCCCGACGTGGTGCGGGTCCTCGTCGACCATGTCGACCTGCGCCGCCGCGCCGCCGACCTCGATGCCGGCCCCGGCGCGCTCCAGGCGCTGCACGAGCTCGGCGAGCTGCTGAACGCCCACGTGCGCCACGAGGAGCGCACGCTGTTCCCGCGGATCGAGGCGGCGCTCAGCGCGGCGGAGCTGCAGGCGCTCGGCACGGCCCTCGCCGAGGGGGACGGCGGGAGCCGCCCCCCTCGGCGGTGAAGCTCAGCCGGGGACGAGCTCGCGCTCGCTCGCGGCGGGAGCGTCGCCGGGCGCTGCCGTCCGCGCGACGGCGATCAGGACGATGAACGCGATCGCGGCCACGACGGCCATGAGGACGAAGCCCAGGGTGTAGGACCCGGTCTGGGTCTTCACGAAGGCCATCACGAGCGGCGGGAAGAACCCGCCCAGGCCGCCGGCGGCGCCGACCACGCCCGTGACCGCGCCGACCTTGTCCGGATACCACTGGGGGACGAGCTTGAAGACGGCGCCGGTGCCGAGGCCGAGGCAGACGGCCATCGTCAGGCAGGCCGCCGTCAGCGGGACCATGTGCTTGTAGGTTCCCGCCAGCACGAGCGCCAGCGCCGCGGTGCCGATGAACGAGACGATCAGGACGTTGCGCGCCCCGATGCGGTCCGAGAGCCACCCGCCGACGGGGCGGGCGGCGACCGCCAGCAGCGCGAAGCCGGCGGCGCGCGATCCGGCGTCCGCCTTGCTGAGGTGGTGGACCCCGTGGAGCAGCTTGGGCAGGTACAGGAACATCGCCACGAACCCGCCGAAGGCCATGAAGTAGAAGAGCGTGAGCGCCCAGGCGCGGCTGCAGCCCTTGCCGCCGAGGACCTTGAGCCCGGCGAACAGCGAGCCGGTCCTGCCCGCGGCGGAGCCCGGCGCGTCCCGCGCCAGCAGCCAGAAGCCGCACGCCATCAGCGCGACCAGGCCGGCGGCGATCCAGAACGGGACGTCGAGGCTCGTCGCCTTCGCGATCCGCGGGGCCGTCAGCGCCGCGACGACGGTGCCGCCCATGCCGATGCCGTAGATGCCCAGCGCGAAGCCCTGCCGGCTCGCCGGGTACCACTTGTTCACGAACGGCACGCCGACGGCGAACGACGCGCCGGCGAAGCCGAGGAAGAAGCCGCAGATCAGCACGGCCGTCCACGAGTCGTTGAAGAGCGCGAGCCCGACGAGCGGGAGCGGCGTGAACGCCATCAGCGCGGTGAACACCCGCCGGCCGCCGTGGCGGTCGGTCAGGGCGCCGAGCGGGATGCGCATCAGCGACCCGAGCACGACCGGGATCGAGATCGTGAGCGCCAGCTGGGTGTCGCTCAGGCCGAGCTGGTCCTGCAGGTCGGGGCCGAGCGGGCCGAGCAGCGCCCAGGCGTAGAAGCAGACGCCGAACGCGAGCGTCGCGAGCGAGAGCGCGCCGGCGTTGCCGCTGGGCGTCTCGCCGTGGTCAGGACTGGACATGGACCCTGCTTTCGGTCGGGGAGGAGGTGGACGCCACACCGCCGGCGCCGCGGCGCACGCCGAGCGGCGCGCGTGAGCGGTAGACGATCGGCGGCCGGCGCAGGTAGGCGATCGGCACGCTCCAGGCGTGGACGAGGCGCGTGAACGGCCAGATGAGGATCAGCAGCCAGCCCCCGATCGCATGCAGCTGGTAGCTCAGGGGCACGGCGGCGCCCGTCATCAGCGAGGCGTGGGGGTCGAGCAGGAAGAGCCCGCGGAACCAGGGGGAGACCGTCTCGCGATAGTCGTACCCGCCCTGGATCAGGTTGTGGATCGAGGTGTTCCACATCCCCGTCAGGACCATGAACCCCAGGAGCACCATTACGGCGACGTCCCATCCGCGGGTGGTCGCGGCGATGCGCCGGTTCATGAGGCGGCGGGCGATCAGGATCGCGAGGCCCGCGAGCGTCGCGACGCCCGCGAGCGTTCCCATCGTCGCGGAGAAGATGCGGTAGGTGTCCTCGCTGATCCCGAGGCCGTCGGTCCACGCCTTCGGGATCAGGATGCCGATCACGTGGCCCCCGATCACGGCGAGCAGGCCGATGTGGAAGAGCGGCCCGCCGATCTTCAGCCAGCGCGCCTCGAGCAGCTGGGTCGAGCGGGTCGTCCAGGTGAACTGGTCGCGGCGGTAGCGCCAGATGTGGCCGGTGACGAACGTCGTGATCGCCACGTAGGGGAGGACCACCCAGAGCAGCGTCGCTGCGCGGCTGACGGCGAGCGGGGTCACAGGACGGCTTCCGTCGGCGGCATGACCTCGGGCGGCGCGAACGGCTCGAGGCCGACCTCCTCGTCGGGCGGGCCCTCGCGGGCGATGCGCCGCGCCTCGGCGAGCTCCTCGGCGCTCAGCGGCGGCAGCGTCGAGACGACCGCGTCGAGGACCCCGGCGTACGGGCTGTCGATGTCGTGCAGCGCGGCCCGCAGGAGCTCGATCCCCGGGCGCATCCGGCCGAGCACGGCGTCGGCCTCGGCGCCCGGCGCGAGCGCCGCGAACTCGAGGATCGCGGGGAGGTAGTCGGGGAGCTCGCCGCCCTCGAGCTCGAGCCCGGCCTCGCGGTAGCGGCGCTTGAGACCCAGCAGCGTCGCCCCGCGCTGGCGGCGGTCGCCGTCGCGGAAGTAGGACAGGTGCAGCGAGGCGCGCTTGTGGAAGTCGAACGTCGCGACGTACTCCTCCTCGGCGCGGTCGCGGCCGATCTCGACCCGGCGCGCGAGGAAGGCGCGCAGGTCGCGGCCCGCACGGCCCGGCAGCTCAGCGGCGATTGCGCTCATCGCCGGCGAGGCGTCGAACAGCTCCTCGTCGGGGTATTCGAGCAGCAGCGCGCCGAGGCGCAGGACGTCCCGGCTCATGCCGTCCCCCCGTTCCCGTTGCCGTTGACGCGGGTGATGCTCAGCGGACCGGCGCCGCCGCGCTCGGCCAGGTCGACGAGGTCGATCTCGCCCTCGGCCGTGTCGACCGCGGCGCCGCAGGAGCCCGGGCCGCCGGCGAAGTCCAGCCCGCAGCCGCCCTGGCGCTCGGTGAGGTTGTCGGCGACCTCGCGGTGCGCCGGCGGGATGACGTAGCGGTCGTCGTACTTGGCGATCGCGCAGAGGCGGTACATCTCCTCGATCGAGGTCGCGTTCATCCCCACCTGCTCGGCGATCCGCGGGTCGGGCTGCTCGCCGAGGTTGGTCCGGCGCATGTGCGCACGCATCGCCGCCAGGCGCTTGAGCACGCCGCGCACGACCTCCTCGTCTCCGGCGGTGAGCATGTTCGCCAGGTACTGCACCGGGATCCGCAGCTCGTCGATCGCGGGGAAGACGTCGTCCGGGTCGGCCACGGGATTGCCATCCCCGCCCACGCCCTCGACGAGCGACATCACCGGCGAGAGCGGCGGGATGTACCAGACCATCGGCATCGTGCGGTACTCGGGATGCAGCGGCAGCGCGATCCGCCAGTCCATCGCGAGCTTCCAGACGGGCGAGCGCACGGCGGCGTCGAGCCAGTCCTCGGGGATGCCGTCTCGGCGCGCCTGCGCGCGGACCTCCGCGTCGTTCGGGTCCAGGAAGACGTCGAGCTGGGCGTCCAGGAGCCTCTGCTCGTCCGGGGTCGACGCGGCCGCCTCGACGCGGTCGGCGTCATACAGGACCAGGCCGAGGTAGCGGATGCGCCCGACGCAGGTCTCCGAGCAGATCGTCGGCATGCCGGCCTCGATGCGCGGGTAGCAGAGCGTGCACTTCTCGGCCTTGCCGGTCTGCCAGTTGAAGTAGACCTTCTTGTACGGGCAGCCGCTGATGCACATGCGCCAGCCGCGGCACTTCTCCTGGTCGACGAGGACGATGCCGTCCTCCTCGCGCTTGTACATCGCGCCGGAGGGGCAGGAGGCCACGCACGCCGGGTTCAGGCAGTGCTCGCAGATGCGCGGCAGGTACATCATGAAGACGGACTCGTACTCCGCCCGGACCTGCTCCTCGACGCCGTCGCGCAGGTTGGGGTCGAGCCTCACCTGGTTCGGTCCGCCGGCCAGGTCGTCCTCCCAGTTGGGCCCCCACTTGAGGTCGAGGTGGTCCCCGGTCACGCGCGAGACGGGCCGCGCGACCGGCTGATGCTTGACCGGGCCCGAGTTGATCAGAGAGCTGTAGTCGTAGGTCCACGGCTCGTAGTAGTCGTCGAGCTCGGGCAGGTCGGGGTTCGCGAAGATCGAGGCGAGCTTGCGCAGTGGGCCGCCCGCCTTCAGGCGCAGCTTCCCGCGGCGGTCGAGCTCCCAGCCGCCCTTCCACTCCTCCTGGTCCTCCCAGCGCTTGGGGTATCCGACGCCGGGCTTCGTCTCGACGTTGTTGAACCACATGTATTCGGCGCCCTTGCGGTTCGTCCAGACGTTCTTGCAGGTCACCGAGCAGGTGTGGCAGCCGATGCACTTGTCGAGATTCATGACCATCCCGACCTGGGCCATGACGCGCATCAGTACGTCACCTCCGTGCGGCGCCTGCGGATCAGCGTCAGCGAGTCGCGCTGCGAGCCGATCGCCCCGTAGTAGTTGAAGCCGTACGAGAGCTGGGCGTAGCCGCCGATCAGGTGCGTCGGCTTGAGGATGATCCTGGTGACCGAGTTGTCGGTGCCGCCGCGATGGCCGGTCGTCTCGCTGATCGGCACGTTGAGGTGGCGGTCCTGCGAGTGGTACATGAAGGCGCTGCCCTGCGGGATGCGGTGCGAGACGACCGCGCGGCACGCGATCACGCCGTTGCGGTTGACGATCTCGACCCAGTCGTTGTCCGCGACCTCGATGCGCTGCGCGTCCTGCGGCGAGATCCAGACGACCGGACCGCCGCGGAAGAGCTCGAGCATGCGCAGGTTGTCCTGGTACTCGGAGTGGATCGACCACTTCGAGTGCGGGCTGAGCCACTTGACGACCACTTCGGCCTCGCCGGGGTCCAGGTCGCCGTGGGCGTGGCGGGCGGTCGCCAGCGGCGGGCGATAGGCGGGAAGGGCCTCCCCGAACTCGAGGATCCAGTCGTGGTCGAGGTAGAAGTGCTGGCGGCCGGTCAGGGTGCGCCAGGGGACGTCGCGATCGACGTTGACGGTGAACGGCGAGTAGCGGCGCGTGCGGCTCTCGATGCCCGACCACTCCGGCGACGTGATGACCTTGCGCGGCTGGATGCCGACCTGCTCGAGCGTGATCCGCTCGTCCTCGCGGTCCTCGGCGAGGTCGGCCAGGCGGGTGCCGGTGCGGCGCTCCAGCGACCGGAAACCCTCGACGGCGAGCCGGCCGTTGGTCGTCCCGGACAGCCGGAAGATCGTCTCGGCGACGTGCACGTCGCGCGTGAGCTGCGGCCGGCCGTCGGCGACCCCGCCGCGCACCACGCCGTTGCGCGAGCGCAGCTCGTCGACCTCCTGCGCGGGCTTCCAGGTGATGCCCTTCCAGGCGATGCCGGCGCTCTCGACCAGCGGGCCGAGCGCGGTCATCTTGTCGTGGACGACGCCGTAGTCGCGCTCGACGACGATGAGCTTGGGCATCGTCCTCCCGGGGACCATCTCGCACTCGCCGTGCTTCCAGTCGCGCACGACGCCGCCGGGCTGGGCCAGCTCCTCCGGCGTGTCGTGCAGCAGCGGTGCGGCGACCAGGTCGCGGCGCACGCCGAGATGCTTGCGGGCAAGGCTCTGGAACCGCTCGGCGACCTTGTTGAACGCGTCCCAGTCGGTGCGGGCCTCCCACGGCGGCGGCACGGCCTGGCTGAACGAGTGCACGAACGGGTGCAGGTCCGTGCTGGAGATGTCGTTCTTCTCGTACCAGGTGGCCGCCGGCAGCACGATGTCCGAGTAGAGCGCCGACCCGTTCATCCGGAAGTCGATCGTCGTGAACAGATCGAGCTTGCCGGTCGGCGCCTCCTCACGCCACTCCAGCTCGGTCGGGCGCTCCTCCTCGGGCGTCTCGCTCGCGCGGACGTTGTTCTGCGGGACCCCGAGCAGGTGGCGCAGGAAGTACTCGTGACCCTTCGACGAGGAGCCCAGGAGGTTGGCGCGCCAGAGCGTGAGGACGCGCGGGAAGTTCGCGGGGTCGTCCGGATCCTCGGCGGCGAAGCGCAGGTTCCCGTCCCGCAGCTCGTCGATGACGTGCTGGGCCGGCTCCTTCCCGGCCGCCTGGGCCTCGTCGCAGACGTCGAGCGGGTTGCGGTTCAGCGTCGGGTAGCTCGGCAGCCAGCCCATGCGCGCCGATTGGGCGACCGTGTCGGCGAAGTGCCGTCCCTTCAGGCGACCCTCGCCCAGCGGGCTGGTGAGCTCGTCGACGCCGAAGCGCTCGTAGCGGTACTGGTCGGTCGCCAGGTACCAGAACGACGTCGTGGCCTGCTGGCGCGGTGGCCGGGTCCAGTCGGTCGCGAACGCCATCACGCCGAAGCCGGTGATCGGGCGCACCTTCTCCTGGCCGACGTAGTGCGCCCAGCCGCCGCCGTTGACGCCCTGGCAGCCGCACAGCAGGACGAGGCTCAGCATCGCGCGGTAGATCTGGTCGCCGTGGTACCAGTGGTTGGTCCCGGCGCCCATCACGATCATCGAGCGCCCCTCGGTGACCTCGGCGTTGCGCGCGAACTCGCGCGCGATGCGCGTGACCAGGGCCGCGTCGACGCCGGTGTGCTCCTGCTGCCAGGCGGGCGTGCAGGGCAGCGGGTCCTCGTAGCCGGCCGGCCAGTCGCCCGGCAGGTCGTCGCGGGCGACGCCCAGCTGGGCGCAGAGCAGGTCGAAGACGGTCGTGACGAGCTTGCCGCCGACCCGCTTGGCGGGGACGCCGCGGCGCATGACGCCGCCGCCCTCGGTGTCGCCGATCTCGAAGCGGGCGAGGTCGACCGGCACGAGCTCGTCGTGCGCGCCGAGCATCGACAGCCGCGGCTGCGTCTCGCCGAGCTCGAGGTTCCACTTCCCCTCGCCCTCCTCGCCCCAGCGGAAGCCGAGCGAGCCGTTCGGCACGACCGGCTCGCCGGTCGCCTCGTCCAGGACGACGGTCTTCCACTCGGCGTTCTCCGAGGTCTCGCCGAGGTCTGAGGCGCGCAGGAAGCGGTCGGTGACGTAGGCGCCGTCGCGCTCGCGCAGCGAGACGAGGAACGGCAGGTCCGTGCGCTTCTTCGCGTAGGCGTCGAAGTAGGGGGTCTGCTGCTCGACGTAGTGCTCCTTGACGATGACGTGGGCCATCGCCAGCGCGAGCGCGGCGTCGGTTCCGGGCTCGGCGGGCAGCCAGTGGTCGGCGAACTTCGTGTGCCCCGCGTAGTCCGGCGAGACGACGACGACCTTCTGGCCGCGGTAGCGGGCCTCGGTCATGAAGTGCGCGTCCGGCGTGCGCGTCTGCGGGACGTTCGAGCCCCACAGCATCACGTAGCTCGAGTTCCACCAGTCGGCGGACTCCGGCACGTCGGTCTGGTCGCCCCAGATCTGCGGCGAGGCCGGCGGCAGGTCCGCGTACCAGTCGTAGAACGACAGGCAGACGCCGCCGATCAGCGAGAGGAAGCGCGTGCCGGCGGCGTAGGAGACGGCGCTCATCGCGGGGATGGGGGAGAACCCGACGATGCGGTCCGGGCCGTAGCGCTTGGTCGTGTGCACGTGGGCGGCGGCGATGATCTCGCTGACCTCGTCCCAGGACGAGCGCAGGAAGCCGCCCAGGCCGCGCTGGGACTTGTAGGCTCGGGCCTTCTCGGGGTCCTCGACGATCGCGGCCCACGCGTCGACCGGATCGCCGGTGCGTGCGAGCTCGTCGCGGTAGAGCCGCAGCAGCGCGCCGCGCACGTACGGGTGGCGCACGCGGATCGGCGAGTAGACGTACCAGGAGAACGACGCGCCGCGCGGGCAGCCGCGCGGCTCGTACTCGGGGAGGTCCGGGCCGTTGGAGGGGTAGTCCGTCTGCTGGGTCTCCCAGGTGACGAGGCCGTCCTTGACGTACACCTTCCACGAGCACGAGCCCGTGCAGTTGACCCCGTGCGTGGTGCGCACGACCTTGTCGTGGCGCCAGCGGTCGCGGTAGAGCTCCTCCCACTCGCGCGAGTGGCGCGAGGCGGTGCGCCAGGGGTTCGCGTCGGGAGCGTCGTCGCTGCGGCGGAAGTGGCGCGGCGCCGGCAGGGAGGACTCGGGCTTGACGTCGGTCACGCTGTGCAACACTAATTTTCACATGCCGACTGTGAAAACCGTGGGAACTACTGAGGCACCGCACCCGACCGAGGCGCGCCTGATCGACCTCCTGCGCTCCTCGGGCGAGCCGCTCGACACCGCGATGATCGCTCGCCGCCTCGGTCTGCATCCCAACGGCGTGCGCACGCAGCTGCAGCGCCTGAGCCGCGCCGGGCTCGTCGCGGGCGAGGCCGCGCACGGCGAGGTCGGCAGGCCCCGGACGCTCTGGCGCGTCACACCGCAGGCGATCGCCGAGGCCGACCTCCCGCACACGGGCTGGGCGATGGCCCGTTCGCTCGCGCGGGCGATCCCGGCGACGCCGGAGCGCCTGCGCGAGGTCGAGGCCGCGGGCGTCGACCTCGGCGTGGAGCTCGCCGCCGATCTCGGCGCACCAGGCCCCGGCCGGGGCGACCACGGGCTCGATCACGCGCTCGCGGCGCTCGGGTTCGCCCCGCACCGCGTCGACGACGGCGCGGTGACGCGCTACGAGCTGCTCAGGTGCCCGTACGCGGAGGCCGTCCGAGAGAACCCGGCGGTCGTCTGCACGCTGCACCGCGGAGTCGTGCGCGGCGTCCTCCGGGCGATCGGATCGGACGCCGAGCTCACAGGGTTCACGCCCCGTCCTCCCGACGTCGCCGGCTGCATCGTCGAGATCACCGCGACGCACGCGCCGGCAGACGACGCGTGAGCTCGGGCGACACGGGCGCCTGCCCGCGCACGGGACGCAGGCGCGCACCCGCGCTCGCGCCGGGGGCGACCCGGCCCAGCGACACGCTGACGGCCTTCCTCGCGGTCGGCGTCGCGTGGCTCGTCGTCGCCGCCGTCGCGGGGGTGCTCGCCGCCCTCACGGGGGAGCCCGACCTGCGCTGGCTGGCTCTGCACTGCGCTTTCGTGGGCGGTGTGTCGCAGCTCGTCATCGGCGCCGCGCAGTTCTTCGCCGGCGCGTTCCTTGCGACCGACCCGCCCGCGCGAACGACGGTGCGCCTGCAGCTGGTGCTGTGGAACTGCGCGGTCGTCGCCATCGCCGTGGGCGTCCCGCTGGGGGTCACCGCCCTCACGGGCATCGGCGGGACGCTCGTCCTCGCCGGTCTCGCGATCTACGCGCACGCGCTGCGGGGCATGCGCAGGCGCTCGCTCCAGCGCGCGCCCTGGGCGACGCGCTGGTACCTGACGGCGGCCCTCTTCCTCGCGTGCGGCGCCGCGCTGGGCCCGATCATGGCGGACGACGTCGCGTGGGCTCACGGCAGTCTGCTCGGGGCACATCTGGCGCTCAACCTCGGCGGCTGGTTCGGGACCGCGATCGTCGGGACGCTGCACACCTTCTACCCCTCGCTGACGGGGACCCGGCTGCGCCGGCCGCGCCTCCAGGCCCCGACGTACGCCGCCTGGTGCGCGGGCATCGCCGCGCTGGCGCTGAGCGCGGCGTTCGATCTCGACGCCGGCGCCGTCCTCGCGTGGTCGCTGCTGCTCGCCGCGACGCTCATGCTCGGAACGAACCTCGCCGCCAGTGCCACTGCCGGCGAGGTGCGCTCGCCGGGCGTCGTCGTCGTCAGCGTCGGGCAGGCGATGCTCGTGCTGGCCGTCGTGCTCGGCCTCGTCGCCGCCGTGGGGCATGGCCCCCTCGATCCGCTCATCGGCCCGGCGCGCGACGGTGTCGCCGCCGCACTCGTCGGAGGGTGGATCGGCCTCACGGTCATCGGGTCGCTGCTGCACCTGCTGACACTGATGGAGCGCGTGCGGTTGATGCCCGCGCGGCGGGAGCAGTCCTCAGCTGAGGTCCTGGTGCTGGTTTCCGCCGGCGCCGTGAGCGCCGGGCTGCTCGCCCTCGCGCTGATGGGCTGGGGCTCCTCGGCGCGCCCGGCCGGCGAGATCGCGCGCTTCGCCGTCGCCGTCGGCTACGGCTGCCTGCTCGCTCGCGTGGTGGTGCTTGCCGGGCGCGCCGTCCGCGCCGCGCCGCTGCGGGTGTGAGCACCGTCTCATCGGCCCCGGCTGGAGTCGGCACCGAGCCCGCCTGGGCACTCAGGCGAAGTGGACGACGCTGATCAGCCCGACGATGAGGCTGTAGATCGCAAACGGCGTGAGCCTCTTGGTCTCGAAGTACCGGACCAGGAAGCGCACCGACAGGTAGGCGGTGACGCCGCAGATGATGAAGCCGACGGCCACCTGGCCGTGGATGTGGTCGCCGGCGGATCCGGCGAGGGTCGGAGCTTGAGGACGCCGGCCGCGAGGATCACCGGCGTGGCGAGCAGGAAGGCGAAGCGCGCGGCGTCCTCGTGGCTCAGCCCGCGCCACAGGCCGCCGACCATCGTGATGTCGGAGCGGGTAGTGCACGCCGATGACGACCCGGCTGTCCCCGAGCAGGGCGGCGGCGGCCATGGTCAGCGCGCCCCAGAGCGCGGTTGCGCAGCAGGATCGCCGTCGCGATCGCGAAGCGCGGCCGTCGGTGTGGTCGCTCGGGAAGCGAGGCGTCGGCCGCTGCGGGGCGAAGAGGTGGACGCAGGGCTCGGGTGCGCCGACGAACGGGCGCGGGCCGTCGACCAGGCGCGAGATGACCTGCCCGATCAGCAGCGCGACCCCGGCGCTCGGCGGCTGCGGCGACCGCGCGAGGCGCGCGAGCGTCCGCATCCGCCCCCAGACGACCACCGCGAGGCGTCACGAGCAGCAGCAGGAACAGCGCCTCGGACGCCGAGGCGTAGGACGAGATCGGGTCCTCGAAGCCGTCGTGGTGCACCGCCCACGAGATCAGATCGTGCGTGATCCCCAGATCGTTCACGCGGTTGAGCCTAGAGCCCCGATGTCAAACGTTCGTCAAAGAACCGATCAGCGCCGCGGGCCAGGACCTCGTCGAGGCGCGCGTACGTCTCGTTGAGGCCGCGCTCCATCCCGGAGGCGAGCATGCCGTCGCGCTCCTGCGGCGTGTGGAACTGGGAGACCGTCGTCACCTTCGTGCGCTCGCCGAGATCCTCGAACGTCGCGGTCTCGACGGAGACGTGCCCGGGCATGCCCTCCCATTCGAAGGTCTGGACGATGCGCTCGGGCGGCGTGATCTCGCGGTAGGTCCCACGGAAGCCGGTCTCGCTGCCGTCGTCCTCGCGGAACACGAAGCGCCAGCCGCCGCCGACGCGCAGGTCCATGCGGTCGACGATCGCGGTCGTGCCGCGCGGGCCCCACCACTCGGGGATCAGCGCCGGGTCGGTGTAGATCGCGAAGACGCGGTCGCGGGGAGCGTCGAACACGCGCTCGATGCGGATCTCGCGCTCGGTGGGGGTGGTGATGACGGCGGCCTGTGCCACCTGCTGGTCATCGGTCATTGCGGGTCTCCTTTCGTGCGTTCGAGCAGCTCCCCGAAGCGGTCGAGGCGCGCCTCCAGCATCCGCCGGTACTGCCGCACCCATGCCTCGACGTCCTCCGCGCCCCGCGGGCCGAGGCTGCACCGCCGTGCGCGCCCGACCTTGACGGTCGTGACGAGCTCGGCGTCCTCGAGGACGCGTACGTGCTTCTTCATCCCCGTCAGCGAGATGCCGAACGGCCCGGCGAGCTCGCTGATGGTGGCGCTGCCCGTGCCCAGGCGCTCGAGCACGCCGCGGCGCGTCGGGTCGGCGAGCGCGGAGAGCGTGCGGTCGAGCTGTTGATAGTGAACCACCTGGTTCACTATAGCGGCGTCACGATGTGAACGCAAGTGCGGGCCGCCGCGCGGTCCTACTGCTCGGTCGTGCAGGCGCCGGCGGCGCCCGGGGCGAAGCGGCCGAAGACCTCGGCCAGCGTGCCGAGCTCCGCGGGGCTCAGCTGGTCGAAGAAGCGCTGCTGCACCGAGGCGAAATGCGTGGCCTGTGCCGCGCGGGTGAGGTCGAGCCCGGCGTTCGTGAGGGTCGCGTCCGTGGCGCGCGCGTCCGTCGGCGAGGGCGACTTGACGACGAGCCCGCGGCGCTGCAGCTCGTCGGCGATCCGCGAGATCCGGCTGAGGCTCAGCGCGCAGAGCGATGCCAGCTGCGAGAGCCCGAGGCGGCGCTCGGATGCGGCGGCGAGGCGACCCAGGGTCTCCAGCGCGCTGAGGGTGAGGCCGTGCTCGGACTCGAGCTCGCCCTCGAGCGTGCGCGTGAGCGCCTTGTGCGTCTCCAGCAGCCCGATCCAGGCGTCCGAATGCGTCTGCGACCAGCGGGCGATGCCGTCGTCCCCGACGACGTATGCACACGTGGATGACAGGGTCTCGGCCATCGCCGGTGAGTGTAGACCAAATAAGTTGCATGCGCAAGCAACTATGCTATGCTTGCTCCAGCAATCAATTCAGGGCACCGAGTCGCCCCAATCACGAACCGGGAGCACCAGCATGACCACCACCACCGCAACGCTCGTCCCCACCGGCACCTGGAACGTCGATCCTTCGCACTCGAAGGTCGGCTTCGCCGTCAAGCACATGGGCATCGCCAACGTCCGCGGCGAGTTCACAGACTTCGCCGGCGCGCTGGAGATCGGCGAGGACCTGGCCTCCGCGAGGGCCTACGGCACCGTCAAGGTCGCCTCGGTCGACACGAACGAGGCCGCACGCGACGAGCACCTGCGCTCGGGCGACTTCTTCGACGCCGAGAACCACGCCGAGATGACCTTCGAGTCGACCGGCATCGAGGTCGTCGGCGACGACACGTTCCGCATCACCGGCGACCTCACGCTCCACGGCGTCACGCAGCCCATAGTCCTCGAAGCCGAGGTCCAGGGCACGGACGTCGACCCCTGGGGCAACGACCGCGTCGGCCTGGAGATCACCGGCCAGCTCTCGCGCGGCGACTACGGGATGAAGTTCAACCAGGCGCTCGGCAGCGGCAACGTGCTCGTCGGCGACAAGGTCAAGCTCGCGCTCGACGTGTCGGCCGTCAAGCAGGCGTAGGACCCATCGCGTCGGGGCCGGCGGCCGTCGCGCCGCCGGCACGCGCCGCGAGCGCCTCGAGCGAGGTGCCGGGGTCGCCGAGCGCGCCGCGGTCGACCGGGCCGCCGGCGCGGATCAGCGCCTGGAGCTGGTCGTTGACGTCCCAGATGTTGACGTTCATCGCCGCGACGACCCTGTCCTGGAGGAGCCAGAAGGCGATGAACCCGCCGTCGGCGCGGTCCCCGCGGAACACGACCTCGTCCCAGCGCGGCGCGTAGCCGCAGTACTCCATCCCGACGTCGTACTGATCGGAGAAGAAGTACGGGATGCGGTCGTAGGCGACCGGATCGCCGAGCATCGCCGCCGCGGCCGCGGGCCCCTGGTGCAGCGCGTTGTACCAGTGCTCGACGCGGATCGGCTCGCCGTAGAACGGATGCCGGGCGCGTGCGACGTCGCCCGCGGCGAACACGCCGGGGGCCGCCGTCTGCAGGTGCTCGTCGACGAGCACGCCGCCGTCGACCTGCAGGCCGGCCGCGGCCGCCAGCTCCACCCGCGGCAGCACCCCGGCACCGACGACGACGAGGTCGCAGTCGACGCGGCGCCCCGAGGTGGTGCGCACGCGCTCGACCCGGCGACCGCCCTCGTACGCCGCGACCCCGTCGCCCAGCAGCAGCTCGACGCCGTGCTGCGCGTGCACGTCGCGGTAGAACGCCCCGATCTCGGGCCCGAAGATCCGCTCGTTCGGGAGCGCGACGGGGTCGATCAGCGTCACCTCGAGCCCGCGCTGGCGCGCGGACGCCGCGAACTCGCTGCCGATCCAGCCGGCCCCGACGACCGCGACGTGCCCGCCGTCGTCCAGGCGCTCGCGCAGGGTGTCGCAGTCGGCCAGCGTCCGCAGCCGGTGCACGCCGTCGAGCTCGGCGCCCGGGATCTCGAGCATGCGCGGCTCGGCGCCGGTCGCGAGCAGCAGCCGGTCGTAGTGCAGCGAGCGCCCGTCGTCGAGCGTGATCCGCGCCGCGCCGGGCTCGAGCGACACGACCGTCGTCGCCGTCTCCAGCTCGATCGCGTGCTCGGCATAGAAGGCGGCGGGGTGGACGTAGGCCTGCTCGCGCGGGGACTCGCCGCGCAGGTAGTCCTTCGTCAGCGGCGGGCGCTCGTACGGGCGCTCGGGCTCACTCCCGATCAGCAGCACGCGCCCGTCGAAGCCGCGCTCGCGCAGCTCCTCGGCGGCCTTCGCCCCGGCGAGGCCCGCACCGACGATGATGAACGTCCGCTGGGTCATCGGGTCCTCCGGGCAGTGTGGCTGAGGAACTCCTCGCGTGTACGCGGATCATCGCGCACCAGGCCGTGCAGCGCCGAGGTCACGGTGCGTGCGCCGGGCTTCTGCACGCCGCGCAGCGACATGCACAGGTGCTCGGCCTCGAGGACGACCCCCACGCCCTGGGGCCGCAGCTCGTCCTGCAGGCACGTCGCGATCTGCGTCGTGAGGCGCTCCTGCAGCTGAAGGCCGCGGGCGAAGAGGTCGACCACGCGTGCGAGCTTCGAGAGCCCCAGGATGCGCTTCGCGGGGAGGTAGGCGACGTGGGCGACGCCGTGGAACGGCAGGACGTGGTGCATGCACAGCGACTGGAACGGGATGTCACGCACGACGATGAGCTCGTCGTAGCCCTCGTCGTTGGGGAAGGTCGTCAGGTTGAACGCCTCGGGCGTTAGCAGCTCGGCGTACGTGTCCGCCATCCTGCGCGGCGTCTCGCGCAGGTCCTCGTCGTCGAGATCGGCGCCGAGCGCGCTGAGCAGCTCTCGCGCGGCGCGTTCCACGCCGTCGCGATCGATCGAGCCCGCGAGGTGGGCCACGGAGAGGGTTGTGGTCATGCAGCGTTCGTGCGCCGGCGACGCCGGTTCTTACCTCGCGCGATCCTCAGGCGCGAGCAGGGCGAGCAGGCTCTCGTGGTCCTCGGCGCACGCCGGGCAGCCTTCCAGGTGCGGGCGCATGCCGGGAATCGCCGCGTCGGCGCCCGCGTCCGCCAGCTCCAGCTCGACGTAGCGGTCGAGCTCGTCGAAGCAGCGCTCGCAGGTCACCTCCGGGCCGTCCGGCCCGAGGAGGCGCGTCAGCAGGCTGCCTGAGTCCGGCCGGTCCGGGGCGCTCATGGCGTCTCCTTCGCATCCGAGGTGTGCGGAGACATGCCGCGGGCTGCGAGCGCGGCGCGCAGCTGCCGCCGGGCGTCATGGAGCGCCTTGTAGAGCGATCCGCGCGTGGTGTTGAGCCGCTCGGCGAGCACGTCGATCGGCACGTCGTTGAGCGCGAGCGCGACGAGCACCTCCCGCCGGTGCGGCGTCAGGTCCTCGTCGATGGCCTCGCGGATCGCTGCGAGCAGCTCGCGCGTCTCGGCGTCGCGCTGCGGGCCTGAGCCGTGGTCGGCGAGCACGGCCCACGCGTCGTCCTCCAGCGGGATCTCCCGGCCCTGCCAGGCGCCGCGGCGGACCGCGGCGGCGGCCTCGTAGAGGGCGAACTTGTAGGCCCATGTGGTGAAGCGGCTCTCGCCGCGGAAGTCGCCGAGCCGCGCCAGGATCGCCACCAGCGCGTCGTCGGCGCTCTGCTGCGCGAGGTCCTCGGGGTCGCCCCCGCCCAGCCGGGAGCGTGCCGCGCCGCGGCGGCGGATCTCGAAGCGCGCCGCGCGCAGCAGCAGGGCGTGCAGCTCGGCGATCGCGGCGTCGCGGCGCGGGCCGTCCGCAGCCGAGCTGCGCGATCCAGTCCTCCGAGGTGCGCACGCCCGTGCGAGGGCCGCCTGCCGGGTCGCGCGCGGGGGAGGGCACGACGATCAGCATGGCGCCTCTTCGTCGTCGAGTGGGGCCAGGATGCGCGCGGCGAGCCCGGCAGGGCAGCCGCGGTCGATGAGCGCGAGCAGCGCGTGGACGTCGTAGCGGGGATCGCGCGCGAGCTCGTCGGCGAGCGCTGCGGGCGTTCCGCCGGCTCGCAGGCGCCCGGAGCGCCAGCGCACGAGCTCCGCATCGGGAGCCTGTGCGTCGCGTCGTGGCATGATCCGGGACACGCGTGATTGGTGTCGCGCGGCGCCTCGTTCTTACCCGGCGAAGGCGAGCTGGATCACCAGCAGGGCGACGATCGCCGCCGCGCAGCAGAGATGGTCGCGCAGCACCGAGCGCGCGAGCGCGCTCTGGCCCTGCGGGGAGTCGCGCCGGCTGCCGAGCCGCACGGCGCTGGGCACGGTGCGCGCGGCGGCGAGACCGATCGCCGCAAGCGCCAGCGCGAGCGAGGCCCAGCCGGCCCACGCGGCCTGGTCGCCGCGGGCGATCTCGGCGACGATGGCCGCGAGCGTCGCCACCATCACGGCGGCGATCAGGCGGCTCATGGGGTGCGCGTCGATCGTGACGCGGCGGTAGTAGCGGATGATCGAGGCCAGCACGTCCTCGGGCAGCGGGTCCTCGGCGCGCCGCAGCGCCTGGACGTCGAACATCAGGTCGAACCACAGGACGGCGAGCAGGAAGCCGGCGCCTGCGGTGACGAAGGGGACCACGCGCCGAGTATCCCAGCGGCGAGCGGGTCAGACCTGCTCAGGCGCGGGCGGCGCCCTCGCTGAGCTCCTCCAGCCGGGTGGCGATCCTCGCGCGACGCTCGCGCAGCTCCGCGTCGAGCTGGTCGAGCTGCGCGCGCCGGCGGTCGACGAGCTCGAGCTGATGGCCGACGATCGCGTCGAGCTCGATCAGGATGCGCGTGCGCCGCGCCCGCGAGGTCGTCGCGCTGTGGAACTCCTCGCGCAGCGTCCTGCGGGCCTCCTGGTTGGCGACGAGCTCGGCGAGCTCGTCGAGGCTCAGGCCGAGCAGTCCCTTCAGGCGCAGCACCTCGCGCAACTGCTCGACGTCGTCCTCGCTGTAGTGGCGGTGCGCGCCGGCCTCGCGGCCCGCGCTCCCGGGCATGAGCCCGATCTCCTCGTAGTAGCGGATCGTGCGCGGCGTCGTGCCGACGGCGGCTGCGACCTCACCGATGCGCATCGGCCATCACCACCTCGGGGCGGACGGTCGCCTCCTGCGGGCGTCGAGGGCGCATCAGCGAAACGATGGCACCGAGCAGGGACGTCGCCGCCAGCACCCACATCGCTACGTGCAGGTTGTGGATGAACGGGTCGAGCGCGGCGGCCGAGAGGCCCCTCGTCAGGCCCGAGAAGATCGACAGCAGCGTCGCACGCGGGACCGCGGCCGTCACGATCGCCAGCAGGATCGCGATCGACAGGACCGAGCCCGTGTTCTGGAGCATCATCCGCGTGCCGGCGGCGATCCCGCGGCGGTGCACGGGGACGGCGCCCATCATCGCCGAGGTGTTCGGCGAGTTGAACATTCCCGCGCCCGTGCCGGCGACGAACAGCCAGAAGGCGGTGAGGGCGTACGGCGTCGTCACGGTCAGCGTCGTCATGCCGGCGATGCCGACCGCCGAGACCACGAGGCCGAGCGCGGCGAGCCCGCGCGCGCCGTGGCGGTCCGCGTAGCGCCCGGCCAGCGGTGAGCTGATCAGCACGCCGACCGCCATCGGCGCGAGCTTCAGACCCGCGAGGATCGGGTCGTCGCCGATCGCGCCCTGGAAGTAGAGGACGAACAGGAACGTCAGCGAGAACCGCGAGAGCCCGCCGAGGAACGCGGCCGCCGTGGCCGCCGAGAACCCGCGGTCCTCGAAGAGCGTGAGGTCGAGCATCGGGTCGCGCGTACGGCGCTCGATGACGATGAAGAGCGGCAGCAGCACTGCGGCCGCCACCAGCGCCACGACCGTCAGGGGGTCGGTCCAGCTCACGATGCCGCCGCGCGAGATGCCGAGCGTGAGGCCGGTCAGGCCGACGACGAGCGCGAGCGTGCCCCACCAGTCGAAGCGCTCCTCCCCCTCCGGCGTCACGAGCTCGCGCAGGACGAGCGCCGCCCATGCCGTTCCGAGCAGGCCGAGCGGCAGGTTGAACCAGAAGACCCAGTGCCAGGAGATGGCGACGAGCGCGCCGCCGAGCACCGGCCCGATGACGAGGCCGACGGCGGCGACCATGACGTTCGT
Organism: uncultured Solirubrobacteraceae bacterium; assembly: GCA_963809525.1. GTDB lineage: Bacteria > Actinomycetota > Thermoleophilia > Solirubrobacterales > Solirubrobacteraceae > F1-60-MAGs163. Next base: position 608,631 of record CAWEJY010000003.1, on the reverse strand, counting down.
GCCCATCGCCAGGCCGAGCTCCTCGCGCGGGAACGCGTCGGTGACGAGCGCCGAGGCGTTGGCGAAGATCAGCGCCGCGCCGATGCCCTGGAGGATCCGCCAGAGGATCAGGCTCGTGCCGCCGGTCGCGAAGCCGGCGCCCAGCGACGCCAGCGAGAACACGAGGAAGCCCAGGACGTAGGCCCGCTTGCGCCCGAAGACGTCGGACAGGCGCCCGAACGTCAGCACGAGAACGGTCGACGCGATCATGTACGCGAGGATCACCCAGACGAGCGTCAGCAGCTGGACTCCCAGCGCGCGCTCGAGGTCCGGGAGTGCGATCACGAGCGTGCCGGAGTTCACCGTCGCGAGCAGCATCCCGAGGCTCGTACACGACAGTGCCCACCACTTGTAGTGCTCGTGCCCGGCGTCCACACCGAGCCGCCTGCGCGTCGCCACCAGCGCCTCCGCGTCTGAATCTCTATCTTACGTTGACGTAAGGTTAGAGTAGCGCACCAAGGGGATATCCGCACGAGATCCGCGGTGCACCGCGGATGCCGTGCATCCGGACGAGAACCAGCGTCGGCCCATGGTCCGGCTCCTGACACCGCGCAACGCCCTGGCGATCCTGGCCACGGTTGCGCTGATCCCGATGACGACTGCTGCCGCCGCGCAGCCGCCGGGCAACGACGACCGCGCCGATGCGACGGCGATCACCGCCCTGCCGGCGGCGCTCGAGGGGACCACCGTCGGCGCGACGACGGAGATCACGGAGCCGGCGCTGTCGTGTGCGGGCACCCAGGCGACCGTCTGGTACGCGCTCACGGCGCCGGCGAAGGGCCGTATCGTCGTGCGCCTGACGGCGAACGACCCGCTCGATGCCGCGCTCGACGTGTTCCATCGCACGCGCTCGCAGATCACGCCGATGGGCTGCCAGCCGACCGACTCGCAGGGCGCCGCCGACCTCGTCCTGAACACCGAGGCGAAGGGCCAGTACCTCATCCGCGTCACGCAGCGCACGGGCTCGGAGCCCGGATCCTTCAAGCTCGAGGCGCTGATTCCTGCACCCGCACCGCAGCCGCCGGGGGCGCTGCTGGCCGGCTGCCGGCGTCGTGCGAAAGGTCGACCCGCTTGCCAACGCGTCTGACGCCTGGTCGTCACTGCTCAGCGAGGGCGTGACCTACCGCGTGAATCTCGCGCATTCGGCGAACCGCTGTGTCGGCCTCAGCGTCTTCAGCCCCGGCGTGAAGTCGTTCGAGTCCGCGCCGACGTATGTCCGACCCTGCGGCGGATACTTCCTCCTGACGCCCGGTCCCGGCCGGGGTGGGCGCTGGAGCTTCCTGGTCAGCGCGCGAACGAACCGGCAGGCGGAGGGCTACCGCCTGCAAATCGGCCCCGCGAGCGCGAACGACCTGACGCCGGGCCGCGTGCTCGGCAGCTACGCCAGCGCGACCGGCCTGCTCGAGGGTGGGCGGCTGAACAAGCTCGACGTCTACCAGTTCGACGTCACGCATCGGAGCTACGTCGTCCTGAAGCTGGCCACAGCGGCGAAGAACGGCTTCGACCTCCAGCTCCTCAGCGAGTCAGGCGCGCGGATCCGCTGCGCTTGCGGCGGTCGCGGGGCGACCGAGATCCGCAAGGGCCTGCGCCGTGGCCGCTACCTCGTCGTGGTGCGTGCGCGACACCGCGCGCATGGGTCCTACCGGGTGACGCGCGTGGCCAGGACGATCACCGCCACGCGCGCGGCCGTCAACGGACACCCGCGAACACGCGTCCAGCTCGGCAAGGCTGTGCACATCAGCGTCAAGGTGCGGCCGGCGGTCGCGGGGCCCGTCAGCTTCATCATCGACCGCTTCGATCCGCTCACCGGCTGGTACTTCCGTCACCGCATCCAGACGACGGTGCACGCCGGGCGGGCGTCGGCGAGCTACACGCCGCCGACGATCGGGCGCTGGCGGGTCTATGCCGTCTTCCGCGGCACCCGGGTCGCCAGCCCGAGCTCGAGCGTACACGTCCGGATCAGGGTGACCGCGCCGCTGCACGCGGCGGGAACCTAGGCCGCCGGCCCACGCGGGCGGTCCACTCGTCCCACTTGCGGACGTACTCCTCGGGCAGCGGCTCGCCGATAGCGAGGAGGGCCTCGAGCCACGCCAGCGCGTCCTGATGGTCACCACTGGCGGCGGCCTGCATCGGCCCACCCGAGCGTCTGGGTCACCGCGGCCTCGTGTCGGGCGAGCTGCGAGGACATGTGCCGCGTCGCGCTATCGCGCCGCCGTGCGGGGGTGTGGACGCCGGTCGCGTGCGTCGAGCTCGCGGCGCAGCTCGCGGTTCTCGTCGCGCAGCGCCAGGGTGCCGCGGCGCAACGCCAGCACCGCATCGGTCAGGCGGACGAGCGCGAGGCGCTGCTGTCGCATCTGCTTGCGCAGCCGCTCGAGCTCCGGCATCGCACCGCCACCGGCGGCGATCCCGGGCATCCGTGCCCGGGCTGCCGGCCCCCCGGCCCTCGGCAGAGTGATGCGCCGGTCCTGTGGGAGAGGCAGGGCGACATCACGATGCTGCTCGAGCATTCCCGGACTGTAGAGTGGCGGTCGCTGTCCGTACGGTCGATTCGGCCCTCCCAAAGGCAGGTTCTCCATGGCGACGGACTCGCTCCCGGACGATCTTTGGCGTTTTCATGCCGTGTTCGAGACGGCCCAGCACGGCGTCGCCCTGTGCGACCAGAGCGGCCGGATCGACGGCTGGAACCGTGCAGCGGCGGCGCTGGTGCAGTGCGAGGAGGCAGACGCGCGCGGGCACGACCTCGCCTGGCTACACGGGCACGACGAGGACCCATGGCCGGCGGACGCGCTCGAGCGGGCGATACGCGGTGAGGCCATCGAGCACATCGGCTGGCGCCGTGCAGCGGACGGATCGCGTTTCTGGTGTGAGGCCACGTTGCACGAACTGCGCGACGAGACCGGCGCCCTGCGCGGGTTCGCCGAGGCGTTCAGCGACGCGACCGCTGCGAAGGTGGCGACGGACGCGCTGGGCGAGGCCGGGGCGCTGTTCGACAGCGCGCTGCGCAGGGCGCCGATCGGCCTGGCGACGCAGGACGCCGCCCTGATCTACACGTGGGCGCCGATGGGCGCGGCCGCGCTCGGCGGCCCGGCCGGCGCCGCGATCGTCGGCCGCGCGGACGAAGACGTGTATCCGCCCGAGATCGCGGAGCGGCTGACCACGCTCAAGCGCGACGTGATCGCCGGCGATCGCGGGCAGCGGACCGAGCTCGCGATCACGCGCGAGGGGGAGACCCGGCACTACGACCTCACCCTCGAGCCGCTGCCCGGACCCGAGGGGCGCGTCGTGGGCGTACGAACCGCAGCGTTCGACATCACGGACCGCAAGCGCGCCGAGCAGGAGGTCGAGCGCAGCTGGCGGCGCCTCGCCGAGGCCGAGCACATCGCGCGCCTCGGAAGCTGGGAGTGGGACATCGTGACCAACCGCGCCCAGTGGTCCGCCGGGTTGTTCGAGATCTACGGCATCGACCCGGACGACTTCGACCCGGAGTACCGGCCGTCGGAGCGCGTGCATCCCGAGGACCGCGAGCGCGTCGACGCCGAGGTGCGCCGGGCGCTCGAGACCTGCGAGCCGTTCGACCTCGAGTACCGGATCGTGCGCCCGGACGGGCGTGTGCGGCGTGTTCACGGGCGCGCCGAGGTGGTCGTCGGCGCGGACGGACGCCCGCTGCGCATGGCCGGCACGGTGCAGGACGTCACCGAGGTGCGCGCGACCGCCGAGGCCCTGCAGAACACCGCCGCCGAGCTCGGTCGCCACGCCGCGGAGCTGCACATCCTCACGAGGCCGGGCGGCGCGCGGGTGGCGGACGTCCGGGCCTCGCTGACGGCGCGCCAGATCGATGTCCTGGGCCTCGTCGCCCAGGGGCTCAGCAACGCCGAGATCGCCGAGCGCCTCTACCTCTCCGAGGGCACGGTGAAGTGGCACATCGGCAAGATCCTGCGCGCGCTCGGGGTCTCCAACCGCGCGCAGGCGGTCGCGCGGTACCTCGCCGCGCCGCCCTCCTAGGTTCCCGGTCAGCGATACGGGTCGGCCGGCGAGCGATCCGCCGACAGCGACCCGTGCGTGCGGGCGACGAGCGCCTCGATCGCGTCCGCGAGGTGGACCGGGGCGATGTTGTAGTCGCCGCGCTCCACGCGGATCCGGTGCGCCTCCAGCAGCACGCCTGCGTGCGTGTGGCCCGCCGGCGGCTCGAAGCGGTAGGAGGCCAGCTCGATCAGGAGCCCGAGCGGGTCCTCGAAGTAGATCGAGTCCATGAAGCCGCGGTCCTTGACGCCGCTGTGGCGGATCCCGCGCTCGTCGAGGCGCTCGACCGTCTGCGCGAACGTCGCCTGGGACAGCGAGAACGCGATGTGATGCACGCAGCCCGGGTCGGTCGGCGTGCGGCCCGGATCGCCGGCTCGGTCCTCGTTGGTGAAGACCGTGATCAGCCGCCCGTCGCCGGGGTCGAAGTAGAGGTGGCTCTCCGCGGCGTTGTCGAGGTTGGGCTGCTCGAAGACGAACGGCATCCCGAGCAGGCCCTCCCAGAAGTCGATCGACGTCTGCCGGCCGGCGCCGACGAGGGTGATGTGGTGGACGCCCTGGCTCTGCAGCTTGCGCAACTCGCTCATCGCCCGCAGCATCACCGGCGCATGCGGCGCCTGTCAAGCCGGTCGCACGCACACCTCCGCGGCGGCTCTCGGGGTTCTCAGGCAGCGCTCAGTCGTAGGTCATACGGATGTGACCGTCCGCGTCGGCGCCGATGCTGGTCGTGTGCCCACAACGACCAGCCGCGCGAACACCGGACGGCGCTCCACACAGCCCCAGCAACGTCGGCGTCGCCTGATCCTGATCGGCGTCGCCGCCGCAGCGCTGCTCGCCACCGGCGTGCTGATCGCGCTCATGCAGCCGCCGGCCAGGAAGGCCGACGCCGGGACGCTCACGGGCAGCGCCCAGGCCGTGGCGCTGGTCAGCGCGCTGCCGCAGTCCGGGCTCACGCTCGGGAGGCCGGGGGCCGCGATCAGCGTCACCGAGTTCAGCGACATGCAGTGTCCGTTCTGCGCGCAGTTCGCCAACGAGAGCTTCCCCGGCTACGCCACGGGCCCGCTGGCCAAGGGCGAGTCGAAGATGCGGTTCGTCCCGATCTCGATCCTCGGTCCCGACTCCGAGAAGGGGGCGCTCGCGGCGCTCGCCGCGGCGCGCCAGAACCGCCTCTGGCAGTTCGTCGGCGTCTGGTACGCCAATCAGGGCCAGGAGAACTCCGGCTACGTCACGGACGCGTTCATCGACAAGGTCGCCGTCGCGGCGGGCCTGGACATGACGGCGTTCCACAGCGCGCTGGCCGACCCCGCTCTCGCCGCCGCGGCGCGGCGCGACCTGGCGCTGGCCCGCGCCAAGAAGATCCAGAGCACGCCGTCGTTCGTGGTGCGCGGCCCGCGCGGCGAGCAGGTCGTCGCGGGCGCGGACACAGCGAAGCTGGGCGCGGCGATCGCCGCGGTGCAGTGAGCGGACCTACGTCCGCTCGAGGTGCCACGCCACCTCGTAGCGCTCCACGCCGGTCCTGACGCCGCCCGCCTGCGAGAGCGGCATCCGGTCGAGCTCCTCCTCGCCGCGCTGCAGGTCCGCCTGGCTGTCGAACAGCGCGATCCCGAGGCCGCGGCCGCTCTCGCGGTCGACCAGCAGGAGGAACTCGCGGAGTCCCGCGAGCCCTTCGCCGGGCTCCTCGAACCGGGCCTCGAAGTCCTTCGAGCTCTCCGCGAGCAGCTTGTCGATGCCGGCGGCATCGGCTCCGTGGTACATCGCGACGCGCGCATACATCGGACTGCCTCCTGAAATGGACGACGTGTGCCGCGACCGTACCGCGCCGTCAGCGCTCGAGTGACTCGGCGGCCTCGAGCCATGCGCCCTCGAGCTCCTCGCGCTCGGCGCGCAGCGCGCCGAGCTCGAGCTGCAGCTCGTGCAGCAGCGCGTGGTCGGTGGCGCTCGCGGTCATCTCGGCATCCAGCGCCCGCTCGCGCTCGTCGAGCCGCCCGAGCGCGCGCTCGAGGCGCTGGGCCTCCTTTCGCGTCGCCCGCAGCGTCGCGCCCGGCGTGGCCGTCCCGGTCCCGCGCGCAGGCGCGTCCCGTCGCCCGCCGCGCTCCGCGTCGGCGCGGCGCTCGGCGAGGTACTGGTCGATCCCGCCCGGCAGGTGGCGGATCGCGCCGCCGGCGCCGAGGGCGTGGACGTCGTCGCAGACGCGCTCGACGAAGTAGCGGTCGTGGCTGACGATCACGAGCGTGCCGGGCCAGCCGTCGAGCAGATCCTCCAGCGCGGTCAGCGTGTCGATGTCCAGGTCGTTGGTCGGCTCGTCGAGCAGCAGCACGTTGGGCTCGTCCATCAGCAGCCGCATCAGCTGCAGGCGCCGGCGCTCGCCGCCCGAGAGGTCGCGCACCAGCGTGCGCGCTCGCTCCCCGCGAAAGCCGAAGCGCTCGCAGAGCATCCCCGCGGTGATCTCCTGGCCGTCGCCCAGCGTCGCCCGGATGCGCACCTCCTCGAGCGCCTCGAGGACGCGCAGGTGCCCGGGGATCTCGGTCGTCTCCTGTGAGAGGTGCGCGAGCCGCACGGTCGAGCCGCGCTCCACGCGCCCCGAGCCGGGCTCGAGCTCGCCTGCGAGCAGCTTCATCAGCGTCGTCTTTCCGGAGCCGTTGACGCCGACCAGTGCGACGCGGTCGCCCGGCCCAAGCCGCCATGTGACGTCGCGGAGCACCTGCTGTTCGCCGAAGGCCATCGAGACGCCGATTGCGGCGAGCACCTTGTCGCCCAGGCGCGAGGTCGCGAAGCGCAGCAGCTCGGCGCGGTCGCGCGCCTGCGGCTCGTCGGCGATCAGGGCGTTGGCGGCGTCGATGCGAAAGCGCGGCTTGGCGGTCCGTGCGGGCGGCCCGCGACGCAGCCAGGCGAGCTCCTTGCGCACGAGCTGGCGGCGGCGGTCCTCACGCGCGCCCTCCTGGCGGTCGCGCTCGGCGCGGGCGAGGACGTAGGCGGCGTACCCGCCCTCGTACTGGTGGATCGTGCCGTCTGCGACCTCCCACGTCCCCGTGGACACGGCGTCGAGGAACCAGCGGTCGTGCGTGACGACGAGCATCGAGCCGCGCCGTGCGGCGAGGTGGCGGGCGAGCCAGTCGATGCCCTCGACGTCGAGGTGGTTGGTCGGCTCGTCGAGGAGCAGCAGCTCCGGGCCGTCGAGCAGCAGCCGGGCGAGCGCGATGCGCCGGCGCTCGCCACCGGACAGCCCCGCGATCGGCGTGTCGAGCCCCTCCGGGAAGCGGTTCAGCGTGACGCCGCCGAGCAGCCCGTCGAGCACTGCGCGAAAGGCGCTGTCGCCGGCCCACTCGTGGTCGGCGCGGCCCCCGACGAGCTCCTGGCGGATCGTGCGCCGCTCGCGCAGCTCGTCATGCTGGCCGAGCAGCGCGAGCTGGACGTCGCCCGCGCGCGTGAGCGTGCCCGCGTCCGGCTGCTCGAGACCCGCGATCAGCCGCAGCAGGGTGGACTTGCCGTCGCCGTTGCGCCCGACGACGCCGATCCGGTCCCCGGCGGCGACGCCGAGCGTGATGTCGCGGAGCACCGAGCGGCTGCCGTACCCCTTGTCGACGGCCTTGAGGTTCACGAGATTGCGTGCGGCGGCCATCAGCGCGTCAACGTATCCTGCGCCGATGAGCACGGTCGAGCGCGCGCCCACCACCGGACTCGGCTTCGACCTGTCCTCGCTGGAGTTCTGGCTGGAGTACACGCCGGCACAGCGCGACAAGGCGTTCGCGACGCTGCGCCGCGAGCGCCCGATCTCCTGGTGGGGGCCGGTCGAGAGCCTCACGCTGCCGCCCGAGATGTCCAGCGGCGGCTACTGGGCGCTGACGCGCTATGACGACATCCGCCGCGTCTCGCGCGACGAGCGGACCTTCTGCTCGGGGCTGGGCGTCATGTTCTTCGACGCGCCGCCGGAGATGCTCGAGGCGACGACGTCGTTCATCGCGATGGACGCCCCGCGCCACACGAAGCTGCGCGGGCTCGTCTCGTCGGCCTTCACGCCGCGCCAGATCGCGCGCCTCGAGGAGCGGATCGCGTTCCACGCGCACGAGGTCGTCACGCAATTGCTTCAGCACCCCGAGGGCGACTTCGTCCAGCTCTGCGCCAAGCAGGTCCCGATGCGGATGATCGCCGAGATGATCGGCGTCAGCGGCGAGGACGACGAGCGCCTGCAGCAGGCCGCCGAGATGCTCGTGAACCTCGGCGACCCCGACGTCTTCGGGGATCGCGACCCGCTCGAGCTGGCGGGGGAGAGCATCTGGGCGATCTCGCAGATGGCGACCGCGCTCGCCGAGGAGCGCGCCGAGCACCCGACCGACGACCTGATGTCGGCGCTCGTGCACGCCGAGATCGACGGCGAGCGGCTCAGCACTTCGGAGATCGCCGCGTTCTTCAACCTGCTGGCGGTCGCCGGCAACGACACGACCCGCCACTCGACGAGCCACGCGGCGAAGGCGCTCGACGACAACCCGGACCAGCGCGCCTACCTGGTCGAGGATCTCGAGGCGCGCCTGCCCGACGCCGTCGAGGAGTTCGTGCGCTGGGCGAGCCCGGTGACGACGTTCCGCCGCACCGCGACCTGCGACACGGAGATCGGCGGCCAGCCGATCGCCGCGGGGGAGAAGGTGATCATGTTCTACGGCTCGGGGAACCGCGACGGGAGCGCGTTCGAGGATCCCTACCGGTTCGACGTGAGCCGCCGGCCGAACCACCACGTCGGCTTCGGCGGCGGCGGCGTGCACTACTGCCTCGGCGCGTCGCTGGCGCGCACCCAGCTGCGCTGCGTCTTTCGCGAGCTGCTGACGCGCGCGCCGGGGCTGCGGATCGGCGAGCCGGTGCCGATGGTCTCGAGCATCATCAACGGCATCAAGCGCATGCCGTTCGTGCTCGAGGGGTAGAGGCTCGGGGCGTCCGGGCGCGTCGCATCCGACGTGGATGCGATCCGGTCGGCAGGGCCGACCGTTCTGCATCCACGACGCCCGTGACGCTCGGGTCAGGCGATCGCCGGTGCCGTGCGCCGCGCCACCTCGGCGCGCACCACCGGCGCGACCTCGGTGCCGAAGCGCTCCATCGAGCGCAGCACGTCGGCGTGCGCGACGGCGCCCACGCTCATCTGGGCGATGTAGCGCTGATGACCGAAGAGCTCGTGGCCGAAGAGGATCTTCTCGGCGACCTCCTGCGGCGAGCCCGCGGCGAGCGCGCCGCGGGGTGAGCGCAGCGCCTCGTACTCGCGCAGGCCCGACGGCGGCCAGCCGCGCTCGCGCCCGATGCGGTTCATGCCGGCCAGGTAGGGCGCGGCGAACGCCGAGTCGGCCTGCGCCGACGTCTGGCCGACGAAGGCGTGGGTGTTGATCGCGACGCGCGCCTGTGCGGCGTCGTGGCCGGCGCGGGCGATCGACTCGCGGTACAGCTCGACGAACGGGACGAACCGCTCGAGCTGCCCGCCGATGATCGCGATCGTGAGCGGGAGGCCGAGCGTGCCCGCGCGGACGACCGACTGCGGCGAGCCGCCGACCGCGACCCAGACGGGCAGCGGATCCTGGACGGGACGTGGCCAGACGACGGCGTCGTCGAGTGGCGGGCGGTGGCGACCGGACCAGGTGACGCGCTCGCTCTCGCGCAGCTTCAGGAGCAGCTCGAGCTTCTCGGCGAACAGCTCGTCGTAATCGTCGAGGTCGTAGCCGAACAGGGGGAAGGACTCGATGAACGAGCCGCGCCCGGCCATGATCTCCGCGCGCCCGCCGGAGAGCAGGTCGACCTGGGCGAAGTCCTGGAAGACGCGGACCGGGTCGTCGGAGCTCAGCACGGTGACGGCACTCGAGAGGCGGATGCGCTCGGTGCGCACCGCGGCCGCGGCGAGCGCGATCGCGGGGGAGGAGATGAGGAAGTCGGGCCGGTGATGCTCGCCGATCGCGAACACGTCGAGCCCGAGCTGGTCGGCGAGCTCGGCCTCCTCCATCAGCTCGCGCATGCGCTGTTCGGGGGTGACCCCGGTGCTGAGGTCGGCGAACGTGGCGACTCCGAGTTCCATGCGGAGCATCCTAGCAGATAGTTGCGTGCGCAATCACCCTGCGCGCTGTGCGCAGGTGATGCAGAGGATGCTGTCCGGCGCGGCCGCGAGGCGGGCGGGGGCGATCGGCTCGCCGCAGGTGTCGCAGGCTCCGTAGGTTCCCTCGGCGAGCTTGGCGAGCGCGCGCGTGACCCGCGCCTCGGAGACCTCGAGGCTGCCGCCGACGCCGATGTCCGTCAGGCGACTGACCGCCTCGGTGGTCCCGTCGCCGATGCGCTTGCCGAACCCGAGCTCGGCGCCGCGCTCGGCCGGCCTGGCGAGCTGGGCGATGCGGGCGCGAAGCTCGTCGCGCCGTGCCAGCAGCTCGCGCTCGACGGCAGCGGTGTCGGCCATGCGGATCCTCTCCATCGGGGTGCCCTGGGTGACGATAGCCGGGGCGGCCCAGCCCGGTGAGGTCGTCCCATGCGCGAGAAGCCGACGCTCTACGTGCCCGTGGGCGAGGGTCAACGCGCCGGCGGCCGCGCGGGCTCCGGCCTGACCGGGAGCCCGCGGACCGTCGCTGCGCCGGCTACATCGCGAGCGCCTCGTGGACGCCCACGCCGCCGCCGCGCTCCAGCACCGGGCAGCCCTGTGCGAGCTGGGCCGCCGCGTCGAGGCTGTCGGCCGAGACGATCGAGTAGCCGGTCAGGCCGTTGGCCGCGCCCGAGCCGACCGCGGTCGAGCCCCCGAACGGGTTGCCCATGTCGAGCACTGCCGGCCCGAGCTGCTCGAACCATGCGCCCCACGCCGCCATCGCGGCCTCGCGCTCAGCGTCGGTCGCCGCCATCCCGCCGCCCGTGTAGGTGAAGACGAACTTGCCCATCGTGTTGCTCCTTTCGCCCGGCTTGCGCTCAGGCCTCGTGGTTGGGTGTCCCGAAGATCCGCTCGGCGAGCATCGCCATGCAGGCCTCCCAGCCCGCCGTGTGCCCGTCGCGTGATGCCGCCGAGGAGAGGGCGGAGTGCTCGAGCACGACCGTCGTGCGCTCGCCGGCTGCGAGGAAGTCGACGGTGACGACGCTCACGTGCCCGTCCGGTGGGTCGCCCGTCTCCCAGCACCAGGTGTAGACCAGGCGCTCGGGCGGGCGCACCTCGCGGTACTCGCCGGCCACGGTGTGCCGCGCGCCCGACGCATCCTCCATCGAGAGCCGGTAGTGCCCGCCGACGCGCAGGTCGACATCGGCCACGGGCGTGCGCTGCGAGGGCTCGGTCGCCCACCAGCGCCGCAGCACCTCGGGGTTCGTCCAGGCGTCGAAGACGGCATCGCGCGGCGCATCGAAGGTGCGCTCGACACGCAGGGTGGTCATGTCCGCGGTGCTCATGGCTGCTCCTTGCGGGCGGTGGCCCGCTGTTCGGTGAGGACGTCGTCGATCACGTCGAGTTTGCGCTCCCACAGCGCGCGCTGTCGCGTCATCCAGTCGTAGGCGTCGTCGAGCCCGGGATCGCGCTCGGCGAGGCTCAGCATGTGCGTGCGGCCGTCGACGACGCGGACGATGGCTCCGGCGTCCTCGAGGATCCTGAGGTGCCGGCTGATTGCGGGCTTGGACACGCCGAAGTCACCGGTCGCCTGGCCGACGCTCAGCGTGCCGCCGGCGAGCCGCTCGAGGATCCCGCGCCGGATCGGATGCGAGCACGCGGCGAACGTCCGATCGAGCGTGTCACTGTTAGCCATCTGGTTAACAATATCAGCGCCCGGGTCCCGGGCCGCTGCGGATAGCCTGCGCGTCCCGATGCCCGGCACACTGCGCACCGTCCGCGCCACGCGATACGTCGACGCACTGCGCGAGGGCGGTTCGCTCCCGGGCCTCGTAGAGGCCGACGACGACGGCCTCTACGTCACGAAGTTCCGTGGTGCCGGCCAGGGGGAGGGCGCGCTGGTGGCGGAGGTGGTCGCGGGCGAGCTCGCGCGGGCACTCGGGTTCCCGGTCCCCGAGCTGGTCGTGATCGACATCGCGCCCGAGCTCGGCCACGCCGAGCCCGACCCCGAGATCCAGGAGCTGATCGCCGCGAGCCCGGGGCCGAACCTCGGCATGGACTTCCTGCCGGGCGCCTTGCCGTTCACCCTGCCGGCCGACCCACCGATCACCGCGGAACTCGCCGCCGACGTCGTGTGGTTCGATGCCCTCGTCACGAACGTCGACCGCACACCGCGCAACCCCAACCTGCTCGCCTGGCACGGGCGCACCTGGCTGATCGACCACGGGGCGGCGTTCTTCCGCCAGTACGGCGACGTGCCGCTCGCCGCGACCGCCCGCAGCCCGGTGCCGATGCTCGGCGAGCACGTCCTGCTGCCCGGCGCCGGGCCGATCGCCGCGGCCGACGAGCGGCTCGCAGCCACCGCGCTCGCCGCGGCCGCGGGCGCTGTCGCGGCGGCGCCCGGCGCCTGGCTGGGCGCCGACCCCGCCGCGAGGCGCGCGGACCTCGAAGTCTTCCTGACCGAGCGGCTCGCAGCGCCGCGCGTCTTCGTCGAGGAGCTCGAGCGTGCCCGCCGCTGAGCGAGACGCGCGCCCGTTCGCCTACGCCGTCCTGCGCGTCGTCCCGCAGGTCGAGCGCGGCGAGCGCCTGAACGTCGGCGTCGTCCTGTTCAGCCGCCAGCACGACTTCCTCGAGCTGCGCGCCGAGCTCGACGCCGAGCGGCTGGCGGCGCTCGCGCCCGGGCTCGACCCGGCGCCCGTGCGCTCGCGGCTGGACGCGCTCTGCGAGGTCGTCGCCGGCGCTCCGGAGGCGGGCGCGGTGGCCCGGCTGCCGAAGTCCGAGCGCTTCGGCTGGATCGTCGCGCCGTCGTCGACGAGCATCCAGCCCTCCGCGGTCCACACGGGGCTGACGAGCGACCCGGCGGCGACGCTCGAGCGGCTGTTCGGGCGGCTCGTGTCGCTCTGAACGCGCCGGCTCAGCGCCGCTCGTCGGCGTAGAGGCGCGCCGCGAACACGCCGGCGGGGTGCGAGCGCAGGCGCTCGACCTCCCGCGTCATCGCAGGCGGCATCTCCTCGAGCGGCGGCAGCGGTGAGCCGTAGCCGTCCGGAATCGTCACGGGCGCGCTCAGCGCCGCGAACGTCAGGTCGGCGGCGGTGAACCGCTCGCCGGTGAGGAACGGGCGGCCGTCGGACAGCAGTCCCGCGATCTCGTCGAAGGTCGCCTCGACGTTGCGCAGCGCCTGCACGGCGGCCTCTTCGTCGACGCCGAGGTAGCGGCGGATCACCGGGTCGAGGGCGCGGCCGGCGACACGGAACGAGCGCCGCTCCCACTCGGGGACGCCCGCCAGTGCCCAGGGCCCGACGTCCTCGATCGTCGGCAGCGTCTCGTGGTACATCCACAGGCGCCCGTCGGGGCCGAGCCCGGTGTCGAGCCAGTCCTCGATGCGCCTGACCTCGTCGGCGACGGCGTCGGGATAGAGCCGCTCTGCGGGGCCCATCCGCCCGTTGACCCACTCGAGGATCGCCGTCGAGTCTGTGAGGATCGCGCCGTCGGTCACGAGCACCGGCACGGTCCGCCCGCCGCCCGCCCGCCAGGCCTTCCAGATGTGGATCACCTGGAGGTGGCGCTCCTCGGAGAACGGGATCCCCGCGCGGTCCAGCGCCCAGCGGGCCTTCTCGCAGTAGTGGCTGATCGGGATCGTCAGGAGTCGCGAAGTCACGGCGCCGACACTATGCCAGTGGGAAGCCCGGGGTCTGCACGATGCGCTCGTCGGCGAGGATCGTCAGCGTCTCGAAGTCCGCCAGGCGCCCCGTCCAGTCCGGCGCGGCCGGCCCCATCGCGTACGCGGCGGTCGCCAGCGCGTCCGTCGTGGCGAGGTCGCGGCCCGTGATGCTCACCGAGAGCAGGCCCTCGGGTGCCCGGCCGGTTGAGGGGTCGCGGATGTGCGCGCCGCGCGCGTAGGTTCCGGAGGTCGCCAGAGCCGCGTCCTCGAGCTCGGCGACCGCGGCCACCTCGCCGGGCAGCAGCGGGTGCTGAATGCCGACGAGCCAGCCCTCATGTGGTGAGGGCCGGCCGCGCACGAGGACGTCGCCGCCGGCGTTGATGCAGAACGCGCGGGCTCCGCCGCGCTCGAGGATCTGCGCCGCCCGGTCGACCGCCCAGCCCTTGACCAGACCGGACGGGTCGACCGGCAGGCGCGCGTCGTCGACGGGGCCCGCGCGACAGCCGGCGCGCGCGTCGAACCAGCCGCCGGTCTGCTCGCGCAGCTCTTCGCAGCGCTCGAGCACCTCGCGCACGTCCGGCTCCGTGTCGGTCAGCGCCAGCTCGCCGCGGTTCAGGCGGCTGATCTGGCTGTCGGCTCGATAGGTGCTGAACACCGTGTCCACCTGGTGCAGCCACGCGCAGACGCCCTCCACGACGATGTCGTCCACGCGCGGGCCCGCCAGGTCGAGCACGACCGGCATGCCCATCACGTGCTCGACGTGGTGCCTGCCGCCCGCCAGACGGGCGGCAGTGACGACCATCAGATTCCCGCCTTGTGCAGGGCGGCGTTCAGCGACGTCGCGAAGGCGTTGCTCGTGAGCGTCGCCCCGGAGACGGTGTAGATCCGCGCGCTCTGGGCCGCCAGCGCCTCGGAGCGCAGCTTCGGCAGCGCCCGGCGATTGATGCTGTTCGAACGCGGCTTGTGGCTCGGCACGCTGCCGCTGAGATCGACGAGCCGCCGGCCGCTCACGCGGATCCTGACGGTCACGTTGCCCCAGCGCATATGGACGCTCGGGCCCGAGATCGTCCGGGTGCTCGCAGCTGCGGCGGGCTCCACGGCGGCGACGGCACCGGCGACCTGGGCGACGGGCAGCATCAGCATGGCGGTGGTGGCGATGGTGGGGGTGGTCCTGTTCATCGAGGGGAGCCTTCCGGGGTCAGAGCGCGAAGCGCTCGATGTGCGTGTACCTGCGTGGCACGCCCGCCCGGCGCAGGCTGCGCTCGGCGGCTCGCGTCATGGCCGGGGGGCCGCAGAGATAGACCTCGCGCTCGGTGAGGTCGGGGACGAGCTCGCTGAGGTGCGTCGGCGAGAGCAGATGGCCGGCACCGGGCGCCGCGTGGTCTCCGACGACGCAATGGACCGTCGCCCCACGCTGTGCGGCGATCGCCGCCAGCTCGTCGCGCAGGACGAGATCCTCGTCGCGCAGCGCTCGGTAGATGACCGCGACGTCGCCGTGGATCGCCTCGAGCAGCGCCCGCACCGGCGTGATGCCTATCCCGCCGGCGATCAGCAGGACGCGATCGCGACGCTGGACCTCCGGCGTGAACACCCCGAACGGGCCCTCCGCGTGCACCGCCGTCCCGGGGGCCAGCCTCCGCAGCCGCGCGGTGAAGCTCCCGACCTCCTTCACGGTGATGCGCAGCGAGCGCCCGTCCGGCGCGGCCGACAGCGAGAACGGGTGCGCCTGCCACCATGCGCCGCGCGCGAAGAAGCGCCACAGGAAGAACTGCCCCGGCTGGGCGCGCAGGCGTTCGAGGTGGCGGCCCGTGATGTGCACGGAGATCACGCCCGGCCCTTCGGGGACGACCTCCGTCACGCGCATGCCGTACCAGAGGCCGCGCGCGATCGGCCACAGGAAGCGGAAGACGACCAGCAGGACGAGCGTCGCGACGTAGAGCGCCGTCCAGTACGTCGACGCGGTGGCGTCGGCCGACAGCTCGTTGCCCGTCGGGATCTGGTGGCTCCAGGCGAGCGCGATGCCGGCGTAGGCGAGCAGGTGGACCGCGTGCCAGGCCTCGTACGGGAGCCGCTTGCGCACGAGGATCAGCGAGGTGACGACGACGAGCACCAGCAGGCCGGTTCCGACGGTCGCCGTGATCATGCCCGGGTAGTCGTGCGCGAGCGAGGAGATCTCCGCGCCGATCGAGATCTGGTCGTACTTCGAGTACCCGATCGTCACGAGCACCATGTGCGCCAGCAGCAGCGTGAGGCAGGCCTTCCCGTTGCGCCGGTGCCAGACGGTCATCCGGTCGAAGCCGATCAGCTGCTCGAGCCCGGGGAGGCGCGCGAGCAGCAGGACCTGGATCAGCGCGAGATAGGCGCCGAGCAGGCCGGTGATGCGGCCCAGGCTCGTCGCCAGCGCGCCGGGACCGTGGGCGTCGCGGACGCCGCCGTCGTGCAGCCAGAGCCAGAGGACGATCGCCGCGTTCGCGAGGATCACGAACCACACCGCGCCCGCCACCACGGCGCGGCGCCGGCGCCGGCTGCGGGCGCGCGCGACGCCGTGGGAGGCCGCGCGCGGACGCTCGACGGCGATCTCGGCGTTCGTCATCGCCAGCCTCCGTGCTCGGGCGCGCTCCTCACAGGCCGACCATGGCCCACGGAATTGAAAGAGCCGCTAAAGCGCTGCGCAACCACGGGTCAAGGTCTCCTGAGAGCACGCAGGGGGTGCGCTGGCTCTCAGGTGAGGACCGCCGCGCGCGCCATGTGTGACGCTGGTGGGCCCCGGAACGACGAAGGGCCGGCAAGTGCCGGCCCTTCGGAAGCTCCGTCTTGCGACGGACTCAGATCGTCTGCACGTCCTTGGCGGACGGGCCCTTGGGGCCCTGCTCCGACTCGAACTGCACCTTGGCGCCTTCGGCGAGCGACTTGTAGCCGTCACCGAGGATCGCCGAGTGATGGACGAAGAGATCCTTGCCGGGCTCGTCCGGCGTGATGAAGCCGAAGCCCTTCTCGTCGCTGAACCACTTCACTGTTCCTGTCGCCATGCTGTTTCCTCCACGGCGTCGTGTGCTGCGTACGCGGAGGATGCTTGACGCAAACTATGAGCGGGCGCTGACACTGCTTTCATCGCGCTTCGTGCGCGACATGACCTGGCGGACGGTAGCAGGACGGCGCGACGTGCAGGGAAGAAACCTGGTCCGTTGACCGCCGGCGGGCCGGCCGCCGCGGTGCCGTGCCATTCTGCCGCCCATGCGCAGAGCCCTCTTCGAGCCCGAGCACGACGACTTCCGGGAGAGCTTCCGGCGGTTCCTGGAGCGCGAGATCGTCCCCCATCACGAGCAGTGGGATGCCGATGGCATCGTGCCGCTCGAGGCCTTCCGCGCCGCGGGCGACCACGGCTTCCTGGGGATGGCCGTGCCGGAGGAGTTCGGGGGCGCCGGCGTGGACGACTTCCGCTTCAACGTCGTGATCGGCGAGGAGGTCCAGCGCGCGGGCGTGAGCGGGTTCGGCCTCGGGATCACGCTGCACAACGACATCTGCATGCCGTACTTCCTGGAGTACTGCACCGACGAGCAGCGCCGCCGCTGGCTTCCGGGCATCGTCTCGGGCGAGCTGCTCACGGCCGTCGCGATGACCGAGCCCGGCATCGGCTCCGACCTTGCGAGCATGAGCACCCGCGCGCTGCGCGAGGGCGACGTCTACGTCGTCAACGGTGCGAAGACGTTCATCACCAACGGGGTCAACGCCGAGCTCGTGATCACCGCGGTGAAGACCGACCCGGCGCTCAAGCACCGCGGCATCAGCCTGCATCGTCGTCGAGGGCGGGACGCCGGGCTTCGAGCGCGGGCGCAACCTCGAGAAGCTCGGCCAGCACGCGCAGGACACCGCCGAGCTCTTCTTCGACGACGCGCAGGTGCCCGCCGAGAACCTGCTCGGCGACCCGGGCGCCGGCTTCGGCTACCTCGTCGCGAACCTCGCGCAGGAGCGCCTCTCGATCGCGATCGCGGCGGTCGCGGCAGCGCAGGCCGCGCTCGAGTGGACGGTCGCCTACGTCACGGACCGCAAGGCGTTCGGCCAGCCGATCGGGACCTTCCAGCACTCGCGCTTCACGCTCGCCGAGCTGCGCACCGAGGTCGACATCGCCCAGGTCTTCGTCGACCGCTGCACCGACGCGCTCGCCGCGGGCGAGCTGACCGTCGAGGACGCGGCCGAGGCCAAGTGGTGGTGCACCGAGCTCCAGGGTCGCGTGATGGACCGCTGCGTCCAGCTCCACGGCGGCTACGGCTACATGCTCGAGTACCCGATCGCCCGCGCCTACGCCGACGCCCGGATCACCCGGATCTATGGTGGGACGACCGAGATCATGAAGGAGATCGTCGGGCGGTCGATGGGGTTGGGCTGAGCGCTTGATACAGCACGGGCGGCGCTTCGGGGCGTCTGTTCTCACGGGTCCTGTCGGGGAACACGGCACCGGGGGTGCGGTTGCTCCCGCGGACCGTGTCCCCCGCCACCCGTTCGACCGGCGTCCGAGACTCCCACCATGGGCCGCCACAGCACCGCGGCCGACGGGACTGCAGTAAGAGTGACGCGCCCAGCACCGGCACGCGCGCAGCCCGCCCCGCCGCGGCGATCGGTTGCAGCCACGTCGGCTCGGCCGACGCCACCGCACGTGGATGCAGACGCGTCGGCGCCGCCGACCGAATCGCATCCACGACGGACGCGCCTCACACCGTGCGCCCGCGCGAGCCTTCCCCCGCGCCAGAGGCCGGCCGCCCTCCCAGCCGGCCCCGCGACCACAACCGCCTCGCGACGCGCCCCACAAGCGCCCGCGCCACCGCACGTGGATGCAGACGCGTCGGCGCCGCCGACCGAATCGCATCCACGACGGACGCGCTTCGCTCCCGGCGCCCGCCCGAGCCCTTCACCCGCGCCGGAGGCCGGCCCCGCTCCCAGCCGGCCCCGCGACCGCAAGCGCCTCGCGACGCGCCCCGCCGGCGCAGGCGCCAAAAGGCACAGGCTCCGAACCGTCCACCCCCTCATCCCCCCGCCACATCCCGTCGCAGGAACACCAGCAGCCCCGCCGCCAACGACGGCACCGCGTACAGCGCGCACACCCACGTCGCGCGGACGATCGGCTCCCAGTCGACCGGCGTGCGCAGGAACCCCTGCCAGGCGTTGAACTGGGTGCTGAGCAGGTACGGCTGCAGCCCGCCGAGCCCCGGGATGATCGTGAGCAGCTGCAGCAGCAGCGAGAACATCAGGGTGCCGACGATCGCGGCCGCGCTGTTGCGGAAGACCGTCGAGAGGAGCAGCCCGATGCAGGCCACGGCGATGATCGGCAGCAGGTAGACACCGAGGCTCGCCGCGACGAGGCCGAGGCCGTGCGACGCTGAGACCTGCGTGCCGCTGAGGCTGGTGATCGGGTGGAAGCCCGAGACGATCACGCCGGCGACGGTGGCCACGGTGCCGGTCACGAGGATCGCGAGTGCCGCGTAGCTGAACGCGGCGAGCATCTTCGCGATGAAGATCTGGCCGCGCTCGACCGAACGCGTGAGGATCGTCTTGAGCGTGCCGTTGTGGTCCTCGGTGGCGACGATGTCGCCGGCCACGAGCGCCGTGATCAGCGGGAACAACCAGATCGAGCCGAACAGCAGCAGCACGAGCGGGATCGCCAGGCCGGTGCTGTGGATGTAGCGCCCGAACGGCACGTCCTCGGGGCCGCCACCGGGCTGCGCGGCCACGGCGACCGCGAAGATGATCGGCACCAGCGCGGCGGCGCCCAGGCCCAGGTACGTGCGCTTCTGCGAGCGCAGCTTGCGCAGCTCCCAGCGGTAGATCGTGCCGACGCCGGGTGTGCGTGTGGCGGCGCTCATGAGGGCGCCTCCTCGACGATCCGCGCGGCGGCGTCGACGTGCGCGGCGGACAGCTCGCGCTCGCCCTCGCCCTCGGTCAGCTCGAAGAACAGGTCCTCGAGCGTCGCCGAGCGCGGCGCGAGCTCGAGGATCAGCGCGCCCGCCTCGGTCAGCGCGAGCGACAGCTGCGCGAGCGCGTGGTCGTCCGCGGGCTGGAAGGTGATGACGCCGGCACCCGCGGGCTCGAGGCCCTCGATGCCGGGCTGGGCGGCGCAGACGCGCCGGGCGCGCTCGTCGTCCACCGTGCGCAGGCGATAGGACACGCCGGCGGTGCGGCGCAGGTCCTCGAGCTCACCCTCGTAGACGATCCGGCCGCGGCGGACGATCGCCACGCGGTTGCAGAGCTCTTCGACCTCGGCGAGCAGGTGGCTGGAGAGCAGCACCGTGATCCCGTCGTCGGCCAGGCGGCGGATCAGGCGGCGCATGTCGCGCATGCCGCCGGGGTCCAGCCCGGTCGCAGGCTCGTCGAGCAGCAGCAGCCGCGGCCGGCGCAGCAGCGCCGCGGCGAGCCCGAGGCGCTGGCGCATGCCGTGCGAGTAGCCGCCGACCTTGTCGCCGGCGCGGTCGGTCAGCTCGACGACCTCGAGCACCTCGTCGATCAGCCGCGGCGCGTCGTCGCCGTCGAGCGCGGCGAGCAGCCGCAGGTTCGTGCGGCCGTCGAGGTAGGGGTAGAAGCGCGGCGCCTCGACGAAGCCCGCGACGCCCTCCAGCGCCTGCACCGAGAGCTGCGGGTCGCGCCCGAACAGTCGCACCGTTCCCGCGGTCGGGCGGATCAGCCCCAGCATCATCCGCAGCGAGGTCGTCTTCCCCGCGCCGTTGGGCCCGAGGTAGCCGAAGACGTCGCCGCGGCGGACCGTCAGGTCGACGTTGTCGACTGCGGTGATGTCGCCGTAGGTCTTGACGAGCCCGCGAACCTCGACGGGCGGCGCATCGGTCATGCCGATGACAGTAGGAGGCGGCGCGCTACAGCGCGCGCGCCGCCGCCTCCGCCGTCGCCGGGATGACCGAGCCCATGACCGTGTAGCTGACGCCGCCGCGGGTGAACGTCACGACCGTGCCGAGCGCCGTCGTCAGCTCCTGGCCCTTGACTGCGCCGATCGTGACGGACGGGAGCGCACCGCCCGCCGGGCCGCCCTGGTCACCGCCGGCGCTCGGGGCGCCCGCGGGCGCCGCGAGCTGCAGCACCGCGATGCCGTCCAGGCCCTCGCCGTAGGTGACGATCGCCCCTGAGCGCTTGTCGCCCTTGATCAGGCGCACCTCGCTGCGCGGCATGCCGGCGATCACGTCCGGTGCGCTGACCGTGAACGGCAGCTGCGCCTGCACGGCCGCCAGGCCGGTGACGGGCGCCGCGGAATCAGGCCCGCCAGCCCGCGCCGGATCGCTCGCCTGCTTGGTCGTCAGGTCGACGACCTTGGCGCCCGCCGGGATGGGCAGGTCGAAGACCGACGCCGGGACCGAGCCGAAGTCGATCGCCGTCGCCTCGAGCTGGAGCACCGGGCTCTTGTCGCCCTTGGCGTAGATCCCGGCACGCAGCGGCGCGCCGTTGACCGCGTCCCAGGCGATCTCCGCGCCGCCGACCAGCCCGCCGTGCCGCTGCGGGGAGAGGCGCAGGCTGTAGGCGGGCCGCCCGGCGATGTTCGTGGGGGTGGCGTCGGAGAGGTTCGCGTGGGTGCTCAGCTGCTCGAGCACGCGCCGGATCCCGGCGAGGGTCGGCGGCCACGGCTCCTTCTTCGACGATGCGTCGGGCTTCTGCGGCGGGAGCGTTGTGCGGTAGACGGTGTTCGCCGCGGCGTGGTAGAGCCACAGCTGGTCGCCATGCAGCACGACCTGCGCGTCGCCGCCGCCGCCGCTGGACTGCAGCTCGAGTCGCACGTCGCCGTTGGGGGTCGCCCAGAGACGCCCGGTGGAGCCGGCCAGCACCGGGTCGCTGCCCTGGCCGATGCCGGTGTTGTCGATCAGCCGGTTGGTGAACTTGATCCGCGCGCTGACGCCCTCGACCTGCGGGCCGGTGGTCGCGTCGTGGATCGCCTGCGCGAGCGGCTTGGCCGGCGGCTTGGACGTGTCCATGACGCCGGTCGCGGCGGCGACGCCCGTGGCCATGACGACCAGCAGGACGGCGGCCAGGAGCGGCCCGCGCAGCGCATGCGGGGCGCGCAGGCGCCACAGCACGCCGTGGGGACGCGCGGCCGCGTCGCGTTCGGCGCGCACCAGCTCGTCGCCGAGGTCGTCGAGGAACCGCAGGTCGCTGCGGTCGGGGGGCGTGGTCATGCCGTCACCTCTGATTGGGGCGTGATGCCGTCGAGTGCTGATGCGAGCTGCCGCAGGCCGCGCGAGACGCGCGCGCGGGCCGTCGGCTCGGAGATGTGGAGACGCTCGGCGACCTCGCCGTAGGAGAGCTCGTCGACGACGCGCAGCTGCACGGCCGCCTGCTGCTCGGCCGACAGCCGCCGGAACTCCTGCGCGACGACGGACCGCAGGTCGGCCAGGCCGGCGAGCTCGACGACGCGCGCGTGCTCGTCCGGCGTGATCTCCGGGACGCGCACGCCGAGCCTGTCGAGCGAGCGGCGCTCGGCGACGCCGCGGCGCACGAAGCGGCTGAGCTTGTGCCGTGCGATGCCGTACAGCCAGCCACCGGCCTCCTCGGCGCTCGTGCCGCGGAAGCGCGAGCGGGTGCGCAGCGCCTCGGCGAACGTCTCCGCCGTCAGGTCGCGGGCGACCTCGACGTCGAACGTGCGCCGCGCGAAGAACACGAGCAGCCGCTCGGCGTGCTCGGCGTAGAACGCGCCGAAGTCGTCGGGCAGGGTGGTCGAACGCGGTTGAGGATCGGGGGCCACGGGCACAGGGTCTCACCCCCGATGTGCCGCGAGCCCCCGATCCTGTGACCGGGACCCGTGCTGCAGCGTGCGGTGGCGACGCTCAGACCGCCACGGGAATCGAGCGGTTCTGGTTGAGGAAGGTCGATGCGAGCCGGTCGCCGGCGCCGTCCAGGCGCAGGTCCGGGAAGCGCCGCAGCGTCTCCTCGAGCCAGATCTGCATCTCCAGCCGGGCGAGGCCGGCGCCGAGGCAGAAGTGCCGGCCGCCGCCGCCGAAGCCCTGATGGGCGTTTGGGTCGCGGCGCACGTCGAAGCGGTGCGGATCCTCGAAGACGCGCTCGTCGCGGTTGCCCGAGACGAACCAGAGCAGCACCTTGTCGCCCTCGGCGACCGGCTGCCCGGCGATCTCGGTGTCCCGCATCGCGGTGCGGCGCATGTAGGCGAACGCCGGGTGGTAGCGGACGAACTCCTCGATCGCCTGCTCGCGCGCGACCGCGCCGTCGCGCACGAGCGCGAGCTGCTCGGGGTCCTCCAGCAGGCTGCGCATGCCGGAGGTGAACGTCGCGCGGGTCGAGTCGTTGCCCGCGACCATCAGCAGGAACCAGAACATGATCACCTGCTCGTCGGTGAGGTGCTCGTCGTCGATCTCGGCCTGCAGCAGCGCGGTCGTCAGGTCGTCCTGCGGGTGCGCCTTGCGCGCCTCGACGATCTGGTGGACGTAGCCGAAGACCTCCTGCAGCGCGACCCAGGTGTCCTCCATGTCCTTGACGACCCGCGGGTCCTCGAACGCGGTGGTGCGGTTCGTCCAGTCGACGAGCTTGAAGGCGTCCTCGCGCGGCACGCCGAGCATGTCTCCGATGACCATCGCCGGGACGTAGACGCCGACGTCCTGGACGAGGTCGAAGCGCCCGTCCGGGTTGCGCTCGAGCGCGCGGTCGTACGTCCCGTTGATGATCTCGCGCATGCGCCCGGTGTGGTCGAGCGCGCGCTTGGGCGTGAACGCGCGCTGCACGAGCGCCTTCAGGCGGTCGTGGCGCGGCGGGTCCTGCGAGATCATCATCAGGCGCTGCAGCGCGAGCGGATCCTCCGGCGCCCCGGGCGGCGGCGTCTCCATGAACTGGTTGACGGCGAGGATGCCGCCGCGCTCGGAGGAGAACGTCTCCCAGTCGCGGCCGACCCAGGCGATGTCCTCGTAACGTGTGACCGACCAGAACCCGGCCTCCCACGGGAAGCCGCCGAGCGGGCTCCAGTGCACGGGATGCTCGCGGCGCAGGCGGGTGAACAGCTCGTGCGGCGGGCCGTCCTGCCAGAGCGACAGATCGCTCAGGTCGACGCTCGCCAGGTCCTGCGCGGGGATCGTTGCCATGCGGGTCTCCTCGGTGCGGAAGCGTGACAGTGTGTCACGACGGCGTGGCCGCCCGCAAGCTCAGCGCAGCAGCCCGGACGCACGCGCCTCGCGGCTGAGCTGCTCGCGGTGATCGGGGTGGGCGATCGCGATCAGCGCCTCCGCGCGCCGGCGCAGCGACAGGCCGCGCAGCTCGGCGATCCCGTGCTCGGTGACGACGTGATCGACCGTGTTCTTCAGCGTCGTCACGACCGAGCCCGGCGTGAGCTGCGTGCGGATCCGGCTGCGTCCCTTGCTCGTCTGCGAGTGCAGGACCAGGAACGCCTGCCCGGCCTCGGAGTACATCGCGCCGCGCGCGAAGTCGGCCTGCCCGCCGCTCGAGGACCAGTAGCGCCCCGCGATCGTCTCCGACGCGCACTGGCCCATGAGGTCGATCTCGGTCGTCGCGTTGATCGAGACGAAGTTCGGCTCCTGGGCGATGATCATCGGGCTGTTCACCCAGTCCACGCCGAGCAGCTCGATGCCCTCGTTCCCGTCGAGCCAGTCGTAGAGGCTCTGCGTCCCCAGGCAGAACGTGGCGACGTGCTTGTTGCGGCGCCGGCGCTTCTTCGTGCCCGTCAGCACGCCGCTCTCGACGAGGTCGATCACGCCGTCGGACAGGAGCTCGGTGTGCAGGCCGAGATCGCGGTGGCCCGACAGCGCCTGCAGCACGGCGTTCGGGATCGCTCCGATCCCGACCTGGAGCGTCGTGCCGTTCGGGATGCGCTCGGCGATCAGCGCGGCGATCGCGTAGTCGTCCGGGCCCGGGATGGCGGGCGGGACCGCGATCAGCGGGTGATCGCTCTGGCACCACCCGGCGATCTGGCTGGCGTGGATCAGCGTGCCGCCGATCGTGCGCGGCATCCGGTGGTTGGCCTCGAGGAAGAACGGGACGCGGCCGACCATGCTCGCGACGTAGTCGGCGTTCGTGCCGAGGCTGAAATAGCCGTGACGGTCGGGGGGGCTCGCCGCCGCGAGCACGAGCGAGCACTTCGTCGTCTTCTGCAGGAGAAGGGGGACCTCGGAGAAGTGGTTCGGGACGAGGTCGCACTGGCCGGCCCAGAACGCCTCGCGGTCGCCGGCGGCCAGGAAGTAGCTCACGTGGCGCAGCCGGTCGCCGAACGCCCCGCGGATGTAGTCGCGTGCGCGCAGCGGGTGCATCTGGTGGACCCGTACGCCCGAGAGCCGCTCGTTGTTGGCCTCGAGCGTGTCCATCAGCACGACGGGCTCGCCGTTCGCGATCGGGACGATCACGTCAGCTCCGATCGGAACGTGCTCGAGCACGGCCTCGGGCGGCATCGGCATCGGGACGGTGGCATTGCTCACACGAACAGTCTCTCGATCTCGGCGCGGCGCGTGTCCGGGACGGCGCGCCACGCGGGGAAGTAGCCGAAGCGCTGCTCGGCGGTCATCGCGGTGAAGCCCTCGTCGAGCAGTTCGAGCATGTCGGGCGTCACGAGCGAGGGATGGGCGACGCCGCAGGTGCTCGCGAGTGCCAGCAGCTCGCCGCGCAGCGCGCGCACGTAGCTCGCGCAGCGCTCGGACTTCGTTGCCGGGTCCAGACCCCCGACCAGCCAGGCGTTCTGCGTCGCGACGCCGGTCGGGCAGCGGCCGGTGTGACACCGCTGCGCCTGGATGCAGCCGATCGACATCATCGCCTCGCGCCCGACGTTGACCATGTCGGCGCCGAGCCCGAAGGCGAACAGCGCGGCGGCCGGGAGGCCGAGCTTCGCCGAGCCGATGAAGACGACGTCCTCGGTCATGCCCGCCTGGGCGAAGGTCGCGAACACGCGGCTGAAGCCGAGCTTGAACGGCATCGCGACGTGGTCGGCGAACGCCAGCGGCGCGGCGCCGGTGCCGCCCTCGCCGCCGTCGATGGTGATGAAGTCCGGGCCGCCGCCGGTGGCCTGCATGACGCGCACGAGGTCGTCCCAGAATCGCTGCTGCCCGACGGCCGACTTGATCCCGACGGGCAGGCCGGTCTCGGCGGCGAGCAGCTCGACGAACGCGACGAGCTCGTCGACGCCCGTGAAGGCGGAGTGCGTCGCGGGGCTCAGGCAGTCGCGGCCCGGCTCGACGCCGCGGATCCGCGCGATCTCCGGCGTCATCTTGGCCGCCGGGACGAGTCCCCCGACGCCGGGCTTGGCCCCCTGCGAGAGCTTGATCTCCAGTGCGCGGACAGGGCCCTCCGCGATGCGCTCGCGCAGGCGCTCGAGGCTGAACCCCCCGTGCTCGTCACGGCAGCCGAAGTAGCCGGTCCCGATCTGGAAGATCAGCTCGCCGCCGTGCAGGTGATGCGGAGCGAGGCCGCCCTCGCCGGTGTTCTGCAGGCACGGCGCGGCGGCGGCGCCGCGGTTGAGCGCCTGCACGGCATTGCCCGACAGCGCCCCGAAGCTCATGCCGCTGATGTTCACCGCCGAGGGCGGGCGGAACGCGTACCGGCGCCCGTGGGCGGCGCCCAGCACCTTGCCGCACGGCAGCAGGTTCTCCGGCGGCGCGCCGGTCGCCGCGCCGGTCGTGCGCGGCCACGGGCGCGCGGCGGGCTTGACGATGAAGTACCCGGGCGTGAACTCCATCTCGTTGTCCGAGCCGAAGCCGACGGTGTTGATCTCGTGCTTGGAGGAGGCGTAGATCCAGCTGCGCTCGTCGCGCGAGAACGGCCGCTCCTCGTTGTTCGAGGTGACGATGTACTGCCGCAGCTCGGGCCCGACCTCTTCGAGCATGTAGCGGAAGTGCCCGATCACCGGGAAGTTGCGCAGGATGGCGTGGCGACGCTGCACGAGGTCGTAGGCGACGACGCCCGCCAGCGCGACGGCGCCGGCGGCCGCTGCGCGCTCGCGGCGCCTGCGACCGCGCATCGTGGGTGCGCGCCTCATCGCGCTGGATCGGTCGGCCGCATCGCAGCGCCCTTCTTATCGGATCGGGGCCGACGCACGGGCAGCGGGCCCTATCGTCGGCTCCGTGCTCGCCACCGTTCTCGCGCTCGCCGCCCTGCTGGCGCCGGCTGCACCCGCCGCCGCGCCGCCGCGCCCGCCGATCGCCTGGCACCCGATCCCGTTCACCGCGCAGCGCAAGCGCGAGACGCGCGCGTACGCGCAGCGCCACTACGGCCTCAGCACCTACCGGCTCGTGCACCCGCGCGTGATCGTCGAGCACTACACCGAGAACGACAGCGTCTCGGCGACCTACAACACCTTCGCGCCCGACGTGCCCGACATCGAGCTGCACGAGCTGCCGGGCCTGTGCGCGCACTTCGTCGTCGCCCGCAACGGGACGGTCTTCCAGCTCGTCCCGCTCGGGCTCGATGTGCCGGCACACGGTCGGGCTGAACTACACCGCGATCGGCATCGAGCACGTCGGCTTCTCCGAGCGCGAGATCCTCGGCGACCCGCGCCAGCTGCAGGGCTCGCTGCGGCTGACGGCCTGGCTGCGCTGTCGCTACGGCATCGCGGTGAAGAACGTGATCGGCCACGCCGAGAGCCTCAGCTCGCCCTACCACCGCGAGCGCGTCGCGCGGCTGCGCACCCAGACCCACGGCGACTGGACGCGGCCGAACATGCAGGTCTACCGGCGCGATCTGGCGCGGCTGGGCTGCGGCTGAAGGCCGCGTCAGGGGGCGCTCTGCGCCGCGGCACGCACACGTGCGCGCGCCTCGCGGAAGCGGATCGCCTCGTAGGCGATCAGTGCGACGAGGACCGCGCTGATGCACGCGACGCTGACGAGCGCCGTCGCGTGCCGCGCGAGCGGGATCAGCGCGAGGCAGACGATCGCCGCGACGAGCCGCTGGCGGTTGAGCGAGTGCACGTTGCGCAGCCGGAAGGCGATGTGGGCCAGCAGGTAGAGCGCCACGCCCCCGCAGAGGGCGATCGCGGGCACCGGCCTGAGCACCAGCGACGGATGCAGCAGCGCCTTCTTGAGCCCCAGGGCGAGCAGCACGATCCCGGTCACCATCGGCAGGTGCAGGTAGCTGTAGGAGTCGCGCGCCATCGCGCTGCGCGCGGCTCCGGTCGCCTCGCGCAGCCGGCGCCCCGCGACCACCGCGACGACGTCGAAGTACAGCCACCACAGCGCCCCGACGGCGGCGATCCCGAGCACCGCGGCGAGGATCACGCGCACGCTGATCGTGCCGTGCGGGGCGCCCGCGCCGATCGCGACGATGGATTCGCCGAGCGCGATGATGATGATCAGGCCGTGACGCTCGACGAAGTGGCCGGGCGAGACCTGCCAGCCGTCGCTGCCGACGAGCAGCGGCCCGCCGTAGTCGATCGCGATCGCCACGCACCAGATCGCCAGCTGCGCCGGGCCGTCGAAGAATGAGGCGACGACGATCAGGGTCGCGCTGATCATCAGCGTCGGGCCCAGGCGCCGCACGACGCGGTTGACCTCGGGCATGCCGCGCGTCGTGCGCTCGTAGACCACGAGGTGCAGCAGCCGGAAGACGAAGTAGGCCGCCGCGAACGCGAGCTCGTTCGTCGTGAACGCCGTCGGCACGGCGAGCGCGGCGACGAGCATCGCCGCCATCGCGGCGAGGTACGCGATCCTGATCGAGCCCTCGTCGACGTCGACGGCGTTCGTCAGCCACGCGTAGCCCGTCCAGCCCCACCACAGCAGCGCGAGCATCAGCAGCGCGCGGATCAGCCCGTGGCCGGTCGGGTCGGCGGCCAGCAGCGCGGTCACCTGCGTGATCGCCAGCACGAACACGAGGTCGAAGAACAGCTCGAGCGCCGTCACCGCATGGTCGGTGTCGCCCGGGGCGGTGAGCTCCGCGTCAGCGAGCGCCTCGGCGGCCGCGGTGGCCTCGCTCGTGCTCATCGGCCAACGATCTTCCCACACGGGTACGGTGGCCCCCGTGGGCGACCGGATCACGTTCCTGGGGCACTCGACGGTTCTGCTCGAGCTCGCCGGCGCGCGTCTGCTCACCGACCCGGTGCTGCGCTCGCGCGTGCTGCACCTGCGCCGCCACGGGCCCGCCCCCGCGCCGGAGGCCCTGCGCGATCTGGACGGCATCCTGATCTCGCACCTGCACGGCGATCACTTCGACCCGCCGTCGCTGCGGCTGCTCGATCGCGGCACGCCGGTCGTGGTGCCGCGCGGCGCCGCCGCGACGACTCGCGGGCTCGGGTTCACCACGGTCCACGAGCTCGACGCCGGCGACGCGGTCGAGCTCGCCGGCGTGCCGGTGCGCGCGGTGCCGGCAGACCACGACGAGCGCCGCTGGCCGCGCTTCGGCCCGACGGCGACCCCGCTGGGCTTCGTCGCCGGCCGCGAGCGGCGCGCCTACTTCGCCGGCGACACCGACGTCTACGACGGGATGCGGGAGATCGGCGACGCGGGTGTCGACGTCGCCCTGCTCCCGGTGTGGGGCTGGGGACCGACGCTCGGGCCCGGCCACATGGATCCGGGGCGCGCCGCCCAGGCGGCGGCGCTCGTGCGGCCGCGCATCGCCGTGCCGATCCACTGGGGCACGCTCTACCCGATCGGCGTGCACCGCGTGCGCCCGAAGGCGCTCGCGCATCCACCGCGCGCGTTCGCCGCGCGCGCCGCGCAGCTGGCGCCCGCCGTCGAGGTGCGCATGCTGCGCCCCGGCGAGGCGCTCGAGCTGGAGGTCGCTACGCCCGCATAGCCGCGCGCACCCAGGCGATGAAGACGAGCTGGAACGGCAGCCGCGCGAACAGCGAGACGGGTGCGCCGGGCACGGCGGCGAAGTCCTCGGCGTTCACGGCCATGTTCACGTTGGCGGGGAAGACCGCCAGCAGCGTCGCGATCGTGAACCAGCCGCCCGCGCGCCGGACGGCCGGATCGGGGCACATCAGCGCGAGCCCGCCGGCGATCTCGGCGGCGCCGCTGGCCGCCACGAGCTCCCGGTGCCGCGGCAGCCAGGAGGGCATGATCCGCAGGTAGAACCCCGGTGAGATGAAGTGCATCGCCCCGGCGAAGACGAAGAACGGGCCGCAGAGGCGTCGGATCAGGCGCATGTCCGGCGCACCCTACGTGGTGTCCGGAGGTAGCGTTGGCCGATGAGCGCCACCGAGATGCAGTCCGCCGCCGGCCTCGCCTACCGCGAGGCGTCGCCCGCCGGGGAGCCGCGCGGGACCCTGCTGTGCGTGCACGGCTACCCCGAGTCCTCGCACATGTGGAGCGCCGTGCTGCCCGCCGCAGCCGCCGCGGGCTGGCGTGTGCTGGCGCCCGACCTGCCGGGGTTCGGCGACTCGCCGCTGGCCGGCGGCGACGGCTCGTGGGAGCGCCACGTCGCGGCGCTCGGCGCATTCCACGCCGAGCTCGAGCTCGGTCCCGTGGCGCTGGCGGTGCACGACTGGGGCGGCCTGATCGGCCTGCGCTGGGCCTGCGACGACCCACCGGCGATCCGCGCGCTCAGCATCAGCGACACCGGGTTCTTCGCCGACGGCAGGTGGAGCGGGCTCGGCGAGGTGATGCGCGCCCCGGGCCAGGGGGAGGAGGTCATCTACGCGATGACCGAAGAGGGGTTCGCGGGAATGCTCGGCTCGATCTCGAAGATGACCCCGGAGGCGATCGCCGACTACTGGAAGGCGTTCGGCGACGAGGACCGGCGCCGCGCGCAGCTCGAGCTCTACCGCTCCGGCGACTTCGAGAAGCTCGAGCCCTACCGCGGGCCGCCTCGGCGCGCTCGGTGTGCCGACGCTGCTGCTCTGGGGCGGGGACGACCCGTTCGCGCCGATCGCCGGCGCGCACCGCCTCCTCGAGGAGATCCCCGGCTCGCGCCTTCAGGTGGTCGACGGCACCGGGCACTTCGTCTTCGACGACGCGCCCGAGGAGGCCGCGCGGATCCTCGTGGAGTTCCTCGGCACGCTCTGAGCGCGACGGGGACTCACCCCAGCTCGAACCGCTCCTCGCCGAGCGCGAGCACCGCGGGCTCCGAGCCGCCGGCGCGCGCCGTGATCGCGAGCGGGGTCTGCGGGTCGCTCGTCTCGAACACCGCCATCGCGACGTTCCGTCCGCCGAGCAGGTCGGCGAGCGCGCCGACGGACTCGACGAGATGCTCGAGGCCGCCGATCGTCCCGGCCACCTCGCCGGTGGCGGCATCGACCTCGAACGGCGGCAGCTGGCGCACGTCGGGCAGCGCGGGCGCCTCGACGCCGAGCTCGAGGCCGTGGGGGAGGTGGACGATGCGGTCGCCGAGATCGACCTCCACGGGCGCGAAGCGCTCGCAGTCGACGACGGCCGGCCCCTCCCCGCGATCGCGCTCGACGACGGCGACCGTGCGCAGCGCTCCGGAGCGGTGCAGGAACTCGCGCAGGAGCACCACGGTCTCGTCGAGCGCGCCCACCGAGGCGACGATCTCGACGGCCTCTCCGGCGGGCTCGTCGGTCATGGCGCGACGGTAGTACATCCGGCCGTACGCCCGATGCACCAAAAACCCGAAAAGCGCAGGGACAGGCGGAATCCGCCGCAGGATCGCCCCCAGGCGTCCACGGCGGCGTGGACGCGCTCAAGCGACGCGCGCGGCGGCGCGATACCGGCAGCAGTCCCTTGCCCCGGGGGCTCCACGCCATGTCCCACGCCGACGCACAGACCACGATGCAATCCGCAGGCATCACGCCCGCGACACGGCTGCTCGTCCTCGAAGGACGCCCCGGCGATGCACACCGCATCGCGGCGATGCTCGAGGAGTCCCACCTGGCCCTCGACGTGCTCGCGGCGGGGCGGCTGAGCGACGCGCTCGACGAGCTGCTCGACGCGCCGATCGACGCCGTGCTGTTCGCCACCCCGGAGGACGGCTCCGACGTCCTCGACGCGCTCGGCCAGCTGCACGCCGTCGCGCTCGACGTGCCGATCGTGCTGCTCAGCGCCGACGACGACCAGGACGCCGCGCTGCGCGCGATCCGCCGCGGCGCGCAGGACGTCCTCTTCCGCGACGAGCTCAGCGGCGACCGGCTCGTGCGCGCGCTGGGCTTCGCGGTCGAGCGCGAGCGCGTCGACACCGAGCTCACCCGCCAGGCCCTGCACGACCCGCTCACCAGCCTCCCGAACCGCGTCCTGCTGCGCGACCGTCTCGCCCAGGGGCTCGGCCGCCTGGGCAGGCACGACGGCGCGATCGCGCTGCTCGTCCTCGACCTCGACGGCTTCAAGGCGGTCAACGACAGCCTCGGCCACGACGCGGGCGACCGGCTGCTCGTCGACGTCGCGCGCCGCATCACCGGCGTGCTGCGCAGCGGCGACACCGCCGCCCGCTTCGGCGGCGACGAATTCGTCGTCCTGTGCGAGGACGTCGGCGGCGAGCACGAGGCCGTCAACGTCGCCGAGCGCATCGCAGCGGCGCTGGGCGAGCCGTTCGCCGCGGTCGGCGGCGGCGAGGACGTCGAGATCCGCGCGAGCATCGGGATCGCGCTCGCGCGCGGCGCCGGCGTGCGCCCCGAGACGCTGCTGCGCGACGCCGACTCGGCGATGTACCGCAGCAAGCAGCGCGGCGTGGCCTACGAGGTCTTCGACGACGACATGCGCCGTCGCGCGAGCCACCGGATCGGGCTCGAGTCCGACCTGCGCCGCGCGCTCGACGAGGGCGAGTTCACGCTCCACTACCAGCCGATCTTCCAGCTGACCTCCGGGTCGATCACGGCCTGCGAGTCGCTGCTGCGCTGGCGTCACCCGACGCGCGGGCTCGTCACGCCCTCGGAGTTCCTCGAGGTCGCCGAGGAGTCCGGGCTGATGCTGCCACTCGGCGCCTGGGCCATCTCGTCGGCCGCGCGCCAGGCTGCGCTCTGGGCGATCGACCGTCGCGACGCCGGGCCGGTCACGGTCTGCATCAACCTCAGCCCGCGCCAGGTCCTGCACCCCGAGACGGTCTCGGTGGTCGAAGCCGCGATCGAGCAGGCGGGCGTTTCCCCCGCCGCGCTGTGCCTCGAGTTCACCGAGGCGGCCGCGATGGCGGACCTCGATCGCGCCAGGCGCGTCCTCGACGGCCTCAAGGACCTCGGCGTGAAGCTCGCGATCGACGACTTCGGCACCGGCCACTCGTCGCTGCGCCTGCTCGAGCAGCTTCCCGTCGACTCGATCAAGATCGACCGCTCGTTCACGACCGGGATGGCCGGCAGCAACGAGGAGGCGGCGATCGTCGCGGCCGTCATCGGGCTGGCGCACGCCTTCGGGCTGACGGCGGTCGCCGAGGGCGTCGAGCAGCTCTCGCAGGTCGACCGCCTGCGCGCGCTCGGCTGCGACGGCGCGCAGGGCCACTACTTCGCCCGCCCGCAGCCCTCCTCGGAGCTCACGGGCCTGCTCGTCGCGCTGGCGTAGTCGGCGCGACGACTCTTCCGAAGCCGGTTCTCAGCGCACGAGGAACTGCGCGCGCTCGATCCGCTTGCCGACCGTCTCGCCCCAGGCCGCGCCGCGCGCCTGCTCGCGCACGCGCCGCGCCGCGGACGCGTGGTCGTAGTGCACGCGACGCTGCTGGACGGTGCCGTCGTCGTGGAGCAGCGCGTACGCGGCGCGCGGGTTGCCGTCGAACGGCATGCCGACGCTGCCAGGGTTGACGATCTCGACGCCCTCCGCGCTGAAGCGCTGGAACGGCAGGTGCGTGTGGCCGACGTAGAGGCGGGCCTCCCGCACGCCGGCGAGCATCGCGCCGTCCTCCGGCCGCGCCTCGGGCAGGAACGACTGCTCGTCGGAGATCGGCGACGCGTGCCACGCGCGCCCGCTGACCTCGCCCGCGTCGAGGGCGACGCTCTCGGGCAGCTCGGCCAGCAGGGCCGTGACGCTCCGCCCGAGCGTCTCCGCGCAGGAGGCGATCGCGCCCTGGACGACCGGATTGTCCGGCGCCGCGGCGGGGTCCGCGGTCCAGCGCTCGCCGTTGCCGCGGATCCATGTCGCGTTCTCCAGCGACTCGAGCAGCGCCAGGGTCTCGCTCGGCCAGCCGCCGAACAGCGTGTAGTCGCCGCCGAGCAGGTACCGGTCGGTGCGGTGGTCCGCCGCGTCGGCCAGCACGGCCTGCAGTGCCGGGAGGTTCCCGTGGACGTCGTAGAGCAGGGCCAGCATGGGCGCGTGCGAATCTACCGCTCGTGCCCTTCGCGCTCCACGGTCCGACGCTGACCCTGCGCCCGGCGGAGCCCGCCGACGCGCAGGCGCTGCTCGATCTCGCCTCCGACGCCGAGGTGACGCGCTGGTTCTCCTGGGGCCCGTACAGCTCGATCGAGCAGCCGCTGGCGTACATCGAGCACTGCGCCGGGCAGCGGGCCCGCGGGGAGCAGCTGGACCTGCTGATCGTCCACCGCGAACGCGGCCCGGCGGGCATCACCGGCGTGAACGAGCTCTCGCTCCGCGACGCGCGCTGCATGGTCGGCAGCTGGCTGGGACGCGCGTTCTGGGGCACCGGCGCCAACCGCGAGTCCAAGGCGCTGATCGCCCACCTCGCCTTCGAGCTGCTGGGCATGCACCGCCTCGGCGCCTACTCGAACCCCGCGAACGAGCGCTCGACGCGCGCGCTGCTGGGCCTCGGGTTCGCGCACGAGGGCGTCCTGCGCCACTGGCACCGCCACGGCGCGCAGTGGCGGGACGTCAACGTCTTCGGGCTGCTGCGCGATGACTGGGCGGCGAGCGAGCTGGCGCAGGTGCCGGTCCGGGCGGAGGGCGCGCCGCCCGGCGGCTTCGCCGCCGCATGACGGAAACCTTCGGCCGCGCACGGGGTTTCCACAGCGACATGCGCGTGTCGCTCACAGCACTGGCCGCCCTGGGGCTCGTCGCGGTGCTCGCGGC
The DNA here is from genome assembly GCA_963809525.1 of uncultured Solirubrobacteraceae bacterium. Taxonomy (GTDB): domain Bacteria; phylum Actinomycetota; class Thermoleophilia; order Solirubrobacterales; family Solirubrobacteraceae; genus F1-60-MAGs163. The sequence continues at coordinate 574,058 of CAWEJY010000003.1, read as the reverse complement.
GCCGGCGCACGCCGTGCGCCGCGCGGCCGCCGCACCGCCGACCTCGGCGACGGCTCCGGCGCCGGGCACGAGCTGCGCCGCGCCGCCGACCCTGATCTACGCGCACGGGCACGCCGGCCCGGTCTCCCACCGCTACGACGCCCGCCCGGCCGTGTCCGCCGACGGCTCGGCGATCGCGTTCGACACCCCGCTGGGGCTCGCGACCGGCGACACCGACGCCGCCGGCGACGTCTACCTGCGCACCCGCGACGGGCTCACCCGCATCTCGCCGGGCGGCGGGCAATCGCGTGCCCCCGCCATCAGCGCCGACGGTCGTCGCGTGGCGTTCGAGTCCGACGATCCCGGAGCCCGCGATGCCAACGGCGCGCGCGACGTGTTCGTCTGGGACCGGTCCGGCGGTGCGCAGCTCGTCAGCACGGCGCCGTCCGGCGCGGCCGGCGACGGGCGCAGCCGCGCGCCGTCGCTGAGCGCCGACGGGCGGCTGCTGGCGTTCGAGTCCGAGGCCCGCGACCTCGTCGCGGGCGCGCCTCCGCAGGGCATCTATCTGCGCGATCTCGCGACCGGCGTCACGCGCCTGGCCGTCGCTGCGGCCTATCGTCCCGCACTCTCGGCGGATGGGCGCACGCTCGTCTTCGAGACCGCCCGCCGTGCGCTGCCCGCCGACCGCAACGACACCTACGACGTCTACGCGCTGCGTCTCGCCGACGGGCACCTGACGCTCGTCTCCAGCACGCCGCACGGGAGCGCCGGGAACGGGCGCAGCCTCGCGGGCTCGGTGTCGGCTGACGGGCGCTACGTCGCGTTCATGTCCGCCGCCTCGAACCTCGTGCGTGGCGACGATCAGGGGCTGCGCGACGTCTTCCGCCGCGATCTGCGCGCGCGCCGGACCGTGCTCGTCTCCCACGATCGCTGCGGCGGCTTCGCCAACGGCTACTCGCGCTACCCGTCGATCTCGGCCGACGGCCGGCGGGTGGCCTTCGACTCGCACGCCGGCGACATCACCGGGCGGGCGACCCATGGCGAGGGCGAGGTCTACGTCGCGGACCTCCGCAACGGCGCGACGCGGATCGCCTCCACGCGCCCCGACGGCATGCCGAGCGGGCGCACGGCCTTCTCGCCGGCGCTGTCGGGCGACGGGCGCCTCGTCGCGTTTCCGTCGTTCGGGGCCGACCTCGTCGCCGGCGACGAGAACCGCGCGGTCGACCAGTTCGCGCGCCGCGTGACGGGCGGGCGCGTGCGCCGTGTCAGCTGACCGGCGTGCCGTGCGTGCGGAAGACGACGCTCGTGTGGTCGTGCGGCACGTCGATCCGCCCGACGAACAGCTCGTAGCGGACGTCGAGGTCGGGCCGGCACCGGGAGATCCGCAGCGTCGCGGCGCGCGTCGTGGACGGCCGCGCCGGCGCGAACACGACGGACGCCATGACGGCCTCCGCGCCCGGGCGCTGCAGCAGCACGCGGATCGCGCGCACCGGACGGGCGATCGCGCGTGCCGACCACCGCGCCGCCACCCGCAGGGCCATGCCGTCCGCACTGCAGCGCGACGCGGTGGCCGGGGCGAGCAGGCGCGTGCCCAGCGGCCCGGCGACGAACGCGGGCTCGGCCCCGGTCGGGCCGGCGACCGTGGCCCCGGCCGGCGCGGGCGCCGCGCATGCCGCGAGCGCGCCGATCAGGCATGCGATGCGTCGCGCGAGGGGGCCGGAGCGCATCGGCGGGACGGTAGCCGAGCGGGCCTCGGCGGGCGGCGGCTTGGTAGGGTCGATCGACCCGCCGGACAGCCCTGCACCGCGCCGTGCCCGAGTTCCTCGACACCCCCACTCGCACCACGAAGCCGCGGGCCCAGGGGGTCACGCACATGATCGACACGGGGCTCTCGGCGCAGGAGGCCGAGGGCGCGATGTGCTCGATCGCCGACTACGTCGACGTCGTGCGGCTCGGCTGGGGCACCGCGTACGTCACGCGCGACCTGCACGCGAAGCTCGAGGTCTACCGCGCGCACGGCGTGCCGGTGATGCTCGGCGGCACGCTGACGGAGCTCGCCTGGCTGCAGGGGCGCATCGCCGAGTTGCGGGCCTGGCTGACCGAGCTGGGCATCGTGCACGTGGAGGTCTCCAGCGGCGTCGTCCCGATCCCGGCCGAGGAGAAGCTCGCGCTGATCGCGGACTTCGCACGCGACCACACGGTGTTCGCGGAGATCGGCGAGAAGGACCCGCGCGCGCTGCTGGCCCCCTACCGCTGGGTCGAGCTGATCCGCCAGGCGCTCGACGCCGGCGCCGCCCAGGTCGTCTGCGAGGGCCGCGCCTCAGGCGACGCCGGCATGTACCGGCCCGACGGCGAGGTGCGCACCGGCCTGGTCGACGAGATCATCCACGAGGTCGACCTCGACCGCCTCATCTTCGAGGCTCCCCAGCGCCATCAGCAGATCTGGTTCATCGAGCACTTCGGGACGAACGTCAACCTCGGCAACATCCACACCTCCGACGTGATCTCGCTCGAGACGCTGCGCCTGGGGCTGCGCGCCGACACGCTGAAGCTGTTCCACGGCGACGCCCTGCCGGCGCGCGCGCCCGAGGACGCCACTCCCGCGGCGCCGTGATCCTGCTGGCCCGCCACGGCGAGACGCCCGACAACCGGCCGCCACAGCGCTTCATGGGCTCGCGCGACACGCCGCTGACCGAGCTGGGCCGCGAGCAGGCGAGGGCGCTCGCCGCCGTCGTCGCGCCGCGCACGCCCGCCGTGATCTGGAGCAGCCGGCTCGTGCGCGCGCGCGAGACCGCGCAGATCGTGGGCGACGTGCTCGGGCTGCCCGTGCGCCTGGACCGGCGGCTGGCCGAATCCGACCGCGGCGCCTGGGAGGGCCGGCGCGTCGACGACATCGAGCGCGAGGAGCCGGACGGCTGGGCGGCTTGGCGGCGGGCCGGCGCGGGCTTCCGCTTCCCGGGCGGCGAGTCGCTCGCCGAGCACCAGTCACGCGTGCTCGCCGCGCTGGGGGACGTCGGCGCCGGGCCGCTGCCGGCGCTCGTCGTCTGCCACGGCGGGACGATCCGCTGCGCATTCGCGGCGACGCGCCCGGCGGGGCTCGACGGGTTCCACGACCTGGACGTGCCGAACGGCGCGCTGCTGGAGCTCGACGAGGCGATCCTGGCGGGCGCGCGATGAGCCGCCCGGCGGTCCTGCTCACCGGCGTCGGCAAGCGCTACGACATCGTCAGCGCGTTCGCCGAGCACGCGCTCGTGGTGGCCGCGGACCCGAGCCCGCTCGCCCCGGCGCGCTACGCGGCGGACGTCGCGCTCGTGCCGCCGCGGATCGACGACCCGGCGTACGTCCCCTTCCTGCGCAAGGCGGTCGACCGCTACGGGGCATGCGTCGTCCTGCCGCTCACCGACCTCGACATCGAGGTGCTCGCCGAGGCCGACCTGCCGGCGCTCGTGCCGTCGCCGGAGATCGCGCACGCGACCTACGACAAGTACGCGACGCACCACCTGCTGCTGCGCCACGGCCTGCCGAGCCCGCCGACCGTGCTCCCCGAGGAGGAGCCGGCGAGCTACCCCGTGATGGTCAAGCCGCGCCGCGGCTCGGGCGCACGCTCGATCCACCCGGCCGCCACGCGCGAGGAGAAGGACTTCTTCGTGCGCTACGTCGACGAGCCGGTGATGGTGCAGCAGCTGATGGACGGCCCGGAGTTCTCGATCGACATCCTCTGCGACCTCGACGGCCGCTGCCTGAACGCGATCCCACGCACGATGATCGAGTCGCGCGGCGGCGAGTCGATCAAGGGCACCGTGATCGCCGACCGCGAGCTGATCGAGCTCGGGCGCGACGTCGCCGAGGCGCTGGGGGTGCGCGGGCCGTGCACGGTGCAGGCGTTCCGCGATCGCACCGCGGGGCTCGGGATCACCGATGTCAACACGCGCTTCGGCGGGGCGTTCCCGGGACCGATGTACGCCGCGCTGCCGGGGCGCACCTACCCAGAGCTGATCGTCCGGATGGCGACCGGTGAGCGGATCGAGCCGCACGTCGGCGAGTTCAACGCCGGGATGACGTTCACCCGCTGGTACTGGCAGGTCGAGCTCGACGAGGAGCTGCGGCCGACCGGCCGCGACATCGTGCGCGGCGGCCCGCGCGCGCCGCGCCGTGGCGACGACTAGACCGAGCGGTCCTCCGGGCGCCAGCCGCCCTGCTCGCCGCGGTAGAGCCCGTGGCCGGTGACGGCGATCCGCACGCTCAGCGCGAGGATGCGCAGGTCGAGCGCAAGGCTCGCGTTGTCGAGGTACCAGAGGTCCATCTCGATGCGCTCGGGCCACGGCAGCGACGCGCGGCCGTTGACCTGCGCCCACCCGGTCACGCCGGGCCGTACCGACAGCCGCCCGCGCTGGCGCTCGTCGTAGGTGGCGACCTGGCTCTCCAGCGTCGGGCGCGGGCCCACGAGCGACATCTCCCCGCGGATGATGTTGACGAGGTTCGGCAGCTCGTCGATCGACGTGCGGCGCAGCACCTTCCCGACGCGCGTGATCCGCTGGTCGCCCTCGTCTACGGCCATGCCCGCGCCGAGGCTCTCGGCGCCCGGCACCATCGTGCGCAGCTTCAGGATCTGGAAGCGGTGCCCGCCGCGCCCCACGCGCCACTGGCGGTAGAGCGCGCCCCCGCGACTCTCGAGCCGGATCGCCACGGCGGCCACCGCCACGATCGGCGCGGCGACGAGCAGCGCCGCGCCTCCGAGGACGAGGTCCAGCGCGCGCTTGCGCGCCGAGCGGACGTAGCGGGAGCCGGGTGGCACGGCGGCGATGCTGGCAGATCGCGCAGCACCGGCGCGCGCGAGGGAGCGGCTCAGAGGCCCCGCAGGCCGGCGACGAGGTCGCTTGCGCGGGCTCGGAGCGCCGCGGAGGCGCCGGGCATCGGCGCGAGGTTCGCCGTCGTCACGCCTTGACGTGTCAGGCGGCGCTGCAGCTGTTGGTGAGCAGGCCAGCGACGAGCGGAACGTTCAGCGCGACGAGGACCGCCGGCGGTGAGCCGGTCTCACCGAGGCCCGGGAGCGCGCCGGTCCACGACTCGGCCCACATGATGTCGACCTTGACCGTTTGCTGTTCGGCGGGTGGATCGTCTCCGTGACCTGCCAGCGGCCGCTGTAGGAGCCGCTGAAATGGCACGGCTGGAAGGTCCCGGGACGCCGCCGGGGCAGAAGTCGTCCGCGCGCGCCGGCGTACTCCCGCACACGACCACGAGCGCGAGCGCCATCCCCACCGTGAGCCCCCCAGCGCGCACGAGCAGTCATGTGCGCACACGACCCCGGTGCCGCGGCAGGTCAGGCGGAGCGCGCGCTCCAGCTGAACCCGCGCACGGCGAAGAACGTCCCGAACGCCGCCCACGCGAGCACGACCGCGAGGTTCCCGAGGTTGTCGGCGAGGCTCGCCCCGGTGACGAGCGCACCGGTGAGCCCGTCGATCACGTGCACCAGCGGGAAGACCTCCGCGATCGCGCGCAGGAACTGCGGCACATCCTTGGCGTCGTAGAAGACGCCGGAGATGAAGATCATCGGCAGGAAGACGATGTTCGAGTACGCGGGCGCCGCCTCGAAGTTCGGGATCACGTGCGAGTAGGCGATGCCCAGCGAGGCGAAGCAGACCACCCCGGCGAGCGTGAAGACGATCAGCTCGAGCCAGTCCTTCGGCCAGCCCAGGCCGAACAGGAACCGGCTCGCGAGGACGACGATGCCGATCTGGATGAGCGCGTTCGTCGCCGCGTTGCCGAGGATCCCCCCGAGCAGCGCCGGCGTGGGGAGCGGGGTGCCGCGCATCCGCTTCAGGACGCCCTGCTCGCGCAGGAAGGTCATCTGCATCGTCAGTGCGTTGAACGTCGTCGCCATGATGCTGAGCCCGGCGATCCCCGGGACGATGATCTGCAGGTTGTGCTTGTTGCCCGCCATCAGCGCGCCGAACAGGAACAGGAACAGCAGCGGCAGCGCGAACGAGAAGAACGCCGCCGACGGGTTGCGCCAGAACATGCGCCGCTCGAGGCGGAACTGGCGCCAGGTGAGGCTCATCACGTCGGTCACGAGGACTGCTCCTCGGCCTCGACCTCGACCTCGGCCGCGGCCGCCGTCAGCTCGAGGTAGACGTCCTCGAGCGTCGGCCGCGTCACCGACAGGTCGCGCACCGACTCGCCGCGAGCGAGCGCCGCGCTCGTCAGCTGGTGCAGCAGGGCGGTCGGATCGGACTCCTCGCGGACCTGCTGGGTGCCGTCCTCGTCGAGCCAGCTGACGCGGTAGCGCGCGGACGCGTCGCCGAGCGCCGCGGGCGGCCCCTCGGCGACGATGCGCCCGTCCTTGATGATCGCGACGCGGTCGCAGAGCGCCTGCGCCTCCTCGAGGTAGTGCGTCGTGATCAGCACCGTCTTGCCGAGGTCCTGGAGCCGGCTGATCGTGTCCCACGCCGCGCGGCGGGCGGCGGGGTCGAACCCGGTCGTCGGCTCGTCGAGGAAGATCAGCTCCGGATCGCCGACCAGCGCGAGTGCCAGGTCCAGCCGGCGCATCTGCCCGCCGGACAGCGTGCGGGTGGTGGCGTCCGCCTTCTCCTCGAGGCCGACGAGCCGCATGACGTCGTCCGGGTCGCGCGGGCTCGGGTACATGCCGGCCCAGTGGACGATCGCCTCGCGCACGCGCACGTGCCGGTATATCCCCGAGCTCTGCAGCACGATCCCGACCCGCTCGCGCAGTGCCCGGGCACGCTGCTGGGGGTCGAAGCCGAGCACGGACACGATCCCGCCGGTGCGCTCGCGGTAGCCCTCGAGGATCTCGACGGTCGTCGTCTTGCCGGCGCCGTTGGGGCCGAGCAGGCCGAAGACCTCGCCGGGCGCGACCTCGAAGTCGATCCCGCGGACGGCCTCGTGCTCGCCGTAGGCCTTGCGCAGATCGCGCACGAGGATCGCGGGAGCGGGAGCCGTCACCGCGGCCGATGATGTCACGCTGCGGAGAATCCCGGTGGACCCCGGGCGCCGAGGCGCGATAATGCCTGCTCATGGCCAAGGCGCGCGAGATTCACGGACTGCACAGCGACATGACCTACGCGGATGCCGCGGCGCTGACGGTGCGCGTGCGCGCCGAGGAGGTCTTCGAGCACGCCGCCGGCGTGCTCGACATGGCGGACATCGAGCGCGTGCACGACATGCGCGTCGCGACGCGGCGCCTGCGCGCGGTGCTCGAGGTCTTCGCACCCTGCTTCGACGCCGCCGAGCTGCGCCCCCTGCTGCGCGACGTCAAGGACCTCGCCGACGCGCTCGGTGCGCGGCGCGACCCGGACGTTGAGCTGCTGGCGCTCGAGCAGTTCGGCGCATCGGTGGGCCCCGACGAGCGCGCCGGGGTGGAGCTCTTCATCGCGCGCACGCGCGCCGAGCAGGCCGACGGAAACGCGCTGCTGGCCGCGGCGCTCGCCCAGGCCGACGAGCACGACCTGCGCGCGCGCCTCGCGGCGCTGACCGCGCCGCCCGAGGCCGTCCCGGAACCGGCGCCTCCGGTCGCCGAGCCGGAGGAACCGCCGCTCGCGCCGACGATCATGCACGGCGACGGCCACCCGCACGAGCGGATCGGCGAGAGCGGACGGCCCGACGGCCCGGTCCCGGGATCGGGGTGGTGAGCACATGAAGGCTCGCAAGGTCAAGCGCCTGGACCCGTCCGGGACGCTCGCAGACAACGCCCAGCGGATCGTGCACGCGCGGCTCGACGAGCTCTGCGCGTTCGGCCCGAAGGTCGCCGACCCCGCCAACATCAGCGCCCTGCACGCGATGCGCATCGCGGCCAAGCGCCTGCGCTACGTGCTGGAGGCGACGGCGGACCCGTGCTTCGGGCCCTACGCCCAGACGGCCGCCAAGCGCGCCAAGGAGCTCCAGGACCTGCTCGGCGAGATCCACGACTGCGACATCCAGCTCCCGCGCGTGGAGGCGCTCGCCGCGAGCCTGCGCGACAGCGACGCCGCCGAGCTCGGCGGCCGTGCCGGCGACGCCGACGACCTCGATCCCGCACTCGCCGCGCGGCTGCCGCACAGCGACGCCTGGCAGGGGCTCACGACGCTCGAGATCTACCTGCGCGCGCGCCGCGATCTGCTGTTCGCACGGTTCACCGCGTTCTGGCTCGAGCTCGAGCGCGACGCATTCCGCGCGCGTCTGGAGTACGCGATCAACGAGCGTCCCGAGCCGGCCACCACGGCGGACGTCCTCCCGGCCGCGAGCGGGCCGCCGGCACCGTCGATCCCGAGCACCAACGGCGCGGAGCCGGAGCCGGCGTGAGCGAGACACCAACCACCGAGCCGCTCGCCGGTCCGCCCGAGCCCGAGCCCGAGCGCGACGGCCCGCCCGTCCCGATGCCGGACGATCCGTTCCCGCCGCCGCGCGAGTCGCTCGACCTCACCGACCCGGAGCTCTCGTTCAATCGCGAGGTCTCGTGGGCGGACTTCAACGACCGCGTCCTGCAGCTCGCGGAATCGAGCTACCACCCGCTGCTCGAGCGCGTGAAGTTCGCCGCGATCTACACCTCGAACCTCGACGAGTTCTTCATGATCCGCGTCGCCGGCCTGCACGATCAGGCCGACGCCGGGATCGAGCGCCTGCGCGCGGGCCTCACGCCGTCGCAGACGATCGACCGCCTGCGCGAGCGGATCCAGCCGCAGATGGAGCGTCAGGCGCGGCTCGTCGACGAGGTGCTGTTCCCGGCCCTGGCCGAGCACGAGATCCGCGTGATCCGGCTCGAGGAGGTCGCCGAGGACCTGCGCCCAGCCCTGTACGAGCGCTACAAGCGCCAGATCCTCCCGGTCCTCACGCCCCTGGCGGTGGGCCTCGGGCGGCCGTTCCCGTACATCTCGAACCTCTCGCTGAGCCTCGCGGTGCTCGTCCGCGACCCGCAGACCGACCAGACGGTCTTCGCGCGCGTCAAGGTGCCGAAGGAGATGATCCCGCGCTTCGTCCCGGTGATCGAGGGGGAGACGACCTTCGTCCTGCTGGAGGAGCTGATCGCGGCCAACCTCCAGGCGCTGTTCCCGGGGATGGAGATCGTCGACCATGGCCTCTTCCGCGTCACCCGCGACGCGGACTTCGAGATCGCCGACGAGGCGGACGACCTGCTCGAGGCCGTCGAGGCCGAGCTGCGTCGCCGCCCGTTCGGCGAGGCCGTCCGGCTCGAGGTCGAGGCGGGGCTGAACCCGGGCCTGCGCGAGGAGCTCGTCTCCGCGATGCGCGTCGAGGAGCGCCAGGTCTACGACGTCCCGGGCATGCTCGACCTCAACGACCTGTGGCAGATCGCGGGCCTGCCGGGTCACGCCGAGCTGCGCGACGAGCCGTGGACGCCCGTCACGCAGCCGCGCCTGGCCGACGCCGAGGCCGACGAGCAGGACATCTTCGCGGTCATCCGCCAGGGCGACCTGATGGTCCATCACCCGTACGACTCGTTCACGACCTCGGTCGAGCGCTTCGTCCAGCAGGCCGTCGAGGATCCCGACGTGCTCGCGGTCAAGCAGACGGTGTACCGCACGTCCGACGACTCGCCGCTCGTCCCGTCGCTGATCCGCGCCACCGAGCGCGGCAAGCAGGCGGTGTGCCTCGTCGAGCTCAAGGCGCGCTTCGACGAGCGTGCGAACATCATGTGGGCGCGCAAGCTGGAGGAGGCCGGCGTCCACGTCGTCTACGGGATGCCGGCGCTCAAGACGCACGCCAAGTGCCTGCTGGTCGTGCGCCGTGAGGGCGACGGCGTGCGCCGCTATGTGCACATCGGGACGGGCAACTACCACCCCAAGACGGCCCGGCTGTACACCGACTTCGGGCTGTTCACGTGCGACGAGCGCCTCGGCGCCGACGTCGCCGAGATGTTCAACTTCCTCACCGGATACGGGCGCCCGGCGCGCTACCGCGAGGTGCTGATCGCGCCGAACTTCATGCTCGACGGGATCATGGACCTCATCGAGCGCACGATCGACGCCCACCGGCGAGGCGACCATGCGCACATCAAGCTGAAGATGAACGCGCTGGTGCATCCGCGCGTCATCGAGGGGCTCTACCGCGCCTCGCAGGCCGGCGTCCCGGTCGACCTCAACGTGCGCGGGATCTGCTGCCTCGTGCCGGGCATCCCGGGTGTGTCGGACAACATCCGCGTCGTCTCGGTCGTCGGGCGCTTCCTGGAGCACTCGCGCATCTACGCGTTCGAGCACGGCGAGGAGCTCGACGTGCTGATCGGCTCCGCAGACCTCATGCCGCGCAACCTCGACAACCGCGTCGAGCTGATCACGCCGGTGCGCGACCCGGCGTGCAAGGCCGAGCTGATGGACACGCTCGAGCGCTGCCTGGTGGACAACACGAACGCGTGGGAGCTGCGTCGCGACGGCAGCTGGGAGCGCGTCGTGCCGGCCCCCGGTGATCGGCCGCGCAACGTTCAGCGTGAACTGCTCGCGCTCCATGCCAAGCGCGCCGCCGAGGCGCAGGCCACGGCATCCTGACCGCGGTATGAGCGCCGAGGGCGAGCCCGAGGGCGCGAGCGTCGCCGAGCGCGTCGGCGCCGCGGAGGTGCGCGCGCCGACCCGCGGCAATCGCAGGCTGGAGAAGCTGCTCGACGCCGTCAACGCGGACGAGCAGATCAAGGGCTGGTGGTACGTCGCCGGGGTCAACGCGACCCGCCTGGGCATGTCCGACCACTCCTGGGTCCACATCCAGATCGTCACGAACATCGCACTGCGCCTCGCGCGCCTGCTGTTCCGCGCCGGCGTGCAGCCCGCGATGGTCACCGATCACGGCATGACCGAGCGCGACGCCGAGGTCGTCATCGCCGCCGGCGCGCTGCTGCACTGCCTGGGCATGTCGATCCAGCGCGAGGATCACGAGACCTTCTCGCTGTTCCTCGCCGCCGATCGCCTCCCGTCGCTGCTCGACGGCATCTACGACGAGCCGGAGCGCACCGTCGTTGCCAGCGAGGCGATGCAGGCGATCATCTCGCACCGCTCGAAGGGCCGCCCGCAGACGATCGAGGCCGCGATCGTCCGCGTCGCCGACGCGCTCGACATGGCCAAGGGCCGCGCGCGGCTGCCGTTCGAGGCGGGGGAGACGAACATCCACTCGCTGTCGGCCTACGCGATCGAGGAGGTCAGGATCGCGCCGGGCGAGGAGACCGCCGTGCGCATCGAGATCGAGATGTCCAACAGCGCCGGCATCTTCCAGGTCGACGAGGGCCTGGGCACGAAGCTGCGCGGCACGCCGCTCGAGCCGCACATCGAGGTGGTGGCGCGCATCGAGGCCGAGCACGAGAAGCGCCTCGTGCCGGTCTTCCGGCTGTAGGAGTCCTCGCGATCCTACGCCGGCGGGCCTTCCGGAATCGCGCCGAGCTGCTGCATCATCGCCATCAGATCGACGACTCCCCAGTGCTCGTGCGCGAGGCCGTCGTCGCCGAACCGGATGATGTCGATGAGCTGCACGTCGACGCTCCGGCCGGTCGCAGGCATGCCCATGAACTCCCCCTGGTGCGTTCCGGTGGCTCGCACCCGGGCGACCACCTTGTCACCGCTGCCCAGAACGTCCTCAGGGTCCATGCGCAGGTCGGGGAACGCGGCGCGGTACATCCGGAAGAACTCCAGCACGCCGTCCTTCGTCGGCGCAAGTCCGGGCGTCTCCTCGTGCTCCAGGAAGTCGTCCGCCAGCAGCGCGCCGAAGCCGTCGACGTCTCCAGCGCTGAGCAGGGCGTAGAAGCGTCGCAGCGTGGCCTGGTGATCCATCGTCTCCTCCTTCGGTGGGGGTGGTGCGACCCTCTCAGAAAAGGTCGAGGCGCGGGCGACCGGCCGGCGATGCGGATACCGATTCTCACCGAGCTCGGGGTCGAGCTTCACCCCGACCGTCCGGAACCTCATCCCGGGCTGAGATCGAGCCGGAGGAGCTGCACCCTGACCCGCTCGCCATCCGATGCGGCAGCGCGCCCCCTGCCGCCGGGTCATCATCAGCGAGATGGCGATGGGCGAGCCGCTGTACAACCGGATCGGCTGCACCTACTCGACGACCCGCCGAGAAGATCCTCGCATCGCGGATGCGCTCCGGGCGGCCCTCGGGGACGCCCGGACCGTGCTGAATGTCGGAGCCGGGAGCGGAGCCTACGAGCCTGCGGATCGCGACGTCATCGCTCTCGAACCCTCGTCGGTGATGATCGCTCAGCGGCCCGCCGACGGTGCTCCGGTGATCCAGGGCTCGGCCGAGAGCATCCCGCTTGACGACGACAGCGTGGACGCCGCCATGGCCGTCATCAGTGACCACCACTGGACCAACAGATCGGCGGGACTACGCGAGATGCGGCGCGTCGCGCGCGACCGCGTCGTGATCCTCAACAGTGATCCGAGCCTGGCCGACGCGTTCTGGCTGACGCGCGACTACCTGCCCGGCTTCCTGTCGTTGATCCCGCCGGGCTATCGCGAGCCCGGCACCTGGGAGCGCGAGCTGGCTCACCTGCTCGGTGCCATCACATCGCAGGCCGTTCCCGTGCCGCACGACTGTCTCGACGGGTTCTATGCGGCGTATTGGCGGCGCCCCCACGCCTACCTCGACGCCGAGGTCCGCGACAACATCTCCGTGTTCCGCCGACTGTCGCCGGCCGAAGTGCGACGGGCCGTCGACCGGCTGCGCAAAGACCTGGCTGACCGCTCCTGGCACGAGCGGTACGCAGCCATCGTCGCCCGCGATGAACTCGATGTCGGGCTCCGGCTCGTCGTCGGCGAAAGACCCGCGCCATGATCTACCGGGCCGCCGTCCAAGAGGGTCGCGACGATCTCGGCTCCACCGGCTACCAGCCCACTGCGGCGGCGCCACCCCCCACCTGTGGGACGCTCGAGTCCGGGGACCGGCTCGGCAGCGCGCTCGCCGCACTCGGAGACTTCGCCGCCAGCGCCGCCACTTCCCTGCCGGGGGTGTGTCTTCTGGACGTCAGACGCGACCGGGCGCCTGCTCAGCCCTCCGTCACGCGCGGGGCGTAGCGGTGGTGGAGCATCAGGCGGTTGCCGTCCGGGTCCTCGAAGAACGCCATGTGGCAGACACTGGTGTCGAACGTGTCGCCCATGAACTCGACGCCACGCTCCTCGAGGGCGGCGCGCGCGGCCTCGATGTCCTCGACGTGCAGCGCGATGTGGTTGCGGTTCGGCGAGAGCTCGCCGATTCCCATCTTCACCGGGTCGACGACGCTCAGCGTCAGGTTCCCGGTCTCGAACTCGGCGTAGTTGCGCTCGGGCATGTGGACCGACCGGCGCAGGCCGAGCGTGTCGCCGTAGAAGGCGACCGAGCGCTCGAGGTCGCTGGTCGGGACCGAGACGAAGTCGGTGCCGGTGATGCCTGGGTCTGCGCTCATGTGGTCCTCCGGGTCGTCGAGTTCGCGAACGCTGCGACCGTACCAGTGCCGCCGCGACTAGCCTGCGGTCCGTGAGCGTGCCCGACCACATCACGCGGCGCCGTGCCGACGAGCGCGAGCGCCGGCGGCGCGCCGCGCGCCGCCGCGGGCTGCTGGCGCTCGGCCTCCTCGTCGCCGCAGTCGCGATCGTCGCCGCGCTCGTCACCGGCGCGCTCGGCGGCGGTTCGGACTCTCGCCGGTCTGCCGCGACGTCGGCGCCGTCCACGACCGCGCGGACGCGGAGGGCCGCGGCGACCGCGCCGCGGCCCGCCACGGGCAGCTACCGCGGCCCGGTCCCGATCCTCATGTACCACGTGGTGAACGCGCCGCCGGCGGGGACGCCGTACCCCGAGCTGTGGACATCGCGCGAGACGTTCCGCGCGACGGTCGCCCTGCTGCGCCGCAGCGGCTACCACGGCGTCACGCTCGGCCAGGTCTGGCGCGCCTGGCACGGCGGCCCGGGCCTGCCGCGCCGCCCGGTCGTGTTCAGCTTTGACGACGGCTACCTCAGCCAGTGGACCCACGCCAAGCCCACGCTGCGCGCGGCCGGCTGGCCGGGCGTCCTGAACCTCGAGGGCAAGAACATCGGCCCGGGCGGCCTCACGCGCCATCAGGTCCGCGGCATGATCGCCGCCGGCTGGGAGGTGGACGCGCACAGCCTCACCCACCCGGATCTCACGACGGTCGACGACGTGTCGCTGCGCCGCGAGGTCGCCGGCTCGCGCGCCCTGCTGCGCCGCGTCTTCCGCGTCCCCGTGTCGTTCTTCTGCTACCCGGCCGGCCGCAACGACGCGCGTGTGCGCGCGGCGGTCCGGGCAGCCGGATACGACGCGGCGACGACCGTCGAGTCCGGGGTCGCCGCCCGCAGCGACGATCCGTTCGCGCTCCCGCGGATCCGCGTCAACGGGACGGACACGGCGGCGCAGGTGCTCCAGCGCGTGCGCAGCGGCGCCGGTGCCGGCGGGTCCACCGGCGGCTGAGGAGGCGCGCCGGCGGGGCGCGCGCGACCCTCAGGCTGGGAGTTCCTGCCGGACGAGCAGGTCGGCGTGCGTCTCACGGCGCACGATCGTGCGCGCGTCGCCATCGCGCAGGAGCACGACGGGGGGACGGCGCGTGCCGTTGTAGTTGTTGGCCATCGTGTAGCAGTAGGCGCCGGTGATGGGCACGAGCACGGTGTCGCCGACCTGCGGTTGCGCGAGCGCGGTCGTTCCGACGAGGCGGTCGCCCGTCTCGCAGTGCGGGCCGACGACGGCGCACTCCTCGAGCGCGCGGCCCGGCGGCGGATCGAGGATCAGCGGCGCGAAGCGCTGACCGTAGAGCGACGGCTCGAGGTTGTCGGCCATCCCCCCGTCGACGGCGACGAACGTGTGCGCACCGCGCTTGACGGTCACCACGGAATACGCGGTGACCCCCGAGCGCGCGACCAGCGCGCGGCCGGGCTCGACGATGATCCGGCAGCCTGAGCCCAGGTGCGCGTGCGCAGCGTCGACCAGCGTCGCGGCCCACTCGTCGGCCGACGGCGCCGGTGGATCCTCCGGGGTGTAGCGCACGCCCAGCCCGCCGCCGAGGTCGTAGGTGGCGAAGCGCCCGAAGCCGGCGAGCGCCTCGACGCCGCGGGCGAACGGCTCGAGCTCGAGGATCTGCGAGCCGATGTGCGCGTGCAGCCCCTCGAGCTCGATCAGCGGGATCCGCTCGAGCCGCGCGATCGCGGCGGGCACGTCGCGGGCGGCGAAGCCGAACTTCGAGCCGTCGTGGCCGGTAGCCATCGCCTCGTGCGTCGGTGCGAAGACGCCGGGGTTGACGCGCAGCAGCACCCTCTGGGGGCGGTCGACGAGCCGCTCGAGCCGGTCGATCTCGTCGAAGCCGTCGACGACGATCAGCCCGACGCCGGCGTCGACCGCTGCGCGGATGTCGGCGTCGGTCTTGGCGTTGCCGTGCATCAGGATGCGTTCCGGCGGGACCCCGCCGGCCAGCGCGAGCATCAGCTCGCCGGCGGAGACGACGTCGCAGCCGCATCCCTCCTCGGCGAACAGGCCGGTGATCGCGGGACAGGGAAAGGCCTTGCCGGCGAAGTAGACGTCGCTCTGCGGATGGCGCGCGCGCAGCGCCTCGATGTGCGCCCGCGCCGTCGTGCGCAGGCCGTCCTCATCGACCAGCAGCGCGGGCGTCCCGACGTCGGAGATCACGTCGGCGAGCACACACCCGCCGACTGTGAGCCGACCGTCGTCGGCGAGCCGTGCGGTTGTCGGAAGGACGGGGCTCGGGAGGGTCACGGGGCCGCCGCTGCGTCCGCCAGCGCCGCCTGCGCGGCGTTGCGCCCGTTGAGCGCGATCACGCTGCCCGCCGGGTGCGTCGCGGCGCCGCACATGTACAGCCCTTCGACGGGGGTGCGCGCCGAGAGGCGGTGCTCCCACATCTGGTCCGGAGTGACCTCGCCCTGGAAGATGTTCCCGCCCGTCAGGCCGACGCGCTCCTCGATGTGCGGCGGGCCGAGCACCTCGTGGTGGACGAGGATCTCCCGGAAGCCGGGGGCGAAGCGGTCGATCAGGTCGATGAACTGGCCGGCGACCTCATCCCGGCGGCCGTCCCAGTCACCCTCGGAGAGCTCGTACGGCGCGTACTGGCCGAACACGCTCAGCAGGTGGTAGCCCTCCGGCGCGGGCGTGGGGTCGTATCCGGTCTGCACGTAGATCTCGCCGAAGCCGACCGACGGCACGCCGCGCCCGCACGCCTCGGCGGCCTGCTGGGCGGCCTCGAGGCCGAGCGTCACGTCGACGGTGGCCTGCGCCGGGAAGCGCTCACCGGGTGCCGCGGTGAAGTCCGGGAGCGCGTTCAGCACGGCGTTGAACTTCACCACCGGGCTGCGCATCTTCCATGCGTCGATGCGCTCGCGATAGGCCTCGGGAACCTCCTGGCCCTCGAGCAGGCGCATCGTGATCTTGGGGTCGGCGTTGCTGAGGACGGTCTTCGCGCGGATCCGCGTCCCGTCCTCGAGCACGACGCCCTCGCCGGGGATGATCTGCGCGACCGGTACGCCCGTGGCCAGCTGGGCGCCGTACTCCCCGGCGGCGTCGGCGATCGCGAAGCTGATCATGCCCATACCGCCCTTGACGTAGCCCCAGACGGGGCCCTGACCCTCGAGGTCGCCCTGGTAGTGCATGAGCTTGATCGACGCGGTGCCCTTGTCCTTCGGGCCGCCCCAGGAGGCGATCACGGCCTGCCCGAACAGCGCGTCGTGCAGGCGCTGGTCGCTCATGTACTCGTCGAGCACCTCGGCGATCGATGCGTCGAAGACGATGTCCTGCATCATCTGCTCGCCGTCGAGCAGCGCCTCGATCTCCGCGCGGGTGGGGGAGTCGCCGATCCATGTGTCGCGGGCGCCGGTGCGCAGCTTCCTGCGGATCTCGTCGAAGATCTCCTCGTAGGCCCAGTAGCCGTCGATGTCGACCTGCGAGATGCCCAGCTCCTTGAGCGAGGCGAGCGTGCGGTCGTGGTCGAGCCACTGGCCGAAGGCGGTGCCGTCCTCGAAGGGCACCCAGAGGTTCGGGTCCGCGACGTAGCACTCGTAGCCGCGCCGGCGCAGGTCGAGCTCGCGGATCACGACGTCGTCGAGCAGGCCGACGACATAGGCGCACGGGCTGATCACGAAGTCGCCGTCGAAGGGGCGCTCGAGCGTGCACGCCCCGCCCAGGCGCTCGCGCGCCTCGAGCACGAGCACGCTCCAGCCGGCCTTCGCGAGGTAGGCAGCCGCGGTCAGCCCGTTGTGCCCGCCGCCGACGATCACGGCATCCCACTCGCGTGCGGCAAGCTCGGTCAGCGGGGCGGGAAGGCCGACCTCGCCCAGCTTGGCGGCGATCTCGTTCATGGTGTACCTCCGGTTGTCTGGGCCAGCGCGTCGACGGCGACGGCGCCGGACGCGTGCACGATCACGGGGTTCAGCTCGAGCAGTTCGAGACCGCCCTGCAGCAGGAGGTCGCCGGCCGCGGCGGCCATGCGCGCCGCAGCGCCGAGGTCGGCCTCGGGGCGCCCGCGCCCGCCGGTCAGCAGCGCGGCGCCGCGCAGGCCGCGCAGCGCGCGCTCGACGCGAGCCGGGCTCGCCGGCAGGGGGATCAGCGCGACGTCGTCGAGCAGCTCGGTCCAGACGCCGCCGAGGCCGACGACGAGGACTGGGACGACGGCGTCGCGGCGCGCGGCGACGAGCAGCTCGACGCCCGGCGCCGCCATCCGCTCGACGAGGATCGCGGCGCCCGGGTCGATCGCGTGCAGGCGCTCGTAGGCGCCGCGCACCGCGTCGGCGCTCGTGAGGCCGAGGGCGATCGCCCCGCGCTCGGTCTTGTGCCGCAGCTCGCGGCCCGAGAGCTTCATCGCGACGGCGCCGCCGAGCTCCTCGAGTGCTGCGACGGCGTCGTCCGCGTCAGACGCCAGGCGCCCGTCGGCGACCGCGATGCCGGCGTCGCGCAGGAGGTCCTTCGCCTCGTGCTCGGCCAGCCAGGTCGCCGTACCGGGGGTGCCGTTGCCGCGCGCGGCGGCGGCGCTGCCGATCTGCGCGATCCGCTTCGGGTCGCCGGCCGGCGCGCCGAGCGCCTGCGCGACGCGCAGGCCGGTGTGCAGGCCGGCGATCGCCGGCAGGCCATCGGCCACGAGGTCGCGCGCCGAGGCGTCGGCGAGCAGCTCGGGCAGCGTCGAGGCGACGGCCACGGGCGCGGGCGAGCGCGCGGCGGCGCTGCGCACGGCCCCGAGCACCGTCGCCCAGGACGCGGCGGCGTCGACGTCCATGTCGCCGGGCTCGTCGTAGAGCACGAGGACCCGGCCGATCGCCGGGTCCTCGGCGAGCGCGAGGACGAGCGCCTCGAGCGCCTGCGGGTCGTCCCACAGCAGCGAGGTGTAGTCGAGCGGGTTGGCGGCCGTCGCCGCTGCGGGCAGCAGATCGCGCAGGCGCGCGATGGTCGCGGGTGCGAGCGCGGGGAGCGGCAGGCCGAGCTCCTCGGCGATGTCGGCGGCGACGCTCGAGTCGCCGCCGGAGCAGGTCATCACGGCGACGCCGGTGGCGGGCGCGCCCGCGGCGAGCGCGGCGGTGCGCGGCCGCGCGCGCTCGGCGGCCATCGCCTTGGCCAGCTCGAGCAGCTCGTGCGGGTCGCGCGCCCAGGCCGCGCCGGCCTCCTCGATCAGGGCACGGAACGCGCGCTGATCCCCGGCGACCGCGCCGGTGTGCGCCTGCGCCGCGGCGGCGCCCGCACCCGAGGCCCCCGCCTTCAGCACCGTCACGCCGACGCCGGCGCGCGCACAGCGCTCGAGCGCCTCGCACCAGCGTGGCCCCTCACCGTCGGCCTCCAGGTACAGCGCGACGGACCGGACGCCGTCGGCCTCGGCGAGCGCCCACAGGTAGTCCTCGGCGCCCAGCACCGCCTGGTTGCCGCACGAGACGACCGTGTGCAGGCGCAGCCCGCGCGCGGACGCCAGCGCGTTGACCGCGACGTTGCCGCTCTGCGAGACGAGCGCCACCGGGCCGGCCTCGCGCGGTGCGACCATGTCGCCCCACAGCGCGGTGCGCGCCGGCAGGCAGACGATGCCGTTGCCGTTGGGGCCGCAGACCGGCAGCCGGTGCAGCTGCGCCGCGTCGACGAGACGGCGCTGCAGGTCCGCGCCGTCCTCGCGCGCCTCCGCGAAGCCGGCCGCGAACACGACGGCACCGCCGCAGCCCAGCGCGCCCGCCTCCGCGACGACATCCGGCACGTCGGCGGCCGGGATCGCCACGACGACCGCGTCGGGCGCCTCGGGCAGCGCGGTGAGCGATGCGTGGCAGAGGAGGCCGTGCGCCTCCTCGCGGCGCGGATTGACCGCGTAGACGCGGCCGGGGTAGCCGAGGCGCTGCAGGTTGAGCAGGGCCTCGCCGCCGTAGGAGGCCGCCCGGTCCGTCGCGCCCACCACGGCGATCGACGTGGGCCGCAGCAGGCGGCCGAGGTCCATCACGCGCAGATCACGAGTGCAGCACCCGCTCCACACCGCGGCGCTCCAGCGAGCGGGCGATGATGATCCGCTGGACCTCGCTCGTGCCCTCCCAGATGCGGTCGACGCGCAGCTCGCGCCAGAAGCGCTCGGCCACGTTGACGCGCGTGTAGCCGCGCCCGCCGAAGATCTGCAGGCAGCGGTCGGCGCAGCGGTTGGCCGCCTCGCTGCAGAAGAGCTTCGCCATCGAGGCCTTCGCGTGGACGAGCTTCACGTCGGCGTCGCTGTCGGCCAGGCGCGCGACCTCGAGCCCGAGCAGCCGCCCGGCGGCGGCGTCCGCCGCGGAGTCGGCGAGCGGGAACGAGACGCCCTGGTGGTCGATGATCCGCCCGCCGCCCTGCTCGCGCTCGATCGCCCACGCGGTCGTCTCCTCGAGCAGCCGCCACATCGCGCCGCTGCAGCGCGCCGCGATGCCCATGCGCTCCTCTGCGAACCACGCCCGCTGGAGCTCGTCACCGCCGCCGAGGCCGCCGATGATCGCGTCGTCGCCGACCTCCACGCCGCTGAAGCGCAGCGTGGGGTGGCCGTGCGGGTAGCTGTGGGTGAACGGCGGGTCGTCGACGACGGAGATGCCCGGGGTGCCGCGGTCGATCAGGAACAGCGTCGGCAGCTTGGCCCCGTCGACGAGCGCGTTGGCCATCACGATGTACACGGCGGCGACGTCGCCGTAGGTGACGAACCACTTCTCGCCGTCGATGCGCCAGCCGGCATCGGTCTTCGTCGCGGTCGTCGCGATGCCCGAGGGGTCCGAGCCGGCACGCTCCTCGGTGACCGCGTAGGCGTCGTGCGTCTCGCCGCGCAGCCCCGGCTTGAGGTAGCGCTCGATCTGCTCGTCGCTGCCGTGCGCCAGCACGTTGTAGGCGGTGGGCACGTACCAGGAGAGCGCGTTCGTCGAGCGCCCGAACTGCTCCTCGACGAGGAACCACTCGACGTGCGTCCAGCCGTTGCCGCCGTGCTCGGCGCTGTGCAGGCCGCCGTGCAGGCGCCGCGCGAGCGCCTCCCGTCTGATCAGCGCGACGTCGGCCTCGGGCAGCCCGCCGCCGGCGCGCTCGGCCTGCTCCTCGAGCGGGATCAGGATCTCGTCGACGAAGCCGCGCGCGCGGTGCTGGAGCTCGCGCTGCTCGGGCGTCAGCGAGTCGGCGGTGGCGGGTGCGTGCGAAGTGCTCATCGGGACCTCGTGGGCGGGATAGGGTGGGAACGGTGGCGAATGGGCGACCGGACATCGAAGGCGGCCCGCGGAGCGCGCGCCAGCGCATGCTCGACGCCGCGGTCAAGCGGATCGCGACCGAGGGCATCGACGACGTGCGGATCGCGCGGATCGCGATGGACGCGGGCGTCTCCCCGGCGCTCGTGCACTACCACTTCGACTCGCGCGAGTCCCTGCTCGCGGAGGCGCTGGAGCACTCCTACGAACGCGCGGGGGACGCGCGCATCGCCGCACTCGACGACGGCGCCCCGGCGGCCTACCGCCTGCGCGTGATGATCGACCAGTGCCTGCCGCTGCCGGGCGCGCTGCGCGACGACTGGCTGCTGTGGGCCGAGCTGTGGCTGCGCGCCTCGCGCCACCCGGAGCTGCGGCCGACGGCCGCGAAGCTCTACGCCCGGATGCGCGACTGGTTCGCCGCGGTGATCGCCGACGGGGTCCAGCGCGGCGAGTTCACGCCGTGCGACGCCGAGCGTCTCGCCGACCGGCTGATCGCGCTGATCGACGGCTGTGGCATCCGCACGCTGATGGGCGATCCGGCGATGCCGGTGCAGCGCGCACGGGTCGAGATCTGGGCCGCTGTCGCCGGCGACCTCGGGGTTCCGGAGGACGCCGCGGAGCCCGCGCTGCCGGCTGACTGAGACTGGTCTCATCCGGCGAGCGCCTCGCGCTCGGTGGTCGTCAGCGAGCGCGGGCGGCCCGTGTCCTGGTCGCGGACGACGAGCGTCACCGCCGCGTCGAGGATCGGTGCGCCGTCGGCGGTCTCGATCGTCTCGTGGGTGCGGATGCTCGTCTCACCGATGCGGTCCAGCGCGCAGCGCACGATCACCGCCTCGTCGTCGCGGCGCAGGGTGCGCTGGAAGTCGAGCACGAGCTGCGCGACGACGGCGTCGGGGACCGCGCCCGTCCCGGCGAAATGGCCGGCCAGCCACGCACCGCGCGCCTCGTCGAGGTAGGTCAGGTGGACCGCCGGGAGCACAGCCCCGGTCGCGTCCAGGTCGCGCACGCGGATCGTGACGTGCGAGCTGTGGGGGCGGGAGCGCACGCGCGCGGCCGGGGGCTTGCCGCGCGCCGGCAGCTCGATGCCGAGCTCCGCCTCGACGAGGCGGCGCGCCCAGTGCATGGCGCGGTCGGCCGGCACGTCGACGTCGTGGAGCGTCGTGTGGAGCCCGATGCCGTCGAACGCGGCGACGATCCTGCCGGCCGTCTCGTCGGGGTGCTCACAATGCCAGCAGCCGTCGTGGACCCCGTCGGCCAGCACCTGCGCCAGGACGGCGCGCCACCCGCGGGCGAACCGCTCGAGCGTGCCGCGCAGCGCCTCGGTGCGCACGCTCTGGCCCCAGCTGTCGATCCACACGCGCCAGGCGGGGTGGTTCTCCCAGTCGAGCGACTCGATGAAGGCGACGAGCCGGTCCGCCGGGCGTTCATGGATGCGCGAGAGCTTCTGGAGCTGCTCGAGCTCCTCGCCCGCAAGCGCGGCGAACGCCTCGGCGACCACGTCGTCCTTGGAGGGGAAGTGGTAGTTCAGCAGCCCGAGGCTCGCGCCCGCCTCGCGCGTGATCTCGCCGACCGTCGCGTTCGAGAGGCCGTCGCGCTGGATCACGCGCCGCGTTGCGTCGAGCAGTTCGCGCCGCGTGTCCGAGCGCGCAGGCCGCGTGCTCTCGGCACCGGTCACGCGACGTCGATCTCCAGCGGCGCCGGGTCCGGATCCGCGGCGGACGGAGCCGGCTCGTCGGCGGCGAGCACGCGCAGGTAGCGCGGCGGCAGATGCACGCTGACCGCGTTGCCCTGCTCGTACTCCACGGCGTCGCCGTCGTTCGGCACGTCGACGCGGATCAGCGCGCCGGTCGCCAGGCGCACCCGGACGTCCTGGTGGAAGCCCAGGTAGACGACCTCCTCGACCATTCCCGGCACCCGGTTCTCGCCCGTCGTGCCGTGCGGCTCCAGGCGCACCCGCTCGGGGCGGATCATCGCGAGCGCGTCGCCGTGCACGTCGTCCGGCGCGCTCTGCGGCCTGCAGCGTGAAGGAGCCGAGCGTCAGCTGCGCGCCATCCGCCGTCGGCCGCCACCGTGCACGGGCACGAGGTTCGATGCGCCCAGGAAGTTCGCGACGAACGCCGTGCTGCGGCTCCTCGTAGAGCGCCTGCGGCGGGCCGCACTGCTCGATGTCGCCGTGGCGCATGACGGCGACGCGGTCGCTCATCGTGAGCGCCTCGTCCTGGTCGTGGGTGACGTAGATGAACGTCACCTCGAGCGTCTCCTGGATGCGCTTGAGCTCGACCTGCAGGTCGAGGCGCAGGCGCGCGTCGAGCGCGCCGAGCGGCTCGTCGAGCAGCAGCACCGGTGGCTCGAGGACGAGCGCGCGCGCGAGCGCGACGCGCTGCTGCTGGCCGCCCGAGAGCTGGCCGGGCTTGCGGTGGCCGAGCCCGCCGAGCCGGACGAGGTCCATCGCCTCGCCGACGCGCCGCGCGGCCTCGGCCTTCGTGACCTTCTGGTAGCGCAGGCCGAAGCCGACGTTCTCGCTCGACGGTCTTGTGCGGGAACAGCGCGTAGCTCTGGAAGACCGTGTTGACGTTGCGCTTGTGCGGCGGCGTGCGTCGACATGTCGACGCCGTCGAGCAGGATCGCGCCCTCGTCGGGGCGCTCGAAGCCGGCGATCAGGCGCAGCGTCGTCGTCTTCCCGCAGCCGGACGGGCCGAGCATCGTGAAGAACTCGCCGCCCGGCACGTCGAGGTCGATCCCGTTGACGGCCACGACCTCGCCGTAGCGCTTGACGAGCCCGCCCGAGCTTGATGTCGCCCTTGCCGGCGCTCATTTGCTGCCTCCCGCGTCGATGCCGGCCTCGATCCCGGCGAGCTGGCCGATCGCCGACCCACCGCCCTCGCCGCGCGTCATCAGCCGGAAGACCAGGTAGGCCAGGCCGAGGGCGAGGAGCGTGACGGTCAGCATGATGGTCGCCAGCGCGTTCAGCGCCGGCGTCGGCGCCGCGCGCGCCTGCGCGTAGATGCGCATCGGCACCGTGGTCGTGTCCGCGCCGGATGCCAGGTACTGGCTGACGACGAAGTCGTCGATCGACAGCGCGAAGACGATCAGCAGGCTCGCGGCGATCGCCGGCATCAGCAGCGGCACGAGGACGCGCCAGACGACGTGGCCGGGCGGCGCCCCGAGGTCGGCGGCGGCCTCCTCGAGGTCCCCGCCGATCGTCGCCAGTCGCCCGCGCACGATCACCACCACGAACGACATCGAGAACGTGACGTGGCCGATCACCTGCGCCGTCGTCCCGAGACCGATGACCTTGAAGGCGGTCGTGAACAGCAGGAACAGGCCGACCGCGAAGACGAGCTCCGGCGTGACGAGCGGCAGCAGCGTCAGCACGTTCGCGGTGCCCGACCCCGGTCCGCGCCAGCGCTGCAGGCCGAGCGCGAGGCCGACGCCGAGCGGCGTCGCGATGAGCATCGCGAAGAACGCGAGCGTCAGGCTCTGCTGGAGCGCCGTGCTCAGCGTGGGGTCGTGGAAGACGCTGAGGTTCGGGTCCTTCCAGAACCAGCGCAGCGACCAGCCCTGCGCGGCGCTGCGCGAGCGCCCTGAGTTGAAGGCGAAGCGGATCGCCAGCAGCACGGGCACGATCGACCAGATGATGTAGAGCCAGGTGACGAGCGCGAGCCCGCGCGGGTGGCCCCACGGGTCGCGCCACTGGAAGCGCCGGCGCCGCGTCCGGCTCGGCGCCGCGCCGATCCCGCGCTCGAGCGCGGTCGTCTCGGTGGTCGGCGTCACGCCGCCGCCTCCTTCTGCTCGGCGCGCATGCTGCGCAGGTAGCCGAGCATGAAGACGAGCAGGAACAGCGACAGCAGCATCGTCAGCGCCGCGCCGAGCGACTTCTCCGAGCCGCCCTGCACGTAGCCGTTGATCGTGTTGCCGATCATGCTCGTGTCCGGCGAGCCCGACATCAGGTCCTGCGTGAAGTAGTCCCCGAACATCGGCAGCGCGATCAGCACCATCCCGGCGAGGATCCCGGACTTCGACAGCGGCAGGACGGTGCGCCAGAAGGACTGGAAGGGCGAGGCGCCGAGGTCGCGCGAGGCCTCGATCAGGCGGTGGTCGAGGCGGTCGAGCGACGCGTACAGCGGCAGGATGAAGAACGGCAGGTAGCCGTAGACGAGCGCCAGGACGACGGTCACCGACTGCCCGCCGAGCCAGTCGTTGCCGTCCATCACGCCGAGCTTGTTCATCAGCGTGTCGATCCCCAGGCCGTTCAGCGCCTTGGAGGCGTAGCCGTCGGTCGCGAGCAGGTTCGTCCACGCGAACATCCGCATGATGTAGGAGATCCAGAACGGCAGGACGAGCAGCAGCAGCACGATCCCGCGCGAGCGCCCGGCGTAGCGCGCGGCGTAGTAGGCGACCGGGTAGCCGATCACGAGCGACAGCGCCATCGCGACGACGACGTAGGCGATCGTGCGCACCGCGACGGCCCACGTCGTGCCGCCCGGGCAGGACGTCCTTGATCGCCTGCGCGAGGTAGCCGACGTTCCAGTCGAGCGGGTTCCAGTGCGGCACCGGCTCGAACAGCGTCGTGACGTTGCCCATGCCGACGCTGACGATCGCGTAGGTCGCGACGAGGAAGAACAGCGCGAGCCAGACGAGCGCGGGGGCGGCGAGGACGCGCCAGATCCAGCGGGGTGTCACCTAGCCCGCCTGGAACCGCACCCAGCCGTCGTCCCAGAGCCGCTGGCCGGCGGTCGTGAGCGTCAGGTAGGCGTTGCCGTTGGCGTAGGCCTCGCGCGTGACGAGCGCGGTCTGCAGGCCCTTCGGGATCAGGCCCTGGTCGAGCAGCAGCTTGGCGTCGATGCCGTTGATCGGCGGCTGGTAGCCGACGTAGCCCGTGAAGTTCTCGAGCGCGACCTTCTTGTCGAGCATGAAGTTCAGGAACCTGTGCGCGAGCACCGGCTTCGTCGCGGCGCTCGCCACGGTCATGATGTCGTTGAAGACCGGTCCGCCGACCTCCTGGTAGGCGTACGAGATGACGTCGGGGTTCGTGCCCTTCGGCAGGTAGCTGATGACCGCGTTGAGCATGTCGCCCGACCACACCTGGCCGAGCACGATCCGCCCTGCGGGCAGCGACTCGTAGGCGGAGATCTGGACCTTGACGCCGACCGTGCGGTTGAGCTCCTTGAGCGAGGCCACGGAGCCGTTGACGAGCGCGGCCTTCTCGGTGTTGAGGTCGTCGCTCCCGCCATGCATGAGCGCCATGCCGATGGCCTCGCGCTGGTCGTCGAGCAGTTGCACCTTGCCGTGGTACTGCGTCGCCGCCCAGATCGCGTCCCAGACCGGGTTCATCTTCGCCGGGTCGTAGCTGACCATGTCGTTGCGCCAGCCGATCCCGGTCGTGTAGACGGTGTAGGGGACCGAGTAGCGCGGGCCGACGTCGTAGAACGGCTGCGCGGCTCGGGCCAGACGTTCCTGGCGAGGTTGGGGACCAGGTCGAAGTTCAGCGGCTGGACCAGCTTGCGGCCGACGAGCCGCGAGAGCTGGTCGGGCGTCGAGAAGATGACGTCGAACTTCAGCCCGCCGGTGCTGAGCTTGGAGAACGCCTCGTCGAGCGTCTCGAACGTCGTGACGCGGACGCTGACGTTGTTCTGGCGCGCCGAACTCCTTGAGCACGGCCGGGTTGAGGTAGTCGGCGTAGTTGTAGATCAGCAGCTCGCCGCCGGACTCGGGCTTGCCGGCCTTCACCGGCGTGCCGAGCTTGGGCAGCGTGACCGGGTAGTCGCGCCGCGCGAGCGGGATGCCCGACGCGTCGACCGGGCCGCCCGCCGTCGGGTCGCCGAGGATGCCCTTCCCGCCGCCGCCGGCGGCGCCGTAGCCGCCACCGGCGTGGTCGTGTTCTCGCAGCCGGTGAGCGCCGCCGCCGTGCCGCCGAACAGCGCCAGGCCGCCGGCGCGCGTCAGCAGCCCGCGCCGCGAGACGCCGCTCGTGCCCGGGGTGACGTCCGTGTCGCGAGCCGCGTTCGGCTCGTTCTCTGAAGGCCCGTTCAAGGTGCTGACATTCCTAACGGACGTGTCACAGCGCTGTCAAGGCACGCTGTACGTCGCGGACATCCGCACTGGACTGAACGGACGTTCAGGGCGGCCACGGCGCGCGGCTGCGGTCCGTCGGACGCGCTTGACGATGTCTGACGTGGCCGGCGGATGCGGGCCTCGCCCGCTCGCGGCGCGCGTCGCGCAGGACGCCCTGCGCTGCGTTGTGGCCGGAGGCGGCGATCACGCCGCCGCCGGGATGCGTCCCGGCGCCGCACAGGTACAGGCCGTCGACGGGCGTCGCGTAGCGCGAGAGCTCGGGCGTCGGGCGCATGAACGCCATCTGGTCGAGGCCCTGCTCGCCCTGGAAGATCGAGCCGCCGTCGAGGCCGAAGATGCGTTCGAGATCCGGCGGCGCCAGCACCTCGTAGTGCAGGATCGCACCGGGCACGTTCGGCGCGTGCTCGGCGAGCATCTCGAAGCAGCGTCTGCGCGTACGCCTCGCGTGCGCCCTCCGGCCAGCCCTCCTCGTTCCACGGGCCGTACTGCGTGAACATCGTGACGACGGTCGTGCCGTCGTCGGTGAGCGTCGGGTCGACCGCGGTCGGCACCTCGACCTCGATGTAGGGGCCCTCGGCAGGCTTGCCGCGCTTGGCGTCCTGCCATGCGCGCTCGAGGTAGTCGACCGACGGGCAGATCGCGACGCTCGCGTGCAGCAGCTGCTCGGCGACCTCGGGCGCGGCGTTCACGTAGCGCGGCGGCTCGGAGAGCACCGCGTTGATCTTCACCGACGCCCCGCGCGTGCGGTAGCGGCGCATGTCGTCGGCGACGTTCTGCGGGAAGTGCTCGGCGCCGACGAGCCCGAGGATCGTGTGCTTGGGATGCGCGCCGGAGAGCACGAGCGGCGCGTGGATCTGCTCGCCGCCGGCCAGCGTCACGCCGGTCACGCGGCCGCCGTCGACGTCGATCGACGTGACGTCGGCGTCCGTGCGGATCGTGGCGCCGCTGGCGCGGGCGCTCGAGGCGATCGCCTCGGAGATCGCGCCCATGCCGCCCTTCACGTGGCCCCAGGCGCCGCTGGACGCCGTCGACCTCGCCGAGCGCGTGGTGCAACAGGTTGTAGGCCGTGCCCGGGGTGTGCGGGCCGGCCCACACGCCGACCACGCCGCTGGAGGCGTAGGCGCCCTTGAGCTCGTCGGTCTCGAAGTAGTCGTCGAGCAGGTCGCCGACCGACATCGTCATCAGGCGGAAGATCTCGGCCAGGTCGCGGCGGCTCATCCCGGCCGCGCGGCCCGCCTCGCGCAGCAGCTCGAAGACGTCGGTGGGGCGCTTGGAGCCGAGCGCGGGCGGCGGGCGCATCATGAGCGGGCTTGCAGGAAGTCGGCGGCCTTGTCGAACAGGCGGTCGAACGGCTCGAGCGCGTCGGCGTCCTTCTTCGAGACGCGCGCGACCTGCTCGTAGGTGATGCGCTTGTCGTTGGGCAGCAGGATCGGGCTCCCGTCGGAGGCGAAGGTCGCGAACTCGGGGTCGAGCGGGATCGGGTCGATACCCGTGCCGGGTGAGCTCGAGGTCGGCCACGATCTTCGGCTGGAGCATCGAGACGACGTACGAGGCGCGCGAGACGCGCTGGCCGGGCCAGAGCTCCTCGGTGACGCACGCGCCGCCGAGCAGATGGCGGCGCTCGAGCACGCAGACGCGCAGGCCCGCCTTCGCGAGGTAGGCGGCGGCCGTGAGCGCGTTGTGCCCGCCGCCGACGACGATCGCGTCGTAGGAGGCCGCGCCGGCGCCGTTGGGGCTGTGGCCGTTGACAGCGCTCATCGCGCGACCTCCGCGCCGAGGGCCTCGAGGTAGCGGTCGGCGACCATCACGTCGAAGTCGTGCACGTCGTCCTCCTGGGTCGTGTAGCGCCCGGGCTCGAAGCCGCTGGAGGTCATGCCGCGCTGGGTCAGCCCGCAGACCTCCCAGTCCTCGCGGTTGACCTGGTCCCAGAAGTCGACCGCGTCCTTGGCGTCGAAGCCCGTCGGCCGCCATCGTCTCGGGCTCGAAGAACCACTCGCAGACGACCTTCGTGCGGTCCACGGCCTGCGGCCAGAGCGTGTGCAGCATCACGTAGTCGGGGTGCAGCGAGACGAGCGTGTTCGGGAACACGAGGAAGTAGAGGACCTCGCGCTGCTGGGCCTCCGTGAGCCCACGGATCGGCGGGCGGTCGTGTGCGGCGCCGCCGTCCTTGCCCATCGTGTCGGCGCCCTCGGTGAGCGTCATCGAGCCGCCGCACCAGGCGCCCGCGCCGGTGAGGCTGTCGCCGGAGAGGTAGTGCGAGAGGCGGTTGAGCTCCGGGTGCACGCCGGGGCAGTGCAGGCACTCGTTGTAGTTCTCGGCGATCGCCTTCCAGTTGGCCGCGACCTCGTAGACGACCTGCGGCGCCGCGCCGGAGCTCGCCGGTGCGGTAGCGCGCCAGCAGCGGCGCGAGCTCGCCGACGTGCTCGCCGGGCGGCGGGCGCCTCGCCGGAGAGGTCGAGCAGCACGAGCCCCTCGACGACCGCGAGGCGGACGGGCTTGAGGCCGAAGCACGCGGGCTCGAAGTCCTCGAGGCCCTCCGTGAACGGCGCGTTCTTGCAGGCTGCCGTCGAACCCGTAGGACCACGCGTGGTAGGGGCACTGCAGGCGCGGGAGCTGCCCCTCGGGCGTCGTCGACGAGCCGCGCGCCGCGGTGGCGGCAGCTGTTGTGGAAGGCGCGGGGGAGGCCGTCGTCGTCGGCGACGACGAAGACGCTCTCGCCGCCCAGCTCGACCATCAGGAACTGGCCGCGCTCGCTGACCTGGTCGATGTGGCCGGCGCAGACCCAGCTCGCGCAGGAAGATGTTCTCGACCTCCCACGCGAGCACCGCGGGGTCGGTGAACGCCGCGCCGGGGAGCATGCGCGCCTGTTCGAGCGGCAGCCGCGTGCGCTCGACGTCCGTCGCCGACAGGGGCAGCAGCCCCGGCTCTCCCGCTCGCATCCTCTGCTCCTTGTGCTCGTGACGTTGCCCGCCGAGGCGGGCGCTGGCCGCAATCTAGCAGCAGGTTTGTGCAACTGGCAACAAAGTCAGGATCGCGAGGTGCGGCACGGTCTCGTCGCATTCTCGGGGTCGCGCGGGACGCCCCCTCAGCTCCGCGGGCGCAGCTTCTGCGGGTCGTAGGCGCAGTAGAGCCCGACCGTCGCGGTGATCGTCCCGCTCGCGACGGCCACGTCGACGCGGGCGCCCTCGACGGCGACCTCGCGCCGCAGCCGCGCCAGTCCGATCGGCCCGAAGCGCGGGCTCTCGACCGGGCTCGTCAGCGTCCCGGCGAGCTCGCCGCCGGCGAGCACGTCGGCACCGAGCTCCGGCAGCTCGCCCTCGGCGAGGTGCAGCGTGACGAACCGGTTCGGCGGATCCGCGGCGACCGCGCGCAGCGCGTCGGCCCCGAGGAACGGGGCTGTGCCGTCGAGGCGGACGAGCCGGTCGAGGCCGACGTCAAACGGGGTCTGCCGGCCGGGAAGGTAGTCCTGCTCGTGGATGATCAGGCCCGCCTCGACGCGGGCGATCTCGACCGCCTCGAAGCCGATCGGCCGCACCCCGGCGTCACCGAGCCGCGTCCACAGCTCCGCCGCGTCCTCGCGCGCGGGGATGAGCTCGAAGCCGAGCTCGCCCGAGAAGCCGGTGTGCAGCACGTGCACGCTGATGCCGGCGACGTCGACCGGCTCCGGTCGCGAAGCGGAAGTACCGCAGCGCGCCCGAGGTCGAGGGCCGTCAGCCCGCGCAGCACCTCGCGCGAGCGCGGGCCCTGCACGGAGATCAGCGGCATCTCGTGCAGGCGGTTCTCGACCGTCACGTCCATGCCCGGCGCCGCGCCGCGAGATGGTCGGCGAACGTCGTCCCGTTGGTCATGACCCACAGGTGGTCACCGGCGTGGTCGAAGACGGTCGCGTCGTCGACGATCGCGCCCGCCGCGTCGACGAACGCCCCGTAGCGGACCTGGCCGGGCTCGCAGGCGCCGACGTCGTTCGTGAACACGCGCTGGACCGCCTCGACCGCGTCCGACCCGCGGACGTCCCACTTCACCAGGCCGTAGACGTCCCACATGACGACGTCGCTGCGCAGCGCCTCGTACTCGCCGAGGCTGTCGCCCATGCTGAGCGTCCAGATCCAGCCGTCGTAGTCCTCGAAGGTGCCGCCCTGCGCCGCCTGGACGTCGTAGAGGACGGACTTGATGGGCTCAGTCATCGGCTGAGCGGTCCTGTGGATAACGTCGCTGACGCGCTCGCGCACGTCAGCCCTTTCGAGGGCGATGTCACGCGGTGCCTTTCAGGGATACGTCACCCACTACCAGTGGACGCCCTTCATCAAGTTCGCCATCGCGATCTGCTCCATGCTCGCCTTCTCGTCTGGATCCTCGGTGCCCTTCGAGCGGCTCGGATCCGGGAAGACCTTGTAGGCCGTGTGCAGGATCTGGTCGACGGCCTTCAGCGCGAGCGCGTCGAGCGACCTCGCCGAACGTGCCCAGGCGCGTGTCGATCTGCTTGGGCTTCTTGCGGATCGCGTCGCAGACGAGGTCGCCCGCCTCGTCGGGCGAGAGCGTCGGGATCGAGTCGTAGATCTCGATCGCGCGATCATCGGCGTGCGGCACCGGCGGCATGTGGATCGTCGTGAACGTGATGTTGCTGCCGACAGCTCGGAGCTGACGACGCGCGTCCACGGTCGAGCGCGGACTTCGAGGCGACGTACGCGCTGGAGGCGGCGACAACCGTCTGGACGCCGATCGAGCTGACGTAACCACGACGTGGCCGAACTTGCGCTCGGCCATGTGCGGATCAGCCCCATCACCAGGCGGATCGCGCCGAAGTAGGTGCCGAGCTGATCGTGCGCTCGAAGTCGTGGAAGCGGTCGAGGTCCGCGAGATCGAGCGCCGGATCGAGCGCCCGGCGTTGTCTGACGATCATGTCGACCTGCGCGTGGTCGGCGAGGATGCGCTTGACGAGGTCGTCGATCGCCTCCATGTCGGAGAGATCGGCGGTGTAGACGTACGCCGTCCCGCCGGCCGCCTCGATCTCGGCCTTCGTCTCGAGCAGCTTCTCCTCGCCGCGCGCGACGAGCAGCGGGATCCCGCCCGCCTTGGCGAGCTTCAGCGCCGCCGACTTCCCGATGCCGCTGGAGGCGCCGGTGATGACGATCGTGCGCCCGTTGACGGCGGCCTCGAGCGAGCGATCCTTGAAGAGGTCCGGATCGAGGTTGCGCTCCCAGTAGTCCCAGATCCGGTCGGCGTAGTCCTCGAGCGGCGGGACCTCGATGCCGGTGCCCGCCAGCGCCCGCTCGGTGTCGCGGGTGTCGAACGAGCACGTCGAAGCCCATGTGCCCGACGATCTCGTCGGGGATGCCGAAGTCCGCGAGGACGGCGCGCCGCACGTCCTTGAGCTGGGGGAGCTGGAGCAGCAGCGAGAAGACGCCCTTCGGGAGCGCGTCGAGCAGCTCGCCGTCGACGCGCACCGCCAGCTGCGGCGCGTGCGCCGCCTTGGCGAACTCGTTCAGCGCGGCGCCGGCCTTCGTCATGCGCGGCGCGGCGAGGTGGAAGGCCTGGCCGTCGAGGTCCTCGCGGTGGGCGATCGCGTCCATCGCGTCGGCGACGTAGTCGACGGGGACGATGTTCGTGTCGCCGACCTCCGGCCCGGCGAGGGGGAACCACTGCGGCAGGAGGTCGCGGGCCCGCTGGATCGCCTTGAAGAAGAGTCAGGGCCCGTCGATCTTGTCCATCTCGCCGGTGCGCGAGTCGCCGACGACGACGGCCGGGCGGTAGACGCGCCACGGCACCGTCGACTCCTCGCGCACGATGCGCTCGGACTCGAACTTCGTGCGGTGGTAGGCCGAGGGGAGCTTCTGGCCCTCGTCGAACATGTCCTCGCGGAAGAGGCCCTTGTAGGTGCCGGCCGCGGCCACGGAGGAGGCGTGGTGGAGGACCTTCGGCTCGAGTGCGTTGGCGAGCGCGACGAGGTTGCGGGTGCCGCCGACGTTGAGGACGTCGTTGCGCTCCTCGTCGGCGGTCATGTCGTAGATCGCGGCCAGGTGGAAGACGTGGGTCGATCCCGCCCTTGTGCTCGGCGATCCAGGCCTCGTCGACGCCGAGCATCGGGGCGGCGAGGTCGCCGACGACCGGGTGCACGCGCCCCTGGGCGTTCCAGCGCTCGATCAGCGCGTCGAGCCGCTCCCGCGAGCTCTCCGCGCACGAGCACGTGGATGTCGCCTTCGCGCTCGAGCAGTCGCTCGACGAGATTGCGCCCGATGAAGCCGGTGGCCCCGGTGACGAAGTACGACATGCAGCCCCCTCTCCTCCTGCCCGGACGGTCCATCCACCCGGCGCGCAGAGCCTATACGTGAGATCGCCCTCGGAAGGGCCGATGCGCGTGAGCACGTTGGAGAGGAGGTCGGCGAAGCCGAACGTTCACGCGTTCCCGGGGGTGGGGAACCACGGCGACTCACCCAATCCCGACGCCCCGCGTCGGAATCAGTTAGGGTTCCCTAAGCAGGACCCGTCGGAGGCAGCGTGTCGTTCCCGCAGACCGTCGTACTCGGAGCCCTCGCCGGCTTCACCATCTTCCTGGGCCTCCCGTTCGGCGGCTGCAGCTGCCTGGCACCCGCGCCCGCGTCGCGCTGGCGATGTTCTCGGTCGGCGTGCTCGCGTTCCTGTTCGTCGACGTGCTCTCGCACGCGCTTCGCGATCGTCGAGGAGCCGTCACCGGCTACAAGGACGGCAAGCGGCAGCTTCGGCCACGCGGCGGCGATGGCGGCGGTGCTCGGCGGCGGGTTCGCGCTCGGCAGCGCGGGGCTGGCGATGGTCGAGCGGCGCAGCTGCGGACCGCAGGCGGCGCCCCGCCGCCGATCGCCGGCGGCGCCGCCGAGGCGCTGACGCTCGGCAGGCCGAGCCGCTGGCCGCGGCGGACGCCGTGCGCGCAGGCGGCGCTGCGCACCGGCATGACGATCGCCGCCGCGATCGGCGTGCACAACTTCGCCGAGGGGCTCGCGATCGGGGTCGTCGGCCAGCGCCGGCGCGATCAGCCTGGCGACCGTCCTGATCATCGGCTTCGCGCTGCACAACGCCACCGAGGGCTTCGGCATCGTCGGGCCGCTCGGCGACGTGCGCCCGTCGTGGCGCTGGCTCGGGCTCGCCGGCCTGATCGGTGGCGGCCCGACGTTCCTCGGATCGATGATCGGCTACGCGGTCACCTCCGATCCGCTGGAGCTGGCCTTCTACGCGCTGTCCGGCGGCGCGATCCTGTACGTCATCGGCGAGGTCTGGAACGGCATGCGCCGCTACGGCCACCGCGAGCTCGGCCTGTGGCTCCTGTCGGCCGGGTTCTTCGCCGGGGTCGTCACGGACCTTGTCGTGGCGTACGGGGGCGGGTGACGGGGGCCTCGTTTGGGTCCGGTACGCCGGCTTCAGGGAGGCGTCACACCCCGGAACCGACGCCCCCGCGCCCCTCGCCGCCGGCGAAGCGCGCCGCCCCGGCGACCGCATCGCGGAAGACCTGCGGGCCGGCCTCGGCTTCGAGCGCGAGGCCCTCGGCGAGCGGGAGGCCCTGCGCCTCGAGCGCTGCACGGCGGTCGGCGAGCATCGTGCTCTGGGGGAACGACGCGAGGCCCTCGGCGATCTCCAGTGCGCGCGCCAGGTGCGCGCCCGGCGCGACGACCTCGGTCAGCAGGCCCATCGCGAGCGCCTCGTCGTCGGCCACCAGGCGCCCGGTGAGGATGAGGTCCAGGGCCCGGCCCAGGCCGACGATCCGCGGGAGCCGCTGCGTGCCGCCGTCGATCAGCGGGACGCCCAGCGGCGCTCGGGGAAGCCGAGGGTCGAGCCCGCCGTCGCGATCCGCAGGTCGCACCACAGCGCGAGCTCGAGCCCGCCGGCCAGGCACCAGCCGGAGATCGCGGCGATCGTCGGCTTGCTGGGGGTCAGGCGCGTGAAGCCGAACGGCCCCTCCGGCGAGGCCAGCCGCGGGCCGAAGGTCTCGATCGCCTTGAGGTCCGCGCCGGCGCAGAAGCTCACGTCCCCCGCGCCGGTGACGACGAGCACGCGCGCGCCCTCGTCGGCCTCGAACGCGTGGAAGCTCTCGAGCAGCCGCTCGGCCGTCGGCCCGTCGACCGCGTTGCGCCGCTCCTGGCGGTCGATCGTCAGGACCGCGGCGCCACCGACGCGCTCGTATCGCACCTCGTCGATCATCGGCGCAGCCTCGTACCCGGGGCTGCTACCAGCCCGACTCCCAGCGATCGCCCATCGCGCGGTCGGTGCGCTTGGCCGCGGCCTTGCGGGCGTCCTTGCGCTTCTCCAGGCGCCCCTGGAGCAGGCTGATGCAGAGGATGAAGAGTGGGAAGAAGACGATCAGGATGAAGCCGACGTTCGTGACGACCTTGTCGTCGGCGATCCCGTAGGAACCCTCGCCGGAGACCGGCTCCTGCGCGTCCGCAAGTGCGACCTGCGCGAGCACGAGGAAGAACACGAGCGTCGCCGGGATCAGGAGCTTGAGGCGGGTCATCACGGCCAATCGTATAGAACCTCGCGGCATGCCGGCCATCCAACGCGAGCGCCTCGACGACGGGATCGAGGTCGTGCGCCTCGACCGCCCCGACGTGCGCAACGCGCTCGACACCGCGAGCATCGCGGCGCTCCACGCGGCGCTCGACGAGCTGGCCGCCGACGCCGCGCTGCGCGTGCTCGTCCTGTCGACGACGAGCACGCGCGCGTTCTGCGCCGGAGCCGACGTCGGCGAGACCCTCGACGCCGCGGGCGGCGTCGAGCGGATGGAGGCGTTCGCACGCCTCTACGCAGCGCTCGACGCGTTCCCGGCGCCCGTCGTCTGCGTCTGCGTGGGCAACTGCGTCGGGGCCGGGGCGGAGCTCGTCGCCGGCAGCGACCTGCGCGTCGGCGGCGACAACCTGAAGCTCGCCTGGGCGGGCTCGCGGCTCGGCGTCCCGGTCGGCCCGGCGCGCCTGGCGCCGCTGATCGGGCTCTCGCGCGCGAAGGAGCTGATCTTCACGGGCCGCGTCGTCGGCATGGCCGAGGCGCGCGCGCTCGGCCTGCTGCACCGCACCGCGCCGGCGGAGGGGGCCGAGACCGCGGCCGTCGCGCTCGCACGCGAGCTCGCGGCGCACCCCCCGGAGGGCCTGCGGCGCCTGAAGGCGATGTTCCGCGACTACGAGGGCACGGCGTCGCGGATCGAGCGCGAGAACGCCGAGCTCGTCGCCTTCCAGCGCGAGGGCGCCGGGCTGCCTCAGGGGTCGCCGGCTTCTAGCGCGCCCTGATCGCCTTCAGCCAGGGCTCGACGGTCTTCAGGAACTGGTTCGTCGCGGGCGCGGCGGTCAGCGGGTCGAGGTGGCTCGTCGTCGCCTTCCCGTCCACGATCTTCAGCCCGCTGCGCGGCACCTTCGAGGCCTTCGCGAAGTTCTTCGCGCCGTTGACGACGCCGTTCTTGGCCCCGGTCAGCGAGGTCTGGAAGGCGTAGTAGGGGATGTTCACGTCCTTGAGGTGCGTGAGCCGCAGGCCCAGCAGCTTGGCGACCGCGTTCTGCTTCAGCGCGTTGGCGCCGTTCGTGTCGATCCCCAGCCGGGTCGGGAAGTACCAGTCGACGGCGTTCTGGGGCTCCTGGCCGAACGTCCTCGCGAGGTTCTGGATCGGCGTCACCTCGCCGTCCTTCCAGTCCGCGGGGGACACGCTGCGGTCGAGCTCGCCGGCACGTACGTGGATCAGCGACAGCGCCGCCGGGGACGTGCTCTCGTCGAACGCGTAGCCGAACAGGCCGGCGTTCGTCGCAGGCACGTCCGGCTTGAAGGCGGCCGGGAGCAGCGGGAACGTCTGGACCTCGGAGGGCGCGTGCGGCGCCTGCAGCGTCGCGATCCCGCCGAGCTCGGCGAACGGGCCGCTGACCCACGGCAGGCCGAGCCCGAGCAGGTCGAGGAACGGGCCCTTCGTCCTGAGGTCGGCGAGGCGCTGCCTGGCCTTCGCGACCGTGTCCGTGTCGAAGCTGCCGAGCAGGCCGCCGTCGATCGCGACGATCCCCGCGATGTCCTTGTAGCCCGGGTGCCCGTTGAAGTCCCAGACGGCGTAGGCGGCGGCGAGCGACGCGCCGAGCGAGTGGCCGCCCAGGATGACGGTGCGCCCGCCCTTCTTGGCGGCGAGCACGACGCGGCGGGTGTCGCTCAGCGCGACCTTCATGCCCCAGTCGCCGACGAAGCCGAAGTCCTTGTTCTGGAGCGGCTGGTAGTGCGGCGTGATGCTCGGGTCGCCGATCCAGCCCAGGTAGTAGTCGAGCGCCTGCTTGACGGTCGCCTGCTTCGCGAGCAGCTTCTTGAAGACGGAGGTGTCCTCGAGCGCCTGCTCGCGGCGGTCCTGCGTCCAGACCTGCAGGCCCGGCACGCGCTTGACGAGCTCCTTGGCGACGAGCGTGAAGTCGCCCGCGCCGCCCGAGGTCCCGGGCACCAGCACGAGCACCTTCCTGGCGCTCGCCGGCCCGTACTTGGCGACGGTCACCTTGTCGTACTTGGCGGGGCCCGGCGCGGGGGCGCCGGCGATCGTGGTCACCGTCGCGGCGGATGCGGAAGCGGTGAGGACGAGGGCGGTGAGCGCCGCCGCGGGGAGGAGGAGCAGTCTGGATCGCATGAGCGGGCGACGGTACCAAGCGCCACGGGCGCGCCGCGCAGGTCGTCCCTAGCATTGGGGCGTGGCCGTTCTGATCAGTTCCGACCTGGCGAAGGACATCGCCGGGGAGCCGTTGCTGCGCGGCGTCTCGTTCAAGCTCGAGCGCCGCGACCGCATGACGATCGCCGGCCGCAACGGCGCGGGGAAGACGACGCTGCTGCGCATGCTCGCGGGCGAGACGGCGGTGGACGGCGGCGAACTGGTCTTCGAGAAGGGCGTGCGGATCGCGCTGCACGACCAGCGCCCGCCGCGCGAGCGGGGCCTCTCGCTGCGCGACTACGTCCTCGGCGGCTGTCGCGAGCCGCTCGAGCTCGAGGCCGAGCTGGCGCGGCTGGAGACGGCGATGGCCGACGGCGACGGCGCCGCGATCGAGCGGTACGCGGGCGTGCAGGCTCGCTTCGAGGCCGTCGGCGGCTACACCTGGCGCGAGGGCGTCACGAGCGTCGTGCACGGCCTGGGCTTCGTCGACGCCGACCTCGACCGCTCGCTGGCGACCTTCTCCGGTGGCGAGCTCACGCGCGGCTCGCTGGCCCGCGCGCTCGCCTCCCGCCCGGACCTGCTGCTGCTCGACGAGCCGACGAACCACCTCGACATCGAGTCGCTCGAATGGCTCGAGCAGACCCTCGTCACCCTCGACGCCGCAATCGTGCTCGTCGCCCACGACCGCTGGTTCCTGGAGGCCGTCGGTACCTGCGTGCTCGAGCTCGAGGCCGGCCGCTCGCGGTTCTTCAGCGGGCCGTGGCACAAGTGGCGCCAGGAGCAGGCGGCACGCGAGATCGCGCTCGGCCAGGCGATCACCAAGCAGCAGGCGGAGATCGAGCGCATGGAGCGCTTCGTCGAGCGCTTCCGCTACAAGGCCTCGAAGGCCAAGCAGGCGCAGTCGCGCGTGAAGAAGCTCGACAAGATCGAGCGCATCAACCGCGACCCGAAGGACGGCAGGGGCCTGGGATTCCAGTTCAAGGCGGTCGAGCGCTCGGGGCGCGTCGTCTTCGAGCTCGAGGACGGGCGCGTCGAGGTCCCCGGCAGGACCCTGCTGCACGACGCGCAGCTGTGGCTCGAGCGCGGCGAGCACGTCTCGCTCGTCGGCGCCAACGGCACGGGCAAGACGACGCTGATCCACTCACTGGCCGGCGACCGGCCGCTCGCCGGCGGGCGGCTGCGCACCGGCCACAACGTGAAGGTCGGCTACCTCAGCCAGCACGGCGAGGAGCTCGAGTGGGGCGGGGCGCGGACCGTGCTCGAGGCGGCGATCAAGCGCACCGGCCTCTCGCCGAACGAGGCGCGCGCGCTGCTCGGCCGCTTCCTCTTCTCGGGCGAGGAGGTCGACAAGCCGCTCGACGGGCTGAGCGGCGGCGAGCGCAAGCGGCTGTCGCTGGCGATCCTCGTCAACGGCGGCGCGAACGTCCTGATCCTCGACGAGCCGACGAACCACCTCGACCTCGAGAGTCGCGAGGCGCTCGAGGACGCGCTCCACAGCTACAAGGGCTCGCTGCTGCTCGTCACCCACGACCGGGCGCTGCTCGACGCGGTCGGCACGCGCACGGTCGCGGTCGAGGACCACACGCTGCACAGCTACGACGGCGGCTGGGCCGAGTACGCGCGCGTCCGCGAGGAGCGCGCCGCGGCGGGCGTCGCGCCGGCGCCCCCGCCGCCGCCGACCGGCATGACGGTCGGGCAGCCGGGCGCCGATCGCCGCCCCGACGGCATGGCCGTCGAGAAGTCCGCACCGAAGCCCAAGGGCCCCTCGAAGAACCGCATGCGCGATCAGGAGCGCCTCGAGCGCGACGTCGAGGAGGCAGAGGCGGCGCTCGCCGCGCTCGAGGACGAGCTGGCCGATCCGGCCGCGTGGGCGACGAAGTACGAGTCGGCGAAGTCGACCGACCGCCACACCGCCGCCAAGCGTGCGGTCGAGGAGCCTACGCGCGCTCGAGGCCTTCGAGGCGCAGGGCGCGCTCGCCGGCGGCGGCTGAGCTTCCCAGCTTCGTCACGTCAGCATCACACCCGGGAAACACCTGCAAACACGCAGGTGTCGAAACTCACGGACGAGATGAGCGCCATGGGGAACGACACCGCACAGCGCCTCGGGCTGAACGTCCCGCGCGAACGCTGGCCGAGCAGCGCGGCGCTGGCCGGATACGCCGACGCGGGCTTTCGCTGGGTGCAGTTCCACACGCCCCCGCAGCGGATGCTCAGCGACCGCCGTGCGGCCCGCAGCCACGCCCGGGCCCTCGTCACGCTGCTCGACGGTCGGCCTGCGCCTGGTCCTGCACGCGCCGGACGCGCTCAGCGCCGGGACGCCGGAGAGCGACGACGCCTTCGACGCCCTGCTCGACTACGCCGCGGAGGCGGGCGCCGAGCGCGTCGTCTACCACGGCCTGCAACTTCCCGGAGACCGACGGCGCAGAAGCCGGTCGCGTCCAGGAGCGCGCCACGCGCGAGGAAGGCTCCCTCCTCCTCCGCCTCCTCCCGCGGGCGCACACGCTTGGGGTCACCGTCGCGATCGAGAACCTCGCGCCGGTGTTCCCCGGGCCGCGGCGGTTGTGCCATGACCCGGTCACGGTGCGCGACCTCGTCCGGCGGTTGGACTCGCCGGCCGCGGGCATGCTCCTCGATCTCGGCCATCTGCACGTCACCGCCGACGCTTCGCAGACGGACATCACGGCGCTCGTCGCCGCGTGCGCCCCGCAGGTCGTGCTCTTCCACGTGCACGACAACCTCGGCGCCCGCCGGCGCGAGGTCGACGCCCCGGGGATCGACCCGCTGCGCCTGGACCTGCACCTGGCGCCCGGGGCGGGCACGCTGCCGTGGTCGCGGATCGCCGGCCTCGTCGCCGGGCACGAGGCGCCGCTGATGCTCGAGGTCGCACCGCAGCACCGCCCGGCCCGGCTCGCCGCGCTGCACGAGCGCACCGGCGATCTGCTGACCCCTGCGACCGCCCTGCACGCGGCCGCGTGAGCACCGGCCGGCGATGACGTCGGTCCAGGGACATCCGAGCAGCACCGACAGGGGAGACGAGCCGATGCCGCCCGCCCGCGCCGATCTGCACTGTCACTCGACGGCGTCGCAGCTCGCCAGGCTCGGCGTCCAGCGGGCGCTCGCGCTGCCGGAGTGCGCGACGGAGCCCGAGGAGGTCTACGAGCTCGCCAAGCGCCGCGGGATGGACTTCGTGACGATCACCGATCACGACACGATCGATGGTGTGCGCCGACGCACGTGGGAGCGCTCGCTCGAGCGCCTCGCCGAGGGCTACACACGTGCGCTCGCCGGGCGCGCGGCGGTCCCCGCGCGCACCGCCGAGGGGGCGCGCGCGTGAGGT
This sequence comes from uncultured Solirubrobacteraceae bacterium, assembly GCA_963809525.1. Classification (GTDB taxonomy): domain Bacteria; phylum Actinomycetota; class Thermoleophilia; order Solirubrobacterales; family Solirubrobacteraceae; genus F1-60-MAGs163. The sequence goes on along the minus strand of CAWEJY010000003.1, from coordinate 533,436 downwards.
CCGACCGCAGCGAGATCGCCGTCGCCCTGCACGACGTCGAACCGGCGACCTTCGAGCGCTGCGCGCTGATCCGCGACTGGCTCGACGACCACGGCATCGGCCGCGTGACGCTGCTCGTCGTCCCCGCGCCGGACCTGCACCCGATCGGGGACCACGGCGACGGCCTCGTCGCCTGGCTCGAGGAGCGTCGCCGTCGTGGGGACGCGATCGCCCAGCACGGCTTGCGCGACCGTTGCTCACGGCCGGCGCGTCTGGCCGCCCGCGCCCCGATGACCCGGGCTCAGCGCCCCGACGCGGAGTTCGCCGGGCTCGACCTCGGGGAGACGCGGCGCGCCGTCGAGGCAGGCTGGCGGATCCTGCGGCTCGCCGGGCTGGAGCCGAAGGGCTTCGTCGCGCCCGCGTACGCCTACACGCCGGCGCTGCACGCGACGCTCGCCTCACGGTTCAGCTGGTGGGCGGGCCGGACCCGGCTCTATCGCGCGGGCGGGCTGCCGCAGGGAACGGCGGTCGGCCCGACGCTCGCGCCGGGCGAACGCTCGTGCATGCACCGCCTCGTCTCGCCATGGCTCGTCCGGGCCCGAGCGGCGACCGCAGGCAACGTCCTGCGGCTCGACATCAGCCCTCGCGATCTGGAGCCGCGCCGGGTGGGGGCGGTCGAGGCGGTGCTCGAGCGGGCGCGCGGGCGGACGGCGGTGACGCTCGACGAGGTGGCGGCGGCGTGAGCCGCCGGACCTAGTGCTTGGGCAGCGAGACCTTGACCTTCAGCGCGTACTTGCTCGGCCTGACAGCCACGGTCGGGTTCTGGATCGCGCCGATGCGCCCGATCAGGCGGTTCCACTGACCGGGCTTGAGGATCGTGGCGAGCTGGCTGCCGAGCTTGACGTTGTCGCCGAACATCGGGTGGAAGCCGACGTGGATGTGGTCGTAGTGGTCGGCGAGCGCGAGCGTGTTGTCGGTGCCGGGGTACTGCATGAGGGTGATGATCTGGTGGGGCTTCATCGTGCCCTGCAGCGTCAGCAGCTTGCGCACGACGGTGTCGGTCAGCGAGCCGGGGCCCTGGTGGCCGACGATCGGCGTGCCGTTGATGGCCGCGATGTCGACGGCGTCGCCGGTGCTGTGCTCGGAGATGTTGCCGCTCGTGGTGTAGAGGCTGTGGCCGCACTTGAGCGCCGAGACGGTCGGCTTGTAGCCGCTGGCGGCGAGGAACTCGAGCGTCGCGAGCACGCGGCGGTCGATCGCGCCGGCCTGGATGTCCTGGCGCCCGCACGCGTAGATGCCGACGGCCGGGTCTGCGAGCACGCGGCGCTCGAGCGTCTCCTTGCTCATCAGCAGGATCTGGCCGATCGTCGCGCCCTCACCGGCGGCCGCGGTGCCGGCCAGCAGCGGGTTCTGGGAGCCGTAGACGTTCGTCGACGCGAGCAGGTGCCAGCCGTCGAGGATCGGCGTGGGATCCACGCGCGGGGCGCCCGCGCCGGCCGGGCGGATCTCGAAGCGCAGGTGCGGCGCGCGCGCGAGCTGCAGGTGCCTGGCGGCGGCGACGCTCGCTGCGGCCTGGGTGTCCCACTGCAGCGAGGCCGTGCCGACGCGGCCGAGGATCGACCCGGCGATCACGCGCGAGCCCTTCTTCAGCGGCAGCAGCGCGACCTGCGAGCGGCGCAGCGCGTAGGGCGGCGCCAGATAGCGACCCAGGTCGCTCGTCTGCACCGACTGCACCACGACCGGCGCGGCCTTCGCGGCGGCGACGAGCTGGCGCTGGCCGCCGGCGTGGTAGGCGTTGACGCGCGCGGGGTCGGCGAACAGGCGCTCCTTGAGCACCTTCGGGCGCACCGCGTGGCTCGCGGCGCCCTTGCGGGCCGTCCGGCGTGACGCGCTCGCGCCGGACGCACGGCTGCGGGCTCCGGCGGTCGCGGGTGCACTCGGGCGGGGATCCTGGCGCGGGGTGCGGATCGTGGCGCTCGCGGCTTTGGCGTCGGCGCGCGGGACGACGTGCAGCGCGCTGACCGACTGCAGGTGGCCGTAGGTGTACGTGTTGCCGTACACGTCGCGCAGTTGCACGAAGCGGCCGAGGCGCCTGCTGGCGCCGACGGCGACGACGCTGCCGTCCTGCACGGCGACGGCGGCCGCGCCCGGCTTGGCGTAGACGTCGATCGCGTGGCGCCCGGCGGTCGGGGCGATCGCGACGGACGCGTTCCCGCTCGCCTTGACCGCCGAGGTCGAGGCCGACGCGTCGTAGGCGCCCGCGTACGAGGTCTGGCCGGTGACGGGGAAGCGGCCCATCGTCAGGCCGGTGAGCGCGCCGACGAGGTCGCTCGGCAGCGCGGCCAGCGAGGCGGCGCGCGCCATCACCGAGTCGACGTACCACTGGGCGTGGTTGTAGGAGAAGATCGCGGCCTGCAGGTTCGTGTCCCCGCCGGCGGCCTTCAGGTAGCGCGCCGCAGCGAAGATCGCGTCGACCGGGTTGTAGGGGTCCTTGCGCCCGTCGTTGTTCGCGTCGACCCCGTAGGTCGCCCACGTCCCGGGCATGAACTGCATCCAGCCGAGTGCCCCGGCGCTGCTGACGGACAGGTTGCGCCCGTAGTCGGTCTCGATCTCGTTGATCGCCGCCAGGACCTCCCAGCGGATGCCGTACTCGACGCCGGCGGCCTGGTAGATCGGCAGCAGGAAGGGCGGGACGCGGAAGCTGTCGATCAGGACGTCCGGCACGCCGGTGACCGGCGGGGCGTTGAGCGGCGACGGCAGGTTCGCGAACGGCGCCGCGGCCGCATCCTGCTGCTGCTGGGCTGCCTGCAGCTTCTGCGCCCTGCGCTCCTGTGCGAGGAACTTCGCGGCGCCCTCGCGGCGCTGCTGCGCGGCGCTCTTCGTGTTCTTCGCGGCCGGCGGCGGCGTCGTGACCTGCACGTCGAGCGTGCCGAGATCGGTCGTCGCAGGCGCCGTCGGGTCGGTCGTGGTGGTCGTCGGCTGCGGCGTGGTGGATGCCGGCCCGACGGGCGTGGTGGCCGTCGTGTCGGTGGTCGTCGCCGCCTGCCCGGCGTCCTGCGCGGAGGCGTTACCCGCCAGCGCGGCCGCAGCAACAAGAGCGGCCGCAGACGCGGCCGTGGCGGTTCTCCTCCGCATCACGATCACGCTTTTGTATCGGAAACCGGCGCCGCGTGCAGCAGGTTCCCCTGGAAACGACGCCGGCGCAGGGGTGCGGGCATCACCGAGCGCGGGCGCCGGCGTGGCGGCGCCCGCGCTTGAGCGCGATGCCCTCGAGCACGTGCGCGACGTGCTCGCACGCGTCGACGGCAGCGCTCGAGCGACCCGAAGATGTCCTTCCAGCGGATCACGACCATCGGGTCGATGCCGCCCGCGAACAGCGACGCGACCGCGTCGCGCTGCAGCCGGTCGCCCTCGTTCTCGAGGCGGTGGATCTCGACGAGGCGCGGGCCGACCTCGGTGCCCGTGCGCAGGCAGCGCAGCGCGTGCGCGATCTGCTCGCCCGCGCCGACGAGGACGTCGGTGACCTCGACGGCCTGCTCCATCGGCGCCTCGACCCCGTAGACGCCGAGGGTGTCGGCGGTCTGCTCGGAGTGGTCGACGATGTCGTCGAGCGCGGTCGCCAGCGCGTAGCCGTCGGCGACGCCGAACGGCGCGCGGACCCTGCCGGCCCGAGGCGGTGGATGATGTCGTGCGTGATGCGGTCGCCTTCCTGCTCGCAGACCTTCAGGTCGTGCGCCAGTTCGGCGTGCTCGGGGTAGTCGACGATCAGGTCGCGCAGCAGCAGGTCGCGCGCTGCACGTTGCGCCCCGACTCCTCGACGAGGTCGAGCAGGAACGGTCGTACGAGCGGCGCAGCAGCGTCACGGCGCCGACGGTAGAGGGCCGCCGCGGGATGCCGGGACGGGTTCACGACTCGTTCACATGGATTTCACAGTTTGCAACTCCACGGCGGCGCGCAGCGCCGTGCTGGACGCCGCGATGGTGGTGGCCGGAGAGCGCGCCAGGACGGTGGAGCCGACGTGCTCAGGCGGCAAGCTCGAGATCCGGCCCCGAGGAGGGGCTCGTGGTCGTCGCCGGGCGGCGCTGACGCTGTCGGTGCGCGAGTTCGGGCTGCTGACGGAGCTGGCGCGCAGCGAGGGGCGCATCGTGCGCCGCGAGGACCTCTACGAACGCGTCTGGGGCAGCGACCTCCGCGACGGCGACCGCTCGATCGACGTCTACGTCCGCAAGCTGCGCGTGAAGCTCGAGGCGCGCGCTGCCGGACTGGCGCTTCATCCACACCCACGTCGGCTTCGGCTACCGGTTTCACCCCGAGCGTTCACAAGGCACGTTCACACGACCGGCCACGCCTCGGTAACAGACTGATGCCCGAGCTTCGGCGTGGAGCCTCGGGTCGCACGACATCCAGACGAAGGAGACCTCATGAGGATACGTCGGATTCCGGCGCGATCGCCGCTCGCATGCCGCTGTCGCTCGTGATCGCCGCGTGCGGCTAGCAGCAGCTCGATCCAGCAGCTCGGCGCAGCTCGTCCGAGCTCCGGCGGCAGCAGCGGCGACGACGTCAACGGCGCGGGCTCGACGTTCGCCGCGCCCGATCTACGAGCAGTGGGGCAGCACGCTCAAGGGCCAGGGCCTGACCGTCAACTACCAGGCCGTCGGCTCGGGCGCGGGCATCGCCCAGCTCGCAGGCCGGGACCGTCGACTTCGCCGGGCAGCGACCCGCCGCTGAAGCCCGACGACAAGGCGCTGCCAAGAAGGGCCCGGTCGCTCAGATCCCGATCGGCCTCGGCGCGATCACCGTCTCCTACAACCTGTCCGGCGTGAAGACCGGCCTGAAGCTCGACGGCCCGACGATCGCCGACATCTTCCTCGGCAAGATCAAGAAGTGGAACGACCCCGCGATCGCCGCGCTGAACCCCGGCGTCAGCCTGCCGAGCACGGCGATCACGGTCGTGCACCGCTCGGACTCCTCGGGCACGACCGAAGGGCTTCACGGCGTTCCTGGCGGACTACAGCCCGGCAGTGGAAGAGCGAGGTCGGCGTCGGACAAGACGCTCAAGTGGCCGACCGGCACCGGCGCCAAGGGCAACGACGGCGTCGCCGCGGCGGTCAAGCAGACGCCGGCGCGGTCGGCTACGTCGAGCAGGCCTACGCGCTGCAGAACAACTTCACCTACGCGGCGGTCAAGAACAACAGCCGGCAACTACGTCGCGCCGACGCTCGACTCGACCTCGGCCGCGGCCGACGGGCATCACGGTCCCGCCGGACCTCGGCGATCGTCGGCGATCAACTCGCCCGAACCCGCAGGCCTACCCGATCACCTCGCAGACGTTCATCGATCGTCTACAAGGACCTCTGCAAGGCCGGCGGCGCCGAGCAGCTCGAGCGGCCAAGGCGTCGAAGGCGTTCGATCGACTACGGGCTGGGCGACGGTCAGGCTGTCGCTCAAGCAGCTGTCCTACGCGCCGCTGCCGGCGTCGCTGCTGACGCAAGGCCAAGGCGCAGACGGCGACGCTCACCTGCAACGGCGCGGCGATCGCGCTAGCAGCGATGGAGGCAGGCGCCATCGCACCGCGTCGGCGACTCCGGCGGCCGCTCGGCCTCCAGGGGTCGCCGCGCGGGCCGCCTGCCCGATCCCGCGTTCGCGCTGGTTCCTGACGATCCTCGCGGCGCTGATCCTGCGCGCTGATCGTCTTCTTCTTCGTCTTCCTGATCGACAAGGCGAGCCCGGCGTTCGCGCAGATCGGGGTCTTCGGCTTCATCTTCAGCAACGACTGGAACGTCTCGCGCAACATCTACGGCGCGCTGGCCGCTCGCTGGTCGGGACGCTCGATCACCTCGGCCGTCGCGCTCGTGATCGGCGTCCCGATCGCCGTCGCCACGGCGCTGTACGTCACCGAGCTCTGCCCGCGCCGGCTGCGCGCGCCGCTCACGATCCTCGTCGAGCTGCTCGCGGCCGTGCCCGTCGGTCGTCTACGGCCTGTGGGGCATCTTCTTCCTGATCCCGAAGCTGCAGCCGGCCGAGCAGTGGGTCGCCGACACCTTCGCCTTCCTGCCGTTCATCGGCGGCGCCGGTCGCGGGGCCCAACTACTTCATCGCCGGGCCTGATCCTCGCGATCATGATCCTGCCGATCGTCACCGCGATCAGCCGCGAGGTGATCTCGACCGTCCCGCCGGAGCACAAGGAGGCCGCGCTCGCGCTCGGCGCGACGCGCTGGGAGATGATCCGCATCGCGGTGCTCCCGTACTCGCGCGCCGGCATCGTCGGCGGCGCGATGCTCGGCCTCGGCCGCGCGATCGGCGAGACGATCGCGGTCACGCTCGTGATCGGCAACGCGCCGACGATCGGCAAGCAGCTCTTCGACCAGGGCTACACCCTGGCGGCGGTGATCGCCAACGAGTTCGGCGAGGCGGCCAACGACAGCTGCACTCGGCGGCGCTGATCGCCGCCGGCCTCGTGCTGTTCGTGCTGACGCTGCTCGTCAACGGCATCGCGCGCGTACTCGTCATGCGCGGCGACCGGCGCGCAACATCTCGCCGACGCAGGCGGAGATCGGGATGCCGACCGCTGCGCCGCTGATGGGCAGGGGCTCGCCGAATGAGCAGCGGTTCGCGGGCCCGTCGCCCTCGCGTCGACCAGCGGCCGCCGCCGGCGGACCGACCGCGTCATGCGGATCGTCCTGCTGGCGCTGACGCTCGTCGCGCTCGTCCCGCTCGTGCTCGTGATCGTCCTACCTGCTCGGAGCAGGGCCTGAGGCGCTGAGCTGGAACTTCTTCACGACCGACCCGACCGGCAACTTCCTCGGCGACCCCGGCGGCATCAAGAGCGCGATCCTCGGCACGATCGAGATGGTCGCGCTCGCCTCGGCTGATCGCGATCCCGATCGGCATCGGCGTCGCGCTCTACCTCGTCGAGTACGGCAGGACAGCCGCTTCGCGTCCGTCGTGCGCTACTTCGTCGACGTGATCACGGGCGTGCCGTCGATCGTCTTCGGCCTGTTCGTCTACATCGTGCTGGTGGTCGCGAAGCGTCGGCGGCTCGGGGTTCGCCGGCTGGAAGGGCTCCATCGCGCTCGCGCTGCTGATGCTGCCGATCGTCACGCGCTCCGCCGAGGTCGTCCTGCTGCTCGTGCCCGCGGGGCTTGCGCGAGGCGGCGCTCGCGCTCGGCGCCCCGCGCTGGCGGGTCGTCGCGCAGCGTCGTGCTGCCGACGGCGCTCCCGGGGCTGGTCACCGGCTCGCTGCTCGCGATCGCGCGCGCCGCCGGCGAGACGGCGCCGCTGCTGTTCACCGCGGCCATCGTCCAGGGCACGACCTTCAACCTCAACGGCCGGATGAACTCGCTGCCGGTGCAGATCTTCACCGACGTCGGCAGGCCCAGGACCGCGCTCGTCACGCGTGCGTGGGGCGCGGCGCTGACGCTCGTCACCATGATCCTCATCCTGAACATCGTCGCGCGCCTCATCGCGCGCAGGAGCCGCCTGCATGAGCCGAGCCAGAGTCAGTACCGAGCACGGACAGCCGCGTCAGAGGATCCATCCAGTGAGCGCAGAACCGGAGTCCGACGCCCGGCTCCGCCGCCGCGCGGGCCGCCGATCGACCGCCAGTCGAGGCCGCCGCGGCGCGCACGGCCAGCCGGAGCAGGCCGGGCCACACGGTCACGCTCGAGATCCGTCGACGCCTACTACGGCGCAGACGCGCGCGGTCAAGGGCGTCGACCTCGAGTACGCGCGCCAACGGGTGACCGCGATGATCGGTCCGTCGGGCTGCGGCAAGTCGACGATCGTGCGCTGCATCAACCGCATGCACGAGGAGATCCCCGGCGCGCGCTGCGAGGGCAGCGGTGCTGCTCGACGACGTCGACCTCTACGGCCCGGCGGTCGACGTCATCGCCGTGCGCCGCGCGATCGGCATGGTCTTCCAGAAGCCCAACCCGTTCCCGACGATGTCGATCTTCGACAACGTCGCCGCGGGCCTGCGGCTGACGAGCAAGCGGTCGGCGACCTCGGCCAGCTCGTGGAGGCGTCGCTGCGCGGCGCCGGCCTGTGGGACGAGGTCAAGGACCGGCTCGAGCCGGCCGGGCATCGGGCTCTCCGGCGGCCAGCAGCAGCGCCTGTGCATCGCCCGCGCGATCGCCGTCGAGCCCGAGGTGCTGCTGATGGACGAGCCGTGCTCGGCGCTCGACCCGATCGCGACGCTGAAGATCGAGGAGCTGATCGCACGAGCTCAAGCAGCGCTACACGATCGTGATCGTCACGCACAACATGCAGCAGGCCGCGCGCGTCGCCGACACGACGGCGTTCATGCTGATGCGGCGAGCTCGTCGAGCACGCCGACACCGAGAAGATCTTCACGAACCCCGACGACTCCCGCACCGAGGAGTACGTCACCGGGAAGTTCGGGTAGGAGGAGCACCGCCGATGGCCGAACTGCGCCACCAGTTCCACGAGCACCTGCGCCGAGCTCGAGGCCCAGGCGCTCGGCGGGCTCGACCTCGTCGTCGAGCAGCTCGACCGCGCGCTCGAGGCGCTCGAGCACCAGGACGTCGAGCTCGCGACGTTCGTGATCGCCGACGACGACCGCATCGACGGGCGCTACCTCGAGGTCCACCAGGGGATCCTGTCGCTGCTCGCGCTGCAGGCGCCGGTCGCCACCGACCTGCGGCTCGTCGCCGCGCTGCTGCACGTGATCAAGCACGTCGAGCGCATGGGCGACCAGTGCGTGAACATCGCCAAGCTGATCCCGCTCGTCGGCAACGAGCCGCCGGTCGTGCCGGAGCTCCTGGAGCGCGTCGCTGCGGATGGGCGCGGCCGCGCGCGCGCAGGTCGTCGAGGCGAAGCTCGCCTTCCCGGACCGCGACGTCGACCTGGCGGACGACCTCGCGCGTCAGGACCGCGAGATCAACCGCCTCAACCGGGAGATCTTCCGCATGGCCGTCGATGGTCGGCGACGATCGGAGGACAAGCGCGAGTGGGCGATGATGATGACGATGGTCGCGCGCGCGCTCGAGCGCATCGGCGACAACGCCGTCGACATCGGCGAGCAGATCGATCTTCGTCGTGACCGGGCTGTTCCGCGAGTTTCCGGTCGATACGCCCCACTGAGGTCTAGCCAATCGCCGATCGGGTGGCACCGCCGGCCGCCCTGTGAACATCCGGTGAAACCGTGTGAAAGTACGGGGCGCCGGCGCCCGCTGAACCCCTAGACTCCGGCGCGTCATGCATTCCTCGGACCAGCGCGCACCCTGACGACGGATCGTCAGGGGGCTCACGGCCGCCGGCGCGCCTGCCGCGCGTCGCCATCATCGACACCGACTCCGGCTTCCTCCAGGTCCTGACCAAGCGGCTCGACCGCCTGGGCTGGGAGCACCGCACGCTCGCCAGCCCCGTGCCCGTCGAGGATCTCGTCGCGATGCGCGTCAGCGCGCTGGTCGTCGACCCGAACGTGCTGGGCCCGCAGGCCTGGGAGTACCTCGAGCGCGGTCGCCGCGGGCATCCCCGGGATGGGGATCGTCGTCTGCGGGCGCTCGTCCGTCGCGCAGCGCGTGCGCGGGCTGCGCCTGGGCGCCGACGACTGGCTGGCGAAGCCCTGCCACCCCGAGGAGCTGATCGCGCGCGTCGAGGCCGTCGTACGCCGCCGGCGGCGCACCGAGTCGCGCTGCGGGGGCCGGGCCCGTGCTCGTCGGCGAGCTGGAGATCCGCGCGGACCGCTTCCAGGCCTTCGTCGAGGGCCGCTCCGTCGACCTCACGCGCCGCGAGTTCGAGCTGATCGAGCTGCTCTCCGGGGCCGAGGGCCGCGTGCTGGAGCGCGAGGAGATCTACCAGCGGGTCTGGGGCTACGCGATGGCCCGCGGCGACCGCTCGGTCGACGTCTTCGTGCGCAAGCTGCGCCAGAAGCTCGAGAAGGCCTCGCCGCAGTGGCGCTACATCCACACGCACTTCGGCGTCGGCTACCGCTTCGCCGCCGAGCCGGCCGAGGGCGCGATCGTCGTGCCCGACAGCCTCCCGGCCGACGTCGCCGCGCCGGCGCCCGTCACCGAGCGCGCCGCGCTGTAGCCAGGCCGTACGCTGTGGGCGTGGTCGCCGCCCGCAACATCGCGATCGTCCTTGCGATCGCCGCCGCGATCCAGTTCCTGCCCGGGGGCAGCGACACGGCGGCGATCATCTCGCGCACCCTGTCGCTCGCCTTCATCGGGGTCTTCGCCCTCGGCGCGGCCTACCTGTACCGGCGCCACCGCATGGATCTGGAGACGCTGCCGACCGCCACGCGTGCACTCGGCTACGCGGCCGTGGGCGCGCTCGTGCTGGCGTTCGCCGGCTACTCCCGGATGACGGCGACGGCGGCCGGCGGCCTGGGGTTCGCGGCGATCGTGGGCCTCGCCGTCCTGGCGCTCGTGTTCGTCTGGCGCCGGTATCGCGCGCTGCTCTGACGAGGTCGCTTGACGCCGGGCCAGCTGATCGTGCCGCGCCACGGCCTCGGATCGCTCGACGCGTCGCCGAGTGCCGGCCGCGGAGATCGATCCGGGCGCGAGAGCGGCTCCTGCGCAAGACGTCTCGCGCGACGCCGCGAGCCGGCCTCCAAGTTCGCGGGCAGCTGGCCCGGGGCGAGCGCGAGCCCGACGGCCACGCTGGCACCCGGCGACCGCGTCGGCTCGCTCGAGGTCGTCGCCGCGCCCGGCCACACCCCGGGACAGGTCGCCTTCCTCGACACCCGCGACCGCACGCTCTACTGCGCCGACGCGTACACGACGCTCGGCGGCGTCGCGACGAGCGCGGCGCCGAACTGGCGCTTTCCGCTGTCGTCGATGGCGACCTGGGACCGCCCGACGGCACTGCGCACCGCGGTTGCGCTGCGCGCGCTCGATCCGGCGCGCCTGGCCCCGGCCACGGCCCCGTCGTCGAGGAGCCCACTGCCGCGATGGACGCCGCGATCGCCAAGGCCCGCTGACGTGCCGCGCCAGGGCCTGGATCGCGAGCGCGTCGTGGACGCGGCGGTCGCGATCGCGGACGCCGACGGTCTGGAGGCCGTCACGCTCGCGCGCGTGGCGGCCGACCTGGGTGTCCGGCCCCCGTCGCTGTACAACCACGTCGACGGCCGCGAGGCGCTGCTGCGCGAGGTGTCGCTGCGCGGCATCGCCGGCCTCAGCGCCGCGCTGGGCGGCGCGACGGTCGGGCGCTCCGGGAACGAGGCGCTCGAGGCCATGGCGCACGCCTATCGAACCTACGCAGGCCAGCACCCCGGCTGCTACGCGGCGACGGTGGCGGCGCCCGCCGCCGGCGACGCCGAGCACGCGGGGGCGGCGGCCCGGCCGGTCGAGATCGTGATCGCCGTGATCCGGCCGTGGCAGCTCGGCGCGGAAGAGGAGCTTCACGCGGTGCGCGTGATCCGCAGCGCGCTGCACGGCTTCATCGCGCTGGAGTCAGGCGGGGGGTTCGCCCTGCCGCTCGACCTCGATGCGTCGTTCGCGGCGCTCGTCAGGACACTCAGCGGCGGGCTCGACGCGCAGCGCGCGCACAGCGCCTGAGCGGCGTCGCACTCGCGTCACAGGCTCGTCGTGGCGCCGTCACCGGGGTGCGCGCGAGCCTGCGCGCATGCAGCGGTCAGGGACGGGGGAGAGCGGGCAGGCAAGCGTTGAGCTCGTCGCGCTGCTGCCGCTGATCCTCACCCTCGCGCTGGCCGCCTGGCAGGGTGTCGTCGCCGGGCAGGAGCACGCGCTCGCGGCCTCCGCGGTGCGCGCGGCGGTGCGCGCGCAGCTCGTCGGCGGTGACCCGCGCAGCGCCGCCCGCGGCGCGCTTCCCGGCGGGCTCGCCGGTGCCGTGCGCGTCGCCCGCCGCGCCGACGGCCGGGTCGAGGTGCGGCTGCCGCTGCGCATGGTCGTCGGCGGGGCGCGCCTGGGCGACGTCCGAGCCGTCGCGGGGCCGGCCGGAGCCGGCGGATGAGAGCGGCGCGCGGCCAGGCGACGATCGAGCTGCTGGCCGTCGTCCCGCTGGTGATGCTCGTCGCGCTCGCTGCGGCACAGCTGCTCGCGGCGGGTGCGTGCCGCGAGCTTGCCGGGAACGCCGCCGGCGCCGGCGCGGCTGCGCTGCTGCAGGATCGCGATCCCGCTGCGGCGGCGCGTGCGGCGCTGCCGGGCTGGTCGCGTGCTCGGCTGTCGGTGAGCGTCCGCGGACGCGAGGTCCGCGTGGAGCTGCGCCCGCCGTCCGTGCTGCCCGGCCTCGCAGGGCGACTGCGCACGGTCGTGCTCGCCGACGCCGGGCCGCCGGCGTGAGCGCGATCGCCTGCGCCCTGCTCGGCCGCGCCGCCGACGTCGAGCCGTGGGCGGCCGCGGCGGCGCTGGAGCTGGGTCGCGAGGGCGGCGTGGGCGTCGTCCTGTGGTGGGGCGGGCGCGAGGCGGACGATGCAGCGCTCGTCGTGTCCGCGCCGGCGCGCCGCGCAGCGGCGGCGACGGCGCGCGCGGCGGGCGATCTCGGCGCAGCCGCGTCCGCGCGCGGGCGCATCGTGCGGGCGGTGCTGCCCGAGACCGAGGTGGCGGCGGCTGCGACCGCGGAGCGCGTGGCCGCCGCGCTGCCGGCGCCGTGCGTGCTCGCGATCTGCGGCACGCGCGGCGAGGCCTTCGACCGGCTGCTGGACGCGACCCCGCGCGTGGCCGTCGCCGGCGACCCGGGCGCTCCGCTCGCCGCGCTCGTGCTCGACGGGCTCACGCGCTCGGGCTTCGAACCGCACTGCCTGGCGCCCGCCCCCGCGGGCGCGGGCCTGCTCGCCCGCGCGGGCCTTGTCGCGGCGGCACCGCTGCGCCGAGCGCTCGGACCGCTGCTCGAGGGCGCCGCGTGAGCCGCGGCGCCGGCGAGCGCGGACAGGCGCTGCTCCTGCTCGCCGGCGCGCTGGCGGCCGTGCTCGCCGGCGCGGTCGCGCTCGGCTGGGTCGCTGCCGGGATCGCGGCTCACGGGGCGCGGCAGCGGGCGGCGGACCTCGCGGCGCTGGCCGGGGCGCGGGCGCTGCTCGACGCGCGCCCGCGCGTGCTCGACCGCGGCGCGCGAAGGCTCACTCCGGCGGCGTATCTCGCGCTGGCGCGCGGCGTCGCCGAGCGCACGGCCGCCCGCAACGGCGCGCGCGAGGTCCGCGTCGCGTTCGGGGCGGGTGCGCTCCCGCAGCGCGTGCGCGTGATCGTGCGGGGCACGTTCGCCCTGCCGGGCATCGCCGTGATGGGGGATCGGGCGAGCGCCGAGGCCGAGGTGTCCGCGATCGCGGCGGCGCCGATCGGCGATGGCGAGTACCCCGGTCCGTTCGCCCTGCGCCAGGGCAAGCCGATGCGACCGGACGTGGCGCTCGCGTTCGACCGCCTCGCGGCGGCCGCCCGGCGCTCCGGGCTCGGCCTCGTCGTCGTGAGCGCGTTCCGCTCGAACAGCGAGCAGGCACGGCTGTTCGCGGCACACCCCGATCCGACATGGGTCGCGCGGCCCGGCACGTCGCTGCATCGCCTGGGGACCGAGCTCGACCTCGGGCCCGCGGCCGCCTACGGCTGGCTGCTTGCGCACGCGGCTCCGTACGGGTTCGTACGGCGCTACCCGTGGGAGCCGTGGCACTTCGGGTACCGGTTCAGCCCGGGAAGCGCGTCGGTCGGGTTCGCCCCGGCGGGTGCCGGCGCGGCTTCGGCTGTGCCGTCGTACGTGCCCGCGGCGCTCGCTGCACCGCTGCGGGCCGCCTCCAGCCGCTGGGCCGTCGGCGCGGCACTGCTCGCCGCGCAGCTCCAGCAGGAGTCGGGCTTCGACGCGCACGCGCGCTCGCCGGCGGGCGCGCTCGGGCATCGCGCAGTTCATGCCCGGGACGGCGCGCATCTACGGGCTGGCCGACCCGTTCGATCCGGTCGCCGCGATCGATGCCCAGGCACACCTCATGCACGACCTGCTGCGGCGCTTCGGCTCCGTGCCGCTGGCGCTGGCGGCCTACAACGCCGGCCCCGGAGCGGTCGCCGCGTGCTGGTGCGTGCCGCCGATCGCCGAGACGCAGGGCTACGTCCAGCGGATCGCGGCGCTCGCTCGCGGTGGGGGGCTCGGCGCCGGCGGCGGTGGCCCGCTGGTGCGGCTCGTGGCCTGACTCCGAACCGGTTTCAGAGCCGCCGCTCGTCGGATCGCGGGCTCGTGGCGCCGGCTGCCACCCCATGCCCGATGCATCTCGGTTTCGCCATCGTGCAGCACCCGCCATCCACGATCCCGTCGCCCGACGACCGCCGCCTCATTCCGAAACCGGTTCTAAGCGGCGTCCGGATGCGGCAGACTGCCCCGCGCATGGCTCCCTTCGTCCACACGCTGCGCGTGCGCTACCACGAGTGCGACCCGCAGAGCATCGTCTTCAACGCGCAGTACTTCGCGTACTTCGACATCACCATGACCGAGCTCTGGCGGACCGCCCTGGAGCGTTCGTACGCGACGATGATCGCCGACTTCGGCATCGACATGGTCGTCGCCGAGGCGACCGCGCGGTTCCTCGGCTCGGCCCGCTTCGATGACCTCGTCGACGTCGAAGCGGAGATCACGCGGCTGGGCAGCACCGGGATGACGACGTGCATGCGCGTGCGCCGCGACGGCGAGCTGCTCGTCGAGGGCGAGCTGCGCCACGTCTTCGTCGACGCCGAGGCCTGGACGAAGACGCCGATCCCCGCGCCGGTCCGCGATGCGCTGAGCCCGTTCGCCGCCGCTTGAATGCCGCTGTTCAAGCGGCGCGGCGGGCGCTCGGCGCGTGCTACCTTCGCGCATCCGGGGGTCGCAGGAACGCGCACCCGCGGACGCTTCTGGAGGAGATCACCCGTGAGCAGGCCCAGCCTCGCCGTCCTCGCCGGCGCCATCGTCATGGCGCTCGCCGCCGTGCCGTCCGCCGTCGCGAAGAGCGCGCCCGCGCACGGGTGCGATCCGATCGATCCGCGCGCCTGCCTGCTGCCCTACCCGAACGATCACTTCACGGTTCCCGACGCGCGGACTGACACCGGCCGGCGCCTGAACCTGCACTCCGCGGAGCTCCCGGGCAACAAGCAGGGGCAGCCGATCGACACCACCGACTACGACCGCAGCGACGGGTTCAGCCCGGGGACCGGCATCCTCACCTACGTCCCGGGAATCGACCTCAAGCGGACCGGGGCCGTCCCGATCAACGATCTGCGCGAGAGCCTGGACCCGGGCCAGCCGATCGCCGTCATCGACGCAAAGACCGGCAAGCGCCAGCTCGTGTGGGCCGAGCTCGACTCCGGCGCCACGACGGCGAGGGACCGGATCCTCATGATCCATCCGGCGAAGAACCTCGCCGAGGGCCACCGCTACATCGTCGCGCTCAGCAACCTGCGCCGGGCCAACGGCTCGATCATCCAGCCGGGCCCGGACTTTCGCGCCCTGCGCGACGGCCTGAGGATCAAGGACCCGACGCTCGCTGGGCGCCGTGCGCACTTCGCCAGGATCTTCTCGACGCTCGAGCGCAAGGCGAAGATCAAGCGCTCCTCGCTCTTCCTCGCGTGGGACTTCACCGTCGCCAGCGAACGCAACATCGAGGAGCGCATGCTGTCCATCCGCGACAACGCGTTCGCCACCCTGGGTGACAACAACCTCGTCGACGGCAAGGTCGCGGGGCGCGCTCCCGCGTTCTCGATCGACACGGTCAAGGAATTCGCGCCCTGCGACGCCGACGGCTGCAAGGACGGGCAGAACGACAAGCTCGCGCGCGAGGTCGTGGGGACGATGATCGCGCCCTGCTACCTCGACAAGCCCGGGTGCCCGCCCGGGGCGCGGTTCGCCTACCGCACGATGAAGAAGACGGCCTTCAGCTGGATCCCCAAACGCATCAAGGGGAACACGATGAAGGCGCAGTTCTACTGCGTCATCCCGCGTGCGGCCCTGACGGCCCCGGCGCGACTCAGCCTCTACGGCCACGGCCTGCTCGGAAGCCCCGACGAGGTCGAGGCCGGCAACGTGCAGGCGATGGCCCAGGAGCACGACTTCGTCTTCTGCGCGACTCGTGAGATCGGCATGGCCGACGAGGACGTGCCGAACGCGATCTCGATCCTGAAGAACTTCTCCGGTTTCCCGTCGCTCGCCGACCGCCTCCAGCAGGGCCTGCTCAACGGCCTGCTGCTCGGACGCCTGATGATCCACCCGCAGGGGCTCGTGAGCCAGGCCGCGTTCAGGTCGCCCGCCGGCGCCCCGCTCATCGACACGTCGAACCTCTACTACGACGGCAACAGCCAGGGCGGCATCTTCGGCGGCGCGCTCACCGCGATCGCGCCGGACTTCACGCGGGCCGTGCTCGGCGTGCCCGGGATGGACTACAGCCTGCTGCTGCCGCGCAGCGTCGACTTCGACGCCTACAACGCGTTCTTCGTCCCCGCCTATCCCGACCGCTTCGACCGCATGCTGGTCCTCACCGTGGTGCAGAGCCTGTGGGATCGCGGCGAGGCCGACGGCTGGGCGGCGCACATGACCGGCTCGCCGCCGGAGAGCACGCCGCTGCACAGCGTCCTGCTCGACGTCGCCGTCGGTGACCATCAGGTCGCGCAGATCACCGCCGAGAACGAGGCGCGCACGATCGGGGACGGCGCCACGACCGGTGCCGTCGGCCGCCTGCCCGCCTACGACCCCGGGCGCACGTTCGACAAGATCCCGCTGTACGGCATCACGCCCGCCGGCTCGCTGACCGTCGGCTCGGCGATCGTGATGTGGGACAGCGGGCCGATCCGCGACGGCGGCGCGCTGGGCACCGACGTCCCGCCGCTGGGCAACGTGCCGCCGCGCGCGGGGAACGACCCGCACGAGCTCGTCCGCAACACCGTCGCGGCACGCCAGCAGAAGTCGGACTTCCTCCAGCCCAGTGGCCGGCTGACCGAGGTCTGCCCGGTCGACCGCGGCTGCCACACCGACGGCTGGGCCTACTGACATGGACGTGGTTGTCAAGAGGGCAGCGCCGGGTGCCCGCGGCTGGGGCGGGGAGCCGGACTCGGCGTAGACGATCGCCTCGTCCGAAACTAGTCTTCGACAGAACGTCGAAGGAAGGACGACGCGATGAGCGACAACGCCGAGACCGCGATCCTCGCGGGAGGCTGTTTCTGGGGCGTCCAGGAGCTGCTGCGCCACCGCGATGGAGTCATCTCCACCCGGGTCGGATACACCGGTGGGCAGAACGACAACCCGACCGACGAGAACCCTCAGGGTCACGCCGAGGCGGTCGAGATCGTCTTCGACCCCGAGCGCACCTCCTACCGGGACATCCTCGAGTTCTTCTTCCAGATCCACGACCCGACTACCCAGGACCGTCAGGGCGACGAGACGGGCTCCCACGTCCGCTCCGAGATCTTCTATACGAGCGACGAGCAGCGCCAGGTCGCCGAGGACACGATCGCCGACGTCGATGCATCAGGCCTCTGGCCCGGCAAGGCCGTGACCGAGATCAGCGAGGCCGGCCGCTTCTGGGAGGCCCAGGCCGAAGACCAGGACTACCTCCAGCGCCACCCGGACGGCGAAACCTGCCACTTCCCACGGCCGGGCTGGAAGCTGCCGCAGCGCGAGACCGCGGCCTGACTCAGCCGGTTGCTGTCGGCGCGGGAGCGAGGTCGCCACGACCGCCCCCTGCGTTCCACGTCAAGCGGCTGCTCGAGCTGGAGGCCAAGGGCGCGACTACTGCTGTTGCGGATCGTCGCTGCGAGATCCGGCTGTGCGCGCCGTGTCACCCGGACGTGATGCGCTGGGCTGACCGATCAGCGCCAGGTACGCCGACCCACGACGACCTTCCGGCCTGGGAGCTGCGGAGCGAGCGCCCACCTACGAGGAGCGGTTCGAGTCTGAGCGGGAGCGACTGCGCTGCGACCGTGCCCTCCCGGTTGCAGCTCACACTGCAGGTCAGTCGAACGCGGGGAGCACCTCGTCGTGGATCAGCTGGACCTGGGCGGCGAGGTCGGGAACGCCCTCAACGTGGCGTCCGCTCCAGGCGTGGACGGTGAACGGGTCGGCGAAAGACAGGAGCACGTGTTCGAGTCCGGTCGACTGGATTGCTCGGAGCTGCTCGATCCAATCATCGGGGGTACCCGCGACGACGAGCCGGTCGACGACCTGGTCGGGCGTGAGGTTCAGTGCGCGTTCGGTGTTGCCCGCAGCGAACGCGTCGATCACGGGCTGCAGCTCGTCGCGCGTGAGGCCGTGGCGCTCCAGCAGGGGGCCCGGCATCGACGGGATGTAGAACGCCGCCAGCACGCGCGCGGCGCGGCGAGCAGCCGCGCCGTCGCGTCCGACCGCGCCGAGCACGTTGTCGGCGATGTCGAGCGTGCGCGCGTCGCGTCCGGCCTCGTGTGCGGCTGTTTGGGTATGCGAGATCGCGTACGTGATCGCCTCAGGCGAATACGCGCAGGCGGTGAACATGCCGTCGGCGATCTTTCCCGCGAGTTGCATCGACCGCGGGCCGCCCATCGCGCCGATCTTGATCGGCAGGTGCTCCTGGACCGGCCGCGCTGCTGTGAAGACGCCGGAATAGCGGTAGAAGTCGCCGGCGAAGTCGACGGCTCCATCGTCGAGGACCGCCCGCATCACCGCATGTGCCTCGCGCAGGCGCGAGAGCGGGCGGGTGCCCTGCCAGGTGATCCCGTACTGGTCGAGCATCGCGAGGTTCCCGATCCCGTACACGATCTCGACGCGACCCTGCGAGAGCTCATCCAACGTCGCTGCCAGCTGCGCGATGTGCGTGGGGTCACGGAGGAAGATCGGCGACACGCACGGGCCAAGGCGGATCTGCCCGGTGCGCGTCGCCGCCGCGGCAAGGATCAGCCAGATGTCCTTGTGGTAGATCTCGTCCGCGCCGTAACAGCCGTGGAACCCCAGCGCGTCTGCGAGCGCGATCACGTCGAGCAACTCGTCGGACGACTGTTCCGGCAACAGCTGCAGGCTGAAACGCACAGGTCGCTCCTCCGTCGTTCGACGACTGTCTCACCGCGACCCAGCGACCGCAAGCCACGCGCCCGCTTGGGACTATCGCGGTTCGCAGCAGGTCCCGGCCGTCACGGGATTCGCAGATCGTGGTGCTGCGCGGCGGCCTGTCTGTCCTCGTCCGTCAGATCTGACGCGCGCACGGGAGTGACGAGGCTCCAGTGTCTCCCGACCGGGCAACGCTGGAATCTCCACCATCCCAACCGGATCGACTTCAGCGATACACCCGGGACCCAGATGGTCGTGAAGACATGCCCCTCGCGGCACCGCGCGAGCACATCGCCGCCCATCGGATAGCCGCGACGTCGCGCGATGATGGTTCCGACGACGTAGATCGCTGCTACGAGGATGAGGGCGTGTCGACGCGACCGATGCCCCGCCCGGATCATGCGTTGACAGGGTAGAGGCGAGGCGGACTCGCCGCGCCCGCCGGCACCCGAGCCGATCCGCCGTACGCCCGATCAGCCGACCCGCTTCTACGCAGGGGCCGGCTGGAGCGTCGGCGCGAGCTCGACCGGGATCGCGTTCAGCACGGCCGTCCCGGTCAGCGGTTCGAGCTCGCCGGAATCGCCCAGGACGTTGACGTTGGCGCCCGCGTGCGCACGGGCGACGTCGAGCTCGATGCCCTCGAGGTCGTGACCCCAGCCGTGGGGCACGGAGACGACGCCGGGCATCATGTCGTCGGTCACCTGCGCGGTGAGCCGGATCTCGCCCCGCGCGGTGGAGACGACGGCCGGTTCCCCGTCGGTCAGCCCGAGCCGCTCCGCGTCGTCCGGGTGCACGAGCACGGTGCAGCGCTCGGGCCCCGAGACGAGCTTCGGGATGTTGTGCATCCACGAGTTGTTCGAGCGCAGCTGGCGCCGGCCGATCAGCAGCATGCCGCCCTCGGGGGCAGCGCCGGCGATGAGCGCGGCGGCCAGGCGCGGCACGTCGGCCGCGAGCGGCTCGGGAGCCAGCTCGATCATGCCGCTCTCGGTGCGCAGCACTTCGGGGATCCGCGGCTCCAGCGCTCCCAGGTCGACGCCGTGCGGGGCGGCCTCGAGCGTCGCGAGCGACAGGCCGCCCGGGTTCGCGCCGAAGCCGTCGCCGTAGGGCCCGGTCCGCAACATCAGGTCGACGAGTCGCTCGGGCCCGACGCGCGGCTCGAGCACCGCGAGGATCTCGTCCGGGTCGCGCCCGGCGATCGGGGACGTGGCCGTGCGCACTGCACGCCGGACGGCCTCGCCCGCGATGAAGTCGTCGATCACGGCGACATCCGCATCGGGGCCCGCGCCGCCGGCGATCCCCGCGAGCTTCGCGAGGATCTCCCACTCGTCCATCGCGCCGTCGGGCAGGTCGAACACGGGCGGCGACCAGTTGGCGATGTTGCGGATCGCGAACGGGTACAGCGCGATGTCGTAGTGCGCGCGCTCCAGCGTCGAGGGAACGGGCAGGATCACATGCGCGTGGCGAGTCGTCTCGTTGAGGTAGATGTCGATGCAGACCATCAGGTCCAGGTCGTCGAGCGCCTCGGCGAGCCGGTCGCCATTGGGCGTCGAGAGGACCGGGTTGCCGGCGATCGTGAACAGCGCGCGCACCTGGCCCTCGCCGGGTGTGGTGATCTCCTCGGCAAGGCAGGCCACGGGCAGCTCCCCGAAGACCTCGCCGCGGCCGCTCACGCGCGAGCCCCAGCGGTGGATCGCCGTGCCGCGCCCGCGGCCCGGCTCGCCCTGGGTGTTGCCCGAGCCGGCAGCCGGCCGGTTGAACATGGCGCCGCCGGGCCGGTCGAGGTTCCCGGAGAGGACGTTGACCACGTCGATGAGCCAGCTCGCCGCAGTGCCGAAGCTCTGTGTCGTCGTGCCGATGCGCCCGTAGACGGCGGCGGTCGGCGCCGCGGCCAGCTCGCGCGCCATCCGCCGGATCTCCTCGGCGGCGATCCCGGTCGCCGCCGCGACGGCCTCCGGGGTGAACGGCTCGGCGAGCGTGCGGACTTCGTCCGCGCCGGCGAGGTGTGGCGCGAGGTGGGCGCCCGGGTCGGCGAGGTCCTCCTCGAAGAGGACGTGGACCAGCGCGAACAGCAGCAGCGCATCGCTGCCGGGGCGGATGAAGTGATGCTCGTCGGCCTCTCGCGCGGTGCGTGAGCGCCGCGGGTCGATGACGACGACCTTCCCGCCGCGCGCGCGGATCGCGCGCAGGCGACCGCGCACGTCCGGCGCGGTCATCAGGGAGCCGTTGGAGACCATCGGATCGGCGCCGAGGATCAGCAGGTGATCGGTGCGATCGAGATCCGGGATCGCGACGCTCAGGCCCGTCCCGAACATCAGCGCGGACGCGAGCTGCTTGGGGAACTGGTCGACGGTGCTCGCCGAGTAGATGTTGCGCGTTCCGAGCGCCTTGAGCAGCGCGCGGCCGTAGAGCAGGCCGCCGAGCGAGTGCGCCGTCGGGTTGCCGAGGTAGGCCGCGAACGCCTGGCGGCCGTGCTCGGCGTCGATCGCGCGCAGGCGCTCGTCGATCTCGGCGAACGCCTCGCCCCAGGAGACGGCCTCGAACGTGCCGTCGGCGCGGCGGCGCATCGGGGAGCGCAGGCGGTCCGGGTCGTCGTGCAGCTCGTGCAGGCTCGCGCCCTTCGGGCAGATGAAGCCCTTGCTGAACACGTCGTCCGCATCGCCGCGGACCTTCGTCACCCGGCCGTCCTCGACCGTCAGCTCGAGGCCGCAGGTGGCCTCGCAGAGTGGGCACGTGCGCAGCGCCGTCGTCGTCATGGGTGAATCCTACGCCCGCCATCCACCGCGCTCGTATCCTCGAAGTGTGGCCCGTCTCGAAACCTCCGGCCGCGCGTCCCGGGCGCCGATCACCGCCATGCTGCGCCCTCGCCTCGGGCAATGCCACCGGCATTGCACCGAGTCTGCGTCTTTGCCTGACGGAGCCGGCATCCCGCGACACACGACCGGTCGTCCCAAGCAGGACCACTGGTGATGTCCGAGAACGGCGACGGCAGCGAGCGCGAGCGCCGCCTGCGCGATCAGCGCCGGAGGCTCCCGGACGGCCCGGGCGTCTACCTGTTCCGCGACGCCGAGGGCGAGGTCATCTACGTCGGCAAGGCGCGATCGCTGCGCAAGCGCGTCGCGAGCCACTTCAGCAATCCGGTGACGCGCGGCGCCACCGAGATGGTGGGCGAGGCGGCCGACATCGACTTCCTCCTGCTCGCGACCGAGGCCGAGGCGCTGCTCGCCGAGCAGAACCTCATCAAGCGCCACCAGCCGCGCTTCAACATCCGCCTGCGCGACGACAAGAGCTACCCGTACATCGCGATCTCGATGGACGAGGAGTATCCGCGCGTGTACTTCACGCGCGAGCGCCACCGGCGCAACCGGCTGTACTTCGGCCCCTACTCGAACGCGAAGCGCACGCGCGCGACGCTCGACGTGCTGAGCAAGGTCTTCCAGTACCGCTCCTGCACGGGCGCCGAGCCCGGCAGGCGCTCCGGCTCTCCGTGCCTGGACTACCACATCAACCGCTGCGGGGCACCGTGCGTCGGGTATGTCACGCGCGAGCAGTACATGGAGGCGATCGACGGCGTCATCGCCTTCCTCTCGGGCCGCTACCGCGAGATCGAGCGCGACCTCGAGGGCCGTATGAACAGCGCGGCCGAGGCTCAGGAGTACGAGACGGCGGCGCTCGAGCGCAACCGGCTGCGCGCCGTGCGCTCGCTGCTCGAGCGCCAGCGGGTCGCCAACGAGGCGGTCGGCACGCTCGACGCCATCGCCGTCGCGGTCGACGGGGTGGACGCCAACGCCCAGGTCTTCCAGGTGCGCGACGGCGTGCTCGCCGACCGCCAGTCGTTCTACCTCGAGAACCCCGGCGAGCTCGAGGTCGCGGAGGTCGCGCTCGAGTTCATCGCGCAGTACTACGCGGGCCGTCAAGGCATCCCGCCGCAGGTGATCGTCCAGCACGAGCTGACAGCGGCGGATCGCGAGACGCTCGGAGAGGCGCTCGGCGAGCGCCGCGGCGCGGCCGTCGAAGTGCGCGCCGCCGAGCGCGGCGACAAGCGCCGGATCCTCGAGCTCGCCGACCGCAACGCGCTGCTCGCGCTCGACCAGGAACGCCTCAAGGCCGAGCGCTCGCGCCGCCAGCGTGTCGAAGCGCTCGACGAGCTGCAGGCGGCGCTCGGGCTCGATGCGCTCCCGCTGCGGATCGAGTGCTTCGACATCTCGAACCTGATGGGGACCCACACCGTCGCGTCGATGGTCGTGTTCGAGGGCGGTTCGTCGAAGAAGTCGGACTACCGGCGCTTCACGTTGCGCACGCTCGACGACGGCGTGCCCGACGACTTCGCGGCGATGCGCGAGGTGCTCACGCGCCGGATCCGCAACTGGGAGAGCCAGCGCGAGCTCTCGCCGCACGACCCGTCCTACAACGAGTCGTTCGCGGCGCTGCCGAACCTGGTCGTGATCGACGGAGGGAAGGGCCAGCTGTCCGCGGGCCTCGACGTCCTGCAGGACTTCCGCGAGCGCGGCGTCGCGGTCGTCTCGCTCGCCAAGCGCATCGAGGAGGTCTTCCTGCCGGGCAGCAGCTCGCCGGTCGTGCTCGAGCACGACACCTCGGGCCTGCAGCTGCTCCAGCGCGTGCGCGACGAGGCGCACCGCTTCGCGATCGGGCACCACCGCAACCGGCGCGACCGTGCGATGACGGCCTCGGCGCTCGACGCGCTCCCCGGCGTCGGGCCCTCACGCAAGAAGGCGCTGCTCGCGCACTTCGGCTCGCCCGACGCCGTGCTCGCCGCGAGCCGCGAGGAGCTCGAGGGCGTACCCGGGCTGCCGCCGAAGATCGCGCGCGACGTGCACACGTTCCTGCGCAGGCCGACGCCGTGAGGCGCCGCCTGCGCCGCGCCGTCAGTGCCGCGTTCGCCTGACCCGCCGGGCGAGCGTCGATACTTCAGCGTGATGGCCGCCGCCGACGACATCGCCCTCGCGGATCTCGTCGTCATCTCGGGCCTCTCCGGCGCGGGCAAGTCGACCGCCATGGACGTCTTCGAGGACGCCGGCTACTTCTGCGTCGACAACCTCCCGCCGGAGATGATCCGGGCGCTCGTCGATCTCTTCCTGCACGAGGGTTCCAAGGTGCAGCAGGCCGCGATCGTCTCCGATGCGCGCGGCGGCGCCTACTTCCAGCAGATGTCGGCCGTGCTCGACGACCTCGACGCGTCGGGGATCAACCATCGCGTGCTCTTCCTCGACGCGAGCGACGAGGCGCTGCAGACGCGCTACAAGGAGACGCGGCGGCGCCATCCGCTGAGCCCGGCGGGCAGCGTCGCCGAGGGGATCGAGACCGAGCGCCGGCTCGTCGAGCCGCTCCGCGCCCGCGCCGACGTGATCGTCGACTCGAGCGGGCTCAAGGCGCACGAGCTGCGGCGCAAGCTCGTCGACGAGCTCCTGCCGCGCTCGAGCAACGCGCGGATGGCGCTGACCTTCCAGAGCTTCGGCTTCAAGAACGGCCCGGCGCGCGACGCCGACATGGTGCTCGACGTCCGCTTCCTGCCGAACCCGCACTACGTGCCCGAGCTGCGCCCGCTGACCGGCCGCGACCAGCAGATCGTCGACTACGTCGCGCGCGGCGGTCAGCTCGACGCGTTCTACGAGCGGCTGCTGCCGCTGCTGGACTTCCTCATCCCGCAGTACGTCGCCGAGGGGAAGGCGCACATGACGATCGCCGTCGGCTGCACCGGCGGCCGGCACCGATCCGTGGCAATCGCCGAGGCGCTGGGCCGCAGGTACGAGGCCGGCCCGGATGTCGTCGTCGACGTGCTGCACCGCGATTCCTGACGGTGTCGCCCGGCTCCGCCGCGGCCGGTCTGCGGCGAATCACGGAGCCGCCCCCGACCTCTTCTAGCTAGGCTGCGGTGGCCGCCGGGGCCGTGCTGTTCTGCCCGGCTTCTCTCGTTTCGCTCACAGAGGAAGGGACCGAACACCGCATGCCCGTACGCGTGGGAATCAATGGCTTCGGCCGCATCGGACGCAACGTCGTGCGGGCCGCGAAGGCCTCCGGCGCCGACATCGACGTTGTGGCGGTGAACGACCTCACCGACTCGAAGACGCTTGCGCACCTCTTCAAGTACGACTCGATCCTCGGGCCCTACGACGGCACCGTCGAGGCCACCGCCGACGGCATCTCGATCGACGGCGACGAGATCAAGGTGCTCGCCGAGCGCGACCCGGGTGCGCTGCCGTGGGGCGACCTGGGCGCGGACGTGGTGATCGAATCGACGGGCTTCTTCACGCAGGCCGAGGACGCGGCCAAGCACATCGGCGGCGGTGCGAAGAAGGTCGTCATCTCGGCCCCCGCCAAGGGCGACGCCAAGATGTTCGTGCTCGGCGTGAACTTCGACGAGTACGACAACGGCGTCCACGACGTCATCTCGATGGCCTCATGCACGACGAACTGCCTCGCGCCGTTCGCCAAGGTCGCCAACGAGACGGTCGGGATCAAGCACGGCCTGATGACGACGATCCACGCGTACACGGGCGACCAGGCGCTCCAGGACGCCCCTCACAAGGACCTGCGCCGCGCCCGCGCCGCCGCCGTCAACCTGGTCCCGACCTCGACCGGAGCCGCCAAGGCCGTGGGCCTCGTGCTGCCCGAGCTCCAGGGCAGGCTGCACGGCTTCGCGGTCCGCGCGCCCGTGATCACCGGCTCGCTCGTCGACCTGACGTTCGAGGCCGGCCGCGCGACGACGGCCGACGAGCTCAACGCCGCCTTCAAGGCGGCCGCGGACGGGCCGCTCGCCGGGATCCTGAAGTTCACGACCGACCCGATCGTCTCGACGGACATCATCACCGACCCGCACAGCTCGATCGTCGACGGCCTGCTGACCTCGGTCATCGACGACACCCTCGTCAAGGTCGTCAGCTGGTACGACAACGAGTGGGGCTACGCGAACCGCCTGGTCGACATCGTCCAGAAGCTGCTCTAGATCCCCTGCGGGAACCGGTCAGCAGCATGAGAACGCTCGATGACATCGACGTCGAGGGTCGCCGCGTCTTCGTGCGCGTCGACTTCAACGTCCCGCTCGACGCCGCCGGCCAGGTCACCGACGACACGCGGATCCGCGCGGCGCTGCCCACGCTGCAGCGCCTGCGCGACGCCGGCTGCTCGCTCGTCCTGGCGGCCCACCTCGGGCGGCCGAAGGGCGCCGACCCGGCGTTCTCGCTGCGGCCCGCGGCGGACCGCCTGGGGGAGCTGACCGGCTGGGACGTGACGCTCGCGCCGGCCGTCGTGGGCGAGCAGGTCGAGGCGTTCGCGCACAACCTCGAGCCCGGCGACGTGCTGATGCTCGAGAACGTGCGCTTCGAGCCGGGGGAGACGAAGAACGATCCCGACCTCGCCGCGGCCTACGGCCGCCTCGCCGAGGCCTTCGTCGACGACGCGTTCGGCGTCGCGCACCGCGCGCACGCCTCGAACGTCGGCATCGTCAAGCACCTCTCACCCAGTGCGGCCGGGCTGCTGCTGCAGCGCGAGGTCGAGACCATCACGGGCATCCTCTCCGCCCCGCCGCGGCCGCTGGTGGCGATCGTCGGCGGCGCCAAGGTCACCGACAAGATCGGCGTGCTCGACGCGTTCCTGAACGTCGCCGACGCGGTGCTGATCGGCGGCGCGATGTGCTTCCCGTTCTTCCGCGCGCAGGGGCACGAGGTCGGCGCCTCGCTGTGCTCCGACGACGACCTCGAGCCGGCGCGCCGCGTCCTGGCCGACGCGCAGGCCCGCGGCAGCCGCCTGCTGCTCCCGGTCGACCTGATGCTCGGCGACCGGTTCGCCGCCGAGGCCGAGCGCCGCCCGCTCGACGGCATCGACGTGCCTGCCGGCTGGATGGGGCTCGACGTCGGGCCGCGCACCGCGGAGGCCTACGCGCTCGAGATCGAGGCGGCGGGCAGCGTCTTCTGGAACGGGCCGATGGGCGCATTCGAGCTGCCGCCGTTCGCGGCCGGCACGCGCGCGGTCGCCGAGGCGGTCGCGGCCTGCGCCGGCACGACCGTCGTCGGCGGCGGCGACAGCGCTGCGGCGCTGAGGGCCTTCGGGCTCGAGGACCGGGTCACGCACCTCTCCACCGGCGGGGGCGCGACACTCGAGCTCGTCGAAGGACGGACCCTGCCGGGCGTGGAGGCACTCAGCACATGACGCGAACACCGTTCGTCGCAGGCAACTGGAAGATGTTCAAGACCGTGGACGAGGCCGAGCTGTTCATCTCCGGCCTGCTGCCCCGCGTGTCCTCCTCGGAGGGCGTGGACGTCGCGATCTGCGTCCCGTTCACCGACCTGCAGGCGATGGTCGACTCGACGCGCGGATCGCGCGTCCAGGTCTTCGCGCAGAACATGCATCAGGCCGCGACGGGCGCATTCACCGGCGAGGTCAGCGCGCCGATGCTCACCGGCCTCGACGTCCACGGCGTCGTGCTCGGGCATTCCGAGCGCCGCGAGTACTTCAACGAGACCGACCGCGCGCTGGCCGAGAAGGTTCCCGCCGCGCTCGAGGCCGGGCTCGTCCCGATCCTCTGCGTCGGCGAGACCGAGGACGAGCGCGAGGCCGGCGAGATGGAGCGCAAGCTGCGCCATCAGGTGCAGGAGGACCTCGAGAACGTCCCGCGCGAGCGCCTCCACGAGGTCGTCATCGCCTACGAGCCGATCTGGGCGATCGGCACCGGCAGGGTCGCGACGCCCGAGCAGGCGCAGGAGGCCTGCTCGTTCGTGCGCGCGCTGGTCGCCGGGATCGACGCGGACGCCGCGGCGGCGATCCGCATCCAGTACGGCGGCAGCGTCAAGCCGGACAACGCGGCCGAGCTGCTCGCGCTGCCGGACATCGACGGCGCGCTCGTCGGCGGCGCCTCGCTCGAGCCCGCCTCGTTCGCCGCGATCGTCGAGGCGGCGCGCGCGTGAGCCTCCCGGCGCCCGCTGCGGTCCTCGTCGTGCTCGACGGCTGGGGCCTGGCCGCCCCCGGGCCGGGCAACGCGGTCGAGCTCGCGCACACACCCGTCTTCGACGCGCTCTGGGCCGAGTACCCGCACACGCAGCTGACCGCGTGCGGCCGCGCCGTCGGCCTGCCCGACGGGCAGATGGGCAACTCGGAGGTCGGCCACCTCAACCTCGGCGCCGGCTCGGTCATCCGCCAGGACCTGACGCGGATCGACGACGCGGTGCGCGACGGCGAGCTGGACGAGAACCCCGTGCTGCGCGACGCGCTGCGCGGCGCCCCGCGCGTGCATCTGATCGGCCTGGTCAGCGACGGCGGCGTGCACTCGAGCATGGAGCACCTGCAGGCGCTGATCCGCATGAGCGCCGACCTCGGCGCCGACGACGTCGTCATCCACGCGTTCACCGACGGGCGCGACACCTCGCCGACCGCCGGGGCCGGCTATCTGGCGACGGTCGACGCGTGGTGCGCCGAGACGCCGTGCGCGCGCATCGGCTCGGTCATCGGGCGCTACTTCGCGATGGACCGCGACAAGCGCTGGGATCGCCTCCAGCAGGCCTACGACCTGCTCGTCCATGGCCGCGGCGCGCACCACGCCGAGAGCGCTCCCGAGGCGTGTACCACGGCCTACGCGCGCGAGGAGACCGACGAGTTCATCACCGCGACGACCGTCGGCGCCGAGGCGCGCATCAGGCCGGGCGACAGCGTCATCGGCTTCAACTTCCGTCCCGACCGCATGCGCGAGATCACGCTCGCGCTGGCCGACCCCGCCTTCACGGAGATCGACCGCGGCGGGGTGGGCACCGTCGAGCGCTACGCGTGCCTGACCGAGTACGAGGAGGGCTGGCCGTATCCGGTCGCCTTCCCGCCGGCGCATCCGAGCATCACGCTGCCGCACGTGATCGCAGCCGACGGCGGCCGGCAGCTGCACGTCGCCGAGACCGAGAAGTACCCGCACGTCACGTACTTCTTCGGCGGCGGCGAGGAGACCCCGGAGACGGGGGAGCGGCGCGAGCTGGTCGCCTCGCCGCGCGACGTGCCGACCTACGACTTCAAGCCTCAGATGAGCGCTCGAGAGGCGGCCGACGCGTTCGTCGCCGCGTGGGTCCAGGACAGCCCGCGGTTCGGCATCATCAACTTCGCGAACGCCGACATGGTCGGCCACACCGGCGTCATCCCGGCGGCGGTGACGGCGATCGAGACGGTCGACTCGTGCCTGGGCGACGTGGTGCGCGCGGTCCAGGAGGACGGCGGCGTCGTGATCATCACCGCCGACCACGGCAACGCCGATCACATGCTCAACGACGACGGCTCGCCGAACACGGCGCACTCGCTGAACCCGGTGCCGCTGATCGTCACCCGCGACGGCCTGACGCTGCGCACGGGCGGCGTGCTGGCCGACGTCGCCCCGACGATCCTCGAGCTGCTCGGGGTCGAGCAGCCCGCGGGCATGACCGGGCAGTCGCTGATCGCCTCGCGCTCCGGCGCGTAGCCCCGGTCATCCGGAGCAGCACCACCAAGCGACCTCACTGCCTCAAACCACTGTCTCCCGGTCCCTTCATCCAGGTGACGGACGTGTCCCTCACCGCGTACCCGGCCCGCTCGTACAGGCCGAGCGCGCCGGTGGCGTTGCCGGTGTCCACGGTGAGCACCGATCGCTCGTAGCCGGCGGACCGGTATGACTGCAGCGCGGCGGCGAGCAGAAGCCCGCCGAGGCCGCGCCGGCGCCAACCCGGCCGCACGCCGAGCTGGCCCAGGAATGCCTCGCGCACGCCGGTGGCGACCGCGTCGGCCTCCCAGAGGTACGTCAGCAGATATGCCGCGACCGCGTCGCCATCCAGGACCAGCCGGCTCACGTCCGCCCGGAACGCGCGGGCTCCGGTGTACCACCGCGACCAGTACTGCTCGTCCGGCGGGGTGGCGCCCCAGTGACCGGCGAACGCCTCCCGGTGCGCCTGCCGGACCGCCTCGTCCCGATCCGCTGCGTACGGCGCGAGGGTGAGGCCCGGCGGGGTCGGGGGGACGGCGGGGAGCGGGCCGTCCAGGGTGCGGGCCATCCTGTACCACCAGCGGGTGGCTTCGTAGCCGGCGGCGCGGACCAGCGCCTGCTTGCGGGGGTTGTTCTCGTGCACGTCGACGCAGATCGCGCCGGGGATGTCCGGATGCCGCTCGCGGTGCAGGCCGGCGGCCCGCTCCTCGGCCCACCCCAGCAGCCGGCGGCCGAGGCCGCGACCGCGGGCGGCGGGCAGCACCGAGCCGTCGGCATAGATCCGGTCGAGGTCGCGGACCTCGGCGGAACCGTGCACCCGGGTGAATGCGACGAACTCACCGTCGGGGGCGAGCGCGGCGAGGCTGTCCCGGCCGAGGTCGGTCGACTCGTCCTCCAGCTCGTCGCGGACGTCCTGCTCCGAGTGGTGGTCGCCGGTGCCGTCCACCGCCTCGGCGGCGGCATAGGCCCGGGTCAGGGCCGGCGCGTCTGCGGTCGTCAGCGCTCGCCAGGTCAGCGTCCGGGTCTCCACGCGATCACGGTACGAGATGGGTTCCTACAGCGCCACGGGGCGCGGCAGCACGCGCTCGACCCACGCCGGCAACTCTGCGAGCGCACGCGGGTCGACGTGGTGGGCCGCGTCGCTCTCCTCGTAGGTGACGTCGAGCCCGCCCGCCGTCAGCAGATCGCGCGCCGCACGGCCGAACTCGACGCTGATGACGGGATCGTTGCGACCGTGCGCGATCCAGACCGGCAGGCCGGCGCGTGCGGCGAGGTCGGGCTCCCAGCCCGCGACCGTCGGGACGAAGCCGCTCATCGCGACGATGCCGGCCGGCCGCGGGCGCCCGGCGCCGAGGCCGAGCGCGTAGGCCATGACCGAGCCCTGCGAGAACCCGCCGAGGATGATCCGCTCCCACGGCACGCCGGTGGCCTCGGGGATCGCGTCGACGAACGCCGTGAGCGTCGCCCACGTCTCGGCGAACGTGCGGGGGTCGGGGTGGCCGACGCGGGGTACGGCGTACCAGTGGCGCCCGCCCGGCGGCAGGAACAGCGGGCCGCCGGGAGTGATGCCGACGAGCCGCCGCTGCGGATCGAGCAGGTCGAGGAACGGGAGCAGGTCGGCCTCGTCGGCGCCGCGCCCGTGGAGCAGGACCAGGGCGCCCTGCGGCGCGCCGCGAGGCTTCGCGGACGTGATGGACGAGCGTGTCCGGCAGCGCGATCGGTCATGCCGCCGCCCGCGGGTTGACGAGCGGCGTCAGGAGCGGCTCGATCTGCGCCCGCCGGCCCTCGTACTGCGGCGGCAGCTTCAGCGCCTCGCCGAGGCTCTCGGGCGGCTCGTCGACGGCGAAGCCGATGTCGCGCGTGGCGAGCTCGAACAGCACCCCGCTCGGCTCGCGGAAGTAGACGGAGTGGAAGTACTGGCGGTCGATCACGGGCGTTGGGCGCGCGCCGGCCGCAGCGGCCTGCGCGCCGCCGGCCTCGAGCTCGGCGTCGTCCGCGGCCGACCAGGCGACGTGGTGGATGCTGCCCGCGCCCTGGCGCCCGCGCTCCGCGGGCGGGCGGTCATAGACGAGCCGCGCGGCCCGCTCGTCGCCGCCGATCAGCCAGTGCTCGTCGTCCCCGTGGTGGCGGAAGCCGAGCGCCTCGAGCAGCGGCGCGCTGCGGTCGGGGACCGACGCGTACGCGCGCACGCCCTCGAAGCCCTGGAGTGCGTGCTCGGGCGGGACGTCCGGCGCGGCGGCCACGAGCGGCGCGTCGCCCGCGCCGGCGTGCGGCGGGGCGTGCAGCTCGTGCGCGAGGCCCTCAGGGTCGTCGAACAGGACGACCGGCCCGTCGCGGCCCGTCGTGACGCCTGCGCCGCTCAGGCGCGCCTCCCAGAATGCGAGCGCGTCCTCGCTGCCGAGGCGCCACTGGATGGCGTGGAGCTGGCCGTCCCCGGCGCGCCCTAGGGCCGCGCCGGGGAACTCGAAGAACGTGAGGATCGACCCGGGCGTGCCGACCTCGTCGCCGAAGTAGAGGTGGTAGACGGAGGGCTCGTCGAAGTTCACCGTCTTCTTCACGAGCCGCAGCCCGAGCAAGCGCGCGTAGAAGTCGACGTTGGCCGGCGCATCGGCCGTGATCGCCGTGATGTGGTGCAGACCCTGAAGTTGCATCCCGTGATGATTGCATGTGCAACAATAGGGATGCAAACTGCTCCGCCGCCACTGGTACCGTCAGCTCGCGCGGCTCACACGAAAGCCCTGCTCATCATGGCCACCACCACCTCCACCACGGAATCCAGCGTCCCCTTCGACGTGCAGGAGCTGCGCGCCTGGCGCGGCATGCTGCGCGCCCACGCCGCGCTGACGAAGGCACTCGACGCGGAGCTCGAGGCGGCGCACAGCCTGCCGCTCAGCTCCTACGAGGTGCTGCTCCACGTCTCCCACGCCGACGATCAGCGCATGCGCATGTGCGACCTCGCCGACTCCGTGATCCTCAGCCGCAGCGGGCTCACGCGCCTGATCGACCGGCTCGAGCGCGAGGGTCTCGTCGCCCGTGAGTCCTGCCCGAGCGACGCGCGCGGCTCGTTCGCGCGACTCACCGCCGACGGTCGCGCGAAGCTCGAGGCGGCCCGCCGGACCCACCTCGCGGGGGTGCGGCTGCGGTTCCTCGATCGCGTCACGCCCGAGGAGCTCGAGGTCCTCGGCGACGTCTGGGACCGCGTGCTGGCCGGCGACGACGTCGACGACGCCGCCGTCCCGCCCTGCACGTGAGCTGACGGGCTCGCCGTCAGGAGCGCAGGCCCGGCCGATCCGGGGATGATCAGCGCATGAGCCATCTCCCCGCACCCGGCCGCTACGACTCGATGGAATACCGGCGCTGCGGTCGCAGCGGCCTGCTGCTGCCCGCGATCTCGCTCGGGCTCTGGAACAACTTCGGCGACGACCGCCCCGACGCGCGCAAGCGCGAGATCGTCCTGCGCGCCTTCGATCGCGGCGTCACGCACTTCGACCTGGCCAACAACTACGGGCCGCCGGCGGGCTCGGCCGAGGAGGCCTTCGGTCGCATCATGCGCACGGACCTGTGCGCCCATCGCGACGAGCTCGTGATCTCGACCAAGGCCGGCTACGACATGTGGCCCGGCCCGTACGGCGAGTGGGGCTCGCGCAAGTACCTGCTGGCGTCGCTCGACCAGAGCCTGAAGCGCATGGGCCTGGAGTACGTCGACATCTTCTACTCGCACCGCTTCGACCCCGGCACGCCGCTCGAGGAGACGCTCGGCGCGCTCGACTCCGCGGTGCGCCAGGGCAAGGCGCTCTACGCCGGCATCTCGTCCTACTCCGGTGCGCGCACGCGCGAGGCCGTGGAGATCCTGCGCGCGCTGGGGACGCCGCTGCTCATCCACCAGCCCTCGTACTCGATGCTGAACCGCTGGATCGAGGACGACGGCCTGCTCGACGTGCTGGGTGACGCGGGCGTCGGCTGCATCTGCTTCTCACCGCTCGCCCAGGGGATGCTGACCGACCGCTACCTCGACGGCGTGCCCGAGGGCTCACGCGCGGCCGAGGGCCGCTTCCTGACGACGGACATGCTCACCGGCGAGCGCCTCGAGCATGTCCGCGCGCTGAACGCGCATGCCGCCGAGCGCGGGCAGAGCCTGGCGCAGATGGCGATCGCCTGGACGCTGCGCGACCCGCGCGTGACCTCTGCGCTGATCGGCGCCAGCAGCGTCGAGCAGCTCGAGGACAGCCTGGCGGCGCTCGAGAACACGGCCTTCACGCCGGATGAGCTCACGCAGCTCGATCGGCACGCGGTCGATGCCGGGATCAACATCTGGGAGCAGTCGAGCAGCGCCTGAGCGGCGCGCCGCCTACCCCATCGCGGCGGCGATGTCGGCGAGCGGCTTGCGGATGCCGGTCAGGAACGGCAGCTCCTCGCGCGTGTGACGGCGTGCCTCGGCCGCCCGCAGGTGGCGCATGACGTCGACGATCCGCCCGAGGTCGTCGGCCTCGAAGGCGAGCAGCCACTCGTAGTCGCCCAGGGCGAACGAGCTCACCGTGTTCGCGCGGACGTCCGGGTAGTCGCGGCCCATCCGCCCGTGCTCGGCGAGCATCTCGCGGCGCTCGTCCGCGGGCAGCAGGTACCACTCCAGCGAGCGCACGTACGGGTACACGCAGAGGTACCTGTGCGGATCCTCGCCGGCGAGGAAGGCGGGGACGTGGGCGCGGTTGAACTCGGCGTCGCGGTGGACGCCGATCGCGCTCCAGTAGGGCACCAGGCTGCGCCCGAACGGCGTGCGGCGAAAGGCGCTGATCGTGTCCTGGAGCGCGTCCGAGCTCTGGCCCGTCAGCCAGACCATCACGTCGGCCTCGGCCCTGAACGCGGTCAGGTGGTAGGCGCCGCGCAGGGTCACGTCCGGCGTGCCGGTCAGCGCGGCCTCGGCCGCGGCGCCGGCCTGCGCGTCGCCCGCGGGCGTCCCGCCGGCGGCAGGGGCCTGGTAGGCGGCGTAGACGGTGTAGTGGTGGCCCTCGCTCGAGGTGCTCATCGATCTTCAGCTCCTGATGGTCGAATGCGGGTGCACGGGCGCGGCGGTCCACTCGCCGAGCAGGCGCTGGGCGGCCGTGCGCCCGCTCGTGATGCAGCTGGGGACGCCGACGCCGCGATACGGACTGCCGGCCACCGCCAGGCCCGGGAGCGCGGCGGCGAGGTCCTCCTCGATGCGCGCGACGCGGTCCAGATGTCCGACCGCGTACTGCGGGAATGCGTTGCGGTGACGCACCACGAGCGTGTCCGCCGGGGCGGCCTCGAGACCCATCGTCCGCCTCAGCGCGCCGCGGGCGCGGGTGATCAGCTCCGCGTCGGGCAGGTCCACGACGGCGTCCTCGCCGGCATGCCCGAGCGAGCACTTGAAGATCGCGTGCGTCGCGCTCTCCCCGAGGTGCGGCCACTTCGAGGTCGCCCACGTGCACGCCGTGATGTCGAGCTGCTCGTCGCGCGCCACGAGGAAGCCGGTGCCGGCGGCCACGCGCGCCGTCTCACGCGGGTACGCGAGCGCGACGAGCGCGACCGACGCGCTGCGGATGCCGTCGAGCTCGCCGGCCGCGCCGGGCGCGGCGCTGCCGAGGACGTCGGCGGCCGGGCCGGTCGGGGTGGCGAGCACGACGCCATCGGACTCGATCCGCTCGCCGGAGGCGAGCACGACGACGGGGCCACGCTCGCTGCGCTCGATGCGCGCGACGGGCGTCCCGAGGCGCAAGTCCGGATCGCCGAGCTCTGCGAGCAGCGCGGTGACGAGCCGCTCGAGGCCGCCGCGCAGGCTGACGAAGGCCGGGGGTCGCTTGCTGCCCGGCGGCGGCACCGGCACGGTCGCGCGCAGGCCGCGGACGAGGCTGCGGTCGGCGCGCGCGGCAGCGGCGAGGTGCGGCGCGCCGGCGGCGACGCTGAGCTCATCGCAGTGGCCGGCGTTGATGCCGCCCAGCAGCGGGTCGATCAGTCGCTCGAGCACCTGGCCGCCGAGGCGCCGACGCACGAGCGCGCCGATGCTCTCATCGCCCTGCGGCGCGTCGCCGGGAAGCACGAGGTCCATCCCGGCGCGCGCCAGCCCGCCGGGGGAGAGGATGCGCGAGCGCAGCAGGTCGCCGGGGCCCGCCGGCAGGCCGGCGAGCAGGCCGGCCGGAAGCGGGCGCAGCGCGCCGCGCGACCAGATGAACGCCGCCGCGTCGGACGACGGCACGAGGTCGTCGCCGAGCCCGAGCTCACGGCACAGGTCGACGGCGCCCGGGGCGCGGGTGAGCAGGGCGTCGGGGCCGACGTCGAGCTCGACGCCGGCGAAGGGAACCGAGCGGATGCGCCCGCCCGCGCGCTCGGACGCCTCGAGGATCGTGACCTGGGGTGCGGCGGGCGCGCGCGCCAGCTCGTGCGCCGCAGCGAGGCCGGCGATGCCGGCGCCGACGATGACGACGTGGCGGCTCATCCGGCGACCGGGCCCGAGGCCGCGACCCCGGCGTGCTCGAGCACGATGCCCGCCAGCGTGCGCGTGAAGGCCGGATCGGCGTTCGGGGAGGCCGTGCGCGCGAATGCCAGGCCGAGCTCGTCGGCCACGCCCTGCGCTTCGATGTCGAGGTCGTACAGCACCTCGAGGTGGTCGGCGACGAAACCGCACGAGCAGACGACCACCGCGCGGGTGCCCGCGGCGGCGCGCTCGCGCAGCACGTCGAGGACGTCGGGGCCGATCCACGGGTCGGCGGTGCGCCCGGCGCTCTGCCAGGCGACCGACCAGCGCTCGACCCCGGCGCGCCCGGCGAGTGCGGCGGCGGTCTCCGCGAGCTGATCGGGGTACGGGTCGCCCGCTTCGAGGATGCGCTGCGGGAGGCTGTGCGCGGTGAAGAGCACGTCGCAGCCCTCCGCGCCGCCGACGCGGGCGATCGCATCGGCGACGTAACCCGTGAGCAGGTCCAGGTAGCCGGGCTCCAGGTGCCACGAGCGCACGACGCTGACGGGCACGCGGCCCTCGGCCGCGCCGACCGCGCGGTCGGCGTACTGGGCGATGCTCATCGTCGAGAAGTGCGGCGCGAGCACCAGGCCGACGATGCGCTCGACGCCGATCGCGAGCAGCTCGGCGACGCCGTCCTCGATGAACGGCGCCGTGTGCTTCTGGCCGAGGACGACGGCGTGGCGGCCGGGCTCGGCCTCCTCCAGGGCGGCGGCGATGCCGTCGACCTGGGCGCGCGTGATCGCCAGCAGGGGCGAGATGCCCCCGATCGCGTTGTAGCGGCCCTGCAGCTCGGTCAGCAGCTCCGGCGCGGGCGGGCGGCCGTGGCGGATATGCGTGTAGTAGCGCTCGACGTCCGCGGGACTCGCGGGAGTCCCGTAGGCCATGACGAGGACGCCGACGCGGGCGGTGGGCTCAGCTGACATGCGCTCCGGCGTGGATCGGTGGCGCGGCGGCGGTGCGCTCGTGCACGTGCTCGACGACGGCGGTGAGGATGCCGGGGTCGGTCTCGGGAAAGACGCCGTGCCCGAGGTTGAAGACGTGCCCGCGCTCCGGCGCGTCGGCGAGCACCGCGTCGGCCGCCGCACGGGCGATCGGCCAGTCGGCCAGGCAGGTGGCCGGGTCGAGGTTGCCCTGCAGGGCGACGCCGTCGCCCAGGCGCGCGCGCGCCTGGGCGAGCGGGGTGCGCCAGTCGACGCCGACGACGTCCGGGCCGGCGGCCGCGAGCAGCTCCAGGAGGTGGCCGCCGCCGAGCGCGAAGGAGACGATCGGGACGCCGAGCGGGCGCAGACGCTCGACGATCGAACGCATGACCGGCAGCACCTGGGCCTGGTAGCGCTCCGCCGACAGCGAGCCGGCCCAGCTGTCGAACAGCTGCACGGCCGCGGCGCCGGCGCGCACCTGGGCCTCGAGCGAGGTCACGGCGTGGCCGGCGAGCCGTTCGCACAGATCGGTCCACAGCTCGGGATCGGACAGCATCAATGCCCGGGTACGGGCCTGCACCTTCGAAGGGCCACCCTCGACGAGGTAGCTCGCGACGGTGAAGGGCGCGCCGGCGAAGCCGATCACCGGCACCGAGAGGCCCTCGCGCACGAGCCGCACCGCCTCGCCGAGCTCAGGGGCGTCGGCATCGGGCTCGAACGGGCGCAGGCGCTCGAGGTCCGTGCGCGTGCGGACGGGCTCGTCGAGCACGGGCCCGACCCCCGGGCGGATCTCCACGCCGACGCCGATCGCGTGCAGCGGGAAGACGATGTCGGAGAACAGGATCGCCGCGTCGACGCCGTGCCGGCGGACGGGCTGCATCGTCACCTCGGCGGCGAGCGCGGGGTCGCGGCAGAGCTCGAGCAGGCCACCCGAGCGGCGCAGCGCGCGGTACTCGGGCAGGGACCGGCCGGCCTGCCGCATGAACCACACCGGCTTGTGCTCGACGGCCTGACCGCGCATCGCGCGGACGAGCAGCGAGCCGGGTCCCTGGGGATCGAGGTCCACGGATGCGGGCGTCACCGCATGGATGCTAGGCCCCGGACCGCCGCAGGAGTCCGCTCGTGTCCGCACGGGTCGGTCCGTAGTTCTCCGGCTCCCCGCCCGCCCGTTCGCCGCACGGTCTCAGACTTGACACGCTCACACTCAGATTTCATACTCTGCACACAGCAAGATCGCCAACCAGTCCACGATCACAGAGGTGATGTCACATGGCACTTGTCCGCTGGGAGCCGGCCCGTGAGCTCCCGAATCTCCAGAGCGAGATGAACCGGCTGTTCTCGAGCTTCTTCGACCCCGCGAGCGGCGGCGCCTCGGCTCCGCGGTTCGTGCCCGCCATGGATCTCGTCGAGACCGGCGAGGCGTTCGTCCTGAAGGCCGACCTGCCCGGCATCCCCGAGCAGGACGTGCGCGTCGAGGTCGAGGACGACGTCCTCACGATCTCCGGCGAGCGCAAGTCCGAGCAGCGCGAGGAGAAGGCCGGACACGTGCGCATCGAGCGCGCGTACGGAAGCTTCCGGCGCGCGGTCACGCTGCCCGACGGCATCGACGCGTCGCAGGTCAAGGCGTCGTTCGAGAACGGCGTGCTCGAGGTCCGCATCCCCAAGCCCGCCGAGCGCAAGCCCCACAAGGTCCAGATCGCCGTGGGCGGCGCGCCCGCCGACATCGAGGGCGAGGCGGGGGCCAGCGCGTAGACCCGAGCCCGCAGCGAGGGGCGTCCGCGGACGTGCGGGCGCCCCTCCTCGTATCCTTGGCTCCGGACCATGAACAACATCGGCCTGTACGTCATCTGCTTCGCGATCCCGCTGGTGCTGGGCCTGTGGGCCCAGCACAAGGTCAAGGCGACCTTCCAGCAGTACTCCGAGGTCCCGGAGGACACGGGCCTCACCGGCGCGGACGTGGCGCGTCGCGTGCTCGACGCGAACGGCCTGCAGGGCGTCCCGGTCAACGCCGTCCAGGGGGCGCTGACCGACCACTACGACCCGCGCACGCGCGCCGTCAACCTCTCCGAGCCGGTGTACGGCGCCGCGACGATCAGCTCCACCGCGGTCGCCGCGCACGAGTGCGGGCACGCGATCCAGCACGCGCAGGCCTACAAGCCGATGAGCTTCCGCTCGGCGCTGTGGCCGGTGACCGCGTTCGCCTCGAGCACCTGGTCGATCCTGCTGCTGATCGGGTTCATCCTGCAGTCCCTGAACCTCATCCTCGTCGCCGTGATCCTGTTCGCGGCCGTCGTGCTGTTCCAGTTCGTGACCCTGCCGGTCGAGTTCGACGCCTCGCGCCGCGCCGCCGTGCAGCTCAAGACGCTCGGCATCGCCAACCCCGACGAGAGCGTCGGTGTGCGCAAGGTGCTCCAGAGCGCCGCGCTGACATATGTCGCGGGCGCGCTCGCGTCGCTCGCGCAGCTGCTCTACTTCGCCACCGTGTTCCTCGGCGGCAACCGCAACTGAGCCGGCCGCCAGTGTTCGCGATCGACGCGCGCGACGCGGCGTCCCGCGCGCGCGCAGGACTGCTGAGCACGGCGCACGGCACGGTGCGCACGCCCGCGTT
The DNA here is from genome assembly GCA_963809525.1 of uncultured Solirubrobacteraceae bacterium. Taxonomy (GTDB): domain Bacteria; phylum Actinomycetota; class Thermoleophilia; order Solirubrobacterales; family Solirubrobacteraceae; genus F1-60-MAGs163. The sequence continues at coordinate 494,080 of CAWEJY010000003.1, read as the reverse complement.
CGTGCCGCTCGCGACGAAGGCGACGGTCAAGGGCCTGCTGCCGGCCGAGGTCGCCGGGCTCGGGTTCGACATGGTCCTGGGCAACACGTTCCACCTGCACCTGGACCCCGGCGATGAGCTGATCGCGGGCCTGGGCGGGCTGCACCGCTTCATGGCCTGGGAGCGACCGATCGTCACCGACTCAGGCGGCTTCCAGGTCTTCTCGATGGGCCATGGGACGGTCGCCGACGAGATCAAGGGCCGGGCAGCGAACGGCGCCGAGCGCCAGGGCCGGATCCTCGCGATCGAGGAGGACGGCGTGCGCTATCGCTCCTACCTGGACGGCAGCGAGAAGTTCATGGCGCCCGAGACGTCGATGCAGATCCAGGCGAACCTCGGCTCCGACCTGGCGCTCGTCTTCGACGAGTGCACGCCGTTCCACGTCGACCGCGAGTACACCGCGCGCTCGACGGAGCGCACGCACCGCTGGCTGGCGCGCTGCCTGGACTGGCACGCCGCACACGGTCCCGACGGCCAGCTCGTCTACGGGATCGTGCAGGGCGGCGTCCACGAGGACCTGCGGATCGAGAGCGCGCAGGCGATCGCCGCCAGCAGCTGCGACGGCATCGCGATCGGCGGCTCGCTCGGCGCCGACAAGCCGCAGATGTACGAGGTCGTGGGCTGGACGACCGCCGTGCTGCCGGACGATCGCCCACGCCACCTGCTGGGGATCGGCGACATCGACGATCTGATCGCCGGCGTCGAGCTGGGCATCGACACCTTCGACTGCGCCATGCCGACGCGCCTGGGCCGCCATGGGATGGCGCTCGTGCCCGCACCCGAGGCGCGCTGGCGCGTCGACCTGACCGCCGCGCGCTGGAAGGCGAGCGACGAGCCGATCCTCGAGGGGTGCCCGTGTCCGGCGTGCGCGATCGGCTACAGCCGCGGCTACCTGCGCTACATGGCCAAGGCGCGCGAGATCACCGCGCAACGCCTGCTCACCCTGCACAACCTCGCGTTCGTCGAGCGCCTGATGCGCCGCCTGCGCGAGTCGATCGGGCAGGGCACGCTGGCGCATGCCGCCGCCGACCTGCGCGCCGGCGCGCTGCCGTAGGCTGGGCGGCATGTCCGCCGCCGAGCCCGCGACCACCACGGCCGCCTCCACGTCGCTGTTCAACCCGCGCACGTTCGACGGTGCGGAGTTCGACCCCGAGACGCGCCGCATCCTGCTCGCGACGATCGAGTGGTTCGAGTCGCGCGGCAAGGTGGCGCTCAAGGCCCACCATCACGACCGCACGTGGTACGCGGACTTCCTCGAGTTCGTCGCGCGCGAGCGCGTCTTCGCAACGCTGCTGACCCCCGCCGCGGAGGCGGGGGGCGACCCCGACAAGCGCTGGGACACCGCGCGGATCTGCGCGTTCAACGAGATCACCGCCTTCTACGGGCTGGCCTACTGGTACACATGGCAGGTCTCGATCCTCGGGCTCGGCCCGATCTGGCAGTCGGACAACGCCGCCGCCCGCGCCCGCGCGGCAGCGCTGCTCGACGACGGCGCGATCTTCGCGTTCGGCCTCTCCGAGAAGCGGCACGGCGCGGACATCTACTCGACCGACATGGTGCTGACGCCCGACGGCGAGGGCGGCTTCCGCGCCGACGGCGGGAAGTACTACATCGGCAACGGCAACCTCGCCGGGATGGTCTCCGTCTTCGGCCGCCGCGCCGACGTCGAGGGGCCCGAGGGGTACGTGTTCTTCGCAGCCGACAGCCAGAGCCCCGCCTACGAGCTCGTCAAGAACGTCGTGAGCTCGCAGATGTACGTCAGCGAGTTCCGCCTGCACGACTACCCCGTCGGCCCCGGCGACGTGCTGCACACCGGCCCCGCGGCGTTCGACGCGGCGCTCAACACCGTCAACGTCGGCAAGTTCAACCTCGGCTTCGCGTCGATCGGGATCTGCGAGCACGCGTTCTACGAGGCGATCACCCACGCTCACGGGCGCATCCTCTACGGGCGGCGCGTCACCGACTTCCCGCACGTGGCGCAGATGTTCACCGACGCCTACGCGCGCCTGCTCGCGATGAAGCTCTTCGGCGAGCGCGCGATCGACTACTTCCGCGCGGCGAACGCACAGGACCGGCGCTACCTGCTCTACAACCCGATCACGAAGATGAAGGTCACGACCGAGGGCGAGCGCGTGATCGACCTGCTCTGGGACGTGGTGGCCGCGCGCGGGTTCGAGAAGGACACGTACTTCGAGATGGCCGCGACCGACATCCGCGCGCTGCCCAAGCTCGAGGGCACCGTGCACGTGAACATGGCGCTCGTCCTGAAGTTCATGGCGAGCTACCTCTTCGCGCCCGAGGAGCACGCGCCCGTCCCGTCGCGGCGCGAGGCCGCCGACGACGCCTTCCTGTTCCACCAGGGGCCCGCCAAGGGGTTGTCGAAGATCCGCTTCCACGACTGGCAGGCGGTCTACGAGCGCTTCGATGCGGTGCCCAACGTCGCCCGCTTCCTCCAGCAGGCGCGCGGGCTGCCGGTCCTGCTCCAGACCGCGCCGCCCGGCGAGGAGCAGCAGCGCGACCTCGACTTCATGCTGACGCTCGGCGAGCTGTTCACGCTCGTCGTCTACGGGCAGCTGATCCTCGAACAGGCCGAGCTCACGGGCGCCGACCTCGCCGTCGTCGATCAGATCTTCGACGTGCTCGTGCGCGACTTCTCGGCGTACGCCGTCGCGCTGCACGGCAAGACCTCCTCGACGCCCGAGCAGCAGGCGTGGGCGCTGGAGCACGTGCGCAAGCCGGCCACCGATGCCGAGCGCTTCGCCCGCGTCTGGGGGCAGGTCACCGCGCTGTCGGGCGCGTATGAGATGCAGGCCTGAGGACAGAGGGCCGGGCGCACCCGCCGCCGCCCGGAGGTGTTCGGCGGCGCGCCCAGGCGCACCGCTCAGTGGGCTGGGGGCGGTTCGATCAGGACCTCGCCGGTCGATCCGCCGCACGGGCGACCGGCGCTCACGGGTGTCGGCGCGAGACCGGGTGCTCCGATGGCGAACTCGGGTGCTCGGCTGCCGCTGAAGTCGCCGAGTGCGACGAGGCCGCTGCCGAGCCGGTTGCCGGCGGACCCGCAGCCGGGCGTCGGGGAGGGTGGCGTCGCCGCGGTGAGCTGATAGCCCGCGGAGCCGAGGTCGCCGAGCGAGAGCGGGGCCGCGAACGGGGCGCCGGAGACGACGCTGACGGCCCCGTCGTACGGCCCCACTCCGCCTGGCGGGTAGGTGATCGCGGTGATCCCGAGGTCCGCGCGCCCGTCGCCATTCAGGTCACCGAGCGCGGCGACGGGACCCAGCTGCATGGTGTGCCCCGGGGCGACTGGACCCGGGCGCATGCGAAAGCCGCGGGAGCCGAGTTGTGCGAGCCTGACCGTGCGGGTCGAGGAGGATCCGTAGACGACGTCGACCTCGGCGGGCGGCAGGCCGTTCGGCGCGATCGGCGAGCGCACGATCAGCAGGTCCGAGCGCCGGTCGCCGTTGAGGTCCCCGACTCCGGTCATCGGCAGTCCGCTGCCCTGGGCCAGGCCGGTGATCGTGAATCCGTGCCGGCCCAGCCGGGCTGCCGAGATCGTTCCGCGGTAGCGGGCGCCGAACAGCACGGATGCGGTCGGTGGCCCGTCGAGCAGCAGGTCGGTGCGTCGGTCACCGTTGACGCGGCCCGCGGGGCTGACGAGCAGGCTCTGGCTGCGGTCGCGTGATGTGATGCGGAACCCGTGTGAGCCGAGGTCCTGCAGATCGACCGTTCCGAGGTGGCGCCCACCGTAGATCACGTACGCGCCGGGGCGATAGTGCAGGCCGTCCCTGGTGTACTGCGCGCCGGTCACAGCGACCGCGCTGAAGCCGTCGCCGGTGAAGTCGCTGAGTCCGGCGAGCCCGCCGCTCCCTGCGCCCGCCGCGCCGGGGATGCCCTTGATCGCGAAGCCCTGGGAATCGGTCAGGTGCGCGAGGTCGACCGTCGCCTGATCGGACGTGCCGTAGATCACGAACGCGGTGCCCGGGGACTTGTAGCCGCACGGCCCGTCGGTCGGGCTCGTACAGCGCACGCCGTGGCGCGGTGCGCTCAACAGGATGTCCCCCCTGCCATCGCCGTTGACATCACCCGCAGCGGCGACCGCCATCCCGGCCTGGTAGTAGGGTCCGCCGATGATCCGAAAGCCGCGCAGTGCCGGGTCATCGATCGAGACGGTGCCGGTGCGCGAGGTGGCGAACACGACGTGCACCACCCCTGCCCGCGCGCGGCCCGGAAGATCCGTATACGGAAGGCCGATCACGAGCGCGGAGCGCCCGTCCCCGGCCATGTTCGGAACCGCAGCGAGCGCCGCGCCATAGCCGCCCTCGACGATCAGCCGCGCGTTCGCGACGGCATCGGCCGTGCGAGTCGACGCCGCCGCTGAACAGGGAAGCGCCGCCGCCGAGAGAGCCATTGCGGCCAGCAGCGCCGACAGTAGCTGCTGCGGTCTGCTCGTGAGCTGGAAGTGACTCCTGCCCCGCACGACAGGGCCCTGCGAGGCTGCGGCAACAGGGGAAATGCGCATGCATCAAAGAACACCACGCCCCACCCGTTCGATGCGCGGAGTTCGCCGCACACCCGCGACCCCTGCCACGCCGGCTGTTCCGCGAGGGCGGGCCTCCGGCGTCGCTGCGGCTCGTGGACAGCGCGGTCAGCACGACACCGGGGTCGTGATCGCGACCTACCAGCCGCGTTAACGCGTGTTCTGGCGGATCAGCTGCTGCAGCTCGCTGACGGTGCGATCGACCTTGGGGTAGACGACCTGGCGCAGGCGCACGGTGTTGCTGGAGGTCGTCGCGATGACGATCACGGCGGCGCCGGCGGCGAGCGCCAGCAGCAGCACGATCAGCGGGCCCAGCCGCCGGCGCCGGCGCGCGGGGGCCTGCGACGGCGGAACGATCGCAGGGGGCGGCTGGTTGCGCGGCTGCGCGGGCTGGATCGGCTGGCGGCGCTGGACCGGCGTGGCGGGCCCGGCGGTGAGCGCGCCCGCCGCCGCCCTGGGGGCGACGCTCGTCGCGTGCGTCGACGGCGCGGTTGCGCGGGCCGCGCCCTCGCGGCCGTCCGACCAGGCGATGCCGCGCGCCCCGTCGCTGAGCGCCTCGCGCAGCTCCTCGGCCGTCGCGTAGCGATCCTCGGGCTCGAGCGCCAGCGCGCGATCGACGGCGGCCGCGAGCTCCGGCGTCACCTCGGGGTTGAGCTGATCGAGCAGCGCGGGCGCCTCGCGCTGCTGCTTGAGCGCGAGCTCGGTCAGCGTGGCCGCCTCATAGGGCAGGCGGCCGGAGAGCAGCTGGTAGGTGACGACGCCGAGCCCGTAGATGTCCGAGCGCGCGGTGGCCTCCTGGCCGGTCGCCTGCTCCGGAGCCAGGTAGGCGGCCGTCCCGAGGACCGAGCCGACCTGCGTGATCGAGGACTCCTCGCTGATCGCCTTGGCGATCCCGAAGTCCGCGAGCTTCACGACACCGTCGTCGGAGCGCAGCAGGTTGCCGGGCTTGACGTCGCGATGCACGACGCCGCCCTGGTGGGCGTAGTCGAGGCCACGGCACGCCTGCGAGATGATCCCCAGCGCCTCGGACACCGGCAGCATGCCGCGCTCGCGCAGGATCTCAGCGCACGACCGGCCCTGCACGTACTCCATGACGATGTACTGGCGTCCGCTCTGCTCGTCGAGGCCGAAGTCGAAGACCTGGACGATGTTCGGGTGCACGAGCTGCGCGACGCTCAGCGCCTCGCGCCGGAAGCGGGCGACGAACTGGCGGTCGTCCGCGAGATGCTCGGCGAGCAGCTTGATCGCGACGTGGCGCTCGAGCCGGCGGTCGAGGGCCAGCACGACGGTCGACATGCCGCCGCTGCCCAGGCGCTCGCCGAGCTCGTAGCGATCCGCGAGCAGCTGGGTGCTCATTTCGCCCCCGTCGTCGTCTGATCGGGGCTGACGCCCCCCGGGTTCGACGACGTGCTCGTCGGCGTGGTCGTCGTCGTGGGGGTGGTGGTGGGCGTCGTCGTGGTGGTCGTGGTGGTGGGCGTCGTCGTGGTGGTCGTGGTCGTCGTCGGGGTGCTCGTCGAGTTCGTGGTCGTCGTCGTCGACGAGGAGGGCCCCGGGGTGACCGGCGTCGTGGCGGTCCTGCACTGCGTCGGCACCGTGTTCGCGAGCTGGTTCAGACCCTGCCTGATCCGCGCGGTCAGCGCCGGGGAGACGCTCGCCGGTAGGCCGGCGTAGGCCTGCTGGGCGTCGCGCAGCGCGGAGGTGGCCTTCGCGCAGTCCCCCGCGGCGGTCGCGTCGGCGACGTTGGCGAGCGCGTTGTCCATCGCGGAGGCGCTGTTCGCCGGCAGCAGCTTGGAGCTGCCGCCGCACGCGGCGAGCCCGCCGCTGAGCGCGAGCGCCAGGAGGAGCGCGATGGGGAGGCGGGACATCGTCACTGACCGTAGTGAAGCCGTTCGGCGAGGGAGTCCGGCAGACGGGCTGCGCGGATCGCCGCCGCGGCGCCGTCCACGTCGTACTCCGTGCGGTGCCAGGAAGCCAGGCCGGAGGTGAGGTCGAGCATCAGCCAGGCCGCGCGCGGGTCACCGTCACGCGGCTGCCCGACGCTCCCGGGATTCAGGAGCCAGCTGCCGGCGGAGACGTCGGCCGTCTCGTCCGCACGGCGCGCCGCGCCCGTCGCGGACCGGCCCTCCTGACGCTCGAACGAGAGTGCCACGTGGCTGTGGCCGACCAGCCCGATCCGCTCGTGCAGCTCGTCGAAGCACAGCTCGGCCAGCAGCGCGCTGATCACGTATTCCCAGACCGGGTCGCGCGGGCTCCCGTGGAACAGGGCGACCTCGCCCGCATCGGCCTCCGGGCGCAGCGTGGCCAGCCATTCGAGGTTCTCGGCCTCGATGACCTCCTGGGTCCAGCGTGCCGCGAGCGCGGCGCCGCGCGAGAACTCGTCGAGCGGCAGGTCGCCTGTGACCGCCAGGTCGTGGTTTCCGGCGATGCAGAGGGTGGCGTGGTCGCGGATCAGGACGACGCAGTCGTTCGGATCGGCCCCGTAGCCGACGAGGTCGCCCAGGCACCACAGCTCACGCGCGGCCGTGCCCTCGATGTCCTCGAGGACGGCCTCGAGGGCCTGGCGATTCGCGTGGATGTCCGAGACGACGGCGACCTGCATGGTGTTCAAACGCTCGTGACGACGGTAGCGTCACGCGGCGACATGCAGGAATCGAGAGCGGTCCCGCTCAGAAGTCCTCGCGCTGCTGGTCGACCTCGGGGAGGTTCTTGATGTTCTCGCGGGCCTTCCAGCGCCCGAAGTTGTCCTCCATCGCGTCCAGCAGCTCGCGCATGAAGCGCGGCGACAGGTTGACGCGCGAGACCACCACGCCGGGGATCTCGCCCTCCTCGACCTCGTGGTCCACGCGCGCGAACGTCACGGTGAACTCGTAGTCGGAGTGGCTCACGTTCGCGAAGTTCGCGTAGTGGCCGGCCATCTGTTGCGGCTCGATATGGATGTTGATGTGCCGCTCGGGCTCGTGGGGTGCGTCAGCCATGGTCCACCTAGTATCCCGCTTGTGACCCCCGACGACGCCGCCGCATGAAGATCGTCGTCATCGCCGTGGGCAGGCTGCGCCCGCCGTTCGTCGACGACGTGCAGCACTATCAGCGGATGATCGCCGGCCACTGCCGCCTGGAGATCGTCGAGGTGCGCGAGAACGACAAGGTCCAGCAGCGCATTCCGGACCGTGCCTTCGTCACGCTGCTCGACGCCGGCGGGGCGACGTACGACAGCGTCGGGTTCAGCCGCCTGCTGGAGGAGCGGCGCATGAGCGGGCGCGACTGGTACTTCGTGATCGGCGGCGCGTACGGCCTCGAGCTGGCCAGCCCGGACCAGACCCTCTCGTTCGGCCCGATGACGCTGCCCCATCAGATGGCGCGCGTCGTCCTGCTCGAGCAGATCTACCGCGCCCACAAGATCCTCGCCGGCGAGCCGTACCATCACTGATGGCGACCTTCGACTCGCGCAGGCGCGACCCCGGTCCCGGCCCGTCCTCGACGCGGAACCTCACACGACACGAGCTGCAGAGATTCCTGCGGCGCTTCGCCTGGGTCGCCGTCGCGGTCATCGTGCTGCTGGCGCTCGGCACCGTGGGCTATGTGGTGACCGAGGGCGTCTCGCCGTGGAACGGCTTCCTGTGGTCGCTCGACACCGTCGCGACCGAGGGCGCGCGCAACCGCCCTGAGTCGACCGGCGGGGAGATCGTCTGGGTCGTGCTGATCGTGCTGGGCGTCGGTACGCTGCTCTACGCCCTGGTGACGGGGGTCGAGGTCCTCGTCTCCGGGCATGTCCGCACCCTTCTCGACGACCGACGCGAGCAGCACGCCATCGACGCCCTCAGCGACCACGTGATCATCTGCGGCTTCGGCCGCGTGGGCCGCCAGGCCGGCGCCGACCTGCGCGCCGCGGGCGCGCGCTACGTCGTGATCGACCCCCATCACGAGAACCTGGAGGAGGCACGCGGCGTCGGCGTGCGCCTGATCGAGGGCAGCGCGACGGACGACGAAATCCTCGTCCAGGCGGGCGTCGGCCGTGCGAAGACGCTGATCGCGGCCGTCGACAACGACGCCGAGAACGTCTTCATCACGCTGTCCGCCAGGCAGCTGAATCCGGAGCTCTCGATCATCGCGCGCGCCTCCGACCGCGACACGGAGCCCAAGCTGCTGCTCGCGGGCGCAAACCGCGTGATCTCGCCGTACCGCTCGAGCGGCTCGGAGATGGCGCGCTGGGCGCTGACGCCACAGGTGTCGGGCACGATCGACGTCGCTCCCGAGTACCGGCTCGAGGAGATCGAGGTCGACCCCGGGTCGTCCGCTGACGGGGCGGCGATCGTTGACGTGCGCGGTGCCGCGATCATCGTCGCCGTCCGGCGCCCCAACGGCCGCTTCCTGACCCAGCCACCGGGCGGCACCCGCCTGGCGGCCGGTGACGTGATCCTCGCAATGGGCCCCGTCGCGACGATGGAACGCCTCGAGGGCGCCCTCGCGCCGACCCGTCCGGACGCGGGCCGGACCGTCGAGCCCCGCACATGAGCACGCCGCTCGATGAGCTGCGCGCCGCGCTCGACGGCGCGCTCGCAGCCATCGCCGACGGCGCTGAGCCGCGTTCCGCGCCGACGCTCGAGCGTCCGCGTCAGGCCGAGCACGGCGACTACGCGACGAATGCCGCGCTGATGATCGCCAAGGCCGTCGGCGCGCCGCCGCGCGAGGTCGCGGCACGCCTCGCCGACGAGCTCGCGGCGTCGCTCGGCCCGGCGCTCGCGGACGCCGATGTCGCGGGGCCCGGGTTTCTCAACCTCGTGCTGTCGGACGCGTGGTTCGTCGCTGCGCTCGGCGCGATCGCCGCGGCGGGCGACGGCTGGGGCGGAGGTGGCGCCGACCCGGTGCGCAACGTCAACGTCGAGTTCGTCAGCGCGAACCCCACCGGCCCGGTCCATGTCGGCGGGACGCGCAACGCGGCCTACGGCGACGCGCTCGCGCGGCTCCTGTCGTTCCGCGGCCACCGCGTGCACCGGGAGTTCTACGTCAACGACGCCGGGTCGCAGATCCGGCTGCTCGGTGCGTCGATCCAGGCCCGCGCGCGCGGCGAGGAGCCGCCCGAGGGAGGGTACGTCGGCGACTACATCACCGACCTCGCCGCGGAGATCGACGGCGCGGAAGCGCTGCCCGTGGAGGAGGTCGCGCGGCTTGGCGTCCAGCTGATGCTCGGCAGGGCGGAGCGCAGCCTCGCGCGCTTCCGGATCGTCTTCGACACCTGGTTTCGCGAGCACACCCTGTTCGACGGCTCGCCCAACGCCGTCCAGCGCGCCTTCGCGCTGCTGGAGTCCCAGGGCCGGACGTTCCGCCAGGACGGGGCGCTGTGGCTGCGCACCACGGACTTCGGTGACGACAAGAACCGGGTGCTGGAGCGGTCCAACGGCGAGCACACGTACTTCGCCTCCGACATCGCCTACCACCAGGAGAAGCGCGACCGCGGCTTCGATCTGCTGATCGACATCTGGGGGGCCGACCACCACGGGCACGTCCAGCGGATGCTCGACGCGTATGAGGCGCTCGGGGGCGTGCCCGGCGAGCTGGAGCTCATCATCATGCAGCTCGTCCACCTCGTCGAGGGCGGTGAGCGCGCGCGCATGAGCAAGCGCGCCGGCGAGTTCGTCACGCTCGACGACCTCGTCGACGACATCGGCGTGGATGCGGCGCGTTGGTTCCTGCTGGCGCGCTCGCACGACACGACGATGGAGGTCGACCTCGAGCTGGCGCGAAGCCAGTCGAGCGAGAACCCCGTCTACTACGTCCAGTACGCGCACGCGCGGATCGCTTCGATCCTGCGCCGGGCGGCCGAAGCCGGCGAGGTCCCGCCCGTCGACACGGCCCGGACGTTGCATTCCAGCGAGCGGGCGCTCGTGCAGCGGCTGCTCGAGTTCCCGGACGAGGTCGCCGAAGCGGCCGACAAGCGCGCGCCGCACCGCATCGCCGCGTACGCGCTGGAGACGGCGCAGTCCTTCAGCGCCTTCTACCGCGACTGCCAGGTCGTGGGGGCGCCGCCCGAGGATCTCGGGTTTCGCATGCAGCTCTGCGCTGCGGCGCAGCAGGTCCTGGCGCGCTCGCTCGACCTGCTCGGCGTCGCAGCGCCCGACGAGATGTAGCGGCGCCGGGGCCGCGCGTCGCGGGGTCCCGGCACCGCCGTCCGATCAGCCCGCTGCGGGACCGGCCACCGCCGCGGCCTCAGCCTCCTCGCTGATCTCGTAGGTCTCGGGCGCGCCGCCCAGCTCGGTCAGCTTGCCGGCGACCGCGGGGGCGCTCTCGGGGTGCGCCATCACGCCGACCGCCGCCTTGCCCGAGGTCAGCTCGCCGGCGATGCGGTCCTTGTCGGCATCGCTGAGCCCGAGGTTCTTGTGGTGCAGGGACCCGGCGACCGCGCCGCCGAGGACGCCGACGCCGAGCGCCGCCGGACCCAGGAGCAGCAGCACGCCGCCGATCGCGGCGCCCTTGCCGGTGCTGCGCGCGCCGACCTTGTCGGTCTTGAGCTTGCCGTCGGAGTCGAGGACGAGGATCCCGATCGCGTCGCCGTCGGCGACCCCCGAGTCCTTCAGCGCCGTGGCGGCGGTGTCGGCGGCGAGTTCATCGGTGAACACTGAGAGGACGAGTTGCCGATCTGACATCAGCGATTCCCTTCTTTGTGGGGTGCAGGGGACTTGCAACTGCGCACCACACGATCGCGCGATCCCGGCCGCGCGCGCATCAGCCGTTCCGGTTGAGAGCAGTGCGAGGCGACGTCGCCCCCGATCCGGGTCGATGCTCCGTCAGAAGAGCGGCGGGCTCAGCGTGAAGATGCCCGTGTGATCCAGATACGTGTCGGGGATGCGGTCGTTCGTCGCGATGCTGTTGGCAGAGAGCGGGAGATTCCGCTTCCCGGAGCGCAGGGTCACGGTCGTCGCGCGCCCGCTCAGCCGGCTCGTCCAGACGACGCTCATCCCGATGTCGCCCGCCGGCATGAGCCAGCCGAACTTGTAGCGGGTGCCGACGAGGCTAGTCGGCACGCTCGGCTGTCCGGAGGTCGCCACGACGACTCCCCCCTCGCCGGAGAGCCGGCGCACAGCCACACCGCCCCCCTTGGACGAGTTGTAGACGTAGGCGACGCGGCTTGCGTTGGTCACCGTCTCGCGCGCGAGCACGGAGGAGAGCCGCCGGGCACCCAGATGGGTCGTGTACACGTACACGCCGGGCTTGTGGGCGCCGGAGCCGCGGCGCACGAAGGACCAGTTGCCCAGGCGCACGCTCGGCGCCGTCTCGCTGGCGCCCGCTGTGGAGATCGCCGCGACCTTCGCCTCGGTCTCGGTCATCACGTCGTAGCGGTAGACGTCGCAGCCTGCGACTGCCGATGTGCCCGTGCACCGGCTGTAGACCGCGTAGAGCCGGAACACGCCGGCGCTGAAGCGATCCGAGCCGAGGTTCGGATCCGGGGCGGCGCCGAAGTCGGGGATGGCGGGCGTCGTGGTGACCCCCTGCGGCGAGCGGACCATGAGGCGCCAGCGCCCACTCTCGGAGGGCTGCGCCCAGGCGAGCCAGCCGGGCCCCTCGACGATCTGCCCGGTCGGCAACACCTGCGTGGAGCCGCCGGCCTGAGCGAGATTGCGCGCGCCGGTGAGCGGCTGGATGAGCGTGTCTGCGCAGGCGGGTGATGCAGGGGTCGCGGCGAGCGCGAGCATGACCAGCAGCAGCACAACCGCAGCCTGTCGCCGCGCTCGACCGTGGCACTGGCGGCGGCGCGTGTTGGATTGCCACATTGTCTGACCTTCGCTGGTGATGTGCACCTCGACCCCACAAAGGCTGGCGCGCCCATCGGCGCCTGTCATCGGTGCGAGCTACGAGCGCCGGCGGCGGAAAAGCCGTTGTCAGTGCGAAGCGACAGGGCCGCGCTATGCGCGCGTGCGGCTGCGGCGCGTGATGACGATCTGCGGATCGAGTGCGCGGCGCTCGACCGTGATCGCCTCGCCGGGCGGATCGGCATCGGGCGGCAGGCCGCTGCGTCGCACGCGCAGCGCCTGCCAGGCAAGGACCCCGCCGGCGGTGCCGGCGCAGACGAGCAGGCCGAGGACGGGCAGGTTGTGGCGCGGCTGCGCGACGAACGCGACGTTGACGGCGGTGCTCGCGACGACCGGCACGAGCACAAGCGTGAGCTCCGGGCGCCGGCGGCCGGCGAGCGCGAGGCCCGCGAGGACGCCCGCCAGCGCCAGTGCCAGCAGCGTGCGGTGCCAGGCGGTCAGCCAGCCGCGCGGGTTGCGCGTGCCACCGCGGTAGTACCCGCCCCACATGCGCGTCACCTTGCGCAGTTCCATGGCGGCGTAGGCGACCGGCTGCCCGACCGCGAAGGTCTTGAGGTTGCGCTCGGCCTCGAAGGACAGCGCCTGGCGCAGCGCCGTCTCCGGGATCGCGCGGTAGGGCCCGGGGATCAGTTCCGGATGGCGCTCGCGGATGTACGCGCGCAGCACGAACTCGCCCGGGATGTTCGAGACCGGGACGGCGTGGAGGTTCGACATGTGGCGGCGCACGTACGGCTCGAGCACGCGCCGGGTTCCGCTCAGGCCGCCCTGCCCCGGGAGATAGGTGCCGACGAAGAGGGTGGACGGCCCGCTGCTGGCGACCGGGATCAGGCGCCCTGCCTGGGTCGAGGCGTAGGCGATCCACGGGGCGGCGACGAGCAGCGGCATGATCGCGATGACCGCGCCCTGTGCGAGCGCCGTGCGCGTGCCGGCACGCCGGCGGGCCAGCAGAACCCAGGCCGCCGCGAGCAGCACGGGGACGACGAGCGTGTCGGCGCGCACGAGCAGGGCCACGCCGAGCGCTGCGCCGCAGAGCGCGAGCCGTGCCCACGAGGGCCGTCGCCATGCGCCGAGCAGCGCGAGCAGCGCCAGCGCCAGGGTCAGCGCCCCGAGCGGCTCGCTGACGAGGTCGCCGGTGGCGGTGACGAGCGGGGGATAGGTCGCCATCGCGCCGGCGGCGAGCAGGCCTGCCAAGGGGCCGCCGATCCCGGCGGCGAGCAGGAAGACGACGACGATCAGCGCGGACCCGACGACGGCCTGCGCCCAGAACGCGCTGCGGAGTTGCTCCGGCGTCCCGTTCCCGTCGGCTCCCGGCGCGAGCAGGTGCGCCGCGGCGAACAGCGCCGGCGTGCCCGGCGCCCAGTGCCACGGGTCGGTCAGGCCCGCGGCCGCATAGCTGCCCTGGTCGGCGAGGCTCAGCGCCACGCGCGCGTAGGAGCGCTCGTCCGCCGACAGGTAGCGCCCCGGCGAGGTCGCCTGATGGACCCGCAGGCCGGCCCCGAAGGCCACGACCGCCAGCAGCGCGAACAGCGCCCAGTGCCGGGCGAGCACCAGCGCGAGCGTCCCGCGGGCGCGGGCGCGCGGTGGGAGCGCGGCGATCGTCGAGGGCAGCTGAAGCCCGCCGGTCCTGGCGGCCATGCCCGCTGTGTTCGCCGTTTGGGCGTCAGTCCCTCGCTCGGCGCTTTTCTTGCAGGGTGCTCGCGGGGCTCGTGGCGCCTGAGGCGCCGGATCGAAGGAGGGCAGTACATCCGTACAGCACCTCCTTCGCCCGCCACCTCATGCACCCACGATCCCGGGCTCGGGTGGTGGTAGACGGCTCGTTGGCTGGCTTGTTGTGGCCTGACGCTGTGCCGGCCTGACCTCGCCGTTTGTTCGGAAGGTGTGCGATCGCGTCGATTGCGCCGATGTGGTCGCATTGCTTCGGGCGCGTTGCTGGGCGCTGCGAACCATCATCGGCCCGCCGGCGCCGCCGCCGGCGCCGCGGGCGGTACGCCCCCCGTAGCCGGCCCCGCGACCACGAACGCCTCGCGACACGACCCGCGAGCGTCCGCGCCGACGCCGCGCCTCAGATGTTGTAGAGGAAGTCCAGCCCGACGGAGTTGAGGAACTGCTGGGCCTCGGAGTTGAGCCGTGTCAGCTCGCCGCTGAGGATCAGGACGCCCATGGCTACGAGCACGGCGCCCGACAGGAAGGTGATCAGCAGGTAGCGGTCGCGCAGCCAGCGGAACGCTCCCGTCGCCTTGTCGAAGGCGATCGCCGTGAGCAGGAACGGCACCGCGAGCCCCGCGGAGTAGAAGGCGAGCAGGACGCCGCCGTGGGCGACCGAGTCGGAGGTCGAGGCCGCGGCGAGAACGGCGGCGAGCGTCGGCCCGACGCACGGTGTCCACGCGACCGCGAACGCCAGGCCCGCGATCACGGGACTGCCCGCGCCCGCGCGGCGGATCAGCGTCTCCGGGCGCCACTCCTGATTGAAGCGGGCGATGAACGGCGTGAGCATGAAGAAGAGGCCCAGCGCGATGATCACGAAGCCCGAGATGCGGTCGAGCGTCGCCTTGTGGTCGCGCAGCGTCGAGCCCAGACCCGTGGCGGTCATGCCGAGCGCCACGAACATGATCGTGAACGACAGGCAGAAGATGATCGCGGGCAGCAGCACGTGCGACAGGCGCTTCTCGCCGGAGCGGATCTCGGCGAGGCTGATGCCCGAGATCGCCGACAGGTAGCCGGGGACCAGCGGCAGGACGCACGGCGAGATGAACGACACGAAGCCGACCGCGAACGCGGCGATGACCGTGGTGTCGGCTGTGGCGATCGGCATCGGCGTCACGCGTCGAACTGCGCCAGCTCGTCCTCGAGCCGGCGCTCGTCGACCGTGCTGATCGGCGGCGCGGCGGCGTCGGGGCCCCCGTCGGCGGCACGGCTGCGCCGGCGCCAGCGCGGCACGAGGATCAGCCCCAGCGCCAGCAGCCCCACGGCCACGGCGATCGGCACGACGTAGGCGGCGAGGTCGAACCCGTGCTTCGGCGGCAGCGGCAGGATGTTCGGCCCGTACTCGGCCTTCAGCTGCGCCTTGATCTGGGGCTTCGTCATGCCGCGCGCGATCATCGCCCGGATCTCGCGGCGCAGCTGGTCGGCGCGCGGCGACTCGGCGATGTTCAGCGGCACGTTGCACGTGTCGCACATCACCTCGTCCTCGATGTCGGGGAACGACACGCGCGGTTGCACGGCGCCGGCGACCGCCGGCAGCAGCGCGAGCGCGCAGGCGGCGAACGTCAGCAGCAGCGCGATGCGGCGCCTCACGCGGCCGTCCCGCTCTGCAGGGCGCGCGTGATCGCGCTGTTCAGGAAGCTCGCGTCCAGCTGCCCGCGCGAGATCGCGACGATCCGCCCGCGGCGGTCGATGACGAACGTCTCGGGCAGCTTCGTGGTCCCGAACTTCGGCGCCAGGCGCAGCTGGTCGTCGCGCAGCGAGGGGTACGTCAGGTGGTACTGGCTGACGAACTTGCGCGAGTCGCCGGCGAAGTCCTTGTAGGTGACGCCGAGGACCGTGCCGTTCTCGCGCTGCAGGCGCTGCTGGGCCTTCTCGAGCGTCGGCGCCTCGGCGCGGCACGGGTCGCACCACGACGCCCAGAAGTTCAGCACCACGACCTTGCCGCGGAGCGCTGCCAGCGACGTCGCCGGGTTGCCCTCGAGACCCGGCAGCGAGACGGTCTGGCCGGGGGCGACCGGCCGCTTGCCGGCCTTCACCGCCGTGTCCAGCCCGCTGTCACTGCCCGTGTGCGCGACGCCGTAGATGAGCAGGCCGAGGAGGCCGGCGGTCAGGATGATGACGATGGATGGCACGAGCCCTGGGCGCTTCACCGGCCATCAAGGGTAGAGCGGGGGGCCGCGCGCTGAGCCACCGCCTCGTCGGTATCCTTCCCGGTTCTGCGGCGGTAGCTCAGTTGGTAGAGCATCAGCTTCCCAAGCTGAGGGTCGCGAGTTCGAGCCTCGTCCGCCGCTTTCCCGGAAGCCCGCATGGTTGCGGTCTTCCTGCGGTCTCAGGGTCCGTTGCCTGCCAAGAGTCCAAAGCTCGCGGTCAAGTTGCGGTCAAGTGGCAAGCGGCCCACGGCTTGCCGCGCGACGGCCCTAAGGAACCGCAGGTCAGGGGTTCGAATCCTCTCGGGCGCGCTGACGAATCCCTGGCGAAAGCTGGGGATTCTGGCCGTTTCTAGGGCGATTTTCGCGACCAGTTGAGCTAAGGCCAGGTCCGCTGTAGACGGCCTGAAACGGACTCAACCGGGTCGCGTTGTCCTCATCTCGTCCCCACCGGCGCGCCTGGGGAGGAAGCTGCCCCTCTGCGCCACGATAGGCTCGCGGAGCATGAGGCTCGCCGCCTTGGCACGTCCAACACGACGAGATGCCTGTGCCCGTGGCGCATGGGTCGTTCACCCGTATGGGCGTCGATCTGAACGCTTCGTAGATCGAACGTCCCACCGGCGGCCAACTGGAACCCCGCGCGGTAGGGCGCGAGACCCCACTGGCTGATGCGACCCCAAGCCGCGATCGCCGTCGTCGTGCTGCTTGTCGCCGTATGCCTCGCGGCGCTGACCGGGACTTGGATCGCCTCGGCCGCCACCCTCGCCAGCGCCGCCTTGCTGGCCTGGGTGGTCGCCGACACGGTGAAGGCGCCCGGCGAGGTCCTGACCGGGTTCAGCGACGCCGCCCTCCCGGGACTCGGCCGCGTGCACCGCGACCGGCCGCTCGAGCCGCAGCACGTGTGAGCCGTCCTCGCGCCGTGCGGCGAAGCGCGGCTGAGGAGGGGCGAGCTGCGACCAGGCCTGCGACGTCCGAGCGGAAATGATGGGGCCGCCGGCTGTGACAGCCGGCGGCCCCGGTCACCATCTGACGTGGGGCGGTGTCCTCAGTCCACGGTCACCGCCTGCAGGACGTCGATCCGCGACGCGCGACGTGCCGGGACCACCGCGGCGGCGACGCCGGCGGCGACCGCGACGGCGACGACCATCACGAGCGTGCCACTCGGCACGTGGTAGGTCAGCCCGTCGCCGGACAGCGCGGCCGTCACTGCGGCTGCGAGCGCGAGCCCGACCATGATCCCGGCGACGGCGCCGAGCAGCGCGGTCAGCACCGACTCCCAGCGCACCATGCGGCGCACCTGGCGGCGCGTCATCCCCGCGGCACGCAGCAGGCCCAGCTCACGCGTGCGCTCGACGACGCCCAGCGCGAGCGTGTTGACGATCCCCAGCAGGCTGACGATCACCGCCAGCGCGAGCATCGCCGTGACGATCGCGAGCAGGATCTGCAGCCAGCCGGTCAGGTCGTGGCCCCACTGCGCGGGCGTCGCGACGTACGCGCCCGGGAAGGCCGCCAGCGCCGCGACGATCGCCGCACGCTGCCGGGTGCTCGCGCCGCCGGCGACGTCGATCAGCCCGAAGCTGTCCTGCTCGGCCTTGAACGCCCGGCGGAACTGCGCGCCGCTGAGCGTGATGTCGCCGAGCGCCACCGGATTGAGCTTCCCCCTCCCGACGATGGCGGTCGCCGTCAGCTGCATCGCCGTTCCCTCGGGCGAGGTGAGCGTGAACCGATCGCCGGCGGCGAGCCTGTGCCGGCCGGCGAAGCTCTCGCTGACGAGTGCCTGTCCTGCGCCCAGCCGATCCGCCGCATCGGCGGCGCCTGAGCGCACGTCGTAGCGGAGCATCGACGTGACCGGCCCGCGCAGGCCGTCGACGGCGACGACCGAGCCGAGCGCGCGGCCCTGCTGCTGCGTCACCGCGGCGACCCGCTTGACGCCGGGAACCGCCGCGACGGCGCGCAGCGCAGCCGGGGTCGTCTTGCCCCAGCCGCCGTTCTCGCTGGCGACCACGTAGTCCGCATGGACCTGGCGTGCGACGGCGCCTTCTCCGGCGACGCGCAGGCCGTTGGCGATGACCGCTGCGAGCGTCACGACTGCGACGCCGATCAGCAGCGCGGCCGCGGTCGAGCCGGTGCGGCCCGGGTTGCGCATCGCGTTGCGGCGTGCGAGGCCGCCTGCGAAGCCGCCCAGGTGCTGCGCCGGCAGGCCCAGCACGGAGACGATCGAGCGGATTCCCCGACCGATCACGCCGACACGCGCGGCACCCTGCGCCTCGCGCATCGCCTCGACCGGCGCCACGCGGGTCGCGCGGCGGGCGGGCCGCAGCGCGGCGAGCAGCGGGACGCCCACGCCGATGGCGACTGCGGCGATCACCGTGCCGCTCGAGATCCGCGACGCCGTCATCGGCAGCTCGACGCCGAGCGCCGCGAACAGACTGCCGATCCCGGCGGCGAGGACGAAGCCGGCCGCGAGCCCGACGGCCGTGCCGATCACGCCCAGCGGCAGCGCCTCGAGCACGATCAGCCGGCGCACCTGACGCCGCGAGGCGCCGACCGACCGCAGCAGGGCCAGCGAGCGCGTCTGCTGGCCGACGGCCATCGACAGCGCATTGGCGATCGTCAGCGCACCGACGAGCACGGCGATGCCGCCCAGAGCGAGCAGGATCGTACGGATGAACGACACGAACTTCTTGAGCCCGGCCAGCGTGAAGCGGTCCTGTGCCTGTGCCGACGTGACGTGCGTGCCGGCGGGCAGTGACCGGGCGAGCTCGGCCTGGAACGACGCACGGGCGACGCCCGGGCGGGCTGCGGCGAGGACGGTGTCGAGCCGCCCCTGCTTGCCGAACAGGTGCTGGGCCGTCGGGACGCTGAACAGGGCGATCGTGGCTGTCCCCAGCGACTTGACGTCACCGAAGGTCGCGATGCCCACGACCCGGAACGGCTGCGCGGCGCCGCTGCCGGCGATCCGCGTCATGTCGCCGAGGTGGAGGCCCTGCTGCTCGGACGTGTTCTGATCGAGCACGACCTCGCCCGCTGCGGTCGGCCAGCGGCCGCCGTGCAGGCGAAGCGGCGAGAGCTTCGCGGCCCCCGGCCGGGTGAAGTCGTAGCCGACGCCGAAGTACGGCCCCTGGCCCACGACCTTGCCGTGCCTGTCGACGATGCGGGCCTCGTCGAGCACCTCGCCGGCCGCGAACGCGACCTGCGGGGCGGCGGCGACGCGCCGCTCGACCGACGCGGGAAGTGTCGGCTTGCCGGTGATCTGGTCCGACGTCGCGGACGAATTCGCGACGTTGCGCGCCGTGACCGCCGCGTCGGCGCCGCTGTAGGCCGCCGTCGTCAGCGAGTCCGCTGCGCGGGTCATGCTGCCGGTGAGCGTGAGCGCACCGGTGACGAGCGCGACGCCGAGGACGACGGCGAGCGTGCTCAGGAGCGTGCGCAGCCGATGCGCACGCAGGTCTGCGAATGCGAGGCGGATCATGCTGCCACCTCCGCCATCGTCACGATGACTTCGTTCTCGGTCGGCGCGTCGACCGTCGTGACGATCTCGCCGTCGGCGAGGAACACGACGCGATCGGCGACCGCCGCCGCGCGCGCGTCGTGCGTGACCATGATCGTCGTCTGACCGTCGTCGTCGGCGGCGCTGCGCAGCAGGCCGAGCACGTCGGCGCTCGACTTCGAGTCGAGGTTGCCGGTCGGCTCGTCGGCGAACAGAACCGCCGGGCTCGAGACGAGCGCGCGCGCGACCGCGACGCGCTGCTGCTGCCCGCCCGACAGCTCGGATGGGCGGTGGCGACGGCGCGCGGCCAGGCCGACGCGCTCGAGCACCTCGTCGAGCCAGGCGCCGTCGGGCGCCCGTCCGTCCAGCCGCAGCGGGAGGACGATGTTCTCCTCCGCCGTCAGGGTCGGCAGCAGGTTGAAGCTCTGGAAGACGAAGCCGACACGCGTGCGGCGCAGGCGCGTGACCTCGTCCTCGGAGAGCCGGGTGAGATCCTCGCCGTCGATGACGACGCGCCCGGAGGTCGGCGTGTCAAGGCCGGCGAGCAGGTGCATGAGCGTGGACTTCCCGGAACCCGACGGACCCATGACCGCGACGAACTGCGCGGCCGGGACATCGAGCGACACGCCGCGAAGCGCGTCGACCGCGGCGTCCCCCTCGCCGTAGCGGCGCGAGAGGTCCTGGGCGCTGACCGCGCTGAGGCGGGTGGTGTGCGACGGTGCAAGTGCTAGATCGTGCATGGCTGCTCCTCGTTGATCGGGTTGGTGTGACATGACGGCAACCTAGGTCCGCGCCGGGCCCGCGTCGTCGGCACCGCGGGCGAACTTCGGTCGTCCCCCAGGGCGGCAGGCCGTGCTCCACGCGGCGCTTCGCCGTCATCCGCTGGGATGAGGCGCCATCGGCCGTGCAGCCGATGCGGAAGGTGCGCTGCTGGACTACGTTTTCGCCGTGGGCATCGGGAGCAAGACGCGCGCCGGACTGCGCGGCGCTGACGGCCAGCGGATCCTGACGGTCCTCGCCGTGCTCGCGACCGGCGCGATGGCCGCCGAGGTGGTGCTCGGCTCCCATCACGGCCACGAGCCGACCGCGATCGCGGCGGCGGTGCTCGCCGGCGCCTGCCTGGCGGCCTGCCTGCGCTGGCCCGCCGGAGCCGCCGTGGGTCTCGGCATCACGCTTCTGTTCGAGGCGGTCGCCGGCGGTCAGCTCACCAATGACAGCGCGACGCTGCTGTTCGTCGTCGTCGCCATCGTCTTCTCGCTCGCGCTGCGCAGCCCGCGCGAGCGCTTCTGGCCCGCGTTCGCCGTGGTGATGATCTGCGGCGAGATCGCGGGGCAGCTCGACAGCCCGACCGACAGGGTCGCGACGCTGCTGTGGGTGGCGCTGGTGCCGATCGGTGCGCCCGCGCTCGCCGGCCGGCGCCTGCGCTGGCGCACCGAGGTCAATCGCGCGCTCGAGCTGCAGGCGGACGAGATCGAGCGCAACCGCGAGGCGCGCGCGCGGGCGGCGGTGCGTGCGGAGCGCACGAGGATCGCCGGCGAGCTGCACGACGTCGTCGCGCACGACGTCACCGTCATGATCGTTCAGGCGCAGGCGGCCGCCAGGCTCGTCCGCAATGGGCGCGCCGACGCCGCGGCCTCGATCGAGTCGATCGAGACGACCGGGCGCGAGGCGCTGAACGAGATGCGGCGGCTGCTCGGCGTGCTGCGCCGCGGCGACGAGGATCGCGCGCTGGCGCCGCAGCCGTCGCTGCGCCACCTCGACGCGATGATGCAGGACGCCCGCGACCGCGGGCTGCGCGTCGAGCTCGAGCGCTCGGGCGAGGAGCGCGAGCTGCCGCCGGGCCTCGACCTGACCGCCTTCCGGATCATGCAGGAGGCGCTGCGCTCGATCGTCGACCACGGCGCGGCCACGGTCGCGCGCGCACACGTCGGGTACTCGCCCGAGGCGCTCGCGGTCGAGCTCGAGGCCGACGGCCGGGTCAGCGCCGCGTGCCTCGAGGGCCTACGCGAGCGCGCGCGTGTCTATGGCGGCGACGTGGAGGTTCGGCCGGCCACGAGCGGAGGGACGCTCGCGATCCGCCTGCCCCTGGCGCCCGAGGCGGTGACGGCGTGAGCGCGCCCGTCATTCCCGCGCGCCTGCGTCGCGCGGGCGTCGACGGCGTCAGCCTCGGGATCTCGCTCGCGATGACGGCGCTGCTGCAGGCCGAGCTGCTGTTGAACTCGCACGTCACCGGGGCGCCGTGGGCCAATGCGATCCTCGCGCTGGGCATCACGCTGCCGCTCGCGCTGCGCCGCCGGCACGTGCTCGAGGCGCTCGTGGTGATCGTCGTCTCCGCGCTCCTGCTGTCGCTCCTGCTCACCGACATCACGGCCCTCTTCTCGACGCTCCTGACGCTGATGATCGCGTCGTACTTCATCGGTGAGAACGAGCCGTCGCGCCGCGCGAACGCGGGCCTCGCGCTGGCGCTCGCCGTCGTGGTCGCCGTGGACGCCATCGGGCATCAGCTGAACCCCGGAGACCTGTTCTTCCCCATGCTGCTGGTCACCGCCGCGTGGCTGCTGGGCAGCATGCTGCGCTCACGCGTCGAGGCGACGGCGCAGCTGCGCCGCCGCGCGCAGCGGCTCGAACGCGAGCGAGAGGAGCTGGCCGGTGCGGCGATCGCCGACGAGCGCGCGCGGCTGGCGCGCGAGCTGCACGACGTCGTCGCGCACAGCGTCTCGGTCATGGTCGTCCAGGCCGGCGCCGCGCGCACGGTTCTCGACCGCTCTCCGGACGAGGCGCTCACCTCGCTGGGCACCGTCGAACGCACAGGGCGCGAGGCGCTCGGCGAGCTGCGCCGGGTGCTCGGGATGCTGCGTCCCGAGGAGGAGGCGCCGGAGCTGAGCCCCCAGCCGGGGCTGTCGACCGGCCTCGGCGACCTCGTCGAGCGTGCCAGGCGCGCCGGGCTGCCGGTCGAGCTCCACGTCGACGGGACGCCACGCCCGCTCGCAACGGGCATCGACCTGACCGCCTACCGGATCGTCCAGGAGGCGCTCACCAACACGCTGAAGCACGCCGGGCCCGCGCACGCGCGCGTCGACGTGCGCTGGGGCGAGGACGAGCTGCGGCTCGAGGTGCGCGACACCGGGAACGGCCCCGGCCGCACCGTCGACGAGACCGGCGCCGGCCTCGGCCTCGTCGGCATGCGCGAGCGCGTCGCGCTGGCCGGCGGCCGGCTCGACACCGGCCCGGCCCGCGGCGGCGGCTTCCGCGTGCGCGCCGTACTGCCCCAGGGGGAGATCGCATGAGCATTCGCGTCCTGATCGCCGACGACCAGGCGCTGGTGCGCACGGGGTTCCGGATGATCCTCGCCGAGGAGGAGCCGATCACCGTGATCGGCGAGGCGGCAGACGGGCTCGAAGTCGTCGAGCTCGCCCGCGGGCTGAAGCCGGACGTCGTGCTGATGGACATCCGCATGCCCGGCATCGACGGCATCGAGGCGACGCGGCGGATCCTCGCCCAGCCCGCCGACCCGCCGATCCGGGTCCTCGTCCTGACGACGTTCGACCTCAACGAGTACGTCTACGAGGCGCTGCGCGCCGGTGCGAGCGGGTTCCTGCTGAAGGACACGCCCGCCGAGCAGCTGGTCGCAGGCGTGCAGCTCGTCGCCGCCGGCGAGGCGCTGCTCGCCCCGTCGGTGACGCGCCGCCTGATCGCGGAGTTCGCAGGCCACGCGCCGGCACCGGAGCCGCCGGCCGCCATGGACGAGCTCACGGCGCGCGAGCTCGAGGTCTTCAAGCTCGTCGCGCGCGGGATGTCGAACGCCGAGATCGCCGCGCAGCTGGTCGTCAGCGACGCGACCGTCAAGACGCACGTCGCGCGCGTCCTGATGAAGCTCGGCCTGCGCGATCGCATCCAGGCGGTCGTCCTCGCCTACGAGAGCGGGCTCGTCACGCCCGGCGCCGACGACGCTCCGACTCCGGGCGCGCCGGTCGCCTGAGCCGGCCGGTTCAGCCGCCCGGCGCGGCCGTGGCCCGGCTGCTGCGCTCGGCCCACACGCTGAAGCTCAGCATCGCCGTCACGCTGCGCCCGACGAGCGGCCGCGCACGGACGGTGCGCGTGAGCTGCACCGCCGGGCGCTGAGGCCTCGGACTCCCCAGCCGCTACTCCCGCCAGGCGGCGAACCGCAGCAGCTGGGCGAGCCCGGTGTCGCGTGAGGCGACGATGCAGGTGTGGCCGCCCTGCTCCCAGATCACGGCGAGTGAGCCGCCGCGGCGGATGACGCGGCCGTTGATGCGCTTGTAGGTCGCGGGCGGCGCGGTCGGCGGCACGCGCAGCGGGTGCCCGTCGACGACCGTGTAGCCGACGCGGGCGGTGCCCTTGCCGTAGATCACGGTGGCGGCGCGCCGGCCCGAGAGCGTGTCGCTGCGCGACCCGACGGCCGGCCAGGAGGCCTCGTACCCGTAGTTGGGGAAGCGGACCGTGCCGACCGAGCGGGCGACGAAGCGGATGTTGTGCGGGTCGATGGCGGGCGCGGGCTGGGTCGCGGGGCGCAGTGCGAGCGCGGAGGCCTGCGCCGCCGACGGCGCTCCGGGACCCGAGGTGCCGATCAGCGCGACCGTCACGGCGACGGCGGCGGCCAGGCCCGCGCCGATCGCCAGCAGCGGGCGGCGCGGCGTCCCGCGCCGCCGCGCGCCGGGGCCGTGCTGCAGGCGCTCGCGCGCGACTGCGGCGCGCAGCTGCGGTGGGGCCGAGATCTGTGCGGTGAGGTCGCGGATGCTCGCGCCGATCTCCTCGTGGGTGTCGTGACGGTCGTCACTCATGGTGGCCTCCGGAGATGTTCGTGGGGGTGGCCGGGGGCTCGCGCAGCTCGGCTGCGACGCGAGCGCGCGCCCGGTGCAGGCGGGTGGTGATGGTCGCCTCGCGGACCCGCAGCGCCTTGGCGGCCTCGCGGTAGGAGAGCCCGGCGACGTCGATCGCCACAAGCGCCTCGCGGAACGGCTGGGGCAGCCCAGCTATCACCTCGAACAGCGCCGCTGCTTCGAGCGCCGCATGCGGCTCGGACGCCGACCCGCGGTCGCGCGGCTCGGCATGCTCCTCGAGCGGGACCTCGGACGGCCGCCGGCCCCTGCTGCGCACGCGGTCCAGGTGCGTGTTGCGCAGCGCGTGCAGCAGGTAGCCGAGGTCGTCGTCGCTGCGCAGCCACCGTGGACGGGCCAGCACGCGGACGTAGGTCTCCTGGACGAGCTCCTCTGCGTCGTCGCGGTTGCCGGACAGTGCCCAGGCGGCGCGGAACAGGCGATCGAGATGGTCGCCGACGTGTCGCGGGTCGAGCCGGCGGACCTGACCGCCGCGCGTCGCATCGGTCACGTCACGAACTCTAGTCCCGGGCAGGGAACGCAGGGGGGCGGCGCCGGCAATCGACATCATCATCACCCCCCAAGGACGCCGCCCACCTGCGAAACCTTCCCGCGGTCCCTCCTGTCGGCTAGCGTTGCTGAACCACCCGGCCGGGGCGCGGGGGAAGGATTCGCCCGCGGCCGGCGTCCTACGACACATGACTCCACGCTCGATGCTCCCACGCCGCAGCACGCTCACGCTCTCCCTCGCGGCCGTCATCGCGGTCCTGATCGCGGCACTCGCCGTCCCGGCGCTCGCCGCCGCTCCGGCACCGCTCGTCAAGACCTCCAAGGTCGCGGGCAAGACGATCGTCGTCGATCGCCACAGGCACACGACCTACGTGCTGACGCCCGAGACGGCCAAGCACCTGCTCTGCACGTCGACCTGCCTGCAGTTCTGGCGCCCGGTCAGCGCGCCGAAGTCCGGCAAGCTCGTCGCGGGGAAGGGCATCACGGGGAAGCTCGGCCGGCTGAGCCGCGGCTCGGGCTCCTTCCAGGCGACGCTGCGCGGCCTGCCGATCTACACGTTCGTCGGCGACACGAAGGCCGGCCAGGCGACGGGCGAGGGCGTCCAGAGCTTCGGCGGCACCTGGCACGTCGTGGCGGCGGTCAAGGGGAAGGTGACCAGCCCGCCGGTCACGGGCTACCCGCCGGTCACGGGTTACTGACCCGACCGCCGCGCGCTACCAGGACTGCTCGACGCCGCAGTGCGGGCAGGCGACGCCGGTGCTGACATCGGCCTCGAACGCATAGCCGCAGGCGCAGGTGTACAGCGCGTGATCCTCGGGGCCGCCGGCCTCGCGGATCCGCCGCTGCATGGCGACCCGCGGCTCGACCTCGCGCGCCGGCGGAGCGTCCGGGACCAGCGGCGCGGACCGCTTCGCAGCGCGCGGGCGCAGTGCCCGGCGGGCGGGCTTCAAGGTCGCGGTGGAGAGTCGAGGACGCATCGTCGGTTCTGTAGACATAGACGCCATTACGGCGAATAGGTTTCCTTCTTCATCGGAAAATCCTGCCCAAGCTTGAGTACGGCATGGGGGCCCGCCACCGCCGCGACGGCCCCGCGGCGCGCCATTCACGGCGGGTGGGGCCGGAGCCGGGGCAGGTTTGGGATACTCAAGGGACGCCTATGGACCCTGCCCGGAAGCGCCTCATCCGGCTCGTCGTAGCGCTGACCGCCGCCCTCCTGCTGGCCGGCGCCCTCGCGTACACGAGCTTCTCCGCCTCGAGCTCAGCCGTCACGCCGAGCCAGCTGCTCACGTCGGCGAACCCCGGGCAGAGCTACCAGCTGACCGGGAAGGTCGTCAACGGCTCGATCGCGCACGTCGGGAACGGCATCACCTTCCGCGTCCGCGACCGCGCGGGCACAGCCTCGGTCCCGGTCCGCTACACCGGCGCGATCCCGGATCCCTTCCGCGACGGGCGCGAGGTCATCGTGAACGTCAAGAAGGAGGGGGGCACCTTCGTCGGGGAGAAGGACTCGCTCGTCACGAAGTGCCCCTCGAAGTTCGCGGACCCGAAGACCGCCGCCGGCCAGCCCGCCTGAGACCATGGCCACCGTCGGCCAGGCCTGCCTCCTGATCTCGCTGGGCCTGTGCGGCTACGGCGCGGTCGCGTCGGTCTACGGCGCGCGCACCGGCCGCGACGCGTTCGTGCTGTCGGGCCGGCGCTCGCTGTTCGCGGTCGCCGCGCTCGCGACCGTCGCCTTCGTGATCCTCGAGGCCGCCTTCCTGCGCTCGGACTTCCACTACACGGTGGTCGCGACCCACTCGTCGACGACGACGCCGTGGTACTACCGCCTCGCCGCGATGTGGAGCTCGCAGGAGGGTTCGCTGCTGCTCTGGCTCTTCCTGCTGGCGCTCTGGTCGAGCGTTGCGCTGCTCCTGCTGCGCGGCCGGCTGCGTGACGTCGCGCCGTACGCGACAGCGGTGCAGCTGGGCCTCGGCGCCTTCTTCTGCGGTCTGCTCGTGTTCACCGCCCGGCCGTTCCAGACGGTGGCGGTCGCGCCCAGCGAGGGGATCGGGCTCAACCCGCTGCTGCGGCACCCGAGCATGATGATCCACCCGGTGATGCTCTACTCGGGCTACACCCTCTTCTCGATCCCGTTCGCGTTCGTGGTCGGCGCCCTGATCGTGCGGCGAGTCGACGCCGAGTGGATCCGCGCCACGCGCTTCTTCTCGCTCGCGGCGTGGCTGTGCCTGGGCTTCGGGATCATCCTCGGCGCGCGCTGGTCGTACTCGGAGCTGGGCTGGGGGGGCTACTGGGCCTGGGATCCGGTCGAGAACGCCTCGCTGCTGCCCTGGCTGACCGGCACGGCGTTCCTGCACTCGGTGATGATCCAGGAGAAACGCGGGATGCTGAAGGTCTGGAACGCCTCGCTCGTCCTGGCGACCGGCATCCTGGCGATCCTCGGCACCTTCCTCGTGCGCTCGGGAATCCTGGACTCGATCCACGCCTTCGTCGAGGAGGGCAACACGATCGCCTGGGCGTTCACCGCGCTGGTCTGCACGCTCGTCGTGATCTCGGTCTACCTCGTCGTCTCGCGTCGCAACGACGTCCTGCGCAGCGAGGCGCACCTGGACTCGATGTTCTCGCGCGAAGCCGCCTTCCTCGCGAACAACCTCGTGCTCGTGGGCGTCGCGTTCGTCGTCTTCTGGGGAACGTTCTTCCCGCTGATCTCCGAGGCGCTGACCGGCAAGAAGGCTGCGGTCGGCCCGCCCTGGTTCGATCAGTACGTCGTCCCGCTCGTGCTCATCCTCGTGTTGCTCTCCGGGATCGGACCCGTGATCGCGTGGCGCCGCACGACGCCCGGGCGCCTGTGGGGAACCGTCCGCGGCCCCGCGATCTTCTCCGCCGCCGTCGGCGTCGCGCTGGTCCTCCTCACCAATGCCGCCACCGACGTCAAGTCGCTGATCCTGTTCATCGCGGCGACGTTCGCGATCGCGGTCGCCGTCCACGAGCTGTGGCGCGGCATGCGCGCACGCCAGCTGATGACCGGCGAGCACGCGCCGCGGGCGCTCGTCAGGCTCGTGCGGCGCAACCGCCGGCGCTACGGCGGCTACATAGTCCACATCGGGATCTCGCTGATCTTCATCGGCGTCGCCGCGTCGTCCGCCTTCCAGCACACACGCGACGTCGTGCTCAAGCCCGGCCAGGCCGCGCGCGTGGGCGGCTACACGTACACCTACCTGCGCCCGACGGCGAAGATCGAGCAGCGTGCGGGCGAGCTCGAGCGGATCACGCTCGGCTCGAAGATCCGCGTGACGAAGGGCGGCCGGCAGATCGCGCTGCTCTCGCCGACGCGCGGCTACTACCCGACGAACGCGCCGGCGCTGGGCGTGCTGAGCCGCTACTTCGTAGGGGACTCGACGAGCGAGGTCGGGCTGAAGGCCGGCTGGCGCCGCGACCTGTGGATCGCCGAGCAGCCCGACATCTCGAACCTGCTGCCGATCGTGCGCAAGGGCGACACCGTCTTCGCCCGGGCGGCCGCCGGCGGCGTCAGCGAGCGCGCGCGGGCGATCTTCCTCGCCCAGGCGCTGAACGGCCTCGTCGACCGCTACCGCCAGAGCTCACCGCCCGCGCAGTTCCGGATCATCGTCTCGCCGCTGACCGGCTGGATCTGGTTCGGCGCGCTGATCGTCCTCTTCGGCGGCTTCACCGCCGTCTGGCCCAACGCCGGCGCCGAGCGCGGCCTGTCCCGCGCCCGCTACACCGCGCGGGTCGCGCGCGATCTCGGCCGGGCATAGGCCGCCGCTCGCATGGACGTCGCCGCCCTCATCATCGTGATCGTGCTCGTCGGGCTCGCCGCCTGGTTCGTCGGCCAGCCGCTGCGCCGCGGGGCGATGACGCGCGTGCGCGCGGCCGATGAGGGGCGCATCGCGGACCTGCGCGCGGCCCGCCTGGCGAAGTACGGCGAGATCCGCGACGCGGAGATGGACTACCGCACCGGGAAGCTCTCCGAGGAGGACTGGCGGGCGCTCGATCGCCAGCTGCGCGCCGAGGCCGTCGACATCCTGCACGAGCTCGACACGCTCACCCCGGGTGAGCCGGACGTCCTCGAGGAGCCTCCTGCGCTGCCCTCCGAACCCGAGCACGAAGACGACCGGGCGGGCGGGGCCAGTATCATCGCCGGGCGATGACGTTCTTCTTCGACGCCCTCACCGTGCTGCTCTCGATCGTGGTGATCTTCCTGATCCTCATGCACTCGGGCAAGGATGCGGGCCTCTCGGGCGCCTTCGGCGTCGGCACCGGCCAGGGCTCCCTGGGCGGCGGGTCGCTGGTCGAGCGCAACCTGAACCGCTGGACCGTGGGCGTGACGATCGCCTGGGCGATCAGCTGCACGCTGCTCGTCACCAGCCCCTGGTCCTAGAACGCCGGGCGCTCACCACGCCTCGCGGTACAGCTCGGCCAGCTCGCGCGGGCCGGCCGGCGGCGGCGTGAGCGCCAGCTCGGCGCGCTGTGATGCAGCTTCGGCGCACGTCTCCAGCGCCGACTCGTCGATCCCGATGTCGCGCAGCCGCGCCGCGCCGGCGAGACCCGCGAAGCGCCGCGCGACCTCCTCGACAGGCTCGCCGATCTCGGCGTCGAGCGCGGCGAGTGCGTCCGGGTTGCGGCGGCGCAGGGCCGCGGCGGAGACCGGCAGCACGGCGGCGTTCGCCGGCCCGTGGCCGGCTCCTGTCTCGCGCACGAGCGTCTGGCTCATGACGTGGTGCAGCCCGTACCAGTTGGCGTCGATCGCGTAGCCGGAGAGCAGCGCGCCGAGCGCCAGCTCGTCGCGGTCGGGGTCGCCGGCGGCCGGCAGCGCCGCCGCCAGGCGTCGCGCCGCGTCGCGCGCGGCGAGCGTCGGCACGGGGGTCGCCATCGCGGTGACGCTGCCCTCGACCGCGTGGCCGAGCGCGTTGGCGGCGCTCGCCGCCAGTTCGGCGAGCGGCTGGGATGCGGACAGCGCGGGGTCGTTGAGCACGAGCCGCGGGCGCACGCGCGGCGTGGCCGCATCCACTCCGCGGGCGTGCCGGTGCACCCAGGTCATCTCCGCGGCGCTCAGCGTCGTGGGGATCGCCGCGACGATGACGTCCGGGCCGATTCCCGCGCCGAGCGCTTTGGCGACGTCGATCACGCGCCCGCCGCCGAGCGCGACGAGCGGTCCCGGAACCGGCTCCGACGCGAGCAGGTCGCCGGCGAGGTCGTCGACGCGGCCGGGCCCGATCACGAGCGTGCGCGCCGCGGCGGCCGCGACTTCCGGGGCACTCGTGCGTGCTCGCTCGGTCGTCAGCAGCGTGTAGCCCTCGCCGAGCAGCCCGGGGGCTTCGGAGATGGCCCCGCGCCCGAAGCGGATCGTGCGCTCTCCATCGCGCCAGGTGAAGTCCTCAGCCATGGCGCACAGCCTCGCAGGCCGGGATGCTCCGGCGTCGTGCACGTCGGTGATCCGGTCGAGGCGCTGATCGGGCGCAGGAAGGTGACGGCTTCAGTCCTATCGTGCAACTCAGGTAGACTCCGGGGCGATGCTCGGCCGCGACTACGCCACCCAGAACTGCTCGATCGCCCGCACGCTCGAGATCGTCGGCGAGCGCTGGACGCTGCTCGTGCTGCGCGAGTGCTTCCTCGGGACGCGGCGGTTCGACGACTTCCAGAAGCAGCTGGGCATCGCCCGCAACGTCCTGCAGGCGCGGCTCGAGCGGCTCGTCGACGAGGGCGTGCTCGAGCGCCGGCGCTATCAGGAGCGCCCGCCGCGTTACGAGTACCGGCTCACCGAGGCGGGCCGCGACCTGCTGCCCGTCCTGATCGCGCTGATGGCCTGGGGCGATCGTCACCGCGCCCCGGGCGGCCCGCCCACGCTGATCCTGCACGAGGGCTGCGGCGGAACCGTCAACGCGGCGCTCGTCTGCGAGCAGTGCGGAGCGACCGGGCTGCGCGGCTCCCAGGTCGTCGTCGTGGCCGGGCCGGGCGGGGCGCCGGACCAGCGCGTCACGGCGACGACGACGCCCGTTTAGCGACCGCGACCGCCGCCCGCTCGCGCGCGGGCACGTCGGTCCGCGGGCGCACCGTGACGGCGACCGAACCGATGATCACGACGGCCGCCGCGATCGTCGCCGGCCGCAGCCGCTCGTCCAGCAGCCACCAGCCCAGGAACACGGCGACGACCGGATTCACGTACGCGTAGGTCGCCACGCGCGAGAGCGCGACGTGCTGGAGCAGCCACGAGTAGGCGCTGTAGCCGATCAGCGAGCCGACGACGATCAGGTAGGCCAGCGCGAGCCAGGCGTCGGCGGAGGTGTGTGCGGGCTGGACGCGTCCCGCCTCACCCGCGAGGAGCCCGACGACCAGCAGGGCGACGCCGCCGACGGTCAGCTGCCACCCGGTCGAGACGAGCGGATCGCGCGGCAGGTCCAGCCGCGGGGAGGCGAACGAGCCGCACGCCCAGCTGATCGCGGCGGCGATCACGATCGCCATCCCGCCGATCGTCACCCCGGCAGGGCGGCTGCCGGGCAGCAGCAGCAGCGCGACGCCGCAGAAGCCGACCCCGACGCTGACGAGCGTGGCGGCGCCGATGCGCTCGCGGCCCGCGAAGCGACGCAGCACGATGACCCACAGCGGCACCGTCGCGATCAGCAGCGCGGCCAGTGCCGAGGGCACATGCTGCTCGGCCAGCGTCACGAGGCCGTTGCCGCCGGCGGCGAGCAGCAGCCCGACGAGCGCCGCGGACAGCAGCGCGCTCCGCGAGACGTCCACCGCGCCGCGGCCGCCGCGCACCCGCAGAATCGCCAGCAGCAGCACCCCGGCGATCACGAACCGCACGCCGGCCCCGAGCATCGGCGGGATGTCGCGCACCATCACGCGGATCGCGAGATACGTGGAGCCCCAGATCACGTAGATGGCGCCGAGCGCCGACCACACCTGCCAGGGAGGAGGAGGGACCGAGGTGTGGCCGGCGCGTGTCAACCGGCGCCGCTCATCGGGCGGCGAGCGGATGCATCAGGCGACGGCGCGCCTGCCGCGCGCGGCCGTGCGCGCCGGCGCGTCGCAGGAGCCCGATGCGCGCGCGCAGCAGCTCTGCGAGATCCGCGGTGCGCACGAACGGATCGGCGATCCACTGGTCGCCGTTCAGCTCGTGTGCGACGAGGATCACGCCGTCGCGCTCGGCGACGAGGACGTCGCCCGTCAGCGGTGCGGCGCTGTCGAGGATCGCGAGGCGGCGCAGCGCGTCTGCGTCGCCCTGGTGGGCGGGGCGGAGCACGACGGTCTCGCTGTCGTGCGGCCGGTGTGTGAGTGTCCGTGCAGTGCTCATGGCGACCACCTTGTCACCGATGGTGTAGAAGCACAAATGACAGAACCTCGCAGGGGGTATAAGATCCGCTGATGCTCGATATCCGCCGCATGCGGGTCCTGCGCGAGGTCGCGGCCCGCGGGTCCTTCTCCGCCGCCGCCGAGTCGCTGGCCTACACCCAGTCCGCCATCTCGCAGCAGGTCGCAGCACTGGAGCGCGAGACCGGCACGAAGCTCGTCGAGCGCGGCGCCCGAGGGGTGCGCCTGACGGATGCGGGCCGTGCGCTCGTCGACCACACCGACGCGATCCTCGCCCGCCTCGACGACGCGCAGTCCGAGCTCGAGGCGATCGCCGGGCTGCGCGGCGGGCGCCTGCGCGTCGTCGCGTTCCCGAGCGTCGCCTCGTCGCTGATGCCGCCCGCGATCGCCCGCTTCCGCGCCGCACACCCGGCGGTCGAGCTCACCCTGCGCCCGGCCGAGCCCGAGGACGGCATGGCGCTGGTCAAGGCCGGCGAGGCCGACGTCGCGCTGACGATCGAGACCGCCGAGGAGAACGGGTCCGCGATCGAGGGCCTCGAGCGCACCATGCTGCTCGACGACCCCATGTTCATCGTGCTGCCCGTGGGCCACCCGCTGGCCGGGCGCCGGCGGCTGCGCCTGGAGGAGCTCGCCGGCGAGGAGTGGATCATGGGCTCGAACTCGGGCACCTGCCCGGACGCGCGGATCCTGCTGCGCGCCTGCGCGGCGGCGGGCTTCGAGCCGAACGTCGCCTTCCAGAGCGACGACTACCTCGCGATCCAGGGCTTCATCGCCGCGGGGGTTGGCGTCTCGCTGATCCCGGACCTCGCGCTGGTCGGGGTGCGCGACGACGTCGTCGTCCGCTCGCTCGGCGCGACGGCTCCGCACCGGCGGATCGTCGCGGCGACGCTGGCCGACGCCTGGGCCTCCCCGGCGAAGGCCGCGATGATCGACGTGCTGCGCGCCGTCGGCGCCGAGTTCGCCCAGCAGCGCACCGCGCTCAAGCTGGCCGGCTGACGGCGCGGCCCGCGCACTGATTGAATCGCGCGCCGTGGACGCGCGCCTGCTGATCTCCTGCGCCGACCGCCCGGGGATCGTGGCGGCCGTGTCGTCGTTCCTCGCCGCGCGCGGGGCGAACATCCTGTCCTCGGATCAGCACACGACCGACCCGTCCGCCGGGCGCTTCTTCATGCGCATGGTCTTCCAGGCCGCCGAAGGGGACGACGACGCGGCCGCGTTCGAGCATGCGTTCGGCGCGACCGTCGGCGAACCGCTGGGCATGACGTGGCGGATCTCCTACCCGGCGCGGCGCAAGCGCGTCGCGATCCTCGTCTCGCGCGAGGACCACTGCCTGCTCGACCTGCTCTGGCGCCTGCGCCGGGGCGAGCTCGAGGGCGAGGTCGTGCGCGTGATCTCGAACCATCCCGATGTCGCGGCGGACGTCGCCGGCTTCGGCGTGCCGTTCGAGCACGTCCCGGTGAGTGCGGACACGAAGCCGGCTGCGGAGGAGCGCCTGCTGGAGCTGCTGGAGGGCTGCGACCTCGTCGTGCTCGCGCGCTACATGCAGATCCTCTCGGGCGAGTTTCTCGAGCGGCTCGGCGTGCCGGTGATCAACATCCATCACTCGTTCCTCCCCGCCTTCGTCGGCGCGGAGCCCTATCGCCAGGCGCGCGAACGCGGCGTGAAGATCATCGGGGCGACCGCGCACTACGTCACCGAGGCGCTCGATGCGGGCCCGATCATCGAGCAGGACGTGGTGCGCGTCTCGCACCGCGACGACGTCGCGGCGCTGGCGCGGATCGGCCGCGACGTCGAGCGCATGGTGCTGGCGCGGGCGGTCGACGCCCATCTGGAGGACCGCACGATCGTCGACGGCAGCACGACGGTCGTGTTCTGAGACAGGCTGAGACGGCCCCCGGCTCCGATCGCTCAGAGCCCGGGACCGCATCAGAGCCAATGCGCCGAAGAGGACTCGAACCTCCACGGGCCGTGAAGCCCACCAGGCCCTCAACCTGGCGCGTCTACCAATTCCGCCATCGGCGCGAGAGCGGGCCCGCTGACGTGCGGGGACGGCGAGGATAGCAGCGGCCTCCGGCTCCCGAGGGCCTCGTGGCGGCTGCCGTGCGGGCCGCAAACGGCGGATCCCGTCCGCGTTTGCGTTCCGTCCATCCGGCGCGCTACCTTACCGAACACATGTTCGATTCGAGCCGGTGAGGGCCATCATGGATCTGACGAAGCGCCAGCAGGAGATCTTCGATTTCATCAAGAGCTACTCGGCGAAGTACGGCTATCCGCCGACGGTGCGCGACATCGGGAAGGCCGTGGGGCTGACGTCGTCGTCGACGGTGCACGCGCACCTCGCGAACCTCGAGAAGCTGGGCCTGCTGCGGCGCGATCCGTCGAAGCCGCGGGCGCTCGAGCTGCTCGACCGCGCGACCCGCGGCGCCGGCGCGGCCGTGCAGGAGGCACTCGGCAAGGTCGTCAGTCCGGGGCTCCCGGTCGTCGGCGCGGTCGCGGCCGGCCAGCCGATCCTCGCCGAGGAGAACATCGAGGAGTACGTCCACGTGCCGCAGGCCGCAGGAGGCGAGGACGGCGAGTACGTCCTGCGCGTCCGCGGCGACTCGATGGTCGACGCCGGGATCCTCGAGGGCGACTACGTCGTCGTGCGGCCCCAGGAGACGGCGACCGACGGCGAGATCATCGTGGCGCTCGTGGGCGAGGAGGCGACGGTCAAGCGTTTCTTCCGCGAGCACGACCACGTGCGACTGCAGCCGGAGAACCGCACGATGGAGCCGATCCGCTCGAAGGACGTCCGCGTCCTCGGGCGGGTGGTCGGGCTCTTCCGGAGCGTGTCCTGATGGCTGCCGCCACCGCGCTCTTCACGCGCGAGACCACTCTCAGCTTCGAGCTGCCACGCGACCTCGTCGACCCCGGCGACCGGCGTGTGCTTCCGCAGCTCGATGACCGCGGCAGGCTCACGCTCGACGAGTTCCTCGTCGGCGTATGGGAGGGCCTCCGCTCCGACCGGACGGCCGCGTGCCCGGTCTGTGGCGGGGCGATGACGCCCCGCCACGGGCACGGGCCGCGGCCTGTCGGCGGGTCATGCGGGAACTGTGGAGCAACGCTGTCCTGACGCCGCCTCCCGGCGCCCGGCGCCACCCGCGGGCCGGCGGGCGTGCACTTGCACTCGCCGCCGGCGGCGTGCGCCGTCGGGCATCCACGATGCACTCGTCAGATCGAACGTGGCGGCCATGTGAAGAGTGAGGAGTCCCTTGTTCGTTCCTCGTTCTCACGGTGCCGCGGCGCTACGCTACGCGGTGCACGCTGGACAGTCGCGGGGGGAGAGACATCCCTTCGAGGAAAGTCCGGACATCGCAGGGCGCGGTGGTCGGGAGACCGACCCGGGGAAACCCGCGGGAAAGTGCCACAGAAACACACCGCCGATGGCGTGGGTGGGCTGGACGTCCGCCCGTCTGCGCACAGGCAAGGGTGAAAAGGTGCGGTAAGAGCGCACCGGCGTCGTGGTGACACGGCGGCCAGGCAAACCCCACCGGATGCAAGACCAAGCAGGACCGCTCGCAGGCTGCCCGCCGAGGTCCAGGTAGGTCGCACAGATGGATGGCTGTCCACGACAGAATCCGGCTTACAGGCGTGCTACGGGACGGGCCTCCGCAAGGGGGCCCGTTCTATGTCGCGCAAACCGGTGGCGGGCCGCTCCGCCAGCGGCACCGTCAAGGTTGCCTACAACACGTTCTGGAGCGCCTACAACCCCGGCACCGGCTTCTACCAGCTCACCCTCGCAATCCTGCTTCAGCGGTAAGGCCAAGACCCCCTGGACCGCGAAGCAGCGGTGAGCGGGCTGCGCTGAGTCCACCCGACCTCGTGCTGGTGGCACGGGGCCGGCCGCCGACGGGTCTCAGACGCGAGCGCACTCTGCCGAAACCCGCGGAAGTCGCGGCGGGGTGTACTAGCCTCGGCCGTCGCATGCGTTCCCGGATCCGCCGCCTGTTCGAGTCGTTCGTCGCCCGCTCGAGCGATCGGCGCCTGGACCGGCTGGGAGGATCTCGGCGGGCGCAGGCCCTCGTCTTTCGTCAGCTCACCCGGCGCTTCGACCCCGCCGGCGCGCGCGGCTTCACCGGCGAGCTGCAGTTCGACCTGCGCCGCGCCGACGGCCGCGTCAACGCCTGGACCGTCCTCGTCGGAGAGGACCGCGCGACGTCCCGCAGCGGGCCCGCCGAGCAACCGGTGGTCACGGTGTCGGCGGACGTCGCCGACGTCGCGCGCATGGCCGCGGGCGAGGTCGGCCCGGCGAGCGCGCTGCTCGCCGGTCGCCTCGACCTGACAGGGAACTGGGGAGTGGCGATGCGGCTCGGGAAGATGTTCCGCGACCCCGACTGAGAAGGTCTTTCAGAGAGCCCCTTCTGAGCCTCAGGCCGTGCGCGCGGCCGGCAGCAGGTGCAGCGCGAGATGCACCGATGGCCCGATCAGCAGCGCGAACGCGATCGTCGCCGGTCCGAACAGCCCGCCGAGCGCGATGCCGGTCAGGAGCACGCCGACCTCGATCACGGTCCGCACCAGTGCGATCGGCCGGCCGGTGTGGTGGTGGATCGCGGTCATCAGCCCATCGCGCGGGCCGCGCCCGAGCGCGGCGTTGATGTAGAGCCCGCTGCCGAGGCCGACGATCGCGATCCCGGCGGCCACGAGCAGCACGCGGACGGGGAGCGCCGACGGCGGCCCGAGCACGCCGAGCGTCGCGTCGATCGCCAGGCCGATCACGATCGCATTCGCGATCGTCCCGAAGCCCGGCCGCTCGCGCAGCGGGATCCAGATCAGCAGGACGATCGCGCTGATCAGGATCGTCGCGATCCCGATCTGCAGGCCGGTCTGCCTGGCGACGCCGGAGGCGAGCACGGTCCACGGCGAGTTGCCCAGCGCGGCGAGCACGAGCAGCGCCTCGCCGGCGCCGAACAGCACCAGGCCGATCAGCAGCCGGACGAGCTGGGCCGCTGACGGCCGCCACGTCGCGTCGCGCAGCGCGGAGCTCGCCGGTCGCGGTGCCCCCGCCGGCGGGTCCGCCACTACAGCTCGCCGTCCGCGCGGCGCAGCGGCTGGTCGTCACCGGCGAGGAGCGCCTGGGCGATTCCCGCGGCGTGGTCGAGCGCGGCGCTCGCCAGGCCGGATCCGACGCTCACGCGCGCGACGCCGAGCTCGCGCAGGCGCGAGAGCGAGGGGCTGCCGGAATAGAGCAGCGCGTTCACCGGGCCGCCTGCGGCGGCGATGAAGGCGCCGAGGTCGACCTCGTCGTCGAGCAGGATCGGGAAGACGCAGCCGGCGCCCGCCTCGAGGTAGAGCCCCGCGCGGCGCAGCGCCTCGTCGAGGCGCGTCGGCGGATCACCCACCGCATTGAGATGCACGTCGATCCGGGCATTGACGACGAGGCCCGCCTGGGCGAGGACGGCGATCCGCTCGGCATGGTCCTCGGCCGGGACGAGCGACCCGGGGCGGGCGTGGTCGCTGTCCTCGAAGTTCAGGCCCGCGGCGCCCGTGGCGAGCAGGCGCTCGGCGAGCTCGCCGGCCGGGAGGTCGTAGCCCGCCTCCATGTCGGCGGTCACGGGCACGTCGACGACGGCCGTGATCCGCCCGACGGCGTCGAGCATCTCGTCGACGGGCGTGTTCTGGCCGTCGTCGAAGCCGAGCGCGCGCGCGACCCCCCCGCTCGTCGTTGCGATTGCGGGCGCGCCGAGCTCGGCGAAGCGCCGCGCGCTCGCCGCGTCCCAGGCGTTCACGAGCAGCAGCGGGTCACCGGGGACGTGGAGGTCGCGCAGCGCGGCGGCGGAGTCGGTCACCGCGCCATCCTCGCACGGACCCTTGCACGATGGGTACTTCTGATGCGAACATGTGTTCGATTCGATGATCGTCTGCGTCCTCCTGCCACGCTTCGAGCTCGTCGTCGCCGCAGGCGGGCGGGAGGCGCTCGCGCAGGGACCGATGGCGCTGGCTCCCGAGCCCGGGCGCCGGCAGGTCGTCGGGGAGATCTCGCAGGCGGCCGAGGCGCTCGGGATCCACCCCGGCATGCGGCTGGGGGAGGCGCTTGCGCGCGCGCCGCGGCTCGCCCTGACGCCGCCCGACCCGGTCGGCGTGGCGGATGCCTGGGAGCGCGTGCTGGTGCGCCTGGAGGCCGTCGGCGCCGCCGTCGAGAGCGACCAGCCCGGCGTCGCGTGCTTCGAGGCCCGCGGCCTGGGACGCCTGCACGGCGGCTCGCTGGACGCGGTCGTCCTGGCCGTGCGCGCGGCGCTGCGCACCCCGGCGCGGATCGGCGCCGGGCCCTCGCGCTTCTGTGCGCTGGCCGCCGCCACACGTGCCCGGACGCGCAGTGCCCACATCATCTCCGGCGCGGAGGACCTGGCGGACGAGCCGGTCGCCCTGTTGCGCCGCCGACCGCAGACCGCGGGCCTGCCGACCGCGCTGGAGCGCCTGGGGATCGTGACGCTCGGGCAGCTCGCCGCGCTGCCGCGCGCCGCCGTCGCCGACCGCTTCGGCCGCGTGGGCCTCGAGGCCCACGACCTCGCACGGGGCCGCGACACGCCGCTGCGCCCACGGGTGCCCGGCGAGCTGCTGGAGGAGACGCTCGACCTCGAGGAGTCCGCCTCAGGCCAGCAGCTCGAGCGCGCGCTCGGGCTGCTGATCGACCGCCTGCTGGCCCGCCGCGAGCGGCGCGGGCGGACGCTGCGCGCGGCGGTGCTCTCGGCGGTGCTCGTCGAGGGGGGGACGTGGCGCGAGCGCGTCGTCTTCCGCGAGCCGCTGGCCGACCCGCTGCGGATGCGGCTCGCACTCACCTCCCGGCTGGCGCTGCTCCCCGCGCCGGCCGAGTCGCTGCGCCTGGCCGCCGAGCGGCTCGGGCCCCCGGCCGTCCCCGGCCACGCCCTGTTCGACGACAAGCGCGCCCAGCGCGCCGGGCGCCTGTGCGAGGCGGTCGGCCAGGCGCGAGCCGCCGCCGGGCCGGACGCCGCGCTGCGGGTCCTGCCGGTCGACCCGGAGTCGCGGGTGCCCGAGCGCCGCGCGGTGCTGACGCCGTTCGAGGGGGCCGACGGATGACGCCGGGAGCCCGGCGCCTGGCCGTGCCGCGTCCTGCGCAGGTGCTCGCGGGCCGCGGCGGGAGGCCGATCGACGTCGACGGGCATGAGGTCGTCTCCGTGCGCGAGTCGTGGCTGATCGAGGACCGCTGGTGGACCGAGAATCCGCTGCGCCGGCGCTACTGGGAGGTCGTGACGATCGACGGGCGCGACCTCGTCGTGTTTCGCGACCTCGAGGCGGGATCGTGGTTCCGTCACCGCTGATCGCGCGCCGTTTCGTCACATCCCCGTCGTGGCGCCGTCACGCGCTCGGCGCGAGGGTCCGGGCGTGCGCACCCAGAAAGGCCAGTCCACGCTGGAGTACGTCGCCCTGGTCCTGCTGGCGCTCGTCGTACTCGCCGCCGGCGCCGCCGCGGCCTCGGCGGCCGGCCTGGCCGGGATCGTCGCCGCGCAGTTCGCGCGGGCGATCTGCCTGGTCGGCGCTGGGGACTGCGACCGCGACCGCGCGCCGTGCGTCGTCGCCTCGCGTGCCGCGAGCGACCAGCTCAGCGTGCGCCTGGCGGTGATCCGCCTCTCCGGCGGGCGCACGGTCCTGCGCGAGCGCCGGTCGGACGGCTCGGAGGTCGTCACGCTGATCGAGCGCGGCGCTGCCGGGCTGGAGGCGAGCGTGGGCGCCGAGCTCGGGATCGGCGGGCACTCCTTCGGGGCCACGCTCGGCGGGAGCGCCGAGGGCCGCCTCGGGCACGGCCGCGCGTGGCACGTGCCCGATCCGGCCGCCGCCGACGAGCTGCTGCGGCGGATCGCCGCGGTCGTCCCGACCGGTGGTCGCAACGGGCTGCTGCGCCGTCCGGGCGAACAGGCGCCCGCATTGCCGCCTCCGCCGGACGTCGTCTTCGGCGAGCACGGCATGGACACCGAGATCCGCGGACGGCTCGGACTCCTCGGGCTGCAGCTCGACGCCGAGGACCTCTTCGGCACGCGCGTGGACCACGCCGGCGGCGAGCGCAGTTTCACGATCCGCCGTCGCAACGACCTGGCGGGATCGGCCGGGCTGGGCGGCGGCCTGCAGGGGGAGGGGCTCGTCGGCGGGGAGGAGCGCTACACGCTCACCGTCGACGCCGGCGGCAGACCGCTCGACCTCGCGATCTCCGAGGCGCGCCGGATCCAGGCCGGCGCCGCCCTCCCCAGGGCGCTGCGCAACGTCCTCAGCCGCCCGCTGCCGCCGCTGCGCCGCGGGCGGGTCGTGCAGCTCGAGCGCCACCTCGACCTCACCGACCCGGAGAGCCTCGCGGTGGCGAGCGCCTTCATCCGCGCCGTACGCGCGCCGCGGCTGCGCCTCGGCGACGCGGTGGCCGTCTCGCGGGCGCTGCGCGAGCGCCTGGATCTCGCCGGCACGGCGCAGGAGCGCGTGTATGCGGTGCAGACGCGCGACAGCGGGCTGCACGGATCGCTGTCCGCGGGAGGGGGGCTCGGCGGCGGGGTGGGCCACAGCGTCGAGTCGGCACAGCTCGTCGCCGCCGCGGCACGCGGCCTGGACGGATCCTGGCGCGAGCGCGGCGACTGCCTGCGGGCGGGGCGCGCGGTGTAGAAGGTCTTTCAGAGAGCCCTTCTTTGAAAGCCGTGACGGCATCCGCGGCGTATGCGAACATACGTTCGTGTCGTACGTCGAGCTCCACTGCCACTCGGCCTTCTCGTTCCTCGACGGGGCGTCGCTGCCCGATGAGCTCGTCGAGGCGGCGCTCGAGCGCGGGCACGCGGCGCTCGCGCTGACCGACCACGACTCGGTCTCGGGCTCGATGGAGTTCGCCCAGGCAGCCGCCGCACACGGGCTGCGTGCGATCCACGGCGCCGAGGTCTCCTTCCGCGACGACGGGCAGCCGCCGGAGGCCGAGCATCGCCACCTGACCCTGCTCGTCCGCGACGCGCGCGGCTGGTCGAACCTCTGCCGGCTGCTCACCCGCGCACACGCGCGGACGCGCGAGGGGTCGGCGCGCCGGACGCGCGGCGAGCCGAGCCTCGAGCTGCGCGACGTGGAGCGCCACGCGGAGGGCCTCGTCTGCCTCAGCGGGTGCGCGCGCCACGGCGTGCGCGACGAGCCGACGATGCGCCGGCTGCTGGCCGCCTTCGGCCGCGACGGCTTCCGGGTCGAGCTCCAGCGCCCGTTCGCCCGCCACGACCGCACCCTGAACCGCGGGCTCGCCGCGCTCGCCGAGCGCCTCGGCGTGCCATGCGTGGCGACCGGCGACGTCCATGCGCACGCGCCCTCGCGCGCGCGGCTGCAGGACGCGCTCGTCGCCGTGCGCGAGCACACGACGCTCGACGCCTCCGAGCCGCTGCGCCGCGGCAACCACGCGCACGTGATGACGACGCCGGCCGCGATGGCGGCCCGCTTCGAGGACCATCCGGACGCTGTCGCCGAGACGGCGCGGCTCGCGGCGACGCTCACCTTCGACCTCACGCAGGACCTCGGCTACCGCTACCCGGGGGCCGAGGACGAGGGCGCGGACCGCTTCCTGGCGGAGGCCTGCCACGCCCGCTTCGAGGAGCGCTACCCGCTCGGCCACCGCCTGCGCCAGGAGGCCGCGGCGCGGCTGGAGCAGGAGCTCGGGCTGATCGCGAAGCTCGGGCTGTCGGGGTTCTTCGTGCTGCACCGCGACATGCTCGAGCTCGCGCGCGAGGTCGCCGTGGAGGTCCGCGGGCCGGACACCGTCCGCGCGCTGCTGCCGCCCGGGCGCGGTCGCGGGTCCTCGGTCTCCTCGATCGTCTGCTACCTGACCGGGCTCTCGCACGTCGACCCGGTCGCCAACAAGCTCTTTCTCGGGCGCTTCCTCAACGAGGAGATCAGCGCGCTGCCGGACATCGACCTCGACTTCCCGCGCGACGTGCGCGAGGTCCTGATCCCGCGGATCCACGAGCGCTACGGGCACGAGCGCTCGGCGCTCGTCGCCGCCTTCCCGACCTACCGCTCACGCGGGGCGATCCGCGAGCTCGGCAAGGCGCTGGGCCTGCCGCCGGGCGAGATCGAGCGCGTGGCGCGCGGCTCGGAGGGGTGGTCCGCGAAGGGGATCGACGCGGACATCGCGACGGCGCTCGGCGCCGAGCGCATGGCGGGGGAGCCGCCGACGCGCTGGCGCCACCTCGCCGAGCTGGCGCAGGAGGCCTACGGCCTGCCGCGGCATCTCTCCCAGCACTCGGGCGGGATGATCATCGCGACGCGGCCGCTGATCGACTGCTGCCCGGTCGTCCCCGCGGCGATGGAGGGCCGCCAGATGGTCATGTGGGACAAGGACTCCTGCGCCGACGCGGGCTTCCTGAAGATCGACCTGCTCGGGCTCGGGATGCTCTCCGCCGTCGAGCGCTGCGTCGAGCAGATCGCCGCGCGGCGCAACGAGCGGATCGACCTCTCGCGGATCCCCTACGACGACCCGCAGGTCTACGACGCGATCCAGAACGCCGAGACGACGGGGGTCTTCCAGATCGAGAGCCGCGCGCAGATGGCCTCGCTGCTGCGCACCCGGCCGGAGAACCTCGACGACATCACGATCCAGGTGGCGATCGTGCGCCCCGGCCCGATCCAGGGCGGGGCGGTCAACCCCTACATCCAGCGCCGCCAGGCGCTGCGCGCCGACCCGTCCTACGAGGTGCCCTACGACCATCCCTCGCTCGAGCCGGTGCTGCGCGACACGCTCGGCACGATCATCTTCCAGGACCAGGTGATCGAGGTCGCGATGGCGTTCGCGGGCTTCTCGCCGGGGGAGGCCGAGGGCCTGCGCCGGGCGATGAGCCGCAAGCGCTCGCTGGCGGCGGTGCAGTCGCACCACCAGCGCTTCGTCGAGGGCGCGATGGCGCGCTGGGACGACGTCGACGAGGCGCTCGCCGAACGGGTCTTCGCGATGATC
The DNA here is from genome assembly GCA_963809525.1 of uncultured Solirubrobacteraceae bacterium. GTDB lineage: Bacteria > Actinomycetota > Thermoleophilia > Solirubrobacterales > Solirubrobacteraceae > F1-60-MAGs163. The sequence goes on along the minus strand of CAWEJY010000003.1, from coordinate 450,733 downwards.
ATCGGCTTCTCGGGGTTCGGCTTCCCGAAGGCCCACGGCGCGGCGTTCGGGCTGCTCGCCTACCAGTCGACCTGGCTGCGGGTGCACTACGGCCCCGAGTTCCTCGCCGCGCTGCTCGACGAGCAGCCGATGGGCTTCTACCCGCCTGATGCGCTCGTCCACGAAGCGCAGCGGCGCGGCATCGAGGTGCTGCCCCCGGAGGTCAACGCGAGCGGGGTGGGGTGCACGGTGACATCCGAGGGTGCGGTCCGCCTCGGGCTCGGCCACGTGCTCGGCGTGCGGGGTGACGAGATCGCGGCGCTCGTCGGCGAGCGTGAGGCCGGCGGCCCGTTCCGCTCACTCGAGGATCTCGCCTCGCGCGCGGGCACCGGGCGCCCCTCGCTCGAGCGGCTGGCATGGGCCGGCTCATGCGACGCGCTCGCGGCGGCCGGCGCCTCGCCGCCGTTGCCCATGTCCTCGGCTGCTCGTGTGCAGGAGCACACGTCGCAGGCCTGCGTCCTCGGCAGCGACGACGATGCATCCGGCCGGGTTCGAGGGGACGCGCCGGCCTACGCCCGGCGTGAGGCCTTGTGGAAGCTGGGGATCGCCGCCGCGCCGCTGTCGGTGCGCGGGCGCGGGCGCGCGGGGACGCAGCTGGCGCTGCCGCTCGATCTGCCCGCGGCGCCGCAGCTCGCCCCGCTCGGGGCGTGGGACGCGATGCTCGCCGACTATGCGACGACCGGCCTGACGACGGCCGCCCATCCGCTGGCGCTGCTGCGCGACCGGCTCACCGGGCGTGGCGCGGTGGCGAGCGCTGACCTGGGCGGGATCGCCCATGGGCGCAGGGTGCGGGTGGCCGGGCTCGTGGTCGCGCGCCAGCGCCCGGGCACGGCGAGCGGCATCGTCTTCATGCTGCTCGAGGACGAGCACGGGACGGTGAACCTCGTCATCCCTCCGAAGGTCTACGAGCGCCATCGGCTCGCGGTGCGGACCGAGCCGCTCGTCGTGGCCGAAGGGCTGCTCGAACGCCATCCTGCGGCGGGCGGTGGCATCAACGTGCTCGTCCGCCGGCTCGTGGCGCTGGAGACCGAGGAGCGCGTCGGGGCCGAGATCAAGGACTTCTCCCCGCTGGACCTGCGCGAGCTGGAACGGGCGATGGAGGAGCGCGATGCCGGGCACATCGCGGCCGGCGGCGGGGGCTCGGACGGCTTTCGGGCCGTGGCACCGCCGGTCATGTCGTTCGCGCAGGGCCGGCGGCGCTGAGCGGACCGGCGGGCCCAGCGTGTAATCTGCCGCGCCGATGGTCGCTGTCGCCGTACTCGTCGCCCTGTTCCTCACGATCGGCTTCATTGTCGTTGCGAGCGCCTTCGCCGGTCATCGCAAACCCGGCAACGAGCCGCCCGCCCGTGAGTCGAACGTGCTGCTCTACATCGGGGTCGCCTTCGTGACGATCGGCATCGGCCTGGGCATCCCCGCGCTGATCCTGGTGGCCAACGCCAAGCACGCCGACAAGAAGGCCGTCGGCGGCGTGCACCTCACCGCGTCCGAGGCACAGGGCCGCGAGATGTTCGCCCAGAACTGCGCGACCTGCCACACGCTGCGCGCGGCGAACGCGGTCGGCAAGATCGGCCCGAACCTCGACGCCCTGCAGCCGCCTGCGGCGCTCGTGCTGAACGCGATCCAGCTCGGCCGCGCCCGGGGCAGCGGCAACATGCCCGCGGGGCTGCTGACCGGCGGGGACGCCAAGGACGTCGCCGCCTACATCGCCGCCGTCGCCGGCCGCGGCGAAGGCGTCCAGAGCCAGTCCGGGACGGCGAGCACGCCCGCGGCTGCCCCGGCGCCGGCGACCTCGACACCCGCGGCGACCACGCCCACGACGCCCACGACCTCGACGCCGACCGCGACGACGGGCACGCCCTCGGCGTCCACCGCCGGCAAGGCCGTCTTCACGCAGAACTGCGCCTCGTGCCACACGCTCAAGGCCGCCGGTGCGACCGGTCAGGTGGGGCCGGATCTCGACCAGCTCAAGCCCAGCGCCTCGATCGTCACCACCCAGGTGAACAACGGCGGCGCCGCGATGCCCGCATTCAAGGGCCGGCTGAGCGCCGCGCAGATCGCGGCGGTCGCGCAGTACGTCTCCAGCGTCGCCGGCGGCTGACCGCCCGCCGCACGGTCGCGCAGCGCCGATCCGACCGATGGTCGGCTAGGATCGAGGGCATACACCGCTCAGTTCCCGCCGGACGCCCGTGCCATCGCGGACGCCGGAGGGGAGCGGGGGACCCATGAGTCGGGGCGAATCGCCGAGAAGGTCTCGGCGTAGCGCAGCTCTTTCAGCGCGAGCCCGTCAGCTAACCCCGTAGGCGCTCACGAAAGAGGAACGCAGCAACATGTCCCACAACGAGGCCCGCTCCTGGTGGGCGGATGTCGAGCATCTGCGCGAAGACATCGAGGGCCGCCGCTCGGGCGCCTCGGCGACGGTTGCGCCCCCCGATGCCGCGCGGCCCGTCGTCGACCAGCTCACCATGGCCGGCGCCCCGGCCCGCACCGCGCCGCGCGCGCGCCGCACCGTGCAGATCACGGGCCGCCCCGCCGAGCGGCCGGCTCCGCGGCGCCTGGTCGAGGTCGACCGCCGGCGCCCGGCGCCGCGCGCGATCGACCGTGCCGCGCACCGCCCCGACCGGCTCGCGCTCTGGGCCGTCTTCCTCGGCTTTGCGCTGGTGCTCGTCGCAGCGATGAGCGCCCACGCCTGAGCGGCGCCGCCGCGCCCGCACACCCCGGCGCCGTCACGGTGCCGCTTCTCCGTCCGTGAGGCACTGCCCGCGGGCCGCTGTGCCGATCCGCCTGTTCCTGGCGCGTCGCAACTCGCCCATCGTGGTGCGCGCCGTCGTAGCACGGGTACACCCGCATGCGCGCGACTTGCATGTCCCGCCCGAAGCGTTATAGGCTTACGCGAAGTAAGAAGGTTTCGGGATGGACAGCAGCACCGACCGCACCCACTCCGCCGCGAAAAGGCCCGCCATGCCCTCGATCAGCCGGTTCCCCGTCCACGACGAGCTCAGCGCCCCCGAAGGCTCCGTTCCCGTGCTGCGCGGCGCGCTCGCGACCGCCGGTCAGCTCCCCAACTTCCTCGGCGTCCTCGCCGGCTCGCCGGCGGCGCTGCGCGGCTACGCGCGCTTCCGCTCCGAGCTGCGGCACGGCTCGCTGCCGCCGCAGACGCTCGAGCGCATCTCGCTCGCGATGGCCGAGCACCATGGCTCCGAGCCGGGGCTCGCCACGCACAGCCGCTCGGCGCGCCTGGCGGGGCTGAGCCTCGACGAGATCGCGGCCGCGCGTCGCTTCGAGTCGGCCGACCTGCGCGAGGCTGCGCTGCTGCGCTACCTGCGGGCGCTCGTCGAGGACCGCGGCAACCCGCCGATGTACCTGCACGAAGAGGCTCGCGAGAGCGGCTGGAGCGACGAGCAGCTGATCGAGTCGATCGCGATCGTCGCGCTCGAGTCGTTCACGGCGATGGTCAACGTCGCCGGCGACGTCCCGGTCGACGGATCCACCGAGAAAGCCCGGTTGATGGCGGCCTGATCGACGCCGTCCGCGCCGGTACGCTGTCGCTCATGGGCCCGGAACCGGACGCCCGGGACGGCTCGCAGCAGTCCTGCTGCCCGCTCTACCACCAGGCGATCGAGCTGATCGGCCGGCGCTGGACGGGCGCCATCATCGCGGTGCTGCTCGAGGGCGAGCCGATGCGCTTCTCGGAGATCGCCGCGGCGGTGCCCCAGCTCTCCGATCGCCTGCTCTCCGAGCGGATGAAGGAGCTCGAGGCCCGCGGCGTCATCGAGCGCGAGGTCGACCCCGGCCCGCCGGTGCGGGTGAGCTACCGGCTGACCGACATGGGCCGCAGCCTCGCCCCGGCGGTCGACGCGCTGCACACCTGGGCGCGCCGCTGGCTGCGTCCAAGCGCACGCGTGTGAATGTCGCCCGCGGGCCCAGGGCGCCCCGCCCACCCTCGGCGCTAGGGTCCCGCGCATGGCCGACACGCCCAAGACCGCTGCCGACGTCCAGGCGATCTGCGAGGAGCGCAACATCCGCTTCATCCGCTTCTGGTTCACGGACATCCTGGGCCAGCTGAAGTCGTTCTCGATCGGTCGTGACGAGCTCGCCGACGCGTTCGAGAGCGGGATGGGCTTCGACGGCTCGTCGATCACCGGCTTCAACGCGATCGAGGAGTCGGACATGATCGCGATGCCCGACCCGGAGACCTTCGCGGTGCTCCCGTGGCGCCCCGAGGAGCAGGGGGTGGGGCGGATGTTCTGCGACGTGCTGACCCCCGAGCGCACCCCGTACGAGGGCGATCCGCGCCACGTGCTGCGCCGGGCGCTCGAGCGTGCCGGCGAGATGGGGTTCGACACGTTCAACGTCGGCCCGGAGCTCGAGTACTTCCTGTTCAAGGACAAGCACGGCACGGAGGTCCTGGACGAGGGCGGCTACTTCGACCTGACCACCCTCGATGCGGGCTCGGACGTGCGGCGCGAGACCGTGCTGGCGCTCGAGCAACTCGGCATCCACGTCGAGTACAGCCACCACGAGGTCGGGCCCAGCCAGCACGAGGTCGACATGCGCTACTCCAACGCGCTGAAGATGGCCGACGACTGCATGACCTACCGGATCACGGTCAAGGAGTACGCGCTCAAGAACGGCTGGCACGCGACGTTCATGCCCAAGCCGCTGTTCGGCGAGAACGGCTCGGGCATGCACACGCACATGTCGCTGTTCTCCGGCGGGAGCAACGCGTTCTTCGACGCGGACGACCCCTACTACCTCAGCGACGTCGGCAAGGCGTTCATCGCCGGGCAGCTGCACCACGCGCGCGAGGTCAGCTCGATCTTCGCCCAGTGGGTCAACTCCTACAAGCGGCTCGTGCCCGGCTACGAGGCGCCGGTCTACGTCGCCTGGTCGCGGCGCAACCGCTCGGCCCTCGTGCGCGTGCCGCTCTACCACCCCGGCAAGGAGCAGGCCACGCGCATGGAGCTGCGCTGCCCGGACCCGGCCTGCAACCCCTACCTGACCTTCGCCGTCCTGCTGCACGCCGGCCTGGAGGGGATCGAGAAGGGCTACGAGCTCCCCGAGCCGATGGACAAGAACCTCTACCACCTCGCCGCCGACGACCGCCGGCGTCTCGGGATCGAGCAGCTCCCGGAGACGCTCGGCGAGGCCGTCGAGCTGACGGCGGAGTCCGAGCTCGTGCTGCGCGCGCTCGGCGAGCACATGTTCAACCGCTACATCGAGATCAAGCGCCAGGAGTGGGAGGACTACCGCATCCAGGTCACCCAGTGGGAGCTCGACCGCTACCTGCCGGTGCTCTAGGAAGGGCTCTCTTGAGAGACCCTCTACGTCAGCGGACGGTCCTGAACACGGTCGTGTGCGACCTGACGCGCGGCACCGCGTTCGCGCTGTAGGCCTGCCGGAAGTCCACCTGCACGTCCCACCTCCCGCCCCGGGGGTTGCGCACGGGGATCCCGGGCGCGCGGCGCTTGAGCGTCCCGCAGGGGCTCTGCGGCACGCCGAAGCGGTAGTTCGCGTAGGTCCTGCCGGCGTGACGGAAGTGCCCGTAGATCGGCTTGCCCGGCTCCTGCAGGAAGCCGCTGAACGACCAGGTGCGCTTGGCGCTCGGCGCCAGCACACCGCTCGAGGTGTCGAACGTGAACGTCGCGACCTGCACGTCGACGCTGGCGTTCACGCCGCTCGTGCCGCCTGCGGCGCTGATCGTGAACTTCTTGGTCGCCGGTGAGATCGTTCCCAGCAGCGGCGCGGCGACCGCGGTCAGGAAGCCGCCGTTGTCGTCGGCCGATCCGGAAGCGAAGATCTGCGGGCCGGTCAGCGTGATCGGATCCTGCGCACCGAAGCCGGAGCCGGCGATCTGGATCGGCTGCTTCTCGACGTAACAGGCGGCGTCGGTCTGCAGGGTGGCGGCCCGGGCTGCGCCGGCGGGGATCAGGATCGCCGCTGCGAGCGCGGCGACGGGGGCGATGCGGCGGATCATGCGGCGACGATACATCCCGCGGCGCCGCCCGACCGTCGCATCGGCGTTCAGGCGGACGGAATGACCTGCGGCCGCCCGGCCGCTCTACGACACCGCCTGGGCGGGCTCGTAGGCCTCCTCCTCCTGCTCCTCCTCCGGCTGCACACCGCCGGGCTCGCCCTCGTGCGCAAGGCGTGAGGGCCACCAGATGCGCGGGCCGATGTCGAGCACCAGCGCGGGCACGAGGATCGATCGCACGAGGAACGTGTCGAGCAGGACGCCGAACGCGATCACGAAGCCCAGCTCGGTCAGGAAGACGAGCGGGAGGACGCCGAGGACCGCGAACGTCCCGGCGAGCACGATGCCGGCCGCCGTGATGACGCCGCCGGTCATAGCTAGGCCGCGGATCATGCCCGGGCGCGTGCCGTAGTGCTGCGTCTCCTCACGCACCCGGGTCATGAGGAAGATGTTGTAGTCGATGCCGAGCGCGACGAGGAAGACGAACGCGAACAGCGGCAGCGCGGAGTCCGCTCCGGGGAACCCGAACACCCAGTCCGAGACGGCGTAGCCGACGCCGAGCGCGGCCGAGAACGAGAGGATCACCGTCCCGATCAGGAGGAGCGGCGCGACCACGGCGCGCAGCAGCGCGATCAGCACGAGCAGCACCACGAGCAGGATGATCGGGATCAGCAGCTTCGTGTCGCGATCGGAGTAGTGCCGCACGTCCGTCTCGATCGCGGTGGGGCCTCCGACGAGGACGTCCCGGCCGCCCGCGGCCTTGACCGCAGCGCGCATCTTCGGCACCAGGTCGAATGCCGCGGTCGAGTACGGGTCGGGCCTGAGCACGACGCTGAGCTGCGTGCCCGCAGCGCCGCTCGTGACGGTGCGCACACTCGCGACGCCGTCCAGCTGCTTGAGCGCCGCGCTGACCGCGGCCACCTTCGCCGCGTCGGGGACGATCACGTCGGTCGGCGCGTTCGCTCCGCTCGGGAACGACTTCGAGAGCAGCTTCTGACCCTGGACCGACTCCACCGAGCCGCGGAACGAGCCTCCCTGCGTGAGCCCCTCGTTGTACTTCAGCAGCCCGAGCGCCAGTACGAGCAGGATCAGGATCGAGCCGATCCAGACGGGTCGCGGCCTGCGGGCGATGCGCTCGCCGACACGGCGCCACGGGCCGTGCATCGCCGTGTTCCCGGTGTCGCCGACATGCGGGATGAACGGCCAGAACGGCCAGCGGCCGAAGATCACCAGCAGCGCCGGCAGCAGCGTCAGCATCGAGACCATCGCGACCGCGATGCCGATCGCGCCGATCGGCCCGAGCCCGGCCGTGCCGTTGACGTCGGCGAACGAGAGGCACAGCAGCGCGAGCATGACCGTGACACCGGAGGCGAGGATCGCGGGGCCCGCGGTGCGCAGCGCGGTCGCGAGCGCCACGTGCCGATCGGGCTCGCGCCGCAGCTCCTCGCGGTACCGGGCCACGAGCAGCAGCGCGTAGTCGGTGCCGGCGCCGAGCACGAGAATCGACAGGATCGCCGACGCCTGGCCGTTGATGGTCACGCCCGCCTTCGCGATGCCGTACCCGAGCGAGCGGCTGAAGATCTCCGCGAATGCCACGGCCGTGAGCGGGATCAGCCAGAAGACCGGGCTGCGGTAGATGATGATCAGCAGCAGGATCACGAGTGCGAACGCCGCCGCGGCGAGTGTCCCGTTGATGCCTTCGAAGACCTTGATCGCGTCGGCGGAGTAGCCGGCCGAGCCGGTCACCTTGACCTGCAGGCCGCCGCCCGGGTTGCTGACGGTGCTGCGCACCTTGTCGACCGGCTTCTTGATCGTCGAGCCGACGCCGTCGGTGTCGATGTTCGCCAGCAGCAGCGCGCCGGTCCCGTCCTTCGAGAACTGCGGCGGTGCGAAGGGGTGGGTGGCCGGCAGGTCGAAGCCGTTCAGCGTGGTGCGGTCGGCGGCGATCTTCGCCCGGTCGGCCGCCGTCAGCCCTCCGTCGCGCCGGTAGACGACGACCATCGTGACCTGCTCCTTGCCGTTCTCCAGCTCCTTCTGGGCGGTGAGCGCCTTCGTCGACTCGGCCTTCCCGGGCAGGAACGAGGCGGAGTCGTTCTTCTGGATCTTGTCGAACTTGGCCGGGAGGTTGAGGCCGCTCGCGGCGAAGATCACGACGAGCCAGATCGCGAGGACGACCCACTTCGCACGTCGGCCGGCCGGGATGGTGAGAAAGCGACTCATACGGATGCGGTAACGGTCGATTCGGGTGACGCTCGAGGGCGGAGGGTAACGCCCCGCGTCAGCCTGATCGGTCCTCGAGCAGTACGGCGAGTGCCTGCGGATCGGTCACCGGCGCCCGGCAGGCGAAGCGCTCACAGACGTAGGCTGCGGCGCGGCCGTCCACCGGGGCGCGGCCGGCGAGCAGCGCGATGTGCGAAGAAGGGTGGGCGGGACCGGCATCGACGCGCCGGCCGGCCAGGACGACGCGCGGGTGCAGGGCGCCGCGCAGCACCCGTTCGAGCTCCGCGCCGCCCGCGCCGACGATCGCGACCTCGCGGCTGGGGCCCACGTGCAGGTCGATCGCCTGCAGCGCGTGGCCGAAGGCCGTCGGGTGGCGCGCCGCGAGCTCGTGCACCAGGCGCAGGTGCCCCAGCGCCGCCTCCTCGTAGTGCGCCTCGCCGGTGAGCAGCGCCAGGCGCAGCAGCCCCAGCGCGGCGCTGGAGGCGCCCGCAGGGATCGGCGCGTCCTCGAGCTCCTTGCGCCGCGCGACGAGCGCGGGCGCATCGTCGGCCGTCGAGAAGAACCCGCCGCGCTCGGGGTCCGCGAAGCGCGCCAGCAGGTCGTCCGCGGTGGCGCGCGCGGCCTCGAACCACTCCTCCTCGAAGGTCGCCTCGTAGAGGACCAGCAGAGCCTCCAGCAGGAACGCGTGATCCTCGAGGTAGGCGGGGATCCTGGCCTGCTCGCGGTTGTAGGTGCGCTGCAGCCGGCCGCCGGCATCGCGCAGCGTCTCGAGCAGGAAGCGCGCAGTCGCGCGCGCCGCATCGAGGTAGTCCGCGCGCTCGAGCACCGCGCCGGCGTCGGCCAGGGCCGCGAGCATCAGCGCGTTCCAGCTCGCCAGGCGCTTGTCGTCGGTGCCCGGGCGCACCCGGCGCTCGCGCACCTCGAGCAGCCTGGCGCGGATCCGCTCACGGACCTCGGGGTCTGGCTCGGGGCCGCGCGACTCGAGGATGTTCGCCGCTTCGCCGCTCGCTGTGCCGCCCTCCGGGAAGTTGCCCGCGTCGCTTACCTCGAACCAGGCGAGCGCCGCATCCGCGTCGTCGCCCAGCGCCGCGACGAGCTCGCCCGCGCCCCAGACGTAGAAGCGCCCCTCGATGCCCTCGGAGTCCGCGTCGAGCGCACTGTAGAACCCGCCCTCGGGCCCGCGCATCTCGCGCAGCGCCCAGTCCAGCGTCTCTTCGCAGGTGCGCCGCAGCACCGGGTCGCGCGCGACGAGCCAGCCGTGCAGATAGGCCCGCGCGAGCAGCGCGTTGTCGTAGAGCATCTTCTCGAAATGGGGCACCGTCCAGGTCGCGTCGACGCTGTATCGCGCGAACCCGCCGCCGACCTGGTCGTAGATCCCGCCCGAGGCCATCGAGCGCAGCGTCTGCAGCGCCATGGCGTGCTCACCGCGCGCCAGCAGGAACTCGATCGCCGACGCGGCCGGGAACTTCGGGCGCCCACCCCAGCCGCCGTTGACGCTGTCGTACGACGCGCGCAGCTGGGCGACCGCCTTGTCGCGGGTCGCTGCCGAGATCGCGGTCGCGCTCGGCTCGAGCAGCGCGCCGCCGCGCAGACGCTCGGAGATGCGCCCGGCGTCGGCTGCGATCTGCTCACGGCGCTCGCCCCAGGCCTCGGCGATCGCGGCCAGCACCTGCGGCCAGGACGGCATGCCGTGGCGCGGCTCGGGCGGGAAGTAGGTCCCGCCGTAGAACGGGATCTGCTCGGGCGTCAGGAAGACGTTCAGCGGCCAGCCGCCCTGGCCGGTCATCGCCTGCACGGCCTCCATGTAGAGCGCGTCGACGTCCGGGCGCTCCTCGCGGTCGACCTTCACGCAGACGAAGCCCTCGTTCATCAGCGCGGCGACCTGCGGGTCCTCGAAGCTCTCGCGCTCCATGACGTGGCACCAGTGACAGGCCGAGTAGCCGATCGACACGAGCAGGGGGCGGTTCTCGGCGCGGGCGCGCGTGAGCGCGACATCGCCCCACGGCAGCCAGTCGACGGGATTGCCGGCGTGCTGGAGCAGGTAGGGAGAGGTCTCGCGGGCCAGGGCGTTGGGCACGCCCCGAACGCTACGGCACGCGCAGCGCGGGATCCGGGAACGCCGGGGCCCGCAGGCTCCGCGGGAGGTGCAGCCGCGCGCTCGAGGCGGCGCCGAAGTGCGCGCTGATCCGCCGGCCGCCCAGGATGCCGCTGACGGACCCGTCGGCGCTGATCGTCAGCGTGCCGGCAGCGGCCGCCGGGCCCGTGACGGCGAACCGCGAAACGCCGGCGGCTGCGCCGGTGAGGCTCGTCGCGTAGGTGCCGGAGACGCGCACGCCGGGCACGTAGGAGACCCGGTGGAATGTGATGAAGTCGCCCTCCACCGTCGCCACGCCGCCGCGCAGCCCGCCGGTGCGCGAGCCCGGCCTGATCGCCCGTTCAGCGGCGATCGCGTCGCCGATCAGCTGGCGGCGCACGTCGTTGACGGTGGCGCGGACGGCTGCCAGCGTCCGCTCCGCCTTCGTGTGGCCGGGGAGCGCGCTCAGCGTCCGCGGCGGCATCGCCGTCGGTGTGATCGGGCTCGGATCGGGCGTGCACGCGGCCGTTGTGCCGGCGGCGAACGCCGCGAGCGTCTTCGCCGCGCACCCGCCGAGGTCGCTGCCCAGGACGGAGTGCCCGGTCTGGGCGACCACGTCCACCTGCGCGTCCGGGATGCCCGCCACGGCGGCGCGAGCCTGCTCGACCGGCGTGCGCAGGTCGGCGGCGCCCGTGAGGACGAGCGTCGGCACGTTCGGCAGCGGACCGGCCTTCACGGGGGCGGGGGAGGCATCCGGCCAGGCGGCACACAGCGGCATCACGCCCGAGTCCAGCGCGATCTCGCGACCGAAGGGCGCGAACGGGCCCGCCGGCAGCCGCGCGGCCGCGGTGCGCGCCTGCGTCTCGCGGGTGGCCGGGCTGGCGGCGCGATCCCAGGGGAAGGGGGTCTCCTCGCAGCGCGTCGCGGTGAACAGGACGTCGGAGTCCCCCGTGGCCGAGGCCAGGGGCGCGCCGTGCTGCACGACGGGCGCCGTGCCGGTCAGCCCCGCGGCGCGGGCGCGCAGGCGCAGGATCGGCGTGGGGTCGCCGCGCAGCGCCGCGTGCACGGCGCCGGGGAACTCCGCGCGCAGGGCGGGGTTCAGATCGCCGGCGAGAAGGATCTGCCAGACCCCGGTCGCGGTCAGCGTGACCGTCAGGTGCTTCCCGCTGGGCGAGGTGATCGTGTCGCGCAGGCTGTGGCGCTTGAGGCGCGCGACCAGCGTGGAGAGGTCGGCGCGCGGATTGGGCGACGCCGCCCTGCAGGCGCCGCCGGCGCACAGCTCGCTCAGGACGCGCGGCACGGCTGCGAACGACGCCTGCGAGAACGGGTCGGGTCCGTCGACGGGAACGACGGAGTCCAGGATCAGCGCCGCGACATGGGCGGGGTAGCGGGCCGCGTACGTGAGCGCGACCTTCGTCCCGTACGAGACGCCGTAGATGATGAGCTTGTCGTAGCCGCCGGCGACGCGCAGCGCCTCGATGTCGTCGGCGCTGTCGACGCTGCGATAGAAGCCGCGCGGGCGCCCGAGCTCCTGGGCGCACTGCTTGACCGAGAAGGCGCTCGTCGCCCCGTTGTCGCCGAACGCGCTGCAGCTGAGGGCGCCGGACTGGCCGGTCCCACGCTGGTCGTAGACGAGCAGGTCGTGGCTCGAGGTGAACGCCTGCAGGTCGTCGGCGAAGGAGGCCGCGAGCGGCAGCGCCGCCTGGCCGGGGCCGCCGGCCAGGCCGACGATCGCGTCCGGGGTCGGCGTCGCGCCCGCGGGAAGCCGGGCGTACTGCAGCGTCACGGTGCCGGGCTCGGCGCCGGAATGGTCCAGCGGCACGTCGAGCGCGCCGCAGAGGAGGCCGCCGGCGCCGCACGGCGCGCTGCCGAGCGCCGCGCCGGCTGCCGCCGGGAGCGCCGCCGCCGTCGCGAGCGCGATGACGACCCCGGCCAGCAGGGCCGGGAGGCGGCGACTGTGCATCGCGACCACGCTAGCGCACGGCATCCGGAAGGGAGACAGTTGTCCAGGCGAACCTGGCCTGCGAGGATCGCCACGCAGAAAGGTTCGCTCGACAGACCTCTACAAGGAGCTGCAATCCGTGTCCCACCATCGTGAGCCCGTGACCGCGATCGGCGCCCCGGCGGCGCTCGGCCCCTACAGCCACGCCGTGAAGGCGGGCGGGCTGCTGTTCTGCTCGGGTCAGACGCCGCTGGACCCGCAGACGGGCGAGCTCGTCGGTGGAACGATCGGCGACCGGACGACGCGCTGCCTGGAGAACCTCGCGGCCGTCTGCGCCGCGGCGGGCGCGCAGCTGGCCGACGCGGTGCGCTGTGGCATCTACGTCACAGATCTCGCGACGTTCGCCGAGGTCAACGCCGCCTACGCCGCGTTCTTCCCCGCCGACCCGCCGGCACGCACGACGATCGGCGTCGCCGCCCTGCCCGTCGGGGCGGACGTGGAGATCGACGCCATCGTCGCGCTCCCGGACTGACGCATGACCGAGGGCGCGATCACGGCGCGCGACATCGAGCGCGTCCGCGCGCAGGTCGCGCGCGTCGCGCGACGCACACCGGTGCTCGACTCCTGGAGCCTGTCCGAGCATGCGGGCGGCGGGGACGTCGTCCTCAAGGCCGAGAGCCTCCAGCGCACCGGGTCGTTCAAGGTCCGCGGGGCGACGGCGAAGCTCGCGGCGCTCGGCGACGGCGCGCGGCGCGGCGTGGTCGCCGGCAGCGCGGGCAACCATGCGTGGGCCGTGGCGCTGGCGGCGCGCCAGCACGGGGTGCCGTGCGAGGTCGTGATGCCGCCGGACGCGCCACTGGGCAAGGTCGCCGGATGCCGCACGCTGGGGGCGACGATCGTCGTCGGAGGCTCCTCCGTCGACACGTGCGTCGCGCAGGCACGCGAGCGCGCGCGGGAGACGGGCATGGCGTTCATCCACCCGTTCGACGACCCCGACGTGATCGCGGGCCAGGGGACGCTCGGCCTCGAGCTGCTCGAGCAGGTGCCGAACCTGGCGCGCGTGGTCGTCCCCGTCGGAGGCGGCGGGCTCGCGTCCGGCACGGCGATCGCGGTGAAGTCCGCGCGGCCGCGGGTCGAGGTCATCGGCGTCCAGGCGGCGGCGGTCGCGGCCTTCCCGCCGTCGCTGGCGCGTGGGGAGCCCGTCGAGGTCGAGGCCGCGACGACGATCGCGGACGGGATCGCGCTCAAGCGCCCCGGCGAGCTGACGCTGCCGCTGGTGGCCCACTGGCTCGACGGCATGGTCACCGTCGGCGAGGACGAGATCGCCGAGGCGATGGTGCTGCTGCTCGAGCGTGCCAAGCTGGTCGTCGAGGGCGGCGGCGCGGTCGGCGTCGCGGCGCTGATGACGGGGGCGGTGAGGCCCGCGCCGGGCGGAACGACCTGCGTGATCCTCAGCGGCGGGAACGTCGACGCCGGCCTGCTCGCGACGGTCACGCGCCTGCACGAGAGCCGCGCCGGGCGCCGGATCGTCGTGTTCACGCGCGTGCCGGACCGCCCGGGCGGCCTGGCGCGCCTGCTGGCGACCGTCGGCGAGGCCGGGGGCAACCTGATCGACGTCGAGCACGTCCGCGAGGGCGTCGACCTGCACGTGCGCGAGACGGGCGTGCAACTCGTCATGGAAACGCGCGGCGCCGAGCACGCCGACCGCGTGCTGCGCGCGCTGACCGACGCGGGCTACCGCACGACCGTCATGGGCGCCGCCCGCCCCGCCGCGCCCTGAGAGGGCTTTCAGAAACCCCTTCTGAGCCGCACGACGCCTGGCCGCGAGGGCGGGGATCTGCGACAGTCGGACTTCCAGCGTCCCGTCAGCGAGAGGAGCCGGACATGGCCGACAGCGTCTACCGCGTCACCGAGGTGATCGGGGTCAGCAGCGAGTCCTGGGAGGCGGCGGCCCGGGCCGCCGTCAAGACGGCCGGCAACACGGTCCGCGACCTGCGGATCGCCGAGGTGGTCCGTCAGGACGTGACGATCGAGGACGGCGGCGTGACGACGTTCCGCGTCCGCCTGGCGATCTCGTTCAAGTACGACTCGGGCGACTGACCCGTTCGGGACGGCGGGCCTACAGGGCGTCGCCCAGCGGCGTGACGTAGGCCCCGCTGATCCCGCCGTCGACGAGGAAGTTCGAGGCGGTGATGAAGGACGACTCGTCGGAGGCGAGGAACAGCACGGCGTTGGCCATCTCCTCGGCGCGCGCAAAGCGGCCCATCGGCACGTGGACGAGCCGCCGCGCGGCGCGCTCGGGGTCCTTGGCGAACAGCTCGCGCAGCAGCGGCGTGTCGACCGGCCCGGGGGAGAGCGCGTTGACGCGCACGCCCTGGCGGGCGAACTCGACGCCCATCTCGCGCGACATCGCCAGCACGCCGCCCTTGGAGGCCGTGTAGGAGATCTGCGAGGTGGCGGCGCCGAGGGTCGCGACGAACGAGGCCGTGTTGATGACCGAGCCGCGCAGCGGACCGTCGTTCTCGAGCAGATGGGGGATCCCGTGCCGGCAGCAGAGGTAGACCGACTTGAGGTTGACGTCCTGGACACGCTGCCAGGCCTCGAGCCCGGTCCGGAGGATCGAGTCGTCGTCGTTGGGCGAGATGCCCGCGTTGTTGAAGAGGACGTGGATCGCGCCGAGCTCGGCGCGCACGCGCGCGTACAGCTCGCGGACGGCGTCGTCGCTCGGTGACGTCGACCTCGATCGCGAGGTCGCCTGGAGCGCCGGGCTGCAGGTCGGCGCCGACGACCGTGGCCCCCTCGCGCTGGAACGCCGCGACCGTCGCAGCGCCGATGCCGCCGCTGGCGCCGGTGACGACGCAGACCTTGCCATGCAGACGTCCGGGCATCAGCTCTCCTCGGTGCGGAAGTAGATGGTCTTGACCTCGGTGTAGTGGTCGAGCGCGTGCGGGCCGAGCTCGCGGCCGTAGCCGGACTGCTTGAAGCCGCCGAACGGCGTGGTGACGCGCACGGAGCTGTTCGAGTTGATCGACAGGTTCCCGGCCTCGACGGCGCGGGCGACGCGCAGCGCCCGCGCGCCGTCGCGCGTCCAGATCGACCCCGACAGCCCGTAGATGGTGTCGTTGGCCATGCGGATCGCCTCGGCCTCGCCGCGGAACGGGATCACACAGGCGATCGGGCCGAAGATCTCCTCGGTAGCCGCCCGCGAGGCCGGTTCCACCGGGCACAGGACGGTCGGCGCGAACCAGTAGCCGGGGCCGCCGGGCGCGCTGCCGCGGAACGCCACCGTCGCGCCGTCGTCCAGGAACGAGGAGACGGTCGCGTGGTGGCCGGCGGAGATCAGCGGGCCCATCACGGTCGCCTCGTCGAGTGGGTCGCCGACGGTGATGCCCCGCACGGCAGGCCTCGAGCTCGGCGAGGAACGCGTCGAGCGCCTGCTCCTCGACGAGGATGCGCGAGCGCGCGCAGCAGTCCTGGCCGGCGTTGTCGAAGACCGCCCCGGGCGCCGCCGCGGCGGCGGCGGGGATGTCGGCGTCGGCGAAGACGACGTTGGCCGACTTGCCGCCGAGCTCGAGCGTGACGCGCTTGATCGTGCCGGCGGCGGCTGCGGCGATCGACGCGCCGACCTCGGTCGAGCCGGTGAACGCGACCTTGCCGACGGCGGGATGCTCGACGAGCCGCTGGCCGACGGTGCGCCCGGGCCCGACGACGACGTTCACGACGCCGTCCGGCACGCCGGCCTCGCGCGCGATCTCGGCGAAGCGCAGCGCGGTCAGCGGCGTCAGCTCGGCGGGCTTGAGCACGACGGTGTTGCCGGCCGCCAGCGCCGGCGCGAGCTTCCAGGCGGCGATCGCCAGCGGGAAGTTCCACGGCGTGATCAGCGCGACGACGCCGATCGGCTCGCGGAAGGTCATCGCGACACCGCCCGCGACGGGGATCGTGTCGCCGAGCAGCCGCTCGGGCGCGCCCGCGTAGTAGCGGAAGGTGTCGACCACCATGCCGATCTCGCCGCGCGCGCTCGTGATCGGCTTGCCCGCGTTGCGGGCCTCGAGCGTGGCGAGCTCCTCCAGGTGCGCGGCGAGGTGCTCGGCGAGGTCGCGCAGGATCCCGGCGCGCGTCGCCGGGGGCGAGCGCGCGCCAGGCCGGCAGCGCCTCGGCGGCGCGGGCGACGGCGGCGTCGGCCTCCTCGACTCCGGCGCGCGGCAGCTGCTGCAGCGGCTGCGCCGTGGCGGGCTCGATGACGGTGAGGGTCTCGCTCATGCGGTGCAGTGTCGCAAGAAAGGTCTGGCGATCATGCCATTGCGCCGGGTGCCGAGCGACCGGCCGGTCCACCCCCCGATGGACCGGCCGGTCGATGGCGTGCTGGGTGGTCCTACGGCGCCTCGGGGAACGCGGGCGGCGCGCCGCCGAGCTCGGCGTCGATCTCCTCGACCGTGTGCCGCGGTCCGGTGAACCAACTCTTCGCGCTCAGCACCCACCACAGCCCGATGGCGATGCGCCAGGCCGCCGGTCACCACGGGGGTGTAGTTGAACAGCGACCAGTCGAAGTCGCTCTTCCACGGCACGCCCTGCGGGCTGAACGGCACGTTGAAGTAGATGACGACGACGATCAGGACCTCGAGCAGCGAGATCGGCGCCATCCACTTGTACTTCGTGCCGAGGTTCCACGGCCCGACCTGGAACTCGTCCCCCATCCGCCAGCGCAGGAAGATCGGGATCACGCAGCACACGTACAGGCCGATCACGCCGATCGACACGACGGCGGTGAACGCCACGGTCACGCCGTCCTTGTTGCCCTTGAGCGCCGGCAGCGTGAGGATCAGCGCGAAGACCGCGACCGCGATCACCGCGTTGAACGGGATCTTGTTCGCGTTGACCCTGCTCCAGGCCTTCCAGCCCGGCACCGCGCCGTCGCGGCTGAACGCGTACATCATGCGCGAGGCGCTCGTCATGCAGCTCATGCCGCAGAAGAACTGCCCGACGACGCAGATGATCAGGATGGTCTTGACCCAGGCGGTCGTCATCGCGCTCTCGAAGACGGCGAAGACCGTGCCGCCGCCGTCGTTGATCGCCTGCGGTGTGCCTGGCGGCGAACGTGATCGCCAGCAGCACGATGTAGCCGGCGATCGCCGAGTAGAACACCGACTGCCAGATGCCGCGTCGGGGCGGACATCGCCGCGTTGTGCGTCTCCTCGGAGATGTGCGCCGAGGCGTCGAAGCCGGTGATCGTGTACTGCGTCAGCAGGAAGCCGAGCGGCAGCACGTACCACCAGAACATCGAGTGGCTGAACCCGGAGTTGTTCTTGGTGTCCGGTGAAGACGCTGGTGGAAGCTCGCGTGCTCGGCGGGCGCGAAGATCAGGATGCCCACGATCACCGCGACGCCCAGCACGTGCCACCAGACCGAGACGCCGTTGAGCACGGCGACGAGGTGGCTGCCGCGGATGTTGAGGATCACGTGGATGATCAGCAGGATCGTGAACAGCAGGAACGTCTCGGACAGCTGGTGCACGGAGTCGCCGAAGTCGATCCCGAAGATGTTCACGTCGTAGAGGCCGAGGACGACGCCGAGGAACTGGCCGGCGAAGTAGTCGACCGACGCCAGGATCGCGATCAGCCCGAGCAGGTTGAACCAGCCGGTGAACCAGCCCCAGCCCGGGCCGCCGAGCTTGGAGGCCCACCAGTAGATGCCGCCGGCCGTCGGGTAGGCCGACGCGAGCTCCGCCATGCAGAAGGCGATGATCAGGATGAAGGCCGAGATGATCGGCCAGCCCCAGGAGATCGGCGATCGGGCCGCCGTTGTTCCACGCCTGGTAGTAGGTCGTGAAGCAGCCGGCCAGGATCGAGATGATCGTGAACGAGATCGCGAAGTTCTGGAACCCGCTCCAGCTCCGGTTGAGCTCCTGCTTGTAGCCCATCTCGGCGAGCCGCCGTTCGTCGGCGCTCTGAACCTCTGGTGTTTCTGCTGACACGCGCTTCCCCCTCTCAAGAAGTGCGGTATGTGGGCGAACGTACCGTTGACGATCCCGAGCGGGCGGCGGGTCAGCGCTAAATGGTCTGACTCCCCGTCCTCTTGGGTTGGCGCGAATCTACGAGGCGGCCAGGACGGAAGTCAAGCGACAGATGCCACAAACCATGCAGGCAGCCGCTTCGAGCGCCGCGCGGCTCCGCGATCCCGTTCGACTACGCGCCGCGCATCAGGCCCGCGAGGATGTGCTCGGTGCCGTGCAGGTGATCGGAGACGATGCCGAGCGCCCGCGGCGCATCGTGCTTGCGGATCGCCGTCAGCAGCTGCGCGTGCTGCGCGTTGGCGTGGGCGAGCACCTCGCGCGGGTGGGGAATGTGGGAGATGAGGTCCGTCATCTCGCCCTGCGACTCGGTCGCCGCCGCGACCAGTCGCGCACTGCCGGTCACCTCGGCCAGGCCGATATGGAAGCGCACGTCCGCCTGGCGGTAGGCGTCGTAGCGGTCCAGCAGGTCGTCCATGCGCGTCACGAGCGCCGCCAGCGGGACGAGGTCCGCGGGATCGGCACGCTCCGCCGCGAGCGCGGCGACGGCGAACTCGATCGCCAGGCGCATGTCGCACGCCTCGCGCCAGGTCGCGAGCAGCTCCGGCGACGGCGCGTCGGCCGGGGGCAGGGGGTCGGCGACGAAGGTACCGCCGCCGCGCCCGCGCACGGCGTAGAGCAGGCCGCTCTCGGTCAGCGCGGTCAGCGCCTGGCGCAGCGTCGAACGGGCGATCCCCAGCTGGGAGCACAGCTCGCGCTCGGGCGGCAGGCGCGTTCCAGGCGCGAGCAGGCCGAGCTTGATGGCGGTGCCGAGGCGGTCGACCGTCTCCTCGAAGGCGGTCTGCGAGCGGACCGCCGCGAACACCGCCTCGAGCGACCGCTGTTCGGATGCCAGGTCCGCCATGGCGCGTTCGCCGGGCGGCTAGAGCCGCTCGAACCCCCGGAAGCGCTCCCACTCGGTGACGGTGGCGTCGAACGCCGCGAGCTCGATCGCGGCGTTGTTGCAGTAGTGCTCGACGACGTCCTCGCCGAAGGCCTCGCGCGCGACGGCGCTGGCGGCGAACAGGTCGCGCGCGTCGCGCAGCGTGCCGGGAACCCGCTCCTTGCCCGAGGCGTACGCGTTGCCGGCGAGCTCGGGCTCGAGCTCCAGCCCGGCGTCGATCCCGTGCAGCCCGCCGGCGATCATCGCCGCCAGGCCCAGATACGGGTTGACGTCCGCACCGGGAACGCGGTTCTCGATCCGCTTGCCCTTGCCGTGGCCGAGCACGCGGATCGCGCACGTGCGGTTGTCGGTGCCCCAGGCCACCGTGGTCGGGGCGAACGACGCCGACGCGAAGCGCTTGTAGGAGTTGACGTTCGGCGCCAGGAAGAGGGTGAGCTCGCGCAGCGTCGCCAGCTGGCCGGCCAGGAAGGCGTCGAAGACCGCGGGCTCGTCGGCGAACACCGGCGCGTCCTGCGCGTCGCGCAGCGACAGGTGCACGTGGCACGAGCTGCCCTCGCGCTGGTCGTACTTCGCCATGAACGTGATCGCCATCCCCTCCTGGTCGGCGATCTCCTTGGCGCCGTTCTTGTAGATCGCGTGCTTGTCCGCGGTGGGGAGCGCCTCGTCGTAGAGGAAGTTCACCTCGTGCTGGCCGAAGTTGCACTCGCCCTTGGAGTTCTCGACGACGAGGCCCGCGCCGAGCATCTCGTTGCGGATCCGGCGGATCAGCGGCTCGACGTGCGAGGTGCCGAGGATCGAGTAGTCGACGTTGTAGAGGTTGGCGTGGTCCATGTCGCGGTAGCCCTGCTTGAAGGCGTCGCGGTAGGACGTCTCGAACAGCAGGAACTCCAGCTCGGTCGCCGCGAGCGCCGTCCAGCCGCGCTCGCGCAGGCGCTCGAGCTGGCGGATCAGGATCTGGCGCGGGGACGCGGGGACGGGCGAGTGGTCGTGCCAGGCGAGGTCGGCGAGCAGCAGCGCGGTCTTCGGGAGCCACGGGACGCGGCGCAGCGTCGTCAGGTCCGGCACCATCAGGAAGTCGCCGTAGCCGGTCTCCCACGAGGACATGCGATAGCCGCCGACCGTGTTCATGTCGACGTCGACGGCCAGCAGGTAGTTGCACGCCTCGGCGCCCGCCTCGACGACGGCGTTCAGGAAATGCGAGACCGTGAAGCGCTTGCCCTGGAGGCGGCCCTGCATGTCGGTGATGGCGAGCACCACCGTGTCGATCTCGTCGGCCTCTGCCGCGGTCCGTAGGTCGTCAAGCGTCATGGCGGATGAAGGTATATGGACCGAGCCTTTCGGCGCAACGTCGGGCGCGAATGTGCTTGCGTTCGCACCCGTCCCACCGTAGGCTCACGATTGGACTGGACCAATGCAGCTCACCCTCGACCCGACCGCCGGCACGCCGGCCTACCAGCAGATCGAGGCGCAGCTCGTCGCGCTGATCGAGACCGGCAGGCTCGGTCCCGGCGACCGCCTCCCGCCCGAGCGCGATCTGGCGGCCGAGCTCGGCGTCAGCCGCATGACCGTGCGCCAGGCGTTCGACGCGCTGGCGCGGCGCGGGATGGTCGAGCGCGGCGTGGGGCGCGGCACCTTCGTCGCTGCGCCGAAGGTCGACCTCGACCACACGATCCGCGTCGCCGGATTCACCGAGCAGATGCACGCCGCAGGCCTGGAGGCCGGCGCGCAGGTCGTGCGCGCGGAGGTGATCCCCGCATCCGCCGGCGTCGCGCAGGCGCTCGGGATCGAGCCGGGCGCGCCCGTGGCGCACGTCGAGCGCGTGCGCTCGGGCGCCGGGGTCGCGCTGACGCTCGAGGACTCGTGGCTGCCGGATGCGCTGTTCCCGGGCATCACGAAGCTCGACCTGTCGGGCTCGCTCTACGACCTGATGGGCACGCGCTACGACCGCCTTCCCGTCCGCGCCGTCGAGCACCTCGAGCCCGTCGCCGCCCGCGCGCCGGATGCCCGTGCGCTCGGCGTGCGGCCGCGCTCGCCGCTGATGCTCGTCGAGCGCGTCGCCTACGACGCCGGCGGGACGCCCGTCGAGTACGCCTCCGACCGCCATCGCGGCGACCGCGCGCGCTTCGTCGTGGAGGTGGCTCCGCGTGGATGAGGTCCTCGCCGGGATCGTCGCGCAGCTGGAGCCCGAGCTCGGCGCGCTCGCCGGCGAGCCGCTGGTCCTCTCGGGCGGGATCACGAACCGCAACGTGCGTGTCCGGCTCGGCGAGCGCGACTACGTCCTGCGCATCTGCGGCCGCGACACGGAGATCCTCAGCATCGACCGCGCGACCGAGGTCGCCGCGACGCGCAACGCCAACGCCGCCGGCGTCGCGCCCGAGGTCGTCCGCTGGATGCCCGAGCAGCGCTGCCTGGTCACCGCGTTCATCCCCGGGACGCCGATCGACGCCGCGGCGCTGCGCGAGCCGCGGCGCCTGGCGCAGGTCGGCCGCGCCATCGCGCGCGTGCACGCAGGCCCCGCCCTGGCGACGGCGTTCCCGACGTTCACGGTCGTCGACGAGTACGCCGCCGCGGCGCAGGAGCGCGGCGCACGCGTCCCGGAGGCCGACGCGGCCTTCGCGCGCGAGCTCTCGGCGCGGATCGCGGGTGCGCTGCACGGGCCCGAGCACGAGCCCGTGCCCTGCCACAACGACCTGCTGACCGCGAACTTCATCGACGACGGCGAGCGCCTGCGGATCGTCGACTGGGAGTACGCAGGGATGAACGACCGCTACTTCGACCTGGGCAACCTGTCCGTGAACAACGGCCTCAGCGAGGCGGACGACCTGATTCTCGCCGAGGCGTACTTCGGCGAGCCCGCCGGGGAGCGGCGCCTCGCCGCGATCAGGCTCATGCGGCTCATGTCCGACGTCCGCGAGGCGATGTGGGGCGTGCTGCAGGGCGTCGTCAGCGAGCTCGACTTCGACTACGCGGCCTATGCCGCCGACCATTTCCGCCGGCTGCGCGCGGCGGCGGCAGACCCCCGAGTGGAGGAATGGATCCGTGCCACGTCCGCGTGAGCTTCCCGACCGCGCCCGCGTCGTGATCATCGGCGGCGGCGTGGGGGGGACGAGCATCGCCTACCACCTCGCCGAGCTCGGCGAGCGCGACGTCGTCCTGCTCGACCGCAACGAGCTCACGAGCGGCTCCACGTTCCACTCCGCCGGGCTCGTCGGACAGCTGCGCTCGAGCGTCTCGCTGACGAAGATGATGATGTACTCGGTCGAGCTCTACCGCCGGCTCGAGGCCGAGGGAACCGACTTCAGCCCGGGGTGGACGGAGTCCGGCGGGATCCGCCTCGCCTGCACGCCCGAGCGCGAGCAGGAGATCCACCGCCAGGTCGCCTGGGCCAAGACATTCGGGCTGCCGCTCGAGCTGCTCTCGCCGCACGAGGCGCAGGAGCTCTTCCCGCTGATGGTGACCGACGGCGTGCGCGTCGGCTCCTACCTGCCGACGGACGGCTACCTGGACCCCTCGCAGCTGACCTACGCGCTCGCGGACGGCGCGCGCCGCGGCGGCGTGCGGATCTTCACCCACACCCGCGTCGAGGGCATCGACGTGGAGGACGGGGCGGTCCGGCGCGTGCGCACCGAGTGGGGCGACATCGAGGCCGAGGTCGTCGTCAACGCCGGGGGGATGTACGCGGCCGAGATCGGCCGCCTGGCCGGGGTGCGGATCCCGATCATCCCGTTCGCGCACGAATACCTCGTGACGCAGCCCTTCCCGCAGATGGAGGAGCTGCGCAAGGCCGGGACCCATCTGCCGACGATGCGCGATCCGGACCTGCTCGTCTACTACCGCGAGGAGGGCGGCGGCCTGGTGATGGGCGGCTACGAGCGCGACTCGGCGCCCTGGTCGCTCGATGCCCACCTCGTCGACCGCATCCCGCCGACCTTCAACGGGCAGCTGCTCGAGGAGGACTGGGACCGCTTCGAGGAGATCACCGAGAACTCCAAGCGGCGCGTGCCGGTGATGGACGAGATCACGGTGACGAAGCTCATCAACGGGCCTGAGGCGTTCACGCCGGACAACGAGTTCTGCCTCGGCGAGACCGACGTGCGCGGGTTCTTCGTCGCGGCCGGGTTCTGCGCGCACGGGCTCGCGGGCGCGGGCGGCATCGGCAAGGTCATGGCCGAATGGATTCACAGCGGCGAGCCGCAGATCGACCTCTGGCACATGGACGTGCGGCGCTTCGGGCAGCAGTACCGCTCGCCGTCCTACACGCTCAAGCGCACCAGGGAGGTCTACGAGACCTACTACGACATCCGCTATCCCGGCCACGAGCGCCAGGCGGGCCGCCCGCTGCGCGTCTCGAGCGCGTATGGCTGGCACGGCGAGCACGACGCGGCCTTCGGCGAGAAGTCCGGCTGGGAGCGCGTCAACTGGTACGAGTCCAACGCGAGCGACGGCGACGAGGCGCTGCGCCCGCGCGGCTGGGCGGGCATGAACTGGTCACCGGCCGTCGGCGCCGAGCACCGCGCGACGCGCGAGCGCGCCGGCCTCTTCGACGAGTCCTCGTTCGCCAAGCTGCACATCTCCGGCCCCGGCTCGGCCGCGTTCCTCGAGCGTCTGTGCGACAACACGGTGGCGCGCGGCGTCGGCGACATCACCTACACCCAGATGCTCAACTCGCGCGGCGGGATCGAGTGCGACTTCACCGTCACGCGCCTGGCGGAGGAGCGCTTCTCCATCGTCACCGGGACGGCCTTCGGCAACCACGACCTCGCCTGGCTGCGCCGGCACGCGCCGCGCGACGGGAGCGTCGACATCCACGACATGACGGCGCGCTGGGCGTGCTTCGCGCTCTGGGGCCCACGCGCCCGTGACATTCTCGCGCCGCTGACGCCGGACGACCTCTCCAGCGAGGCGTTCCCGTACATGACGATGCGCGAGATCACCGTCGGCGACGTGCCCGTGCGGGCGCTGCGGGTGACGTTCGTCGGCGAGCTGGGGTGGGAGCTCTACTGCCCGACGGAGTTCGGGGCCGGGCTCTGGCGCGAACTCTGGGCGGCGGGCGAGCCGCACGGCATGGTGGCCGGCGGCTACAAGGCGATCGACACGCTGCGCCTGGAGAAGGGCTACCGCGTGTGGGCGGCCGACATCACCCCGGACGAGAACCCCTACGAGGGGGGCCTCGGGTTCTGCGTCAAGCTCGACAAGCCCGGGGGCTTCATCGGCGATGACTCGCTGCGCGCCGTCAAGCAGGCCGGCGGCCCGGCGCAGCGCCTGGCCTGCATCACGCTCGAGGACCCGCGCTCGGTCGCGCTGGGCAACGAGCCGGTGCGGGTCGCAGGCGACGTCGTCGGCCGCGTGACGACCGGCGGCTACGGCTACACGGTCGAGCGCTCGATCGCATACGCCTACGTCCCGGCGGAGCTCGCCGTCCCGGGAACCGCCGTGGAGATCGACATCTTCGGTCAGTGGATCGCCGGCGAGGTCGCCGCGGAGCCGCTCCACGACCCCGGCGGGGCGCGCGTCAAGGCCTGATGACCGGCATGGAGAGCAGCACGCGCCGCGGCGGCGCGCAGCGCGCTGCAATCCTGATTGTTTGACCAGCGCGCCCTGACCTGTAGCCTGATACAGCGATGGTCCTGGGGGGCTCATCATCAAACCGGTCGGGGGCGCCGGCACTCAGCGTTGCAGTGGGTCAGCGACCCGCGCTGCTGCTCGACGCCGTGAGCCGTGAGCTCTGCGAGGCGGGCTTCGAGATCTGCTGCGCCGCCACGTCCGTGCGCAGGCTGACACGGGCGATCGGGCGGCGCCCGCCCGATCTGGCGCTCGTTCACGCGGGGCTCGACCCGGTCGTGCCGCTGGGGTTCGTCGGCGCGCTGCGCGACGCCGCGCCCGGGATGCCGATCGTCGTCATGATCGACGAGCCGAGCCCCTGCCTGGCGCGCATGTCGCTCGACGAGGAGGTCGACGGCGTGGTGCTCGGCGACTCGAGCGTCTGCGAGCTCGTCCACGTGCTCGAGCAGGTGGCCGCCGGCGAGGCGGTGTTCCCGGCCGGCTGGGTGCGTACGGCACACCGCGCCGACGGCGAGTCGATCGCGGCCCGCCTTTCGAACCGCCAGCGCGACGTGCTCGAGCTGCTGGCAGCCGGCATGGACAACGGGCGGATCGCCGAGCACCTGCACATTTCGCCGAACACGGTCAAGTTCCACATCCGCCTCATCTACGAGCGCCTGGGCGTGACGAACCGCGTGCAGGCGGCGTTGCTGGCGGAGAACGAGCGGGTCTCGGCAGGCGATCACCACGCCGTGCTCACCACCTGAACGGGTGGGGTAGGCCCCACCCGCGGCGGCAGGCGACAACCACCCGAACGCCCGTTTCAGCGCACACACCCCGACCATAGGCTGGCGCCTGTCCAGGGGTGTGCGGGGGCGCACCCCGAGCTGAGGAAAAGGAGACAATATGTCTGCCCGGGGGAAGTGGGCCGTACGTGGGCGATGGTGTGCCGCGACGGCCTTGAGCGTGATCGGCATCGCCGTGTTTGCGGCGCCGGCCGGCGCGCAGTCGAACGTACTGGGAGGGTGTCCAGGGTGGTCCTGCGCCGAGTGCGTTCACCACGAACATCCCGTATGTCGCGTGGAGGGGCGAGCAGGTCCGCGCCGTCAAGTGCTTCAGCTTTGACGATCTCGCACCCGCGATCGAAACGATCGACGGCAACCGCCAGTTCAAGTCGGGCACCAACGTCGACGTCCTCGTCGAATCGTGGTCCGGCTCCAACCCCGGTCCTCAGCTCGAGACATCGACCGTCGACTCGCTGTTCTGGTCGAGCAAGCGCGAGCCGTGCGTGCGCTTCGACATGGCGTCCCTGGATGCCGGCCTCGCGCGCGTCAAGCTCGTCGTCTCCGACCGCGACCACAACCCGATCCTCAAGCACCAGTTCCTCATGATCTGGCTCACGCTCGGGAACGTCGCGATCGACGAAGTCGGCGCCAACGATCCGACGGGCCAGCAGCCCGCGAACTCCGAACGCCTCGGTCGGCGACCCGCTCGGTGACGGCAACCTCACCGCCGGCTCGCGCAACGGACGCGTCCAGGTGCAGGTCACCGGGACGTTCCCGCACCCGCTCGGACCCGGTGGCACGTTCACGCTGCCGAACGACTGGGCGACGATCGCAGGCGCGCTCGCGACCGACAGCGACCCGTTCGACACGAACCCGGCGCAGCGCTGGGACATCCACGACAACCAGGCCAAGGACGAGGGCCACGTGGCCGGATTCTGCACGACCGACGGTTCCGCACGGCGATCGATGCGGTGGACAACTGCAACGGCGGCGGCGACCTCGGGCGTTCTCGAACGTGTTCGGGCAGGGCGTGACGCAGCCGGTCCGTTCGATCCGGCACGTCCCGCGACGCTGCTCTCCAACGGTCAGCTGGACAGCGGCGACGCGCCGATGCCGGCGACCCGGGTCGACATCTCGATCGCGCCGAACAGCGGCGCGGCGGGCGACATCTCGGGCGCGGGCGCGCTCGAGCCGGTCTGGAAGACCGACGTGTACAGCCGTGACGGCAACGGCACGCACCACGGCGCACAACCTGTACGCGCCGTACTACAAGCAGTGGATCCCGGCCACGGACGCACCGGCCCCGGAGTCCTCGGGCATCGACGGTCCCGCCCAGGGGAACAACTTCACAGGGTTCCTCTTCGACGGGCTGTATCGACAACTGGGACACGTTCTCGCTGCTCAGCGAGACGGCGAGGCCGACGAAGTGCAACGCGTACGTCGGCTACACCCCGAAGCAGGACATCCCGCGGACCACGCCGTCCGGTGACCTGACGGTCGCGGTCTACACGGACGAGCACGGCGAGGCCCAGGTGGGCTACGAGCCGTACGCCGGCGGGTTCTTCTACGACAGCCTGCCCGTGGTGCTGAACAGCAACCGCGGTTGCGACCTGAAGGGCATCACGACGCTCGGCACGGCCGCGATCACGGCGACGGCCCGGTACCCGTACCAGCCCGTCGACGCCAATCCGGTGACGCTCCGCGACGATCACGAAGACGGTCTCGAGCCTCTTCGACAAGTCGCTGAGCTACTGGCCGAAGGGCGCAGGTGAGGACAACAACAACGCCCGGATCGTCGTGGCACACGCCAACGACGTCGACGGCACGCCGTACGCCGGCGAGAAGGTGTGCTTCTACATCTCCGAGCAGGCCGACGGGTTCCGCGAGTTCAACGGCGATGACCGGTCCGGCCGCCGCGCCGTTCACGGTCGGTGGCGGGTACGCCCAGCACGAAGCAGGGTGCGGACATCTGCCGCACGCTCGACGCCAACGGCAACACGGCGGTCGAGGTGTTCAACAGCGATCCGCAGTCGATCAACGTCATCGTCGAGTACGTCGACGAGGGCCTGCTGCGGAGCATCGACCTGGACTTCGCTACGCCGGGTTCCAGCGGTGGCACGTCCGTCC
Organism: uncultured Solirubrobacteraceae bacterium; assembly: GCA_963809525.1. Lineage (GTDB taxonomy): Bacteria > Actinomycetota > Thermoleophilia > Solirubrobacterales > Solirubrobacteraceae > F1-60-MAGs163. Next base: position 423,084 of record CAWEJY010000003.1, on the reverse strand, counting down.
GGGCGGTCCCACGGTCAAGCCGGCCACGGGTGAGGGCACCAACGTGCCGACCCTGGCGCAGATCCAGCAGACCGCCCCGGCGGCCGCTGCGGCGCTGTCGAAGTCGATCACGCACAAGAGCGCGAAGAAGGCGTCGCGTCGCATCTCGCTTGCGCGGGTTGCGGTCCGCAACGGCAAGCGCGTGCTGATCGTGCGGGTCATGTCGACCCACAGGACCGAGCGGATCAAGATCCGCGTCGGGAAGCACACGTACCGGCGCACCGTCGCCACCAACCATCGCGTCAAGGTCACGAACGTGACCCTGCCGGCGAAGGCCAAGGTGTCGGTGACGCTCGGGTGAGAGCCCCCCGGTTCCCGGCCCGGCGGCACTCGCCGCCGGGCTCGGGAATCGGGCCGTCATGGGGCCCCGCCGGCCGGCGGGGCCCTATGCATGTGAGGGGTCGGGCTATCCTTGGGGCCGTGCGCGTCCCCCCGCCCGCACTCCAGGCGCCGCCGCTCGCGGCTCTGGTGTTCGTCCTCCTCGCCCTCGTCTGCCCGCTGCCCGCAGTCGCCGCGCCCGATGCCCCGACCGTGGTGTCATGGCTCTCGGGCCAGCGTGAGCGCAACGGCATCCCGGGCGCGCTGACCGAGCAGCCCGACTGGTCTGCCGCCTGCGCTGCGCACATGTCATACATCGCGCAGAACGGGGGCGTCCTCACCCACCAGGAGACGACAGGCGCCCCCGGGTACAGCTCCGCCGGCAGCTGGGCCGGGATGAACTCGGTCCTCTCGACCGGCTCCTGGACGACCGCGGACCACGACCCGTTCGAGAACGCACCCATCCACCTCGCGCAGATGCTCGCGCCGGCGATGGCCACGAGCGGCGCGTCGAACGGGTCGGGCCTGTGCATCACGACCTGGCCGGGATACAACCGCGCCGCACCGGCCGCGACGACGATCTACACCTACCCGGGACCGGGAACGACGATCTACCCCGTCCAGAACGTCCGCGAGTCGCCGCTCACGCCGCAGGCCGCGCTCGGGCTCAGCGAGAACGGGAACGGACCCACCATCTACGCGTTCGGGGTCGCGCCGAGCGGCGGATACTACGGTCAGCCCAAGCTCGTCGGCGCGTCGCTGACCGGGCCTGCGGGCGCCGTACCGGTGGTCACGGCGGACTGGACGAACACGACCTTCGGCTCGGCTCTCCCGCCCGGCACGGCGCTCATCATCCCGACGACCCCGCTGCAGAACGGCGCCACCTACACCGCCCATGTGACGATGCGGGCGGCGGCCGACACGCAGGACGTCACGCGCGACTGGTCATTCGTCACCGGCGCCACGACGCAGGCGCTGCCCGGCGGAGTGCTTCCGCCGCAGGCCACCACGCCGCCGGCCGCCGGTGCGGGCGCGACCCCCGCGCCCGCGACCACCGCCCAGCCGGGCTCCGGCGCGACGGCGGCGCCCGCGGCCCCGATCCTGAAGCTCTCGGGCAGCGTGCGCCGGCTCGGCGGCCGGACTGTCCGCGTGCGCCTGATCGCCCCGGCCGCTCTGATCGGGCGTCCCGTCCGCGTCGTGGCGGTCGCCGCCGGCGGGCGTCACACGCGTCTCGTGCGCCGTCACCTCCGGGCGACGCGTGGGACGCTCACGCTGCGCGTGCCGCGCCGGACCGTGGCGCTCGTCCTCAGCGTGCCGGCCTCCGGAGCGGGGTCGGCCGCGGTCGCCACGCTGCGACTGCGTGTCACGCCGGCCTGAGAAGGGCTCTCAGAACGGCCTTCTGGCCGGCCCGCCGCTTCGGACAGCGCGCGTGACCGGCATGCGCCACGGTGTATCCGGCGGAACCGTCTAACGTTCGCCGGGACACTTCTTTCGACGGAGGCTCCCCATGGCGGTATCGGCGTACGCACAGCTCGACCGTGAGCGCATCAGGCAGCTCACCGAGCGCGAGGAGGCGCGGCTGAACGAGCGCACAACCAAGTCGAAGGCGATGTACGCCCGTGCCAACCAGTCGCTCAGCGGGGGCGTCGCGTCGTCCTACCAGTTGCGCGACCCGTGGCCGATCTACCTCGAGCGCGGTGCCGGCCCGAGCGTCTGGGACGTCGACGGCAACGAGTACTGGGACTTCCACAACGGCTTCGGCTCGATGGTGCAGGGCCACGCCCATCCCGCGATCGGCCGCGCGCTGCGCGACCGCTACGCCGACGGCACGCACTTCGCCGCCCCGACCGAGGACGCGATCGTCGTCGGCGAGAACCTGGCTGCGCGCTGGGGCCTGCCGAAGTGGCGCTACACGAACTCCGGCTCGGAGTCGACGATGGACGCGATCCGCATCGCGCGCGCACACACCGGCCGCGACACGATCATGAAGATCTTCGGCTCCTACCACGGCCACCACGACGGGGTGATGGTCAGCATCGGCGTCGAGTACGACAAGATCGGCGACCCCGAGAACCTCGAGTCGCTGCCGTACGGCGCCGGCATCCCGCAGGCCGTCGTCGACATGACGATCGCGGTGCCGTTCAACAACGCGGGCGCGATGGAGCGCCGCATCGAGCGCCTCGACAAGGAGGGCCGCAAGCCCGCCTGCGTGATCATGGAGGCGGCCATGATGAACCTCGGCGTCGTGCTCCCCGAGCCCGGCTACCTCGAGGAGGTGCGCGAGATCACCAGGCGCCACGGGATCGTCCTGATCTTCGACGAGGTCAAGACCGGCCTGTGCATCGCGCCCGGCGGAGCGACGCAGAAGTACGGCGTCATGCCGGACATGGTCACGCTCGCCAAGGCGCTGGGCGGCGGCACGCCGGTCGGCGCGATCGGCGGCTCCGAGGAGGTCATGGCCTGCGTCGCGGACGGCCGCGTCTACCAGGTCGGCACCTACAACGGGAACCCGCTCTGCATGGCCGCCGCGCGCGCGAACCTCGAGGAGGTGCTGACGCCCGACGCCTACGCGACGCTCGACCATCTCAACGACCGCATCCTCGCCGGTTGCACGGCCGTCGTCGAGCGCTACAACCTGCCCGGCTACGCGGTCGGGATCGGCTCCAAGGGCTGTGTCACGTTCTCACCCCAGAAGGTCGTCGACTACGCGACGTTCAAGGAGTACCAGGATCCGGAGCTCGCCGACCTCGCCTGGCTCTTCAACATGAACCGCGGCATCTACATGACGCCCGGCCGCGAAGAGGAGTGGACGCTGTCGGTCACCCACACGGACCCGGCGGTCGACGCCTACATCGCATGCTTCGAGGAGATGGCACGCGAGATCACACAGTGATCTCGCGCTGTCACGGCCGTAGGCCGTGACAGCGGTGACGTCGCCAGCTCGATCCCGGCTCCGCCGGGTCGAGTTGTGCGAAAGCAGTCACATCGCGCCTACGGCCGTGACGGCGGTGACGTCGCCATCTCGATCCCGGCTCCGCCGGGTCGAGTTGGGCGGAAGCAGTCACATCGCGCCCGCCGCCGCCACCTCAAGCCACCAGCACCGCAAGGAACCGCCGCACCACCACGAACCCCAGCCGCTCATAGACCCGCAGCGCCGGGTTGCCGTCGGTGACGACGAGCCCGAGCGTGTGCAGCCCGGCCTCGCCGGCGGCCTGGATCGCAGCGGCCAGCAGGGCCGTCCCGGTGGCGCGCGGCGCGGCCGGGTGACGGAACAGCTCGCCGACCCACGGCCCGCCGAGCGGCGGCTCGCCTGGATGGTCGAAGACGAGTGCGGCGCCGAGCGCCGTGCCGTCAGCGGCGTCCCGCGCGATGCGGCTGCACGCCAGCAGCGGGCCGATGACGGCGCCCCCGACCAGCGCCTCGAGCTGGGCGCGCGCGTCGCCGGGGCGGTGGTCCGGGTGTCCGGGCGGGTAGGCGGCCGCGAACACCGGTGCGAGGTCGCGCGCCGCGTGGGCGCCGACCGTCGTCATCCGCACGTCGTCGGGTGCCGGCGGTACCGCGAGCGCGCGGCCCGGCAGATCGCGGAGCATGACCCGCACGCGCCGCCGCGGCTGCGCGCCGAGCGCGACGAGCGCCTCGCCGAGATCGGTCGGGGCGCCGACGATGTGCCCGGGGAGCTCCTGCGCGATCTGCGCCGCGAGCGCGCCGAGCGGCACCCCGGGGACCGGCTCCAGGTCATCGGCGAGCGGGTGGCCGTCGCGCGTGCCGCGCACGAAGGTGGCGACAACGGCACCGGTGCCGTCGCGCAGGTCCTCGCGCGGCGGCCCGGTCACGTCCCGTCCCGCAGCAGCGCGCGGCGCACCTTGCCGCTCGTGGTCTTCGGCAGCTCGTCGGCGAACTCGATGATGCGCGGGTACTTGTACGGTGCCGTCTGCGCCTTGACGTGTTCCTGGAGCTCGCGCGCGAGCGCCTCCGACGCCGCGTCGCGGTCGCGCAGGACGACGACCGCGCGCACCACGGAGCCGCGCTCGGCGTCCGGCGCCGCGACCGCCGCGGCCTCTGCGACGGCGGGATGCGAGACGAGCGCCGACTCGACCTCGAAGGGCCCGATCCGGTATCCGGCGGAGATGATCACGTCGTCCGCGCGGCCCTCGAAGAAGAGGTAGCCGTCCTCGTCCTCGCGCACGCGGTCGCCGGTGCGCCAGGTGCCGCGATCGCGGCGGTCCTCGACGGTCCAGCCGCCGTCATCACCGCGGACGACCTCCTCACCGAGGTAGCCGAGGAAGAACGTCGGGTCGCTGAGCGGGTCCAGGCACAACTCCCCCTCGTCGATCCACAGGCGCACGCCGTCGAGCGGGCGACCCATCGACCCCGGCCTGGGCTCGCGGCCGGCGGGCTGGCCGGTGGTCTGCCCGGTCTCGGTCTGCCCGTAGCCGTCGCGGATCCAGAGGCCGGTGGCCGCGTGGAAGGCGCGCAGGATCTCCGGGTTGAGTGCCTCACCGGCGGCCACCAGGCCGCGCAGGGAGGCGATCGGCCGCGGGTCGGCGCGCTTGGCGACGACGCGGAACTCGGTCGGCGCCATGCACAGCACGTTCACCGCCTCGGCCTCGAGCACGGCGAGCCGCTCATGGGGATCGAAGCGCTGATCGTGCAGCAGCGCGGCGGCGCCGCGGATCCACGGGGCGATGAACACGTTGCGCGCCGACTTGCTCCAGCCGCTCGCGGCGGTGCACCACACGAGCTCGCCGGGCCCCGCGGCCAGCCACGCGGAGGCCTGCAGCGCCTGCCCGGCGAGATAGCGCTGGCCGTGCACGACGGCCTTCGCCTCGCCGGCCGTCCCGCTCGTGAACGTGATCAGGCATGGATCGCGCGGCTCCAGATCGGCGTGCGCGGGCGCACCGGCCTCGGCCCCGGCGGCGAACAGCCGCTCGTCGGGCACCAGCACCACCGGGCACGCCGGCCCCGCGGCCTCGAGCTCGGTGCGGTTGCGCTCGTCGCAGACGACCGCCGCCGGACGCGTCACCTCGAGCCGCAGCCGCAGGTCCCGGGCGCGCAGCTGCTCGGTGCACGGCAGCGCGACGTAGCCGGCCCGCAGACAGGCGACCATCGCCTGGACCCACTCGGGGCGGTTCCCGACGAGCGTCAGCACGACGTCGCCGCGGCGCACCCCGCGCGCGTGCAGCGCCGCGGCCAGCGCTGCGCTGCGCCGCGCCGTCTCGCCGAAGGTCCATTCGCGCCGCGTGCCGTCGCGCGCGAGCTCGACGAGCGCGAGCGCGGCGGGCGGCGCGGCCTCGACGACGTCGCGGGCGAAGTTCATGGCGCGCAGTCTGCCAGCACCGGGTCGTCGCGCCCGCGCTCGCGGGGCGTCAGACTGCGGCGATGCTCCGGCTCGTCGTCGCGCTCGCGCTGCTCGGGATCCTCGCCGGATGCGGGGACGGCGCCGCGGCCACGACGAGCGCCTCGCGCACCACCGCGGCACGTCCGGCGCCGCTGCCGCCGCTGTGCCGGGCGACGACCGGCGTGCAGACGGGGACCGTCGCCGACCCCCAGGCGAACGAGCTCTCGGGGCTCACCGTCGGCCACATCGCGCCGGATCTGCTGTGGAGCCACAACGACTCCGGGGACACGGCTCGCATCTTCGCGCTGCGTCACGACGGGACGGTGCTCGGCCGCCCCGACGTGACCGGCGCCCAGGCCGTCGACTGGGAGGACATCGCCAGCGGCCCGGCGCCGGGCGGCGGCGGCGAACTGATCTACGCCGGGGACATCGGCGACAACACCGCCTCGCGCCGCTCGATCGACGTCTACCGGTTCCCCGAGCCGCGGCCCGATGCCACGCAGACCGCGCCGGCGGCGCGGCTGCGGCTGCGCTACCCCGACGGTGCGCACGACGCCGAGGCGCTGCTCGTCGATCCCCTGCGCCATACGCTGGTTATCGTCACCAAGTCGATCGGGCTCGGGCGCGCGTACAGCGCGCCGGATGCGCTCGCGGGCGGCTCGCTGACGACGCTGCGCGCAGGCCCGCGCGTCTCGCTGCCGCTGATCACGGCGGGCGACGTCAGCGGCGACGGGCACCTGATCGCGCTGCGCACGTACTTCCGGCTCTACCTCTGGGCACGTCGCGGCCGCGAGCCGCTGACGACCGCGCTCGCGCGCCCGGCGACCTGCGTCGTCGTCGCGCCGCTGAACGAGGGCCAGGGCGAGGCCGTCGCGCTCACCCGCACCGGCGCCGCCGCCTACACGACCGCCGAGGGAACGCCCGCGATCATCCGGCGCTACGGACGCTAGCCGGCGTCAGAGCGTCGTCGCGACGAGCACGATCGCCAGCGAGTCGAGCAGGATCAGCACCTGCAGCAGGCGGTTGGAGCCGTGCACGACGAAGACGTGAAGGCACGTCAGCACGATCGCCAGCGCGACCAGCCCGAGCTTGACGTTCAGCGCAGTCGAGCTCCACAGGTGCAGGTGCGAGGCCATCGACGCGCCCGTGGCGAGCAGCACGACGAGCGCCCCGAGCGACGCCCAGCCGAAGCGCCGCGCGATCGGCTGCATCCACTCGTGGGCGCTGCCCTCGCTGCCGCCCTGGCTCACGTACACGGGCGCGAGCGCGAGCCCGAACACCAGCTGGCCCCCGACGAAGACCGCCATCGCCAGCAGGTGCAGCCAGAGGACGACGTCCCAGCCATCGAGATGCATGCAGGCGAGTCTGCCAGCCCGCGCCGAAGTTCGTCCCTGCTGTGTGGCTAGACGCGGGCGATCACGGGCTGGCTGACCGTGGCTCGCGCCGGCCAGCCCAGAGCCGCGGCGACGGCCGCCCCGAACGCGTCCTCGAGCGAAGGCCGGCAGTCCTCGTCGTCGCCGGTCGGCTCGAGCGTCAGGAGGAGCGCGCCGTTGCCATCGCGCAGCTCCCAGCCGCTGCGTCGCGGCTCCGGTTCGCTCGAGGAGAACGCGGCGATCATGCGCAGCTCGAGGTCGTCGAGGGCGAAGCGATCGACCACGAACGTCGCACGCGCTTCCCCGGCGCCCTCCTCGACCCTGATCCGGTAGAGGGCTCCGCCGGTCAGGCTGTACAGCGGCGCGCGGATCGCATCCGCGACGTAGATCGTGCCGCCGTCGAACGGGGCGAGCACGTCGGCCAGACCCAGTGGGCTCAGCCGCGCCCGCTCTGCGTAGAGCTCGGCGATCTGCTCGGCGGTATCTCTGTCCATCCGCTGACCCCTGACATCTCGAGCCTCGCGTCGGAGGCGTCCCGCGAAGGCTAGGGCCCCCAGGGGTGTGCCCTGGACGGATGTCAGAGGGGAGGGCTACTGGAGGCCGAGCTGGGTCAGCAGGCCGAGCTGGTCGTAGTACGTGTGGTAGGAGGCGATCCTCCCGTCGTCGACGCGCGAGATGTCGGCGAATCGCAGATCGACGCGCGCTCCGGTCGGTGCGACATCCCCGTCGGGTCCGGCGAGGGGACCGTGTGGGTGCCGACGAAGTGGCCGGATGGCCGTGAACGCAAGAGCGTCCGTCAGCGCCGGCTACGCCTCGGCGCCGGGCGCCGGCGAGAGGACCATCTGCGTGCACACGAAGTTCGCCATCAGGCGCTCGCCGCAGCGGATGCGGACCTCCCACACCTGTGTGCGGCGCCCGACGTGCAGCGGCTCGCCGACGGCGGTCAGTACGTCCCTGTCGCGTGCGGCGGCAAAGACGTTCGTCTTGAGCTCGACGGTCGTGAAGTCACGGCCCGGCTCGAGCAGGCGCATCGTGCCCCAGGCCGCGACGGTGTCGGCGAAGGCGGTCCATGCGCCGCCGTGGACGTAGCCGCCGGGGTGCAGATGCCGGCGGTCGACGGCCATGCGGCCGCTGACACGCTCGTCGCTGATCTCGGTCAGCTCGATCCCGAGGTCGCCGGGGAAGGATCCGGCCAGCGCGGCGCGGCTGAGCTCGGGGGTGATCGCGGGGTTGCGGGCGCTCATGGACGCGCCAGTCTACGAACCTTCCGCTGCGCCCGGCCGGTCGTCGCTCGCCGCGGCCTGAGCGTATCCTCGTAGACGTCCAAGCCCGCAGATACGAGGTATCGAGACCATGGCCGTAGCCGTCCCGTTCGAGGAGAAGACCGACGAGCAGAAGGCGATCACCGAGATGGTGCGCCAGTTCGCCGACGAGCAGATCCTCCCCAACGCCGAGCACTTCGACCACGAGGACGAGTTCCCGACCGACATCGTCGAGCAGCTCAAGGAGCTGGGCCTGTTCGGGGTGACGATCCCCGAGGAGTACGGCGGCATGGGGCTCGACCTGACGACCTACGTGATGATCGTCGAGGAGCTCAGCCGCGGCTGGATCTCGATCTCCGGCGTCATCAACACGCACTTCATCGGCAGCTACCTGCTCGTCAAGTACGGCACGGAGGAGCAGAAGCAGAAGTACCTTCCGCGCATGGCGACCGGCGAGATCCGCGCGGCGTTCTCGCTGTCGGAGCCCGAGCTCGGCTCGGACGTGCAGGCGATCAAGACGTCCGCCAAGAAGGGCGACGACGGCCTCTACGAGATCAACGGCCAGAAGATGTGGGTCACGAACGGCCTGCGCTCGAGCCTCGTGTTCGTGCTCGTGAAGACCGATCCGGACGCGAACCCGCGCCACAAGGGCTTCACCTGCTTCATCACCGAGAAGGAGCCGGGCGCGCACGAGAACACCGGCGAGTTCGCCGGCCTGACGGTCCCGCCGCAGATCAAGAAGCTCGGCTACAAGGGCGTCGAGTCGACTGAGCTCGTCTACGACGGCTACAGGTGCCCGGCGGAGAACATCCTCGGCGGCGAGGCCGGCGGCCTCAACGCGGGCTTCGCGCAGATGATGGACGCGCTCGAGGTCGGCCGCGCGAACGTCGCTGCCCGCGGCGTCGGCATCGCGCAGCGCGCGCTGGAGCTGGCGCTGAAGTACAGCCAGGAGCGCAAGACGTTCGGCAAGCCGATCGCCGAGCACCAGGCGATCCAGTTCAAGCTCGCCGACATGGCCACCCAGGTCGAGGCCGCCCGCCTGCTGACGCTGCGCGCGGCGCGCCTGAAGGACGCCGGCGTGCGCTCGGACATGGAGGCCGGCATGGCGAAGCTGTTCGCCTCCGAGGCCGGCCGTTTCTGCGTGGAGGAGAGCTTCCGCATCCACGGCGGCTACGGCTACTCCAAGGAGTACGAGATCGAGCGGCTGTACCGCGACGCCCCGCTGCTGCTGATCGGCGAGGGCACGAGCGAGATCCAGCGGATGGTGATCGGCAAGAAGCTGCTGCAGCGCCACAAGATCTGATCCGAGGGGGCCTCTACCCCTCGAAGCAGCGTCCGCGCCCGGCCTCGTGCCGGGCGCGGTGCGTTGCGGGTAGCGTGCCGCCGATGACCGACGCCCCGCCGCACCCCGACGAACCCGGGCGGCGCCGCGCGCGGAGCAAGAACTACGCCGCCGCGATCTACGGGCTGATCCTCGTCGACTCGGTGCTCGCCGTGTACCGCGAGGAGGCCTCGTCGATCGGGGCCGGGACGGTGGCCGCCACCGTGTTCGTCACGTCGCTCGTGTTCTGGCTGGCGCACGTCTACGCGGAGCTGCTCGCGTTCCGGATCGAGCACGGGCGCCCGCCGCGCTGGCCCGACTGGCTCGACGCGATGCGCTACGAGTGGCCGATCGTGCAGTCGACGTGGGCCCCGATCCTCGCGCTGCTGCTCGGCATCGCCGACATCATCAGTGACAAGAAGGCCGTCACGCTGGCGTTGATCGTCTGCTTCGCCGAGCTCGGCGCGCTCGGGCTGGAGTCCGCGCGACGCGGCGGCGCGACCGGCGCGGTGGCCTGGGCCTCCGGTGCGGTCGCGCTCCTGCTCGGGGGGCTCGTGGTGTTCCTGAAGGTCGTCGTCCAGCACTGACGGGCCGGCGGGCGGCGCTCGCTAGGGTTGAGCCATGTCCGAGGACGCACGCACGCTCATCGCCAAGGCGGCGCAGGACGTGCTCGAGGAGGTTCCCGCGCTCAAGCCGCTCAAGCTCGTCGTGGGCGTGCACCTGATCGGCCGGGGCGATGTCCAGCAGTTCCGGCTGCAACTGCCCGAGCGCGTCGTCACGAAGGACATCGCTGCGGATTCGAAGGTGCAGCTCGAGATGCGCCGGGACGAGTTCAACAAGGTCGTCGATGCCGGGACGGTGGCCGCGTGGCGCCGCGCCTTCGAGACCGGTCGCGCGAAGGCCACCGGCGTCCAGCAGTATCTGCAGCTCATCACGCAGGTGACCGAGCGCCACGAGGAGCGCACACGGCTGAAGAAGGCCAGGCACTGAGGCGTAGCGATGCGCGTCACCGCGACCCATTTCACCGATCCGGGCTGCCCGTGGGCCTACTCGGCCCGCCCATGGCACGCGGCGCTGCGGTGGCGCTTCGGCGAGCAGCTCGACTGGCGCCTGGTGCTGATCGGCCTGTCCGATAGCGCCGAGCGGTACGAGGCGCGCGGATACACCCCCGAGCGCCAGGTCGCCGGATACCGGACGTTCGCCGCGCGGTTCGGCATGCCGTTCGCCTATGAGCCCAAGGCGCGCCTGTCCGCGACCTCGCCCGCGTGCCGGGTGATCGTGGCGGCGCGGCTGACCGATGCAGCCCTGGCGGAGGCGGCGCTGCGGGCGCTCCAGGACCTGCAGTTCACGACCACCGGGCGCCTGGAGGATCGTGACGCGCTGCGCGCTGCGCTCGACGCCATCGGCGCAGCGCAGCTCGCCGACCGGATCGACGACCCCGACGTCCTCGCCGCCTACGAGGAGGACCGCGCCCGCGCGCGCACCGCCGCGGGGAGCCCCACCGACGCACAGGGCCGCGCCGCGAGCACGGACGGCCCGGTGCGCTACACCGCGCCGTCGGTGATCTTCGAGCGCGAGGACGGGGCGCGCATGGAGGTCGGCGGTTTCCAGCCGCTCGAGGCCTATGACACGGCGCTCGCCAACCTCGCGCCGCAGCTCCAGCGCCGCCCGCCCGGCGACGACGTCCTCGAGGTGCTCGCCGCGTTCCCCGCCGGGCTCGTCACGACGGAGGTCGCCTGGATCCGCAAGGGCGACCTCGCGGCGCTCGATCTCGAGGGCACGCACGGCGCGCTGCTCGCGGCCGCCGACGAGGGCGCGGTGCGGCGGACGCCGATCGGCGACGACGCCCGCTGGAGCCTCGCCGCCGCATAGAAGGGCTCTCAGAAGGCCTCCTTGATTCAGCCCGGGTGCACCTGCGTCCCGGAGCGGCCGGCGACGAGCGAGGCGATGTCCTCCAGTGCGCCGATCGCGGCGTGGCCGCCGGTGCGCTCGACGAAGCGGCAGGCCGCCTCGACCTTCGGGCCCATCGAGCCCGCGGCGTAGCTCCCGGCGCGCAGCGCCGCGGGGGTGACGGCGCGCAGGAGCCGTGCGTCCGGCTCGCCGTAGCGCTCGTAGACCCCGTCCACGTCGGTGGCGAGCACCAGCGCGGAGGCGCCGAGGTCGCAGGCCAGCAGCGAGGATGCGAGGTCCTTGTCGATGACGGCCTCCACGCCGGCGTAGCTGCCGTCGTCGGCCAGCACGACGGGTACGCCGCCGCCGCCGGCGCAGACGACGAGGAAGTCGTTCTCCACGAGCTGCGCGATCGCGGGGAGCTGGAGGATCCGCAGCGGCTCGGGCGAGGGGACGACGCGCCGCCAGGCCCGGCCGTCGGGCCTGACGGTCCAGCCGAGCTTCTCGGCCAGGGCGCGCGCCGCGGCCTCGTCGTAGACGGGACCGATGAACTTCGTCGGATTCTCGAAGGCGGGGTCGCGCTCGGAGACCTCGGTGCGGGTCACGACGGCGACCGTGTCGCGGTCGCCGATCGCGTTGTCGAGCTCCATCTCGATGATGTACCCCAGCTCGCCCTCGGTCTCCGCCCCGAGGACGTCGAGCGGGTAGGCCTCGACGGCCTTGTAGGCATCGTTCATGAGCGCCAGGAGCCCGACCTGCGGCCCGTTTCCGTGCGTGACGACCAGCCGTGCAGCGGCTGCGACCGGCGCGAGCAGCCGCGCGGCGCGACGCGCGGCGGCGTGCTCGTTGCCGGCCTCGAGGCTCGCGCCGCGCGGCAGCAGGGCGTTGCCGCCGAGCGCCACGACGACGGTCGGAGGCTCTGCCGCGCTCATGCGTCGCCGGCCGGGGCGTCGGTCGCGTCCTCACGCCGCAGGCGCGCCATGCAGCGGCCCGTATCGATGAAGTCCTTGGCTGGGTCGTACGGACGGCCGTCCGGCATCGGGGCTCCCTCGTCGTTTGTGCTGCATCCATCACACACACGCAGGTGGGCCGCGTCATCGTGGTTTCCCCGTAGGAGACGGGCTGGCAGACTGCCGAACATGCGACTGCTTCCCCGCGAGGAGGACCGCCTCCTGTTGTTCCTGGCCGCCGAGCTCGCGCGCAAGCGCCGCGCGCGCGGGCTGCGCCTCGGGCAGGCGGAGGCCGCCGCGCTGATCGCCGACGAGGTCTGCGAGGCCGCGCGCGACGGCGCCTCCTACGCCGAGGCCGTCGCGCGCGGGTACGAGGCGCTCGATCCGCAGGACGTGCTCGACGGCGTCGGGGACCTGCTTCCGCGCCTGGAGGTCGAGGCGCTGTTCGGCGACGGCTCGCGCCTGATCGTCCTGCAGGACCCGATCGGCGCGCACGGGCCCGCGGTGCTCGAGCACGCACCGGTGCCCTGGCAGGAAGCGCCGCTGCAGCTCGAGGTGCGCAGCGCCGCGGACATCCCGATCGGCGTCACCTCCCACTTTCACTTCTTCGAGGTCAACCGGCTGCTGGACTTCGACCGCGCGGCCGCGTGGGGCATGCGGCTCGCCGTCCCGGCCGGTGTGAAGGTGTTCTTCGAGCCGGGTGAGGCGCGCAGCGTGCGGCTGCGCCCGATCGCGGGGGCGCGCATCGTGCGCGGTCACGCGGGGCTCGCCGACGGGCCGCTCGACGAGCCGGGCGCGCGCGAGGCCGCGCTCGAGCTCGCACGTGAGCGGGGGTACCGCGGTGCCTGAGCAGGTCTCCGGGGCACTCACCCCCGCGCATCCGCTCGAGCCGGTCCGGCTCGGCGACACCGACCTGCGCGTCGTGGCCGACGTCGACCAGGCCGGCGGGCCGGACGCGATCCTGCCCGGCTTCGGCGGGACGCTGCGCGACGGGCTCGGCGTCCGTGCCGGCCGCGGCGGCGTCGAGCTCGCGATCGTCGGCGGGCTCGTGCTCGACCCGGTGCTGGGCATCCGGCGCGCGAGCATCGGGATCACCGATGGGCGCATCGTGTCGATCGGGCGCGCGGGCAACCCCGACACGATGGACGACATCGACGTGGTGCTCGACCCGGCGACCGCGGTGCTCGACGCGATCGGCCTGATCGTCACGCCCGGCGCGATCGACCCGCACGTGCACTGGCTCTCGCCGCAGGTCGCCTCGACGGCGCTCGCGGGCGCGATCACGACCGTCGTGATCCAGGACTTCGGGCCGGTCTGGAACCTCGGCTGCAACCCGGCCGAGGGCCTCGCCGCGACGTGGGCTGGGCTCGAGGCCGTCCCGCTGAACGCAGCGCTGCTCGTGCGCGGATCCTCGGCGACCCGCGAGCGGGTCGAGGCCGGCCTGCGGACCGGCGGTGCGGGCCTGAAGATCCACGAGGACGTCTCCGCCGGCCCGGAGCAGATCCGCACCGCGCTCGACCTGTGCGAGGAGCACGACGTCCAGCTGGCGATCCACACCGACGGCCTCAACGAGGCGCTGTCGGCCGCCGACACCGTCGCCGCGTTCGACGGCCGCACCGTGCACGCCTTCCACATCGAGGGCGTCGGCGGCGGTCACGCGCCGAACCTGCTCGACCTCGCCGGCGAACCGAACCTCCTGACCTCGTCGACCTCGCCGACGTTGCCGTTCGGCGTCCATGCCGTCGCCGAGCACCTCGAGATGGTCAGCGCGGTGCACGTGCTCGACCCCCACCAGCGCGCCGGCGACCGCGAGGCCGTGACGCTGCGCGTGCGCGCGCGGACGATGGCGGCCGAGGGTGTGCTGCACGACCTGGGCGTGATCCCGATGATGAGCTCGGACTCGCAGGGGATGGGGCGCATCGGCGAGGTCGTGCGGCGCACGTTCCAGACGGCCGACGTGATGAAGCGCGTCCGCGGGGCGGAGCCGGGGCCCGCCGACAACGAGCGCGTGCTGCGCTACCTCGCCAAGCTCACCGTCAACGTCGCGATCACCCACGGCCTCGAGGCGCACGTCGGGAGCCTCCAGCCCGGGCGCCTGGCCGACGCCGTGATCTGGCAGCCGAACCTCTTCGGCGTGCGGCCGGAGATCGTCGTCAAGAGCGGGATCGCGGCATGGGGTGCCAGCGGCGACGGGAACGCGACGACGATCCTCGCCGAGCCCACGCGGATCGCCGCCCAGATCGGCGCGCTCGGCGGCAACCCGGCGCGGTTGTCGCTCGCCTTCCTCGCGGGCGCGTCGATGGACGCCGACCTGCCGACATCGCGCCCGCGGGCGCGCGTCGAGAACTGCCGCGGCCTCTCCGCCGGCGACATGGTGCGCAACGATCGCCGCGGAACCGTGCGCGTCGATCCTGCCGGCGGGCCGGTCACGCTCGACGGCGAGCCCGTCGAGGCGCCCGCCGTCGATGAGGTCGCGCTGTCCGGCAGGTATCTCCTCGGGTGACGGGGTGCACGCGGGACCCGTCGAGGCCGCGGACACCCCGACCCGCGGGCGGTGCCGTTCTGTCAGCCGGGGAGTCCGCGAGAACCCAGACGCTCGGTCCACCTGCGGCGAGTGGTCTCAGATCCCGCCGGTAGCGCTCCGTCCATTGCTTCGATCATGTCCAGCCAGGACAGGGCGCCGGCGTAATCACCGGCTCTCGCATCGGCCTGCGCCCAGGAGAGCGAGCGTCGCACCGCCGCCTCGTGACGCTCGGACTTCGACCTCAACCCGACCTGCGGGGCCGTGACCCCGGACGTGGGCCGGGCGGTCAGTTCGCCGGTGGCCATCATGGTGTCCATCTCTACGGCCTTCCCGAGCATCGACCCCCCGTCGTGGTGTTCGACGGCTCGATTGCGGAATGGCCTCTCGTCGCCGGCGAAGGGGCTGTGACGACCCGGCCACCCGCGCGTCTGCGCGATGGGTCGGTGCGCGAAGCCGCTTCGCTCAAGCGGTGAAGGACCCTGGGTGCGAGCGACTGTACTCCTGTGGCGCGATACGCACCAGCACACGCCGAGTTCGAGCAACCCGCTGGGCAGATCAAGACCCCACCGCCAACCCGGCCGCCACGCGCAACTGCGCCAACCCGAGTTCGCCTGAGAGCCTGGTCTACCGCCGGCGGACCTTGACGGCGGTGCCGTAGGCGCAGATCTCCGTCCAGGTCGTTCCGAGCTCGGAGGTGTCGAAGCGGAAGGCGACGATCGCGTCGGCGCCCTTGGCGCCCGCCTCCTCGGTGAGGCGCTCGATGGCGTGCTCGCGGCCCTCGGAGAGCATCTTCGTCATGCCCTTGAGCTCGCCGCCGACCATCGACTTGAAGCTGGCGCCGATCTGCGAGCCGAGGTTGCGCGAGCGGACCGTGAGACCGAAGACCTCGCCGAGGACCTCGGTGACCTCGTAGCCGGGGAGGTCGTTCATGGTGGTGATGATCATGCGCGGAGGTCTACCGGACGGCGCGCGCCGGTAACCGCCCGATCGGCGACGGTGTACTGCTCGGGCGATGGACATCGTGGGCTACTTCACCGCGCTCGGGCTTGCGACCGCCGCGGGCCTCAACGCCTGGATCCCGCTGCTGGCGACGGGCCTGCTCGCGCGCTACACGGACGTCATCCATCTCGACGGGACGTGGGCGAACCTCGAGAACACGGGCGTGCTGATCGCGCTCGCCGCCGTCGCCCTGGTGGACTTCATCGGCGACAAGGTGCCCGGCGTGGACCACGCCCTGCACGCGGCCGGCACCGTGATCGCGCCCATGACCGGTGTCGCCGCCGCGCTGTCCTCGTCGAGCGCGCTCGACGTCTCGCCGGCACTGATGACCATCATCGGCCTCGTGGCGGCGGAGACCTCGCACGGCACGCGCATGGCGATCCGCCCGTTTTCGACGATGACCACCGGCGGCCTGGGCAACCCGGTCGTCTCGCTGACCGAGGACCTCTCGAGCGTCGCCCTGAGCGTCGTCGCGATCATCCTGCCGGTGCTCGCCGCGATCCTGGTCGTCGCGATGTTCGTCGTGGCCTGGCGGGTGATCCGCCGGCTGCGGCGCCGGCGCGCGCCGGCTGCTGATGCTCCGAGGAGTCCGGAGCCCCCGTGCGCGTCCTACAGCTCGGCGCCGCCGTCGTAGAGCTTGAGGACGCGAACCTTGCCCGGCGCGGCGTCCATGCACAGGCGGCACAGCACGCACTCGTCGAGGTTCTGCTCGTGCAGGTCCAGGGCGCCGGAGGGCGCCTGGCCGAAGATGTCGACCGGGCAGACCTCGGACAGCTTCGCTGCGACCGCCGCGTCGGCGGCAGCCGCGTCGTCGACCTCGACCCCGATGAACGTCGCGTCGGCCCTCATGCTGCGCTCCTCTCGGCGATCTTGGCCCTGATGATGCCCGGGATCTCGGAGATCTCCTCGGCGACCGTGATGCCGGCCTCCGCCAGCCGCGCGATCTTCTCGGTCGCGGTGTCCTCCTTGCCCTCGACGATCGTCCCGGCGTGGCCGAAGCTCATGCCCGGCATCTCGTCCATGAAACGGCCGGCCATGAAGGCGACGATCGGCAGGCGCGAGTCGTTGTCCGTGACCCAGCGCGCGAGCTCGGCCTCCATGCGGCCGCCGGGCTCGGTGTAGATCACGATGCCCCGCGTCTGCTCGTCGGCCTCGAACAGCGGCATCAGCTCGGCGTAGGAGGAGCCGATGATCGCGTCGCCGCCGATCGACACGGCCGTGGACTGGCCCAGGCCGGCGGCCGTGAGCGTCGAGCTCATCTCGGTCGTCATGCCGCCCGAGCGTGAGATCACGCCGATCGGGCCGGGCGAGTACGCCTTGGCCGCGTCCTTCGCCGGCCCGCCGATGCCGCCCATCTTGATGACGTCGGGGACGATGATCCCCAGGCAGTTGGGCCCGATGATCCGCGCGCCGCGCAGCGTCGCGAGCTCGACCATCTGCGCCACGTCGCGGCGCGGGATGCGCTCGGTCACGATCACGATCAGCTTGATGCCGTTCTCGATCGCCTCGAAGACGGCGTCCTTCGTGAAGGCCGGCGGGACGGTGACGACCGAGCCGTCGATCGGGGCGCCGTGGTGGGCGACCGCCTGGGCGACCGTGTCGAACACGGGGACGCCGTGGACCTCGCGGCCCAGCCGGCCGGGGGTGACGCCGCCGACGACCTTCGCGCCGGTGCCGTAGTCCAGGCACTCGCGGGTGAGGTTGACGGCCTCGCGCCCGGTGATGCCCTGGACGATGAAGGTCGTGTCCTGATCAACCAGAATCGACATGGCTACGCGGCCTCCCCGATCTTCTCCACGGCGCGCCGCGCCGCCTCGTGCATCGACACGGAGCGGTCGGCGTATTCGACGCCGTACTTGTCGAGGATCTTGAATCCCTCGTCCTCCCACGCGCCCGGGATGCGGAAGATCGCGATCTTGTCCGCCGGGTCGTAGCCGAGCTCGAGGCAGGCCTTGATCACGCCGCGCGCGACGATGTCCACGCGGGTGTTCGAGACGATCGACATCATCACCGCGATCTTGTCCACGCCGGGCTTCTGCAGCACGAGCTTGGCCAGCCCGCAGGCCTTGGCGACCGACGGGTTGCCGCCGATCTCGCAGTAGTTCGCGGGCTTGCCGCCGTGGGCGCGGACCGCGTCGAACAGGGTCAGCGACCCGCCGCCCGCGCCGATCACGAGGCCCAGGTTCCCGTCGAACTCGGTGACGTTGCCGGCGACGCCACGATGGTCCATTGCGTCGACCTCCTCGCCGGCCAGCTCGAACGGCGTCGGCTCGCGCGCCTCGCGCGTCTCCTCGTCGCCGATGCCCAGGTCCTTCAGCAGCGCCCTGTGGCGCCCGCGCGCCTCGTTCTCCATGTCCATGTGCGCGTCGAGCGCGACGAACGAGCCGCCGGCGAGCTTCCCGAGCGGGTTGATCTCGGCGAGGGTCATGTCGTTCTCGACGAACAGGCGCGCCAGGCGCGTGACGATCGGGACCAGTCTGTTGAGGTCCGAACCGGTCACCCCGGTCGACGCGATGACCTCCTTCGCCGCGAAGTCGCTCAGCGGCAGGATGTTCGAGAAGTGGCGGCGCCCCACCTTGTCGGGCTGCTCCTCGGCGACCTGCTCGATGTCGATGCCGCCGACGGGGGAGAAGATCATCACGGGCTGCTTGACGGTGCCGTCCCAGACGACGCCCGCATAGAACTCCTGCTCGACCTCGGCCTTCGGGTCCACGAGGATGCCGCGCGGCATGTGCCCGTTGATCTCGAGCGCGAGCACGTCGCGCGCGTGCGCCTCGGCCTCCTCGGGCGTGTCGGCGAACTGCACACCGCCGGCCTTCATGCGCCCGCCGGAGAGCACCTGGGACTTGATGACGGTCGGCCCGCCGATGCGCTGCGCGATGCTGCGCGCCTCGACGGCGTCGGTCGTGAAGCCGTAGTCGGTGACCGGGATGCCGGCGCGCCTGACGACCTCGCGGGCCTCGTACTCGAAGAACCTCATGCGCTCGCTCCCTCGAAGCCGTAGGCCGCGGCCAGCTCCGGGTCCTTCTCGCTCAGCATCCGCGCCAGGCCGACCATCACCTGGCACTGCTTCCAGGTCGCGTCGTCCTGCATCTTGCCGTCGATCATGTGGACGCCGCGCCCGTCGGGAATCGCCTCGATGACCTTCTTGGCGAACAGCACCTCGTCGGGGTCCGGGGAGAAGACCTTCTTGGCGATGTCGATCTGCACCGGGTGCAGCGACCAGGCGCCGACGCAGCCCATCAGGAACGCGGCGCGGAACTGCGCCTCGCAGCCGGCGACGTCCTTGATGTCCCCGAACGGCCCGTAGAACGGGAGGATGCCGGCGCTCGTGCAGGCGTCGACCATCCGCGCGATCGAGTAGTGCCAGAGGTCCTGCTGGGCCGTCGCGCGTGGTGCCTCCGGATCTGTCGGGTCGGGGTCGGACATCACCAGGTAGCCGGGGTGGCCGCCGCCGACGCGGGTCGTCTTCATCCGCCGCGAGGCGGCGAGGTCGGCCGGGCCGAAGCTCATGCCCTGCATGCGCGGGCTGGCGTAGGCGATCTCCTCGAGGTTCGCGACGCCGAGCGCCGTCTCGAGGATCGCGTGGACGAGGATCGGCTTCTCCAGGCCGGCCTTCGCCTCGAGCTGGGCGAGCAGGCGGTCGACGTAGTGGATGTCCCAGGCGCCCTCGACCTTCGGGACCATGATCACGTCGAGCCGGTCGCCGATCTCGGTGACGAGCGTCGTGATGTCGTCCAGGACCCAGGGTGACTCGAGCGAGTTCACGCGCGTCCACAGCTGTGCGGAGCCCAGGTCGAGCTCCTTGCCGACGCGCACAAGCCCGGCGCGCGCGGCCTCTTTGTTCTCGACGGCGATCGCGTCCTCGAGGTTGCCGAGCACCACGTCCGACTTCGTCGCGATGTCGGGGACCTTGGCGACGATCTTCTCGTTGCTCGGGTCGAAGAAGTGGATCATGCGCGCGGGCGTGAACGGGATCTCCGTCAGCGGGTCCGGCGCGCCGATGGCCATCGGCTTGAAGAAGTCACGGGGATGTCGCACGGCGAATGCTCCTCGCAGGGGACGAAGGGGCGGCTGCGGCGGACGATATTGACTCGCGAGTCAATCTGACGTCTCGTGCGCCATCCTGTACGGACCCTGTCACCGAGGAGTCCTGACTGCGCATGACCGACACGACCACCGACACCGGCTTCACCACCGACCAGCGCGAGCGCGAGGCCAGCGGCGCGCACGAGTACGGCCGCTACCTCGAGGAGTTCGAGGTCGGCGCCGTCTACAAGCACTGGCCGGCCAAGACGGTCACCGAATCCGATGACCACCTGTTCTGCCTGATCACGATGAACCACCACCCGCTGCACCTCAACGACGTGTACGCGGCCGAATCCCAGCAGGGCCGCAACGTCGTCGTGGGCCCGCTCGTCTACTCGCTCGCGCTCGGGATGAGCGTCAGCGACGTCTCCGGCAAGGCGATCGCGAACCTCGCGACCGAGGAGCTCTCGCATCCCAACCCGGTCTTCCACGGCGACACGCTGTTCGTCGAGACCGAGGTCCTGGAGAAGAAGGAGTCCAAGAGCAAGCCCGACCGCGGCGTCGTCAAGGTGCACACGAAGGTCCGCAACCAGGACGGCGTGCTCGTCGCCGAGTTCAAGCGCCTGGTGCTCGTCCCGCGCCGCAACCCGGGCGCGCCGGCCGCGTAGCCCGGCGCTCGGGTGGGTCGCCCGGCTGGGCGACCCGTCGCGCGTGCTCCGTAGTATCTACGGACCCGGTGCGCGGGCTCGACGGGACGCCGTCGCGTCCTACGGCCCGGTACCGTTCCGTGCAACACCCGGGGGCGAGGTCACTGTCACCGCTCCCCCCTTGCCGTTCCCCGAACCGGGCGACGGCGCATCCCGTCAGCGCCCCAGGAGGCAATGCCCGCCGTGTCCGACGTCGCCGTCCCCACGAAGAACCGGAAGCTCACGGCCTGGGTCGACGAGGTGTCCGCCCTCACCCAGCCCGACTCGGTGTACTGGTGCGACGGCTCCGCCGAGGAGTACGACCGGCTCTGCCAGCTGCTCGTCGACCACGGGACCTTCCGCAAGCTGAGCGAGGCCAAGCGCCCGAACTCCTACCTCGGCTGGTCGGACCCCGGTGACGTCGCGCGCGTCGAGGACCGCACGTTCATCTGCTCCGAGCGCGAGCAGGACGCCGGGCCGACGAACAACTGGAAGGCGCCCGACGAGATGCGCACCATCCTGACGCCGCTGTTCGAGGGCGCGATGCGCGGGCGCACGATGTACGTCGTGCCGTTCTCGATGGGCCCGCTGGGCTCGGACAAGTCGCACATCGGCGTGCAGCTGACCGACTCGGCCTACGTCGCCGTCTCGATGCGGATCATGACCCGCATGGGGCAGGGCGCCCTCGACGTCCTCGGCGAGACCGGCGTGTTCGTCCCCTGTCTGCACTCCGTCGGCGCG
Organism: uncultured Solirubrobacteraceae bacterium; assembly: GCA_963809525.1. GTDB lineage: Bacteria > Actinomycetota > Thermoleophilia > Solirubrobacterales > Solirubrobacteraceae > F1-60-MAGs163. The sequence goes on along the minus strand of CAWEJY010000003.1, from coordinate 401,614 downwards.
CCGCTGGCCGAGGGCCAGGACGACGTGCCGTGGCCGTGCAACAGCGAGAAGTACATCGTGCAGTTCCCCGAGACGCGCGAGATCTGGTCCTACGGCTCCGGCTACGGCGGCAACGCGCTGCTGGGCAAGAAGTGCTTCGCGCTGCGGATCGCCTCGGTGATGGCCCGTGACGAGGGCTGGATGGCCGAGCACATGCTGATCCTCAAGCTGACCTCGCCCGAGGGCGAGTCGAAGTACATCACCGGCGCCTTCCCGTCCGCCTGCGGCAAGACGAACCTCGCGATGCTGATCCCGACGCTCGAGGGCTGGACCGTCGAGACGGTCGGCGACGACATCGCCTGGATGAAGTTCGGCGAGGACGGCCGCCTCCACGCGATCAACCCCGAGGCCGGCTTCTTCGGCGTGGCTCCCGGCACCGGCGAGCACACGAACCCGAACGCGATGGCGACGGTCCGCGCGAACACGATCTTCACGAACGTCGCGCTGACCGACGATGGCGACGTCTGGTGGGAGGGCATGACGAAGGAGACGCCCGCGCACCTGATCGACTGGCACGGCGAGGACTGGACGCCCGATGCGGAGTCGCCCTCCTCGCACCCGAACTCGCGCTTCACCACGCCGGCCGCGCAGGACCCGGCGATCGCGCCCGAGTGGGAGGACCCCGCCGGCGTGCCGATCGACGCCTTCCTCTTCGGCGGGCGCCGCGCGACCGTCGTGCCGCTCGTGCGCGAGGCCTTCGACTGGAACCACGGCGTCTTCCTCGGCGCGACGATGAGCTCCGAGATGACGGCCGCGGCCGCCGGGACGATCGGCGCCCTGCGCTTCGACCCGTTCGCGATGCTCCCGTTCTGCGGCTACAACATGGCCGACTACTTCGAGCACTGGCTCAGGATCGGCGCGACGCCCGGCGCGAAGCTGCCGAAGATCTTCTACGTCAACTGGTTCCGCAAGGATGCCGAGGGCGACTTCCTGTGGCCCGGCTTCGGCGACAACAGCCGCGTGCTCGAGTGGGTCTTCCGCCGCTGCGACGACGCCGCTGCCGCCGTCGAGACGCCGATGGGCCTCGTGCCGGCCGACGACGCGCTGAACGTCGAGGGCCTCGAGATCACGCCGGATGCCCTCGACGCGCTGCTGCACGTCGATGAGGACGCCGTCCGCGCCGAGCTGTCGCAGATCCGCGAGCACCTCGCGAAGTTCGGCGACGACCTGCCGGGGACGCTGCGCGACGAGCTGACGAAGCTCGAGCAGCGGCTGGGGTAGAGACTGCTTCGGCAGGCGCGGGCGCGGCGTCGTCCGTCTGCGCCCGCGGCGCCGCGGCTACGAAGGCCCAGTCCGGCGTCGTCGCCGTGGCGGGCGCGCCGTCCGCGCGGACGGATTTCAGCCACGCCGGAGCCGGGATCCGCCACGCCGCGCCGGCGATGATGGTTTCCGTTCGCTTCCGGCGTCAACCATCATCGGCGGGCAGGCGCGCGGGCCGGTGATGCGATTTCGCATCGCCGAGCGACGTCAACCATCATCACACGCACCAGGCCGGCCCCAGGCGTCCGACGCGATGCGCCACCGCGGTGCCGCTGGAAGGGCGCTAGTACACCCATCCGCAAGTTCCGTGGGTTTCGGCGGAGTGCGCTCGCGCCTGACGCCCGTCGGCGCCCGGCCCCGTGCCACCAGCAGCGAAGCCGGGTCACCGCCAGCCGTCAGATCACGACCGCACCCGCGCCGAATTCCACGCGGAACTTACGGCCGGATGTACTAGTGGTTGGGACCGTCGGCGGTCGACGCCGGCGGCCGCGACTCCTCCGCCAGCGAGGTGATCGCGAGGGCGCCGCGCGCGGCCTCCTCGAGCACGTCGGTCGCCTCGTCCTGGGAGCGCGCGTAGAGCTCGACCAGCAGGTGCACGACGATCTTGTCGTCCTCGTGCTTGTGGAAGCGCACGTGGGTGAAGAACTCGCGCGTGCCGTGTTCGCCGAACGCTGCGAATGACAGCGCGTCGCCCGCCTCGGGGCCCGAGCACGTCTCGACGTCCTCGGCCTCGACGGTCACGGTGCAGGACGCCACCCAGGGCGTGCCCGCGATCATGCGCTCCCAGCGATCCTCGATCGGCTCGACGCGCCCGTCACGGAAGCCGAGGTGGGGCTGGTCGTGCATGCAGTCCAGGCACTGCACCACGGCCTCCTGGATCTCGTCGACGACCTCGGCTCGCTCGCCGGTCTCGGGATCGATGCGGTGGATGCCCTCGTAATGCACCTGCACCTCGAGGTCGGTCGACCAGCACCGATAGCACCGCAGCCAGGACCTTGCTTCGACGGAACGATCCACGCGACCCAGTCTATGAGGCTCGGCCCCCGCAGGTAGCCTTGCCACATGTCAGGCACTGTGCTCCTCGAAGCGGCCGACGGTGTCGCGACGATCACCCTCAACCGGCCGGACCGCCTCAATGCGATCACACCGGAGCTGATCGGCGATCTGCGCCAGCAGCTCGTCGAGGCCGAGCGCGACGCGTCGGTCCGCGTGATCCGCCTGCGCGGCGCCGGCCGGGCGTTCTGCGCCGGCTACGACATCAGCTGGGGCGCGGAGATCATGGAGGAGACGGAGGCCGGGCAGCCGTGGGACCCGATGAGGGACCACTGGCTGATGTCGGGCTTCGTCGACACGTACATGGCCCTGTGGCGCTCGCCGAAACCGGTGGTCGCCCAGGTCCAGGGCTACTGCGTCGGCGGCGGCAGCGACTTCGCGCTCTGCTCGGATCTCATCGTCTGTGCGGAGAACTGCCGCATCGGCTACCCGCCGGCGCGCGTCTGGGGCTCGCCGACCACCGCGATGTGGACCTACCGCATCGGCCTCGAGCGCTCCAAGCGCCTGCTGCTGACCGGTGACGCGCTCGACGGCCGCCGCGCTGTGGAGTGGGGCCTTGCGAGCGAGTGCGTGCCGGAGCCCGACCTCGATCGCGCGGCGCTCGACCTCGCGCGGCGCGTGGCGCGCCTGCCCGCGAACCAGCTGAAGATGATGAAGCTGCTCGTCAACACGGCCTATGAGCAGATGGGTCTTCACACGACGCAGCTGCTCGGCACGCTGCTCGACGGCGCCGCCAGGCACACCCCCGAGGGATACGCGTTCACCCAGGCGGCGATGCACGACATGCGCGCCGCGGTCGCCGGGCGCGACGGGCCGTTCGGGGACTACGGCGAAGGCCAGCGGTCGGTGTGAGCGGCGGCGCGCCGGCGCCGATCGGCGTCGTCCTCGCGGGCGGCGCCTCCCGGCGCATGGGCGCCGCGAAGCCGGCGGTGGAGCTGGCGGGGCGGCCGCTGCTCTCCTACCCGCTGGCGGCGCTGCGCGCCGCCCTCGCCGAGGTCGCCGTGATCGCCAAGGCCGACACGCCGCTGCCGGCGATCGGGTACGGGGTGCTCGTCTGGCGGGAGCCCGACGAGCCGCGGCACCCGCTGGCCGGCATCGTCGCCGCGCTCACGGCCGCCGCGGGGCGCCCAGTGGTCGTGCTCGCGTGCGACATGCCGTTCGTCACGGCCGACCTCGTGCGCGCGCTGGCGACGGCCGAGACCGCCGCCGCCGCGGTCGTCGCCCGCGCCGACGGGCGCATCCAGCCGCTCGCGGCGCGCTACGAGCCGCGCGCCCTGGACCTGCTGTGCGGCTTCGACCCCGCCGGGCGCACCATCGGGCAGGTTGCGGCGCTCGCCCCGCTGGCGCTCGACGTCGACCCCGACCTGCTGGCCAACGTCAACAGCCCGGGGGACCTGCAGGCGGCGGAGGCGGCGCTCAGCCGAAGGTGAACGCGTAGCCCGAGACGCCCGGATCGAAGCGCAGCGTCAGCGTGTGCGTCTGCACGGTGGGCACGTGGACGAGGTGGTAGAGCCGCTGCGCGTCGACGCTGACGATGCCGCCGTGGACATCCCGGCCGGCGTCCGCAGCGGGGATCGGCCGGCCGTCGAGCGCGACCTGCACGCGCCCGCCGCCGGCGCCGGTGCGCGGGGAGAGCACGAGGTAGACGTCCTTGCCACGGACCCGCGCGCTGAGCGTCGCTCCCTGGCCGGCGAGGGCCTGCTGGGCGCCGACGGTCCAGTGGCCGCCGTAGGCGAAGTGGCTCAGCGGAAGCGTCGCCGGCGGTGTGCCGTAGTCGTGGCCGCCCGCGACGGGCGGCCCGGGATCGAAGCGCTCGGCGCGCTCGAGCCCCAGGTATGTCTCCGGCGTCGCCTGCGGCGCAGGGTCGAACGTCGTCGTGGCGTGCGCGCCGGCGCCGAGGCGCTGGGCCCCCCGCTCGCGCAGCAGCGCGCGGATCGCGGCTTCGCCCTGCATCGCGTCGCCCTCGCCGAAGTGCACGTAGCGGACCTCGCCGTGGGCGTCGATCAGGTACTCGGCGGGCCAGTACTGGTTGCCCCAAGCGTTCCAGGTCGCCATGTCGTTGTCCTGCACGACCGGGTAGCGCAGGCCGTTCTGGCGGATCGCCTGCGCGACGTTGCCGGCGTCGTGCTCGAAGCCGAACTCGGGCGTGTGCACGCCGACGATCGTCAGCCCGTCGCGGCGATAGGCGCTGTCCCACGCCTTGAGGTGCGGCAGCGTGCGGATGCAGTTGATGCAGGTGTACGTCCAGAAGTCGATCAGCACGACGCGGCCGCGCAGGCCCGCCAGCGTGAGCGGGCGCCCGCCAGGGGTGTTGAACCAGCGCTGCGTGCCGGTGAAGTCCGGCGCCGCGCCGAGCCTGGGCAGCTTCGGCACCGCCGCATCGATCCCCGATCCTGCGCGGGCTGCGGCGGCGGCGGCTGCGGCCTGGGCCGTCTCGAAGCGCGAGGGCGCGCGCAGCGCGGCGAGCTGGCGCCTTGCGGTCGCGGACCGCTCGAGGCCGCGCGTCGGATCGACGACCGCAGCCGGCAGGTGGTTCGCGATCGTCGTCTGGAAGCGCACGTCCAGGTTGGCGGCCATCGCGACCGCCGTGAGGATCATCACGCCGCCGAGCGCCTGGCGGATCTGCGGGCCGCGGCCGGCGCGGCGAACGCGCTCGACGACGGCGCGGCCGCCGAGGGCGAGCAGCAGCAGGACGGCGGCCGAGCCGAGCGCGTAGGCGAGGCCGACGGCGATCGAGCGCCCGGAGGCCGCGCCGACCGAGATCACCGCGGCGAGGATCGGCCCCGCGCACGGTGCGTAGAGGAAGCCCAGCGCGCCGCCGACGAGGACGCCGGACCAGAACCCGTCGCCGCCGCTGCGCGGGCCGAACCGCGCCAGGCGCGAGAGCGGCGCCTCGATCCGGTCGCCGACCGCGGGAAACGCGACGACGATCCCGAACAGGCCGAGGGCCACGATCGCGAGCGTCCGCGTGAAGCCTGGTCCCAGCCCGACCCCGTCGACGACGCTCGAGAGCCCGATGATCGTCACCGCGAACGTCACGGTCAGCCCGAGGACGATCCCCAGCGGCCTGCGCCGGCCACCGGTCGCGCCGGCGCTCAGCAGCGCGGGCAGGACGGGCAGGACGCACGGCGAGAGCGCCGTGCCCATCCCGGCGACGAACGCGAAGACGACGAGGACCACGCCCACATCATCGCCCCGTCGTGTGTACTTCGCATGAACCCGGCGCCCCCGCGGGCGCCGGCGTCAGCCGCCGATCGCGGACATCGAGCGGGCGGGCTGGATGAAGCCCGGCTCGTTGACGTGGTGCTTGAGCTCCTTGCGCCAGACCGCGTCGCGCACGATCTGCTCGATCTCGTCGTCGCTCGCGCCGGAACGCAGCGGGGCGCGCAGGTCGGTCTCGCCGAGCGAGAAGAGGCAGGTCCGCAGCCGCCCCTCGGCGGTCAGGCGGATGCGGTTGCAGTCCCCGCAGAACGGCTCGCTGACGGGGTTGATGAAGCCGATCCGGCCGTTGCCGTCGGCGAAGCGATAGACGCGCGCGGTCGCGCTCGGCTCGCGCGGCTCGGGCTCGAGCGCGTAGTGCTCCTCGATCGCGGCGCGGATCTCGGCGCCCGTCAGGACCTTGCCGGGCTCCCATGCGCGGTCGGCGTCGAGCGGCATGAACTCGATGAAGCGCACCTCGTAGGGATGCTCGCGCGCGAAGCGGGCGAACGGCAGGACCTCCTGCTCGGTGAATCCGCGGATGCCGACGGCGTTGATCTTGATCGGGTGGGCCTCGGGGAAGCGCGCGAGCGTCTCGAGACCGGCGAGCACGCGCGGGAGCGCGTCACGACGCGTGAGCTCGTAGAAGCGGTCCTGCTGCAGGGAGTCGATCGAGACGTTGAAGCGGTTCACGCCCGCGGCGACGAGCGCTGCGGCGTCGCGCTCCAGCAGGAACCCGTTCGTCGTCACCGACAGATCCTCGATGCCCGGCAGCGCGGCGAGCATCGCCGCCAGCGCCGGGAAGTCGCGGCGCACGAGCGGCTCGCCGCCGGTCAGGCGCACGTCGCCGACGCCCATGTCGGCGAGCAGCCCCACGAGTCGCGTGATCTCCTCGAAGGTCAGGACGTCGTCGCGGTCCAGCCACGGCAGACCCTCGGCGGGCATGCAGTACTGGCAGCGGAAGTTGCAGCGGTCGGTGACGGAGATGCGCACGTCACCGATCGTCCGGCCGTGCCCGTCCATGAGAGGCTCGCGTGCCATCGGCACGAAGACTACGCCAGCGGGGAGGTGGGACCCGGCCGGCGTGCGCCGGCTGCGCCGGCGCGATCTCCGATCTGCTCTCGCAGATCGGACCTGTCGCCGGCTGCGCCGGCGCGATCTCCGATCTGCTCTCGCAGATCGGACCTGTGCGCCGGCTGCGCCGGCGCGATCTCCGATCTGCTCTCGCAGATCGGACCCTTTCAGGGGGACGTCACCAGGTCGCGGACCGCCTCGCCGAAGACCTCGGTGTGCCGGTCGACGTCGGCCGCGGTCGTCGCGGGGGCCATCAGCGCCATGTTGTGGAACGGCGTGATCAGCACCCCGCGGTTCTGCGCGTGCAGATGCAGGTAGCGCTCGAGCGCGTCGTCGTTGGACCGGAAGGCGGTCGTCCCGTCACGCGCCGGCTCAGGGAGGAACTGGTACTCGGCGCGACAGCCCAGCTGCGTGATGTTCCAGGGCACGCGGTGCTCGTCGATGACGGCCCGGACGCCCGCCGCGAAGCGCGTGGCCAGCGGGATCGTGTGCGCGAACGCGTCCGCGTGGAGCGTGTGCTCGAGCGTCGCGCGCATCGCCGCGCTGGAGAGCGGGTTGCCGGCGAGCGTCCCGCCGATGCCGCCCGTGTCCTCGTAGTCGGCGTCGGCCTGGTCGAACATCCGCTCCAGCACCGCCGGCGACAGGCCGAGCGCACCGCAGGGCACGCCGCCGCCGATCGCCTTGCCGATCACGAGCACGTCGGGGTCCAGGCGCCATGCCTGCGTGCAGCCGCCCGGGCCGGCCGAGAACGTGTGTGTCTCGTCGATGATCAGCAGCGTGCCCGCGGCGCGCGTCAGCTCGCGCAGCGCGTCGAGGTACCCCTCGTCGGGGAGGATGATCCCCATGTTCGTCATCGCCGGCTCGGCGAGGACGACGGCGATCTCACCCGTCGCGAGCGCCGCCTCGAGCGCCGCGACGTCGTTGAACTCGATGGCGACCGTGGTCTCGCCGACGGCGACGGGCGCGCCGACGTTGCCCTCGCGCGCGGTCGTGGGCCCGCCTTCGCTGATGGCGAACGCCTCGTCGACGGAGCCGTGGTAGCAGTAGTTGTAGACGAGGACCTTGGGCCGCCCGGTGATCTGCCGGCACAGGCGCAGCGCCGTGCGGTTTGCGTCCGTGGCCGTCAGCGTGTAGAGCCAGCGCGCCATCCCGAAGCGCCGCGAGAGCTCCTCGGCGACCCAGATCGCGTCCTCGGTCGGCAGCATCGTCGTGATGCCCTGCGCGGCCTGCCGCGCGACCGCGGCGACCGTCGGGCCGGGGGAGTGGCCGGCCATCGCGCCGGTGTCGCCGAGCGCCAGGTCGATGTACTCGTGCCCGTCGACGTCCGTGATCCGCGCCCCGGCCGCGGTCTCGGCGAAGACCGGGAAGCCGCCCGCCCAGCGCATCATCCACGGCATCGGGACGCCGCCCACGAGCGAGCCCCGCGCACGCTCGAACAGCTCGCGCGAGCGCGGGTTCTCGGCCTGGAAGCGCTCGAGTTCGCGCTCGAGCAGCGTTCCCAGGCGCGTGCCGTCGATCGCGGTGCTCATACCGCCACCGGTGCGCCCGCGCGCAGGGTGGCCTCGACGTCGGTGCGGGCGATCGGGCCGATGCACGGCGAGGTCGCGCCGGCATCGAGGTAGCGGTCCACTCCCGCCTGCACCGCCTGCTCGTCGCCGACCGCCGTCAGCGTCTCCAGGAAGCCGTCGGAGATGGCACCGGCCATCGCCTCGCCGTCGCCGGCCTCGACGGCGGCGTCGAACGCGGCGATGTCCGCCTCGAAGCCGGAGCGCTCGATCATCGCGCGGTAGAACGGCAGGCCGAAGTAGGGGATCAGGTCGCGGCGCTGCGTCGCATAGGCGCTCTGCACGTCGTCGGTCAGCGCGCTCGGAACTGCGGCCACGATGTCGAAGCCCTCCAGCAGGCGCCCGGCCTTCCGGCGCCCCTCGCGCACGGCGGGGACGACGACGTCGCGGATGTAGCCGGGGTTGCAGAGCCAGAGGATCACGCCGTCGGCGATCTCGCCGGCCAGGCGGAGCATGTTCTGCGAGAGCCCGGCCATGTAGATCGGCATGTCCGGGAAGGGCCCGATCCCGCCGAGCGCGAACGACGTGTGCCACTTCGCGCCCTCGGGCGGCGGCTGGCCGTGCAGGATCGCGCGCACGATCGAGGTGTACTCGCGCATCTCGCTGACGGGCTTGTCGATGCGCTGGCCGTGCCAGCCCTCGACGACCGAGCGGTGCGAGACGCCGAGCCCGAGGTTCAGCCGCCCGCCGGAGATCTCATCGATCGTCGCCGCCTCCTGCGCCATCGTCGCCGGCGTGCGCGTGTAGATCGGGACGACGCCCGACCCGAGCCGGATGCGCTCGGTGTTGCAGGCGTAGATCGTCAGCACCGTCAGCGCGTCGCGCCCGTTGATGTGCGTGACGTACGCCGTGTCGTAGCCGAGCGACTCGGCGAGCCGGACGCGCGCGACGGCCTGATCGATCGAGCGCCCGGTGGAGATGAAGCATCCGACAGCCATGCGCCGGAATCTACGCCACCGGCGCCACGGCGGTCAGCGCCGCAGCAGCACCCAGACCAGCGTGGCGGCGAACGCGATCTGCCCGAAGGCCAGCGCCGTCCCGAAGTTCGCCGCGCCGAGGGCCGCCGCCAGTGCCGTCGCGAGCGCGAACGCGGACAGCATCAGCACGAGGTCGACGGCGCGAGGGCTCACGCGGACACCGTACGCGCTTCGAGCCCGGCGACAAGTGAGGGCACGTCGTCGGCGGGGTCCTGGTCCGCGAGCCAGCGCTGCGCCTCGCGGCGCCCGCCGACTGCGCGCAGACCGCGCTCGCCGTGCTCCGCCGCGAAGTCCGCCAGCGCCGTCGCGCGCCGGGTGAGCACGCGGCGGCCCGCGACGTCGCTGCGCGCGCGGTGGGCGTCCAGCTCGGTGATCAGCTCGTCGATCCCGGTGGTCGGCGGCACCGAGGACACGGCGACGACGGGCGTCTGGCGCTCGCCGACGGAGCGCAGCGCCGCGCTCAGGTCGCGCCGCGCGCGCAGCGCGATGTCGCCCAGGTCGGCCTTCGTGACGACGAGCACGTCCGGGATCTCCATGATCCCGCTCTTGAGGAACTGGAGCGTGTCGCCCGATCCCGGCTGCACGATGACGGCGACCGTGTCGGCGAGCTCGGCGATGTCCGTCTCGCTCTGGCCGACGCCGACGGTCTCGACGACGACGACGTCGAATGCGGCGGCGAGCGCGGTCGCCGCGGCGCGTGTCGAGGCCGCGAGGCCGCCGAGGCGGTCGGCCGCAGCCGTCGAGCGGATGAAGACGCCGTCGTCGCGCGGGTCGTAGGCGATGCGCGCACGGTCGCCCAGCAGGGCGCCGCCCGTGCGCCGCGAGGACGGGTCGACGGCGAGCACGGCGACGGTGCGCCCCGCCGCGCGCCAGGCGCGGACCAGTTCGCTCAGCAGGGTGGACTTGCCGGCACCGGGCGGCCCGGTGACGCCGACGACGTGCCCGGGCGCCTCGCCGCCGAGTGCGGCGGGTGAGACGCCGCGCAGCAGCGCGTCGGCCTGGGCGCGCGCGGCGGGCGTTCGGCTCTCGACGAGGTTGAGGACCTCCGGCGCCGCGGAGCGGTCCCCCGCGCGCAGGCGCGCGGCGAGAGCGCTGCCGTCCGCGGCGATCACGTCGGCGGGCTCACGCCGCCGCGCTGACGCCGCCGCGCTCGGCGACGAGCCGGACGATGTCCTGCATGATCCGCGTGATGTCGAAGTCCTTCGGCGTGTAGACGGCCGCGACGCCGGCGGCCTTCAGCGGCTCCACGTCGGCGTCGGGGATGATCCCGCCGACGACGACCGGCACGTCCACACCGCGCTCGCGCAGTTCGGCGACGACCGCCGGGATCAGGGACAGGTGCGAGCCCGACAGGATCGAGAGGCCGACGACGTGGACGCCCTCGTGCAGCGCGCTCGTCGCGATCTGCTCGGGCGTCAGGCGGATCCCCTCGTAGACGACGTCCATCCCAACGTCGCGTGCGCGCACGGCGATCTGCTCGGCGCCGTTCGAGTGTCCGTCGAGGCCCGGCTTGCCGACGAGGATCTTCACGCGGCGCCCGAGCGCCTCGCTGACGCGGTCGACCTCGTCGCGCAGCACGGCGAGGTCGGCCGAGCCGTTGAGCGACGCGGCGGCCTCGCCGACGCCCGTGGGCGCGCGGAACTCGCCGAACGTCTCGCGCAGCGTGCGCGCCCACTCGCCGGTCGTCACGCCCGCCCGGGCGGCGGCGATCGTCGCGGGCATGATGTTCTCACCGTCGGATCCGGCGACGCGGGCGAGCTCCGCCAGGGCGGCGTCCGCGGCGGCCTGATCGCGTGCCGCGCGCCACGCGCGCACCGCCTCGATCTGCTGGGCCTCACCGGCCGGGTCGACGGTCATGATCCCGCCGTCGGCGCCCTCCAGGAGCGGCGAGGCCTCGGACTCCGTGAAGCGGTTGAGGCCGACGACGATCTGCTCGCCGTCCTCGATGCGGCGGATGCGCTCGCGGTGGGAATCGACGAGCGCGGCCTTCATGTAGTCGACGGCCTGCACGGCGCCGCCGTGCTCGGCGACGACCGCCATCTCAGCGCGGGCGCCCTCGAGCAGCTCGGCGACGAGCCCGTCCATGACCTTCGAGCCCTCGAAGATGTCGGGGTACTCGAGCAGGTCGGTCTCGAAGGCGAGCACCTGCTGGATGCGCAGCGACCACTGCTGGTCCCACGGGCGCGGCAGGCCGAGCGCCTCGTTCCACGCGGGCAGCTGGATCGCGCGGGCGCGGGCGTCGCGGCCGAGCGTGACGGCGAGCGCCTCGAGGACGATCCGCTGGACGTTGTTCTCGGGCTGGGACTCGGTCAGCCCGAGCGAGTTGACCTGGACGCCGTAGCGGAAGCGCAGCGCCTTCTCGTCGGTGACGCCGTAGCGCTCGCGGCCGAGCTCCTCCCACAGGACGGCCATCGTGCGCAGCTTCGCGTGCTCCTCGACGAAGCGCACCCCGGCGTTCACGAAGAACGAGATGCGCGCGAAGACGGCGCTGATGCGGTCCGCCGGGACGCGCTCGCGGGCTGCGTCGAGCACCGCGATCGCGTTGCTCATCGCGTAGGCGATCTCCTGCACCGGTGTCGCTCCGGCCTCCTGAAGGTGATAGCTGCAGATGTTGATCGGGTTCCACTTCGGGATCTTCTCGACCGTGTAGGCGATCATGTCCGCGATCAGCCGCATCGAGGGCCCGGGCGGGAACGCGTAGGTGCCGCGCGCGAGGAACTCCTTGATGATGTCGTTCTGCGTCGTGCCCGACAGCTCGGCCTGATCGACGCCCTGCGATTCGGCTGCGACGATGTACAGCGCCAGCAGCCAGGCGGCCGTCGCGTTGATCGTCATCGACGTGTTCATGCGGTCGAGCGGGATGCCCTCGAGCAGCGCGGCCATGTCGCCGGCGTGGGCGACCGGGACGCCGACCTTGCCGACCTCGCCGCGCGCGAGCTCGTCGTCGGGGTCGTAGCCCGTCTGCGTCGGGAGGTCGAACGCGATCGAGAGGCCCGTCTGGCCCTTCGCGAGGTTCGAGCGGTAGAGCTCGTTGGACTTCTCGGCGGTCGAATGGCCCGCGTAGGTCCGCATCATCCAGGGCTTGTCGCGCTCCGGCAGGCGATGGCTCATGGCCGGATTGTATGGTCCGCCGCCGTGCCAGAGTCCCGTGCCACCCGTGCGGCCACGTCGCTGCGCTTCCGCGTGCAGGACGCGGTCGACCTCGTCGCCAGACGCCGCGACCCGCTGATCCCGCCTCGTCGCCTGCGCTTCGTGGGAGAGGGGGACTTCGCCGCGGTCGGCGACGAGTACCTGCGCCACCTGATCACCCTCGGCAAGCTCGGCCCCGACGAGCGCGTGCTCGACGTCGGGAGCGGCATCGGGCGCATCGCGCGTCCGCTGTCGGACTATCTCGGCCCGGGGGCGAGCTACGACGGCTTCGACCCCGACCCGCGCGGGATCGAGTGGAGCGAGCACGCCTACCGGGACCGCCCGGACTTCACGTTCAAGCACGTCGACGTCCACAACAGCCGCTACAACCCCGGCGGGACGATCGATCCCGCGACGCTGCGCTTCCCCTACGACGACGAGCGCTTCGACATCGTCGTCATGGTGTCCGTGCTGACGCACGTGCTTCCGGACACGCTGGAGCACTACCTGCGCGAGGCCCGGAGGGTGCTCGTCCCGGATGGGCGCCTCTTCACGACGGCCTTCCTGCTCGACGGCTCGGCGCGCGAGGCGGTCACCGCCGGCAGCGGCGCGCTGGCGTTCGCGGCCGTCGACGAGCGCTACGCGGTCGTCGATCCCGAGGTGCCCGAGGAGGCCGTCGCCTACGACGAGGAGTGGTTCCTCGATCGAGTCGCCCAGGCCGGCTTCCGCAAGGCGGGCATCCGTCACGGCACCTGGACGCCGCGCGAGAGCGGCCGCGCCTTCCAGGACATCATCGTGGCGCGGCTGTCCTGATGCTCGAGCAGATCGACGTCCGCCACCTCGGCCGCGAGCACGTGATCTGCTGCTTTCGCCAGGACGACGTGCTGATCGACCCGGGGCCCGAGGTCAGCAGCGGCGCCGTCTTCGCGGCGCTCGGCGACGAGGCGCCCCGCGCCGTCCTGCTGACGCACATCCATCTCGACCATGCCGGCGCGACCGGAGCGATCGTGCGCCGCTGGCCGCGGGTCGAGGTCTGGGTCCACGAACGCGGCGCCGGGCACATCATCGACCCCTCGAAGCTCGTCGCCAGCGCGACGCGCATCTACGGCGACGACATGGCGCGCCTGTGGGGGGACATCGTGCCGGTGCCCGCCGCCAACGTCCACGTGCTGCACGGCGGCGAGCGGCAGGGCGGCTGGCGCGTCGCCTACACGCCAGGGCACGCCCAGCATCACGTCGCCTACCTGCACGAGGACAGCGGGACGGTGTTCGCCGGTGACGTCGCGGGCGTGCGCATCGACGACGGCCCGATCCTGCCGCCCACCCCGCCGCCGGACATCGACCTCGAGGCATGGCGCGCGTCGCTCGACGTGATCGAGGCATGGGCGCCCGAGCGGCTGGCCGTCGCGCACTTCGGGACCTACGAGGACGTCGGCGCGCACATCGCCGAGCTGCGCGAGAGCCTCACCGTCCTCGGCGACCTCGCCCGCTGCACCGACACCGCCGGGTTCGCCGAGGCGATCCGCGGCATCGTGCGCCGGCGGGGCGGCGAGGAGCTGCTCGGGCCGATGCTGCAGGCGATGCCGCCCGAGACGCTGTGGCCCGGTCTGGAGCGCTACTGGCGCGGGCGTTTGAGCTGAGTGCACCCGGCGCCGGGCCCGCGGGCTCCGGCGGAGCCCGCCCGTCTGACGACCGTCGGTGCCCGGCCCCGTGCGGGAGGGTGGGTTCGAATCCGGCCGGGTCACCGCCGGCCGTCAGATCACGGCCGGACCCGCGCCGGATCCTGCACGGAACTCGCGGCCGGATGTACTAGCCTTTGGCGCGATGTCGCAGACCGTCGAACTTCCCCGTGTTCAGGGTCCCGGATCGGGCCTCGGAGGCGACTGGCGCGTGATCGTCCGCAACGACGATCACAACACCTTCGACGGCGTCGCCGGCGCGCTCGCGCGGTACATCCCCGGCGTCACGCTCCAGATGGGCTACGCCATCGCCGACCGGATCCACAATGCCGGCCTGGCGGTTGTCTGGAGTGGGCATCGGGAGATTGCGGAGCTCTACTGGGAGCAGCTGCGCGACTGTGGCCTGACGATGGCCCCCCTCGAACAGGGCTGACTGCTGCTCGCGGGCCGCGTGGCGCCTGAGGGCACCCGATCCGGCCCGCCCGCCGCAGTGCATTCATTGGCACAGCACCCGCTCCCGCGTGCGGCCTCACGCATCCACGAGTTGTCGACGCGAACCATCATCGCCGTCCGCGTGTGGCGCGCGGTGATGACGGTTCTCGTCGCCGAGCGAGGTGAACCATCATCGGCGGGCCCGGTGCCCGGATCCCCCGGCGACGCCTGAGCTGGACACCTTCCCGGCCAGCCCCGCGACCGGGGACGCCTCGCGACGCGACCCGCGAGGCCTGCGCGACGCGCTCCGCGAGGGTGTGCGCCCGGCCAAATACCATGGATGCATGACCGTCCGCATCGGCTACAAGGCCTCTGCCGAGCAATTCTCGCCGCGTGCCCTGCTCGACTTCTCGGTCGAGGCGGAGCGGCGGGGCCTGGACATCATCGCGGTGTCCGATCACTTTCAGCCATGGCGTCACAACGGCGGGCATGCGCCGTCGGCGCTGACCTGGCTGGGGGCGGTGGGGCAGGCGACGAGCAGGGCGGTGCTGGGGACGAGCGTGCTGACGCCGACGCTGCGCTACCACCCGTCGATCGTCGCCCAGGCGTTCGGCACGCTCGGCGCGCTGAACCCGGGCCGGGTGTACCTCGGCGTGGGCTCGGGCGAGGCGCTGAACGAGACGCCCGCGACCGGGGAGGAGTTCCCGGGGCGCAAGGAGCGCCGCATGCGCCTGGCGGAGTCGATCGCGCTGATCCGCCGCCTGTGGACCGAGGAGCGCGTCGACTTCCGGGGCGAGTACTACGAGACATCCGGCGCCACGATCTACGACCGGCCCGAGACGCCGGTGCCGATCTTCGTGGCCGCCTCGGGCCCGCTGGCCGCCAAGCTCGCCGGCCGCGTCGGCGACGGCTTCATCTGCACCAGCGGCAAGGACCCCGAGCTGTACCGGACGCTGCTGGGCAAGGTGCAGGAGGGTGCCGCGGAGGCCGGCCGCGACCCGGCTGGCGTGCGGCGCCAGATCGAGATCAAGGTCTCCTACGACCGCGACCTCGACCACGCCTACAAGGCGACCCACTGGTGGGCCGCGCTGGCGCTCACGCCCGAGCAGAAGGAGGGCATCGAGGACCCGATCGAGATGGAGCGCGTCGCCGACGCGCACGTCGACCAGGCGCACACCCGCTTCATCGTCTCCGACGATCCGCAGGACGTCGTCGAGCGCATCGCGCCGTACCTCGACCTGGGCTTCGAGGACCTCGTGATCCACGGGCCCGCCGAGGACCAGCTGCGCTTCCTGGAGCAGTTCACCGACGACGTGCTGCCGCTGCTGCGCCGGCGCGCGAGCGAGAGCCCGGCCGCTGTCGGCAGCGCCGCCGAGCCGGAGGCCTGACCGTCAGGCGGTCCGGCGCGCGCCGGTCATCACCGCGACGGCGCCGAGCAGGATCAGCAGCACCCCGCTGAGGCGCTCGAGGCGCAGCGCCGCGGCGGCGTTGCGGCGCAGGCGGTCGCCGATGCTGCCGGCCAGCAGTGCATAGGTGCCGTCGCTCAGCATCGCGACGGCGATGAAGCACAGGCCCAGCGCGAAGACCTGCAGCGCGAACGCCCCGCGCGTGGGGTCGACGAACTGGGGCAGGAAGGCGAGGAAGAAGATCGCCGTCTTGGGGTTGAGGATGTTCACCAGCGCGCCCTGGCGGAACAGCGCCGAGCGCGCCACCGCCGGCGGGCTCTGGCCGAGATCCGTCACGGTTCCCGCGCGCAGGCGCCGTATCCCCAGGAACACGAGATAGGCGCCGCCGGCGTAGGTGACGACCGAGAAGGCGGTCGCCGAGGAGGCGAGCAGCGCCGAGAGCCCCACCGCGGCGGCGGTCACGTGGACCAGCGCGCCCGCCTGCACGCCGAGCATCGAGACCAGGCCGGCGCTGCGGCCGTGCTCGATGCTGCGCGTGACGATGTAGATGACCGACGGCCCGGGGATCGCGATCAGCGCGAGGCTCGCCAGCGCGAACAGGCCCAGTGTCGACGCCGCGGGCATCGCTGCCTCAGGTGGCTGCCGAGGGCTCCGATACCACGCCGGCGCCGTTGCCGTTGGTCTCGACATGGCCCTCGCCGACGAGGTCGTGCGGCACGTAGAGCAGCGGCACCTGGTACCACGACGAGGCGATCACGCGGAAGTCGACCAGCTCACGCCCGGCCCACCAGCGCTCGAAGTCCGTCTTGTCGGTGAAATGGACGATCTGCAGGAACCTGTAGCGGTCGTCGAGGCTGCGGTGCAGGGACCACTCGGTCGCGCCGTAGCGCAGGCACGTGGCCGTCACGTCGCGCAGCGCCGCCTCCATGCGCCCGCCGCGGAAGCCGGTCGAGTACCACTGGATGTGGAAGGTGTCCATCAGGCACCCACTTCCGCGTGGATCGCGCCGGGGCCCTCGCCGGTCCGGCCCTGGCCCTCGTCGGTGGCCCCGACGAGCACCGAGATCTTGCCGGCGTGCTTGTTCTCGTGCATGAGCTGGTGTGCCTCGGCGACCTGGTCGAACCCCATCGTGCGCCAGAGCACTGGGCGGATGAGGCCGTCGTCGATGAGCTTGTTGGCCTTCGTGCACTCCCAGGCGTTCGCGAAATGCGAGCCGAGGATCTCCTTCTGGCGCATCCAGAGGTAGCGCACGTCGAAGTCGAGGTTGTAGCCCGACGTGGCGCCGCAGATGACGACCTTGCCGAACGGCTTGACGGTGAAGACCGAGGTCGGGAACGTCGCCTTGCCGACGTGCTCGAAGACGATGTCGGGCGACTCGCCGAGGATCTCCTTGACGCGCTTGGCGAACGCGCGCGTCACCGCGAAGCGCTCCTTCTCCTCGGCGGGAGACTCGCCGCCCTTGCGCATCATCCCATCGAACTCGCTGCGGTTGATGTAGCCCTTGGCGCCGAGCTTCATCACGAGCTCGCCCTTCTCGTCCGAGGACACGACGCCGACGCTCTCGCCGCCGGCGGCCTTCACGAGCTGCGTGGCGAAGACGCCGAGCCCGCCCGCGGCGCCCCAGATCAGGACGCGGTCGCCGGCCTGGATCTTGGCGCGGTCCATCAGCATCCGGTAGGCGGTGAAGTAGGTGAGGCCGTAGGACGCGGCCTCCTCCCAGGCGAGCGCCGCCGGCTTGGGCAGCAGCTGCTGGGCCTGAACCTTCGTGAACTGGGCGAAGGAGCCCCATGTGGTCTCGTAGCCCCAGATCTTCTGCGACGGCGCCGCGAGCGGATCGAGGCCGTGGACCTCGGGGTCCTCGTAGGAGGCCTGGTTGCAGTGCACGACGACCTCGTCGCCGGGCTTCCAGCGGGTGACGCCCTCGCCGACCTTCCAGACGATGCCCGAGGCATCCGAGCCGCCGATGTGATGGCCGTACTGCGGGTGGTCGCCGTAGCCGAAGACTGAGACCGGCGTGCCGAGTGCGGCCCAGACGTTGTTGAAGTTCACGCCCGCGGCCATGACCCGCACGATGACCTCGAAGGCGCCGGGCTCGGGCACCTCGATCTCCTCGAGCTGGAAGGCGTCGTTGGGCTCGCCGAGGCGGTCCTCGCGAATGACCCAGGCCGCCATCGTCGCCGGGAGCTCGCCCGGCTCGGTGGACACCTGGGAGATCTGAGTCAGGTCGACGGCCATGTGCGTGAAGTACCTCGTGGGATCGGGCGACGGGACGGGGCGCCGGATTCTACGGTCTCTTCGCCGCCCGGCGCCCTCCCCGCCCGAGGAACTCGCGCCAGTCGACGTACCCCGCGCGCGAAAGCCAGGTCCAGAGGCCGACGACGACCACGAGGTTGATGCCCAGCCCGAGCAGGACGAAGGCGCCGGGCGAGGCGACATGGCGGATCATCCACCCGAAGTTCTGGCCGAAGAAACCCGTCACGAAGGTCAGCGGCAGGAAGAACGTCGCGACGATCGTCAGGACCTTGATGATCTGGTTGAGCTCGTTGGCCACCGCGGAGACGTACAGGTCGAGCGCGTTCGAGACGCTCTCGCGGACGTTGTCGACCTGCTGGGAGACGATCGCGATGCGGTCGTAGATGTCGCGCAGCGACTCCCGCCCGTCGGAGTCGCTGAAGCCCGGCAGTGTCTCCAGCACCTCGCGGCGTCCGGCCAGGACGTCGCGCTGGGCGCTGATCACCTGCCGGACGGCGAGCAGCGAGTGCTTGATCGCCAGCAGGCGCATGCGCTGGTCGGTCTCGGCGTCCTCGAGGATGCGGTCCTCGATCGCGTCGACCTCGTCGTCGATCGCCTGCAGCCCCGGGGCGAACGTCGAGGCGAGCGAGTCCAGCACGCGGTAGAGGACTTCCTCGGCGGTGTCGATGTCCGCCAGCCGCACGCGCCGGCGCACGTCCTGGGTGGCGTCCGGGTTGTGCCGGCGCACGCTCACGATCGCCTGCGCGGTGATGTGGAAGTGGAATTCGGTGGGGACGAGCATCGTCGTGCCGTCGGGGTGCTGCACCGTGCGCGCGCCGTAGAACACGAGCAGCGCGGAGTCGGGGTAGTCGTCGATCTTCGGCCGCTGGCCGAACTCGATCGAGTCCTCGACGGCCAGGTGGTCGAGGCCGAGCATCGTCCCGACCTCCTGCATGACCTCCGGCTTGGGCATGTGCAGGCGCAGCCAGAAGCGCTCGCCGCGCTCAATCAGGGCGCGCATGCGGTCCGCGTCGAACGTCTCGAGGATCTCCACCCGCCGCGACCGTAGCGGCTGATCCGGCGGCTAGATGATCATCAGGTGCGCAGCATCTCGCGCTCGGCGAACTCGCCCTGCGGGGTGCCGCCGGCGCTGCCGGCCTCGGCCAGGTCCAGCTCCAGGCGCGCCTCCATCGACGACGTCTCGGCGACCGTGCTGGGGGCGTCGGCCACGAGCACCCAGGCGATCAGTGCGCCCACGAGGGCGACCGCCGCGCCGATCTGCAGGCTGACGTTCATCGCGTCGACGAACGCCGTCTGCACCGCCGCGCCGGCCCGGCCCGGGATCCCGGCGCCGCCGTTGGCGAGCGAGGAGGTCAGGCGGTCGATCCGCGCGGGCGACGCTGCCGGGAGCAGCGTCTCGAGCCTCGCCCGGCCCAGGCCGCTGATCAGCGCGCCGACGATCGCCACGCCGAACGTGCCGCCGACCATGCGGCTCATCGACAGCACGCCGGAGGCGGCGCCCGCCTTGGCCTGGTCCACGGCGTTCATCGCGGCCGTGCTCATCGGCGACATCACGAGGCCCATGCCCATGCCCATCAGCACGAACGCGCCGATCAGGAAGCCGTAGCTCGAGTCGACCGCCAGGTGCCCCTGCCAGAACAGCGAGATCGCGACCAGCACCAGTCCGACGACCATCGGGATCCGCGGGCCGATCCTGTCGGCCAGGCGCCCGGAGATCGGGCCCATGAAGATGATCACGACGGTCGAGGGCAGGAAGCGCACGCCCGCCTGCAGCGGCGTGTAGCCGTGGATGTTCTGCATGTACAGGGCGAGGAAGAAGAACATCGCGAGCATCGCGAAGCTCACGATGAACGCCACGAGGTTCGCGCCCAGGAACGAGCGCGAGCGGAAGTAGGAGAAGTCGAGCATCGGCGCCGGGCTGCGGCGCTCGACGAACACGAAGGCCGTCAGCGAGATCGCGGACACCACCCACAGGGCGATGATCTGCGGCGAGCCCCAGCCCCAGCCGTTGCCCTCCACGAGCGAGAGCACGAGCGCGCCGAGGCCGGCGGTCAGGGCCAGGACGCCGGGGATGTCGACGAAGCGCGGCGCCGACTCGTCGCGCGACTCGTGGGCGGCCCACAGCGTCACGCCGACCGCGATCGCGGCGACGGGGACGTTGATGAGGAAGATCGACTGCCAGGAGACGTTCTCGACCAGGAAGCCGCCGACGACCGGGCCGATCGCCAGGGCGATCGCGCTCGCGCCGGCCCAGGTCCCGATCGCCTTGCCGCGCTCCTCCGGCGGGAACGTGTTCGTGATGATCGAGAGCGTCGCGGGCATCATCAGCGCGGCGCCGACGCCCTGCATCGCGCGGCCCGCGATGAGCCACACGTCGGTCTGCGAGAAGGCGATGAAGAGGCTCGAGAGGCCGAAGATCGCCACGCCGATCAGGAAGACGCGGCGGCGGCCGAAGATGTCGCCCAGGCGCCCGCCGGTCACGAGCAGGACGGCGAAGGTCAGCGTGTATGCGTTGACCGTCCACTCGAGGTTGCTGATCGAGACGTTCAGGTCGCGCTGGATCGAGGGGAGGGCGACGTTCACGACGGTGTTGTCGAGCATCACCATGAACAGCGCGAAGCACATCGCGCCGAGCGTGAACCAGCGGCGGTTGTCGGCGTGGATGGTGGGGAGCGAGCGCGAGGCCATGGGGTTCCTGATCAGTCCGTGGAGGCTGGAGCGGGGAGGTCGCCGAGCGCGTCGGCGAGCTTGGCGCGGCCGGCGTCGTCGAGCGAGGCGACGAACCGCCTGATGTTCTGAAGGCGCACGTTGTTGACGCGGTCGATGACGTCGCGGCCGGCGTCGGTGACGAGGACGCGCTTGACGCGCCGGTCCTGCGTGTCCGCGCGGCGCTCGAGCCAGCCGCGCTGGAGCAGCGTCTCGATCGTGCGGCTGGAGCTCGGGAGCGAGCAGCTCAGGCGCTCGGAGAGCTCCTTGACGGAGAGCTCGGCGTCGGCGCTGCCGAGCGCCTCGAGCATCTTGACCTGCATGATCGAGACGTCGAGCTCCTCGAGGATCGCGAAGAACTCTGTGTTGCTCGCACGCATGAGCTGCTGCCAGAGGGCGAGCAGCGCCGCGGACACTGCGTCGACGGAGTGGTCCGGGCCCGTCTTCTGAGGAGTTGCTTGCACAAGCGAAAGTATTTCACGTGTGCAGTGGTTGTGTCAACCGCCTGCTTCTCGGCCGCGGCTCCTACGGCAGCATCAGGTCGTTCTGCGAGGAGAGGCGCTTGTGCCCGATCAGCACCGTCGCCGGCGCGACGGTGTCACCCGCGACCTTGACGCGGTAGGTGCCCGGCAGCGTCTGCGCCTTGATCGTCGCGGTGTCCTGCGGATTGATCGGGCCGGTCTGCTGGCGGATGCCCGGCGTGCTCGAGCCGGGGAGGTCGGCCGTCTCGAACGTCACGGTCTGCGAGGTGCCGGTCAGGTTCGTGACGATCACCGTGACGGGGCCCGCGCCGACCCTGGCCGGCGAGACGCTGATGCGCGACGGCGTGATGGTCGCGCTCATGACGATGGGCACCGGAGGCCGCAGCTGGTTGTCCTGGCGTTCCTGTGTCCCGCACCCCGCAGCTGCGAGCGCCACGACGCCCGTCAGCGCGATCGCAAGCGTCGTGCGCATCCCGGTCCTCATCCCTCCAACCTGCGGCGCAATCACCGCCGGGCGCACACTACCCGAGCCCGCGGCGAGCGCAACCGCGCCGAGTGTCCGCTGCGTCAGTGCTCGAGTCGTGCCGCGTGCTCGGCGGCGATGTCCGCAAGCTCGGTCTGCAGGCGGTCCCAGGCCGCGTCCTCGGCGTCCTCGTACCGTGCTCCGCCGAGATCGCGGAGGTCGTCGGCGTACCTCTGCCAGGCATCGCGCGTGCGCTGCTCGAGCGCATGGTCCTGCTGCGGGGCGATGATGCTCACGACGTACCTCCCTCGTCCGGTAGTGCGGACCATACCCCGCTCATCGGCGGTCGCGCGCCGATGCCGGAGAGGGTGCTGGACGAACTGGCGCACGACCGCTTGCATGGCGTCGGGCGCGGGGCGTAGACCGTCGGGGCGATGCGTGATGCCGCACCACTGCGCAGCGCCGAGTTCCTCGTCGTCGATACGGAGACCAACGGGCTCGCCGGCGAGGCCTGCGAGCTGACGGAGGCCGCCGCCGTCCTGGTCGGCGGCGGCGAGCTGCACGAGCGCTGGGAGACGCTCGTGCGCGTCGAGCGCCCGCTGTCGCGCCACATCCAGCGCTTCACCGGTATCACGCAGGCGATGGTCGACGAGGCGCCGCCGGCGCAGGCGAGCCTCCCCGAGCTGGCCGGTCTGCTGCGCGATCGCGTGCTCGTCGCGCACAGCGCGGCGTTCGATCGCCGGGTGCTGGCGCAGGCCTTCGAGCGCGCCGGGATCGCGTGGCCCGACCCCCCGACGATCTGCACCGTCGCGCTCGCGCGGCGCCTGCATCCACTCGCACGCCAGCGCAGACTCCAGCCGCTCGCGGAATCGCTCGGGATCGACGTCGAGGTGACGCACCGCGCGCTCGCCGATGCCGAGACGTGTGCGCGCGTCTTCTGCGCGCTGTTCCCGAAGCTCTGCGCGAACGCGCCGACGGTCGGCGACGCGCGCGCGCTGCTCGGCCCCCGGCGCCCGCGGCGTCGGCGCGGCGGCGCCACCGACGGCGGCGCCCTTCCGCGCGGCGCCCGTCGCCGGATGCCGGACATCTCCGGGGTCACGGACGCGCCGGGGGTGTACGTGGCGCGCAACGCGAGCGGGCAGGTGCTCTATGTCGGGAAGTCGATGCAGGTGCGCACGCGCGTGCGCTCGCATTTCGCGCCGTCGTCGCGGTCGGGCGCATGGACGGCGCGCGCCGAGACGATCGAGCACCATGTCACCGTCTCCGAGCTCGGCGCGCTGCTGCTCGAGCAGCGCCTGGTCGACGAGCTGCGACCGCCGGGCAATGCGCGCCTGAAGCCGGTCGACGACTGGGTGTGGCTGCGCTGCCGGCTGGACATCGGGTTCCCGGTCCTCGAGCTCGGGCGCGAGCCGGCGCCGGGCACCGCCGTGAACGTCGGCCCGTTGCGCGGGCGCGCGACGGCGAGCGAGCTGCTCGAGCAGCTGACCTCGTTGTTCGGCCTGCGCCACTGCGGGCGCCGGCTGCCGCGCCGCGAGCATCCGTCCGCCTACGGCCAGATGGGGCGCTGCCTCTCACCGTGCCTCGGCGATCTGGACCCCAACCTGTACCGGCGGCGGCTCGACGCCGCGCTGGCGCTGTTCGACGGCGCGGATGCCGGCCGGGCGATCGTGCGGCACGTCGACCACCTTGTCGCCGACGCCGCGGCCGAGCGGCGCTACGAGCGGGCGGCGTGGCTGCGCCGTCGTCGCGAGCGGATAGCCGTGCTCGTCGAGCGCCTCGGCCCCGGCCTCGCAGCTGCCCAGAGCCGGCCGCGGCTCGTGCTCGCCGACGCGCCCGCGGGCGACGTATGGGAGGCCTTCTGGCTCGTCGGCGGCCGCGTTTCGGGCGGCGTGGCGGTCGGCGGGGTGGAGCAGATGCTGCGGCTCACGGACGAGGCGCTGCGCGCCGCCGGCCGGCCCCTCACCCCGGGCGACGTCGCGGCGGCGCGGACCGCGGAGACGTGGATCGCGGCGAACGAGCCGTACGTGCTGGAACTGAGCGGCGGGGTGGACCACGTGGCGCTGGGGCGGTTCCTGGGGGCGTGTGGGGTGGCGCTGGCGGCGTGAGGATCGCCCGTCTGTCGCGGGACGAACAGCGGCACCGATGGGTGAGACGGGCGCGGGCGCTCGCGGCGGGCTCTGCGTCGAGCGTGGCGGATCCCGACTTGATCCGCCGCGCCCGCGCAGAACCGCGCGCCGATGGCCACCCTCGGTGCTGCAGCAGGCGCGGCGCAGCGTGAGCACGCCACGCGGACCACCGCCTACGTGAAGGGAAGCGCCACCACCACCGCCGTCACCCCACCATCGCCCACCACCAGCTCAGCGCCGAGCTCCGCCTCACGCCGCACCAGCGCCAGGCCGATCGGCCCGAACAGCGGGGAGACGACGCTGCTCGTCAGCGTCCCCACGACCCGCTCGCCGAGCATCATCGGCGCGCCCGCGCCGACGGGCGCCGACAGGCGCAGCCCACACAGCCGCCGGTTCGGCTTGCCCTTGTAGAAGAGGCGCGCGACGGTCTCCTGGCCCGGGTAGCAACCCTTCGTGAAGCTGACGGCGCGCTCGTTGAGCCCGCCCTCCTGTGGGATCGTCGCGTCGTCGAGGTCGACGCCGTAGCGCGGGCGTCCCGACTCGACGCGCAGGACGTCGGCGTCGGCCTCCGCAGCCGCGCTCGCGCCCGCGGCGAGCAGCGCGTCGCCCACCCGCTCGGTGTCCTCGCCGGGACAGATCACGTCGACGCCGCCGTCGGTCACCGCCAGGACGACGTCGATCCCGGCGATGCGTGCCGGGCGGTTCGCGTGCTCGGCGGCGGGGAGGCCCGGCGCGCCGGCCACCGCACGGCTCCGCGGGCCGATCAGCGACAGCAGCCCGCGCTGGAGCGTCCGCTTGTGCAGCTCGGCATCGAAACCGACGAGCCCGTGGCGCAGCGCGTCGAAGACACCCTGAAGCGCCGAGCGCTCGGTGTCGAGCAGCAGCTCGTCGCCGGTGTCGAGCACGCGCAGGTCCCCGAGCATCTTGCCCTTCGGGGTCAGCACCGCCGCGTAGAGGCCGGTCCCGGGCTTCAGCGTCTCGATCTCGTTCGTCACGAGCGCGTTCAGCGCGGCCTTCGCGTCAGGGCCGCTGAGCGCGAGCTTCCCGCGCTCGGAGCGGTCGATCAGCCCGGCGCCGCTGCGCAGTGCGTCCTGGGTCGTCGTCTCTCCGCTGATCGCCATGCCTGACAGCGAGGATACGCCGCGCCCGGGCGGTGAAGTTCGCCGCGCTGGCACTCCTGGTTTAGGCATGCCATAATCACAGTTGTGGAATCGCAGACCCAGCGCCCCTCGCCGGCCGTCGAGGATTACGCCAAGGCGATCTACGCTCTCGAGCACCGCGGCGAGGGCACCGTCACGACGACGGCGCTCGCCGAGCGCCTCGGGGTGACGCCGGCATCGGCGTCGGGCATGGTCCGCAAGCTCAGCGACCTCGGGCTCGTCGCCCACGAGCCCTACCGCGGCGTCGTGCTGACCGATGACGGGCGCCGCGTCGCGCTCGAGGTGCTGCGCCACCACCGCCTGCTGGAGCTGCTGCTCGCCGACCTCGGGCTGCCGTGGGATCGCGTGCACGACGAGGCCGAGGTGCTCGAGCATCACATCTCCGAGGACCTCGAGCAGCTGATCGCGGTGCGCCTGGGCAATCCGACCCACGACCCGCACGGCGATCCGATCCCCACCGCGGACCTCACGATCGACGAGGGCGTGACGGTCGCGCTCGACAGCCTCGAGCCGGGCGCCCGCGGGCGCTTCGTGCGCGTCTCGGACGCCGACCCCGACATGCTGCGCTATCTGAGCGAGCGCGGCATCGCGCCCGGGGACCGGCTCGAGGTCGTCGAGAAGCAGCCGTTCGAGGGCCCGACCTTCGTGCGGTTCGGCGCCGACACCCATGTCCTCGGCGGCGCGCTCGCACGCGCCATGCGCGTCGAGGTCGACGCGTGACGCCCCCGCCCGCGCCTCCGCCCCCGCCGCACGCGCGCGACGCGCTTCCCGTCCCTGCCGGCGCGCCCGCGCCGATCCCCGCCGGCGTCGACGCCGAGACCGCGACCTTCCCGGGGCTCAGCGACCTGCAGCGCCTGCGCGGCAAGGGGCGCCTGCGGACGCTGCTGGCGATGCTCGGGCCGGCCTTCGTCGCGTGCATCGCCTACGTCGATCCGGGGAACTTCGCGACGAACATCGCCGGCGGCGCGAAGTACGGGTACCTGCTGCTGTGGGTCCTGCTCGCGGCGAACCTCATGGCGATGCTGATCCAGAACCTGTCGGCCAAGGTGGGGATCGCGACCGGGCGCAACCTCCCGGAGCTGTGCCGCGAGCACTTCTCGCGCCGGACCTCGTTCCTTCTGTGGGCACAGGCCGAGGTCATCGCGATGGCGACCGACCTCGCCGAGTTCGTCGGCGCCGCCATCGCGCTGAACATCCTGTTCGGCGTCCCGCTGTTCGCCGCCGGGATCATCACCGCGATCGCGTCGTTCGGGATCCTCGCGCTGCAGCGCCGCGGCCACCGGCGCTTCGAGGTCGCGATCGCGTTCTTCCTCGGGATCATCCTGCTCGGGTTCCTCTACGACACGCTGCGGATCGGCTTCGACGCGGGCGCCGCGGCGCAGGGCTTCATCCCGTCGTTCGACGGCTCGGACAGCGTGCTGTTGGCGGCGGGCATCCTCGGCGCGACCGTGATGCCGCACGTCATCTACCTGCACTCGGCGCTCACGCAGGATCGTGTGCGCCCGCGCGGCGACGAGGAGAAGCGCACGCTGCTGCGCTTCCAGCGCGTCGACGTGACGATCGCGATGACGCTCGCGGGCATCGTGAACATGTCGATGCTGCTGATCGCCGCCTCGCTGTTCCACGGCAGCCCGCTGCAGAGCCTCGACACGATCCAGGGCGCCTACGACGGCTTCCGGTCGCTCGTCGGGCCGCAGGCGGCGACGGCGTTCGGGCTCGCGCTGCTGGCCTCCGGGTTCGCCTCCTCGAGCGTCGGGACCTACGCCGGGCAGGTCGTGATGCAGGGGTTCATCGCGCGCACGATCCCGCTGGCGCTGCGCCGCACGATCACGATGGCGCCCGCGCTGATCGTGCTGGCGATCGGCGCCAACCCCTCGCGCGCGCTGGTGATCAGCCAGGTGATCCTGTCCTTCGGCATCCCGTTCGCGCTCGTTCCGCTCGTGATCCTCACGCGCCGGCGCGACGTGATGGGGGTGCTCGTCAACGCGCGCCGCACGACGGTCCTGGCCGCGATCGTGGCGGCGGCGATCATCGCGCTGAACGTGTTCCTGATCGTGCAGACGCTGCTGGGCTGACGGTCGCCCAGCGCTCGTCGCTAGGCTCCGCGCATGGGCATGGCGGACGGCTTCCAGGAGGTCATCGACTCGCTTCCGGACGATTGGACGGACCTCGAGCTCGATCTGCGGATCTTCGACGAAGCGCGCTACATCGAGGCGGCGACGTTCCTCGTCACCTGCAACGCGCAGCCCTACTCCCACCACGACTGGCACTGGCGCATCCTCTGCGCCCACCGCTTCGGCCATGCCGCGGCGGCGCAGGCCGTGCACCGCTCGCTGCTGTTCCTCGACGAGGCCGGCATCGACGGGGAGTTCGAGCTGCGCGAGGTCCGCACCGGCAGGGCGCCCGTCTTCCATGCGTGGGGGCGCCCGGAGAGCGTGCGCGAGGAGTTCCGCCGCCTCCACGACCAGTAGGCGATGGCGCACGTCGTCGCCCTGGTGCCGGACCTGCTGTTCGGATCGAAGGTCCAGGCGGCGCTGACGGCCGCAGGGCACGAGGTGCGGCTCGTCTCCAGCGGCGCCGATGCGCGCGCGGCGCTGCCGCAGGCCGGCGTCCTGGTCGTGGATCTCGCGACCGATGCGATCGACGGCCCGGCCATCGTCCGCGCGCTGATCGCGGACGACGCGCTCGCCGCGGTGCGTACGCTCGGCTTCTACAGCCATGTCGACGCCGCGACGCGCGAGCGCGCCGAGCAGGCCGGGTTCGACCTCGTCGTCCCGCGCTCGCGGATGAACCGCGAGGGCGCCGAGCTGGTCACGCGGCTCGCGGCGCGCTGACGCGCTCCGACGAGCGGCGGCTTTCTGAAACCGGTTCTAAGGGGCGTTCGCGAAGCGGGTGTCGAACAGGGCGCCCACGTCCGGCGGGCGGCGCACGATCCCGAAGCGCGCCTCCCAGGCGGCCCAGCGGCGCAGCAGCGCCGGGTCGAGCGCGCCGAAGCGCCCGCCGGCGGGGATCAGCGCGGGCCGCACCGCGGCGAACTCCGCGGCCGCGGTGGCGCGATCGGTGCCAGGGGCGGCCTGTACGAGCGCGTCGAGCGCCGCGGCGGGCGAACGCACCGCGCTCTGGTACCCGCGGCGCAGGGCCGTGACCGTCGAGCGCACCAGCGCCGGATCCTCCGCGGCCGTGCGGCGCGTGGTCGCGAGCACGAGCTCCGGGTAGGCCGGGGCGCCGTAGTCGTCGACGCGGAACTCGCGCGTGCCCGGCCGCCGGCGGGCGAGCGCGACGCCCTCGGCGTTCCAGAAGCCCGTGGCCGCGGCGACGCGGCCCGACAGCAGCGCCGGCACCGCCTGGAAGCCGATCGTCACCTGCTCGACCTTGCGCGGATCGCCGCCGTCGCCCCCCACGACCGAGCGCAGCACGGCGAGGTCGCTCGGCAGGCCGGTGACGCCGGCACGCCGGCCGGCCAGGTCGCGCGGGCGCCGCACCCCCGGGGCGGCGAGCACCGCGGCCAGCGGGCGCTGCACGAGCGCCATCACCCCGACGAGGCCGGCTCCGTGGGCGTCGGCGATCGCGAGGTCGTGGATGTCGATGTAGGCGAAGCGGGCGCGTCCGGCGCGCAGCAGCTTGACGGCGTCGGTCGAGCTCGAGGGGATCTGCACGTGCAGCCGCACCCCTGCCGCGCGGTCGTAGCCGCGCTGGACTGCCAGGAACGTGCCGCTGTGCACCATGTTGGGCTGGAAGTCGAGCAGCAGCGTCGCGGGCACCGCGGCCGACCCGCGCTGCAGCGCGTCGCCGCAGCCGGCGGCGACGCCGCATATCGCTGCGATCAGCGCAGGCAGGAGGGCCGCGCGCCAGAACGAACTCCTCCGGAAGACCATCGGCGCGGGAGCTTAGGATCTCCCGGCCATCGGCATGCTCGTCCCCGAATCGAAAGGAGTCTCCGTGGAGCAGAAAGGTTGGCCCGCCTACGTGGCGGAGCTCGTCGGCACGTTTCTCCTCGTCTTCTTCATCCTGCTCGTCGTCTCGCTGACCTCCAAGGCGGCGCTCGGCGTCACCGACTGGGCCGTCATCGGGCTCGTGCACTTCCTCGTCCTGGCGGCGCTCGTGGCGGCGTTCGCGGGCGCCTCGGGCAGCCATTTCAACCCGGCCGTGACGATCACGCTCGCCGTGCTCAAGAAGATCCGCGGCGCCGACGCGGGCGTCTACATCCTGATGCAGTTCGCCGGTGGGATCCTCGCGGCGCTCGTCGTCAAGGCGCTGATCGTCGACGAGGGCAGGTCCGTGAACTACGGCGCCGGGGTCGTCAGCAAGCAGTTCTTCCAGAGCGACTTCCCAGGCTTCGTCGCCGAGGGCATCGGCACGTTCATGCTGATGCTCGCGATCTACGGCACCGCGATCGTCGTGCGCAACCGCAGCGTCATCGCCCCGATCATGATCGGCGGCGCGCTCGGCGCGGCGGTGATGTGCATCGGTCCGCTGACCGGCGCGGGCCTGAACCCCGCGCGCGCCTTCGGTCCGGCGCTCGTCGCCAACGCGTTCGCCGGCGGCGGCACGTTCCTGTTCGTCTACATCCTCGGGCCGATCGTCGGTGCGCTGCTGGCGGGCATCATCATGCGCGCCATCTACGGCGGCGAGGAGGAGATGCCGGAGGCGATCGAGCCGCCCGGGGACGACCCGTCCGGCGTTTTCGTCGAGGAGGCGGTCATCGTCGAGGGGCCCGCGGCGACCTGATCCGGCACGAAGCTCGCCCCCGGCCGACACGCCCGGGGGCGCGCGGCGGCGCATCCGTAGACTCCGGTCGAGCGATGCGCCGCCGTGTGACGTTCTCCCGCAACTACACGCTCTCGCTCTCGCGGACGTGTCAGTGCTACTGCAAGTACTGCGCGTTCTCGACGCACAAGGCGCACCTCTACGCGCCCGACGAGGTCGAGGGCCTGCTCGACGAGGCGGTCAGGCGCCGCGCGAAGGAGCTGCTCGTCCTCACCGGTGAGCGCCCGGAGGTCGATCCGATCGTCGCGGCGCGCCTGCGCGAGTACGGGCACGAGGACTTCACCGCCTACGTCGTCTGGACCTGCCGGCGCGCGCTCGAACGCGGCCTGTTGCCGCACACGAACCTCGGCGTGCTGACCCGCGAGGACCTCGGGCGCCTGCGCGAGGTCACCGCCTCGCAGGGCCTGATGCTCGAGTCGATCTCCGAGCGCCTGATGGAGACGGTGCACGCCGGCTCGCCGACGAAGCACCCGGCGCGGCGCCTGGAGACGATCCGCGCGGCCGGCGAGCTGAAGATCCCGTTCACCAGCGGGATCCTCGTCGGGCTGGGGGAGAGCGAGGACGAGCGCGTCGCCTCGCTGGAGGCACTCGCCGCGGTGCACGCCGAGTACGGGCACCTGCAGGAGGTCATCCTCCAGAACTTCGTGCCGCACGAGCGCTACTACGGCCGCGAGCCGGCCCGGATCGCCGACGAGAGCGCGCAGCGCTACTGGCGGACGGGGATCGGGGAACGGGCGCGGGCCCGGCGCGATCCGATCCCGCTGCCGGACTGGGCCTGCGAGGTCACGATCGACGACATGGTCCGCCTCGTCGGCGAGGCGCGCCGGCTGCTGCCGGACGTCGGGATCCAGGTCCCGCCGAATCTCGCCGACTGGTGGCCGGAGCTCGTGGCGGCGGGGGCGACCGACCTCGGCGGCCTCAGCGCCAACGGGGACCACATCTCGCCCGAGCACCCGTTCCCGAGCCCCCACCAGGTGCGCAAGCGCCTGCTGGAGGACGGTGTTGCGCTCACGGAGCGCCTCTGCGTCTACCCGCAGTACATCGACGCCGAGTGGGTCGACCAGGGTGTGCTCGACACGATCCGCCAGCGCTGGTGGAGCTTCATCCCGCGCAAGGGCTCGGGCCGCACCGATCCGCCGCGGCCGATCCGCCCCGACCTCGCCGCGGGCGCGATCGCCAAGGGCCGCGCGGGCGCACGGCTCTCACCCGACGAGCTGACCGCGCTGTTCGCCGAGACGCGGCCCGAGGCGATCGAGGACCTGCGCCAGGCGGCGGACGAGCTGCGCGCGGAGGTCGCCGGGGAGACGGTGAGCTTCGTCGTCAACCGCAACATCAACGTCTCGAACATCTGCACGGTCGGCTGTGCGTTCTGCGGCTTCGGGCAGGGCAGGCGCTCGCCGGAGGCCTACGAGCACGACGTCGCCGACTTCGCGCGGCGCGTCGGCGAGGCGATCGAGTTCGGGGCGACCGAGCTGTGCATCCAGTCCGGGATCCACCCCGACTGGCAGCTGGAGGACTATCTGGGCTGGCTGCGCCTGGCCAAGGCGACGGCCGCCGGCCTGGACGCCGATCTGCACCTGCACGCCTACAGCCCGATGGAGATCGCGCACATGTGCGACGTCTCCGGCCTGCCGCCCGCCGAGGTCTTCGCGCGCCTGGCCGACGCCGGGCTGGGGTCGACGCCCGGCACCGCCGCCGAGGTGCTGCACGACGGTGTGCGCGAGCGGATCAGCCCGAACAAGCTGCCGGTCGCGCGCTGGGTCGAGATCATCGAGGCCAGCCACCACGCAGGCCTGCGCTCGACCTCGACGGTGATGTTCGGCCACATCGAGGAGCCGTGGGAGCTCGCCGAGC
This sequence comes from uncultured Solirubrobacteraceae bacterium, assembly GCA_963809525.1. Classification (GTDB taxonomy): domain Bacteria; phylum Actinomycetota; class Thermoleophilia; order Solirubrobacterales; family Solirubrobacteraceae; genus F1-60-MAGs163. Next base: position 369,991 of record CAWEJY010000003.1, on the reverse strand, counting down.
ACATGCGCGTCATCCGCGAGCTGCAGGAGCGCACCGGCGGCATCACGGAGTTCGTGCCGCTGTCGTTCATCCCGTTCCACACGCTGCTCGGGCGCACGCACGGGATCGAGGAGATCAGCCGCGCGGAGAACCTCAAGCACACCGCCGTCTTCCGGCTCGCACTGGGGCGCAGCATCGCCAACCTGCAGGCCAGCTGGGTGAAGATGGGGCTCGACGCCGCGACCGAAGCCCTGCGCTGGGGCGTCAACGACCTCGGGGGGACCCTCATGGAGGAGAGCATCAGCCGCCTTGCCGGCAGCTACCACGGCGTCATGCTCGAGCCGCGCGACCTGGCGGCCGCGGCGCATGCAGCGGGTCGCCCCGCAGCCGAGCGCAGCACGCTCTACGACCTGCGGGCGCACTACCCGGTCGGCGTCCTGCCCGAGTCCGACGCCGATCACGCCGCGGTCGGCGACGCGCTCGAGGTGGCAGCATGAGCTCGAACGCCGCCGGCGGCCAGGCGATCACCGCCGCAGGCCTCGAGGCGCTCAAGGCCGAGCTCGCCGAGCTCGAGGGCCCGGCGCGCAACGCGCTCTCCAAGCGCATCCTCGCCGCGCGCGAGGAGGGCGACCTGAAAGAGAACGCGGAGTACCACATCGCCAAGGAGGACCAGGCGCACCTGGAGACGAAGATCCTGCGCCTGCGCGAGCGGCTGCGGCTCGCGGTGGTCGTCGAGGCCGACCACGGGGCGGCCGTCGTGGGCTTCGGGAGCACGGTCACGGTCACGGACGCCGAGAGCGGGCGCGAGCAGCGCTTCACGATCGTCGGGCCGACGGAGGCCGACCTGGCCGCGGGGAAGCTGTCGAGCGAATCGCCCGTCGCGATGGCGCTGATGGGCGCCGCGCCGGGCGACACGGTCGAGGTCCAGACGCCGCGCGGGGTCAGGCACTGGCGGGTGGAGAAGCTCGGCGCCCACTAGGACCACCGGGCCGCGAGCCGCGCTCGCGTCGTCGCCGGCCGCTCAATAGCATGGCGCAACCCACCCGAGGAGGAGCGACATGGCGACGTACACGGCGGCGAAGATCGACGACATCGAGGGCATCTACGGCGGGGCGTTCAAGCGCGTGCGCGCGACGCTGGGGGTCTCGTCGTTCGGCCTTCAGGTCATCGACATGCCGGCGGGGGCGACCGGCTATCCCAAGCACGACCACAGCGAGGACGGTCAGGAGGAGGTCTACGTGGCGCTGCGCGGCTCGGCGACGCTCGACATCGAGGGCGAGCAGGTCCCGCTCGACGCAGACCACCTCGTCAGCGTCAGGGCGGGCACGAGCCGCACCGTGCTGCCCGGGCCCGACGGCGTGCGCCTGATGGTGATCGGCGGCGTGCCCGGGGCGGTCTACGAGGCGCCCGGTTTCACCGAGCTGGGCGCGCCGGACCCTATGGCTGCGTAGCCCGCTTGGCGGCGCACGTGCGGTAGTGGCGCGTGTCGCTCAGTGCGTGCCGTTGCGTGAGCTTCACGGCGATGCGCACGGTGAAGCGCCCGGCGGGCAGGTTGCGCAGATCGACCGGGGCACGCAGCTCGGCGGCGCGGCGGCGGACGATCGCCCTGCGGCCGCTGACGGCGATCGTCGCCGAGATGATGCGCAGGCCCTTCGGGGCGTGCAGCCGCACGTGGAAGGAGCGCCGGCTCAGGCAGGCGTGCGTCCCGGGCAGGCCGACGACGATCTGGCCGATCGTGAGGCGCTTGGCCGCGGGCGTCGGCGCCGGGGTGGAAGGGGGCGCGGGTGACGGGGGTGCGGCGGCGTCCTGCGGCAGCGCCACGATCGTCGTCGCGTCGGCGACCGGCGCGACCGCCTCGACGTTGCCCGCGCGGTCGGTGGCGATGGTGCGGAACTCGTAGGCCCCGCTGGCCGGCGCCGTGTAGACGAACGACCCCGACGTCGCGCCGGTGGTGTCGGTGCCGACCGGCACGAACGCGATCTGGCCGAGCCGGCGTACCTCGAGCCGCACCTCTGCGAGCCCGGCCGGGTCGGCCAGGGCGTGGGTGGCGCCGCTGCCCACGTCGTGCGCGGTGTAGCCGACGGTGATGGCGGGCTGCTGGACGCTCGCGGGCGCCGACGCCGCCGACACGGGCCGCGCGTCGTCGGTCGTCATCCCGCCGGGCCCGGCGGCGACGATCGCCAGCATCGCGGGCGCCTGCAGCGCCGTCGTCCACCAGCCGACCTCGTCGATCGTTCCGCTGAACGGGTCGAGCAGCGCGGGCGTGGCGCCCGTGGCGCGGTCGGTGCCGATCGTGAACGGGTCGGGCAGGGAGTCCTCGTCGTTGATCGAGCCGCTCGTGCCGGGCCCGAGCGGGGCCTGGGCCTCGAGGACGCCGTCGACGTAGAGCGTCAGACGCTGGCCGTCGACGTCGCGGGTGAGCGCGAGCAGGTGCTGCCGGCCGTCGGCGACGATGCTCGTGCCGGTCAGCAGCACGCCCCCGGTGTCCGGGCCCAGCGCCGTCCCGTCGCGCACGAACGCGCCGGCATGCCCATCCTGCACGCGCAGTGCGATCCACGGGTCCGAGTAGGTGGGCGGGCACGCGTCGCCGCATTCGCGCAGCGCCGCGACCGCAGCGCGGCCGCTCGCCTGCGTCGTGCTCACCCACGCCATCACGGTGAACGACCTGCTCGCGGGGTAGAGCGTCGCGTCGTTGTTGACGAAGATCGCCGCTGTCCACGCCATCGAAGACGAAGCCCGTGCCGACGACGCCGGGGCCGTACTGCAGCCCGCCGACCGCGAGGCCGTCGCGGCCCCCGATCGCGTCGGTCGCGTCGCCGTTCCCGCGCCAGAGGCTCGTCAGGCCCGCGCCCGTGGGGGCCAGGCCGCCGGCGCGAGCCGCCTGCGGCGCCGAGACGGCGAGCGCGATGAGCACGAGCATGAAGAGGAATGCGTTCCGCACCCCGCTCTCATCGGGTGCGCAGCGTGCATGCCTGAATGCCGATCGAACGATCGTCCGCCCAGGGCCCCATTCCTAGGCGAAGAGATCCTCGGCTCGCGCGCGCAGCAGCGCTGCGGCCCCCGGGCCGTCCGCGGCGGTGATGTGGCGCTCGAGGCCGCGGACCGCGATCGCCGGCACGCGCGAATCCTTCCCGCGCACGAGATCCGCCGCCGCGGCTGCCTCATCGGCGATCGCGATCCACGTGGCATGCAGCTCGCGCCCGTCCGCGTCCGTGCGCCCGCGCCAGTCCTCCAGCGGGCCCAGCCCCGCGACGCCGATGGCGACGTCGACCTGGCCGTGGCGCCAGGCACGGCCGAACGAGTCGCTGATGACGACGGCCGGGCGGCCCGGCAGCGCGGCGCGCAGGCGCCGTGCGCTGGCGTCGGGGTCGCGTGGCAGCGTCACGAGCCGGTCCGGCGCGCCGGCGTTCGATCCGTCGACCCCGGCGTTCGCGCAGACGAACCCATGGTGGGTACGGCAGATCAGGACACCGTGCGCCGCTCGCACGACCTCGGCGCTCTGGTCCAGGACGACCTGCACGTGGCGCGGGTCCTTGCCGTGCTCGGCGGCGAGCCGCAGCGCGCGTGCCGAGGGTGTGACGCCGGCGAGGTCGGCGAGCGCGCCCTCGGCCTTCGAGACCACCTTGTGGGCGATGACGAGCAGGTCGCCGGCGCCGAGCGCGTTCGCGCCGGCCGCCTGCAGCAGCGCCGCGAGATCGTCGCCGGGCCGGACCTCGGGCAGCGGCTGCAGGGCGGCGGCCTGCAGCGCGCTCATGCGCGCGCCACGCGGCTCAGCGCGTCGCGCGTGTAGAACGCCGTGCGGCGCGGCGCGTCCGCCAGCGCGGCTTCGAACGCCTCGAGATCCTCGCGCGTGTCGATGTCGAGCAGCAGCGAGGGCAGCTCGCTGATGCGCACGCTCGCGCCGGCCGCGCGCGCAAGCTGCTCGTGCCGGTCGCAGCTGTCGTCGCCGAAGCTCGGCTCGATGACGTCGGGCGGCGTCAGCAGCAGCGCGTTCGTGCCGGCGCGGTGGCGGTCCGGGACGATCACGACCTCAGGGCCGTCGGAGAGGCGCTCGAGCAGGCCGTCGAGCTCCTCGGGGTCCATCGCGGGCGCGTCGCCCGGGAGCAGCAGCGCATGGAACGCGCCCTCGCCGACCGCCCAGTCGATGCCCCGCTGCGCGGCCTCGCTGTGGCCGTCGGTCGGCTCGTCGGGGAGGACCTGCGCGCCGTAGGAGCGCGCCAGGACCTCGGCGTTCGCGTCGCCGGTGACGACGACGACATCGTCGACCCGTCGGCAGCGTCGCAGCGCCTCGAGCGCGTCGGTCAGCATGCCCGTCGCCAGCGCGACGCGGTCCGACGGCCGCAGCCCACCCTCGGCGAGGCGCTGCTTCGCATCGGCGAAGCGCTTCACGGGCAGGACGACGACGACGCTCATGCGTCCATTCTGACGGCGTCGGCGAGTTCGAGTGCGGCTGCCGCGACGGTCCGGCGCCCGGCGGCGTCGTCCATCAGCGTCGCGGCGATCCGCACCGCCAGGGCGTCGACGCCGTCGGCCTCGTCGGCCAGCAGCGCGTCGGCGACGCCTGCATAGGCCCGCGCGATCCCAGCCGAGCTCACGGGCAGGCCCGCCCCGGCCATGAAGGCCGCCGTGGGCCCCTTCAGCACCCTGCCGCCGACGAGCGGCGAGACCGCGACGACCGGTGCGCTCGCTGCGTGCAGCGCCTCGCGCATCCCGGGGACGGCGAGGATCGGCCCGATCGAGATGATCGGGTTGGACGGGCCGATCACGATCGCCCGCGCGCCGGCGAGCGCCTCCAGCACGGCCGCCGTGGGCCGCGCGGCATCGATGCCGTCGAACGTGACGTCCTCGATCGTTCCGGCGGCGCGCTCGCGGATCATGAACTCCTGGAAGGCGGTCCAGCGCCCGCCGGTCCGCACGCGGGTGCGGACCTGCTCGTCGCACATCGGCAGGACGCGCGCGCCTGCGCCGAGCGTCGCCGCCAGCTCGCCGAGCGCCTGCGTGGGGGTGGCGCCGGCGTCGATGCGTCGCCGGCGCTCCAGGCACCAGGCGAGGTCGACGTCGCCCAGGTTGAACCAGACGTCGGCGCCGAGCGCGCGCAGCCCGTCCATCACGGCGAAGGTGTCGCCGGCGAGCCCCCAGCCGCGCTCGTCGATCCGGTCGGCGAGCCAGAAGGTCAGCAGGTCCGGGTCGGGCGAGACGTGGGCGCCGTAGATGTCGATGTCGTCGCCCGTGTTGGCGATGACGACGAGGTCCTCGCCGACGAGGTCGAGCATGCCGCGTGCGAGCTTCGCTCCGCCGGTGCCGCCCGCCAGCACGACGACGGTGGTGCCGGGCTGGGGCATGGCGGCGGAGTATAGGTTTCCGCTCATGCGATCCGACGGACCGACGGCGCCCGCGCCGGCCCTGCCGCCCGCGGTCCGCATCCGCGAGGTCGGGCCCCGAGACGGCTTCCAGAACGAGCCCGAGGTGATCGCGACGGCCGACAAGGTCCGGCTCATCGACGAGCTCGCGCGCACCGGGCTGCGGCGCCTGGAGGTCACGAGCTTCGTCCGGCCCGACGTGATGCCGCAGCTCGCCGACGCGGGCGAGGTGCTCCACGCCGTCGACGTGCCGCCCGAGGTCAGCCTCTCCGTGCTGATCCCCAACGAGCGCGGCCTGGACAACGCGCTGGCGCTGCGCGACGCCCATCACTTCGAGCGGCCCGCGTTCGACGAGGTCAACGTCTTCCTCAGCGCCACCGAATCGCACAACCGTGCGAACGTCAATCGCTCGGTCGCCGAGTCGCTCGCCGGGCTGGAGCGCGTGCTCGCGCGCAGCCGCGCGGCCGGCCTGCGCTGCGAGGGGGTCATCTCGGTCGCGTTCGGGTGTCCCTACGAGGGGCACGTCGCGCCCGATGCGGTCTTCGCGATCGCCGAGCGCCTGGTCGCCGCCGGTGCGCAGGAGATCGGCTTCGGCGACACGACCGGCATGGCCAATCCGCTGCAGGTCCGCGCGTTCCTGCTGGCGGCGCGGGAGCGCCTGGGCGGGAACGTGGAGCTGACCGCGCACTTCCACAACACGCGCGGGCAGGGCCTTGCAAACGTCCTTGCAGCGCTGGAGGCGGGCTGCGCGAGCTTCGAGTCGAGCTTCGGCGAGCTCGGCGGCTGCCCGGTACCCGCGGGTGCGACGGGCAACATCGCCACCGAGGACCTCGTGTCGATGCTGCACGAGATGGGGATCGATACGGGCATCGACCTCGACGCCCTGCTCGCCTGTGCGCGCGACGTGCGCGAGGTCCTCGGACGCCCGCTGGGCAGCCACACGCTGGTCGCCGGCCCGGTCGACTGGCGCTGAGGACAGCCTGGACGAAACAGCCTGCTATCGGAGCAGCCGGACGGATCTCAGCGCATGACTGAGCAGTTCGTCACGTTCCGGGCCCGAAACCTCCATGCAAGGAGGCTCGCGCCCGACGGCGAATGACATTCAGCCATGCTCGAGAGCGGATCCACCATGCTCGTCACCAGTGCTGCCACAGCTGCGCCCGTGCGAGGCCTTTCGCGTGCCGAGCGAAATGAGCTCGCCGACGTCCTCGCCGAGGGCGCCGTCGAGTCCGGCTTCCAGCCGATCGTGGAGCTCGCGACCGGCCGCGTCGTCGGCTGGGAGGCGCTCGCCCGCGGGCCGCGCGGCAGCACGCTGGAGAGCCCCGACCGCCTGTTCGCCGCGGCACGCGCCGCGGGCCGCCTCGAGGAGCTCGACTGGCTGTGCCAGCGCAACGCCCTGCGCGCCGCGCTTGACGCCGGCGTACGCGCCCCGTGCGTCCTGTTCCTGAACATCGAGCCCGACACCTCAGGCTTCCTGCCGCTGGAGCTGCGCAACCTCTACGCCCGCGCCGGGGCACAGATGACGGTCTGCATCGAGGTCACCGAGCGCGCGCTGACCCAGCGCCCCGGCACGCTGCTGGGCCACGTCTCGGACATGCGCGCGATGGGCTGCGCGGTCGCGCTCGACGACGTCGGCACCGACGCCGACACGCTCGCGATGATGAGCCTGCTGGCGCCCGACGTCATCAAGCTCGACCTGCAGCTGGTGCAGCGCAGCCCCGACGCGGACGTCGCCGAGGCGATCCACGCCGTCGCGGCCCAGGCCGAGCGCTCCGGAGCGCGGATCCTCGTCGAGGGGGTCGAGACGCAGGCGCAGGCGGAGGTCGGCGACGCGCTCGGCGCGACCCTCGCCCAGGGCTTCCTCTACGGCCGCCGCAACCCGATGATCTCGCTGCCGGACGCCCCGCGCAGCGCCGTCGTCACCGCGGGCCGTCACTCCGACCCGCGCGACCTGGCGCCGTTCGAGCTGGCCGCCGGCTGCCGTGCCCCCCGCTGCTGCACGCACGCCCTCCTGTCGGCGATGACGCGCCACCTCGAGGAGCAGGCGCGCGGGCTCGGGCCCACGGCCGTCCTCGTCGCCGCCTTCGAGCACGAGCGGCGCTTCACCCCCGAGGTGCGCGAGCGCTACGCCGAACTCGGCGCCGAGCTGGCGTTCTGCGCGATCGTCGGGCGCGACGTCCCGCCCGACCCGGCACCCGGCGTGCACGGGGGAGGGGCCGTGCCCCCGGCCGACCCGACCCACAGCGAATGGACCGTCGCCGTGGTGGCGCCGCACTTCGCGGCCGCCCTGATCGCGCACGAGCGCCGCGAGCCGGAGCGCTCCGGTGAGCCGCGCTTCGACTACGTCCTCACGTACGACCGCGAGCTGGCGACCGCCGTGGCGGCGTCGCTGACCGCACGCGTCAGCGCCTGAGGGCCACGGGCCGGTCTCGCGGCGCCCGATCGCCACCCGTCGCCCGCGGTCCGTTCAAGAGCACTGTCCCGCGGGCAGGTGCGACGCCCGGCATCCACGATCCTCGGCGGTGCCCGCCAGGCCCGCAGACGGTGGACGGTGGACGCCGCTAGGGTCTTTCGCCCACAGCAGACGGCGGACACCCGGGAGGGACTGAAGGCAATGGCGGACATCAAGAAGGTCGGCGTGCTCGGCGCGGGCCTCATGGGCCACGGAATCGCGCAGGTCACCGCGACGGCCGGCTACGACGTCGTGCTGCGGGAGGTCGACGACGCGACCCTCGCAAAGGGCATCGGGCGGATCGAGAAGCAGCTGGCGCGTGCGGTCGAGAAGGGCAAGAGCTCCCAGGAGGACGCCGACGCGGTCCGCGGCCGCATCCACGGGACGACCGACTACGCCGATCTCGCCGACTGCGACCTCGTCATCGAGGCGATCACCGAGAACCTGGATCAGAAGCTCGAGATGTGGCGCGCCGTCGACCCGATCGTCAAGCCGGAGGCGATCTTCGCGACGAACACCTCGTCGCTCGCGGTGATCGACCAGGCCGCCGTCACCACCCGCCCGGACCGTTTCATCGGGCTGCACTACTTCAACCCCGCACAGGTGATGAAGCTGACCGAGGTCGTGCGCGCGGTGACCACCTCCGACGAGGCCTTCCAGGCCGGCGTCGACTTCGCCACGGCGCAGGGCAAGCTCGCGACGCCCACGCGCGACACCGCCGGGTTCATCGTGAACCGCCTGCTGGTCCCGTACATGCTCGACGCGATCCGCGCCTACGAGGAGGGTGTGGGGTCGGTCAGCGAGATCGACGAGGCGATGAAGGCGGGCGCCGGGCACCCGATGGGGCCGCTGGCGCTCTCGGACTTCGTCGGCCTGGACACGCTCGGCTCGATCTGCGACGTCCTCTGGGACGAGTTCCGCGAGCGCCGCTTCGCCCAGCCGCCGACGCTGCGCAAGATGCTCAGCGCCGGGTGGTACGGGCGCAAGAACGGGATGGGCTTCTACGACTACTCGGGCGACGCCCCCGTCGCCAACCCGGGCGTCTGACGCGCACGCGATGAGCGACCTCGAGTCGGCGAACCGGCGGGCGCTCGCAGGCGGGCCCGAGCGTCATCGCGAGAAGGCGGCCGAGCAGGGCAAGCTGCCGGTGCGCGAGCGCCTCGCGCTGCTGCTCGACGAGGGCTCGTTCGCCGAGGAGGCGCTGCTCGCCAACTGGAACCAGGACGGGCTCGGCGCGGACGGCGTCGTGACCGGGGTCGGCGAGATCGACGGCCGGCCCGTCGCGGTGATGGCGAACGACCCGACCGTGAAGGCGGGCTCATGGGGCTGGAAGACCGTCGAGAAGATCATCCGGATCCAGGAGCGCGCGCTCGACCTGCGGGTCCCGATGGTCTACCTCGTCGACTCGGCCGGCGCGCGGATCACCGACCAGGTCCTGATGTTCCCGGGCCGCCGCGGCGCCGGCAGGATCTTCCACAACGAGGTCAAGCTGTCGGGCCTCGTCCCGCAGGTCTGCGTGCTGTTCGGCCCGAGCGCCGCCGGCGGTGCCTACATCCCGGCATTCTGCGACCTCGTGATCATGCGCGACGGCAACGCCTCGATGTACCTGGGGTCGCCGAGGATGGCCGAGATGGTGATCGGCGAGCAGGTGACGCTCGAGGAGATGGGCGGGGCGCGGATGCACACCGGGATCTCGGGCTGCGGGCACATGCTCGTGAAGACCGACGCCGAGGGCATCGAGGTCGCTCGGCGCTACCTGTCCTACTTCCCGACGAACTGGGAGCAGTCCCTCCCCGTCGCCGAGGCGCTGGCGCCCGCGTCGAGCACGCCCTTCTCCGAGATCGTCCCGGACGACGAGAACAAGCCCTTCGACATGAGGCTGCTGCTCGACACGCTCGTCGACGCCGGCTCGTTCTTCGAGGTCCACGCCCGCTGGGCGAAGGAGCTGATCGTCGGCTACGCGCGCATCGAGGGGCGCGTGGTGGGGATCGTCGCCAACCAGCCGCGCCAGAAGGGCGGCGTGCTGTTCGTCGACTCCGCCGACAAGGCCGCGCGCTTCATCTGGGCCTGCAACGCGTTCGGCATCCCGCTGCTGTTCCTCGCCGACGTGCCGGGTTTCATGATCGGCACCGCCGTTGAGCGCCAGGGCATCATCCGCCACGGCGCGAAGATGATCAGCGCCGTGAGCGAGGCGACCGTGCCCAAGCTGTCGGTGATCGTGCGCAAGGCCTATGGGGCCGGCCTCTACGCGATGGCCGGCCCGGCGTTCGAGCCCGACGCGACGATCGCGCTGCCGTCGGCGTCGATCGCGGTGATGGGGCCGCAGGCGGCGATCAACGCGGTGTTCTACAACCAGCTGCAGGCGATCGAGGACGACGCCGAGCGCGCCGCCAGGACCGAGGAGCTGCGGCTGGAGTACGCGGAGGACATCGACATCCTGCACCTCGCCAGCGAGCTCGTCGTCGACGCCGTCGTCCAGCCCGAGGACCTGCGCGCCGAGGTCGCGCGCCGCTACGCCCACGCGGCGACCAAGCGCCGCGACTGGCCCCGGAAGCGCAACGCCGTCACGCCGGTGTAGCGCCCGACTCAGGACTCAGAACAGGTCCCGCACACGGTCGCCCGTGGCGGGAGCCTCGTACTCCGGCAGCGTCCGGCGTGAACTCGGGCTCGCCCGCCGCGGGGGCGCGATGCTCGCCGGAGCGGCCGGGCGCCGCGCGGGAGGTGCCGGCCGAGGCCGCGACCCGGAGCCGGTGCCCGGCCCGCTCAGCATGCGCAGCGCGAACAGGATCACCACAGGCACGACCGAGGCGAGCAGCACGATCTCGAGCCAGCGCTGGCCGGCATCGGTGCCGGCGCCGAGCACGTGGACGATCGCCAGGGCGTAGGCGGCGACCGTGAAGCGGTGGATCTGGCGCCAGCGCTGGGCGCCGATCTGGCGGCGGGCATAGAAGGACAGGCCGAGCAGCGCGATCCCGTAGCCGGCGATGACCCCGATGCCGGTGTACAGCGGGCGGTAGTGCGAGCTGAACGGGATCGAGATGCCGGTGATCCCCGGCTTCAGCCACGGATCGCCCAGCAGCGTCAGGCCGTGAACCGCGAGCGCGACCAGCCCGGCGAGGGCGATCGCCTCGTGCATGGGCCGCAGCCGCGCCTTGGCGCCCGCGCGGCGCGGGAAGTTGTTGGCCATCAGCAGGCCGAGGACGACCGATCCGGTCACGCACAGCAGCGCGACGATCCCGGCCGAGCGCGACGCCAGCCACCACCCGTAGTGCAGCGGGTTCGTGCTCACGTCAGGACGTGGTGCTCTGGAGTGGGGCCTGCTGCTGGGGCTGGGGCGCCTGGACCTGCGGTGCCTGGGCCTGCGGCTGCGGCACCTGGACCTGCGGTGCCTGGACCTGCGGTGCCTGGGCCTGCGGCTGGACGTCCTGCTGCTGGGGCTGCTGGTCCTGCGCCGGCGGCGCATAGTTGTCGCTGCCGTAGCTGTCGTCGTACTGCTGCTGGGCCTGGGCCTCGGCCTGGACCTGGGCCTCGATCTGCGCACGGGCGGCGGCCGCGCGCGCGTCATCGGCCGACTGGCGCTTGATCGCCGTGGCGCGGCGCGCATTGGCCGACAGCGCCGGGTCATGGCCGCTGGCCATCTGGGCGGACAGCAGGACGAGGACGACGAGGAACAGCGCGACGGTGGTCCAGATCACCGCCAGCGTGCGGCGGCTCAGGGGCTCACGTGCGAACACGGGCAACAGTCTCGCGGGTCATTCTGAAGAACTGGCAAAGGAACTCTGAGAAAGCCGCAAGAATCCGTGCGGCCGGGCGCGCCCCGGCGAACGGCTACGGATAGACCTGCTCGCCGGTCTGGCCGTCGGTGACGAAGATCGCGACGGACGGGCAGGCCTCTGCGGCCTGCAGCACGAGCGCATCCGGTCCGGTGCCGATGACCTCGGCGACGTCGCCGTCGAGGACGAACACGCTGGGGGCGATCTCGACGCAGTCGCCGTGTGCGGCGCACGCGGTCTCGTCGATGGTCGGGAGGAGGGTCATGCGGCCTTTCTGACGGGTTCCGTGGACGGAGTGAGGAGGGTTCGCAGCCGCGGGAGCTCGCGCGGGCGGGCGACGGCGAGCGCGGCGACGGGGGCGCCGCCGCGGGACACGACCGCCGTGAACGAGCGCGCGGCCGGATCGCCGTCGAACTCGACGCGGTCGGCGCCCGCCGGATCGCCGAGCCCCTGGATCCGCACGCCATGCACGTCGCTCCACCAGCTCGTGAGCGGCGGCGCGGCGGGCTCGCGCCCGAGGATGTCCTGGGCGACGGCGCGGCCCTGGTGGGCCGCGAGCTCCCAGTGATCGCCGCCGGCGACGTCCCCGGCCGCGTGGATCTCGGGCCGCAGCGTGAGCTGGGCGATCGGGGCGGGAAGCCAGTCGTCGTTGGGCTGCACGCCGATCGCGACGAGCAGCAGGTCGAGCTCGACGCGGCCGCCGTCCTCCAGGCGCAGAGCCTCGAGCCGGCCACCGGAGCCCTCGAGCTCCGCGACGCGGGCGCCGAGCAGGACGTCGACGCCCTCCTCGCGCTGGACCCCGACGAGCCACGAGGCGAGCTCGGGATGCAGGGCGCGCGCCAGCGGCAGTGGCTCGGCCTCGACGAGGGTCACGTGCGCGCCGCGGCCGCGTGCCGTGGCCGCGACCTCCTGGCCGATCAGACCGGCGCCGAGCACCGCGAGCCGCACGCCGGGGCGCAGCGCCTCGCGCAGGCGCACCGCGTCGTCGAGCGAGCGCAGCGTGTGGACGTTGGAGAACGCGCCGGATCCGGGCAGGACCCGCGCACGGCTGCCGGTGGCGATCACGAGCTGCTCGTAGCGCAGCGCACACCCGGAGGCCAGCAGCAGGCGCCGGCGATCGACGTCCAGGCCCGCGGCCGGATCGCCGAGCACGAGCTCGATGTCGCGCTCGGCGTGCCAGCCCTGCGGGCGCAGCGCGATCTCGCCTGCGTCGCGGTGACCCGACAGGAACTCCTTGGAGAGCGGCGGGCGGTCGTACGGGGCGAAGGCCTCGCCGCTCACGATCCGCACCGGGGCCTCGTAGCCGCCCCGGCGCAGCGCCTCGGCGCAGCGCTGGGCGGCGAGGCCGCCGCCGGCGATGACGACTCCGGCGCTCATCGCCCGGCCTCGCTCGAGGCGGCGGCGACGCGCGGGCGCTCGCGCCGGCGCTCAGCGCGCTGCTGGGCGGCGGCGAGACGCGCCGCGGCGGCGCGCTGCTCGCCGGAGATCGGCGCCTTTGCGCGCGGCGCCGGGGTGCGGCGGGCCGTGTCGTCCGACGGCAGGATGCGGCGCAGGAACAGGAAGACGATCGGGATGCCGGTCAGGAGCATGATCGACTGCAGCCAGACCTGGCTCGCGTCGGTCCCGGCGCCGAGCGTGTGGACCACGCCGAGCGCCCAGACGACGATCGTCGCGCGGTGCATCTTGCGCCAGAGCTTCGCGCCGATGCGCTTGCGGGCGTAGAAGGTCAGCCCGAGGAACGCGGCGAGGTAGCCGGCGATGATCCCCAGGCCGGTGAAGCCGGGGCGGTAGCTCAGCGTGAAGGGGATCGCGATGTTCGACAGCGTCGGGTGCATGAACGCATCGCCGAGCAGCGTCAGGCCGTGGACCGAGATCGCGACGAGCCCGGCGAGCGCCGTGGACTCGTGGACGGCCAGGAGCTTGCGCTTGATGCCGGGCCTGCGGGGTAGGCCGTTGGCCATCAGCAGGCCGATGATCACGGAGATCGAGACCGCGGTCAGGGCGACGACGCCCGCGGAGCGCGAGGCGAGCCACCAGCCGTAGTCGAGGGGATTGGGGCCGGTCATCGTGGTGTCTTTCCGTTCATGCGGAGGGTCACGCGGGGTGCGGGCTCGAGCCGGCCGATGCGGTCGACGGTGCCGTCCTCGTCGATCGTCAGTCCGCCGTGGCGGGCGAGGACGAGGCGGGCGCCGCTCGGTCCGGAGAGGAGCGCGGCCTTCGCCAGCGCCTCCGCCTGGACGGCGGTCGGCGCCAGCGCCGTGGCCGCGACCAGGCCGGTGAGGGCCGGTTCGCCGGCCGACGGGTCGATCATGTGGTGGGAGATGCGCCCGTCGGCCTCGCGCCAGATGCGCGAACGCAGGCCGGACGTGGCGACCGCGCCGTCGCGGACGCGGACGGTCTCGAACATCTCGCCCGTGAAGGGATGCTCGACCTCGACGTCGCGGACGAGGCCGGCGCTGCCGCCGATGCGCAGGTCGCCGCCGCAGTCGACGGCCCAGGCGTCGAAGCCGTCGAGCATCGTGCCGGCGAGGTCGGCGGCGTGGCCCTTGCCGGTGCCGCCGGTGTCGAGGCGCATACCGGCGGGGCGCACGATCATGCCCGCCGCGTCGTCGACGTGCACGTGGCGCCAGGGGGTGCCGGGACGGCCGCTCGCGGGCCTGCGCGGCCTGTCGGCGAGGGCGCTGAGCGCCTCGTGCAGGTCGACGCGCCGGCTGCGGTCCCAGGACTCGCGGTAGCCGGCGGCCTCCAGGGCGTCCAGCAGGGTGGGGTCGACCAGGCCGTGCGTCAGCTCGGCGGCGGCGAGGGCCGCGCTGACCGCGCTGCGCAGCAGGTCCGACGCCGGGACGCGCTCGCGCGGATCGGCGTTCAGGCGGCTCAGCTCCGAGTCGGGACGAAAGCGCGAGAGCGTCTCGTTGTAGGCGTTCAGGAGCGCCTCGACGCCGTCGGCGGCCTCCGCGGGAGTCGCGAGCCCGTCGCGCGTCGGGTTCCCGACGACGATGCGGATGTGGGTCCCCATCAGCGGGAACTCGCGATCCGCCGGAGCGAGGTCGCGGGTTGTGGGCTTGGTCATCATCTGCTGTGAGTGTGCGGTTCGAGGTCCGAAGGCGCGATCAAGCGGGCTACAAGACTTGGGAAAGGCGCCGCGGGCGCTCAGGAGGACGACGTCTGGACGGGCGCCTGCTGGACGCTCGCCGTCGTTGTCGTGCCGCTGCTCGCACTGGTCGTGGCGGTGTTGGCCGTCGTCGACTTCGTGGTCTGCGCGGTCTGCGCGGTCACGGCCTGGTCGTGGCCCGAGGCGACGCGGAGGCCGAGGAAGCCGAAGGTCGTCACGAACAGCGCCGCGGTCGTCCCGTAGACGGCCAGCGCGTTGCGCGTGAGGCCGCGACGGCGGCGCCGCGGGAGTCTGGCCTGGGTCGGGGGTGTGGTGGGGGGCATCTGAGGTCTCCGTGGTCGTGAGCGGTCTGAGCGTCGAGGACCACAGTGGCCCTCGACGCTGAGCCGGCTCTCAAGGGAGCCTGTGAGTTTGCTGAGAGCGCCGGCGAGCGCGCAGGAGCTCAGGACGTGGAGCTCTGCACCGGCGCGGGAGCCGGGGTGTAGACCGGCGCGGGCGCCGGCGCCGGCGTGTAGACGGGCGCGGGCGCAGAGCCGCCGCCCGACTGCACAGGCGCCGACACCTGGACGTTCGCGGGCGCGCTCTGGACGGGCGCCGGCTTGATGACTGTGATGCGCTTGGTGATGATGACCCTACGGACGACGATCCGCCGGGGCTGGACGACCGCTGCCACCTTCTTCACGCCGAGCGCCGGGTCGCGGCCTTCGGCGACCCGGATGCCCAGGAACCCGAGCACGGCGACGAACACCGCTGCGATCGCGAGGTAGATGGGCAGGACGCGCGGCGCGGGTGCGGGCGTCACGCCGGTCATCGGCCGTGTGGGTCGTGGCCGTGCGGGTCGTTCAGGCGTCATGCGATTCCGATCCGTCGTCGTGGCGGCCGGCGTGGCCGCTCGTCCTCGTCTGGAGCTTCTTCTTCGTCGAGCTGACGCTGTGGGCTCCGGCCCTGCCCTGGGCGCCCGGCTGCACGCCGTTCGAGCTCGCGCCGGCGCCGCTCGTGCGGGTCTGCAGCGGCTTGGAGCCGTTGGCGGACACGGCCCCTGATTGTGAGCCGTGCGCGCCGACGACCTGCGCCGTCTGCGGGCCCAGCGCGGGGTCCAGACCCTGCGCCACGCGCACGCCCAGGAAGCCGCCGACGGTGACGAACAGCGCCGCTGTGGTCGCGTAGACCGACACGGCGTTGCGTGTGCGAGAGCGTTTGCGCGGTGACTCAGTCATCGCCGCCACCCTCGTGCTCGCCGCCGTCGTCGCCCTTGCCCGAACCGCCGGAGCCGCCGCTGGTCTTCGTCGACAGCGGCTTGGTCTTCGCGGGGGCGGGCGCGACGTACGCCTGTTGCGTCTGGGCGACCTGGACAGGCCGCTGGACCGGCGCCGGCGGCGCCGCCGCGGCGGGCGTGGACTGCACGGCGGGCTTCTTGGGCTTCTGGTGCCGGACGACCTTCACGGTCCGGCGCACCACGACGGTGCGCACCTCGACCGGAGGCGGTGTGGGGGACTTGGCCGACGTGGCCTTGGGCTGCGTGCTCGCGCCCGCGGCGAACGCGCCGACGAGTCCGAGCGCGACGACGGTGCCGCCGGCTGCGATGTGGGTGCGCTTCAGCATGACGACGATGATGCGCCCGGCGATCCCAACCTCCCGCCAATATGCAGACAAGCTTCGGCAAAACCCCGAGACGGGCAGCCTGACGCGCCGGTACGCTGGGACACGTGCCCGGTCCCAGAATCCTGCTCGTCGAGGACGAGGCGTCGATCGCCGAGCCGTTCGCGCGCCTGCTCACCCGTGAGGGCTTCGAGCCGACGATCGCCGCGACGGCCGCGCGCGCGGTGGCCCTCTACGAGCAGGAGGCGCCCGATC
The DNA here is from genome assembly GCA_963809525.1 of uncultured Solirubrobacteraceae bacterium. Classification (GTDB taxonomy): domain Bacteria; phylum Actinomycetota; class Thermoleophilia; order Solirubrobacterales; family Solirubrobacteraceae; genus F1-60-MAGs163. Next base: position 353,461 of record CAWEJY010000003.1, on the reverse strand, counting down.
TGATCCTGCTGGACCTGAACCTGCCCGACGGCGACGGGCGCGACATCGCGCGCGAGCTGCGCTCGCGCTCGGACGTGCCGATCATCATGCTCACCGCGCGCGGCACGGAGACCGACCGCGTGGTCGGGCTGGAGATCGGCGCCGACGACTACGTCGTGAAGCCCTTCTCCACCGCCGAGGTCGTAGCGCGCATCCGCGCCGTCCTGCGCCGCGCCGCCGCCCGGGACGAGGAGGCCGCCGAGGACACGCCAGGCGAACCGATCGAGATCGCCGAGCTGCGCATCGACCCCGCGGCACGGCGCGTGTTCCTCGGCGAGGAGGAGATCGAGCTGAGTCGCAAGGAGTTCGAGCTGCTGCTCGAGCTGGCCCGCAACGCGGGCACGGTCGTCACGCGCGAGGATCTGATGGCGCGGGTGTGGGACGAGAACTGGTTCGGCTCGACGAAGACGCTCGACGTCCACATCGGGTGGCTGCGGCGCAAGCTCCACGATGACGCCTCGGAGCCGCGCTGGATCGACACGGTCCGCGGCGTCGGCTTCCGCTTCGCGGCCCCGAGCGAGGGCGGCGCACCGTAAGCCTTCGCCGCGGTCTCCTGCTGGCACTGGCCTACGTGCTCGTGCTGGCGATCGTGGCGCTGCTCGTGCCGCTGGGCCTGAGCCTGCGCGACCGGGTCGACGCCGAGGTCCGCCTGCAGGCCCGCAGCGAGGCCGAGGTCGTCGCCGCGCGCGCGACCGCGCTGATCGCGCCGCCGCGCGTCGCCCAGCTCGACGCCCTCGCGGCGCGCGCGGCCAGGGCGGTCCGCGGCCGCGTGCTGATCGTCGGCCGCGACGGCGTCCTGCTGGCGGACTCGGCCGGCGTCGCACGCGGGGCGCGCTATGGGAGCCGGCCGGAGATCGCCGCGGCGCTGCACGGCGTCGTCGCGCAGGAGCGCCGAACCTCGAAGACGCTGAACGAGGAGATCCTCGCGACGGCCGTGCCCGTCTTCGCCGGCAGCCGGGTCGGCGGCGCCGTGCGCGTCACCCAGAGCATCGCGGCGGTGCACAGCGCCGTGCGCCGCACCTGGGTCGGCCTGGGCATCATCGGCGGCATCGTCCTCGCGCTCGGGCTCGTCGCCGGGTCGATCATCGCGCGGCGCGTCTCCCGGCCGATCCTCGGCCTCGACGCCGCCGCGCGGCGTGTCGCCGAGGGTGACCTCACGGCGCGCGCGACCGTCGAGGGCAGCGCCGAGCAGCAGGAGCTCGCGCGCAGCTTCAACGGCATGACGGAACGCATCTCGCTGCTCCTCGCCGCGCAGCGCGAGTTCGTCGCCGACGCCTCGCATCAGCTGCGCACTCCGCTCGCGGGGCTGCGCCTGCGGCTCGAGGAGGCGCGCGCCGAGGCGACGACGCCGACGCAGGCGGACGATCTCGACGCGGGGCTCTCGGAGGTCGACCGGCTGGCCGAGATCGTCACGGAGCTGCTCGAGCTCAGCCGCGCCGGGGAGGGCGGGCGCCCGGCCGCCACGACCGAGATGGGCGCGGCAACGCTGCGGGTGGCCGAGCGCTGGGCGGCTCCGGCACACGATGCCGGCTGCACGCTCGAGGTGCGCGGAGCGGATGCCGCGGGGTTGGTCGCGTGCCATCCGGCGGACCTCGACCGGATTCTCGACGCGCTGATCGAGAACGCGATCGCGTACGCCCCCGGGACGGAGATCGTGGTGGACGCCGATGCGAGCACGTTCCACGTGCGTGACGGCGGCCCGGGCCTCGCCGATGGGGAGGACGAGGCCGTCTTCGACCGCTTCCATCGCGGCACCGCGGGGCGGGGCGGCCCCCCGGGCACCGGGCTCGGCCTGCCGATCGCTCGCGAACTGGCGCGGCGCTGGGGCGGCGACGTGACGCTCACCAACGCGTCCGGTGGCGGCGCGCTCGCGACGGTGACCCTGCGATCGGCGATGTCGTGACCGCGATCGCCGGCGGCGCCCTTTGCCGGTGCTTTCCCGCTCGGGAGGTAGCGTGGGACGGGTGAAGCTGTCGCGCGTCACAGCGGTCGTCCTGCTCGCGCTCTTCGGCCTCGTCCTGGCCGCGGCGGTGACCTATGCAGCGAGCACGATCGTCTCCCACCCGATCGGGCTCGCGTCCGAGCCCGCCGACATCGGCGAGTCGCTCGGCCCGCGGCAGTTCGTGCCGCCCCCTGCCACTACGACCCAGACTGTGACCCGCACAACGACGATTCCGTCGCCGCCCCCCGCGACGTCGACCGCGCCGCCCCCGACCACGACATTCACTCCGGCTCCGGCGCCGACGACATCGGCGCCGACGACATCCCGTCGCGGCGGCGACGACAGCTCCGGCGGAACGGAGCCGACCCCGGGCAGCCCGGGGTACACCGGCCGCGGCGACGGCGACGACTGATCAGGCCGCGCCCGGCGGCGTGGGCGGATCGAAGCCCTCGAGCCCGCTCGACTGCGCCGGGTCGCCGGCCCCAGGCGCAGGGGGCGTCGCGTCCGGCGCCTCCGGGGCATCGAGCGCCGCCGCCGGGCGGCGCGGCGCCATGGCGCGGGCGTCCTCGTCCTGGGTGAACGCGGGCCAGTCCTCGGTGAGCAGCAGGTAGTACGGCTGTGCGCGGTGCACGTAGCTCAGGCCGAGGTGGAGCATCTGGTGGATGCCGTATGGGAGCTTGCCGGTGAAGACGATCACGAACCAGGCGACGAACGCCCCGATCTGGGCGACGATGCCCATCGCGTAGGCGATCAGGAGGACCGGGATCGCGAGGATCAGTCGCAGCAGCACCTTGATGCGGCTGTACTCCTCCAGCGGCGGCCCGATGTGCAGCTGGACCGGAAAACCGATGTCGTCGGCGCCCGAGAAGCCCGGGAAGTGGTCGGTTGCGAGGTACGCGTAGGCGTAGACGTAGGTCGAGTAGCGCGCGAACGACGCGTGGAAGTCGTAGAGGCCCCGCGGATAGCGGGCGGTGAACAGCAACGCGAACCAGGCGATGATCACCGTGAAGAAGACCGCGAAGCCCCAGAGGCTGAGCACGATCGCGGACGGGATCACCATGATCAGCCGGAAGAAGGTCGTCAGGCGGCTCTGACGCTCCTGGTACTGCATGTCGAAGACCGGCTGGCGGCTCAGCGCGGTCGGCTGCGTGGTCATGTCGGGCTCCTCAGGACGGGTCGACCCCGGATTCAACATGCTCCAGCGGCGGCGCGCCGGCGTCCAGTGCCCCGTCGAGGTGCCGCACGAGGCTGTGGGCGAACGCGACGCAGGCCGTGCGATCCTCGCCGACGCCCACCGCGATCGCCGGCCAGCCGGCGGCGCGCGCCACGCCGGCCCCGGTCGCATCGGGGCCAGATCGCACGCGCGCGCCGGGCTCGGCGAGCTCCGCCGAGGCGGCCGACGCCGCCTCGCGCAGCTGCGGATGCAGCGCCGCGGCGAGCACGATGCCGTCGCGTCGCCACCAGAGGACATCCTCGCCGGCGGCCGGCCACGCCTCGAGGTGGAGGATCGCGACGTCCAGCGGGTTCATCCCGCGCGCGCGCCGGCCGTCCAGCCAGCGCCGCAGCCCGGCGCCGAGCGCCGCGCCGGCGCCGGCGAGCACGACCGCGACGTCCAGGTTGCGCGGCGGGTCCGCGTCGAGCAGGCGCGCGAGTTCGACGGCGGCCTCGGGCGCGCGATCGTCGCGGGCCGGGTCGGCGAGGCCCTCGTCGAGGAATCCCGCCAGGGCGACCAGCAGGACGATCGTCGGGACGAGCTGGACGACGCCGATCCAGCTGCCGGCGCCCGCCAGGCGCGCTGCGGCGCACCCGGTCACCAGCGCGAGCGAGACGAGCGCGAGCGCGATCAGCGGGAGCCCCGCCCGGCGCTGCCATCCCTGCCTCGGGCGATCGACGGCAGCGGTCACGATCAGCGTCACCGCGCGCTCGCCGGGCCGCGGAACGGGTGGGGAGACGACGGTCTGGCTCGCACGGGCGATCGTGAGCCGGCGCAGCAGGGGGAGGCGCGTCAGGTCCGCCGCGGCGAGCACGAGTGCGGCGCCCGCGACGATCAGCCCGGCGAGCGCGTCGCCGACGGCCACGACACTCGCGACGACTCCTGCGGCCGCGCACAAGGCCTGGACGAGCCACCAGGCAGGGCGGACCCAGAACGGCTGCACCCGCGCCTCGCGCCCAGCATCGCGCAGGCGGCCGGCGAGCGCGAGCGCGAGCCGGCGCTCGCCGTCGCTGCCCGTCGTGCCGCCGTCGTCGGCGGTCGCCCCGTCCTCGCCCATGCGGCCGGGGAGACTAGTCTTCCCGGCCATCATGGACGCCACCGAGCTCGTGTACGCCGGGGCCGCCGAGCAGGCGCGCCTGATCCGCGATGGAGAGGTCTCCGCGCGCGAGGTCGTGGAGGCGACGCTCGCGCGGATCGAGGCGCTCAACCCGCAGCTGAACGCCTACCGCGTCGTGTTCGCCGATCGTGCGCTCGCCGAGGCCGACCAGGCCGACGCGCGGCGCTCCTCAGGTCAGGACCGCCCGCTGCTGGGCGTGCCCGTCTCGATCAAGGACGACACGGACGTCGCCGGCGTCAGCACCGCGTGGGGCAGCCTGGCCACCAGCGAGGAGCCGCGCCGGGTCGATTCGGACGTCGTCGCGCGCCTGCGCGCGGCCGGGGCGATCGTGATCGGCAAGACGCTGACGCCCGAGCTGACGATCTGGCCGTTCACCGAGACGCTCGCGTTCGGGGCGACGCGCAACCCGTGGAACCGCGCGTACACACCGGGCGGCTCGAGCGGCGGCGCGGGCGCGGCGGCCGCGGCCGGCCTGTGCGGCGTGTCGATGGGCTCCGACGGCGCCGGCTCGATCCGCATCCCGGCGTCGTTCTGCGGGCTGTTCGGCCTCAAGCCCCAGCGCGACCGGATCTCGCTCGGCCCCGATCACCACGACGCGTGGCACGGGCTGTCGGTCTACGGCCCGCTCGCACGGCACGTCGCCGACGCCGCGCTGTTCCTGGATGCGACCGCCGACGAGACGCCCGAGGGCGGCTTCGCGGCGGCACTCGGCGAGCCGCTCGCGCCGCTGCGCATCGCCCTGTCGTTGAAGCCGCCGCCGGGGTCGATCACGAAGCTCGGCGCCGCCCAGCGGCGTGCGCTGAGCGAGACCGCCGACCTGCTGCGGGCATTGGGCCACGAGGTGGTCGAGCAGGAGGTCGACTATCCGCCGGCCGCATTCCTCGCCGTCGTCGCACGCTACCTGCGGGGGATCCGCGACGACGCGGCGAAGCTGCCGCACCCCGAGCGCCTCGAGCGGCGCACGAAGGGCATGGCGCGCATGGGCGGCCTGGTCTCCGACGCGCAGCTGGCGAAGGCGCGGGCCGCCGAGCCGCCGATCGCGGCGCGCATCAACGCGATCTACCGGACGGCGGACGTCGTGCTGCTCCCGGGGCCCGCGGGCCCGCCATTCCGCGTCGGCGAGCTTCAGGGGCGCAGTGCGCCCTGGACCCTGAACGCGGCCGCCGCCCGTGTCCCGTGGTACGGCGTCTGGAACGCGATCGGGCAGCCCGCCGCCTCGGTGCCGGCCGGGTTCGACGCCGAGGGGCTGCCGCTCTCGGTGCAGCTCGGCGGCAGGCCCGGGGACGAGGTCACGCTCCTGCGCCTGGCGGCGGCGATCGAGCAGGCGCGGCCGTGGGCCGATCGCCGCCCGCCCGTCGACGCGCCGGCGGGTGCGCGGGCGCCGGCGTGAGCGACGCGCAGCTGCTCGCGGCGGCCGAGACCGCCGCACGGGCCGCGGCGGACGTGCTGCTCGCCTACCGCCGGCAGGGCGGGGCCGGGGCCGTGCAGACCAAGAGCTCGCCGACCGACCTCGTCAGCCAGGCCGACGTCGATGCCGAGCGCGCGATCCGCGAAGTGCTCGCGCGGCTGCGGCCGGAGGACGCGATCCTGGGCGAGGAGGGCGCCGACATCGCGGGGGAGAGCGGTCTGCGCTGGGTCGTCGACCCGCTCGACGGCACGATCAACTATCTCTTCGACATCCCGCAGTGGTGCGTGTCGGTCGCCTGCGAGGGGCATGTGGGCGTCATCCTCGACCCGCTCAGGCCCGAGTGCTTCCGGGCGGTCGCCGGCGGCGGGGCGACGCTCGACGGGGAGCCGTTGCGCGCCTCGACGGCCGACGACCTCGCCACCGCCCTGGTCGCCACCGGGTTCGGCTACGAGGCGGGGGTGCGCCGCGCCCAGGCCGATCAGGTCGCAGCGCTGCTCCCCCAGGTGCGCGACATCAGGCGGATGGGAAGCGCCGCGCTCGATCTCGCCTGGACGGCGGCCGGGCGCTACGACGCGTACTACGAGCGCGGCGCGCAGCGCTGGGACGTCGCGGCCGGGCTGCTGCTGTGCGCCGAGGCGGGCCTTGAGCGCCGCGACCTGGAGGCCCGCGATGCCCTGCCGGCGGGGGTGCTCGTCGCTCCGTCCGGTCTCGTCGACGCGCTGCACGCGATCGTCGGCTGAGCAGGGCGTTCCCGGCGCGCGCCCCGGACTATTCTGCCGTCGATGCTGCACAACGCGACCGGTTGGTGGATCGAGGAGGCGGGGGCGCCCGAGGCGCTCGACCCGCTCGACGGGCGCGGCGAGGCCGACGTGGCGATCATCGGCGGCGGATACCTGGGGATGTGGACGGCGTGGCATCTCCTGCAGCGCGCGCCTGACACGCAGATCGTGCTGCTCGAGCGCGAGCGCTGCGGCTTCGGGCCCAGCGGGCGCAACGGCGGCTTCGTGAACGGCTACTGGGGCTACGTCCCGGAGCTCACGCGGCGGTTCGGCCTCGAGCCCGCGGCGCGCCTGGCGCGCGAGGCCGACGCTTCGATCCGCGCGATCGGCGAGTTCTGCCGCAGCGAGAAGGTCGACGCGTGGTACCGCGCGGCGCCGGAGGTCACGATCGCCACCTCACCCGCGCAGGACGGCGCCTGGCGCGAGCAGGTCGCCGGCCTGCAGGCGCTCGGGTTCGGTGACGAGGAGGTCGAGCTCAGCCCCGAGCAGGTGCAGGGGATCTGCCGCTCACCGCTGTTCCGCGGCGCCTCGATGCAGCGGACCGCGGCGACGGTGCAGCCCGCGCGGCTGGCGTTCGGCCTGCGCGCCGCGCTGCTGCGCCGCGGCGTGCGCATCCACGAGCGCACCGAGGTGGCGTCGGTGGAGCAGCACGGCAGCCATGTCGAGCTGCGCACGCCCGCCGCGCGCCTGCGCGCCCGCACCGCGGTCCTCGCCGTCAACTGGCGCACGGCGCGCTGGCCGGCGTTCGCGCGCGAGCTGGGCGTCGCATCCAGCCACATCGTCCTCACCGAGCCCGTCCCGGACGTGCTCGCCGAGCTCGGCTGGTCCGGCCATCAGGGCCTGGCGGACCATCGCCGCCTGCTGCACTACCTGCGCACGACGAAGGACGGGCGGATCGCCTTCGGCTGGGGCGGAGGGCAGATGGCCTACGGTGCGCGGCACAACCCGCACCTGGACGTCGACACCGAGGTGGTGTCGGCGATCGGGCGCACGCTGCGGCGGTTCTTCCCGCAGCTCGAGTCGCGCGAGATCACGCACGCCTGGGGCGGCCCGATCGACGTCGCCCCGCGGCGCCTGCCGATCTACCGCAGCAGCGGCGGCGTGCATGCCGGGTGGGGGTTCACCGGCCACGGCGTGGGCCCGAGCCACCTCGGCGGGCGGATCCTCTCGGGCCTCGCACTCGGCGAGCGCGACGAGGTGACGAGGCTCCCGCTGGTCGCCCCCGCGCCGCGCCACTTCCCGCCCGAGCCCGCGCGCTGGGCCGGCGGGTCGGTCATCCGCCGCGCCCTGATCCGCCGCGACGAGCAGGACGCCGACGGCGAGTCCGCCGGGCCCGTCGTGGCGGCCATCACAGCGCTGCCGAAGCTGCTCGGGATGAACCTCCCGCGGTAGCCGGCCCTCCGCGCCGGGAGGTACCCTCGCGGCACACCCGCCCGGGTGCTGGAACTGGAATACAGGATCGGCTCAAAACCGATTGCCCGTAAGGGATTGTGGGTTCGAATCCCACCCCGGGTATCACCGCGGTCGCCGGCGTGGGAGGGTCGACGCGGTCAGGCGCCGGCGGGGACGACGTAGTCGTCGCCCTCCTCGTCGGGCCAGTGCTCGACCTCGACGTTCCACTCCTGGCGGAACCCGTACATCGCGGCGACGAGCAGCAGCGCCTGCACGGGAACGAGGATGGCGGCGATCGTCCCCACGACGTTCGCGTCCAGCGCCGGCTGGGCGTAGCCGACGGCGTCGCGGCTGAACCACGACGGCACGGCGATCGCCGCGAAGATCAGCATGATGATCGCGAGCGCCGCGATGACGGGCAGCACGCCGCGGTTCCAGCGCATCACGTAGTAGGCGAAGAGGATGTAGAGCAGGATCCACGCGACGCTGATGAAGACGACGCCCTGCAGCGCGCTCCATCCGCCGAAGGTGACGATCGCGATCAGGGCCGCGGAGACGAGCAGCAGGATCGTGACCACGACGCGCGTCGTCCGGCTCGCCGACTTCTCGCGGTTGGGGTGCTCGATGACCAGCCGACCTTGATGTTCCACGGGCTTCGCCATCGCCGAGCGACCTTACAATGCGGCGCGGTCGCGCGCGAGCGCCCGCCGCGGCGGGCGAACGGGCCGGCCGACCCGCGCGGGCGTGGTGGAACTGGCAGACACGCCGGCCTTAGGAGCCGGTGCCGAAAGGCTTGGGGGTTCGAGTCCCTCCGCCCGCATGGGATGGCATGCGATGTGGTTGGGGTGTGGTGATCGCCGCTCCGTGCGCGGCGAGGTACAGAGGGACCAGGCCCCAGGCGAGTGCGTCGTTGAGGTTGTTGACGAGGCCCGCCTGCGAGCACGATCGAAGTGCCGGGTCCCGGTAGGTGGCTTCAGGGAAGGCGTCTCGCATCCGCGGCGGCTGGGCATCGGCGCCGCTGTGATGCGTCGCCTGCTCGAGCGCGACGTGATCTGCGGTGTCGCGAACGAAGAAGAGCGAGATGAGGAAAGCAGTTCCCGCTACGACTGCACCACCGATCACCAGGACGTCGCGCGGCGCGAACTCAGCGGCGAGCAGGCCGGAGGCCGCGGCGGCGAGCGCGACGCCGCCGTAGCCGGCGGCTTCGTTGAGACCCAGGGCGAAGCCTCGGCGTTGCGGCCCGACGAGGTCGATCTTCATCACGACCGTCATGGACCACGCGAGTCCCTGGTTGATACCGAGGAGGACGTTGGCGGCGACGATGAATCCCCAGGTCGGTGCGACGGCGATCAGCAGCGGCACCGGCAGCGCGAAGGCCCAGCCGATGAGCAGCAGTCGCCTGCGTCCGATGCGCGCGGCGAATGCGCCGGCGCCGAGGTTCGTGAGCGACTTGGCGACCCCGAACGCGACGATGAACGACAGGACCGCGGCGCTGGAGGCGAGCCCGAAGTTCGAGCGCCCGATCAGCGGGAGCGTCGAGCGCTCGAGGCCGACCATCGCCCCTACGAAGAGGTTGACGAGAACGAGCAGCGAGAACTGCGCAGCGTTCTCCCGCAGTCCCAGCCGGACCGTGGAGCTGGTCATCCCACGTCGACGAGCGGTCGCCCGGCGCGGTTGGCCGCGACGATCTGCTCCTGCCCGGCGGGGCGCGGCGGGATGTCCTGCACGAGCGCGGCGACGAACTCGTCCTCGCTCGAGAATCCCAGCGCGCTGTTGTGGCGGCGCTCGAAGCCGATCGTCGAGACCGGGTTCGCCGAGAGGCCGCGCCCGCAGACCGAGCCCGAGTAGTGCGAGGGGTAGAGCACCAGATGGTCCGGCAGCGTGAGCAGCTTCTCGGTCAGCGACCGGAACAGGGTGCGCGCCATGCCCTCGACCGTGTGCTCCCCGTGCGCGTGAAGGTCGGGGCGCCCCGCGTCGCCGACCAGCAGTGCGTCACCGGTCAGCACGAGCCAGGGCTCGTCGGCGCGGGTGTGGTCGGTCACGAGGTAGGCGTGGTGGGCGAGCGCGTGGCCGGGAGTGGCGATCGCCTGCACGTCGACGTTGCCGAGCGTCACGACCTCGCCGTCAGCGAGCGCGTGATGCGGGAACTCCACGCCGGCCCCCTCGGGGAGGTACGCGGTCGCGCCGGTGCGGGCGACCAGCGCCGGGAGCCCGGAGACATGATCGGCCTGCAGGTGCGTGTCGAAGACCGCCACGATCGGCGACCCCTCGCGCTCGGCGAGCGCGAGGTAGGTGTCCACGAGGTCGACGTGCGGGTCGACGACCGCGAACTTCGCGCGCGACCTGCAGCCGAACACGTACGAGGCGCAGGCGGTGTCGTCGTTGAGCAGCTGTCGAAAGAACACGGGGCCTCCAGCAGGGCGAGCCAGCGGTTGTTGGGGATCCCAGGGCTTGACAAGTTATCAAGCGATCACTTGAATAGCCAGGGTGAGTGACCGTCGCCAGAAGGACGCCCTGTTCGACGCCATCGCCACGATGGGCAAGGCGTTTGCCAGCTCGCGCCGGCTCGAGATGCTCGACCTGCTCGCCCAGGGGCCGCGGACGGTCGACGAGCTCGCGCGAGCGGCAGACCAGACCACCGCCAACACCTCCCAGCACCTGCAGGCGCTCCACGCCGCCGGGCTGGTCACGCGTGCGCGCGAGGGCACGCGCGTCCGCTATGCGCTCGCGGGCGATGACGTCCTCGCGCTGTGGCTCGCCCTGCGCGACGCTTCCGCCGCACGCCTGGCCGAGGTCGAGCGCGCGGCGCGCGACTACCTCGGCGAGGACGTCGAGGCGATCGGCGCCGAAGAGCTCGTCGCCCGCCTGCGCCGGCGCGACGTCGTGCTCGTCGACGTGCGCCCGGCTGAGGAGTTCGAGGCCGGTCACATCGACGGTGCACGCTCGATCCCGATCGACGAACTGGAGAGCCGCCTCAGCGAGCTCCCCGAAAACCGCGAGGTGGTCGCGTACTGCCGCGGACCGTTCTGCGCGTATGCGCATGAAGCGACACGCACGCTTGAGCAAGCCGGACGCAAGGCCCGGCGCCTTGATGCCGGCTGGCCGGAGTGGCGGCTCCGTCAGGGGGGATCGAAGTCCAACACGAAAGAGGAGAGGGCCGCATGACCACGGGCCTCGTCAGCGGCGAGTCGTCCGTTCTTCACGCACCGATGGAGCTGTTCGTCTGCCTGCCTCGCACCGGCGAGAAACGAAGGAAGGGAGAACACGATGTCTGAGAAGGTGCTGGTCAACCTCGCTACCGGCATGGAAGATGGTGAACGTGTCCTCTCGCGTTCCTCGTCGCGGGCGCAGCGGTGGAGCGCGGCCGCGAGGGTGGTGTGGCGATGGTGGTGGTCGGCGTCGTGTACGTTGCGCCCCTTCCGCAGCCTCCAGCCCATGAGCCCGCCGACCCTCGTCACCAACCTCCATTCTTCCGTCGCGCTGCTCGCAGCGGCGCTGCTGTCGGCGGCGCTCGCCGCAGTGCCGGCGCGCGCGGCGGAGAACCCCTGCGTCCAGGCCGCGTGGCGCGGGCTGCGCTGCCCCGACCTCGTGATGAAGCATCCCGCGGACGTGGCCGTGGACGCCGTCTACGGCCGCAAGGTGCTGCGCAGCCGCTCGTCGATCGACAACCTCGGTTCCGGTCCGGTCGAGCTCGACGGCCGGCGCTACGCGCCGCTGCTGATGCACGCCCGCCAGCGCATCCGCCGGCAGGGCGGCGGATCGATCCTCGTCGATACGCCCGCGACGCTGCGCTTCAAGCTGATTCCCGGCCAGGGCGGGTACTGGAAGCTGCGCGACGCCGCCCGGATGGAGCTTTGGTCGCTCGGAACCTCGGGGCGGCAGCTGCGCCTGGTCCGCGTCAGCCCCAAGCTCCACTACTGCCTGCGGGACCTGCAGCGAACGCATCCGACGCTCGCGGGATCTCCGCCGTCGGCCGTGTATCCCGGATGCAACCAGGATCCGTCGATCACGCACGTGCACCTGGGGACCTCGGTCGGGTGGTCGGACATCTACCCGGCGGACTACTACGAGCAGTGGATCGACGTGACCGGCCTCTCGGGCCGCTTCGCGCTCGTGCACGTCGCCGATCCGCTGAACGTGATCTTCGAGTCCGACGAGACGAACAACGCCTCACGGGTGATCGTGGCCCTCCCGTCCGGTCGCGTCGTCGGCTGACCGGGGCGCTCAGCCGAAGCGCGCGCGGTACGCGGCGACCCAGTCGCCGGCGATCAGCCGCTGCGCGCGGCGCAGCCCGAGCGTCCCGGCGCAGACCTCCTGGTGCAGCGCGTTCTCGAGGCGATCCTTGCGCCCGGCCCCGGCGCCGGCCGCCTGCGGCCAGAGGTTGGCGCGGGCGTTGGTCCCGCCGAGCTCGAGGCTGACGAGGTGATCGAGCTCGCCGTTGGTGCCGTCGAATGCGGTGACGATGCCGTAGGCGCCGTAGACCGCATCGCGGCTCGCCCGGGTCACGTTGCGTACGCGCTCGGCGTAACCCGGCGTGCAGATCACCGACCGCGTGGCGTGCGCGTAGCGCGTGCCGGGCGTGCAGGCGGCGTCGGGCAGGTCGCCGTGGATGTGGCATCCCTCGCGGCGGCGCACCGGGCCGAGCCGGATCGTGGGGCCGAGGTGGCGCGGGCGCGGGTGGCTCGTGGTCCCCGGGCGCTGCGGCGCGCGCGCCGTGGAGCAGGGGCAGGGCAGCGCCTCGCAGTAGATGCCGTCGCCATCGCCGTCACGCGTGTTCGCGGCGTGCTGGGCGGCCGCCTGGTTGGGGAAGTCGGCGCAGGTCGCGGCGCGCGTCGGCGGAGCCGTCAGCGCGCCGGCGGCCGCGATCAGCACCAGCACGGCCGGCAGGCCGGCGGCGGCGCGCACGCTCACATCCCTTCGATGCGCACGAGCCCGCCCGCGTGCTCGTGGTCGACCTGCAGCGTCGTGTGCTCGATCCCGAACCGCTCATGGACCATCCGCTCGAGCTTGCGGCGATGCTCGTGGCAGTCACAGCCCTCGCGCACGAGCACGTGCGCGGAGAGCGCGGGGAAGCCGGAGGTGATCTCCCAGACGTGCAGGTCGTGCACCTCCACGACGTGCGGGGCGCCGGCCATCGCCGCCCCGATGTCGACGGGGTCGAGGCCTTCGGGGGCCGCCTCGAGGAACACGCGGGTCGTGCGGCGCACGAGTCGCGCACCGCTGATCAGCATCGGCACGGCGATGATCAGCGAGGCGATCGGGTCGGTGCGGTTGAATCCCGTCGTCAGGATGATCAGCGCCGCCGCGATCGTGCCGAGCGAAGCGTAGGCGTCCATGAGGTTGTGCTGGAAGGCGCCCTCGACGTTGAGGCTCTCGCGGTTGGCGCGCGCGAGCGCCCACGCTGCGCCGGCGTTCACGAAGAGGCCCGCCGTGGCGACGAGCAGGACGGGGCCGGCGTCGACGACGCGGGGGTCGATCAGGCGGGCGATGCCGCCGTAGACGATGAAGGCGCCGAGGATCAGCAGCGTGAGGCCGTTGAACTGGGCCGAGAGGATCTCCGCGCGCTTGTAGCCGAAGGTCAGCGAGCCCGCCGGCCTGCGCAGTGCGAGCCGCGCGGCGACGAGCGCCAGCGCGATCGCGACCACGTCGGTGAGCATGTGCGCCGCGTCGGAGAGCAGCGCCAGCGAATTGGCCACGATCCCGACGACGATCTCCACGACGAGGAACGCGAGGTTCAGGCCGAGCGCGACCCCGAGCATGCGCAGGTCCGTCTGCGCCCCGACGGCGTGGGAGTGGTCGTGGTGGTGGTCGGTCATGGTGACGGCGAGCCGCGAGGTCCGACGGTAGCGGGCGCAGCGCCGCCCCGGCGAGTCCGGCCACCGCGTGGCCCCGCCGCTCATGAGAGTCTGACCGCCGATGAGCACCCCGAGCGGCGATGCACACACGCACGAAGGAGCGCGGCTGCGGTTCGAGGGCGATGCTCCCGTGCCCATCGGCGACGTCCTCGCGGTGCTCGAAGCGCTCGATGAGGCATACGCCGCCTACACGGGCTTCGCCGCGGTCATGTGGATGACGCTGAACCTGTCCTCTCGACCCGAGTTCGCCCAGGCGATGGTGATCAGAGGGTCGCGGCGATCGCGGCCCTACACCCACCGCGAGTTGGCCCTGTACCGCGAGATGGCGCAGAAGGACGTCCGCGAGCGCGAGGTCGTTCCTCCGGGCGAGCAGCACCTCATGCTTGCCCGGGTCGTCCTCCAGCCGCGCGGACTCTGGGAATTCGCCGGGGCACTCGAGCCGCTGACGCGTATCCGCGGCTTTCTGAGCGTTCGGCACGAGCGGGCCGAGGACGACACGCATCGGACCGACGTGGAGCGCGGGCGGCTCGCTGCGCAGGCCGCGCTGGCCAAGATCGAAGCGGTGGAGCGCTCGACCGAGCTTCCGCCCACGGTGTTCGACCGCGCCGCGGACGTCCTGGGGCTCGGCGAGGCGCGAGACAGGGCACGGGACGGCCTCGTGCGTCTCGGTGACGCGCTCAATCCCCCTCCGGGAGGACGGCTCGGCTTCTCCGCGGTCCCGGAGCTGCTGAGCTGAGCGGCGAGCAGGACGAGGCGGTCGAGGAGGTGTCGTCCAAGCTATCCTGACCGCGCGCTGGGGGACTGGTGTATCGGTAACACGGCGGTCTCCAAAACCGCAACGCGAGGTTCGACTCCTCGGTCCCCCGTCCGTCCGGTCAGCCCGACAGCACCTCGTGCGCGAACCGCACCACGAGGGCGCCGTCGCCGACCGCACCCGCCACGCGGTTCGATGCGCCCGCGCGCACGTCACCGGCCGCGAACACTCCGGGACGGGTCGTCTCGAGCAGATGCGGCTCGCGGTCGGGCAGCGGCCAGCGCAGGTGCCCGTTGCGCCGTGCCGCGCCGCTGCCGCAGAGCAGGTACCCCGCCTCGTCGAGCGCGAGCATCCCGGTCGCCGCCTCGGTGCACGGCTCGCCGCCGATCATCACGAACATCGCGGTGCAGGCCACCCGCCGGACGGCACCGTCGCGGCGATGGCGCAGCATCACGGACTCGACGGTGGCGGTGCCCTGCACGGCGACGACCTCCGTCTCCGTGACGACCTCGATCCGCGGCGAGCGCTCGATGCGATCGACGAGGTAGTGCGACATCGTCGACTTCAGCGCCGTGCCGCGCACCACGACGCGGACGCTGCGCGCCTTCGTCGCGAGGTGGACCGCCGCCTGGCCGGCGGAGTTGCCGCCGCCGACGACGATCACGTCCTCGTCGCGCGAGCGCTCGGCGTCGGTCGGCATCGCCGCGTGGTAGACGCCCGCGCCGCGGAAGCGCTCGACGCCGTCAGCCTGCAGCTCGCGCCAGCGCGCGCCGGTGGCCATCACGAGGGAGCGCGCCAGGACGTGCTGGCCGTCGTCGAGATCCACGCGCACGAGGCCCTCGGGGCCGTCGGCGAGTTCCACGGCGGGGTGGAAGCTCGACAGCACCGCGTCGAACCGGCGCGCCTGGAGCGTCGCCTTGCGGGTCAGCTCGGTGCCGGAGATCCCGACCGGGAACCCGAGGTAGTTCTCGATCCGCGTGCTCGTGCCGGCCTGCCCGCCCGGCGCCCAGGCCTCGGCGACGAGCGTTCGCAGGCCCTCGGAGCCGCCGTAAACGGCAGCGGCCAGGCCCGCTGGACCGGCGCCCAGGACGACGAGGTCGAAGCGCTGCCCGTCGACCTCTGCGCGGAGCCCGAGCGAACGTGCGACCTGCGCCGACGAGGGGTTGCGCATCACGTTCGTGGCGTGCACCAGGACCGGCGTCTCCGAGCGCGGGATGTCGAGCCAGTCGAGCAGGCCCACGCTCTCCTCGTCGGCGTCGACGTCGAACCAGCGCACCGGCAGCAGGTTGCGCTCGAGCAGGTCGCGCACCTCGAAGGCGCGCCGCGAGCCCCGCGCGGCGATCAGCCGCATGACGCCGTGGCCCTCGGCCTCGTTCCACGCGCGCCGCGCCATCAGCGTCCGGAAGACGTGCTCGCCGAACTCGGGCCAGCGGGCGACCATGTCGCGCAGCCCGGCTCGGTCGAACTCGATCACCTCCGTCGGCTCGACGGCCACGCAGGCGCTGATCGTCGGCTCGCCGGTGAACGCGGCGATGTCGCCGATGAACGTCCGGCTGTCGGCCTGCGCTACGTGGACGTCCTTGCCGGGCTTGCGGTCGACGAACTCGACACGCCCGTGCTCGATGACGTAGAACGGCGCGTCCCGGACGGCGTGCTCGTAGAGCACCTCGCCGGGCTGGAACGTCCGCCGGTCCCCGCGCTCGCCCAGCCAGTGGAGTTTGGCGTCGGAGAGGCGCGGAAAGAGGACCTCGTCGCCGAGGTCGGGAAAGCGCTCACTGCGAACGATCCGCGTCGTCGCCACACCCCCAGGCTAGCGGCGCTTCCGCCGCCCACCGCACCTCACACGACACGTCCGGCGGCGGCGCCGAGCGGCGTCGCGCCGACCAGCCGCCCGGAGACGACGATCCGCTGGGCGGCGCTGTAGAGCGGGTGGCACGCTGTCAGCACGATCCGCTCGGTGCCGGCCGCGCGGGTGAGCACGCCGACGTCGCTGGGCGCGACGATCCGCGTTCCCTCGACGCGGTACGTGAAGCGCCCGTAGGGCATCGTCATGACGATGGTGTCGCCCGGACGCAGCGCGTCGATGCTGCGGAACGGCTGCAGATGCGTCGTGCGGTGGCCGGCGAGCCCGAAGGTGCCGCCCTCGCCCGGCAGGGCGGTGGGGACGTAGTGCCCGGGGCCGAAGCGCAGGTCGTGCGAGGTGGTGCCCTCGACGACGACGAAGCGCACGCCGATCGAGGGGATGCTGATCCGCCCGAGCGGGTCACCGGGCCGCGTGGCGCGGGCGAGCGCGCGCGCGGCGACGTCGAGACGCTCGCTCGCCGAGAGCCGGGCGGACAGCTCGCGCGGAAGTTCCGCGGCGAACGTGCGGTCCAGCGTCGCCAGCCGGCGCTCGAGCCGCGGCTGGCCGCCGCGGTCGAGCAGCCAGGTGACCGGCTCGCGCCAGGCGAGCGTCAGTGCGGCGTCGAGGATCAGCAGCGCACCGAGCACCGCGA
This sequence comes from uncultured Solirubrobacteraceae bacterium, assembly GCA_963809525.1. Taxonomy (GTDB): domain Bacteria; phylum Actinomycetota; class Thermoleophilia; order Solirubrobacterales; family Solirubrobacteraceae; genus F1-60-MAGs163. Next base: position 336,467 of record CAWEJY010000003.1, on the reverse strand, counting down.
GTCCCGCGCCGAGCACGCGCCGGGTCCGCATGCGCCCGAGTGTAGGGTCCGGACGCCGTGTCGAACGCCAGCGCGATCTTCGCCCAGGGAGTGCTCGACGGTCGCGTCGTGCTCGTCACCGGCGGCGGGACGAACCTCGGCCGGCAGGCCGCGACCGAGCTGCACGCCGCCGGCGCGAGCGTGGTGATCGCCGGGCGCCGCGCGGAGGTCCTCGACGAGGCGGCGGGCGCGATCGGCGAGCGCTGCTCGACCGCCGTCGGTGACATCCGCGAGCCCGAGAGCGCCGTGGCGATCGTGGATGCCGTCGTCGCCCGCCACGGCCGGCTCGACATGCTGGTCAACAACGCGGGCGGGCAGTACCTCGTCCCGGCGGAGGACCTCAGCGGAAAGGGCTGGGCCGCCGTCTGGCGCCTGAACGTCGAGGGCACGCGCACGATGACGCTCGCAGCCGCCGAGCGCGGGTTCGCGGACACGGGGGGGACGGTCGTCAACGTCACCGTCTCACCGCATCGCGGCTTCCCGACGATGGCCCACACGGGCGCCGCGCGCGCAGCCGTCGAGGCGATGGGGCGCGAGCAGGCCGCGGCCTGGGCCGAGCGCGGGATCGCGGTCATCGCGGTCGCGATCGGGCGCTTCGCCACCGAGTCGCTGCGCAAGTACCCGGAGATCTTCCAGCGCGGCATCGCGGCCAGCGTCCCGCTCCAGCGGCTCGGGACGCTCGAGGAGTTCGGCTGGCTCGTGACCCTGCTGGCGACGCCGATGGGCCGCGCGCTGAGCGGGTCGGTCGTCACGCTCGACGGGGCGCTCGACAACTTCGAGGGCGGCTGGCCGCGGGAGACGATGGTCGACGAGAGCGGTCACGTCCCCGCTGAGGAGCGCCGCGCGTGATGGTCCGGGCGCGTCGCTGAGACCTATACTCAACCCCGGCTGCGCGGGTGTGGTGTAACGGTTGCACAAGAGCCTTCCAAGCTCTCAGTGCCGGTTCGAGTCCGGTCGCCCGCTTGCCGAACGGCGCACCGCCGCCGGAGCGGCCCGGCGCTACGATGGCCCGGTCACGGGGAGTGGCGCAGTCTGGTAGCGCACCCGGCTGGGGGCCGGGCGGTCGCAGGTTCAAATCCTGTCTCCCCGACTGCCGAGGGCCCCGTTCCACCGGGGCCCTCGGCGTTCCGGCGTTGGCTGAGAGGTTCGGGATGACGTCCTGTGGTACCAGCCGTGGTACCAGTCCCGGTTCGCGTCCGGGCTTCACCATCGCAGAGAACCTCGGCGCGGTTGCTCAGCCTGTGGCTTGGCCGACCAGGGCGCCGATGCCGGCGGTGACAGCCATCGCCACAGCGCCCCAAGTGAGGACGCGTATCGTGGCCGGCAGGCGCCGCGCACCGCCGAGACGCGCTCCAGCGTCACCGAGCAGGGCGAGCGCCACGAGGGTCGCGGCGACGCAGGTGGCGGCCCTCACCGACGCGGGAGCGACGGCGATGGCGACGAGTGGCAGGATCGCGCCGGCCGAGAACGCAAGTCCCGATGTCCAGGCCGCCTGCAGCGGGCGGGCACGCCGCTGATCCTCGAGACCAAGCTCGTCACGTGCGTGGGCTGCCAGCGCGCCGGCGCTGGTCAACTCGACCGCGACCTGGTGTGCCAGATCGGCGGGGAGTCCACGACCCTCGTAGATCTCTGCGAGCTCGCGCAGCTCGCCGCCCGGATCAGCGCGCAGCTCGCGCCGCTCGAGCCGCAGGTCTGCCTCCTCGGAGTCACGCTGGGAACTCACCGAGACGTACTCGCCGGCGGCCATCGACAATGCGCCCGCTGCGAGACCGGCGACGCCAGCGGTCATGATCGCGGTGCCCGACGCGCCGGAGGCCGCGACGCCGAGGACCAGGCTGGCGGTGGAGACGATCCCGTCGTTGGCGCCGAGTACCGCGGCCCGGAGCCAGTTCGAGCGGTGACTGAGATGCGACTCTGCCGGCATGATGGTGTGCTCCACCGTCAGTCCTGTCTGCTCAGTGACCGGGGAACGCCTGCGCAGCGCGGGCACGCAGGGCCTCCCGGGCCACGGTGGGGTCGACGACAGCCACCCGTGCCGCTGAGGTGTGGAAGGTAGCCCACGAGGGGGACGATGCGCGACGGCCCGATGGCCGTTCCACGACGGAAGGTGATAGCCCCACGGAGCCACACCGCGGGCGCAGCCCTCTCCACGGCGGGGCGCTGGACGGGCGGGCACGGAACGACGCCGCGACGGGCTGCGGCTCAGTCAGGGCGCCAGGATCAGGTGATCGTGGCGTGCGCGGTGCAGATCTCGCCCGATGAGCTGACGGCCTTGGCCGTGACGGTGTCGGCGCCCGGTCCGTTCTTGAGCAGTCGCCGGACGGTGAACGAGCCGCTGGGGGCCTTGGTCGTTGCCCGCGTTGAAGCGGCAAGGGTCCGATTGCGTCGGAGGGTGACGGTCCAGCGCACGCCGTTGCGATTCTGGTCGACTTCGAACTCCGTTTCGATCCACGCGCCGTCGGCCCTGAGCTTGAGCTTCGCCGTTGAGGACTTTGAGCACGTTCCCTTGACGCGGACATCTCTACCCGCGGCGAGCGCGGCGGCGGGGGTGAGCGCCGTCGCGGCGCTCAGGAGGCCGGCGGCGAGCATGCGGGCGGGTGACATGGGGATCCTTCTATGGCGGGTCATGTGCATTGAGGTTGGGCGCGATGCGGTCCGAGCCGCAACGGGACTTTGGTCGCAGAGGTGGTGCGTGCTCGGTGGGTGAGCGGCAAGATGCGGCGCCGTGACCGGTGCCGGTGACAAGCGAAGGCGAGGGTCGAACCGTTCAGCGGACCCGCCCAGCATCGGCTCGGCGGTCGCGCGGTTCATGCTCGGCAGCCTCGCGGCGATCGCGGTGGTGGTGATCGGCGGGTCCTTTGCGCTGCGGTCGATCACGATCGACGAGGCGCGCCGAGATTCGCGGGAGCGCGTCGAGGCGGAGGGACACCTGGTGGAGGTCTCACCGACGGTGTCCCGCGCGGCGATCGCGCCGGCGCTGACTCGCCTGGACGACATGCTGCCGGGCGCCGACGATCCCGCTGGCCACATGCGCCACAGCGGCACCGACAAGTTGAAGGCGCGAGCGACACGCCGCGCCCATCGCCGTGCCCGCCACGGCCGCGGCGCCGACGACCGCGCCGGACGCGTGAGCCGTTCCCACGGCGCACGCAACGGCCCGAACCACAGCTGACCCCTCGACCACAGCACTCCCCCGCGACGGCCGCCCGAGGAGGCGGTCGTCGGCGCTAGTTGAAACAGAGCTGTCCGCGACGGTCACTCCAGCCAGGCAAACCGCCACACGGGCAGAAGTACGCCCTCGCCGGCGCCAGATGGGGCCGGGCGGTCGCAGGTTCAATTCCTGTCTCCCCGATTGAGGTCGCGGTGGTGACCCGTCAGGCCAGCCGAGGCCACGGGATGCCAGACACGCGGCAGGCACGGGGAGTTGCGGCGACCGGCCGCCGTAACCACGGGGCGCTCGCAACGCCCGGCGCCCGAGCGCTGAGGCACGATCCTGAGGCACGCAGCCCGTCGTGCCTCAGCACGCGGGCAGGCGCCTACGCTGAGCGGGTCGGGCATGGTCAGCAGGTCTCCTGCCCGGCCAGCCCCCGGGCCGCGTCTTTCGCAAGTGCGGCGCCGGGGGCACCTCGTCAGTCGGCCGTTGCGGTCCCGACGTGGGGGGTTTGAGCCGGTGCGCGATCTAGGCTGCCGTCGTGGGACGCGCCCCTGCACGCCTGCTCGCGCCGCCGGACGTCGCGCCAGCGGTCGCGGTCCGCGAAGCGCTCACGGCGCAGCGTCGCGCAGGCGCCGACTTCGACGCGGCGTGGGCGGTCGCGCTCCGGACGCTCGACGAGGCACCCGAGGACGAGCGCGACTCCTGGCGCCGCGCGCTGTAGAGCACGTGCGACGCGTGGCGACGCAGCTACGAACGGTTGCCTGCGACCGCAGGTGAGGCGGTCGTCGCCGCGCTTGAGTTCGATGACCCCCTCCGCGATGAACCCGTCGAGCTGCTTGAGCTGGCGCTGGCGCGCGCCGAGCTGGCCGCGTAGAACGCTGTCTCCCGGTTCGGGGGTGCACGGACACGCGGGTGTCGCTTCCGTGCCCGCAGGGCGCCCGGAGCGCGCTCATGCAGTCCGTCGGCGGACTACGGATGCGTTGTCGCCCATGCTGGGCGGATGGTCGCTGTGTGGATCGCGACTGGACCGCGGAGAACTGGATCGCCCGCCCGGAATTCGCCGCGGGCGACTGGCCCGCGCGCGACCTTCACGGGCACGCGCCGCAGGGTCTGATTGCGCTGCGGGTGGCGAACGCCGAGAACGTGATCGGCCGCCTGACCCTGATTGCACCTGACGGGCTTGAGATCGACGGGATGCGTCACGTGCCGTTCGGGGTCATCCGCGCCTACACGTTCCTCGAAGCGGTGGTGGGGTAGAAGCCACGACGACCCCGCGTCCGAGCGGGGCCATCGCCGTCAGGGCCCGTCCGTGGCACCGGGGGACACAGAGCCTACGCCCCGGGTCTAAGAAGCTCGCCTGCGCCTCGCTGACGCGCGAGACGAGTACGACCTACCCCGAACGTCATCGTGATCCGGTCCCGAGTCCACCGGCCGGAATCCTAGGCCCGCCGCCGGAGGGGCCAGTGGCGAAATCGCGCGGAACGATGACCCCGCGCGTTGCCGGGCGGGGCCACCGCGGGACTACGCCAACGGCTTAACCGGGTCCTCGCGAACCGTCGTAGGTCGCTGACCCCGAACACAGCCTACGGCGCCCACGTTGATTCCAGATTGCGATCCCCGCGCCGGGCCGAACGCCCGTCCAGATTGGTGCGCCCACGGCCATGGCCGCGATCATTGCCGCCGAGGGGGGATTACGGCTCGGCCGGCTCGGCCAAATGCACCTGCGCGCCCACAGCGCGCAGTTCCTCGGCGAGGAACCGCCAGCCGGTCGTCGCCTCCAGCGCCACCTCCAGCTCCTGGCCGGCAAACCGCCCCAAGAACCGGCGCACGTCAGCGCGCAATGCGGGCGAGACGCGGGCGCGGCCGATCTCGCCACTGTCGGTGTCGATCCACTCGGCCGTGATCTGCGCACGATGCTGATCGAGTCCCATTACGATCGCCATCACGGGGCCTCCTCAAGCTCCACGGTTGACTACCTGCGCACATCATCTGCGCATGAGCTGGGGAGGTCCCAGCTACGCCACGCCAACCAGTGGGCTCATGCCATCTTTGCATGGAGGCTGTTGCGTAAACCCGTCGTTGGGCCAAGACCTGGACAGTCGGCCTCGCGGAGGCGCTCCTACCGGCCTCCGGCAACCTCCCGAGGGCGATCTGATGTCGGGAAACGTGGAGCGCGGCGACCAGGCTGGTTTGTGCAACAGCCTCCATGGAAAGGAGCAGCGCCGCCGGGCGCTGACCTCGCTGCCGCTGTCAGACGAAAGCGGCAGCCCAAGAGCGTGGCCAGCGGCGACCTCAGTCGCACTGAGACGAGCAGCCGATGGGAGATCAGCGAGCGTCCCGATTGAGTGCCGGTCCCGTCGTGTGCGCGGCCGAGGCCGCCGTGAAGAAGTTGTGCCAGCGAGCCGGCGTGTGCAGGACACCGACACCGGGCAGGACGGTCAGCTTGGCGTTCGCCAGGCGTCCAGCGACGTACTCGGCGTGGTGCAGTGGGGCGATCGGGTCCGCTTCGCCGTGCGAAAGCTGGATGGGGAAGTCGACCTCTTCGAAATGAAATCCCCAGCGCGTTCCCCAGAGCTTGTACTCGTGGACGACGCCAGCCGGACCGTGGCGGGTGGACTCCAGGAAGATCTCGCGGGCAGCCTGGCGAAACGCCGGATCGCGGTGAACCTCCAGATCCGGCGCCGACAGGTCCTTGCCATACAGGCGCGAGAACTTCTCGGGCGACCGCTCGGCTGTCCTGGTCGCCTGCTTGATCGCAAGGCGCGCCAGCGGCGGTGCGACCCGGGCAAGCCGGGTCATGATGGCATCCGTCTTGGCCATCCGATGGCGGAAGCGCGGGGTCTCGGCCGGGCCGACGCCGCTGACGATCCCGGCGAACGTGAGCCGGTCTGCCAACGCCCGGGCGCACGCGACGACGTACGGCCCGCCGGTCGAGTAGCCCAGGACACCGAACCGGTCGATCCCGAGCTCGTCTCCGAGTGTCGCAACGTCGGCCGGCCAGTCGTCGTAGCGTCGACCGGGTTGGAAGTCCGAAGCGCCGAACCCGGGCCTATCGAGTCCGATCAGTCGCACGCCCGAGCCCGCGAGCGCCTCCTGACCGAGCGGCCGGTCGAAGTCCGATCGTGATCCCGGGATGCCGTGGAAGTAGAACAACGGCGCGCCGTTAGGGTCGCCGGTCTCCGCATAGGCCAGCGTTCGCCCATCCGCAGTGCGAACCGTCGTCGCGTTGTCGGTCATTGTTGTCGTCCTCCGAGTCTTCCGGCGTGGCGAGGTTGAGCACGACCACGTAGACGAAAAGGTCGATGACGTCGGCCGGCCGGGCGCGGATCCGTCGGCGCACTGGACCTCGTGGGCGACGAGATTCTACGGAGCCTGCGCGCATGGCCTCTGTCGTCACAGCGCGATCTTGATGCACGTCGCGCGCGAACCGCCTGTGGCGGGGTCTGGAGCACGCGGCGGGTCATCACGACACTCTCGCGCAGGACGGACGAGCAGCGCTACTCGCTGGCGCCCGCTCGACGACTGCTCCTTTGAGGCACGAGCAGCATTGCGGCAGCGTCGTCGCGCCACTGTCGCAACGGACGAATAACGGCAGCGATGGCCTCAGGCGGGTTCATGTGATCACCACTCGGGTCGTCGGGGGTGGGACGCCCACCGATCACGGGTGGTCCGAGCGGTCCACGAAGCACGGGGACCATCTGGTGGCTGCGCGTTAGCCGAGTCCTCGCTGCGCACTTCTACGGATGGGGGTAGCGGCGCTCGGAGATACCTTCGGGCGAGCGATAGGGAGGAGGTTTCATGCATCACTCTCCCCGGCTCATGCTCCTCTGTGTGAGCTTCGGTGCGCTGGCCGCGATCCTCTCGGCTGTTGGAGCCGGGTTCTGGGCTCTGATTCCTGCCGTGGGCTGCGCGGTGACATGCGCCCAGATGATCGTGATGATGGTCCGTGGTGGACACCAGAAGTCACATCATGAGCGACCGGGCTGACCACCAGATGCCAACCGGGGGCGGCGCCTCGCCCCGGGTTGGCCCTGAGGTGCGGCTGAGCCTGGTTGTGGCAGCGTGCCTGCTGGTCGAGGCGGTCGTCGCCAAGAACGTCTTGGACGTCAAGCTCGACTACTTCTCGCAGTTCGCGGCGCTGTGGATCTACATCGGATACCAGGTGACCGGGCTCCACGACCGGTCGTCGTCGATAGCGTTCGCGGTCGCGGCGATCGGTGCTACGGCCGCCGTGCTCGCCCTCTACACCATCTGATCGACCAGCCCGGCGGTGCTGCCGGTGAGGATCGAGCAACCGAGCGCGGCGAGGATCCCAGCCGCACCGGCCGCTCTGGCGTCCGCTGCCGCTTTGGACGACGGATGAAAGTCAAGTGGTGTTGCTTGCCTTGGTGGTGGTGTGGGATCGTTGGTGTCGGGCGCGAGTGACTGACGTAGCGAAGCGCAGACGTCCGCAGTGCTGCTTTGCATTGCAGGCCCGGTTCGCTCGACGGTGATCGCACATGCGGGCGCATACTGTCGTTCATGGCCGCACGCGGTCGCCGAACGCACGTCAGCCGTCGAGCCGCGGTCAGCTCGTTGCTCGTCCTGGCACCGCTGGTCGTGCTCCTGGCGGGAGCGGGCTTCGCCGCGCTGGAGTCGAACACGGTCTCCTCGTATTGGGAGGGCCTGTGGTGGGCGCTGTCGCTGATGACGACGGTCGGGTTCGTCGGCGAGTCGCCTGAAACGACCGGTGGACGGATCCTCTCGGGAGTGTTGATGGTCTCGGGTTTCGTGATGCTGGCGGTGGCGACCGCTGCGATCGCCTCATTGTTCGTACACGAGGTGGAGGCGCCGGACGAACTGCGTGAGCGGGAGTTCGAGCATGTCGCTCTGGCACGGTTCGACGATCTCGCCGAGCGCCTCGACGCAATCGAGGAGGCGCTCGCCCGGGAGCGTGGGGGCAGCGCCTCTGCGATCCCTTCGGCCCGGCGCCAGGACGACCCGCAGTAGTCCTCTGGCCGTTCGCCAACGACGCATCCGACGCTCGGCGCAAACACCGCCGCGCTTGTCATCCGATTATGTCTGGAGCCCGGTGGCTCGTAGTGCGAACTGTGGCTTGCTTACGCCGGTCGTACTTGGATGCCAACGGCTATGCGACGGTGAGGGTGCCCATCATGCCTGCCGCCTTGTGGCCGGGGACGGGGCAGTAGTAGGTGTAGGTGCCGGGCTTGAGGGTCACGGTCAGGGTCGAGGTGCCGCCGGGTGGGACGATCTTGCCGGAAGTGTTCACGCCCTGACCTTGGATGGCGATGCCGTGCTGGATGCCTGAGCCTGATGGATTGGTCATGCGGATGGTGACCGTCCCGGCCTTCGCGCTCAGGCTGCTCTTGTCGAAGGCGAGCTGGCCGCTGGCGTCAGCCGAGAGGCTGACCGTGCTCGCACCGCTCGACGCTGGGGCCGCGGTTGTCGTGGTCGACGAGGTCGCCGCTTTGGTCGGGGTTGCTGTGGAGGCGCTGCTCGAGGAGGAGGAGTTCGAGCTTCCGCAGGCGGCGAGCAACACGGCCACCGTCACCGCGATGCCGGAGGCGGGAACCAGGCGGGCGAGCATGCCGGTCACTGGGTGTCCTTCCGATCGGAGAGGTTGAGCCGGGGCCGAACTCGAGGTTCGGCCCCGATGGCGGCGGGTCTAGTGGTGCTGACTGACCTGGAAGCAGGCGATGTCGTACTGCGAGACGGCATGCGTGCTGCCCGCGTGCGCAGACCCCGATCCACTGCCCGCGTACCGCGTCTGCGCGTTCGCGAATCCTGCCGTCGAGAAGCCTGCCGGCGCGGATGGCTGCTCTTCGCAGGACTGGTTGGGCTGGCCGGTGCCGGCTGGGTTGCCGGCGGCGATGACCGTGGCGGGGGCGGCGAGCGCTCCGAGCGTCACGAGCGTGAGAACGACGGTCGGTGTGCGTGGCATGCGGCACTCCCTGGTGAGAAGCGGAATGGTTCCCCTGCCTACCTTCCAAGGACGCCCTGGGAGCGTGATTCCTTCCCGCTCCGCAGGCGAGAGAGCGCAGGAGCAGGGGACCATGATTGATGGGGCTGAACCTCCCACCCCCGCGTTAGGTGCAGATAACGACGGCGTGACGTCCTCGTGCGACCTGGTGACACGACCAACCTGACAGCCAAGGCGCCGCCTCGCATGCCAGCGGCGCGGGATCCCGACCGGTCCTCCTTCGGACGACGAGCGGCAGCGCTGCCGCTGCGCATGGGAAGAGGGCGAATAGTTGTCGCGCTGATCGTTTAGCTCGTGCTGAGGCGGTGGGCGGATGGTCGCCTCGGACTGTCAATCGATGAAAGGCCCCAGCCATGCCGGTCGGTATTCGCCTGAAGTTCAGCGGCGGCACCCAGGAGCAGTACGACGCCGTGCACAGCCACATGAAGATCGACGCTGATCCGCCCCCGGGGTTGATCTTCCACTCCGCTGGTCCGATCGACCAGGGGTGGGGCGTCATTGACTTCTGGCAGTCGCGTGATGCCTTCGACCGGTTCGTCTCCGGGAGGCTCGGGCCCGGGATGCAGGAACTCGGCGATCGCGGCATGCCCAACCCGCCTGACGTGCACGAGTTCCCCGTGCACAACATCACCAAGCCCTAGGACCTCCGAACGAGCCCGGCGATCGCGGTGCAGGAGCCGCGATCGCCCGCTGCCGCTCCGACGAAAGCGACAGCGCTAGCTGACGGGCAGCGGGGGCAACCGAGTAGACATGGGTCAGGCGCGTCGCAGTTCGGTGCATCGTCATCCCAGCCCCCGTGGGAAGCCGGCTGGTGCACTGCAACAGGGACGAGCGCGTGGCACGAGCATTCCTGGGACGGACAGCTCGTCAGCTCACACCGTCGCAAGGGCGTCGCGGAGCGCTTTGCAAGAAGTCGCAGGCCACGCTGTTTGACTGCGCGCAGCGGAAGATCGCTACCGGCCAGTGCCCGGCCCACTGTGGCGGCGATTGCGCGCCGGCAAACCCGCCCGGAGCATCAAGTCACGAGCTGCGCTCGGACGCGAACGGGTTTCCTTGCCCGGTCGGCCGCCAGCTCAAGTGGTTTGAGCTCGGCCTTGACGTCAGCGACTCCGACGGGCTCGTATCGGTGCTTGACCAGCTCGGCTACAAGGTCCACCGCACCTACCCCAACAGCATCCCCGAGCATCATCACGTGAACTTCACAGCCAGCCCTGGGCCGGTGCTGCCCGACTTCGGACCGGCCAGCCATCCCGCGCATCCCGCAACGGCCCACGCTGTAAGCGGGCACGCCGCAACGACCTCGGCCCCGACGGGAACCGTGACGTTGAACGGCACGGATGCGAGCTTCAACCAGCCATCCGTTGACTGGGCGAAGGTCAAGGCCGCCGGGCATGACTTTGCGATGTCGCGCTGCACCGACGGGCTCCACAGCCCCGATCCGAAGTTCGGAAAGGCGCGCTGGAATTCGTCCGCAGCAGGCGCGTCGCGGACCGGCACTCGGGTGCTCGCATCTGGGCGGAAGCGAGCGCGGGGAGCGCGACGCCGTCTCGTCGCCGGTGTTGTCTAAGAACGCTCGCACGGCGTACAGCCGCAGCGTTGACGCGGCGACGCCCGAACGTAGCGCTTTGGACGACGGATGAAAGTCAAGTGGTGTTGTCGGCGGGCTGGTCCTTTGGGAGAGTGTTGGTGGGCGCGGGTGACGACGAGTCAAAGGGCAGACTTGGGCCTTGGGGTCTGCCGCGCGACGTGTTCCCTTGAGGAGCCATCAGATGCGCGGCCCGCTGTCGCGCTCGCGCCCGCGCTGCTGCTGCCAGTCCTTGACGGTGCGCTCGTAGGCGCGCTGGGCCTGGAGTGCCAGCTCGCGTTCGGCTGGTCTGATCGCGGTGTTCGTAGACCAGATCCCGCGGGCGCCTTGGTGGCGCGGCGCGCCGGCCTGCAGCTCGAGTTGGCGCAGCTTCTTGCGGGTCAGTGATGGCTGGGCGAACGCGTAGTCCTCGCCGCGGGTGAGCAGGCACCAGAACAGGCAGGCGAGTTTGCGGGCGCTGGCGACGATCGCGATCTGGTGGCCGCGGCGCGCTTTGACGCGTTGGTAGAACGCGCGTGGCGGGCCGGGCTGACGGACCGTTGACCAGCACGCCTCGACCAGCGCGTGACGCGCGGGCCCGGAGCCCTGCTTGCTGATCTGTCCGTGGCGGGCGGGGCCCTCACCGGACTGGCGGACCTTGGGATCAAGGCCCAGGTAGCCGACCAGCTTGCCGGGGGTCGGGAAGCGGCGGATGTCACCGACCGCCGCCAGGAACGTCGCGGCGACGGTCACGTTGACACCGGGCACGCTCATCAGCCGGCGCACCTGCGGCCAGCTGAGTGCCTGCTGGGCGATCAGCCGCTCGACCTGTTCGAGCTCACCGTCCAGGAAGGCGATGTGTCGCAGCCCGCCCTCGACGCTCTCGCGCTCCTCGACGGGCAGCTGCAGCTCGGCGAGCCACTGGCGGCCCCGGGCGCCGAACAGGTCGCTGGCCGGCGGGCGGCCCTTCAGGCGACGCACGAGCACTGCGTGGATCTCGTTCTTGGCGCGCGTGCGCGCCGCGACCAGTTGCGCGCGCCGCGCCAGGCGCCGGCGCATCACGCGGACCGGCTCGTCGGGCATCCAGACCGCGTCCAGCGACCCGGCCGCCAGCAACCTGGCGAGCGCCAATGCGTCGAGGCGGTCGGTCTTCGCGCGCGCTTGACGGATCCCCGTGTCACTCGGGGAGACGACGATCACCCGCGCGACGTGCGGCTCGAGGATTCGCGCGATCTCCCACGCGTTGCCGGTCACCTCCAACGCCACCCGATCATCACTCCCAAGGCTCTGCGCGAACAGCTCAAGGTCCTGCGGGGTCGTCGCGACGCGCCCGCGCGCGCGGCCCCCGCAGGAGTCCAAGATCGCGACCTCGCAGAAATCGCGATGCACGTCCAACCCGATCGATCTCACCACACCACCTCCTGCTCTCGATCACACGGTCGGGAGAACCAGTGGGCAAACGACAACGACGGATCCGCGCTCGCAGCGCAACCGGGCAAGTCGCAGGGGCGGCCAACGAAAAGCTCGGGCTCAAAGCCCATCGTCCCAAGAACCGGCCTGCCCAATCTGCGTTCTCCCAAGAGGCCCCTGTCCCAGTCGCGCGACCGTAGCCCCGAACCCGGACACAGCCTCCGAGCAACAGTTTCATGCCCCGAGAAGCGACACTGCTGCGCTGCATGGGAAGCGGAGCGGTGATGATGGTGGTCATGTGCTGGAGGTGGCCGGTGGTGAGGATGAGGTGGTATTGGCCGCTGCCGACAGACCGAGGTTCGCAACGACAGCCGCCGCCGGGGGGCCGCGACCGCGCTGTGAGATCGACAATGAAGCGGAGGGTCAGTTCTCGGGTTTCGGCCGCTCGGAACGCGGCGCGGCGCACATCGTGGTTACACGACGGCCGACGCCGCAGGACGGTGCACGCGCCCCCCGGCGGATCAGGAAAGTCCTTCGTCCTGGTCTTCGTTGGGCCGCTGAGGCTCGCCAAGCGACTCGCCTGAGCTGCTCGCGGCTGTGCCCCAAGCGCGGGCCGTGAGTCCGCGTCCGCGCCTTAGCGGGGCGAAGCGCGCGATCGTCGTGCCGCGAAGCTCCTTCTGGCGCTCGACATCGAGAGGGACTCCGCGGTCCCTGAGGAGGGCGTTGATCCCCTGGTGGTGGTCCCCCGGGTTGACGTTCGGGCGGGGGTTGCCGCTGCGCACGGGAAGCGGCGCGCCCTTCTCGGCGGTGCGCTCTCGAAGCTCGGCGAGCGTGTCGATCTCCCGCAACTCCGACAACGCGAAGCCGACGGTCACAGGCTCCCCGCCGTCCTCGGCGGGCACGCTGACCTCGACGAGGAAGTCCTCGGGCGCCGTGCTCGCCAGCGGGTCGGTTGCTGTGCTCGTACTGCGACTGCGGCCCAGTGCGGTCCGCAGCTTGCTGATCACGCGTGTCACGTGCATCGCCTCCATCGCTGGGCGTTCGCACCATGCCATTCGGCTGGTTGCGGCGGGCTGCGGCCCCAGTGCCTAACCCGACTCTTGATGGTCGCCCCCAAGGCTAGCCGCAGAGGCTGCGGGCTATCTCGATCGTCCGATGCATCTCCGAGAGTTGACCCCGCCCGCTCCCGCTTTGGAGTAATGCGACAGCGCGGGACCGGGATGGGGCGGGGACGGACGGGCGCCGCGCGGGAGGGCCTCCGACGCCTTCCGATCGGCGACCGGCTGCCCGGACGCCGGCGAGGTGACAAGCGGGGCTCCGGAGTACCTCCGCGAAGGCCCGAGACACCGTCCCGTTGCGTCCCACGTCCCCGCCACCTCTCGTCAGCGTCCGGGAACGCCGTGTCGCAAATGAATGGAAAGCGACAACGCGGATCGTGTCGGCGACGACATGCACCGACGCCCGCTGCTGGCTGACGGGCAGCATCTGCGAGAAGCGCTCGACGTTCTTCAACAGGCATGCAGCGAACGCTCCGCACAGCAGCTCCGCGGGCGCGGGGAGCTCATCGCCGGCGCCGCGACCACGGTGGATAGGGTCCTGTGATCTGCATGAACGGCGACATCGATCGGGTGTCCTAGTGGACGGCCCGTCCCTTGCAGCGCTTGACTGGGTCGGCTGGAAGACCCCGTTCGTGTTCTTCACCGGAAAGGGCGGTGTCGGCAAGACGACGGTGGCCAGCGGGGTTGCGGTGGCGCTGGCCGACATCGGCCGGCGGGTGCTGCTTGTCAGCACCGATCCGGCGTCGAACCTCAGCGAGGTCCTAGGCAGCTCGGTGGGCTCAGTGGGCGGCACCATCCGCGGGGTTCCGGGCCTTGAGGTCATGAACCTCGACCCTGATGTGGCGGCGGCGGGATACCGCGAGCGTGTACTCGGGCCGTACCGTGGCGTGGTCTCCGAGCAGGAGCTGCGCGCCATCGAGGAGCAGCTCGCCGGGGAATGCACCGTCGAGGTGGCGGCCTTTGATCAGTTCACGCAGCTGATCGTGCACCCCGACCTGACGGGCCGCTATGACCACGTGCTCTTTGACACCGCGCCGACGGGCCACACCCTGCGGCTGATGAACCTACCGAGCGCGTGGTCGCAGTACATCGAGCAGAGTCCGGACGCCGCCAGCTGCCTCGGGCCACGGTCGGGCCTGCAGGCGCAGCGCGAGCAGTACAGCGCCGCGGTCGAGCAGCTCGGCGACCCCGCGCAGACGACGCTGGTTCTGGTCAGTCGCCCTGACCGGGCGGCGCTGCGTGAAGCCGATCGCGCCGGCAGCGAACTGGCCGCCCAGGGCATTGGCAACCAGCGCTTGGTCATCAACGGCCTGTTCGACGCGCCGCTGGCCGGTGACGCGGTGGCCGAAGCGCTCGCAGAGCGCCAGCGCGGGGCGCTGGAGTCGATGACGGCGAGGCTGCGCGGCATCCCGGCGGCGGCGGTGCCGATGGTCGCGCTGGACCTGACCGGGGTGCCGGCGTTGCGCGCACTGATCGCCGGGAAGGCGGCAACGCCTGGACCGAGCTCCGACGGCGACACGGACGCGGCGCTGCCTGGGCTTGATGCCCTGATCGACGCGCTGGTCGCCGACGGTCCCGGCGCCGTGCTCGTGATGGGCAAGGGTGGCGTCGGCAAGACGACGATCGCTGCCGCGGTGGCGGTGGGGTTGGTCCGCCGCGGCCATGAGGCGCACCTGTCCACGACCGATCCCGCCGGGCGGCCCACCGACGTGCTCGGCGCCGACGCGCTGGAGCGGCTGACTGTCACCCGCATCGATCCCGCGAAGGAGCTTGCGCGTTACACCGCCGAGCGCCTGCGCAACGCCGGGCCCCTGGACGCAGAGCGCCGCGCGCTGCTGGAGGAGGATCTGCGTTCGCCTTGTACGGAGGAGCTGGCCGTCTTTCGTGGCTTCTCGGGGCTGCTGTCGGAGGCCCGTCAGCGCTTCGTCGTCGTCGACACGGCGCCGAGCGGACACACGTTGCGGCTGCTAGATCTCACCGGGTCCTACCACCGCCAGGTCATGCGTGGCGCCGCGACACTGGCGGGACGGATCACGACCCCGCTGATGCGCCTTCAGGATCCGGCGTACTCGCGGATCCTCATCGTCACGCTCGCCGAGACGACGCCAGTCTCGGAGGCTGCCGTCCTGCAGGAGGACCTTCGCCGTGCCGGTATCGAGCCGTTTGGCTGGGTCGTCAACGCCCCGCTGACCGGAACCGGCACGCACGACCCGTTGCTCCAGGCGCGCGCCGTCCTCGAGCGCCCTCATCTGCGCCGCGTCCGCGACGAGCTGGCCGTCCGGGCCTGGATGCTGCCATGGCAGGCCCGGGCCCCGGAGGGAGTCGCTCGCCTGACGGCGCTCGTGGGCTCCTGACCTTCGTGCTCCCCGTGAGAGTGTCGGACACGACTCACGACTGACGCCCGCATCGCGCTGCCACGTTGGACGAAATGGAGCAGCGCTGGGACGTGGGACCAGGAGGGACGGACCGACGCAACTTGGCGGGGCCTGACGCCGCCCGGCCGGGGCCTGACAGGTCAGGTGCGTTCGGTGTAGCCGCCGCCGGGGAAGGGGACGAGCCGGTAGGTGTACTGGTCGCCACCGCCGTCGAGCACGTCGATGACGTTGTCCTCTTGGCGGATGTAGCGCAGGAACAGCGGCGAGCCGCCCCAGCCGGTGCACGCCAGGGTCCCGTCCTCTAGGCGGGCGAACTTGTCGGCCTCGTAGAGGCCGTGGTCCATCCATCCGCCTTTGCCGTCCTGAACCTCCAGGATGAATCGTTCGGGAAGCTCGAGTGGCGGGAAGCGTCGCTCGGTCATGTGGGAGTCGTGAGTGCGGCTGAGGGAACATGTCTGGGAGGAAATCAGGGCCTTCGGGGCTCAACAAGTAGGAACGAGCGTGCTGCCCTCAAGGGGGTCGCTTCCCCACATACGCCTCACATTCGCCCCACATAAGCCCCACTCGGACGCCCATCGCGGCCGCCGAACTTCGAGGCCAGCAAGGTGCGTCTCAGGGTCGCCAGTTTGCACGGGCCAGACCCCGATCAGATCCCGCTCGCTCAGCTGCTCGCCGCCACGAGCCGGCTTGGCGCCGTGGTACCAGCGTGGTACCGGCCAGCCCGTCACAAGTGCCCGATCCGATGCTGATCGGGGACGCGTGGGACGCGGGGGACGCGTTCGGGACGCATCTGGCGGTTCGCGACTCGGCTGGGGGCCGGGCGGTCGCAGGTTCAAATCCTGTCTCCCCGACTGTCGAGGGCCCCGTTCCACCGGGGCCCTCGGCGTTGTCGGCCCGGTTGGCGGGTCCCCGAGTCGGTCGCGGCACCCGTCGTGGCGAGCTCAAGGCTCGACGGCGATACGCTCGGTCGATGCGCCGGACCGCGCCACCCACGCTCGCGCCCGGCGCGTCGCGGCGCAGATGCAGCCCGCGGGGGGTGTCGTGACGATTCGCGTCGTGCTCGCCGACGACAGCTACCTCGTGCGCGAGGGGGTACGGCGGCTGCTGGAGACCGTGCCTGAGGTCGAGGTCGTAGCCGCGTGCGGAGATCTCCCGGCGCTGCTGCTGGCGGTCGACGGACAGCGCCCCGACGTCGTCCTCACCGACATCCGCATGCCGCCCGAGGGTCGCGACGAGGGCATCCAGGCGGCACGGCGCCTGCGCACCACCCACCCCGAGGTGGGAGTCATCGTGCTCAGCCAGTACGCCGAGCCGCGGTACGCCCTGACGCTGCTCGAGGACGGCGCGGACCGGCGCGGCTACCTCCTCAAGCAGCGTGTGGAGGACGTGGCGCAGCTCGCCGACTCGATCCGTACGGTCGCTGTGGGCGGGTCGGTCATCGACCCCAAGGTCGTGGAGAGCCTGGTCGCCGCCAGATCCGCCATGGAGCGCTCTCCGTTGTCCGAGCTCACGCCGCGCGAGCTGGACGTGCTCCGCGAGATGGCGGCGGGCAGGAACAACGCGGCGATCGCCGAGGCCCTCGTCATCACCGAGCGATCCGTGGAGAAGTACATCCACACGATCCTGGCGAAGCTCGGGCTGACGTGGGAGGAGAACGTGAACCGTCGCGTGAAGGCCGTGCTGGTCTATCTCGGCGAGGACCGTGCCGAGGAGGAGCCGTAGGTCGCTCCGCGCTCGAGCGGGAGCGCGCCCACGACCCGCGTCCCGGCGCCCGGTGCCGACTCGACCGAGAGGTGGCCCCCGAGTGCGCCCAGCCGGTCGCGGAGGTTGGCGAACCCGGTGCCGTCCGGCGTGCCCGCGGGAGCGAATCCGGCGCCGTCGTCGGACACCTCGAAACAGAGCCCGGTCTGCTCCTCCCAGACGCGAACGCTCGCGCGCGTGCCCTCACCCGCATGCTTCGCCGCGTTCTGCAGCGCCTCGACGCAGCAGAAGTAGACCGTCGTCTCGAGTTCCGGGCCATAGCGTCCGAGCCTCCCGATCTCCAGCCGCGCCGGGATCGGCGAGTTGGCCACCGCCACGCCGAGCCCCTCCCGGAGGCCGTGCTCGACGAGCAGCGGCGGGTAGATCCCGCGGGCGAGGTCACGAAGTTCGTCGAGCGCCTCCTGAACATCGCCTGACAGGCCGGCGAGTGCCGCGCGCGCGGCGGGCGGATCGGACTCCGCGAGCTGACGCGCCAGGCGCACGTTGACGGCGAGCGCGACGAGGTTCTGCTGCGCGCCGTCGTGGAGGTCGCGCTCGATGCGCCGGCGCTCCTCGTCGGCGGCCGCGACGACGCGCGAGCGCGAGGCGCGCAGCTCGGCGGCCTGGCGACGGAGCTCGTCGAGTGAGGCGTCCAGCGCGGAGCCCAGCCGAACGGTCTTCACGGCGAGACCCACCTGGGCCGCCAGCGCGGCGAGGACGTCCTCCTCATCCGCCGCGAATGCAGGCGCCGCCGCCGAGCGCGCCGCAACGATGATGCCGAGCAGCTCGCCGGCGTTCGTGATCGGGGCGATCCGCAGCGCCGCTTCATCGCGGCCTGACGCGAGCTGTGGGAGCCATGTCTGGAGCCACGCCCGTCCGGCGAGGCGCGTCCCCGCCAGCACGGTCCCCTCGGTTGGGGTCAGGACCACGCTCCCGTCGCCGCGATCGGGGTCCGAGGCGGCGCGCTCGAGGAGGCCATCCGACCCGATCCAGACCTCCGCGGCCTCGAGGCCCAGCGTCAGCCGCAGCGATTCGGCGAGCTGCAGGAGGAACTCGTCGAGTGCCATCGGGCGCGTGAGTCGGCGGTCGAACGCGCGCAGCAGCTCAGCCGGCGAGCCGTGCTCGCCGTGAGTGATGCGCGCCGCCGCGCGCGCCAGGCGTGCACGGACCGGGCCGTACGCCAGCGCAATGACGACGGATGCGAGCACCGAGGCAGCGAGCAGCGTTCGCTCGCTCCCCATCGGCACGTGGCCGAGCACGAGGACGACACCCGCGTAGGCGAGCACGACGAGACCCGCGAGGGCCGCCAGCGGCACCAGCACGGCCAGCGCGCGCGTGACCCATCCGGGCAGCCGCTCGTGGCCTCCGGCGGACACGCTGCCCACACCTCAGACCTGGTGGACCGCGACCGGTCGATCGGCACGGTCGCCCGCTTCGACGACGCGACCGTCCTGCATGCGAACGATCCGGGCGGCCGCCGCGCCGACGCGCGGGTCGTGGGTCACCATCAGGATCGTCTGGCCGCCGGCGTGCAGCCGGCGCAGGAGCTCCAGGACCTCGAGCCCGCCGACGGAGTCGAGCGCCCCGGTCGGCTCGTCGGCCAGCAGCAGCGTCGGCTGGTTCGCCAGCGCCCGCGCGATGGCGAGCCGCTGGCGCTCGCCTCCCGAGAGCAGGCCCGGGGCCTGCGAGGCCTTGTCACCGAGGACGAGCAGGTCGAGCAGATCGCGTGCGCGCTGCGTCGCCGCGCCATGCGAGGCGCCCGCGATGACGGCGGGAAGGGTGACGTTCTCCAGCACGGTCATGTCGTCGAGCAGGTTGAAGAACTGGAACACCATCCCGACGTGGTCGCGCCGCAGACGCGCGAGCGCGTCCTCGCCGAGCCCGCTGAGGGACACCCCTGCGAGCACGACCTCTCCGTCACTCGGCGTGTCAAGCCCCGCAATCAGGTTGAGCAGGGTCGACTTCCCACAGCCCGAGGGACCCATCAGCGATACGAACTCCCCCGTCTGGATCGAGAGATCGACGCCGCGCAGCGCGCGGACCGGCACACCGGCGGCATCGAACGTCTTCCTCAGCCGTCGCGTCCGTAGAGCCTCGCCTGCGTCGGGCACCTCGTCCTCCTTTGGACCCAGCGCTTTGCCCGCGCTGTGAGTGCCTATTTCCCACCCCCGCGAGGGCCATGTCAAGCCAGGCGGACCTCCGGCCCGACCCCTGTGCTGGCATCCCCCGGCCAACGTCATCCAGGATGCCCGCTCGCACGATGGGCACGGGCAGCCCAGCGACGTAGCTTCGAATCCCGGCAGGGAGCCGCAGCGGGCGGCGACCCGGCCGCCGATCGACAGGAGGCATCTCATGCAGTGGAAGTTCCGGACATCGACAATCGCACTGGTGGCCTGCGCTGTGCTGGTTCCCGCGGCCGCCGCCGTCGCGTACGTCCCTGACCAGACCGGCCCCACCGGCCACGCGGACAACGGCCTCAGCGCGGAGCAGCAGGCCACGCAGGCCGCGGCACGCCCGCTGATCCGCACGGACAACGGCCTCAGCACGGAGCAGCAGGCCACGCAGGCCGCGGCACGCCCGCTGATCCGCACGGACAACGGCCTCAGCACGGAGCAGCAGGCCACCCAGGCGGCGGCACGCCTGCCATTCAACGGGAGTCTGGTGGCCGAGCAACAGGCCGCCGAGGCCGCGGACGGCGCGCAGCAGCCAGGCACGCTGCAGCCGCCGACGCCGTCCTCCAGCCCTCTGGCCCAGCCCGCCGGGTTCCACTGGGGGGACGCGGGGATCGGAGCCGGGGTCGTCCTCGCCCTCGCGCTGCTCGGCGCCGGAGGCGCGTTCCTGCTGGTCCGCCGCCGGGAGCCCCAGGTCTCGACCGGACGCAGGCGGCCGCTTGTGGGCTGAGTCGTGCGCTGCCGGGGCCCAGGGCGCTCGTCGTGTCCCGGGCCCCGGCCTCGTATCGTTGACACCAGCTTCTGGGACATCGAGAATCGGTCCGTCGGAGCTGGACTGAGCGAGGTGAGCTGCAACCAGGTGGCCGCGATCCGGATCCGCTTCCGCGCCGAGTTCCGCTCGCGCTGGCGGGCCTGGCTCGCGCTCACCCTGCTGGCCGGGCTCGCCGGCGGCGTCGTCGTCGCGCTCGCCGCCGCGGCCGAGCGCACGCAGACCGCGCTCCACCGCTACTACATCGTGGTGCACGGCGCCGACGCCTACGTCGATCCGGGGTTCGCCTTCGGCGAGGACACGCTCGATCTCCACCGGATCGCGCGTCTCCCGATGGTGACCGAATCCGAGTCGACCGCCCACCTCGCTGTCATCAGCCGGAGCCGCAGCGGCGCCGCGATCTACACGCTGGGCCAGAACAGCGTCGAGTACCTCGCGCCGACCGACGGACGCAGCCGGGACTCGATCGACCGGCCGGAACTGCTGCGCGGGCGCCTGCCCGACCCGGCGACGCCCGACGAGGCGCTCGGCGATTCGAGGGCCCTGGGGTTCCTCGGCGTGCACGTCGGCGACACCCTCACGCTGCGCCTGGTCAGTTACGACGCGCTCTGGAACAGCATCTCCTCGATCCGCTTCGGGGCCGATCCGCGGACCGCGCGGTGGGGACCGCTCGTCAGCGTCCGCATCGTCGGCGAGTCGGCGAATGCGCGATCAGACGTCGACGGCGGCCAGATCCATCTGTCGCCCGCGTTCTACCGGGCCCACGGCGGGGGCGCCCTCGGGTCCTGGCTGCAGGAATTGTCCGTTCGCCTCAGGCACGGCAGCGCCGACCTGCCGGCGTTCCGGGCGAGCGTCGATCGCATCGCCGGGGATCTCGCGTACGGCTTCTTCGACCCCAGTGTGTCCCGGCCCCAGGTGCAGCGGTCGATGACGCTGCAGGCCCAGGCGCTCGACCTGCTTGCGATCTTCGGAGCAATCTCCGGACTGCTGTTCGTCGCTCAGGCGTTGCTCCGCCAGGCGGTCATCGACTCGGCGCAGCAGTCGACGCTGCGCGCGCTGGGGATGACGCGCAGGCAGCTCGTCGCGCTCGGCGCTGTACGGGCGGCCACGGTCGCCATCCCGGCGGCGGCGATGACCGTCCTGGTCGCGTTCCTGTTGTCCCCGCTCGCGCCCATAGGGCGGGCCCGCGAGATCGACCCTGTTCGCGGATTCGCCGTCGACCGGGTTGCATTCGCCGCCGGTGGCGCGCTGGTGCTCGTCGGGGTGCTGCTCGTCGGGACACTCGCCGGGTGGCGCGTCGCACGCTCTGGCGGCGGCCCGCTCGACCCCCCGCCGGCGGCGCGCCCGCCGGCGCTCGCCTCCGTCGCTCCCGCGCTCGGGCGCGCGGGGTTCCCGCCCACGATCGTCACCGGCGTTCGGATGGCGCTGCATCACGGAACACGCGCCGCGCCGATTCCGGTTCGTGCCACGCTGGCCGCCGCGATCGTGGCGGTGGCCGTGACCGGCGCGGCCCTGACGTTCGCGGTCAGTCTCCAGCACCTGCTGAGCACGCCGAGGCTGTACGGGCAGAACTGGGACTTCGAGGGCGCGCCCACCCCGGCTCCGGGGGAGCCGAGCACCGTGATCACGGACCCGGCCGTCGCGGGGCTTGCCGTCGGCGCGGGCGTGACCATCCCGCCCGTCGAGATCAACGGGCGCGAGGTCGGCGTCCGCGCGCTCGACGACATCAAGGGCCACGTCCCGCCGACCGTGATCGATGGCCGCGCACCTCGGTCGCCCAACGAGATCCTGCTCGGGACGAAGACGCTTCACGCGCTGGGCCTGCAGATCGGGGACTCTGTGACGGTGCGCAATGCCGGTCACGCGGTGCGGCTGCGCATCGTGGGGCGGGGCGTGCTCCCCGCCGGCAAGTCGATCAAGCAGGGTGAGGGTGCGGAGTTCGCGTTCAAGACACTTCAACGCATCGAGCCCGGCGTGGAACCCGACCTGTCGGAGATCCGCCTCGCACCCGGCGTGAACAGAACGGCTGAGCTCGCCCGGCTCACGCGGATCTTCGACGGGAGCAGCGCCGTGCGCCCGCAGGCGGTGACCGACTTCGGCGGCGTCAACGCGATGCCCTTGCTGATCGCCGCGGTGTTCGCCGTGGGCGCGGCGGCCGCGCTCGCCCACGCGCTCGCGACGTCGATCCGACGTCGCCGTCGCGAGCTCGCCATCCTGAAGACGCTCGGCTTCACGCGCGGCCAGGTCGGCGCCGCCGTGGCCTGGCAGGCCACATCGGTCGCGGCGGTCGGCCTCCTGGTCGGGCTCCCGCTCGGCCTCGCTGCCGGCCGCTTCGCCTACAACGCCTTCGCTGAGAACCTCGGCGTCGTCTCCGAGCCGGTCACGCCGCTCAGGCTGACGCTGCTCGTCGTGCCTGCGGCTGTGCTGCTCGCGAACCTCGTCGCCGCCCCGTCGTGCTGGAGCGCCGCCCGCACCCGGCCGGCGGCGCTCCTGCGGGCCGAGTGAGGTCGACGGATCTGAGCCGCGGGCAGTTCCGAGGAAACTTCGAAGCCAGCAGGGTGCGTCTCAGAGTCGCCAGCTTGCACGGGCCAGACCCCGATCAGATCTCGCTCGTTCTTCCTGCCAGTGCGCCGGATCGCGACGGGGTCCGGTCGGTTGGTCAAGCGGTCGGTGAGCAGGCCTTCGAGGGTGCAGGCCGGGCGCCAGTGGAGCAGAGCGCATCGATCGACCTGTAGGTTGCCGCCATCCGCTGCTTCACGCGTGTCCTCATCGCCATGGCCCTCGCCCTGGCGCTCCCGTCCGCGGCTGCCGCGCAGACATCCGGATCGATCGACCCGGCCACGCGCGAGGCGAGCTGCGCCACGCTGTTCGGCGGGACCGTCAACAGCCGCGACCTGATCCCGTCCGCCCAGATCCCGGAGGCCGGCTCGCTCACCGCGCTGCCGGCGGCGCCCGCCGGGCTGCTGCCGGCGCGGGTCTTCCTGCGGGGCGCGACCGAGACCTACAACTCGCGCTATGCGTTTGCCACGCGCGGCGGCGAGCTCTACGTGCAGCACGTCGCCGGCGACGCCCTGGGCTGGCGCCGGCTGCCGCTGCCGGCATGCCTGGACGGGCGCGTGTCGAGCATCTCGGCCGACGACGACGAGCTGATCGCGCTCGACGCCGACCGCCGGGTGTTCACGATGGACAATGCGCTCAAGGGCCCCGACCTCTTCAACTGGACGCGCCGCTGGGGCCTGCCGTTCTGGACCGGACCCGGCCGGACGCTGCCATCGGGCGTTCTGGCCTGGTCGTGGTCGGTGCTCTCTCCGGCCGAGGACAGGACGTGGAGCGAC
The DNA here is from genome assembly GCA_963809525.1 of uncultured Solirubrobacteraceae bacterium. Taxonomy (GTDB): domain Bacteria; phylum Actinomycetota; class Thermoleophilia; order Solirubrobacterales; family Solirubrobacteraceae; genus F1-60-MAGs163. The sequence continues at coordinate 312,872 of CAWEJY010000003.1, read as the reverse complement.
ACGGCCGGCAACGCGCATGCGGTCGGCAACGACAAGGTGTCGCACATCTGGGCGCTGCGCACCGGCGGACAGCGGCTGACGTTCATGGATCCGTGGCTGGCCAACGACGACAGCTACGAGATGTGCGGTCCGCGGCGCAGCCGCTTCCGCGCGGTGAGCATGTCGGCCAGCGGCTCGACGATCTTCGTGATCGGCCGCCACGGCGACCTCTACACCCGGCTGTTCGACTTCGACATCTCCGGCTCGGACCCGGTGTTCTTCTCCTACAGCTACGAGCCGCAGCGTGCCGGAGACGCCGGCGCGCCGATCCAGCTTCCGTCGCCCGGATGGGCGCACCAGCCCAAGGTGCCGGGCCGGATCACCAGTGCGATCTCGGTCGAGAAGGTCGGCACCGGTGCCGTGCACCGCACCCTGCGCGTCGAGGGCCTGGACGGCCGCGGGCGCATCGGCTACTGGCAGAAGGACATCGTGGCGAGGTCGCCGCGGGCGTGGACGTTCCACCGGACCGGCCAGGCGCTGCGAGGCCGGCGGCTGGACAACCCGCAGCGTGATACCTCGGGCCTCGGGCTGGGCGCCTCCGGTGACGTGCGCTTCGCCGGCACGAGCGCCGGGCTGCACGTCGCCATCGCCGACTTCAACGTGCACTGCACGCCGTCGACACTCACGCTGACGGCGGGCCACGCCAAGCCGGTGGCGTTGCGCCTCCACAGCGCCGACGGCTTGCGGGGGACCGTGCGCTCCCCCCGCCTGGACGCCGAGCCCCGCGATGAGTACGGCAACGTCGAGGTCCCGCAGGCCGTGCTGGCCCATCTTGACCGGCAGCCCTCCGTCGTGCGCGCATTCATCAGGACGAAGTTGCACAGCAGCCGTTTCACCACCGTCTCGCTGCGCGCGACCACGTCGACGCTCCTCGTGGACGAGCTGGGCTTGAGCCTGCATCGGTGAGCGTGGTCAGCGACGCCACGTGCGCCGCCGCGAACGTCCACCAGGTGGCCCGGCTCGTCACCCCGCCGCCGGAACCGAGGTCGGCCCTCGGCGTTTCCGAGCCTGCGATGACCAGCGGCGGGCCGCGCGCCATGGCCCCCCACCCGGCGGCTGCGGGGATGCCGGTGAGCTACGGTCGCCCCTGTCATGAGGGGCGCTCGCATCACGCTCTCGCTCGCCCTCGGCGTCGGCCTCGCCGTCGCGCCGAGCGCGACGGCGGGTCCGCTCGCCGAACGCTGCGTCGCCGGGAGCGTGCCGCTGCTCGTGGGGACGCACGCACTGCTGGTCCGGAGGACGTCGCCTGGCGGCCGGGCCGAGCTGTCCGCCTGCCGGCGGGGATCGCTTCGTGCGATCCGGCTTGGCGCGACCTACGGCAGCGATGCCGGCCCGGACGGTGGCGCGCGCTCGGCGCTGACCGGGGCGGCGATCGGCGGGCGCGTCGTCGCTGCCGGATTCGAGGTCGACGGGGGCGGCTGCGTCTACGACCGCGGCTGCGCCGACGCTCCCCGGCAGGTCCTGCGGCTCGCCGACACGAACGCCCGGACGCTGAGGCGCATCCCCCTGCGCGGGACGCTGAGCGCGGTGAAGGTCACGCCCGGCGGGCTGGCCGACTTCCGCGTGGATGAGTTCGCCTGCACGTCGACCTACCGCACGGCAGCGAGGCCGGGCAGCGCGATCCTGCTGCTCAGCCGCGTGCCGACGCGGGTGTCCGGGGCGACCGGGCAGCGGCTCTGCGCCGGCCCGTGACCAGCGCTCCCGCTTCCGCGCTTGCCTGCGCGGTGGTCGTCGGCGTACGCTCGCCATCGACCACAACAGGAGGATGAGATGGACACATACGTGATCCTGCGCCGGGGCGGATTCGAGAACGAGCCCGCGCTCCAGGCGGCGGCCGCCCGCTCGGCGTCGGTCGGTGACGAGGAGATGTCGGACGACATCCGGTGGATCCGCAGCTACGTGCTGGCCGAGGAGGACGGCAGCGTCGGCACCGTCTGCATCTACCAGGCGTCGAGCGCCGACAAGGTGCGCGAGCACGCGGAGCGTGCCGGGCTGCCGGTCGACGAGGTCATCGCGGTCGCGGACACGGTGGTCGTGCGCCCTGACCCCGAGCCCTCGAACGCCTGAACCCCGGAGCGGCGCCGGGCTGCTCGTCAGCCCGGCCGTCCTCCCACGATCGCTCCAGTGACCGACATCACGGTGACCCTGCTCGGCGGCTTCGCGGCCGCGGTCGACGGGGTTCCGGTCCCGGAGACGGCCTGGCGGCTGAAGAAGGCCCGCGAGCTCGTGAAGCTGCTCGCGCTTGCGCCCGGGCACCGTCTCCACCGCGAGCAGGCGATGGACGTGCTCTGGCGGAACCTCGCCCCCGACGCCGCGGCGAACAACCTCCATCAGGCCGTCTACGTCGCCCGGCGTGCGCTGCAGCCCGAGGCGATCGAGGTGCGCGACGGAATGCTGCGGCTCTGGGCGGATGTCGACGTCGACCGCCTGCGACGGGCCGCCGCCGAGGCGCGCAGCGCCGGTACGCGCACGGCGTACCGCGCCGCGCTCGCCATCGACGGCGGCGAGCTGCTGCCCGAGAACCTCTACGACGAGTGGGCCGAGGAGTCCCGCGAGGAGCTCGCCGAGCTGGCCGCAGAGCTCGCAGACGAGCTCGCGGGCCTGAGTCCCGAGGCCGCGGCCGACCGGCCGTCGCCGCTGCCGGCCGATGCGAGCTCGTTCATCGGGCGCGCTCGCGAGCTGACCGAGCTGCGGGCGCTGCTGCGCGACACGCGCCTGCTCACGCTCGCCGGGACCGGCGGGGTCGGCAAGACGCGGCTGGCGCTGGAGGTTGCCCGCGCCGGCGAGGCGGCGCACCCCGACGGTGTGGCGCTCGTCGAGCTCGCGCCGCTCGCGGACGGCAGGCTCGTCCCGGACGCCGTCGCCGCGGCGCTCGACGTCCGCGCGCTGCCGGGGCAACAGCTCGCTGACGCGGTGGTCGACTACCTGGCTCCTCGCGCGATGCTCCTCGTCGTGGACAACTGCGAGCACCTGCTCGCAGCGACCGCCGGGCTCGCGGACACCCTGCTGCGGTCCGCGCCGGAGCTCACGGTCCTCGCGACCAGCCGCGAGCCGCTGCGCGTCCCGGGCGAGGTCGTTTTCCGGGTCCCGTCGCTTGCGATCCCCGATCCCGAGCAGCGGTTCGCGCCGGAGGAGCTCCTGGACTACGAGGCCGTGCGGCTGTTCGTCGAGCGGGCCCAGGCGGCGGCTCCGGGCTTCTCGCTCGACGCGGCGAACGCGACCGATGTCGCCCGTGTGTGCTTCCGGCTCGATGGCCTGCCGCTTGCACTCGAGCTCGCCGCCGGCCGCCTGGGGGCCCTGACCCCGGCGGCGATCGCCGAGCGGCTCGACGACCGCTTCCGCGTGCTGCGGACCAGCAGCCACGCCGCCCCGACGCGCCAGCAGACCCTGACCGCGACGCTCCAGTGGAGCCACGACCTGCTCGTGCCCGACGAGCGGATCCTCTTCCGGCGGCTCGCGGCGTTCGCCGGCGGCTTCGAGCTCGAGGCCGTCGAGCAGGTCTGTGCCGGCGGCGACCTCGACGCCATGGGGATCGCCGACGTGCTGGCGCGCCTCGTCGAGAAGTCGCTCGTGGCGGCCGGCGACGATGCCTCCGGCCGGCGCCGCTACCACCTTCCCGAGACGATCCGCCTCTACGCGCGCGATCGCCTCGCCGAGGCGGGCGAGATCGCTGCGCTCGCCGACCGCCACGCGCACTGGGCGCTCGCGTTGGCCGAGGAGGAGCGTGGGTCGCCGCGCCTGGACCGCGACGCCGCGAATCTGCGGACGGCGCTCGACACGCTGCTCAGGAGCTCACCGGAGGGCGCTCTGCGCTGCTGCGTCGCGCTGTGGCCGTTCTGGCTGCGGCGCATCGACCTGCATCTCGCGCAGCGGCGCTTCGACGACGCGCTCGCCGCCGCACCTGAGCGCACGGCGCTGCGCGCACGGGCGCTGCTGGCGGCGGCGGCGATCGACTACCGCAGCGGCGCGCTCGCGCGCGGCGTCCCGCGCGCCGAGGAGAGCCGGGCGCTCGCGTCCGAGATCGGCGACAGGCGCGGCGAATGGCGCGCGCTCCAGTTCCTTGGCGAGTTCGGCGTCGCGAGCGACGACGTCGAGGTCGCAGTGCCGTGGCTCGAGCGCGCGCTCGGGCTCGCGCGGCGGGAGGGCTTCGCCGCGGCCGAGGCGATCGGCGTGTATTCGCTCGGGGTGGCCGACTGGATCCGCGGGGACCTGGCCCGCGCCGACGAGCTCATGGCGCGCAGCATCGAGCTCTTCGATGCGCTCGCCGGCTCGCCCGAGCGGATCACCTCCCCGGTCAACATCGCCGAGATCCGCACGGGCCGGCCGCAGGGCAGGCCCGGCCTGCGCGTCGTCTTCGAGGACTCGCTGCAGCCGTTCCTCGAGATCTCCTGCGACGCCGCCGTCAGCTATGTGCTCGCCAACCAGGCGGGGATCGCGCGCGATGGCGGGGACCTCGTGCGGGCCCGGGCCCTGCTGGACGAGAGCGCTGCGCGGTTCGAGGACGCCGGGGACGAGCTCGGCCGTGCGGCGGTGCTCGTCCGCCGCGCCTACCTCGAGTTCGCCCAGGAGGCGCTGCCCGAGGCCCGCGCGGCGCTCGAGCAGGCGCTCGAGCTGCGCCGCGGGCAGCGCGACCGGCGCGGCTCGGGGCTCGTCCTCGCCGGGCTCGGCCTGATCGACACGGCGGCCGGCGACTACCGCAGCGCGGAGCGGCACCTGGCCGAGGCCCGCGACATCTTCCGGCGTGCCGGCGACCGCTGGGGCCTCGCGAGCACGCTCTGGCGAACGGCGGACCTCGCGATCGAACGCGGCCGCCTCGACGACGCCGAGGTCGCGCTGCTGGAGGCCCGCGCGACGCTCGGCGCGACGCGTCGCGAGCGCTGGATCGCGAACACCCTCGCCGGCCTCGCCGAGGTCGCCGCCCTGCGCGGCGACGCCGAGCGGGCGTCGGCCCTCCTCGCACAGGCGCGCGACCACTATGCCGCTCGCGATGACGCGGTCGGCGTCGCGGACGTCGAGGCCCGGCTGCACAGCCTCGCTAAGGCGCTCTAAGCCCGGGCAAAGGGCACCGCGCGAAGGTGCCCCCACACCCCGAAGTGAAAGGACGCAGGGACATGAGTCAGACCATGACACCAGTGCTCGGAGAGGCGACGGTGCAGGAGCTGCGCGAGAGCGTTCGCGGCGAGATCGTGACTCCGGCCGATGCCGGGTACGCCGAGGCGTGCCGGGTCTGGAACGGAGAGCATGACGGCCACAGGCCGGCGCTCGTCGTGCGCTGCACAGGTGCCGCCGACGTGATCGCCGCGGTCGGCTTCGCACGCAGCAACCGCCTGCCGATCGCCGTTCGCGGCGGCGGCCACTCGGTCGCCGGCTTCTCGACCTGCGACGACGGGATCGTGATCGATCTCGCGCCGATGGCGAGCGTCAGCGTCGACCCGGTGACACGCCGGGCGACCGTCGGCGGCGGCGCCGTCTGGGCCGACGTCGACCACGAGACCCAGGCGCACGGGCTCGCGACCACGGGCGGCCTCGTGTCGACCACGGGCGTCGCCGGGTTCACGCTGGGCGGCGGCATCGGCTGGACGATGCGCAAGTTCGGCCTCGCCTGCGACAACCTCGTGGCAGCCGACGTCGTCACCGCCGACGGCCGGCTCGTCCATGCCGGCGAGACCGAGAACGCGGACCTGCTCTGGGGCCTGCGCGGCGGCGGCGGGAACTTCGGCATCGTGACGTCGTTCGAGTTCGACGTGCACCCGCTCGGGCCGATGGTCTACGCGGGGCCGGTCTTCTACCCGGCCGCGGCGGCCGGAGACCTCCTGCGGGCGTTCCGCGACTGGTCGGCCGACGCGCCGGACGAGATCACGGCGCTGGTCAACCTCACGACGGCCCCGCCGCTGCCGGTCATCCCGGAGGAGTGGCACGGCAAGAAGGTCGTCGCGCTGATCGCGGCCTCGACCGGCCCGCTCGAGGAGGGCGACGCCCTCGTCAGCGCGATCCGCGGCGTCGCGGAACCGGTCGCCGACCTGCTCGGGCCGATGCCCTACGCGATGATTCAGACGCTGATCGACCCGCTGTGGGGGAAGGGGATCCACTCCTACTTCAAGGCGACGAACCTCGCGCGGCTCGATGACGGCCTCGTCGATCGGCTCTGCGAGATCCACCTCGCATCACCCGGCCCGCAGTGCGAGATCCATGTGCACCAGATGGGCGGTGCGGTGGCACGCGTGCCCGAAGGGGCGACGGCGTTCGCCGAGCGCTCGATGCCGTTCGTCCTCAACGCCGTCACGGGCTGGCACGAGCCGGGCGTCGGCGAGGCGCACAGGGAGTGGGCGCGTGCGGTGATCGCAGCCGCAGCCGGCGCGTCGACCGGCCGCGCGTACGTCAACTTCCTCGGCGACGCGGACGCGGCGCGGACGGCCTACGGCGAGGAGGGCTACGCCCGACTGGTCGCGCTGAAGAACGACTACGACCCGACCAACGTGTTCCGGCTCAACCAGAACATCGAGCCGACCGCGGTCTCCTGACGGGTGCGCGGGAGACGTCATGGCACAGTTGCTGCAGGCCGCGCCCAGCAGGCCGGTCGCCGGCGCCGACGTGCTCGTCCTCGCGGACGGCACGCGGCTCCGGCTGCGGCCGGTCGATGCCGATGACCGCGACGGCATCGCGGCGCTGTTCGCCCGGCTCAGCCCGGAGTCGCGCCGTCGCCGGTTCCTCGGACCGAAGCACCGGCTGACCGCGCACGAGCTGACGGCCCTGACGGCGATCGATCACGTGCGGCACGAGGCGATCGCCGCCATCGATCAGCGCGACGGCTCGATCGTCGGCGTGGGCCGCTATGCCCACGTCGGCGACCAGCCGGGCGCCGCGGACCTCGCGGTCGCCGTCGCCGACGCGTGGCAGGGCATGGGCATCGGGACCGCGCTCTCCCGGCGCATCGTGCAGCGTGCGCGTGCGAACGGCTTCACGCTGCTCACCGCCAGCACGCTCTGGGAGAACCGGCCGGCGCGCGCGCTGCTGCAGCGCTTCGGCGCGCGCCCGAGCGCTCAGCACGGCAGCGTCGTCGAGCATCAGCTGGGGTTCCTGGCGGCCTCGGCGGGTCACGTCGCGCGGACCTGATCGCCGACACGCAGGGTCCCCGCGCTGAGGATGTCGGCGCGCAGGCCTCCGCGGTGCACCAGCGGCCGCAGCACGCCGCCGCCGTTGAGCCGGTCGAGATGTGCGCACGGCTCGCAGAGCCGGCGACCGCGGCAGGCGACGGCGCCGATCGTGAACGTGCGCCCGACCAGCGCATTCAGCGGCGCGCCGCGCACGACGACGTTGCGCCGGTGGTCGACGGGTCCGCCGCGCGCGGCGCTGAGCTCGTCGAGTACGCCGGCATCGACCAGGGTCAGCGCGCTGCCCGGCCGGCCCGAGACGAACGTCCCGGCGTCCGCGGCGTAGCGGTCGCCCTCGAGGCCGAGCCCGGGGAGTGCCCTGGCGGAGCCGACGCTGATCACCGGGGCCGTCGCCGCCGGCGCGATCACGAGCGCCTCGACCGTCCCGGCCGCGAGCTCGCCTGTCGGCTGCGGCGGCCACGTCGCGACGTCCAGCGGCGCGACGACCATGCCGTCGAGGATCTCGTCACGCGTGCCCGCCGGATCCCAGATGACCCCGGACGGAACCCCGAACAGCACCACGGCACGCGGCTCACCGGTGCCGTGCTCCGGCCGGCGCGCGATCCACGGTCCCGGCCACGCGAACGTCGCGGCGTCGGCGATCGGGACGAGGCCGAGGGCCTGCTCGCCGAGCCACGCGCGCAGTTCGTGCTCATCGAGCGGCACGTCGGCCACAGCGACCCCGACGATCGTCGCGATGCACGCGGCGATCGTCGAGCGCTCGGTGTGCGAGCCCATCGGCGGGTGCTCGCGCGTCAGCTGCCGAACCAGCGGGCGCGGCGGCTGGAGCCGAACAGCTCCTTCTCGGCGACGAGCTCGGCCGAGGGGGCGTTGAAGACCCCGGTGCGCTCGGGCCCCGACAGGAAGTCGATGTCGACACGTCCGACGCGCCCGTGGCCGAACTCGATGTAGCACGAGCCGCGCCCGTCGTAGGGTCCCGGTCGCTCACCGTCCTGCCACTCGGCGATCAGGCTCTGCGCGACCACGCGTGCGGCGCCCTCGGCGAAGACGCCGGCCTTCGGCACTCCGGCGGTCGCGACGTCGCCGACCGCATACACGCCGGGGAACCGGGTCTTGAGTGTGGCCGAGTCCACGGGGACATAGCCGTCCTCGGTCATCCCGCTCGCGATGACGACGTCGGGTGCGCGGTGCTTCGGCACGCCGAGGAACAGGTCGAACGCCAGCTCGGTGCCGTCGTCGAGCACGGCGACGCTGCGCGCGCCGTCGATGGAGCTCACGCGGCGCCCGGTCATCAATGTGATGTCGCGCTCGGCGAACGCCTGCGCGAGCGCGGCCGAGGTTTCCGGCGACGGCGGAACCGGCGAGGGCAGCGGGATCACGAACGTGATCCGGCAGGCGTCGCGCACGCCGCGCGCGGTCAGCTCGTCGTGCAGGAGCAGAGCGCACTCGCTGGGCGCCGGCGGGCACTTGAACGGCGCGCCGCAGACGCCGATCACCGCGTGGCCCTCGGAGAACGACGGGATGATCCCGGCGAGCCGCTCGGCGCCGGCGACCGAGTAGAACTCCTTCGCGCCCTCGGCGAGCCCCGGCGTGGCGTCCATGTCGTAGTCGGCGCCGAGCGCGATCACGAGCACGTCCGCCTCGTGGACCCCGGCGTCGGTGGTGACGCGCCGCGCCTGGGGATCGATCGCGGTGACGGTCTCGCGCAGGAGCCGCACGCCGGGCTTGGCGATGTCGGCGTACGGCAGGCGCACCGCCTCCGGCGTCGTGCGCCCGAACATCACGTCGAGCTTCGAGAAGCCGAAGACGAACGCCTCGCCCTGGTCGATCAGCGTGACCTCGATGCCGTCACCGAACGCCTCCGACAACATCGTGCTGAGCTCGAGCCCGCCGAAGCCGGCCCCCAGGATGACGACGCGCCTGCTCATGACGGGGACCATATCTCGCGCGGCGCGGACCGAGCCGGAAGCCGAGATCTTGTCGAGACGGCGCCTCGCGGATACGTTCGGCCGACACACGACGAAGGAGAACCGATGGCGTACCTGATGACGCACTTCTGGCCCGGCGCGACCGAGGAGCAGTACCGCACGCAGCTCGCAGCCGTCCATCCCGAGGGGGGCCTTCCGGCAGGGCAGATCCACCACGCGGCGGGAGCCACCGACGGCGGGATCCTGATCAGCGCCGTGTGGGATTCGCAGGAGTCGGCGGACCGCTTCGTGAACGACGTGCTGATGCCGAGCATGCCCGTCGAGGGCGGCTTCACGGGGCGGCCGGAGGAGCGCGTGGCCGAGGTGGTGAACCTGCAGACCGCCTGAGATGGCGGCGAGCGGCGAGCACCGGGGTCGTCGATGCGGCGAGCTGCCTCGGGCTCGGCCACGTCTTCACAGCGAACATGACGGCCACGGTGGCGTCGGTCTGCTGGCCCCGTGCCGTGTAGGTTGCGCCGCCGGTCAGCTGGCCGACGGCGGTCTGCACGGTCCAGAGTGGCCCGATGATGAACGTGCTCGTCGTCAGCGTCGCCGTCGGCACCCCGGTCACCGTCGTTCCCGCGAAGAACTGGACGGTGACCGAGCCGGTCGAGATCGTCGTGGTCCCGATGATGCGGTCCTGACCGCGCCCCTGCCGAGGATGCAGCCGCCCAGGCACGTGATGGCGGGCGCCGCGGTGACCGTCCAGGTGACCGTCCGGTCGGCAGTCGCAACCCCGACTGCGTCGAGCGCGTGGACGGTGAAGGTGTGCGTGCCGACCGCCAGTGCGGTGTAGGCGGCACTGCCAGCGTGCTCCTTCTGGAGGTGGGGGAGAGCGGGACCGGGAGAGCCGCCGGGCGCACTGGAGGGAGGGCCGTGGGCGGAGTCCTGCGCCGCGGCCCGAGGCCGCGACACCCCGCATGTCGGCCCGGAGGTGGGGAGTTCTGGACTCCTCGCTCGCCATGCGCAGGTTCGGGCAGGCGAACCTGCAGTTGGAAGGGCTCCGCTGAGACCGCCCGCCATGATTCGCCCGGCCACCGATGAGTTCGCGTGTCGCGTCGCGTCCAACCGGGAAGACCGTGACGCGGAGCGCCGACTTCCGTACGCTCGCCCTGCCCGATGACTGAGGAGATGCCATGACCACCGCGGTCTCCGTGGAACGCGAGCTCGAGCAGCATCGCCGCGAGCTGACCGGATACTGCTACCGCATGCTGGCCTCGCCGTTCGAGGCCGAGGACGCCGTACAGGAGACGCTCCTGCGGGCCTGGCGCGGCTTCGACCGCTTCGAGGGTCGCGCGGCGGTGCGCTCGTGGCTGTACCGCATCGCCACGAACGTCTGCCTGGACATGCTGCGCGGGCGCGAGCGCCGGGCGCGCCCGATGGATCTCGGGCCCGCGCGGGCGCCGGAGCTCGCGAACCTCGAGTCGCTGCCCGAGACGACCTGGATGGAACCGATCCCGGACGGCCTCGTGCTGGCAGACGGCGATCCGGCCGGCGTCGTGGTGGAGCGCGACACGATCCGGCTCGCATTCGTCGCGGCGCTCCAGCACCTTCCGCCGCGCCAGCGCGCGGCACTGCTGCTCTGCGAGGTGCTGCGCTGGAAGGCCAGCGAGGTCGCCGAGCTGCTCGACACGAGCGTCGCCTCGGTCAACAGCGCACTCCAGCGCGCGCGCGCGACGATCGAGGTGCAGGACCTCGGCGCCGGCGACGCCGAGCCGCTCGGGGATGCCGACCGCGCGCTGCTCACGCGCTACGTCGACGCGTTCGAGCGCTACGACATGGAGGCGCTGACCGCCCTGATCCACGAGGACGCGACCCAGTCGATGCCGCCGTACTCGCTGTGGCTCTCCGGGCGCGAGGACATCCTCAGCTGGTGGGTGGGACCGGGTGGGGGCTGCCGCGGCTCGCGCGTGCTGCCGGCGCTTGCGGCCAACGGCTCACCGGCCTTCGGCCAGTACAAGCCGAGCGAGACCGGCGAGGGGTTCGACCCGTGGGCGCTGCAGGTGGTCGAGATCGAGGACGGCCGGATCGCCGAGTTCACGTTCTTCCTGGGAACCGCGACGCTGTTCCCGCTGTTCGGCCTGCCTGCCCGCCTGCCCGGCTGAGCAGTCGCCTACCCGGGCACGGGCAGCACGTCGCGGAGGCCCATGAAGACGACGAGCTGAAGCAGCTCGTCGGACGCGCTGTGGAGCTGAACGCGGCAGCCCGCGCGCTGGGCCGCGAGCTGCAGGCGCGCCAGCGCATCGACGGTCACGGCGTCGGCGCTGACGCCGCGCACGTCGCAGATCGCGGTCGCGCCGCAGGCGCCCTCGAGCAGCGCGCAGACGCGGGCCGTCAGCCCGGGGAGGTCCGCCCGCCGCAGCGGCCCGTGGATTTCGAACCTGATCGGCGCCGGCACGTACGTAGGACGCCACGGGCGGCCCGAACTCATCGCCCCGTGCGGGGCGCCCGCGCCGCAACCTGCGATCCTGCGCCCGGATGACCGCGCCGCCCGACGCCTTCGCCGCGAAGTCCGCCGCCCCGACCGAGCCCGCCGGGGCCCTGCCGCGCTGACGGTGGCCGGGGACCAGCTCAGCCTCGGCGTTCTCGGGCGCTCGCGCAAGGAGCACGAGCGCCGGCTGCCGATCCACCCGGCGCACGTCGAGCGCATCGACGCAGCGCTGCGCGGGCGGATCGTCGTCGAGCGTGGCTACGGCGAGCAGTTCGGCGTCCCGGACGCGGAGCTCGCCACGCTCGTGCGCGGCGTCGCCGGCCGCGATGAGCTGCTGGCGGCCTCGGATGTCGTGCTGCTGCCCAAGCCGACCGCCGCGGACCTCGCCGAGCTGCGCGCAGGCCAGATCCTCTGGGGCTGGCCGCACTGCGTGCAGGATGCGGAGCTGACCCAGGTCGCCGTCGATCGCCGCCTGACGCTGATCGCCTGGGAGGCGATGAACCTCTGGGCGCAGGACGGCACGTTCGCCATCCACGTCTTCCACAAGAACAACGAGCTGGCCGGGTACTGCTCCGTGATGCACGCGCTGCAGCTCGTCGGCGCGACCGGCCAGTACGGCCGCGAGCGACGCGCCGCCGTGATCAGCTACGGGGCCACGGCGCGCGGCGCGCTCGCGGCGCTCCACGCGCTCGGCATCCACGACATCACGGTGCTGACCCAGCGTTCCGTCGGTGCGGTCGCCTCCCCGATCGCCGGCGTGCACTTCAAGCATTTCGACCGTCATGCCCAGGATCCGCGCCGCGTCTACGCGCACGAGCAGACCGGGCTCCCGCCGCTGGCGACGGTGCTCGCCGGGTACGACGTCGTCGTCAACTGCGTGCTCCAGGACACCGACGCGCCGCTGATCTTCGTGATGGACGCGGAGCTCGAGCTGTTCGCGCGCGGAACGCTGTTCGTCGACGTCTCGTGCGACACGGGGATGGGCTTCGAGTGGGCGCGCCCGACGTCGTTCGCCGCGCCGATGTTCACCGTCGAGGCGGGTGGGGGCGACGCGCACCACTACGCGGTCGACCACAGCCCCTCCTATCTGTGGGATTCGGCGACGTGGGAGATCAGCGAGGCGCTGCTGCCGTTTCTCCCGGTGGTCATGGCCGGGCCGACGGCATGGGACGCCGACCCGACGATCGCCCCGGCGATCGAGATCCGCGACGGCGTGATCGAGAACCCGAAGATCCTGTCGTTCCAGAACCGCGACGCGGTCTACCCGCACGCACGGCGCTGAACGGCGGGCCGCCGATTCGAGACCGGCTTGACGACCTGTCACATTCCGTGGCGGGCTGGCTGCACGCAGAGTAGGCTCGCGCCCGAACGTCCCCCACCGCGAGGTTCACATGTCCGCAGAAGCCACCGATCTCGACCACGTGCTCGTCGCCGACCGCGCGCAGTGGCAGGACGGGCCGCCCCAGGAGCTCTTCCGGGAGCTGCGCGGCCGCTGCCCGGTGCACTGGTCCGAGAAGATCTCCGAGTACCCGGGGGAGGAGGGCTTCTGGTCGGTCACGACCGCCGAGGACGTCCACGAGGTCAGCCGCGACTGGCAGACGTACTCCTCGGCCAACGGCATCACGGCGCTGCGCCACGCGATCCTTCCCGTCGAGCTCGTCGGCGCGATGTTCATCGGGATGGACCCGCCCAAGCACGACCGGATCAAGGCGCTCTTCCAGCGCGGCTTCACCCCCAAGCGGATCGCCGAGCACGAGGATGCGATCCGGGCGATCACGCGCGACGTGCTCGACCGGCTCGACGGGCGCGAGACGTGCGACCTGGTCGACGACATCGCCCAGCCGGTCGTCGCGCGCGTGATCGGGAGCTTCATGGGCCTGCCGCCCGAGGACGACGCGCCCTGGGCGAACCTCATGAACACTGTGCTCGGCGCGGGCGACCCGGACCTCAACCCCGAGGGCGTCGAAGCCGTCATGGCGCGCGAGGTGCCGGAGATCTTCGAGCGCTGCGGCAAGCTGATCGCCGAGCGCCGCGAGAACCCGACGGACGATCTGACGAGCGTCCTCGTGCACGCCGAGGTCGACGGCGAGAAGCTCGAGGAGCACGAGATCGTGATGGGCTTCTTCCTGCTGATGGCGGCCGGCAACGACTCGACCAAGGCGACCTACTGCAGCGCGATGCGCGCGCTGCTCGAGGAACCCGAGCAGCGCCGGCAGCTGCTGGACGATCCGTCATTGATCCCCAGCGCGGTCGAGGAGGCGCTGCGGATGTTCCCCGCCTTCGCCCATTTCGGCCGCACGGCGATGCGTGACACCGAGCTCGACGGGACGAGGATCAGGGAGGGCGACAAGGTCGTCATGTGGTACGTCTCGTCCAACCGGGACGAGACGCGCTACGAGGATCCAGACCGCTTCGACGTGACGCGCAACCCCGAGCACCAGGCGTTCGGCGCGGGCGGCCGGCATTTCTGCCTGGGCACCGCGCTCGCGCGCCTGGAGCTGAGGATCCTGCTGGAGGAGACGCTCGCCCGCTACCCGAGGATGGAGCTCGACGGCGAGCCGGCCTATGTCGTCTCGCCGTTCGTCAACCAGCTCAAGACTCTGCCGGTGCGCCTCAACGACTAGGGACCGCCGGCCTGCTCGCGGAACGTCCACGCGCTCAGGTTTTCCGGCGTCCCGCCCGATACAGGGGGAACCCCGGCGTCGCCACGGGGGGATAACTTCGGGCGACGCCGGGGCGTCCCATCTCCAGTGTGACGCGTCGTCAGGCGGACAGCGAGTGAACTTCGTGCCGTGCGCGTCCCGGTAGGTTGCGCCGCATGCCCAACGTCCTCGTCACCGGCGCCGCCCGCGGGATCGGCCGCGCCATCGCCCTGCACCTCGCCGCCGAGGGCTGGGAGGTCCACGCCGGCGTGCGGCAGGCGGCCGACGGCGAGGCGCTCGTCGCGGCCGCCGGCGGCGGCAGCCTCGTCCCCGTCGCGCTCGACGTGACGGACGCGGCGCAGCTCGACGCGCTCGGCGACGCGCTCCCCGAGCGCCTGGACGCCCTCGTCAACAATGCCGGCATCGCGGTAGGCGGCCCGGTCGAGGCGCTGGAGCTGGAAGCGCTGCGCCACCAGCTCGAGGTGAACGTGGTCGGCCCGGTCGCCGTCGCGCAGGCCGCGCTGCCCGCGCTGCGTGCCGCGCGCGGCCGGATGGTGTTCATCTCCTCGATCGGCGGGCGCGTCACCTCGCCGATGCTCGGCGCCTACTCCGCCTCGAAGTACGGAATCGAGGCGCTGGCCGACGCGCTGCGGATCGAGCTGCGCCCGTGGGACATCAAGGTCGCGCTCGTCGAGCCCGGTGCGATCGACACCGACATGTGGCGCGGGGCGATGGACACGGCCGACGAGACGGAGGCATCGCTGAGCCCCGAGCACCGCGCGCTGTATGCCGCGCACCTCAGGGGGATGCGCGGCTTCATCCGCCGGTCCCAGAAGCAGACCATCCCGCCCGAGAAGGTCGTCGAGGCGGTGATGCGCGCGTTGACGAGCGAGCGGCCGCGCGCGCGGTACGTCGTCGGCACCGACGCGCGCGTGCAGCTCACGATGAGCGCGGCGCTGCCGACCGCCGCGATGGACGCGACCATCGGCAGGCTGATGGGGCTGAAGCGCGGCGTCGCGTAGCCTGGGAACGTGGACGCCGTCGACCGCCTCGCGGTGCTGGAGGATCTCGCCGTCGAGGCCGGCGCGATCGCCCTGGCGGCGTTCACCGACGGCGTCGGTGCGGTGCGCGTCAAGCGCGGCCCGCACGATCTGGTCACCGACACCGACGAGCGCGTCGAGCGCCTGATCGCCGAACGGCTCGCCGCGCTGTTCCCCGACGACGGGTTCACGGGGGAGGAGTCCACCAGCGAGCGGCACGCGCGCTCGGGCATCACGTGGACCGCCGACCCTGTCGACGGGACGTGGAACTTCGCCGTCGGCATCCCGCAGTGGTGCGTCGTGATCGCCTGCGCCGACGCCGAGGGGCCGCTGGCGGGGATCACCTTCGATCCGGTGCGCCGTGAGCTCTGGGGGGCCGCTCGGGACGGCGGGCTGCGGCTCAACGGCGCGCCGGTCGGCCCGCGCCCCGTGCGCCCGGTCGCCGACTCCACGTGGGCCGCGGCGCTCGGGAGCGCATTCCGCCAGCCGCGCTGGCAGCGCCTGATGGGGACGATCGGGCCGGTGCGGCTGATGGGCAGCCTCGGGCTCGACCTGGCGTGGACCGCCGCCGGCCGCTACGACGCGCTCGCCTACACCTGCAGCCAGAACCCGTGGGACGTGTGGGCCGGGACGATCATGGCGCTCGAGCAGGGCCTGGACGTCTGGCGCGACGAGCCGGCGCGCCTGCTGACCGTTCTGCCCCAGGGCTGGCGGGGCGACCTGCGCATCGACGAGGACTGAGCGGAACCGGGCCGCCGCACGGCCCCGCTGCGCGACACTGAGGGGGTGAGCCGCTCGTTCCTCGCCCACGACGGCGCGCTGATCGCGGTCCAGGCCGTGCTGGTCGTGCTGCCCGCCGCCGGCGTCCCGGCATGGGCCGCGCGGCTGCGCCGCGGCGCCTGGGCGCTCGTGCTGCCGCTGTCGATCGTCGTCGTGATCGCCGCGATCGAGCTCGTCCCGGACACCGCCGACGGCCTCACGTGGCTCGCGCTGATCGCCGTCCCGCTGCTCGCGGCCGCGGCGCTCGGCTGGGCCATGCGCGGGGCGCGCCCGTGGCTGGCGGTGCTCGCGGCCGCGCTGCTCGCCGTCGCCTGGAGCGACCAGGGCGGCCTCGCCGGACAGAGCGCGACGCTCGCGCTGGAGGCGCTCAGCTGCGTCACGCTCGGCCGGCTGCTGGCCGGCGTCGCGCCGGTCCGCCTGCTGAAGCTCGGGATCGTCGTGATGGCGATCGTCGACTCGATCCTCGTCTTCAGCCACGGCCTGCATGCGCCCAACGCCGTCCTCAACGCCGCCGTCCCCGGGCCCGGGCTGCCGCAGCTTCAGTTCGTCCAGCTCGGCGACGTGAGCTTCGGCTACGGGGACCTGTTCGTGGCCGCGGTGCTCGGCGCGGTGCTCGCCGTCGAGGGTCGCCGGCGCGCCCCGGTCGCGCTGCTGACCTTCGCGCTCTCGGCGGCGTTCGACCTGCTGTTCCTCGTGACGAACGAGCTGCCCGCAACGGTCCCGGTGGCCTGCGCGATGCTGCTCGGCGACGCGCTCTGGCAGCGCCCCGCCATTGCTGAGCCCATCGGCGCGATGCACGCGGGGAGGCGGTGGGCAGCCGCGCCGGGTGCGTCGGCGCGCCGCCCGGGCGGGACCGGCGCGCGAACGCCGTGACGGGGGTGGAACGTCCCGGGCTTCCGGGACCGCTCCACCGCCGATCAGGACGGCCGTGCCGCCGATGCGGATGAGAGGACTCGAACCTCCACGGAATTTCTTCCACACGGACCTGAACCGTGCGCGTCTACCAGTTCCGCCACATCCGCCGGACTGCGGCGAGCGACAATAGCAGTGGCACCATTGCTAGGCTGCGGGCGCCGCGCCGCTATCGTCTAGGGGACTAGGACGCCGCCCTCTCACGGCGGAAACCCGGGTTCGAATCCCGGTAGCGGTACTCACGAAAGCCTTGCTGATGCAGGGCTTTTGTCGTTGAGGGGATGAGTGACCGATCCTCGGGTTGACGCGCTGCAGAGATTCCTGAAGGGTCCGTGCGACGCAGAGGAGGAGCCGTGCGACTCTGGTCCAGATCCGTGCTGTTCACGATGCTCGTTGCGGCCTGGGCGCCTCGACGGACGTCGCCGGCGATCGACTCACTGTCGGCGAGATGGCCGCTGACGCGGCGGGGCTGCTCGCGGCGCTGCACATCCGCCGCGCCGACGTGCTCGGCTGGTCGCTCGGGGGGTTCGTGGCGCAGGAGCTGGCGATCCGCTCGCC
This sequence comes from uncultured Solirubrobacteraceae bacterium, assembly GCA_963809525.1. Taxonomy (GTDB): domain Bacteria; phylum Actinomycetota; class Thermoleophilia; order Solirubrobacterales; family Solirubrobacteraceae; genus F1-60-MAGs163. The sequence goes on along the minus strand of CAWEJY010000003.1, from coordinate 295,391 downwards.
GCGGCGCGTGCAGGGGGGCGGGCGTTGGCGACGTTGCGTTCCTGATCCAGAAGGCGAGCGACTTCGGAGCCGTCGTCCGGCGGTTTCTCGGCTGAGCACACGGACGACGCTCCGGCCGGCGTGCCCCTGAGCGACGCGACGGATACGCTCAGCACGATGCCCGCTCCGCCCGTCGCCGTCGTCACCGACTCCACGCACTACCTCCCGCCGGAGCTCGTCGCGAGCCGCGGGATCCACGTCGTGAGCCTCTACGTCAACCAGAACGGCGTGGTCACCAAGGAGTCGGACATGCCCGACTTCGACGCCTTCTACGAAGGCCTGCGCACCGCGGCCAAGCTGCCGATGACCTCGCAGCCATCGATCGGCGACTTCATCGAGGTCTACGAGCCGCTCGTGGCGGCCGGGCACGACATCGTCTCGGTCCACCTGTCCGGCGGTGTGTCCGGCACCGTGGAGTCCGCGCGTCAGGCGGTCGCAGAGCTCGGCGCCGAGCGCCGGATCGAGGTCGTGGACTCACGCAGCTGCGCCGGTGGCCTGGCCATGGTGGTGCTCGCGGCGCAGGCGGCAGCCGACGGAGGTGCCGGGGTCGAGCAGGTCGCCCAGCGCACCCGCGACGCGGCGGAGGCGATGAAGATCTGGTTCTCCGTGGACACGCTCGAGTACTTCCAGCGCGGCGGGCGGATCGGGCGCGCCCAGGCGTGGATCGGCGGCGCGCTGAGCGTGAAGCCGATCCTGTCGTTCGCCGACGGCACGCTGCAGCCGATCGAGCGCGTACGCACCCGGCGCCGCGTGGTCGAGCGGATGCTCGAGTACCTGCGGACACGGCAGGCCGACGGCGCGACCGCCTGGGTCGTGCAGCACATCCAGTCGCCGGACGTGGCGGCGACGCTCGTCGAGGGCGGCCGCGAGATGTTCGGCACCGAGCCGCTGCTGGTCACCGAGGTCGGACCCGTCCTGGGCACGTACGCCGGGCCCGGCATGCTCGGCGTCGGCGGCATCCCGCCCAGCCTGCTGGAGTAACGGCCGGCGCCGGCCGTCGCCCGCTGGAGGCGCGCCGCGAGGGCTCCGGCTAACGTTCGGCAGATGAGCGACGACTGGCGTGTGCGTGCGGATCTCGACGAGGCGAGCGGCGCCCGGCAGCTGCTGAAGGGCCTTCACGAGCACGAGCACGAGGTCGAGGAGCGGCTGCCGGAGCGCCTCGCCGTCACGGCCAGCGACGCCAGCGTCTTCGTCTACTGCGGCGACCGCGACCAGGCCGAGCAGGCGGCCGGCGCAGTCCGGGCCGTACTCGAGCAGCAGGGCCTGCAGGCCGAGGTCGGCATCACGCGCTGGCACGCCGACGCGGAGGCGTGGGAGGAGCCGTCGGAGCCGCTGCCGCAGACCCCCGAGGAGCGCGCGGCCGAGCACGCGCGCCTCGAGGCGCGCGAGGCGCAGGAGAGCACCGAGCGCGGTCCACAGTGGGAGGTCCGGATCGATCTGGACTCGCGCCGCGGGGCGGTCGAGCTCGCCGGCCGGCTCGAGGCCGAGGGCCTGAAGCCGCTGCGGCGCTGGACGCACGTGTTCATCTCGACGCTGACCGACGACGAGGCGCGGGCGCTGGCCGAGCGCCTGCGCGGCACGCTGCCGGCCGACGCCAAGGTCACCGTCGAGGGCACGGCCGCCGACGCCTGGCGCACCACGCACCCGTACGCGGTGCTCGGCGGCATCGCGAACTGACGCAGGCGGCCGGGGCCGGGGACATAGGGGCGGCGCACGCCGCACCGGAAACCCCGATGCCTTCAGGAAACATTTACCCCCGGCGAGAAACTTCCCGGCCGCGGCGCTGTTGTTTGGCGTGACGGTCGACGCACTGCGCCGGCCGCCCCTCATCCGACCTGGAGACTTCATGCGCCGCATCATCATCCTGTCCGTCATCGCCCTCTCAGCGCTCGCGCTGTCCGCCGCCCCCGCCTTCGCCGTCACGTCGAAGCAGTCGCTCGTCGCCAAGGTCTCGCCGACCAAGGCCGGCACCGCCAAGAAGCCGGCGAACGTGTCGCTGACCGTCGAGCCGAAGGTCGCGCTCGACCCCAGCGAGAGCACCCCGTTCGCGACGACGCTCGCCGTGATCTCGCTCGACAAGAACCTGAAGTTCGGTGGCGCGAAGTTCAAGGCCTGCACCGCGGGTCAGGTCCAGACCGGCGCGTGCTCCTCGGCCGCCAAGGTCGGCACCGGCACCGCTCAGGGCCAGGCTCTCGGACTCACGGAGAACCTGAAGATCGTCGCCTTCAACGGGACGGGCGGCAAGTCGCTGCTCATGCACGTCACGGGCGCGACCCCGCTGCAGATCGACGAGGTCCTCATCGGCAAGCTGACCGCGGGCTCCGGCAAGTACGGCACGAAGCTCACCGTCGCGATTCCGTCGGGTCTTCAGCAGCCCGCGCCGGGCGCGTTCGCCACGCTGCTCGACTTCAAGCTCGCCGTCAAGGGCACGTCGGGCAAGACCCCGTACGTCGGCCTCGCCGGTTGTCCGTCGGGCGGCCTCAACTTCGGTGGCGCGTTCACGTACACCGACGGCACGACGCAGAACGTCACGGCCAAGGCCGCCTGCAAGAAGTAGCCCTTCGCACCACGACAGCGCAGCATCAGGGGCGGGCCTTCGGGCCCGCCCCTCGTCGTTGCATAGGGTGTGCGGCACGCCCGTCCTCTCCGCTGAAGGGATCACGCCATGGACGCCACCTACGTCGCATCCGCCGTCTCGAAGGGCGGCCGCAATGGCCACGTGCGCTCAGGCGACGGCCACATCGACCTCGATGTGCGGATCCCGCAGGAGCTCGGCGGCCCCGGCGGCGCGACGAATCCGGAGGAGCTGTTCGCCGCCGGCTACGCGTCCTGCTTCCTGAGCGCGCTGGGGCTGATGGCCGGCAAACGCGAGATCGACACGACCGAGGCGACCGTCGAGGCGGACGTGGGCCTCGACGCCGCCGGCGGGTTCACGCTGAAGGTCGAGCTCGTCGTGCGGATGCCCGGCGTCGAGCGCGAGATGGCCGAGAAGCTCGTCGCGCGCGCCCACGACGTGTGCCCGTACTCGCGCGCCACGCGCGGCAACATCGACGTCCAGCTGACGGTCGCGGAGCCTGCGGCGACGGCCTAGCGGAGCCCCGGAAGCACTGACGCCCGCCGGGCCCGGGCCGCTGGGGGGTAGCGGTGATCCCGGGCCGGGCGGGCATCGGAGGGTGCTGTCTGGGGGAAAGTCAGCACGACATCCTGTGTGCTGTCTACGTGGTTCGCGGCACGAGCGGCGAGTCCTGCCGAATTTGTTCACCTTTCGGGGCTGCGAGTGCGGTCGCGCCATGACCGCGGTACGCTCCCCGTGTTCAAGGTCGGTGGTGAAGGGAAGTCCGGTGCGAATCCGGCGCGGACCCGCCACTGTGACCGGGTGGAGCCCGATCGCATGCGCCCACGGGCGCAGCCACTGAGAGCGCGACGCGCGCTCCCGGGAAGGCGCGATACGGGAGGCCCGGGAGCCAGGAGACCTGCCTCCGGCCGTCAAGCACATACGCCCTCGAGGAAAGGGGTGGCTCTCCCATGCGACGTTCGCGCTCGCTCGGTCTTGTGGTCGGAGGCTGTTTCACGTTCCTGCTCATCGCGCCCGCCCTGGCGTCGGCCGGCCCGGCGGTGACCGTCCGGGTCGAAGGACTGGCGGGCACGCTCGTCGCGCGCACTGTCGTCACGACCGGCGCGGCGACCGTCACCAAGGACGGCGATCCCGCCCACGCCTGCGCGGGCGATTCCGCCGCCGGGGCGCTCGAGCTCGCCACCGCCGGCTCGTGGGCCGGGACCTGGGACGCGGGCTTCGGCGACTATGCCGTCAGCACGATCGCAGGGGAGACCTACCCGATCGGTGCGCAGTACGCCGGCATCTTCTGGGCGATCTACGTCGATGGCGAGTCGGCGTCCGCCGGCATCTGCAACACGACCCTGGCTCAGGGCGACGACCTGCTCCTCGCGGCCGTGCGCGACAGCGACCCGAACGGCGTCCTGAACATCAGCGGCCTGCCGGCGCGGGCGGCACCGGGCGGCACGGCCGTGGTCACCGTCTCGCGCAGCCTGACGACGTACGGGGGGCCACCGGACTACGCCCCGATCAACACCACCGCGCCCGCGGCCGGCGCGACCGTCAGCTATGCGGGTACGACGGTCAGCACCGGCGCTGACGGCACCGCCACGCTGAGCTTCGCCGCGCGCGGGTCCGTCGCGGTGCGCGCGACGCGCGCGGGCGACATCCGCTCGGTGACCGAGACGACCTGCGTCACCGACGGCGCCGACGGGTTCTGCGACACCGCCCCGCCGCCGACGACGGTGCCGCCCGCTGCCGGCCCGCCCGACACGACGCCCGCCTTCGGCAAGATCGCCGCGATCCGCGAGGGCCAGCACTTCGCGCGCGGCAAGGGCCCGCGCGAGCTGCGCGGCACGGTCGCAGCGGACGCGTCCGGCCTCGCCGAGGTGCGCCTGCGCCTGACGCGCCGCAGCGGGAAGCGCTGCGAGCAGTTCGACGGCACGGCGGCCCGCTGGGTGAGTACCGCGCGCTGCGGTACCGAGAACGGGCGCTTCTTCGCGATCGGCAACGCCGCCGCGTGGAGCTACCTGCTCCCCGAGACGCTCAGCGCCGGGCGCTACGTGCTCGACACGCAGACCGTCGACGGCGCCGGCAACGTGACCCGCGGGGCCGACCGCGGGACGCCGGGCCAGGCTCGCAACCGCGTCGTGTTCACCGTCGGCTGATGGCCCGCCGCGTCACCGTCCTCGCAGTCCTCGCCGCGGCGCTGTGCCCGGCGCTCGCCGGCTGCGGGCTGGGCGCCGGGTCCACCCAGAACGGCCCGGTGAGCGTCACGGTGACGCGCGACTTCGGCAGCCATGTCGTGCAGCAGCGCAGCGCCGCGAAGCTGCCCTCGTCGGAGACCGTGATGCGCCTGCTGCAGCGCGGCGCCGACGTGTCGACGAGGTACGGCGGCGGCTTCGTGCAGTGCATCGACCGCGTCTGCGGCGGGTCGCAGGTCGACTGGTTCTACTTCGTCGACGGGGTCGAAGCGCCCCAGGGCGCCGCGGCGACGACGGTTCACGGCGGCGACCGGATCTGGTGGGATCGCCGCGACTGGCGCGCCGCCCAGCGCGTGCCCGCCGTCGTCGGCTCCTTCCCCGAGCCGTTCCTGCACGGCCCCGGGACGGACAAGCGCCTGCCGGTGCGCATCGAGTGCGCCGACGTCTCGTCGCCGGCGTGCTCGGCCGTCGAGAAGGCGCTCGTCCACTACGGGATCCCGGCGGCCAAGGGCACCCTGAACTCGTCGTTCACGCGCGACACGCTGCGCGTCCTGGTCGGCCCGTGGAAGCAGGTGCGGATCGACCCGGCCGTCGCCGCGCTGGAGGACGGCCCGCAGGCCAGCGGGGTCTTCGCCGAGCCACGGCCCGACGGGACGGCGATCGCGCTGCTCGATGCGCGCGGCCGTGCGACACGCTCGCTCGGCGCCGGCGGCGGCCTGGTCGCCGCGACCCGCGCCGGCGGCGACCAGCCCGTCTGGACGGTGACCGGCACCGACGAGGCCGGCGTGCAGGCCGCCGCGGCGGCGTTCTCCGAGGCCGGGCTTCGCAACCGCTTCGCCGTCGCGGCGACGGCGGGCGCGGCGCCGCTCGCGCTGCCGCTCGAGGCGGGGGCGCGATGATCTACCGCCGCCGTGCGAGCGCGCTGCACGTGGCGCGGGCCGGCATCGCCGCGGTGTACGGCATGGCGCTCGTGCTGCTCGCGCTCTGCTTCACGAACCCGCTGGTGCTCGGCGCGATCGCCGTCGCGGCGGGCGCGGCGGCGGTGCTGGCAGGCGTGGGCTCCGACATCGCCCGCGCCGCGCGCTTCGCGCTGCCGCTCGCGATCCTCGTCGCCCTCGTCAACGCGCTCGTCGTCCGCGAGGGTCTGACGGTGATCCTCCGGGTCGGCGAGGTTCCCCCCTTCGGCCAGATCGACATCACGCTCGAGGCGGCCGTCTACGGGCTGCTGCTCGGGCTGCGCGTGCTCGTGATCGTGCTCTGCGCGGCGCTGCTGACGGCGACGGTCGACCCCGACGAGGTGCTGCGCGGGATGCGCCGCGTCTCGCTGCGCTCCGCGCTGACGGCGTCGCTCGCCACGCGCATGGTCCCGCTGCTCGCGCGCGATGCCCAGCGGATGGAGCAGGCGCGCCGCTGCCGCCCGGGCGTCGACCTGCGCCCGCGCCGCACGCAGCTCGCGGTCGTCCGCGCGGTGACGACGGGCGCGCTCGAGCGGGCCGTCGACGTCGCCGCGACGCTCGAGCTGCGCGGCTACGGCGCCGCACGCCGCACGCCGCGCGGGGGCGGGGGCGGGGTGCCTCCCTCGCGCCACGATCTCAGCGTCGGCTGCGCGGCGATCGGCCTCCTGGCGCTCTGCGCCTTGGGCCTGGCCGCCGGCGTCGCGCGTGTGCACCCCTACCCGCGGCTCGCGTTGGGAACCGGCGTCCAGGAGGCCGTGCTCGCCGTCCTCGTCGTGGTGTTCGCGCTGATGCCGTTCGTCAGCCGGCGCGGAGTCGAGCGCCCATGAGCACGCTGACCTTCGAGCGATTCTCCTACACCTACGCCGGCGCGCAGGGCCCGGCGCTGCGCGAGGTCTCGCTGCACATCGACGCGGGCGAGTTCGTCGTCCTCGCGGGGCTCTCGGCCTCCGGCAAGTCCACGCTGCTGCGCGCGGCCAGCGGGCTCGTGCCGCACTTCCACGGCGGTGTGGCCGCCGGGCGGGTGCTCGTCGGGGGGCTCGACACGCGCGAGCACGGACCCGGTGACCTGGCGGCCGTCGCGGGCACGCTGCTCCAGGACCCTGAGACGCAGGTCGTGATGACGACCGTGCGCGCCGAGCTCGCGTTCCCGCTGGAGAACCGCGGGCTCGCGCCGGCCGCGGTCGCGCGCGGGGTGGAGGAGGTGGCGCTCGCGCTCGGCGTCGCCGAGCTGCTCGAGCGCTCCACCCACGAGCTCTCAGGCGGGGAGCTGCAGCGCGTCGCGCTGGGAGCGGCGCTCGCGGGGCGCCCGCCGCTGGTGCTGCTCGACGAGCCGACCTCGCAGCTGGACCCTGTGGCGGGCGACGAGCTCGTGTGGCTCCTGCGGCGCCTGAACGAGGAGTGGGGCACCGCCGTCGTGCTGGCCGAGCACCGCCTCGAGCGCTGCCTGGGGCACGCGGATCGCGTCGTCGTGCTCGAGGACGGCGCGGTCGCCTGCGACGCGCCGCCGCGCGCGATGCTCGAGTGGGCCGCCGAGCGCGCCCCTGCGCTGCAGACGCCGAGCGCACGCCTGTTCGTGCGCGCCGGGCTCAGGCCGCTGCCGGGGGGCGTCAAGGAGGCGCGCGCGACGCTGCGCTCGCACGGCCTGGCGCGCGATCCGGTCGCCATCGCGCAGTCCGCGCCGGACCCGGCGCCGGCCCCGCGGCGCCGCCCCTGGGCGCGCCGCGAGGGCCCGGCTGCGGCGGTCCGCACGCGCGGCCTGTGGCAGGAGCCGGCCGGCGTGCGCGCGATCCTGCGCGGGATCGACCTGACGCTGGCCCCCGGCGAGCGCGTCGCGCTGATGGGTCGCAACGGTGCCGGGAAGTCCACGCTGCTGCGCCACCTCTCCGGCCTGCAGCCGCCGACCCGCGGGCGCGTCGAAGCGACCGGCCGGGTCGCGCTGCTGCTCCAGAACCCCGGCGACTACCTGATCCACGAGCGCGTCGGCGACGAGGCGTCCGGTGCGGCGCTCGAGCTCGTCGGGCTCGGCGCGCTCGCCGATCGCCATCCACGGGACCTCTCCGGCGGAGAGCGCCAGCGGCTCGCGCTGGCGATCGTCATGGATGAGATCCCGCCCGCCCAGCCTGCGGTGGCGGTGCTGCTCGACGAGCCGACGCGCGGCATGGACCGGGCCGCCAAGGGCGAGCTCGCGGACCGGCTGGCCGCGCTGGCGGCCGGCGGGAGGGGGGTCCTCGTCGCCACGCACGACGCGGAGTTCGCCGCCGCCGTCGCCGACCGCGTGATCCTCCTCGCCGACGGGCGCGTGATCGCCGACGCCCCGGCGCCGGAGATCCTCAGCGGGGGCTGGCATTTCGCGACCGAGACGGCGCGGGTCCTGGGCGGTGACGGGCAGGCGCTGACGCCCGAGCAGGGCGGGGCGCTGCTGCGCTCGCGCATGACGGTCGAGGTGCATCCGTGACCTGGCAGCTCGCCTCGCTGATCGTCCTGGGCGCCGCGCTGGCGGCCGGGTTCGCCTGGTACGAACGCACCCATCCGACCTCGCGCATGCTCGCGCTCGTCGCCACGCTCGCAGCGCTGGCGGCCATCGGCCGCGTCGCCTTCGCCGCCCTGCCGAACGTCAAGCCGACGACCGACATCGTGCTGCTCTCCGGCTTCGCGCTCGGCGGCGCCCCGGGCTTCGTCGTCGGCGCCGTCGCGGCGCTCGCGTCGAACCTCGTCTTCGGTCAGGGACCCTGGACGCCGTGGCAGATGGTGGCCTGGGGGATCTGCGGGCTGATCGGGGCGGGGCTCGGACGCGCGAGCGGGCGGCGCCTGGGCCGCGTGCCGCTGGCACTCGCGTGCGGGGCGGCGGGACTCACCTTCGGGGCGATCATGGACGCATCGGTGTGGGTCACCTACGGCGGTCAGCCGACGCCCGGCCAGTACCTGGCGATCTCGGCGACCTCGCTGCCCTTCAACGTCGCGCACGCGGTCGGGAACGTCGTCTTCTGCCTGGCCTTCGGCCCGGCCCTGGTCCGCGCGCTGCTGCGCTTCCGCGCGCGCATGGAGGTCAGCTGGGCCGATGCCCCGGCTGCCGGCGTGCCGGCCGCGCCGATCGCCGCCGCGGCGCTCGCGCTGCTGCTCGGCGGCGCGCTGCTCGCCCCGCAACGCGCCCACGCGGCCGCCGCCGGAGCAGCCCCGGCCGCGCGCTACCTCGCGCGCGCGCAGAACGCCGACGGCGGCTGGGGCGCCGCGCCGCGCAGCGCCTCGAACGCGACGCAGACGTCCTGGACCGTGATCGGGCTGGGCGCGGCCGGCTACGACGCACTCAGCGTGCACCGCAAAGGGCGCTCGCCCGCGGCGCTGCTGCGCCGCTACGCCGCCCGCTCGCGTGCGACGGCGGACCTGGAGCGGACCGCGCTGGCGCTCGCGGCGGCGGGCCTCCCCGGCTCGACCGGCGGCCTCGCCGGGCGTCTCGTTCGCGCGCAGCGCGCCGACGGCTCGTTCGCGGGCCTGGTCAGCCTGACGTCGTTCGGCACGCTGGCCCTGCGGGCCGTCGGCGTTCCCGCGCGCTCGCGCCGGGTGCAGCGGGCGACCTCGTGGCTGGCACGGCGCCAGAACCGCGACGGCGGCTTCAACTTCGCCGGGCGGGGCGGCCCGAGCGGGACGGACGACACCGCCGCGGCGGTGGAGGCGCTTGCCACCGGCGGGCGCCGCCGCGGACGCACCGTCGCCCGCGCCGCGTCCTGGCTCGCCGCCCATCAGAACCCCGACGGCGGCTACGGCCTGCAGCCGCCCGCGGCCTCGAACGCCCAGTCGACGGCGTTCGCGGTGCAGGGCCTCGTCGCGGCGGGGCGCAGCCCCGACCGCCAGCGCCGCCGGGGGGCGCGCTCGCCGGTCGCCTACCTGCGCTCGCTGCAGGCCCCGAACGGGAGCGTGCGCTATTCGCGCACCAGCATCCAGACGCCGGTCTGGGTCACCGCTGAGGCGCTCGCGGCGCTGGCACGCCGCCCGCTCCCGGTCCGGATCGTGCGCGGATAGATGAGCGATTCCACGATCCGGCGCACCAACGCGGCCGCGGAATCAGCCATCTGAGCATCACCGCACCGCCACCCGTGCGCGTGATGGGTTAGGTTTCCGCACCCGATGCGTCTTGCCGTCCCGAAGGAGTCCGCTGCGGGTGAGCGTCGTGTGGCCCTGGTTCCAGAGGTCGTGCGCAAGCTCACCGGTCGGGGTATCGAGGTTCTCGTGGAGCGCGGTGCCGGTGCCGGCGCGCTGATTCCCGACGCGGCCTTCATCGAGGCCGGCGCGAGTCTTGTCGACGCGCCGGAGGTGTGGGGCGCGGACGCGGTCGTCGTGATCGCGCCGCCGGCAGCCCTCGCAGATCGCGCAGATGCGCGCGGGTGCGCTGCTGATCGGCTTCCTGGCGCCGCTGACGAGCGTGGAGACCGCGCGCGCTGCGCGCGAGGCGCGGATCACGGCGTTGGCGATGGAGGCGATTCCGCGGATCAGCCGTGCGCAGTCGATGGACGCGCTGTCCAGCCAGTCGAACGTCTCGGGCTATGAGGCGGTCGTGCTCGCGGCCGAGCACCTGACGCGGTTCTTCCCGATGCTGATGACGGCGGCTGGGACGATCCCGCCGGCGAAGGTGCTCGTGCTGGGCGCCGGCGTGGCCGGGCTGCAGGCGCTGGCGACTGCGCGGCGCCTGGGCGCGGTGACGACCGGGTACGACGTGCGGCCCGAGGTGGCCGAGCAGGTCGAGTCGCTCGGCGCGAGCTTCCTGGACCTGGGCCTGGAGGCCGCCGGCGAGGGCGGCTATGCGCGTGAGCTGACCGCGCAGGAGCGCGCCCGCCAGCAGCAGGCGCTGAGCGATGCGATCACGGGCTTTGACGTCGTGATCACGACGGCGCTCGTTCCGGGGCGCCCGGCGCCCAGGCTCGTGACCGCGCAGGCCGTCGCAGGGGATGAAGCCGGGCAGCGTGATCATCGACCTGGCCGGGGAGAGCGGCGGCAACTGCGAGCTGACGACGCCGGGGCAGACGACGGTCGAGCACGAGGTGACGATCGTCAGTCCGCTGAACCTGCCCGCGCACATGCCCGAGCACTCCAGCCAGCTGTACGCGCGCAACGTGCTCTCGCTGCTGGACCTGATCGTGCCCAAGGGCGAGGAGGGCGCGGCGCCCGAGATCGTCCTGGACTTCGAGGACGAGATCGTCAGCGGGTCGTGCGTCGCGACAGGCGGCGAGATCGTCCACCCAGGCGCCAAGGCCGCCGCCGAGGCGGCCGCATAGGGGAGCCCCATGTTCGTCACGAATCTCGCGATCCTCGTGCTGGCCGGCTTCGTCGGCTACGCGGTGATCTCCAAGGTCCCGAACACGCTGCACACGCCGCTGATGTCGGGGACGAACGCGATCCACGGCATCGTCGTGCTCGGCGGCATCCTCGTGCTGGGGCTCAGCGACCACCTGAGCGCGTTCAACAAGGCGATCCTCGTCGTGGCGATCATCTTCGGCACGATCAACGTCGTCGGCGGCTTCCTGGTGACCGACCGCATGCTCGAGATGTTCAAGAGCAAGCCGGCACCGAAGCAGACCGAGGAGGGCGAGCAGTGAGTCTGCCGCTCGCCACGGCCTTCTTCCAGAAGGCCGATTTCATCGCGATCCTCTACATCATCGCGTTCAGCCTGTTCATCTACGGGCTGAGCGGGCTGACCGGGCCGCGTACGGCGGTGCGCGGCAATCGCATCGCCGCGGTCGGCATGGGCATCGCGCTGGTCGCGACGTTCCTGTATCCGGGGATGGGCAACTGGGGCCTGATCGCCTTCGGCCTGGTGATCGGCACGATCGTCGGCGTGCCGGCGGCGCGCCAGGTCAAGATGACGCAGATCCCGCAGATGGTCGCGCTCTTCAACGGCGTCGGCGGCGGCGCGGTCGCGCTGATCGCGTGGGCCGAGTTCAACGAGACGAACGGCTACGACAACCTGCGGCTGACGTTCGTGATCCCGTCGCTGTTCGCGGCGATCGTCGGGTCGATCAGCTTCTGGGGCTCGAACGTGGCGTTCGGCAAGCTGCAGGAGATCCTGCCCGGGCGCCCGCTCGGTGCAGGCAAGGCGCAGCAGCCGATCAACCTGATCCTGCTCGTGATCGCCGTCGCGGCGGCGAGCGCGATCGCCTCGGGCGAGACGTCCGGCTTGTACATCGCGGCCGTGCTGATCTCGGCCGCCCTGCTGGGCCTGTGCGTCGTGCTGCCGATCGGCGGCGCCGACATGCCGGTCGTCATCTCGCTGCTGAACGCGTTCACGGGCCTGTCGGCGGCTGCGACCGGCCTGGCGCTGAACAACACCGCGCTGATCGTCGCGGGGATGATCGTCGGCGCGTCCGGCACGATCCTCACGCGCCTGATGGCCGCGGCGATGAACCGCTCGATCCCGGCGATCGTCGCCGGCGGCTTCGGTGGAGGCGGCCAGGTCGCGGGTGCGGCCGGCGCCGGTGAGCACGCGGGCACGGTGCGCGCGACGAGCGCCGCCGACGCGGCGATCCAGATGGCCTATGCGCGCCTGGTCGTGATCGTGCCCGGCTACGGCATGGCCGTCGCGCAGGCCCAGCACGCCGTGCGCGAGCTCGCCTCCGAGCTGGAGAAGCGCGGGGTCGAGGTCAAGTACGCGATCCACCCGGTCGCCGGGCGCATGCCGGGCCACATGAACGTGCTGCTGGCCGAGGCCGACGTGCCGTACGACCAGCTCAAGGAGATGGACGAGATCAACCCCGAGTTCTCGCGCACGGACGTCGCGCTCGTGATCGGCGCCAACGACGTCACCAACCCGGCGGCGAACACGAACCCGCAGTCGCCGATCTTCGGGATGCCGATCCTCAACGTCAACGAGTCCAAGAGCGTGATCGTCCTCAAGCGCTCGATGAACCCCGGCTTCGCCGGCATCGAGAACGAGCTCTACTACGAGCCGATGACCTCGATGCTGTTCGGCGACGCGAAGGCCAGCGTCGCGGACATCACGACGGAGCTCGCCGCGCTGTAGGTGACGTCGCGCGGAGCCGGTGGCGCAGCCGCCGGCGGAGCTGCGAAACATGGTCTCCATCCGCCACTGGATCGGGGGACCCCGATGCGGCATCCTCTCCACCCAGTGGCCATGCCCCTGGCAGCGGTGTTAGGGCTCCTGGGCCTGATGGCCTGGGCGGTCGTGTGGGGCTTCCTCGGGCCGGCGGCGCGCCGCCCACACCCGCTGCCCACCGTCCTGCTGCTCGCCGCGGGCGTCGCCTCGCTGCCCTGCGGGCTGGCCGCCACGGGCGCGCATCACCGCGCGCTCGGCATGCTCGTCATCACCGCCGGGGTCTGCCTGCTGGCGCTCGCCGCGCATCTGCTGCGCGCCGGCACAGGTCCCGGCCCCGGCGAGGACGGCGAGCCGCCCGCGCCGCCGCCGATCGACTGGGACGCGTTCGACCGCGAGCGCGAGCGGTGGACGCGCCCGCGCGCCGGGGTCTACTAGTGGGCCTTCTCCAAACGTCTGACCGGAAGCGCCGGACGGCGATCACCGCCGGGCTGTGTCCTCGGATCGAGCAATGCCACCCGCATTGCACCGATCCTGCGTCCTTGCCCGACGGCGCCGCCGCCGCGGCGCTCCCGGCCCGGCGTTCCGAGAAGACCCACTAGGCAGGCGCGAACGCGGGGTCCGCCTCGTGCTCGCGGAAGAAGCGCACGACGTTCGGCGCGTAGTCCTCGAACCGCGGGCATGCCAGCCCGTGCGCGCCGAGCAGTTCGGTGGCGTTCGTCGTGTCGAACGTCACCGGATGGTTGAGGTAGACCAGCGACTCGCGCGGCGTGCCCGCCAGCATGCGCCGCACGGGCTCGTAGGCGAGCGAGCGCTCGACGAGCGCCGGCGGCAGGCGCAGCCAGGGGGAGCGACCGGCGTACTCGCGCGCCAGCACCCGCAGCAGGTCGGCGGAGCGGACGGGGTCGGGGTCGGTCAGGTGGAGCGTGCGGCCGAGCACCGCGCCGTCGCGCGAGGCGGCCGCCATCGCGGCGACGACGAAATCGACCGGAACGACGTTGAACGCGGCATCGCCGCGCCCGATCTGCGGGACAGGCAGGTGCAGCCGGGTGCAGAGCGAGATCAGGCGAAGCAGGTAGTAGGGCCCATCGAACTTCTGCGTCTCGCCGGTGCGCGAGTCGCCGACGACGATCGCTGGCCGGTAGATCGCCGTCGGCACGGCGTCCATCGAGCCGCGCACCGCGACCTCGGCGGCGAACTTCGTCGATTCGTAGTGGTTCTTGAACCCCTGGCCCGCGGCGAGCTCCGCCTCCATGACGCGCCCGGAGCGCAGCCCGGCCGTATAGGCGGTCGAGACGTAGTCGTGGCGCTCGAGGTTCGGGCACGCACGGCAGAAGCCGATCACGTGCTTCGTGCCCTCGACGTTCACGCGCTCGGCGAGCTCGGCCGGGACCGCGAGGTCGTAGATCGCGGCGAGGTGGAGCACCTGCGTCACCTGCGAGGTGAGGCGCTCCCAGTCCGCGGACTCCAGACCGAGCCGGCGGTCGGTGATGTCGCCCGTGACGACCTCGATGCGCGCGGCGGCGTCCATCGAGGCGGCGACGACCCGTGCGCGCTCGGTCATGCGCGGCTCGGCGAGCGCGACCAGCCGCGCCGAGGGGTCGTCGGCGAGCAGCCGGGCGGCGAGCCGCGTCGCGATGAATCCCGGGAAGCCGGTCAGGAAGAGGGTGCGTTCCATGCGGCGCGGGATGGTACCCGTAGCGCCGGTCCCGCCCACCCGGCCTGCGACACTCTCGCCTGCCGATGATCTCCCGCGACCAGGCCCTCGCTGCGCTGCGCTCCGATCCGTTCGACGTCGTCGTCGTCGGCGGCGGGATCACGGGCGCCGGCGTCGCGCTGGACGCCGCCAGCCGCGGGTACTCGGTGGCGCTCGTCGAGCAGGCCGATTTCGCCTCCGGCACCTCGAGCCGCTCATCGAAGCTCGTGCACGGAGGCCTGCGCTACCTGCAGAACTTCGATCTGGGCCTCGTCCGCGAGGCGCTGCTCGAGCGCCAGCTGATGGTCCGGCTCGCGCCGCACCTCGTGCGACCACTCCCGCTCGTCGTGCCGGCGTTCGACGGGCAGAAGCCCGACCGGCTCGTCGGGGTGGGCCTGAACCTCTACGACGTGATGTCGGTCGACAAGCTGCGTGGCCGCCGGCGCCGGGGCGAGGAGGACGACGACGACTTCCGCGACTGGGCGCCCGAGCGCCACCGGATCATCGGCGGCGACGAGGTCATCGAGCGGCTTCCCGCGCTCGCCGCGCGCGAGCCCACCTCGGGTTACCTCTTCTACGACTGCCAGACCGATGACTCGCGGCTCGTGCTGACCGTCCTCGCCGAGGCGGAGCGCTTCGGCGCCGTCTGCGCCAACCGGCTCGAGGTCACCGAGCTGGTCCAGGAGGCGGCCCGCGCGCGCGGTGTCCGGGTCCGCGACCGCGAGACGGGGGAGGTCTTCGAGGTGCGCGCCGACAACGTCGTCAACGCGACCGGCGTGTGGGCCGACCGGCTGCGCCCCGGCGAGCTCCACGACGAGGCGGAGGTCCCGCGCATCGCGCCGAGCCGCGGCACGCACGTCACGGTCTCCTCCGACCTGCTGCCGCTGCGCGACGGGGCGATCGTGCCCGCCGGGGAGGGCCGCTCGATCTTCGCGCTCCCGTGGCTCGGCTCGACGCTGATCGGCACCACGGACAACGACTACGGCGAGGGCCCCCTCGACCACATCCACCCGGCGGCCGCAGACATCGAGTACCTGCTGGACGCGACCAACGCGTTCTTCGCCTCGAGCCTCACGGCGGCGGACCTCAGCGGCGCGTTCGCCGGGGTGCGCCCGCTGATCTCGACCGGCGACCCGAAGAAGTCGGTCGACATCTCGCGCAAGGCCGAGCTCTACGAGACCAGCAGCGGGATGATCACGATCACCGGCGGCAAGCTCACGACCTGGCGGCGGATGGCGAAGATGACCGTCGACCGGATCGTCGAGCGCGACGCGCGCGAGGCGCCCTGCCGGACCCACGAGATCCCGCTCGGCCAGGCGATCGACGCCGGCGACCTGCCGCGCGTCGAGGGCGTGCCCGAGGACGCCTACGAGCGGCTCGCCGGGCGCTACGGCCACGTCGCGCGCGACGTGCTCGCGATCGCGGCCGAGCGCGGGGAGCTGGCGCAGCCGGTCGTCGACGGCGGGCCGTCGGACCTGCTCGCCGAGACCGTCCACGGCGCTCGCACCGAGCAGGCGCGCTCGGTCGGCGACGCGCTGCTGCGCCGGACGCGACTGGGCCTGCTCGTGGCGCGCGCGGTCAGCGAGCCGGCGGTCGCGAGGCGCGTGGCGCGGGCGATGGCAGCGGACCTCGACTGGGACGAGGCCCGGGTGGAGGCCGAGGTGCGCGGGTTCCTCGATGAGGCCGCCGCTGAGGGAATCGTCGCGGACGGCGCCGCCGCCGCGTACTCTTCGTGATCTTCTCGTGAGCTCAGCGGCATGGACGACGCTGCGCCGCGGCACCGCTGCGGCCGTCGCGCTGCTGGCCCTCGCGCCGGTGGCTCCGGCAGCCGCCCAGCGGGCCGCCGGCGCCTTCTTCCCGGCACAGCCGGTGGATGGCCCCTCCCCGGACATCGTCGGGCGCCCGCAGCTGGACCTCGCGCGTGACGGCGGCGGCGCCGTCGCGTACGTGCGCCGCGACGGCGGCGAGGACCACGTCTTCCTCTCCCTGATCAGCGGTGGGGCGGCGCAGGCGCCGGTCCGCGTCGACGCGGGGCTTCCCCCGGTGATCGGCGCCCCGGCGGTCGCCGCGTCGGACGGCGGGCGCGTCGTCGTGACGTTCGCCGACGGCGCCGGGCTCTTCTACGTGATCCGGCCCGACGGCACGCAGCCCTTCTCGGCCCCGCAGGGGCTCGCCAACCCCGGGGCCGCGGACCCGGCCGTCGACATGTCGATCAACGGCGTCGCGTACGCGACGTGGGCGCAGGCCGGGGACGTCGAGGCGGCCTACCTGCCGCGCCGCCAGGCGGCCTTCCAGGCATACGGGGCGCCGCTCGACGCCGCCGCCGCGGACGACGCGGGCAGCGGGCCCACGCTGCGCCCGCAGGTCGCCGCGTCCTCGGACGGCACGGGCGTCGCGGTCTGGGGCGAGCGCGAGGGTGCGACGACGCGCGTCGTCGAGCGGCGGCTCGTCCGCGGGCGGCTCTCGGGCATCGCGGCCGACGCCAGCGCCGCGAGCCTCGACGGGCACGCCGGCGGGGCGGCCGACACGCCGGACGTCAGCATCGAGGATGACTCGAGCTTCGCCTGGGTGGTATTCCGGCAGGCCTTCGACGACGGCGCCGGCGGCACGATCGTCCGCGCCGTGGCGCGCCGCCTGCGCGGGTCGGCCTTCGACGATCCGCTCGGCGTCGACGGGCAGCCGCCATTCGGGTCCGTCGGCACGCCGCGCGTCGGCATCAACGGCCGCGGCCAGGGGATCATCGCGGTGGAGGTCCCCGGCGGGGTGCCGCTCGCCTCGGTGATCCGCAACGACGCGCCGGCTCCGCCGCGCCCGCTGGGCACCGCCAACGGCGTGACGTCCCAGCCGGTGACCGCAGTCGGCGAGAACTTCGACGGGATCGCGGCGTGGTTGCAGGCGCCCGCGCCGGGCACGCCCGCCGAGGCGCACGCGTCGACGCTCGAGGACGACGTCGCGCTGAGCCAGCCACCGCCGTTCGGCCCGGACACGATGGTCTCCGATCCCGCCCTGGGCCCGGTCGACGCGGCCGCGGGGCTGGATGCCGACGTCGACCGCGCCGGCGACGGCGCGATGGCGTTCGTCCAGGCCGCCGCCGACGGCCGCCGCCTCGTCGTCGCCACATTCGACCGCGCCCCGGGCGCACCGTCGCCCAACACGACGACGAACTGGCGCCGGCTGAGCCGGCCCCCGCTGTCCTGGTCGCCCGGATTCGACGTGTGGGGCGGCCTGACCTACCAGGTGCTCGTCGACGGCCAGCCGGTCGGTGCGACGGCCGCGTCGACGCTGACGCCCGCGACGCCGATCCCGGACGGCCTGCACCGCTGGCAGGTCGTCGCCACCGACCCGCGCGGCCAGAGCGTGCGCTCGCCGACGCGCAACCTGCGCATCGACGCCACGCCGCCCGCCCTGACGGTGAAGGTCTCCGGGAAGCAGCAGCCGGGGAAGAAGCTGACCTTCGCGCTGCACGCGATCGACCTGCGCCCGCCGGCGGGCTCGGGCGTCAAGCAGCTGCGGATCGACTTCGCCGACGGCACACCGCCGACGGTCGTGCTGACCGATCGCGCGACGCTCGGGCACAGCTTCCGCGCGGGCACCTTCCGCGTGCGGGTGAGCGCCACCGACGCAGCGGGGAACGCGACGGTCGTCTTCCGGGCGGTGACGATCAAGAAGCCCAAGAAGGGCAAGGGGAAGGCGAAGAAGAAGAAGACGACGCAGGGCGGCGCCGGCGCTCCATGAGCCGCGGCGGTGAGCTGCAGCCGTTGGGCGCGGACGGCGACGCGCTGACGATCGACGCGTTCGTCGACCGCCTGGGGCTGCGGGACGGCGCCCCGCCGTCCGGGGAGCGCCCGCGCGTGCTGGCCGGGATGGTCGGGTCGGCCGACGGCCGTGCGACGGTCGACGGCCGCGCGGGCGGGCTCAGCAACCCCGTCGACCGGGCGCTGCTGCGGGCGCTGCGCGCGCAGGTGGACGCGATGCTCGTCGGCGCCGGCACGCTGATCGCCGAGGGCTACGCGAACCTCGTCGATACGGCCGAGCGTGACCTGCGCATGGCCCGCGGGCTGGCGGCGACGCCGCTCCTGGCGACGATCTCGCGCGGCCTGGCGCCCGCGCTGGCCGACGTCCCGCTGTTAGGCGAGGCCGGGCAGCGCATCGTCGTCTTCACCGAGAGCGAGGACGACCTGCCGGGCTGCGGCGCCGACGTCGTCCTGGAGCGCTTCGCGCCCGGCGAGCTGACCGCGCGCGGCTGCCTGCAGCGCCTGCGCTCCAGCGGCGGGGTGCGCACCGTGCTGAGCGAGGGCGGCCCCACGCTGCTGCACGAGCTGGTGCGCGAGCGCCTGCTCGACGAGTTGATCCTGACGATCGCGGCGCTGCTCGTGGCCGGCGACGGGCGCAGCGTCCTGCACGGACCGGTGCTCGACCCGCCGGTCGCGCTGCATCTGGATGACATCGCACGCGCCGGCGACTACCTGTTCCTGCGCTACCGACCGGTCGCATGAGCGAGCCCACCAGGCTGCGCCTGCCGGACCGCACGCTCGACCTCGTTCCCGGGCGTCCGCTCGTGATGGGGATCGTCAACGCGAACCCCGATTCGTTCTCCGACGCGGTTCGGCTGGACACGACCGCGCGCCAGCTCGAGCACGCCCTGCGGCTCGTCGCGGACGGCGCCGACCTGATCGACGTCGGCGGCGAATCAGGCGTCACCTACACCGGCGTGACCGCGGCCGAGGTCGAGATCGAACGTGTCGTGCCGCTCGTCGAGCGGCTCCGCGCAGAGGGGGTGCTCGTCTCGGTGGACACGTGGAAGGAGCCGGTCGCACGTGCCTGCGCGGCGGCCGGCGCGGCGATCCTCAACGACGTCAGCGGCCTGGCCGACCCGGAGCTCGCCGACGTCGCCGCGCAGACGGGGATGGGCCTCGTCGTGATGCATACGCGTGCCCGTCCGAAGGAGGCGCGCTTCGCCGACTACGACGGCGACGTGGTGGCTGATGTCGAGCTGTTCCTGCGCGAGCGGATGGCGCTCGCCGTGGCGCGGGGCGTCGACCCGGCGCAGATCATCCTGGACCCCGGTCCGGACTTCGCCAAGACGCCCGCGCAGAGCGCCGCGGTCCTGCGCGCGCTGCCCGCGCTGCTGGCGCTCGGCCGCCCGATCCTGCTGCCGGTCTCGCGCAAGTACTTCGTCGGCGCGATCACCGGCCGGCCGCCGGCCGAGCGGCTGGCGGGGACGCTCGCCGCGCTGGGGCACGGCGTCGCCGCCGGTGCCGCGATCGTGCGCGTCCACGACGTCGCGCAGGCGGTCGACTTCCTGCGGGTCTGGCGCGTGCTCGAGGGCCTCGACGAGGTCCCAGGGTTCGACCCCCGCGACGACGGCCTGAAGTGGATCCGCGCCGACGACGGCGCGGCGGGCTGACGCCCCATCGGCCGCATGGGCTAGCGTTCGGGGTGCATACGGGTCGCCGGCGGCTGTCACAACGCCGCTGGACGCCGACCGATCCCCATCCAACGAAGGAGTTTCCATGTCCGTCTTCACCCGCGACGCCCTCGAGGGCAGTCCGCTCGCCGATCTGCACGCCATCGCGTCCGAGCTCGGCATCGACGGCTTCCGCCGTCTGCGCAGGGAGGACCTCATCCAGGCGATCCTCGAGCGCCAGCCCGGGGGCGTCCCCGCCGGCGACGAGGCCCCTGACGAGGAGGCGCCCCCGCCGCGCGCACGCCGCTCGCGCGGCGGTCGCGGCCGCAGCCGCGCGGCGGTCGACGCCGACGGCGGCGACCACGCCGAGGAGGCCGAGGAGGTCTCCGACGAGGCACGCGAGCCCGCCCCGCGCACGCGCAGCCGCCGCAGCGAGGGTCGCCGCGGCGAAGGCCGCCGTCGCGAGGGCGAGCATCGCGACGACGACGGTGGCCGTGACCGCGACGGCGGCCGCGACGAGGTCGATCGCACCGTCGAGGGCGTCGTCGACGTGCTCGCCAACGGCTCCGCGTTCATCCGCGTCGGCGGCGCGGGAACCACCTCCGACGACGACGTCTACGTCTCGGGCGCCCAGGTGCGGCGCTGCGAGCTCGTCACGGGCGACACGATCGCCGGCCCGGTCCGCCGTCCGCGCCGCTCCGAGCGCTATGCGTCGTTGATCCGCGTCGAGACGATCAACGGCGGCGCGGCCGACGAGGTCGCCGTCGGAACGCCCTACGAGGAGCTGCCGGCGGCCTTCCCGGGCACGCCGATCGCCTTCAAGGCCAAGGACGCGACGCTCAAGCAGATCGCCGACCTCGCACCGATCGGACGCGGCTCACGGGTGAGTGTCGTCGGCCCGCACGGAGCCGGCCGGAGCACCACGCTGCGCCTGCTCGCGATCGAGCTCAGCGCTGAGGAGGGCGTCGAGCTCGCCGTCGTCCTCGCCGGCTCGCGGCCCGAGGAGACCGCCGAATGGACGGCCGCGGAGCTGACCCCCGTCACGGTGGCGAGCCTCGCGGCCAGCTCCGAGGCGCAGCTGCAGGCCGTCGAGCGCGCGATCGACACGGGCCGGCGCGTCGCCGCCCGCGGCGGGCACTCCGCCGTCGTGATCGACGCCCTCGACCACCTGCCCGCCGGGGCGGCGCGCCGCGCTCTCGCGGCCGCGCGGAACGTGCCGGACGGCGGGTCACTGACCGTGATCGCCGCGGCCCGCGAGCAGGTCGGCGGCGAGACGACCGTCATCACCCTTGACGGCGCAGCCTCCTACAGCGAGCGCCGCCCCGTGCTCGACGCCTCGCAGAGCGGCACCCTGCGCCTCGAGCTCCTCGTCGGAGCCCGCAAGGCGACGACCGTCGTCAAGAACCGCGCCAAGACCACAGCCCCGGCGAAGGCGCCGGCAGCGACTGCGGAGTAGACGAGGGACGCCGACAGGTCGGGCGAGCGCCGGCCGGGAGCCGCGATCAACCCGCGCGGGGCCCTCAGGCAGCCGAGCGGGGGATGTAGGCGACGCGTCCCCAGCTCGGCTCGGGAGCGAGCTCGACGGGCTCGCCGCCGCGGTCGGGCTGGACGTAGGAGAACGACTGCGTCTCCCAGTCGAAGTTCACGTCGAGCTCGTTCTCCTTCACGCGCTGGTCGAGCCATGCGGAGCGGAAGACGAGGCGCCGCAGCCAGTGCACGAGCGAGCGGTCGGCGGGGCCGACGAGCTCGGGCCAGCAGTCGTTGACGTGCTCGCCGAGCGCTGAGGCGGGCTCTTGGATCTCGCCGTTGACGGCGAGATTGACGAGGTCCTCGAGCTCGCCGTCGTCGAGGATGCCTGCGACGAACCCGAGCTTGCGACCGGCCTGCTCACAACGCTCGCTGAAGTCACGCTCATTGAACGTGAAGCGGAGTTCCCCGTACTCGAGCACGAAGTCCTCCCCTGAGTCGTAGTTTCCGCGCGTCGGAGCGTTCATGGTTCCCGGAGAGAAGACGATGGGCCGGCGGCCGTCAGTGGCGTTGCCGAACCCGTCGTGATCCTACGGCGCATACCTCCGCCCGCGACAACCCTGAACGGGATGTTGCACCGAATCCCGCTGTTTGCGGGATTCCCGGTGCCCCGGCCGCGGTCGCCCGCCGGTGGACCCGGCCGGTAGGGTCGAAGCCATGGAATACGACCTCTCGGGCAGGGTGGTGGCGATCACGGGCGCCTCCGCAGGGATCGGCGAGGCGACGGCGCTGCTGTGTGCCGAAGCCGGCGCCGCGGTGGCGCTGGGCGCCCGGCGCGCGGACCGGATCGAGGCGCTCGCAGGGCGCATCGAGGCCGAGGGCGGCGCCGCAACCGCGATCCCGGTCGACATCGCCGCCGAGGACCAGGCCCGGGGATTCATCGAGACCGCGCAGCATCGCCTCGGCCGTCTCGACGTGCTGATCAACAACGCCGGCGTGATGCTGCTCGGGCCTGTCGAAGGCGCGAGCACCGACGAGTGGCGGCGGATGATCGAGGTCAACTGCCTCGGCCTCCTGTACTGCACGCATGCGGCGCTGCCGATCATGCGCCAGCAGGGCGGCGGCCACATCGTCAACGTGAGCTCCGTCGCAGGGCGCCGCGCGGCGTTCGGATCGGCGGTCTACAACATGACCAAGTGGGGCGTGAACGGCTTCAGCGAGGCGCTGCGCCAGGAGGCGCTGCACTCGAAGGTGCGCGTGACGATCGTCGAGCCGGGGTTCGTCGACACCGAGCTGCTCGGCCACAACAACGCGATGGTTCAGGACGCGGCGGAGAAGGTCCGCGAGGAGATCGGCGAGACGCTCCGGGCCGGTGACATCGCCGACGCGATCGTCCACGCGCTGTCGGCGCCCGCGCGCGTCAGCGTCAACGAGATCCTGATCCGCCCGAGCGGCCAGCGGACCTAGCGGTCCGCCGGCGCCGCGGGCATGGGGTGCTGGGTGTGGTCCCACCACACGAAGCCCCCGACGAGCACGACGATCCCGCAGAGCAGACCGACCCACGCCCAGCCGGTGACCGCGACGACGGCCCGCGGCTGCGGGCCGCTGATGATGTGCAGCGCGATCAGGACGCTCGCGACGGCGCCGGCCGCCAGCGACGCTGCGGCCGCGCCCATCGAGCGTGCGCCGGTGGCGACGCCGGAGATCGCGAGGCCGATCGCGGCGGCCATCGTGGTGAACAGCACCACGCCGGAGAGCGTGCTCCAGGGGTCCCAGGCGTTGGCGCTCGTCGCGATGCCGTTCTGCGCGGCGTAGCGCGCTGCGAACTGCGGGCCGCCGCTGATCGCGGTGAGGTCGACGCGGTACCAGGTCAGGAACGAGACGAGCAGGAGCGCCAGCCCACCGCCGAGGACGACCAGCGGGCCGGTCAGAGGATGGGCGCGCACCGCGACGATGCTACGAGGATCGAGTGCATTGCGGCGCGGGGTGGGGGAGCGGCGTGGCCGCTGACGCCTACGGGGGACATGACCAATCGCGACCGCTTCACCATCCTGCTGATCGACGACGACGATGCCACGCGCACGTTCCTCGCCGACAACCTCACCGCCGACGGGTACGACATGCTCGTCGCCGACGGCGCGGGCGAGGGCCTGCGCCTCCTCGGGACGCAGTTCCCGGACCTGGTGCTCGTCGATGCCGGTCTGCCGGATGCGGCCGGCCTGGACCTGCTCAGCCACGTCCGCGAGGCGGACGGCGTCGCCAGCCGGATCGATCCAGAGGTTCCGCTGATCCTGCTCGGGGCCCGCGCCGACGAGCTGGACCGCGTGCGCGGCTTCGAGCGCGGCGCCGACGACGTGCTGGCCAAGCCGTTCGCGTACGCAGAGCTGCGCTGCCGGGTCGAGGCGGTCCTGCGCCGCACGACGCGCCGCCGTGGAGCCGGGCGCCTGCGCGTCGCGGACCTCGAGATCGACACGGCGGCGCGCTCGGCGCACCTGGGCGGCGCGCCGCTGGACCTGAGCGCCAAGGAGTTCGCGCTGCTGCGTGTCCTGGCCGCCGACCCCACGCGCGTGTTCACGAAGGCCGAGCTGCTGCGCTCGATCTGGGGCGCGCGGAGCGTCGGGACCACGAGGACGCTGGACTCGCACGCCTGCCGGCTGCGCCGCAAGCTCGGCGCCGGCGGCGGGCGGTTCGTCGTGAACGTCTGGGGCGTCGGCTACCGCCTGGTCGACGCGCCCGCGCCCGTGCCGGCCGAGGTTCGCCCGATCGCCGCATGAGCCGGCGCCGGCGCGCCGCGGGGCTCGGCGGCCTGTCGCTCCTGCTCGGCGCGCTGGCCGCCTCGGACGTTGCCGGCCGTGAGGCGGCGCTCGAGGCGCGCCTGGGGCCCGCCGTCGCCGTCGTCGTCGCGCGCGCGCCGATCGCGCGCGGCGCGCGGATCGAGCGCCGCGACCTCGCGGTGCGCCTGGTGCCCGCGCGCTACGCGCCACGCGAGGCGTTCGGCGCGCCCGCGGAGGTCGCGGGCGCGCACGCCGCGATCGCGGTGCCGGCGGGCACCGACCTGAGCCCCGCGGTCCTGAGCGGGGCCGAGCCAGGCCCCGCGGGCGCGCTCGTCGGCGCCGCGCCGGGCGATCGGATCGCGCGGATCGTCGCCGTCGGCGCGGCCGCCGAGCTCCCTGCGGGCAGCCGCACCGACGTGCTCGTCACCCGCGACGGGGCGGGCGGTGGAGCACTGACGCGCGTCGCGCTGCGCGACGTCGAGGTCGTCGGCGCCTCGCCGGCCGCGGCGATCCCTGAGGGTTCGGGGGCCGGACTGCCGCGCGTCGCGCTCGCGCTCCGGGTGACCGTACGTCAAGCCGTGTTCCTCGCGCAGGCCCAGAGCTCGGCCCGCGAGCTGCGCGCGCTGCCGCGGCCCGCGTCGGCGCAGAGTCGAAGATGAGGCCAGAGGCCCTCAAGCAACGCGCGCACATGCCGATAGGCGCAGCGATGCCCCAACTGCGCTCCGTTCCTCGCGGGCCCCGCGCGCTCGTCGTGCCGCTGGCCCTGTTCCTCGCCCTCGTGCTGGTTCCCGGCGCGAGCGCCGCGACCACGCCGAAGATCACCAAGGTCTCGCCGCTGAAGCTCGCGATCGGCGATTCGCTGACGATCAACGGGTCGGGGTTCATACCCGGGAAGCAGAAGGACATCGTCGTCTTCAAGCGCGACGGCAAGCCCGCGATCTTCGTGAAGGCCGACTCGGCGACCTCGACGCGCCTCGTGGTCAAGGTGCCCGACAAGCTGATCCCCTTCCTCAACGACTCCAAGGGCGCGCCGGCCGCGCAGATCTTCCGCCTGCGCGTGCTCGCCAAGCGGTTCGGCGTCGCGTTCACCGCCAAGGCCCTCTCGCCGCAGATCGGCCCCGCCGGCTCCGGCGGCGCGGTGCCCGGCTGCGCGCCGCAGATCAACTCGGACGCCGTCGACAGCGACAAGGACGGCCTCTCGGATGCGCTCGAGCACAGGATCGGGACCGATCCGTGCAAGCTCGACACCGACGGTGACGGCATCTCCGACGGCTACGAGTACGAGTCCGCGCTGGACCTCAACAACAGGGCGCTCCCGTACCCGGGCAAGGAGCCGTACGCGAACCCGCTCGACGGGACGGACGCGACCATCGACTACGACGGCGACGGGCTCACGATGGCCGACGAGTACGCGCTGTGGATGTACACGACCGGCGGCAAGTTCCCGCTGACCTACAGCGACGGGACCCAGGACACCGGCGGCCCGACCATCGTCACCCCTGACACCGCGGCGCTCGACCTCAACGGCGACGGCGTGCTCGAGGACGGCGAGAAGGATGCCGACAACGACGCCCTGTCGAACTGGGACGAGATGCACGGCCGGATGACGGCCGCCTGGTGGGCCGCAGAGTTCGCGAACGAGACCCCCTTCGCCGGCGCTCCCGGGACCCAGGTCATGTCCGGCGTCTCGGCGACCGACCCCGACAGCAACGGCAACGGCGTGCCGGACGGGGCCGACGACCAGGACCACGACGGCTTCACGAACCTGCAGGAGCTCGATCGCCGCACCGCGACCTTCGGCAGCGCGAACCTCTGGGTCAACCCGTACAACCCGTGCCTCCCCGACCCCCGCTCGCGCACCTGCACGCTGCACCCGCCGTTCGGCTCCGCCTGGGCACCCTTCCCGATCCCGGCGACGGCGACCTTCCCGCTGACGACCACGAATCTCGGGGGGTAGCCCCGAAGCGCACGAGCTCGGTCCCTTCACCGAATCCGACGGCCGCCGAACAGGCGGCCGTCGCTCGTTCCGGACGGGGTGAGCGGCTGGCGCGCCGACCCTAGGACGGGCATGGATGCCGACACGCGCGAGGCCCGGATCGACGCGCTGGCGGCCGAGCTGCGCGCTCGGCTGCTGGCCGAGGCGTGTGCGCCCGGCGTACAGCCGGCCGCCGTGGGGGCTCGCATCCGCGCGATCGTCGATCGGGAGGCGGGCGTCCTCGACGCGTCGACGCGCGCCGCTGTGCGCGCGCGGGTCACCGAGCAGGCACTCGGCCTGGGGCCGCTCGACGCGCTGCTGCGAGACCCCGCTGTCGACGAGATCCTCGTCTCGGGCACGGGTCCGGTGTGGGTCGAGCGCGCGGGGCGGCTGGAGCAGACGGATGTCGCGTTCGCCGGCGAGACGGACCTGCGCAATGCGATCGAGCGCATCCTCGCGCCCGTCGGGCGCCGCGTCGACGAGTCCGAGCCGCTCTGCGACGCGCGGTTGCCCGACGGCTCGCGAGTCAACGTCGTGCTGCCACCGCTGGCCGTCGACGGGCCTGTCCTTACGATCCGCCGCTTCCGCCCGCATGGGCTCACCGCCCGGGAGCTCGTGCGCCTGGGGACGTGGACCCCGCCGCTGGCCGACCTCCTCGGCGCGGCGGTTCGCGCGCGGCTGAACGTCCTGATCTGCGGCGGCACCGGCTCCGGGAAGACGACGACGCTCGGGGCGCTCACGGAGTTCCTGCCCGCCGGCGAGCGCATCGTGACGATCGAGGACACCGCCGAGCTGCGCCTGCGCCCGGGGCACGTCGTCCGGCTCGAGGCGCGGCCGGCGAGCGTCGAGGGGCGCGGTGAGGTCACGATCCGCCGCCTCGTGCGCAACGCGCTGCGCATGCGACCCGACCGGATCGTCGTCGGCGAGGTGCGCGGGGGTGAGGCGCTCGACATGCTCGGTGCGATGGCGACCGGGCACGACGGCTCGCTGTCGACCGTGCACGCCGGCTCGCCCGAGGAGGCGCTGCGGCGCCTGGAGACGCTCGCGCTGCTGGCCGGCGAGGGGCTGCCGCACGCGGCGATCCGCGCGCAGGTCGCCGACGCGATCGATCTCGTCGTGCACCAGGCGCGGACGGCGGACGGCGCGCGGCGGGTGCTGGCCGTCAGCGAGGTCGTGCGCGTCGCGGGTGGCGCGGCGACACGCGAGCTGTACACGCTGCGCGGCGACCGCCCGCTTCTGCGACCGCCCACGGGCGGGCGCGTCGCGGCGCGGCTGGCGAGCACGGCGACGTGAGCGTGCTGCTGGCTGCGGCGTCGGGCGCGCTCGCGGTCGTCGCGCTGTGGGACGGGCTCGCCGCGATCGAGCAGGCGCGGCTGCTGGCGCTGCTGGAGCGCGCGCTGGCGCCCGCCCGCGGTGCCGGGCGCCACGGCGCGGAGCCGAGCCGTGCCGAGCGGCGCCGGCTGGCATGCACTGCAGCCGTCGCGTCGCTCGCGGCCGGCCTCCTGCTGGCCGGGCCCGCCGGGGGGCTGCTCTGCGCGGCGGCGGGCCCCGCCGCGGCCGCGGCACTCGTGCGCGTGCGCCGCCGGCGCTGGCGCACGCGCCTGGCGGCCGGCGCACCCGCGGCGGCCGGCGCGATCGCCGACGCGCTCGGCGCGGGCCACACGACGCGTGCGGCGATCGCAGTGGCGGCGCGCGACGGCGCGGTCGGCACCGCCGTCCGCGAGGCGCTCGGCGAGGCCGCGGACGCCATCGCGCTGGGGGCCACGCTCGACGACGCGCTCGATGCGCTGCGCCGGCGCGCCGGCCCCGGCCCGTGGGACCCGATCGTCGCGGCGATCCTGCTCCAGCGCAGCGCCGGCGGCGATCTGGCGCGGCTCCTGCGCGACCTGTCGGCCGGCCTGATCGCGGCGAGCCGCGTCGATGCGCAGGCGCGCGCCGCCAGCGCGCAGGCGCGGCTGACGGCGCGGATCGTCCTGGCGCTCCCGGCGCTGGGGGCGATCGTCGTGCAGGTTGCCGCGCCGGGGGCGATCGGCGCGATGCTCGCGCAGCCGCTCCCGCGCCTGCTCGTGGCCGGGGCGGTCGTCCTGCAGCTCACCGCGCTGGTCGCGGTGCGGCGCATCGCGCGGGTGGGCGGCGCGTGAGCGCGGCGCCGCTGCTCGCCGGCGCCGCCGGCGCTGCCGGTGCGGCGGCGCTCGCCGAGGCCGGCGCGCTGCTGCGGATGGGCCGTGCGGGCCGGCGCAGGCTCCCTCGCCCGCGTCTCGCCGGACGTCTCCGTGCGCCGGCCGCGCCACGCGACCTGGCGGGGCGCGTCGACGCCGCGGGCGCCGCCATCTCGGTCGAGGACGTGATGGCGCTGAAATGCTGGTTCGCGGGAGCGGCGCTGCTCGCGGCGCTGGCCGCCGCGAGGGATGCGCCGGGCCGCCTGGGCGCGCTGCTCATGATCGCGGCGCCGGCCGCCGGCT
Organism: uncultured Solirubrobacteraceae bacterium; assembly: GCA_963809525.1. GTDB lineage: Bacteria > Actinomycetota > Thermoleophilia > Solirubrobacterales > Solirubrobacteraceae > F1-60-MAGs163. The sequence goes on along the minus strand of CAWEJY010000003.1, from coordinate 266,818 downwards.
TCCTGGCGCCGGACGCGGTGCTCGCGCGCCGGGCGCGGCAGCGCGCGCGGCAGTTGCGCGCCGAGGCCCCGGACGTCCTGGATCGCCTGCGGCTCGCCGTGGACGCCGGCCTCGGTCCCACGCGCGCGGTCGCCGAGGCGGGGCGGCACGGGCACGGGCCGCTCGCCGCGGAGCTGCGCGCGCTGGCGGCCGCGGCGGAGCTCGGCGTCACGCGCTCACAGGCGCTCGAGCGGCTGCGGCGCCGCTGCCCGCTGGCGGAGGTCGAGGCGCTCGCGGCCGCGCTCGCGCGCTCGGACCGGCACGGGGCGCCGCTGGGACCGGCGCTGGCCGCGCTGGCGGAGGCGACCCGCGCCGAGCGCGCGCGGCTGATCCACGAGCACGCCCAGCGGGCCGCGCCGAAGATCCAGCTGGTCGTCGCGCTGCTGCTCGTCCCGGCCGCGCTGCTGCTGATCGGGGCCGGGATGCTCGCCGGACTGCGCTGACCGCCGGCCCTCCCACGGCCTCCCACCGGGATGCACAGCGAGCGGACGGACGTGCGCGCGGCCTGCAATCCGCGCTGCGGATCGGCGATCTGCAAGCGGCACTGCGCCGGGTGTCATTCGCGCGTCCTGTGCGCCCGCGCGCCGAGAGGCCTGTCTGCATCGGGCTTTTCGGGCGCCCAGCGGGAGCAGGGGTGGCCCGTCGGGGAGCTACGTGGGAAAAATTGTGCGAATGGAGTTGCGTAGTGGGAGGAAGTGGGTTAGGTTCGCCCCACGCGGACCGGGGTGGAGGGGCTCCTCCCACTCCTCCACCTCGGCCCGCTTCTCCTTCTCGCCCCGGGGCAGCGGCGAGCGCCATGGCTCTACTCGGCACCTATCCCCACACCCTCGACGCGAAGAACCGGCTGACGGTTCCCTCGAGGTTCCGCGGGCAGCTCGGCGACCAGGTCGTGCTCGCCAAGGCGATCGAGCCCTGCGTCGGCGTCTGGACACCCGAGGCCTACGAGGCGTTCGTCGAGGCCGCGCTGGGTCAGCTCAATCCGCTCTCCCCGCAGGCGCGCAACCTGCGCCGCTACTTCTCCGCGAACGCGTTCCTGACCCCGATCGACGGCGCCGGGCGCGTGATGGTGCCCGCTCAGCTGCTCGAGCACGCCGGCGTCACGAAGGACGTCGTGGTCAACGGCAACGACACCTGCCTGGAGATCTGGAACCGCGAGCGCTGGGCGCAGGAGAGCGAGCGCCTGACCGCTGACGTCGTCGACATCACCGCGGCATTCGGCCTGCCGAGCTGATGGCGCTCATGACCGCCGACCACGTTCCCGTCCTGGCCACCGAGCTCGTCGCGCTGCTCGACCCCCAGCCCGGTGAGGTCGCCGTCGACGCGACGTTCGGCGCAGGCGGGCACGCGCGCCTGGTCGCCGAGCGACTCGGGGCCGGCGGCCTGCTCGTGGCGATCGACCGCGACCCCGCGGCCGAGCGGCGCTTCGCCGAGTTCGCCGCCGATGCGCCCTGCCGCACGCGCTTCGTGCACGCCCGGTTCGCCGAGGCCCTCGCCGCCCTGGGCGCCGAAGGGCTGCGGGCGGACATCGTCTACCTGGACCTCGGCGTCTCCTCGATGCAGATCGACACCGCCGATCGCGGCTTCTCCTACGTCTCCGACGCGCCTCTGGACATGCGGATGGACCCGACCACGGGCCGCACCGCGGCCGAGCTCATCGCCACCTGGGACGCCCGGCGCCTGGCGCGCGTCTTCCGCGAGTACGGGGAGGAGCGCTACGCCGGCCAGATCGCCCGCGCGATCGTGCGCGAGCGCGAGCACCACCCGATCGAGACCACCACCGAGCTCGTCGACGTCGTCACCAACGCGATCCCGACACCCGCGCGGTTCGCCGCGGGCCATCCGGCCAAGCGCGTCTTCCAGGCGCTGCGGATCGCGGTCAACGACGAGCTCGAGCAGATCGACGAGGCGCTGCCGGCAGCCTGGGAGCTGCTGCGCGAGAACGGACGCTTTGCAGGGATTTCCTTCCACTCCCTGGAAGACCGTCGCGTGAAGCGCTTCCTGGCCGAGCTCGAGCGCGGGTGCATCTGCCCGCCCGACCTCCCGGTGTGCGTCTGCGGCCGCGAGCCGCGCGCCGAGCTGCTGGCGCGCGGCGGGGAGACGCCCGGCTCCGACGAGCTCGCCGCCAACCCGCGTTCACGCTCCGCCCGCCTGCGCGGCGCGCGCAAGCTCCCCACCACGGAGGCCTCACCCGCATGACCCCGCCCCCCGCCGCCACAGCCGCCGCCCGCCTGGGCGGTGCTCGCCGCTCTCCGGCGCAGCCCGGCCATCGCCGCACGCTGCGCCGGTCGCTCTCGCCGCGCAGCGCACGCCGCGTCTCCGGCCCCTCGCTGCGGGTGACCGCGGCCGCCGGCGGCGTCGCCGCACCCGCGCTCCCGCGGATCGACCTGCGCCTCCCGCGCCTCTCGCCCGGCGCGATCACCCGGCGCATCGGGCTCGGCGGATTCGTCGGCGGGCGCATGTGGATCGGCGTCTTCGCAGGCCTCCTGCTGGGCCTCGTCTTCCTGCAGGTCTCGCTGCTGAAGCTGAACTCGGGCATCAGCCTCAACGTGCAGCGCGCGCAGGCGCTCGAGCGCGACAACGCCGGGCTGCGCGCGTCGCTCGCGCAGCTCGACGCCGGGCAGCGCATCCAGGACGTCGCCGGGGCGCTCGGCATGGTCATGCCCGGGGCCGGGGCCGTCTGCTACCTCGATGCGCGCACCCGTGGCGCCTGCTCCGGGGGGGACGCGGCCGCGGCGGCGGCCGCCACCGACCCCGCGCAGACGACGGCGCCGCCCGCGCCGACCGGTGCCGCAGCGGTCGACACCGGCCAGCCGAGCGTACAGACGGGCGCCGCCGCGACCACGCCGGCCACGCAGACGCAGGCGCCGGCCGCGCAGACGCCGGGCACGGCGCCCACCGCGCAGGCACCCGTCCAGACCCAGGGCACGCCGGCGCCGGCCGCCACGCCGACGCCGGCACCGGCCGCGCTCCCCGCGACAACCGCGAACGGCGGCGTGTCCGCCCCCGCCGGGTAGCTGCGAGCCCGTGGCGCTCGTCGAACGCCGCATCGGACTGCTCTTCGCCGCGTTCCTCGCGCTGATCTCGATCGCCGCGCTGCGCGCGACGTACATGGGGGTCATCAAGGGCGGCAGCCTCTCGAGCGCCGCCTCCTCGCAGCAGGTCTCCCAGCAGACGCTCCCGGCACGCCGCGGCTCGATCATCGACCGCGGGGACGTGCCGCTGGCCACCTCCGAGCCCGCCGACGACATCTCGGCGACCCCGTACCTCGTCAAGGACCCGGTCCGCGCCGCCGCGAGGCTCGCGCCGCTGCTCGGCGTCCCGGTCGACCAGCTGACGCGGGAGCTCGCGCGCCGCGACACAGGCTTCGTCTATCTCGGGCGCCGCGTGCCCGCCGCGATCGCCGATCGCGTCAAGGCGCTGGGGATCACCGGCATCGATCTCACGCCCGGCTCGCTGCGCACGTACCCGCGCGGGATGCTGGCCTCGCAGGTGATCGGCGCGGTCGGCGTCGACGGCAAGGGTCTCTTCGGGCTCGAGTACGCGCGCGACAGGCTGCTGCACGGCAGCGACGGTGTGCAGCGCTCGGTCCTGGACGGCGGGCGCCAGACGATCCAGGTGCGCGACGTGCAGCGGGCCGTTCCCGGCGAGCAGTTGCGCCTGACGCTCGACGCGCAGCTCCAGGAGCGCACCGAGGAGGTGCTGCAGGGCGTCGGCCAGACCTACCGGCCCAAGGGCGCGACCGCGATCGTCATGGACCCGCGCACCGGCGAGATCCTCTCGATGGCCAACTGGCCGCGCGTCAACGCCAACAAGCCGGGTTCCGCGCCCGCGTGGGCGCTCGAGAACCGCGCCGTCGGCTTCCCCTACGAGCCGGGCTCGACGTTCAAGGCGTTCACCGTCGCGGGTGCGCTCCAGGACGGCGCGGTGACACCGACGACGTCGTTCAACCTGCCGCCGCAGATCCAGGTGGCGGACCGCACGATCCACGACGCCGAGGACCGCGGCTGGGAGACGCTCGACACCGCCGGGATCCTCGCGAAGTCGAGCAACGTCGGCGCGATCATGATCGGCCAGCGCCTGGGCGCCCGGCGCTTCGACCACTGGGTGCGCACCTTCGGATTCGGCACGCAGACCCGCATCGACCTCCCGGGTGAGGAGCAGGGCGTCGTGCTGCCGCTGAACAAGTACTCGGGCTCGTCGATGGGCAACCTCCCGATCGGTCAGGGCGAGCTGGTCACCCCGATCCAGATGGCCGCCGCGTACTCGGCGATCGCCAACGGCGGGATCCTGCGCAAGCCGCACATCATCGCGGCGATCAACGGCAAGTCCGTGCCCGAGCCCGCCGGCCACCGCGTGATCTCCGGCAGCGTCGCGGCGGACGTGCGCAAGATGCTCGAAGGCGTGCTGGCGCCCGGCGGCACGGCGAGCGAGGTCTCGATCCCCGGGTACCAGCTCGCGGGCAAGACCGGCACGGCGAACAAGTTCGATACCGCGACCGGGAAGTACTCCGACCAGAAGTACGTCGCATCGTTCGTCGGCATGGCCCCCGCCGCGCACCCGCGCGTGCTCGTCGCCGTGATGGTCGACGAGCCGCAGGGCGCGATCTACGGCGGGCAGGTCGCGGCGCCCGCCTTCCAGAAGATCGCGCAGTTCGCGCTGCCCTACCTGCGCATCCCGCCGCACTGATCGCACCCGGTGCGCGGGTACGCTCCGAGGCGATGACGCTGCGCGAGCTCTTCGGCGACGCCGCGCCCGACGCGCCCGGCGTCGAGGTCCGCGCGCTGGCCTACGACAACCGCGTCGTCGGCCCGGGCACCGTCTTCGTCTGCGTGCCGGGCTTCACGCGCGACGGGCACGACTTCGCCCCTGACGCGATCGCGCGCGGTGCCGTCGCGCTCGTCGTCGAGCGCCCGCTGGGGCTCGGCGTGCCCGAGATCCTGGTTCCCGACGCCCGCGCGGCGATGGCGCGGGCCGCGGCGCGCCTGCACGGCGACCCGACGGCGCGCCTGAAGGTGGTCGGCATCACCGGCACCAACGGGAAGACCACGACGGCCTTCCTGCTGCACGCGCTGCTCGAGGCCGCGGGCATGCAGACGGGACTGCTCGGCACGGTGGCGCAGATCGTCGCCGGCGAGCGCTCCGAGGCGGTGCGCACCACTCCGGAGGCGGTCGACCTCCAGGCGACCTTCGCGCGGATGCTCGCCGGCGGGGACCGGGCCTGCGTCATGGAGGTCAGCTCGCATGCGCTCTCACTGCATCGGGCCGATGCGATCCACTGGGCCGCTGCGATCTTCACGAACCTCACCCAGGATCACCTCGACTTCCACCCGAGCATGGCGGAGTACTTCGAGGCCAAGCGCCGGCTGTTCCTCGCGGACCCGGCGCTGCGCGTCGTCAACGTCGACGACCCGTACGGACGCCGGCTCGCCGGGGAGTTCCCGGACGCCGTGACCGTCGGGATCGACAGCGCCGACGCCGCGCTGCGCGCCACCGGCGTCGACACCGGCCTGTGGGGCTCGTCCTTCGCCGCGGGCGGCATGGCGCTGCGCACCTCGATGCCGGGTCGCTTCAACGTCCTCAACGCCCTCTGCGCGATCGCCGTGGCGCGCGCGCTCGGCGTCGGCGACGCGACGATCGCCGCCGCCCTGCCGGACGCCGGCCGCGCGCCCGGGCGCTTCGAGCCCGTGGCGGAGGGCCAGGATTTCGCGCTGCTCGTCGACTACGCGCACACGCCCGACTCGCTCGAGAACGTCCTGCGCGCCGCGCGCGGAATCGCGGAGCGGCGCGTCATCGTGGTCTTCGGCTGCGGGGGCGATCGCGACCGCGGAAAGCGCCCGCTGATGGGCGCGATCGCCGCGCGGGACGCCGATGTCGCGATCGTGACGTCCGACAACCCCCGCTCGGAGGATCCGGACGCGATCATCGCGCAGATCCTCGCCGGCATCCCGGCGGGCGCCCCCGCCGAGGTCGAGGCGATCGAGGACCGCCGTGCCGCGATCACGCGCGCCGTGGAGCTCGCGCACGCCGGTGACGTCGTCGTCGTGGCGGGCAAGGGCCATGAGCAGGGCCAGGAGCTCGCCGATGGCGTGAAGCTCGAGTTCGACGACGTCGCCGTCGCCCGTGGGGCGCTGCAGGCGGTGCGCGGCTGATGCGCGGCTGGGAGGCGCAGCGCGTCGCCGAGGAGGCGGGCGCCCGGCTGATCGCGCCCGCGCGCCCCGCAGCCGGTGACCCCGGGCCGCTGCGGGTCGCGATCGATTCGCGCGACGTGCGGCCCGGCGACCTCTTCATCGGGCTGCCGGGCGCCCGCGTCGACGGCGGGACGTTCGCCGCGACCGCGCTGGCCGCGGGGGCCTGGGGCGTCCTGGCGACTCCCGCGCACGCCGGCGCCGCGCGCGGCGCCGCGCCCGGCGCGCTGCTGGCCGCGGCCAACCCGCTGGCGGCGCTGCAGCGCCTTGCGACCGCCTGGCGCGAGGAGCTCGGCTGCACGGTGATCGGCATCACCGGGTCCACCGGGAAGACGTCCACGAAGGACGTCCTGCGCGGGATGCTCGAGCCCTACCGGCGCGTCGTGGCGACCGAGCAGAACCTCAACACCGAGATCGGCCTCCCGCTGACGATCCTCGGGGCGCCCGCCGGCACCGAGGTGCTGGTCCTCGAGATGGCGATGCGCGGCAGCGGCCAGATCGCCGAGCTCGCGGCGATCGCGCGCCCCGAGGTCGGCGTCGTCGTCAACGTCGGGCCCGTGCACCTCGAGCTCCTGGGCAGCATCGAGGCGATCGCCCGCACAAAGGCCGAGCTGCTCGACGCGCTGCCCGCGGGGGGAACGGCTGTCATACCTGCGGGCGAGCCGCTGCTCGAGCCCTACAGCCGCGACGACGTCGTGACAGTCACGTTCGGGCCCGGGGGGGACGTGGACGTCCTCCCCGAGCGGCTCACGCTGCCGTTCGACTCGGCCCACATGCGCCTCAACGCGCTCGCTGCGCTGGCCGCGGCGCGGGCGATCCGCGTCGAGCCCGCAGGCGCCGTGCGCGTGGCGCTCTCGCGCATGCGCGGGCAGCGGATCGAGCTGGCGCGCGACATCGTCGTCATCAACGACTGCTACAACGCCAATCCGATGTCGATGCGGGCCGCCCTCGACGACCTGGCCGAGACGGCGCGCGCACGCCGCGTCGCGGTGCTCGGCGACATGCTCGAGCTCGGGCCGCAGGAGCGCGAGTTCCACGCGCAGATCGGTGCGCACGCCCGAGCGGCCGGCGTGGACCTGCTGGTCACCGTCGGCCCGCTCGCGCGCGCGGCCGCGGAGGCGTTCGGCGCCGGGGCGACGGTGCTCGATGGCGCCGAGGACGCCGCGCAGGCGCTGCCGGGACTGCTGCGCGACGGCGACTGTGTGCTGATCAAGGCCTCGCGCGGCGTCGGCCTCGAGGTCGTCGCCGAAGCGCTCGCGGACGCGCCGGGCGTCGAGGCGGAGCGCGCCTGATGGGGGAGGTCCTGATCGGCGGAACGGTCGCGCTGCTGCTCTGCGTCTTCCTGTCGCCGCGCTTCATCGCCTTCCTGCACGACCGCGAGTTCGGCCAGACGATCCGCGAGGAGGGCCCTGCGGGCCACCACACGAAGGCGGGCACGCCGACGATGGGCGGGATCATCATCTTCCTGGCGATCTCCGTGCCGTTCCTCGTGCTGTCGAACTACGAGTGGCGCGCCGTCGGCGTCTACGGCACGGCCGTGGCCTGCGCGGGGATCGGGTTCGCCGACGACTACACGAAGATCGTGCGGCGCCGCTCGCTCGGCCTGCGCGGGCGCACGAAGCTGATCCTCACCGTGATCATCTCGCTCGCGCTGTGGTGGGTGGCCACGCAGAAGGCGGGCATCTCGACGACCGTCCGCCTGCGCGTCGTCGACGCGAGCGTCGACCTCGGGATCTTCTTCCCGGTGCTCGTGTACATCGTGATCGCGGGCACGACGAGCGCCGTCAACCTGACGGACGGCCTCGACGGTCTCGCCGCCGGCTGCGCGGGCATCGTGATGCTCGCCTACATCGGCATCACCTACCTGACGACGGGGGAGTCCGACCTCGCGCTGCTGAGCGCCTGTGTGGTCGGTGCCTGCGTGGGATTCCTCTGGTACAACGCGTTCCCGGCGACGATCTTCATGGGCGACACCGGATCGCTGGGGCTCGGCGGAGCGATCGGCGCGATGGCGGTGATGACGAACACCTCGCTGCTGCTCGTACTGCTCGGCGGCATCTTCGTGATGGAGGCGCTGAGCGTGATCATCCAGGTGTTCACGTTCCAGACGTGGCGCCGGCGCGTCTTCCTGATGGCCCCGATCCACCACCACTTCGAGATGCGCGGATGGTCGGAGACGAAGATCATCCTGAGGTTCTGGATCATCGCCATCGTGTGCGCGGCCATCGGCTTCACCCTGTACCGCGCCTCCATCAGGTGAGCCGACCCGCTTAGGGTGGGTGCGGTGACCGCTCGCAAGCGTCCTCCGATTCCCGTCGGGCCGTGGCTCGTGGTGGGCCTGCGGCGGTCGGGTGCTGCGGCGGCCCGGGCGTTGTGGGGGCGGGGGGAGGCGGTGGTGTGCGTGGACTCCGGGGATCCGCCGGAGGCCGAGGCGCTGCGCGCGCTGGGGATGGAGGTGTGGACGGGGGTCACCGGCCTGGTCGAGCTGAACCGCGCGCGGGCGGTCGTCAAGAGCCCGGGCGTGCCGAAGGAGGCGCCCGTGATCGCCGAGGCGCGCCGGCGAGGCGTGTCCGTCTACGGCGAGGTCGAGCTCGGGTGGCGGCTCGTCGCGCGCCCGTTCGTCGCAGTGACAGGGACCAACGGCAAGACGACGACCGTGGAGCTGCTGGGCGCGATCTGGCGTGCCGCGGGCCGTCCGGTCGACGTCGCCGGCAACGTCGGGCTGGCCGTGAGCACGCTCGCCGCCGATCGCGACGACGAGAGCGCCGCGACCGTGATCTGCGAGGCCAGCTCGTTCCAGCTCGAGGACACCGTGGCGTTCGCGCCCGACGTCGCGCTGCTGCTGAACGTCCAGCCCGACCATCTCGACCGGCACGGGACGATGGAGGACTACCTCTCCGCCAAGCTGCGGATCTTTGCGCGCCAGGGGCCGGGCGACGTGGCGATCGGGCCGCCCGAGCTGCTCGCGCAGGCCGGCGGCGAGGGCCGGCGGATCACGTTCGGCCCACACTGGGACGTGGACCTCGCGCTGCGCGACGGGATGATCACGTGGCAGGGCGCCGATGTGATGCGCGCCGCGGACGTGCGCATCCGCGGCGGGCACAACCTCGAGAACGCGATGGGCGCCGCGGCCGCCGCGCTGGCGGCGGGCATCGAGCCGGAGGCCGTTCGCGAGGGCCTGCGCAGCTTCCCGGGCGTCGAGCACCGCATCGAGGACGTCGCCGAGCTCGACGGTGTCCTCTGGGTCAACGACTCGAAGGCCACCAACGTCGCGTCCACGCGCGTCGCACTGGACGCCTTCTCCGCGCCGGTGCACCTGATCCTCGGCGGCCAGGGCAAGGGCCAGGAGTTCGCGCCGCTGCGCGACGCGGTCGCGATCCACGTCCGTGCGGCATACCTCATCGGCGAGGACGCGGGCGTGATCGCCGGCGCGCTCAGCGATGCCACGGAGCTCGTGCGCTGCGGTGACCTCGAGCGCGCCGTCGCGGCGGCGCGCGCTGCGGCCGAGCCGGGCGAGGTCGTGCTGCTCTCGCCGGCCTGCGCGAGCTTCGACCAGTACCCGGGCGGGTACGAGGAACGGGGCGCGCACTTCAAGCTCCTGGTGACGTCTCCCTGAAGGGGGCTGATCTGCGAGAGCAGATCAGAGATCGCCGGCGAAGCCGGCACACAGGTCCACAGTGACCTGCGAGAGCAGATCAGAGATCGCCGGCGAAGCCGGCACGCAGGTCCGCAGTGACGTGCGAGAGCAGATCAGAGATCGCCGGCGAAGCCGGCACACAGGTCCGCAGTGACGTGCGAGAGCAGATCAGAGATCGCCGGCGAAGCCGGCACCCAGGTCCACGGTGACGTGCGAGCGCAGATCAGAGATCGCCGGCGAAGCCGGCACACAGGTCCACGGTGACCTGCGAGCGCAGATCAGAGATCGCCGGCGAAGCCGGCAGACCCACAGAGGATTCAGGCACTTCACGGCGAAGGGGGCCGGGATGGCCCGCGCTGCCGCCCGCGCCGCTGCACCGCCCGCGCCAGCGCGGCGCGGGCGCTCGCGCCCGATCGAGGAGGACGTCCTCCTGACGGCGGTCCTCTGTCTCGTCGCGTTCGGAGCGGTCATGGTCTACAGCGCGTCGTCGGCCAGCACGGTGATCAAGGGCGGGGGGGACGGCACCGCGTTCCTGGTGAAGTACGTGATGTACGGCGCGGCCGGGTTCGTCGCCATGTCCGCCATCGCGCGTATGCCGCTGCAGCGGATCCTCGGCTTCACCGGGCCGCTGCTGGGCATCTCCTTCGGCCTTCTGGTGCTGGTGCGGATGCCCGGGTTCGGCGTCTCGGTCAACGGCGCGCGGCGCTGGCTCGGCGCCGGGCCCCTGACCTTCCAGCCCAGCGAGATCGCCAAGCTCGCACTCGTCATGTACGCGGCGAGGTTCCTCGCCGAGCGCCCGCGCGGGTTCCGGCGCTGGCAGGAGCTCGTTCCGCTCGGGCTCGTGGCGGGGCTCGCGGCGCTGCTGATCGCCTCCCAGCCGGACCTCGGAACGGCACTCGTGGTCGCCTTCACGATCGCCGCGATGCTGATCGCCTCCGGCGTGCCGATCCGCTGGCTCGGGGGTGCCGCCGCGGTGGGCGGGACGTTCGTGCTGCTGTACGCGATGAGCGCGCCCTACCGCCGCGACAGGCTCACGTCGTTCCTGGACCCGTGGCATCACGCGGGCAGCACGGGCTTCCAGGCGGTGCAGGGGCAGATCGCGCTCGGCTCGGGCGGGCTCTTCGGCCGCGGGCTCGGCGAGTCGGTCCAGAAGATCTTCTACCTGCCGGAGGCGCACACGGATTTCATCCTCGCCGTGATCGGCGAGGAGCTCGGGCTCGTCGGCGTGCTCGGGCTGCTCATCGTCTACGGCGTGGTCGCGTGGGCCGGGCTGCGGATCGCGCAGCGTGCGAAGGGCCGCTACGCCGCGCTGCTGGCAGCCGGGCTGACGTCGCTCGTGCTCTGCCAGGCGATGCTGAACGTCTTCGTCGTGCTCGGGATCGCTCCGCTGACGGGCGTCCCGCTGCCGTTCATCTCCTACGGGTCGACGAACCTCGTCGTGCTGCTGGCGGGCGTCGGGCTGCTCATGAACATCGCGCGCGGCGGGTCCGTCCACCTGCGGGCCGTCAGCCCCGCGCGCGATCAGGCACGATCACGGACCGATGGAGACGCAGACCTACGTCATCGCAGCGGGAGGGACGGCGGGACACGTCGTTCCGGCACTGGCGGTGGCCGACGCGCTGCGGGCTGACGCCGCGCATCCGCCGCGCGTCGTCTTCGTCGGGGGTGAGCGCGCCGAGCGCGAGCTGGTTCCCGCCGCGGGGTACGAGCTGCGCGTGATCGCCGTCGAGGGCCTCAGCCGCACGAACCCGCTGAAGGCGCTGCGCGCGCTCGCGAAGGCGGCGGGCGCCGTCGTCAGCGCCTGGCGGATGCTGGGGGAGCTGCACCCGGCGGCGGTGATGGGCGGCGGTGGCTACGTCGCAGGGCCGGTCGGCCTCGCGGCGGTGCTGCGGCGCGTCCCGCTGGTGCTGACCGAGGCCGACAGCCATCTCGGCGTCGCCAACCGCCTGCTCGCGCCGTTCGCGCGCCGCGTCTGCCTGGCGTTCCCGCTCGAGGGGCGCGAGGGCGAGCGCTACCGCGTCACGGGCCGGCCCGTCCCGGCGCCGGCCGCCGACCGCGACGCTGCGCGCGAGCGCTTCGGGATCGGGGTGGACGATCGCGTGCTGGTCGTCTTCGGGGGCTCGCTGGGCGCGCGCACGATCAACGAGGCGGCCGTCGAGGCGTTCGCGACCGGCGGCGACTTCCACGTCCTGCACGCCGCCGGCGAGCGCGACCTCCCGGCCCTGCGCGAGCGCCTCGCGCACTCGCCGGCCGGGCACTACGACCTGCGCGGCTTCATCGACGGGTTCGGCGACGCGCTGCTCGCCGGCGACCTCGTCGTGGCGCGCGCCGGCGGCTCGATCTTCGAGGTGGCCGCCGCGGGGCGGCCGGCGATCCTCGTTCCCTACCCCTTCGCGGCGGGCGACCACCAGGCCGCGAACGCGCGCTGGATGGAGCGCGCGGGCGCGGCCGTCGTCGTGCCGGACGCCGAACTGACCGCCGAGCGCCTCGCGCGCGAGGTGGCGGCGCTGCTGCAGGACCCCGCACGGCTCGCCGCGATGGCCGCGGCCTCGCGCGGCCTGGCCCGCCCGGACGCGGCCCGGGAGATCGCCGGCGAGCTCGTGCACGCCGGGGAGGGCCGGCGGTGAGCCCCGGCGCGAGCGCGCCATGGCACGGCAGGCGCCTGCACTTCGTCGGGATCGGCGGTGCCGGGATGAGCGGCTGGGCGACAGTCGCGCTCGAGCTCGGCGCGCGGGTCAGCGGCTCGGACCGCGCCGACACGCCGGCACTGGCGGCGCTGCGCGCGGCCGGCGCGGACGTCCACGCCGGGCACGACGCCGCAAACCTGCCCGGCGGCGACGACGTCGAGGTCGTCTACTCGACCGCCGTGCCCGCCGGGAACCCGGAGCTCGTCCTCGCACGCGAGCGCGGGCTGCGGGTGATGGCGCGCGCCGAGCTGCTTCGCGAGCTCACGTCGCTCAGGCGCACGATCGCGATCGCCGGCGCCCACGGCAAGACGACGACGACGAGCATGGCGGCGCACGTGCTGCTCGGCTGCGGGATGGACCCGGGCTACCTGATCGGCGGGACGCTCGGCACGACGGGCCGCAATGCGGCCTGGGGAAGCGGGGACTGGCTCGTCGTCGAGGCCGACGAGTCGGACCGCTCGATGCTCGCGCTCGAGGTGGACATCGCGGTCGTGACGAACGTCGAGCTCGACCATCACGCGAACTACGCGTCGCTCCACGAGGTCCGCGAGGTCTTCCGCGAGTTCCTCAGCGGGCCGCCGCAGGCGGTCATCCTCGATCGCCCGGAGCTGCTGGAGCTGCGCGGGGGTGCGCCGGTCGTCCCGTTCGACGTGGCCGAGCCCGTGCTCGAGCCGACCGGATCGCGCTTCGCCTGGCGCGGCCTGGACGTGCGCGTCGCCGTCCCCGGCGCCCACAACGCACGCAATGCCGCAGCCGCGCTGGAGGCCGCCGTGCTGGCCGGCGCCGACCCGCAGGCGGCGGTCGCGGCGATCGCGACGTTCGCGGGGGCCGGCCGGCGCTTCGAGACGCTCGGCCGGACGGCGAACGGCGTGCGCGTCGTCGACGACTACGCACATCACCCGACGGAGGTCGCCGCGACGATCGCGGCGGCGCGCACGCTGCGCCCGCGGCGGCTGGTGGCCGTCTTCCAGCCGCACCTCTACTCGCGCACGCAGCACCTCGCCGGCGCGTTCGGGCGCGCGCTGGCGGGCGCCGACCTCGTCTGCGTGCTCGACGTCTACCCGGCCCGCGAGCGCGCCGAGGACTTCCCGGGCATCAGCGGCCGCACGGTCGCCGCGGCGGTCGTCGACGCGGCGCCCGGGCGCGAGGTGCTGTGGCTGCCCTCGTTCGACGACGCCGAGCGCGTGCTGCGCGCGCGCCTGCGCGAGGGGGACCTCCTGCTCGTCCTCGGCGCAGGCGACGTGCGCTCACTCGGCGAGCGGCTCGTGGCGTAGCCGGGGCCGGCAGGGACGGCGGCCCACCCGTCGAAGTTGGGGGGTGATGTCTGTGCGCTCCGCCGCCCCGCGCCTGCTCCGCGTCCCGCACGTCCCGAGGGCGCCGCGCGTCTCCCCGCGGCTCGTCGTCGCGATCGCCGCCGGCACGGCGCTGCTGTTCGGCGGCTGGCTGTGGCTGCGCGACTCCTCGCTGGTGCGCGTCGAGCACGTGAAGGTGACCGGCGTGCACGGCTTCGGGGCGTCGACGATCCGCTCGGCGCTCGAAATGGCGGCACAGGACATGACCACGCTGCACGTCGATCAGGCCGCCCTGCGCGCCGCCGTGGCGAGCTACCCGCTCGTCAAGGGTGTGCAGGCGCACGCGAGCCCGCCGCATGGGCTGACGATCGTCGTCGACGAGCGCACGCCCGTCGGCGTCATCGACTCCGGATCCCAGCAGGTGGCGGTCGCCGATGACGGCACGCTGCTGCGCGAGATCCCTACGAGCGGGCTGCCGCCGATCATCGTCAAGGTGCCGCCCGGCGGCAGCCATGTCGGCGATCGCCCGACGCAGGCGAAGGTCGACCTGCTCGCCGCGGCGCCCGCGAGCCTGCGCGCGCGTGTCACGAAGGTGACGCTCGGCACTCACGGCCTGACCGTGTTCCTGAACGCCGGGCCGCAGCTGCGCTTCGGCGACGGCCGCCGGCTGCACGCCAAGTGGATCGCCGCGGCGCGCGTGATGGCCGACCCCGGGGCTGTCGACGCGACCTACATCGACGTGCGCGTCCCCGAGCGGCCGGCCGCCGGCGGGCTCACGCTCGCCCAGGGCGGAGCGCCGCAGTCGCTGACGCTCTCCAGCGCCGACCCCGCCACGGTCGCGAGCGCGGGAACGGGCACGATCGCCGATCCCACCGCGACGACGGTGACGACGACGACGCCGGCGACGACCGGCGCGCAGCCTCCCGCCGCGACCACGACGACACCCGCGACCACGACCCTGCCCACAGCCACGACGACCACCCCATAGCTCAACCTCGACTTCGCCTGGAGCGTTGATCGGGCCTCAACCCTCGGATCGAAATCGAGGGTTCCTTCTTCTGCAATGAATGTTGCCGTCGTAGACTGTCGTTGACATCCTCGGACGCCGATGCGTACCGTGGAATTGCTTCTGGGGCCCGTCCGTGCGACGAAAGCCTCGACACTAACTTGAGGGTCGGACGCATTCGCATGATGGAAAGCAGCGGCACATATCTCGCGGTCATCAAGGTCGTCGGCGTCGGAGGCGGGGGCACCAACGCGGTGAACCGCATGGTCGACGCGGGCCTGCGCGGCGTGGAGTTCATCGCTGCCAACACCGATGCCCAGGCGCTGCAGATGTGCGACGCCGACATCAAGCTCAACATCGGGCACGAGCTGACCAAGGGTCTCGGCGCGGGCGCCAATCCCGAGGTCGGCTTCGGCGCGGCCGCCGAGTCGCGCGACGACATCAAGGAGGCGCTGAAGGGCGCCGACATGGTCTTCGTCACCGCGGGCGAGGGCGGCGGCACCGGCACGGGCGCCGCGCCGGTGATCGCCGAGATCGCCAAGAACGAGATCGGCGCGCTCACCGTCGGCGTCGTGACGCGCCCGTTCGAGTTCGAGGGCTCGCAGCGCCAGCGGTCCGCCGAGGAGGGCATCCAGCGCCTGCGCGAGGTCGTCGACACGCTCATCGTCATCCCGAACGAGCGCCTGCTGTCGAGCGTCGAGCGGCGCACGACGATCCTCGAGGCGTTCCGCGAGGCCGACAACGTGCTTCGCCAGGGCGTCCAGGGCATCACAGACCTGATCACGATCCCGGGCCTGATCAACCTCGACTTCGCCGACGTGCGGACGATCATGACCGACGCCGGCTCGGCGCTCATGGGCGTCGGCACGAGCAGCGGCGAGTCGCGCGCGGCGGATGCCGCCAAGGCCGCGATCGAGAGTCCGCTGCTCGAGGACACGATCAACGGGGCGACCGGCATCCTGCTGAACATCACCGGCGGCCGCGACCTCGGCCTGTTCGAGGTCAACGACGCCGCGGAGATCATCCACAGCGCCGCCGACAGCGGGGCGAACATCATCTTCGGCGCCGTCATCGACGAGGCGATGGGCGACGAGGTCCGCGTCACGGTGATCGGGACCGGCTTCGACGGCCAGGGGCGCCCGCGCCCGCGCACGGTGCGCGAGGAGACCCGCAAGAGCGCCGAGCGCTCGAGCCGCGACCGCAGCCCGCGCGTGGGGCGGACCGAGAAGTCGGACCTCGAGATCGGTGACGACGATCTCGACATCCCGGCGTTCCTGAAGTAGGTCTTCAGAAGGCGCCCTGGGCGCCGGCCATCACGGGTCCTGCCGGGGCACACGGCACGAGTTCGACAGTCGTCTCTGCGCAGCCCCGGCCGTCGGGATGCAGAACGGTCGGTCCAGACTTCGGTTGTGCATTCACGATCCCACGCGCCCTGCATAGCGCGCCGGCGCCCTCAGCGGCTTTCCCCGCGGAAGTACTCGACGTTGCTCGAACGCTCCACCATCACGTCCTCGGCCACGTTCCCCGTCCAGATCCCGATCTTGTCGCTGTCGGGGTAGGCCGTCGCCGACGGCACGACGATCGTCGACCACATCAGCACGCGCACCGGCTCGCCGGTGTCGTTGAGCACCTGGTGGGCGCCCTCCGGCCCGGTGGGGAAGAAGACGACGTCGAACGGGGCGAGCCGGCTCGCTGCCCTCAGGGGTGCGCACCGTGGGGTTGCCGCTGACGACGAGCAGCCACTCCTCCTCGCCGTACTCGTAGTGATACGGGCACAGCGCCTGGCCGGGCGGGAGCTCGTAGAGGCTGGTGCCGGTCTGCTTGGCATCGACCTGCGTGCCGAGGCGGAACATGCCGGCGCGGAAGCCCTCGGGGTCGGACGGGTCGTAGGTCAGCTGGGGGTCGCGGATGCTGAGTCGGCGCATGCGGGGATCGTCGCACGGGTCCCGCAGGCGACCAAAGGTCTGATGAGCAAACCATCACGACGGCCCTGCGCTAGCCTCAGGCCGCATGGCCGCCACGCCCCGTCGCACGCCGCTGTTCGACCGCCACGTCGCCGCCGGAGCCAGGATCGTCGACTTCGCCGGCTGGGAGATGCCGGTGCAGTACGCGGGCATCCGCGAGGAGCACGCGGCGGTCCGCGAGCGTGCCGGGATCTTCGACGTCTCGCACATGGGCGAGATCGAGACGAGCGGCCCTGACGCCGGCGCGCTGCTGCAGGAGCTGCTCTCCAACGACGTCGAGAAGCTCGCTGTCGGGGGCGCGCAGTACAGCGTCCTGTGCCGCGAGGACGGCGGCGTGCTCGACGACCTCTTCACCTACCGGCTCGCGCCCGAGCACTACCTGACGGTCACGAACGCCTCCAACCACGCCAAGGACCTCGCCTGGTTCCAGTCGCACGCCGGCGGCCGCGACGTCGTCGTCGAGGACCGGCTCGACGGGTGGGCGATGCTCGCGATCCAGGGCCCGCTGGCCCGCGAGTACGTCCAGGCCTTCTCCGACGCGCCGCTGCCGGAGCGCTTCACGGTCGCCACGCGCGAGCTCGCCGGGCACACGGCGCTCGTCTGCGGCACCGGCTACACCGGCGAGGACGGCGTCGAGGTGCTCTGCTCGCCGGAGGCCGCCGGCGCGATCTGGGACGAGGCCGTGCGCCGCGGCGCCGAGCCGGCGGGCCTGGGCGCGCGCGACACGCTGCGCCTGGAGGTCTGCTACCACCTCTACGGCAACGACCTGATGGAGTCGCGCGGGCCGATCGAGGCCGGCCTGGGATGGTGCTGCAAGGAGGACACGGGCTTCATCGGCTCCGACGCCGTGCGCGCCGCGCGCGAAGCGGGGCCGGCCGAGCGCCTCGTGCCGTTCACGCTGACGGGCTCGGGCATCGCCCGCCAGGGCAACCCGGTCGTCGGCGGCGGCGAGGTCACGAGCGGGACGCTCTCGCCGTCGCTGGGCATCGGGATCGGGATGGCCTACCTGCCCGCCGCGCGCGCCGTCACGGGCGAGGCGATCGAGATCGACGTGCGCGGCCGGGTGCGCCCCGCGGTCGTCGCCGACAGGCCGCTCTACCGGCGGCCCACGGCGTAGGATCGGCGGACTTCGGCCCGGCGCCCACACAAGGAGACGAGATGGCAGACGCGAGCTACCCGACCGACCTGCTGTACCACCCCGAGCACGACTGGGCGCGCATCGAGGGCGACGTCGCGACGCTCGGGATCACCTGGTTCGCCCAGGACGCGCTCGGCGAGGTCGTCTTCTTCGATCCGCCCGAGGTCGGGGCCACGACGACGGCCGGCGAGTCCTACGCCGAGGTCGAGTCCGTGAAGGCCGTCAGCGACGTCGATCGCGCCGCTGTCGGGCGAGATCGTCGAGGTCAACGCCGCGCTCGGCGACGGCCCCGAGGCGATCAACGAGGACCCGTACGGCGACGGATGGCTGGTCAAGGTCCGCCTGTCCGACGTATCCGAGAAGGACGCACTGCTCGACGCGGCGACGTACGAAGCGTCGCTCTGACCACAAGGACCACGTGAGCCGGTACACCGCCACCACCGCAACCGACCTGAAGGCGATGCTCGACGCGATCGGCGCGTCGAGCATCGAGGAGCTGTTCGACGCGATCCCCGACGGCGTGCGCCTGCGCCGCGAGCTCGACCTGCCCGCGGGGATGCCCGAGCAGGACGTCTACGCGCACCTGCTCGACCTCGCGCGCCGCAACACGTCCGCCGAGGACGAGGTGACGTTCCTCGGCGCCGGCATGTACGACCACTACGTCCCGGCGGCGATCGACATGCTGCTCGGCCGCTCGGAGTTCCTGACGCCCTACACGCCCTACCAGCCGGAGATCAGCCAGGGCGGGCTGCAGGTGATGTTCGAGTACCAGACCGCGATCAGCGAGCTGACGGCGCTGCCCGTCTCCAACGCCTCGGTCTACGAGGGCCCGAGCGCCGTCGGCGCGGCGGGCTACCTGGCGAAGCTCGCGAACGGCAGGCGGCGCTTCGTCGTCTCGCGCGGGCTGCATCCGCACAGCCGCGAGACGCTGCGCACGCTGTCGCACGGCTACGGCACCGAGGTCGTCGAGGTGCCGCTGAAGGACGGCGTCACCGACCCCGAGGCCTGGGCCGCAGCGATCGACGAGGACACCGCGGCCGTCTTCTTCCAGCAGCCGAACTTCCTGGGCGCGGTCGAGGACGTCGCCGCGCTTGCGCAGGCGGCGAAGAGCGAGGAGGGTGGGAATCCGGTCATCGTCGGCGCGTACGACCCGATCCCGCTGGCGATCCTCGCCCCGCCGGGCGAATGCGGCGTCGACGTGGCGGTCGGCGAGGGCCAGACGCTCGGCAACCGCCTCGACTTCGGCGGGCCGTCGTTCGGCTTCTTCGCCGCGACCGAGGCCTACCTGCGCCGCATGCCCGGCCGTATCGCCGGCGAGACGCAGGACGTCGACGGGCGCCGCGGCTTCGTGCTGACGCTGCAGACCCGCGAGCAGCACATCCGCCGCGAGAAGGCGACCTCGAACATCTGCACCGCGCAGGCGCTCAACGCGCTCGCGGGCGTCGTCTACCTGAGCTGGCTGGGTCGCAGCGGGATCGTCGAGCTCGCCGAGCTCCTGCTGCAGCGCACCGCCTACGCGCGCGAGACGCTCGGCGCCATCGAGGGCGTCAGCGCGCTGCACGAGCAGCCCGCGGTGCGCGAGTTCGCCGTCCAGCTCGACGTCGGCGGCCTCGACGCCGTGCGGCGCGTCATCGACCGCTGCCAGGACGCCGGCATCAACCCGGGCTACGCGCTCGGCCGCGACTACGAGGAGCACCCGGCCGGGCTGCTCGTCGCGATCACCGAGCAGCGCACGAAGGAGCAGATCGACCGCCTGGCCGTCGTGCTGGGGGCGGCGGTCGCCGCAGAACGCGCCGCCGACCGACAGGAGGTGCGGGCATGAGCGCGCCGGTCGACGACAACCAACTCCACGCCGACCCGTCGATCGAGGGCCATCACCCGAGCGACGACGTCCCCGTGACGAGCGCCGGCGCGACGCCGATGCAGCGCGATCCCGCGATCACGATCTTCGAGAAGGGCGCGCCCGGGCGCCGCGCCTTCTTCTGCCCCGAGCCCGGGGTTCCCGCGCGCGACCGTCGCGAGCTGCTGCCCGCCGCGCTGCGCCGCGACGAGCCCGCCCGCCTGCCCGAGGTCTCCGAGCCCGAGCTCGTGCGCCACTACGTGCGCCTCAGCCGGCGCAACTTCGACCTGGACAGCGGCTTCTACCCGCTCGGCTCGTGCACGATGAAGCACAACCCGCGCCTGCACGAGCGCGTCGCGGCGCTCGCGGGGCACGCGCGCCTGCACCCGCTGCAGGACCCGCGCAGGGCGCAGGGAGCCCTGGAGCTGATGTGGAACCTCGAGCGGGCGCTCGCCGAGATCGCCGGCCTGCCGCACGTCGCCCTGCAGCCCTCGGCCGGGTCGCACGGCGAGCTCGCGGGCGTGCTGCTGACGCGCGCCTACCACGAGTCGCGCGGCGAGCACCGCACGAAGGTCCTGACCCCCGACACCGCCCACGGCACGAATCCGGCGACCGTGACGATGGCGGGCTACGAGGTCGTCAAGGTCGGCACGAACGCCGATGGCGGCGTCGACCTCGAGGACCTGCGCGGCAAGGTCGACGACCAGGTCGCGTGCCTGATGCTCACGAACCCGAACACGCTCGGCGTGTTCGACGCGAACATCGAGGAGATCGCCCGCCTGGTGCACGACGCCGGCGCGACGCTGTACTACGACGGCGCGAACATCAACGCCGTGATGGGGAAGTCGCGCCCGGGCGACATGGGCTTCGACATCGTCCACTACAACCTGCACAAGTCCTTCACGCAGCCGCACGGCGGCGGGGGCCCGGGCTCGGGCCCGATCGCCGTCAGCGAGCGCATCGAGCCGTTCGTCCCGCGGCCGGTCATCACGCGCGAGGAGACGCCCGACGGGCCGGTCTTCGACCTGCAGCACGACCGCCCGCTGTCGATCGGCAAGCTGCGCGGTTTCCAGGGCAATTACGGCGTCTTCGTGCGCGCCTACGCCTACATCTGCTCGCTCGGCGCCGAGGGGCTGCGCGATGCGAGCGAGACCGCGGTGCTGAACGCCAACTATCTGCTGGCGCGCCTGCGCGAGCTGGTCGGCGACGCGCTGCCGCTCGCCTTCGGCGAGCGCTGCATGCACGAGTTCGTCCTCTCCGGCGCGCCGATGAAGAAGGAGCTCGGGATCCGCACGCTCGACCTCGCCAAGCGGCTGCTCGACCACGGCTTCCACCCGCCGACCGTGTACTTCCCGTTGCTGGTCGACGAGGCGCTGCTGGTCGAGCCGACCGAGACCGAGACGAAGGAGACGCTCGACGCCTTCGCCGAGGCGCTGGCGGCGATCGTCGCGGAGGCGCGCGAGAACCCGCAGATCGCGCTGAACGCGCCCTACACGACGCCCGTGCGGCGCCTGGACGAGGCCCGCGCCGCCAAGCACCCGGTCATCCGGCAAGCACTCTGATCAGCCGGCGACGCCGCCGCCGCGGTGGCCGGCGGCCGTCAGGCACGAGCGGTAGCGGCGGGTGAGGCGCAACGTGCGGCCGTCCCTGGTGCGGGCGATGATCTTCAGGGTGTAGGCGCCCCGGGGCTGGCGGCGCAGCTGCAGCCTGCGCGAGGCGCCGTCCGCGCCGCTGGCGCGGGCGCGCAGGCTGCGGCCGAACATCAGCGAGACCGCGTGCAGCGTCGTGCGCGGCTTCGCGCTCACGAGCAGGTGCGCGGTGCGGGGGCGCGGACAGCGCCCCGTCGCCGGGAGCCCTCGCACGACCAGGCGCGTCGCCTTCGCCGTGGTGCCCGGGCCGGTCGTCGCGGGCGGTGGCTGCACGCTGCCGCCGTTGCTCCCGGGCGGCGACGCCCCAGGCAGCACCTGGACCTCGGTGCCGCGCGTCGTCGACTCGCCGTGGGCGTCGGTGACGACGACCGCCGGATGCTGCATCCCGGACGCGGTGAACGTCGCGGTCGTGCTCGGGGTCGTCCCTGTGGTGCGATCGACGGTGCCATCGCCGTTGAGGTCCCAGCCGTACTGGGTGATCGCGTCATCGCGATCGAACGAGGCGCCGGCGTCGAGCGTCACCGGGTCCCCCGCGGTGACGCTCGCCGGCGTCGCCGAGAGCGCGGCGTCGGGAGCGATGTCGCATTCGGGGACGAGCAGGGCGAACGACTGGATCGTGCCCTCGTCGGGCTTGGTGACGTCGGTTGCCTCGAGCGTCCAGGTGCCGGCGAGCGGCTTGCCGGCGAAGGCGCTGAGTGGCTGGTCCGGGCGGTAGCGCCCGCTGAACGGCGCCTGCGAGGGGGTCACGCTCTGGATCGAGGTCTCGGCCTGGTCGTCGAGGATCGTTCCGCGCAGGTCGTGCCCGCTGCCGCCGGCCTGATCCATGAGCGTCACGGTCGTCCCATCCGGGCCGCGCAGCTTGAGCACCAGGTCGCCGACCCAGGTGTGGTCGATCTCGGTCAGGCGCACGTCGAGGTCGTCGATCGTGCCGGCGCGGTCGACGGTGAGCGGAGCGCTGACGCCGCCGGGGTCGCCGTCCGGGATCGTCAGGCCGGGGGAGAAGGTCGCCGGGAGCGGCGTGCTGCCCTCGCCCGGGACGCTGAGGTGCAGGCCGGCGCCGATCGTCCCCGGCGCGCTGAGTGCGAGGTCCAGCCCGATGACGGGCGTCGCGCCGCAGGTGTTCGACCCGCGGGTTCCGCCGAACGTGTCGGCCGCCGGGGTGACCTGCTGGTGGGCGCCGATCGCGGCGAAGGTCGCGTCGGGATGCTGGAGCACGATCCCGGGGGTCGTCGTCGTCAGGTGGGCGGCGACCTGACCGGATGCCACGTCGCCGGTGTTCGCGATCGAGGTGTGCACCTGGAAGGGCTCGTGGGGCTCGAGGATGCCGTCGCCGTCCTCGTCGACGACGGTCGCGCCGACGGGGTCGAGCGCGGCCTCGCCCGTCGGTGCGCCGACGTTCGAGGCGACGAGCGCGAAGTCCTGGTCGGTCAGGCCGCCGCCCGGGACGCCGTCGCCGGCGATGTTCGTCGCGCGGACGCGGATCGCGAGCGATGGGAGCGCGCCGGCGGGGACGACGACGCTCTCGACGTTGTCGACCGTGTCCGGTGCGCCGCCCGGAACCGAGACGCCGCCGCTGAAGTGGTTGCCGCGGTAGACGACGCCGTCACCGGTGACCTCGAGATCCAGGTCGTTGACCAGTGAGGCGCCGATCAGCGGCCCGGGAGGATCGGTCCACACGAGCGTCACCCGCACCGGCTGGGCGGGATCGGTGACGTTGAACGTGCGCGTGAACGACTGGCCGCTCTGGGTGAACACCTGCTCGTCGTCGCTGAACCAGCGCCCCTTCGTGCTCGCGCCGGCCAGCCGCGCGAGGCCGAAGCCCTGGTCGCCGTTGGGCGCCTGTCCCGTGTCGGGGGCGGTCAGCGGGGTCGCACCGCCGATCAGCATGGCCTTGACCATCGCCGCGGACGGCCAGCTGCCGCGCGCCCTGCGATAGGCCCAGCGAGCCGCGGCGGCGAGCCCGGAGACGGCCGGGGCGGCGTGCGAGGTGCCGCTGCTGGCGGTGTAGGTCGTGCCGGGGAACGGGATGCCGACCGACGGCGGCGGCGAGATGCCGCACACCCCGCTGCCGTCGAAGGTCGAGCCGGTCGCGCGCCAGGTGAGGCCCGTGATGTGCGATCCCGGCGCGACGAGGTCCGGCTTGATGCGCCCGTCGGTCGTCGGCCCGCGGCTCGAGAAGTCGGCGATGTCGGTGGGGTCGTTGGCCTCGGCGTTCGTGGTGTCGCAGCCGTCGGTGCCGAACAGCCGCTGGCTCTCGGAGGCGCCGACGGTGATGACGTTCTTGGCCGTCGCCGGCGCGTAGAGCGTGTTCGCGCCGGGGCCGTCGTTCCCGGCGGCGACGACCTCGACCATCTCCTGGTTGCCGGGGCTGCCCGGCGCCGCATCGCGGACGATCGCGTCGAACTCCTGCGAGGTCGCCGTGTACGCGCCGAACGCGTTGTTCTCGCCCCACGAGTTGTTGACGACACGCGCCCCGTCGTAGCCGGCCCCGCCGGCGTTGTAGGCGTCCTGCGCGATCTGGGTGAAGCTGTGTCCGCCGGCGTCCCACTGGCCGTCGCAGCGGAAGACGGTCGTGCCGCCGATCAGGGCGCGCGGCTCGATGCCGAGGCCGTAGTGGAAGCCGTTGGCGTCGGCGGTCTGGGCGGTCGGGGCGCCCGCGTTGTAGCCGGCCAGGATGCTCGCGTTGATCGTCCCGTGCCCGTCGCAGCCCTGGACCGAGAGAGGGTCGGCGGTGTTGTCGGTGAGCTTGTGGACGTACGCCATGCGGTCGGGGTAGGACTTCGAGCCGCCGGCGTAGAGATCGGCGCTGGCCGGCGTGTCGGTGCCCGTGTCGATCCCGCCGTCGGTGAGGTCGACGACGAACGGCAGGGTCCCCGGGACCTCGGAGGGGTCGAACAGCGCGGCATCGTGCTCGGCGAGATACCCCGCGCCGGGGCTCGAGCCGATCGACCCGTCGGCCATCAGCAGCCCCTGGCGCTCGTCCAGCAGACGCGGCGTGCCGTCGAGTGCGATGGCGATGACGCCCGGATCGGCCGCGAGGCGGGGGAGGCCGGCGGCGTCGACGGTGATGTGCCGCGTGCTGAGTCCCTGGAGGGTCGTCGAGGGGCCCGTGAGCCCCCGCTGCACCGCGGTGGTGCGGGCGCGCGCGGGCGCGCCGGCAGCGCCCGTGAGCGTCTGGACGGCGACGTGGACGGGGCCCCTGGCCGGGAGCCCGGGGGACAGCTTGTCGCTCGCGTCGAGCGCGAATGCGGCGCGGACCTCGGTGGCGGAGTTCGCGTAGCGGGCGAGCGCGGCGCGTGCGACGCCGGTGGCGTGCACGAGGTAGGAGTTCTGGGCCAGATACGTCACGACCCGCACGCCGGTGGCCTGCAGGCGGGCGCGCCAGTCGTCCTTGATCGGGCCGACGAACTGCACGACGACGAGGATCGGGCCGCGGCCCGCAGTGAGCGGACTGGACCCCTTGGAGACCTGCGCGGCCTGCTCGGCGGCGGGGTCGACGGAGCGGCCCTGGAGGGTGACGCTCTCCATGTCGTCGCGCCGGACCGCGCCGGCGGCCACGAGTGCTGCGGCGTCGGAGGGGGCGGCTTCGGCGAGCGTGAACGCGCCGTAGCGGGCGACGGTGCGCACGGCGGGGGCACGCAGCGCCCGGCCGGCTTCGGCCGAGGCCGGGATCAGGAACAGGCCGGCGCGCGTGGCTCCCGGCCGGTGGGGTGCGGACATGCTGCGACTCGCCTGGGCGAGCCCGGCACTGGACAGAAGGAGGATGGTGGCGACCGCTGCGCCGGCCGCCGCGCGTGGCCGCGGGGGATGCGTCACTACCTCGCGCGTATCGGCAGGTTCCCGCCGGACCTTTAGCGCTTTCTTGAGAACCGTCTGCAGAGCCGTCCACCGAGCAGACCATCTAGCCTCCGGCGGCGTGCGCATCTTCTCCGGCATCCAGCCCACGGGCCGCAAGCATCTGGGCAACTACATCGGCGCGATCCTGCAGTACGTCGAGGGTCAGGAGCGCACGCACGCCGCCGGCGACCTCGCGATCTACTGCATCGTGGACCTGCACGCGACGACCGTGCCGTACGAGCCCGCGGTGCTGCGCGAGCGCCTCTACGACACCGCCGCGATCCTGCTCGCGTCGGGCCTGGACCCCGAGCGCTGCGTGTTCTTCCGCCAGGGCGACGTGCTCGAGCACTCCGAGCTGTGCTGGCTGCTGTCGTCGGTCACCGCCCACGGGGACCTCAACCGGATGCACCAGTTCAAGGAGAAGTCCGCCGCCCAGCGCGAGCTCGTCTCCGCGGGGCTGTTCGTCTACCCGGTGCTCCAGGCCGCCGACGTACTCGCCTACCGGGCGACCGAGGTGCCGGTCGGCGAGGACCAGCGCCAGCACGTCGAGCTCATGCGCGACATCGCCGACCGGTTCAACGCACGCTTCGGCGCGGGCCGTGAGATCCTCCTCGTGCCCGACCACCGGATCCCCGCGATCGGCGCAAAGATCATGGACCTCCAGGATCCGGCGAAGAAGATGTCGACGACGGGCGGCTCGGAGGAGGGCACGGTCTACGTGCTCGACGACCCGGCCACGATCGAGAAGAAGCTCAAGCGCGCCGTGACGGACTCGGGGAACGAGATCCGGCGCGGGCCGGACAAGCCCGGGGTCACCAACCTCATCGACATCCTCGCGGTCTGCCGCGGCGTCTCGCCCGACGAGGTCGTCGCCTCGCTGGCCGGTGCGCGCGGGTACGGCGACCTCAAGGCGGCGGTCGCCGCGGGCGTGATCGAGATGCTGACGCCGGTGCGCGAGCGCTACCAGGCGCTGCGCGCCGACGAGGCCCACCTCGAGGGCGTGCTCGGCCGCGGCGCCGACCGGGCGAGCGCGATCGCCGCGGACACGCTGGCGGACGTGCGCCGCGCCATGGGCGTCGGCCCGGTCGTCTGAGGCGCGCCGCATGCGGCGGTCGCTGCTCCTGATCGTCGGCGCGGTGATCCTCGTCGACACGATGTTCTACGCGGCGCTCGCGCCGCTGCTGCCCGGGCTGCGTCACGACCTCGGGCTGACGAAGGCCGACGCAGGCGTGCTCGTCGGCGCCTACGCGCTGGGAACGTTCTTCGGCGCCATCCCCGGCGGCTGGGCGGCGGCGCGCTTCGGCGCGCGCACGGCCGTCCTGGCGGGTCTGGCGCTGATGTCGACGGCCGGCCTGGCGTTCGCGTTCGCGCACTCGCTGCTCGCACTCGACGTCGCGCGCTTCATCCAGGGCCTCGGCGGCGCGTGCTCATGGACGGCGGGCCTCGCCTGGATCGCCCAGGAGACCGACAGCGAGCGCCGCGGCGAGGCGCTGGGCATCGCGATCGGCGCGGGGATCTTCGGTGCCCAGTTCGGCCCCGTCTTGGGCTCGCTGGCCACGCAGATCGGCCGCGAGGCGGCGTTCGCCGGCGCGGCGGTGCTCGGGATCGTCCTCGCCGCCGTTGTGGTCAGCACACCCCACGGCGCGGGAGCGCTCGCCGGGGCGGGCTCACCGCCCTCGGCCATCCTGCGCGACCGGCGCTTCCGCTTCGCGCTGTGGCTCACGCTGATGCCGTCGATCTGCTTCGGCGTGGTGGAGGTGCTCGTGCCCCTGCGCCTGGACGTGCTCGGCGCCACCGCGCTGGCGATCGGCCTGATCTTCTTCGTGGCGGCCTTCTTCGAGGCGCTGGTGAGTCCGGTGGTCGGGCGGATCGCCGACCGCCGCGGCGCGCTGGTCATCGTGCGCGTCGGCACGTTCGCCGCGGCAGGATGTCTCGCGCTGCTCGTGCTGCCCGGGAGCGTCGTCGCGCTGGCCGTCGTGCTGACGGCCGCGTGCGTGGCGCTCGGCTCGCTCTGGGTCCCCGGCGGGACGCTCGTGTCCGAGCGTGCCGAGACGCTCGACGTCGATCAGGGCTGGGCGTTCGCGTTCAACAACGTCGGGTGGGCCGCCGGGGTCGCGATCGGCTCGGCGGGCGGCGGAGGCCTGGCCCAGGCGAGCGGCGACTGGCTGGCCTACGGGCTCGCCGCCCTGCTGTGCCTTGCGACGGGGCTTGCGGCGATGGCACTACGACCGGGGCGCGCGCTACGTTCCAGCGCGTGATCGTCGCCGAGCTGGAGCTCGATCTCGAGGTCTTCACGGGTCCGTTCGACCTGCTCTTGACGCTCGTGCTGCGCGAGGAGGTCGACCTGCTCGAGGTCGAGCTGGCCGACGTCGTCGTCTCCTACCTCGACGTGCTCGAGGCGCGCGGCGAGCTCGATCTCGAGGTCGCCACCGAGTTCCTGGTGCTGATCGCGGCGCTGCTGGAGCTGAAGTCGCGGCTGATGCTGCCCAGCGACGACGCGGACCTGTTCGAGGATCTCGAGCCCGGCGAGGCCGCCGAGGAGCTGCTCGCGCGGATGCTCGAGGCGCGCCGCTACCGGCACGCGGCGGAGCACCTCGCCGGCCGCCTCGCCGCTGAGGAGGGCCATCGCTTCCGCGCGGCGCCGCTCCCCGGGTTCCTGCGGCGCGTCGCGCTCGACGAGTCGGCGGCGATCTACGACCCCGCGCAGCTGGGTGCCGCCATCGGCGGCCTGCTGCGCGTCCCGCCGCCGATCAACCTCGCCCACCTGGCGATGCCGCGCGTCACGGTCGCCGAGCGCCTGACGCACCTCCGCGCGCTGCTGCGGCGCGGCGCGCTGTCGTTCGACGATGCCGTCGCAGGTGCCGATCGCATGACCGTCGCGGTCACGCTGTTCGCGCTGCTCGAGCTCTACAAGCAGGGTGAGGCGACCTGGATGCAGGACGAGCCGTTCGGGCCGATCGCGATCAGGCCGGCGGCGCGCGAGCCGGTGGGGCTGCGAGCGCTCGGGGGTGCGGCATGAGCCCGCTCGCGCGCACCGTCGAGGCGCTCCTGTTCCTGAGCGCGGAGCCCGTCACGTCGATCGACCTCGCCGACGCGGCGGGCTGCTCGGCCGACGAGCTGGCCGCGGCGCTCGATGAGCTCGCGGGCGCGTTCGCTCCAGGGGAGCGCGGCCTCGTCCTGCGCGAGCTCGCGGGCGGCTGGACGCTGGCAACGGCACCCGAGACCGAGGAGGCCGCGCGCCGGCTGCTGGCCCGGCCGCGCACCCCGCCGCTGACGCCCGCCCAGGCCGAGACGCTGGCAATCGTCGCCTACCTGCAGCCCGTCTCGCGCCCGGAGATCACGCGGATCCGCGGGGTCAGCGCCGACTCGGCGGCCGGCACGCTGCTCGAGCGCGGGGTGATCGAGGAGTCCGGCCGCTCGCGGTTCGGGGCAGTGTTGTACCGCACGACACCGCTGTTCCTGAAGCTCTTCGGCCTGGGCTCGCTCGGCGATCTCCCGGCGACCGAGCAGTGGGACCCGACGCCGGACGAGGAGGCCGACCTGCGCGAGCGGCTCGCCCGCGCCGGCGAGGCCCGCTCCGGAGGCCCGGCCGGGGCCCCCGAGCAGGAGCCTGCGGGCGGCGCCGCGCAGGCGGCGGCGCTCAGCGAGTTCTGAGTCTCAGCCCGCCAGCGCCTTCGCGGCGAGCTGGCCGCACGCGGCGTCGATGTCGCGGCCGCGCGTGAGCCGGACCGTGGCGTTGAAGCCGGCCCGGTCGAGGACGGCCTTGAACGCCCCGATCGCATCGCGCGTGGAGCCCTCGTAGATCGAGTCGGTCGGGTTGTAGGGGATCAGGTTGATCTTGAACTTCCTGCGGTCGAGCAGCTGCGTCAGCGCGAGCGCCTGCTCATAGCGGTCGTTGACGCCGCCGAGCATCACGTACTCGATGAAGATCATCCGGCGCTTGACCTCGTAGTAGCGCTCGCAGGCGGCCAGCACATCCGCCATCGGCCAGCGCTCGTTGACGGGCATGATGCGGCTGCGCAGGTCCTCGTCGGGCGCATGGAGGGACAGCGCGAGGCGCAGCGGCATGTCCTGTGCGGCGAGCGCGTCGATCCCGGGCAGCCAGCCGACCGTCGAGATCGCGGTGCGCCGGTTCGTGATGCCGAGATCCGGCAGCCGGCGGCAGGCGGCGAGCACGTTGTCGAGGTTCATCATCGGCTCGCCCATGCCCATGAAGACGCAGTGGTCGACCTTCGACATGCGCCGGAAGTGCAGCGCCTGATCGACGATCTCCCACGCCGTCAGGTTGCGCCCGAACTTCATCGTGCCGGTCGCGCAGAAGGTGCACGTCAGCGGGCAGCCCGACTGCGAGGACACGCAGAGCGAGTGGCGGCCGTCCTTGTAGCGCATCAGGACGGCCTCGACCGGCCGCCCGTCGTGCGTGCGGAAGAGCGCCTTGACGGTCCCGTCCTGGCTCCTGGCCTCGTGCTCGAGCGTCAGCGTGGAGAACGGGACGGCGCCGGCGAGCCGCTCGCGCAGCGCCTCGGGCAGGTCGGACATCGCGTCCCAGCCGCGGACGCCGCGCGCCTGCCAGGCCCAGGCCTGGCGTGCGCGGTACGCCGGCTGGCCCTCGGCGTCGAGCGTGCGCTGGAGCAGGTCGAGATCCATGACGGTCTCCTATGGTGGCAGGGTCATGCGGCTCGCAAAGCACCTGGCCCACGCGGGCATCGCCTCCCGCCGGGCGGCCGAGGAGCTCGTCTTCGCCGGGCGCATCACGGTCGACGGGGCCGTCGTCACCGACCCCGCCCGCGACGTCACCGGCGCCGAGCGGATCGAGCTCGACGGCGAGCGCGTCGGCTCGATCTCCGCTGTGCGCGTCGTCTACGCCCTGAACAAGCCGCACGGCGTCGTGTCGACGGCCGCCGACACCCATGGGCGCCAGACCGTCGTCGATCTCGTGCGCGCCCCGGGCTCGCGGCGGCTCTATCCGATCGGCCGGCTCGATGCCGACTCGACCGGGCTGATCCTGCTGACTGACGACGGTGACCTCGCGCACCGGCTCACGCATCCGCGCTTCGAGGTGCCGAAGACCTACCGCGTCACCGTCGGCGGGCCGCCGCTGCGCGACGGCGTCGTGCGGCGCCTGCGCGAGGGCGTGGTGCTCGACGACGGGCGCACCGCGCCGGCGACCGTGAGGCGCCTGGCCAATCACGAGCTCGAGATCACGATCCGCGAGGGCCGCAAGCGCCAGGTGCGCCGCATGTGCGAGGCGCTCGGCCATCCGGTCCGCGAGCTGCGGCGCGTGCGCTTCGGCCCGCTCGAGCTCGGCCCGCTGCGTGAGGGGGCCTCGCGGCGCCTGACACCGAAGGAGATCGAGTCGCTGCGCGCCGCATCGGGCGGCGACGCCAGGTGACATGATGCCGCGCGCCATGCGTCTCTTCGCCCTGCGCGGCGCGATCACCGTCGACGACAACGACCGCGACGCCATCCTCGCCGCCACGACCGAGGTCATGCGCGCGCTGCTCGATCGCAACGCGCTGACGCCCGAGGACGTCGTCACGTGCATCTTCACGATGACCGCGGACCTCGACGCCGAATTCCCGGCGGTCGCCGCGCGCGCGATCGGCTTCGAGCGGGTCCCGCTGCTCTGCGTGCGCGAGATCGACGTCCCCGGCGCGATGCCGCGCGTGATCCGCGTCCTGGTCCAGTACCACGCCGATGCCGCGCACGAGCCGCGACACGTCTACCTGCGCGAGGCGCGTGCCCTGCGCACCGACCTGGAGAGTGCCCAATGAGCGAGCCGCAGATCGTCGAAGAGGTCGTGGAGGGCGTCGGGTACACCGTCGCATCGCTCGACGCGCTCGGCGAGGGCTACGGCTTTCGCAAGATCCGCAGGGCGCTCGGCGTCGAGGCCTTCGGCGTCAACGCGCTCGTGCTGCCGCCGCGCTACGAGGCCCACCCGCACTTCCACGACGAGCAGGAGGAGCTGTACTTCGTGCACGCCGGCCTGATCGAGCTGGAGTTCGGTGACGGCACGGTGCAGCGGCTCGCGCCCGGCGGCCTGGCGCGCGTGGCCGCGGCGACCGTGCGGCGCCTGCGCAACGTCGCGCACACGGACTCCGTCGTGCTCATCGTCGGAGGGAAGGGCGGCTACGTCGGCCGCGACGCGCACGAGCCCGAGGGCGAGCACCGTCCCGGCGGCCCGATCGACTGACACAATCGGGGCGTGGCGATCGAATACTCCTCGCGCGTGCAGCGCATCCCGGCCTACCCGGTGGCCTCGGCCTACGCGCTGCCGGAGGACGTCGCGCAGCTGGCCTCCAACGAGTCCCCCGACCCGCCGCTGCCGCAGGTCGTCGAGGCGATCACCCGCGTACTCGGCGGCCTGAACCGCTATCCGGACCCGACGAACGCAGTGCTGCGCGGTGCCCTTTCGGGCCGCTACGGGATCCCGGCCGAGCGCATCGCGATCGGCAACGGGTCCTGCGACATCCTGCTGGCGCTCGGCGAGGCGCTGCTCGAGCCCGGGGCGGAGCTCGTCTACGCCTGGCCGTCGTTCTCGGTCTACCCGCACCTGGAGGCGGCCTCCGGCGCCACCGGCGTGCGCGTGCCCCTGGACGCCGCGGACACCCACGACCTCCATGCGATGCTCGAGCAGATCACCGTCGCGACGCGCATGGTGATCGTCTGCAACCCCAACAACCCGACCGGCACGGCCGTCTCGCGCGAGCGGATCGCCGCGTTCGTCGCGCAGGTGCCGCGCAGCGTCTGCGTGCTGGTCGACGAGGCCTACTGCGAGTTCAACACGCTCGACGACCCCGACGCGACGCTCGACCTGCTGGAGCGTCACTCGAACCTGGTCCTGCTGCGGACCTTCAGCAAGGTCTACGGCCTGGCCGGGATGCGCGTGGGATTCGCCCTCTGCGGCTCGCCGGAGGTCGTGACCGCGGTCAACCAGGTGCGCCAGCCGTTCTTCTGCAACGCCGCCGCGCAGGCCGCCGCGGTCGAGGCGCTGCGCCACCAGGATGCCGTCGCCGAGCGCGTCGAGCGCGCAGTGCTCGCGCGGGTCGAGCTCGAGGACGGGCTCGGCGAGCTGGGGATCGAGCCCGCGCTCTCCCAGGCGAACTTCAGCTGGCTCGAGCTGCCCCGCCGCGACGGGGAGACGCCCCAGGAGGCCGAGCGGCGCGTGCTGGAGGGGCTCACCGCCGCGGGGGTCCTGGTGCGCTCCGGGGCGGCGCTCGGGCGGGCCGGCTGGCTGCGCGTCTCCTACGGGACACCGCGCGAGAACGCCCGGTTCCTGGCGGTCCTGCGCGAGCTCCTCTGACATCGAGCGCGCCGGGCGGGCGTGGATCGTTTCGCAGCCGGCGGGCGATGTGCTTGAATCAGGGCCGTATGAGCCGTAGGGCCCACAGCGCCACGACGTACGCGATCAGCGCCGCGCTGTCCGGCTCCGGCTACGCCTATCCCGCCTCCTGGCGATTTAGCTAGGCGCTCGGTCGGCCCCCGTGGGGGCCGCCGCACCATGGCCCTCGGGCCGAGCGCCGAGCCACCGGAGCGCCCGTGCTCCCGACCGGATTCCCGGTCATGTCCCTGTCGAGATCGCCACGCATGCGAGAAGGAATGAACGAAGGATGTTGATCGTCATGAGTCCCCAGGCAACCGACGGCGAGGTGCAGGCCGTCATCGACCGCATCGAGTCGGTCGGCGGAACAGCGCACCCGAGTCGCGGCGCGCAGGTCACGCTGATCGGTGCGATCGGCGACACCGACACCGAGGTCCGCGTCAGCCAGCTCGAGCTGGACGGCCAGCCCGGCGTCGACAAGGTGATCCCGATCCTCAAGCCCTACAAGCTCGCCTCCAAGGAGCAGCACCGCGAGGCGTCGATCTTCGAGATCGGGGGCGCGCGGATCGGGGGCGACCACTTCGCGCTGATCGCGGGCCCCTGCACGGTCGAGTCGCGCGAGCAGCTGCTGACCACCGCCGAGGTCGTCAAGGACGCCGGCGCGAACATGCTGCGCGGCGGGGCCTACAAGCCGCGCACGTCGCCCTACTCCTTCCAGGGGCTCGGCGTCGAGGGTCTCAAGCTGCTCGCGGAGGCCAAGGCCGTCACGGGCCTGCCGATCGTCACCGAGCTGATGGACGCCCGCGACCTCGAGCCGGTGCTCGAGGTGGCCGACGTCGTCCAGGTCGGGGCGCGCAACATGCAGAACTACGGCCTGCTCTCCGAGCTCGGTCGTGCAGGCCGCCCGGTCCTGCTCAAGCGCGGGCTCTCCAGCACGCTCGAGGAGCTCGTGATGGCCGCGGAGTACATCCTCAAGGAGGGCAACGAGGCGGTGATGCTGTGCGAGCGCGGCATCCGCACGTTCGAGTCGGCCTACCGCTTCACGCTCGACCTGATGGCCGTCCCGGTGCTCAAGCAGATGACGCACCTGCCGATCGTCGTCGACCCCAGCCACGCGGCCGGGCGCCGCGACCTCGTCGAGTCGCTCTCGCTCGCGGCCGCTGCCGCCGGTGCGGACGGCATCATCGTCGAGGTGCACCCGCATCCGGAGGAGGCGATCTGCGACGGGCCGCAGGCGCTGCGCGCCTCCGAGTTCGCCGGCTACGCGCGCAAGGTCGAGCAGGTGGCGCAGATCGCGGGCAAGCTGCCCTTCCTCGAGGCGGCGCGGACCGCTTGAGCGAGCGCCTCATCGTCGCCGTCGTCGGCACGGGGCTGATCGGCGGGTCGGTCGGCATGGCCGCCCGCCGCAGGCTCGGCGCCCACGTCCGCGGGACCGGGCGCCGTGCGGGGCAGGGGGTCGAGCTCGGCGCGCTCGATGAGGCCTGCGCGGACATCGGGGCGGCGCTGCGCGAGGCGGACGTCGCCGTCGTCTGCGCTCCGGTCGACGTCCTGCCGGACGTGACCCGCGAGGTGCTCGCCGCGGCGCCGGCGGGCTGCGCGGTCACCGACGTCGGCTCGACCAAGCGCGGCGTGGTCAGCGCGGCGGGCGCCGATGAGCGGTTCGTGGGCGGGCACCCGCTGGCGGGGGCGGAGGTCGCCGGCGTCGAGCACGCCCGCGAGGACCTGTTCGACGGCGCCACCTGGTACCTGACGCCCCAGCCGACGACGAGCGGCGTGCTGCTCGAGCGCGTGCACCGGCTGCTGACGGGCATCGGGGCGCGGCCGCAGGTCGTCGACGCCGCCGACCACGACCGCATGATGGCCGCCGTCTCGCACCTGCCGCACGTGCTCGCCAACGCGCTCGTGGCCCAGGCGGCGGGCGCGCTCGGGGGCGAGCGGATGCCCGCGACCGGGCCGAGCTTCCGCGACGCGACCCGCGTCGCCGGTGCCAACCCCGACATCTGGACCGGCATCTACCGGGCCAACCGCGATGCGCTGCTGAGCGAGCTCGACGGCACGATCGAGCATCTGCACGGCGTGCGCGCTGCGCTCGAGGCGGACGACGCAGCCGGGCTGACGGCCTGGCAGCAGGAGGCCGGCGAGCGGCGCCGCGCGCTGCTCGAGGGCGGCCTCGCCGGCGGGCCGGTGCGCGAGCTGCGCGCCGCCGTGCAGAACCACCCGGGTGTCATCGCCGACATCGCGCTGACGCTCGCGCGCGAGGGCATCAACATCTCCGACATGGCGCTCAGCCCCTCACCGGACAACAGCAGCGGCGTCGTCGCGCTCTGGGTGCCCGAGGCCCACGCCGACCGCGCGGCCGGCCTGATCGCAGGGCTCGGGATCCCCGTCTCGTGAACGTGCGCCTCGATCCCTCCGGGCCGCTGCGGGGAACCGTCGTCCCGCCGGCGGACAAGTCGATCTCCCACCGTCTCGCGCTGCTCGGCGCGATGGCCGACATCCCGGTCCACGTGCGCAACTACCTGGACGCGGAGGACACGAACTCGACGCTGCGCGCCGTCGAGGCGCTCGGGGCGCTCGTCGAGCGGCGCGCCGACGAGATCGTCATCCGTGGCGCGGGCCTGCGCGGGGCGCAGCAACCCGAGGGCGTGATCGACGTCGGGAACGCCGGGACGCTGATGCGCCTGCTGCCCGGATGGCTGGCCGGTCAGCCCGGCGGGGTCTTCACGTTCGACGGGGACGACTCGATCCGCAGGCGCCCGGTCGACCGCGTCGCCGTGCCGTTGCGCGAGATGGGCGCGAAGATCGAGGCGACCGGGGGCCGCTTCCCGCCGTTCACGATCACCGCGGCGCGGCTGCACGGGATCGACTACGCGCTGCCGGTCGCCAGCGCCCAGGTCAAGTCGTGCCTGATGCTCGCGGCGCTCGTCGCCGACGGCGAGACGACGATCCGCGAGCCCGGGCCCAGCCGCGACCACACCGAGCGCCTGCTCGCCGCCGCCGGCGTGCCGCTCGTGCGCGACGGCGACACGCTGACCGTCACCAGCGTGGACGAGCTCGCGCTGCCCGCGACGATGGCGGTACCGGCCGATCCCTCGTCGGCCGCGTTCCTGATCGCGGCGGGGCTGCTCGTCCACGGCTCGCGGCTCGTGATCGCCGACTGCGGCGTGAACTGGACGCGGACCGGCTTCATCAGGATCGCCCAGCGGATGGGCGCGATCGTGCTCGGCGACCTCGAGGATCCGACCGGCGACGCGATCCCCGCCGGCGAGCCGATCAGCGATCTCGACGTCACCGCCGGCCCGCTGCTCGGGACGACCGTCGAGCGCGGCGAGGTTCCGCTGGCGATCGACGAGCTGCCGCTGGTCGCGCTGCTCGCGTGCTTCGCCGAGGGGGAGACCGTGGTGCGCGGCGCGCAGGAGCTGCGCGTCAAGGAATCCGACCGCATCGCCGCCGTCGTCGAGGGGCTGGGCGGCCTCGGGGCCGACCTGGAGGCCACCGAGGACGGCTTCGTCGTGCGCGGCACCGACGGGCTGCGCGGGGGCACGATCGACGCTCGCGGAGATCACCGCATGGCGATGCTCGGGGCCGTCGCG
Source organism: uncultured Solirubrobacteraceae bacterium (assembly GCA_963809525.1). Classification (GTDB taxonomy): domain Bacteria; phylum Actinomycetota; class Thermoleophilia; order Solirubrobacterales; family Solirubrobacteraceae; genus F1-60-MAGs163. The sequence goes on along the minus strand of CAWEJY010000003.1, from coordinate 230,630 downwards.
GGGCTCGCGTCGGCCGAGGGCGTCGAGGTGCGCGGCATGGACGCCGCCGCGGTGTCCTACCCTGGGTTCCTCGACGACATCGACGCGCTGCGTTGACGGGGTCGTCCGACACCCGGCGCGGCGCGTAGAGACACCAGCACGCAGATGCCCGCGCCGACGCCCAAAATCCCCCGCTCCAGCACGCCGGAGCGTCCCGGCCGCTCGGCGCCCGACCGCCCGCCTGGAGGCCGCGGCGAGGAGCCGCCGCCGTGGCCGCGCATCGAGCCGTCCTCCGACGGCCGCGGGTCGCCGCCGCAGAAGCCCGGCATGGTGCCGCGCCGCGGGCGCCGCACGCTCGGGCTCGTGCTGCTGTCGCTGCTGGCGGTGAACGTCGTCTTCGCGCTCGTCACCGGCCGGCCGCAGAGCGCGAGTCAGGTGCCCTACAGCCCCTTCTTCCTCCAGCAGGTCGACGCGGGCAACGTCAAGGAGATCGCCTCGCAGGGCGAGACGATCGACGGCACGCTGAAGACCGGCGTCGACTACCGGCCGGAGGGGTCCAAGAGCTCCAGCACCGTCGAGCACTTCAAGACGCAGGTGCCGACGTTCGTCAACACCGACGAGCTGACCAAGAAGCTCGAGGCCGAGGGCGTCGTGCTGAACGCCAAGCCGGTCGACACCGGGCGCAACCCGCTGCTGACGTTCATCCTGGCCTTCGGGCCGACGATCCTGATCGTCATCGGCCTGCTGTGGATCATGCGCCGCGCCGCCGCGGCCGGCGGCGCCGGCGGCCTGGGGCAGTTCACGCGCTCGAACGCACGGCGCGCCGACCAGGCGCAGCAGCGCGTCACGTTCGCGGACGTGGCGGGGATCGACGAGGCCGAGGACGAGCTCACCGAGATCGTCGACTTCCTCAGGATGCCGGAGAAGTACGCCAAGCTCGGGGCGCGGATCCCGCGCGGCGTGATGCTCTACGGCCCGCCCGGGACCGGCAAGACGCTGCTCGCGCGCGCGGTCGCCGGCGAGGCGAACGTGCCGTTCTTCTCGGCATCGGCCTCGGAGTTCGTCGAGGCGATCGTCGGGGTGGGTGCGAGCCGCGTGCGCGACCTCTTCAAGCAGGCCAAGGAGGCCGCGCCGGCGATCATCTTCATCGACGAGCTCGACGCGATCGGCCGCGCCCGCAGCGGCGCAGGCGGGTTCAGCGGCGGTCATGACGAGCGCGAGCAGACGCTCAACCAGATCCTCACCGAGATGGACGGCTTCGAGAGCGGGCAGGGCGTGATCGTGATGGCGGCGACGAACCGCCCGGACGCGCTCGATCCCGCGCTGCTGCGGCCCGGGCGCTTCGACCGGCGCGTTGCGGTGCAGCCGCCCGACCGCGTCGGCCGCGAGGCGATCCTGCGCATTCACTCACGCGGGATGCCGCTCGACGACAGCGTCGACCTCGAGCGGATAGCGGCCAGCACGCCCGGCATGACCGGCGCCGATCTCGCTCTGCTCGTCAACGAGGCGGCGCTGTTCGCGGCCCGCCGCGGCCATCAGACGATCCAGACGAGCGACTTCACCGACTCGATCGAGAAGATCGTCCTGGGCACCGAGCGCCAGGTCGTCATGACCCGCTCGGACCGCGAGCGCACCGCCTTCCACGAGGCCGGGCACGCGCTCGTCGGCATGCTCACCGCCGGTGCCGACCCCGTGCGCAAGGTCTCGATCATCCCGCGCGGGCAGGCGCTCGGCGTGACGCTGTCGACGCCCGACGCCGACAAGTACGGCTACGAGAAGGACGAGCTGCTCGGGCGCATCCGCGTGATGCTCGGCGGGCGCGCGGCCGAGCAGGTCGTCTACGGCGAGACGACCACTGGCGCCGAGTCCGACATCCAGCAGCTCACGCGCATCGCGCGCAGCATGGTCACGCGCTGGGGGATGAGCGACGCGATCGGCCCGGTCGCCGTCGCGCCCGCGGACGGTCAGGGCCCGCTGCTGCCCGGCGTCTCGGAGACCTCCGAGCACACGCAGGAGGTCATCGATGCCGAGGTGCGCAAGATCATCGAGTCCGCCGAGCGCGACACGATCGCGCTGATCGAGCGCGAGCGCCCGCGGCTCGACGCGCTCGCCGCACGCCTGCTCGAACGCGAGACGCTCGATCAGGACGAGGCCTACGAGGCCGCCGGCGTGCCGATGCCCGAGGCGCCGGAGCCGGGCCAGCGGCCGGCTGACCGGGTGATCGCACCGGTCGCGGACTCCGCGGCCACCACGGCGCCCGGCGCCGCGCCGCAGGAAGCCTGACCCCGGGCGCTCCTACCCTCCGAGCGCCTCCGGCAGCGCCTCCAGATCATCGGCCACGCCGCCGGGGAACCGGATCGGCTCGGCGTCCTCCTGCACGTCGGGCAGCGGCGTCTCCTCGCGGCGCAGCCGGAAGGCGAAGAACATCAGCATCGTCGAGATGGCCGGCGCCAGACCGGCGATGATCAGCGTCGTGTCGACGCCGAGTGTGGCGGAGACGGGTCCGGTCAGCGCGAACGACAGCGGCACGAACCCGACGGACACGAACCACTCGACGCTCGTCACCCGGCCGCGCATCGCGGCCGGGACGCGCGTCTGCATCAGCGTCCCCCAGATCACCAGGCCGACGGCCATCAGCCCCCCGTTCAGGGCGGAGAGCACCATCAGCTGCCATTCGCTCGTGCTGAGCGCGAAGCCCGCGATCGGGAGCGTCGCGAGCGACCAGGAGACGAACATCACGGTCAGGTAGTGCCGTGGCAGGCGCCCGCGCCGGCTCATCGCCGCCGACGCGATGATCGCGCCAACCGCGTCGGCCGCGAGCACCAGACCGAAGCCGCCGGCGCCGCCGTGCAGGTCGTTGCGCACGATGTAGGGCAGGAGCACCTCGATCGGCCCGAAGAACATCAGCGTGGCGACCGCCGAGACGATCAGGGTCACCCACAGGAAGCGCTGCGAGCGAACGTAGGCGATCCCCTCGCGCAGTTCCTGCCTGAGCGTCGAGGCGGCCTGCGCGAACTCCTTCGCGCGCTTCGGCGCGGCGATCAGCCCGATCAGGACGGCCGAGATGAGGAACGACGAGGCGTCGAGCAGGAACGCGACCCCCGCGCCCAGGACAGCGACCGTGACCCCGCCGACCGCCGGCCCGATCAGCCTGCGACAGGTCTGGCGGACGAACTGCTCCAGGGCGTTCGCGTCGATGACCCTGTTGGCCGGAACGATGTCCGGCACGAAGGCGCCGAGCGCCGGCCCGAAGAACGCCTCGCCCGCTGCGTACAGCACGACGAGCGCGATCAGATGCCAGAGCTCCAGCGCGCCCGTCACGGCGAGCACGCCGATGACGCCCAGTGCCAGGGCGCGCACGAGGTCCGCGGCGATCATCACGCGCCGCCGGTCGTAGCGGTCGCTGACGAGGCCGCCGCCGAGCAGGAACAGCGCCAGCCCGATCGACCATGCGAGGCCCACCACGGCCAGGGCGGAGGGCATGTTCGACAGGTCGTAGACCTGCCAGGCGACGGCGACCAGGTAGATCCCATCGCCGATCAGCGAAATCGTGAGCGCGCTCCACAGCAATGCGAAGTCGCGATCGCGGAGCAGCCGGAGCATCCTCACGTGGCAGGGGCCCTATCGTCTTGCCCGATGCTCGTGGCGATCGACGGCCCAGCCGGAGCCGGAAAGTCGACGGTCGCCCGCGCGGCCGCCGATGCGCTCGGCTTCACGTATCTCGACACCGGTGCGATGTACCGCACGGTCGCGCTCGCGCGCCTGCGTGACCGGCGGGCCGACCCGCAGGCGCTGCAGATCGAGCTCGGCGACCGCGTGCTGCTCGACGGTGAGGACGTCACCGACGCGATCCGTGCACCACAGGTCACCGAAGTGGCCTCGCAGGTCGCCGCCGACCCCGCCGTGCGCGCCGCCATGGTGGCGCGCCAGCGCGCGCTGATCGCGGCGGGCGACTGGGTGGCGGAGGGGCGCGACATCGGCACCGTCGTGGCGCCCGGCGCGGAGCTCAAGATCTTCCTGACCGCAACGGCCGAGGAGCGGGCCCGCCGGCGCGCCGAGCAGACCGGACGGCCGCTCGACGAGGTGCTCGCCGAGCAGGAGCTCCGCGACGAGCGCGATCGCGGTCGCGAGGCCTCGCCGCTCCTTGCAGCCCCCGACGCTCTCACTCTCGACACCACCGGCTTGACCCTACAAGACGTGGTGGCTCGAATCGTGCAGCTCGCGGGCACAAATCTTCGGACGGCGGGAAGCACCGAATGAGCGGCGCAAAGGTCGCGATCGTCGGCTACCCGAATGTCGGCAAGAGCACGCTCGTCAACCGCCTCGCGGGCTCACGCGAGTCTGTGGTGCACGAGCGCTCCGGGATCACGCGCGACCGCAAGGACGTCCGCTGCGAGTGGAACGGGCGCACGTTCACGCTGATCGACACGGGCGGCATGGACAACCTCGACCTCGATCCGATTTCCGGTTCGATTCGCGACCAGGCGCGTGCAGCGATCGAGGAGGCCGCCGTCGCGGTGCTCGTCGTCGACGCGAAGTCCGGCCTGCGCCCCGGTGACGAGGACATGGCGGACCTCCTGCGCCGCGCGCACATCCCGGTGATCCTCGCCGCGAACAAGGTCGACGTCGCCGGCGAGATCGACAACGCGCTCGAGTTCCACCGCTTCGGCCTCGGCGACCCCATCCCCGTCTCGGGCGCGCAGGGGCTTGGCACCGGCGACCTGCTCGACCGCATCGTCGAGCTGCTCCCGGAGGAGGGCGAGCTCGAGGACGAGGACGACGAGCGCATACGCATGGCGATCGTCGGGCGCCCGAACGTCGGCAAGTCGACGCTCGTCAACCGCATCCTCGGCGAGGAACGCGTCATCGTCAGCGACGTCGCCGGCACCACCCGCGACGCGATCGACCTGCCGATCGAGTTCGACGGGCGCGAGATCGTGCTGGTCGACACCGCCGGGATGCGTCGCCAGGCGAAGGTCTCCGACAGCGTCGAGTACTACACCGTGCTGCGCTCCCAGCGGGCGGTCGAGCGCGCCGACGTCGCGCTCGTCGTCTGCGACGCGCGCGACGGCGTCACGACGCAGGACATGCGCATCGCCGAGCTCGCGATGAAGGCCGGCTGCGCCACCCTGCTGGTGCTGAACAAGTGGGACCTGCGGCCGATGGACGAAGCGGGCCTCGAGCACGAGCGGGCGAAGGTCCTGCGCAAGCTGCGCCTGCGCCCGAAGGTCATGACGGCGAGCGCGCAGAGCGGGCGCAACGTGCAGCGCGTCATGCAGGAGGCGGTCGCGCTCGGCGACCTCATGCGCGCGCGCATCCCGACGCCCGAGCTCAACCGCTTCCTGGCCGACGCGCTCGACCGCCGCCAGCCGCCCGCCAAGCAGGGGCACCGCCTGAAGATGCTCTACCTCGCGCAGATCGAGACGCGGCCGCCGCGCTACGCGCTGCAGGTCAACAACCGCAACAAGATGACGCGCGACTACGCCTTCTACCTCGAGAACCAACTGCGCAAGCGCTTCGGGTTCGACGGCGTGCCACTGATCATCGACGTCAAGGAGCGCAAGCAGCGGCGCTCCGAGCGGGCGTGAGCGCAGGACACCGGCGACTCGCGGCCCTCATCGGGGTCCTGGCGCTCGCCGCCCTCGCCGTCGGCCTGCTCGCCGGGCGCGGCGGCGGCGCCGCCGCTGCCGACCGCCCGCCGGCCACCGCCACGCTCCAGCTCGTTCCCGCCCGCGCGCTCGTCGCGGTCCACATCGCCACCGACCGCAGCCGCGATGCCGCCGCCCGCGCCGGGCGGCTCCTCCGGCGGCTCCCGTCCTGGCCGCGCCTGCAGGCGAGCATCCTGCGCCGGCTGGATGCGCCCGGCTGCGGAATCGACATGCGCCGCGATCCCGGGCACGAGGCCGTCTTCGCGCTGCTGCCCGGGCGCGGCGGGGTCGCCTCGCCGCTGCTGGTCACCGACGCGCCCGCCACAGGCGTCGGCGACGCCCCGCAGCCGTGCGGCTCACTCGTCGTCCGGCGGATCGGCGGGCTCAACGTGATCGGCGAGCCGACGAGCGTCCTCGCCGCCGAGGCACTGCACGAGGGGCGCGGGACGTCCCTGGCAGCCTCTCCGGTCTACCGCCGCGCCGCCGCGGGGCTGCCCACCGGCCGCGTCGCGGACGCCTGGGTCTCGCCCCAGGGCGCGCGGCGGCTGCTCAAGCCGCTCGGCGGCGCGCTGGGCACCGTCGGGGCGCTGCTCGACGAGCCCGGACTGCGCGGCGTCGCGGCGGCGCTCGTCCCCGGCGCACAGCAGGCCCGCGTCACGGTGCGCCGCGTCTCCGGCAGGGCCGGGGGTGCGCCGCCGTTCACGCCCACCCTCCAGCGCCTCGCACCTGCGGACACCCTCGCCTACGTGGCCTCCGGGGACCTCGCGAGCGCGCTCCAGCGCCTGCTCGTGCTCGCCGGCCCGGGCGTCGGCGCCGGGCTGCCGCGCCTGCTCGAGCAGGGCGGCAGACCGCTCACGACGCTCGGGAACCTCGGAGGCGAGTCTGCGGTCGTGATCGCCCCGGGGGAGACGGGCCCGGCGCTGACGCTGCTCTCGCACGTGAGCGACCCGGGCCGCGCGCGGACGGCCATGACCGCGCTCGAACCCGCGCTCGCCACGCTCGTCGGCGCCCCCGCGGGGACGACCTTCGCCGACGCGTCGCCCGGCGGCGCGCCCGCAAGGACGCTCTCGGGCGCCGCGAGCACGCCGCTCACCTGGGCGATCGACGGGACCACCCTGATCGTCGCGACGAGCCCGTCCGCGGTCGCCGACGCGCGCGCACACGGTGCCCGCCTGACCGGCACGCCGGGCTATCGTGCCGTCCACGAAAACGTTTCAAATCCGATCAGGTCGCTAGTCTTTCTCGACCCCAAGCAGCTCCTGCAGCTCAGCGCGCAGTCCGGCATCGGCCCGGGAACCGCACTGCAGGGCATCCGTGACGACCTCGACCGCATTCGCGCCATCGGCGCTGTCACTGCGGGCACCGGGAACGTCTCCACCGTCGAACTCTCCTTCTCGATCCCATGAGCCAAGACACCAGCTTCCTGTTCACCTCCGAGTCGGTGACCGAGGGTCACCCCGACAAGGTCGCCGACCAGATCTCCGACGGCGTCCTCGACGCCGTCCTCGCCAGTGATCCCGGCGGGCGCGTCGCCTGCGAGACGCTCGTCAACACGGGTCTCGTCGTCGTCTCCGGTGAGATCTCGACCGAGACCTACGTCGACATCCAGGAGATCGCGCGCGGGACGATCCGCAAGATCGGCTACATCGACGCCGACCTCGGCTTCTCCGCCGACTCCTGCGCCGTGCTGAACGCGATCGACAAGCAGTCGCCGGACATCGCGCAGGGCGTCGACAAGGCCTACGAGGCGCGCACCGACCCCAACGACGACGACGAGCTCGACGTCGCCGGCGCCGGCGACCAGGGCATGATGTTCGGCTACGCCACGAACGAGACGCCCGAGCTGATGCCGCTGCCGATCTCGCTCGCGCACAAGCTCGCCAAGCGCCTGGCCGACGTGCGCCATGCGAACGACCTGCCCTACCTGCGGCCCGACGGCAAGACCCAGGTCTCGGTCCGCTACGACGATGGGCGCCCCGTCGGCATCGAGCAGCTGCTGATCTCCACCCAGCACGCCGAGGGCGCAGAGGGCGGGCTCAAGGACGACCTCTGGGAGCACGTCGTCGAGCCGATCCTGCCGAAGGACCTCTACGACGAGGCCGAGCTGCGCCGCGTGTTCCTCGTGAACCCGACCGGCCGCTTCGTCATCGGCGGGCCCGTCGGGGACGCCGGCCTGACCGGTCGCAAGATCATCGTCGACACCTACGGCGGCATGGCCCGCCACGGCGGCGGCGCGTTCTCCGGCAAGGACCCGTCGAAGGTCGACCGCTCGGCCGCCTACGCCACGCGCCACGTCGCCAAGAACCTCGTCGCCGCCGGCCTGGCCGACCGCGCCGAGGTGCAGGTCGCGTACGCGATCGGCGTCGCGCATCCCGTCTCCTTGATGGTCGAGACGTTCGGCACCGAGAAGATCGGCCGCGGCCGCATCGAGGAGCTCGTGCGCGAGCACTTCGACCTGCGCCCGGGCGCGTTCCGCGAGGCGCTGAACCTGCACCGGCCCATCTACCAGAAGACCGCCGCGTACGGCCATTTCGGCCGCAACGACCACGACTTCACGTGGGAGCGCACGGACAAGGCGGCCGCGCTGGCCGAGGCGGCGGGGCTGGCGCTTCCGGTCACGGCCGCCTGAGTCGTCACGCTCTTCGGGTCGCGGATCTCGCGGCGCCTGACGTCACCCGTGGGCCGGGGGCGGTGGCTCTGCCACAGCACCCCGGCCACGTGCGGCGTCATCCATCCGCGATCTCTCGCTCCTGCTCTTCGGGTCGCGGATCTCGCGGCGCCTGACGTCACCCGTGGGCCGGGGGCGGTGGCTCTGCCACAGCACCCCGGCCACGTGCGGCGTCATCCACCCGCGATCTCTCGCTCCTGCCCGTGGTGGGACGGCTCTCTGGAGCGTGGCGTTTCGGCCTGACGCCGTAGCGGCCTGACGTTCGCCGTTGCTTCTGCCGAGCGGACCGGTCAGCGTGGCGTCAGCTCAGCCCGTCGGTGGGCAGGCCCCGCTGCTGGCGCTCGGCGCTGTGGCGGCGCTGGGCGTGGTCGACGGCGGTGGCGACACTGGATGGGTCGTTGACGCCGTCGAAGGTGAAGTCGGAGTCGTCGGTGCCGGCGGTGTCGAAGTCGACGGCGCCGACGCGGAACAGGCGGTCCATGGGTGTCTGACGTGTGTTGACGTTCTGCACGCGGTCGATCCGCGTCTGCTGGACGCGCTTGGAGAGGATCCCGCGGCGGATGATCAGCCGGTCGGTGGTGATCGTGAAGACGGTGAAGATCCGCTTGACGAGGCCGGCGAGGATCGCCAGCGCGAGGACGATCACGAACACGGCGACGCCGAGCGCGTTGCTCGCCGCGAACCAGAAGATCGCGCCGAGCGCGAGCGCGATCAGGAACCCGGTCGCGTAGAAGGCCTTGATCGAGCGCCAGCTGGGGTGGCCGTCGTAGATGACCTCCTCGCCGGGGTGCAGTTCGAGCGCCATGGCGGCAATCTACCGCCGCCGCCCGCCGGGCTATCGTCGGGACGGTGCCGGGTGTCGCGCGGGTCGAGCCGATCACGACGGCCCGCGCGCTGCGCGGGCCGTTCGACTACGTGCGCCCCGAGGGCGTCGGCGTCGGCTCGGTGCTCGTGGTCCCGTTCGGGCGCCAGGAGATTCTCGGCGTCGTCACCGCGATCGCCGAGGCCTCCGAGCACGACCTGGTCGCGCCGCGCCGCGTGCTCGAGCAGGCGCTGCCCGCGGACCTCGTCGCGCTGGCGCCGTGGATCGCCGCCGAGTACTGCTCGACGCCGGCGCGCGCGTTCTCGCTGATGCTCCCGCCCAAGGGCGTCCGCGCGCGCACCGCGCTGCATGCGCGGGCGCTGCGCGAGCCCGGCCCGCAGGAGCGCCTGTCAGCGGGCAGCGGGCGCTCCTGGGCTCGCTCCCGCGCGCCACCGGCGGCGACCTCCCGGCCCTGCGCAGGCTGGAGGCCCGCGGCCTTGTCGCGATCGAGCCGCGCGTCGTGCGCCGCGCGCCCGTGCACACCGCGGTCGGCGCCGGCGCGAGCGCCGAGCCGCCGCCGCTGACCGAGGCCCAGCGCGGCGTGCTGGCTGACATCGCCGGCGCGGCGCCCGGGGAGCGGCTGCTGCTGCACGGCGTCACCGGCTCGGGCAAGACCGAGGTCTACCTGCATGCGGCGGCGCGCACGCTCGGGCAGGGGCGCACGGTGCTCGTGCTCGTGCCCGAGATCGCGCTGACCCCGCAGATCGTCGCGCGCTTCCAGGCACGCTTCGGCGACACGGTCGCGGTCCTGCACTCACAGCTCACGCCGGGTGAGCGCTACGACGAGTGGCTGCGCCTGCGCCGCGGCGAGGCGCGGATCTGCGTCGGCCCGCGCTCGGCGGTGTTCGCACCGCTCGGCGACATCGGGCTGATCGTCGTCGACGAGGAGCACGACGCCTCCTACAAGCACGAAGGCGACCCGCGCTACGACGCGCGCCACGTCGCTGAGCGCCGCGCGCTCGATCACGGCGCCGTCCTGGTCGCCGGCAGCGCGACGCCGCGCGCCGAGAGCTGGCACGCACTGCGGCGGATCAGCCTGCCCGAGCGCGTCGACGGGGCCCGCCTGCCGCCGGTCGAGACGATCGACCTGCGCGGCGTGCGCGGCTCGATCCATCCCCGCACGCACGAGGCGCTCGTCGACGCCCGCAAGTCCGTCGTCCTGCTCAACCGCCGCGGCTGGTCGAACTACCTGAGCTGCCAGACGTGCGGCCACGCATGGGAGTGCCCGTCCTGCGACGTGACGCTCGTCCTGCACCGTGCGAGCGCGACGCTGGCCTGCCATCACTGCGGGCACCGTGAGCGCGTGCCCTCACGGTGCCCGGAATGCGGCTCGGTCTCGATCGCGCGGCACGGCACGGGCACCGAGCGGCTGGAGACCGAGCTGCCCGGGCCGGTGTTCCGCCTCGACGGCGACGCCGGCTCTGCGGCCGCTGTGCTCGCGGCCTTCGAGCGGGCCGACAGCGGGATCCTGCTCGGCACGCAGATGGTCGCCAAGGGCCACGACTTCCCCGACGTCGAGCTCGGCGTCGTCGTCGACGCCGATCAGACGCTGCGCTTCCCCGACTTCCGCGCCGAGGAGCGGACGTTTGCGCTGGTCGCGCAGCTCGCGGGCCGCGCCGGGCGCGGGCCGCGCGGGGGGCGCGTGCTCGTCCAGACGCTCGCGCCGGATGCGCCGTCGATCGCGCTCGCCGGCCGCCACGATGCGGCGGCGTTCCTCGCCGGCGAGCTGGAGCGCCGCCGCGCGCTGCGCTACCCGCCGTTCTCGACGCTCATCCGGATCGTCTGCGCCTCCGAGCGCCCCGGCGCCGCCCAGGCGACGGCAGGGGCGCTGCACGCCCGGCTCCCGGGTGCGCTCGGCCCGGCGCCGCTGTTCCGCCTGCGCGGCAAGGAGCGCTCCCAGGTCGTCGTCAAGGCCGAGGATCGCGCTGCCGCCGTCGCGGCGGTCGGCGCAGGCGGTCGACGCCGTCGCTGCCGACCGCACGCACCGCGGCGTGAGCCTCAGCGTCGACGTCGACCCGCAGTAGCGCGCGGCGCATCAGTAGCCGTAGGAGGGCGTGGCGGGCGCGCCGGTGCTCGGCGACGGAGGCCGGCGCGCTTGTCACGTCGCTCCCCGACGGTGAGACGACCCACCACTTCGCCCCGAAGTCATCCAGGCCCTGGCCGTTGAGCTGGCCGACGGACTGATCGCCCTTGAAGAAGTAGAGCGGGTGGCCGTCGATCGCGACCTGCCGCGAGCCGTCGCTGCGCTTCACGAGCTTCAGCGCCGAGGCCTGCACGCCGCCGCCGGCCTTCGGCGTCGACGTCGCGGTGAACGGGGGCCAGTAGGAGGTGCATGCGCCGGCGCACATGCTCTTCGGCCCGGTGTCCTTCGTGAATGCGTACAGGGTGCGCCCGCCGCCGTCGACGAGCAGGGTGCCCAGCGACGTCTTGGCCGTGCGCACCAGCGTGCCGCCTGGTGCCGGGGCGGAGGCGGCGCTCGGCGCCGCCGTGGTCGAGCTCGAGCTGCTGCCTCCGCAGCTCGCGAGCGTGAGGGCCGCCACGGCGAGCGCGGCGGCGGAGAACAGGTGTGTGCGGGTCATCTTGGTGCCTCCGGGAAACGTCGTCATACCCTCAGAGGACGCCACGCCGCGAGCACTCCTTCCCGCGCTTTCTAGACTTCCGGCAGCGATGGCCGACGACACCCACCATCACGAGCACGACGACCTCGAGGCCGACGACGGCGCGCAGGCCCTGCCGCCGCTGGACCCCGAGGTGCTCGCGCGCCGCGAGGCCGCGCTGCGCCACGTGGTGAAATTCGGCGATCCGGTGCTGAAGTCCAGCGCCCAGCCGGTCGCCGTCTTCGACGAGGCCCTGCGCGCGGAGATCCAGCGCATGGGCGAGCTCATGATCGACTCGCTCGGCATCGGGCTCGCGGCCAACCAGGTGGGCAGGCTGCGCCGCCTGCTCGTCTACCGCGTCGAGGAGGACAGCCCGGTCCAGGCGCTCGTCAACCCGGAGATCGAGTGGGTCTCCAAGGAGGAGGAGTGGTTCGAGGAGGGCTGCCTCAGCCTCCCGCAGGTCCACGTCGACGTCGAGCGTCCGATCCATGTTCGCGTGCGCGCCCGTGACGGCATGGGCGACGAGATCCTCGTCGAGGCCTCGGGCCTCGAGGCCCGCGTGATCCAGCACGAGATGGACCACCTCGACGGCGTGCTGATCGTCGACCGCGCGCCGCGCGACCAGCGCCGCGAGGCGATGCGCATCCTGCGCGAGCTCGACGCGGCCTAGCCGGCCACCAGTCGCCACCCGTGGCCCGGACCGTCTACCTCGGCACCTCGGACTTCGCCGCGAGCGTGCTGCGCCCGCTCGCGGGCAGCGCGCACCGCCCGCAGCTGGTCGTCACCCGGCCCGACCGCCCCGCGGGCCGCGGTCGGCACCTGACCGCTCCGCCGGTCGCCGAGCCTCGCGCGCGAGCTCGGGATCGACCTCGACCAGCCCGAGGACGTGAACGCCGACGAGGCGCGCGAGCGGATCGCCGCGGCGCAGCCCGACGTCCTGATCGTCTGCGCCTTCGGCGCGCTGATCCGCGAGCCGCTGCTCTCCGACCGCGAGATCCTCAACGTCCACCCGTCGCTGCTGCCCCGCTGGCGCGGGGCGGCGCCGCTCGAGCGGGCGATCATGGCCGGCGACGAGGAGACCGGCGTCTCGATCATGCGCCTCACCGCCGGCCTGGACAGCGGGCCGGTGTGCCTGCAGGAGTGCCTGACGATCGGTCCGCAGGAGACCTACGGCACGCTCGCCCCGCGCCTCGAGGCGCTCGGCGCCCGGTTGCTGATCCGGGTGCTCGACGAGCGCCCGCCGTACGTCGGTCAGGACGACGCGGCGGCGACCTACGCCGAGAAGATCACCGCCGCGGACCGCACGCTCGATCCCGGCGCCACGGCGCAGGAGCGCGAGCGGGTCGTGCGTGCGCTCAGCCCCCACATCGGAGCACGGCTCCAGCTGGAGGACGGGACGTTCCTCGGCGTCCTGCGCGCGCAGGTCGCGCAGGACGGCACGTTCGAGCCGCTCGAGGTGCTCCCGCCCGGTGGGCGCGCGATGCCGTACGCGGACTACCTGCGCGGCCACGCGCGGCCATGAGCGCCGCGACCGTCAGCCCGGCTCGGCGTGCGGCGCACGCGGTCGTGCGCCGCACGCTGGCCGAGCACGCCTACGCGGACCGCGCCTTCCACGGCGAGGCGCAGGGGCTGGACGCGCGCGATCGCGCGCTCGCCAAGCGGATCGCATTCGGGGCGGTGCAGCGCCGCGGCACGCTCGACTGGGTCGCCGACCGGTACACCCGCGGAGCGCTCGAGCCGAAGGTGCGCGCGGCGCTGCACATCGGGCTCTACCAGCTGCTGTTCATGGACGGGGTGGCACCCCACGCGGCCGTGGGGGAGGCGGTCGAGCTCGCCAAGCCCAGCCGCGGGCACAGCGTCGTCAACGCCGTGCTGCGACGGGTCCAGCGCGAGGGCGTCGAGCTGCCGGCCGACGACACGCCGCAGGGCGCGGCGATCCGCCACGCGCATCCGCTCTGGCTCGTGCAGCTGTGGTGGGACTGGCTGGGCGCGGAGCGCACGCGCGCCCTGCTGATCGCGGGCAACGAGCCGGCGGAGCTCGCGCTGCGCGTCAATCCGCTGGCGCCCGCGGCCGCGCTCGACGACATTCCCGGGCAGCGCGACGGCGAGACGATCGTGGTCGCCGGCCCGTTCGACGCCTTCGCACACCCCGGCTACGCCGCCGGCGCGTTCACCCCGCAGTCGCGCGCGGCCCAGCGGGTCGCGCGGTTCGTCGCGCCGCAGCCGGGCGAGCGGGTCCTGGACCTGTGTGCGGCCCCGGGCGGCAAGACGACGCATCTGGCCGCGCTGATGGGCGGCACCGGCGAGGTGGTCGCCGTCGAGCGCCACGAGGGCCGCGCGGCGGCGCTCGAGCGCACCTGCGCGCGGATGCACGCATCGAACGTGCAGGTGCGCTGTGCCGACGCGCGCGAGTTCCGCGACGCGGCACGCTTCGACCGCGTGCTGCTGGATCCGCCGTGCAGCGGGCTCGGCACCCTCCAGAGCCACCCGGACCTGCGCTGGCGCGTGACCCCGCAGGACATCGCCGAGCTCGCGGCGATCCAGCGCGGGATGCTCGCCGCGGCGCGCGCGAACCTGCGCCCCGGCGGGCGACTCGTCTACGCCGTGTGCACGCTCTCCCCCGACGAGGAGGTGCTCGAGGGGATCGAGCACTGGCGCACGTTCCCCTCGGTCGATCACACGGACGGGTTCTATAGTGCCGCCGATGTCGGAGGTTGAGCTCGGCCTGGTGTGCCCCACATGCAAGGAGCCCTGGCTGCGCCCGACGACGCTGGCGGGCCGCTACCGCTGCGTGTACTGCATGCACCGCTTCGAGCTTCGCTCCGTGTGCCCCGGCTGCGGTGAGCATCAGACGATCGTGCGGATGTCGAGCACCGCGACGACCGAGTGCTCGCACTGCGGCTCGTCGATGCTGGTCGAGGTATGAGCATGCGGATCGCGCCGTCCGTGCTGGCCGCGGACTTCGGCCGGCTGCGCGAGCATGTGGAGGAGGTCCGGGCGGCCGGCGCCGACCTCTTGCACATCGACATCATGGACGGGCACTTCGTCCCGCCGCTCTCGATGGGCCCGCAGGTGTGCACGGCGCTGCGCGACCTCGGCATGCACCTCGAGGTCCATCTGATGGTCGAGCGCCCGGAGCGCGAGCAGATCGCCGTGTTCGCGGACGCGGGGGCGCAGACGATCATCGTGCACGCGGAGGCCACGCCGGCCGTGCACTACGCCCTCCAGGCGATCCGCGACCGCGGCGCGCTCGCCGGGCTGGCCGTGAACCCCGCCACACCGATCGGCGTCTTCGGCGAGGTCGAGGCCGACCTGGCGCTGTGCATGACGGTCAACCCGGGGTGGGGCGGGCAGTCGTTCATCCCGGCGTCCTTGGGGAAGCTCGAGCGCCTGCGCGCGCTGGTGGGCCCGGACGCCGAGATCGAGGTCGACGGCGGCATCGATGCGGCCACCGCCGCCCGCTGCGCCGGCGCCGGCGCGACGCGATTCGTCGCAGGAACGGCGATCTTCGGCGCGCCGGACCCTGCGGCCGCCTTCCGCCAGATCAGCGGAGCGCTCGCAGGCCTGGAGCGCTGACCGCGGGCCTGCTAGACGTAGGGTCATGAGCCCCACGTCCGAACCCTCCTCGTCCGGTGCGACCGCGCAGTTCGAACCGCCGGGCGGCATCGTCGTCGCCCACGGCCTGACCCGCGTCTACGGTGAGGGCGAGGCGGAGGTCCGCGCCCTGGACGGCGTCGACGTGGCGTTCCCCGCAGGCCGCTTCGCGGCCATCATGGGTCCGTCGGGATCGGGCAAGTCGACCCTGATGCACATCCTGGCGGGTCTCGACCGCCCGACGAGCGGCTCGGTCGTGCTCGACGGCGTCGAGCTCACCGGGCTCGAGGACAGGGCGCTGACCCAACTGCGCCGCGACCGCGTCGGGTTCATCTTCCAGTCCTTCAACCTGCTGCCGGTGCTGACCGCGCAGGAGAACATCGAGCTGCCGCTCAGGATCGCGGGGCGCGAGCCGGACCGCGAGTGGGTCGACCGCATCATCGACACCGTCGACATCCGCGACCGCCTCACCCACCGCCCGAGCGAGCTGTCGGGCGGCCAGCAGCAGCGCGTCGCCGTCGCACGCGCGCTCGCCTCCCGCCCGGCGGTCGTGTTCGCCGACGAGCCGACCGGCAACCTGGACTCGAAGTCGGGCCATGACGTGCTGAACCTGCTGCGCCGCTCGGTCGACGAGTTCGGCCAGACGATCGTGATGGTCACGCACGACCCGTCGGCGGCCTCGGTCGCCGACGCGCTCGTGCTGCTCGCCGACGGCAAGGTCGTGCACGACGGCGCCGCCGGCTCGGTGGCCGAGGTCATCGACCTGATGAAGCGCGCGGGCTGATGCGCAAGGTCGTCGTCCGCGGGCTGTTCTCGCGCAAGCTGCGCCTCGCGCTGACGCTGCTCGCCGTGGCGCTCGGCGTCGCGCTGATCTCCGCGACCTACATCTTCACGGACACGATCAACGGCAGCTTCGACCGCATCTTCACCGAGTCCGCGAAGGGCACCGACGCGGCGATCACCCCGCACCAGGCGATCAGCTCCGACAACGGCGGCACGGCGCAGACGATCCCGGCATCCGTGCTGCGGACCGTGCGCGCCAGCCCCGACGTGCTCGTCGCGTCCGGCGACGTCTTCGACGTCGCGACCGTGCTCGGCAAGGACGGCAAGCGGATCGGCAAGGGCGGTGCTCCGAACTTCCTCACCTCGGTGTCCTCCGCGCCGCGCTTCCAGGCCTCGAAGCCCAAGCAGGGGCGGCTGCCGCAGACCGCGGACGAGGCGGCGATCGACGCCGCGACCGCGAAGAAGCAGGGCTTCAAGCTGGGCGACCGGCTGTCCGTCCAGGGCGCCGCCCCGCGCAAGGACTACACACTCGTCGGCTTCACGCAGATCGCAGGCGTGGACTCCTTCGGCGGCGCGACCGTCGTCAGCCTGATCCTGCCGGAGGCTCAGCGCATGCTCGGCAAGGGCACGAGCTTCGACTCGATCTCCGCGGCCGCCAGACCCGGTGTCACACCCGAGGCCCTCGTGCGCACGCTGAAGGCCGCGCTGCCGAAGACCGTCGAGGTGCGCACCGGAAAGGCCGAGGCCGCCAAGCAGTCCAAGGACCTCGCGGACAACCTCAGCTTCCTGAAGACGATCCTGCTCGTCTTCGCCGGGATCTCGCTGTTCGTCGGCTCGTTCATCATCTTCAACTCGTTCTCGATCACGGTCCAGCAGCGGATCCGCGAGCTCGGGCTGCTGCGCACGATCGGCGCGAGTCGCCGGCAGATCCTCGGCCTGGTGATCAGCGAGGGCCTGCTGCTCGGCCTCGTCGGCTCGCTGCTGGGCATCCTGCTGGGCCTGGCGCTGGCGCCGGGGCTGCGTGCGCTGTTCGCCGCCGTCGGCGTCGACCTGCCCTCGAGCGGGCTGGTGCTCAAGTCGCGCACGATCTACGTCCCGCTGATCGTCGGAACGGTGGTGGCGCTGCTCTCGAGCCTCGTGCCGGCGATCCGCGCGACGCGCGTCTCGCCGATGGCCTCGCTGCAGGTGGCCGCCGTGCCGACCGTCGGGCGGGTGAGCCGCCGCGCGACGATCCTCGCGAGCGTACTCGCCGTCGCGGGCGTCGGCCTGATCCTCCTCGGCCTGTTCGGCTCGGGCGGGACGAACAGCGCGCTGGCCGCGCTGGGGTTCGGCGTCGCGGCGACGTTCATCGCCGTGGCGCTGCTGAGCCCCTGGCTCGTGCGCCCGCTGGCCTCGGTGATGGGCCGGCCGATCGAGCGCTTCGCCGGGTTCCCCGGCCGGCTCGCGCGCGAGAACGCCGTGCGCCAGCCCTCGCGCACCGCCTCCACCGCGGCCGCCCTGATGGTCGGCGTGGCGCTCGTGACCTTCGCCTCGATCTTCGCCGCCGGCGCGCGGGCGACGATCCAGAACGCCGTCCGCGACAACTTCAAGGGCGCGCTGGTCGTGACGAACGCCGACGGCTTCTCGCCGTACTCCGCGCAGGTGCTCGCTGCGGTCGGGAGGGTTCAGGGGATCGGCTCGGTCAGCGGCGTGCGCTTCACCACCGGCAAGGTGGGAACCTCGAAGGTGAGCGTGACCGGGATCGACACCGCGACCTTCCCGAAGCTCTACACGACGACGATCAAGAAGGGAACCCCCGACGCCATCGCGCGCCTGGCGCCCGGCGGCGTGCTCGTCAGCAAGTCCTACGCGGATGACCACCACACGAAGGTGGGGAGCACGCTGCGCGTGTTCACCCCGACGCGCGCCACGCTCACGCTGCGCGTGACCGGCGTGGTCCAGGACAAGGGCGGGCTGCTGGCGCAGCTGACGGTGCCGAGCGCGGTCGTCCTGACGAAGTTCGGCGAGCCGAAGGTCGGCTTCGGGCTCGTCGGCCTGACCCCCGGCGCGGACGCGAAGGCCGTCAAGCGCCAGGTCGACCGCATCCTCAAGACGAGCTTCCCGGAGGCCGAGGCGAAGACCGCCAAGCAGTTCATCGGCGACCAGGCCTCGCAGGTCAACCAGCTGCTGGGCCTGATCTACGCGCTGCTCTCGCTGGCGATCATCGTCTCGCTGTTCGGGATCGTGAACACGCTCGTCCTGTCGATCACCGAGCGCACGCGTGAGATAGGCATGCTGCGCGCGGTCGGCACGACGCGCCGCCAGGTGCGCCAGATCGTCCGCTGGGAGGCCGTGATCACGGCGCTCATCGGCGGGTTGCTGGGCTGCGTCATGGGGGTCGTGCTGGCGGTGCTGTTCACACGGCCGCTGGAGGACTTCCCGCTGACGATCCCGTTCGGGACGCTGATCGTCCTCGTCGTGCTCTCCGGGCTGGCGGGCGTGCTCGCCGCGACGTTCCCGGCACGGCGCGCGGCGCGGCTCGACGTGCTCCAGGCGCTCGCCTACGAGTAGAGAGGGCCTTTCAGAAGGCCGGGCCGGGTCATCCTGGAAGGCCTTCCGCCTCGCGCGGGCGGATCCGTGACCCCAGCAGGCCGCCTGCGGCGATCGCCCAGATGACGGCGCACCCGGCGAGGTGCCAGGGCCAGTCCAGCAGGTCGGCGGCCAGGAAGCCGAGGGCCGCCGGGCCTAGCAGCACGGCGCTGAGGCGGCGCGGCGCGCAGCGTGGCGCGCACGGTCGCGACGTAGAGGGCGAGCACGATCAGGACGCCGCCGGCGCCGAGCTCGACCCAGGCCTCGAGCGGCAGGTCGTGCGCGTACTGCACCGGGACGGCGCGCTCGCGCAGCTGCTGCGCGCGGCTCGCCGTCAGGAAGCTCTCGAGCCCGTGCCCGACGAGCGGGCGCCCGCGCGCGGTGCGCACCGCGGCCGTCCAGATGCCGGTGCGCCCGTGCGTGAGTCCGGCGTAGGCGCAGCCGCCGACGCGCTCGTCGGCGCTGGAGCCCGCGACCGCGGCGACCCCGGCCACGCAGACGAGGGCGACCCACGGGGCGCGGCGCCCGCCGGCGCCGGCGCGGCCGCGCAGCCACGCCCAGCACGCGGCGACGAGCAGCCCGCACAGCCCGGCGACCGCGAGCCCGGTGGCGCCGTCGTCGCCGAGCGCGCCGCCGACCACGAGCGCGGTGAGCGCCGCACCCAGCACGATCAGGGCGCATGCGCCGGCGGGCGCCCCATCGCCGTCCCCGGCCGGCAGCCATGCCGCGACCGCCACCAGCGCCCCGGCTGCGAGGGCGACCTCCAGCCGGCTCCCGGACACGTCCCGCTGTCGCGGCCAGGAGCCAGGCGGCTGCCGCGAACCCCGCCGAGCGCGCGCCGCGGGTGCGCACCATGCCGGCGATCGCAGGGGCGAGCGCGCAGATGCAGAGAAGCGCGAGCGCCGGCGGGTACTCGAGCGGGCCTGCCGGCCTCCAGGAGCCGCAGATGTCGAGCCCGATCCGGTCGACGTGGCCGATCGCGCCGACGACGCCGACGGCCGCCGCGGCAGTGGCGACGACGAGCAGGATCGCCGCATGGGCGCGCGGGCCCGGCAGCGCGGCCGCCGCGGCCATGATCGCCGCCAGCGCCAGCAGGACGAGCGCCCAGCGCAGCGCTGCGGCGGGCGCCCCGACCGTCCACGCGGCGCTGAGCGCGCCGAAGGCGGCGAGCATCACGAGCGCGATCACCGGCGCGGAGCGCACCGCGGCCTGGACGCGCCCCGGCTGGGCGCGCTGGGCCAGCGCGAGCGCGACGCCGCCGAGGACGACCGTCGCGCCCCGGCCGGCCTCGGTGTAGCCGCCGCGCCACGCGACCGCGAGCGCCGCGGTCAGCAGGAGCGCCGGGCCGAGCGGCCCGGCCAGGCGGCCGGGCCGTCCTGCGACGCGGGCCGTGCTCAGCGTCCGTGCGCCTGTTGCTAGCCGACCCACTTCTTCTTCGCGGCCTTGAGGCACTTCGTGCGCGCCCTGCCGTGCTTCCTGTGGCACTTGGCGACCGCCGCCTTGTACTTGATCTTGGCGTTCATGCGGCATGTCTGGCCCGCCTCGCCGCCGATCCCCTTGCAGGGGCCCTTGGTGGCGGGCGTCAGGCTGCCGCCGCCGTACTGCGCGGTCTTGACGTCCGTCGACGGTCCCGGCGCCGCCGTCGCGGTCACCACCACGCCGGCGCACAGCAGCAGCAGGCAGGTGGCGACGGTGGCCAGGCGCAGCCCTTGGGCGCCTCCTCGGCCGGCGCGATGACGTCCCTCGCTGGATGGCATCTCTGCTCCTCTCGGGCGTACCGATCAGAGGACCGTCCGCCGTCCGGCGGGCCCTCTCCGCGGGTCGACCGTACGCCTCCTGCGCGGTCAGGTCAACGCGGCGGTGGCCGGTGCTCCGCGGCGGTACAGCAGCCAGAGCATCAGGCACAGTGCCGACGCCGCGAACGCATAGCCGATCTCGGCGCGCAGCAGCAGATCCGAGATGACCGGCAGGAACATCCACCCGACGAAGGCGATCGCCGCCACGGACCACGCGAGCACCGCCTGCCTGGCGCGCCCGCGGGCGAGCGCCGCCTGGTTGAAGGTCCCCGCGGCCAGGTGGAACCCCATGCCGACTGCGACCACTGCGAGCCCCCAGCGGCTGTAGGTCGTGTCGCCGCCGAAGACGATCTTCATCACCGCCGGGCCGATCAGCAGCAGCCCGAGCGCGACCGCGCCCGCGAAGCCGGCGATCGCCCTGATCGTCGTGTGGATCGCCTTCGCGAAGGCCTCGTGGCCCTCTGTCGCCTCGAGCCCCGCGAGGTGGGGCAGCAGCGACGTCTGGATCGACTGGAAGAGCTGCAGCGGCGCGCGCGTGATCAGCAGCACGTTGAAGACCGCGCCGGCGACCGCCGCTCCCGCCTGGCCGTTGGCGATGATCACCCCGGCGTTGACGAGCGTCTGCTCGGCGAGCTGGATGCCGGCGACGGCCAGCGCGAACCCGGCGCCGGCGCGCAGCGTCATCGCGGCGAGGTCCGGCTGCGGCGCCTCGGAGTCGAGCCGCGAGTGCCGCGCGATCGCCCACGGGACGACCAGCAGCGAGGCGATCGGCGCCGCGAGGATTCCGAGCGCGACCGCCGTCTGCCCGGATGCGATCCCGACGGCCACCGCGACCGGGAAGCAGAAGCGCGAGACCGACTCGAACAGCACGAGGCCGCCGTACAGCGCGAACCACTGGTGGCCGGCGAAGTACCCCCGGGCGAAGTAGCTCGCGGCGTAGGCGAGCGCCGCCCCGGTGAAGATCCAGTAGAGCGACGCCGAGTGGAAGAGGTGGACGAGCTGCGGCTTCAGCGCGAGCGCGCCGATCAGGAAGGCCGTTGCGAAGCCCGCCTGGATCGCCAGCGGGATCCGCAGGGGATGGCTGTGCTGCAGCCCCCGCGCGCGGCGGTCGGCGATCGTGCGCGAGAGCAGCTGCTCGACCGGGCGGTAGATCACCGAGATGACGACGAACAGGATCGACCACAGCAGGGCGACCGAGCCGTAGGCCTCCGGCCCCAGCACATGGCTGGCGACCGCGAAGTACGCGAAGGTGAAGACTCCGGTCGCCGCGATCCCCAGCGACAGGATCCGCGCGCCACGGGCGTACGACTCGCCGGGGTGCTCCGCGGCCAGCTCCTCGGCCGTCTCGGCGAGCGAGTCGGCGCGCTCGGCGGCGGCGTCAGTCACGGACGCGGACGAGCGCCATCGTCCACGGGAACGGCGTGCGCAGGTCGGTGACCTCGCCGTAGTTGGAGAGCAGCTTGCGGAACGCCCCTGCCGACCAGTGGTTGACGTGACCGGGCGTGTTGCCCAGGCTCTTCCAGTAGGCGCCGCGGGCGACGTTCGTGATGCGCCAGACCGGCTCGCGCGGCACGGACACGAGGATCCAGCGCTGTGCGCAGCGGGCCATCTCGGCGAGCGTCTCGGCCGCGTCGGGCACGTGCTCGAGCACCTCGATCGCGCTCGCCATGTCGAACTCGTCATCGGCGAACGGCAGGTTCTCCGCCTTCATGACCCGGTACTCGAGGTTGGGCGCGGTGCGCGTCTTCCACTCCTCGTGCAGGTGCGGGTCGTCGAGGTCGATGCCGACGATGCGCCCGCCGTCAAGGCGCGCGGCCCACTCGTGCGTGAGGACCCCCTCACCACAGCCCACGTCGAGGATCGACGTGGCGCCGGCCTTGACGAACAGCTCGTCGAGGTTGCGCTCGAAGCCGGCCATGAGGCGGCGGACGACCGGATTCGTCGACCCGTACTTGTCGTACGTGTTGCCGGTGACCGTGCCCTCACGGTCGACCGTCACGTTGGTGCTCATGCGCGGACTGCCTCCTGCTCCTGGGTCGACTGGCGCTGCTCGGCGGGCGTGGGGGCGGCGTGCGCACCGGTCGTCGGCGCGTGGCCGGTCGTGCTGGCGCCGGGCTCGTAGTGGGACGGCGGAATGCCGAGCTGCAGCTCGATGCGCCGCACCCGCTCGAAGGTCCGCTGGGTCATGATCCGCTGACCCGCGAGCAGGTCGCCGATCACGCCGAGCGAGGCCAGCACGACCGCGGCGTTGAACAGCACCGCCCCGAAGATCAGGGACTGCACGTGGCCGGCGCCGTCGCCGCTGACCCAGGCCACGAAGAACCGCACCCACGGGATCGCTGCGAGCAGGATGAGCAGGCCGGCGAGCATCATGAAGACGCGCATCGGCTCGTACTGGGCATAGATGCGGAAGATCGAAAGCGAGTTGCGCCGCACGTACGCCCACATCGAGGGGAACAGGCGCGATTCGCGGGTCTTCGGATTCGTCGCGACCGGGACGTCGCTGACGGCGACGAGCAGCTTGCCCGCCTGGATGATCGTCTCGAGCGTGTAGGTGAACTTCGAGACGACGGCCATCTGGATGGCCGCCTCGCGGTTGTAGGCGCGGAACCCGGAGGTGGTGTCGGGCACATCCGTGTCCGAGGCATGCCGCACGACCCACGAGCCGAGGTGCTGCAGGCGCTTCTTCAGCGGCGAGAAGTGCTCGATCGAGCCGACCTGGCGGTCGCCGACGACCATGTCGGCGCGACCGTCGAGGATCGGCGCGACCAGCGCCGGGATCGATGCCGCGGAGTACTGGTTGTCCGCATCCGTGTTGATGATCACGTCCGCGCCGAGCTTCAGGCCCGCATCGAGGCCCGCCTGGAACCCTGCTGCGAGGCCCTTGTTGTTCGTCAGCCGGACGATGTGGTCGACGCCGTGTTCGATGGCGACCGCGACCGTCGCATCGGTCGAGCCGTCGTCGATGACGAGCCACTCGACCACGTCGAAGCCTTCGAGCTCGCGGGGGAGATCGGCCAGCGTCGCCGGCAGCGTCTCCTCCTCGTTGAGGCAGGGGATCTGGATGATGAGCTTCATGCGCGCAACTGAGAGTACGCCGCGGACCGGGACGGAGTTACGGCGGGCGCGCTGCAGCGCGTCCGGCATCCGGGGTGCCGTACACTCGCCGCCCCAGTATGCCGGAGGTCCGGGCGGCACGTCACGCCGCCGTCTCCTCCCACTCACGTGACCTCCGCTCCCGCCCCGACGACCCTCCGCGCCCAGCGCTGGAGCTGGCCGACACTCCTGCTGATCGGCCTCGCGGTCTGCGTGCTGATCGGGGCGCTCCTGTACCCGACGTACCCGAACTACGACTCGATGTACTCGCTGCTCTGGGGCCGCGAGCTGCTGCACGGGCATGCGCCGTCGTTCGAGGCCTACCGCGCACCGACCGAGCATCCGCTGGGGATCGTGTTCGGCGCGCTGCTCGCGCTCCTGGGCCGCAACGGGGACCGCGTGATGGTGTACGCGACGCTCGCGAGCTTCGTCGTCCTGGTCGCAGGCCTCTACCGGCTCGGGCGCGCCAGCTTCACGCCGCTGGTCGGCGTCGTCGCCGGCCTGATCATCTGCACGCGCTTCGACTTCCCGTTCCTGGCCGCGCGCGCCTACATCGACATCCCGTACCTGGCGCTCGTGATCTGGGCCGGGGCGCTCGAGGCCGCGCACCGGCGCCGGGGGATGTCCGTCCTGCTGCTGCTCGGGCTCGCCGGGCTGCTGCGCCCGGAGGCGTGGGTGCTGAGCGGGATCTACTGGCTCTACCTCTTCCCGAAGCTCACGTGGCGCGACCGTGTCATCACGGCCCTTGTCGTCGCCGCGGCCCCGGTCCTCTGGGTCCTGACGGACTACGCCGTGACGGGCGACCCGCTGTTCTCGCAGAACCACACCAGCGGGCTCGCCGAGGAGCTCGGGCGCCAGAAGGGCCTCGGCCAGGTCCCGCAGGCGACAGTGAGCTTCCTCAAGGCACTCGTCAAGCTGCCGGTGGCGATCGCCGGGTTCTTCGGGCTGCTGCTCGCCGCGTGGCTCGCGCCGACGCGCCTGCGCGTCCCGCTGGCGCTGCTCGTGATCGGGCTCGGCACGTTCGTGCTCGTCGGCGCGGCAGGGCTGTCCGTGATCAACCGCTACCTGCTCGTCCCCTCGCTGATGGTGATGCTCTTCGCCGGCGTCGCCGCGGGCGGCTGGACGATGCTGCAGCCGGGCGTAGCGCGGAAGGTCTGGATCGGCGCGGCCGCCGCGGCCGTCGCCTTCGCGCTGGTCTGGACGCTCCTGCGGGTGAACCTCAACGGGCTCTTCACGGAGCTGCAGTTCCGCGGCGACTCGCGCGCCGGGCTGGCCGCGCTGCTCGACAACCCGAAGGTCCGCGCCGCGGCGCGCTGCGGGCCCGTGACGACCCCGAACCACAAGCTCATCCCGGACGTGCGCTGGATCCTCAACCTGCCCGAGCACCGCGTCGTCGCCCGCAGCGACCTCCCCGACGCCGCGAAGGTCCGCTCCGGCCTGGCGATCCTCGCCGGCAACCGCGCGGTGCTGCTGCGCCAGGGGTTCAACCCGACCGACACGAGCCCGCAGGACACGGCGTTCAACCTGCCGCCCGCCGGATACCGCTGGATCGCCGCGACGCCGTACTACGCGGCGTACGCGCGCTGCGCGCCGTAGCCGGCCCGCGTGCCGCGGCGCACGCCGGAGGGCGCGGGCCGCCCCCTATCCTGCGGTGCACGGTGCCCGCCACGGATCCCGACCAGCTCCTCCTCGACCGCGCCATCGAGCTCGGTCGCCGCGGCATGGGGCGTGTGAGCCCCAACCCGCTGGTCGGCGCGGTCCTCGCACGCGACGGCGCGGTGCTCGGCGAGGGCTGGCACGAGGAATACGGCGGGCCGCACGCCGAGGTCAATGCGATCCGCGCGGCCGGCGATGCCGACCTGCACGGCGCGACGATCTACATCTCGCTCGAGCCGTGCTGCCACCAGGGGCTCCAGCCGCCCTGCACCGACGCCATCCTCGCCGCCGGCATCAGCCGGGTCGTGGTCGCCAGCGACGACCCGACCGAGAAGGCCAACGGCCGCGGGCTGGGCATCCTGCGTGACGAGGGCGTCGAGGTGGTCGTCGCCAACGGCGACCTCGCGGCGCGGGCGCGGCTCGAGAACCAGGCCTTCCGCAAGCACGCGAGGACCGGGCGCCCTTGGGTCCTCTTCAAGGCGGCGATGAGCCTCGACGGCAAGGTGGCGACCCGCAGCGGCGACTCCAAGTGGATCTCCGGCGAGGGCAGCCGGACGCTGGCCCACCACTGGCGCGCCGCGGTCGACGCCGTCGTCGTCGGCGTGGGGACGGCGCTCGCGGACGACCCGCAGCTCACCGCCCGCGTTCCCGACGTGCACCGCCAGCCGCGGCGCGTCGTCTTCGACTCCACCGCCCGCCTGCCGGTCGACTCGCAGCTCCTCGCCCAGGCGCGCGAGATCCCGCTGACCGTCGTCACCTCGCGCGCCGCGCCGCGCGCGGCCGTCGAGCACCTCGAGATGCTCGGCGCCGAGGTGCTCGTCACCGCCGGCGAGAACGAGCCCGCGCGCGTGATCTCGGCGCTGGACCACCTCGGTGCGCTCGACCCGCCCGTCACGGCCCTGCTGCTCGAGGGCGGGCCGCACCTCGCCGGCGCCTTCCTCGATGCCGGCGAGATCGACGAGGCGCGCCTGTTCGTCGCCCCGGTGCTCGTCGGCGGCTCCAGCGCCCGCGACCCGCTCGAGGGCGAGGGCGTCGAGCGCATCGCCGACGCCGTGCGCGCGATCTCGCTCACCTGCCGGCCGTCGGGTGAGGACCTCCTGCTGACCGCCCGGCTGCAGGAGTGGTAGCGGTGTTCACCGGGCTCGTCCAGGACCTCGGGGAGCTGATCGCGCTCGACGCCACGGCCGACGGTGCGCGCCTCGTCGTCCGCACGCCGCTGACCGCGCAGATCGCCGAGGGCGACTCGATCGCCGTCAACGGCGTCTGCCTGACGGCCACCGCGATCGAGGGCGGCGCGTTCGGCGCGGATGCGATGCACGAGACCCTGCGCCGCTCGTCGCTCGGCGCCGCCACGGTCGGGACGCGCGTGAACCTCGAGCTGGCCCTGCGCGCCGACCAGCGCCTCGGCGGCCACGTCATGCAGGGCCACGTCGACGGCGTCGGGCGCGTGCGCGCGATCGAGCCCGACGGCTTCGCGAGCATCGTCAGCATCGACGCGGAGCCCGACGTACTGCGCTACGTCGTCGAGAAGGGGTCGATCGCCGTCGACGGCGTCTCGCTGACCGTGTCCCACGTCGACGACGCGGGGTTCGCGGTGTCGCTGATCCCCGAGACCCTTGAGCGCACGAACCTCGGCGCGGCGCGGCCTGGCAGCGTCGTGAACCTCGAGGTCGACATCCTTGCCAAGTACGTCGAGAAGCTGATGGCCCACCGGGCCCTCCCGACCGAGACGAGCCGATGACCCCCCAGCAGACGCATGACGAGGTGCGCTTCGCCGCCATCGAGGAGGCCCTCGAGGACATCGCGGCGGGGAGGATGGTCGTCGTCGTCGACGACGAGGACCGCGAGAACGAGGGCGACCTCGTGATGGCGGCCGAGCACGTCACCCCCGACGCGATCAACTTCATGGCGATGCACGCGCGCGGCTGGATCTGCCTCGCGCTGACGCCCGAGCGCTGCGACGAGCTCGATCTCGAGCTGATGACGGCGAAGAACGACACGCCGTTCGAGACGCCGTTCACCGTGACGATCGAGGCTCGCGAGGGCGTGACGACGGGCATCAGCGCCGCTGACCGCGCGCACACGATCAAGACCGCCGTCGACCCCGCCAACGGCCCCGACAGCATCGTCAAGGGCGGGCACGTCAACCCGCTCAAGGCCAAGCCGGGCGGCGTGCTCGAGCGCACGGGCCACACCGAGGCCAGCGTCGACCTCGCGCGGCTTGCGGGGTGCGTTCCGGCCGGCGTGATCTGCGAGGTGATGAACGAGGACGGCTCGATGGCGCGCGTCGGCGACCTCCAGGCCTACTGCTTCAAGCACGGCCTGCGGATGGTCACGATCGCCGACCTGATCGCCTACCGCCGCCGCCACGACAAGCTCGTCGAGCGCGTGGTGTCGACCTCGATGCCGACCGCGTTCGGCGAGTTCACCGTTGTCGGCTACCGCTCGCTCGTCGACGACAAACACCACGTCGCGCTCGTCAAGGGGGAGGTCGACGGCCACCGGGACGTGCTCGTGCGGGTGCACTCCGAATGCCTCACGGGCGACGTCTTCCACTCGCTGCGCTGCGACTGCGGCGAGCAGCTCGAGGCGGCGCTCGCGCAGATCGAGGCCGAGGGCGAGGGCGTCCTGCTCTACCTCGCCCAGGAGGGCCGCGGCATCGGCCTGCTCAACAAGCTGAAGGCCTACAAGCTCCAGGAGGAGGGCTACGACACGGTCGAGGCGAACCTCCGGCTCGGCCTGCCGGCGGACCTGCGCGACTACGGCATCGGCGCGCAGATCCTCGTCGACCTCGGCCTCAGCTCGATCCGCATCCTCACGAACAACCCGAAGAAGATCCGCGGCCTCGAGGGCTACGGCCTCTCGGTCAGCGCGCAGATCCCGATCGAGCATCCGCCCAACGAGCACAACCAGGCGTACATGCGGACCAAGAAGGACCGCATGGGCCACATCCTCCATCACCAGGGTCTGAACCTCGACGAGGAGATGCTGCACGCCGAGCGCGAGCACGATCGCGACGCCCGCAGCGAGGAGCACGGATGAGCGGCGAGGGCAGGCGCTACGCGATCGTCGTCGGGCGGTTCTACGGCGACCTGGCCGAGCGGCTCGTGGCCGGCGCCCAGGGCGCCTTCGCCGACGCCGGGGTGCCGGCGGCCGACGTCTTCGACGTTCCCGGCGCCTTCGAGCTGCCGATGGCCGCCCAGCTGTGCGCGCAGACGGGGCGCTACGCCGGCATCGCCTGCCTTGGCGCCGTGATCCGGGGCGAGACCGACCACTACGACTACGTCTGCGCCGAGGCCGCGCGCGGGATCCAGAACGTCCAGCTGCGCACCGGAGTCCCGTGCTCGTTCGGCGTGCTGACGGTCGACACGCTCGAGCAGGCGCTCGCGCGCTCGGGCGGCGGGAAGCGCGATTCCGGCCGCCATGCGGCGGAGGCGGTGCTCGCGCTCGACGCGGTCCGCGCGCGCCTGGATGATTGATCGGCACAGTCGCCCCACAGCGGCCTGAACCCGCGGTACGCTGATCGGGCGATGGGCTCCAAGGACGCAGCGATCCTCCTGACGGCGGTCGTCCACGTCGTCGCGATGCTGCTGCTCATCTGGCTGCTGCTGCACGGCCAGGAGGACCGCCCGGACCTGCTCGGCTGGTGGCGCGGCGACGACGGCCCGCACGATCCGCCGCCGCGCGACGAGCCGCCCGCGCCGACCGGCGGCGGCCTGCCGCTGCCGGTCGCAAGGCCGAGCGGCGTGCGCCTGCGCCAGCCCGGCCGCATCGCGGACGGCTACCGGCACCCGGCGCGGCGGCCCGCGCACGAACCGGCGCGGCGGCCCGAGCGCGTCTGAGCGCCGCCGGAGCCTCGCCGCGGCCCGGTCGCTACACTGCTCCGCCTCATGGCAAAGGTCTGTTACAGCTGCGGGAAGGGCCCGGCATTCGGCCAGAGCCGCAGCCACTCGATGGTCGCGACGAAGCGGCGCTTCAATCCGAACCTGCAGAAGGTCCGGATCCTCGACGACGGCACCCCGCGCCGCAAGAACGTCTGCACACGCTGCCTCAAGGCCGGCAAGGTCACCAAAGCGGTCTGAGGGCCGCCTCGCGGCGCCTGGCGCCACCCGTGCGCCGAGGTCCGTGCATTCGCACTGTCCCTCGTCGACGAGTGGCGCCATCCATCCGCGAATCGGGTCTCAGACCGCTTCGGTACGCGGCGGCGGGCTCTGATTTCCTGTGGGCGTCGTACTAGCCTCTTCGTCTGTGCCTGAGTCCTCTTCGAGTCTTGCGCGGTTTCGGGCGACGCTCGAGGGCGCGCTGGTGCACCTGGAACAGCGCCGTCAGGAGATCAACGACCTGAACGTCTTCCCGGTCGCCGACGGCGACACGGGGGACAACATGGTCCTGACGCTCGAGGCCTGCCTCGCCGAGGTCGACCGCCTCGCGCAGGCCAAGGGCGAGGGTGCGCTGGGCGACATCGAGCGCACCGAGATCGTCGACTCCGTCGCGCGCGCTGCGCTGCTGGGCGCGCGCGGGAACAGCGGCGTCATTCTCTCGCAGCTGATCCGCGGGGCCGCCGAGGAGCTGGTCTCGCGCCCCGGCGAGCTGATCGACCCGGTGCTCGTCGGCGCGGCGATGGCGCGGGCCGCGCAGCGCGCCTACGCGTCGGTCCGCCAGCCCGCCGAGGGCACGATCCTCACCGTGATGCGCGACATGGCCGCCGCGATCGCGACCGAGCTGGCGCACGGCGGCGACGTGCGCCTGGCGCCCGACGCCGAGCCGGCCGAGCAGGACCGGCGCATCGCCGACGTGCTCGAGAAGGCCGTCCGCGCCGGCGAGGAATCGGTGCGCCGGACGACCGAGCTGCTGCCCGCCCTGCGCGAAGCGGGGGTGGTCGACGCCGGCGGCTACGGCGTCGTCGTCCTCTTCGCCGGCTGCGTCGCCGCGCTGCGCGGCACCGGGGCACCCGAGGTCGAGCACCACCGCGCGCCGGCGCGTGTCACGCATCCCGAGCACGAGTCCTCGACGTTCCGCTTCTGCACGAACTTCGCCGTCACCGCCGCATCCGGCGCCGAGCTGGACGGAACGCCGCACTACGTGCGGCTGCTCGAGGCCATCGGCGACTCGGTGCTGGTCGTCGGCGACCACGTGACGCTGCGCGTCCACGTCCACACCGACGAGCCGCAGGTCGCCACGGCGATCTTCGACGGTCGCGGCGAGGTCTCGCGGCTCGACGTCGCGGACATGCACGCGCAGATCGCCGAGCGCGACCGCCGGCTCGAGGCCGAGGCCGCCCGCCACGCGCCGGAGCGCCGCTGCGGCGTGCTGGCGATCGTCTCCGGGGCCGGCATCGCGTCGATGTTCCGCGACCTCGGCTGTGAGGTCCTCGACGGCGGCGCCACGATGAACCCCTCGACCTACGACATCCTCGCCGGAATTCACGCCGTGCCCGCCGAGCAGGTCATCGTGCTCCCGAACAGCAGCAACATCTTCATGGCCGCCCAGGCCGCGGCGGACATGTCCGAGAAGACGGTGCGCGTGGTGCTCTCCGGCGAGCAGCAGGCCGGCCTTGCGGCGGCGCTGGCACTCCTCCCGGACCGCGCCGCCAACGAGAACGCCACGCTGATGGCGCACGCGCTGGCCGACGTGCGCACCGGCGCCGTCGCCCCGGCGGCGCGCGCGGATGTGCAGGGACGCTTCGCGGTCGGCGACGCCGTCGGCTACGTCGGCGACGAGCTCGTCGCGTGGGGCGAGCCCGCGCAGACACTGCGGGCGGTGCTCGAGCAGCTGACGCAGGACGCCGAGCTCGTGACCGTCATCCACGGCGACGGCGCGCCGCTCGGCGAGGCCGAGATCGTGGCGCTCGCACCGCGGGACGTCGAGCTGGAGTTCGGGCAGGGCGGCCAGCCCTCGCGCTGGTGGCTGTTGTCCGCCGAGTGAAGGACCATGGCCCGGTGCAGCCGCCGCCCTGCGCCTTCGCCGAGACCGCGCCGCTGAGCGCCGAGCAGCTCGCCGCGGCCCCGTGGCACGCTCCGCGGCAGGCGCCGCTGCGCGAGCAGCTTCGCCTCGGCAGCGACAAGGAGCGCGAGGGCGCGGCGACGCTCGGCATCGCGACCGTCGGCGACCTCCTCGAGCACCTCCCGCGCGACCGGCGCGAGGCGCGCGCCGTCGGCGCGCTCAGCCAGGGCGAGCAGGCGACCGTCGTCGTCGAGGTGCGCTCGATCGCCTCGCGCCCGGTGCGCCGGCGCGGGATGCGCCCGATCGTCGAGGCCGTCGTCGCCGACGAGACCGGGCAGATGAAGGTCGCCTTCTTCAACCAGCCGTGGCTCGTGCGGCGCTACCCGGCCGGGACGCGCCTGGTGCTGCACGGGACGTTCGACGCCCGCAACCGCTTCCGCGTCACGTCGCACGCGCAGACCGCCGAAGGGATCGGCGGCGAGGGGCAGGTCGCCCACTACCCGGCCACCGACGGGCTCTCCTCGACGCAGCTGCTCGCACTGGTCCGCGAGCATCTGCCCGCGGCCCGGATGGCGCTCGAGCCGCTCCCCGGGAGGCTGCGCGCGCGCCATCGCCTCCCGTGCCGTCCCGCCGCGCTGCTCGCCGCGCACTCCGGCGACCTCGAGGCCGCGCGCCGGCGACTGGCGTTCGACGAGCTGCTGCTCGCCCAGCTCGACCTCCTGCGCCGCCGGGCGCATCGCCGCGCGGCCGCCGGTGCGCCGGTGCTCGCGGGTCCGGGAGACGGCCCGCAGGCCGGGCTGCTGCAGCGCTGGCTGACCGGGCTGCTGCCGTTCACCCCGACCGGCGACCAGCAGCGGGCGATCGCGGTCGTCACCGACGACCTCGCCCAGCCGCACCCGATGCAGCGCCTGCTGATGGGCGAGGTGGGGTCGGGCAAGACGGTGGTGGCGCTCGCCGCGATGCTGCGCGCGGTCGAGCACGGCCACCAGGCCGCGCTGATGGCGCCGACGGAGACGCTCGCAGAGCAGCATTTCGCGACGCTGCAGGCGCTGATGCCCGGCGAGGCCGTACCGGCGGCGCTGCTGACCGGCTCGACGACGGCCACGCGGAGGGCCGACACGCTCGGCAAGCTCGCCAGCGGCGAGCTGAGCCTCGTCGTCGGCACGCATGCGCTGATCGAGGACGACGTGCGCTTCGACCGGCTCGCGGTCGCGGTCGTCGACGAGCAGCATCGATTCGGCGTGCGCCAGCGCGTCGCACTCGACGCCAAGGCGGCGGGCGAGGGCCCGGCGCTCGCCCCGCACGTGCTGCACATGACCGCGACGCCGATCCCGCGCACGCTCGCGCTGCTCGGGTACGGCGACCTCGACGTCACGGAGCTGCGCGAGCTGCCGCGCGGCCGCCAGCCGATCGACACGCACGTCGCCGGCGGCGAGCGCGAGCGCTCGCGGGCCTACGAGCGCATGCGCGAGGAGCTGCGCGCCGGGCGCCAGGCGTACGTCGTCTGCCCGCTGGTCGCCGAGTCCGAGGCACTGCAGGCGCGCGCCGCGACCGCCGAGTACGAGCGCCTCGCGGCGGGGGAGCTCGCGGACTTCCGCGTCGCGCTCCTGCACGGCCAGATGCGCTCGGCCGAGAAGTCGGCCGTGATGCGGGCGTTCGCGGCGGGGGAGACGGACGTGCTCGTCGCGACGACCGTCATCGAGGTCGGCGTCGACGTGCCGAACGCGACGGTGATGCTCGTCGAGGACGCCGAGCGCTACGGCATCTCCCAGCTGCACCAGCTGCGCGGGCGCGTGGGGCGCGGCGAGCACCGCTCGCTCTGCCTGCTGTTCGGCCCCAAGCAGTCCGAGCGCCTCGCCGCCCTGGCCGAGCACTCCGACGGCTTCCGGCTGGCCGAGATCGACCTGCGCCTGCGCGGCGAGGGCGAGCTCACGGGCACCCGGCAGTCGGGGCTGGCGGCCTTCCGCTTCGCCGTGATGCCGCAGGATGCCGAGCTGCTCGAGCGCGCGCGGGCAGCGGCACGCGACATGCTCGACGGCGACCCCGCACTGGAGGAGCCCGAGCACGTCCTGCTCGCGGACGCCCTGCGCGCCGCGCACGGCGAGGTCTCGCGCGTGGCGATCGCCGCGTGAGGGCGTCCGATGACAGCGAGCGGGGGCGCCGAGCGAACTCCGGCGCGCTGTCGGCGTGAGCGCGAGCGATCGCGGGCAGCCGGATGGGCCGAGCGAACCCCGGCGCGCTGTCGGCGTGAGCGCGAGCGATCGCGGGCAGCCGGATGGGCCGAGCGAACTCCGGCGCGCTGTCGGCGTGAGGGTCGGTCCGTGAGGATCGTCGCCGGGCGGTTCGGGGGGCGGCGGATCGCCGTGCCGAAGGGGGAGGGGACGCGGCCGACCGGCGACCGGATCCGCGAGGCGCTGTTCGCGATGCTCGGCCCGCTCGAGGGCGAGCGCGTGCTGGACCTCTTCGCCGGCTCCGGCGCGCTCGCGTTCGAGGCGCTCTCGCGCGGTGCGCGGACGGCGGTGCTCGTCGAGCGCGACCGCCGCGCGGCCGCCGTGATCCGGGATAACGCCGCCACGCTCGGACTCGGGGAGGAGGACGTGGTGGTGCGCCAGATGCCGGCAGCGGCGGCGGTCCGCACCGCACGCGAACGCGGCGAGGCATACGATCTGGTCTTCCTCGACCCGCCATACCGGCAGGCAGCAGAGCTCGGAGCCGAGCTCGCCGTCGCCCTCGCACCGCTGCTCGCCGCCGGCGCGCGCGTCGTGACGGAGAGCGACCACCGCCTCCCGCTCGACCTCCCGCTCCCCATCAGCCACGAACGCCGCTACGGCGACACGCTCATCCGCATCCACACCGCATGACTCCTTCCAACCGCATCGCCGTCTGCCCCGGGTCCTACGACCCGATCACCCGGGGCCACATCGACGTCATCACCCGCAGCGCCGTGCTCTTCGACGAGGTCGTCGTCGCCGTCGTGAACCTGCCGGTGCGCAAGGGCAAGACGCTCTTCGGCATCGAGGAGCGGCTCGCGCTGATCGACGACGCGACGGGGCACCTGGCGAACGTGCGCGCCGAGCCCTTCGACACGCTCGTCGTCGAGTTCGCGCTGAAGATCGGGGCCAAGACGATCGTCAAGGGCCTGCGCGCGATCTCCGACTTCGAGTACGAGTTCGAGATGAACCAGCTCAACCGGATGCAGGCGCCCGACATCGAGTCGCTCTATCTGATGGCGAGCCCGCAGTACAGTTTCCTGAGCTCCAGCGGGATCAAGGAACTCGCGATGTTCGGCGGCAAGATCGACGATCTCGTCACACCAATGGTTGCGCAGCGCTTGAAGGAAGAGCTCGCCCGGTAACGAAAGCCACCCTGCTATGGACGTCCTGGTACTGATCGACAAGCTGGATGACCTCATCCACAACGCGAAGCCCGTTCCGCTCACGGACCAGGTGCGTGTGGACAAGGAGGAGATCTACGACATCCTCGATCAGATGCGCGCCACGATTCCCGAGGAGATCAAGCAGGCACGCTGGATCGTCAAGGAGCGCCAGGAGATGCTCGCCGAGGCCAAGCGCGAGGCGGAGCGGATCATCAAGGAGGCGCGCGAGAAGCAGTCGCAGCTGATCGCTCAGGAAGAGGTCACCCGCCAGGCCGAACGCGGTGCCGAGGACATCATCGAGGATGCCCGCGGCCGCGAGCGCGAGATCCGGCTCGGCGCGGAGGACTACGCCGACGAGATCCTCGGGACCCTCGAGGTGAACCTCTCGAAGTTCATCGCGGCCGTCCAGCGCGGCCGCGACCGGCTCGCAGGACGCCACGAGGACGACCTGGACGACCGCGACCGCGCAGCCTGAGTGACGTCGCCAACTCGATCCCGGCTCCGCCGGGTCGAGTTGTGCGAAACCCTTCGGCGCCACCGCCGCGCCGGGTCGAGTTGTGCGAAACCCGTTCTGAGGCGCCCACCGCCGCGCCGGGTCGAGTTGTGCGAAACCCGTTCTGAGGCGCCCACCGCCGCGCCGGGTCGAGTTGTGCGAAACCCGTCCTGACGCGCCCACCGGCCGCGCATCGAGCTCAGTCACGGCCCCAAGAACGTCAGCACCCGCCCCAGCCTCAGCCGCCCGGTTGCGGGTATCCGCAGCGTGACGATCACCGCGCGGCGCGTGAAAGGCGAGGACCTCGTCGGGCGCAGCCGCGCGATCCGCACCCGCGCCCCGTGCCCGCCGGAGATCGACGCGACGTAGCCGCCCTTCTGCACGCGCATGCGGATCGGGTGGCCGCGGAGCGTCCGCGGCCGGCTGCGGACGGTGCGGCAGTGCGAGGCGCCGCCGGTGCACGCCCGCGTCGTCGCAGGGTGGGGGGACGACATCGGGAACGTGAGCCGGATCGCCGAGCCGCGCGGCGCGTGGATGTCCCAGCTGGTCCGGATGCGATCGCGCAGGAAGCGGTGCCCGATGACGATGCGGATCCGCCCGCGGCGCACCCAGCTGCGCGCGAGCAGCGACGTGAACGTCCCGCGCGGTCCGGCGTGGCGCAGGCGCCAGCGGCGCACGGCGGTGCTGCCCGTCCAGTGCCGGCCAGGCTGGGTGTCGAGCGTCAGCCCCGAGGGTGTGCGCACCTCCAGGCTCAGCGCCGCGGCATTCGCGCCGCCGATGCCGGTCAGCGCGCTGCCGTCGGCGCCGAGGACGCGCGCCGGCTCGAGCCCGCCGTAGGCGAGTGTCGGCTGGGGCTGGATCAGGGCGGTGCTGTAGGCCGGCGTTGAGATGGCGAGCCGGCCGATGTCGGCATCCAGCGCGTAGAACGGCGGCGGCGCCGCCTTCGGGGCCGCGCCCAGGCCGCGGTCGGCGGCCTCGGCCGCGAGCAGCCCGAAGCGCGAGGCGATCAGCTCGGGATCGTTCGCCTGGGAGCCGTCGTGGCCCTCGAGGCCGAACAGCCTCGAGGGCAGCAGACTGCGCGGGTAGGCGCGGGTGCGCTGCTCGTAGAGGTCCATCGCCCGGTCGAGGATCCAGCCGGCGCGGGCGCGCAGGGTCGGCCCCGCGAGCCGCGCCGATGTCGCGATGGTCAGCGGTCCGGCCAGCGCGAGCGGCCAGTAGCGCTGCAGGTGCCAGCGGTTGGACCCGAGTCCGGTGTCCCAGTTGAGGTATCCGGTGTGCGTCCACTCGCCATAGAGAATCCGCCGGGCCCAGGCGCGCAGCAGGCCGAGCCGCCGGGCCCCCAGCGGTCGCATCCCCGCGGCCAGCGCGGTGTCGTAATCGTCCAGGCCGCTGAAGACGATGTTGCCGTACTCCGATGTCGACGTGCGGTTCGCGGGGAGCGACGTCGATCGTCCCGGGATGTAGTGCAGGCCGAGTCCTTCGGTCAGCGGCGCCGCGTGACGCGCCGAGCCCTTGCGGGCGTGGGAGAGGAAGCGGACGAGTTGCCGGCGGTAGTCGCCGGTCAGCAGGTCCGCGGCGCCCGTCACCTCGTGATCGGCGCCGTACATCGCGGCCGGCCAGTTGAACTGCCCGAGCTCGATCGCCGGGTAGCGGTAGAAACGCGAGCGCGCCACGCGATCGACGTGGTCGGCGATCAGCGCCGCCTGCTCGTCGCTCAGCCCCAGCGCGCCCCGCGCTCGGAAGGCCGTCGCCAGGGCCGCGGCGACCTGCGGGTCAAGCGAGACGTGCTGCCGGCCGACCTCATAGTCGGTCCCGCTGTCCCAGCCGGGGCTGTGCGGCTCGGCCGGTTCGCCGCCGCGCGGGCGCGGAGGAGCGCCCGAGACGTATGCTGGCGCGCGCAGAAAGTGGTCGATGATGCTGCGGGCGCGATCGTCGCGACGCTCCGGCCCGGGCGGGCGGTCGTGCAGCGCCGCGAGCGCGTAGAGCTGCAGCATGTTCGCGTTCAGGCGGCTGTTGACGCCGTCCTCGTGGACGAGGAACACGCCGCGATCCTCCGCCCAGGAGGACTCGAGATCCTGCGCGCGCCGCTCCGCGAAGGCCCAGTACCCCGCATCGTCGCTCGCCCGCGCGCTCGCGGGGGCGCCGACCGCGAGCAGGAGCAGCAGCGCGGCGGCGCACAGCAGGGAGAGGGGTCTGGTCACCGGCATGGGAGGGCCGCCACGGGCGGGGCGGCGGGAGGCTACCGGCCCGTATCGGTCCGCCGGCGCCCGGGAATGAGTCGGTCGGCGGTTCCGGCAGGGCGTCGCTCAGACGCCGGGCGGCGACGGAGCGTCCGGGACGGAGGCGCTGAGCAGGGCCCGGATCTCGTCGAGGTGGCCGCGAACGGCCTTCTCGAGGGCGTCGAGCACATCGCCGGCGGACTCGATGCCCTTCGTGGCGGCGGTGAGGTTGCTGCGGATCTTGCGCACGTCCTTGAGCGCCTGCAGCGCCTTGTCGGCCTGCTGGCCGATCGCGCCGGCGTCGAGCCGCTCGTCGGCGTCCTCGCGGGCGAGCAGCACGCGGGCACGGGCGAGCATGTACGCGACCTCGAGCGTCAGCGCCGACCCGTCGTCGGCGTTCCACGTGACGAGCAGCTTGTCGCCGTGGTACTCGCTCAGCGGGCGCATGCCGGCGGGCACCTCGCCGTCGGACGGGACGACGAGCACGGCGAAGTCGGCGTTGCGCGCGGCGAGCGCGCCGTCCAGCTCGCGGATCGCCTCGGGCTGCGAGAGCCGCCGGTCCTTGGCCTCGAAGGCGATCCGGCCCTGGGCGGGGCCGTCGCACATGCCGATGTCGATGACGACGTCGCCCTTCTTGCTGCGGCCGGCGTCGCTGCGGTCGCCGACGGCCGTGACGACGTCGCCGCGCGGAGCCGCCAGGGCGGCGAGCGCGTCGCCGACCTGCTCCTCGTACGTGCGTCCCTTGGCGGTGCCCTTCTCGGCCTCTTCGGCGACGGCGTCGGCCTTGTCCTGCTCGGCCTTCAGCGCGGCGACCTCGGCCTTCAGCGCCACGATCGTCTCGTTCATCGCGAGCAGATGCTGCTGCTGGTGGGACGAGGCCTGCTTGATCGCGCCGAGTGCCGACTGCTGGAACTGGCCGAGCGGGTTGCTGGCGTCGGTCGCGCTGAACTGCTTGGCGAGCGCCTCGCGGTGGGTGCGCAGCAGGTCGTCGACGAGCGCCTTGACCTGGTGCTGCACGGCGTCGCTGGAACCCGCCCCGAAGTGCTTCTCCAGGAGCTTGGGCACGACGCCCGCCTCGGCGCCGAAGGCGACGTCGATGCGCTGGGTCAGGTCGCTGCCGACGGTCTGCGCGCGCAGCGCGAAGCGCTGCTCGAGCTCGCGCGCCTGGCGCTCGAACTCGGCCTTGACGAATTCCGTGTCGGCCGCGGTCTGCTCGCGCCCGATGACACGCGCGCCGATCTCGATCGCCTGCAGCAGCAGGGTCTCGAGCGACTCGCCCGCATGCGAGCGCTCGCGCGCGAGGGCGACGGCGCGCTCGTCGTCGACGACGAGGCTGTCGATACGGATGCGGTCGCCGGTGAGGACGACGCGGTTGGGGCGAAGAGGAGTGGCGGCTTCCATGGGTGGTGGGTCGCACGGTACGCCTCTGATCTGACGGAACGCAGGCGATCGTGCGTTCGGGGTAGGTGGGCGGGGATCATCTAGTCTCGCGTGGTGGACGAGCTCGGCGCGGTGCTCGAGGGCGCAGGCGGCATCGACGCGCCGGCCGAACTGCGCGCCCGCCTGCACGCTCTGCTGGCCGCCGAGCTCGCGCGCGGGGCGGCCGAGCTCACCCGCAGCCGCTCCGGCTACGAGGCGCCCGTGACCGTCGCCTTCGCGCCGGACGCCGGGGGCGGCATCCGCGCCGTCCTCCCCGCCGCACCCGCGCTGCGCGCCGATCCCGACGCGGCGCCCGAGCGCGCCTGGCTGCTGACGGCGGCCGTGGTCGGAGCGCTCGCAGAGGCCGGGGCGCACGCGGGCGAGCTGACCGCCGGCGCCTGGGACGCGCACCTGGCCCTGCGCGCGCCGGGTGGGGACGCCGAGCTCGCGCCGCTGGCCTTCGAGGAGCAGGTCGGCGGCGTGGATCGCCTGCGGGCCCGCGCGCTGGCCGTGCCGGCGGCGGTCCTCGAGGGCGTGAGCGACCTGCGTGAGCCGATCGGCCCTGCGCATCCGCTGCGGGTGGCCGCGATGATCGCCGCGCTCGGCGGCCGCCCCGCCGACCCCGCCTCGGTCGCCGCGCACGAGGAGGCGGTGCTGGCCGCGCTCGAGGGCACGAGCCCGCAGATCGCCCGCCCGCACGAGGACCCGGACCCCGCGCGGCGCGTCGCCCGGCGCATCCTCCAGCGGCTCGACGGGATGGGGAAGTGGGGTGGCTACCACACCGACTTCGCGCATCTCGCGCGCGGGTTCGCGGCCAACGACCGGGCGCTGGCCGGCGCGGTCGGCGAAGCGCTGCTCGGCGCCGGGCTCCTGCGGGAGAAGCCCAGCGTCGGGCAGCGCCACGTGTTCCTCAACCCGCGTCGCGCGGGCGACATCCACGCGCTGATCGACGACGGAACGGTGCCGTCGGACCTGCGCCTCCCCTGAGAGGTAGTCTCGGAGCGGACATGCTCGACCGCCTCAGCGACCCGCTCTTCCTCGGCAGGACGCTCGTCCGCGCGGGGCTCGTGCGGGCCGAGCGCCCGGACCGCGTCGTGCGCGCGCTCGACGTGCTGCGGCGCTGGGGCCCGACGATCCCCGCCGGTTACAGCGCCGGCGCGATCCGCCAGCCGGACGCCGTCGCGCTCGTCGACGAGCGCGGGACGCTGACGTTCGCCGAGATCGATCGCCGCACGAACGCGCTCGCGCGGGCGCTGGCCGAGCACGGCGTGCGGGCCGGCGACGGCGTGGCCGTGCTGGCGCGCAACCACCGCTGGTTCGTCGAGGCCTCGGTGGCGGTCGGCAAGCTCGGCGCCAACGCGCTCTACCTCAACACGATGTTCGCGGCGCCGCAGATCGCCGACGTGTGCGACCGCGAGCAGCCCGTCGCGATCATCCACGACGAGGAGTTCGCGGCGTTCGTCGCCCACGCGGCGAAGGGCCGCGAGCGGTTCGTCGCGTGGGCCGATCATCCCGACCCGGACGGCGCGCGGACGCTCGAGGACCTGATCGACGGGCACTCCGAGGCGTCGCTCGACCCGCCGGACGCGCCTGGCAAGGTCGTGATCCTCACGAGCGGCACCACCGGTACGCCGAAGGGCGCCCAGCGCAAGCAGCCCGACTCGCTGACGCCGGTCGCGGCGCTGCTCGACGCGATCCCGCTGCGCGCCCGCGAGCGCACCATGATCGCCGCGCCGATGTTCCACTCGTGGGGGATGGCGCATTTCCTGATCGCCATGTCGCTGGGCTCGACGCTCGTCGTGCGCCGGCGCTTCGACCCCGAGGACACGCTCGCCGCGATCGCCCACCATCGCACGACCGCGCTCGCCGTCGTCCCGGTGATGCTCCAGCGGATCGTCGAGCTGCCCGACGAGGTCATCGCCAAGTACGACTGCTCCTCGCTCCGCGTCATCGCCGTCAGCGGCAGCGCGCTGCCGGGCGAGCTCGCGGTCAAGGTCATGGACCGCTTCGGCGACGTCCTCTACAACCTCTACGGCTCGACCGAGGTCGCGTGGGCGACGATCGCCGGGCCCGCCGACCTGCGCGCCGCGCCCGGCACGGCAGGACGCCCGCCGCACGGCACCGTCGTGCGGCTGTTCGACGAGCACGGCGGCGAGGTGCCGCGCGGCACCACCGGGCGCATCTTCGTCGGCAACGAGATGGCGTTCGACGGCTACACCGGCGGGGGCGGCAAGGAGGTGCTGGCCGGCCTGATGTCGACGGGCGACGTCGGCCACTTCGACGCCGACGGGCGCCTCTTCATCGACGGCCGCGACGACGAGATGATCGTCTCGGGCGGCGAGAACGTCTTCCCGCGCGAGGTCGAGGACCTGCTCTCCGAGCACCCCGGGGTCGTCGAGGTCGCCGTCCTCGGCGTGCCGGACGAGGACTGGGGCGAGCGGCTGCGCGCGTTCGTCGTGCCGGTCGAGGGGATGGGCATCACGCCGCAGGACCTGCAGGACTACGTGCGCGAGAACTTGGCGCGGTTCAAGGTGCCGCGCGAGGTCGTGTTCCTCGACGAGCTGCCGCGCAACTCGACCGGGAAGATCCTC
Organism: uncultured Solirubrobacteraceae bacterium; assembly: GCA_963809525.1. Taxonomy (GTDB): domain Bacteria; phylum Actinomycetota; class Thermoleophilia; order Solirubrobacterales; family Solirubrobacteraceae; genus F1-60-MAGs163. The sequence continues at coordinate 189,342 of CAWEJY010000003.1, read as the reverse complement.
AAGAGGACGCTGGCCGAGCAACCATAGGGTGCTCGGCGGGTGTGCTCCGCAGGCGTCCGGCCCCCGTCTTGAGTCGGACCGCGGCATCCATGCCGCTCTTGACCGGGCTTCGCCCTCCTGTTCAGCGGTCAGGCGGACCTCCACTTGATCGAGCAGCCCACCGGCTCGGTCTGCGGCATGGCGACCGACCGGCCCGCGAGGACGTCGTCGAGCGCGGCGCGCAGCCAGGCGGCGTTCTGGCCCGGATCGTCGCTGTCGGCGTCGGGCGCGCCGCGGTAGGCGAGCGCGCCGGCGCCGTCGAGCACGAAGACGTCCGGCGTCGTCTTCGCGTCGTAGGCGCGCGCGGTCTCCTGCGCGGCGTCGTGGAGATAGGGCATCGGCCAGTCCCCGGGATCGCGCGCCACGCGCTCCTGCATCGCCGCGTAGGAGTCGCGCGGGTAGCGCTCGGCGTCGTTGCTGTTGATCGCCAGCACTTCGACGCCCCGCGCCGCATAGTCGCGCGCGACGTCGGCGATGCGCTCGTGCCAGGCCAGCGCGTACGGGCAGTGGTTGCAGGTGAACACGACGACGGTCGCCGGCGCGCCGCCCGGACCGTGGAGCGTGCCGGCGGTGTCGGGCAGCGAGAAGGCGGGGGCGCGGGAACCGATGGCGAGGGTCATGCCGGAGGTGTCCTTCCGTGGTCGGTCAGCGCGGCGCGCAGCGCGTCGCGCACGTCCTGGGGGTCGGGAACGGGCGAGATCCGCCCGTCGCGGCGATGGTAGATGCGGCAAGTCAGCAGCACGGGCTCGCCGCCGGGCTCGACGACGTCGCGCCCGTTGATCCGGATCGTCGGCGAGCCGGTGAAGCGCTCGCGGGCGGCGTCTGCGTCGGTGATGACCTCGCGCACCTCGACGGCGCCGGGATCGAGCCCGGCCGCCGCCAGCTCCTCGCGCAGTTCGGCCAGCGCGCGCGGGTGCGACGGGCAGCCGTCCCAGTACAGGAGCTCGACCAGCGGCGCGCTCAAGGGACGAGCACCGCCGCGCCCTCGAGCCCGCCGGAGCGGATCGCGTCGAGCGCGTCCTCGGCCTGCTCGAGTGCGAACGTCGTGACCCGCGTGCGGACGGGGACGCGGGGCGCGAGCTCCAGGAAGTCGCGCCCGTCGGCGCGCGTGAGGTTGGCGACCGAGCGCACGCTGCGCTCCTCCCACAGGATGTCGTACGGGAACGCGGGGATGTCGCTCATGTGGATGCCCGCGCAGACGACGACGCCGCCGCGGTCGAGCGCCCGCAGCGCGGCCGGCACCAGCTCGCCCGCGGGCGCGAAGATGATCGCCGCGTCGAGCGGCTCGGGCCCCGGGGCGAGCGCGTCGCCGGCCCACTCGCAGCCGAGATCGAGCGCGAACCGCTGGGCCGCCGCGTCGTCCGCGCGCGTGAACGCGAACACCCTGCGGCCCTCGTGGCGCGCCGTCTGGGCCACGATGTGCGCGGCCGCGCCGAAGCCGTAGAGCCCGAGCCGCTGCGCCTCGCCGGTCATCCGCAGCGCGCGGTGGCCGATCAGGCCCGCGCACAGCAGCGGCGCGACGTCGAGATCGCCGTAACCCTCGGGCAGCGGGAAGCAGAAGCGCTCGTCGGCGACCGTCCACTCGGCGAAGCCGCCGTCGATGTCGAGGCCGGTGAAGCGCGCGCGCAGGCAGAGGTTCTCGCGGCCGCTCAGGCAGAAGCGGCACTCGCCGCACGTCCATCCCAGCCACGGCACCCCGACGCGGGCGCCCGCCTGCGTCGTCGTGCTCGCGCCGCCGGCCTCGACGCTCGCCACGATCTGGTGGCCCGGGACGATCGGCAGGTGACGACCGCGCACCTCACCGTCGCGCACGTGCACGTCGGTGCGGCAGACTCCGCAGGCGCGCACGCGCAGCAGCAGGTCGCCGGGGCCGGGATCGGGGACGGGGCGCTCGACGAGGTGCAGCGGGCGGCCGGGCTGCTCGAGGATCATCGCGCGCACCGGCGCATCTTCTACCCTCGGAGCCGTGCCCGCCAGAGCCGACAGCTTCGACCTCGCCGCACTCAACCTGCGCTCCGGCGAAGCGCGGCGGATCGAGCTGGAGGTCCCGATCGGGACGTTCACGTTCGGCACCGACGAGTACGCGACCACGCCGGTCCTGACGCCGGTGCGGCTCGACATCTCGCGCATGGTCGGCAATGGCTGGGCGCTGCGCCTGCGCTTCCAGGCCGCGCTCCACGGGCCGTGCATGCGCTGCCTGGAGCCCGCCGAGCCGGTGTTCACCGTCGATGCCCGTGAGATCGACCAGCCGGGCAGCGCCGACGACGAGCTCTCCAGCCCGTACGTCGAGGGCACCGAGATCGATCTGCAGGCGTGGGCGCACGACGCGTTCGCCCTGGCGCTGCCGACGCAGGTCCTCTGCCGCGAGGACTGCGCCGGGCTCTGCCCGCGCTGCGGGGCGAACCTCAACGATGATCCAGGCCACGAGCACGAGCCGGAGATCGATCCGCGCTGGTCGAAGCTCGGCGAGCTGAAGTTCGACTAGCCGCAGGGCCGGTCAGAGGTACGCGCCGCTGGGCAGGTAGGGCGCCAGCGGTCCCAGCCGGCCCTTCGTGAAGACCGGGCCGTCGGGCGACAACGGGAGGCCCGCGTCGAGGCAGACCTTGATCGCCCACTGCTGGGCGCCGGTCATGAAGTCGACGAGCGCGGTCGAGCCGGCGGGCGCGCCGGCCAGCCCGGCCCACAGCACCGCGGCGGCCGCGTCTTCGTCCCTCGCGGCGAGCAGCATCGCGTTGCCCTCGCGCATCAGCGCGAAGGCGCGGTCCTCGAGCACGAGCAGGCGCGCCCCGCCGGTGAGTGCCGTCGGCAGGTCGGGGCCGTGGCCGGCGCCACGCACCGCACGGCCGATCGCGTCGGCGACCGCGATCCCGCCCGCGCCCGCGTCCTCGACGCGCCCGACGGCGTCCGGGGCCCGGCTCAGGTCCGCGATGCCCGTCGCGGCGACGCACGGGGCCAGGTCGAACCCAGCCCGCGCAGTAGCGGCGCATCGCGGCGGGGTGCTCGGAGGAGAGGATCAGCCAGCCCTCGGCGCCGCGCCGCACGCCGTAGGCGAGCGTCGCGTCGAGCAGCCGGCGCCCGACGCCGCGGCCTTGGACGGCATCGTCGACCGCGTACAGCGAGAAGCCCCAGATCCGCTCGCGCACGAGCGCCATCGCGACGCCGGCGACGCGGCCCTCATCCTCGGCGACCCAGGCGCCGCCCGGGTCGGTGGCGACGAGGTGCTCGATCCGCGCAAGCGAGCGCGCCCGGCCGAGATCCTCGTCGACGCCGGGCTGCGGCGAGAACAGGACGCGGGCGCACAGCTCGTGCACGCTGACGGCGTCCTCACGGCGCATCGGGCGGATCGGCAGGGGCGGCTGGGACATCGCCGCCAGTCAAGCAGCCATGGGTATGTGCCCCGCCCGCCGCGGGCGTCGTCGACGGACGCGCTACCCTGCTCTGCGCCATGGCCGTCCCCAAGCAGCGTCAGTCGCACGCCCGCACGAACAAGCGCCGTTCGACGCACAAGCTCAGTGCGCCGACGTACAACTCGTGCCCGCAGTGCCACACCCCGCGTCTTCCGCATCGCGTCTGCCCGACGTGCGGGACCTACGCCGGCCGCACGGTTGCCGCGCCGCAGGCGCACGACCACCACGATCACTAGGCCCCGATGACCTCCGTCACGGTCGCGGTCGACGCGAACGGGGCGGACCTCGGTCCGGCCGAGGTCGCCGCCGGTGCGGCGATCGCCGCCGGCCGCGGCGTGCGCGTCGTGCTCTACGGCCCCGCTGAGGAGATCGGCACGGTCGCGGAAGGCGTCGAGGTCGTCGACGCCCCCGTCTCGATCGCGAAGGACCCGGACCCGGCGCGCGCGGCCCGCTCGAACCCCGACGCCTCGATCGTGCGCGTCGCCGCGGCCGTCGCCGCCGGCGAGGCCGACGCCTTCGTCAGCGGCGGCTCCACGGGCGCGGCGCTGGCCGCCGGCCTCTTCCAGGTCAGGCGCGCGCACGGCATCTACCGCCCCGCGCTCGCGGTCCCGGTGCCGATACCCGGCAGCCCGATCACCTTCCTGGACGTCGGCGCGAACGTCGAGGTCCGCAGCGAGCACCTCGTCCAGTTCGCGTTCATGGGCGCGGCGCTGGCGCAGACCGTCCTGGGCGTCGAGCGCCCGCGCGTGGCGCTGCTCTCCAACGGCGAGGAGCCGACGAAGGGCACCACCGCGGTCATCGAGGCGCACGCCGTGCTCGCGGCGCGCACGGTCGGCTCCCCGGCGCTGGAGTTCCTGGGCAACGTCGAGGGCACCGACATCACGACCGGCGTCGCCGACGTGATCGTCACCGACGGCTTCACCGGCAACATCGCGCTGAAGCTCATCGAGGGCCTGTCGCAGAGCATCCTCGGCGCGGTGCGCGAGGCCGCGGTGTCGACGCCCCGCGCGAAGGTCGGCGGCGCGCTGTTGCGCCCCGCGCTGGGCGGCCTGCGCGAGCAGATCGACCCCGAGGGCCCGGGCGGGGCCTACCTGCTCGGCCTGCGGCGCCTCGGCGTCGTCCCGCACGGGCGCTTCACGCGCTACGGCTTCTCCCAGGCGATCCTGCTCGCTGCACGCGGGGTCGCCGGGGATGTCGTCGGGCGCACGCATGCGGCGCTCACGGCGGCGGGGGCGCTCAAGGGCGCGGCGCCGGCGCCGGCCGCCACGTCCGGGTCCGCGGCTAGCGTTCCATCGCCATGACCCGCGACGAGGTCCTCACGCTGATCCAGACCCACCTGGCCGACGAGCTCGATGTCGAGCCGTCCGCCATCGGCGAGGAGACGCGCTTCAAGGAGGACCTCGAGGCCGATTCGCTCGACCTCTACACGCTCGTCCAGGAGTTCGAGGACACGTACGGCGTGAAGATGTCCGACGAGGAGGCCGCCAAGATCCTCACGGTGGGTCAGGCGATCGACTTCGTCCTTGCCCACACTCCCGCAGCTTCCTGACCCCTGAAGCTCCTCAGCGATCTCCTCGACGAACTGCCGGAAGACCTCTACCGGCAGGTCTTCACGCACGCTTCGTGGAGCGAGAAGCGCAGCGATTCATACGCGCGCCTGGCGTTCCTGGGCGACAGCGTGCTCGGGCTGTCGATGACCGCCCACCTCTATCCGCGCCTGGAGGCCGAGCGCTACGGGGCGGGCCGGCTGACGAAGATCCGCGCGCAGATCGTGTCCGGGCCCTCGTGCCGCGACGTCGCGCTGCGCATCGGCGTGCCGGACCGCCTGCGCGCCTCCGCGCCCGCGGGCACGGTGGTGCCGGAGACGGTCATGACGGAGCGCGTCCTGGCCTCTGTGATCGAGGCGGTGATCGGCGCATGCTTCCTGTCGGTCGGCTACGACCGCACGGCTGCGGCCGTCGTCGAGGCATTCATGCCGGAGCTCGAGCATGCGCTGGAGCACCCGGTCGACTTCAAGTCGACGCTGCAGGAGCGCCTCGCGCTGCGCGCGGCGGTCGTGGAGTACGTGGTGACGGGCGAGCTCGGCCCGCCGCACGACCGGGTATTCGAGGTGCAGGCCCGGGTCGACGGGACGCTGGTGGGGTCCGGGTCGGGGCGGTCGAAGAAGGCCGCCGAGCAGGAGGCAGCACGCCAGGCGCTGGAAGCGCACGACGAGGGGACCTGAGATGTACCTGAAGTCGATCACCCTGAAGGGGTTCAAGTCCTTTCCGGACCGCACGCGCCTGGAGTTCGCCCCCGGCGTGTCCGTCGTCGTGGGCCCGAACGGCTCGGGCAAGTCGAACGTCACGGACGCGGTGCTGTGGTGCATGGGGGAGCAGTCGCCGCTCGCGGTGCGCGGCCACTCGATGCAGGACGTCATCTTCTCCGGCGGTCACGGCGTGCAGGCGCGCTCGGCGGCCGAGGTCGAGCTCGTGCTCGACAACGCCGACGGCTCGGTCGACCTCCCGATGGGCGAGATCTCGATCCTGCGCCGGCTCGACCGCAGCGGTGAGGGCGAGTACCGCCTGAACGGCGCGCGCTGCCGGCTCGTCGACGTCCTCGAGGTGCTCTCGGACACCGGCCTTGGCAAGGAGATGCACTCGGTCGTCTCGCAGGGCCGGGTCGAGTCGATCGTCACCTCCAAGCCGAAGGACCGCCGCCTGCTGATCGAGGAGGCCGCGGGCCTCGGCAAGCACCGCAAGCGTCGCCGCCGCGCGCAGCTCAAGCTCGACCGAACGCAGGAGAACCTCGACCGCGCGCTCGACGTCGAGCGCGAGGCGCGATCGCGCCTGCGCCCGCTCAAGCGCCAGGCGGAGGCCGCCGAGCTGCACGAGCGCCTGGAGCGCCAGACGCTCGAGGCCCGCTGGGAGCTCGTGCGCGACGACGTGCGCTCGCGCCGCGCCGAGCTGGCGGCGGCCGAGCAGTCCGCGAGCGCCGCGCGGGCGCTGCGCGACAGTGCTCAGGAGGAACTCGCGGCGATCGCCGCGCGGCGTGAGCGCGCCGAGGAGGCTCTCGCCGCGCGCACCGAGCGGCGCGAGGAGATCGCGCGCAGGGGCGAGCGTGCGCGCACTGCGGCCGACCGGATCGAGCTGCGCCTGGAGCGCACGCGCGAGACGGCGCAGACGATCGGCGAGCGGCTCGAGCACCGCGTCGCGCGGCTCGCCGTGTTGGAGGAACAGGCGCAGGCCGATGCCCCGGACGACGCCGGGCGTGAGCGGATCAGCGCGCTGGAGGCCGAGATCGAGCGTCTCGACGCCGAGCGCGTGCAGGAGCTCGAGCGCGAGCTCGCGTCGCTGACCGCCCAGCGCGAGGGGGCGGCGGCGCGCGGGCGCGAGCTCGCCGACGAGCTGGCCGCTGCCACACAGGGCGTCGCGCAGGCCGACGAGGCCTGCGAGGTCGCCCGTGCGGCCCTGCGCGCCGCCGAGCGCAGCGCCGAGGCGGCGCGCCGCGAGTCCGCGCGCGTCGGCGCTGAGCTCGCCGCGGCGAACCAGTACCTGCGCAGCCACGGCGGGGCGCCCCGCGGTGAGCGCGCGCTGGCCGACGAGCTCGAGGTCGAGCCGGGGCTCGAGCTGGCCGTCGCCGCGGCGCTCGGCGGTCTGCTGCGCGCCGCGATCGTCGACGATCTCGCCGCCGGTGAGGCGCTGCTCGGGCGCATGGGCGCCGAGGGCGGGCATGCGATCGTCCAGCGGCCCGGCGACGCGCCCGCGACGCCCGGCAGCGCGCCGGTTCCCGGCGCTCGCCGCCTGGCCGACGTCGTCCGCGGCCCCGGCGACGCCGCTGCCCTCGCCGCGCACCTGCTCGCCGACGCCTGGCTCGTCGACGATCTCGCCGCCGTGCCCGGAAGCTTCCGTGGGCTGGCGGTCACGCGCTCCGGACGGGCCTGGCTGGGCGCGACGCGCGAGCTGCGCCAGGTGCCCGAGGGCGCCGGCGAGGAGCGCGTCCTGGCCGAGCGCAACCGCCGCGACGCGCTGGTCGGCGAGTCCGAGCACGCGCTCAAGGCCGAGGCCGCCACGCTCGGGGCCGTCGAGATGGCCGCGCAGGCGACCGCCGCGGCGGAGGTCAGCCGCGAGGACGCCGAGCGCGTGCGGCGCGAGGCCGACCGCGCGCACGCCGCGGCCTCCGAGGAGGAGCGGCGCGCCGCGTGGCTCATCGACGAGCGCCGCAGCGCGCCCGAACAGGGCGCCGCGGCGGTGCGCCGGGCCCAGCTCGACGGCGAGCTCGCGGCCGAGCGCCGCGTCGCCGAGCGCGCCGCCCGCGAGCGCGACGAGCGCGCCGCGGCGATCGAACGCCTGCGCGGATCGATCGAGCGCGACCGTGCGCTCGTCCCCGCGCTGGCGCGCCTGGAGGCCGCGCTCGGCACGGCTCACGTCGCCGTCGCCGGTCGCATCGAGCTGCTGAAGGCCGAGCTCGAGGAGGACCGCCGCGAGGGCCAGGGCGTCACGGAGGAGCTGCGTGCCTGCGCCTCGGCCGAGGCGCAGATCCAGCAGCGCCTGCGCGAAGGTGGCGAGCAGGTCACGGTCGCCGAGGTCCGCGCGCAGCAGGCGCGCGACCAGGAGGCGGAGATCACCGGCGAGCTCGAGCGGCTCGCGGACCGGCTCGGCCTTCCGCCGGAGCCCGCGCAGGATGCGCTGGACCCCGAGCAGGCGGCCGGCCTGCGCTCACGGATCGAGCGGCTGGCGCGCCGGCGCGAGCAGCTCGGCCCGGTGAACCCGCTGGCCAAGGCCGAGTACGAGGAGGCGCTCGCGCACGTCGAGGAGATGGAGCACCAGCGCAACGACCTGGAGACGGCGCTGCGCGAGCTGCGCTCGCTGATCCGCGAGACCGATCGCCAGATCACCGAGACTTTCGAGGAGACCTTCGCCGCGGCGGCCAAGAACTTCGAGGAGCTCGCCGCCCACTGCTTCCCGGGCGGCCGCGGGCGCCTGCGCCTGGTCCACGAGGACCGCGGGCCCAAGCCGGTGCTCGGCGGCGCCGACCCGCAGGACGAGGGCGCGCAGCTCGCTGCGGCCGAGGCCGCCGCCGAGGCCGAGGCCCAGAAGGAGCTCGGCGAGCCCGAGGACGATCTCGGCGTCGAGATCGAGATCACGCCGGCGGGCAAGTCGATGAAGCGCCTCTCGTTGCTCTCCGGCGGCGAGAAGTCGATGACGGCGATCGCGTTCCTGTTCGCAGTCTTCCTCGCGCGGCCGTGCCCGTTCTACATCCTGGACGAGGTTGAGGCCGCGCTCGACGACCTCAACATCGGGCGTTTCCTGGAGCTGCTGCGCGAGTACCGCGACCGCGCGCAGTTCGTCGTCGTCACCCACCAGAAGCGCACGATGGAGGCCGCCGACATGCTCTACGGGGTGTCGATGGGCGGCGACGGCGTGTCGAAGGTCATCTCGCGGCGCCTGCCGCGCGACGAGGCCGACGAGCCCGCACGTGCGCCCGCGGTCGCTGTGGCCTGACGCGAGTGTGACCTACCGGAGGTCCTTCTCGCCCCAGAAGCTCGCCGCCGGGTTGGCGTTGTAGTTCTCGATCTCGCGGTAGCCCGCGGACAGGTAGAGCGCGCGGGCGTGCGGCTGACGGGGCCCGGTGTCGAGGCGCACGCGGGCGTAGCCCAGATCGCGTGCGGCGCGCTCGAGTGCGACGAGCAGCGCTCGCGCGAGCCCGCGCGAGCGGCCCTCGGGCGCCACGTACATCCGCTTGATCTCGCCGACCTCGTCGTCGATGCGCTTGACCGCGCCGACGGCCAGCGGCCTGCCGTCGTCGGCGAAGCCGACCAGGCACACCCCCCTCGGCGGGGCGAACTCCTCCGGCGACGCCGTCGGCATGCCGGGACGGTCGATGCGGCCGTAGAACGCCTCGAGCTCGCGCACCATCGCCTCGATCAGCTCGCTGGCGGGCGGCTCGCCGGCGGGGACGGGACGGAATTCGACGAGCGCCGGCACTCCGCTATCGTCGCGCATCGCCGTGGCTCGCGACTGGAACGACGTCTTCCTGCTCGACCGCGCCGCGGAGGATGCGGCGTCGCCCGAGCCCGGAGCCGAGCCGGAGCCGGAGCGCCGGCGCGGGATGTTCCGCCGGCTGCGCGAGAACCTCGCGAAGACCCGGCAGGCGCTCAGCGCCGAGGTCCAGGCGACCCTGTTCGACACGCTCGACGACGAGACCTGGGAGCGCCTGGAGGAGGCGCTGATCATGGCCGACGTCGGCGCGCGCACCACGGCCGACGTCGTCGAGCGCCTCGAGCACGAGGCGACCAGCGGCGAGGTCGAGGGCGGCGAGGCGCTGCAGGCGCGGCTCGTCGCGCTGCTCGCCGACGAGGCCGCCGGCGCGGGAGCGGGGACGATCGACCTGCGCGCGAAGCCGACCGTGATCATGGTCGCCGGGGTAAACGGCACGGGCAAGACGACGACGATCGGCAAGCTGGCATGGCACCTGCGGCGCGAGCAGGGGCTGAACGTCGTGCTCGGCGCCGCGGACACGTTCCGCGCGGCCGCCGTCGAGCAGCTGGCCGAGTGGGCGCGCCGCGCGGAGTGCGAGATCGTCACCGGCGAGGCGGGCGCGGACCCGGGATCGGTCGCGTTCGAGGCGATCCGCCGCGGGCGCGAGCAGGGCGCCGACGTGGTGATCGTCGACACCGCCGGGCGCTTGCACACGCAGGACGACCTCATGGCCGAGCTCACGAAGGTGCGCCGCGTCGTCGCCAAGCAGCTCGACGGCGCTCCGCACGAGACGCTGCTGACGGTCGACGCGACGACCGGCCAGAACGGCCTGCGGCAGGCCAGGCTCTTCTCCGAGGCGGTCCCCGTCGACGGGATCGTGCTGACGAAGCTCGACGGCACGGCGAAGGGCGGCATCGCGCTGGCGATCGCGCGCGAGCTCGGCATCCCGGTCAAGCTCATCGGGATCGGCGAGCAGCTCGAGGATCTGCGCCCGTTCGACGCCGGCGACTTCGCCGCCGCGCTGCTCACGCCATGACGGCGGACCGCGAGCGAACGCGCGGTAGGCTCATCCACTGATGGATCCGTGGGTCATCTGGCTGCTCGCAGCCGTCGTCTTCGCGATCGGGGAGATCGCGACGACCAGCTTCTTCCTCGCCCCGTTCTCGATCGGCGCGGCCTCCGCGGCGGCCGTCTCGCTGATCGGCGCAGGCGCGACGGTCTCCTGGGTCGTCTTCGCGATCGTCACGACCGTCGTCTTCCTCGGCGTGCGCCCCGTCGCCCGCCGGCACCTGCGCCAGCCGACGCAGGTGCGCACCGGCACGGCGGCGCTGATCGGTCGGCCGGCGATCGTCGCCGAGCGGATCGCGAATGACGAGGGCACCGGCTGCATCAAGCTCGACGGGGAGATGTGGACCGCCCGGGCCTACGACGAGGACCGCATCTTCGACGCGGGCGACAAGGTCGAGGTCGTGGAGATCCGCGGCGCGACCGCGCTCGTCGACGGCCGCTATGAGTCCTGAGAAGGCCCTTCTGATCACAACCTGGGAGCCTGAACGTCATGACCGGAGCCATCGTCGCCGCAGTCCTTGTGTTCTTCGCGATCTTCGTCGCGTTCAAGACGGTGCGGATCATCCCGCAGGCCCGCGCCGGCGTGGTCGAGCGCCTCGGGCGCTACCAGCGCACGCTCGGCCCGGGCATGGCGATCGTCGTCCCGTTCGTCGACAAGGTGCGCCCGCTGATCGACCTGCGCGAGCAGGTCGTGACCTTCCCGCCCCAGCCGGTGATCACGCAGGACAACGTCTCGGTGCAGATCGACACCGTCCTGTACTTCACGATCACCGATCCGCGCGCGGCGTCCTACGAGATCGCCAGCCCGCTGCAGGCGATCGAGCAGCTGACGGTGACGACGCTGCGCAACATCGTGGGCGCGCTCACGCTCGAGGAGGCGCTGACGAGCCGCGAGCGCGTCAACACCGAGCTGCGCGTCGTGCTCGACGAGCGCACGGGCAAGTGGGGGATCCGCGTCAACGGTGTCGAGCTCAAGTCGATCGACCCGCCCGGCTCGATCCAGGAGGCGATGGAGAAGCAGATGCGCGCCGAGCGCGACCGCCGCGCAGCGATCCTCACCGCCGAGGGCGTCAAGCAGTCGGCGATCCTCACCGCCGAGGGCGAGAAGCAGTCGGCCGTGCTGCGCGCCGAGGGCGCCAAGACATCGGCGATCCTGCGCGCGGAGGGCGACGCCAAGGCGATCGACACGGTCTTCAGCGCGATCCACGAGGGGGAGCCCGATCAGGCGCTGCTGAGCTACCAGTATCTGCAGATGCTGCCCCAGCTCGCGCAGGGCAGCGCGAACAAGATCTTCGTCATCCCGAGCGAGCTCACGACCGCGCTGGGCAACCTCGGCGGCGTCGTCTCGAACCTCGGCAAGGGCGCCACGCCGGCCCCGGAGGCAGAGGCGCGATCCGGGCAGGCGGGGCCGGCGGGCCTGCCGGCTGCGCCGGCCGAGCCGGAGGCGTAGACCGGCCTGTCAGACTGGGGGCGTGTTCGACGCCCTCTCAGAGAAGCTCCAGGCGACGCTCTCGGACCTGCGCTCGCACGGGACGCTGACCGAGGAGGACATCGACCGCGCGATGCGCGAGATCCGCCTCGCGCTGCTCGAGGCGGACGTGAACTTCAAGGTCGTCCGCTCCTTCACCAAGACCGTGAAGGAGCGCTGCATGGGCGCCGACATCGTCGGCGGCCTGAACCCCGGCCAGCAGGTCGTCAAGATCGTCGACGAGGAGCTCGCCGGCCTCATGGGCGGCGCCTCCGTCGGCGTCTCGTTCGCGCCGCGCCCGCCGACCGTGATCCTGCTCGCGGGCCTGCAGGGCTCGGGCAAGACGACGGCCGCCGCCAAGCTCGCGCGCCACCTCAAGGAGGAGCACGGCTCGTCGGTCCTGATGGCCGCCTGCGACGTCTACCGGCCCGCCGCGATCGAGCAGCTCGTCACGCTCGGCGGGCGGATCGGCGTCGACGTCTACGAACGCGGCACCGACGCCGACCCGGTGGCGATCGCCTCCGGCGCGCTGGACGAGGCCAAGCGCCTGGGTCGCGACGTGCTGATCGTGGACACCGCCGGGCGCCTGCACGTCGACAGCGACCTGATGGACGAGCTGGTCCGCATCCGCAAGGCGACCAAGCCGACGCAGGTCTTTCTCGTCGTCGACGCGATGACCGGCCAGGACGCCGTCAACGTCGCGCAGGAGTTCGCCGATGCGGTCGCGTTCGACGGGGTGATCATGACCAAGCTCGACGGCGACGCGCGCGGCGGCGCGGCGCTGTCGGTGAAGGCGGTCACCGGCAAGCCGATCGTGTTCGCCAGCACCGGCGAGCACCTCGAGCAGTTCGAGCGCTTCCACCCGGACCGGATGGCGCAGCGGATCCTCGGCATGGGCGACGTGCTCAGCCTGATCGAGAAGACCCAGTCCCAGTTCGACGAGGGCGAGGCCAAGGAGCTCGAGCGCAAGCTGCGCCGCAACGAGTTCACGCTCGAGGACTTCCTCGCCCAGCTCAAGCAGGTGCGCGGCATGGGGCCGCTCAGCTCGCTGCTGGGCATGATGCCCGGGTTCGCGGGTCAGCAGATGAAGGGCCTGAAGGTCGACGAGCGCGAGCTCGACCGCGTCGAGGCGATCATCCTGTCGATGACGGGCGAGGAGCGCCGCCGGCCGGAGCTCATCAAGGGCTCGCGGCGCCTGCGGATCGCGCGCGGCTCGGGAACGAGCGTCCAGCAGGTCAACCAGCTGGTCAAGCAGTTCGACCAGATGCGCAAGCTCATGCGCCAGATCGGCCGCGGCAAGATGCCGGACATCGGCGCGCTGATGCGCCAGGCGCGCTGAGCGTGGCCCCGCAGGCGCGCGCGGAGCCGCCCGGCCCGGGTTCGGCTACCCTCTGTCGTCGACTTTCCGAGCAATTCGAGAGGAACCCGTGGCAGTACGACTGAGGCTCACCCGCGTGGGCGGCAAGAAGAACCCGATCTGGCGCGTCGTCGTCGCCGATCAGCGCTCGCCGCGCGACGGCCGTTTCATCGACGTCATCGGGACCTACAACGCGCAGACGAGCCCGTCGACGGTGACGCTCGACGAGGACAAGGTCCGTGACTGGATCGCCAAGGGCGCGCAGCCGACCGATCAGGTCCGCAAGCTCATGAAGATCCAGGGCATCGCCCTGTAGCGCCCGCTGCGATGCGTGAGCTGCTCGAGTACCTGGCCCAGCAGCTCGTCGACCGTCCGGACGAGGTCGCCGTCGAGGAGTTCACCGAGGACGACGGCACCGTCGTCCTCGAGCTGTCGGTCGCCGACGACGACTACGGCAAGGTCATCGGCCGCGGCGGCCGCACCGCCAAGGCCATGCGCGCGATCGTCAAGGCCGCGGCGGTCAAGGAGAACCGCCGCGTGCTCGTCGACATCGTCGACTGATGTGAGCCGCCCTCGGGCCGACTGGCTGCCGTCGGGCGCCATCGGGCGTCCGCACGGGCTCGATGGGAGCTTCTACGTGACGCAGCCGCGCCCGGCGTTGCTGACCCGCGACGCCGTCGTGCGCGTGTCGGGCACGCAGACGCGCATCGTGCGCCGCGCCGGCACCGACGCGAAGCCGATCGTGCGCCTGGAGGGGATCGGCACCCGCGAGGCCGCCGAGGCGTTGCGCGGCGCGCAGCTGATGAGCTCGCGCGTGGACGCGCCCGAGCTCCCCGAGGGCGAGTGGTGGGCGGAGGACCTCGAAGGCTGCCTCGTCGTCGACGGGGAGCGCGAGGTCGGCCGCGTGCGCCGCATGCGCGGTCTGCCCTCGTGCGAGGTCCTGGAGGTCGAGCGCCCTGGGGGCGGGGAGCTGCTGGTCCCGCTCGTGCGCGACGCCGTGCGCTCGGTGGACGTCGACGCGGGCCGGATCGACGTGCGGCTCGCGTTCCTCGGCGAGGATGGGTAGGCCGGCCCGTGCAGCTCGACGTCGTCACGCTGTTCCCCGAGTGGTTCGACTGGTTTCGCGGTCAGCGCCACGTCGCCAATGCGGCCGCCCAGGGTCATCAGCTGCGCACGCTCAACCCGCGCGAGCACACGCCGCTGAGCGGCGGGCAGGTCGACGACACGCCGTTCGGGGGCGGGGCGGGCATGGTGCTGCGCGTCGACGTGATGGACCATGCGCTGCGCAGCTTCTACGGTGTCGACCCGGTCGACCTGCGCCGCGAGCGCCGCGTGATCGCGCTTACGCCGGGCGGGCGGCTGCTGGACGAGGGGCTCGTGAGCGAGCTGGCCGCCGAGCCGGCGGTGACGATCCTCTGCGGGCGCTACGAGGGCTTCGACGAGCGGATCGTCCAGCACTTCTGCAGCGATGCCGTGTCGATCGGCCGCTACGTGCTCGCCGGCGGCGAGCTCGCGGCGATGGTCCTGTGCGACACGGTGCTGCGCAAGCAGCCGGGAGCGCTCGGCCACGCCGACTCGGCGGCCGAGGAGTCCTTCAGCGACGCGCTCGGCGGCGACCCGGAGTACCCGCACTACACGCGGCCATCGGAGTACCGCGGCTGGCGCGTACCGGATGTGTTGCTGTCCGGTCATCACGAGGAGATCCGCCGCTGGCGGCGGGCGCGCAGCCGCGAGCGCGGCGCGGCGTCCGAGGGCTCTTCGCTATCCTGATCGGTCCTCGCGGAGCGGCCTCCCCGGCCGGTGCCATCAGCGGCGCCGGCTCGCGAACCCAGGACCGGATCCCGCGACCTCTTCTTGCTATGAGCACCGTCATCGAAGGCCTCGAGCGCGCGCAGTTGCGCCGCGTCCCCAGCTTCCAGCCCGGCGACCGCGTCAAGGTCCACTTCCAGGTGGTCGAGGGCACCCGCCGGCGCACCCAGGTCTTCGAGGGCGTCGTGATCAAGCGCCAGGGTCATGGTGCACGCGAGACGTTCACCGTCCGCAAGCAGTCCTTCGGCGTCGGTGTCGAGCGCACGTTCCCCGTGCACTCGCCGAAGATCGAGCGCATCGAGGTCGCCGCCCGCGGCGACGTCCGGCGCGCGAAGCTCTACTACCTGCGTGACCGCGTCGGCAAGCGCGCCCGCGTCCGCGAGCGCCGCTACGTCGGCCCCGAGGAGGTCGTCACGCCGGGCCTGCTGCACGACGCCGCCGAGGCCGACGCCGAGGCGGCCCAGGACGGCGCGGAGGACGCCGAGCTCACGAAGGCCGTCGAGGCCGACGGCGCCGCCGAGTCGCAGGCCGCCGCGGAGACCGCGACTGAGCCCGAAGCTGCCGGCGACGCGCCCGCCGGCGACGACGCACCCGAGCAGGACTCCACCGAGCAGCCCGCCGACGACCAGGCGTGAGCGAGCGCGGCACGTCCCGGAGCGCGTCGGCCGGGAGCTCGCTGCTCGAGCTCGTCCTGATCGTCGCCGTCGCGCTGGGGCTCGCGCTCGGCATCCAGGCGTTCATCGTCAAGCCCTACCGGATCCCGAGCGAGTCGATGGTGCCGACCCTCGAGGTCGGCCAGCGTGTCCTCGTCAACCGCCTCGGCATGCACTTCGGCGATCCGAAGGTCGGCGACATCCTCGTGTTCCACCCGCCGTCGGGCGCCGAGGCCTCGCCGCCCTCGCAGTGCGGTGATCACCCGCCCACCGGCGCCGCTTGCGACCAGCCGACGAGCACCAAGTCGAGCGTCAACTTCATCAAGCGCGTCGTGGGCGTTCCCGGCGACCGGATCTCGATCCGCAGCGGCCGCGTGATCCGCAACGGCAAGCCGACGAAGGAGCCGTTCATCAGCAGCACGTGCGCGGACAACACCGGCGCCGGCTGCACGTTCCCGAAGACGATCACGATTCCGCCCGGCCACTACTTCATGATGGGCGACAACCGTGGGGAATCCGACGACAGCCGCTTCTGGGGCCCCGTTCCGAAGTCCTGGATCATCGGCGACGCCTTCGCCACCTACTGGCCCCCCAACCGCATCGGGATCTTCTAACCCGGATCCCGAGGTGCCCAGCACGGCCCGGACACGCAGGCGTGCCAGCCGCCGCCCGTCGACCGGCCGCCGGCTGATCGCCTTCGACCGCGACCTCGGCGTCCGCTGGGTCGCCGGTGCCGACGAGGCCGGGCGCGGGTGTCTGGCGGGTCCGCTCGTCGCAGCGGCGGTGCTGCTCGACCTCGAGCAGATCAGCGTGCGCGAGGTCCGCGCGCTCAGCGCGCTGAACGACTCCAAGCAACATGACCACGAGACCCGCGAGGCACTCTTCCCGGTCGTGATGCGCACAGCGGCGCGGGTCGCGGTCGTCTCGCGCTGCGTGCGCGGGATCGACGATCGCGGGCTGCACAAGACGAACCTGGCCGCCCTGCGCGACGCCCTCGCGCGCGTCGCGCGCCCGGGTTGTATCTGCCTCGTCGACGGCTTCGCGGTCGCGGACGTCGGTCATCCCCAGCGCGCGATCGTCGACGGCGACGCCACGAGCGCGGCGATCGCCGCGGCGTCGATCATCGCCAAGGTCACGCGCGATCGCTTCATGCAGCGCGCGGGGGAGCGCCACCCCGGCTGGGAGTTCGGCGCCCACATGGGCTACTCCACGCCCGTCCACCGCGAGGCGATCATGCGCCTCGGCGTCTCGCCGCTGCACCGCATGTCGTTCCAGTCGACGGCGTACCAGCAGCTGGCACTTTGAGAAGGGCCTTCGGAAGCCGGGCGATGCGGATGTCGGGCATCTGCGGCGCCGGTCATCACGCGATCGCTCACCGATGCGATCAGCATCGGCTGCGCAATCGCGCGTCCCCCGCCATCCACGGCTGCACCGCCCCGCGCACACCCGGCTCATTCCGAACGACCTTCTGAGAAGCATCCCGGCGCCATCAGAACGCCGCCTCGAGGTGGTCGAGCCGGATGAGGCGGTGGTGGTCATCGACGATGACCCCGATCGCGTCGAAGCGCACGTCGGCGCCGAACGGGCGGTCGGCGACCTCGTGCAGGAACGCCCGGCCCATTCTTCGCACCTGTCGTCGCTTGCGCTCGTCCAGCGCGTCCCACGGCGTCGGCCCGGCCGCTGAGGCGCGCCGCGTCTTGACCTCCACGAAGACGAGCGCGCGCCCGTCGACGACGACGAGGTCGAGCTCCCCGTAGCGCGTGCGGTGATTGCGTGCCACGAGCGTGCAGCCGAGGCGCTCGAGGTGCTCGAGCGCCAGGCGCTCGCCGGTCGAGCCGAGGGCCTGTCGGGGATCGGGGGACACGGGCACGACGCTAGGCGGCCCGGTGCAACAGCGCACTGGCACTTCTTCGACGCCTCTGCCACGGCTGTGCGACGTATCGGCAGCCGTTCACGCGCGCGTTCCAGAGCCGTCACGAAGACGCCGCGCCTGCAACGCGAACTGGGTGCCCACAGGCACCAGATCCCCACGTAGCGTCGCCGTCGTGCTCGCCCGCGTCATGACATTCGCCATCGACGGCCTGGAGCCGCGCCCGGTCGTCGTCGAGGCCGACCTGCGCGCCGGGCTGCCCGCGTTCACCGTGGTGGGCCTCGCGGACCGCGCGGTGTCCGAGGCGCGTGAGCGCGTGCGCGCGGCCATCCTCAACAGCGGCTACGAGTTCCCGCTGCGCCGGCTGACCGTGAATCTCGCTCCGGCCCATCTGCGCAAGGCCGGCCCGGGCTTCGACCTGGCGATCGCGTGCGCCATCCTCGCTGCGAGCGGGCAGTTGCCGGCTGAGGCGCTCGGCCGCGTGGCGGTGTTCGGCGAGCTGTCGCTCAGCGGAACGGTTCGCCCGTGCCGCGGTGCTCTGGCGGTAGCCGAGGGCGCCCGCCGGGCGGGGATCCATGGGCTCATCGTCCCGCGCGAGCGCGCCGCCGAGGCGCGGCTCGTCGACCAGGTCCACGTGCTCGGCGTGGGGTGCCTGGCCGAGCTCCCGGCAGCGCTGCGCGGGGAGACCGCGCTCGAGGACGACGGGGACGCGGACATGGACGGGCCGGCGCTGGGCACGGTGCGGGGCCCGGACCTCGCCGATGTGCGGGGCCACGCCGGCGCGATCGCCGCGCTGACGGTGGCCGCCGCCGGCGGCCACAACCTGCTGCTCTCGGGGCCGCCCGGAACCGGCAAGACGATGCTCGCGCGGCGGCTGCCGACGATCCTCCCGCCGCTCGCGCGCGCGGAGGCGCTCGAGGTCACCCGCATCCACAGCGTCGCCGGCCTGCACGACGGGAACGGGCTCGTGCGGACGCGGCCGTTCCGGGCGCCGCACCACACGATCTCTCCCGCCGGGCTCGTCGGCGGCGGGACCGTCCCGACGCCCGGGGAGGCGACCCTCGCCCATCGCGGCGTGCTGTTCCTCGACGAGCTCTCCGAGTTCGCCCGCGGGTCGCTCGAGGCGCTGCGGCAGCCGCTCGAGGATGGGCATGTCGCGATCGTCCGCGGGCAGCGCATCGACCGCTTCCCGACGCAGTTCGCGCTCGTCGCCGCGACGAACCCGTGTCCGTGCGGCCGCGGCGGGCAGGCCTGCCGCTGCGCCGAGCCGGACCTGGCGCGTCATCGCCGGCGGCTCTCCGGTCCGCTCCTGGACCGGATCGACCTCGCGGTTCACGTTGAGCGCCCCAGTGGGGAGGACCTCCTCGCGGAGCCCGTGGTGATCTCGGCGCACGTCCGGGAGCGGGTGATGCGCGCACGCGAGCGACAGGCCGCGCGCGGGGGCGGCGTCGGCGGGCGCGCGAATGCGGAGCTTCCATCACGCGATCTGCTGCGCGTCGTCGGCATCACGACCGCCGCGAGCCGGTCGCTGTCGCGCACCTACGATCGCGGCGGTCTCAGTGCCCGCGGCCGCGACCGCGCGCTGCGCGTGGCCCGCACGATCGCCGATCTCGACGGCTCCGACGAGGTCCAGGAGCGGCACGTGGCCGAAGCGCTGGGCTACCGCCACGACGGCGAGGCCGTCGTCCGGGCGGCGCGATGACGGGCGCATGCGATGTCTGCGCGCGCCGCGCGTGGCTGCTCGGGCGGCTCGCCGGCCACCTGGAGATCAGGCGCGCGGACCGCGGAGCGATCCGCCAGGTGCTCGCGCTCAGCGACGAGCGGCTGATCGAGGCGCTCGGCGGGCGCGATCGCGCCCGGCTGACGATCGAATTCGAGCAGGCCGACCCGTCCGCCCTGCGCGCCGCCTGGAGCGCGTCCGGCTGCACGGCGATCTGCCGCCACGATGAGCGCTATCCGCCCGGCCTGCACGACCTGACCGATCCGCCGACGGTGCTGTTCGCTCTCGGCGACCCGGCCCGCGTCGGTGGGCTGCTCGGGTCCGGCGGCACCGGCGACCGGCTGCATCAGGTCGCCGTCGTCGGCGCACGCCGCGCCTCGGCAGACGGGCAGGCGACAGCAAGGGCTCTGGGCCGCGGCCTGTCGGCGGCGGGCGTGACCGTCGTGAGCGGCATGGCGCTCGGCATCGACAGCGCGGCGCACGAGGGCGCGCTCGAGGCGGGAGCGCGGACGGCCGCGGTGCTCGCCTGCGGGCCGGAGCACGCCTACCCGCCGCGGCGACGCCCGCTTCACCGCCGGCTGGTCGAGCGAGGCGCTCGTGATCTCCGAGCTGCCGCCCGGAACGACGCCCTACCGCTGGGCGTTTCCGGCGCGCAACCGCATCATCGCGGCGCTCGCCGAGATGACCGTCATCGTCGAGGCGGCCGAGCGGTCCGGTTCGCTGATCACCGCGGAGATCGCGATCGACCTCGGGCGTGAGGTCGGAGCTGCGCCGGGCGCGCCCGCGTCGTGGCACAGCGCCGGCGCGAACGCGCTGCTGCGCGACGGCGCGCGCGTCGTGCGCCATGCGCTCGACGTCATCGACGACGTCGTCGGTGTGCTGCCGCGCGAGGCGCGCGACGGTCGCGGGCGCTGCCGGCGCCCGCGGGCCTGGCGCCGGAGCTGTGCGACCTGCTCGCGGCGATCGATCGCGGCGCCGATACGGTCGTGCGGAACGCCGCCTCTCCCGAGCAGGCGGGGGTGGTGCTCGGCCGGCTCACCGAGCTCGAGCTGCTCGGCCTGGTCGAGCGTCGTCCCGGCGGGCGCTATGCGCGGGTGACGCTGTGAGGGGTGGCGACGCCGCGACGCCTATCCTGCCCGCCCGTGGCCGTGCGTCGAGACATCCCCGTCTGCCTGACGATCGCGGGCTCGGACTCAGGCGGCGGCGCGGGGATCCAGGCGGACCTCAAGGCCTTCGCGGCGGCCGGCGTCCACGGCACGACCGCGATCACGGCGATCACCGCGCAGAACACGGTCGCGGTCACCGCTGTGGAGGCGGTGTCGCCGGAGATGATCGTCGCGCAGGTCGCCGCGGTGGTCGACGACCTGGGCGTCGACGCGGTGAAGCTCGGGATGCTCGGCAGCATCGCGAGCACGCGCGCAGTGGCCCGGGCACTCGACCTCCTGGCGTCCGGAACGCCGATCGTGGTGGACCCGGTGATGGTGGCGGAGTCGGGCGCGCGGCTGCTCGAGCCCGGCGCGGAGGACGCGATGCGCGAGCTGATCCTGCCGCGGGCCACAGTTGCGACCCCCAACGTGCCCGAGGCGCGCGCGCTGGCCGGCGATCCCTCGCTGGAGGGCGTGGCACTGGCGCGTGTGGTGCTGGCGCTCGGCCCGCACGCGGTCGTCGTCACCGGCGGCCACCGCGAGGTCGCGACCGACACCTACGTCGACGCGGATCAGGTCGTCGAGATCCCCGGCGAGCGCCACCCGGACGGTGCAGCGCATGGCTCGGGCTGCACACACGCCGCGACGCTCGCCGCCCACCTGGCGCTCGGCGCGACGCCTTTGGACGCCGCGCGGGCGGCGAAGATCGCCGCTGCGGCGGCGGTGCGCGACGGGCTCTCGGAGCTCGGCTCGGGTCCGGGGCCCGTCGACGTCCTGGGCCTCCGGGCGCGTGCGCGGCGCGAGCGGCCCGCCGGCGGCACCTGAGGCACTGCATGCGCGCAAGTGCCGCGCCCGCATCGCCGGCCGCGCCCCTGCCATACTTCCTGCGGGATGAGGCTGCTGCGCATGAAGCCCGGGCACGGCGAGATCCTCCTCGCAGAGGGGGACATCGACGTGCGCGCCGACGAGGAGGCCCTCGTCGCGGAGTTTCGCCGCCAGCTCGACCTCGGCATGTGGGCCGCGGTCCCGGTGTCCGCACCGGGCGGCCGGCGCGAGGCGCGGATGGTCCGCGACTTCGCCGACGTCCCGCGCGATGCCGACCGGGTGATCTTCTTCCCGCGTGCCGCGGGAGGGTGCTGAGCGGGCCTGCTCCGATGGCGCTCGCCCTCCTCGCCACCGCGATCGTCATCCTCGCGCTGCTCTGGGAGGTCTGCTGGCCGACCGTGGCCGAGCACCTCGAGCGCCGGCGGGCCGGGCGCGCCCGCGTCCCGAGCCTCGACATCGACCCCGGGCGCGAGCGCCGCGCGGAGCAGCGCGCGCGCCAGCTGCTGCGCTCCTGCGTGAACGACGAGGAGTGGGAGATGTACCGCGACCTCGGCTTCATCCGGGTCTGGGGCGCGCTCGCCGACGGCCTCGAGCGCGACTACGGCGGCACGGTCGCGACCGAGCTCGGCGCGCCGTACGCCTACCTGCTCTACCCGCACAAGCCGGTCGTCGCGTACATGCCGCAGACGCGCGAGCTGCTGAACGAGTACTGCGTCGACTTCCCCGACGAGACCCGTCCCTACGGCAGCGCGCGCCTGCCGGACTCCGACGACGTCCTCGCCAAGTGGATGGCGCTGACCGGCGACGAGCGGCGGCTGATCGAGACGGCCAACATGCACCTGCCCGGCCGCCAGGTCGACCCCAAGCGCGTGCGCCGCGACCTCTGGCGCCTGCAGGAGTGGGAGCGCCAGCGGCTGCGCCGCCGCGCCCGCGCCGACGCTGATCCGGCGGGCCGCGATTCAGGTTCCGCGGGTAGTGTCTCGGCCCCGTGACCGAGACCCTGTCCCACCTCAAGCACAAGAGCGCAGCGCTCACCGATGGCCCGGAGCGCGCAGCCGCGCGCGCCTACCTCAAGGGCATCGGATACGACGACGAGGCGCTCGCCAAGCCGATCATCGGCGTCGCCTCGACGTGGATCGAGACGATGCCCTGCAACTTCCACCTGCGCGCGCTCGCCGCGAAGGTCAAGGAGGGCATCCGCGCCGCCGGCGGCACCCCGATGGAGCTCAACACGATCGCGATCTCCGACGGGATCACGATGGGCACGAGCGGGATGAAGACTTCGCTCGTCAGCCGCGAGGTGATCGCCGACTCGATCGAGCTCGTCAGCCGCGGGCACCTCTTCGACGCCGTCGTCGCGCTCTCCGGCTGCGACAAGACGATCCCCGGCACAGTCATGGCGCTCGCGCGCGTCGACGTGCCCGCCGTGATGCTCTACGGCGGCTCGATCCCTCCCGGCCGCCTGCACGGCCAGGATGTCACGATCCAGGACGTCTTCGAGGCCGTCGGCGCGCACGCGGCCGGCCGCATGACCGACGAGGAGCTGCACGAGCTCGAAGGCGTCGCCAGCCCCGGGGCCGGCGCCTGCGGCGGTCAGTTCACGGCCAACACGATGGCGATGGCCTACGAGATCCTCGGCATCTCCCCGATGGGCTCCTCGATGGTCCCCGCCCAGCACAAGAGCAAGGCGCAGGTCGCCTTCGAGACGGGCGAGCTCGTCGTCGACGTCCTCAGGCGCGACCTCAAGCCCAGCGACATCATCACCAAGGACTCGCTGGAGAACGCGATCGCCGCCGTCGCGATGAGCGGCGGCTCGACGAACGCCGTGCTGCACCTGCTGGCGCTCGCCCGCGAGGCCGGCGTGCCGCTGACGATCGACGACTTCGACCGCATCAGCGAGCGCACGCCGCTGCTCTGCGACCTCAAGCCGGGCGGCAAGTACGTCGCCGTCGACCTGTTCGAGGCCGGCGGCGTACCGCTCGTCGCCAGCCGGATGCTCGAGGCCGGGCTGCTGCACGAGGACGCGCCGACCGTCACCGGACGCACCGTCGGCGAGCATGCCCGCGAGGCCGTCGAGGCGAGCGGCCAGCCGGTCGTGCGGCCGCTGAGCGACCCGATCAAGGCCACCGGCGGTCTGGCGATCCTGCGCGGCAACCTCGCGCCCGACGGCTGCGTCGTGAAGCTCGCCGGCCACGAGCGCCGCCACCATCAGGGCCCGGCGCGCGTCTTCGAGGGCGAGGAGGCCGCGATGGCCGCCGTCACCGCCGGATCGATCAACGCGGGTGACGTCGTCCTGATCCGCAACGAGGGCCCCGCCGGCGGCCCGGGGATGCGCGAGATGCTCGCCGTCACCGCCGCGCTCAACGGCGCCGGGCTGGGCGAGCACGTCGCGCTGCTGACCGACGGGCGCTTCTCCGGCGCCACGCACGGCTTCATGGCCGGTCACGTCGCGCCCGAGGCCTACCGCGGCGGGCCGATCGCCGCCGTCCACGACGGCGACATCATCACGGTCGACGTCGACGACCGGCGCCTGGACGTGGACCTCTCCGACGAGGAGATCGCCGCGCGCGTCGCCGCGTACACCCCACCCGCGAACCCCGACCGCACCGGCGTGCTGGCGAAGTACGCGGCGCTGGTCGGCAGCGCCGCCGAGGGCGCCGTCACGCTGGTCGACGGATAGCGCGGGCGGAGCGCCCATTGCGATGCGCATCGCCATCGACATCGACTCGACGCTGCACCACTACTGGGACCAGTTCTCGGACGTCGCGCGCCGGCGCTTCGGCATCGTCCTGCCCTACGAGGGGCAGATCACGTGGGGGATCACGAAGCTCGAGCCCGAGCAGGTCCACGCCTGCGTGCTGGAGACCCACACCGAGGAGCTGATCGCGACCGCCGAGCCCTACCCCGGGGCGGTCGAAGTGGTGAACCGCTGGCACGCGGCCGGGCACTTCATCCACATCACCTCGCACCGCGGCACGCAGTCCCACGACGCGACCGAGCGCTGGCTGCAGGCGATCGGCCTCGCCCACGACGAGCTCTACTGCTCATTCGACAAGATCACCCGCTGCCGTGAGATCGGGATCGACGTCCTGATCGACGACAGCCCCGTCAACCTCGAGGATGCGCTCGAGCACGACATCGCGGGCGCCACGATCACCCATCCGTGGAACCGCGAGCTCTGTGCCACGGCGCCGATCGTCTCGGCCGCGGACTGGCCTGGGCTCGAGGCCGCGCTCGCGCCGCTGCTCGCCGGCGAGCGCTGACTCCGCGCGCTTGCCACACTGCCGGGCGTGGCCGAGCGACCCCGCACCACGCTGCGCGACCACGGCACCGCGCCCGCGGTGCGCGCGGACCTGCGCAGCCAGCTTCCGGCCGTCGAGACCGAGCGCCACGTCACCGACTGGGGCCGCTCGGAGCGCGTCGAGGCGGTCGTCGACCGGCTCGCCGTCGATTTCCTCTACCGCCTGTGGTTTCGCGTCAGCGTCGAGGGCATCGAGCACGTGCCCGCCGAAGGCGGCGCCCTGGTCGTCTCCAACCACGCCGGCGCGCTGCCGCCCGACGCGGCGATGATCGCCAAGGCGATCAAGGAGGAGCACCCGGCGCCGCGCCCGCTTCACCTGACCGTCGAGCACTTCTTCAAGGGCTATCCCGGGTTCAGCATGCTGCTGCCGAAGATCGGCGCCGTTCCGGCGCACCCGGCGAACGTCCACCGCCTGCTGTGGGACGAGCAGCAGCTCGTCCTCGTCTTCCCCGAGGGCCGCAAGGGCACCGAGAAGCTCTACAAGGACCGCTACCGCCTGCGGCGCTTCGGGCGCGGCGGCTTCGTCCAGGCCGCGATGCGGGCGCGCGCGCCGATCGTCCCGGTGGCGGTCGTCGGCGCCGAGGAGGCCCAGCCGGTCTTCGCGCAGCTCAGCCTGCTGCAGCGCCTCACCGGGCTGCTGTACGTCCCGCTGACACCGACGTTCCCGCACCTGGGGCCGCTCGGCATGCTCGGCTACCTGCCCGCGAAGTTCACGATCCGCTTCCTCGAGCCGATCCCCACGGACGACCTCGGCGACGAGCCCTGGGAGGACCAGGCGCTGGTGCAGACGATCGCCCACGACGTCCGCGCCCGGATCCAGGACGAGCTCGACGAGATGCTCGCCCGGCGGGCATCGGTCTGGCTGGGCTGACCGCGGCGATGAGCGCGCGGCGGATCCTCATCACGGGCGTGGCGACGCACTGGGGCGGCGCGCTCGCGCGTGTGCTCGAGGCCGACCCGGAGATCGAGGCGATCGTCGGCATCGACCGCGAGGACCCCGTCGTCGAGCTGGAGCGCACCGAGTTCGTGCGCGTCGGCGCCCAGCATCAGCTGCTGCGGCGGATCCTGCGCGCGGCGCGCATCGACGCCGTCATCGATACGCGGATGATCGTCGACTCCGCCACCGCCGCGCCGCGAGCCGCGCACGAGAACAACGTGATCGGGACGCTGGAGCTGCTCGCGGCCTGCTCGAGCACCGACCGGCCGCCGGCGCTCGTCTTCAAGTCCAGCGCGCACTGGTACGGCTGCAACCAGGACGACCCGGCGTACTTCACCGAGGACATGCCGCGCCACGCCCGCCCGCACACGGCGCTCGAGCGCGACATCGTCGAGGCCGAGGCGGCCGTCGCCGAGTACGCAGAGCGCCACCCGCAGACCTCGGTCGCCGTCCTGCGCTTCGTCAACGTGCTGGGGCCGGGACTGCGCACCTCGCACACCGACCTGCTCGGGCTCCCTGCCGTCCCGGCGATCCTCGGCTTCGACCCCCGCTACCAGTTCGTGCACGAGGACGACGTCGTCGGCACGCTCGAGCACGCGCTGCGCCGTGGACTGTCGGGCACCTACAACTGCGCGGCCGACGGGGTGCTCGCCTGGAGCGAGGTCACTGGGCTGCTCGGCAAGCTGCCGGCCCCGATCCTTGCGCCGTGGGGGACGGGCCTGTCGGCCGCGGCGCTGCGGCCGCTCGGCATCCGGATCGCGCCGGAGATGCTGCGCCAGCTGCGCTTCGGCCGCGCGCTCGACAACCGCGCGCTGAAGGCAACCGGCTATCGCCTGCGCTACACGACGCGCGAGACCGTGCTCAAGCTGCGCGAGCACCAGCGCCTGCGCCCGCTGCGCAGCCGGATGGGGGAGCCATACCGCTACGAGCGCGAGGTCGAGGAGTTCCTGCGCCGCAGCCCGGCCGCGCAGGGGGCGCTCTCCGCGCCGGCCGCGACGGCGGGGCTGCGCCGGCTCGGTCCGGCGGGCGGATTCGACGCGCTCGAGGCGGAGGAGGTCGTCGCCGTCCTCGACGCGCTCGACCCCTCGAGCCTGCACGCCCTGCGCGCCCACGAGGCGCAGAACGCCGCGCGCCCGCGGGTGCTTGCGGCGATCGACGCGCTGATCGCCGGTCGCGCGTAGCACATACGGGTGGCTGTACCGGGTAGGAACACGGGCGCGCGGGCCGAACACCGGATGCGACGCCAACGGCCTTGCAGCCGTGGCGAACCGCTGGTCGCTGTCCTATCCTGGACAGCCCGGCCCGGTCACCCGAGGATCTTCACGTGCGCCGCACCTACGCCATCGCCGCCGCCTTCGCGCTCCTGGTAGCGGGAGCCCTCGTCACGGCCGCCTACCTCTACGACCACGGTCGCACGGACGCGATCGCCCCCGGCGTCCGCGTCGGCGGCGTCGACGTCGGCGGGCTCACGCGCCGGCAGGCGAGCGACAAGCTCACGCGCGAGCTGCTCGACCCGCTGCGCCGCCCGATCGTGCTGCGCCGCGCCGCGCGCACCTGGCACCTGACCGCCCACGAGGCGCAGATCTCAGCCGACGTCGCGGGCAGCGTCGCGATCGCCGTCGATCGCAGCCGCGAGGGCAACTTCCTCGGCCGGACCGTGCGCAGCCTCACGGGCTCGGATCTCAACGTCGACCTGCAGCCGCGCATGACCTACAACGATCACGCGGTCGTGCGCCTGCTGGACCGCGTGCGGGGCCAGATCGAGCGCAAGCCGCGCGACGCGAGCGTCTCCTTCTCCGGCACCGGCGTCGCGCCGATCCCATCCGCGGCCGGGCTGCTCGTTCCCGCGAGCATGTTGCACCGCCGCATCCGCGCGGCGATCCTCTCGCCGACGGCCGATCGCACGTTCACCGTCCACATGGCCAAGGTCCAGCCGAAGGTCACGACCGCGATGCTCGCCGAGAAGTACCCGACCGTGATCATCGTCAACCGCGCGGCCTTCCAGCTGCATCTCTACAAGGACCTGCGGCCGGTCAAGACCTACAAGATCGCCGTCGGGCGCCAGGGGCTCGAGACGCCCGCCGGGCTCTACGACATCCAGGACAAGCAGGTCAATCCGTCCTGGCACGTCCCCAACAGCGCGTGGGCCGGCAGTCTCGCCGGGCAGGTCATCCCGCCCGGCCCCGCAGACCCGATCAAGGCCCGCTGGATGGGCATCGACGGGGGCGCCGGCATCCACGGCGTCGACCCGAGCGAATACGGCTCGCTCGGCAGCGCCGCGTCGCACGGCTGCGTGCGCATGCGGATCCCCGACGTGATCGACCTGTACAACCGGGTCTCGGTCGGCACGCCGGTCTACATCGCCTGAGCTGCGCCGATCTCCTCCACGGCGACCTCCTCCCATCCTCGCTCCAGAAGCAGGGCATGGTGGTCACTGTGGCGAAAGACGAGTGAGCCGATGAAGACGTCCCGCTCCCGCCTGCGCAGCACCGCGTACCACAGCGTCGTCGCGTCGTCCGTGCCCTGGATGCGCAGCCACGGCGCCGCGGGGTCGGCGTCGGGCGTGCACGCGCCCGCCTCGATCAGCTGCCGTCGCGTCGCCACCTGACCCGTGGCCGTGTCGATGAAGAACAGCGCCATGGCGGCCGAGGATACGCACGCGCCGCTGAGCCCCGCCTGGCGCGAGGCGCTCGCGCTGCTCGACGCCGACCTGCGCCGCCGCGGCGCCGCGGAGAAGACGCGCCGCGCCTACGGGACCGACCTCGACCAGTTCGCGCTCTGGGCGACCGATGCAGGTCTCGCACCGCCCGCGATCGGCCCGCGCGAGCTGCGCCGCTACGCGGCGCTGCTCTCCGAGCGCCGCTGTGCTCCGAGCACCGTCGCGCGCAAGCTCGCCTCGCTGCGCGCGTGCTTCCGCACCCTGCGCGAGCACGGGGTCGTCGCCCAGAATCCCGCCGAGCTCGTGGCGACGCCCAAGCAGGGCTCGCACCTGCCGCGCGTCCTGCGGCCCGACGAGCTCGTCGCGCTGCTCGACCGGATCCCCGCGACGACCGCGCTCGAGCTGCGCGATCGCGCCATGTTCGAGCTCACCTACGCCTGCGGGCTGCGTGCCGAGGAGGTCGTGAACCTCGACGTGGCGGCTGTCGTCTTCGACGCAGAGGAGGTCCGCGTGGAGGGCAAGGGCGGCAAGACGAGGATCGTGCCCGCCGGCGAGCACGCGCTGCTGGCGGTCGCGCGCTATCTCGAGCGCGCCAGGCCTGCGCTCGACGCCGGCGCCGGCGAGAGCGCCCTGTTCCTCTCGAAGTCCGGCCGGCGCCTGCAGACCTCCGACGTGCGCCGGCGCCTGCGCGTGTGGGCACGCGCGGCGGCGATCCAGGGCGGCATCTCCCCGCACGCGCTGCGCCATTCGTTCGCCACGCACCTGCTCGACGGGGGCGCGGACCTGCGTGCGATCCAGGAGCTGCTCGGGCACAGCAGCATCTCGACGACGCAGATCTACACTCGGGTAGAGTCGGCCCGCCTGCGTACCGCATACCGTCAGAGCCACCCGCGCGCATAGGCTGTCATCACCGATGGAGACGAACGTCAAGGCGATCGAGCTGCGCGACATGTGGCGCCGGTACAAGGGGACCGGCGACGAGCAGGCCCGTGAGCGCCTCGTGGTGGCCTACGCGCCGCTCGTGAAGTACGTCGCCGGGCGCATGGCGTCGGGCCTCCCCTCGCACGTCGAGGAGGGCGACCTGATCTCCTACGGGCTGATCGGGCTGATCAACGCGATCGAGCGCTTCGAGCTCGAGCGCGAGATCAAGTTCGAGACCTACGCGATCACCCGCATCAAGGGCGCGATCATCGACGAGCTGCGCTCGCAGGACTGGGTGCCGCGCTCCGTGCGCGCCCGCGCCCGCGAGATCGAGCGCGCCAACCAGAAGCTCGAGCACAAGCTCCAGCGCGCGCCGAGCGACGAGGAGATGGCCGCCGAGCTCGAGATGGACGTCAGCGACTTCCAGGACGCGCTGCTGCAGATCTCCAACTCCTCGATCGCCGCCCTGGACGAGCTGTGGTCGGTCGGCGACGCGAGCGGTGACCAGGTCTCGCTGCTCGACACGCTCCAGGACGAGAACGCGCCCGATCCCTCAGCGGTGATGGACAAGACGGACCTGCGCGACCGCGTCGCCGAGGCGATCTCGCGCCTGCCCGAGCGCGAGAAGCTCGTCATCGCGCTGTACTACTACGAGAACCTGACCCTCCGTGAGATCGGCGAGGTCCTCGGCGTGACCGAGTCGCGCGTGTCCCAGCTGCACACCAAGGCCGTCCTGCGCCTGCGCGGACGCCTGACCGCTGAATAGATGCCCGCGCCGCGCTGGAAGGCCGTCAGGATCGATGAGGTGGAGGCACTCCCCGGACTCGGCACGCTGACCTGGCGTCCGCTGCGCCACGAGCTCGGCGTCCAGGCCTTCGGCGTCAACGCCTACACCGCCTCCGAGGTCGGCCAGGAGGTCGTCGAGCCGCACGACGAGAAGGATCTCGGCCACGAGGAGCTCTACGTCGTCGTCGCCGGTCACGCGACGTTCACGCTCGACGGCGCGAGCCTCGAGGCGCCGGCGGGCACGTGCGTCTTCGTCCCCGATCCGGCGGTCCACCGCCACGCGCACGCGCGTGAGATCGGCACGACGGTGCTCGCAATCGGCGGCTGGGCGGACCGCGCGTACGAGGTCTCCGCCTGGGAGTGGGCCTTCCGCGGCCTGGGCGCCGCGAAGACCGACACGCGCCGCGGGCGCGAGATCTTCCTCGAGGCGATGGCCGCGCTGCCGGACAACCGCTGGCTGCCGTACAACCTCGCCTGCATGGAGGCGCTCGCCGGGAATCCGGACGCGGCGATCGGCGCGCTCAGCCGCGCTGTGGAGCTGGGCGGGGACGAGGTCCGCGAGTGGGCGCGCAACGACAACGACCTCGACCCGGTCCGCAGCGACCCGCGATTCGTCGCGCTGATCACGTAGCCCGTCGCTGGCCCCTCCAGCTCCCCGGCGATAAGGTCGCCGCAAGGCACCGTTCGAGGAGAGGAATGATTGGCATGCACAAGGCGGACCGCATCCGCAATGTCGCCCTTGTCGGCCACCGCGGGAGTGGCAAGACCTCGCTGCACGAGGCCCTGCTCTTCCAGGCCGGCGTGACGAACCGCCTGGGCTCCGTCGTCGACGGCACCACCGTCTCCGACGACGATCAGGACGAGCAGGCGCGCCAGATGTCGATCAGCGCCCACCTGAGCTCCTTCGAGTGGGACGGGCGCAAGATAAACCTGATCGACACGCCCGGCGAGCCGAGCTTCGTCGCCGACGCCCTCGGCGCGCTGCGCGTCTGCGAGTCGGCCGTCTTCGTCGTCAACGCCGTGATGGGCGTCGAGGTCTCCACGTCGCGCCTGTGGGCGCGCGCGCAGGAGCTGGACCTCGCGCGCATGCTGTTCGTGAACATGCTCGACCGCGAACGCGCCGACTTCTTCCGCACGCTCGAGCAGCTCAAAGCGGCCTTCGGCCGCCACGTCGTCGCCACCGAGATCCCGATCGGCAGCGAGCAGGACGTGCGGGGCATCGTCGACCTGATCGACATGAAGGCCTACGAGTACGTCGGCGCGGCCAGGGACAACTGCCACGAGATCCCGATTCCCGACGACCTGCTCGCGCAGGCCACCGAGTACCGCGAGAACCTGATGGACGAGGTCGCCGAGGTCTCCGACGCGCTGATGGAGCGCTACCTCGAGGGCGACGAGATCTCCCACGACGAGATCGTCACCGCGCTGAAGGACGGCACGAACCACGGCGGGATCTTCCCGGTGGTCTGCGGCGTGGCGACGAAGAACCTCGGCACCAATCGCCTGCTCGACGCGCTCGAGGAGGATCTGCCCTCGCCCGTCAAGCACGGCGCCTTCGAGCTTTCGGAGATCACGCTGGAGCCCGACGAGGACAAGCCGCTCTTCGCCTACGTCTTCAAGACGCGCGCCGACCCGTTCGCTGGGCGCATCAACCTCTTCCGCGTCTACCAGGGCGTCATGCGCCCGGACAGCCACGTGCTCAACACGCGCGCGCACGGCAAGGAGCGCATCGGCCAGCTGCTCGTCTCCCAGGGCAAGGAGACCACGAGCGCCGACGGGTTCGGCCCCGGCGACATCGGTGCCGTCGGCAAGCTGAAGGAGACGCGCGCGGGCGACTGGCTCGCCGATCGCGACGAGCCGATCGAGATGCCCGCGATCGATCTGCCCCAGCCGGTCATGGCGTTCGCGATGGAGGCCGCGACGAAGGGTGACGAGGACAAGGTCTTCACCGCCCTCCGGCGCCTGCAGGAGGAGGACCCGACGATCGACCTGCACCGCGACCCGCAGACCGGCGATCAGATCGTCGCGGGCCTCTCGCAGGTGCACGTCGAGGTGATCGTCGACCGCCTCAAGTCGCGCTTCGGCGCCGAGGTCACCCTGAAGCCGCCGCGCGTGCCCTACCAGGAGACGATCCGCAGGCCCGCGAAGGCACACGGGCGCCACAAGAAGCAGAGCGGCGGGCGCGGGCAGTTCGGCGACTGCCACATCTCGATCGAGCCGCTCACCGATGGCGAGGAGTTCGAGTTCGTCGACGAGATCAAGGGTGGCGTGATCCCCAACAGCTTCATCCCCGCCGTCGAGAAGGGCGTGCGCGAGGCGATGGGGCATGGCGCCGTCGCCGGGTTCCCGGTCAAGGGCGTGCGCGTGCGGCTCACGGACGGCTCCTACCACACGGTCGACTCCTCGGAGATGGCGTTCAAGCTGGCCGGCTCGATCGCGATGCGCGAGGCGCTGACGCAGGCCGATCCGGTGCTGCTGGAGCCGGTGATGCTCGTGACGCTCTCGGTGCCCGAGGACTGCGTCGGCGACGTGATCGGGGACCTCAACTCGCGGCGCGGCCACCCGCTCGGGATGGACGCCGTCGGCGGCATGACCGAGGTCAAGGCCGAGGTGCCGATGGCGGAGATGCTCACCTACGCGCCCGACCTGCGCTCGATCACGGGCGGCAGGGGCGATTACACGATGGAACTGCTGCGCTACGACGAGGTTCCGACGCACCTGGCGCAGAAGGTCGTCAGCGCCAACGAGGAGGCCGTGCACGCCTGAGCACGGGTCCGCACACGCCGCAGCGTTACCCTCCCTGGACGTGACTCCGCGGCAGATCAACACGATGCTGGAGCCGACGCAGTGCGCCGTCTGCGGCCGGACGCTGCTGCGCGGCGAGCATCCGGACATCTTCCTGCACGCCGGGGAGCGGCGCCTGGTCTGCGAGTTGTGCACCGCGCGCGCCGTGCACGAGGGCTGGATCCGCGAGGGCGCAGACGCGGCGCCGGGCCGCGCGCGCGCCGGCTGGCGCTCCGGTGGCGGCGGTGTCTCGTTCATCGATCGGCTGCGCCGCCGGCGCGAGACGGACGCCGAGCTGCTCGTTCCCGAGGAGGCCGAGGGCCTGCTCGACTCGCTTGACGAGGAGTACGAGTACCCCGATCCCGAGCCGGAGCCGGAGCACGCCCCGTCGCTGACCGGCCTGGTCGAGGAGCCGACGATGTACCGCGAGGACCGCTTCGTCCACGCGATCCCGACGAACGCGGACATGAAGATCGTCCGCGCGATCGAGCTCTTCAACGGCAGCCAGCACTGCCGCACGATCGCCGGCGTGGCACGTACGCTCGGCGCGCCGCTCGTGAGCGTGCGCCCGTCGCCGACCGAGGGCAGCATCGTGACGATCGTCGTGGCCTGGGAGATCTCCTGGTACCGCTTCGAGGTCGACCTCGCCGATGAGGCCGCCGGGGTGCGCGCGACGGGCCAGGGCTACGTGCTCGACGAGCTCGAGCCCGACGACCGCACGCCCAACGCGATCGCCGACGAGCACGGCGCGCTGCACGGCGCCGTCCAGCCCGCCTGAACGGCGTCGTTCAAGCGTCGGGCGGTCGAAGGAGTAGATTTCCGCTCGTGATCTACAGCGTGGTCCCAGAGGAACTGGCCGACGAGCTCTACGAGAAGCTCGCCGCGTACTACGCCGATGACCCCGACGTCACGGTGATCATCGATCGCCGCCGCTCGGGCACGAAGCCCGGCGGCCCGCCGGTCGCCGACGAGTCCGAGTTCCGCCGCCGCCGACGGCGCCGCGCGATGGGCGACCACCCACCGCTGCTCGGCGACTCGCCCAGCGCGGCGTGAAGCTCGTCGTCCACGTCGACGGCGGTTCGCGAGGGAACCCGGGGCCGGCCGCCGCGGGCGCCGTCCTCTCGACCCCCGAGGGCGACGTCGTCGAGCGCGAGGGCGAGCTGCTCGGCATCGCCACCAACAACGTCGCGGAGTACCGCGCGCTGATCCTCGGCGCCCGCCGGGCGCGCGAGCTGGGGGCGACCGAGGTGGAGATCGTCAACGACTCCGAGCTGATCGCCAAGCAGGTCAACGGCCAGTACAAGGTCAAGCACGCCGACATGAGGCCGCTGCACGCCGAGGCGCTCGAGGCGCTGCGCGGGTTCGAGCGCTGGGTCGTACGCACCGTGCGCCGCGATCAGAACGCCGAGGCCGACGCTCTCGTCAACGAGACGCTCGACGCGGCGCGCTGAGCCCCCCACAGCTACCGTTCGCGGCATGAGCATCGAGAAGCCGCATGTCGACGTTCCCGTCGGCGAGGATCCGTCCTACCAGCTGGAGCTGGAGGACATCGTCGTCGGCGAGGGGGAGGAGGCCGTCGCCGGCCGGACCGTCGAGGTCCACTACGTCGGGGTCTCGTGGGCGACCGGCAGGCAGTTCGACGCCTCGTGGGATCGCGGCTCCACGTTCAACTTCGGCCTCGGCCAGGGCCAGGTCATCGCCGGGTGGGATCAGGGTGTCGCCGGCATGAAGGTCGGCGGCCGGCGCCGCATCACGATCCCGCCGATGCTCGCCTACGGCAAGCGCGGGGCCGGCGGCGTGATCGGGCCGGACGACACGCTGGTGTTCGTCGTGGACCTCGTCGGCATCCGGTGACGTCGCCAACTCGATCCCCGCTGTGCGGGGTCGAGTTGTGCGAAACCCATTCTCCACCGAGCCGGCACGAGGCGGGTCGAGTTGTGCGAAACCCATTCTCCACCGAGCCGGCGCGAGGCGGGTCGAGTTGTGCGAAACCCATTCTCCACCGAGCCGGCGCGAGGCGGGTCGAGTTGTGCGAAACCCATTCTCCACCGAGCCGGCGCGAGGCGGGTCGAGTTGTGCGAAACCCATTCTCCACCGAGCCGGCGCGAGGCGGGTCGAGTTGTGCGAAACCCATTCTCCACCGAGCCGCGGCGGCGAGCAGCAGCACGAGCAGCGCGTCGGGGTTGTTGACACGCGCGATCGCGATCGTGACCGGCGTCGTCCCGAGCGCCGCAGCGGCGGCGATCCCCGCTGCGGGGCCGAACGCACGGCGGACCGTCGCGGACAGCAGCCCGACGGCGGCGATCGTGCAGAGCGCGTCGGGAAGCAGCATCGAGAAGCTCGAGAAGCAGGGGAACGGAGGTGGCCATGGCCGCATCCTCGGCCGGCGGTGCGAGGCGCGCTTGAGAGCCTGCTGGGAGCCTCCTGTGAGGTGGGCCGTCGATTCGGGCGCGCCCCGATCGTCTCAGATGGGACCCAGGACCCGAACTGAAGGCAGGTTTCCGATGCTGTCCAGGAACAGCTACCCGCAGGAGTACATCGATGCGTGCCGCGCCCGTATCGCCGAGCAGCTGTCCGCCTACGACGCGCTGACGAGCGGCGGGCGGAAGGCGGCGATCGAGCGCTTCGACGAGCCGTTCTTCCAGAATCTCGTCATCGTGCTCGACGCGAGCTTCGCCCACCGCGCGCGCGGGATGGAGGGCAAGGACGGCAACCCGATGAACGAGGTCCGGATGCTGTCCATCTCGATCCTCGAGAACGACGGCGTCCTGGTCGCTGACAAGCAGATCCGGCTGAGCCCCGAGACCTCGGTGCTCGGCTACGCGGCCGGGGACCGCATCGCGCTGGGCCGCCGGGACTTCGGGCGGCTGGCCGGCGGCTTCCTCGCGGGGATCGAGGCCACCTACGGGCCGGGCGCCTGATCGGCCGCCGGCGTGATGTCAGCCCTGGCGCGCAGCGCGCAGGGCACGCGCCTGAGCAGCGTCCACCCAGATCTCCCAGCGCCCTGAGGCGGACTCGCGATCGCTGATGAAGCGGTAGGGCCGCCGCCCGCCGAACTCGTGGTGGCGCATGTGCGACACGCCGCCGAGCACGGACGCCAGGCGCCGCCGCGGCCAGCCGATCGCGTCCTCGACCTGGGGGAACGTGCGCGGCATGCCGGGGGTCGTCGCGAGCTCGTCCAGAAGCTCGCCCATGAACACGCTGCACCGGTCGCGGAACCGCGCGATCTCGTCGGGGTCGAGCATGGCGTTGTGCGGGGCGTGCTCCACGGTGCTTTCAGACGCGCCAGCTCACGCTACCGCTGACACTCGCCGGCCGACGCGCCCCGCAGCCCGCGCCACACGGCTACGCGCGCGCCTGACCATCGATCCGGCCGGGCTGTGCGCCAGCGCGCAGCTTCACGTCGACACCGCCAACAAACTCATGCCGAAGGGCGACGACGCGCTGAACGATGGCATGGCCCGGCTGAAGTCGCTGCTCTGAACACAGCGGCCCGACGCTTCTTCGAGATCTTGGAAGGCGGCGTGCTACGTCGCAGTCGGTGGCCCGAACCAGGTGGTGAGCGCGTCGGGGAGCCCTGGTTCGGTGCCCTCTCCTACCCAGGCGACGTAGCCGTCCGGGCGGACCAGCACGGCCGTCGGGGCGCTGACGACGCCGAGCACGGGGAGCTCCCACGTCGCGTCGCAGCTCGCGTCGATGAGCTGGACCCGGTCGGCCCATGGCGTGATGTCGACGTCGCCGGGCCCGCCGAGGTTGACCAGCAGCGGCCGCGCGTCGTGCAGCAGCTCGAAGACGCGGAGCGGGCCCTCGGCGGTGATCAGGTCGGGATCGGGCATGCGGCGTCCAAGCAGCGGATGGCCCTCGCCGAGGTCGTAGTGGATATCCAGCCCCGAGACGATCCCGGCGAGCCGTCTGCGTGGCTCGTCCATGCTCGCCAGCTCGGAGACGATCTCGACCAGGGCCTGCTGGCGATCGTCGCGGCGCTGAAGCGCGGTCTGCGCCATCGTGTGCCTGAGCGCGCGGGCAGCGACCGGGTGGCGCTCGGCGTGGTAGCTGTCCAGGAGGCTCTCCGGGGAGGTCCCGCCGATCACCTGCGCCAGCTTCCATCCCAGGTTCACCGCATCCTGCACCCCGAGGCTGAGGCCCTGCCCGCCGGCCGGGTAATGCACGTGGGCCGCGTCGCCGGCCAGCAGCACGCGTCGGTCGCGGTAGGTCGCAGCCTGGCGCGTCATGTCGGTGAACCTGGAGATCCAGGTGGGGCTGTGGATCCCGAAGTCGGTGCCGTAGACGGCGATGAGCGCTTCGCGGAGGTCGCGCAGGGTCGGCTCACCCGTCTTCCCGACGTGCTGCTCTGTGAGGAGGACCCGCACCGGCCCTCGGTCCATGTAGACCACCTCGCCGTCGCGGATCTCGTACTCCAGCCTGCCGAGCGAATGGACACCGACGGCGTCGTGGCGGATGCCCAATTCCGGCGCCTCGGTCATCTCGACCTCGGCGATCAGGTTGCTCCTCGTCGGATCCCAGCCCGGGAACTCGATGCCGGCCGCCTTGCGGATCAGGCTGCGTCCTCCATCGCACCCGACGAGGTATTGCGCCCGCAGCGGCTCGCCGTCGGACAGCCTGACGTCGACCCCGGCGTCGTCCTGCGCGAAGCCGGTCACCTCGCATCTGTAGCGGATGTGCACCGGCAGCTCGGTGAGCCAGGTGGCCATGATCCGCTCGATCTGGTTCTGCCAGATCCCCAGCGAATACGGGTGCCGCGTCGGGAAGTCGCTCATGTCCAGGACGGTCATGCCGAACGTCGCGGCCTGCGCCACCTGACCCTCGGCCAGGAACCGATCGGCGACCCCGCGCTGATCGAGCACCTCGATCGTGCGCGCGTGAAAGCCGCCGGCACGCGAGCCGGAGAGCACGTGATCGGGGCGTTGCTCGAGGACCGCGACGTCGACCTTCGCCAAGGCCAGCTCAGCCGCCAGCATCATCCCAGCGGGACCGCCTCCGGCGATCACCACCGCATGCTCGGTCATCGCCACCCTCCCGCCCGATACGTCGACGACAACACGCGCATCTCGCTCCTCCATTTCCGCAGGTTCTGGCTTGCGGCCGGCGATTATGCGGCACGACCCGGGGCTTGCCGCAAGCCCCCCTGTGCCGTATAGACTCGAAGTGGAGAGAGCGCTGCCGTCTGATCCCGGCGTTCGGGCACCTGCGGATCGAGCAGATCTCGACCGCGAGGATCGAGCGCTGGAAGGCCGACTACCTGCGGCGGACCGGTCGGCGTCGCCAGGCGGCGCTGCTGCACGGCATCTTCGAGCGCGCTCGGCAAGGTCTACGAGCTGCCGCGCAACCCGGTGGCGCGGTCCGACCGCCTTCAGGTGCCGCTCTGGCCGGGGCCGTCTTGCACGGAGGCCGCGAACGCCTCGGGGCCCTGCTCCGCCGCCGCCGGGTCCATCCACATGACCTGCCAGCCGTGACCATCGAGGTCGAAGAAGCTGCGTGAGTACATGAAGCCGTAGTCCTCGGCGTCATCCGCCTCGGAACCGCCCGCCGCGAGCGCAGCGGCGCTGCCCGCATCGGGTTGTAGCTGAACCCGAGCTTCGCGAAGAACGCCTTGCTGCGCTCGAGGTCCGCTACGGGGATGTTCACGAACAGCATGCGGCCGGAGTGCGTGGGATTGGCCATGGTGGGTCTCCAGTCGGTGGCTCGATGGCATACGTCCTGGTAGACCGCCCAGCCGGCGGAACTCATCGTTGGATCTCGGCTCATGCCGACCAGCGGCGCTCTCGCAACTCGCTTCTTGGGGTGCGACCGCGATCAGGAGTTGTTGCTTCCGCCGAGTGTGCGTGAGTGGCTGCCGGAGGATCACTTCGCGTGGTTCGTCCTGGAGGCTGTCGAGGGCATGGACCTCGCCGGCTTCTACGCCGCCTACCGGGCTGACGGCCACGGGCGCGCGGCGCATGATCCGGGGATGATGGTCGCCTTGTTGCTCTACGCCTACGCGCGTGGTCAGCGTTCTTCGCGCGGGATTGAGCGGGGCTGCATCGAGGATGTCGCCTATCGGGTGATTGCGGCCAACCGGGTGCCTGATCACTGCACGATCGCCTGGTTCCGTCAGCGTCATCAGGACGCGCTCGCCGGGCTCTTCAGCGAGGTGCTCGAGCTCTGCGCGCGGGCCGGCCTGGTGCACGCCGAGGTCATCGCGGTCGATGGGACCAAGGTGCACGCGAATGCTTCGCAGCACGCCAACCGCGACTACGAGCAGCTCGCCCGCGAGATCCTCGAGGAAGCCGAGGAGGTCGACCGCCTGGAGGACGAGCAGTTCGGTGAGCGGCGCGGCGATGAGCTGCCGCCGGAGCTCTCGACGGCGCAGGGGCGCCGCGGCTGGCTGCGCGAGGCAAAGCGCCAGCTCGAGGAGGACCGCGCGAAGGAGGCCCGGCCGATCCCAGCATCACGTCCGGCACGAGCTCGGGAGGCCAAGCGGCGCCTTGAGGAAGAGCTGTTCACCGAGTGCCAGGCGAACGCGGCCTACGAAGCCTATCGGGCGCGCGGGGTGATGAGTGACGGACGCCGGTTCGGCGGTCCGCCCGCGCCCTACACGCCGCCAGCGACGCCGGTCGGGAAGGTGAACCTCACCGACCCTGACTCCAGGAACGTCAAGACGCCGCGCGGCTACATGCAGGGCTACAACGCCCAGGCCGTCGTCACCACCGATCAGATCGTCGTCGCCGCGGAGCTCAACAACGTCTCATCGGACTTCGGACAACTGGCGCCGATGATCACCAGCGCCCTGGAAGAACTCGTCCATTGCGACAGCGGATGCGCTCGGAGTCGGGCTAGCGCGTGAGCCTCGATATGGCAACGAGCCTGAAACGCTCGCAGCCGCATGGAGATCCCGCCTGACGAGGGGCGCGCGTTCTGAGAGTCGCCAACCTGAGAACGATGCGACTGCCCGGGATGAACGCGCCCACTACAGCGGCGGCGAGCGACAACGGGCGGTCCTCGTTCGATCGCCACCCGTCGATCGGTGAGGCCGATGACCTTGTTGAGCCCGTCGCGACCGTCTGAAGCGTCTGGCCTGCGAGATGTGGCGGGCGTCGTCGCCACAGCTCAGCGGTTGTGGTTGACGACCTCGACGTTGTGCCCGTCGGGGTCCAGGACGAACGCGCCGTAGTAGCCCGGGTGGTAGACGGCGCGCTCGCCGGGACCGCCGTGGTCCTCGTAGCCCGCGGTGAGCGCGGCGGCGTGGAACGCCCGCACGGTCGCGTCGTCCTGCGCCGGGAACGCGAGGTGGACGTGCTCGGTGAGCGGCCGCTCGTCGTCGATCAGCGAGAAACTGAAGTTCTGGCCGACCACCTGGACGTGGTCCAGCTCGTCCACGCCAATCCGCAGCCCGGCGTGCGGGGCGATCGTCGTGTAGAAGCGCTTGGACGCGGCGGGGTTGCGGACGCGGATCCAGAGGTGGTCGACGCGGCCGTCGGACACGGGGTTCTCGCGCTCCGTGTGCACCGCCTCCGCGCTGTTGCCGTCCGGGTCGAGCAGGAAGCCGCCGTAGTAGTCCGGGCCGTAGACCGTGCGCGGGCCGGGCGCGCCGTCGTCGCGGTGGCCCGCGTCGATCCCCGCCTGCCAGAAGGCGTCCACGGCCTCGCGGGACGGCGCGCGGAAGCCGACGTGCAGGCCGCGGGTCACGGGGTGCTCGCGGTCGGTCGGCCCGATGTCCCAGTCGTCCCACTCGACGAGCTCGGCATCCGCGTGACTCGGCTCGGCACCCAGCACGGAGAGGACGGTGCGGTAGAAGCGCTCGGACGCGGCGAGGTCCGCGACGGCGATTCCGACGTGATCGAACATCGCGCCGAGGCTACCGTTGCGGGCATGCTCGATCGAGCAGCCGCGGGTACGCGTCCGGCGCCGGGTCCGAACCGCAGCACGGCCGCGTCAGGCGCCCTCGGGGCGGAAGCGGATCGTGCAGCGGACGGTGGAGCCGTCGCCCTCGTGGACGAACATCGTCGTGCCGCAGCGGGCGAGCCCGCGGCAGGCCGCAAACGCCGCACGACAGGGAGCGCGTCCCGGCGACCGACGAGGGCCGTCAGGCCTGGATGCGGAAGATCGGGTGATCGGGCGCGATGCGCAGGAGTTCCTCGTCGCTGGAGTCCGCCCCGACTCCGCCGAAGAACGCGCCGACCTCCCACTTCCAGCGGTCCAGGTAGGCGCGCAGGACCGAGACCTTCTCGCCGTCAGGGATCTCGACCGCCGTGAATGGCTCACTGCGCCGGCCGAGCAGCAGCACGCCTCCACCCTGCGCACGCATATTGCGGACCCACTGCGTGTTCCCGCGCGGCGCGACGAGGTAGCGGTCCGAGCCCAGCGTCAGCAGGTTGACGGGAACGCGGCGCGGCTCGCCGGTCTTGCGTCCTCGGACCTCCAGGACGCGCGAACCCGCCACGCTGATCCCCATGCGGGTCAGCGCGGCGACAACGCGGTTGAAGACGTGGGTGGTGAACCAGCCCGGGCGTTGATAGTGCTCCGCCATGTCATTGGATTCTTCCATGTGCAGCACGGCGTGAAGCGCCGGGCCCGCTGCGCCTGGGGTGGTCGCGACCGAGGTGCGTACGAGCTGCACGTTGGGGTGTTCCCAGCCGAGAGGTCGCCTGGATGCCACTGCCGCTTCCCATGACGACAAGCAAGCGCGGGGTGGCACCGACGGTCACCCCGCGGCGGCCGGCGCGCCACGGAATTCTGGCACTCGAGTCGCGTGAACGCGCCGCCGACCGCGGGAATCCAGCCCGCGCTCGACCATTCTCGGGAGACGGTTTCGGGAGACAAGCGCCCCGCAACATTCGCCCGAAACGAGAAAGACCCGCGATTTGCGGGCCTTTCGTCAAGCGGCTGAAGGGACTCGAACCCTCGACCTTCTGCATGGCAAGCAGACGCTCTAGCCAACTGAGCTACAGCCGCACGAGGCGCGCAGTATAGCCCCGGTCGCCGGGCGCGCGCGTCATGGCCACCGGCGCTCAGCGCAAGGCGCCCGCGGCGCGGACGAAGGCCCGCCAGCGCTCGTGCTCACGGCCGCGCGACGCGTCGTCGCGCACCGGCTCGACGCGGCGCGAGACGGCGACGAGCGGCGCGATCGCCTCGACCGCATCGAGGATCCCGGCGCCGACGGCGGCGAGCGCCGCGACGCCCAGGACCGTCGCGTCCGCCTCGCCCGCCTCGACCGGGACGCCGATCGCATCGGCCTGGATCTGCAGCAGCAGCGGCTCGTTCGTGAGCCCGCCGTCGACCCGCAGCGACTCGACCGGCGTCGTCCCCCTGATCTCCGCGATGATGTCCGCCACCCGCCAGGCGATCCCCTCGAATGCCGCGCGCGCGATGTGGGCTCGCGTGGTGCCGCCGTCGATGCCCGCGAGCACGGCCCTCGCGTCGGACAGCCACCACGGCGCGCCGAGCCCCGCCAGCGCCGGCAGGACGCGCACGCCGCGGGCATCGTCGACCGTCCTGGCCAGCTCGCCGAGCTGCGCACCGGACGGCGCCAGTCCGAGCCCGCCCGCGAGCCAGTCGAGCATGGCGCCCGCCGCGAAAACGCCGCCGTCGAGCGCGAACGCGTCGCGGCCTGCCACCCGCCACGCAACGGTCGGGAGGAGCCCTCCGGCGCCGCTCGCGGGCGGGCGATCGCCTGCGTGCGCCAGCACGAAGACGCCGGTCCCGTACGTCGCCTTGACGTGGCCAGGCAGGACGCAGCCCGCACCAGCCAGCGCCGCCTGCTGATCGCACGCACGCGCGGTCAGGGGCACCTCGCACGGCCAGGACGGATGACGCAGCACGCCGAGCGCACCGACGCTGTCGCCGATCGGCGGCAGCAGGTCGGCGGGCACGCCGAAGCGCTCCAGCAGCCACGGATCCCACCCGGCGCCCCCCAGCGCCAGCAGCTGCGTGCGCGACGCCGTCGACGCGTCGGTCGCAAAGCCCGCCCCGAGCCGCTCGCAGAGGAACGCGTCGACGGTGCCCATCCGCAGCACGCCGCGCTCGCGCGCATCCGCGACGGCCGCGTCGTGGCGCAGGAGCCATCCGAGCTTCCCGGCCGAGAAGTACGGGTCCGCCGGCAGGCCGGTCCGCCGCCGGATCTCTTCGGCATCGGCGCCCAGGTCGGCGAGGATCTCCTCCGAGCGCTTGTCCTGCCACACGATGACCGCCGTGAGCGGCTCGCCTGTGAGCGCGTCCCATGCGAGCACCGACTCGCCCTCGTGATCCAGCCCGCAGGCCACGACCGGTCCGGGCGCAGCGCGCAGGATCTCGTCGGTGGTCTCGATCACCGCCTGGAGGATCTCCAGCGGATCCTTCTCGACCCATCCGGGGCGCGGGTGCCGCACGCCGACGATCCGCCGCGCGCCGGTGCCGACCGGCTGCAACTGCGCATCGAACAGCGCCGCCTTGACCGCGGTCGTTCCCTCGTCGATCCCGAGCAGCAGCGGCGCCGCGCTCATGCCGCCCGCGCCGCCTCGTAGCGCGCGGTCCGCGACCACCACGGCCCGTCGAGCCCCACGCCCGGCGGGCGCGGCCCGGGGCGCAGCGGCGCCGGCGCGCCGAGCGGCACGCCGAGCTCGCGGACGAGCCCGCTGACGTGCTCCGCGATACCCAGCGACGCGGTCAGCCCGGTGGACCGGATCGCCGCGACGTGCACGAGGCCGCGCAGCACCGCCGAGTGCCCGATCACGTAGTTCGAGCCCACGCCCGCCGGCCGCAGCCCGGCGTAGCTGGCGATCGGCTCCACGCCCGCGAGCGAGGGCAGCAGCGCGGCCACCTTCGCCCGGATCTCGGTCTCCGCGCCGGCCCGGACGCTCCAGTCGCGCTTGTCGTCCTGATCGTGCGCGGTCGGGCCGGCGACCACCCTGCAGTCGA
The DNA here is from genome assembly GCA_963809525.1 of uncultured Solirubrobacteraceae bacterium. Taxonomy (GTDB): domain Bacteria; phylum Actinomycetota; class Thermoleophilia; order Solirubrobacterales; family Solirubrobacteraceae; genus F1-60-MAGs163. Next base: position 145,740 of record CAWEJY010000003.1, on the reverse strand, counting down.
GCGTCGGGAAGACGATCACGCCCTTCGTCCCGGCCTCCGGCACCGGCAGCCGGATGCGCCGCAGCGCCAGGCCATCAGGCGGGTCGAACACGAGGAACTCGCCCTTGCGGGGGTAGACGCGGAACGTCTCGTCGCCCGCCAGCCCCGCGACCTCATCCGCGCGCAGGCCCGCGCAGTTGATGACGGCCCGGCATGACAGTCGCCCCGCCGACGATGACCCGGCGACCACCTCGAGCAGGCCGTCGCCGCCGTCCGCGAGCCCCTCGACCGGAGCGTCGACGAGGATGCGCGCGCCCGCGGCGATCGCGGACCCCGCGAGCGCCAGCGTGAACGCGACGGGGTCGGTGACACTCTCGCCGGGCACCTCGAGGAGGCCCGAGTCGTGGCGCAGCACGCTGACGCCGTTGCGCTCGGCGCCGCGCTCGAGCCCGGCGACGGTCTCGCGGCCCGCGTCGTCGAGCGGCTCGAGCACCGCGCCGCAGCGCAGGACCGGGATCTCGAGGACGTCGAGCACGGGGTCGCGCAGCGCGGCGGAGCGCAGGATCAGCTGCGTCTCGAGCTCGCCGGGCGTCGAGTCGAAGCCGGTGTGCAGGATCCCCGAGTTCGTGCCGCTGGCCTGCAGCGCGAGCCCCGCCTCGGCCTCGAGGAGCACGACGGCGGCACCGCGGCGCGCAAGGCAGAGCGCCACCGCGCAGCCGACGACACCACCGCCGACGACGACGACGTCGCAATCAGGAGTCCCGGCCATGCGCGCGCCAGCCTACCGCCGCCCGCACGTGGTCCCCAGGGACGCGCGTATATCGTCGCCGGCCATGTTCACGCGAGCGTTCCCCGAGGTCGCGGGCGTCGAGGTCGAGCACCGGTTCGTCGAGGCGCGCGGCCTGCGGTTCCACGTCGCGCTCGCCGGCCCGCAGGACGGCCCGCCGCTGCTCGTGCTCCACGGATGGCCGCAGCACTGGTTCGAGTGGCGCAAGGTGCTCCCGGCGCTCGCCGAGCACCACCGCGTGGTACTGCCAGACCTGCGCGGACTGGGGTGGACCGACGCACCGCCCTCGGGATATGAGAAGGAGAACCTCGCGGACGACGTCCTCGCGCTCCTCGACACCCTGGGGATGCAGCGGGTGCGGCTGCTCGCGCACGACTGGGGCGCATGGACCGGGTTCCTGCTGGCGCTGCGCGCGCCCGAGCGGATCGAGCGCTACGTGGCGCTGAACATGGTGCCGCCGTGGCGGGGCGACAGGCGGAGTCTCCGAGCGACGCTCGCGATCTGGCGCCTCTGGTACCAGGTGATCCTCGCCTCGCCGCTGGGCCCGCGCGTGGCGGCCAACCCGAGTGTCATGGCGCGGTTCATGCGCGGCGACAACGTGCATGCGGCGACGTTCTCGGATGCCGACGTCGCGCAGTTCACCGCCGCCCTGCAGGAGCCCGCCCGCGCACACGCGTCGAAGATGATCTATCGCTCGTTCCTCCTGCGCGAGGTGCGCGGCGTGCTGAGCGGGCGCTACGACGCGATCCCGCTGCGCGTTCCGACGCTGCTCCTGTTCGGCGAGCACGACGGCGCGATCAGCACGGCGCAGGTCCGCGCATCGCAGCGTGCCGGCGATCCGCTCGATGTCGAGTTCGTGCCGGACTCCGGGCACTTCCTCGCCGAGGAGAGGCCGGAGCTCGTCGCGGCGCGCGCACTGGCCTGGTTCGCGACCGGCCCGCCCGCTAGGGGCGATACGGTCCGCTGATCGCCCAGATCGCCAGATACGCGTGCTTTCAGGCGCATCCCGGGAAGGGCGAAGAGCTCGCCGGGCATCTGCTCGCCGCCGCCGCCGACCTGGCGGACGAGCCCGGCTGCGTGCTGTACCTGATCAACGGGCAGACGGGTGAGGACGACACGATCTGGGTGACCGAGCTGTGGCGCAGCCAGGAGGACCTGGACGCCGCCAGCGAGCGCATCCGCGGCAGCGCCGGCGTCGCGGCCGTGACGGCCCTGACTGCGGCCTTCGAGCTGGTCCCGCTCGACCTGCTCGGAGGAAAGCAGCCAGCATGACGGGCGGCCACTTCCGCTCAGCTCACGTGCGCGGCGAGTAGCGGTGGTGCAGCATCAGGTCGTTGCCGTCGGGGTCGGTGAACAGCGCCATGTGGCAGACCCCGGTGTCGTACGTCTCGCCGGCGAACACGACGCCCTTGGCCTCGAGCTCGGCGCGTGCCGCGGCGACGTCGTCGACGTGCAGCGCGGGGTGGGCGTTCTTCTGTGGCGCGAACGGCCGCCCCAGGCGCTCGGGCTCCCAGATGCCGAAGCAGGTGTCGCCCGCCCAGAACTCGAACCGGGCATGGTCGTCCGGGCGGAGTCCGAGCGTCTCGACGTAGAACGCACGCGAGCGCTCGACGTCCTGCGACGGGATGCCCACGAAGTCGAGCCTGCTGATCATCTTCCCTCCTTCGTACTGCTGCCGGTCCCCGTCTGGGGCCGGAGTCGGTGGAGCACAGGCAGACGCTACCGCGCGCAACGGGACTTTCGTCGCATCGGTCGTGCGCGCCGGGTGGACGACGGGCAAGATGGGCCTCGTGACCGGTGGCGGTGACAACGACGGTCGACGACCGATGCGCCCCGCGGACCCGCCGAGCATCGGTTCGGCGGTCGGGCGGTTCATGCTCGGCAGTCTTGTCGCGATCGCCGTGGTGGTCGTGGGTGGGTTCTTCGCGCTGCGATCGGTCACCATCGACGAGGCACGGCGCGGCTCCCGGGAGCGCGTTGAGGCGGAGGGGCACCTCGTGGAAGCCGCGGGGCTGACTGATGGTGTGCTGCGCGGCGATCGCGCGGCGCTGAGGCGACTGGATGACGTGGTGGTCGCCAACGTGCTCGCGGGCTCGATCGTCCGGGTGAAGGTCTGGGGTGCGGATGGGACGATCCTCTATTCCGACGAACCATCGCTGATCGGCCGGCGGTTCAACCTCGGGGAGGAGGAGCGCAAGCTCCTGCGCACGGGCGGATCCGATGCCGAGCTCAGCGACCTCACGCGGCCTGAGAACCGGTTCGAGCGTCCGGCGGGGAAGCTGCTGGAGGCGTACACGCCGATCCGCACGCCGGACGGGACGCCGGTCCTGTTCGAGATCTACCAGAGGTTCAGCTCGGTGAGTGCCAGTGGTGAACGGCTGCTCAAGGCGCTCGCTCCGCCCCTGCTCGGCGGTCTGCTCGTGCTCCTGCTCTTCCAGGTGCCGCTCGCCTGGTCGATGGCTCGTCGACTGCAGCGCGGGCACCGTGAGCGAGAGGATCTGCTCGAGCAGGCGGTCGATGCCTCGACGCAGGAGCGGCGCCGAATCGCGGCAGATCTCCACGACGGGGTCGTCCAGGACCTCGCCGGGGTGGCATTCGGGCTCGCCCCGATCGCCGAGGACGCCGAGCATCGCGGGGATCACGACGAGGCCGGCGCGCTTCGCGCCGCGATCGCCCGTCTGCGCCAAGGCGTGCGCGACCTTCGAACGCTGGTGGTGGAGATCCACCCGCCGAACCTCGCGTCCGCCGGCCTGGAGGCGGCACTCAGCGACCTGCTCAGCCCGTTGGAGGCGACGGGGATCGCCACCGAACTGCGGGTCGATCCCGCTGTCCCGGACGGGAGCGACGAGCTTGTCTACCGCGTCACGCGCGAGGCGTTGCGCAACGCGCAGGCACACGCCGAGCCCGCGAGGATCAGCGTCGACGTGACTCGCGCTGCGGCAGGCGGGGCCCATCTGGTCATCGCCGACGACGGACGCGGCTTCGGCCCGGCCGATCGCAAGCGCCGCGAGGCGGAAGGCCACGTCGGACTGTCGCTGCTCGCCGGCGTCGTCGAGCGAGCAGGCGGGAGGCTGACGGTGACATCCGCGCCGGAGCGCGGAACCATCGTTGAGATGGAGGTGCCGTCCGCGTGATCCGCGTGCTGATCGCCGATGACCATGGCGTTGTGCGGGAGGGCCTGGAGCGCTTGATCTCGGCGCTGCCCGACATGGAGGTCGTCGGCCTCGCCGCCGACGGCGCCGACGCGGTCGAGCAGTGCCGGACGGCGCACCCGGACGTCGTCCTCATGGATCTGGAGATGCCGCGCGTCGACGGCATCGAGGCGACCCGCCTGGTCCTCGTCGATCGGCCCGCGACGGCCGTGCTCGTGCTCACGTCATTCTCCGACCGGCCGCGGATCCTCGGCGCGCTGGAGGCCGGAGCCTGCGGCTACCTGCTCAAGGACGTTGCCGCCGACCAGGTTGCCGAGGGCATCCGCGCTGCGGCGCGCGGCGAGTCGCCGCTCGACCCGCGCGCCGCGAGCACGGTCCTCGCGGCCCGCAGCGAGCCGGATCCGGCAGCCGGGCTCTCGCCGCGCGAGCGCGAGGTGCTCGGCCTGCTCGTCGCGGGCCTCCCGAACAAGCTGATCGCGCGCCGCCTGGAGATCAGCGAGAAGACCGTGAAGTCCCACCTGACGAACGTCTTTCGCGCGATCGAGGTCACCGACCGAACTCAGGCCGCGCTGTGGGCCGAGCGCAACGGCTTCCGCGCCCCGGACAGCCGGTGACTGCGACCAAGGTCCCATTGCGAGCCGGGCCGCCAGTACTCCACGATCCGCGGTCCGGCTGATGAGGATCCCTCTGCGCACGCCTCTGCTCCTCTCTCGACGCTCGCGGCGCGTGCCGCTGCGGCTCCTCGTCGTGCTCGCGGCCGGCGGTCTCGTCGCGCCCGCGCACGCCGCCGCTCGCGGGGGTGACGGCGACCACGGTGGCGGTGAGGTCCGCGTCGCGGGCAGCTGTGGCGCGGGAGCGACCTCAAGGCTGAGGCTTCGCTCGCGGGATGGCGCGATCCGCATCCAGTTCGAGGTCCACCACAACCGCTCCGGTACCTGGCGGGTGGTTCTCGTCCGGGACCGGCGCATCGTCTGGCGCGGACGAGCACGTGCGCGCGGCACCGTTTCCTCGTTCGAGATCGAGCGGCGCGTGCGCGATCTCCCCGGCGCGGACCGTGTCACCGCCCGCGCCTGGGGCCCGGGCGGAGTGACATGCGCAGCCTCGGCCACGCTCCCGGGCTAGCACCCCGATGTCCGGGAGTCGCTCAGACGAAGGTCCACTGGCGCTTGGGACCGGACGGCTGTGAAGGTGACCGTGCCAGCCGCTCCCACCGAAAGGACCACCATGAGCAAGCGCATCTCGACACTTCTCATCGCCGCTCTCGCCCTCGCCGCCATCGGCGGAACGACCAGCGTCGCGACCGCCAAGCAGGGCGCCGACGATCCCGCCGCCGACGTGCGTCAGGGACAGGGTGCCGACGATCCCGCCGCCGACATCCGTCACGCCGGAGCCGACGACACGACGAAGGTCGCGCACAAGCACGCCACGCGCCACCACCGCTCACACCACCGTGCGCGCCACGCTCGTGGTGCCGACGACCGTGCCGGGCACACCCGCCAGGGCAAGCGCATCGACGACGGCCCGAACCACAGCTGAAACGCGACGACCCGACTCCCCTCGACGGCCGCCACTGGGCGGCCGTCGTCGTTGACGAGTACGCCTGACCCCGATCCGGACCGGTCGGCGGGAAGACCGGTCGGCGCCGGATCTCACGTGGCTCGGCTGTGGGCATCGGCTCGTCTACATGGCTCGTTCCATGGCGAAGGGCGGGTTCGGTGCGTTGGCACGTGGCCCCGTCGCGTATGCGGCCTGTTGTACGTGTCGCCGGTGCTCACGCGCGAGGCCAGGGCGCCAATACGATTGCGACCGTGCCGTTCACGCTCAGGAACCTCAGGGAGGATCTGGAGGATGTCGGGTCCAGGTTCGACGGCGCGCCGGACCTGGAGTTCCGCTTGGCGACCGAGGCGCTCGAACTCGAGCGATCCGGCCTGGGCTACCAGCGTGTCCCGCCCGGCTGTCGCTTTCCGTACGGCCACACGCACAGGAAGCAGGAGGAGGTGTACGTGGTCCTGCGCGGGAGCGGGAGGATGAAGCTCGACGACGAGATCGTCGAGCTCAAGGAGTGGGACGCGGTGCGCGTCCCGCCCGGTACGTGGCGAGGCTACGAGGCCGGGCCGCAGGGCCTCGAGATCCTCGTCATCGGCGCGCCCAATCTCGGCGAGGCTCCGCGCGAAGACGTCGATGGGCAGCGCGACTGGTGGGCCGACTAGCGTGGATCGCTGGTCAAGCAGCGGCGGGCCCGGTGGTCCGGGCCGCTGAGCTGTCCGCCTGAGCACCGGGGCTGTCGCAGGCTTCGCCTTCGCCAGCCCGGACCGAACAGACGTTCAAAGCGTCGGCCAGAGCACCGATTCGCCCGGCAAGGCGACGACCGGAATCGAACCGGTGTACACGGCTTTGCAGGCCGCTGCGTAGCCACTCCGCCACGTCGCCAGGTGCGCACGGAGGGTAGCGAGCGGTGGCGCGCGACCGCTGGGCCGCTCGCGCGCGAGTGCGCCGCCCAAACCCCGGATTCCGTGCAATCGCAACCCGGAGCCGCCGAGTCTGAGACACTCGGCGCGTGTCCCGATCCAGCGTTCCCGTCATGAGGACGGCCGGGCGTGCACTGCTGTGCGCCGCCGCCCTGCTCGTCGTCCCGTCCGCGGCCTCCGCTGCCGGCGGCGCCTGGCCGAACGAGAAGGGCATTCAGCACCTGCACTTCGAGACGGCGCCGATCAACGTCAAGCCCGGGCAGAACTCGATCGACAACGTCGTCGTCCCCAAGACCGAGAAGCCGAAGGTCGACGGGTTCATCATCCGTGCCAAGCCGGACCTCGAGTACCTCAACGGGAAAGTCCCGCCGGTCGACGTCATCCACCTGCATCACGGCGTCTGGCTGAACGCGTCGGGCACGTCGCCCGCCTCGCCGCTCGGCCAGGTCCAGCCGATCTTCTTCGGGGGGGAGGAGAAGACGGTCTTCCACTTCCCGAAGGGCTACGGCCTCGCGTACAAGGCGACGGACACCTGGATCCTCAATCAGATGATCCACAACAACACGCCGAACCGCACGAAGGTCAAGCTCGTCTGGGACCTCGACTTCATCCCCGCGAACGCGAAGCTCGCCAAGAGCGTCACGCCGTTGATCCCGCTGTGGATGGACGTGCGACGCGGCTGGGGCTACCCGGTCTTCAACGTCGTCCGCGGCCAGGGCGGGGCGAACGGGCAGTTCACCTTCCCCGACAGTGAGAAGACCGACCCGTACGCGAACGGCAACATCCAGAACGAGTTCAAGATGCCGTTCAGCGGGACGATCGTGAGCGCCGTCGGCCACCTGCACCCAGGCGGCCTGCGAGACGACATCGACCTCGTGCGCCCGGGGGCGACCCTGCCCGCGACGACCTCATGTGCCCGTGAGGCGACCGACGCCGGCGGTGCGCACTCGGCGAAGGTCTGCGTGCGTGCGACCGCCGGGTCGGTGAAGGACTCGGTGCGCATCTTCCGCAGCCAGGCCCACTACTACGACCCGGCCGGCCCGGTCTCGTGGGACGTCTCGTTGACAGCGTCGCGGCCGGACTGGCGCGTCCACGTGCGCCAGGGCGACACGCTGCGCATCACGTCCACCTACGACAACAGCCATTCGTCCTGGTACGAGAACATGGGCATCGTCCTGCTGTACATCGCCAAGGGCGACAGCACCGGGCCGGACCCGTTCACCAGGCCGGTCGACTGGCAGGGCGTGCTCACGCACGGCCACCTGCCGGAGAACAACAATCACGGCGGGAGCCAGGTCGTCTTCCCCGACCCGCGCAGTGTCGCGAGCGGCCCCGTCGCCACGACGGTGGACATCAAGGGCTTCCAATTCCAGCCGGGCGACCTGGGGCTGCTGTCCGACGGTGGCAAGGTGCCCATCGTCCCCGAGGGCCAGAGTCTCCAGTTCCACAACGAGGACGACGCGAGCTACGAGTGGCATTCGATCACGACCTGCGCGACGCCGTGCAACCGCTCGACCGGGATCTCCTATCCGCTGGCCAACGGCGCGGCGGGCGCGCAGTTCGACTCGGGGCAGCTCGGCTACGGCCCCGCGGGCTTCTCACCGGCCGTCAACACGGTCGACTACTCGACCCCCGACAACCTGCCGCCGGGCACGTACACGTACTTCTGCCGCGTCCACGCGTTCATGCGCGGCTCGTTCCGGGTCGTGAAGTAGGGCGCGGCGATCGATGCGCCGGGCGACCGCGGGATTGCTATTCTCGCGCTCCCGCTGAGGGCGATTAGCTCAGCTGGGAGAGCGCCGCCTCGACAAGGCGGAGGTCACTGGTTCGAGCCCAGTATCGCCCATCGAAACCCCCGAGTGTTCATCGGGGGTTTCGGCGTTTCGCGTGGCGTCGTGCCGCTCGGCGTGCAAGAAGCACGGGCCGGTGAACGTTGAGTCAGTGCGTCCTTCGGCATGCCAAACGTTCCCCGGGCGAGGCCGAGGACGCACCATGGGGTGAGGCGCTCGACTCGGGGGGGTCGGGCTTCCTCCTTTGGGGGCGGCGCCCGGGCTTGGGGGAAGCACGGGCGCCGCCTCCTCATCCCGAGGGAGGCTTGGCGCGAACGAACCACACGGGGACGAACGTCGTCGGGCTTGTCCTCAGCCGCGTCGGCTTCCTACGTCGCGATCACCTCCGGGCAGGCGGCCCGACCCCATGTAGGGTTCGACGACGACCCCGCCGTGGTCGAGGCGGTCAGCGCGGTGGCCGGGCTCGCGCTGGAGGCCGAGCGCCTGCGAGTGCTGGCGCACAACGAGGCGATCACGATCCTTCGGCGCGGCGTGCGACGACCCCTCTGGACGCCGCGCCGGAGATCGCGACCGATGCGCTGGATCGTCGCCTGGCCGATCGCGAGGATCTCGCGATCCTGCGGGCCGATCTGCTCAGCCTGACCGAGCAGCAGCGAGGGGTTCTGGTGATGCGCGAGCTGAGCGGCCTCTCGCACGAGGAGATCGCCGCAGCGCTCGACATGTCGCCGGGAGCCGTCCGGCAGACGATGTTCGACGCGCGCACAGCGCTGCAGGAATGCCGGAAGGGTCGCGCCATGCGCTGTGAGCACGTGCAACGCGTGCTCTCGACGGCGACTGTCGAGCACTCCGCGGCTGCCAGCTGCGCGCGCATCTGCGCAGCTGCGACGGATGCCGGGACTTCCGGGAGGCGCTGCGCCGGCGGCCTGAGCAGCTCGCGGCGCTGGCGCCGCCGCTGCCGCTCGCGGCGAGCGGCGCGCTGCTTCAACCGTGGTCGCGGTGGCGCTCGCGCTGGCGGCGTGCTGCGGGCCGCCGGCAGCGGCGACCGGCCCCGGGCCAATGGTGCGCCCGCCCAGCGCAGCCTGCTGACGGCTCGGGAGCGCGAGGTGCTCGCGCTGGTCGCCGAGGGGCTGACCGACGGGGCGATCGCGCAGCGCCTGTATCTCACACGCCGGACCGTCGAGACCCACCTCGGGCACGTCTTCGCCAAGCTCGGCGTGCCCGGGGGAAGCAGCCAGGACCGCCGCGTGCACGCCGTCCGGCGCTATGGGGGCTGCCGATCGCCAGCACGGTCGCCGCCGTGCCCGCGGAGTTGAACGACGTCGAGATGTAGTCCCCGACCATCGGGCCCTGCGAGGTGGCCGCGATGTCGGCCAGCGACATCGGCCCGGCCAGCTGCGGTCGGTGCGCTCCAGCTCACCCCGGCGTCGGGCGAGGAGATGAAGCCGACGTCGAGCTGACATGTGGCCGCCGTGCATGCTGCGTTCGGGTAGTAGTAGTACGTCAGCGCGAGGTGGCCGGCCGCTCCCGACGTGGCCGGGTCGACCGCCAGACCGGGAATGAAGTGGTCGACGCCGCTGCCGACGGGGTCGATCGGGACCCGCTTGACGGCGCCCCAGTTCACGCCGTCGGCTGAGCTGGTGAAGACGATGTCGTTGGCCGCGCACTTGGACTCGAAGCGGCAGTCCTCCCAGGCGACGTACGCCGTGCCCGCGGCGTCGATCTCGGCGCTCGGGAGCGGGCTCGTGCGCAAGGTCGCCGGAGTTGGCGTGGAAGCTGATCTTCGAGACCGGGACCTCCTTGCTCCATGTTGCGCCGCCGTCGGTGGATCGGAACGCGCCGATGGTGCCCTTGAGACTCTCGAAGGCACGATCACGGTGCCGTCGGCGCACGACCGCTGTCCGCTGAGCCCTTCGGGTTCCCGCCGGGAGATCGGTGCGATCCACGTGCGGCCGCCGTCCGAGGACGTGCTCATGTACTCGAGGTCGCCCTCGCCGAAGTTGTCGAACTCCGTGTAGCAGTTGCCGTAGTACGCGCTGCCCGGGTGGTTGTCGCACACGGTCCAGTTCTTGTCGAGATTGACCTTCTTGGCCGGCGGCGGGATCTCCACCGGGTTGCCGAAGGTCGCACCCCCGTCGGTCGAACGGCTGACGAGGATCGTGGGAACGACGCAGGCTCGGCGGCAACGGGATCGAGGAGATCATCCACGTGCCGTGTTTGGCGTCATAGGCGACGCTCGGGTCGCTCACGCGCTCGTACGGGCTCGGCCAATCTCGCGAGTCGCGCAGGCTCGAGGTCGGCCACGGCCTTGCCAGTGCTTTGCAATCCCGCGGATACGGTCGAGATCATCGCTACGGAACGCGCCCGCCAGGTGGGCCCGCTGCTCCTTCCAGGCGCCCGGACCGGCCTCCCGCCGACGCGCCCGGTCGTCGCTGCCTGCATCGTCGCCGGCGGCCTGTCGCTGCTCGTCGCCGGTGCGCTCGGCTACGACGCGTTCGCCTGGATGGTCTGGGCGCGTGAGCTGCTGCACGGCGAGCTGCAGACCGCGGCCGGACCGTCGTTCAAGGCCCTCCCCGTGATCGTCGCCGCGCCGCTCACGCCGTTCGGCGACCTCGCGCCGATCGCCTGGCTCGGGCTGATGCGGATCTGCGCGCTGCTCTCGCTGCTCGTCGCCTACCGCGTCGGCTCGCGGCTCGGCGGCATCGTCGCGGGCGTCGCCGCGACGACGCTGCTCGCCGTCGGGCCCGACCTCTACCGCACCGCGCTCTTCGGATCCGCCGAGCCGCTGCTCGTGCTGCTCGCCCTGCTCGCCGCCGAGCGCTACATCGCCGGGTCGCCGCGCACGGCGATCGTGCTGCTCGGCGTCGGCGGATTGATCCGTCCCGAGCTGTGGCCGACCGTCCTGGTCCTCGCCGGCGTCGTGCTCGTCCGCGAGCGCCGGCTCGACCTGCCGGTGCTCGCAGCAGCGATCATGCCGCCGGTCGTCTGGCTCGGGCTGGCCTGGGCCGGATCCGGCACGGCGCTGAACCAGGTCATACGAGCCGGGGGCCACCGCCTCTGCTCAGGCTGTGCCGCGGTGGCGCCGGTGGCGCACGCCGTCGCCCTGACGGCCAGTGCGCACGTCCCTGCGCTCGACGTGCTCCAGCGTCTGACCGAGGCGATGGTGCTGCCGGCGCTTGCGCTCGCTGCGGGCGCGGTCGTGATCGCGCGGCGGCGCGGCGTGCGCGAACCCGTCGTCATCGCCCTCGTCGCCGTCGCGTGGATCCTCATCGTCGCTGCGATGGCGCAGTGGGGGTATCCCGGGTCACGGCGCTACCTTGCCGGACCGGCCGCGCTCCTGGCGCCGCTGGCCGGCGCAGGTCTCGCGCTCGCTGTCGTGCCCGTGCGCCATTCGGCCGGGCGTGTGGCGATCGCCGCCGCGATCTCCGCGCTCGTGCTGATCGCGGCCTTTCCCACGATCCGCAGCAGCGCCCGTCTCGTCAGCACGGCGCGCGCCGAGCAGCGGGCGCACAGCGCGCTGCGCGATGCCGTGCGCCTTGCCGGGGGCCGAGGCGCGGTCCTGGCGATCGGCCGCCCCGCTGTCAATCCGTGGATGCAGACCGCGCTGGCGTGGGATCTGGACGCGCCGCTCAGCGGGGTGCAGGCGACGTGGAACTCCCGGCTCGCCGCGCCGCGCTGGACGCCTCCGGCGGTGGTCTTCCGGGGACCGCGGCACCTGGCCGGCCCTGCGCCAGTCGTCAGCCCCGCTCGCAGGGTCGTCCGGCTCGGCCGCACCCGGGGCTGGACCGTCCTGCGCGCCGAATAGTGCGCGGCCGCAGAAAGCGGGCGCATCGTGCGCTTCTTCGTCGCGGTGAATCCTTGCGGTCGGGCGCCCGCGGGGTATCTTGAATGTGTGCCGGTGGGTCTGGGCATCGAAGTCGGGCAGGTGTGGTCGAGCGAGGGCCGCGACGTCGAGGTCATCGTCGCGGACGAGGGTGACGTGATCGTGCGGGACAGCTACGGCTGGCGCAGGCATCTGGCCGAGCAGGACCTCCAGGGCGGCTTCGTGCAGGCCGGCAGTCCCAAGCCGCCCGCGCACGTGATGGCCTGCCGGGCACTCGCCGACGTCGAACCCGCGTAGGACCTTCGCCGGACCCTGGAACGACATCGGCCCGTCGCGCGGAGGAGGAGAGCTGCGACGGGCCGGTGGTGTCGGTTCCTACGGGTCCAGGACACCTCTCGGCAGATGAACCGCAGGACTTGAGCTTTACCGAGGCTTTCCGCGCGCCCCGGCAGGATCACGTGCGCAGGACCTCTGATGGGAGATCGAGGGGCCGCGCTGAAAGACGCGCGGCCCCTCGTCGTCCTGCCCCGATACCCGCGTGGCACACCGGAAAGCCGGAGGTCGCGCCGGTACGTCAGGGCGGAGTCGCCGCCGGCGAGGGTAGAGTCCGCCCGCAACACATTCCGCCAAAGAACGAAAGGGGCCGTGCCTCAGTGGTACTCGCATCGATTGGCAACGGATCGATCCTGCTCGACATCGTCCTGATCTTCTTCTTCGTGATCTGGATCTGGATCCTCGTCGTCATCCTGTCCGACCTGTTCCGCGACCACGAGCTCTCCGGCTGGCTCAAAGCCCTCTGGGTTCTGTTCCTCGTGTTCATCCCGTTCCTGACGGCGCTCGTCTACCTGATCGCCCGCGGCCATGGCATGCGCGATCGCGCGATCGCCGAGCAGGCCGAGCAGAAGAAGCAGTTCGACCAGTACGTCCAGCAGCAGGCTGCGGCGGCGACATCGCCCGCTGATCAGCTGCACAAGCTTGCGGACCTCAAGGACAAGGGCGCCATCTCCCAGGAGGAGTACGACGCCCAGAAGGCCAAGATCCTGGCCGAGTAGTCCCGAACCCACATGTCCGCCGTCCGCTTCTGCGATCGGCTCGACTTCGCGCTCGGCTGGATCCACCCGGATCCGGCCTGGATGGCGCGGGCCGGGCATGCCGTGCGCAGCGGCGGCGGAGTGTGGGTGATCGACCCGCCGGATGGCGATGGGGTCGAGGAGGAGGTCCGCGCGCTGGGTGACCCGGCGGGCGTCGTGCAACTCCTCGACCGCCATCCGCGCGACTGCGTCGCGCTGGCGCAGCGCCTCGGCGTCGACCTGTACGTGCTGCCGTTCGGCGGCGTCGAAGGCGCACCGTTCGAGGTGGTGAGCGTCGTGCGCCGCTGGCGCTGGCAGGAGGCGGCGCTGTGGTTTCCGGCCGAGCGCACGCTCGTCTGCGCCGACGCGCTGGCCAACGCGCCCGGCTACAGCGCACCCGCGGAGGCCGTCGGCGTGCACCCGATGCTGCGCGTCGGCGCGCCGCGGGTGCTGACGACGTTCCCCGCCGAGCACCTGCTGCTCGGCCACGGCGAGGGCCTCCACGGACCCGAGGCGAAGGCGGCGATCGATGCCGCATTCGACGGCCCGGTGCGCCGGCTCCCGGCATGGGGGATCGCGCAGGCGCGGCGGGTGCTGCCGCTGTAGCGCTACAGCGACGCGCGCAGCACGGCGCACAGCTCGCTGACGGCGGCCGACGCCGCGCGCCCCGCGCCGACCATGTTCACGAAGCCGTGGACCAGCCCGCGCTGGCGGCGCTGCGTGACGGCCACCCCGGCCTCCCGCATGCGCGCCGCGTAGGCCTCGCCCTCGTCGCGCAATGGGTCGAAGCCGGCCGTCACGACGTAAGCGGGCGCCATCCCGCTGAGGTCCTCGGCGAGAAGCGGCGAGATCAGCGGGTCCGTGCGCGCGACTCCGGTCGGGACGAAGTGCCCGGCGTACCAGTCGATGTCGCGCTCGGTGAGGAGGAAGCCCTCCCCGAAGAGCCGGAAGGACCCGCTCTTCGCGCTCAGATCGGTGACCGGGTAGATCAGCAGCTGGAAGGCCGGTGCCGGCCCGCCGTCGTGCGCACAGGTGAGCGCGGTGACCGCCGACAGATGTCCGCCCGCACTGTCGCCGCCGACGGCGACGCGCGCCGGGTCGGCCCCGAACGCCGCCGCGCGTGCCACGACGTCGCGGAACGCCGCCAGGGCGTCGTCGACCGCGGCGGGGAACGGATGCTCGGGTGCGAGGCGGTAGTCGACCGACACCACCCTGACGCCCGCGCGGTGGGCGATCGCGCGGCACGGCGCGTCGTGGCTGTCACGGTCGCCGACGACCCAGCCGCCGCCGTGGAAGAAGACGAGCAGCGGCCCCGGTTCGTCGCTCGTCCGCTCCAGTGGGACGTAGAGCCGCGCCGGCAGGGGTCCCGCCGCGCCGGCGACGGTCAGCTCCTGGACGCGGGCCATCGCAATCGGCGGCCCGGCGACGCTGCGCGCGGTCCGCAGGATCTCGGCGCGCGCGAGCACCGGCGTGAGGTCGGGCAGCGCCGGCGCCGGGTTGGCTTCGAGCAGACGCAGCAGCAGCTGCATCTCGTGGTCGAGCTCCTGGCCGTCGAGCCGGATCGGGGTACCGGCGAGCCGGCGCTGGGCGCTCGCGGGCAGCGCGAGCAGCGCGCGGACCGCCGAGGATTCAGTGCGCTCGCGCAGGGTCATCCGGCCGGGCCGTCGATCACCGTGTCAGCCTATCCGTGCCGGCCGCGCCGAGAGGGCGGCGAAACCCGCGGCGCCGGCATGGGAGACTGGCGCATGCCGTGCCTGACGGCGCCGCGGCCTTACCGGCTCCACATTCCGAGAAGGCCCACTAGACCGAGCCCTCGACCGCGGACTCGGTCAGCGTCGGCGACTGCTCGGCGTCCGGGCGGTCGGGCGCGACGTCCTGGTCGAGGAACTCGAGCAGCGCGCGGTTGAACGTCAGCGGGCGCTCGAACATCGGCACGTGCCCCGTGTCCTCCAGGATCAGCGTCGTCGCGTGCGGGATCCGGCGCGCGTACTCGTAGGCGTCGCCGACCGGGACGAGGATGTCCTCGGTGCCCTGCACGATCAGCGTCGGGCAGGCGATCTCGGCGAGCCGGTCGGTGAAGTCGTACCTGCTGAGCGCCTCGAACGCGGGCATGAAGCCGGGCGAGCCGACGGACCCGAGCTGCTCGGAGAGCAGGTCTTTGCGCAGCCGCGAGGGGTAGCGCGCGACGATGCCGAAGCCCAGTGCGGTGTAGCCGGGGCGCGTCAGCATGCGCCGTGCCGACTCGGGCGTCCCGCGCGTGGCCGTGACGACCGTGCGCGCGAAGCGCTCGCTCGTGCGGCTCTGCGACATCGCCAGCGACGTGATGCCGGCGGCGTCGACCAGCACCGCGCGCTCGACGCGCTGCGGCGTGCGGATCGCCAGTTCGGCGGTCGTGAAGCCGCCCATCGAGTTGCCGACGACCGCGACGGGGCCGAGGCCGAGCCGCTCGCAGAGGCGGTCGACGGTCGCTGCGTAGTTCGTGATCGAGATCGGCTCACGCGGCATCTCCGAGCGGCCGAACCCGGGCAGGTCCAGCGCGATGACGCGGCGCGTCTGAGCGACGGCCGGGATGTTCTCCAGCCAGTTCTGCCAGCAGCCGCCGAGCCCGTGGACGAAGACGACCGCGTTTTCGCCGCTGCCCATGTCGACGTAGTTGACGGCCGCCCCGTCGATCTGGGCACGGTGCGTGTGGGCGGGCCAGTCGACCGAGCGCCAGCCGGGGGTCGCGCTGGCGCCGTACTCGGCGTCGGCGCGGCGCTGGGCGGCGCGCCAGGAGACCGGCCGCGAGGGGGAGGGCCAGATCGTGCGCAGCGGACCGCGGCGGTAGAGGCGGGGGTCGGTGCGTGCAGCCATGCCGAGACGGTACCGGAGCCGCTCGGCGGGATCGGACGGACGCCTGCTACCGCTTGCGCACGCGGATGACGCAGTTCCAGGTCGCGACCTCGCGCAGGCCGGGGATGTCGACGATGAAGCGCAGGCGCGGCCAGTAGCGCGGCTCGACGCGCTCGACGATCAGCGCCGGGTCCGCGCGGACGAGCGCGACGGTCGGCCCCACGTGCACGGCCCACAGGCCGTCGCCGTAGGGGTTCTTGCGCGGCTGGCCGTGCCGGCGCACGTAGGCCTTCGGACCGCGCTCGGGGCCGAGATAGTGGTAGGGCGACATGTCATGGCCGCCCCACGGCGAGTACCAGTTGGTCCAGGAGATGTAGCCCCAGCCGCCGGGCCTCAGCACGCGCGAGATCTCACGCAGCACCGCGGGCGTGTTCGGCGTGTGCTCGAGCAGGTTCGAGCAGAAGACGCCGTCGAAGCTCCCATCCTCGAACGGCAGGTCGCCCGCATCGGCGAGGACGTAGCCCGCGGGCGCCTCGCCGGCCAGCCGCAGCTCGTCCTCGGAGTTGTCGACCGGGACGATATCGGCGCCCGCGGCGGCGAACGCCCGCGTGTAGAAGCCCGGGCCGCAGCCGAGGTCGGCGACGCGCTGCCCGGCGAGTGGGCCCACGCGCCGGTCGAGGTCGGCGACCGCCTCGCGCGCCAGCACCGTGTAGAACGGCTCGGGGTCGGTCTGCTCGGCGCGCCAGAGGCTCCAGAGCTGGCGCACGCGGGCGACGCCGTGCAGCTCGGGCGGATCGGTCACGGGCGCGGGCATCGGCGCGGCACAGTAGCGGCGCGCGTCAGCCGAGCGCGTCCAGCAGGCGCTCGAGGTCGCCGGTGTCGTTCCAGGCGCCGACCGACGCGCGCACGTACGGCGTCGTGGGGAGGTTGCGCACCACGACCCCGGCCTCGGCCAGGCGCCGGACCGCAGCGGGCGGGTCCGCGGACTCCCACGAGACGAGCGTGCTGGGCCCGCGCGGCGCGACGACGCGGCCGCTCGCGTGCAGCTTGTCGGCGAGGCTCACGGCGAGCGCCGCAGCGTGCTCGTGCACTGCATCCCAGCCGAACGCCTCGAGCGTGTCGTGGGCCGCGAGCGCCACCTCCATCTGCTCGACCGCAAGGGTCATGGTGTCGTGGCGCCGGGCGTCGGGCCAGGGCGTCGCCTGCAGCCCCGCCGAGGGGTTCGCGAGGTTCGCGTACGCCAGCGCCTGGGGCTCCAGGCGCCCCGACCAGTGCGGGGCGATCCAGAGCATGCCGGTGCCGACGGGGCCGCAGAGCCACTTCTGCCCGGAGCCCGCGTAGAACGCGCATCCGAGGGCGCCGACGTCGACCGCGACTGCGCCGATCCCCTGCGCGCCGTCGAGCAGCACGGGGACGTCGAGCGCCGCCAGCTCGGCGGGCGCGAGCGCGCCCGTCGTCCAGCTGACGTGCGAGCAGGCGACGAGTGCCGTCTGCGGGCCGACTGACGCGGCGAGCTCGGCGAGCGGCGCCGTGCGGATCGTGACGCCGCGACGCTCGCGCAGCGAGATCAGCGGGCCGAGCAGCCCCGGATGCTCGTCGGGCGCCGTGAGGACCTCGTCGCCGGGCCGCAGGTCCAGACCTGCGAGCACGCGGACGATCGCCTCGGTCGTCGAGGTCGTCAGCGCGACGTCCGCAGCGTCGGCTGCGAGCAGCCTGGCGTAGGCGTCGCGCAGGCGCGGGGTGATCGCGGCGTAGCGCTCGTAGTAGCCGCTGCTGCGCCCGGCGGCGCCGGCCCGCTCCCAGGACGAGCGGGCCTGGTCGAGCGCGGCCTGCGGGAGCGGCCCGCAGGTCCCCGCGTTCAGGTAGGCGGTGTGCCCGAGGACCGGGAAGGCGGCGCGGAGGGCGGCGGCATCCATCGGCCGGATGCTACGGGCCGTCTCGGAGCCGGCTCTCAACGGCCGCAGACCGGCCAGGGCGCGGCGCCGGAGCGGGCGTAGAGCATGGCTGCGCGGCGGTACTGCTCGGCAGCCGGGGCCGCCGCAGGATCGCCGTGCCCGCCGACCGACGCCCAGGTCCCGGCGTCGAACTGGAAGAGGCCGCGGTACGTGCCGCTGGCATCGACAGCCTGCGGGTTGCCGCCGGACTCGCATGCGGCGATCGCCATCAGCGCGGCCGGGATGGCGACCGCCGGAGCACCGCCGGTGCGGCGCAGGTCGCGCACGACGCGCCGCAGATGGGCGGCCTGGTCGTGCAGGCGCGGCGTCGACCAGCCGGCATACGCGGCGCGGGCGGGGCGGTGGGCGCCGCGCAGGCGGGCGCGGGTGCGTGCGAGGCGCACGACGCGGCGCACGGCCCGCTCGTGGCGGACGCCGGCGCGCCGCAGCGCGGCGGCGTTGTGGGCGGCGGTCGCGGCGGCGGCGCGCTCGAGGTTCTGGTCCTGGGCGGACGGCCCGCCCGCGGCGAAGGCGACGGAGGCCGGCAGGGCGAGCATGACGGCGCCGGTCGCGAGGATCTGTCTGTGTCTGAGCATGGTGGGTCCTTGCTGGGTCGCGTGCGGGCGCAGACGCGCGCTGCGATGTCCCATGGGGATCAGGAGGCTGGGCCGCGGATCGAGCAGTCCCCCGGCCAGTCAGGCGGGGGTCGTCCGTGGTGGGCGCGCACCCGAAAGGCACGCGCTGGAGCCGTGTCTGATCAGAGAAACACGCGTTCCTAAAGCGCGTTGCATGTCTGTGACCGACGTCACACAGAGAAAAGTGTCGTGAAATGCAGGAACAATTCCCGCGTAGGGCGGCCGCGGCGATCGCTCGCGTACCATCGCGCCGGTGAAGGTCACGCTCCCGGACGGCACCCCACTCGAGCTCGCGGAGGGCGCCACCGGCGCCGACGCCGCGCTGGCGATCGGGCCGGGGCTCGCGCGCGCCGCGCTCGCCGTGCGCCAGCAGGGCGAGGTGCGCGACCTCGCGCGCCCGCTGATCGACGGCGAGCCGCTGGAGATCATCACCGAGAAGAGCGGGCACGATGCGCTCGACGTGATCCGCCACGACGCCGCGCACGTGCTGGCCACCGCCGTGATGGAGCTCTACCCGGGCGTGAAGATCTCGATCGGGCCGCCGATCGAGGGCGGCTTCTACTACGACTTCGAGTTCCCCGCGGGCGTCACCGTCACCGAGGCCGACTTCCCGGCCATCGAGGAGCGGATGCGCGAGCACATCAGGGCCGACGAGGAGTTCGCGCGCGCCGAGGTCGGCGTCGGCGAGGCGCTCGAGCGCTTCCTGGCGGAAGGACAGGACTACAAGGTCGAGCTGATCGAGGACCTCGTCCGCGATCAGGGGATCGACAGCGTCTCGCTCTACACCAACGGGCCGTTCACCGACCTCTGCCGCGGCCCGCATGCCCCGTCGACCGGGCGGATCGGTGCGATCAAGCTCCAGTCGGTCGCCGGCGCGTACTGGCGCGGCGACGCGAGCCGCACGATGCTCACCCGCGTCTACGGCACGGCGTTCTTCGACAAGAAGGCCCTTGCGGCCGAGCTCGAGCGCCTCGAGCAGGCCCGCGCGCGCGACCACCGCAAGCTCGGCCGCGAGCTCGGCCTGTTCACCTTCTCCGACGTCTCGCCGGGGTCGGCGTTCTGGCTGCCCAAGGGCACGACCATCTGGAACGAGCTCGTCGCGCTCTCACGCGAGATGGGCGCGGCGCGCGGGTTCACCGAGGTCAAGACGCCCCAGCTCTACGACAGCGAGCTGTGGAAGACCTCCGGCCACTGGGGCAAGTACCGCGAGAACATGTTCATCACCGAAACCGAGGGGCACGAGTTCGGCCTCAAGCCGATGAACTGCCCCGGTCACGCGCACCTGTTCAGCACGCAGCAGTGGAGCTACCGCGACCTGCCGGTTCGCTACGCCGAGCCGGGCCTGCTGCACCGCAACGAGCTCAGCGGCACGCTGCACGGGCTGCTGCGCGTGCGGCACTTCACCCAGGACGACGCGCACATCTTCTGCACCGAGGAGCAGATCGAGGCGGAGGTCCGGCGCTGCCTGGAGCAGGCCTTCGCGACCTTCGAGATCTTCGGATTCGAGGTCGAGCTCGAGCTGTCCACCCGCCCCGACGAGCGGATCGGCAACGACGAGATGTGGGATCGCGCGGAGGGCGCGCTCGAGCAGGTGCTGCGCGAGGACCGGACTCGACTACCAGCTCAATCCCGGCGACGGCGCCTTCTACGGGCCGAAGATCGACCTGCACACGACCGACTCCCTCGGGCGCTCCTGGCAGCTCGGCACCGTCCAGCTGGACTACTCGATGCCCGAGCGCTTCGGGCTCGGCTACATCGGCGCCGACAACGCCGAGCACCGGCCGGTGATGATCCACACGGCGCGGATGGGGTCCTTCGAGCGCTTCATCGGCATCCTGATCGAGCACTACGCGGGCGAGTTCCCGGTCTGGCTGGCGCCCGTGCAGGCCGTCGTCCTGCCGATCTCCGACCGCCACGCCGAGGCCGCCGAGGGCGTCGCGGCGCTGCTGCGCGGGCGCGGGGTGCGCGCCGCGGTCGACGCGGGCAACGAGTCGATCGGCAAGCGGATCCGCGAGAACGAGTTGCAGAAGGTGCCCTACATGCTCGTCGTCGGCGACCGTGAGGCGGAGGAGTCGACCGTCGCCGTGCGCCGCCACGGCCGGGGCGACGTCGGGACCTTCGCGGTCACGGACTTCGCCGAGCACGTCGCGTCCGAGACGGCGGAGCGGCGCGACATGGTGCTCGCGGCGTGACCGGCGCCGAACAGCGCCTGGGCGCGCTGCCGGCGATCGACCTCGGCGGCGGCCTGGTCGTGCACGAGGCGGAGCGCGCCGGCCAGCGCCGGCGCGGGCTCGCACGGCTCGACGCGCTCCCCGAGGGGCGCGCGCTGCACCTGCGCCCGTGCCGCGCGGTGCACACGTTCGGCATGCGCTTCGACCTGGATCTCGTGTGGCTCGACGGCGCCGCGCGCGTCGTGAGGGTCGACCGGGGCGTACCGCCGCGGAGCCGGCGGACGTGCCTGCGCGCGCGGTCCGTGGTGGAGTTGCGCGCCGGTGAAGCCGATCGACTGCTGGAGACTGGTTATACTCCGCGCTGTTGACACTGTTCGCTCATCTGCGCGCTTCTTGACGCGCACCCCTCACAGCTAGTGCCGGTTCCCCGCAGATTCGACCGGCGGCCGCCTGAGCGGGACACGACCCGGATCAACGAACGCATCCGCGTTCCCGAGGTCCGTGTCATCGGCGCCGACGGCAACCAGGTCGGGATCCTGAGGATCGAGGACGCCCTGCGTATGGCGCAGGAGCGCGATCTGGACCTCGTCGAGGTCGCGCCCGAGGCGCGCCCGCCGGTCTGCCGCATCCTGGACTACTCGAAGTACAAGTACGAGCAGGCCCAGAAGCAGAAGGCCGCGCGCAAGCACCAGCAGCAGATCAACGTGCGCGAGATCAAGTTCCGCCCGAAGATCGCGGAGCACGACTACGAGACGAAGAAGGGGCACGTCACCCGCTTCCTGCTGCACAAGGACAAGGTCAAGATCACGATCATGTTCCGCGGGCGCGAGGTCACGCATCCCGAGCGCGGGCAGATGCTGCTCGAGCGCCTGGCGACCGATCTCGCGGAGCTTGCGCAGATCGACCAGCGGCCGAACCTCGACGGGCGCAACATGACGATGCTGCTCGCGCCCTCCAAGGCCGTGCTCGCCGGCGAGTTCGACAAGAACGGGCCCGTGGCGCCCGCTGCGGACGCCGACGGCGCGGACAAGCAGGCTCCTGCGGCGGCCGAGGTCGCGACCGAGGCGTCCACCGAAACCGCGACCGAACCGGACGCGCCGCGGGCCGAGGCTCCGCTCGCCGACGCTCAGGATGAGGGCGACGCCGATGCGGCGGTCGCCGAAGACGTTCCCGCCGTGACCGGCGCCGACGCACCGGCACCGGCCGACGCGCCCGCGGCGCCGTAGCTGCCGAACCGCGGACGCGGCTCCCGCTCAGCCGAAGACGGCCGGGAAGCCCTCGCGGTAGCTCGGGAAACCCGGCGCCCAGCCCAGCTCGCGGCGCGCCTTGGCGTTCGAGGCGCCGCGCAGGACCGCCATGCCGCCGACCGTCGATCCGCCGAAGATCCTGGCGAGCCAGACGGGGATGTGGCGCGGCGGCGGCGCACCGATCGCGGCGGCCATCGCCGGCACCCAGTCGCCCATGCGCGCGGGCTCGTCGTCCGTCACGTGGTAGATGCCCGGGGCCCCGTGGTCGAGCGCGCGAACCGTCGCGGCCGCGGCGTCATCGACGTGGATGAACGAGAAGCGAGCCTCGCCGCGGCCGAGCACGGGGAAGCGCCGGCGGCGCAGGTCCTCGAGGCCCGGGCTCCCGGGCCCGTACGTCGTCCCCGGGCCGTAGAAGAAGCCGTAGCGCAGCACGACGCCCTCTACGCCGGGCGTCGTCAGCGTCGCCTGCTCGAGCGCGAGCATCGCGGCGAGCGCTTCGCGCATCGCCGGCGGCGGGTCCTGCCAGACGGGGGCGTGCTCGTCGAGGACCGGCGGGCCCGAGGGCTCGAGCGAGAAGGCGATGCTCTGGGCGATGATGCGCCGCGCCCCGGCGTCCGCCGCGGCGTGCGCGAGGACCGGGCCGGCTTCGCGGCGCAGCCTGTTGGTCGGGGCGAGAGCCTCGTCGTAGTGGCGGATGTCGAGCCGCAGGGGGAGGGCGGTCAGCTGGTTGATCACCACCTCGGGCCGTGCGGCCAGGACCGCCTCGCGCAGCGCGGCCACGTCGAGCGCGTCCGCGACGACCGGCGTGACGCCGCGCCCGGCGAGCACGGCGGCGCGCTCCGGCGAGCGCGTCAGCGCGGTCACGTCGTGGCGCTCGGCCTGGAGGCGGTCCAGCAGCGGCCTCCCGATCGCGCCGGTCGCACCGGCGAGGAACACCTTCATCGGTTCACCTCCGTCTCGCGCACGGCGAGGTAGAGCCACACGGTCACGCCCAGGAGGGCCGCCAGCAGCACGGCGTCCACGATCCCGGTCGAGACGGGATCGGCGCTGCCCGCGTCGGCGATGTGGTTGATCAGGTGCAGCGCATCCTGGACGATTCCGACCGCCAGCACCGGCAGGCGCCACGCGGCGCGGCCGATGGCGACGAGCAGGCAGATCCCGTAGGCGGCCGCCCAGGTCGCGAGGTCGCGCAGGTAATGGCCGCTGGCGGTGCCGAACGGGCCGATGCGATCGACGAACGAGGCGGGATCGAGCGCCTGGTAGGCGGCGATCGCCAGCGACGTGGCGCCGAGCGCCCCGAGGCCGGCGCGGATCGCCGTCTCGCGGGCCGGCGTGGCAGTGGTCACGGACATGGCGAGAGCGTACGATGCAAGTGGTTCCATGCAAAGGTCCAATTCGAACACCAACGCGGGTACCAGTTCGGCGGGTCCCGAGCTGCTCGTCGAGCTCGACCGCGGCGATGGGCCGCTCGCCGCGCGCCTGCAGGGCGCTCTGCGCGACGCGGTCCGGGCAGGGCGCCTGGCGCCTGGCGAGCGCCTGCCCTCGACGCGCACGCTGGCGCGCGACCTGGGCGTCTCGCGGCGGCTCGCCGTCGAGGCCTACGCGCAGCTCGTCGCCGAGGGCTGGCTGGAGGCGCGCCAGGGCGCTGGAACGAGCGTCGCCCGCCCGCCGCGCGAGGGCGCGCGGCTCCCGGCGCCGGATCCGCGGCCCGAGCTGGTCGGGCGCCTGCCCTACGACTTCTTCCCGGGCTCGCCCGACCTCGCCTCGTTCCCGCGCGCGCTCTGGCTGCGCACCCTGCGCGAGGTGCTGCGCACCGCGCCCGACGAGGCGCTGCACTACCCCGATGTCGCCGGAACCCCGGAGCTGCGCCGGGCGCTGAGCGCGCACCTGGGCCGCGTGCGCGGCGTCGTGACGACGCCCGAGCGCGTGCTCGTCACGAGCGGCGCACGCCAGGGCCTGGCGCTGCTGGGGCGCATGCTCGCGCGCCGCGGCGTCGCGCGAATCGCGATCGAGTGGCCGACGCTCCCGCTGCACGCGGAGATCCTCGAGGCGGCCGGGCTCGAGATCGCGCGCGTGCCCGTCGACTCAGGCGGTGTCCTGGTCTCGCGCCTGGAGGAGACGAGGGCGGGGGCCGTCCTCGTCACCCCCGCCCATCAGGCCCCGCGCGGGGTCGCGCTCACGCCGGAGCGCCGCGCGGCGCTCGTCGCCTGGGCGCGTGCCGGCGAACGGGTCGTCATCGAGGACGACTACGACGCCGAGTTCCGCTACGACCGGCAGCCGCTCGGGGCCGTGCAGGCGCTCGCGCCCGAGCACGTCGCCTATCTCGGCTCGGCGAGCAAGACGCTGGCCCCGGGGCTGCGGCTCGGCTGGCTCGCGCTGCCCGCCGCGCTCGTCGCCCCGCTGAGCCGTGAGAAGGCGCTCGACGACGGCGGCTGTCCGACGCTCGACCAGCTGACGCTCGCGCGCCTGCTCGACACGGCCGCCTACGACCGGCTGCTGCGCGCCGCTCGCCGCCGTAACCGCGCACGCCGCGACGCGCTCGTCAGCGCGCTGGCCGCCGAGATCCCCGGCGCCCGGCTGGAAGGCCTCGCCGCCGGCCTGCACGCGCTTGCGCGCCTGCCCGAGCCGGTCGACGCCGCCCGGCTCGTCGTGGCCGCGCGCGCGGCCGGCGTCGGCGTCTACCCGATTCCCGACCGCCGCGGGCGCGCCGACGAGCTCGTGCTCGGCTACGCGTGCCTCAGCGAGCCCGCGATCGCCGAGGGGGTGCGGCGCCTGGCCGAAGTGGTGACGTCCCTCTGAAGGAGTCGGCGTGGTGACGACGTCCCCCTGAAAGGGGACCGATGTGCGAGCGGTGACGTCCCTCTGAAGGAGGCCGATGTGCGCGAGCACATCGGAGATCGATCGGCGCGGTGACGTCCCTCTGAAGGAGTCCGATGTGCGCGAGCACATCGGAGATCGATCGGCGCGGTGACGTCCCTCTGAAGGAGTCCGATGTGCGCGAGCACATCGGAGATCGATCGGCGCGGTGACGTCCCTCTGAAGGAGTCCGATGTGCGCGAGCACATCGGAGATCGATCGGCGCGGTGACGTCCCTCTGAAGGAGTCCGATGTGCGCGAGCACATCGGAGATCGATCGGCGCGGTGACGTCCCTCTGAAAGAGTCCGATGTGCGCGAGCACATCGGAGATCGATCGGCGGAGCCGATCACCCCGATCACCCATGCCGCCGACCAATTCAGGTCTTTCTATACTCCAGCGTCCGTCATGCCCAAGATGAAGACTCATTCCGGCGCGAAGAAGCGCTTCAAGGTGACCGCAAGCGGCAAGGTCCGCGGCCGTCACGCCTTCTCGAGCCACATCCTCGAGAAGAAGTCCCCGAAGCGCAAGCGCGGCTTCCGCAAGCCGATGGAGGTCTCCGACCACGACGTCCCGCGCATCAAGAAGATGCTGGGGGTGGGCAAGTGACGCGCGTCAAGCGGTCCGTCGCCGCCAAGAAGAAGCGCCGCGCGACGCTCGAGCGGACGAAGGGCTTCCGCGGCGACGCGAACTCGCACTACAAGAAGGCCAAGGAGGCGCTGCTCAAGGCGGACTCCTACGCCTACCGCGACCGGCGCAACCGCAAGCGCGACTTCCGCCGCCTGTGGATCACGCGCATCAACGCCGCCGCGCGCCTGAACGGCATGACCTACGGCACGTTCATGCACGGGCTGAAGCTTGCCGGGATCGATCTGGACCGCAAGGTCCTCGCCGACATCGCCGTGCGCGATCCCGAGAGCTTCTCCCGATTTGCGGACGCCGCCCGCGAGGCGTCGGCCGCAGCCGTCTGAGCCGCACACACCGACTCCACTCACCGGGCGCCGCATCCGCAAGGACGGCGCCCTTCGTGTTTTCAGGACCCGCAACCCCGTGACCATCGAGAGCCCCCACAACGCGAAGCTCAAGGAGATCCGCCGCCTGGCGCGGCGGCGCGGCCGCGAGCAGTCCGGGCGCTTCGTCGCCGAGGGCGAGGATCTGCTCGCCGCGGCCGACGTCGCAGGCTGGCCGGCGCTCGAGCGCTACGTCGCGACCGGCAGCGGCCTGGCCGGCACCGAGGTCGAGCCCGAGCTGCTCGCGCGGATCTCCAGCCTGGGCTCGGGCACGCGCGCGCTGGCGGTCTACGAGCAGCGCTGGGGCGCGCCGCAGGGCCCGCTCGCCGTCTACCTGCACGGGGTGCGCGACCCCGGCAACGTCGGGACGATCCTGCGCTCGGCGCATGCGTTCGGAGCGGCCTGCGTCGTCCTGGGCCCGGACTGTGCGGACCCGTTCGGCCCCAAGGCGGTCCGGGCCAGCATGGGCGCGGTCTTCAGCGTGCCGCTCGCGCGCGGCGGCCTCGAGGCGCTTCCCGGCCGGACGATCGCGCTGGCAGCGCGCAGCGGCGAGCGCCTGCAGGGTCCGATCCCCGGCGGCGAGGCCAGCATCCTGGTCGGCGCCGAGCGCACCGGGCTGCCGGACGACGTGCTCGCCCGCGCCGACACGGTCGCGCATATCGCGATCGCGGGGGAGTCGCTGAACGCCGCGATGGCGGCGACGGTGGCGCTCTACGAACTCACTAGGGTGCCGGGCGCATGAGCGACCTCGTCGGCCAGATCGAGCGGATCCGCGAGGATGCCCTCGCGGCGATCACCGCCGCGCGCACGACGCAGGAGCTCGAGGACGCGCGCGTGCGCTTCCTGGGCCGCAAGGCCGAGCTGCCGAACCTGCTGCGCGGCGTCGCCGACCTGCCGCCGCAGGAGCGCGGCGCGGTCGGCAAGCTCGCCAACGAGGTGCGCTCCGGCGCCGACGCGGCGATCACCGCCCGCGGGGCCGAGCTCGAGCTCGAGGAGCTGCGCGAGCGCCTCGAGCACGATCGCCTCGACGTCACGCTGCCCGGCACGCCGCCCGCGCCCGTCGGGCGCCTGCACCTGCTGACCGCCACGCGGCGCGAGATCGAGGACGTCTTCTGCGGCCTGGGCTTCACGGTCGTCGAAGGGCCTGAGGTCGAGCTCGTCTCCTACAACTTCGATGCGCTCAACCACGACCCCGCTCACCCGGCGCGGGCGCGCAGCGACACCTTCTACGTCGAGCCCCCCGTCGGCGCGCCGCCGCGCGCCGACGAGGTCCTGCTCCGTACGCACACCTCGCCGATGCAGACGCGCGCGATGGAGCGCCAGCCGCCGCCGATCGCGATCGTCGTCCCCGGGCGCGTCTACCGCCGCGACAGCGACGCCACGCACACGCCGCAGTTCCACCAGATCGAGGGCCTGGCGGTCGACGAGGACATCACGCTCGCCGACCTCAAGGGCACGCTGCTGGCGTTCGCCCGCGCGATCTTCGGCGACGAGCGCGAGGTGCGCCTGCGCCCGCACTTCTTCCCGTTCACCGAGCCGAGCGTCGAGGTCGACGTCTCGTGCTTCCAGTGCGGGGGCAGCGGCATCCGCAGCGGGACGAACGAGCGCTGCAACCTCTGCAAGGGAACGGGCTGGCTGGAGATCCTCGGGTCCGGCATGGTCGACCCGAACGTCTTCGCCTGGGTTCGCGAGCACGGCTACGACCCCGAGCGCCACCAGGGCTTCGCCTTCGGGATGGGCGTCGAGCGGATCGCGATGCTCAAGCACGGCGTCCCGGACCTGCGCCTCTTCTACGACAACGACGCCCGCTTCCTGCGGCAGTTCGGCTGAGGCGGGAGAGAACTGATGCGCCTCCCGATCTCCTGGCTCCACGACTACGTCGCGCCCGAGCTCGACGTGCGCGTGCTCGCCGAGCGCCTGGCGATGACCGGCACCGAGGTCGACCGCGTGTTCAGCCACGGCGCCGCCGGCGGCCTGGAGCAGTTCGTCGTCGGCAAGGTCGTGACGTGCGAACAGCACCCCGACGCCGACCGGCTGCGCCTGTGCACGGTCGAGCTCGGCGACGACGAGCCCGTCGAGATCGTCTGCGGCGCGCCGAACGTCGCCGCCGGGCAGACCGTCGCCGTCGCACGGCCGGGCGCGGTCATGCCCGACGGCACGACGCTCAAGAGGGCGAAGCTCCGCGGCGTCGTCTCCAACGGGATGATCCTCGCCGAGGACGAGCTCGGCATCGGCGTCGACCACGCCGGCACGATGGTCCTCGACGACGCGCTCGCGCCCGGCACGCCGCTCGCCGGCGTCCTGCCGCTCACGACCGACGTCATCGAGCTCGAGATCACCCCGAACCGCCCGGACTGCCTGGGCGTCTACGGCGTCGCGCGCGAGGTGCACGCCGTCACCGGCGCGCCGCTCGCTCCCCCGCCATGGGCGCAGGACCCCGGGACGACGGGCCTGCAGCCTGCAGGGATCGAGCTCGCGGTCGAGGATGCAGAGCTCTGCCCGCGCTTCACCGGCCGCGTCTTCGAGGATGTGACGATCGCGCCGTCGCCGGTGTGGCTCAAGGCACGCCTGATGGCGGCGGGCCAGCGCCCGATCAACAACGTCGTCGACATCACGAACTACGTGATGCTGCTGACCGGGCATCCGCTGCACGCCTTCGACCTGGATCGCGTCGCCGGCGGGCGGCTGACGGTGCGCCGCGCGCGCGCGGGCGAGCGCATGACGACGCTGGACGGCCAGGAGCGCATGCTCGACGCGCGGATGGGGCTGATCGCCGACGCCGACGGCCCGACCTCGATCGCCGGCGTGATGGGCGGGCAGCGCTCGGAGGTCGAGCCGGGCACCACGCGCGTGCTGATGGAGGTCGCGACCTGGCACGGTCCGACGATCAACCACACGGCGAACACGCTGAACCTGCGCAGCGAGGCCTCGGCGCGCTTCGAGAAGGGCCTGCCGCCTGAGGGCTGCATGGAGGCGCAGGTCGTCGCGACGCAGCTGATGCTCGAGCTGACCGGCGCGCGCCTGGTCCCGGGCACGCTCGACGTGGGCACGCCCGGCGCCGCGCCGCAGGTCATCCGCCTGCGCGACGCGCGGGTCTCCGGACTGCTGGGCGCGCCGGTGGCGCGCGAGCGCAGCGCCGAGGTCCTGACCGCGCTCGGCTTCGCGGTCACGGAGGCGCCCGACGGGCTCGACGTCGCCGTCCCGCACTGGCGCCGCAACGACGTCACACGCGAGGCGGACCTGATCGAGGAGGTCGCGCGCATCGACGGCGTCGAGCGGCTGCCCGCGACGATCCACGAGAACCGCACCGGCCTCCCCGGCAGGCTGACGCGCGCCCAGCGGCAGCGCCGGCGCGCCGAGGACGCGCTGGCCGGCCACGGGCTGCTGGAGGTCGTCGGCTGGTCGTTCACCGACCCGGGGCTGTGCGACCGCCTGCTCCTGCCCGCCGATGATCCGATGCGCCGGCTGGTGGTGCTCGAGAACCCGATGAGCGAGGCGCAGTCGGTGATGCGCCCGACGATCTTCGGCTCGCTGCTCGACATCGCCGCGCACAACGCCGCGCGCGGGAGCGCCGACATCGCGATCTTCGAATCCGGCAACGTGTACCGCAGACACGCCGACCCCACCGAGCCGCTGGCCGACGAGCACCACGCCCTCGGCGCGCTGCTGACGGGCGCGGCGCGGCCGGCGACGTGGGCCGAGCCCGAGCCTCCGCGGGCCGACGCGATGACGGCCAAGGCGCTCGTCGAGGCGGTGCTCGGCGCGCTGCGCGTCGACTGGGCGGCCGTGCAGACGCAGCGCCCGTTCCTGCACCCCGGTCGCGCCGGCGAGATCCGCTGCGGCGAGGAGGTGCTCGGGATCTTCGGCGAGCTGCACCCGACCGTCGCCGCCACCTGGGGCTTCGACGCGCCCGTCGCGGTGCTGGCGATCGACGTCGGCAGGGCGATCGCGCACGCCGGGGGCAGCGAGCTCTACGCCGACCTGACGAGCTTCCCCGAGCTGCGCCAGGACCTTGCCGTGATCGTCCCGGACGACGTCCCGGCGGCGCGCGTGCTCGAGATCGTCCGCGGCGCAGGCGCGCCGCTGATCGCGGGCGCCGGCGTGTTCGACGTCTACCACGGCGATCAGGTCGGCGCCGGGCGCGTCTCGCTCGCGCTGCACCTCGGGTTCCGCGCCGCCGACCGCACGCTCACCGACGACGACGTCGACGCCCGTTCGCGAGCGGATCGTCGCCGCGCTGCGCGACGAGCTGGGAGGTGAGCTGCGTGGCTGACGCACGCGTCCTGGTCGCGGGGGCGTCGGGGTACGCAGGGGCGCTCGCGGCGCGCCTCGTCGACCGTCACCCGCGCCTCGAGCTCGGCGCCGTCACCAGCCGCTCGTACGTCGGCAGCTCGCTCGACGAGCTCTACCCGCACCACCGTGTGGCGCGCGAGCTCGAGGAGCTCGACCTCGACCGTCATGCGGACGTCGAGGCGGCGATCGTCGCCTACCCGCACGGCGCCGCCGCGAGCACCGTCGCCGCGCTGCGCGAGCGCGGGATCAAGGTCGTCGACCTCAGCGCCGACTTCCGGCTGCGCGACCTCGGGACCTACGAGGAGTGGTACGTCCCGCACCCCGCGCCCGGGCTGATCGAGACAGCGGTGTACGGGCTTCCCGAGCGCTACCGCGAGGAGCTTCGCGGCGCCGACCTGGTCGGCAATCCCGGATGCTTCCCGACGGCGATCATCCTGGCGCTCGCCCCGCTCGCGCCGTACATGACCGACGTCGTGATCGACGCGAAGACCGGCGTGTCGGGGGCCGGACGCGAGGCGACCGACCGGACGCATTTCGTCGCGGTCGACGAGAACGTCGTGCCCTACGGCGTCGGGCGCCACCGCCACATGCCGGAGATCGACCAGGAGCTGGCCGCCGCGGGTGCGCACGGCGTGCTCGCGAGCTTCACGCCGCACCTGCTGCCGCTCGACCAGGGCGAGCTCGTCTCCTGCTACGTCACGCTGCCGGACGGCGACGAGGACCTCGACATCGCGGCGCTCTACGCCGAGGCCTACGCGGGCGAGCCGTTCGTCGAGCTGACCGACCGCCCGCCCGGGGTGCGCGACGTGCGCGACACGAACGTCTGCCGCATCCATGCAGGCATCGACGAGCGCACCGGGAAGGCGTTCGTCTTCGCCGCGATCGACAACCTCTGGAAGGGCACCTCCTCGCAGGCGATCCAGAACCTCAACCTGATGCTGGGCTTCCCCGAGACCGAGGGGCTGCTGTGAGGACCGGCGCGTGGGGACCATCAGGCGCGCTGTGCGAGCGGCGGCGGGCGGTCGCTGTGAGGACCGGCATGTGGGGACATCAGGCGGACTGTGCGGGCGGCGGCGGGCGGTCGCTGTGAGGCCGGCATGTGGGGACATCAGGCGCGCTGTGCGAGCGGCGGTGGGCGGTCGCTGTGAGCGCGGCGTTCAGCTCACGCTGGGTGCCGGGCCTCGACCACGTGCGCGAGGCGGCCGGCTCCGGGCTGCCGCGGGGCTTCCGCGCCGCCGGCGTCGCCGCGGGCATCAAGCCCTCCGGCGGGCACGACGTCGGGCTGCTCGTCTGCGACAGCCCGGATGCCACGAGCGCCGCGCGCTTCACGCGCTCGGGCGTGCAGGCGGCGCCGGTGCTCGTCACGCGCGAGCGCTGCCGCCTGGATGCGATCCGCGCCGTCGCCGTCAACTCCGGCAACGCGAACGCCGCGACGGGCTCGCTCGGCTACCAGCTGGCCGCGAAGATGCAGGGCGCCGCGGCGATGTGCGCCGGCGTGAGCGAGGACCAGGTCGCCGTCTGCTCGACCGGCGTGATCGGCGTCCAGCTCGACGGCGGCGCGATCGTCAAGGGCCTCGCGTCGGCGCGCGAGGAGCTGCGCGCGGACGGCGCCGGCGATCTGCAGCTGGCGATCGAGACGACCGACCTCTTCCACAAGCAGGCCTCGCTCGACGTCGACCTGCCCGGCGGCACGGTCCGGCTCAGCGCCCAGTGCAAGGGCGCCGGCATGATCCAGCCCAGCCACGCGACGATGCTGTGCTTCGTGCAGACCGACGCCGCGCTGTCGGCCGAGACCGCGGACCTGCTGCTCGGCGTCACGGTCAAGCGCTCGTTCGACCGCATCACCGTCGACGGCCAGCTCTCGACGAACGACACCGTGATCCTGATCGCGAGCGGCGCGAGCGGCGTCGCGGTCGAGCCCGAGAGCGAGGCCGAGGTGCGCTTCGGCGAGGCGCTCGACATGCTCTTGCGGAGGCTGGCGCTGCTGATCGTGCGCGACGGCGAGGGCTCGGCGCGCGTCGGGCGGGTCGTGGTCCGCGGCGGCCACCAGCCGAACGTCGAGCGCGCCGCGCGCGCCGTCGCCAACTCCCCGCTCGTCAAGACGGCCCTGCACGGCGGCGATCCGAACTGGGGCCGCGTCGCGCAGGCCGTCGGCATGGCGCTGCCGGAGACCGCACCGCTGCCGGTCGACATCGCGATCGAAGGGATGCAGGTCTGCGTCGCCGGCCAGGCCGTCGGCCACGACGCGGCGCTGCTCGCCGAGCGCGTGCAGCGACCCGAGGTCGAGTACGTCATCGGCCTGCCGGGCGACGGCTGCGAGACCGAGGTCTTCTTCTCGGACTTCGGTCACGAGTACATCCGCATCAACGCCGAGTACACGACGTGAACGGGGAGCGCCCATGACGCCCATCGCACCACACGGCGACGTCGCCACGCTGCTCGAGGCGCTGCCGTACATCCGCGAGTTCCACGGGCGCACGGTCGTCCTGAAGTACGGCGGTGCGGCGATGGAGGACCCGGCGCTGCGCGAGGAGTTCGCGCGCGACGTCGTGCTGCTCAAGTACGTCGGGCTGAACCCCGTCGTCGTCCACGGCGGCGGGCCGGAGATCACCGCCTACATGGAGCGCCTGGGGCTCGAGGTCGAGTTCCGCGGCGGGCTGCGCGTCAGCAATGCCGAGACCGTCGAGGTCGCCAAGATGGTGCTGGTGGGCAAGGTCAACAAGGACATCGTCCTGCGCCTGGGCCGTCACGGCCAGTCTGCCGTGGGGCTCAGCGGCGACGACGGCGGCCTGTTCCGCGTCGTGCGCCAGAGCGCCCCGGACGGCAGCGACGTCGGCTTCGTGGGGCGGATCGACCGCGTCGACGTCGACGTGATCAACCACATCGCGCAGGACTACATCCCCGTGATCGCGTCGATCGGCGCCGACCGCGACGGGCAGAGCCACAACATCAACGCCGACGAGGCGGCCGGCGCCGTCGCACGGGCGCTCGGCGCGTACAAGGTCATGTTCCTGACCGACGTCGGGGGCTGGCTGCGCGACCCCGCCGACGAGGGCTCGCTCGTCAGCGAGGCCGGCGCCGACGAGGTCGAGGCGGCGCTGGAGGGCGTCGGCGGCGGGATGCGCCCCAAGCTCCAGGCCTGCGTCGAAGCGATCCACGGCGGCGTCGCCTCGGCGCACATCGTCGACGGCCGGGTCCCGCACTCGATCCTGCTCGAGCTGTTCACCGACGCCGGGTACGGCACGAAGATCACGCCGGCTGCGTGAGGACCAGATGAGCCTGTCGGAGCTGCAGCGGCTCGAGGCCGCCAACGTCATCGGGACCTACGCGCGCCTGCCGGTCGAGATCGTCCGCGGCGAGGGGCCGTGGGTCTGGGATGACGGCGGGACGCGCTACCTCGACCTGCTGTGCGGGATCTCGGTCACGAACCTCGGCCACTGCCACCCCGCGGTCGTCGAGGCGATCCGTGAGCAGGCGGGGCGGCTGATGCACGTCTCGAACCTCTTCTACACCGAGCCGGCAATGCGCCTGGCCGAGCGCCTGTCGGCGTCCTCGCTCGGCGGCAAGGCCTTCTTCTGCAACTCCGGCGCCGAGGCGAACGAGGCCGCGATCAAGCTCGCGCGGCGGGCCAAGGCCGGCGGCGACATCATCAGCGCGACCGGCGGGTTCCACGGCCGCACCCTGGGGGCGCTGTCGGCGACCCCGCAGGAGAGCAAGCAGGCGCCGTTCGCCCCGCTCGTCCCGGGCTTTCGCGCCGTCGCCCCGACGGCCGGCGCGATCACCGCGGCGGTGGACGACGGCACCGCGGCGCTGCTCGTCGAGCTGATCCAGGGGGAGGGCGGCGTGCACGTCACGCCGCCGGACGCGCTGGTCGCCGCGCGCGAGGCGTGCGACCGCCATGGCGCGGCGCTGATCTTCGACGAGGTGCAGACCGGCATGGGGCGCACGGGCGCGTTGTGGGCGTTCAGCGAGACGGGCGTCACCCCCGACGCGATGACCGTCGCCAAGGCGCTCGGCGGCGGCCTGCCGATCGGCGCGCTGATCACCGGTGAGCGCCTCGAGGACACGCTGCGGCCCGGTGACCACGGCTCCACGTTCGCCGGCGGCCCCGTCGTCGCCGCGGCGGCGCTGGCCGCCCTCGAGGTCACCGACGATCCGGCGCTGCTGGCGCGCGTGCGCGAGCTCGGCGAGCGACTGCGCGCGGGCCTCGAAGAGCTGCCCGGGGTGCTCGGCGTGCGCGGCCGCGGGCTGATGGTCGGCTTCGATCTCGAGCACGGCGACGCGCCGGGGCTCGTGCTGCGCGCGCTCGCCGAGCAGCATGTGATCCTGAACGCCACCGGGCCGGCGACGATCCGGTTGCTGCCGCCGCTGACGATCGACGAGGCGATCGTCGACGACGCCGTCGCGCGGATCGGCCGCCTGCTGACTCCCTGAGGCACTACGGTGCGGACGATGTCCGCCAACCTCGTGGAGCTCGCACGCCGCCGCGGTGCCGCGCGCGCGCCGACGGCCGTCGAGCTGCTCACGGCCGCCGCCGCCGAGCACGGCGCGCTGACCGACGAGGACATTCGCGCAGTCTCCGCGCAGACCGGGCTCCCGGAGGCGGCGGTCCACGGGGTCGCGACCTTCTACGACGACCTGCGCGTGCCGCGCGGGCGGCGCCACGTGCGGGTCTGCACGGGCACCGCGTGCTTTGCGGCGACCGCGGGCGCGCACGTCGAGGCGCTGGCCGAGGGCCTGGGCGTGGAGGTCGGCGAGCGCAGCGAGGACGGGGCGCTGTCGCTCGCCGAGACCGTCTGCCTGGGCTTCTGTCACAGCTCGCCGGCCATCCGCGACGGCGAGACGATCGACGCCGGTCCCGGCGCCCTGCAGCGCGTGCTGGCGGGCGAGTCGCGCGCGGCGCCCGAGCCCCCGGCGCGCAGCCTGCTCGACGTCCCGGTGCTGACCGAGCCCGGCGACTGGTCGGGCCTGCGCAGCGCGCTGACCATGCGCTCGTCCGGCGATCTGCTCGCCGAGGTCCGCGAGGCCGATCTGCGCGGGCGCGGCGGCGCGGGCTTCCCGGCCGGGCGCAAGTGGGAGTTCGCCGCGACCGTCCCGGCCGAGCGGCGCTACGTCGTCGTCAACGGCGACGAGGGCGACCCCGGCTCGTACATCGACAAGCACCTGATGGAGCATTCCCCGGCGCTGCTGCTCGAGGGCATGACGCTCGCGGGCTACGCGGTCGGGGCGAGCGAGGGCTTCATCCTCGTGCGCTCGGAGTACCCGGAGTCCAGGCCGGCGCTCGAGGCCGCGGCGCAGGAGGCGCGCGCGGCCGGCCTGCTCGGCGCCGACATCCTCGGCAGCGGGTTCGGCTTCGACGTGACTGTGGTGCAGAGCGCCGGCTCGTACGTCGTCGGCGAGGAGACCGCGCTGCTCGCGTGCCTGGAGGGCCTGCGCGGCACCGTCTCGGCGCGGCCGCCGTTCCCAGCCGAGCGCGGGCTCTACGGCATGCCGACCGTCGTCAACAACGTCGAGACGCTGTGCAGCGTGCCGTTCATCGCCTCCCGCGGCGCCGCCGCCTACCGCGCGCTCAGCCCCGGCGAGTCCAGTGGCTCCAAGCTCGTCTGCTTCAACGAGCGCTTCACGCGGCCCGGCGTCGTGGAGGTCCCGTTCGGAATCACGGTGCGCGAGCTGTGCGAGGAGGTCGCAGGCGGCCTGGCCGGCGGCGGCGCGCTGAAGGCGGTGCAGATCGGCGGGCCGCTCGGAGGCATCCTCCCGGCGGCGCTGCTCGACACCCCGTTCGACTTCGCGCCGCTGGCCGCGGTGGGCTGCATGGTCGGCCACGGCAGCATCATCGGGTTCGACGCGTCGACGGACATGCGCGAGCTCGCGCGCCACCTGCTGCGCTTCGGCGCCGACGAGAGCTGCGGCAAGTGCTTCCCGTGCAGGATCGGCCTTGAGCGCGCCCATGCGATGGTCGCGGCCGATGCGCCCGTCGACCGCGAGCGCCTCGAGGCGCTGCTCGAGACGCTCGAGCTCGGCAGCCTCTGCGCCCACGGCGGCGGCATGCCGGCGCCGATCCGCTCGCTGATCGCCCACTTCCCCCGGGAGCTGGGGCTCGCATGACGCGCCTGACGATCGACGGAGTGCAGGTCGAGGTCGAGCCCGGGACGACCGTGCTGCAGGCCGCCCGCACCGCGGGCCGCGAGATCCCGACGCTGTGCTTCGACGAGCGCCTGGCGCCGTTCGGCGCCTGCCGCGTGTGCCTCGTCGGCGTCGACGACGCGCCGGGGCCCGTCGCCTCGTGCACGACGCCCTGCCGCGAGGGCATGGTCGTCGACACGCAGGCGCCGGCCGCGCGCCGCGTCGCCGGCGCGGTCGTCGAGCTCGTGCTCTCCGAGCTCGCAGAGCCGCCCGCCGAGCACACCGAGCTCGCGGCGGTCGCTCGGCAGCTCGGCGTCGGCGAGCCGCGCTGGCCCGGCGCCGTGCATCCCGAGCGCGACGACACGCGCCATCCCTATCTCGCCTTCCGGCACGGGCTCTGCATCTCGTGCGGGCGCTGCGTGCGCGCCTGCGACGAGATCCAGGGCGCCTTCGCGCTGACCGCGACGGGCCGCGGCTTCAGCGCGAACGTCGTCGCCGGGATCGACGCCGGTTTCCGCGAATCGGCGTGCGTCTCGTGCGGCGCCTGCGCCGACACGTGCCCGACCGACGCGATCACCGAGATCTCGTTGCTCGCGCTCGCCGAATCGGCCACCATCTGAGGTCATGGAGCGGTTCGACACGACCACGACGACGACCTGCGGCTACTGCGGCGTCGGCTGCCGGCTGGAGGCCGGCGCGCGGAATGGACGGGTCGTGTCGATCGCGCCGGCGCTCGACGGGCCGGCCAACCGCGGGCACACGTGCCTGAAGGGCCGCTTCGCACACCAGTTCTCGCGCTCGCGCGAGCGCCTGACGACGCCGCTGCTCCGCGACGGCGGGCGGCTGCGCAGCGCGACCTGGGAGGAGGCCACCGAGCGGATCGTCGGCGAGCTGACCCGGGTCCGCGCGGATCACGGTCCCGACGCGATCGCCGGGCTGGCCTCCTCGCGCGCGACGAACGAGGACTGCTGGGCGATGCAGCGCCTGATGCGCGCGGCGATCGGCACGAACAACATCGACAACTGCTCGCGCGTCTGCCACTCGCCGACCTCGTACGCGCTGCGCCGCGTCGCTGGGCTACTCCGGGGCGACCGGCTCCTTCGACGACATCGAGCACGCGGACGCAGCGATCATCATCGGCGCCAACCCCACCGAGGGTCATCCGGTCGCCGGGGCGCGGATCAAGCAGGCGGCGCTGCACGGCCTGCGGCTCGTGACGATCGACCCGCGGCGCATCGAGCTGGCCGACTACGGGGTGCTGCACCTCGCGCCGCGACCGGGGACGAATGCGGCGGTCCTGCTCGGGCTGGCGCACGTGCTCGAGCGCGAGGGCTTCATCGACCATGCATTCGTCGCGGACGCGCACGAGCGGCTTCGACGCGGTGCAGGAGCTGATCGCCGCCTACACCCCGGACGGCCGTGCAGGAGATCACGGGGATCCCCGGCGCGGACCTCGAGGCGGCGGCCGAGATCTACGGGGAGGCGGGGGAGGCCTCGATCCTCTGGGGCCTGGGCGTGACCGAGCACCGCTACGGGTCGGAGGTCGCCCAGCTGATCTGCAACCTGGCGCTCATGACCGGCAAGGTCGGTCGCCCCGGCTCGGCGCTGCTGCCGCTGCGCGGGCAGAACAACGTCCAGGGCTCCTCCGACATGGGCGCGCTGCCCGACACGTACTCCGGGTACCGCCCGGTCGGCGACGAGGCGGTCGCGCGCGACTTCGAGCAGGCGTGGGGCGTTCCGCTCTCGCGTACGCCGGGCATGAAGATCCCGCAGATGTTCGACGCCGCCGTCGCCGGCGAGCTGAAGGCGATGTTCATCTTCGGCGAGGACGTCGCGCAGACCGATCCGAACACGACGCACGTCGTGCGTGCGCTCGAGGCGCTCGAGTTCCTCGTCTGCCAGGACATCTTCGAGACCGAGACCACCGCCTACGCCGACGTGGTCCTGCCGGCCTCCTCGTTCCTGGAGAAGGCGGGCACGTTCACGAACGCCGAGCGGCGCATCCAGCTCGTCGCCCCGGCGATCGAACCGCCGGGGGAGGCGCGCACCGACTTCGACATCCTCACCGGGCTGTCGCGCGCGCTCGGCCACGACATGGGGCTCGAGACGCCGGCCGACGCGATGCGCGAGATCGCGGCGCTGACGCCGGAGTTCGCGGGCGTGACCTACGAGCGGCTCGGGCGCCGCGGCCTGCAGTGGCCGGTCGCGCCCGACGGCAGCGACGCGCCGATCCTCTATCGCGAGCGCTTCCAGCAGCCCGGCGGGCGCGCGCACTTCGCCGCGCTGCCCTACAAGGAGCCCGGCGACGCCGCCGACGAGGAGTTCCCGCTGGTCCTGATCACCGGCCGCCGGCTGGAGCACTACAACGCCGGCACGATGACGCGGCGCACCGCGCAACCTCGAACTGTTCCCGGCCGATTGGCTGGAGCTCCATCCGCAGGACGCCGAGCGCCTGTGGGTCGCCGACGGCGATCTCGTGTCGGTGCGCAGCCGCGTCGGGCGGATCGAGGTTCCCGCGCGGATCACCGACCGGATCGAGCCCGGGCACGTCTTCACCGCCTTCCACTTCCCGGAGGTGCGCACGAACCTGCTCGTCGGCTCGTCCGCCGACGTCAACACGTCGTGCCCGGAGTACAAGGTCGTCGCGGTCGACGTGCGCCCCGTCCACGAGGCGCCGTCCGCCACCCCGGCGCTGGCGAGCGCGGGCTGAGGCGCATGACCATGGCGGACCGGCCCGCGGCGCACATGGTGGCGACCGTCGATCACGACGGGATCAGCGACGCGGTCGCCGTCGAGGAGCCGCTGGAGATCCGCGTGGACGGGACGGCGCTGGCCATCACGATGCGCACACCCGGCCAGGACGAGGAGCTGGCGCTCGGCTTCCTCGTCGGCGAGGGCCTGCTCGACCCGCTGGCCGCCGCGCCCGCCGTCGGGCTCACCGACGATCTCGCAGCGAACATCATCGACGTGCGGGGCCCGCTGCTGCGCGAGCCACCCGCGCGGCGCTTCTACACGACGTCCTCGTGCGGGATCTGCGGGAAGGGCGCGCTCGAGGAGGTCGCCGTGCTCGCACCGGTTGCGGCGCCCGGCCCGGTCCTGTCGCGTGCGCGCCTCGGCGGGCTGCCGAGCAGCCTCACGGCAGGCCAGCCGGCGTTCGCGCAGACCGGCGGCATGCACGCGACCGGCCTCTTCACCGTCGACGGGGCGCTGATGCTGGCGCGCGAAGACGTCGGGCGCCACAACGCCATGGACAAGGTGATCGGGCGGGCGCTGATCGACGGGCTGCTGCCGCTGCACGGCCACGTGCTGTGCGTCAGCGGCCGCCTCTCGTTCGAGCTGGTCCAGAAGGCCGCTGTCGCCGGCGTCCCGATCCTCGTCGGGGTCGGCGCGCCGTCCTCGCTGGCGATCGCGCTCGCCGCCGACCGCGGGATGACGCTCTGCGGCTTCGCCCGCGCGGGGGACGTGAACGTCTACTCCGCGCCCGAGCGCGTGGCCTGACCGCGCGGGGCGGCTCCGCCTTCCTAGTGTCCTGAATCAGAAGTTCGCTGGCGCTTTCGGCGCCCGCTCGCGCCTGAGCCCCTGCGGCGCCCGGCCCCGTGAGGGCGGGCGGGCTACGAGTCCAGCCGGGTCACCGCCGAGGCTCAGATCACGATCGGACATCCGAAATCGCCCGACCCGAACCTCCGACTCACGACACTAGACTGCGGCGCAATGACCGACGCAGCACGCCACACCCGCACCGCCAGCTACCTCGCCCAGCCGGGGGAGGTCCAGCGCGTACTGCTCCTGTACTCGGGCGGCCTGGACACGAGCGTGATGCTCAAATGGATCCAGGACGAGTACGAGGCGGAGGTCGTCGCGCTGACGATCAACCTCGGTCAGCCCGGCGAGGACTACGAGGTCGTCAAGGGCAAGGCGCTCCAGCTCGGCGCCGTGGCGGCCGAGGTCGTCGACGCGCGCGACGAGTTCGCGCGCGACTTCATCGCCCCGGCGATCAAGGCGAACGCGATCTACGGCCTGGCCTATCCGCTGTTCACGGCGCTCGGCCGCCCCCTGATCGCCAAGCTCGCCGTCGACTACGCGCGCAAGCACGGCTGCGACACGATCGCGCACGGCTGCACCGGCAAGGGCAACGACCAGGTCCGGATCGAGGCGACCGTCGCGACGCTCGCGCCCGAGCTGAAGGTCATCGCGCCGGTGCGCGGCTGGCAGATGGGCCGCGAGGAGGAGATCGCCTACGCGCGCGAGAACGGCATCCCGATCAAGGGCGGAGCGGAGCAGACGCCCTACTCGATCGACGACAACCTCTGGGGCCGCTCGTCGGAGGGCAAGTGGATCGAGCATCTCGACCATGCGCCGGAGGACGACGTGTTCCAGCTCGTGACCCGCCCCGAGCTGGCGCCCGACGAGCCGCAGACGGTCGAGGTCACCTTCGAGCAGGGCGTCCCGGTCGCGCTGGACGGGATCCCGATGGGTCTCGTCTCGCTGCTCGAGCACGTCGCGGAGATCGGCTGCCGCCACGGCGTGGGGATCGTCGATCACATCGAGGACCGCATCGTCGGCCTCAAGGTGCGCGACATCTACGAGGTCCCGGCCGCCGCGATCCTGCTGCCCGCGCACGCCGAGCTCGAGCGGCTGACCGGCACGATCCACCAGAACCAGTTCAAGAGCGGCCTGGACCGCCAGTGGGCCTACCTCGTCTACGCCGGCCTCTGGTGGGAGCCGCTGCGCGAGAATCTCGACGCGTACATGAACTCGGTCAACGAGCGGGTCAGCGGCACCATCGGCATGAAGCTCTACAAGGGCGCCGCGCGCGTCGTCACGCGCTCCTCGCCGAACGCCGTCTACGACGCCGCGCTGGCCACCTTCGAGACCTCCGGCGGCCTGTTCAGCCAGCAGGCCTCGCCCGGGTTCATCGAGCTGTGGTCGCTGCAGTCGCGGATGGCCCATCGCCTACGGGCATCTCAGGAGGTATGACCATGGACGGAGGCCTGAGCGGGCTCCACCAGCGCATCGTCGGGTGGATCACGCTGCAGATCGGCAGCTGGTACATGCGCAAGCGCGCCAGGGAGCTGGCCCCGAAGGTCGCCGCGGGCGCCGCGGTGGCGGGCGCCGCGGTGCTCGTGCTGGGCGTCTGGGAGACCCAGCGGCGCCGCGGGCGGATTCCGACCGTCTGACGCGTACGCTCTGCGCTGTGGCCGCTCCCGATCCGCACCCCGGCGCCCCGGGCGATCCGGCCGTGCTGGCCGAGCGCCGCGCGCGGCGGGCCGAGCTGGCCGAGGAGGAGCTGCGCCGCCGGCTGGCGGACGCCGAGCGCCGCGTCGCCGAGCTCGAGCAGGCCGAGCACGACGCGCGGGCGCTGCGCGCCCACCTGGCGCAGCGCGCCCGCCGTGACGCCGCGCTCGCGGGCGTGGTCGCCCAGGCCGCCGCCGCCACGCGCGCCGCGCGCGAGGCGCTCGACCGCGAGATCGCCACCCGCGCCGCCGCCGAGAGCGCCCTGCACGCCGAGCGCGCCGCCCGCGAAGCCGCTGAGCTGGCGGTGAGCGCCGAGCGCGCAGCTCGCGACGCGGCGACGAACGCGCTGACGGCCGAGCGCGCCCGTGTGACCCCCGCTCCCGCCCCGCATCGCGCGCCCGTGACCGCCGCCGAGTCTGGGCCCGTCCCGGCGCACCCACCCGCTGCCGAGACGGATGCCCTGATCGCGGGGCTCGCCCGCGCAGCCGAGCGCCTGCGCGTCCAGACGCCGCCGGAGGGCCTCGCGCCGCCGCCCCACGCGGCGCCGCCCGAGCCCCTGACGCGGCCGGCCTCGCCGCTCGCCGTGCCCGTCGCGAGCGCACCGCCCGCGCGGCGCGGCGGACTGCTGGGTGCGCTCGAACGCGCGCTTCGCAACGTCCGCTGATTGCGGCCTTCGGCCCCGCGCCCCGTCCGGCCCGGCGCCTATCCTGCGGCTCCCGTGTCAACCCCGTCCTGCGCCCACCTGCACGTCCACTCCGAGTACTCGCTGCTCGACGGGGCCTGCAAGATCGACGCGCTCGCCGAGCGCGCCGCGGCATTCGGGCAGCCCGCACTCGCGCTGACCGACCACGGCGTGATGAACGGCGCCGTCGAGCTCTACAAGGCGGCCAAGAAGCACGGGATCAAGCCGATCGTCGGCTGCGAGATCTACTACGTCGACGATCACACCGACCGCGGGCCCAAGAAGGTCGAGCGCAACCACCTCACCCTGATGGCCTCGTCCAACGAGGGCTACCGCAACCTCGTGCGGCTTTGCTCGGCGGGGTTCCTCGAGGGGCTCAGCCGAGGAAAGCCGACCGTCGACCTCGCCCAGCTGGCCGCGCACCGCGAGGGCCTGATCGTGCTGACGGGCTGCCTGGCGTCGCGGTTCACCAGCCGGCTCGCCGAAGGCCGTGACGACGAGGCCCGCGCTCACGCCGACGACCTCCTCCAGGCGGTCGGTGCCGAGAACGTCTACTTCGAGGTGCAGAAGAACGGGCTCGCACCCCAGGAGCGCGCGAACGTCGGGATCGCACGGATCGCGCGCGAGGTCGGCCGCCCGGTCGTCGGCACCGGCGACGTGCACTACCTGCGCCGCGAGGACTACCACCACCACACGGCGCTGCTGTGCGTCCAGACGAAGTCGACGCTCGCCGCGCCGAAGATGACCTTCGACACGAACGAGTTCTACCTGCGCTCCAGCGAGGAGATGGCGGAGCAGTTCGCGGAGTTCCCCGAGGCCCTGCCGACGACGCTCGAGATCGCCGGGCGCTGCGACGTCGAGATCGAGCTCGGCAAGCAGCTGATCCCGCGCTTCCTGCCCCAGGGCGAGGACGAGCGCTCCTATCTGCGCGCCCGGGTCGAGGAGGGGCTGCGCGAGCGCTACGGCGATCCGCCGCCCGCCGAGGCGATCGAGCGGATGGACATGGAGCTCGAGGTCATCGACCGGATGGGCTTCAACGCCTACTTCCTGATCGTCTGGGACTTCATCGCCTACGCCAAGCGCAGCGGCGTCGCAGTGGGCCCGGGCCGCGGCTCGGCGGCGGGCTCGATCGTCGCGTACTGCCTGCGGATCACCGATGTCGACCCGCTGCGCTACGACCTGCTCTTCGAGCGCTTCCTGAACCCCGAGCGCGTGTCGATGCCCGACATCGACATCGACTTCTCGGTGCGCGGCCGCGAGCAGGTCATGCGCTACGTCACCGACAAGTACGGCCGCGACTCGGTCGCGCAGATCGTCACCTTCGGCAAGATGTTCCCGCGCGCGGCGACGCGCGACGCCGCGCGCGTGCTCGGGCACGACTACGGTGCCGGCGACCGGCTCGCGAAGCTCATCCCCGATCCGGTCATGGGCCGGTCGCCCTCCTTCGCCGACTGCCTGCAGGAGGGCGAGCCGCTGCGTGTCGCCTACGACGCCGATCCGACCGCCAAGCAGATCATCGACGTCGCCCAGGGCCTCGAGGGGATCGTCCGCAACTCGTCGATCCACGCCGCGGCTGTCGTGATCGCCGACCGGCCGCTCACCGACATCGTCCCGGTCCAGCTCGCCGATGCGAACACGACCGACGAGAACGGAGAGCGCGTCTACAAGGTCGTGACGCAGTTCTCGATGAAGCCGGTCGAGGAGCTCGGCCTCCTGAAGATGGACTTCCTGGGCCTGCGCAACCTCGACGTGATCGAGGACGCCCTGGACATCATCGAGCGCTCCACCGGCAGCAGGCCGGACATGACGACGCTCCCGCTCGACGACCCGCCGACGTACGACATGCTCCAGCGGGGGGACTCGATCGGTGTCTTCCAGTTCGAGTCCGAGGGCATGCAGGAGGCGCTGCGCAAGGTGCGCCCGACCGAGTTCGACGACCTCGTCGCGCTCGTCGCGCTCTACCGCCCGGGCGCGATGGAGCAGATCCCGGCGTACGCGCGCGGCAAGCGCGACCCGGACACGGTGTCGATCCCCGACGTGCGGCTCGAGCCGATCATCGGCACGACCTACGGCGTGATCCTCTACCAGGAGCAGGCGATGCAGATCGCCAAGTCCCTGGCGGGGTTCAGCGGCGCCAAGGCCGACGACCTGCGCAAGGCGATCGGCAAGAAGAATCGCGCCGCGATGGCCGAGCTCGAGCCGGAGTTCCGCGCGGGCTGCGCGGCCTCGGGCACCGACCAGAGCCTCATCAACTGGCTGTGGACGACGAACGAGAAGTCTGCCGACTACTCCTTCAACCGCTCGCACGCCGCCTGCTACGCGCTGATCGCCTACCGCACCGCCTGGCTGAAGGCCAATCACCCGGCCGAGTACATGGCCGCGCTGATCTCCTCGGTGATGGACACCAAGGACAAGGTGCCGTTCTTCGCCGCCCGCTGCGAGGACATGGGGATCGACATCCTCCCGCCGGACGTCAACGTCTCCGACCACGAGTTCGTCGTCGACGGCGGCGACATCCGCTTCGGCCTCGATGCCGTCAAGGGCGTCGGCCACCAGGCCGTCGAGGCGATCAAGGCCGCGCGCGGGGCTGATGGGCCGTTCGAGTCGATCTGGGACTTCTGCGCGCGCGTCGACGCGCGCCTGGTCAACAAGCGCGCGATCGAGGCGCTGATCAAGTGCGGCGCGTTCGGCTCGACCGGGGCGACCCGCAAGGGCATGCTCGAGGTCCTCGAGCAGGCGCAGGGCGCGGGTCAGAAGGCGCAGCTCGACGCGCAGATCGGGCAGGGCTCGATCTTCGACATGGGCGA
The DNA here is from genome assembly GCA_963809525.1 of uncultured Solirubrobacteraceae bacterium. Taxonomy (GTDB): domain Bacteria; phylum Actinomycetota; class Thermoleophilia; order Solirubrobacterales; family Solirubrobacteraceae; genus F1-60-MAGs163. Next base: position 100,850 of record CAWEJY010000003.1, on the reverse strand, counting down.
GCTGGACGGCGGGGGCGCCGGGGGCGCTGCCGGCCCGGGCTCGGCCGCGGCTGCGTTCCAGCCGAGCCATCCGCCGATCCCCACGGAGGAGTTCGACCAGCGCGAGCTGCTCGCGGTCGAGAAGGAGGCGATCGGCCTCTTCATCTCGACGCATCCGCTGAAGGACGTGCGCGACGCGCTGCGCGCGAAGGTCGACGGGACGCTCGCCGAGCTCTGCGAGCGCCGCGACGGCGAATGGGTGACGGCCGGCGGGATCATCACCCAGGCGAAGAAGATCAAGACGCGCAACGGCGGCTCGATGATGTTCGCCACGCTCGGCGATCTCGAGAGCGAGATCGAGATGCTCCTGTTCGAGAAGGCGCTGACCGAGTACGAAGGGGCGCTCGGCGTCGACGAGATCGTGCTCGTCCGCGGGCGGATCGACCACAAGGACAAGGACAAGACGTCGCTCGTCGTCCAGAGCGTCGAGCGCTTCGCCCCGACGGTCGAGGAGGCCGAGGCCGCGCGCGAGGCGGCGGCGCTCGTGCCGCAGGGGCCACAGCCGCTGTGCCTGCGGATCGACGCCGCCGCGACCGGCGTGCCGGCGACGATCATCGACGACCTCAAGCACGTGCTCGGCAACCACGCGGGGGAGAGCGAGGTCGTGCTCGACATCGCTACGTCCGCCGGCGAGCGGCGCCTGCGTTTCGGCGCCAACTTCAAGGTCCGCCCGACGCCCAGCCTGCGCGCAGAGCTCGAGGGCATCCTCGGCCCCTCGCCGATCTCACGCTGAAGCGCCGTCAGCTGCGCCCCGGGCAGCGCGCGTAGACGACGAACTGCGCATTGCGGTGGACCTGGACGAAGCCCGGAGCGGGGACGGCGATCGCCCGCGTGTCGTCGAAGCGGAACTGGCGCCCGAACTCGTCCACTACGCCGTCCCGCTGCCGCGCCAGCCGATGTTCGGCCCGGAGCAGGCGAGAGCGGACGTGCCATGTGCGCAGACACTCTCCGGCGAGGTCCTCTCGCTGCCGATCCACGCGTTTCTCGGTGACGACGAGGTCGCCCGCACCGCGGAGGCACTGCGCGCGGCGGTCACCTGGCACTGAGAACCGGTTTCAGAAAGCCGCCGGTCGTCGGAGCGCGGGCTCGTGGCGCCGGGTGCCAACCGATGTCTCACCGATGCAACCAGCATCGGTTTCGCCATCGTGCGGCGCCCGCCATCCACGATCCCGTCGCCCGACGACCGCCGCCTCGTTCCGAAACCGGTTCTGGCTCCGGTGGCCCGCAGGCGGGATCGGCTTGCTACCGTCCGTGGTGGCCCCTCGCCCTACCGCTGGACCGGGGGCGGGGGGCCGCTATTTCCGCGCCCGCAGACCCTCTTCGCGCAGGTGGTTGCAGAGCGCCAGCTCCTCGCCTGTCGGTCCGGAGCGGTCGGGCCCCGGCGTCTCCAGGACGCACGGCAGGTCGTCGAAACGCGGCTCCGCCAGGAACGTCCGGCACCCGTCGAGGCCCAGCTCGCCCTCGCCGATGTTCGCGTGCCGGTCGCGGTTGGACCCGAGCGGCGTCTGGCTGTCGTTGAGGTGGAGCGAGCCGATCCGGCCTGCGCCCACGGCGCGCTCGCAGGCGTCGACGGCGTCGCTCAGCGCCTGCGGCGAGCGGATCTCGATCCCCGAGGCGAGCATGTGGCAGGAGTCCAGGCAGACTCCCAGGCGCCGGTCGCCGCCGGCGGCCTCGATCAGCGCGCCGAGCTCCTCGAAGCGAGCGCCCGAGCGTCCCGCCGGCGCCCGCAGTGTTCTCCAGGTGCAGCGGGCACTCCTCCGTCTCCTCCAGCGCCTCGCGGATCACCGCACCGGCGCGCACGATCGCCTCGCCGACGTCACCGGTCTTCGCCGAGCCCGGGTGCAGCACGACCGCGTGCGCGCCCAGCGCGGCTCCGGCGCGCAACGAGGCGATCAGCGACGTCAGCGTCTTCTCGCGGATCTCCGGGTCGTCGCTCGCGGCGTTCAGCAGGTACACGGCGTGGATCAGCAGTGCGTCGACGGGGCTGCCGGCAATCGCCTCGGCGAAAGCGGCGACCTGCTCGTCGCTGTAGACGGTCGGCTTCCAGGCGCGCGGGTTCTGGTTGAAGATCTGGATCGCCCGCGCGCCGAGGTCCTCGCCGCGGGCGACGGCCTTCGCCGGGCCGCCGGCGGGGGAGACGTGGGCGCCGATCAGCATGGGCGCGGGGATGGGTGGTGAAGAGGCATTCCCTAGATTCCTACCGACATGCGCGTCCGCTTCGCTCCCAGCCCCACCGGCCGGCTCCACATCGGGGGCGCGCGTACCGCGCTCTACAACTGGCTGCTGGCCCGCGGCTCGGGCGGGACGTTCGTGCTGCGCATCGAGGACACCGACCGTGAGCGCTCGACGCCCGAGAACGTCGAGCACATCCTCGACGCGCTGAGCTGGCTCGGCCTGGACTTCGACGAGGGCCCGATCTACCAGACAGCCGGCGAGCAGCGCCACCGCGCGGTCGTGCAGCGCCTGCTCGACGAGGATCGGGCGTACCGCTCGAGCGCCACCGGCGAGGACGTCAAGGCCTACAAGGCGCTCCATGGCGACGACCGCGGCTTCCGCGGCGAGCCGGAGGCCGACGGCGCCGTGCGCCTGCGCGTTCCCGACGACGGCGAGACGGTGATCCGCGACGTCATCCGCGGCGACACCGCCTTCCGCCACGTCCACCTCGACGACCCCGTGATCGCGCGGGCCGACGGGAGCCCGCTCTACAACCTGGCCGTCGCGGTCGACGACCTCGACGCCGGGATCACCCACGTCGTGCGCGGCGAGGACCACATCTCCAACACGCCCAAGCAGGTCCTCGTGCTCGAGGCGCTGGGCGAGCAGGCGCCGCTGTACGCCCACCTGCCGCTGCTGCATGGGCCCGACGGCAAGAAGCTCTCCAAGCGCCACGGCGCGGCGTCGGTGCAGGATCTGCGCGCTGCGGGGTATCTGCCCGAGGCGATCCGCAACTACCTCGCGCTGCTCGGCTGGGGCGACGCCGACGACGAGACGATCATCCCCACCGACGAGCTGATCCGGCGCTTCGCGCTCGAGCGCGTCTCCAAGAACCCGGCCCGCTTCGACGAGCAGAAGCTGCGCTGGATGAACGGGCGCTACCTGCGTGACCTCGGCACCGACGAGCTGACCCGCCGGCTCGAGGCCTTCACGGGGCACGCCGGGTTGCGCGACGCCGTCGCGATCAGCGAGGAGAAGATCCAGACGCTCGCCGACTTCTGGCCGCTGGCCGGCTTCCTGTTCGACGGGCCCGCCGACGATCCGAAAGCCCGCGAGAAGTGGCTGGGCGATGCGGGCCGCGTGGCTCTGGGCGACGTGCGCGAGGCGCTCGGCGCCGTGCAGGACTGGAACGTCCCCAGCCTCGACGCGGCGCTGCACCGCGTCATCACCGCGCGCGAGGCCAAGCCGCGCGACGTCTTCCAGCCGATCCGCGTCGCGCTTGCGGGCACCGCGGTCTCACCGGGCATCTTCGAGACCCTCGAGGTGCTCGGGCGCGAGGAGTCCCTGCGCCGCATCGACACGGCGCTCCGGGGCGGTTAGTGGTCCTTCTCGGGACGTCGGGCCGGTGACGCCGCGGCGGCGGCGCCGTGCAAGGACGCAGGATCGGCGCAATGCCGGTGGCATTGCTCGATCCGAGGACACAGCCCGGCGGTGATCGCCGTCCGGCGTCTGCGGTCAAACGGTTGGAGAAGGGCGACTGGAAGCGGATTGGTTGCAATCGCTCAAACTCTCGTCCAGGCGTGCCGATAGGGGAAGGGTCGCCCCCCTGGGCGGCACCGACTTCGCCACTTCCCCAACGGAACGACGAGATGACGCCTCCTGAACCCGCCACCGCTCTGCGGGTCGCCGACGATGCGGCCGCGGCAGAAGCCGCCGACGCGCAGCGCCGCCACAACGAGGGCCACGGTCGCCGCCTGACCGCGGCTTTCGAGGCGCTCGAGGGCTTCCCCGCGCTGGCGGAATCGCGCGACCGCGTCCTGCGGCTCGTCACCGATGAGCGCTCCAACACGGGCGAGATCGTCGCCGCAGTCGAGGGCGACGTCGCCCTGGTCATCGCGGTCCTGCGCCTGGCCAACCAGGCCGAGGGACGCAGCCGCGGCCGAGTCGAGTCGATCGTCGCCTCGACCGAGATCCTCTCGCCCGAGGCCGTGCAGTCGATCGCCGCGCGTGCGCGGACCTTCGACTTCTTCGAGCGCTCGTCCGTCTGGGACGCGGCGCCCGAGCGCTTCCGCCTGCACGGCGTCGCGACGCAGCGGGCGGCCGAGCGCCTCGCGCTCGAGGCCGGCTACGAGGAGCGCGACCGCCTGATGGTCACGGCGCTGCTCCACGACATCGGCAAGCTCGTCCTGATGCACGCCTACCCCGGCTACCCGCAGCAGGTCCACCAGGGTGCCCGCACACCCGAGGAGCGCATCCACAAGGAGCGCCGCGAGCTGGGCGTCGACCACGCGCTCGTCGGCGGCGTCCTCGCGCGTCGCTGGGGCCTGCCGAAGAGCATCGCCTCCGTCATCGAGCGCCATCACGCCGAGGACGCGACCGGCGAGACCGCCTTCGTCCGCCTCGCCGACATGCTCGCGCACTACGCGCAGGGCGGCGCGGTGTCGCCGACCGAGCTGCTGCGCTGCGCGCGCGCCGTCGGCCTCGGGGCCGAGGAGCTGCGCTCGGTCATGTACGACCTGCCGTTCCCGTCGACGGGGCGCGTGCGCCAGGTCGATCCCTGCCCGCTGTCCGGGCGCGAGGTCGAGGTGCTCAAGCGCCTCGCCGAGGGGAAGGTCTACAAGCAGATCGCTCACGAGCTCGAGCTCTCCACGAGCACGGTCCGCACACACCTGCACAACATCTACGGCAAGCTCGGCGCCGTTGACCGCGCGCAGGCCGTGCTGATCGCCACCGAGCGCGGCTGGCTCTAGGTCGCCGGGCGGCCCCGAAACACCGTCCCGCCACTGCTCCGGCGGACGCTCGACGCGCCCGGCTGCGTCCTCGTCTTGCCGATGGCGATGCCATCGGCGGCGACTGCGTCCTTCCCGGGCACATCGATCGCCGCGCCGGACCAGCACCGTGCCGGTGTTCGGAACCGCCCGGCGACCGGGCCGCAGACCCCGGCGCGGATCCCGGCGGTGCTGTCGCGCCGGAACCGGCGACCCGGCGGCGTCTCCTTGGCCACTTGATCAGGCTTCGCGTGCCGCCAGGTGGCTCTGGTACCGGCGCCAGATCGCGTAGGCGATCGCGACGCCCGCTGTGTCGATGAGGACGTCGCGAAGGGTGCCCTCGCGGCCGTGGACGAACGTCTGATGGAACTCGTCGGTCATCGCGTAGCCGATGGCGATCGCGGCGGCCCGGCCCGGGTGGCGGAAGCCCAGGGCGCGGTGCCAGAGGAACCAGAGCAGACCGTATTCGCCCATGTGGACGATCTTGCGGCCGACGAAGTCGACCGTCCCCAGCCCGGAGTTGAGGTCCGGCTGCGCGCTCAGCGCGTAGATGACGCCCATCAGGACGATCGGCGGTGCGAAGCGCGTGATCAGGCGGGTGCTCTCGTCGCGGCGTGCCATAGGATCGGGCACCGAGGGTAGAGCCGACCGATGATCTCGATCACCACCAAGTCCCCCTACGCGCTCCAGGCGCTGACCGAGCTCGGCCGTGCCGGCGAGGCGCCAGTGCCGATCGGGGAGCTCGCCAAGCGGCGCGGCATCCCGGTGCAGTTCCTCGAGCAGCTCTTCGCGACGCTGCGCCGCGCAGGGGTCCTGAACTCCCAGCGCGGGGTCAAGGGCGGTTACTCGTTCGCGCGGGAGCCGTCGAGCATCACGGTGCTCGAGATCGTCGAGCTGCTTGACGGCCCGCTCGGCCGCGACAGCGCGGGCGTCTTCGCCGAGGCCGCCGCCGCGGCCCGCGAGGTCCTCGCTCGCACGACGATCGCCGACGTCGTCGAGCGCGAGGCTGCGGACGCCGGCCAGGCGATGTACTACATCTGAGAAGCACCGCACAGGTAAGCGGACAGCCGCGTACCGATGCGGTTAGAACCGCTAGGGAACCGCTCTCGACCACCCCATGGGGAAGTCCATGTCCCCGGACTTCGGTGTTCACGCCTCGGCGATGGGACGCTCCATGGCGACAGCTTCGACGGGCACGCCGTCAGGCATGGTCACCGTGAACCGCTCCACTTCGCGGAACCCGAAAGACCGGTACAGCGGCTCTCCGGCGAGCGTCGCCCCCAGGACGAGACTTGTGAAGCCCTCCTGACGAGCAGCGCGCTCACAGGACTCGAGGATCGCTCGACCGAGGCCGCGGCGGGTCCAGTCGCCACGCGCGAACATGGCCCGCGCGCGCGCTGGTTCGCTGGCCGGGTCCAACAGCCGGGCATCGTCATGACCCTCGACTGAGCCGGTGTACAGCTTGCCGCGACGACTCCAACCCCCGCACGCGACGATCTCCCCATCCGCCTCGTGAACGAAGTACGTGCCGTCCTCGACCAACGTCAGGTCCAGATGCGCGATATGCACCGCGGCACTCGCGGTCTGCTGCGCGTCATAGAACCGCCGGAACAGCTCAAGCGTGGACGCGCGCATCAACTCCTGGATGCGCGGGGCATCTGCGGCGACCGCGAGCCGCTGGGGCGCTGAGCCGGGCGCTCTCACAGCGCGGTGAGTCCCGCACCAGCCGCCTGATGCGACAAGCGGGAGGGGTCGCGCTCGGACGGCGCGGCCGCTTTGTCCGGGGGAGCGAGTCTCCCGGCGCCGAGATAGGTCCTGACACCAGGGCGCAGGACGCGTTCTAAGCCGTGATGGCGGCCTTTGGGGGAAGGCGCCATCACGCGATCTCCGACCCAGCCCCCGGAACGTCGGAGATCAGGCGGGGGGCCGCGCTTGATGCGCGGCCCTTCGTCCGATGTGCTGGCCGGAACCCGTCCTGATCGACGTCTCGGCTCACTGGAGTTCGCCCGCTCGGAACCGCTGGGAACCGCGGCGGTGCCGGGATCGTCGGGCAGTACGTCGAGCGCCGCGACAGCCCGCCGCAACTGGGCAACCCTCTGTACTGGTGGTCAGGGAGTTCGGAGAGGTCGGCCGCGTCAGCGCGAGTCACGGGTCCGTAGTCCCGACGGTGGCGTGCGGGCGCTTACGGATGCGCCGAGGCGTGGTCTGCGGAATCCTTGTGCGAGGAAGGAGGTGTGCGTATGGCGACGCATTCATCCGAGCCTTCGGCGGCATTCCCCGGAAGGCATCGGTCCTTTTCCCGGTTCCTCGCCCGCGAGATGTGGGCGTCGCTGGCGATCGCGGTGACGTGGCTCGCAGTGGTGGTCGACGCGCTGCTCGGACAGAACATCGTCGTGAGCAACAACTCGGGCACGACAAGCATTCCGTCTGCGGTCGTCGTGACGATTTTCGCCTACCTTGCCACGCGCGTCATTGCGCGGTACGGCCTCGGCCCGGGTCGCAAGACCGACTGAGGACAAAGCGCCGGTGCTGACAGCGACCCGCCTGAGCCGTCGGGGGGAAAGGCCCATTAGGCGGGTCGCCACTCCTCTCGACAACCCGGCTGCGCACAGATCACGCCGGAGGACGGAATTCCTTGGACAGCCATGCCGAACATAGGTATTGCACGGCGTGCGAGCCGAAGGCGTTGCGAGTATTTCGCCCGCTTGTCCGCACCACGGATGATGCCTACGGTCGGCCTGCGCCCCGAGATCCCGCGAGGTGCATGCTCCCGGCCCGGACTCCCCCCGTCCGGGTCGGGGGCACCTTGGGGTTGACGTGTCTCCCCGGCGGTGGGATCGTCGTCGTGTTATAGGCGAAGCGGCGTCGGCTGAACGGGCTTCCGGTGCCCGGTATCCGGGGGGGATGCAACCGACGCCGCTTCCTCTGCGAGGCGCACCGCGGGCAGGTCGCTTCGCGTCGAGTTGCGCAGGGTCCGGGCACGCGCCGTCCTGCCAATCCAGGGTCGAGGAGCGCCTCCTGCCACGAGCACGTCCGGTGCATCCATCAGGCTGGGCTGTGGCAGCTCACCGGCAGCGGCCGGCGTCGGACCGCTGGGCGTGCAAGAAGCGCGGCCGGTGAACGTTGAGTTGGTGCGTCCTTCGCCGCCGCTCCGAGCGCGGGCGACGAAGGAAAGTTGCACAGGGGGAATCGTACACCGAAGGAAAGTTGCGGGTATGGGTGCAAGACCCGTTTTGAGCACGTAGAGCAGCCTGCATGAGCAAGATTCCGGAGGGGTTGGGTTTCCTCCTGTAGAGGCGGCGTCGGGGCTTGGGGGGAGCGCGGGCGCCGCTTCCCTATCCCGTGCGTCGTGCGTGCTGCAGCGCCCGATCACCGGATCTGACCACCGCGGTATTTCCCACGCGGCGCGCGGGCCGGCCGGAGTATCCTGGGTTGCGTCCTCGGCTCCGCGTCCCCCCGTCGGGACCGAGGGCGCACTGTCGGCGCGCTTGAAACGCGGCGGTCCGGGGTATCTTCGCCGCACGATGAGCAAGGCGGGGGCGGGTCGCGCGTGCGGCCATGGTGGTGGCTATCGCCATGAGGCGTTCCTGTACGACGGCGATGATGCCTTCCTGGACGGCGTCGTGCCGTTCATCCGCGCGGCCGGCGCCTCCGGCGAGGCCGTGCTCGTCGTCCTGCCGGCGCCGAAGCTCGCGCTCACCCGTGAGGCGCTCGGCCGGGACGCCGACGGCGTCCTGTTCGCCGACATGGGCGAGGTGGGCGCGAACCCCGCGCGCATCATCCCCGCATGGCGGCGCTTCCTGGGCGAGCATGCGGGGGAGCATGGCGTGCGCGGCGTCGGCGAGCCGCTCTCCGCGACCCGCACGCCTGCGGAGCTGGTCGAGTGCGAGCGCCACGAGGCGCTGCTGAACATCGCGTTCGCGGGCGCGGACTTCTGGCTGCTGTGCCCCTACGACACCGGTGCGCTCGCGCCCGCGGTGGTCGAGGCCGCGCGGCGCAACCACCCCGTCGTCCGCGGCTCCGGCACCTCGCGCGCCAGCGCGAGCTTCCCCGGCGCCGCGGCGCTGAGCGGGCCGTTCGACGAGCCGCTCCCGGCTCCGCCGGCCGACGCGCTCGTGCTCGGCGTGGGGCGCACCGCTGCGCTGCACGAGCTCCGGGGCGCTGTCGCACGCTACGCCGCGGACGCCGGGCTGTCCGAGGAGCGGACGGCCGACCTGGTCCTCGCGGCCGGCGAGCTGGTGACGAACACGCTGGTGCACGGCGGCGGCCGCGGCACGCTCAGGCTCTGGCGCGAGCCCGACGCCGTGGTCTGCGAGGTGCGTGACCGCGGGCGGTTCGACGATCCGCTGGCAGGCCGGGTCGCGCCCCCTGGGCAGGCATGCGCCGGCCGCGGCCTGTGGATGGCGAACCAGGTCTGCGAGCTCGTGCAGGTGCGCAGCTTCCCCGAGGGCACCACCGTGCGCGTGCGCAAGCGCTACACGTGAGCCTCAACGCGGAAGGGGCCGCTCGTCGCGGGGGCCGAGGGCCAGCGACAGGCGCGGGAGCATGCGCCTGAGCACGTGGGAAGTACGTGTCGGGCGGCTAGTGTTGTCCCGTGATGGCGACCCCGACCGGCACGCGGCTCGTGTTCTCCGATGGCGAGTGGCTGACGAGTGAGCTGCCGCTCGACGAGGTCGCGTCGTTCATGGAGGCCGGCCGCCTGATCCCCGCGCTGCGCAACGGCAAGCGCGTCCTCGTCAACCCGGCGCACGTGGTCTCGGCGGAGGAGTGGGCGACGCCGGCGCGGGCCCAGCCCGTGGAGTAGCACGGGGTCGCTGTGCGCAGCTGGATCCTGCCCGGCATCTTCGGCGTCTCGTGGATCGAGTGGCTCGGTCTGCCGGTTCCCGGGGAGGCGGCGCTCGTGAGCGCGGGGGTCGTCGAGGGCCGGCACGTCGCCGGCGTGCTGCTCGTGATCGCAACGGCCGCGATCGCCGCCTCCAGCGCGGGCATGCTGAGCTACTGGATCGGCGCGCGGCTGGGTCGCGACCTCGTCGTCCGTCCGGGTCGTGCGCACGCCTGGCGCATCCGCCAGCTCGGGCGCGGCGAGCGCTTCTACGCGCGCTACGGCCGGCTCGCCGTGTTCGTCACACCGGGCTGGCTGTCCGGCGTGAGCGCGATGGACTGGCGGACGTTCGCCGTCTTCAACGCGATCGCCGCCGTCGTCTGGGCGGCGTCCTACGCCGGGCTCGCGGCGCTGCTGGGCCCCGCGGTCGAGGAGGCGGCGGGGGACTGGTCGTTCCTGGCGCTCGCAGTCCTCGGCGTGGTGGTGGTGGTCTCGTTCCTGCGACGCCGGCGCGGCGCGGCGGGCGCTGCGGCAGACCACGGTTGATGTCGTCCCCGCGGACGGCGAGGCTCTGCCCATGAGCACCGATTCGCAGGACGCATCCTTCGCGATCGTCGCGGTCTATCACGACCTCGTTCCCGCCCGCGAGGACTACGAGGCGATCGAGGAGCTGGCGACGACCCACGACGTTCACGTGCATGACGTGGCGATCGTCGAGCACCGCGACGGCGATGTCTCGATCGCGCGACGCGATGAGCGCTCCGCGGCCCATGCGGCCGAGGGCGGCATCATCGTGGGTGCGCTGCTCGGGATCCTGTTCCCGCCGGCGCTGGTCGGCCTGCTCATCGGCGCGGCGGCCGGCGGGGGGATCGGCGGGGTCATCGGGCACCTCTGGCGCGGCTTCTCGCGCGGCGACCTCAAGGACCTCGGGGAGGCGATCGAGGACGGGCACTGCGCGGTCGTCGTGATCGGCACAGCCGCACAGCTCGACGCCGTCGAGTCATCGCTCTCGCGGGCCGAGCGCGTCGTACGCAAGGATCTCGACGCCGACCTCGAGGACCTGCGCGCAGCCGCGTCCGGCGAAGACGCCGCGCCGCCCGCCGCCGAGGAGCCCCCGCCCGACTCGTGACCCGGGTCGAACGCGGCCGCGGAACCAATCATCTAGGCTCGTCGTGAATGGGCCGAATCCCGATCAACATTGCGGACCTCGTGGGCGGGACCCCGATGGTTCGGCTCACGCGGCTGCTCGAGGACGACGGGGCGGACGGCGTTGAGCTGTTCGGCAAGCTCGAGGCGCTGAACCCGGGTGGGTCGGTGAAGGACCGCATCGGCGTCGCGATGATCGATGCGGCCGAGCGCGACGGGCTGATCGAGCCGGGCCGCACGACCGTCGTCGAGGCGACGTCCGGCAACACCGGGATCGCGCTGGCGTTCGTCTGCGCCGCCAAGGGCTACGACCTGCGCATCTTCCTGCCGCAGGGCATGAGCCGCGAGCGCGAGGCGCTGCTGCGGCTCTACGGTGCGTCGGTCGAGGTCGTCGAGTCGCTCGGTGGCATGAACGAGGCGGTCGCCGCGGCGCGTGCGCTGGCCCGCGAGCCCGACGTCTTCCTGCCCGACCAGTTCTCCAACCCCGCGAACCCCGAGGCCCACCGCTCCGGCACGGGCCCCGAGATCCTCGCGGCGCTCGACGGGAAGGTCGACGTGCTCGTCGCCGGCGTCGGGACGGGCGGCACGATCACCGGCGCGGGCGAGGCGATCAAGGCCGCCAACCCCAAGGCGCTCGTGGTCGCCGTCGAGCCGGAATCCTCCGCCGTGCTCTCAGGGCGCGCGCCCGGCCCGCATCGCATCCAGGGCATCGGGGCGGGCTTCGTGCCGTCGGTGCTCAACCGCGCGGTCCTCGACGAGGTCGTCACCGTGAGCGACGAGGCGGCGATCGCGACGGCGCGCCGTGCGGCGGCGGGCGAGGGCGTGATGGCCGGCCTCTCGTGCGGCGCCGCGCTCTGGGGCGCGCTCCAGGTCGCCCGCCGCGCCGAGTCCCGGGGCAAGCGGATCGTCGTCGTGCTGCCCGACTCGGGCGAGCGCTACATCTCCGCGCCCTTCTTCGCCCCGCCGGGCTGATCCCACCGATCCGAGCCGGCCGGGCGATGCCGGCCGGTACGCTCCATGCATGCTCGGGCTCGGGACCCTCGCTCGCGTCGCCGGCGAGCTGCGCCGTGACGTCTCCGCCGCGCACCAGCGCGACCCGGCAGCCCGCGGGGTGTCCTCGCTGGAGATCCTCGCCGCCTGGCCCGGCGTGCACGCGCTGCTCGTCCACCGGGTCGCGCATGCGCTGCACGACGCCGGTGTGCCCGTCGTGCCGCGCTCGCTGGCCTACGTGAGCCGCGCGCTGACCGGGATCGAGATCCATCCCGCGGCGCGCGTCGGCGACGGCCTCTTCATCGACCACGGGACTGGGGTCGTGGTGGGCGAGACGGCCGAGATCGGATCGGACGTCACGCTCTACCAGGGCGTCACGCTCGGCGGGACCGGCTTCGCCGCAGGCAAGCGCCACCCGACGCTGGAGGACAACGTCACCGTTGGCTCAGGGGCGAAGCTGCTCGGGCCGATCGTCGTCGGGCACGGAGCGAAGATCGGCGCCAACAGCGTCGTCATCACCGACGTGCCGCCGAACGCGACGGTCGTCGGCAACCCGGGGCACGTGGTCCGCGTCGACGGGCGCCGGCCCGAGGGCCCGGATGCGGACTGGATCCACCTGCCCGACCCGGTCGCGGACGCGATCCGCGAGCTCTCGGCACGCCTGAGCGAGCTCGAGCGCCGGCTCGCCGAGCTCGCCGGCGAGGACGTGCCGGCGCAGGTGCGGCCGCTGCGGCCGGTGCGCGGCCGCAACCCCGCCGGCGGCTGATCACGGCGATGCACGCCGGCGCCCGCCACTCGCTACCCGCCGGGCGGTCGGGTACGGTGCCGCGCACGGGCTTCGAGAAGACATCGAGAGGACGCCATGAGCAGCGCCGTGCCTGACGTACAACTCGTCGAAGAGACGACGCAGCTGGCTGTTGAGGAGAAGCGCCACCTGAAGAAGTCGCTGCGCCGACTTGACATGGTGGGGTTCACGGTCTGTGCCTTCGTCGGCCTCGACACGCTCGGCACGGTGGCGTCGAACGGCGCCCAGGGCTTCACCTGGCTCGCGATCCTCGCCGTCGCGTTCGTGCTGCCCTATGGACTCCTGATGTGCGAGGTCGGCAGCGCGTTCACCCAGGAGGGAGGCCCTTACGAGTGGGTGAAGCTGGCCTTCGGCCGGTTTCAGGGTGGACTCGCCGCGATGCTCTACTGGATCACCAACCCGCTGTGGATCGGTGGGTCGCTCGCCTTCATCGCGACGCAGGCATGGGACGCGAACATCACCGGCATCGGCAGCGGCTCGTTCGGGGACTACCTGTTCAAGTTCCTCTTCATCTGGCTGTCGATCGGGGTGGCGATCGTCTCGCTCAAGCGCGGCAAGTGGATCCCGAACGTCGGCGCTCTGCTGCGCGTCATCCTGCTGGGATTCTTCACGCTGACGACGATCATCTACGCCTTCAAGCATGGGGTGGCCGGCTTCCCGGCATCCGACCTCAAGCCGACGGCGGCGATCTTCCTCGCGCTCGTCCCGCTGCTGCTCTTCAACTACGTCGGCTTCGAGCTGCAGAACGGCGCGGCTGAGGAGATGGAGAACCCGCAGCGCGACGTGCCGCTCTCGGTACTGCGCAGCGGCGTCACGGGAGTCCTGCTGTACGCGATCCCGATCTTCGCGATCCTGCTCGTGCTGCCCGCATCGAAGGTCACGGGCATCGGCGGATTCCTCGACGCCGTTTCGACGACGTTCAGCGTCTATGGCGGGGCGCGCCATGTGCTCCTCGACCTCATGACCTTCTGCTTCATCGGCACGCTGCTCACCTCCGGCGCGGTCTGGATGATCGGCGGCGACCGGATCCTCGCCGTCGCGGCCTATGACGGCGCATTCCCCGGCTATTTCGGCCGATTCCACCCGCGCCTCGGCACGCCGGTGCGCGTGAACGTGATGTCGGGGATCTTCGCCACCATCTTCATGATCGTCGCCGTGGCCGCCTTCAGCGGCGGCTCGGATTCGAAGTTCGTCGTCGTGCTGACGATCGCGATCTCCACGACGCTCATCTCCTACCTCTGGATCTTTCCGGCAGCGCTCAAACTCCGCTACAACCACGCGCACGTGCACCGCCCGTACAGCATTCCCGGTGGACGACGAGGGATGTGGGTCGCCGTCGTCGTGACGACGTTCTGGGTTGCGCTCGGCTCGTGGGTGGCGGTCTTCCCCGGGACGCTCGAGAAGCTCTTCGGCGTGTCATACGACTTCAAGGGGACGTGGGGGGTGAGCCGCGGGACCTATGAGCTCCTGACGCTCTCCACCCTCGCCGTCATCCTCGTCATCGCGCTCATCGGCTACGCGCTCGCCCGGGACGTGCGGGCGCGGGAGGTCGTCGTGCCTCTCGAGACCGAGGACGGTTCGCTGCCGGCTGTCGCCGGCTGAGCCGGGTCTGGGCCGCCCCGGAGGTCTGCGCGGCCGCCTCAGGCCGGCGGCGGCACCCTCGGCAGCACGTCTCGGGCCCAGTCGCGGCTCTTCCATCCGGGGACGGGGGTCGGCGTGCCGGCATGGGGCACGAAGTGCGAGCGCTCCTCGAGCCGGTAGCGGTGGATGTAGCGCGGGCAGTTCGGGAACACCTCCGTCGCGGCGACGCGGACGATGAACTGCGCCTCGGGGTAGTCGGCGACGAGCGGGTCCTCCCAGTCGATGCTCGCCCTGCCGTTGAGCCGCAGCCGCGACTGGCCCTCGAAGTCGATGAACAGCATGCCGACGTCCGGGTGTGCCACGACGTTTCCCATCGAGAGGAACATGCCGTTGCCGTCGTAGCAGGGGAACGCGACCGTGTGCTCGTCGAGGACCCGGACGAACCCGGGGTCGCCGCCCTTGTAGGAGCACTGCGGCCGGCCCTCCGCGTCGCACGTGGCGAGGAAGAACATGTCGCGCGCGGTGATGAAGGTCGCGTCCTCCTCGCGGATCACGGCGTGGATGCGCTGCTCACTGAGGCGGTCGGCGAGCCTGCGCGTGTCGAAGCGGTCCTGGATCTCCCGCTGGGCATCGTGGTAGCGCATGGTCATGCGCGCAGTATCCGCCCGCCGCAGGCTCAGTAGTAGACCGTGCGGCAGCGATGCCGTGGGCGCGCCTTGTACGCCGGAGCCTGGCCGCGCGTCCAGAGCCGGTGGTCCAGGTCGCGCTCGCTGATCCCCTGACGCACGGCGATCTCGCGGCACGCGTGGACGGCGCACGCCCGGATCTCGCGCTCCTGGCCGCCGAAGCGCAGCGGCCGCCCGGCATCGATCAACGCCGCCAGGCCCTCGTCGTAGACGAGCACGCCGTCGCAGCGCAGCACGTGCGGCACGAGGTTGTCGGCGAAGATCGTCAGGTCGTCGACGTCGTGGAACGTCGCGACGCCCGCCAGGGCGAGGTTCGACGGCACGATCTGCGCGCGCTTCCAGAAACCGCGGTCGTCGAACAGCGACATCCCCTGCGCGAGGTCCCGCGCCAGGCGTGCCGCCGACCCGCGCGCGCAGGCGACGACGTCGTGCGGCTCGCGCTCGCCGAGGAAGGCGCCGAGCTGGCGCAGCGCCTGTGCGAAGAGCGCCATCAGCTCGTGGTCGCGCGGCTGGCCGAGCGTGTCGGCGATCTCCTCGGTGCGCAGCGTGCGCAGCTCCGCGTTCGTCCACGGGCCCGCGGCGCGGAAGCGGTCGGCGATGCCCCACGCGACGGTGAAGTACCCCGAGACCCAAGTGCCGTCGGCTGCGGTGCGCTTGCGCAACGTCGGGAACCAGCCGGAGCCGAAGTTGATCGCGTCGAGCGTCAGGAAGTACGCGATGACCTCCTCGGGCGGGCCGTCGAGGTGGTGGCGCTCGCGGTCCAGCGCCGGGGGCGGCCCGGGCTCGATCCGCTCGAGCGCATCGAGGTCGATCGCGACCGAGCGCGCCGTGCGCGCGATCTCCGCGCAGCTCGCGCGAACCTCGTCAGGCAGGGTCGGCACGCCGCCGAGCGTAACGGCCGCCCGCGGGCCTATCCTCGATCGGATGCCGGAGACCACCACCGACGAGCGCATCGAGCAGCTGCTCGCGGGGCTGAACGAGCCCCAGCGCGCCGCGGTGACCCACCCCGGCGGGCCGCTGCTCGTGCTCGCCGGCGCGGGCTCCGGCAAGACGCGCGTCCTGACGCACCGCGTGGCCTGGCTCGTGCAGACCGAGCGCGCGCGGCCGGGGGAGATCCTCGCGATCACCTTCACCAACAAGGCCGCGCAGGAGATGCGCGAGCGCGTCGAGCTGCTGCTCGGGCACAGCACGCGCGGCATGTGGGTGCTGACGTTCCACAGCGCGTGCGCGCGCATCCTGCGCTCCGAGGCCGAGCGCCTGGGCTACACGCGCCAGTACACGATCTACGACCAGGCCGACAGCCGCCGGCTCGTCAAGCAGTGCCTCGACCAGCTCGGCATCGACACGAAGCGCTTCACGCCCGGCGCGATCCAGCACCAGATCTCCGACGCCAAGAACCACCTGCGCGACGCGGCCGCCTACCGCCAGCTCACCGGCTCGTACTTCGAGCAGACGGTCGCCGACGTCTACGAGCTCTACGAGCAGCAGCTGCACCGCATGAACGCGATGGACTTCGACGACCTGCTCGGGCGGACCGTCAACGTCCTCGAGCTGTTCCCCGAGGTCCGCGCGCGCTACGCCGCGACCTTCCGCCACGTCCTCGTCGACGAGTACCAGGACACGAACCACGCCCAGTACCGGCTGCTCCAGCTGCTCTCACCGGGGGAGGCGCCAGAGCTGATGGTGGTCGGCGACGACGCGCAGTCGATCTACGGCTTCCGCGGAGCCGACATCCGCAACATCCTCGACTTCCAGGACGACTTCCCGGGGGCGACGACGGTCAAGCTCGAGCAGAACTACCGCTCGACGCAGACGATCCTGAGCGCGGCGAACGCGGTCATCGCGCACAACCGCGAGCAGATGCCCAAGCACCTGTGGACCGACCTCGGCGCGGGCGACCAGATCGTCGTGCGCGAGGTCGACGACGAGCATGCCGAGGCGCGGTTCGTCGCCGGCGAGATCGAGCGCCTCGTCGACGAGGGTCTCTCGCGCTCGGAGATCGCGGTCTTCTACCGGATGAACGCCCAGTCGCGGGTGCTGGAGGACACGCTCGTGCGGCGCGAGATCGCCTACCAGGTCATCGGCGGGACGAAGTTCTACGAGCGCGCCGAGATCAAGGACGCGCTGGCCTACCTGACGCTGCTCGCGAACCCGCAGGACGCCGTCAGCTTCCAGCGCGTGGCGAACACGCCGCGACGCGGCATCGGCCAGACGTCGCTCTCGCGGGTCCTCACACACGCCCAGACGATGGGCATCACCATCTGGGAGGCGGCGGCGACGCCGGCGGCCGTGCCGGGCCTGGGGACCGCGGCGGTCAAGGCGCTCGGGCGCTTCATGGCGACGATGGAGGCGCTGCGCCTGCGCGTCGACGAGCGCGTTCCGGTCGGCGACCTGCTGGAGGCCGTGATCCACGAGAGCGGCTACCACGACTGGCTCGAGGCCGAGCGCACGATCGAGGCCCAGGGGCGCCTGGAGAACCTCGAGGCGCTCGTCGAGGCCGGGCGCGAGTTCGACGCCGCGAACGCCGCCGAGGACGATCGCCTCGACCTCTTCCTGCAGGAGGTCTCGCTGGTCGCCGACGCCGACACACGGCGCGACGACGAGGGCCTCGTCACGCTGATGACGCTGCACAACGCCAAGGGCCTGGAATACCCGGTCGTTTTCATGATCGGCTGCGAGGAGGGCCTCTTCCCGCACTCGCGCTCGATCGACGAGGGTTCGCTCGAGGAGGAGCGGCGCCTGTGCTACGTCGGGATCACCCGTGCGATGCGCAACCTCTACCTGACGCACGCGCGCCGCCGCGCCGTGTTCGGCGCGACGACGTACGGGCTGCCGAGCCGGTTCCTGAACGAGCTGCCGCCGGAGCTGCTCGACCGCGAGGGGACGCTGAGCGGATGGGCCGCGGCGCGTGAGGCGACGGCGCTCGCCGGTGCCCGGCCGCGCGCGCTGTCGTGGTCCTCCGATCAGGGCTCCGAGGGCGGCGGCGCGCCCTTCCGGCTCGGCGACGACGTCGTGCACGCCGCGTTCGGCGATGGTGTCGTCACAGGCGTCGAACCTGGCGGGATCGTCGTCGTGCGCTTCGCGGCCGACGGCTCCGAGCGCAAGCTGATGGCCGAGTACGCGCCGATCAGCAAGCGCTGAGCACCCGGCGCCGTGCACCGGCGCGCCAGGCCGGATGCACTAGGTTTCCGCGTCCATGAGCGCACGGATCATCGACGGCAGGGCCGTCGCGGCGCGCGTGCGCGGAGAGGTCGCACGCGACGTCGCGGCATTCACGCAGGCGCACGGGCGCCCACCGGGCCTCGCGACCGTCCTGGTCGGCGGTGATCCGGCGAGCGCGGTCTACGTGGGCGGCAAGCAGAAGGCCTCGGCCGAGGTCGGCATCCGCGGCTTCGATCACCGGCTCGGGGCGGACGCCTCGCGCGAGGAGGTCGTCGCGCTGATCGAGCAGCTCAACGCCGATCAGGACGTCAGCGGCATCCTGTGCCAGCTGCCGGTGCCCGAGCATCTGGACGGGGTCGAGCTGACCGGGCTGGTCGACCCGGGCAAGGACGTCGACGGCCTGACGCCGCTCAGCGCCGGGATGCTGGCGCTCGGCCGCGAGGGTCTGCGCCCGTGCACGCCGGAGGGGGTGATGATCCTGCTCGAGGAGGTGGGGGCGACGCTCGAAGGAGCAGAGGCCGTCGTCGTCGGGCGCTCGAACCTGTTCGGCAAGCCGATGGCGCAGTTGCTGCTTGGGGCGAACGCGACCGTCACGACCTGCCACTCGCGCACGCGCGACCTCGCCGCGGTGTGCCGCCGCGCCGACGTGCTGATCGCCGCGGTCGGCCGCGCGCGCCTCGTCGGCGCCGACTGGGTCCGGCCTGGTGCGACGGTGATCGACGTCGGGACGAACCACGTCGACGGCGTGCTCTGCGGCGACGTCGACTTCGGCGCGGTGGCACCGGTCGCAGGCGCGATCACGCCCGTCCCGGGGGGCGTCGGGCCGATGACGATCGCCTGCCTGCTGCGCAACACGCTGAAGGCCGCGCGCATGGCGGTCGGGGAGCAGGCGTGACGCTGCGGCGGCTCAAGCTCGCGGAGTGGACGGCGCTCGTCGGCGCGGTCGGGCTGGTCGTGACGCTGTTCCTGAACTGGTACCGGGTCGGGCGCCGCGCCCACGCGACCGGCTGGGACACGCTCGGCTGGCTCACGCTGACGCTGCTCGTCATCGCGATCCTGGCGGCGTTCGCGCTCGCGGTCGCGCTCGTCGTCAGCGGTGTCGATGCGTTCAACGACCCGCCCGGCGTCGTGCTCGCGGCGTTCGGCCCGTTCGCGCTCGTGGCACTGCTGATCGACCTGCTCACGCCGCCGTGGCCGTCCGCCGACCTCGCTCCGGCGGGCTGGGCGGGAGCGGTCTTCGCCGTCATCATGGTCGCGGGCGGCCTGGCGTCGCTGCGTGACGAGCGCACGACCGGGTTCGGGCGCAGGTACGCGGCGCCGGCGTCGCGTCCCGCGCCGCCCGCTGGCTGACCCGTCCTTATCATCGTCTCGCACATGCTCGACCGCTCAGAGGTCCTCCACGTCGCGCGCCTGGCGCGCCTTCGCCTCGACGACGAGGAGGTCGACCGCATGGCGGGCGAGCTCTCGTCGATCCTCGATCACATCGCCGCGATCTCGGCGCTGGACCTCGACGACGTGCCGCCGACCTCGCACGTCGTCGAGGTCGAGAGCGCGCTGCGCGCCGACGAGCCAGGGCCGTGCCTGGATCGCGAGGTGGCGCTCGCGCAGGCGCCGGCCGTCCAGGACGGTGGCTTCCTGGTCCCCAGCCCACAGGCCGGCTGACGCGATGGAGGTCCACGACATCATCGAGCTGACGGCCGCGCAGGCGATCGCCGCGATCGACCGCGGGGACCTCGACGCGGTCGAGCTGTTCGCGGCCTACCGCGTTCGCGCCGACGAGGAGGAGCTCAACGCCTTCACGTGGGTCGCCGAGCACCTCCCGCCCGACCTGCATTCCGACGGGCCGCTGCGCGGCGTCCCGCTCGCGGTCAAGGACCTCTTCTGCATCGAGGGGATCCCGAGCCAGTCCGGCTCGAAGATCCTCGAGGGCTACCTGCCGCCGTACACGGCCACCTCCGTCGCCCGCCTGCAGCGGGCGGGCGCGGCCATCGTCGGCAAGACCAACCAGGACGAGTTCGCGATGGGCTCGTCGAACGAGAACTCCGCCTACGGGCCGGTGCTCAACCCGTGGGACCGCACGCGCGTCCCGGGTGGCTCCTCCGGCGGCAGCGCCGCCGCCGTCGCCGCGGGCCTCGCGCCGTGGGCGCTCGGCACGGACACCGGCGGCTCGATCCGCCAGCCGGCCGCCCTCTGCGGGATCGTCGGCCTGAAGCCCACCTACGGAACCGTCTCGCGCTACGGGATGATCGCCTTCGCCTCCTCGCTCGACCAGGCCGGCCCGCTGACGCGCGACGTCACCGACGCGGCGCTGCTGTACCGGCACATGGTCGGCACCGACCCCAACGACGCGACGGCGGTCGGCCACCCCGAGGAGATCCGCCTTCCGACCGCCGAGCGTCTCGACGGGGTGCGGCTGGGCGTGCCGAGCGAGCTCACGAGCGGGGAGGGCCTCGAGCCGGGCGTCCTGGCCGCGTTCGAGGCGACGCTCGAGACCGCGCGCGGGCTGGGCGCGACGATCGAGACGTGCAGCCTGCACAGCGCCCCGCACGCGCTCAGCGCCTACTACGTCATCGCCCCGGCTGAGGCCTCGTCGAACCTCGCGCGCTTCGACGGCGTGCGCTACGGGCTGCGCGTCGACGCGGACGACCTCGTGTCGATGTACACGGGCACGCGCCACGACGGGTTCGGCGCCGAGGTCAAGCGCCGCATCCTGATCGGGACGTACGCGCTCTCCAGCGGGTACTACGACGCCTACTACGGCCGTGCGCAGAAGGTGCGCACGCTGATCGCCCGCGAGTTCGCGTCGGTCTTCGAGCGCTGCGACCTGATCGTCACGCCGACCAGCCCGGGCGTCGCCTTCCAGCTGGGCGCGAAGACGGCCGACCCGCTGGCGATGTACCTCAACGACTCGTTCACCGTGCCGATGTCGCTCGCCGGCATTCCGGCGATCTCGATCCCGTGCGGCCTCTCCGAGCAGCTGCCCGTCGGTTTCCAGCTCGCGGGGCCCGCCTTCAGCGAGAACCGGATCCTCGATGCCGCGCATGCGCTGGAGCGGGCGATCGGCTTCGACGGTGCGCCCGCCCGCGCCCGAGCCGGAGCGCAGTCATGACCGACGTCGCCTATGAGCCCGTCATCGGCCTCGAGATCCACGTCCAGCTGCGCACGCGGACGAAGATGTTCTGCTCCTGCCCGCTGAGCTTCGGCGAGCCGCCGAACACGCGCACGTGCCCTGTCTGCCTCGGCCTGCCCGGCACGCTGCCGGTCGCCAACGCCGAGGCGATCCACTACGGCCTGATGATCGGGCTCGCCGTCGGCTCCGAGCTGGCGCCGCGCTCGATCTTCCACCGCAAGAACTACTTCTATCCCGATCTGCCGAAGGGCTACCAGATCAGCCAGTACGACGAACCGTTGTGCAGCGGCGGGCGGCTGGGAGAGGTGCGCATCCATCGCGTGCACCTCGAGGAGGACGCGGCCAAGCTCACGCACGTCGGGTCGAGCGGCCGGATCCACGGCTCCGACGCCTCGGTCGTCGACTTCAACCGCGGCGGCACGCCGCTGGCGGAGATCGTGACCGAGCCCGATGTGCGCTCCGCCGAGCAGGCGAGCGAGTGGCTGCGCCTGCTGCGCACGACGCTGCGCCAGCTCGGCGTCAGCGACGTCAACATGGAGGAGGGCTCGCTGCGCTGCGACGCGAACATCTCGATCAGGCCGGCCGGCACGACCGAGCTCGGGACGAAGACCGAGCTCAAGAACATGAACTCCTTCCGCTTCATCGAGCGCGGCATCCGCGCCGAGGTCGCGCGCCAGGAGGCGCTGCTGCGGGCCGGCGAGACGGTCACCCAGGAGACGCTGCACTTCGATCCGCGCACGGAGGCGATCACGTCGCTGCGCTCCAAGGAGGAGGCGCACGACTATCGCTACTTCCCCGAGCCCGACCTGCCGCCGGTGCGCATCACGGACGCCATGCTGCAGCGCGCCCGCGCGGCCATGCCCGAGCTCCCGGCCGCGCGCGAGGCCCGCTTCGCGTCCGTGCTCGGGCTGAACGTCGAGAGCGCTCGCCTGCTGTCCTGGCGCTCGGAGCTGGGCGACTACTTCGAGGCGGCGCTCGACGCGGGCGCGAGCATGCGTCCGCCGGTCGAGGCCCAGCCGCTGGCCAACTGGGTCAGCGAGCTCACGGCGCGCTACGACGGCGACGACCCGGCGCAGTCGAAGGTCACGCCGCGGGCGCTGGCGAGCCTCGTCGGCCTCGTGGGGTCCAAGCAGCTCACCCAGGGCGGCGCGAAGCAGGTGCTCGACCGGCTCGTCGCCGAGGGCGGCGACCCGGCGGCGATCGTCGAGGCGGAGGGGCTCGGCGCCGTCGGCGGCTCGGACGAGCTCGCGCCGGTCGTGCGTGCAGCACTCGAGGCCAACCCGGACGTCGCCGACAAGCTGCGCGGCGGCGACATGAAGCCGATCGGCGTGATCGTCGGGTACGTGATGAAGGAGACGCGTGGACGCGCCGACGGCGGCGAGGTCACCGCGATCGTCCGGGCCGAGCTGGGCCTCTGAGGACCGCGCCGCGCGCCGCGGCCGCTTCGACACGTTGTACGGGTGGTTGCAGGGCATTCCGGACCGCCGGGCGGTGGTGTGAGGGCGCGCGGACGCCGATCATGCTCGTCATGACCCGGCCCTCACCGTCGCTCTCCCGTTACCTGCTCCTCTCCGCGCCGTCGCCGGCGCACCGCACGGCCGGCGCGCCCAAGGTCCGCCGCTACCGCCTGGCCCGCATCCAGCTCCCGGGCCGGCCGGTCGGCAACGACCGCTTCGCGCATCTGCAGCGGTCCTACGACTGAACGGGGCACGCGGCCCGGTCGCTCCGCGGGCCGCCTACAATCGAGGCATGCAAGACCTCGAGAAGACCAGCAGGACCGGGTCCTCGCTCGTCGCGAAGGGCGTCGCGTCGGTCGTGCTGATCGTCGCCGCGCTCGTGCTCCTGAAGCTCGTGATCGGCTTCATCGCCGGCATCTTCTGGATCGTGGCCGTCGCCGCGGCGCTGATCGCCGTCGTCTGGGCGTACCGCACCCTGTCGCGCTGAGCCCATGCAGGGCGGCGCCTACATCCTCATCGCGCTGATGTTCGGCCTCGCCGGCGGTATCGTCGGCCGGCTGAAGGGCATGTCGTTCTGGCTCTGGTTCCTGATCTCGGGCCTGATCCCGTTCCTGGGCCTCCTGGCCGCCGTCTGCGCCCGCAACCAGCGCACCGAGGAGCGCCGCCGCTGCCCCGGTTGCGGGCGCATCGTCTACGTGCACGACACGCTCTGCACACGCTGCGGGGCCGAGCTCTACTTCCCCGACAGCGAGGATGAGATCATCCCGGCGGAGCTGTCCACGCCGGCGCGCTGAGCGCGCCCTGGACTGCCGTCCGGCGGCCGTGTTGCGGGCGCGGCGGCCGCGATTCCTGCTGGTAGAATCGGAATTCGGAGCCGCCCGGGGCGGCTCTTTCGATATCCCGATCACACGAGCCGGACGAGGGGAGGCGACAAGAGCGATGCGTGCAGTCGATGCCATCATGGAGTGCCTGAAGGCCGAGGGCGTCGACGTCGTATTCGGCCTGCCCGGCGGCGCCAACCTCCCGACGTACGACGCCTTCGTCGACGCGGGGATCCGCCACGTCCTCGTCCGCCACGAGGCGGGCGGCGGTCATGCGGCCGAAGGCTACGCCAAGGCGACCGGGAAGGTCGGCGTCTCGCTCGGCACCTCGGGCCCCGGCGCCACGAACCTCGTCACCCCGATCGTCGACGCGATGATGGACTCGGTCCCGGTGGTCTTCCTCACCGGCCAGGTCCGCACCGACCTGCTGGGCACCGACGGCTTCCAGGAGGCGGACACGATCGGCATCACGATGCCGGCGGTCAAGCACTCGGTGATGATCCAGCACCCGCTCGAGATCCCGCGCGCGATCCACGAGGCCTTCTACCTGGCGCGCAGCGGCCGGCCCGGGCCGGTCGTCGTCGACATCCCGACGGACCTCTCGCGCGCGGAGATCGACTACGAGCCCGTCACCGACGTGCACCTGCCCGGCTACCAGCCGACGCTCGAGGGCAACGCCAAGCAGATCCGCCAGGCCGCGAAGGCGCTGGCGGCCGCGCGGCGCCCGGTGCTCTACGTCGGCGGGGGCGTCGTCAACGCCGACGCGTCGCCGGAGCTGATCGAACTGGCGACGGCCGATCGCTTCCCGGTCACCTGCACGCTGATGGGCCTCGGGGCGTTCCCGGGCACGCACCCGCAATGGCTCGGCATGCTGGGCATGCACGGCACCCGCTCGGCGAACTACGCGATGGACGAGGCCGACCTGATCTGCGCGATCGGGGCGCGCTTCGACGACCGCATCACCGGCAAGCTCAGTGAGTTCGCTCCGCGTGCGAAGTTCATCCACATCGACGTCGATCCGGCGGAGATCTCGAAGAACATCCCGGCCCACATCCCGATCGTCGGCGACGCGAAGCACATCCTCGCCAAGCTCGTGATCGAGTACCGCTCGCTGCAGGCCGACGCCGCGCGCCTGGAGGAGTGGTGGGCGCGGATCGACGGGTGGCGCGAGCGCCACCCGCTCAGCTACGCGGACACGACCGATTCCGAGATCCGCCCGCAGCACATGATCCAGTCGCTCTACGAGGCGACGGGCGGTGAGGCGATCGTCTGCTCCGACGTCGGCCAGCACCAGATGTGGACGGCGCAGTACTACCACTTCCGGCAGCCGCGCCGGTGGATCAACTCAGGTGGGCTGGGGACGATGGGCTTCGGCCTGCCGGCGGCGATGGGCGCGAAGGTCGGCTGCCCGGACGCGCAGGTCGTCTGCGTCTCCGGCGACGGCTCGGTCCAGATGAACATGCAGGAGCTCGCGACATGCGCCCAGGAGGGCATCGCGATCAAGGTGTTCATCATGAACAACGGCTACCTCGGCATGGTCCGGCAGTGGCAGGAGCTGTTCTGGGACCGGCGCTACTCGAACGTCGACATGGGCAGCTTCCCGGATTTCGTGAAGCTCGCCGACGCCT
Organism: uncultured Solirubrobacteraceae bacterium; assembly: GCA_963809525.1. Taxonomy (GTDB): domain Bacteria; phylum Actinomycetota; class Thermoleophilia; order Solirubrobacterales; family Solirubrobacteraceae; genus F1-60-MAGs163. The sequence continues at coordinate 75,661 of CAWEJY010000003.1, read as the reverse complement.
ACGGCGCGACCGGGATGCGCTTCACGGACAAGGCCACGCTCGTCGACGACATGCGCGAGGCGCTCGCCACCGAGGGGCCTGTCCTGGTCGACGTGCGCGTCACCCAGGAGGAGAACGTGTACCCGATGATCTCGCCCGGCCAGGCCGCGCGCGACATGGTGGGCTGAGGGCCACGTCATGGGCGAGCCAGGGACGAAGGAGCTGCTCAGCCTCGAGGAGCTCGAGGCGACCGCCGGTGCGCGCACCGGCCGCAAGCACATCCTCTCCATCCTCGTGGAGAACAAGCCGGGCGTCCTGACCCGGATCTCCGGGCTGTTCGCGCGGCGCGGGTTCAACATCGACACGCTGACGGTCGGCCCGACCGACGACGAGGCGTACTCGCGCATCACGCTGACGCTCGACGGTGCGCTGCACCCGATCGACCAGGTCACCAAGCAGCTGCACAAGCTCATCAACGTGCTGAAGATCCGCGACCTCGAGCCCGAGGAGACGGTGGCGCGAGAGCTGGCGCTGTTCAAGCTCGCGGTCGACGGCGCGCAGCGGGCCGAGGTGATGCAGGTCGCGGAGATCTTCCGCGGCAAGGTCGTCGATGTCAGCCGCCGCTCGATCATCATCGAGGTCACGGGGACGACCGAGAAGATCGAGGCCTTCGAGCGCATGGTGCGCCCGTTCGGCCTGATCGAGATGATCCGCACCGGCGAGATCGCGATCAACCGGGGCCGCGCCGAGACCTGAGTCCGGGGCCGCTCGTATCCTCGTGGGACGATGCCGGCCGCGATCCAGACCGACGCGCAGGGGGCCTTCGGGCTCGATGCCAGACAGCGTGAGCGCCTGCGCGCGCACGTCGAGACGGCGGCGCGGCGTGCGCGGCGCGGCGGCGCCGGCGTGCTGGCGACCGTCACGGCGGGGCTCCCGCGCTCGGCCGACCCGACCGCGATCGTGGTCGCCTCGCGCGAGGGCGACGAGCCCTGGTTCGCCTTCGAGCAGCCGGCCCGCGATGGGTTCGCGCTCGCGAGCCTCGGCTGCGCGGCCGCACTGGAGGCCTCCGGCGCGGAACGGTTCGCGACCGTCGGAGCGCAGTGGCGCGACCTCGCCTCGCGGTCGGTGGGCGACGCGCCGGACCTGCCGCGCGGCTCGGGCCCGGTGGCGGTCGGCGGGTTCGCATTCGCCCCGGACGGGGGCCGCTCGCCGCACTGGGGCGGCTTCGCGCCCGCCTCGCTGCACGTGCCGCAGGTCGCGCTCGTGCGCCGCGGCGACGAGGCACGGCTGACGCTCGCCGCGCTCGTCCAGCCGGACGACGACGTCGACACGGTCTGCGGGGCGCTGGCGCAGCGCGCCGAGCGACTGGTCCAGCGCCCGCTGCCGCTGCTCGACCCGGACCCGACGGCGCGTCACCGCGTCGTCAGCGCGATGCCGCCCGAGCACTACGCAGGCGCGGTCGCCCGCGCCGTCGAGCGGATCCGCGCCGGCGACCTGGAGAAGATCGTGCTCGCACGGGAGGTGCAGGTGCACGCGCCCGCGCCGCACGACGCTCCCGCCGTCCTGGGCGTCCTGCGCGAGGCCTTCCGCGAGTGCCACGTCTTCTGCGTGGGGCGCGGCAGCGACGCGTTCATCGCGGCGAGCCCGGAGCTGCTCGTGCGTCGCGACGGCCTGCGCGCGGGCACACTGGCACTCGCGGGTTCGACGCGGCGCAGCGCGGACCCCGCCGTCGACGCCCACCTCGGCGAGCAGCTGCTGCGCTCGGCGAAGGATCGCGAGGAGCAGGCGATCGTCACGCGCCGGATCGTGCGCGCGCTGCGCCCGCACAGCCTCTGGGTCACCGTCGCCGACGAGCCCGTGCTCGCGCAGATCGCGAACATCCAGCACCTCGCCACACCGATCCGCGCCCAGCTGCGCGAGCCGGTCAGCGTGATCGAGCTGGCGGGGGCCCTGCACCCGACCCCCGCCGTCGGCGGGGAGCCGCTCGACGTCGCGGCGCCGCTGATCCCCGCCCTCGAGGGCCTCGACCGCGGCTGGTACGCCGGCCCCGTCGGTTGGGTGGACGAACACGAGGACGGCGAATTCTGCGTCGCGCTGCGCTCAGCGCTCCTGTCCGGGAACGTGGCGCGCTGCTACGCGGGGGTCGGCGTCGTGCGCGACAGCGACCCGGAGGCGGAGCTGGCCGAGACGGAGATGAAGCTGGGGGCGCTGCTGCCCGTGCTCGCCGGTTGAGGTCCGAGCGGCGGCTGAGGGCGGCGCGAACAGCGGCATCGAGGGGTCGGTGCGAGGCGCGTGCGTGTGCCACGCGACCACCGACGCCTCACGACGCGTCCAGGAGCCTCACGACCCGAGCCGGTACAGGACATGCGGCAGCCCGGCGTGCTCGACGTCGCGCTCGTACCGCAGCCCCAGCTTCTCCATCACGCGCCGTGACGCCGCGTTGTCGTGCAGCGTCAGCGAGACGACCCCGCGCACGCCGAGCGGCGCGTCGGCGACGGCGAGCGCCGCTGCGCCCAGCTCCGAGGCGAGGCCCTCACCCCAGCGGTCGGCGGCGATCGCCCAGCCGACCTCGACCTCGGCGCGGCCGTCGACGACGAACATCGACAGGCCGCCGCGCCCCACGAGCTCGCCGCTCGCGCGATCGCGGGCGACCCAGAGGCCGAAGCCATGCGCCGTCCAGTGGCCGCTCCAGCGCGCGAGGGCCTGCAGCGCCGCCTCGTGATCGAGCACGCCGCCGAGCGAGCGCCCGACGCGCGGATCGCCGAGCAGCGCGGCGATCTCCTCGCCGTCAGCGGGCACGGGCGCACTGAGCACGAGCCGCGCGGTTTCGAGCCGCGCGGGGGCAGCCGGCGGCCGGGTGGCGCGCGGGCCTGGTCCGCTCATGCCGGTTCGGCGAGCGCCGCGCCGACGGCGTCCCAGACGCGGCCGTGCAGCGCCACGTTCGCCGCGCGGTCCGTCCGCGCGTGGACGATCTGCGTTCCCGATGTCGCGATGCTGTAGTCGATCGCGGCGCGCAACCCTGTCAGGTCCTCGACCTCGAGGTGATGCAGGCCGAAGGCCGTCGCGAGCCCCGCCACGTCGATGCTGGCCGGCGTCGCGACGTGACGTTCGAAGAGGTCGCGCTCCCGGGCGACCGGAAGGAACTCGAAGATCCCGCCGCCATCGTTGTCGATCAGCACGATCGTCAGCGGGACACCGGTGCGCCGGGCGGTGACGAGCGAGCCGACGTCGTGGGCGAGGGCGACGTCGCCGATCAGCAGCACGACCGGGCCGTCCGCGGCCGCGGCGACGCCGTAGGCGGTCGCGATCGTCCCGTCGATCCCGTTGGCCCCGCGGTTGGACAGCACCAGCGGGCCGTCGGCGCGTGCGGCCGCGAAGGTCTCGACGTCGCGGACCGGCATCGAGGAGGCGACGACGAGCGTGGCGTCCGCCGGCAGCGCGGCGACGAGCTCCGCAGCGATCCGCGGCTCGCTCAGCTCGTCGCCGAGCACGTCCTCGATCGCCGCTCCGGCACGCCGGTCCGCGGACTGCCAGGCGGCCGCCCACTCGGCGTCGGGCGGGCCGGCTCCTGCAGCGAGCGCGTCGAGCAGGGCCGATGGTTCGTGCGGGACGACGAGGTCGCAGATCTGCGCCGGGTCCTCCCAGGCCGTCTCCGGGTCGACCAGGACCTGGACGGCGTCGAGCCCCGCAAGCCACTGGCGCAGCGGCTTGGACGTCGGCAGGTCCCCGATGCGCAGGACCGCCGCCGGCTGCGCGGCCGTCGCGAACGCCTCGACACGCAGCAGCGCGTCGTAGTGCGCGATCGCGCCGGCGGCGCCGCGGGCGCCGGAGAGCGGGTCGGCGAGCAGGGGCCAGCCCGTCGCCGCGCTGAACTCTCCGGCGGCACGCGCGAGGGCCCCCGGCGGGGGGCCTCCGGTGCGCTCCTCGCCGCGCCCGAGCACCACCACGCCGCGGCCGGCCGCCGCGACGATCGGCGCGAGGACCTGTGCCCCCGCGCTCGCATCGTCGGCGCGCAGGGCGCGCGCCACCCAGGGACGGCCATCCGGGCGCCCGCCGCCACCCGGCTCGTCCTCCGGCAGCGGCGCGTCGAGGACCAGCGGCTCGCGCATGGGCAGGTTCAGGTGGACCGGCCCTGGACGCTCGCCGACCGCCGTCCACACGGCGCGGCAGGCCAGCGCACGGATCCAGCGCAGCGTCTGCGGGGTCGCGCGGTCCACGCCGACCTCCGCGAACAGGGACACGGCGTCGCCGTAGAGCTTGATCTGGTCGATCGTCTGCCCGGCGCCCGTGTCGCGCAGCTCGGGTGGGCGGTCGGCGGTCAGCACGATCAGCGGCACGCGTGCCTCGCGCGCCTCGATCACGGCCGGCAGGTAGTTCGCCGCCGCGGTCCCCGACGTGCAGGCGAGGACCGCGGGCCGGCCGGTCGCCTTCGCCAGTCCCAGCGCGAAGAAGCCGGCCGAGCGCTCGTCGATCTGCGAGTGGCACGGGAAGCCCCCGTCGCGCACGAGCGAGAGGACGAGCGGCGTCGAGCGCGAGCCCGGCGAGGTCACCGCGCCCGCGATCCCGCAGCGGCCCAGCTCATCGCAGAGCGCGCGCAGCAGCAGGTACATGTCGGTCGTGGCGGTCATGATGGGCCGGTGGCGGAGACGGTCGTCCTCCTGCATGGGTTTGCGGGCACCAGTCGCGCCTGGGACGGCGTCCGCGACGCGCTGGGCGCGCAACGCTACATCGCGGCGGCCCCCGACCTGCGCGGCCATGGTTCAGCGGCGGCGCAGCGGCCGATCAGCTTCGCGGCCTGCGCCGCGGACGTCCTGGCATTCGCTCCCGAGCGTTTCGCGCTGTGCGGCTACTCGCTCGGGGGCCGCATCGCGCTCCACGTCGCCCTCGCCGCCCCCGATCGGGTGACCCGTCTGATCCTCCTCGCCACGACCGCGGGCATCGAGGACGACCGCGAGCGGGCGCAGCGCCGCGCGGGCGATCTCGCGCTCGCCGACGCCGTCGAGGCCGGGACGATCGAGGACTTCGTGGCGCGCTGGAGCGCCCAGCCGTTGTTCGCGGGCGACCCGCCGCGGATCACCGGCGCCTGGCAGGAGGACATGCGGCGCAACGACCCGGCGTCGCTGGCCGCCGTGCTGCGCGGGATCGGGACCGGCGCCATGACGCCGCTCTGGGCGCGCCTGGGCGAGCTCACCATGCCGGCGACGGTCGTCGCCGGCGAGCGCGACGCGAAGTTCACGGCGCTCGGCGAGCGGCTCGCCGACGAGCTGCCGGCCGGGCAGCTCGTGATCGTGCCCGGTGCCGGCCACGGACTTCCGCGCGAGGCTCCCGAAGCCGTCGCAGCGGTGCTCAGGGCAGCGGGCTGACGCCGAGCCCGGTGCCCGCGGGCACGGCGATCACGCCCTCGGCCGGGGCCAGGGCGGCCTGGTCGACGCCCTCGAACATGCCCAGCGTGGCGAGCCCGCAGGGCAGCTCGACGCGCAGCGCCGCGGCGCAGTGCAGCGCCGCGGCGATCCCGAGCGGGCCGTCGAAGGTCGACGCGACGTAGGCCTCGGCGCCGGTCGCGCGCACGAGAGCCGCCTGCGCGAGCAGCCCGGAGATCCCGCCGGCGCGCGAGACCTTCAGGCAGACGGCGTCGGTCGCGCCGGAGGCGATCGCGCCCGGCTCCGCGGTCGTCTCGTCCATCGCGATCCGCGATGGCGACGCGGCGGCGCACCTGGCGCAGCGCGTCGATGCCGTGGACCGGCTCCTCGATGAGCTCCAGGCCGGCCGGCGCCAGCACGTCGATCGCGCGGACCGCGTCCTCGACGTCCCACGCGCCGTTCGCGTCCAGGCGCAGCGCCACCTCCGGCCCGGCGGCCGCCCGCACGGCGGCGACACGGCCGGCGTCGTCCCCGATCCCGACCTTGAGCTTCACGCAGCGAAATCCCTGCGCCGCCGCGCGCGAGGCCTGTGCGGCGGCGGTCGCGCGATCCTCGGCGCCGATCGTCGCGTTGACCGGGACCTCGGCGAGCAGCTCGTCGGCGAGCAGCGCCGCAACCGGCCGCCCCTCGCGCTTGCCCGCAAGGTCCCACAGCGCAAGGTCGACGGCTGCGAGCGCCTGCGGCAGCGGATCCAGCTCGCGGCAGCGATCGAGGATCGCGGCGCCGCGGGCCGGGGTCGTGCCCGGCGGGGCCTCGAGCACCGGCAGGTAGACCTCGAGGGCGCGGCGGCAGCGCTCGAGCGTCACGCCGTCGTACGGCTCGAGCGGCGCCGCCTCGCCCCAGCCGGCATTGCCCTGCCCGTCCTCGATGCGCAGTTGCAGGATCGTCCGCTCGTGCACGTGGCCGAACGCCGTCCGCAGCGGCGTCGCCAGGGTCAGGACCACGGGCTGGATGCGCGCGAGCACCGCGTCAGCTCAGCAGGAGCCCGGCGGCGAGCAGGACGCAGAACACGAACTCGAGCCGCCCGGTGCCGGCGAGCGCGTCGTTGAGGGTCGGCCCGTCCGTGTGCCCGGAGACCGTGCGCACGAGCTTCACGGCGAGCGGCAGCGTCACGAGCGGCAACAGCAGCCAGGCGGACAGCGAGCCGAGGATCCACGGCAGCGGCGCCGTCAGGTAGGCGAGGGCGAGCATCCCCGTGTAGAGCCGGCGCGTGCGCTCGCGGCCGAGCCGCACGGCGAGCGTGCGCTTGCCGGCGCGCCGGTCGGTGTCGAGGTCGCGGACGTTGTTGACGACGAGGATCGCCGATGCCAGCAGGCCGACCGGCACTGCGAGCACGAGCGCCTCCCACGGCAGGTTCTCGCGCTGCACGTAGTAGGAGCCGGTGACGGCGACGACGCCGAAGAAGAGGAAGACGAAGACCTCGCCGAGGCCCTCGTACCCGTACGGCCGCGGCCCGCCGGTGTAGAGCACGCCGGCCAGGATCGACGCCGCGCCGATCAGCAGCAGCACCGGCCCGGCCACGGCGATCAGGTAGATGCCGCACAGCACCGCCAGCCCGAAGCTGACATAGGTCGCGACGAGCACCTGGCGCGGAGGCACGAGCCCGCCCGCGGTGACCCGCACGGGGCCGAGCCGGTCCTCCGTGTCGGCGCCGCGGCGCGCATCGGAGTAGTCGTTGGAGAGGTTGGTCCCGACCTGGATGAACAGCGCGCCGAGCATCGCGGCGACGAACGCGATCCAGTCGATCGACCCGCTCGTGCTCGCCAGCGCGGTGCCGACGAGGACCGGCGCGACGGCCGCGGGAAGCGTCCGCGGCCGCGCGGCCATGAGCCAGATGCGCAGGCTGGGCATGCCCTGCATTCTCAGGGGCGCTTCGGGAACTGCGAGAAGTCCGGGCGGCGCTTGGCCTTGTAGGCCTCGCGGCCCTCGCGGGCCTCCTCGCTGGCATAGAAGAGGAGGTTCGCGTCGTGGGCGAGCTGCTGGATCCCGGCGAGCCCGTCCTCATTGGCGTTGAAGCTCGCCTTCAGCAGCCGCAGCGAGAAGGGGGAGAGCTCGAGCATCTCGCCGCACCAGGAGACCGTCTCGACCTCGAGGTCGGCGAGCGGCACGACCGTGTTGACCAGGCCCATGTCCAGCGCCTGCTGCGCGTCGTACTGCCGGCACAGGAACCAGATCTCCTTGGCCTTCTTGGGGCCGACGAGGTTCGCCAGGAGGCCCGCCCCGTAGCCGCCGTCGAAGCTGCCGACCTTCGGGCCGGTCTGGCCGAAGCGCGCGTTGTCGGCGGCGATCGTGAGGTCGCAGAGCAGGTGCAGCACGTGGCCGCCGCCGATCGCGTAGCCGGCGACCATCGCGACGACCGGCTTGGGGAGGCGGCGGATCTGCACATGCAGATCGGTCACGTGGAAGCGCCCGACGCTCGGCGTCGCGGCGTCCGGATCGGTCAGGTAGCCGCTGTCGCCGCGCACGCGCTGATCGCCGCCCGAGCAGAACGCCAGGTCGCCCTGGCCGGTGAGCACGATCACGCCGACGGACGTGTCCTCACGCGCCGCGTCGAGCGCGTGGGCGATCTCGATGATCGTCTGCGGGCGGAACGCGTTGCGCACCTCGGGCCGGTCGATCGTGATCTTCGCGATGCCGGGCGTGGGCTCGCCCGAGAGCTCGTAGCGGATGTCGGCGTAATCGCCTGCGGTCCGCCATTCGACGGCAGGGCGGATCGTCGTGTCGGTGCTCATCGTGGGACGCAGGCTAGCTTTCAGCCCGTGCTGGTCGATGCCTGGCTCCCACGCGCCGCGAGCGCGCACCCCGATCGTGCGGCGGTCGGGGGCCTGCGCTACGCAGAGCTGCTGACGGCGGCACGTGCCGGTGCGCGCGACCTCACGTCACAGGGCGTCGGCACCGGAGACCGCGTCGCGATCAGGCTCCCACCCGGGGAGCCGTTCGCGGTCGCGCTGCACGCGACGCTGCTGCTGGGCGCGGTCGCCGTGCCGGTCGACGTGCGCCTCGGCGCCGCGGAGGCGGCGCGGCAGTCAGCCGGCGCCCGCGCCGTCGTCGACGTCCCGCTCGACGCGGCTCCGGCCGGCTGGCCGCCCCGGCCCGAGCGGCACGACCTCGACGCGCCCGCGATCGTCGTCCACACCTCCGGAACCAGCGGCGAGCCCAGGTCCGTCGCGCTGACCTTCGGCAACTGGCTGTGGAGCGCGCTGGGCTCGGCGACGGCGCTGGGCCTCGACCGCGCCGAGCGCTGGCTGTGCTGCCTGCCGCTCTCGCACGTCGGCGGGCTGTCGATCCTGCTGCGCTCGGCGATCTACGGCACGAGCGCGGTCGTGCACGACCGCTTCGAGACCGAGCGCGTGCTGGCCGCGCTGCGCGAGCCCGCCGGCCCGACGCTCGTCTCGCTCGTGCCGACGACGCTGCGCCGCCTGCTCGACGCGGGCCTGCGCGAGCCGCCCGCGCTGCGCTGGGCGCTGCTGGGCGGCGCCGCGATCGACCAGGACCTGCTGGCGCGCGCCGCGGCCGCGGGCGTTCCGGTCGCGCCGACCTACGGGATGACCGAGGCCTGCTCGCAGGTCGCGACGCTCGGCCACCCGCTCTTCTGCACCCGGGTGCAGATCTCCGACGACGGGGAGGTGCTCGTCTCGGGCCCGACCGTCGCGCCGGCTGCGGGGCCGGTGCTGCACACCGGCGATCTCGGCACACTCGACGACGCCGCCGGCCTGCGGATCACCGGCCGGCGGGCGGACACGATCATCACCGGCGGCGAGAACGTCGCTCCGCAGGAGGTCGAAGCCGTGCTGCTGGCGCACCCGGCCGTGGCCGACGCGGGCGTGCACGGCCGGCCGGACGCGGAGTGGGGAGAGGCGATCGTCGCGACGGTGGTGCTGCGCCCCGACGACGATCTCGGTGCGGACGATCTGCGCGCGTGGTGCGCTGAGCGCCTGGCGACGTTCAAGGTTCCCAAGGAGATCGCCTTCGCCAACGCGCTCCCGCGCACGCCGTCCGGCAAGCTCCTGCGCCGCGAGCTGGGCTAGTGGTCCTTCTCGGAATGTCAGACGTTTGGAGAAGGGCCACTAGCAGCCGGACGACGCAGGCGCGTACGCTGACGGCGATGGACTTCGAGACGTTCCGCGCCGAGAGCCGAGACCGCTGGGAACGCGCCGCCGCCGGCTGGGCGTCGCGCCGCGAGGAGATGCAGCAGGCGACCGCGCCGGTCACGATGTGGATGATCGACGCGATCGACCCCCGACCCGGCCAGACGGTGCTGGAGCTCGCAGCCGGCCTGGGGGACACGGGCCTGATGGCCGCCGAGCTCGTGGGCCCGGCCGGGAAGGTGATCCTCACCGACGGCGCCGAGGCGATGGTCGAGGCGGCGAAGGAGAACGCCGAGCGCCTGGGCGTCTCGAACGTCGAGGCCAGGGCGATGGAGGCCGAGTGGATCGACCTCTCGACGGCCAGCGTCGACGGCGTGCTCTGCCGCTGGGGCTACATGCTGCTCGCCGACCCCGAGGCCGCGCTGCGCGAGACGCGGCGCGTGCTGCGCCCCGGCGGGCTCGTCGCGCTCGCCGCCTGGGATGCGCCCGCCCGCAACCCCTGGATGGACGTCCTCGCCGGCATCCTCGACGCCAGCGGTCTCGTGCCGCGCGCCGCGCCCGGGACTCCTGGCCCATGGGCCTTCGCGATGGACGGGCTGATCGAGGACCTGCTCGGCGCCGCCGGCTTCGGCGAGATCGAGGTGTCCGCGGTCGACTTCGCGTTCCGCGCAGACGACCTGGACGCATGGTGGGACCACCTGCTCACGACCTCGCCGACGCTCGGCGGCACGCTCAAGACGCTCAGCCCGAAGGAGCACTACGAGCTGCGCGACGCGTTCGACGCCGGCTACGTGCAATACGTGGGGGAGGACGGGACGCTGACGCTCCCGGCCCGGACCCTGGTCGCCGCAGCCGCCGCCTGACCGGAGCGCGCGGCGCGGCGGCGCTCCCCTACGATCCCGCGACCATGTTCTACGACGACGACGCAGACCTCACGCTCCTCGACGGCAAGACCGTCGCGATCATCGGCTTCGGATCACAGGGCCATGCGCACGCGCTGAACCTCAGCGACTCCGGCGCAAACGTCGTCGTAGGCCTGCGCGAGAGCTCGGACAAGGTCGCCCAGGCGCGCGAGGCCGGGCTCGAGGTCCTGCCCGTCGCCGAGGCCGCCGCGAAGGGCGACCTCGTGATGCTGCTCGTTCCCGACGAGCTCCACCACGACGTCTACGAGGCTGACGTCGCCGGCAGCCTGGAGCCCGGCAACCTGCTGCTCTTCGGCCACGGCTTCTCGATCCTCTACGGCGAGGTCGTGCCGCCCAAGGACGTCGACGTGGCGCTCGTCGCACCCAAGGGCCCCGGTCACCTCGTGCGCCGTCAGTACCTGGAGGGTTCCGGAGTTCCCGGGCTCGTCGCGATCCACCAGGACGCCACGGGCAACGCCCAGGCGCTCGCGCTCGCATACGCCAAGGGCATCGGCTGCACCCGCGGCGGCGTCTTCGAGACGACCTTCAAGGACGAGACCGAGACGGACCTCTTCGGCGAGCAGGCCGTGCTGTGCGGCGGCGCGAGCGCGCTCGTCCAGGCGGGCTTCGACACGCTCGTCGAGGCCGGCTACGACCCCCAGATGGCGTACTTCGAGTGCCTGCACGAGCTGAAGCTGATCGTCGACCTGATGTACGAGAAGGGCCTGGCGGGCATGCGCTACTCGATCTCGAACACCGCCGAGTACGGCGACTACACACGCGGCCCGCGCGTCATCAACGACGACACCCGCGCCGAGATGAAGCGCATCCTCGGCGAGATCCAGGACGGCACGTTCGCCCGCGAGTGGATCGCCGAGAACCGCGCCGGCCAGGAGAACTTCAAGCGCATGCGCGCCGAGCAGGCCGTCACGCAGGTCGAGGCGACGGGGAAGGAGCTGCGAGGCATGATGGACTGGATCGATGACACGGGGTTTGAGCAGGGTTAGGGCTCGGGTGTGACGCCTGTGGTGGGGCGGGGCGGGGGCCGCCCAGCCACCGTTGTTCCCGGGCAGGGTGTCCCCCGGCACCCGACCACCAGCGCACGAGCCCGAGCGCCCACCGGATACACTGGCCCGCAGTCATCGCAACTGGCGCTATCGCATGGAGTCACACCATGGGGGAGCGGTGACCGCAAGACCGCCGCGCGCCTGGGCACCTACGCTTGACGAATCGCCTCGAACGAGGCACGAAGCGAGAGAAGCCCAGATGACCGACACGAGCACCACGCCGCTGCAGATCCCCGACGCGCTGAAGCCGTCCGACGGCCGGTTCGGCTGCGGCCCCTCGAAGGTCCGCACGCTCCAGCTCGACGCGCTCGCCACCGAGGGGGCGGCGCTGATGGGCACCTCGCACCGCCAGAAGCCGGTGAGGTCGCTCGTCGGCCGCGTGCGCAGCGGGCTCGGCGAGCTGTTCGCGATCCCCGACGGCTACGAGGTGATACTCGGCAACGGCGGCGCGACGGCCTTCTGGGACGCGGCGGCGATCGGCCTCGTGCGCGAGCGCTCGCTGCACCTGACCTACGGGGAGTTCTCCGCGAAGTTCGCGAAGGCCACCCAGGCCGCACCCTTCCTGCAGGACCCGATCGTGGTCAGCGCCGACCCGGGGAGTGCGCCCGCCCCGGTCGCGGACCCGTCCGCCGACGCGATCGCCTGGGCCCACAACGAGACCTCGACCGGCGTGATGGTCCCCGTCGCGCGCCCCGCGGACGCCGGTGACGCCCTCGTGCTGATCGACGCGACCTCGGGCGCCGGCGGCCTGCCGCTCGACGCCGGGCAGGCCGACGTCTACTACTTCGCCCCGCAGAAGTGCTTCGCCTCCGACGGCGGGCTGTGGCTCGCGCTGGTGAGCCCCGCCGCGCAGGAGCGCATCCGCGAGATCGCCGGCTCGGGACGCTGGATCCCGGACTTCCTGAACCTCGAGACCGCGCTGGAGAACAGCCTCAAGGACCAGACGTACAACACCCCCGCCGTCGCGACGCTCTTCCTGCTCGCCGAGCAGGTCGACTGGATGAACGCGAACGGCGGGCTGGAGTGGTGCGTCGGGCGCACGCGAGCCTCGTCGGATCATCTGTACGGCTGGGCGCGGGAGTCCGCGTTCGCCACGCCGTTCGTCGCCGATCCGGCCCACCGCTCGCTGGTGGTGGGGACGATCGACTTCGACGACGCGATCGACGCCGCCGCGGTCGCCGCGACGCTGCGGGCCAACGGCATCGTGGACGTCGAGCCCTACCGCAAGCTCGGGCGCAACCAGCTGCGCGTCGCGATGTTCCCGGCGATCGATCCTGACGACGTCCGCGCGCTGACCGCCTGCGTCGACTGGGTCGCCGAGCGCGCCGGCACGGGCGGAGCGAGCGCGTGAGCGCCGCCCCGAAGGTCCTCGTCGCCGAGAAGATCGGCGACAGCGGCATCGACCTGCTGCGCGACGCCGGCTTCGAGGTCGACCTCGGCGCCGACTGGGACCGCGAGCAGCTCGCCGAGCGCATCGGCGCGTACGACGGCATCCTGATCCGCTCGGCCACCAAGATCGACGCCGACCTGCTGGAGCACGCGACGAACCTGCGCGCGATCGGCCGCGCCGGCGTCGGCGTCGACAACGTCGACGTCCCCGCGGCGACCAAGCGGGGCATCATCGTCGCCAACGCGCCGCAGTCGAACGTCGTCACGGCCGCCGAGCACACCATGGCGCTGCTGCTCGCGCTCGCCCGCAACGTCCCGCAGGCGCACGCCTCGCTCGTCGCCGGCCGTTGGGACCGCTCGAAGTACTCGGGCGTCGAGCTGCTCGACAAGACGCTCGGCATCCTGGGCTTCGGCCGGATCGGGCAGCTCGTCGCCGAGCGGGCGATGGGCTTCGGCATGAAGGTCGTCGCGTACGATCCGTTCGTCGGCGCCGAGCGCTACCGCGACCTCGGCGTGCACAAGGCCGAGACCTCCGACGAGGTCTACGCCGTCGCCGACTTCATCACCGTCCACCTGCCCAAGACCCCGGAGACCGAGGGCTGGCTCAACGCCGCGGCCTTCGCGAAGATGAAGAACGGCGTGCGCATCCTCAACGTCGCGCGCGGGCCGCTGATCGTCGACGCGGACCTCCAGGCCGCGCTCGACTCGGGGAAGGTCGCCGGCGCGGCGCTCGACGTCTTCCGCAGCGAGCCGATCACCGAGCACCCGCTGTTCGGCTACCCGAACGTCATCGTGACGCCGCACCTGGGGGCCTCGACGGCCGAGGCGACCGACCGCGCCGGCTTCCAGGCCGCCGAGCAGGTCGTCGCCGCCCTGACGGGCGGATCGGTGACGACCGCCGTGAACGTGCCATCGGTCCCCGCCGAGGACCTCGAGGTGCTCGGGCCGTTCCTGCCGCTCTGCCGGCACCTCGGGCGCCTCGCCGCGACGATGGCCGCCGGCACGATCGACCGCATCGAGGTCGAGTACCTGGGCCGCATCGCCGACCGCGACTGCCGACCGCTCACGACCGCGGTGCTGCTCGGCGTGCTCGCCGGTCACACCGAGGAGGACGTCAACGAGGTCAACGCTCCGTCGGTCGCGGCCGAGCGGGGCATCGTCACGGCCGAGACGACGCGCACCAGCGCCCGGGACTTCACGGAGCTCGTGCGGGTCACCGTCGTCTCAGGGGATCGCACGACGCGCGTCGTCGGCACGACGCTCGGCCGTCGCCACCGCCCGCACCTGCTCGAGGCCTGGGGCAAGCGCTTCAACCTCCAGCTCGAGGATCACCTCGCGCTGTTCCGCTACGAGGACGTCCCCGGGATGATCGGGCGCGTCGGCACGATCTTCGGCGTGCACGGCGTCAACATCGACGCCGCGGCGGTCGGCTACGAGCCGGACGACGGCGCCGGCGACGACCTCGGCGCGCAGGCCGTGATGGTCGTCACGACGCACGATCCCGTCCCGGCGGCGCTCGTCGAGGAGATCGTCGCCTCGGACGGGTTCGTGGCGGGGCACGCGGTGGATCTCGCCTAGGGAGCGTCGCTCGGAGCTCGTGCACGCAGCGCACGAGCGGATTGAGAAGAACCGATGCGTACAACCCCGTGCGCCCGAGGGCGCCGAATCCGCCAACCTCCCTTGCGAGGGGTCCCGGTCGCCCCATAGGGTCCACCCCCATGGAGAGCGCATCGGTTCCCGTCCCCGTCAAGAGTGCGATTCCCGAAGGATCGGGCGCGGGGGAGAAGGGCCTCAAGAGTGGAGCCATCGGCTTCATCTCGGGCGTCGTGATCGGGGTGGCGTCGACGGCGCCGGGCTACTCGCTCGCGGGCGCCCTCGGCCTGGTGGTCGCGGTCGTCGGTATCGGCGTCCAGGCGCCCGTGATCATGATCGCGGCGTTCATCCCGATGCTGCTCGTCGCGTCCTCGTACTACTGGATGAATCGCGCGGACCCCGACTGCGGCACCACGTTCTCCTGGGTCACGAGGGCGATGGGGCCGTCGTGGGGCTGGATCGGCGGCTGGGCGATCATCGTGGCCGACGTCATCGTCATGGCGAACCTCGCGCAGATCGCCGGGCTCTACACGTTCCTGCTTTTCGGCATCGACAACCCGTCGACGTTCGCCGTCACGGTGCTCGGGATCATCTTCATCATGGCGATGACGTACATCTGCGTCATCGGCATCGAGCTGAACGCCAAGACGCAGATCGGCCTGCTCGCGGCGGAGCTGACCGCGCTCGGCCTCTTCTCGGTCGTCGCGCTCGTGCGCGTCTACGCCGGCGACGCGCCGCACGGTTCGGTGAAGCCGGCGGCGTCCTGGTTCAACCCCGCGGACATCGGCTCCACGAGCGCCTTCGTGTCCGGCCTCCTGCTCGCGATCTTCATCTACTGGGGGTGGGACACGACCGTCACGGTCAACGAGGAGATGGAGGAGCCCGGTGAGGCGCCGGGGCGGGCCGCGATCTGGGCGACGATCATCCTCGTCTTCACCTACGTGATCGTCACCGTTGCGGCGATCGCCTTCGGCGGCCCCGCCCGCTTGGCGAACGACCAGTCCGGCGACGTCCTGGGCCTGCTGGCCAACAGCGTCTTCGGCAGTTCGACGCTGGGGAAGATCGTGATCATCGCCGTGCTGTCATCCGCCGCCGCCTCCTGCCAGACGACGATCCTGCCGACGGCGCGAACCGCCCTCTCGATGGCGCGCGCGAAGGCGATCCCGGCGAAGCTCGGCGAGGTCGACACGCGCTACCTGACGCCCGCCTTCGCCACCTGGCTGATGGGCATCCTGTCGGTCGTCTGGTACGTCGGGCTGACGATCGTCTCGACGAACATCCTCGGCGACGCGATCGCCGCACTCGGCCTGTGGATCGCGTTCTACTACGGGCTCACGGCCTTCGCCTGCACGATCTACTACCGCCGCCAGGTGTTCACGAGCACCAAGAACTTCATCTTCCTGGCCGTGGCGCCGGTGCTGGGCGGCCTGATGCTGCTCGGCATCCTGGTCAAGTCGTGCTACGACCTCTCCAAGCCGGCGAACTCGGCCTCCGGTGACTCGTGGTTCGGGCTCGGCCCGCCGCTCGTGATCGGCATCAGCTTCATGCTGCTCGGCGCGATCGTCATGGTGATCTGGCGCATCCAGGGCCATCCGGAGTTCTTCGGCCGCAAGACAGAGGTCGCCGACCCGGCCCTCGTCGCCCACGCACCGGCAGGAGGTGCAGCCTCATGAGCAGCAAGACGGTGGTCGTCGGGTACGACGGCACGGACGGCTCGAAGACCGCGCTCGATGAGGCGCTGCGCGTCGCAAAGGAGATCGAGGGCGACGTCATCGGCGTCTTCGCCTACAACCGCGTGATCATCGGTGGCGAGCAGCACGACCTCGACGACGAGGTGCACCGGCACGGCGACGCGATGCTCGCCGAGGCCGCCGCGACGGCGAAGGCGGCAGGCGTCGGGTTCACGCCGCAGTACATCGAGGAGTCGCCGGCGAGCGCGCTCGTGAAGATCGCCGACCACCACGACGCGCGCTTCATCGTCGTCGGCTCCTACGGCGAGCGCCCGCTGAAGGGGGCCCTGGTCGGCAGCACGCCGTACAAGCTGATCCACATGGCCGACCGGCCGATCATCGTGGTGCGGATTCCCGAGGAGGACTGAGCGCCGGCCCGGCCCGCGGGCCGGGTCTCGCCCGGCGGTAGGCTCGCGTGATGCGAGTCATCGTCATCACGAAGCACGGCGCTCCGGAGGTCCTCCAGGTCCAGGAGCGCCCGTCGCCGCAGCTCGGCCGCGGGCAGCTGCGCATCCAGGTCGCCGCCGCCGGGGTCAACTTCGCGGACACGATGGCGCGCGTGGGCCTCTACGAGGACGCCCCGCCGCTGCCGAGCGTCGTCGGCTACGAGGTCGCCGGGACGGTGACCGAGATCGCCGACGGGGCGGAGGGTCCGCCGGTCGGCTCGCGCGTCATGGCCGGAACGCGCTTCGGAGGCTATGCGGAGGAGGTCGTCGTCCCGGTCGCCGACGCGATCCCGCTGCCGGAGGGGCTGTCGTTCGAGCAGGGCGCGGCGATCCCCGTGAACTACGCGACGGCCTGGGCCGGGCTCGTGCCGTACGGCAATGTCGCCGCGGGCGACCGCGTCCTGATCCAGGCCGCGGCCGGCGGCGTCGGCATCGCGGCCACGCAGATCGCGCGGCAGTCGGGCGCCGAGCTGTGGGGGACGGCCTCGCCGGGCAAGCACGCCGCGATCCGCGAGCAGGGCATCGACCACCCGCTGGACTACACCCGCGAGGACTGGTCGGCCGGCCTGCCGGGGTTCGACATCGTGCTCGACGCGATCGGGGGCGCATCGTTCAAGCGCAGCTACGGGCTGCTGCGCCCGGGCGGCCGCCTGATCGCCTTCGGCGCATCGAGCGTGATGTCCGGCGAGAAGCGCAACCTCGCCAAGGCGCTCCCTCAGGCGCTGCGGATGATGCGCGGGTTCGACCTCGTCAAGCAGATGGCCGAGTCGAAGACCGTCGTCGGGCTGAACATGCTGCGCCTCTGGGACGATCGCGGCTCGCTCGAGCCGTGGATCGCCCCGCTGCAGGAGATGCTCGCCGACGGGAGCCTCGCGCCCGTGGTCTCCGACGTCGTCCCGTTCGCCAGCGCCCCCGAGGCGCACCGGATCATCGGCGAGCGCCGCAACGTCGGCAAGGTCGTCCTCGTGCCGTAAGCCGTTCGCCGCGCGCCCCCCGCCGCTCGTCGCCGCGGACGTCGAGGCTGCGGATGGACGCTCAAGCAGGCCGCGCAGTCGGCCGATGTGTGTCGCAACATGCTCCGGTCCCCTGTCACCCGTGCGCTGTTCGCGGTGATCGCCGCCGTGCTCCTGACGGCGCCGCTCGCGCATGCGGACAGCGCGAGCTGGGACTTCGAGAGCTTCAACCCCGGCTCGATCGCCGGCCAGCAGGGCTGGCTGATGAGCGGGGGCTACGACGTCGCGGTCGCCGACACGACGCCGCCCTCGGTGATCCCGGCGCCCGCCGGGTTCGGCTCACGCAGCCTGCGCATCTCGAACGCCGTCACGGACCCCGCATTCTGGGACCAGCTGTACTCCCCCTCGCTCTCCAGTCCGGCGGGTGAGAGCAGCTCGTCGTACGGCGACCAGTCCGGCGGCCCGCGCCAGCCGCACTTCGAGGCGTCGTTCGATCTCGCCTCCGCGACGCCGGGCGCCGAGCAGCAGGACCTCAGCATGAGCATCTCGCCGGACCGTGGCGACGGGAGCCGCATGGGGCTGCTGCGCGTCAGCGACAAGCCCTCCGGCCTGCTGCTCGAGTGGGTGGACTACCCGCTCGCCTCCAAGGGCTCCGACGGCCACGTGCCCCAGCAGACCCAGACGCTCGTCGCCGGGCTCGACCGCTCGGTCGTCCACCAGATCAAGATCGTGATGGACTTCGTCGAGGGCTTCGACAACGACCACGCCCAGATCTGGGTCGACGGCGCGCAGGTCGGCAGCGGCGAGTCCTGGGAGAACTACTGGCGCAACGACGTGAGCGCGATCTCCGCAGCAAACCGCGTCCCGATGGTCGACTCGCTGGACTTCCGCCTCGACAGCAACCCCAACGCGCCCTGGAACCTCGGTCTCGGCTTCCTCGTCGACAACGTCTCGCTGACCTCCAGCGGCGGCACGAGCGGCGGGGGCGGCGGCGCGCAGGGTCCGGCAGGACCTCCCGGACCCACAGGCTCCACCGGCGCGACCGGGCCGGCGGGCACTCAGGGCCAGGTCGGCGTCGCCGGAGCCCCCGGCGCCGCGGGCACGCCGGGAGCCACGGGCCCGACCGGCACGAGCGGCGCCGACGGTACGAACCCCGTCTTTGCGACCGGGCACGCCGTGAAGGTCACGAAGACGCGGATGCGGGGGCGCTCGCTGATCGTCAGCGTCAAGTGCCCGAAGGCCGCCGGCCTCTGCGACGGCGTCGTGCGCGCCCGCACCACCGTGGGCGTCCGCCTCGCCTCCGCGTCGTTCGACGCCGACGGCGGCCGCACGGTGAACGTGCACCTGCGCTTCGGACCGCGTGCAGTCGCACTGGTGGCCGGCGGCACGCTCCCCGCCGTGACCGTGATCTCGCGCGACCGGCTGGGCATCGCGACGCGCACCACCGTCAAGCTTCACTGACCGCAGCCGTTGCACGGCCCGGCGAGCGGTTGGTACGCTCAGCGGGCATGTCGTTCGTGCTCGACCTTCGACTTCTTCTTCTCCCCCCTCGGGGGGAATAACGCGCTGGCGGCCGCGTAGCCGCGAACACACCGTGAAGAAGCCCGCAGGAACGAGCCGAGAGAGAAGGACGCGAACGACATGGATCCCAACCGAGTACTGATCTTCGACACCACGCTGCGAGACGGTGAGCAGTCGCCCGGCATCTCGCTGAACACCGGCGAGAAGCTCGAGATCGCCCAGCAGCTCGCGCGCCTGGGCGTAGACATCATCGAGGCGGGCTTCCCGATCGCGTCGCCCGGGGACTTCGAGGCCGTCGAGGCCATCGCGCGCCAGGTGCACGGCCCCGTGATCGCCGGCCTGGCGCGCGCCAACAGCGCCGACATCGACGCCGCCTGGAACGCCGTCCGCGACTCCGAGCGCCCGCGCATCCACACGTTCGTCTCGACGTCGGACATCCACATCGAGTTCCAGATGCAGAACACGCGGGCGGACGTGCTCGGGCTTGCGCGCGCCGCGGTCGCGCAGGCGAAGGCCTACTGCGACGACGTCGAGTTCTCGCCGATGGACGCCACGCGCTCGGATCCCGAGTTCACCGCCGAGGTCCTGCAGATCGCCCTCGACGAGGGGGCGACGACGATCAACATCCCGGACACCGTCGGCTACGCGATGCCGGAGGAGTACGCGCGCCTCCTGGGGCGCCTCTACGAGCTCGTCCCGGGGCTGTACGACGTCGTCGTCTCGACGCACTGCCACGACGACCTCGGGCTCGCGGTCGCGAACTCGTTCGCCGGCGTCCAGGCGGGCGCCCGGCAGGTCGAGTGCGCGATCAACGGGATCGGCGAGCGCGCCGGGAACGCGGCGCTCGAGGAGATCGTGATGCTGCTGGGCACGCGCAGCGCCGACCTCGACGGCCTGCACACCGGCGTCGTCACGACCGAGCTGGCGCGCACGAGCCGGCTCGTGTCCCGGCTGACCGGCTACCTCGTTCAGCCGAACAAGGCCGTCGTCGGGCGCAATGCGTTCGCGCACGAGTCCGGGATCCACCAGGACGGCGTGCTGAAGGAGCGCACGACGTTCGAGATCATGGACGCCACGAGCGTCGGGCTCGACGCCAACCAGCTCGTGCTCGGCAAGCACTCGGGGCGCCACGCGCTCCGCCAGGCGCTCGAGGAGCTGGGCTACACGGTCGAGGGTCAGGCGCTGAACACCGCGTTCAAGCGCTTCAAGGACATTGCGGACAAGAAGAAGCAGGTGACCGCGATGGACCTCGAGGCGCTCGTCACCGACGAGCTCCGCGAGGAGCGCGGCTACGCGCTGGAGGGCTTCGACGTCGAGGCGTCCTCGAAGCGCCCGCCACATGCGACCGTCGCGGTGCGCATGCCCGACGGGCGCGTGGCCGAGGGCTCGTTCACCGGCGACGGGCCGGTCGACGCCGTCTTCCACGCGATAAACGCGGCCACCGGTGTCGACGCCCGGCTGCGCGAGTATCGCGTCGACGCGGTGTCCGAGGGCCAGGATGCGCTCGGCGACGTGAGCGTGGTGCTCGAGCTCGACGGGAAGTCCGCCTCGGGACAGGGCGTCTCGACGGACATCATCGACGCCTCTGCGCGCGCGTACCTGCGGGCGCTCGGGCTCGTCGAGGCCAAGGTCGCCGCCGGCCCGGAGAAGCCCAAGCCCGAGGTCCCTGAGCCGGTCTCAGCGTCAACGCCCCGGTAGGCGGGCCGCTCCGCCACGGACGAGCGTACGTGATAACGTACGCTCGTCTCTGATGCCCACGACGACTCACGACCCCGCAGAGATCCTCTCGATCGGCCCGCGCGTCAAGGCGCTGCGCGAGGCCGGCGGGCTCTCGCTGCGCGACCTCGCCGAGCGCTCGGGCGTCAGCGCGCCGATGCTCAGCCAGGTCGAGCGCGGCGAGACGAGCCCGACGCTGGCCGTCGCCAGCCGCATCGCCGCCGGCCTGGATCTGCGCCTCTCGCAGCTGCTGCGCCTGGACGAGACCGGGAGCGTGACGGTCGTGCGCGCAGGCGAGCGCCGCGGCGGCGGCTCCGCGCGTCGCGGGCACCGCTTCGAGGTGCTCACGCCGCCGCTGCCCGGTCAGCGCGTCGAGCTCTCGCGCCACGTGCTGAGCGCGGGCGCGCAGACCGGTGGGCCCGGCGATCCGCCGATGCACGAGCCGGGGGCGCGCGAGATCGCGCTCGTCGAGCAGGGGCCGGTCGTCCTGCTGATCGACGGCGAGCGCCATGCGCTGGACACGGGGGACACGGTGACCTTCGACGCCGACCTTTCGCACCACTTCGAGAACCCGGGTCCCGGGGAGGCGGCGATCCTCGCCGTCCTCAGCGCGGGCCTCCGACGGAGCTGATGGCACTGATGAGCGAGCCGACAACGCTGTTCGACAAGATCTGGGCCGACCACGAGGTCGCCGATGGCCTGCTGTACATCGACCTGCACCTCGTGCACGAGGTCACCAGCCCGCAGGCGTTCGACGGGCTGCGGCTCGCCGGCCGAGCCGTGCGCCGGCCGGACCGCACGATCGCGACCGCCGACCACAACGTCCCGACCGACGGCACGCCCGTCGCGGCCCGGATCAAGGACCAGCTCAGCCGCGTGCAGGTCGAGACGCTCGAGCGCAACTGCGCAGAGTTCGGGATCCCGGTCTACTCGCTCGGCTCCGACCGTCAGGGGATCGTGCACGTGATCGGGCCGGAGCTCGGCATCACGCAGCCCGGCATGACGATCGTCTGCGGCGACAGCCACACGGCCACCCATGGCGCGTTCGGCGCGCTCGCCTTCGGCATCGGGACGAGCGAGGTCGAGCATGTGCTCGCCACGCAGACGCTGGTGCAGCGCAAGCCCAGGTCGATGCGGATCCGCTACGAGGGGACGCCGGGCTTCGGTGTCACCGCGAAGGACCTGATCCTCGCGACGATCGGCCAGATGGGCGTCGAGGGCGCCGTCGGCCACGTCGTCGAGTTCGCGGGCCCGGCGATCGAGGCGCTCTCGATGGAGGGGCGCATGACGATCTGCAACATGACGATCGAGGGCGGCGGCCGCGCCGGGATGATCGCGCCCGACGAGACGACGTTCGCGTGGTTCACCGAATCCCACCCACCCCGCCCGGCAGCGCCGACCGGCGCCGACTGGGACGCGCTCGTCGCGCGCTGGCGCGAGCTGCGCACCGACGAGGGCGCCGCGTTCGACAAGGAGATCGTCGTCGACGCGGGCGCCGTCAGCCCGCAGGTCACCTGGGGCACCAACCCGGAGATGGTGGTCGGCGTCGGTGAGGCCGTCCCGCAGCCGCGCAGTGACGGCGACGAGCGTGCGCTGGAGTACATGGGCCTTGAAGCGGGAACGCCGATCGAGGAGATCCGCCTGGACCGCGTGTTCATCGGCTCCTGCACGAACTCGCGGATCGGCGACCTGCGCGCCGCAGCCGAGGTCGTCAAGGGCCGCAAGGTCTCCGGCGACGTCTACGCGATGGTCGTCCCCGGCTCGGTGCAGGTCAAGCGCCAGGCCGAGGAGGAGGGTCTCGACGAGGTCTTCCGCGCGGCCGGCTTCGACTGGCGCGGCGCGGGCTGCTCGATGTGCCTGGGGATGAACCCGGACACGCTGAAGCCCGGCGAGCGCTGCGCATCGACGTCGAACCGCAATTTCGAGGGGCGCCAGGGGCGCGGCGGCCGGACGCATCTGGTCAGCCCGCAGATGGCCGCCGCGGCGGCCATCGAGGGCCGTTTCGTCGATATCCGCGAGTGGAACCAGGGGGCATGATGCAGCCGATCAGCACGATCGAGGGCGACGTGTCGGTCCTCGCCAGGGACGACGTCGACACCGACCAGATCATCCCCAAGCAGTTCCTCAAGCGGGTCGAGCGCACCGGCTTCGGCGAGTTCCTCTTCTACGACTGGGCCAAGGAGCCCGGCTGGGACCTGCCGAAGAACCCGATCCTCGTCGCGGGCCGCAACTTCGGCTGCGGCTCATCGCGCGAGCACGCCCCGTGGGCGCTCGAGGACTACGGCTTTCGCTCGGTGATCGCCCCGTCGTTCGCCGACATCTTCAAGTCCAACTCGATGAAGATCGGGCTGCTGCCCGTCGCCGTCAGCGAGGAGGAGTGCCGCGCGATCGCGCAGGCCGGGCGCGCGACGGTCGACCTGGAGGCCCAGGAGGTCCGCTACGGCGACGGCCAGGTCGCGCGCTTCGACATCGACCCGCAGATCAAGCACCGCCTGCTGCACGGCCTCGACGACGTCGCGATGACGCTCAACATGAGCGAGGCGATCGAGTTCTACGAGCACGAGCGCGAGCGGCCGGGTCCGGTCACGACGAGCCTCTGATCGGATGCCCCAGACCAGGCAGATCGCACTCCTCCCGGGCGACGGGATCGGTCCCGAGGTCGCGGCCGCCGCCGTGCGCGTCCTCGACGCCGTCGTCCCCGGCCGCCTGGCCTACACCGAGCACCTCTTCGGCGGCATCTCGATCGACGAGCACGGCGTCGCGATGACCGATGCGACGCTCGCCGCCTGCCGCGGCGCCGACGCGGTCCTGCTGGCCGCCGTCGGCGGACCGAAGTGGGACACGACCGACCCCGACAGGCCGCGCCCCGAGCAGGGGCTGCTCGGGCTGCGCAAGGGCCTCGGACTGTTCGCCAACCTGCGCCCGGTGCGCGCGATCGACGCCCTGGTCGACGCCAGCCCGCTGCGCGCGGAGCGCATCGCGGGCACCGACCTGCTCGTCGTGCGCGAGCTCACCGGCGGGATCTACTTCGGCGAGAAGCGCCGCACGGCGGAGCTCGCAAGCGACCTGTGCGAGTACTCGGTCGCCGAGGTCGAGCGCATCGCGCGGACGGCCTTCCGCGCGGCCCGGCGCAAGGTCACGAGCGTCGACAAGGCCAACGTCCTGGAGACGAGCCGGCTGTGGCGCGAGGTCGTCGTGCGGGTGCACGCCGAGGAGTTCCCGGACGTGCCGCTCGAGCACCTGCTCGTCGACAACGCCGCGATGCAGCTCGTGGCCAACCCGGCGGACTTCGACGTGATCGTCACCGAGAACCTGTTCGGGGACATCCTCAGCGACGAGGCCGCGATGATCACCGGCTCGATCGGGATGCTGCCGAGCGCGAGCCTCGGGAACCCCGACGGGCCGGGCCTGTTCGAGCCCGTGCACGGATCCGCGCCGGACATCGCGGGCCAGGGGATCGCCAACCCGCTGGCGATGTTCCTCTCGGCGGCGCTGATGCTGCGCCACGCGTTCGGTTGGGAATCGGAGGCGACCTCCGTAGAATCGGCCGTGGACCGGGCGCTCGAGAACGGCCTCCGGACCCGCGACCTCGGAGGAACGGCCACGACGGCCGAGGCCACCGAGGCCGTTCTGTCCCACCTGTCGTAGACCGAAAAGCGAGTGCAGACGTGGAGCCCAGCGATCTCATCTGGATGAACGGCGAGTTCGTCGCCTGGGAGGACGCCCAGGTGCACGTCCTCACGCACGCGCTGCACTACGGCACGTCGGTCTTCGAGGGCGTGCGCTGCTACGACACCGAGATCGGGCCGGCGATCTTCCGTCACCAGGACCACGTCGACCGGCTGTTCAAGTCGGCGGGGCTCTACTACATGGACGTCCCGTTCGACCGTGAGCAGATCCGCAGCGCGACGCTGGAGACGGTCGCGCGCAACGGCCTGCGCTCGTGCTACATCCGCCCGCTCGTCTTCCGCGGCTACGGCACGATGGGCCTCTTCCCGCTGGAGGCGCCGCGTCGACGTGGCCGTTGCGGTCTGGGAGTGGGGCGCCTACCTCGGCGAGGAGGGCAAGCGCAACGGCATCCGCGCGAAGGTCAGCTCGTGGCGGCGCATCAGCCCCGAGTCGCTGATCCCGCACGCGAAGGCCGGCGGCCAGTACCTCAACAGCGTGCTGGCGAAGATCGAGACCCACAAGGCCGGCTACGACGAGGCGATCCTGCTCGACGACCACGGCCACGTCTGCGAGGGATCGGGCGAGAACATCTTCGTCGTGCAGGACGGCGTGATCCACACGCCGCCGCCGACCGCCTCGATCCTCGACGGCATCAACCGCCGCTCGGTCATCCAGATCGCGAAGGACCTCGGCTTCAGCGTCGTCGAGCGGGACATCGCGCGCGCCGAGCTCTACCTCGCCGACGAGGTCTTCCTGTCGGGGACGGCGGCCGAGCTCGTCCCGGTGCGCGAGGTCGACGACCACCAGGTCGGCGACGGGCGCCCCGGTGAGATCACGCGCGCCGTGCAGACGACGTTCGAGGACGCGCTCTACGGGCGCGCCGAGCGCTACCGCGACTGGCTGGACCCCGTCCCGGCCGCGGCTCCGGCCGCGCCCGCGGACCGGACCGGCGTCGCATGAGCGCCGCGTGAGCCGCCGGGTCCAGCTCTACGACGCCACCCTCCGCGACGGGATGGGCGGCGGCGGCATGAGTCTCACCGCCCAGGAGAAGGTGCGCATCGTCCACCGCGCTGGACGAGCTGGGCGTCGATCTGATCGAGGCCGGCTTCCCGTCCTCGAACCCCAAGGAGCAGGAGCTCTTCGAGCTGCTCGCGGGCGAGCGGCTCGAGCACGCCGAGGTCGTCGGGTTCGGCATGACGCGCAGGCGCGGCATCCCCGCCGACGCCGACGAGGGCCTGCGGATCCTCGCCGAAAGCTTCGCGCCGGTCGTGACGCTCGTCGGCAAGAGCTCGGTGCTGCACGTCGAGAAGGTCGTGCGCGTCTCGCGCGAGGAGAACCTCGCGATGATCGCGGAGTCGATCGCCTTCCTCGTCGAGCAGGGCAAGCGTGCGCTGCTCGACGCCGAGCACTTCTTCGACGGCTGGCGCGATGACCCGCAGTACGCGCTGGCCTGCGTGCGCGCCGCCGCCGAGGCGGGCGCCGAGCGCGTCGTCCTGTGCGACACGAACGGCGGCTCGCTGCCCTCGCAGGTGACGAGCGCGCTCAGCGCCGTCGCCGCGGCGCTGCCCGGCGTCGAGCTCGGCATCCACACGCACGACGACGGCGGCTGCGCGGTCGCGAACACTCTGGTGGCCGTCGAGGCGGGCGCCACGCAGGTGCAGGGCACGATCAACGGCATCGGCGAGCGCACGGGCAACGCGAACCTCGTCACGATCATCGCCGACCTGCAGCTGAAGATGGGGATCGGCGTGCTGAGCACCGAGCAGCTGGCGATGCTCACGCCGACCGCGCATTTCGTCGACGAGCTGCTCAACCGCAGCCCGGACCCGGCGCAGCCGTACGTGGGCAAGCACGCGTTCGCCCACAAGGCCGGCCTTCACGCCGCCGGCATCCGCGCCGACGCCGCGACGTTCGAGCACATCGACCCGGCCAGCGTCGGCAACCGCCGCGACGTCCTCGTCTCGGAGCTCTCGGGCCGCGGAACGGTCGTCGAGAAGGCCCAGGCAGCGGGCATCGAGGTCGACGAGCCGACCGGCGCGCGCATCGTCGAGCGCGTCAAGCAGCTCGAGCACCTCGGCTACCAGTTCGAGGCGGCCGACGGCTCGTTCGAGCTGCTGATGCGCAAGGAGACCGGCGAGTACGAGCCGCTGTTCCAGCTGGAGAGCTGGCGCGTGATCGTCGAGCAGCGCGCGGAGGGCAAGGTCGAGACCGAGGCGACGATCCGCATCTGGATCGACGGCGAGCGCTACGTGCGCACGGCGGAGGGCAACGGCCCGGTCAACGCGCTGGACAGCGCGCTGCGCAGCGCGATCTGCGAGATCCACCCGCACCTCACCGAGATCGAGCTCGTGAACTACAAGGTGCGCATCCTCGACGAGAGCCACGGCACGGGCGCGATCACGCGCGTGCTGATCGACGCCTCCGACGGTGCCGACGTCTGGGGGACGATCGGCGTCGGGGAGAACGTGATCGCGGCCTCCTGGCAGGCGCTCGTCGACTCGCTGGAGTTCCCCGAGCAGGGCCTGCGCCGCGACCGCGCCGCCGCCGCGCGCAGCGAGTCCGCCGGGACCCCCGGGACCGCCTGAGCGTGGCCGGCGAGGAGGAGATCCCGCTCGCGCGGCCGGTCCTGGGCGACGCCGAGGAGGCGGCGGTCGTCGAGGTGCTGCGCTCCGGGCAGCTCTCGCTGGGGCCGCGGGTCCCCGCATTCGAAGCCGCCTTCGCACGGCGGATCGGCGTCCCGCACGCCAGCGCCGTCTCGAGCGGGACGACCGGCCTGCACCTGTGCCTGCGCGCCGTCGGCGTCAGCGACGGCCACGAGGTCGTGACGAGCCCGTTCTCGTTCGTCGCCAGCGCCAACGTCTGCCTCTACGAGCGCGCGCGCCCGGTCTTCGCGGACATCGACCCGGTCACGCTGAACCTCGACCCGGCGGCGGCGGCCGCCGCGCTCACCGACCGCACCGCGGCGCTGCTGCCCGTGCACATCTTCGGCTTCCCGGCCGACATCCCGGCCTTCGAGCGGATGGGCCTGCCGATCGTCGAGGACGCGTGCGAGGCGCTCGGGGCGGTCCACGCGGACGGGACGCCGGTCGGCGGTCGCGGCAATCCCGCGGTCTTCGGCTTCTACGCCAACAAGCAGCTGACGACGGGCGAGGGCGGGATGATCACCCTCGCCGACGCTGCGATGAAGGAGCGCATCGACTCCGAGCGCAACCAGGGCCGCGCCCCCGACATGGGCTGGCTCGACCACGATCGCCTCGGCTTCAACTACCGCCTCAGCGACGTCGCCTCGGCGATCGGGCTCGCGCAGCTGGACCGGCTCGACGGGATGCTCGCCGGGCGCGCGCGGGTCGCAGCGCGCTACCGCGAGGCGCTCGCGGGTATCGAGGGGCTGGGTCTGCCCTGCGAGGACCGCGGCGGCGACCGGCGCGGCTGGTTCGTCTTCGTCGTCCAGGTGCCGCGCGGCCTGGAGCGCGACGACGTGATCCGCGCACTGCGCGCCCACGGCGTGCAGAGCAAGCCCTACCTTCCGGCGATCCACCTGATGAGCTTCTACCGCGAGCGCTTCGGGCATCGCGAAGGCGAGTTCCCCGTCTGCGAGGACGTCGCCGCGCGCTCGGTCGCGCTGCCGTTCTTCCCGGAGATGACCGACGGGCAGGTCGAGCGTGTCGCGGGCGCCCTGCGCACGGTGCTCGAACCGGCGCGGACGTAGACTGCGCCGCCGATGTCGCGCTTCGCCGAGCCGCAGGACCCCGACTTCGCCTCGATCAACCGGTCGCTGGACTTCGACCGGCGGCTGTGGCCCTACGACGTCGCCCAGTCGCGCGCGCACGCGCGAATGCTGGCCGCACGCGGCGTCATCGACGAGGACGACCGCGACGCGCTGCTCGCGGGCCTCGACGCCGTCGAGGCCGAGCTGCGCGAGGGCACGTTCCCGTTCCGCGCAGACGACGAGGACATCCACATGGCGGTCGAGCGCCGCCTGACGGAGATCGCCGGTCCGGTCGGCGGGAAGCTGCACACGGCGCGCTCGCGCAACGACCAGGTCGCGACCGACGTCGCGCTGTTCACGCGCGAGGCCGCGCGGGAGGCGGTCGAGCGCGTCGAGGACCTGATGGCGGCGCTGATCGACGCCGCCGAGGCGCACCTGGACTGGCCGTTGCCCGGGTACACGCACCTGCAGCGCGCGCAGCCGGTGTACCTCGGCCACCACCTGCTCGCCTACGTGTGGATGCTCGCCCGCGACCGCGACCGGCTGCGCTTCGTCGAGGGACAGGTCGCGAACCTCCCGCTCGGCGCCGGTGCGCTCGCGGGGGTGAACTTCGACACCGACCGCCGCATGGTCGCCGCCGAGCTCGGGTTCGCGGGCGTCGCGCCGAACTCGCTCGACGCGGTCGCCAACCGCGACTTCGTGCTCGACTTCCTGAGCGCCGCCGCGACGTGCGCGACGCACCTGTCGCGGCTGGGCGCCGAGCTCGTCCTGTGGTCGAGCGAGGAGTTCGGCTTCGTCGTCCTGCCCGACGCGTGGACGAGCGGCTCGTCGATCATGCCGCAGAAGAAGAACCCCGACGCCGCCGAGCTGCTGCGCGCGAAGGCCCCGCGCGTCGTCGGGCACCTGAGCGCCCTCCACGGCGTCATGCATGCACTGCCGCTGACCTACAACAAGGACATGCAGGAGGACAAGGAGCACCTCTTCGACGCGGTCGACACGCTGCGCCTGAGCCTCGCCGCGGCAGCCGGGATGATCCGCGGGGCGCGCTTCCAGCGCGAGCGCATGGCGGCTGCCGCGTCCGACGAGCTGATCGCGGCGACCGACCTCGCCGACCTGCTCGTCAAGCGCGGCGTTCCGTTCCGCGAGTGCCACGGAATCGTCGCCGGGCTCGTGCGCGATGCGGTGGAGAGCGGGAGGGACCTGTCCGACTTCACGCCGGACGAGCTCCGTGCGCACTCCGAGCACCTCGACGCGGAGACCTACGAGGTGCTCGCGCAGCGCTCGTGGCTGGAGTCGAAGGTCAGCGAGGGCGGCACGGCGCTGACGCGCGTGCGCGAGCAGCTTGCACTCGCACGGGAGCTGCTCGCCGGCTGATGGCCGGCGCCGTCGTCATCGACGAGGCGTTCTTCGCGCGCGAGGTCGTGCAGGTGGCGCGGGACCTCATCGGCTGTGTCGTGCGCCACGGGGGGACGGCAGGGCGCATCGTCGAGACCGAGGCCTACCACCACGACGAGCCGGCCTCCCATGCATTCGTCGGGCGCACCGCGCGCACGGCGGTCCTCTTCGGCCCGCCTGCGATCGCCTACGTGTACCTCTCCTACGGGATCCATGCGCTGCTGAACGCCGTCTGCGAGGACCAGGCGACCGGCGCGGCCGTCCTGATCCGCGCGCTCGAGCCGCTCGAGGGCCTGGAGACGATGCGCGCGCGCCGCGGCCTGCAGGACGACGAGGCGCTCTGCTCCGGTCCCGGCAAGCTGACGCAGGCGCTCGGCGTGGGCATGCGCCACAACGGCACGAGCCTGCTGGACGGCCCGGTGCGCATCGAGCCCCCGCCGGCCGGCGCGCCCGCCGCGGCGCTGGTCGCCGGGACCCGCATCGGCATCACGAAGGCGACGGACCTGCCGTGGCGCTTCTCGCTGGCGGGCAGCCGGTTCGTCTCGAAGCCGTGGCCTCGGGCGGCGCCGGTGGGCGCCACCGTCAGGTGGGCCCTCCCGGTAGCCGCGAGCAAGACGGCTGGGGCCATCATCCCGAGCACTCAGTGAGGCCGATGCACGATCGGCAGAAACCCCCGCGTCATCTGTGCTGCTCGCGCAGCAGGGAGGAACTGACCTTTATGCCATTCTCATCGCGGACGAAGGAATGGACGTGGACGACGAGTCCGAGCGCTCGTAGGAAGGCGGGATCGCCTTCTCGATCCCGACCGCAGGAGAAGTCCTCCCCGACGCAGAGAAGCTCGAGACCGAGCTCATCGACCAGCGCGCCGGCGAATCTCGCTGCCGGAACCTCAGCGAGCGCACGACCGAACGGCAGCACCACGACTCGGTCGGCTCCAGCTGCCCGAAGGCGGGAGATCCGCTCGTCGAGTGAGCAGAGATCGGGCAGCACAGTGCCATCAGCGAAGTAGTGCTCGGGACGCGGAGAGAACGTCACAGCAACCACATCCAGTCCTTTGCCCAGCGCAAGCCGACGGGTGGCGGCGACCAGGCTGCGATGGCCGGCGTGGACTCCATCGAAGGTTCCCATCGTCACGGCACACGGCGTTCGGTGGGCCTGAAGGATCTCAGCGATTGTGTTCCAGCCCACGTCACCCGGGACGAGAGGCCGATCGCTCATGAGGGCACTACGCGATTCGCCAGGCGCCGGACTCGAGCACGATGCGCACGGGTTCGGCGCCGTCCCCGAGTGAGATCAATGCCTCGTTGGCGGCAAAGTCGATCTCGAGCCGGAGCGACAGTCGCGGGACAGCGGCCGACGGCGTCGGCTCCGCCTCGCGTTCCGGCTCGGGTGCCGGCTCCGGCCTGGCGGGAGCTGGCGCCGCGTACTCCGCCGTGGCTTGACCGTCAGCCCCGGCAGGAGAATCGCCGGAGGCGTCGGCCGCTGCCGGCACGGGGAGCTCGCGAACGAGCAGCTTGCTGCCTCCGAGCTCGATCGTGTCGCCCTGCTTGAGCGTCTGCGGCACCGAGATCCGCACCCCGTTGACGAACGTGCCGTTGGTGGACCCGAGGTCTTCGACTGCGCACAACTCGCCGGCATCGAGGCTCACGCGGGCGTGGTAGCGCGAGAGCAGCTCGTCATCGCCGAGGCGTCCGAGGCCGTCGGCGTGGCGGCCGATCAGCAGCTCGTCGGTGACGTCGAGCCATGTTCCGGCGGCGTTGCCGGCCACGACTTCGAGGCGTGCGGAAGCGGGCATCTGGGCGAACTGTAACCGCTGCGAAATTCCTGGGTGCGGCATTTTCGGGTTGCGGCTGAGCAGCGCCCGCAGTAGTCTGCCGCGGCGCGACTATGGCGCGACTATGGCAAGTCTCCGGGCACTCAGCGGATCGCGCGCGGGCCAGTCGGTGGGGGTCACCGGCGACGTCGTCATCGGCCGGGAGAACGCCGACCTGACGGTCGACGACGCCGAGGTGTCGCGCCGCCACGTCGTCGTACGGCTCGTGGACGGACAGCTCGAGGTCGAGGACCTGGGCTCCGCGAACGGCACGTTCGTGAACGGGAGCCGCATCGAAGGCCCGGTCAGGGTCGGCGGCGGCGCGAAGATCCGCGTCGGCCAGACGGAGTTCGAGGTTCGCGGCGTGCTTCCCGAGGGGCGTCAGAAGCACGATGCGACCCAGGCGGCGGCAAGTCCGATCGCCGATCCGCATGCGACGAGAGCCGCGCCGCTTCTCGACCCGGAGCTGACGAAGGTTCGGTCCGTGCCGGACCCGCAGGTGACGAAGGCGGCGCCGATCGCGGACCCGGAGACCACCAAGGCACGCGCGATCCCGGACCTGCAGACGACCAAGGCCGGCGCGACCCGCGACCCTGAGCTCACGCAGGCGCGGAGCGTCCCGGCGGACCTCACAGAGCCGCAGGCGTCGTCGCGGTCCCTGCTCGACACCTCGCCGCCGATCGAGCCGGCGCCCGCCGCGCCGGCCCGTGGATCGTCAAAGAGCAAGTCTGCTCAGGTCGGCGCGTTCAGTCCGCCGGATCGCCGGCGCAGCCGCGGCCTCGCCTCGCGCTCGTGGGTCCCGACGGTGGCCTCGTACGGCACCGCGATCGCCGCCGCGATCGCGCTCATCGTGTACTTCGCCGTGCACGGCGTCCCCAGCTGAGCTCGCGCACGCGAACCTGCTGTGCGCTCCCCGGCGGACGCGCCGTGATCGGCCCGCTCAGCGCTTCGGGAGAACCTCGACGCCGTAGGGCACGTTGGTCACCGGCACCGGGAGCTTGACCGAGGCGATCTGCGTCAGCTTCCCCGTCGCCTGGTCGACCTTGTACGCGTCGAGGAAGTTCGCATCCAGTGGCTTGCCCTGAGGCCGCGGGGCGTCGGCGTCGTCGTGGTTGCCGAGGATGTACAGCCACTTGCCGCTCGGATCCAGCGCGAGCGAGTCCGTCGTCCCCTTCGACTTGAGCGGTGCGGTGCTGACGAGCTTGAGCTTCGAACCGTCGGAGCTGATCGAGAACACCGAGATGTTCTGGGTGGCCGAGTTGCTGTCATACAGGAACCGGCCGTCCTTGCTGACCACGATCCAACAGGCGGCGAGCCCGGGGTTCATCGCGTTCGTCGCCAGTTGCAGCGAGGCCGGATTGCTGTAGTCGTACACCGCCACGCGGCTGGCCACCGCCGCGTTGACGTACACGAACTTCTTGTTCGGATCCGGGTTGAACGCGACTCCGAAGGCGAGCGGATACAGCACCTTCGGGATCACCGGCGGGACCTTCGCCTCCAGCCCGTCGGTGAAGCTCGACGGGAACGACGTCGAGCCGACCGGCGCCAGCGCCCCGTCGCCCGACAGCGTGAACGACCTGATCAGCTGCGGCCCGAACGTCGGGAACGGCTGGGCCGGAAGGACCTCAGGGTAGAAGCCGGTGCTGACGATCGTGCCCCCGTCCGGGGAGACGGTCGCGTCGATCGCGCCGTCGGGATGGGGCGGCGTCGACGACTGCTTCGTCAGCGCTCCGGCCGGCGACACCTTGAAGGAGACGAGATTGGACGGGCCGGGGGGGGATGAGCCGAGCGGGTTGAACGGCGCGATGATCCCGTGGTTGGCCACGACCAGCGTACCGTTCGAGAACCCCAGTGCGATCGGGGCCATCCCCTCGGAGGAGAACGGCGAGCCTGCGACGTGTGTGAGGGCTCCGGTGGTCGCGTTGACGTGGAACACGGCGATCGAGTTCGACCCCTGATTGGTGGCGAACAGCAGCGTGTGGTCGGGGTTGAGCAGCACCTGGTGGTCGCCGGCGGTCGTCCCGACCGAGTTGGGCAGCGGCAGGACGAGCGGCGTCCCCGAGCCGGCGGTCGGGTAGGACTTCGCCTTCGCGATCACCGGCACGCCGGTGATCGTGTACGGGATCGCCACGACGGCGTTCTTGTTCGGCGTCGGGGTGTTGGCCTCCACATAGACCCAGCCCGCGATCGGCCCGTCCGCGACCGCCGAATTGCTCGACTTTGTGACGAAGTAGGCCCCGACGACGAGCGCGACCAGCACGGCCAGGAGCCACGGCGCGTTCACGGCGCGGCGACGCACGCGCACATCGAGGAACTTGTCGAGCTCGGGGGTGCTCCCGCCCTCCGCGTGCACGTCGGCGGTCACCTTCTGCGGATCCGCGTAGGCCGGTGTCCTGGGAGCCATCGCCAGCCCCTGGGGAACGGCGATCACAGCCGAGTGCCTGGCCTCCACCTGCCGGCGGTCGCGCAGCCGCATGACGGTCACGCCGGCGAGCAGCTCGTCCCCCGCGTCGAGCCGGGCCGGCCCGAAGAGCTCGTTCTGGTTGACGAACGTGCCGTTCGCCGAGCCGAGATCCTCGACCGTGATGTAGTCGCCGGTCGGCGTGAGCTGGAGATGTCGCCGCGACACCTCACGGTCCTGAAGCACGAACCCGGCCTCCGGATCACGGCCCACGACGATCGGTTTGTCGACGATGACCCGCTTCCCGGCGTCCGGCCCCTCGACGACTTCCAGGGTCAACTCGGACACGGTGCAGCACTATACCTGCGCATCCAGGGTCTCGGGGACGAATTTGTCACCGCGTTCGATCGGCGACGAGCTCACGAGATCTTGCCTTGTCAGGCCGGCGGCGGGCGACTTATGATGGGGCCGCATCATGGGGGCAACAGCACCACGCGATTCAGCCATCGCGGTCGTCGGTGAAGGGTTCGGGTCACTGGTGGTTCACACCACCGCCCGCTACCTCGGGTTCACCAATGACGAGATCACGGTCTTCGGCACGAACGACAACCCGGTCGGCACCTATCAGCAGTTCGCCTTCAACCTGGGCCAGACCGTTCTGCGGTCCGAGTCCGAATCACATTTCCTCGCGCCCGACTGGCCGACGTTCGCCCAGATCGACGCGCTCGCACACCGGTCGCCGGCGCCGCTGTACCGGTCGGTCCGGCGCAAGTACAACCCGGGGGTCTCGGAGATCCTGACCGAGGCCGCCGTCGTGGCCAAGCGGATGAAGTGGGAGGACTCGCGCGTGCCGCTGCGCATCGGCTGGCTCCAGCGCGAGATGAACCCGACCCCGCACTTCGTCCTCTACGACGAGCAGTCGAACTTCGTGGGCCGCGCCAAGCACGTGATGCTCGCGCCCGGGCACGGCCCGTTGTCGTTCCCGCCCGTCCTGGCGAAGGCACGCAAGGATCCGGCGATCGCGGACCGGATCGTGCAGGCCTACGAGCCCAAGCGGTACTCACCGGACGGGCGCTACATCGTGCTCGGCGCCGGGATCGCGTCGGTCAACGAGTGGGCCAACATCCTCGATATCGGTGGCTCGGTGCTCGCCCTCACGCGACAGGCGCAGCCGGAGACACAGGACCTCAACGTCCCTCGCTGCCTGTTCGAGTCGCAGGGGATCGACGCCTACGTCTCGCTCTCCTTCGATCAGCGGATCCGGTTCCTCGGCGACGTCCTGCGGGGAACGCGCCCCGAGCGCAAGACGTGGCTGCAGACGATCGAGGACGGGCGCAAGGAGGGTCGCTTCGACGCCCTCGTCGGCGAGATCACCGAGGTCGAAGCCGGCCGGGCCGGCCTGCGGACATACGTCGAGAGTCGCGACGGCACCGAGGATCCGGGCTGGCTGGACGTGACGGGGGTGACGGCCGGGACCGGCTTCAACAAGTCCGTGCTCACGATCCCGCTCCTGCGGCGGCTGGTCCAGTACTACGGCGTGCCCGTTCAGGACGGGCGCATCAAGCTGCAGACCAACTGCGGCGTGCCGGGGCTCGACCGCCCGGACTCCAGGCTGTGCTGCATGGGCCTGATCGCCAACAACGTGATCCCGCACGGCGACACGATCGCGGGTCTGAAGTACATCGGCCGGCGCTTCGTCTCGGATTGCGCACGAGCGGAGAACCTCCGGCGCCGCTCGCTCGCGGGCCGGCTGGCGCTGCAGACGTCGATGGGCCGGGACGTGGCCCGCGCGCTCCGGAACGTCGCCCCGACCAAGCAGCTGGCGTAGAAGGGAGCCCGAGAGCAATGTGCCCCACGGTGTACGGCCGCGTGCAGACGCGGTGGGCGATCCTGATCCTGCCGGCGATCATCGCCACGATCATCTCGCTGGTCACGCAGAACCCCGGATGGATCATCCTGATCGGCATCTACTTCGTGATCGGCGTCGTGCTCGACACGGTCTTCTACCCGTTCATCATCCGCTGGCAGCCGCCGTGGCTCACGTTCACGCTCGCGACCGGCGAGTTCGTGATCGTCTACGTGGTCGGCAAGGTGCTGCACGTCACCCTCACGCCGCTCGAGGCGATCCTGCTCTACTGGCTCGCCTGGTGGATGGCGATCTGGACGAAGGTGGTGATCCTGCCGCTGATCTCGCTGAGCTGGATCGAGGACGCAGGCGAGTTCCGCTCGACCGGGTGGTCGGTGGAGCCCGCGTTCGTGCCGCTTCCGGTCACCGCGTTCCCGGCGCAGCCTTCGACGGGAGGCCCGCCGGCACTGGCGCGGCAGTTCTCGTCCGCCTCGATCGAGATCCCCGAGGAGCTCCGCCGGGCTCCGAGTCCGTCCGGGGTCTTCCAGACCCCGACCGGGCTGCCGCCGAGGTGACGCCCGGCGACGTCCGCAGGATCTACGGCTGGCCCGCCACGACCGGCGGACACGCCTGACGCAGCAGATCCGCGTAGGCGCTGGCGGGAATGGGGCGTTCGGCCGGATCCTTGGCGAGCGGCGTCAGCACGGCACTGCAGAGCGCGTCGTCGCGCCCTTCGAACGGGTCCGGCGGCGTTTCCTCGAGGTGCGCCATGCCGACCTGCAGCGGACCGCGGCCCGCGAACGGCGGCTGCCCGGAGAAGCATTCGAAGGCGACACAGCCGAGCGCGTAGACGTCGCTCGCCGGGGTCGCCTCCTCGCCCATGATCCGCTCCGGTGCGAGGTAGTCGAGCGTGCCGACGATCTGCCCGGGCCGCGTCAGCTGCGTGTAGCCGGCGCCCTTCGCCAGCCCGAAGTCGCTCAGCGCTGCGCTGCCGTCATCCTCGCGCAGGATGATGTTCGAGGGCTTGACGTCGCGGTGGACGAGCCCGGCCGCGTGCACCGCCGAGAGCGCGCCGGCGATCTCGGTGATCAGGCGCACGGCCTGCTGGCGTGGTCATCGGGCCGTGCTCGGAGATCCGGTCCTCGAGCGTGCCGCCCGGCACGTAGGGCATCGCCAGGTACTGGCGGCCGTCGACCTCGCCGACGTCGATGATGTTCACGAGGTTGCGGTGCTGCGCACCCCGTGCCGCGCGCGCCTCGTGGATGAACCGCTTGCGGTACTGCGGGTCGTGGGCCAGCTCCTCGCGGACCACCTTGATCGCGACGTCGGCGCCGTCGGCGACCCGCGTGGCGCGGAGGACGCTGCCCATCGCGCCCTCGCCGAGCAGCTCGGCGACGCGGTACTCGCCCAGCGTCTCACCGGCGACGAAGCCCGAGTTTCTGAAAGAGGCCCCCACCTCGGTTAGCATAACCGCCGCATCGGGACGCTGCGGGGGTGGGCGGGGCTGTCGGCCACATAACGGACTGCTGCCAGCGGGAATGAGGAGGATCACGTCGTGAGCGGCTCCAGCTTTCGCCTGACGGTCTTCTACGCGGTGCTCGCGGCTGTGATCCTCGCCGCGTTCGTGATCGTCTTCCACGCCGGGTCGGGCAAGACCGCGCAGCCCGCGATCGCCGGTGGCTATGACGTCTCGGCGGGCGGCGCATGCCTGGGCAAGGCGTTCGACCTGCAGCAGTCGGGGCAATACGTGAATCTCGGGGTCTCGCAGCAGGCCGCGCCGAAGGCGAAGCTGCGCTTCCGTCACGGGGTGCTCGAGGGCGACGTCTCGTGCATCGGCGGTGGCAGCCGCAGCTTCAAGGCGTCCGTCAGGGACGGCAACCTCAAGGGACTCGCCGGCGGGGTGCCGATCTCCGCCGCGCTGAAGCGCGATCCGCCGCCGCCGGGCGCTCCCACCCTGATCCCGGCGAGCGTCGGCAGCAGCTACAACGTGATCCCGCGGTCGCCCTGCCTGGGCAGCCTGCTGACGATGGACCAGCACGGCTCGGCCGTGACGCTCACGCTGAAGGGGCCAGGTCTCCCACCTGCACTACGCCGCGGGCAAGCTCACGGGCACCGTGCTCTGCGCGGACGGCACGAGTCAGCAGCTCGCCGGCAACGCGCTGGATCGTCGCATCACCATCACGCTCACGCCGGCGGCCGGCGTCGCCGGCGCGGCTCCGTCGACGCTCGTCGTCGAGCGCAAGCGTGACTTGACCGCGGGTGTGGCGATCTTCTTCCTGGCCATCGCGATCGTGATGCTGCTCGCCCGCTGGGCCGGGTCGGCGATGGCCCGAATCGGACAGCCGCGCGTGATGGGCGAGGTGCTCGTCGGCATCGCGCTGGGCCCGACCCTCTTCGGGGCGCTGCTGCCCCGCGTCCAGGCACTGCTGTTCCCCAGCGACATCATCCCGTTCATCGGCGTGGTGGCCAACCTGGGCCTGATCTTCTACATGTTCCTGGTCGGCCTGGAGATCGACCTCAGCCAGCTGCGCGGGCGGATCGGACAGACGGCGGCGATCTCGAACACGGGCGTGCTTGTGCCGATGGCCGCCGGAGTCGCCATCGCTCTGCCGGTCTACACCCTTCTCGGCCCGCCGACGAAGTTCGCGGCGTTCGCGCTCTTCATGGGCGTCGCGATGTCGATCACGGCCTTCCCGGTGCTGGCCCGGATCCTCGTCGAGCGCCGGATGCTCAAACGCCCGCTCGGAGCGCTCACGCTCGCGGCGGCGGCGATCGACGACGTCTCGGCGTGGTTCCTGATCGCGATCGCCAGCGCCGTGGCGACAGCCGGGACGGCGAGCGGCGTCGCGCGCACGATCCTCGAGGCGATCGCGTTCTGTCTGGCGATGGCGCTGCTGGCGCGGCCGCTGCTCGCGCGCGTCTCCGTCGCCTACGACGAGGCGGGCCGCGTCCCCGGAGGATGGGTCGCGGCGATCTTCGCCGGGGTGCTCCTGTCGGCCTGGATCACGGAGGAGATCGGAATCGCGCTCATCTTCGGCGCGTTCATCATGGGCGCGATCATGCCGCGCCACGCCGGCCTGACCGAGGACGTGACCCATCGGATCGAGGACTTCGTGGCGGTGCTGCTGCTGCCGCTGTTCTTCGCCTACACGGGGCTGAAGACCAACATCGGGCTGATCGACCGCGGGTCGCTCGTGGTGATCACGCTCGTCCTGATCACGGTGGCGATCGCCTGCAAGTTCGGCGGGACGTTCGTCGCCTCGCGCGTCACCGGCCTGGGCTGGCGCGAATCGGCGGTGGTGGGCACGCTGATGAACACGCGCGGCCTGACGGAGCTGATCGTCCTGAACCTCGCGCTCGAGAAGGGTGTGCTCTCGCCGGCGCTGTTCACGATGCTCGTGATCATGGCGCTCGTCACGACGCTCATGACGGGCCCGGCGCTGAAGCTGCTCGATCCGCGCAACACGTACGGCGCACCGGTCGGCGAGGAGCTCGAGCAGGCCCGCGAGCAGGAGGTCGGCATGGCGGTCCCGACGCCCGAGCACTCGATCCTCGTCGCACCGCACACCGAGGCGGCGCTGACGCAGCTGCGCCGCCTGGCCGAGCCGCTCGCCGGCTCGGTGCCCCCGCGCGAGCTCGTGCTCGTGCGGCTCGTCGAGACCCCCCGCGGCGTTTCGATGCGCGGCGGGCTGCAGACGCAGAACATCCTGCTGGCCGAGGCCAACGCCGCCGCCAACGAGGTCGCGACCGAGCTGCGTCAGGCCGACATCGCCAGTCGCGCCGTCGCGATCGTGACGACCGATCCGGGCCACGACCTGACGCGACTGGCCGAGACCGAGAGCGTCGACCTGCTGCTGATCGACGGGAGCCGCCCGCTGCTCGGCGGCGGCGTGCCGAAGGGTGACGTGGGCGAGGTGCTGCGCCGGGCGCCGTGCGACGTCGGCGTGCTCGTCGCACGCGAGGACGCGATGATCGAGATCGGCCCTGACGCGCCGGTCGTCGTGCCCTTCGGAGGAGCGCAGCACGACTGGGCGGCGCTGGAGCTGGCAGCCTGGATCTCCGCCGGGCGAGGAACGCCGCTGCGGCTGCTGGGCGCCGGCGACGAGACCGCGGGCGATGGCAGCGACGGGCGCAACCCGAGCCGCATGCTGGCCAGTGCGGCGCTCGTCGTGCAGCAGCTCGTCGGCGTCGAGACCGCGCCGCTGATCGCCGCACCCGGGCGTGAAGGCGTGCTCGAGGCCGCCGCCGGAGCCGGGCTGCTGGTCATCGGGCTGTCCGACCGCTGGCGCGACGAGGGCCTGGGGCCGACGCGCTCGGAGATCGCCCGCGCGGCCCCCGCCCCGGTGCTGTTCGTCCGCCGCGGCACACGCCCGGGTGCGCTCGCCCCGCGTGAGGACATGACGCGGTTCACCTGGTCGGCGGCGGGGATGGGGCCGGTCGCGCCGACCTGATCCGGGCGGCCGGGCGGTCACCCGCCGGCGCGCAGCAGCCTGGACGGTGAGGGCGGCGAGCGCAGCTCTGCGGGCCTCGGCGCCAGGCCGCGATGAGCGGGCTGGCGTGCTCCCGGATCTGCTTTGAGCGTCCGTGACAAATGCCCTATCCTGCGCCCGGACAGGGGGGTACCCTCCCAGGGGGCAGCGTGCCTGCTTTCAAGGCAACTGACGTCGAAGTCGAGGAGCGAAGCGAATGCTTGCGCCGGATTCACGCGTGGGAACGATCATCGGGCCCTATCGCGTAGACGGTCTGGTCGGTGTCGGTGGGATGGGCAAGGTCTACTCCGGCACCGGACCCGACGGGGTCCGTGTTGCGCTGAAGGTCGTCAAGGAGGATCTCGCACGGGATCAGACGTTCCTGAAGCGGTTCGCCCGCGAGGCCCACATCGCCAAGACGGTTCGCAATCCGCACGTCGTCCCGGTCCTCGACACCGGCGAGCACAACGGCATTCCGTACCTGGTCGCCGGCTTCATCGACGGGCAGTCGCTCGAGGAGAAGCTCCGCGCCGAGGGCCGGCTGGAACTCCGCGCCGCCATCAACATCTGCGCCCAGGTCGCGCTCGGCCTCGAGGCGTTGTGGGCGGCCGGCATGGTCCACCGCGACGTGAAGCCCGGCAACGTCCTTCTGGACACCCACGGCATCGCGTACGTCACCGACTTCGGGCTGGCCAAGGACAGCGCGGGCACCGTTCTGACGCTGCCGGGGCAGGCGCTCGGCTCGATGGACTACATGGCGCCGGAGCAGATCCGCGGCGAAGACGTCACTGCCGAGACCGACCTCTACTCGCTCGGCTGCGTGATGTTCGAGTGCCTCCACGGGCTGCCGCCGTTCGCCGATCGCCAGGGCATGCGCGTCCTGTGGGCACACCTCCAGGACGAGCCGCCGAACCCCACAGGCGTGTCAGATCAGGTCGGCATGGCGATCAAGAGCGCGCTGCAGAAGGCGCCGAAGGACCGGCCCAGCAGCGGGACCGAGTACGCGCGCATGCTGTCGCTGGCCGCGGGCATCCCGATGTCCGACGTCGCGTAGGGTGCGCGCAGTCAGGCCGGTGTCGCCACGGCCTCCATGAACAGGTTGGCGAGGCCGCCCGCGTCCGACTCGCGCGCCTGCGCGAGCGACATCCCCTGACCGTTGAACAGGCCGTCGCGCTCCCAGCGGCCGGGGTCGAGGCTGACCGCGTACGGGTTGATCGGGGTGTTCTCGTCCGGGGCCGCGTCGCCGAAGTTCTGCGCGGCACGGCCGAACGCGACCACCGCAAACCCCTCCATCAGGTCGGCGGTGGCGGCGAGCTTGGCCTTGAGGGTCTCGTCGTCGAAGCCGCCGGCCATGTCGAGATGGCGCTGGAACATCCCGGGGAAGTCGGCCGTCGGGACGATCGCACGCCGCCACTCACGGTCCTCGAGGTCGTTCCACTCGCGGTAGAGCAACTCGAGCCGGCGCGTGATCGCCCAGATCCGCTCGAGATCGGGCCGGACTGCGGCCATGAACTCCACGTCGGCGTACTTGTCATGGAAGAACAGCGCGCCGACCGTTCCCCAGTACAGGATGTTGTTGGCGCAGATCTTGACCGTCATGACCATCGGGTTGTGCCAGAACCCGTACTGGTCCTCGTACTGGGTGAGCGCCACCCGGTAGGTGGCGAGGTACAACTCGTCGTGGGCCTCGGCACGCTCGGCGACGTCCTCGCCGTCCAGATCGCGGGTGATCAGGTCGGTGCTGAGCGTGTTCGAGATCGCGATGAAGTCGGAGCCCGGCGAGTAGAACGGGTCCAGGAAGGCGCCGGCCTCACCGACCAGGCACCATCGGTCGCTGCCGGAGAACTCCTGCTTGCAGCCGTAGGAGAAGTTCTCGATCTTCAGGAAGTCCTCGACCTGATCGCGACGGCTGTCGAGCGCCGCGCCGAGCTGTGGCTCATGGCGGCGGATCCAGTCGAGCGCTCCCTCGAGCGTGTCCATCTCGTCCCAGCGGTGGAACTTCGGGTCGGCGACGATCCCGATCGAGATCGGGCCTGAGGCCAGCGGGATCAGCCACACCCAATAGCCCTTGTCGCACAGGTGGTTGGTGCTGAAGCGGCGCAGGCCGCGCTCGGACATCCGGTCGAAGAACTCGTCGTCGCCGGGATCGACCCACGACTCGATGTCCAGCCCGCCGGCGAGGCGAAACCAGGCGGAGTTGACCATGTGGCCGTTGTCCTCGAGCAGGCCGAGCTTGCGCTTGAGGATGAAGCTGCGGCCGGCGGCGTCGACGATCCAGCGGGCCTTGATCGTGAACTCGTCGCCGCCGACGCCGCCGCGGACGATGGTCACCGTATGCGGATCGGAGTCGACGTCCACGCCGGTGATGAACGAGCCTCCGAACAGGTCGACGCCGGCCTCGCGGCACTTCTCGCCGAGGTAGTTCTCGAACCGGCCGCGGTCGAGCTGGAAGCTCGGGTGGTCGAGTGGGCGGTTGACGCCGCGCTCGATCCGCTGGGCGATGTCCCGGTTGCCGTCCGCCGGGAACCACCAGCGCAGGCCGAACTTCGTGATCTCGTCGTGCTCGAGATGGTCCTTCAGACCCAGCACGTCGCGGAAGTAGTGGGAGGAGACCTCGACCGTCGACTCACCGACCTTGAACGCGGCCTCCGGTGCGGCGCCCGGGCGCTTCTCGGCGATGAAGACGCTGGTCTGCGGCCGCGCCAGCTTCAGCTGGAGCCCGAGCGACAGGCCGGCCAGACCACCTCCGAGGATTGCGACGTCGTAGCTCTCGCCCGGCTGATCATTGGCTGTCACGATGATCTCCGTCCCCTCTGCCCCGTTGATGGATGTACGGTGCTGGCCGACGCTAGAACAGCTGGTTCTCTCCGCCGAACACGTCGCTCGCCGAGCCGTCGGTGAAGACCTGCCTGATCGTCTCGGCGAGGATATCCGCACACGACAGGACGACGACGTTGTCGGGGGCGCCGGATCGAAGCGGGATCGTGTCCGTCACGACGATCTGCTCGAAGCTCGCGCCCGCCAGCCGCTCGAACGCCGGCCCGGAGAGGACCGGGTGGGTGCACGCGGCGTAGACGCGTGTGGCGCCCGCGTCGAGCACCGCCTGGCCGGCGGCGCACAGCGTGCCTGCGGTGTCGATGATGTCGTCGACGATGACCGCCGTCTTCCCGCGCACGTCGCCGATGACGTACCCGATCTCGGCGACCTGCTGGGCGGGGCGCTCCTTCGTCATCAACGCGAGGTCGGCTCCGATCGACTCCGCGAACTTGTGGCTGAGCTTCACGCGCCCGACGTCCGGCGAGACGACCACGAGATCATCGAGCTCGAGGGCGCGGAAGTAGTCCGCCAGCAGGAACAGCGCCGTCATGTGGTCGACCGGGTCGTGGAAGAAGCCCTGAACCTGGCCGGCGTGCAGATCGACCGTGAGGATGCGGTCCGTCTTGACGGACTCGAGCATGCCCGCGATGACCCGCGCGCTGATCGGCTCGCGGGTCGCTGACTTCTTGTCCTGCCGCGAATACCCGAACCATGGGCTGACCGCGATCACGCTGTGCGCCGATGCGCCGCGGGCCGCGTCGACCATCAGCATCAGCTCCATGATCGAATCGTTGGCCGAGATCCCGGTCTCCTCGTTGCCGCACATCGGTTGCACGATGAAGACGTCGGCGCCGCGAATCGATTCTTCGTAGCGGCAGTAGATCTCGCCCGCGGAGAACGTCTTCAGCGTCACGCGACCCAGCTCGGTCCTGAGCTTCCTGGCGATCTCCGCTGCCAGCACGGGGTTGCCGCGCCCCGCGACGATCATCAGCCTCTTGCCGGTGATGATCTGCACGCTTCCGGATGCGTTCCTCGGTCCCACCGCGCCCATGCTCCCATCCTATAGGCGGGTCGACCGGGTGGAATGAGAGATCTCGCGGCTTGACGGGAATGCCACGCCCCCCCTACGTTCGTTCCTGTGACGCCGGGGCGAGGCAGATGACAGGCGTGGCGGCCCTTGCCGGGAGCCGCCTGTTCGAGGGCCTCACCGGGGACGAGCTCGACGCCGTCGGCGCTGAGATGCGGCCACGGCAGTTCGCCGCCGGCGAGCAGCTCTGTGCCGCGGGCGAGCCGAGTGACCGGATCTGGTTGATCACCGCCGGCCTGGTGAACTGGACCGCGGGCACGACCGCCGGCGGCGGCGACATCGAACTGCGGATGCGCAAGGGCGATGTGATCGGCGCGCAGGACGCGATCACCGGGACCGAGCGCACCGCCACCGTGTTCGCGAGCACCGACACGCACACGCTCGAGCTCGACGCCCCCGGTCTGCTGGCGCTGGCGGCCCGCTTCCCGCAGATCCTGGTCAACGTCATCCAGGGCCAGCGCGAGCGCCTGTTCCGCGCCAGCGCGCGCAGCGCGGCGCTGTTCAGCGCCAGCGCTCGCAGCAACAGCAACCGCGGGGAGGAGATCGGGATCGTGGCGGGCCCGTCGCTGCGCGAGGCGATCAGCGCGATCGCGGCCGCAGCCCGGGCGGCGAGCCCGAATCCCGTGACCGTGCTCGACCGCTCGCTGTCGTTCGCCGGTGCGCTTGCGCGCTCCGATGACCTGGCCAACGTCAGCGACACCGTGCTGATTCCGAGCGCGTTCGATCCGGAGACGCTGGGGGTCCTTCTGGACGAGGTCGATCGCGTCGTCGCGCTCGTGGGCGACGGCGCGGAGGCGGAGCAGATCGGCCGCGTCGCTCGCGGGGCCGAGGGACGGCGGCTCGAGATCGTGCTGGTGTC
Source organism: uncultured Solirubrobacteraceae bacterium (assembly GCA_963809525.1). Classification (GTDB taxonomy): domain Bacteria; phylum Actinomycetota; class Thermoleophilia; order Solirubrobacterales; family Solirubrobacteraceae; genus F1-60-MAGs163. The sequence continues at coordinate 30,792 of CAWEJY010000003.1, read as the reverse complement.
GGACGAGGCACGGCATGTGAGCCAGATGTGGCACGTCGACACGCTGAAGCTGGTCGTCCGCGACTGCCCGCGCCAGCCGGGCTTCCCGATCTCCGACGCCGACATCGCGTGGATCGGCCGGCATCTGACCCGCACGAAGCTCGGCCTCGCCCTCGGCGCAGGCGGTGCGAAGGGCTACGCCCATGCCGGCGTTCTGCAGGTGCTCGAGGAGAACGGCTACGCCGTCGACTACGCCGGCGGCTCGAGCATCGGCGGCTTCGTCGCGTCGCTGCTCGCCCTCGGCAACGACGCCACTGCGATCGAGGCGAGGTTGGGCGCCGCCTTCAGCGAGGAGAACGTCGGCAAGCTGTTCGCCGGGTCGCTCGTCGGCGCGGCCGGGGTCGAGCTGCTGACGGAGATGCTGATCACGGCGACCGACGGACGGCACTTCTCCGACACCCTGATCCCGCTCTCGATCCTGGCGGTCGATCTGACCGCACGCGCGCCCGTGACGCAGCGCTCGGGCGACCTGCACGAGGCGCTGCTGGCGGCCCTGTCGGTGGCGGGCGTCTTCCCGACCCAGGAACGCAACGGGCACCGGTTGATCGACGCGATCTCGCTCGTGCCCGTGCCGACGGCGGCGGTGATCGAGGACGGCGCGGACATCGTGGTCTCGGTGAACCTGCTCGGCACCGAGACGCTCGAGCGCTGGCCGCAGGTGTCCCCCGCGGAGCCGGAGCCGGAGCGCAAGCGCCGCCGCGGCCCGCTCGACACGATGCTCGAGGCGATGGACCTCAGCCAGGTCGACACCAGCGCGCGTCATGCTGCGCTCGCCGACGTCGTGATCACGCCGGTGTTCGGGCCGGGCGAGTGGCGCGACTTCCAGCACGCCGACCTGTACCTGGAGGCCGGGCGCGAGGCGGCACTGGCACAGCTGCCGGCTCTCCAGGCTCTGTCGCGACCCGTCGATGGCGCCTCGGCGCGGGCGCTCGGCGAGCTGACCTGAGACTGGGGAGTGCGGGCGGGCTCGATTCCCATGTGCAAGCTCCAGATCAGCGCAGGCCCTGCCACCGGCACGACGATCGAGCTGGTGGGCGCCATGATCATCGGCCGGGAGGACGCCGACATCACCGTCGCGGGCGACACGGAGATGTCCCGGCGCCACGCGCGTCTGCGGGTCGAGGACGGGCGGGTGCTCGTCGAGGATCTCGGGTCGACCAACGGCACCTTCGTGGGCGGCCGGCGGATCACGAGCCCGGTCTGGCTGGACTCCGACACCGAGCTGGAGCTCGGGCTGTCGCGGATGACGGTGCGGTTCGCCGCGCCGATCGTCGAGCCCGACGCCGGTCAGCTGACGGCGCTGCGGCCGGTCGACAGAACGGTCATCCGGTCTGCGCGACCGCGGGCGCCCCGACCGCCGGCGCCCGGGCAGGTCGGCCGTTCACCAAGGGCGCCCGCGCAGGCGCCGGCGCCGGCGCCGGCCGCCGCGCTCAGGGCGGGTGGCAGCGCCCGCAGCTGGTGGACGCTCGTGGCGGCGTCGCTCGGGCTCGCGATGAACGTCCTCGACGGGACGATCGTCAATGTCGCCCTCCCGTCGATCCAGCGCGACCTGCACTCGTCGTTCTCGACCGTTCAGTGGGTCGTGAACGCCTACCTGCTCTCGTTCGCGGTGCTGCTCGCGACCGGCGGACGGCTGGGCGACATCTTCGGGCGCCGGCGCATCTTCCTGATCGGCGTCGCGCTGTTCGCGGCCGCCAGCGCCGGCTGTGGCATCGCCCCCGACAACGCGACGTTGCTCGTCGGCCGGGTGATTCAGGGCGCCGGCGCGGCGTTGATGATCCCCGCGACGCTGGCGCTGATCGTGACGAACTTCCCACCCGACCTGGTTCCCCGCGCGATCGGGCTGTGGACCGCGGTCACCGGCGTGGCGCTCGCGATCGGCCCGGTGCTCGGTGGGGTCCTGACGGAAGAGGTGACCTGGCGGGCGATCTTCTACCTGAACATCCCGCTCGCGGTGATCACCTTCACGATCGCGCGGCTCGCCACGCGCGAGACCCGCGACGAGCGTTCCTCGCGGAGGATCGACTACGCCGGGATCGTGACGCTCTCGCTCGGCCTCACCGGCGCCGTGCTGGCCGTGATCGAAGGGAGCTCGTGGGGCTGGACGTCGGCGCGCATCATCGGCCTCGTGGCCGGTTCGGCTGTCGCGCTCGCGCTGTTCGTCGTGATCGAGCGGCGCAGCGAGGCGCCGATCCTGCCGCTGGACATCTTCCGAAGCCTGCCGTTCCTGGGCACCAACATCGCGGGCTTCGTGCTGATGTTCTCGGTGCTCGGGGTCCTGCTGTACATGGCGATCTACATGCAGGCGGTGCTCGGCTTCAGCGCGTTGAAGGCCGGACTGCTCTACCTGCCGGCGACGGTCCCGATCGCGCTGCTCAGCCCGCTGTCGGCCCGTCTGGCCGAGCGCTTCGGGGCCGCACCGGTCACGGCGGTCGGCATGGCGTTCCTCGCCGCCGCCGGCGGCGTGGAGACGGGACTGACAGCGAGCACGGACTACGGCGTCATCGTTGCCGTGATGGTCGTCCTGGGGATCGGGATGGGGCTCGTCGGCGCACCGATCTCGCGCCTGGCGATCGCGTCTGCCGAGGCGCGCTTCGCCGGAGTTGCGTCAGGCGTGTTCGCGATGTCGCGACAGATCGGTGCCGCCGTCGGCGTGGCCGTCCTCGGCGCCGTCGTGCAGTCGGTGGGCCGGACGCGCGCCGCCCACAACCTCTCCACCGCGCCCCTGCCGGCCGACGCGCAGGCGGCGATCGCGCACACGGTCGGGTCCGCTCCGCCGACGGGACGTAGCCCGCTCCCAGCCGTCATCGCGGAACAGGTCGCCGCCTCCGTGCGCGAGGCGCTGGCGTACGCGATCGCGCGGACGGGCTTCGTGACGCTCGGCGTCGCCGTGGTCGGCGGCGCCGCCGCGGTGTGGCTGATGCGCAAGCAGGCGTCCGGGCCGGTGCTGTCGGAGTCCGACCTGCTGATCGGCGAGCTGACCGCGCGCTCCGGGGTGTTTGCGATCGTGCCGCCGGTCGGCGTCGAGGGCGACGCGCCGCTCGCTCAGCGCTGGCGTGCAACCCAGCGGCCGCCGTCCCAGTAGAACTCGAGCGGGTCACCGCCGCTGTCGACCCGCAGCGCGGCCTGGTGCCCGCGCCAGTCGACGTCGAGGTGCACCACTGCTCCCCGAGCCGCCTGGCGTGGCACGGGCGCCACCGGCTTGCGCAGCGTGCCGGCGACCGCCTCGATCAACGACAGGCAGGTGCTGTGACGCGCAGCGGGGTCCTTGGCGAGCGCCCGTGCGATCACCGGATCGAGCGCCAGCGGCAGTCCGCGCAGACGGCTGGACACGGCCGGCGGCGGCTCGGAGAGGTGCGCCGTGATCACGGCGGCAAGCCGCTCGCGAGGGAACGGCGGCTCGCCGGTCAGGCACTCGCACAGGACGCAGCCGAGCGCGTACACGTCGACGCGATGGTCGAAGGCCTCGCCGCTGACCTGCTCCGGCGCGGCGTAGGCGACGCTGCCGACGAACGTGCCCGCCTGGGTCAGGCGGCGAATGTCCAGCGAGGGGGCGATGCTGAGCCCGAAGTCGGTCAGCAGGCAGGTCCCGTCGGCGTGATGAGGATCGCCCGACGCGACCAGGATGTTGGACGGCTTCACGTCGCGATGGATGATGCCGGCTGCGTGTGCCGCGTCGAGCGCCTCGGCGACCGGGGTGAGCATCGAGACCACCTGCGGCGGCGGGAGCGGACCGCGCTGGGCGAGCAACCTGCCGAGATCCCGGCCGGCCACGTATTCCATCGCGAGGTAGAGCCCCTGCTTCGTCTCCCCGGCGTCGCGGACGGGGACGATGGCGGGGTGCACGAGCGCGCGGACGAACCGCGCCTCGCGCATGAATCGCAGGCGCTGCGTCTCGTCCGCCGCAAGCTCTCGCGGCAGGACCTTCAGCGCGACCTCGCCGCCGGTGACGACGTCCCTCGCGCGATAGACCGCGCTGACACCGACGGCCGACAGCAGGCCGGTGATCTCGTAGCTGCCGAGCCTGGCGCCGACTTTCAGTGGCGAGGGCACGATGTCAGGCCGGCTGCGCGATCGCCTCCATGAACAGGTTCTCCATCGCCCCGGCCGGCGTCTCGCGCGCCTGCGCGATCGTCATCCCGGAGCCGTCGAAGAGCCCATCGGCTTCCCAGCGGCTCGGGTCGAGGCTGATCGCAGCGGGGTTGATCGTCTGGTCCTCGGCAGGTGCGGCGTCGCCGAGATTCCTCGCCGCTCGGCTGAAGGCGAGGACGGCGTACGCCTCGAGCAGGTCGGCGTTGGCCGCGATCCGTGCCCGCAGCTGCTCGTCGTCGAAGCCGGCGATCATGTCCTTGTGGCGGTCGAACATCGCCGGGAAGTCCTGCGTGGGGACCATCGCCCGCCGCCACTCGCGCGATTCGAGTTCGTGCCACTCGCGGAACATGGCCTCGAGCGTGCGGGTGATCGTCCACATGCGCTCGACGTCGGGCCGCACGGCTGCCATCAGCTCGAGGTCCGTGAGCTTGCGATGGAAGAACAGCAGCCCCAGGCAGCCCCAGTAGTAGATGTTGTTGGCGCTGATCTTCACGTTCATCACCATCGGGTTGTCCCAGAAGACGTACTGGTCCTCGTACAGGGTCAGGTGCACCCGGTAGCAGTTCAGGAAGAAGTCGTTGTGGGCCGCGGCCCGCTCGGCGACGTCCTCGCCGCCGAGCTCGCGGGTGACCAGATCCGCGGTGAACGTGTTCGAGAAGGCGATGAAGTCCGAGCCCGGGGAGTAGAACGGGTCGAGGAACGGCCCCGCCTCCCCGACCAGGCACCAGCGGTCGGTGCCGGAGAACTCCTGCCTGCACCCGTAGGAGAAGTCCTCGATCTTGAGGAAGTCCTCGATCTGGTCGCGGCGGCCGTCGAGCGATTCGCCGAGCTGCGGCTCGTACTCACGGATCCAGTCGAGCGCGTTCTCGAGCGTGTCCATCCGATCCCACGGGTGGAAGTTCGGGTCGGCGACGATCCCGATCGAGATCGGCCCGGAGGCGAGCGGGATCATCCACACCCAGTAGCCCTTGCCGCACAGGTGGTTGGTCGAGAACTGGCGCAGCCCCCGCTCCGACATCCGGCTGAAGAAGTCATCGTCGCCGGAGTCGGCCCAGTCCTCGATGTCGAGACCGCCGGCGAGCCTGAACCACGAGGAGTTGACCATGTGGCCGTTCGTCTCGAGCAGGTCCAGCTTGCGCTTGAGGATGAACGACCGGCCGCTCGCATCGACCAGCCAGCGCGCCTGCACCGTCGACTCCTCGCCGCCCGGGCCGCCGCGCACGATCGTGACGCGGTGGGGATCCCCGACCTCGACGTTCGTGATGAAGCTGCCGCCGAACAGGTCGACTCCCGCCGCGTCGTTCTGCTCGCCGAGAAAGTTCTCGAACCGGCCACGGTCGAACTGCCAGCTCGGAACCGGCGCGTGAGCTCGTGGCCCTCGTTCGATCCGCTGGGTGAGGTCGCTGTTGTCTCCCGCCGGGAACCAGAAGCGCAGGCCGCACTTGCGAACCTGCTGCGTCTCCATGTGGTCCATCAGGCCGAGCACGTCGCCGAAGTAGTTGCAGGCGATCTCCTGCGTGGACTCGCCGACCTTGAAGGCGGCCTCGGGCGCCGGCCCGGGGCGCTTCTCGGCGATGAAGATGCTGATCTCCGGGCGGGTGTGCTTCAGCTGCAAGGCGAGCGTCAGGCCGGCCAAGCCCCCGCCGAGGATCGCCACGTCGTATCGGTCGGCCGGCTGTCTGTCGCTGCTCAACACCGCCTCCTGTCGCTCGTGCCCGCGCGTCCCTGCGGCCCATGATCAGTCGATGGGTCGCCCCGCGCACCCTCTCGCAATGCCGGGCGACGCGCAAGCATGACGATGGCCGCGAACGCGTGCAAGCGCAGGATCTCGGTGTTAGAGTCGCCGTTCCGGTGCCATCTACCTCTGCGGGGGAGAAGCGAGTTGAGCGCGCAGTCGGATTCGTCGGGGAAGGGGACGATGGCCGCTCCGCTGCCCGCGGACGGAACGATGGTGAAGGTGTGCGGGATCGTCGATCACGCCGAGCTCGACATCCTCGCAGCGGCCGGGGTCGACTTCGTCGGCCTCTGGTACGGGGTCGCCGGAGGTCCGCACGACCTGCCGCTCGATCGCTGGGTCGAGCTCGCCGCGGCCGCGGTCCAGAAGCCGGCGGCGGTGCTGGTGACGTTCGCCAAGGACGCCGACCTGCTCGGGGATGCGCTCGCGGCCGCCGGGGCCGGCTGGATCCAGCTCCACGGCTACCAGTCACCCGGGCTGGTGCGCAAGCTGAAGGCCAGGGCGCCGGAGGTCAAGGTGCTGAAGGTCCTGCACGTCAAGGGCGGCGAGTGCCTGGAGGGATCGCTGGTCGGCGCCTACGAGAGCGCCGGCGCCGACGCGTTCCTGCTCGACGTCGTCGCCGACGACGGGCGCGTGGGCAGCACCGGACTGGCGCTCGATCCAGCGATCGCGACTGCGGTCGCGGCGGGCTTCAACCTGCCCTTCCTGATCGCGGGCGGGATTTCCGAAGCCAACCGGGACCGGTATGCCGCGCTGACCGAGCATCCGCGGTTCATGGGCGTCGACGTCGACACCAACGCCCGCGGTGTCGACGGGAGAATCAGCGCTCAGCGGGTCGACGCGATCACGCACGCCTGGCGGGCCGATGGCTAGTCGCTTCATCGACGCCCTGGTGGCCTCGCCGCTGCCGATCATCATGGAGGTCAAGCGCGCGGACGCCGAGGGCGCCGAATTGATCGGTGATCGCCCGATCGAGCAGATCGTCTCGGAGTACGTCGCCGCGGGCGCGCCGTGCATCTCGGTGGTCACCGGCCGGTGGTTCGGCGGGACGGAGCAGATGCTGATCGACGTCGCCGGGCTGACCGACCTGCCGCTGCTCCAGAAGGACTTCATCACCCGCGACAAGCAGCTGATCCGGGCCAAGGAGATCGGCGCCTCCGCCGTGCTGCTGACCGCGCGGATCCTGCCGAAGTCGACCTTCCGGCACATGATCGAGGCCACGCTCCGGCACGAGCTGACGCCGTTCGTCGAGATCGCCGATCACGACGAGCTCGCCTCCGTGGTCCACGCCGAGCAGTGCATCGTGGCGATCAACAACAAGGACATCCGCACGCAGGAACGTGGCGCCGGCGACCTCGACCGCAGCCGCCTGCTGCTCGATGCCGTGATCGACTCCGGCACGCCGGTCCCGGCGAGCGCGAGCGCAATCACCGACCCGAGGATCGCTGCGGAGCTGGTCAGCAGCGGCTTCAAGGGACTCCTGGTCGGCACCGGCCTGCTCCAGGCGGACAGCATCCAGGGCTGGATCGACTCGTTCGAGCGGCACCGGAGCGCGCAGGCGGCGTGAGCACCCAGGCCGTGACATCACTCGCCTCGCACTTCGGCGTCCATGCCGAGCGGGCGCCCGATGCGCCGGCGTTGATCTGGGACGGGCAGGCGACGAGCTACGGCGAGCTGCGGAGCATGGCCGAGAGCGCCTCCGTCGAGCACGACATGGCGAGCTTGCCGGCTGATCGGCCGGTCGGGATCCGGGCGAAGAAGTCCCCCGAGGCGATCGCGCTGATCCTGGCGTGCCTGCAGTCAGGCCGGCCGTTCCTCCTGCCGTCGATCGAGCTCGCCGCCGACACGCTGGCGAAGCTGTTCGCGCAGGCAGGCGTCAGCACCGTGCTCTCGCCGACCGGCCCCCGGAGCGACAGCGCCGCCAGCCTGCGGGCGCTCATCGACGCGCCGCAGACCGAGCCGATCGACACGCCCCCGTCGGAATGGCCGCCGGCGGGCGGGGCCGAGGGCGTGACGTTCATGCTCACGACGTCCGGGTCGACCGGGCTGCCGAAGGTCGTCCCGCTGCGCGAGGAGGGCATCGACGCGTTCACCGACTGGGCCGCAGAGCAGTTCGGGATCGGCGCCGGCACGGTGGTGGCCAACTACGCGCCGCTCAACTTCGACCTCTGCCTGCTCGACATCTGGACGACGCTGAAGCACGGCGGGACGGTCGTCATGGTCGATCAGGACCGCGCGACGCACAGCCCCTACCTGTCGGCGCTGATCCAGGACAACGGCGTCAACGTGCTGCAGGCCGTGCCGATGCTCTATCGCCTGCTCATCGACGTCAACCGCGCCGGTGGCGACACGTTCCCGTCGGTCCGTCACGTGATCACCACCGGCGACAAGATGCCGGCGACCTCGCTGGCCGAGCTGCCGACGCTGTTCCCGGGGGCCCGCTGTTACAACGTCTACGGCTGCACCGAGACGAACGACAGCCTGATGCACGAGTTCCTCGGCCTGGCCGACGGCGACGTCCCGAGCAAGATCCCGGTCGGGCAGCCGCTCCCCGGGGTGACCGCGCGCGTGCAGAACGAGGACGGGACGCCGCTCGAGGGCGCCGGCGCCGGCGAGCTGCTCGTGTCGACGCCGTTCCAGACCCGCGGGTACCTCAAGTCCGAGCTCAACGCGGAGCGGTTCACCGCGATCGACGGGGAGGAGCAGCCGTTCTACCGCACCGGCGACATCGTCCGTCGCCACGACGACGGCACGCTGACGCTGGAGGGCCGGTCGGACTTCTACGTGAAGGTGCGCGGGGTTCGCGTCTCGACGCAGGTCGTCGAGCACGCGATCCACGAGCACCCCGAGGTCGTCGAGGTCGCCGTGCTGGCGATCGAGGACGAGCTCGCGGGCAAGCGCCTGTGGGCCGTCGTCCGCAAGGAGCCGGACTCGACGCTGAACAGCCTCAAGCTGCGCCAGCACTGCATGACCAGGCTCGCCCGCACCGAGATGCCGTCGAAGATCACGATCGTGACGGAACCCCTCCCCAGGACATCTACCGGAAAGGTCGATCGCAACGCGATCACGGCCGAATGAGAGAGGACGCACAGCCAAGTGGATGACGAGACCGCAAAGATCAAGGGCTTCATCGTCGAGGAGTTCATGCCGGACATCTCCGTCGACGAGCTCGATTCGGACTTCGACCTGCTGACCGGCGGGGTCGTCGACAGCCTTGGCCTGCTGAAGTTCGTCGCCTGGATGGAGGACGAGTTCGACATCACGATCGACGAGTCCGAGCTCGGGCCCGACAGCTTCCGCACCGTCACGGCGATCAAGGAGTTCGTCGACAACGCGCGCGCCGGTGGCTAGCAAGACGCCATCGCCGGCGCTGGCCGCGCTGGTCACGCGCAGCTATCCGATCGAAACCGACGTCTGGGCGGACTTCTGGCAGCGCCTCGCCGCCAAGGAGCTGCATCCGGGCGAGGCGGTGGCGGTGCTCGCTTCGCTGACCACCCAGATGCCGGACGGCGCATCGGTCAGCGCGCTGCTCAGCTCGCTGCGGGCGGGCAACCCACAGCCGGCCGCGCCCGCCCGCGCCGTCAACATCGTCGGCACGGGCGGGGGACCGAGCACGTTCAACCTCTCATCGGCGTCGGCGTTCGTCGCCGCGGCGATGGGAACCCGGGTGATCAAGACCGGATCCCGCGCCTACGCGTCACGGACCGGCTCGGTGGACCTGCTCGACCGGCTCGGGATCCGGATGGCCGGCAGCTACGAGGAGCTCGAGCAGCAGCTCGACACGTTCGGGATCGCCTGCGCCGGGCCGTTCGTGTACCCCAGGGAGCTGCGGCTGCTGGCCCGCCAGATCCTGCCCTTCGACATGAAGACGGTCGGGCGGTTCTTCAACCTCGTCGGGCCGTTCCTGGCCGCGGTTCCCGTGACGACGCAGATCACCGGCGTCTCCGACCACTCCGTTCTGCCGGTCTTCCGCGAGCTGGCCAAGGAAGATCCCACGCGCGACTACTGGCTGTGCTGGAACGACCTGGGGTGCGATGAGCTGCTGAGCGTCACCGACGGCCACGTGTTCGACAGCGCTGCGGACGCTGAGCGGGTGATCGCCCCGGGCGAGCTGGGCCTGGCCGACCGGCCGTTCGAGGACCTCCTGCCGGTGGCCGAGCTCGACGACACGGTCCCGCACTTCCTCAAGCTCATCAGCGGCGACGGCCCCACGGGCGCGATCGAGAGCATCCGGCTGAACGCCGCGGCGCTGGCGATCAACGGTGGTGTCAGGGAGGATTGGGCGGGCGCCCTGAAGCTCGCCGAGGAGACGATGACGAGCGGCGAGGCGGTCCGGCTGATCGAGCGGATCCGCGCTCACGGGGCCGTGGGGGCGAGGTAGGCCGCGGTGGCGTTCTTCAGCGAGCCGCTGCCGGGTCGCCCCGGCCTCGCGTTGTTCCTCAACGCCGGGGACCCGCCGCTCGATACCTTCCGGAAGCTCGTGCTGATGCTCGACGCGGCCAAGGTCGACTGCCTCGAGCTGGCGATCCCGTTCCCGAACTCCGCCACCGACGGTCCGGTGATCCGCGAGTCGGCGAGCCGGGCGCTGGCCGACGGCGTCGACGCCGACGCGGTGCTGGGATTCATCGCCGGCGTCCGCCCGGAGCTGACGCACCTGAAGATCGCGCTGCTCGCCGACTGGAGCTACTCCATCAAGCGCACCCCGCTGCCCGAGTTCCTGGCGCGCGTCAAGCAGGCCGGCGCCGACGGCCTGCTCGTCCATGGCCTGCCGCCGCGGCTGCGAACCCAGTACTACGACGCGGCGCGCGAGGTCGGCCAGCCGATCGTCACCACGTGCTACGCCACCTCCGAGCCGGCCGTGCTCGACGAGGCGGCCGAGCACGGGTCGGCCTACATCTACCTGGTCGCGGCGTACGGGCGCAGCGGCACCGTCGGACCGCCGGACCACGCCGCCCTCGTCCCGGTGATGGAGCGCCTGCGCGCCGCCAGCACGGTGCCGATCGCGGTGGGTTTCGGGGTCAAGACGCAGGCGCACATAGAGGGTCTGGGCGCGGTCGGGGCCGACGCGGCGATCGTCGGCAGCGAGTGCGTGGCCCGTGTGGCGGCGGCTCAGGCCGCCGGCCGGGATGTGGTCGAAGACTTCAAGGGGCTGCTGATCGAGCTGGGGCACGTCCCGGACTCGGCGGCCGCAAAGCCGGTTCCGTAACACAACCAAAGGAGAGCACGCCATGCTCATTCGCAAGCTCGACAGCGTCAAGACGGTGGATTGGGGCAACGGGCTGAGCCGCCGGTTCCTGCTCGAGTCCGACGGAATGGGCTACACCGTCACCGACACGATCGTCACCGCCGGGACCACGTCGCGCCTGGAGTACAAGAACCACCTGGAGGCGTGCTACTGCATCGAGGGCAGCGGCGCGGTCGTCGAGATGGACGGCACCCGCCACGAGATCGTGCCGGGCACGCTGTACGCCCTCGACAAGCACGACATGCACGACCTGATCGCCAATCCCGAGGCCGATATGCGGCTCGTCTGCATGTTCACCCCGGCGCTGACCGGTGACGAGGCCCACCGCCTCACCGAGTCCGGCATCCACTCCTCGGTCTACTAGGGCTCACGACGATGGCACCGCCCGCCCCCCCCGGCGACTGGAACGACGAGCAGAAGGGGCTGCGCAAGGGGCTTCAGAAGTACTACGAGGCCCTCAACGCAGGCGTGCTCGAGGACGATGCCGCCGAGCGGTTCAACCGCGACAAGTGGGAGCTGATCCGCGAATCCGGCGTGATCCGGATCCCGTTCGCCGAACAGTGGGGTGGGCTCGGCCACGACGCGCTCACGCTCGTCTACGTGCTCGAGGAGCTGGGCTACGGGTGCCGGGACGCCGGGCTCCTGTTCGCGTTGGCCACGCAGGTCGTCAGCGCGGCGATCCCGCTGCAGAAGTTCGGCTCTGAGGAGCTGAAGGACCGCTACCTGGCGCGGCTCGTCGACGGCGACATCATCAGCGCTCACGCGATCTCCGAGCTGTCGGCCGGCTCCGACGCGATGGCGATGAGCACGACCGCGACGCCGGACGGCGACGGGTACCTGCTCAACGGGGGCAAGACGTTCATCACCAACGGCCCGATCGCCGACGTGATCACCGTCTACGCCAAGCTCGAGACCGGCGACGGAGCGTCGGGCATCACCGCGTTCCTGGTGCCCACGGACACGCCCGGGTTCCACGTCGGACCGCCGATCGCCAAGCTCGGGCTCAACACCTGCCCGTTCTGCGAGCTCGAGTTCACCGACTGCCGCGTCCCGGCGAGCAATATCGTCGGCAAGCCGGGCGCCGGCTTCTTCATCCTCGAGCACGTGATGAACTGGGAGATCCTCTGCATCTTCATCATGATGGCCGGGGAGATGCAGGAGCGGATGGAGCGGTGCATCGCCCACGTGAAGAAGCGCACCGCGTTCGGGGTGCCGATCGCCTCCAACCAGTACGTCGCGGGCAAGATCGTCGACCAGAAGATCGGGATCGAGACCTCGCGCAAACACCTCTACGACACCGCTCGGCGGTTCGCCAAGGGACGCAGCGTCACCACCGAGATCTCGATGGCGAAGCTGGTCACGAGCGAGGCCAATCTGGCCTCCGCGCTGTCCGCCGTGCAACTGTTCGGTGGCCGCGGCTACATGCGCGAGTACGGCATGGAGAAGGGCCTGCGCGACGCGGTCGGCGCCCCGATCTACTCGGGCACGAACGAGATGCAGCGCGTGCGCATCGCTTCGATGCTCGGCCTCTGACCTGCCGCGATCCGCTCTGAGGAGTAAGGGTCCGTCGCAGACCCGCAGCTCCTAGATGTCGTGAACCTCGCGGTAGCGGCCGCCGTGGAAGAGCAGCGGCGGCCCCTCTGGGTCGTAGCCGATGTCGAGCACTTCACCAATGAAGATGTGGTGGTCGCCCGACTCGTACTGCGCGTGCAGGTTGCAATCGAGGTATCCGATTGCGCCGTCCAGGATCGGCGATCCGGTCTCCGCCGTCCGGTGGGGGACCTCCAAAAACGCGTCGCGGCCCTTCGGCCGGTCGCGCGAGGCAAAGTACCGAGACAGCGGCTCCTGGTCGGCCGCCAGGATGTTCACGGCAAAACAGCGGTTGGCCGTGATCTGGTTCATCCCCTCCGAGCGGGACATGACGCAGACCAGGATGAGCGGCGGGTCGAGCGAGAGCGACGAGAACGCGTTGGCCGTCATTCCGTAGGGATGCTGCTCGCCGCGCGTGGTGATCACGGTCACGCCGGTCGCGAAGCTGCCCACCGTCGAGCGGAACTCCTTGCTGCCGAAGCCGGGCACGGTCCGGGTACCCGCTAGGCGCCGGCGAGCTTGTCGAGGCGACCGCGGATGACCTCGTCGAAGTCGACCGACAGGCCGAGCGACCCCGCCACGAGCTCGCGGAAGTCCTCCTTCTCGAGGGCGAGGAGCTTGACGTCGGTCCTCGCCTTGACGCTGGTCGACCGGGGCAGGTCGAGCATGATCGCGACCTCGCCGTACAGCGTCCCCGGCTTCAGCGGCGACACCGATTCGGTCTGTCCATCGACCTCCCGGATCACCTCGGCCTCTCCCTCGAGCAGGATCAGGAACTTGTCAGCCGGTCCCCCCTGGCGAACGATCGTCTCGCCGGCGGTGGCGGTGATCGGTTGCAGCCCCGCGGTGACCATCTCCGCGTCCTGCGTCGGCAGGTTGGCCACGACGCTGAATGACCGGTCGCGGTGGAAATCGGCACCGAACGCGTTCGAGTCGCCGCGCGTCGCGACCGGCGTCGCCGCCCGGTTGTCGATCAGCTGCAGGTCGGTCGGCACGATCCGGAAGAACGAGATGCTCATCGTCGATCCGGGCGACAGCGTCGGGAACCGCTGTCCGAACAGGTCCGCCACGCGGGCGATCTGCTCACCGCTGAGGATCACCTGGCATTCGCCGACGCCCTGAATGCCCTGCGTAGCGTTGAGGTCCTCGGAATAGTGGTCGATGGCGAAGGAGACGACGGGGTTCTGGTCGATATGACGCGCGGTCATCGTGTCGGCCCGGCTCCAGAAGTACAGCGTCGGCCCGTCGTTCACGTACAGGAAGGTGCTCGCGCGAGGCACGCCGCTCGAGGAGACGGTGGCCAGCGTCAGCGTCCGCTGTCCGCTCAGGTATTCGACGATCTCGGGCGGAACCTCGACCGGTGGGCCTGCTGCGCTCATCCCCGTCTCCTCTGTCCCTTTCGGCGTGTCGGCATCCTATTTCATTCTGCTCCCTCGGCGGACGAGGCCTGCACCGGCTGCGGCGTCACGGCCGCGACACCCTCGGCCACCGACCACAGCCTCACCGGCTCGACCGCCCGCGGATCGGGAGCTCGTCGAAGAACGCGAGCTCGGCGTGCGGCGGGCGTCGAGGGGCCGCTGGCGTGGTTGGCGGAGTTGTGCACGGTCCGGTCCGCGCTCGCTCCTCACTGATCTGAGGTCAGCCGGAGTCTCTCTCCGGCCGGACAAGCGCCCGCGAGGAGTGTCCGGCCTCCACACGCCGCCAGTCAACCCCACGGGCTACCGGCCATCGCGTCCAGGGCCCCGACCGCGCCGCGGAGGTGATATCGTCGCCGGGTAGCCTGGTCAGTTGCCCACTCGGCTCGCTGGCGCTGAACGCTGAAGCGTATTCACGCCAGGCAGGCCGGCTCGGGGAGAGGACGTGTTTAGGAGCCAGTCGCGGTCAGCGTACCCAAGGAGACCGGGGCGCGGTTGGGTATGACCGCTGGCCTCGTCATGGGTCTGTGTCTGAGGTTCAGATGAGCTCGGCGATCCCAGCGGTCAAGTTCGGGTCCGGAGCGGATTTCTCGCTCGGCATCGAAGACGAGCTGCTGCTTGTCGATCCGGTCACCCACGCGCTCGAGCACTCTGCCGTTGGAGTGCTCGACCGACTCGCGGTGGCGCCGGTCGACGGCGCGGTACATCCCGAAGCGTATGCCGGCGTGGTCGAACTGGTGTCGCCGGTCTGCGCTAACGCATCCGACGCCGTTGCGGCGTTGGCCGGTCTGCGCGGACGCCTGACCGCGGTCGGTGCGACGGGGATCGGCGCCGGCCTGCACCCGGACGGCGCGTTCGGTGACGTCGTGCACTTTCCGGCGGAGCGCTACCGCGTGATCGCCGCGGAAATGCGGGGCCTGCAAGCGCGCACGCCGACCTGCGCGCTCCAGGTGCACGTCGGCATGCCCGACGCCGAAGCGGCCATCCGCGCCTGCAACGGTCTGCGGGCGTACCTGCCGCTGCTGCAGGCGCTGGCAGCCAACTCTCCGTTCTGGCACGGCCGCGACTCGGGCCTGGCGAGCGCCCGCGCCCAGGTATTCCGGGCGTTTCCAAGCTCTGAGATTCCGCCGGCGTTCGGGTCCTACCACGAGTACGCCGAGCTCGTCGAGGCGCTCGTCGCGGCGGGCGCTCTGCGGGATTACACGTTCCTCTGGTGGGACATCCGTCCGCACCCCGCGCTGGGAACGGTAGAGGTCAGGGCGATGGACAGCCAATCGTCGCTGAGCATCACGGCGGGTTTGGCGGCGCTGGTACACGGGCTGGCGCGCAGAGCAGTCGAGGAGCCTGGCCCGTGGGAGCGGCGTGAGGTGCTGATGCAATCAAGCTTCCGCGCAGCCCGCGACGGGCTCGACGCAACGCTGTGGCATGAAGGGGCTATGAGACCCGTGACCCAGATCGCGCGCGAGGCGGTCGACCTCGCCAGGCCTTACGCACGCGATCTCGGCTCTGAATCAGCACTTGATGAGATCGAGCGCGTGCTGGTCGACGGTAACGGCGCCATCCGTCAGCGCGCCGCGTTCGCGCGCGGTGCGATGCGGGCGGTGCTCGCCGGGCTGGTGGACGAGACCGCGCAGCCGGACCCCCGGGTGGCATCGGCAAGCCAGAGCTGAGGTTGACTCTTGCGCCCCCGTCGGCTGTCTTCCGCCCGCGGGGCTGGGCCGTAGACTCACGTCAGTGTCAACGTTCGGTGTTGCCGGGGCGGTGACGTCCGGCTTGTGCGGTGTGATCCCGGGCCGGCGGCGAGCTGACTCATAGACTCGCTGTCGACCATGTCAAGGCGAGCGCTGGAGCGGGCGTTTCGCTGGTCGTGGTTGTCACGGTGTTGTAAATGGTGCGGACGAGTTGGCGTTTGAGGCAACGTAAGGAGCGACCCTTTGTGCAGGCTCTTCGGTATGAGCGGCGGCATGCGGGAGGTCCAGGCAACCTTCTGGCTGCTCGACGCACCCGCGAGCCTGCTTCTGCAGAGCGAGGGTCAGCCGGATGGGGTCGGGCTGGGAACCTTCGGCGAGGACAGTGCGCCGTCGGTCTACCGCAAACCGGTGGCCGCGAATCGCAGCGACACGTTCATCGCGGGTGCCCATGAAGTCCGCTCGCGTACCTTCCTCGCCCACGTCCGCCACGCAACCGCCGGCGAACCGCGCGTGGACAACACGCACCCGTTCGAGCAGCATGGGCGGCTGTTCGCCCACAACGGCGTCTTGGGTGACCTACCGGGCCTGCGTCGCCGGCTCGGGCGCCACGCCGAGCTCGTCCACGGCACGACGGACTCGGAACTCTACTTCGCCCTGATTACGAAGCGAATCGACGAGGCTGACGGCAACGTCAGCGCCGGGATCACCGCGGCGGCGAAAGAGATCGCAGTCGAGTTCCCGCTCTATTCGCTCAACATGCTGATCACGACCGCGACCGACCTGTGGGCGCTTCGCTACCCGGATACGAACGAGCTCTGGATCCTCGAGCGCTCGATCGGCGGCTTTGACCCGGGCGCGGCCTTCGACGAGCGCAGTGCCTCTGGAATCGTGCGCGTCCATTCCGGTGAGCTCTCGATCCTCCCAGCGACGGTGATCGCCTCCGAGCGCATGGACTCCAGCCCCGGCTGGCGGTTGCTCGAGTCCGGCGAACTGGTCCACGTCGATCCCGGACTCCAGGTAACCACGACGATCGCTGTCCCGGACCCGCCCGCACAGATGATGGAGCTCAGCGCGCAGGAGGCGGTCGCCCAGGCGGAGGACCCGGCGCGCAGCGCCGGTTAGATCACGCGGAGCCCCGCGGCGATTTCAGGTCCTGGGGGTCATCGAGCGTGATGACCGTGGTCGTGCGTCGGGGTCGGCGCGGGACGCCTGTGCTGACGGACTGGACGTTCGACTGGAGGCGCAGGGCGAATCGCTCAGCAGGTGCGTCGGCAGGGTGTTTCGCGCAACTCGACCCCGTCATGGCCGGGATCGAGTTGTCGACATCACCTAGCCGCTGGGCGCAGCGGCGCCGCCTGAATCCCCGCCGCCAGAGGCCGGGGGCGTGCTCGGTGCCGGCGTCGGGGTGGGCGCCGGCGTGGGGGCCGGGGTCGGCGTGGGGGTGGGTGTCGCCTTGCCGTTGCCGGTGCCGCCGCCGTTCTTTCCGCCGCCCGTCTTGCCCGTGCCGTTCGTGCCGCCCGTCCCGCCGCCGGTGCCGGTGCCCGTCCCCGATGGCACGGTGCTCGTGCCGCTCGAGTCGCCGCTGCCGTTCAGGAGCGTCGACGGGTCGGTCGTGGTCGTCGCGGTCTGGCCGTTCTTCTTGGCGAGGGCCGCGTCGGCGCGCGCCTTGTAGATCGCGTTCGCCTGCACGACGAAGTCGTGCCAGATCTGCGCCGGGAACGTGCCGCCGGCGACCGGCTGGCCGGCGAACTCGGTCTTCATCGGCTTGTTGGAGTCCGGGTAGCCGACCCACACGGCGATCGTCCAGCGGTCCGTGAAGCCCGCGAACCAGGCGTCGCCGAAGTTCTCCGTCGTGCCCGTCTTGCCGGCTGCGAAGCCGCCGTACGCGGCGCGCGTGCCCGTGCCGTGGGCGATCACGGTCTCCATCTGCTGCGTGGTCAGCTGCGCGAGGTAGGGGGAGAGGACACGCGTGCGGTGGATCCGGTTGCGCGCCAGCACCTTGTCCGAGCCGATCGGGCGCACCTCCTCGATCCCGACCGGGCCCTTGTCCGGCGCGCCGAGCGAGCCCCAGATCCGGTTGCCGCCGCTGGCGAACGACTCGTAGGCGTGCGCCCAGTCGAGCGCCGAGACGCCCTGCTTGAATGCGCCGAGCGTCATCGCGGGGTTGTCGGACACCGGGGTGCGCACGCCCATGCGCTCGATGAAGTTCGCGATCCGCCTGGTCCCGGTCGCGATGCCGACGGCGGCGAACACCGAGTTGTCCGAGAAGGTCAGCGCCGAACCCAGGTCGCGCGCGCCCGCGTAGGCGTTGTCGAAGTTGTTGACGACGAACTTCTCCTTGCCGCCGGTGTTCGGGACGTCGAACACGCGCTTGCGCGACTGCCAGATCGATCCGAGGCCGTAGCCCTTCTTCAGGGCCTGGGCGAGGATGAACGGCTTGACGGTCGAGCCCGGCTGGCGCTGTCCCTGGGTGGCCAGGTTGAAGGGGTGCGTCCGGTAGTCGCTGCCGCCCACCAGCGCGCGGACCTCGCCGGTCTTGTTGTCGATCGCGACGAGGGCCGCCGTCGGCCCGTTGGGCCCGAGCGAGCCGAGGTTGTTGGCGATCGCCTTCTGCGCGGCCGCCTGGAGCTGGAGGTCGAGCGACGTCTTGACGCTGAGCCCGCCCTCGAAGGCCTTGCGCGCGCCGAAGTGCTCGACGAGCTGCTGGCTGACCCAGGTCGTGAAATAGGGCGCCTTCGTGTCGACCGACGGCGGCACGATGTTCGTCGGAAGCGTCTGGACTACGCCGTCGTTGTAGTCGGCCCGGCTGATCCGACCCTGAAGCAGCATCTGCCTGAGCACGAGGTCGCGCCGGCGCTTGGCCGCCAGCGGATGGGCGAGCGGGTCGAACGCGGTCGGATTGGCGACCACGCCGGCGATCAACGCGGCCTCGGGCGCGGTGAGCTCCTTCGCGCACGGGCGCGACCGCGTGCCGCAGCCCAGGTGGTTGGGGTCGTGCCCGAAGTACACGCGCGCGGCTGACTCGATCCCGTACGCGCCGTTGCCGAAGTAGATCGAGTTCAGGTACTCGGTCAGGATCTTCTGCTTGGACCACTTGCGCGTGAGGTGGTAGGCGAGCGCGGACTCCTTGAGCTTCTCGAAGACGGTGCGCTTGTTCTGCGCCTGGAGTGCGTTCTTTACGAACTGCTGGGCGATCGTCGAACCGCCCTGGACGGTGCCGCCCTGCGCGATGTCCTGGTAGAACGCGCGGCCGATGCCGCGCAGGTCGACGCCGTTGTTCTCGAAGAACCGCTTGTCCTCGATCGCGATGATCGCGTTGCGCATGTACCCCGAGATCTGGTCGTAGGACACCAGGACGCGATCGCGGTCGTTCGTCAGCACGCCCAGCGGCTTGCCGTTCGCGTCGAACAGCAGCGAGTTCCTGGCCGTCTGGAACTCCTTCGCGCTCTCGAGGTCCGGCAGATCGCTGGCGACCGCCATCATCATGCCGAAGATCGTCGAGACCACCGCGAGCGCCGCGAGCGGGATCAGCAGGAGCAGCAGCCGGCGCTTCTTGACCTTCGGCTTGGGCGCCGGGAGCGCATCCGGAGCGAGCAGCGGCTCGCCCGGCGGCAGGGTCTGGATGTGGGGGTGGTCGTCGTCGCTCATGGTCCCGCGCGAGCGCGGTGTGGAGGCGGCGGCGGGGCACTCGGCGGCGGCATGCCGGGCACCTGCGCTGCTGAGCGGAAGGCGCCTGGCACCCCCGCTCCGGGGCGCCAGACTCTAGCATTGGGTCGGATGGCTTCCGCCGGTTCCGACGCCGCCTTCCTGACCCGCAACGCCGCCGAGTCGCTGCCCGCCGGAGGCCTCACGCTCAAGCTCGAGCAGGCGGCGCTGGCCGGGCGCCCGCTGCGCGTGAAACTGGGGCTGGACCCGACCGCGCCGGACATCCACCTGGGGCACACGGTGGTCCTGCAGAAGCTCCGCGAATTCCAGGATCTCGGCCATCGCGTCGTCCTGATCGTCGGCGACTACACGGCCCGCGTCGGTGACCCGAGCGGGCGCTCGGACACCCGCCCGGTGCTCACCGCTGAGGAGATCGAGGCCAACGCGCGAACCTACGAGCTGCAGGCCTTCAAGGTCATCGACGCCGACCCCGAGCGCTATGAGCTGCGCTTCAACGGCGAATGGCTCGACATGCGCATGGAGGAGCTCTTCCGGCTGACGCGCACGACGACGGTCGCCCAGCTGCTCGACCGCGAGGACTTCGCGACGCGCTACGCGGCCGGCGCCCCGATCTCGATCCTGGAGCTGCTCTACCCGCTGATGCAGGGTTACGACTCGGTCGCCGTGCGCGCCGACGTCGAGCTCGGCGGGACCGACCAGACCTTCAACCTGCTGCTCGCACGCGACATCCAGCGCCACTACGGCCTGCCCGAGCAGGCGGTCCTGACGCTGCCGATCCTGCCCGGCACCGACGGCTTCGAGAAGATGTCGAAGACAAAGGGCAACCAGATCGGCATCAGCGAGCCGCCCGAGGAGATGTTCGGGAAGACCATGCGGCTGCCGGATGACGCGATGGACACGTGGTTCGAGCTGCTCGCCATCGAGCCCCCGCCCGCGGGCACCGCGCCGCGCGACGCCAAGCGGGCGCTGGCGCGGGCGATCATCGCCCGCTTCCACGGCGCCGAGGCCGCCACGCGCGCCCAGGAGCACTTCGACCGGGTCTTCGTCGAGCACGAGCTCCCGGCGGACATCGGCGACAGCGCGATCGACGCCCAGGACGGGCTTGTCCACCTGCCGGCGGCGCTGGCGAGCGCGTTCGGGGTCTCGCGCTCGGAGGCGCGCCGGCTGCTCGCCCAGGGCGGCGTGAAGCTCGCGGGTGAGCCGCTCGGGCCTGCCGACCTCGACCTGCCGGTTGCACGGGTCGACGGCGTCGTCGTCCAGCTCGGCCGGCGACAGTTCCGCCGGCTGCAGGTGCGCTGATGGCCGTCCACGCCGGGCTG
>CAWEJY010000003.1:0-7500 GCA_963809525.1 uncultured Solirubrobacteraceae bacterium | reverse complement strand
GCACGGCATACCGTCGAGCTTTAGCGGGTGCATGCTGTTGAGTTTTGAGAGACCGGCTCGCCCGCCGTGCGTCCAACGCGATCGCCCGGCCGGCGCGCAGCCCTCTCGGCGGCCCTTGAAAACTGCACAGTAGCCACAGACCCGACCATCGATAAGCGGTCGGGTCAAAACGGGTATCACCGCCGGATCTCTGACGAGATCCGGTGATCACCGTCAAGATAGTAAGGGCACATGGTGGATGCCTTGGCACCTAGAGTCGATGAAGGGCGTGAACGACTGCGATAAGCCACGGGTAGGCGTTGAATAGCCTTTGATCCGTGGATTCCCGAATGGGGAAACCCAGCGCCGGTAATGCGGCGTTACCCCCGGCTGAACACATAGGCCGGGAGGAGACAAGCGGGGGAAGTGAAACATCTCAGTACCCCGAGGAAAGTAAATCAACCGAGACTCCCTGAGTAGTGGCGAGCGAAAAGGGACCAGCCCAAACCGAGCACGTGTAAGTGGCCACACGTTGCGTGTTCGGTGTTGTAGGGCGCTTGTTCCGAGCCGTGGCCGGCTCGGCGGAAGTTACAAAGTCATGTGGTAGGCGAAGCGCGTGGAACCGCGCACCACAGAGGGCAATCGTCCCGTAGCCGAAACTGCATGGTCTTCCGTCAGGCGTTCCTGAGTAGGTCCGCACCCGTGAAACGCGGACTGAATCTGGGGGGACCACCCTCCAAGGCTAAGTACTCCTAGGTGACCGATAGCGGACTAGTACCGTGAGGGAAAGGTGAAAAGTACCCCGGAAGGGGAGTGAAATAGTACCTGAAACCACGTGCCTACAAGGGGTGGGAGCGGACTTGTTCCGTGACCGCGTGCTTTTTGCATAACGAGCCAGCGAGTTGCTCGTCTGCGGCAAGGTTAAGCGATGAGCGGAGCCGAAGCGAAAGCGAGTCCGAATAGGGCGCACATAGTCGTAGGCGGCAGACCCGAAACTGAGCGAGCTACCCATGGGCAGGCTGAAGCGGGGGTAAGACCTCGTGGAGGGCCGAACCGACCTAGGTTGAAAACTGGGCGGATGACCTGTGGGTCGGAGTGAAAGGCTAATCAAGCTCAGTGATATCTGGTTCTCTCCGAAATATATTTAGGTATAGCCTCGGATAAAATGCGTCGTGGCCGTAGAGCACTGTTTGGTTTAGGGGGCCTACCAGCTTACCGACATCAGGCAAACTCCGAAGACCACAGACGTCTACTCCGGGAGTCAGTTGCTGAGGGATAAACTTCAGCGTCAAAAGGGAAACAGCCCAGACCGCCAGCTAAGGTCCCCAAGTTTCTGCTAAGTGGGAAACGATGTCCGGGTGCACAGACAACCAGGAGGTTGGCTTAGAGGCAGCCATCCTTGAAAGAGTGCGTAACAGCTCACTGGTCAAGTGTCCGGGCGCGGACAATTCAACGGGGCTCAAGCAGAACACCGAAGCTGCGGGTGTGTGAGGTCTTCGGACCGATCACGCGGTAGGAGAGCGTTCCCATGCGCGTGAAGCGGCGGGGTAACCCAGCCGTGGACGCATGGGAAGTGAGAATGCTGGCATGAGTAACGAAAGAAGGGTGAGAATCCCTTCCGCCGATTGCCCAAGGATTCCTGAGTAAAGTTCGTCTGCTCAGGGTTAGTCGGGACCTAAGGCGAGGCCGAAAGGCGTAGTCGATGGATAACAGGTTGATATTCCTGTACCACGTCGTTTCCATTTGACCGATGGGGGGACGAGGAAGGCTAAGGGAACCCAGGCGATGGTCGTCCTGGGGTAAGCATGTAGGGGTGGTCCTAGTCAAATGCGGGACCGCATAACCTGAGGTGCGACGCCAGCTGGCTCATGAGCCGGCGAGTCCCCAACGCCATGCCTCCGAGAAAAGCCTCTAGGGAGGAAACGCGTGCCCGTACCAAAACCGACACAGGTGGGCAAGTAGAGAATACTAAGGTGATCGAGATAACCATCGTTAAGGAACTCGGCAAAATTGCTCCGTAACTTCGGGATAAGGAGCGCCCCAGTAGGGTAGAGCCGCTTGCCGGCCGAGCCCGAGGGGGCCGCAGTGAATAGGCTGAAGCGACTGTTTACCAAAAACACAGGTCTCTGCTAAGTCGAAAGACGACGTATAGGGGCTGACGCCTGCCCGGTGCCGGAAGGTTACGTGGAGTTGTTAGGGTTCGCCCGAAGCAGCGAAGCTAAGCCCCGGTAAACGGCGGCCGTAACTATAACGGTCCTAAGGTAGCGAAATTCCTTGTCGGGTAAGTTCCGACCTGCACGAATGGCGTAACGACTTCAGCGCTGTCTCAACGATGGGCTCGGTGAAATTCCAGTCTCGGTGAAGATGCCGAGTACCCGCGGCTAGACGGAAAGACCCCGTGAACCTTTACTACACCCTGGTATTGGCGTTCGGTGCATTTCGCTCAGAATAGGTGGGAGGCTTTGAAGCAGTGGTTGCGGCCGCTGTGGAGCCAACTTTGAGATACCACCCTTGATGTATTGGACGTCTAACATTGGTCCGTGAATCCGGGCGGTGAACAGTGCCAGGCGGGTAGTTTGACTGGGGCGGTCGCCTCCTAAAATGTAACGGAGGCGTGCAAAGGTTCCCTCAGCACGGTCGGAAATCGTGCGTAGAGTGCAATGGCAATAAGGGAGCTTGACTGCGAGGCTGACAAGTCGAGCAGGTGCGAAAGCAGGTCATAGTGATCCGGCGGTAGCAAGTGGAAGCGCCGTCGCTCAACGGATAAAAGGTACTCCGGGGATAACAGGCTTATCGGGCCCAAGAGTCCACATCGACGGCCCGGTTTGGCACCTCGATGTCGGCTCGTCGCATCCTGGGGCTGTAGTAGGTCCCAAGGGTTGGGCTGTTCGCCCATTAAAGCGGCACGCGAGCTGGGTTCAGAACGTCGTGAGACAGTTCGGTCCCTATCTGCCGTGGGCGTTGGAGAATTGAGAGGATTTGCCCCTAGTACGAGAGGACCGGGGTGAACGTTCCTCTGGTGTAGCTGTTGTCCTGCCAAGGGCACCGCAGCTTAGCTACGAACGGATCGGATAACCGCTGAAGGCATCTAAGCGGGAAGCCGGCCTCGAGATGAATTCTCCCACCCTCTAGAAGGGGTAAGGACCCTGGTAGACCACC
This sequence comes from uncultured Solirubrobacteraceae bacterium, assembly GCA_963809525.1. GTDB lineage: Bacteria > Actinomycetota > Thermoleophilia > Solirubrobacterales > Solirubrobacteraceae > F1-60-MAGs163. The sequence goes on along the minus strand of CAWEJY010000003.1, from coordinate 4,362 downwards.
AGGTTGATAGGCCGGATCTGGAAGCACCGTGAGGTGTGAAGGAGACCGGTACTAATGGTCCGAGGGCTTGACGGTTCTCTTTTGAGAATCTGTGGTACCCAGAACCGTGGCTACGGTGCAGTTTTCAAGGTCCGCCGAAGGGTGGTCTCGCAATGTTCCGGTGGCTATGGCGTGGGGGAAACACCTCTTCCCATTCCGAACAGAGCAGTTAAGCCCCACAGCGCCGATGGTACTTGGCCCTTCGGGCCTGGGAGAGTAGGTCGCCGCCGGTTTATCTTGATTGAGCCGCCCTCCGGGGCGGCTCTTTCGCGTTGTGGCCCCAGTGCCCGACCGAGCGACCGGCACGTCTCCTAGCGCGGCGAGCTGCTGCGCGCTGTGGCAGATGCACACGCCGTCCCGTGGTGCCACCGCGCCGCCGCGGCGCAGAGGCGTGCGCGTTGCGGCAGGCCGGCGATGTGGGTGCGCGGCGAGCTGAGCGGTCTCGACCGGAGCGTCTCCGAGCCAGACGGCGTCGAGGGTGACGAACGCGATGGCGACGTCGAACGACGTGACGGACGCGGTGCGCGGGTGCGCGGCCGGCGCGGCTGCACGCGGCGCGGGCGTCGTGCGGCGCGACGCTGCGGCGTGCAGGGCGCGGCGCCGGCTGGGTGGCTCGGTCACGGACGGATGTCGTGCGAGGGAACATGTGTTCGTACGGTAGGCCCGATGTCGGACGACAACTCCGAGGGTGTGCTCTGGGCCACAGAACGCCCGGAAACACTGGCTCGAGCCTGCAACGAGAGTTGCAGGCGCTCGGCTGCCGCGTAGCATCAGCGCCGTGATCCACCTGCGCATCATCGCGCCTCGGCCTGAGTCGGACGCGGCCATCGAGCTCATCCGCAGGTGCCCCTCCAGCACGAACCTGATCGTGTATCGCGACGCGGCGCTCGAACCCCAAGGCGACGTCCTGTCGTGCGACGTCGCCGACGAGGAGGCCAGCTACGTCATTGCCGATCTCAAGCCACCTCGGCATCCCGGAGGTCGGGACGATCGACATCGAGCACCTCGATGCGTCGGTCTCGAGCACGGCGCGGGCTGCGGAGGCGCACTCTCAGGGCTCATCCGCCGACGCCGTCATCTGGGAGAACGTGGCCGCGAAGATCGCCGACCAGGGCTTTATCAGCGTCGGCCTGGTGGCGCTGTTCTCCTTGGCCGGCGTGATCGCGTCCGTCGCGATCCTGATCGACTCCGCGCCGATCGTCGTCGGAGCCATGGCCGTCAGCCCCGACTTCGGACCCATCGCCGCCTTCTCGGTGGGCACGATCCGCCGCCGCCCCGACATCGCGTTCCGCGGGCTCGCGGCACTGATCGCCGGCTTCACCGCGGCGATCGTCGCGGCGTTCCTCGTCACGCTGCTGTTGAAGCTGACCGGCGTGGCCCCCGCACACTTCGTGCGAGCCGGCAACACCCTCGCCCAGTCGATCGCCGCCCCCGACTGGTATTCGGTCGTGGTGGCGTTGTGCGCCGGAGCCGCAGGCATGCTGTCGGTCACTCTCGGAAAGTCGGCAGCGCTGGTCGGCGTGGCGATCTCGATCACGACGATCCCCGCTGCGGCCGACATCGGACTGTCGACCGCGTACCACGACTGGGACTCGTGGCTGGGCTCCAGCAAACAGCTTGCGCTCAACATCCTCGGGCTGCTCGTCGCGACGACGATCACGCTCGCCATTCAGCGCTGGGTCTACGCGCGCAGGATGCGCCGTCACCGCGTCGGCCTCGGTATGGACCCGGACCCTCGTGCACCAGCGAGCCGTGGGCTCCGCCTTCGACCGCGATCCCTGAGTGAGCCGGATGAGCCGTCCGCTAGACGGTCGACCCCAGTGACGACCAGACCTCGATCTTCGTCTGGATGCGCGTGATCACGTCGGACGTGAACTCGCTGGTCGACGCGCTCCCGCCGAGATCGGGAGTGCGAACACCCGCCGCGCTGGCCTCCAGCACCGACTCGTAGATCGCGCGCGACGCGCGATCGGCCCCGGGCCAGCCCGGCGACCGAGGCGTAGTGCAGCACCGCCGCGCAGGCGAGGATCATCGCCATCGGGTTGGCCAGGTCCTTGCCCTCGAGCGCGGGCGCCGTCCCGTGCGGTGCCTCCGCCATCGCGACGAGCGTCTGCAGATCCTCGTCGAAGGACAGCAGGACCGACTCCGCACCGGCGATCGAGCCGAACATCGGCATGACGAGATCGCTGAGGCAGTCGCCGTCGCGATTCAGCGCCGGAATCACGAGTGGGACGTCGGCGGCACCCGTGATCAGGCCCGCGTAGGTCGCGTCGATCAGCACGGGCTGGTAGGGGACGTCGGGGTGACGCCTGGCGGCGGCGTCCATCTCCTCCTTGAGCATGCCCTCGTAGACCGGCGACACCGTCCACTTGGGTCCGCCGTAGACGCGGCCGCCCATGTTGCCGGCCTGCCGGAACGCGTATTCGGCGACCGCCTCGCAGGTGGAGCGGGTGATCCGTTCCGTGCGGAATGCGACCTCGTCCGGGGCGCCCGCCTCGCCCTCACGCCACTGCTCGGCTCCGTAGGCGTCCTCGACCGCCATCCGCACGACCGAGATCGGGTGGTGGACGCCGGCGACCGGGGTCACACCCGGGATGCGGCGGCCGGTGCGGATGATCACGCGCCCGCCGACCTCCTCGCGCAGGATGCGGTTCGGGGAGCCGACGTCGTTCGCCCCTTCCGGGGTGATGGTCGCCGCCTTCACGCCGAAGCCGGCATGGCGCATCGCCTGCGCCGCCTCGCTGACGACGGCGTTGGCGCTCGCGCGGCGGTGGGCCAGCGACAGGTCGAAGCGCTGGAGATCGAGGTCCAGGCCGATCACCTCGTGGTCGAGCACGCGCAGCGCCTGCTCGAGCAACTCCTGGCCGGTCTGATCACCTTCGAGGACGACGATCGTGAGGCGCTCTGACATGGTCGCCACGATAGCCGGGCGACGCCGCCCGCAGCCGTCGATACGCTCGGTCCGTGAGCGCCGAGCACTGCAGCTGGTGCGGCGAGGCCGTCCAGCCGGACGACGGGTTTCGCGCCTTTGAGCCCGCCGGTGAGCGGCGGGCGGTCTTCTGCCGCCTCGAGCACGTCGTCCCCTGGTGCATCCAGGGTGCCCACTGGTCGGCGGGCACCGTCGATGCGGGGGAGCTGGCCTCCGGTGAGCCCGGGCGGTGCTCGCACTGCGACGCGGTGCTCGGCGACACCCGCGTCCTGCTGGTGCGCCATCGCGGGGAGCACCGCATCGTCGACGGGCTCTGCGGTGTCCAGCACCTGCTCGAATGGGCGAAGGCCGGCGGGCGCTGGCAGTAGGAGCCGGATCTACAGCGCCGGCGCGACCACCGGCGGGCGCAGCGTCGAGCGCCGCAGGACGGCCGCCGTGAACCCGAGGGTCCCGACGGCGGCCGCCATCACGAACGCCGCGCGCCAGTCGACGGCGTCGACGATCAGCCCCGACGCGGCGTTGCCCGCCGCGACGCCGGCGACGAGCGCGGTCAGCAGCCAGGTGTACGCCTCCGTCAGCGCGCCCTGCGGAGCGATGTCCCCGATCAGCTGGTTGGCGGCGCTGATGAGGGGAGCGACGGCGCAGCCGGCGAGCAGCGCCAGCGGCACCATCACCGCGAACGACGACGGCAGCGCCAGTGGCAGGGTCACGACGGGGAGCAGCGCCATCGTTCCCAGGTACGTCCGGTCGATCGCCATCCGATGGGCGTGCGCGCCGTAGAGCAGGCCTCCGGCCGCGCTTCCGGCCGACCAGACGGCCAGCAGCGGGCCGGCGAGCGCGCGGTCGTTGAGGTATTCGCCGAATGCCGGGAAGGCGACCTCGCAGGCGCCGAGGCAGAAGCCGACCGGAAGGGTGGCGAGCGCGAGCGTTCGCACCCCGGGAGAGCGAACCGCACCGAGCCGGCCGCCCGTGTCATGCGCATGGTCGTCCGCAGGCGAGAAGTCGCGAACGACCTGCGTCGCGGTGAACAGCACCGTGCCCACGACGACGAGCACGATCGACAGCAGCAGCGCCAGCTGCGGGGATCCGATCGCCGCCGCACCCGCGACGACGACCGGCCCGACGATGAACGCCAGCTCCAGAAGCACGGAATCGAGCGCATAGGCGGTCGTCAGCAGCTCGTCGCGCTCGGCCAGCAGCGTGGGCCACAACGCGCGCAGGACCGAGCCGACGGGCGGGATCGAGGAGCCCGCGAGCAGCGCGGTGACGAACAGCAGGGGAGCGGGGACGGCCGCGGCGCCGAGCAGGATGAGGGCGGCGAGCCCGGCGGCGTGCGCGAGCGCCAGCGGCACGAGCACGCGCCGAGCGCCGAGGCGGTCGACGAGCCGGCCCAT
>CAWEJY010000002.1:0-31960 GCA_963809525.1 uncultured Solirubrobacteraceae bacterium | reverse complement strand
CGCAGGGTGCGCTGGAAGTCGAGCACGAGCTGCGCGACGACGGCGTCGGGGACCGCGCCCGTCCCGGCGAAATGGCCGGCCAGCCACGCACCGCGCGCCTCGTCGAGGTAGGTCAGGTGGACCGCCGGGAGCACAGCCCCGGTCGCGTCCAGGTCGCGCACGCGGATCGTGACGTGCGAGCTGTGGGGGCGGGAGCGCACGCGCGCGGCCGGGGGCTTGCCGCGCGCCGGCAGCTCGATGCCGAGCTCCGCCTCGACGAGGCGGCGCGCCCAGTGCATGGCGCGGTCGGCCGGCACGTCGACGTCGTGGAGCGTCGTGTGGAGCCCGATGCCGTCGAACGCGGCGACGATCCTGCCGGCCGTCTCGTCGGGGTGCTCACAATGCCAGCAGCCGTCGTGGACCCCGTCGGCCAGCACCTGCGCCAGGACGGCGCGCCACCCGCGGGCGAACCGCTCGAGCGTGCCGCGCAGCGCCTCGGTGCGCACGCTCTGGCCCCAGCTGTCGATCCACACGCGCCAGGCGGGGTGGTTCTCCCAGTCGAGCGACTCGATGAAGGCGACGAGCCGGTCCGCCGGGCGTTCATGGATGCGCGAGAGCTTCTGGAGCTGCTCGAGCTCCTCGCCCGCAAGCGCGGCGAACGCCTCGGCGACCACGTCGTCCTTGGAGGGGAAGTGGTAGTTCAGCAGCCCGAGGCTCGCGCCCGCCTCGCGCGTGATCTCGCCGACCGTCGCGTTCGAGAGGCCGTCGCGCTGGATCACGCGCCGCGTTGCGTCGAGCAGTTCGCGCCGCGTGTCCGAGCGCGCAGGCCGCGTGCTCTCGGCACCGGTCACGCGACGTCGATCTCCAGCGGCGCCGGGTCCGGATCCGCGGCGGACGGAGCCGGCTCGTCGGCGGCGAGCACGCGCAGGTAGCGCGGCGGCAGATGCACGCTGACCGCGTTGCCCTGCTCGTACTCCACGGCGTCACCGTCGTTCGGCACGTCGACGCGGATCAGCGCGCCGGTGGCCAGGCGCACCCGGACGTCCTGGTGGAAGCCCAGGTAGACGACCTCCTCGACCATTCCCGGAACCCGGTTCTCGCCCGTCGTGCCGTGCGGCTCCAGGCGCACCCGCTCGGGGCGGATCATCGCGAGCGCGTCGCCGTGCACGTCGTCCGGGCGCTCTGCGGCCTGCAGCGTGAAGGAACCGAGCGTCAGCTGCGCGCCATCCCCATCGGCCGCCACGTGCACGGGCACGAGGTTCGATGCGCCCAGGAAGTTCGCGACGAAGGCCGTGTGCGGCTCCTCGTAGAGCGCCTGCGGGGGGCCGCACTGCTCGATGTCGCCGTGGCGCATGACGGCGACGCGGTCGCTCAGGTTGAGCGCCTCGTCCTGGTCGTGGGTGACGTAGATGAACGTCACCTCGAGCGTCTCCTGGATGCGCTTGAGCTCGACCTGCAGGTCCAGGCGCAGGCGCGCGTCGAGCGCGCCGAGCGGCTCGTCGAGCAGCAGCACCGGTGGCTCGAGGACGAGCGCCCGCGCGAGCGCCACGCGCTGCTGCTGGCCGCCCGAGAGCTGGCCGGGCTTGCGGTGGCCGAGCCCGCCGAGCTGGACGAGGTCCATCGCCTCGCCGACGCGGCGCGCGGCCTCGGCCTTCGTGACCTTCTGGTAGCGCAGGCCGAAGCCGACGTTCTGCTCGACGGTCTTGTGGGGGAACAGCGCGTAGCTCTGGAAGACCGTGTTGACGTTGCGCTTGTGCGGGGGCGTCGTCGACATGTCGACTCCGTCGAGCAGGATCGCGCCCTCGTCGGGGCGCTCGAAGCCGGCGATCAGGCGCAGCGTCGTCGTCTTCCCGCAGCCGGACGGGCCGAGCATCGTGAAGAACTCGCCGCCCGGCACGTCGAGGTCGATCCCGTTGACGGCCACGACCTCGCCGTAGCGCTTGACGAGCCCCCCGAGCGTGATGTCGCCCTTGCCGGCGCTCATTTGCTGCCTCCCGCGTCGATGCCGGCCTCGATCCCGGCGAGCTGGCCGATCGCCGACCCACCGCCCTCGCCGCGCGTCATCAGCCGGAAGACCAGGTAGGCCAGGCCGAGGGCGAGGAGCGTGACGGTCAGCATGATGGTCGCCAGCGCGTTCAGCGCCGGCGTCGGCGCCGCGCGCGCCTGCGCGTAGATGCGCATCGGCACCGTGGTCGTGTCCGCGCCGGATGCCAGGTACTGGCTGACGACGAAGTCGTCGATCGACAGCGCGAAGACGATCAGCAGGCTCGCGGCGATCGCCGGCATCAGCAGCGGCACGAGGACGCGCCAGACGACGTGGCCGGGCGGCGCCCCGAGGTCGGCGGCGGCCTCCTCGAGGTCCCCGCCGATCGTCGCCAGTCGCCCGCGCACGATCACCACCACGAACGACATCGAGAACGTGACGTGGCCGATCACCTGCGCCGTGGTCCCGAGACCGATGACCTTGAAGGCGGTCGTGAACAGCAGGAACAGGCCGACCGCGAAGACGAGCTCCGGCGTGACGAGCGGCAGCAGCGTCAGCACGTTCGCGGTGCCCGACCCCGGTCCGCGCCAGCGCTGCAGGCCGAGCGCCAGGCCGACGCCGAGCGGCGTCGCGATGAGCATCGCGAAGAACGCGAGCGTCAGGCTCTGCTGGAGCGCCGTGCTCAGCGTGGGGTCGTGGAAGACGCTGAGGTTCGGGTCCTTCCAGAACCAGCGCAGCGACCAGCCCTGCGCGGCGCTGCGCGAGCGCCCTGAGTTGAAGGCGAAGCGGATCGCCAGCAGCACGGGCACGATCGACCAGATGATGTAGAGCCAGGTGACGAGCGCGAGCCCGCGCGGGTGGCCCCAGGGGTCGCGCCACTGGAAGCGCCGGCGCCGCGTCCGGCTCGGCGCCGCGCCGATCCCGCGCTCGAGCGCGGTCGTCTCGGTGGTCGGCGTCACGCCGCCGCCTCCTTCTGCTCGGCGCGCATGCTGCGCAGGTAGCCGAGCATGAAGACGAGCAGGAACAGCGACAGCAGCATCGTCAGCGCCGCGCCGAGCGACTTCTCCGAGCCGCCCTGGACGTAGCCGTTGATCGTGTTGCCGATCATGCTCGTGTCGGGTGAGCCCGACATCAGGTCCTGCGTGAAGTAGTCCCCGAACATCGGCAGCGCGATCAGGACCATCCCCGCGAGGATCCCGGACTTGGACAGCGGCAGGACCGTGCGCCAGAAGGACTGGAAGGGCGAGGCGCCGAGGTCGCGCGAGGCCTCGATCAGCCGGTGGTCGAGCCGGTCGAGCGACGCGTACAGCGGCAGGATGAAGAACGGCAGGTAGCCGTAGACGAGCGCGAGGACGACGGTCACCGACTGCCCGCCGAGCCAGTCGTTGCCGTCCATCACGCCGATCTTGTTCATCAGCGTGTCGATGCCCAGGCCGTTGAGGGCCTTGGAGGCGTACCCGTCGTTCGCGAGCAGGTTCGTCCACGCGAACATCCGCATGATGTAGGAGATCCAGAAGGGGAGGACGAGCAGCAGCAGCACGATGCCACGGGAGCGCCCGGCGTAGCGCGCGGCGTAGTAGGCGACCGGGTACCCGATGACGAGCGACAGCGCCATCGCCACGACGACGTAGGCGATCGTGCGCACCGCGACCACCCAGGTCGTTCCGCCGGGCAGGACGTGCCTGATCGCCTCCGAGATGTAGCCGACGTTCCAGTGCAGCGGGTTCCAGTGCGGCACCGGCTCGAACAGCGTCGTCACGTTGCCCATGCCGACGCTGACGATCGCGTAGGTCGCGACGAGGAAGAACAGCGTGAGCCAGATGAGCGCGGGGGCGGCGAGGACACGCCAGATCCAGCGGGGTGCCATGTCAGTGGTTCTTCCCGGGGCGCCGGGCAGCTGTCGGGGGGAGGGGCACTAGCCCGCCTGGAACCGCACCCAGCCGTCGTCCCAGAGCCGCTGGCCGGCGGGCGTGAGCGTCAGGTAGGCGTTGCCGTTGGCGTAGGCGTCGCGCGTGACGAGCGCGGTCTGCAGGCCCTTCGGGATCAGGCCCTGGTCGAGCAGCAGCGCGGCGTCGATGCCGTTGATCGGGGGCTGGTAGCCGGTGAACCCCGTGAAGTTCTCGAGCGCCACCTTCTTGTCGAGCATGTAGTTCAGGAACGTGTGCGCGAGAACCGGCTTCGTGGCCGCGCTGGCCACGGTGATGATGTCGTTGAAGACGGGGCCGCCCACCTCCTGGTAGGCGTAGGAGATGACCTCGGGGTTCGTGCCCTTGGGCAGGTAGCTGATGACGGCGTTGAGCATGTCGCCGGACCACACCTGCCCGAGCACGATCCGTCCCGCGGGCAGCGACTCGTAGGCGGAGATCTGCACCTTGACGCCGACCCTGCGGTTGAGCTGCTCGAGCGAGGCGACCGACCCGTTGATGAGCGCCGGGTTCTCGGTGTTGAGGTCGTTGCTGCCGCCGTGCATGAGCCCCATGCCGATGGCCTCGCGCTGGTCGTTGAGCAGCTGCACCTTCCCGCGGTACTGCACGGCCGCCCACATGGCGTCCCAGACCGGGTTCATCTTCGCCGGGTTGTAGTCGACGATGTCGTTGCGCCAGCCGATGCCCGTCGTGTAGACGGTGTACGGGACCGAGTAGCGCGGCCCGACGTCGTAGAACGGCTCGGCCGCCTCGGGCCAGACGTTCTTCGCGAGGTTCGGGATCAGGTCGTAGTTCAGCGGCTGGATGAGCTTGCGGCCGACCAGGCGCGAGAGCTGGTCAGGCGTCGAGAAGATGACGTCGAACTTCAGCCCGCCGGTGCTGAGCTTGGAGAACGCCTCGTCGAGTGTCTCGAACGTCGTGACGCGGACGCTGACGTTGTAGCGGCGCCCGAACTCCTTGAGCACCGCGGGGTTGAGGTAGTCGGCGTAGTTGTAGATCAGCAGCTCGCCGCCGGACTCGGGCTTGCCGGCCTTCACCGGCGTGCCGAGCTTCGGCATCGTCACCGGGTAGTCGCGCCGCGCGAGCGGGATGCCCGAGGCGTCGACCGGTCCGCCCGCGGTCGGGTCGCCGAGGATTCCCCGCCCGCCGCCGCCGGCCGCGCCATAGGCGGCCACCGGCGTCGTCGTGTCCTCACAGCCGGTCAGCGCCGCGGCGGTGCCGCCGAAGAGCGCGAGGCCGCCTGCGCGCTTCAGCAGGCTGCGCCGCGAGACCCCGCTGGCGGCTTCGGTGACATCCGTGTCGCGAGCCGCGCCCGGCTCGTTCTCTGAAGGCCCGTTCAAGGTGCGAGCATTCCTAACGGACGCGCGACTTCCGTGTCAAGTTGGTTCGGGCAGTGCATGCCCCCGGACCGGTCTGAACCACCGTTCAGGGCGGTCCGGGTGCATGCGAAGCCTCCGTCAGGCGGTGCCGGCGGCGGCCTGGCGCGGCCGGCGGATGCGCGCCTTCGCCCGCTCGCGGCGTGCGTCGCGCAGCGCGACGTGCGCGGCGTTGTGGCCCGAGGCGGCGATCACGCCGCCGCCGGGATGGGTCCCGGCGCCGCACAGGTAGAGCCCGTCGACCGGCGTCGCGTAGCGCGAGAGCTCGGGCGTCGGGCGCATGAACGCCATCTGGTCCAGACCCTGCTCGCCCTGGAAGATCGACCCGCCCTCCAGGCCGAAGATGCGCTCGAGGTCCGGTGGCGCCAGCACCTCGTAGTGCAGGATGGCGTCGGGCACGTTCGGCGCGTGCTCGGCCAGCATGCTGAAGCACCTCTGCGCGTACTCCTCGCGCGCGCCCACGGGCCAGCCCTCCTCGTTCCACGGGCCGAACTGCGTGAACATCGTCACGACGGTCGTCCCGTCATCGGTGAGGGTGGGATCGACGGCGGTCGGCACCTCGACCTCGATGTAGGGGCCCGCGGCCGGCTTGCCGCGCTGGGCGTCCTGCCAGGCCTGCTCGAGGTAGGGGACCGACGGGCAGATCGCGACGCTCGCGTGCAGCAGCTGCTCGGCGACCTCGGGCGAGGCGTTGACGTAGCGCGGCGGCTCGGAGAGGACCGCATTGATCTTCACCGACGCCCCGCGCGTGCGGTAGCGGCGCATGTCGTCGGCGACGTTCTGCGGGAAGTGCTCTGCGCCGACGAGCCCGAGGACCGTGTGCTTCGGGTGCGCGCCCGAGAGCACGAGCGGCGCATGCAGCTGCTCGCCGCTCGCGAGGGTCACGCCCGTCACGCGGCCGCCGTCGACGTCGATCGACGTGACGTCGGCATCGGTGCGGATCGTCGCGCCGCTCGCCCGCGCGCTCGAGGCGATCGCCTCGGAGATCGCGCCCATGCCGCCCTTCACGTGGCCCCACGCGCCCTGGACGCCGCCGACCTCGCCGAGCGCGTGATGCAGCAGGTTGTAGGCGGTGCCGGGGGTGTACGGACCGGCCCAGACGCCGACGACGCCGCTGGATGCGTAGGCGCCCTTGAGCTCGTCGGTCTCGAAGTAGTCGTCGAGCAGGTCGCCGACCGACATCGTCATGAGGCGGAAGATCTCGGCCAGGTCGCGGCGGCTCATGCCGGCCGCGCGGCCCGCCTCGCGCAGCAGCTCGAAGACGTCGGTGGGGCGCTTGGATCCCAGCGCGGGCGGCGGGCGCATCATCAGCGGCTTGAGGAAGTCGGCCGCCTTCTCGAACAGGCGGTCGAACGGCTCGAGCGCGTCGGCGTCCTTCTTGGAGACGCGGGCGACCTGCTCGTAGGTGATGCGCTTGTCGTTGGGCAGCAGGATCGGGCTGCCGTCTGAGGCGAAGGTCGCGAACTCCGGGTCGAGGGGGATCGGCAGGTAGCCGTGCCGGGTCAGCTCGAGGTCCGCCACGATCTTCGGCTGCAGCATCGAGACGACGTATGACGCGCGCGAGACGCGCTGGCCGGGCCAGAGCTCCTCGGTGACGCAGGCGCCGCCGAGCAGGTGGCGGCGCTCGAGCACGCAGACGCGCAGGCCGGCCTGCGCGAGGTAGGCGGCCGCGGTCAGCGCGTTGTGCCCGCCGCCGACGACGAGCGCGTCGTAGGACGCCGTACCGGCGCCGTTGGCGCTGGCGCCGTTGAGGCCGCTCATCGCGTCACCTCCGCGCCGAGGGCCTCGAGGTAGCGGTCGGCGACCATCACGTCGAACAGGTGCACGTGGTCCTCCTGGCTCGTGTAGCGGCCGGGCTCGAACCCGCTCGACTGCATGCCGAGCTGCGTGATGCGGCAGACGCCCCAGTCCTCGCGGTTGACCTGATCCCAGAAGTCGACGGCGTCCTGGGCGGTGAAGCCCTCCATCTCCATCGTCTCGGGCTCGAAGAACCACTCGCAGACGACCTTGGTGCGCCCGGCGTCCTGCGGCCACATCGTGTGCAGCATCACGTAGTCGGGGTGCAGCGAGACGAGCGTGTTCGGGAAGACGAGGAAGTACAGGACGTCGCGCTGCTGCTGCTCGGTCAGGCCGCGGATCGGCGGGCGGTTGTGCGCGGCGCCGCCGTCCTTGCCCATCGTGTCGGCGCCCTCGGTCAGCGTCATCGAGCCGCCGCACCAGGCGCCCTCGCCGAAGATGTCCTCGCCGGAGAGGTAGTGCGACAGGCGGTTGAGCTCGGGATGGACGCCCGGGCAGTGCAGGCACTCGTTGTAGTTCTCGGCGATGGCCTTCCAGTTGGCCTCGACGTCGTAGACGATCTGCGCGCCGCGCTTCAGCTCGCCGGTGCGGTAGCGGCCCAGCAGCGGGGCGAGGTCGCCGATGTGCTCGGACGGCGGCGGGGCCTCGCCGGAGAGGTCGAGCAGGACGAGCCCGTCGACGACCGCGAGCCGCACCGCCTTCAGGCCGAAGCAGCCCTTGTCGAAGTCGGCGATGTCGTCGGTGAACGGCGCGCTCTTGAGCGAGCCGTCGAAGCCGTAGGACCACGCGTGGTAGGGGCACTGCAGCCGGGGCAGCGTGCCCTCGGGCGCGTCGACGATGCGCGCGCCGCGGTGCCGGCAGGTGTTGTGGAAGGCGCGGGGGAGGCCGTCATCGTCGGCGACCACGAACACGCTCTCGCCGCCGAGTTCGACCATCAGGTACTGGCCGCGCGAGCTGACCTGGTCGATGTGGCCGGCGCAGACCCAGCTCTTGAGGAAGATGTTCTCGATCTCCCACTCGAGGACCGCGGGGTCGGTGTAGGCCGCGCCCGGGAGCATGCTCGCCTGTCCCAGCGGCAGCCGCGTCCGCTCGACGTCCGTCGCCGACAGGGGCAGCAGCCCCGGCTCTCCCGCTCGCATCCCTCTGCTCCTTGTGTCGCGTGACGTTCACCCACCGAGGCGGGCGCTGGCGGCAATCTAGCAGCCGGTTTGTGCAACTGGCAACAAAGTCAGGATTGGGCGCGATCGGGTGCTTCCGTCGCGTTCCGGGGTCCCGTGCCGACGGCCGGCGGGTGGCCGCGCTGCTGGCCGGGCGCCTGCGCGACGAGCTCGCGCGCTGAGCGCACCGGCCGGAGTGGAGCGCCGGCCGCGCCCGCCCCCCCCCCGCCGCCGGCGTCGCGCCCTCAGCTCCGCGGACGCTGCTTCTGCGGGTCGTAGGCGCACTCGAGGCCGACCGTCGCGCCGATGGTGCCGCCCTCGACGGCCACGGCGACGGTCGCGCCCTCCATCGCGAGGTCGCTGCGCAGCCGTGCGAGGCCGATCGCGCCGAAGCGGGGGCTCTCGACCGGGCTCGTCAGCGTGCCGACCACCTCGCCGCCCGCGAGCACGTCCGCTCCGAGCTCCGGCAACTCGCCCTCTGCGAGCCGGAGCGTCACGAACCGGTTCGGCGGGTCCGCGGCGACGGCGCGCAGCGCGTCGGCGCCGAGGAACGGCGCCGAGCCGTCGAGTCGCACGAGCCGGTCGAGCCCGACGTCGTAGGGCGTCTGCTCGCCGGCGAGGTAATCCTGCTCGTGGATGATCAGGCCCGCCTCGACGCGTGCGATCTCGACCGCCTCGAAGCCCGTCGGCCGCACACCCGCGGCGCCCAGCCGCTTCCACAGCTCCGGCGCGTCCTCGCGCGCGGGGATCAGCTCGAAGCCGAGCTCTCCGGAGAAGCCGGTGTGCAGCACGTGGACGCCGATGCCGGCGAGTTCGACCGGCTCCGGCGTGAAGCGGAAGTAGCGCAGCGCGGCCAGGTCCAGGTCGGTCAGCCCCTGCAGCACCTCGCGCGATCGCGGACCCTGGACGGATATCAGCGGCATCTCGTGCAGGCGGTTCTCGACGGCGACGTCCAGGTCCGCCGCGTGCTCGCAGAGGTGGTCGGCGAAGGTCGTCCCGTTGGTCATCACCCACAGGTGCTCGCGTGAGTGACCGAAGACCGTCGCGTCGTCGACCATCGCGCCCGCGGCGTCGACGACCGCGCCGTAGCGGACCTGGCCGGGCTCGAGGCTCGCGACGTCGTTCGTGAAGACGCGCTGGACGGCCTCGATCGCGTCGGCGCCGCGGACGTCCCACTTGACGAGCCCGTAGACGTCCCACATCACGACGTCGCTGCGCAGCGCCTCGTACTCACCGAGGCTGTCGCCCATGCTGAGCGTCCAGATCCAGCCCTCGTAGTCCTCGAACGTCGCCCCCTGCGCCGCCTGGACGTCGTAGAGCACGGACTTGATGGGGGTGGTCAATGCGGCTCCTTCGGAGAGTCTCTCTGACGTGCTCGTGCACGTCAGCCCTTTCGAGGGCGATGTCACATCGAACCCGTTCCGGGGGACGTCACCAATGCACGCCCTTCATCAGGTTCGCCATCGCGATCTGCTCCATGCTCGCCTTCTCATCGGGGTCCTTCTGGCCCTTCGACGCGGCGGACTCCGGGAAGACCTTGTAGGCGGTGTGCAGGATCTGGTCGACGGCCTTCGGCGCGAGCGCGTAGAGCACCTCGCCGAACGTCCCGAGCCGCGTGTTGATCTGCTTGGGCTTCTTGCGGATCGCGTCGCAGACGAGTTCGCCCGCCTCGTCCGGCGACAGCGTCGGGATCGAGTCGTACATCTTCGTCGGCGCGATCATCGGCGTGCGCACGAGCGGCATGTGGATCGTGGTGAAGGTGATGTTGTCGCCCACCAGCTCGGAGCTGACGACCCGCGTCCACGCGTCGAGCGCGGACTTCGACGCGACGTATGCGCTGAAGCGCGGCGGATTGGTCTGCACGCCGATCGAGCTCACGTTCACGATGTGGCCGAACCTGCGCTCGGCCATGTGCGGGATCAGCCCCATCACGAGCCGGATCGCCCCGAAGTAGTTCAGCTGCATCGTGCGCTCGAAGTCGTGGAAGCGGTCGAGGCTCAGCGAGATCGACCGCCGGATCGAGCGCCCGGCGTTGTTGACGATCATGTCGACCTGCGCGTGGTCGGCGAGGATCCGCTTGACGAGGTCGTCGATGGCCTCCATGTCCGAGAGGTCGGCGCTGTACACGTACGCGGTCCCGCCGGCGGCCTCGATCTCGGCCTTCGTCTCGAGCAGCTTCTCCTCGCCGCGCGCGACGAGCAGCGGGATCCCGCCCGCCTTGGCGAGCTTCAGCGCGGCGGACTTCCCGATGCCGCTCGAGGCGCCCGTGATGACGATCGTGCGCCCGTTGACCGCGGCCTCGAGTGAGCGGTCCTTGAACAGGTCCGGATCGAGATTGCGCTCCCAGTAGTCCCAGATCCTGTCGGCGTAGTCCTCGAGCGGCGGTACCTCGATCCCGGTGCCGGCGAGCGCCCGCTCGGTGTCGCGCGTATCGAACGAGCACGTGAACCCCATGTGCCCGACGATCTCGTCCGGGATGCCGAAGTCCGCGAGCACCGCGCGCCGCACGTCCTTGAGCTGGGGGAGCTGCAGCAGCAGCGAGAAGACACCCTTCGGAAGCGCGTCGAGGAGCTTGCTGTCGACGCGCACCGCCAGCTGCGGGGCGTGCGCGGCCCTGGCGAACTCGTTCAGCGCGGCGCCGGCCTTCGTCATGCGCGACGCGGCGAGGTGGAACGCCTGGCCGTCGAGATCCTCGCGGTGGGCGATGGCGTCCATCGCGTCGGCGACGTAGTCGACCGGGACGATGTTCGTGTCGCCGACCTCCGGGCCTGCGAGCGGGAACCACTGCGGCAGCAGGTCGCGGGCGCGCTGGATCGCCTTGAAGAAGTAGTAGGGGCCGTCGATCTTGTCCATCTCGCCGGTGCGCGAGTCGCCGATGACGACGGCCGGGCGGTACACCCGCCACGGCACCGTCGACTCCTCGCGCACGATGCGCTCGGACTCGAACTTCGTGCGGTGGTAGGCGGAGGGGAGCTTCTGGCCCTCGTCGAACATGTCCTCGCGGAAGAGGCCCTTGTAGGCGCCGGCCGCCGCCACGGAGGAGGTGTGGTGGAGGACCTTCGGCTCGAGGGCGTTGGCGAGCGCGACGAGGTTGCGCGTTCCCCCTACGTTGAGGACGTCGTTGCGCTCCTCGTCGGCGGTCATGTCGTAGATCGCGGCGAGGTGGAAGATGTGGTCGATCCTGCCCTTGTGCTCGGCGATCCAGGCCTGGTCGACGCCGAGCATCGGAGCCGCGAGGTCGCCCACGACCGGATGCACGCGGCCCTGGGCGTCCCAGCGCTCGATCAGCGCGTCGAGCCGCTCCCGCGAGCCCTCGCGCACGAGCACGTGGATGTCGCCTCCGCGCTCGAGCAGCCGCTCGACGAGATTGCGCCCGATGAACCCGGTGGCCCCGGTGACGAAGTACGACATGCAGCTCCCTCTCCTCCTACCCGGATGGTCCATCCACCGGGCGGCGCCAAGCCTATACGCGCCATCAATCCCGACGCCCGGCGTCGGGTTCAGTTAGGGTTCCCTAACGACAAGGACCCGTCGGAGGCAGCGTGTCGTTCTCGCAGACCGTCGTACTCGGAGCCCTCGCCGGCTTCACGATCTTCCTGGGACTCCCGTTCGGGCGCCTCCAGCTGCTGAGCACCCGTGGGCGCGTCGCGCTCGCGATGTTCTCCGTCGGCGTACTCGCGTTCCTGTTCGTCGACGTGCTCTCGCACGGCTTCGAGATCGTCGAAGGGGCCGTCACCGGATACAAGGACGGCAGGAGCAGCTTCGGCCACGCCGCGGCGATGGCAGCGGTCCTGGGCGCCGGCTTCGCGCTGGGCACCGCGGGCCTCGCGACCCTGGAGCGGCGCCTGCGCGGCACGGCGCCCGCGCCGCGCCCGCCGCTCGGCGGCGGCGCGACCGACGCGCTGACCGTCGGCCAGGCCGAGCAGCTCGCCGCCGCCGATCGCGGGGCGCGCAGTGCCGCCCTGCGGACCGGCATGACGATCGCTGTCGCGATCGGCATCCACAACTTCGCCGAGGGCCTCGCGATCGGCGTCGCAGCGAGCACCGGCGCGATCAGCCTTGCGACCGTCCTGATCATCGGGTTCGCGATGCACAACGCGACCGAAGGCTTCGGCATCGTCGGCCCGCTCGGCTCGGTGCGCCCCTCATGGCGCTGGCTGCTGCTCGCCGGCCTCGTCGGCGGCGGCCCGACGTTCCTCGGCTCGATGATCGGCTACTCGGTCAGCTCCGCTCCGTTGGAGCTCGCCTGCTACGCCCTTTCGGGCGGCGCGATCCTCTACGTCATCGGCGAGGTCTGGCACGGCATGCGCCGCTACGGCCACCGCGAGCTGGGCCTCTGGCTGCTGTCCGCGGGGTTCTTCGCGGGGGTCGTGACGGATCTGGTCGTCGCCTACGGCGGGGGGTGAGCACTGCCCGCACTCGGGTGCGGTACGCCGGCTGCGCCGGCGTGATCTCTGATCTGCTCTCGCAGATCAGCCCCCTTCAGGGAGACGTCACACCCCGGCGCCGGCGCCGCCGCGCCCTTCGCCGCCGGCGAAGCGCGCCGCACCCGCGACCGCGTCGCGGAAGACCTGCGGGCCCGCCTCGGCCTCGAGTGCGAGGCCGTCGCTGAGCGGCAGCCCCTGCGCCTCGAGCGCTGCGCGGCGATCGGCCAGCATCGTGCTCTGCGGGAACGAGGCGAGGCCGTCGGCGATCTCGAGCGCACGCTCGAGGTGCTTGCCGGGCGCGACGACCTCGGTGAGCAGGCCCATCGCCAGCGCCTCGCCGCCGGACACGAGGCGCCCGGTGAGGATGAGGTCCAGCGCGCGGCCCAGGCCGACGATCCGCGGGAGGCGCTGGGTGCCGCCGTCGATCAACGGGACGCCCCAGCGACGCTCGGGGAACCCGAGCGTCGAGCCTGCGGCCGCGATGCGCAGGTCGCACCACAGCGCGAGCTCGAGGCCGCCTGCCAGGCACCAGCCCGAGATCGCCGCGATCGTCGGCTTGCTGGGCGTCAGGCGCGTGAAGCCGAACGGTCCCTCCGGCGAGCTCAGCCGCGGGGCGAACGTCTCGATGGCCTTGAGGTCCGCGCCGGCGCAGAAGCTGATGTCGCCGGCGCCGGTGACGACGAGCACGCGCGCGTCCTCGTCAGCCTCGAACGCGTGAAAGCCCTCGAGCAGCCGCTCCGCCGTGGGACCGTCGACCGCGTTGCGCCGCTCCTGGCGGTCGATCGTCAGGACCGCGGCGCCGCCGACGCGCTCGTACCGCACCTCGTCGGTCATACGTCCCCCTGAAAGGGTCTGATCTGCGAGAGCAGATCAGAGATCACGCCGGCGGAGCTGGCGTACCGGCCCACCACGGAGGCTGCTACCAGCCCGACTCCCACCGCTTGCCCATCGCGCGGTCGGTCTTCTTCGCCGCGGCCTTGCGCTCCTCCTTGCGCCGCTCGAGGCGCCCCTGGAGCAGGCTCATGAAGAGGATGAACAGCGGGAAGAACACGATCAGGATGAACCCGACGTTCGTGACGACCTTGTCGTCGGCGATCCCGTAGGCGCCCTCGCCCGAGACCGGCTCCTGCGCATCCGCCAGCGCGACCTGCGCGAGGATCAGGAAGAACACGAGCGTCGCCGGGATCAGGAGCTTGAGGCGGGTCATCTGCCGCAATCGTATAGAACCTCGCGGCATGCCGGCCATCCAACGGGAGCGCATCGACGACGGCATCGAGGTGGTGCGCCTCGACCGCCCCGACGTGCGCAACGCGCTCGACACCGCGGGCATCGAGGCGCTCTGTGGCACGCTCGACGAACTGGCGGCCGACCCGGCGCTGCGCGTGCTCGTCCTGTCGACCACGAGCACGCGCGCCTTCTGCGCCGGGGCGGACGTCGGCGAGGCGCTCGACGCGACCGGCGGCGTCGAGCGGATGGAGATGTTCGCGCGGCTCTACGCCACGTTCGACGCCTTCCCGGCGCCGGTCGTGTGCGTCTGCGTGGGCAACTGCGTCGGCGCCGGCGCGGAACTCGTCGCGGGAAGCGACCTGCGCGTCGGCGGCGACAACCTGAAGCTGGCGTGGGCGGGCTCGCGGCTCGGCGTGCCGGTCGGGCCTGCCCGCCTGACCCCGCTCGTCGGCCTGTCGCGCGCGAAGGACCTGGTCTACAGCGGCCGGGTCGTCGGCATGGAGGAGGCTCTTGCGCTCGGGCTGCTGCATCGCACCGCGCCGGCCGAGGCCGCCGAGGACGCGGCGGTCACGCTCGCGCGTGAGATCGCCGCCCATCCGCCCGAGGGCCTGCGGCGCCTGAAGGCGATGTTCCGCGAGTACGAGGGCACCGCCACGCGGATCGAGCGCGAGAACGCCGAGCTCGTCGCCTTCCAACGCGAGGGCGCCGGGCTCCCGCAGGGCTGAGGCGGGCCCTCAGCCCTGGATCTTGTCCTTCAGGAACGGGACGACGGTCTTCAGGAACTGGTTCGTCGCCGGCGCGGCGAGCAGCGGATCGAGGTGGCTCGTCGTGGTGCCCGCGTTGACGGTGACGAGGCCGCCCTTGGGAACCCGCGACTTCTTCGCGAAGTTCCTCGCGCCGTTGATGACGCCGTTGCGCGACGCCGTCAGCGAGGTCTGGAAGGCGTAGTACGGGATGTCCACGTCCTTGAGGAACGGGAAGCTCAGGCCGAGCGTCCTGGCGGCCGGCGTGTTCGCCATCGAACTGGCTGCGTCCGTGTCCACGTTCAGGCGCGCCGGGTAGTACCAGTCGACGCCGTTGACGCGACCCTGCGCGAAACCCGCCGCGACGTTCTGGATCGGCGTGACCTCGCCGTTCTGCCACCCGCGCGGCTCCGGGCCGGCGGCCTGCTGGCCGGCGCGCACCTGGATCAGCGACAGGACCGGCGGCGAGGTCGTCGCGTCGAAGGCGTAGCCGAGCGCGCCCTCGTTGGTCACCCGGTAGCTCGGCTTGAGGATGCCCGGCAGCAGCGCGAAGCCCTGCAGGATCGACGGCGCGTTCGGGTCCTTCATCGCGGCGAGCGCCCCGACCTCGGCGAACGGGCCGGTGGTCCACGAGAACCCGGGGATGTTCAGGAGGTTCAGCCATGGGCCGTCGGGGTTGGACTGCGTCACGTCGAGCTTCGCGAGCGCCGTCTTCGCCTGTGCCGCGGTCGTCATGCCGTTGAACGTGCCGAGCAGGCCGCCGTCGATCGCGACGATCCCCGCGATGTCCTTGTAGCCGGGATGGCCGTTGAAGCTCCAGGCCGCGTACGCCGCGGCGAACGAGGCGCCGAGCGAGTGGCCGCCGAGGACGACGGTGCGGCCGCCCTTCCTGGCGGCGAGGATCACGCGGCGTGTGTCGTCCAGGTTCACGCGCATGCCCCAGTTCTTCATGAACGTGTAGTCCTTGCCCTGGAGCGGAGCGTAGTGCGGGCTGATCGCGGGGTTGGCGATCCAGCCGAGGTAGTAGTCGAGCGCCTGTTGGGGCGTGATCGTGCCCTTGAACGCCTGCTCCATGCGCGAGGTGTCCTCGAGCGCCTGCTCGCGGCGGTCCATCGCCCAGACCTGGAAGCTCGGGAGCCGCTTGACGATCTGCCGCGCGACGAGCGTGAAGTTGCCGGCGCCGCCGTTCGTGCCGGGGATCAGCACGAGCACCTTCCTGGCCTTCGCCGAGCCGAACTTCGTGACGAAGACCTTGTCGTACTTCGCGGGGGTGCCGGGGGCGGCACCGACCTTGATCGCGACGGTCGTCTCGGCGGACGCCGGACCGGCGAGGACGAGCGCCGTGAGGACGGCGGCGGGGAGGAGGAGCAGTCTGGATCGCATGAGCGGCCGACCGTACCAAGCGCCGTGGGCATCGGGCGCAGGTCGGCCCTAGCATCTGGTGGAGTGGCCGTCCTGATCTCATCCGACCTGGCGAAGGACATCGCCGGGGAGCCGTTGCTGCGCGGCGTCTCGTTCAAGCTCGAGCGCCGCGACCGCATGACGATCGCCGGGCGCAACGGGGCCGGCAAGACGACGCTGCTGCGCATGCTCGCCGGCGAGACCGGCGTCGACGGCGGCGAGCTGATCTTCGAGAAGGGCGTGCGGATCGCGCTGCACGACCAGCGCCCGCCGCGCGAGCGCGGGCTCTCGCTGCGCGACTACGTCCTGGGCGGCTGCCGCGAGCCGCTCGAGCTCGAGGCCGAGCTCGCCCGCCTGGAGACGGCGATGGCCGAGGGCGACGCGGCGGCGATCGAGCGCTACGCCGGCGTGCAGGCCCGCTTCGAGGCGGTCGGCGGCTACACCTGGCGCGAGGGTGTGACGAGCGTCGTCCACGGGCTCGGCTTCGTCGACGCCGACCTCGACCGCTCGCTGGCGACCTTCTCCGGCGGTGAGCTGACGCGCGGGTCGCTGGCGCGCGCGCTCGCCTCGCGCCCGGACCTGCTGCTGCTCGACGAGCCGACGAACCACCTCGACATCGAGTCGCTCGAATGGCTCGAGCAGACGCTCGTCACGCTCGACGCCGCGATCGTCCTCGTCGCGCACGACCGCTGGTTCCTGGAGGCCGTCGGCACCTGTGTGCTCGAGCTCGAGGCCGGACGCTCGCGCTTCTTCAGCGGCCCATGGCACAAGTGGCGCCAGGAGCAGGCGGCACGTGAGATCGCGCTGGGCAAGGCGATCAGCAAGCAGCAGGCCGAGATCGAGCGGATGGAGCGCTTCGTCGAGCGCTTCCGCTACAAGGCCTCGAAGGCCAAGCAGGCGCAGTCGCGCGTGAAGAAGCTCGACAAGATCGAGCGCATCACGCGCGACCCGAAGGACGGGCGCGGCCTCGGGTTCCAGTTCAAGCCGGTCGAGCGCTCCGGCCGCGTCGTCTTCGAGCTCGAGGACGGCCGCGTGGAGGTTCCGGGCCGGACGCTCCTGCACGACGCGCAGCTCTGGCTCGAGCGCGGCGAGCACGTCTCGCTCGTCGGCGCCAACGGCACCGGCAAGACGACGCTGATCCACTCGCTTGCGGGCGAGCGCCCGCTCGCCGGCGGCCGCCTGCGCACCGGCCACAACGTCAAGGTGGGCTACCTCAGCCAGCACGGCGAGGAGCTCGAGTGGGGTGGAGCGCGGACGGTGCTTGAGGCCGCTGTCAAGCGCACCGGCCTGACGCCGAACGAGGCGCGCGCGCTGCTCGGGCGCTTCCTCTTCTCCGGCGACGAGGTCGACAAGCCGCTCGACGGGCTCAGCGGCGGCGAGCGCAAGCGCCTGGGTCTCGCGATCCTCGTCAACGGCGGGGCCAACGTCCTGATCCTCGACGAGCCGACGAACCATCTCGACCTCGAGAGCCGCGAGGCGCTGGAGGATGCACTGCAGAGCTACCGGGGCTCGCTGCTGCTCGTCACCCACGACCGCGCGCTGCTCGACGCCGTCGGCTCGCGCACCGTCGCGGTCGAGGACCACACCCTGCGCTCCTACACGGGCGGTTGGGCGGAGTATGCGCGGATCCGCGAGGAGCGCGCAAACGCAGGCATCGCTCCGGCGCCCACGCCACCGCCCCCGACCGGCGCGACGGTCACGCGGTCCGCCGGCGAGCGCCGCCCCGACGGGATGGCGGTCGAGCGCTCCGCTCCCAAGCCGAAGGGCCCGTCGAAGAACCGGCAGCGCGACCAGGAGCGCCTGGAGCGCGCCGTCGAGGACGCCGAGGCGGCCCTCGCCGTGCTCGAGGACGAACTGGCCGACCCCGCCGCCTGGGCGACGAAGTACGAGTCGGCCAAGTCGACGGCTCGCCACACGGCCGCCAAGCGCGCCGTCGAGGACGCCTACGCCGCGCTGGAGGCCTTCGAGGCGCAGGGCGCGCTCGCCGGCGGCGCCTGAGGCCGGCGCGGGGTAACCAGCTTCTTCACCGCAGCGTCACAGGCGGGAAACACCTGCAAACGTGCATGTGTCGAACCTCGTGTTCGAGATGAGCGCCACGCCGAACGACATCGCGCACCGCCTCGGCCTGAATGTTCCTCGCGAGTGCTGGCCGGCCGCCGGCGCGCTCGTGGCCTGCGCCGACGCCGGCTTCCGCTGGGTGCAGTTCCACACGCCCCCGCCGAGCATGCTCACCGACCGCCGCGCCGCGCGCCGCCACGCCCGCGCGATGCGCACGCTGCTCGACCAGGCGGACCTGGGGCTCGTCCTGCACGCGCCGGATCAGCTCAGCGCGGGGACGCCTGAGGGCGACGACGTCTTCGAAGCCCTGCTCGACTACGCCGCGGAGGCGGGCGCCGAGCGCGTCGCCTACCACGGTCTGAACTTCCCGGAGACCGACGGCCATGAGGCCGACCGCGTCCGGGAGCGCGCCACGCGCGAGGAAGGCTCTCTCCTCCTCCGCCTCCTCCCGCGGGCGCACACGCTTGGGGTCACCGTCGCGATCGAGAACCTCGCGCCGGTGTTCCCCGGGCCGCGGCGGTTGTGCCATGACCCGGTCACGGTGCGCGACCTCGTCCGGCGGCTGGATTCGCCGGCTGCGGGGATGCTCCTGGATCTCGGTCATCTGCACGTGACCGCCGACGCTTCGAGGACGGACCTCACGGCGCTCGTCGCCTCGTGCGCACGGCAGGTCGTGCTCTTCCACGTGCACGACAACCTCGGCGCCCGGCGGCGGGACGTCGAGGCCCCCGGGGTCGACCCGCTCCGCCTGGACCTGCACCTGACGCCCGGCGCCGGCACGCTGCCGTGGTCGCGCATCGCGGGGGTCGTCGCCGCCAACGGCGCGCCGCTGATGCTCGAGGTCGCACCCCAGCACCGGCCCGCCTCGCTGTCGGATCTGCACGAACGCGCGTGCGACCTGCTGACCCCTGCGACCGCGCTGCACGCGGCCGCCTGATGCCGGAGGCCCGGCGATGACGTCGGTGCCGGCACATCCGAGCAGATACTGAGAGGGGAGAGGAGCCGACGATGGACGCCGTCCGAGCCGACCTGCACTGCCACTCGACCGCGTCGCAGCTCGCGAAGCTCGGCGTTCAGCGCGCGCTCGCGCTCCCGGAGTGCGCGACCGAGCCCGAGGAGGTCTACGAGCTGGCGAAGCGCCGCGGGATGGACTTCGTGACGATCACCGATCACGACACCATCGACGGGGCGCTGGCGATCGCCGATCGCGACGATGTCTTCGTCTCCGTTGAGCTGACGGCGCGCTTCAAGGGCGAGCCGCAGGCGGTCCACGTCCTGTGCTGGGACATCACGCCCGGCGATCACGAATGGCTGCAGGCGCATGCCGCAGATGTCGTGGAGTGCGCGGAGTATCTGGACGAGCAGGGCATCGTGTGCGCCCTCGCGCACCCGTTCTTCTCGGTCGCCGCGCCGCTGACGGCGGCCCACCGTCGCCGCCTCGCGCGGCTCTTCCCGGTCTGGGAGACGCGCAATGGCTCGCGCGCCCGGGAGCTCAATCAGCCCGCCGCGATCTACATCGAGACGCACGGCGGCGTCGGCGTCGGCGGCAGCGACGACCACGCGGGAGTGGACATCGGGCGTACGTGGACCGTCACGCCGCCCGCGGCATCTCCGGCGGCGTTCCTGGCGCATGTGTGCGAAGGGTGCTGCGAGGCGAAGGGCGACCAGGGCAGCGCGGCGAAGTGGACGCACGCGGCGCTGGCGATCGCCGTCCGCACGCTCGGCGTCGGCGACCATGACGCAGCGCCGCCGGATCCCTGGCGGGTCCTCCAGCTCGTCGAGCGCTTCATGCAGGACGCGGACGAGCGCGGCGGAGCGGCCGGGGCCGACCTCGGCCCGGACGACGCGCGCGCCATCCTGCGCGCGTACCTCGACGCGGTCGGGCTGGACCTGTCTGCCGATCGCGTGGTCGCCGAGCTCCAGCGCGAGGACTTCCGCCATGCAGATCTGCTGCGTCGCGCCTGCCGCGTCCACGAGCGACGCCTCGACGCGGCCGCCGACCAGGTGCTCCGCGCAGTGACGAGCTCCGAGGGGTACCTCGAGGCCGCCCTGACCGCCTTCGGCGCCGCGCTTCCGGCGCTCCCCTACGCGCCGTCGATCGCCTTCCTGGGTCGCGAGAAGGCCAAGCTCGTTCAGCGCGACGGCGATCTGCCGCGCGTTGCGCTCGTCGCCGACGGCGTCGGGTCGATGCACGGCGTCACACACACGCTCGACGAGCTCCGCGAGCGCGGCGTGCCCGGCTTCGAGGTCGAGGTCGTCGGCACCGATCCGCATGTCGATCGCCGGCTTCCGTCGGTGCGCGACGTCGACGTGCCGTTCTATCCCGGGCTGCACGTCGGGGTGCCGAGCCTGCCTTCGATCGTCGAGGCGCTCGCCGAGGGGCGATACGACCTGATCCACGTCTGCTCGCCGGGCCCGGCGGGGATCGCCGCCAACCTGATCGGCCACATGACCGGCCTGCCGGTGCTGGGGAGCTACCACACCGAGCTCGCCGCCTACGCGGGCCTGCGCTCGCACGATCCGCGGCTGGAGTACGGCATGCGCGCTGCGCTCGGCGCCTTCTACGGGCGCTGCGACGTCGTCCTCTCGCCGAGCGAGGCCTCCGACCACGTGCTGCGCGATCTCGGGATCGCGCGCGAGCGGGTCGGGCGCTGGGATCGCGGCGTGGACACCGCGCGCTTCCGGCCGCAGCTGCGCCAGCCGGGCCGTTTCGGAGCGCCGGGCGACGTCGTCGTCCTGTACGCCGGCCGTCTCACGCGCGAGAAGGGCGCCGATCTGATGGCGGACGCCTTCCTCGCGGCCGGTGAGCGCGAACCGCGCCTGCATCTCGTGCTGGCCGGCGGCGGCCCCGAGGAGCCGGCGCTGCGCGAGCGCCTCGGCGCGCGCGCGACGTTCCTGGGCTGGCTCGAGGGCGATGAGCTCGCCCGCGCGTACGCGAGCGCCGACGTCTTCCTCTTCGCCAGCCGCACCGACACGTTCGGACAGGTCCTGCTGGAGGCGCAGGCCTCGGGGCTGCCCGTCATCGCGGTCGACGAGGGCGGGCCTCGGGGCATCGTGCGCGACGGCCGCACCGGTGTCCTGTGCGCTCCGCGTGCCGAGACGCTGGCCGCGGCGCTCCTCGCGCTCGCCAGCCGCCCGCTGCTGCGAGAGCGCCTCGCAGCCGGGGCGCTCGCCGACGTCCGCGAGCGGACGTGGGAGCGATCGCTGGAGCGGCTCGCGCACGGCTACGCGCGTGCGCTGCAGGTCCGCGATCCGCATGCGGCGGCATGGCCCGAGGAGGCCGTGGCCCGATGAGCGCCGGTCGCGAGGAGATCGCCGTCGCGCTGCACGACGTCGAGCCGGCGACGTTCGAGCGCTGCGCGCTGATCCGCGACTGGCTCAGCGATCAGGGCATCGGGCGCGTGACGCTGCTCGTCGTGCCTGCGCCCGATCTGCATCCGATCGGCGATAGGAGCGCCGATCTCGTCGCCTGGCTCGACGAGCGCCGGCGCAGCGGCGACGCGATCGCCCAGCACGGCCTCCGCGACCGCTGCTCGCGGCCGGCGCGCCTCGCGGCTCGTGCAGCGCTGACGCGCGCCCAGCGCCCGGATGCCGAGTTCGCTGGTCTCGATCTCGGCGAGACGCGCCGCGCCGTCGAGGCCGGGTGGCGCATCCTTCGGCTCGCGGGGCTCGAGCCGAAGGGCTTCGTAGCCCCCGCATACGCCTACACGCCGGCGCTCCACGCCACGCTCGCCTCGCGCTTCAGCTGGTGGGCAGGGCAGACACGGCTCTATCGCGCGGGTGGGCCGGCGCAGGGCGCGGCCGTGGGGCCCGCGCTTGCGCTCGGATCCGGCGAGCGCTCGTGCGCGCACCGCGCCGTGTCGCCATGGCTCGTCCGGCTGCGTGCGGCGACGGCGGGGCGCGTCCTGCGGCTGGACATCAGCCCGCGCGACCTGGAGCCGCGCCGGGTGGGCGCGATCGAAGCGGTCCTCGAGCGCGCGCGGGTCCGCGGGCGCGTGCCCGTGACGCTGGACGACGTGGCGCTGGGGTAGGGGTGCTCGTCGGGCGCGTGTGCTCGGTGGGCACGTCGCGTCGGTCGTCGTGGGGCCGGCTGGGAGGGGGCCGGCTCCGGGCGCGGGTGGCAGCCCGGGTGGGCGGTTTCGACGAGGCCCATCCGTCGTGGATGCATCTCGGTCGGCCGCGCCGATGCTTCTGCATCCACGTGCGATCGCGTCGGTCCTGCCGACGTGATCGGGCATCGCGTCGGCCCTGCCGACGTGGAACTTACGGCCGGATGTACTAGTGCCCCGGCGTGCGCACGCGCAGCTTGACCTTCAGCGCGTACTTGCTCGGCTTGACCGACACGGTCGGGTTCTGGATCGCGCCGATGCGGCCGATCAGGCGGTTCCACTGACCGGGCTTGAGGATCGTGGCGAGCTGGCTGCCGAGCTTGACGTTCTCGCCGAACATCGGGTGGAAGCCGACGTGGATGTGATCCCAGTGGTCCGGCAGCGCCAGCGTGTTGTCGGTGCCGGTGTACTGCATCAGCGTGATGATCTGGTGGGGCTTCATCGTGCCCTGCAGCGTCAGCAGCCTGCGCACGACGGTGTCGGTGAGCGAGCCCGGCCCCTGGTGCCCGGCGATCGGCGTCCCGTTGATCGCGGCGATGTCGACGGCGTCACCGGTGCTGTGCTCGGAGATGTTGCCGCTCGTCGTGTAGAGGCTGTGCCCGCACTTGAGCGCCGTCACCGTCGGCTTGAAGCCGCTCGCGGCGAGGAACTCGAGCGTCGCGAGCACGCGGCGGTCGATCGCGCCGGCCTGGATGTCCTGGCGCCCGCAGGCGTAGATGGTCACGGCCGGATCGGCGAGTACGCGGCGCTCGAGCGTCTCCTTGCTCATCAGCAGGATCTGGCCGATCGTCGCGCCCTCTCCGGCGGCGGCGGTGCCGGCCAGCAGCGGGTTCTGCGAGCCGTAGACGTTGGTCGAGGCGAGCAGGTGCCAGCCGTCGAGGATCGGCGTCGGATCGACGCGCGGGGCGCCCGCGCCGGCGGGGCGGATCTCGAAGCGCAGGTGCGGCGCGCGCGCCAGGTGCAGGCGCCGCGCCGCGGCGGCGCTGGCCGCGGTGGCGCTGTCCCACTGCAGCGATGCGCTGCCGACGCGGCCGAGGATCGACCCGGCGATCACGCGCGAGCCCTTCTTCAGCGGCAGCAGCGCGACCTGCGAGCGGCGCAGCGCGTACGGCGCCGCCAGGTAGCGCCCGAGGTCGCCCGCCTGCACGGCCTGAACGACGACGGGGGCGGCCTTCGCCGCGGCGACGAGCTGGCGCTGGCCGCCGGCGTGGTAGGCGTTGACGCGCGCGGGATCGGCGAACAGGCGCTCCTTGAGCACCTTCGGGCGAACGGTGTGGCTCGCGGCGCCGGCACGGGCCGCGGGGCGCGAGGCGCTCGCCGTGGCGGCGCGGCCACGCGCCCCGGCCGTGGCCGGTGCGGTCGGGCGGGGGTCCGTGCGCGGGGTGCGGATCGTGGCGCTCGCGGCCTTCGCGTCGGCGCGCGGGACGACGTGCAGCGCGTTGACCGACTGCAGGTGCCCGTACGTGTACGTGTTGCCGTAGACGTCGCGCAACTGCACGAATCGCCCGAGGCGCCTGGTGACGCCGACGGCGACGACGCTCCCGTCCTGGACCGCGACCGCGGCGGCGCCGGGCTTGGCGTAGACGTCGATCGCGTGGCGCCCGGCGGTCGGCGCGATCGCGACTGATGCGTTGTCGCCGGCCTTGACCGCCGAGGTCGAGGCCGACGCGTCGTAGGCGCCCGCGTACGAGGTCGCGCCCGTGACCGGGAAGCGCCCCATCGTCAGGCCCGTGAGCGCCCCGATGAGGTCGCTCGGCAGCGCAGCCAGCGAGGCGGCGCGCTGGATGACCGAGTCGACGTACCACTGGGCGTGGTTGTAGGAGAAGATCGCGCTCTGGAGGTCCGTGTCCCCGCCGGCGGCCTTCAGGTAGCGGGCGGCGGCGAAGATCGCGTCGACCGGGTTGTAGGGGTCCTTGCGGCCGTCGTCGTTGGCGTCGACGCCGTAGCTGGCCCATGTCCCCGGCATGAACTGCATCCAGCCGAGTGCCCCGGCGGTGCTCACGCTCAGGTTGCGCCCGTAGTCGGTCTCGATCTCGTTGATCGCCGCCAGGACCTCCCAGCGGATGCCGTACTCGATGCCGGCCGCCTGGTAGATCGGAAGCAGGAAGGGCGGGACGCGGAAGCTGTCGATCAGCACGTCCGGCACGCCCGTGACGGGTGGGGCGTTGAGCGGCGAGGGGAGGTTCGCGAACGGCGCGGCCGTGGCCTGGGTCTGCTGCTGCTTGGCCCGGAGCGCCTTGGCGCGCCGCTCCTGCGCGAGGAACTTGGCCGCGCCCTCGCGGCGCCTCTGGTCGGCGCTCTTCGTGTTCGTCGCCGCGGGCGGGGGGGTGGTGACCTGGACGTCGAGGGTGCCCAGGTCGGTGGTCGCGGGGGTCGCCGGCTGGGGTGTGGTGCTCGCCGGCTGCGGCGTGGTGCTCGCCGGCTGGGACGGAGTCGTCGCCGTCGTGTCGGTGGTCGGCGGGGCCTGCCCCGCGTCCTGCGCGGAGGCGTTCGAAGCCAGCGCGGCGGCAGCAACGAGAGCGGCCGCAGACGCGGCCGTGGCGGTTCTCCTCCGCATGACGATCACCCGTTTGTATCGGAAACGGACGGCGCGTGCAGCCGGTTCCCCTGGAGACGGCGCACGCCCAGGGGTCGTCGCATCAGCGCTCCCGGGCCCGGTCGCGGCGGCGCCCGCGCTTGAGCGCGATCCCCTCGAGCAGGTGCGCGACGTGCTCGCAGGCGTCGATGCTGTGCTCCAGCGAGGCGAACAGGTCCTTCCAGCGGATCACGACCATCGGGTCGATGCCGCCGTTGAAGAGCGAGCCGAGAGCGTCGCGGCTGAGCCGGTCGCCCTCGTTCTCCAGGCGGTGGATCTCGACGAGCGCGGGGCCGACGTCGACGCCCGAGCGCAGCCCGCACAGCGCGTGCGCGACCTGCTCGCCGGCGCCGACCAGGACGTCGCACATCAGGACGGCCTGCTCCATCGGCGCCTCGACCTGGTAGACGCCGAGCGTGTCCGCGGTCTGCTCGGCGTAGTCGACGATGTCGTCGAGGGCGGTCGCCAGCGCGTAGCCGTCGGCGAAGCCGAACGGGGCGTGCACCCGCCCGGCGCCGAGCCGGTGGATGATGTCGTGCGTGATGCGGTCGCCCTCGTGCTCACTGATCACGAGGTCGTTCGTGAGCTCCGCCCGCTCGGGGTAGTCGGTGATGACGTCACGCAGCAGCAGCGTCGCGCGCTGCACGTTGAGCCCCGACTCCTCGTAGAGGTCAAGCAGGGCACGGTCGTACGAACGGCGCAGCAGCGGCACGCCGACGGACGGTAGAGCGCCTCGGCACCGCGGCCCGCGCGGGTTCACGACTCGTTCACATGGACTTCACAGGTGCGTAACGCCACGGCCCCGCGCGAGGCGGATGCTGGGCTCCGCAATGGACGTGGCTGGAGAGACGCGCCAGGACGGTGACGCCGACGTGCTCCGAATCGGCATGCTCGAGGTGCGCCCAAAGGAGGGCCTCGCCGTGGTCGCCGGCCACGCGCTCCCCCTGTCCGTGCGCGAATTCGGCCTGCTCACCGAGCTCGCGCGCAGCGAGGGGCGCATCGTGCGTCGCGAGGATCTCTATGAGCGGGTCTGGGGCGCGGCCCTGCGCGACGGCGATCGGACGATCGACGTGTACATCCGCAAGCTGCGCGTGAAGCTCGAACGCGCCCTCCCGGACTGGCAGTTCATCCACACCCACGTGGGCTTCGGCTACCGGTTTCACCCGGAGCGTTCACAAGGAGTTCACACCACGGCCACGCCTCGGTAACAGACTGCCCCAGGCTGCGTGGAAGCCTCGAGGCGCATGACATCCAACAAGGAGACTTCATGAGGTACCGGATTCCGGCAGCGGCAGCCGTCGCGGCGTTGTCGCTCGTAATCGCCGCCTGCGGCAGCAGCAGTTCCAGCACCTCCAGCTCGTCCGGCTCGGGCGCGAGCGGCACCGTCAACGGCGCCGGCTCGACGTTCGCAGCGCCGATCTACCAGCAGTGGGGCAGCACGCTCAAGGGTCAGGGCGTGACCGTCAACTACCAGAGCATCGGCTCCGGCGCCGGCGTCGCCCAACTGGCGGCCGGCACGGTCGACTTCGCCGGCAGCGACCCGCCACTCGCGCCCGCCGACAAGGCGACGCTGACCAAGGGCCCAGTCACCCAGCTGCCGATGGCGCTCGGTGCGATCACGGTCTCCTACAACCTGTCCGGCGTGAAGTCGGGGCTGAAGCTCGACGGCAAGACGATCGCCGACATCTTCCTCGGCAAGATCACGAAGTGGAACGACCCCGCGATCGCGTCCCAGAACCCAGGAATCAGCCTGCCGAGCACCGCGATCACCGTCGTCCACCGCTCGGACTCCTCTGGTACGACGAAGGGCTTCGCAGGCTTCCTTGCCGCCTACAGCTCGCAGTGGAAGAGCCAGGTGGGCGTCGACAAGACGCTGAAGTGGCCGACCGGCACTGGCGGAAAGGGCAACGAGGGCGTCGCCGCGGCCGTCAAGCAGACGCCCGGCGCCGTGGGATACGTCGAGCAGGCCTACGCGCTGCAGAACAACTTCACCTACGCGGACGTGAAGAACAAGAGCGGCAACTACATCGCGCCGACGCTGGACTCGACGTCGGCCGCGGCTGACGGGATCACCATCCCGCCGGATCTCGGAATCGTCACGATCGACTCGCCGAACCCGCAGGCCTACCCGATCGCCTCGCAGACGTTCGTCGACATGTACACCGATGTCTGCAAGGACGGCGGGATGAGCAGCGCGAACGCCAAGGCGATGAAGGCGTTCGTCGACTATGGGCTGGGCGCCGGCCAGGCCGTGCTCAAGCAGATCTCCTACGCGGCGCTCCCTTCGTCGGTGCTGACACCGACGAAGGCCGCTGCGGCGAAGCTGACCTGCAACGGCGCGGCCATCTCCTAACAGCATGGAGGCAGGCGCTCTCGCACCGCGCGGCGACTCCGGGGCCCTCGAGCTCCGGGGGTCGCCGCGCGGGCGCCTGGCCGATCCCGCATTCCGCTGGTTCCTGACGATCCTCGCCGCGCTGATCGTCGCGCTTATCGTCTTCTTCTTCGTCTTCCTCATCAACAAGGCGAGCCCCGCGCTCACGAAGTTCGGGATCCTCGGCTTCACCTTCGACAACGACTGGGACGTCTCACGCAGCATCTACGGCGCGTGGCCGCTGCTCGTCGGGACGCTCATCACCTCCGCCGTCGCGCTCGCGATCGGCGTGCCGATCGCGATCGGCGCCGCGCTCTACATCACCGAACTGTGCCCGGACCGGCTGCGCCCGCCGCTGACGATGCTCCTGGAGCTGCTGGCCGCCGTGCCCTCGATCGTCTACGGCCTGTGGGGCGTCTTCTTCCTGATCCCGAAGCTGCGTCCGGCCGAGCAGTGGTTCGCCGACACCTTCGGCTTCCTGCCGTTCGTCGGCGGGTCGGTCGCCGGCCCGAACTACTTCATCGCCGGCCTGATTCTCGCGATCATGATCCTGCCGATCGTCAGCGCCATCACCCGCGAGGTCGTCTCCACCGTGCCGTCAGAGCTCAAGGAGGGTGCGCTCGCGCTCGGCGCGACGCGCTGGGAGATGATCCGCCTCGCCGTGCTGCCGTACTCGCGCGCGGGCATCGCCGGCGCGATCATGCTCGGGCTCGGCCGCGCCGTAGGCGAGACGATCGCGATCACGCTCGTGATCGGCAACTCGCCGACGATCGGCAAGCAGATCTTCGACCAGGGCTACACGCTCGCAGCGGTGATCGCCAACGAGTTCGGCGAGGCCGCGAACGACAAGCTCCACGCGGCGGCCCTGATCGCCGCCGGCCTGGTGCTGTTCGTCCTGACCCTGCTCATCAACGGGCTGGCGCGCTACATCGTCGTGCGCGGCAACCGCATGCGTGAGATCCCACCGCCCGATGAGGAGCTGATGATGCCGACGACCGGGCCGCTCATCGGCGGGACGGTGATGCGATGAGCGATGTGACCGCGGGTACCCTCGCACCAACCAGCAGGCGCCGGCGCCGCACCGACCAGGTGATGCGCGCCTCGCTGCTGATCGTCACCCTGATCGCGCTCGTCCCGCTCGTGCTCGTCATCATCCGGCTCATCTCGTCGGGGCTCAAGGCGCTCAGCTGGCACTTCTTCACGACTGACCCGACGGGGAACTTCCTCGGCGATCCGGGTGGCATCAAGAGCGCGATCCTCGGGACGATCGAGATGGTCGCGGTCGCCGCCCTGATCACGATCCCGATCGGGATCGGGGTCGCGCTCTACCTCGTCGAGTACGGCAAGGACAGCCGCTTCGCATCCGTTGTGCGCTACTTCGTCGACGTGCTCACCGGCGTCCCGTCGATCGTGTTCGGCCTGTTCGTCTATGCCGCGCTCGTGGTCGGGAACGTCGGCGGGTCCGGCTTCGCCGGCTGGAAGGGCGCCCTGGCGATCGCGCTGCTGATGCTCCCGATCGTCGTCCGATCCGCGGAGGTCGTGCTGCTGCTCGTCCCCGAGGGCCTGCGCGAGGCGGCGCTGGCGCTCGGCGCGCCGCGCTGGAAGGTCGTCACGAAGGTCGTGCTCCCGACCGCCGCGCCCGGCCTTGTCACCGGCTCGCTGCTCTCGATCGCGCGCGGGGCAGGGGAGACAGCACCGCTGCTGTTCACCGCCGCGATCGTGCAGGCGTCGACGTTCAACCTCAACGGGCGCATGAACTCGCTGCCGGCACAGATCTTCGCCGACGTCGGCCAGGCACAGGACCGGCTGGTCGCCCGTGCGTGGGGTGCGGCATTGACGCTCGTCACGCTGATCCTCATCCTGAACATCGCCGCGCGCCTCATCGCGCGCAGGAGCCGCTTCGCATGACCGAGCCGGAGAGCACCGAGCACGAAACCCGCCCAGAGGATCCGCCAATGAGCGCAGAACCCGACTCCGACCCCGGCTCCGCCGCTGCTGGGCCGCGATCGCTCGCCAGCGTGGCCACCCCCGCGAGGGACCAGCCCGAGCAGACCGGCCACACCGTCACGCTGGACTCCGTCAACGCCTACTACGGCACCAGCCGCGCGGTCAAGGACGTCGACATCGTGTACGCGGCGAACCGCGTCACGGCGATGATCGGGCCGTCGGGCTGCGGCAAATCGACGCTCGTGCGCTGCATCAACCGCATGCACGAGGAGATTCCCGGCGCGCGCTGTGAGGGAAGCGTGCTGCTCGACGACGCCGACCTCTACGGCCGCGGAGTGGACATCACAGCCGTGCGGCGCGCGATCGGGATGGTCTTCCAGAAGCCCAACCCGTTCCCGACGATGTCGATCTACGACAATGTCGCCGCGGGCCTGCGCCTGACGAGCAAGCGCTCTGCTGACGTCGGCCAGCTCGTGGAGGCGTCCCTGCGCGGCGCAGGCCTGTGGGAAGAAGTCAAGGACCGCCTCGGGCGGCCGGGCATCGGGCTCTCAGGCGGCCAGCAGCAGCGTCTGTGCATCGCCCGCGCGATTGCCAACGAGCCCGAGGTGCTGCTGATGGACGAGCCGTGCTCGGCATTGGACCCGATCGCGACGCTGAAGATCGAGGATCTGATCCACGAGCTCAAGCAGCGCTACACGATCGTCAT
This sequence comes from uncultured Solirubrobacteraceae bacterium, assembly GCA_963809525.1. Classification (GTDB taxonomy): domain Bacteria; phylum Actinomycetota; class Thermoleophilia; order Solirubrobacterales; family Solirubrobacteraceae; genus F1-60-MAGs163. The sequence continues at coordinate 2,178 of CAWEJY010000002.1, read as the reverse complement.
CGTCACTCACAACATGCAGCAGGCCGCGCGTGTCGCCGACACGACCGCGTTCATGCTGATGGGCGAGCTCGTCGAGCACGCCGACACCCAGAAGATCTTCACGAACCCCGACGACTCCCGCACCGAGGAGTACGTCACCGGGAAGTTCGGGTAGGAGGAGCACCCCGATGGCCGAATTGCGCCACGAGTTCCACGAACGCCTCGCCGAACTCGAGGTCGGCGCCCTCGGCGCGCTCGACATCGTCGTCGAGCAGCTCGATCGCGCGCTCGAGGCGCTCGAGCAGCAGGACGTCGAGCTCGCGACCTTCGTGATCGCCGACGACGACCGCATCGACGGCCGCTACCTCGAGATCCACCAGGGAATCCTGTCGCTGCTCGCGCTGCAGGCGCCCGTCGCAACCGATCTGCGGCTCGTGGCGGCGCTGCTGCACGTCATCAGGCACGCCGAGCGCATGGGGGACCAGTGCGTGAACATCGCGAAGCTCATCCCGCTTGTCGGCAACGAGCCGCCCGTCGTGCCAGAGCTCCTGGAGCGCGTGCTGCGGATGGGGGCGGCCGCCCGCGCGCAGGTCGTCGAGGCGAAGCTCGCCTTCCAGGACCGCGACGTCGAGCTGGCGGCCGACCTCTCCCGTCAGGACCGCGAGGTGAACCGCCTGAACAGGGAGGTCTTCCGGATGGCCGTCATGGTCGGCGACGAGGAGGACAAGCGCGAGTGGGCGATGATGATGACGATGGTCGCACGCGCCCTCGAGCGCGTCGGCGACAACGCTGTCGGCGTCGGCGAGCAGACGATCTTCGTCAAGACCGGGCTGTTCCGCGAGCTTCCGGTCGATACCCCCACTGAGGTCTAGCCAATCGCCGATCGGGTGGCCCGCCGGCCTCCCTGTGAACATCCGGTGAAACCGTGGAAAGTACGGGGCGCCGGCGCCCCCTGAACCCCTAGACTCCGGCGCGTCATGCATTCCCGGACCAGCGCGCACCCTGAGACGGATCGTCAGGGTGCTCAGGCCGCCGGCCCCTCGCCGCGCGTCGCCATCATCGACACCGACTCGGGCTTCCTCCAGGTCCTGACCAAACGGCTCGACCGCCTGGGCTGGGAGCACCGCACGCTCGCCAGCCCCGTGCCCGTCGAGGATCTCGTCGCGATGCGCGTCAGCGCGCTGGTCGTCGACCCGAACGTGCTGGGCCCGCAGGCCTGGGAGTACCTCGAGCGGGTCGCCGCGGGCATCCCCGGGATGGGGATCGTCGCCTGCGGGCGCTCGTCCGTCGCGCAGCGCGTGCGCGGGCTGCGCCTGGGTGCGGACGACTGGCTGGCGAAGCCCTGCCACCCCGAGGAGCTGATCGCGCGCGTCGAGGCCGTCGTACGCCGGCGGCGGCGCACCGAGTCGCGCTCGGGGGCCGGGCCCGTGCTCGTCGGCGAGCTGGAGATCCGCGCGGACCGCTTCCAGGCCTTCGTCGAGGGCCGCTCCGTCGACCTCACGCGCCGCGAGTTCGAGCTGATCGAACTGCTCTCCGGGGCCGAAGGCCGCGTGCTGGAGCGCGAGGAGATCTACCAGCGGGTCTGGGGCTACGCGATGGCCCGCGGCGACCGCTCGGTCGACGTCTTCGTGCGCAAGCTGCGCCAGAAGCTCGAGAAGGCCTCGCCGCAGTGGCGCTACATCCACACGCACTTCGGCGTGGGCTACCGCTTCGCCGCCGAGCCGGCCGAGGGCGCGATCGTCGTGCCCGACAGCCTCCCGGCCGACGTCGCCGCGCCGGCGCCCGTCACCGAGCGCGCCGCGCTGTAGCCAGGCCGTACGCTGTGGGCGTGGTCGCCGCCCGCAACATCGCGATCGTCCTTGCAATCGCCGCCGCGATCCAGTTCCTGCCCGGGGGCAGCGACACGGCGGCGATCATCTCGCGCACCCTGTCGCTCGCCTTCATCGGGGTCTTCGCCCTCGGCGCGGCCTACCTGTACCGGCGCCACCGCATGGATCTGGAGACGCTGCCGACCGCCACGCGTGCACTCGGCTACGCGGCCGTGGGCGCGCTCGTGCTGGCGTTCGCCGGCTACTCCCGGATGACGGCGACGGCGGCCGGCGGCCTGGGGTTCGCGGCGATCGTGGGCCTCGCCGTCCTGGCGCTCGTGTTCGTCTGGCGCCGGTATCGCGCGCTGCTCTGACGAGGCCGCTTGACGCG
>CAWEJY010000001.1:0-5364 GCA_963809525.1 uncultured Solirubrobacteraceae bacterium | reverse complement strand
CCGCTCCCGGGCCTACCGCTGGAACGAGGACGGCATGGCCGGCATCTCGGACATCCGCCACGACCTCTGCCTCGCGCTGGCCCTGTGGAACGGCAACGACCCGATCCTCAAGGAGCGCATGTTCGGCCTCACCGGGCCGCAGGGCAACCACGGCGAGGACGTCAAGGAGTACTGGTGGTACCTCGAGGGGCTGCCGAGCCACGCGCTGCTCAAGTGGCGCTACCACTATCCGCAGGCGGAGTTCCCCTACGCGCAACTCGTGAACCACGGCCGCGGACTGCGCGACCCCGAGCTGGAGCTGCTCGACACCGGCGTCTTCGACGGCGACCGCTACTGGTCGGTCGACGTCACCTACGCCAAGTCCTCGCCGACCGAGGTGCTGATGCGGATCGAGCTCGAGAACCACGGCCCGGACGAGGCGACGCTGCACGTGCTGCCGACGCTCTGGTTCCGCAACACGTGGTCGTGGGACCCCGGCGCCCAGCGGCCGCGGGTCGAGCGTGACGGCTCGTCGCTCACCGTGGCCGACCACCGGCTTGCGGGCTACCGGCTCGACGGGGCCGCCGGGCCCGATGGCTCGGCGCCCGAGGCGCTCTTCTGCGAGAACGAGTCGAACGCGCCGCGCCTCTTCGGCTCGGAGGCGACCACGCCCTACCCGAAGGACGGCATCAACGACCACGTCGTCTCGGGGGCGGCGACCGTCAACCCGGAGGGCTTCGGCACGAAGGGCGCTCTGCGGTACGTGGTCACCGTGGCGGCCGGTGGGAAGGCTGAGCTGCGGCTGCGGCTCCACCAGCCGGAGCGCAAGGCCGCCGCGAAGGCGACCTGGGCGGGCGCGGCGTTCGGCAAGGTCCTCGCCGCACGCGAGGCCGACGCAGACGAGTTCTACGCGGCGCTCGCGCCGGCGGACACCGATGCGGAACGCATGCGGATCCTGCGCCAGGCCTGCGCCGGGCTCGTCTGGAGCAAGCAGATGTACCCCTACGACGTCGCCCGCTGGCTCGACGGCGACCCGGGCGAGCCACCGCCGCCCGAGGCGCATCGTCACGGCCGCAACAGCGACTGGCGGCACCTCGACGCGTTCGACGTGCTCGCGATGCCGGACCCGTGGGAGTACCCGTGGTTCGCGGCCTGGGACCTCGGCTTCCACTGCGTCCCCTGGGCGCACCTCGATCCAGCGTTCGCGAAGTACCAGCTCATCGTGTTGCTCCGCGAGTGGTTCCTGCACCCGAACGGCGCGCTCCCGGCGTACGAGTGGAACTTCGACGACGTGAACCCGCCGGTGCATGTCATGGCTGCGATCCGGGTGTTCCGCATCGACGGCGAGCGCGACCGCGAATTCCTCGAGCGGGTCTTCCAGAAGCTCCTGGTCAACTTCACGTGGTGGCTCAACCGGGAGGACGCCGACGGCAACAACGTCTTCAGCGGTGGCTTCCTGGGGCTCGACAACATCAGCCCGATCGACCGCTCCAACCTCCCGGAGGGCGTGACGCTCGAGCAGGCGGACGGCACGGCGTGGATGGCCTACTACTCACTCTTGATGCTCGTGATCGCCATCGAGCTTGCGCAGGAGAACGACGTCTACCTGGACATGGTGATCAAGTTCCTCGAGCATTTCGCGCTCGTCACGCGGGCGCTCGAACGGCAGGGGCTCTACGACCCGGAGGACGGCTTCTTCTACGACCGCCTCGTGTATCCGTCGGGCGAGTCGACCCAGGTCAAGGTGCAGACGATCTCGGGCCTGTTGCCCGGTGCTCCCCGCCGTCGGCCTGCCGCCACGTGCCGTCGAGCTCGCCGGCACGCTGGGCAAGCGCTTCTCGCGCCTGCGCGAGAAGTGGACGGCGTCCGGCGGGAGCACGGTCGGACGCGTGCAGGAGCTCGGCGACCAGCGGATCGCGGTGCTCTCGGTGATCCCCCCCGAGGATCTCCGGCACACGCTCAGGGAGTTCTTCGACGAGGCGGCGTTCCTCTCGCCGTACGGGCTCCGCGCGGTCTCGAAACGCTACGAGAACAACCCGTACACGCTCGAAGGCGTCGAGGGCGCGTGGATCGACTACGAGCCGGCCGAGTCGACGACGACGATGTTCGGCGGCAATTCCAACTGGCGCGGGCCGATCTGGATGCCGCTCAACTACCTCGCGATCCGCCAGTTCGCCCTCAACCAGCGGTTCTTCGGCGACGAGTTCAAGGTCGAGTACCCGACGGGCTCGGGCGAGGAACGCACGTTCGGCGAGATCGCGCAGGATCTCGCCGACCGGATCATCGCCATCTGGTTGCCCGGCCCCGACGGCCGCCGCCCGCTCTACGGAGGCACCGAGCGGCTGCAGAGCGACCCCGCCTGGAAGGACAACCTCTTCTTCAACGAGTATTTCCACGGCGACAACGGTGCCGGCCTGGGAGCGGCGCACCAGACCGGCTGGACGGCGCTCGTCGCCGACCTGATTCTGGACCCCCCGGCGAGCGGGGGGATGTGACCGGTGTCCGGCGATGCAGCGCTCGAGCTAGCCGGATGATCGACGTTGCTTCCGGCGCTGGTAGGCCGTTCGCTGGCGGCCAACGACCGCGTCAAGTGCCTGCTCAGCCTTCTGCAGACCGCGCGCGGCGCTGCGGATGGCGCGCTCGGTGTTGCCGAGCCTGCACGAGGGAGCGACTGGCGAGCCGGCGTAGACGGCGCCCGGACCTCGATCGCGTGGTCTTCGAGAGGGCGAACGTGATCTGCCTCGACGCCGATATCCGGGCTTGTCTTCCCCGGCTCACCCGCGGTGATCGAGCCGCGCCCGACCGCAGGCGCTGGGTGAGGTCATGGCCTGGCGCGCGGCGGCGGACGAGGGAGCCGACCAGCCGCAGCCCGCGCGTCACACACCCACCGACGGCCTCTCGGGCTGATGCTCGAACACGAGGTCAAGCTGTCGGCCGGTGAGGAGTTCCAACTGCCGGATCTCAGCGGGCTGATGGATGGCGTAACGGCCGCAGAACGGCCCGACGAGCGCCTGTCGACCGTCTATGTGGACAGCGACGACTTCCGGCTGGCGCGCTGGGACGTGAGCTTCCGACACCGCGCCGGGCAGGGCTGGACCGTGAAGCTTCCCGGTGAGCACACCGGCGCACTGCTCGTCCGCGAGGAGATCGTGTTCGAAGGAAGCTCGCGGCAACCGCCCCCGGCCGGCGTGGATCTCGTGCGCGGCTACCTGCGGGGCGCGGAGCTGCGCCCGCAGGTCCGTCTGCGCACGCTCCGGCGCGGGATCCTCTTGCGCGACGCGCAGGGACGGCTCGTCGCCGACATCGTGGACGACACGGTGCTCGTGCTTCGGGGGCAGCGCGTCGTCGCCCGCTTTCGCGAGCTCGAGGTCGAGACGACGCCCGACACACTGCCCGCGCTGCGCAAGGCCGCCGTCGCGCGCCTGCGTGCCGCCGGCGCCGGAGCGCCCGACCCGACACCGAAGTACCTGCGCGCGATCGGTGGACGCGAAATCGCTCCACCCGAGGTCGAGCTCGCGACCCCCACCTCGTCGGCGTCGCTCGGCGAGGTCGTCACCCACGCGATCGCGGACGGCGTCATACGACTGCTCCGACACGACCCGATCGTCCGTCTCGACACCGACCCCGAAGGCGTGCACCAGACGCGAGTCGCGACCCGGCGCCTGCGCTCGGATCTGCGCACCTTCCGCGCCGGCCTCGACCCGCAGTGGACAGCGGCGCTGCGCGAGGAGCTCGGCTGGCTCGGCGGTGAGCTCGGCGCGGCCCGCGATGCAGACGTCCTTCTCGAGCGCCTGAGCGCCCGCACGAGGTCGCTGCCGGACGGAGGCGCTGACGGCGCTCGCCGCGTGATCGGCGCGCTGGAGCAGCGCCGCCTCGACACGCACGCGGCGCTGCTGGACACGCTGCGCGGCGATCGCTACCTCGACCTCATCGACCGACTGATCGCGGCGGCGCGAGCGCCCGCACTGCTGGAGCCGTTGGCCGACCGCCCCGCCGCCAGCGCGCTCCCGCGGCTCGTGCGCCGCTCCTGGCGCAAGCTCGACCGGGCCGTCGAGGCCATGAACGACCCGCCCGCCGATGAGGAGCTGCACCTCGTCCGGATCCTCACCAAGCGCTGCCGGTACGCCGCGGAGGCGTGCGCGCCCTCGCTCGGCAGGCGGACCGGCAAGCTGGCCACCGCCGCAAGAGCGCTCCAGGATATTCTCGGCGAGCTCAACGACGCCGTGGTCGCCGAGCGATGGCTCCGCGACTGGACGGCACACACGCGCTCAGCGCCGGGCGCATTCGCCGCCGGCGAACTGGCCATGCTCGAGCGAGACGCTGCGCAGCGAGCGCGCGCCCAATGGCCCGACGCCTGGAAGCACCTCAGAATGCACGCGCCTACGTGAGCCGTGCCGCAGTTCGCCTCACGCTCTCGGCCGAGCCCCACCGACCGCCAACTCCACCATTCCCCGGGGTAGATCACGGTCTCCGCGAAACCCAGCCCGGCCCAATTCGATTGTTTGTGACGTGAGCGCCGTCCCACGTCACGAACCCAGCGTAATGCCGCTCGCCTGTCCCGTGCGCTGATGGGAGTCGCTCTGTGCCGGTCATGATGTTCCAGGACTCGATGGTCGCGATCACGAGTCGGTCCGCGCGCGTCCAGGGGTCGCTGGCGAGGCGGCGGTGAATCTCGCCCTCGCTGTCTGCCCGGACGATCAGGACGGCGCGGAGGCGCTCGTGCTCGGTTCAGGCGAGTGGTCCGCCGCAGACGACGAACCCCTCCTCTGCGAGTGTGTTCATGAATGCCGCGTGCTCGGCGAGCGCGGGCTGGGCGGCGATCCCGTTCCCGTCGGCCCACGCAGGTCCTGCTTCTCGGATGACGGCGAAGTAGCTCACGTGCCGCTCCTCAACAGGCTCGGGCTATCAGGGAGTGGAACTCGTTCTGTAGCCGGTAGCCGCCGTCGGGTGTTCGGTGCGGGGCCAGTCGGGCGACGATCGCGTCCTTGACCGCCTCCTCGTGGTCAGTGCCGACGAGAACCGCGATCCCGGCGGGCGCGACGAGCGCGCGACGCAGCGTTTCGGCGTCGGCGTACTCATAGGCCCATGTGGTGTCGAACGCGCGCTCGGGCTCAAGCCCGGCCTGGGTGGCGATGCCCTCGAGTACGCCGGGCTCGGAGTAGTCGGACTCCGGCGGTGCGCCCGCGGGGCGGGGTGGCATGAATGGCCTGATGACTTCCTTCATCGCCTCGAGGTCGTTTCGCTCGTGCGGCCCCCAGACCTGAATGACCACCGGCGCCCCGGGCTTCGCGACGCGGCCGGCCTCGCGCAGTGCCGCGACGATGTCGTTGGCGAAGAAGAACGAGTTGCAGCCCGTGACCAGATCGAACGTGTCGTCGTCGTAGG